>OY969562.1:0-2997966 GCA_963701035.1 uncultured Solirubrobacterales bacterium
CTCACGAATATTTCTCCTGCTATCGCAGCTACGCCTAGCAAACCAGTGGCGAAGAAGAAGCCGGCGAAGTGTCCGAAGGGCAAGGTACACAACAAGCATGGGAAGTGCGTCAAAGCCCCCAGGCCCAAGAAAGGCCACAAGTAGCTTGAAGTTTCGCCGATCGCGGTCGAACAATAGTCAATCGCTGAAGTCGCGCCCGCCATTCTCCGTATTCACCCTGGCGACCAGCTTCCGTCGAAACACCCACGTTACGTCTCGCTCCTCACTTTCGCCTGCTATCCTCTTTCCCGTGGCGAACGTCCTCACGCATCCCCACGTCCAGCACCCCCGTGTCGAGCCTTCGGAATACATCGCGCTCCAATCCGACGCTGGCTGGTCCCTGCCGATTGAGTACATCGACGGCGAGTCGGTAACGATGCCCCCGGTCGGCGACACCGCCTCCGCCTCGCAGGGAGCACTCTTCTTGGCGCTCGGCCGCTGGCAGGAGCTCACAGCCGATCAAGGCATCCTGCGCCAAGATGTCTTTGTCGCTTTCCCAGGCAGCGAGCACCTCGCGCCCGACATCTGCTGGTGGCGCGCCGGACGACGCCCCCCGGTCATACAAGGCGAGGTCACCGTCATCCCTGATCTCATCGTCGAGGTGCTCTCCCCGTCTACACGCGAGAACGACCTCGGCCCCAAGCGCGATGTCTACATACACTCGGGCGTTAGGGAGCTATGGCTCGCAGACCCCGAAACCAGGATCCTCACACGTGTGCGCCCAAACACCGAGGACCAACAGCTCACCGCCAACCAGGTCCTCACAACCGACCTGCTCAAGGGATTCTCCCTAACCCTAACGCGCGCCTTCTAACACCAGCGGACGCCAGCTGCGTGTCGCTCGCCAACGCCCACCTCCGCCGCCGGCCATCCCACACACACCGTTCCGTCCCAACGCTCGCCTATCGTGACCTCGATGCAAGTTATGACTTTGGCTCTCGACATTACCCGTTTCATCGCCATCTCCTCGGCTGCCGCCTTGATCGCCGATGGCCTTCATCGTTGCCTCGCGTACATCCGGCGCCTGATCGGAGGAACGAGCGTGGCGGCTGAGCGTGCGGACGCCCAAGGGCGTTGCTTGAGCGTGACGTTGCCGCCGGCAGTATCGACGAGAATCGCGGATGTCCCGGAGCGTGGGGGAGCCCAGGCGAACGCTGGCACCTGTGGCCCCGAAAGCCTGATGGGCGGTGACCCGTTCACGGTCACTGGTGGGAAGGTCTACCTCACCGGCCCCTATAAGGGTGCTCCGCTCAGCCTTCTCGTACCTGTGCCGGCGAAGGCGGGTCCGTTCAACCTCGGCACTATCATTTCTCGGGTAAAGATCTATATCGACTTCTATACCGCGCAGGTCACCCTAGCCCCTCAAACGTTCCCGCACATCATCGACGGCATCCCTCTGCAGCTCAAGCACATCAACAAAAACATCAACGGGGTGGGTGGGCCTCCATTAATGTTCAACCCCACCAACTGCACCCCAATGGCCGTCACGGGATAGACTGCAACAGACTTCTGACCCACACAAGCAACAACCTCAAGAGATACACACAACAGCAAGAAGAAAGCAAAAGGAACTCCTGCCGTAAACCTTCATGCCACCACACCAAACGGCAGGCAAGCCAAGGAAGCGTCGGTCACCATCGACCAACTTAGCGTAGCTGTATCCCACCCGCTGCCGGTCCACAAGTCACGACTCCTGGGAATGCTTCGGGGACTGGCAGTACCTCTGGAACCTCGGGATCTGCATCGGGATCGTCCGCTCAAACCGAGGAAGCAAACATTGCTCGTGTCAAGGTGGACCTCCCCAAGCAGTTGCCGTCGAGGTTGACTACATTGCAGAAGGCATGCACAGCAGCCGTCTTTGATGCCAATCCAGCCGCTTGTCCAGCTGCATCGATAGTTGCCTCTGCCAAGGCAATAACTCCAATCCTCCCCGTCCCACTCGAAGGACCTGCGTACTTCGTCAGTCATGGAAACGAAGCCTTTCCACAATTGATTCTGGCACTGCAGGGTTATGGAATAACGATTGACCTGGTTGGCGATACGTTCATAAGTAAGGCGGGGATAACCTCATCGACGTTTGCCCACGTCCCTGATGCTCCCGTCAGCTCCTTCGAACTGACGTTGCCTCAGGGCAAGTTCAGTGCCCTGACAGCAAACGCCAATTTGTGCACGGTCAAGGGTGGATTGAAGATGCCCACCGAATTTGTTGGCCAGAACGGGGCTGTGATCCATCAGAGCACGCCGATTAGCGTGAGTGGCTGCCCGAAGGCGAAGACCGCTGCGCAGCTGCGAGCTGCGAAGCTCGCTGCTGCGCTGAAGGCCTGCCACAAGAAACATGGCTCCAAGCGTTCCGGTTGTGAAAAGACCGCTCATAAGCGCTACAACCCCTTGAAAAAGAAACCTTCCCACAAAAAGTAGCCTTTAAGGCAGCTTCCGGCCCGCCGACCACGCCCCAGCTTCGGGGCCGCCGGCAGCGCCACCCATGAAGCTTCGCCAATCGCGCCGACTTCGTGCCCGCCGCCAGCCAGCTGCTCGCCGCCCGCCAAACGCCCCGCTCGGCGGATGACCATGATCGTTTGCGCGCCAACTTTGAGCGCCGAACCCCCGCAAACGCTGGCCGCTTCAAAGTTCCGCCCCCGAAATCGCCTCCGCCGTCGCAACCATCTGCTTTCATGTCCGTCGTCATCCAAGCACCCACGGAGGCCGCTCGAGAAGTGGCCCGGGAAGGGGCGAGGACCCGACCACCGGCAGCACCGCAGCACCCGCTCCACGCAGCACCTGCTCCACGCAGCACCGCAGCTGCCGCCGTACCAGCAGCTCACTCCCGTAGCTTGACAACTGCATAGCCACCGAATCGCCGATTCCCGTAAATCGCACCGCCCTTCGGCGATCCGCGATTTACCGGCAAATCCGTAAATCGGACTGCTCCGGCTGTACCTTCGAAATTTGAGAAGTAGCCGCCGGCCCCCAAGCTTCACGTCGCCCAGCTCCCACCCAGCTTCGAAGCTTCGCCGGCCCTCCAACCTTCACGTCCCCCAGCTCCCACCAGCTGCGCCGGCCTCCCAAGCTTCACGCCGCCCAGCTGCCACCAGCTTCGCCGGCCCCGGGCTCGCCGACCCCCTTCCAGAATGACGACACCTGTCTCTTGACGGCCCCGGGCCAATCAGATAAAAGTGAATCTGAGGCGGAGTAGGGAGGGGGTACAGCACCAGGGTCTAGTCGACGACCACCGATAAGCAAGCTCGTCCACGCTCGGATCGCCCTCGGGTTCTGCCGTGATCGCTACCGCGATCATCCTGGGATCTCCCGCCGGCCGCTCTCGAGCAAGGAGCCATCTCAACGCCTGGGACCGCGCCGCCGGCGCGCCGAGCGGGATGGGAAGAGCCCACGGCCTGCCACCGAGCACGGTCGTTCGGGGCACCAAAAGCCCCGCCCGCGAAACCGAAGCAAGTCCAACGCCAGGGCAAGCGGCAACAACACCCCACCTGCCGAAGCCTTGAGTAGTCGACCAGCTCGCTGTTCTGCAGCTGCACAGGTTCGGTGCCCGCCCAGCCGGCTTTGCCTCCAGATGCTCCGCCGCGGAGCTCGCTGGCAATCGCTCGTGGTCAAAGCGGCTCAGCAGCAGCGCCTGTGGGCGATGGTCGCGGCCATCGCCGCCGTCATTAGCGTTGCGGTCGCCGTGATCGTCGCCAGGTAGCACAGGGGCGACCGTGGCCCCACCCGCGGCCATCGGCGCTCCCCACTCGCGGCCATCGTGAGCAGAAGTGGGGAACTTCCGCAAGCAGAGGTGGGGCTTGACAGCGGCCGGGGCTAGACGCCGGCGGCGCGTGCGACACCGCTACCGCTGACCGAGGATGAATCCCCGTTGGCGCTGGCCACGGCCAGTGGCGGTGCTTCGCGAAGGACCGTCGCGATCTCCCCGTTGGAAGCCGTGACGATGCTGCCGTCGTTCAGTCTGATCTTGGCGCTGCCGGCGCTCATCGGGCGGGTGAGTCGTCTGCCCGTGACGCTGATCACCTGGCCGGTCGATCCGTTCTTCAGTTCGACGGTGGCTCCGGGCGCGACCTTGCCGAGCGTCAGCACATTCAGCCCGCTCAGCGTGCCGATGTGCATGTACACCCTTGGCGTGTCAGATGGAGGAGGCAGCTTGCTCATGTCTTCATTCTACACCAGCAACAGCGTCGAATAGACAGCTGTTATCGCGAACAGTCCGGCTACGATCAGCAAGGCGCGACGCTGGCTGTCCAGGGCGGACGGGATCTCTTCGATTCTCGTCGCCCTCAGATCTGAAAGCAGCTGCGCCAGCGCGTCCTTCGTTGCCACCTCACCGTAGTCTTGGTAGAAGCGTTCGGGGTCAGGGCCAAGGCTGGCTTCGACGCGACGTCTATGCGATTGATCCTCACGCCCCCAGTGCCTCGGCCACCGACCTGGGCGAGGACGTCCCCAACCCGCGCGCGCGGCACAAGGTATCCCGCGCGAAGGTGCTGGTGACGTTCCTTCGTGCAAAAAACTTGACCGCTGCGAATGCCGCATCGCAAAGCGGTTTGATGGCGGCTGGAGGTCGGCGGAAGGCCCCGATCGCGCGGACCGTCCCAAGCGAGCCCTAGGTTTTTGAGAATGACTTCGATCAGCGAGATGTTGCCGGCCCCGGAGGGTTGGCCTGACCCGCCCGCGCCAGATGCCTACTACGGCTTGGCGGGGGATATCGTGGGTGCGATTGCGCCGCATACGGAGGCGGATCCCGTCGCGGTGCTCGTGCAGTTGTTGGTTGCGTGTGGTGCGCTGATTGGGCGTGGTGCCTGGTTTGAGGTGGAGGCGACTCGCCATTACGCAAACGAGTTCGCCGTGCTTGTCGGCGATTCCGCGCTTTCTCGTAACGGGTCCGCTCTTGGTCATGTCAAGCGGCTGCTCGGCGAAGTCGAGAAGGACTTTCCGTCTCGGATCAAGAAGGGCTTGTCCTCTGGCGAGGGGGTTGTGTGGTTGTTGCGTGATCCTTCTGGCGGTGATGCTGGGGTGTCGGATCGTCGGCTGCTGGTGACGGAGCCGGAGTTCGCGCGGGTGTTGAGCGGGCGGGAACTGTCGTCGCTTTCGCCGGTGTTGCGTGAGGCGTGGGACAGCGAAGATCTGGCAACGTTGACGCGTAATTCGCCGTTGCGCGCGACTGGGGCTCATCTTGCTTTGATCGGTCATACCACGGCTACGGAGTTGCGTCATTGCTCGACGACGATCAGTATCGCGAATGGTTTTCTGAATCGTTTTCTGTTTGTGGCGTGTCGTCGCACGCAGCTGCTGCCGGAGGGCGGGGAAAGGGATCCGCTCGCAAAGACGCCGTTGAAGGGCGCACTCGCGCTGGGGCTTGAGCGTGCTCGGCATGCTGGTGAGCTGCGGTTGCATTCTGATGCTAAAAGGCTTTGGAAGGCTAGGTATAAGGAGATGTCGAAGCGGTCGATGGAGGGTGTTACGGGTGCTTTGACCGCGCGCGCTGAAGCGCACAGCATCCGGTTGGCGTTGATCTACGCCCTGTTGGATGGTGCGGGCTCGATCAGGGCCGAGCATCTCAGGGCGGCGGGCGCGTTGTGGGAGTATGCGGCGCGGAGTGCTGTGTGGGCGCTCGGGGACGCGACGGGTGTCCCGCTCGCGGACCTGCTTTATCACACTCTGCTGGATAATCCCCCAGGGCTCACGCGCACGCAGTTGCACGACTCCCAGCATCGTAATCTTCCCGCGGCGCAGATCAAGGAAGCGCTCGCAGCGCTGGAGCAAGCCGGACGAGCCGAGCGCCGGACCAGGAAGAGTCCGGCTGGGGGGCGGCCTGCTGAGCTCTGGACAGCCCTTACGCGGAATAGCAACCCTGCGGTAACGGCACGCAACGGCCGGCAAGCAAGCACGCGAGGGTAACCACCCAGCCAACTTGCGTAGCTTGTCCCTAAGTAGCCACAGAGCGCCCAGATCACACGTCCCGTCCCAAGCAAGTCCTAAGTCAGTCAACGCAAGCTCACGATCCACGTGGCTAGACACTTGAACGTCCCGGCAGGCACGAAAATCACGAGGGCGAAGGTGCTGCTCGCCGGTCGGGTGGCAGCCAGTCTGACCGGCCCGCATCTTACCGCCCACCTAAGTTTTGCAGGGCTCGCGAAGGGTGCGTTCAAGGTCACGATCGTGGCAAGAACCTCGACGGGCAGCACATTGACGGCGTCGATGATCATTCACACCTGCCGTTAGCGGGAAAGGCTCAACGACGCGAGCTTGACAAGCGTCGCTCCATATCAGTGCTGTAATGGGTGATGTCTGGGATAAGAGATAGAAGCCGGACCCTCGGCCTGGTCCTTCTCCGCACCGCAGCACCCGCAGCTCGTCGATCTCGGACGACCAACAGCAGTCGAAACGTTTACGCGGCATAGCAATAAGCCAATTCAGGCACGCATGGGCCGGCAAGCAAGAACGCTGCGGTGACCACCTAGCTCTGTTGCGTAGCTCGTCCCTAGACGACCTCGGATCTTCCCCCTACCCGTTCAAAGCAACTCCGGATCTTTTCCTATCGAGGTCGGTACGCGCGCGCGTCTAACCACCTCCTGATTCACAGAGGCATCGCCGATCACGTAAACCGTCCCAAGCGTTTGGGAGCATCGGTGGATGCCACAGACAACCTTAAAGACAGTCCCACCGGCGGCCCGGATCGGGCTCGCCGGCGCCGACACGGATTTTGCGCCGAGCGACGACGATCTGCTCAACAGCGGGGAGCCGGAGCTGATGCGCGGGCCGCTGCGCAGATGGCTGGCCAGGAGTGACCGCGCGAACGCGACCTACGTGTACGAGGCGTGGTTGAAGGGCGGCGGCGAGCCGGAGCTGGTCCGCGAGTCGCTCCTGGGGTGGCTCGCCGATAACGCGGAGGCAGAGAAGGCGAGCTTCGTCTACTCGGCCTGGCTGAAGACGGCGGGCGAGCCGGAGCTCGTGCGCGATGCGCTCGGCGCATGGTTCGAGCTCCATGACGATGATCCGGGGGCGAGCCATCTCTACCAAGGTTGGCTGTTGGCCGGTGGCGAGCTGCAGGCGTTCTCGGGGCGGATCCGCGATTGGCTGGCCGCTCACACGAGCGACGATGAGGGTCATGCGCACTACCTCTATTCCCTGTGGCTGGAGCGTGGCGGCGAGCCGGCGCTCGTCGAGCGCTCGCTCGAGCGCTGGTTGGCCGCTCATGCGCGGAATGAGGAGGTGGGCCCGGTCTGCGCGTCCTGGCTGAGGGCGGGCGGGGCGCCGCTCCTCATCGCCGAGCCCGCCGCGTGCTGGCTCGATGCACATGCCCAGAGCGAGCGGGCGAGCTTCCTGTACACGGCGTGGCTCGACTCTGGCGGCGACCGCGAGCTCCTTCGGACGCCGATCGAGCGCTGGCTCTCGGCTCACGGTGACAGCGTCGGTGCGACCTATGTTTGCGCAGCGTGGTTGAGGGCCGGCGGTGGGCCGGAGCCACTCCGCGCGTCGCTGGTGCAGTGGCTCCAGGCAAGCGCGGGTACCGAGAGCGCGAGCTTTTTGTACCAGACGTGGTTGAGGGCCGGCGGCGACCCGGAGCCGCTCCGCGCGTCGCTGGTGGGGTGGCTCGAGGCGAACGCTGCCGCCAAGGGCGCGAGCTTTTTGTACGAGGTATGGCTGCAGGCCGGCGGCGAGCCGGAGCTGGTGCACGATGCGATTGGCGTATGGCTGGCTGAGCACGGAGGGGAGGCGCCCGGGGTGACGTACATCTACGAGGCGTGGTTCAAGGCGGGCGGGGATCCGGAGCTCCTGCGCGAGCCGATCCGTGAGTGGCTGGCCGCCAACGCGACCAAGTGCTCCGCGAGCTTCGTGTTCCAGGAGTGGCTGAAAGGCGGCGGCGAGCCCGCGGTCGTTAGAGATGGCCTGCGACGCTGGATGCGCGTGCACGGCAAGAGCCCCGGCGCCCGGTATACGCGCCAGGCGTGGCTCGAGGCGGGCGGCTCGTCTGCGGCCCGGAGCACCTCGAGCGCCTCCGCCAAGAGTCCCAAGCGCTCGCACCCGGCACCACCCCTGCCTGAAGCAGCTGTTCTAGTCCCCGGCGGCTAGTCGTTCTCGGACAACCAACAGCGGCAATAACGTTTACGCGGAATAGCAACCTCAGTATTAAGGCACGCAACGGCCGGCAAGCAAGCACGCTGCGGTAACCACCTAGCCCTGTTGCGTAGCTCATCCCTAAGCAACCCCCGACGAGCGTTTTCCCGCCAACTTTAAACCCGAAACCCCCGGAAACGTTGAGCCGAACCTAAAGATTCTGTGCCAAATTTGCGCCGCGGCCCTAAAGCCCTTCAATCGAACACGCGTTCGTGTTAGCTTGGGGGAATGAACATTTTCTGCACAAACACGAGGGGCCCAAACCGGCAGGTCAGGCAAGGATCGGGAGGCGGTCGAAGCCCCCCTGAAGGCGAAGGCGAAGTTCAAAAAGTGGGTGTGCCACGAACGCGGAGGGAGCGATCGGTCGAATGGTCGAGCGGTTCTCGATGCGGTGTCGTGCAAGAGATGGAGGTAGGTCCTCCGTGGTCGCCTTGCAGGAGGAGGCCACAAACCACCCGCAAGTTGCCGCGGTCAAAAGTCGTGGTGGCGAGCGTTGCGGGAGAAAGGCGTGCCTCGAGCGCGTCAGGTGCGACCCGATGAAGGCGAACGAGAGTGAACCACCGGTGACTTGTCGAAATGAACTAGATGACATCAAAACCAGGCTCGCTACTTTGGCCTGGGATGAGTCTGGGGGGAGCCTGTCGACTGCCCAGACGGTGTCCGGCATGGAGGTGGCGCGAGCATGGGTCAGGCTCTTGCATGGAACGTGGGAACCTGTCGTCCCGCGGGATGGTCGGCCGCTGGTTTTTAACCGGTGGTTGGCTGGATACGGGAGAAGTCCAAGCGGCAGAAACCGTGAGGATCAGAGTACCGATGCGGGGCACAGGGGCGGACCGTCCGGTAGTAGTGGTGAAGGCTCTGTAATGGGGCTGGAGCGAAGCGGATGGGCCGTCCAGGCGAGGCCGTTGGGCAACCGCGTGGCTGTGGGAGGAACCAATGGTTGAGTCGAAGTCGCAGGCGAAGTCGTTTGGCATCGACAAGCGGGTGGTCTGGGAGGCCTGGAGGCAAGTTCGGGCCGACCGGGGCGCTCCCGGCGTCGATCGGGAAGCGGTTGCGCGGTTCGAGCGGGACCTGAAGGGGAACCTGTACAAGCTGTGGAATCGCATGTCCTCGGGGACGTATATGCCGCCGCCGGTGAGGATCGTGCGGATACCGAAGGATGACGGGCGAATGATCGGGGCGTGCGGTGTGTCCACGGTCGCGGACAGGGTCGCGCAAACGGTCGTGAAGCTATACATGGAGCCCGCGGTGGAGCGTCTGTTCCACGAGGGCTCGTGTGGTTATCGACCGGGACGTTCGGCGCTCGACGCGGTGAAGATCTGCCGGGAAAGGTGTTGGCGATCGGACTGGGCGATCCGTCTGGGTTACGTGGCTTTCTTGCACTCCGTCGATCACGAGCTCGTGCTGAAAGCGGTGGCCGCCCATACCGATCGGCGGTGGATCTCTCTCTATATCGAACGGTGGCTGAAGGCGCCGCGCGATCAGGAGAGCGACACCTCGGTGGCGCGCGATCGTGGTACCCCGCTGGGGTCTGCGATCGCCCCGGTGCTGGCAAACATCTACCTTCACTACGCGTTCGATGCGTGGATCGCGCGGGAGTTCCCGGACGTCCCGTTCGAGCGGTATGCGGGCGAGCTTGTCGTGCATTGCAAGAGCGAGCGCCAGGCACGGCTCGTGCTCGGCAGGATCGGACCGCGGATGGTCGACTGTCATCTGGAGTGCAGCGACGAGGAAACGCCGATCGTGTATTGCAAGGACTCGAACCGCACGGGCTCTCACGAGCGCGAGCGGTTCGAGTTTTTGGGGTACGCGTTCCGTCCCCGCAGGGCTCGTAATCGGTGGGGGGAGCTGTTCACCAGCTTCCTCCCGGCGATCGGCGAGGGGGCCGCGAGGACGATCCGTCGAACGATCCGGAGATGGAGGCTGCACCTGTGGAGCGGGACATCCCTCGCGGGGATCGCACGCAAGATAAATCGCATCGTGCAGGGCTGGAT
Source organism: uncultured Solirubrobacterales bacterium (assembly GCA_963701035.1). Classification (GTDB taxonomy): domain Bacteria; phylum Actinomycetota; class Thermoleophilia; order Solirubrobacterales; family Solirubrobacteraceae; genus Palsa-744. The sequence continues at coordinate 10,152 of OY969562.1, forward strand.
CGACTACTACGGCCGGTTCTATCCGGCCGAGCTGGCCCGGAAAGCCCTGAGAGGCATCGACGTTTATCTGGTGCGCTGGGCGATGCGCAAGTACAAACGACTGAGGGGCCACCGCAAGCGGGCCTGGAAGTTCCTGGCGGGCGTGTTCGCACGCGAGCCGGAGCTCTTTGCCCACTGGAAGGTGGTACGAGCCGACGACCGGACGGTGGGAGCCGTATGAGCGGAGACGTTCACGTACGGTTCTGAGAGAGCCGGGGGCTGCAATGCCCTCGGCCACTTACCCAACATGATTGTCTGAGCATTGATTATTAAAATCAAACATCGAATAAGGAAAGCTTTAGGCTCCTAGGGCTGGGCGGCGGCGAAGTCGCCGTCGAAGGTGTGTTCGGCCGCGGCGGCGAGCTCGGGGTTCTCCGCGACGATGCCGAGCTCGCGGTTGTAGAGCAGGCTCTGGCGAGAGAAGTTCTGCGAGCCGATGAACACTGTCCTGCGATCGACGAGGATCAGCTTGGCGTGGATGTAGAGCGCCGCGTTTGCGGAGTAGGTACGTACCTGCGCGCCACAGACGGCGAGGTAGGTGAGCACGGCCCGTAACGCCGGCTGGTAGGTCATCAGCACCCGCACGCGTGCCCCGCGCCGCGCCGCGAGACAGAGCTCGCGGGTGATCGCCGGGTCGTCCATCTCCTCGCTCTCGACCTCCAGGCTGCGGCGGGCATGGGCGATCAGCGCGTCGAGCGGCGCTTGCGCGCCGGGGCTCCACAGTAAATCGCCGCTGCCCGCGCCGGGGGCGATCTGCCGGTGGCGCACGTCGGCGTCGAAGGTCTGCGCGACCTGAGATACGTCGGCGGGCCGGTAGTCGAGCACCGCAAAGTCGCGCGAGCCGGCGTAGTAGACGGGGGTCAGGTTCAGCGTCATGATCGCCGCGACGCGCCCGTCGACGAGAATCGACTTCTGGTGGGTGAGCGCGAAGTAGGCTGGCGCCCAGGACACGCTCACGCCGTGCGCCGCGAGGTATCGGTAGGCGCCGTCGTTGAGCGGCCGCCCCTCGCCATACAGGCCGTGATCGAGCAGCACCGCCACGTGTACGCCCCGGGCCGCGGCGGCGGCCAGCGCTCGCTCGACCTGGGAGTCGTTGAGCTCGTAGATCGTGACCTCGACGCTGTGCCGGGCACCGTCTATGAGCGCGACGAACGGCCGGTCGCCGGGGCCGGGCTCGGTGATCAGCGAGAGCCCTCGACTGACGACGGTCGTGCCGCCGCCGATGCCCCCACCACCCCCACCACCCGCATGGCCGCTCGTGCCGCAGACGGCGATAGTCGACGCGGCGCAGCCGCAGAGGCCGAGTAGCACGAGCACACACCAGCCGCCGAGCAAAGGCCGGAGCAGCGCGACGCGGGCGGCGGAGCGGTTGCTGTTGTCGATCGAAGACATCCCTGCCTCCCAATCCGACGGGGAGCGCCAAACGGGACAAAGCGGATTTTGCATTTGACATCCTGGGCGGTATCTGGTGAGATACCAGCCGGTATGCGAACCGTCCACAGGGAGAGCCGACGATGAGAACCGAGTCCACCACCACCGACACCGAGACAGGCCTGCCCCCCGGACCGCGGATGCCACGCGCCGTGCAGTCCGCGATCTGGTACCGCAACGCGCAGTGGCTGATGGACCAGTGCCAGGCGCGCTTCGGGGAGATGTTCACGTTGAAGATCGCCAACGAAGGCACGTGGGTGATCACTTCGAACCCGGACACGATCAAGCAGGTGTTCACCGGCGACCCGCGGTTGTTGCACGCCGGCGAGGCGAACCGCATCCTGCTGCCGGTGCTCGGCCCCGATTCGGTGCTGCTGCTCGACGATGCGCCCCATTTGCGCCAGCGCAAGTTGATGCTGCCGGCCTTCCACGGCGCGCGGATGCAGCGCTACGGCGCTTTGATGGCCGACGTCGCCGCGCGGGAGATCGAGCGCTGGCCGCTGGGCGAGCCCTATCCGCTGCGCCCGCGGATGCAGGCGATGACGCTGGAGATCGTGCTGCGCGCCGTGTTCGGCGTCTCCGAGGGCCCGCGCATGGAGGAATTGCGCCGCGAGCTGCGTGGGCTGATGGACACCGTCACCGATCCCCTCAAGGGCATCGCGATGCTCGTGCTGGGAGCCGGCCGGATCGGCCGGATCCCCGCCTTCCGGCGCGAACTCGAGCGCATCGACGCCCCGATCTACGCGGAGATCGCCGAGCGCCGCCGGGCCGCCGACCTGGCAGAGCGCGACGACATCATGTCGCTGTTGTTGCAGGCCACGCACGAGGACGGCTCGCCGATGAGCGATTCGGAGCTACGCGACGAGCTCCTGACGCTGCTCGTCGCCGGCCACGAGACGACCGCCAACTCCCTGTCATGGGCGGTCGAGCGGCTGTGCCGCCATCCACAGCAGATGGAGCGCCTGACCGAGGAGGTGCGTGCCGGGCAGCAGACCTACCTGCAGGCGACGATCCAGGAGACCTTGCGCCTGCGCCCGGTGATCTCGATCGTGCTGCGCAAGCTGCAGGAGCCGATGGAGCTCGGCGGGCGTGTGCTGCCGGCCGGAGCGTCGATCGTCCCCTCGATCCACCTCGTCCACCGCCGCGCGGACATCTACGAGGAACCGAACGAGTTCCGCCCCGAGCGCTTCATCGAGGCCGAGGGCGGCAAAGCCGGTGGGACCTATACCTGGATCCCGTTCGGCGGCGGCATCCGCCGCTGCCTCGGCGCCGCCTTCGCGCAGTTCGAGATGGAGGTCGTGCTCAAGGAGCTCGTGCAGCGGCGCACGCTCGCGCCCTCGCGTCAGGGGTCCGAGCGCAACTACCGCCGCGCGATCACCGAGACCCCGCGCCACGATGCGGAGGTGATCGTCGGGAGTTGCCCGGTAACCCACATATCTGAGCCCCAGGTCGAGGTCGAGGCAGTTCCGGCGTGAGTGCCACGAGAACCAGGCCGACGAGAGTGGAACGCGGCGAGCAGACCCGCGCGGCGCTCCTGCGCTCGGCCTCGCACACGATCTGCGCGCTGGGCATGCACGGCGCCTCGATCGACCGGATCGCCGCCGAGGCGGGGTATACGAAGGGCGCGTTCTACGCGCACTTCGCGAGCAAGGAGGATCTGTTCCTGACGATGCTCGACGAGCACTTCGCGACCGAGCTCGCGCGCTTGGACGCGGTGCTGGCCGGCGCCGAGGATCCCGCCGAGGAGGCGCGCAAAGCGGCCGAGGACTTCCTCGAGCACATCGACGCCGACCCAGAGTGGCGCCGGCTCTACCAGGAGTTCGCCACCCACGCCGCCCGCCACGACGCCTTCCGCGCCGAGTTCGCCGCGCGCCAGCGCGCCCTGCGCGAGCGGATGGCGGCCGTGTTCGCGCGCTGGGCCTCCGATCTCGGCGTCGCCCCGCCCGTGCCGCCGGCGGAGATCGCCGCGATGACGTTCTTCATGGCCGACGGCTTCCTGCTCGACCAGATTATCGACCCCGAGCTCGACCCGGCGTTGTACGGGAGGATGTTCGAGGTGTTCATGCACGGCCTGATCGCGATGACCGAGCAGTCCTAGACACGTCGCGTCGGGCGGCGCGCTTGCCGATCGCCGGCGGTGCGGGGTCACACACGATCCGGCGTCTCGGGAGCGTCCCGAGCGCGCCTACGGCAAGCTGTAGGGAGAACCCGATGGGCCTGCACTTCGAAATCTCCCAGCACTTCCTCGACGAACCGGCGCAGCGCGCCGGCTTCGTCCTGCTGGGCGCGTTCCTGGCCGCGTTCCTGTTCATCCGCACGAGCGCGCGGCTGATGCGCAGCCCGCGGGTGAGCTGGTGGCCGGGCAGCGTGACGACCGACAGTGGTCTGCACCTGCACCACCTCGTGTGGGGGATCGTGCTGCTGCTGCTCTCGGGCTTCTTGAACTTCGCGCTCGGGCCGAGCGGCGCTTGGTTGGATGTGCTCGCGGCGCTGTTCGGGGTCGGCGCCGGGCTGACGCTCGACGAGTTCGCGCTGTGGATTCATCTCGAGGACGTTTATTGGGCCGAGCAGGGCCGCGCCTCGCTCGACGCGGTTGTTGTCGCGGCGCTGATCGGCGGGCTGGTCGTGCTCGGCTTCGCCCCGTTCGAACTCGCCGATCAGTCCGGGGCGATCGTCTCGATCCTGATCGTCGTGGCGCTCGACGTGGCGCTCTGCATCCTCGCGATCTTCAAGGGCAAGCCGGTGCTCGGCCTGACGGGCGTGTTCGTGCCGCTCGCCTCGCTCGTCGGCGCGATCCGCCTCGCGACTCCGGGATCGCCGTGGGCGCGCAAACGCTATCCACCCGACTCTCGGAAGCTGGCGCGTTCGCAGGCGCGCTTCGAGCGGGTCAAGAGCCGCCGCCGCCGGTTCTCCGACGCGATCGCGGGCAAGCCCAGCCAGCCGGAGGCCTGAGGGGCCAAGAGTCGGCACGGATCCCGGGAAAGGCGAGGACTAGGCTTGCGAGCAACGATGCAGCCGAGCCCCAGCGCACCGACGAGCGAGGAGATCCTGCTCGGCGACAATCTCGAGTTGCTGCCGCGCTTTGCGGACGGGAGCTTCCAGCTGATCTACATCGATCCGCCGTTCAACACGGGCAAGACGCAACGCAGGCGGACATTGCAGACAGTTCAGACGGCGCCGGCGGAGCTGACAGTGCAGAGGGCGCCGGCTCGGGATGGCGACAGGACCGGGTTCAAGGGCCGGCGCTATGAGACACGCCTGCTCGAGCAGTCCTCCTACCGCGACGCCTTCGACGACTACCTCGCGTTCCTCGCCCCGCGCCTGGAGGAAGCCCACCGGCTGCTCGCCCGCGAGGGCACCCTGTACTTCCATATCGACTACCGCGAGGCCCACCACTGCAAGCTGCTGCTCGATGAGATCTTCACGCGCGAGTGCTTCCTCAACGAGATCGTCTGGGCCTATGACTACGGTGCGCGCACCAAGCGCCGCTGGCCGCCCAAGCACGACACGATCCTCGTCTACGTCAAGGACCCCGCCGCCTACTACTTCGACTCCGAGCAGGTCGACCGCGAGCCCTACATGGCGCCCGGCCTGGTCACCGCTGAGAAGGCCGCCCGCGGCAAGCTGCCAACCGATGTGTGGTGGCACACGATCGTGCCGACGAGCGGTGCGGAGAAGACCGGCTACCCGACGCAGAAGCCGGAGGGAATCGTGCGCCGCATGGTCCAGGCCTCGACGCAGGAGGGCGACTGGTGCCTGGACTTCTTCGCGGGCAGCGGTACGCTCGGCGCGGTCGCCGCGCGGCTGGGGCGCCGCTACGTGCTGATCGATTCGAACCCCGAGGCCGTAAGGGTTATGCGTGCCCGTCTGGAGAAATGAACGAGCCGCGCTTGCGGTCACGTTCACCGGCGCCGCGGCGCGCTACTGGCTGAATATCCACCCGCACGTGCGGCGCGAGCTGCGCCACTGGCGCGAGCAGGCGCGGGCGATCCCCGACCCGGCGCTGCGCGAGCTGGCGCTCACGACCCAGCGCCAGGAGCGCGGCAACCTCGAAGGTGCCGCCGCCTACGCGGTGCTGGCCCCGCGCTCGCAGCGCGTGCGCGTGGTGCGCGCGCTGGTCGCGTTCCAGGCGATCTACGACTACGCCGATACGCTGGCAGAGCAGCCGAGCGCGGACCCGGTCGGGAACGGACGCGAGCTGCATCGCGCGCTGGCGAGCGCGCTCGATCCGGGCGCGGGACACAGCGATTACTACGCGCACAGCCTCCTCGAAGACGACGGCGGCTACCTCAGGGAGTTGGTCGAGGCCTGCAGGGACGCGTTCGGAGCGCTGCCCGCCCATGCCTCGCTGGCGGCGCCGGCGCAGGCCGCGGTGGCGCGCATCGTCGCCTTCCAGGCCCTCGCCCACGGCGGCGGCGACGAGGGCGGTCGAGCGGATGCGTGGCGGGCGTTCTCCCGCTGGGCCGCCGGACAGCTCCCGCGCGAGACCGAGCTGAAATGGTGGGAGACGGCGGCGGGCGCAGCCTCGTCGCTGGTGGTGCTCGCGCTGATCGCCGCCGCGGCCGAGCCGAGCGTTCGCGATCGGGACGGCGCCGCGATCGAGCGAGCCTACTTCCCCTGGATCGGCGCGCTGCACCTGCTGCTCGACAGCCTGATCGATCGCGCAGACGACGTGCGGGCCGGGCGGCACAGCCTCGTCGAGCACTATGCCTCGCCGCGGGAGCTGGCCGATCGCCTGCGGACGATCACGGTGCAGGCGCTGCGCGCGGTGCAGGCGCTTCCGAACAGCGCGGAGCACGAGCTGATCCTCGCCGCGATGGCGAGCTTCTACCTCTCTCAACCGGCGGCCTGCACTCCCGCCGGTGCTCTTGCGAAGGCCGAGATCCTCGCGACGCTGGGCGAGCGGGCGACGCTCGCGATGTGGCTGTTTCGCGTCCGCGGAGGGCGTCGGGGGCGGCGAGGTGGGAGCCTGTGAGCGTGTACCACGTCGAGCTGAGGCAGTTTCCGCACAACATGTGTCGCTTCAACCTGAGCGAGGAAGAGCTCGTCGACACGATCGTGGGGGCGTGGGCTGCAGATGAGTGGATCGAGTTCGGCGAACGCAAATGGAATCCGCACCAGGCGCGGCTGACGGTGCTCGAGGGCCCGCAGCTGGCGGTGGAGGAGCTGGCGATGGGCCGCGGCTGGCGCAACGCGCAGCGCCACAGCGAGGACGTGACCGAGCGCGTGCTGGAGCAGGCGCGGGCCAGGCAGGACGCCGCCGCGGCAGTGGCGACCTCCGAGGCTGAGGCCGCCGGCGCCGACGAGCAGTTGCTGGCGCTGCTCGGCGCCGACCCCGGGGCGCTGCTCGCGAGTTGGCGGCTGACCGCCGCACGCCGTCCGGAGCTCGCGCCGAGCGAGGCGCTCGCACTGGCCGAAGCGACCCTGCGCTCGCTGGACGCCGAAGAGCGCTGAGGCGACGCTACACTCCGGGACGCTCGTGGTGGGCGTAGCTCAGCTGGTAGAGCTCCGGATTGTGGTTCCGGCGGTCGCGGGTTCGATCCCCGTCGCTCACCCTCGAAGACCTGTCGATCGCCGAGTCCTCGTGATCGCCCGGTGACCCTGTTCGCGGCCGGCGTGCTGTCGCAGTCGCGAAACGGCGGTGCCTACGACGCCTGCACGACCGCCTCAGTCTGCGGCTCGGCCTCTGAGATCACCAGGCGCAGCGCGCCGTCGAGGCTATCCCGCGCGCGCAGGTGACCGTGCTCGGCGTCCCAGGCGCCGCTTTGCAGGCCCTCGGCGAGGCGCGCGACGATGCGCCGCTCGACATCGGGCGCGAGCAGCGCCCAGATCGACTGGGCGGCGCGAACCTCCGGGTCGAGCAGCGCCTCGGGCCGGCGCCAGAACGCCTCGAAAAAGCCGTCGGTGCAGTCGCCCGGCGTGGGGATGCGCTCCACGCGGGTGCGCCCGCCGAGCGCCGCCGCGACATCGTCGATCGCGGGAAAGCGGGGGCGCTCGAGCGCGATGCCCTCGCGCAGGTACTCGTGCTGCCAGGCGGGCAGCGCATCGAGCGCGAACGTGAAGACGACGACCGGCCCGCGCGCGACGCGGCGCAGCTCGGCCAGGCCCGCGGCGGCCGGCTGCCAGTGGTGGATCGTGACGCAGGCCATCGCGGCGTCGAAGGAGTCGTCGTCGAACGGGAGCGCCTCCGCGCGCGCATCGATCGCCGGCGCCGCGCCCGCAGGACGCTGGGCGCGCATCGTCGCGCTCGGCTCGACCGCGAGCAGCCGGCGGTCGGCGGGCTCGTAGGAGCCGGCGCCCGCGCCGACGTTCAGCACGGTCTGCGCGTCGCCGAGCGCGGCGTGGATGCGCGCGGCGATCCGCGGGTCCGGGCGGCGGTGCCGCGCGTAGGAGCGACCGTGTCGCTCGTAGTCCACCCGAACATTCACCGGCCGACCCTAACAGCGACGCCCCGGCCGCAGCGGGCCTCGGTTTGCCTGGCGCCCGGGCGTTCGACGCAGCGATGGATCGGCCGTCACTTGCACGAACCGCACAAACTGTACGCTGGGCAATACCTCAGAAAGAAAGGTCGTGTGCGATGCATCCGTTCCGCAGCGCTATCGAGACGGGGGAGGAGATCGACCGTGTGCTCGAGCTGTTCTCGCCGGAGGTCGTGTTCAACAGCCCCGTCGTGTTTCGCTCCTACCAAGGGCGTGAGGCGCTCGGTGTGATCCTCAGCGCGGTGATGCGCGTGTTCGAGGACTTCCGCTACGAACGCGAAATCGGCGCCGAGGGGGCCAGCGATCACGCGCTGGTGTTCAGGACGCGGGTGGGGGACCGTGAGCTGCACGGGTGCGACTTCCTGCACACCGGCGAGGATGGGCTGATCGACGAAATGACGGTGATGGTGCGGCCGCGTTCGGCGATGCTCGCGCTCGCGGAGGCGATGCAGGCCGAGGTGTTGAAGGTGCAGAGCGAGCTGGGCGTACAGGCGCTCGCCTGAAAGTGCGGCACGGCTGAGGGCGCGGCACGGGTGCCCACCCACCCGCGATTACGACTTGCAGTCTCCCATCGCATACCCCTTCGCGCAGCTGGTTTTCGCTTTCCACTTGGCCTCGAACTGATCCTGAAAGCTCGCGAGCGCGGCCTTCTTTTCCGCGGCGGTGTGCTTCGCGGCGGTTACCTTCGCCGCGATCGCCGACTCGAGCAGTTCGAGCTTCACCCGCAGCTGCAGGTCGGCCATCGTCTCGTGGTTCTTCTTCAGGTATTCCCGTAGTTCGGCGGGCTTCTTGAACTGCTTCTGCTGGATCGCTTCGAGGTGTTTGCGCACTTCCGCTTCGGAGACGTCGACCCCCAGCGCGGCCGCTTCGCCGAGTACCCACTCCGAGGTCAAGAGGAAGCCCATCACCTTGTCCTTCAGGGCCGCCTTCGACGTGCTTGCGGCGTGACCGCTCGTGCCGCTCAGGGCGGCCGTCACCGCGAGCCAGTGCGCGAACGTCGCCTGCGTCACCGGCGTCGACTCGACGCTCGCCACCGCGCCGGCGCTCGCTGTCCCTGCCTTGGAAGGGTTCTGCGCGCCGTCGCCTCCCGTGATCGCCGCCGGGGAGCCGGCCGCCGCCGTCGACCCCTTCACGCTCGTCGTGCCGGAGGCGCCGCTCGACGTCGAGCCGCCGCCGCAGCCGCCCAGGGCCAGGGCTGGGACCAGTATCAGCGGGAGGACTCCCCTTGTCCACGCGGCTCTTCGCATCTCGGAGAAGAAGGATATGTGGTGGGGGTAAAAGGGTGTTAAGCGGCCTGGGCGGGGCGGCGAGTAATTTGAGATTCGCGGTACGCCGGGGGCAGAAACTAGACTGAGAGGGTGCTACCGCGGGGTACCGGCCGATGAGGCTCGACGAGGTGATCGCCACCGGCGAGGGCGTGGTTCAGGGCGCTTGGGGCGAGGCGGGGATGCTCGAGATCACGGGCCTCGCCTACGACAGCCGCGCGGTCGCGCCTGGGAGCCTGTTCTTCTGCGTGCCGGGCTTTCAGAGCGACGGGCACGACTTCGCTGGGCAGGCGGTGGAGCGCGGGGCCGCGGCGCTCGTCGTCGAGCGTCCGCTCGGACTCGGGGTGCCGGAGGTGGTGGTGCCCTCGGTGCGCGCCGCGATGGGGCCGGCGGCCGTCCGCTTCTACGGGGATCCGAGCGCCGAGCTGCGGGTCGTGGGCGTGACCGGGACGAACGGGAAGACGACGACGGCGTTTCTCTGCAAGGCGCTGCTGGAGGCGGCCGACCCGGGCTCGAGCTGCGGCCTGCTGGGGACGGTCAAGTCTGTGATCGGCGGGGTCGAGCGGGCTGCCGGACGGACGACGCCCGAGGCGATCGACCTGCAGGCCGACTTCCGCGCGATGCTCGACGGCGGCGACGGGGCCTGCGCGATCGAGGTCTCCTCGCACGCGCTGCAATTGGGCCGCGCGGATGCCGTCCACTTTGCCGCGGCGATCTTCACGAACCTCACGCAGGACCACCTCGACTTCCACGACGACATGGAGGACTACTTCCAGGCCAAGCGCCGGCTGTTCGAGGCCAAACCCGGTGTGAGCGTCGTGAACGTCGGCGACCCCTACGGCCGGCGGCTTGCGGGGGAAATCGACGGAGCGCTGATCACGTTCGCGGTGGAGCGCGACGGCGATGCCGGGGATCGGGATGCGCCCCGCGCCGACTACCGCGCGACGGACGTGCGCTGCGATTTCGCGGGCTGCCACTTCGCGCTGCACACGCCGGACGGCGCGCGCGAGGTCGCGCTGCCGCTGGCGGGGCGCTTCAACGTCGCGAATGCGCTCGGTGCGCTCGCCGCCGCGCACGCGCTTGCCGAAGCCGGGAGACACCGGCCTTTGGCCGGCATCCCCGTTTCGGCCAGCGAGCTGGACGTGCTGGTGGGAGCGCTCGAGCGCGGCGTGCGCGTGCCGGGGCGCTTCGAGGCCATCGACGAGGGCCAGGACTTCGCGGTGCTGGTCGACTACGCCCACACGCCCGACTCACTCGAGAACGTGCTCGGCGCCGCCCGTGAGCTGGCGGGAACAGGTGTCCACGGGGACGGTGTCCATGGAGAGGGCGAGCGGGACGAGCACGGGGGAACGGGGCGCGTGGTCTGCGTGTTCGGCGCCGGTGGCGACCGCGATCGCGGCAAGCGCTCGCTGATGGGCGAGATCGCGGCGCGGCTCGCGGACGTCGCGATCGTTACCTCGGACAACCCGCGCTCGGAGCAGCCGGAGGCGATCGTCGCCGAGATTCTCGCGGGGGCCGCGGGCGCGGTCCAACCGGAGGGCGCACGGCCGATCGCGTCGATTCCCGATCGCAGGGCGGCGATCTTCCGGGCGATCGCGGTCGCGGAGGCGGGAGATGTCGTCGTGATCGCCGGCAAGGGCCACGAGCAGGGCCAGGAATTCGCGGACGGTCGCAAGCTGCCGTTCGACGATGTCGAGATCGCTCGCGACGCGCTGCGCGTCAGACGCCTCGACGGCGACGGCGAGCGCGCCGGCCCCGATGTGCCCGCCCGGGCGCCGGCGGGAGCGGGCGGATGAGGGAATGGGAAGCGTCGCGCGTCGCCCGTGCCGCCGGCGCGCGGCTGATCGCAGAGCCATCCCCCGCGAGCAACACGGTCACCGGCCCCGGTCCGCGCGCCGCGAGCATCGACTCGCGCGCGTGCGTGCGCGGCGAGCTGTTCGTGGGCCTGCGCGGCGAGCACCACGACGGCGGCGTCTACGCGGCGCAGGCGCTGGCCGCGGGCGCGTGGGGCGTGCTGGTCGCGCCGGAGCACGCCGAGCAGGCGCTGGCTACTGCCCTGGCCGGTCCAGGCGGGGCGGTGCTCGTGCACCCCGATCCGCTGCGGGGTCTGCAGGCGCTCGCGCACGCCTGGCGGCGTGAGCTGGGCGCGCGGGGGGCGAAGGTCGTGGCGATCACCGGCTCGACCGGGAAGACCTCGACGAAGGACATCCTCGCCGCCGTGCTGGGCGCCCAGCGGCGGACGGCGGCCAGCAGCGAAAACCTGAACACCGAGATCGGGCTGCCGCTGTCGCTGCTCGCGGCGCCGGGCGACACCGAGATGCTGGTGCTGGAGATGGCGATGCGCGGCCCCGGGCAGATCGCCGAGCTAACGGAGATCGCCGCGCCCGACGTCGGCGTGATCGTGAACATCGGCCCCGTGCACCTGGAGCTACTGGGGTCGATCGAGGCGATCGCGGCCGCCAAGGCGGAGCTGATCGTGGGCGTCGCGAGCGGCGCCACGGTCGTGCTGCCCACCGGGGAGCCGCTGCTCGAGCCGCACCTGCGGGCGGACGTGAGCACCGTCACGTTCGGCGCGGGCGGCGACGTGGAGCTGGCCGAGGAGGGGGGCGGCCCGGAGGAGAGGTCGTGATCCGCCACGGAGCACAGCTGATCGCGCTGCGCCCGTCGTTCTCCCAGCGCCACAACCTCGCCAACCTGCTCGCCGCGGTCGCCGCCGCGCGCGCGCTTGGCATCACCCCCGAGGGGGATCTCGAGGTGCGGTTTTCGGCGCTGCGCGGCGAGCGGATCGCGCTGCCCGGGGGGATCGTCCTCGTCAACGACTGCTACAACGCCAACCCGATGTCGATGCGCGCCGCAATCGAGGACTTGACGGAGACCGCCGCGGGGTTCACGGCGGGACACGCGCCGGCACGCCGGCTGGCGGTGCTCGGCGACATGCTCGAGCTCGGCGCAGAGGCGGGGCCGGCGCTGCACCGCGGGGTCGGCTCCTACGCAAGCGCGCGTGGCGTCGAGGTGCTCGTGACCGTCGGCCCGCTCGCCGCCGAGATGGCGGCGGCGTTCGCCGGCGAGACGCACTCGGTGCCAGACGCGACGGCGGCCGGCGAACTGCTGGAGGGGCTGCTGCGCGAGGGCGACACGGTGCTCGTAAAGGGCTCGCGCGGCGTCGGGCTGGAGCGCGTGGCGCAGCTGCTGCAGGCCGGTGGCGTGGTGCCCGTCGGCGGCGGCCTGGGCTCGGACTCGGGCTTCGAGGGCGTCGGAGCGGGCGCGCCGAGCGACTCTCCTCGCACGGCGGGAAGGCGCTGAATGGGCCGAATTCTGATCGGGGGGACGGCCGCGCTTTTGATCTGCATCTTCCTCAGCCCGAAGTTCATCGAGTATCTGCGCAAGCGCGAGTTCGGTCAGCAGATCCGCGAGGACGGCCCCAAGGGCCACCACATCAAGGCCGGCACGCCGACGATGGGTGGCGTTCTGATCTTCTTCTCGGTGTCGGTGCCATTCCTGATTCTGAGCGACTACGAATGGCGCTCGATCGGCGTCTTCGGCGTGGCGATCGCGTGCGCGCTGCTGGGCTTCGCCGACGACTACATCAAGCTCGTGCGGCGTCGCTCGCTCGGCCTGCGCGCGCGGACGAAGCTCGTGGTGACGATCGTGATCTCGATCGGGCTGTGGTACATCGCCGAACACAAGGCGCACCTCGCGCCGACGCTGCGTCTGCGGTTCGTCGACTACCAGATCGATCTCGGCGTCTTCTATCCGGTGCTGATCTACTTCGTCGTCGCCGGCACGACCAGCGCGGTGAACCTGACCGATGGGCTCGACGGGCTGGCCGCCGGCTGCGCGGCGATCGTGCTGCTCGCCTACATCGGGATCACGTTCATCACGGGGGCGGACCTCGACATGGCGATGCTCGCGGGCTGCCTCGTGGGGGCGTGCATCGGCTTCCTCTGGTTCAACGCGTTCCCGGCGACGATCTTCATGGGCGACACCGGCTCGCTCGGGCTGGGCGGCGCGATCGCGGGCCTGGCGGTGATGACGAAGACCGAGGTGCTGCTGATCCTGCTAGGCGGGATCTTCGTGATCGAGGCGCTGTCGGTCGTGATCCAGGTGATCTCCTTCCAGACGATGCGCAAACGCGTATTCCTGATGGCGCCGATCCACCATCACTTCGAGCTGAAGGCATGGTCGGAGACGAAGATCATCCTGCGCTTCTGGATCGTCGCCTCGATCTGCTGCGCGATCGCCTTCACGATCTACCGCCAGAGCAGGGGCGGGTGAAGCCGCGGCCGGGGCTGTCTGAAGGTCCCTGGCTCGTCGTCGGGCTGGCGCGCTCGGGCGTGGCCGCCGCGGTGGTGCTGCGGGAGCGGGGAGAGCAGGTGATCGGGCTGGACTCCGGAACGCCTGAGGGGCTGGAGGCGCTCACGCAGGCGGGCGTGGAGCTGCACCTGGGTGTGGACGGGGTGGCACTGCTGGAGAAAGCAAGGGCGGTCGTGAAGAGCCCCGGCGTGCCGGCGCAGGCGCCGGTGATCGTCGCCGCGCGTACACGCGGGCTGCCGGTGCTCGGCGAGCTCGAGCTTGGCTGGCGACTGCTGCAGAACGAGTTCGTGGCGGTGACGGGCACGAACGGGAAGACGACGACGGTCGAGCTGATCGGGCACATCTACCGCGAGGCGGCGCTGCCGGTCGCGGTCGCCGGCAACGTCGGCGCCGCGGTTAGCGGGCTTGCGTCTGGCGGCCCGGCCGGAGGAGTGGACGCGCGTGCGACGATCGTGTGCGAGGTCTCCTCGTTTCAGCTCGAGGACACGCTCGCGTTCGCGCCGGAGGCGGCGGTGCTGTTGAACATCACCCCGGATCACCTCGACCGGCACGGGACGTTCGCGGCCTACCGTGACGCAAAGCTCGAGATCTTCGCGCGGCAGGGCAACGAGGACATCGCGGTCGCGCCGCTCAGCCTGGACGTCGAGGACCTCGGCGGCTGCGCCCGGCGCGTGTGCTTCGGCGAGGGCTCCGGCGCGGCGCTGTCGCTGAGCGCGGGCGAGCTGTGGTGGGAGGAGCGAGCGCTGCTGCGGGTCGACGAGCTGCGCCTGCCGGGGCGCCACAACGTGCAGAACGCGATGGCGGCGGCCGCCGTCTGCCTGGCGCGCGGGATCGAGGCGGACGCCGTGCGCGCGGGGCTGCGCTCGTTCGCGGGCGTGCAGCATCGCCTGGAGGAGGTGGCGAGCAGGGACGGTGTGCGCTGGGTGAACGACTCGAAGGCGACGAACGTCGCGAGCACGCTCGTCGCGCTCGACGCGTTTGCGCCCGGCACGGTCCACCTGATCCTCGGCGGCCAGGGCAAGGGGCAGGACTTCGCGGAGCTGCGTGGGCCGGTCGGGACTCGCTGCAAGGCGGTGTACCTGATCGGCGAGGACGCGGCCGAGATCGTCGCGGCGCTCGACGGAGTGCAGGCGCCAGTGCGCGAATGCGGCGACTTGGAGCATGCTGTCAGTGCGGCACGCGCAACGGCGCAACCGGGCGATGTCGTTCTGCTCTCACCGGCCTGCGCGAGCTTCGACCAGTTCGCCGACTACGAAGCGCGGGGGGAGCGGTTTCGGGAGCTCGCGGGAGGGTAGGCAAGGCCCGCTCGAGAAGCTTGTCGAGCATGCGAGAAGGCTTCGCGAGAGCGATGTCGAAGAGGGCTGGGATGGCGTCAGCCGCACAGCGCGTATCCCTGCTGGGGAGAAAAGGCAAACGGGTCGCTCGCGCCGGGGCCGAGACCGCGCAGCGCAGCCAGCCGCTCGAGCAGCGGATCCTGCTGACGGCGACGATGTGCCTGCTGGCGTTCGGCGCGGTGATGGTCTACAGCGCCTCCTCCGCGACGAGCCTGCTGCAGGGAGAAGGGGACGGCACCGGGGATCTGATCAAGTACGTCCTCTATGGGGCGGTCGGGCTCGTGCTGATGCGGATGCTGGCGCGCGACGGTGTGGCGAAAGTCCAGAGCATCACCGGCCCCCTGCTGGCGGTTTCGTTCGTGTTGGTGCTGGCCACGCACGTGCCTCACCTCGGCGTCAGCGTCAACGGCGCGCGGCGCTGGATCGGGCCCGCCCAACTGCAGTTCCAGCCCTCGGAGCTGATGAAGCTGGCGCTCGTGCTGTACGCGGCGACGCTGCTTGCCAAGCGCCCGGGACGCGTGAACGATCTGCGCGACCTGATGAAACCGCTGCTGTTCGTCGTCGGCGGGGCCTGCCTGCTGGTCGTCACGCAGCCGGATCTGGGAACCGCGATGGTGATCGCGTTCACGACCTGCGCGCTTTTGATCGCGGCTGGGATCCCGATGCGCAACCTCGCGATCATCGCCGGCGTGACGCTCGGGCTGGTGTTTCTGTACGCGCTCGCGCGGCCGTATGAGCGCGCGCGGCTGACCTCGTTCATCGATCCCTGGGCGCACGCCTCGGGCAGCGGTTTCCAAGCCGTGCAGGGCCAGATCGCGATCGGCTCGGGCGGCCTGTTCGGAGCCGGGCCGGGGCAGTCGGTACAGAAGATCTTCTACCTGCCCGAGGCGCCGACCGACTTCATCCTCGCGGTGATCGGCGAGGAGCTCGGCGTCGTCGGCGTGTGCGGGCTGCTGTTCCTGTACGGGCTGATCGCCTACGCCGGCCTGCGCGCGGCGAAGGGCGCGCGCAGCCTCTACAGCGCGCTGATCGCCGTCGGTGTGACCTCGCTGATCGTCTCGCAGGCGCTCCTGAACGTGTTCGCCGTGCTCGGCCTGGCGCCGCTGACAGGGGTGCCGCTGCCGTTCGTCTCCTACGGATCGAGCAGCCTGATCGTGATGCTCGCGTCGATGGGCCTGTTGATGAACGTGGCCTCCGGCGGCACCGCTCACGTACGGGCCCTCGCTCCGGCCGGTAAACGTAGACGTCAAACCCAGACAAGCCAGTCTCAGGCCACTCCCGCCCGGGCGACCGCGACCCGGGCCGGCATCGGTCGGGGAGGCTCGGCCGACGCGCGCGGGCGCGAACCGGCACGATGGGGCCGTGAGCAGCAGCAGAGCGCCGAAGATCGTGATCGCCGCGGGGGGGACCGCCGGGCACGTGGTGCCGGCGCTCGCGGTGGCCGGCGCGCTGCGGGCTGAGGGGGCGCAGGTCGAGTTCATCGGCGGCGACCGCGCCGAGGCCGAGCTGGTGCCGGCAGCCGGGTTCGCGCTGAGACGGATCGCGGTGGAAGGCATGAGCAGGACCAACCCCCTGCACGCGGCGCGAGCCCTGTGGCGGGCCGCGCGCGCGTACGTGCGCGCGCTTTCGCTGCTGCGAGAGCTGCGTCCGGACGCGGTGCTGGGTGGCGGCGGTTACGTCGCCGGGCCGGTCGGGCTGGCCGCGGTGACGCTGCGGATCCCGCTCGTGCTGAGCGAGGCGGACAGTCACCTGGGCCTCACCAACCGCGTGCTGGCGCACGGCGCGCGGCGCGTGTGCCTGGCGTTCTCGCTGGCCGGCCGCGACGGCGCGCGCTACCGCGTGACGGGTCGGCCGGTGCCGCCCGCAGGGACCGATCGCGCGGGCGCGCGGGAGCGCCTCGGGCTGGCCGCGGGGCGGGATTGCGTGCTCGTGTTCGGAGGGTCGCTGGGTGCGCGGTCGATCAACATGGCCGCGGTTGGTGCGTTCGCCGGCGGCGCGGCGTTCGACGTGCTGCACGTGGCCGGCCGTCGTGACTACCCCGAGCTGTCCGAGCGCGCTCTGCCGGAGGGATACGACCTGCGCGAGTACCTCGACCTCGAGCGGTTCGGCGACGCGCTCGCGGCCGCCGATCTGGTTGTGGCGCGCGCGGGGGGATCGGTGTTCGAGATCGCCGCGAGCGGCACGCCCGCGATCCTCGTGCCCTATCCGCACGCCTCGGCCGACCACCAGGCTGCGAACGCGCGGTGGATGGCCGAGGCGGGCGCGGCGGTGGTGATTCCCGATCGCGAGCTCGATGCGTCTCGTCTGGCGAGGGAGGTGGTGGAGCTGTTGGCCGACAAAGAGCGCTTGGCGGCGATGGCGCGCGCGTCGAAGGGATTGGCCCGGCCGAACGCCGCCGGGGAGATCGCCGATGAGCTGTTGAAGGCCGCCGCATGAACACGCCGCACGGGCCGTGGCGCGAACGGCGGCTGCATTTCGTCGGCGTGGGTGGCGCCGGGATGAGCGGCTATGCGCGGGCGGCGCACGCGCTGGGCGCCGAGGTGACGGGCTCGGACGGTGCGCTGTCGCCGTACGCGGAGCGGTTGCGGGCGGACGGGGTGCTGGATGTGAAGGTCGGTCACGACGCCGCGAACGTGCCTGCGGGCGAGGATGTGGAGGTGATCTATTCGAGCGCGGTGCCGGCCGATAACCCTGAGCGTGTGGCGGCACGTGAGCGGGGCCTGAGCGAGCGCCCGCGCGCGAACCTCCTGGCGGAGCTCTCCGCGATGAAGCGCACGATCGCCGTGGCGGGCACGCACGGGAAGACGACGACGTCGTCGATGATCGTGCACGCGCTGCGCGCCGCCGGCCTGCGGCCGGGCTGGCTGGTGGGAGCGCCCGTGGGCGGCGGCTTGGCGAACGCGGAGTGGGGGGAGGGTGAGTGGCTGGTGGTCGAGGCCGACGAGTCCGATCGCTCGATGCTGAGCCTCGAGGTCGAGATCGGGGTGGTGACGAACGTCGAGCTCGATCACCATGCGAGCTTCGGCTCGCTGGTGGAGCTGGAGCAGGCGTTTCGCACGTTCCTGAGCCATGCTGGGAAGGCGGTCGTGGTGTGGGATCGGCCCGAGTTGCTTGCTTTGACCGCAGGGGAGATCGCGAGGCGTGTGGAGGTGATCTCCTACGACGTATCCGATCCGCTGTTGGAGGAGGGTGGCGCTCGCTTCCGGTGGCGTGGGCACGAGGTGAGGCTGGGCGTGCCGGGGGTGCACAACGCGCTGAACGCGACCGCCGCGCTGGAGGCCACGCGGCTCGCGGGCGCCGAGGTGCAGAGTTCGATCGAGGGGCTCGCCGGCTTCGCGGGCGCCGGCCGGCGTTTCCAGCGGGTGGGCGAGATGGTGAGCGGGGCGACGGTGTACGACGACTACGCGCACCACCCGACCGAGGTCGCGGCGACGTTGCGGGCGGCGCGCACGCTCGAGGGGCACGGGCGGTTGGTGGCGGTGTTCCAGCCGCATCTCTACTCGCGCACGGCGCTGCTCGCGCGCGAGTTCGGCGCAGCGCTGGCGCTGGCGGACGTAGTGGCGGTGCTCGACATCTATCCCGCGCGCGAGCGCGGGATAGATCACCCGGGGGTGAGCGGGCTGCTGATCGCCGAGGCGGCGGCCGACGCCGCCGGCGGAAAACCGGTGTACTGGCTGCCGAGCTTCGCCGACGCCGAGCCGGTGTTGAGGGGCGTGCTGGGCGAGGGCGAGCTGTGTCTCGTGATGGGCGCCGGCGATGTCGACGAGCTCGGACGGCGATTGGTGGAGGGAAAGCGTGTCTAGAGATTCACTGACGACGATGCCCTCGATCGTGCAGCGCGATCACCCGCTCGACCGGATGGCGACGGTCAGGACCGGCGGCGCGGCCGAGTACTTCGCCCGCGCCGGCTCGGGCGCGCAGCTGAAGGAGCTGCTCGCATGGGCCGCGCAGGTCGACGCGCCGGTCCACGTCGTCGGGTCCGGCTCGAACCTGCTGATCGCCGACGAGGGCGTGGGCGGCCTGGTCGTGAAGCTCGACCGCAAGCTCGCGCTGATCAAGCACGAGGGCGAGCGGATCGTCTGCGGCGGCGGCGCGCGGCTGCCGTCGGTCGCGGCGCGCGCGGCGCAGGCGGGCCTGTCGGGGATCGAGTTCGGCGTGAACATTCCCGGCACCGTCGGCGGCGCGGTGCGGATGAACGCGAACGCATACGGCGGCGAGCTCGCGAAGGCGCTCGAGTGGGTCGAGCTGGTGACCGCCGCGGGGACCGAGCGCCGCGCGCCCGCGGAGCTGGGGTTCGGCTACCGCCGCTCGAGCCTGCAGGCGGGCGAGATCGTCGCGCGGGTCTCGTTCCTGCTGACGCCGGCGCGGACCGCCTCCGTGAAGGCCACGCTCGCGGAGATGCGCGAGCGCCGCCACGCCGCCCAGCCGCAGGGGATCAAGACCTTCGGCTCGACCTTCAAGAACCCCGACGATGTCCGCGCCGAAGGTCGCTCCGCCGGCCTGTTGCTCGCCGAGGCCGGCTGCAACGGCCTGACGGTCGGCGGCGCGCGCTTCGCCGAGAAGCACGCGAACTTCATTGAGAACACCGGCACGGCCACGACCGCCGACGTGATCGCGGTGATGGCCGAGGGCCGCCGCCGCGTCGAGGAGCGCTTCGGCGTGGAGCTCGAGCCCGAGGTGCAGATCCTCGGCGACGTGCATTTCCCCTGGTAGGGGTTTGCGTCCCGGGGTCGAAGACCCTCCGAATGGAACGTTCGATCGCCGCTCACTCTCCGATCGGGTCATTGGACATCCTGTGGCGCCCATTCGAAGCGGCGGCAGGCCTGGCGCGAGGCTCGTTTCAGGCGATCGCGCGTCACCGCCGCCTGCGTATCGCATCGCTGGCGATGCTGGTGGCGCTGCCACTGTTCGCCGGAGGTTGGCTGGCGCTGCGGAAATCATCCTTCGTGGCAGTCGAGCACGTCCATGTGAGGGGCCTCGAGGGACCGCAGGCGCAGGCGATCGAAGCGGCCCTCGACGGCGCCGCGAGCCACATGAGCACGCTTGCCGTGGACCCCGTCGCGCTGCGCGCTGCGGTCGCGTCGTTCCCTGTCGTGAAGTCGGTCCGCGCGATCCCGAGCTTTCCGCACGGTCTACGAATCGAGGTCTCCGAGCAGCTGCCGGTGGCGGCGCTGACGATCGCGGGCCAGCGCACCGCGGTCGCCGCCGACGGGGTCGTGCTCGGCCCCGGGCTGATCACAGGCTCGCTGCCGGCGCTCAGCGAGGGGCAGGGTCTCGTGCCTCAGGTGGGCCGGCACGTGCAGGGGGCGAGCCTGCTCGCCGAGCTGGCGATCCTGGGCGCCGAGCCGCAGCCGCTCGCGCGGTTTGACGCGCGCGTGTTCACAGGCTCCAAGGGGGAGGGCCTGACGGTGGCGATGCGCAACGGGCTGCTCGTCTACTTCGGCGACGCCACGCGGCCGCACGCGAAGTGGCTGTCGCTCGCACGGGTGCTTGCCGACCCGAGCTCGGCGGGTGCGACCTATATCGACGTGCGCGTGCCCGAACGCCCGGCCGCGGGCTTCTCCTCCGCGAGCGCGCTCACCGAATCGACGAGCTCGACAGGCTCGGCGGGCACGACCGGATCGACCGGCGCGACCACCGCGACCGCGCCGGAAGCGACCGTCGCGGAGCTCGCCGCCAAATTGACCGAAAGCACGAACGGGGAGACGGCGACGGCCGGCGGAGCGACCTCGACCACGGGGGGCTCCTCCGAACCGCAGGCCTCGTCTGAAGCCGAAGCCTCGTCTGCCACCGCCGGTGCCGGCGAAGCGGAATCGACGTCTGGGAGCGGGGAATCGACGTCGTCGGGCGAAGCGGAATCCTCAGCCGAGACCGCGCCGACGGGCGGGTGAAGCTGGCTTTGAAGAGACTAAAGCTCAACTCTAGGTTGAGGTCATGTCGGAACCAATTCTCGGGTGGTGGTTGAGAGTTCGGCGATCTGCAACGATTGTTGCGAGATTGGCGGGTGACGTTGACAGGGCGAAGATCCCTGCATAACGTGCTGATCTGGGTGGTTCGGATGCGGTAGGCTGCCGAACCCTTAACAACTACTGAAGGCTTCGGACAGAGAACTCATGGAGAGCGGCGGCGGAAGCTACTTGGCAGTAATCAAGGTCGTGGGTGTCGGCGGCGGTGGCACGAACGCGGTCAGTCGGATGGTCGACGCGGGGTTGCGCGGCGTGGAGTTCATTGCCGCGAACACCGACGCGCAGGCGCTGGCGATGTGCGACGCCGACGTGAAGCTGAACGTCGGCCACACCTCGACGAAGGGCCTCGGCGCGGGCGCCAACCCCGATGTCGGACTGGCGGCTGCATCGGAGTCGCGCGACGACATCAAGGAGGCGCTGAAGGGCGCGGACATGGTGTTCGTGACCGCCGGAGAGGGCGGCGGCACCGGGACCGGCGCCGCCCCCGTGATCGCGGAGATCGCGAAGAACGAGATCGGCGCGCTGACCGTCGGTGTCGTCACGCGCCCGTTCGACTTCGAGGGCTCCCAGCGATCGCGGCAGGCGACCGAGGGGATCGAGCGCCTGCGCGAGGTCGTCGACACGCTGATCGTGATCCCGAACGAGAAGCTGCTGGCGGTCGTCGAGCGGCGCACGTCGATGCTCGACGCGTTCAAAGAGGCCGACGACGTACTGCGCCAGGGCATCCAGGGGATCACCGACCTGATCACGATCCCCGGACTGATCAATCTCGACTTCGCCGACGTGCGCACGATCATGCACGACGCCGGCTCGGCCCTGATGGGAATCGGCACGGCAGGCGGCGAGAGCCGCTCGGCCGACGCCGCGAAGGCCGCGATCTCCTCGCCGCTGCTCGAAGAGTCCGTCGACGGCGCGACCGGCATCCTCCTGAACATCACCGGGGGCAAAGACCTCGGCCTGTTCGAGGTCAACGACGCCGCCGAGATCATCCAGAACGCCGCGGACCCGAACGCGAACATCATCTTCGGCGCGGTGATCGACGAGGCGATGGGCGACGAGGTCCGCGTGACCGTGATTGGCACCGGCTTCGACCATCGCGTCGGTGGCCTGCGCACGAGCGGCCGCCGCGAGAGCCGTCCAGGGCGTCCGGACCGCAACCCCCGGATCGACGATCGGCAGCGCTCATCGCTGGAGATCTCCGACGACGACATCGATGTCCCGCCGTTCCTGCGCTAAAGCGCCCGCCGGCTCTTCGATAGCGCCTGCCCTTCGATAGCCTGCGGCGGTGCCACCGGCCCCGCGACGCACCGCCCTGTTCGACCGCCACGTCGCCGCGGGCGCGAAGCTCGTCGAGTTCGCCGGCTGGGAGATGCCTGTGCAATACACCGGTGTCCGCGAGGAGCACATGGCGGTCAGGGAGAACGCGGGTGTGTTCGACGTCTCGCACATGGGCGAGATCGAAACCGCGGGCCCCGATGCGCAGGCGCTGTTGCAGCGGCTGCTCTCGAACGACGTCGCGAAGCTCCTCGTCGGCGGGGCTCAATATTCGGTGCTGTGTCGCGAGGACGGGGGCGTGCTCGACGATCTCTTCACCTACCGGCTCGAGGCGAACCGCTACCTGACGGTCACGAACGCCGCCAACCACGAGCGCGACCTCGCCTGGTTTCGCGAGCACGCCGCCACTTTCGGCGAGGTCGAGCTGACCGACCGGATCGACGACTACGCGATGCTCGCCGTCCAGGGTCCGCGCGCGCGGGAGCTCGTGCAGGCGATCTCCGACGCCCCGCTGCCCGCGCGGATGACGGCGGCCACCCGGCGCCTGGCCGGAGCGCAGGTCTTGGTATGTGGAACGGGCTACACCGGCGAGGACGGCGTCGAGCTCCTCGCCTCGCCCCGCGAGGCCCCCGCCTTGTGGGATGAGCTGCTGCGGCGCGGCGCGGTCCCGACGGGGCTGGCGGCGCGCGACACGCTACGCCTGGAGGCCTGCTACCACCTCTACGGGAACGATCTCTCGACCGAGCGCGGCCCGATCGAAGCGGGGCTCGGCTGGTGTTGCAAGGAGGACACTCACTTCCTCGGCGCGGATGCGGTGCGCGCGGTACGGGAGGCCGGTCCGCGGGAGAAGCTCGTCGCGTTCGCGATCGAGGGGCCCGGAATCGCGCGCCAGGGCAACGCCGTCGTGGGCGGCGGCGAGGTCACCAGCGGGACGCTCTCGCCGAGCCTCGGCGTCGGCATTGGGATGGCCTACGTCCCCGCTGCCCGCGCGGCGGCCGGCACGCGCCTGGAAATCGACGTTCGTGGCAAGATCCGCCCGGCTGTCGTGAAGGAGAAGCCGCTTTATCGAAAGGGCGCGTGAATGTCCGAGGCGAATTACCCACAAGAGCTGCTGTACCACCCCGAGCACGACTGGGCTCGAATCGAAGGCGAGACGGCGACGCTCGGCATCACCTGGTACGCGCAGGATGCGCTCGGCGAGGTCGTGTTCTTCGAGGCGCCCGCGGTCGGGACGACGCTCGTGAAGGACGAGCCCTACGCCGAGGTCGAGTCGGTGAAGGCCGTTTCCGATGTGCTCGCGCCGCTGTCGGGCGAGATCGTCGAGGTCAACGGCGACCTCGCGGGCGACCCGGGCGCGATCAACGAGGACCCCTATGGCGAGGGCTGGCTCGTGAAGATCCGGATCGCCGAGCCGGCCGAGCGCGAGGCGCTGCTCGACGCCGACGCCTACTCGGCCACTCTGGGTGGCTAGTCTCTCGGAGTGATCTACAGCGCTCATCCGTGCCACGAGGGCCGGCTTCGCCGGCCCGGCGCCGATCGACCAACCTGGGGGGAGGTCGGGAGGGGGGCCTGATCCCCTCCCGCTCGTCCGTGAGTCGCTACACCTCCATCACCCCTGCGGACCTCGACGCGATGCTCGAGACGATCGGCGTGCCCTCGATCGAGGCGCTGTTCGAGCGCCAGATCCCCGAGGGAGTGCGCCTGCGCCGCCCGCTTGAGCTCCCCGACGGCAGGCCCGAGCAGGACGTCTACGCGCACCTGCGCGAGCTTGCGCGGAAGAACGTCTCCGCCGAAGACGAGCTGAGCTTCCTCGGGGCGGGGATGTACGACCACTACGTGCCGGCGCTGATCGACATGCTGATGGAGCGCTCGGAGTTCCTCACTCCCTACACGCCCTACCAGCCGGAGATCAGCCAGGGCGGGCTGCAGGTGATGTTCGAGTACCAGACCGCGATCTCCGAGCTGACCGCGCTGCCGGTCGCGAACGCCTCGGTCTACGAGGGCCCATCGGCGGTCGCGGCGGCGGGCTACCTGGCGAAGCTGCACAACGGCGGCAG
The DNA here is from genome assembly GCA_963701035.1 of uncultured Solirubrobacterales bacterium. GTDB lineage: Bacteria > Actinomycetota > Thermoleophilia > Solirubrobacterales > Solirubrobacteraceae > Palsa-744. The sequence continues at coordinate 34,312 of OY969562.1, forward strand.
GCGCTTCGTCGTGAGCGCCGGATTGCACCCGCACTCGATCGAGACGTTGCGCACCCAGGCGCACGGCTACGGGATGGAGGTCCTAGAAGTCCCGCTCCGCGACGGCGTCACCGACCCCGATGCTTGGGCCGCGGCGATCGACGGCGAATGCAGCGCGGCGATCTTCGCCCAGCCGAACTTCTACGGCGCCGTCGAGGACGCCGCTGCCCTGAGCGGAGCAGCCAAGGACGCGGGCGATCCGGTCGTGATCGCGCAGGTCGACCCGATCACGCTCGGGATCCTCGCGCCGCCGGGCGAGTGCGGCGTCGACGTGGCCGTCGGCGAGGGCCAGCCGCTCGGCAACCGGCTCGACTTCGGGGGGCCCTCGTTCGGGTTCTTCGCCGCCCGCGAGGAGTATCTGCGCAGGATGCCCGGGAGGATCGCGGGGGAGACCACGGACGTCGACGGCCGCCGCGGGTTCGTGCTCACGCTGCAGACCCGCGAGCAGCACATCCGCCGCGAGAAGGCGACCTCGAACATCTGCACCGCGCAGGCGCTGAACGCGCTTGGTGGCGTCGTCTACCTGACGTGGCTCGGCCGTCGCGGGATCGTCGAGCTCGGCGAGCTGCTGCTGGCTCGCACGCACTACGCGCGCGAGACGCTCTGCGCGCTGGAGGGGGTGGAGCCCCTGCACACCCAGCCCGTGATCCGCGAGTTCGCGCTGCGTCTCGACGCCGATGTGGCGGAGGTCAAGCGCCGCTGCGCTGCGCAGGGCGTCAACCCGGGCGTCGACCTGGAGCGGATCACGGGGCGCGAGGAGGACCGCGGCGGGCTGCTTGTGGCGATCACCGAGCAGCGCTCGCGCGCCGATATCGACCGTTTGGCGGAGGTTCTCGGCGCTGCCGTCGGCGCCGGCGAGCGGAGATCGGCCGGCGAACCGGCGGTGGTCGCATGAGCTCCACGACGACAAGCGAGCTTCCCCTGCAGCGCGAACGCGCGAGGACGATCTTCGAGAAGGGTGCTCCAGGCCGCCGCGCGTTCGTGTGCCCGGAGCGGGATGTGCCGCAGGTGAGCGGCGAGGCGTTGCCGGAGCGTTTCCGCCGCCGCGATCCGCCGCGCCTGCCGGAGGTCTCCGAGCCGGAGATCGTGCGCCACTACGTCGGCCTGTCGAAGCGGAACTTCGATCTGGACTCGGGCTTCTATCCGCTCGGCTCGTGCACGATGAAGCACAACCCGCGCCTGCACGAGCGCGTCGCGGCGCTTCCCGGCCACGCGCGGCTGCATCCCCTGCAGGACCCAGAGCGCGCGCAGGGCGCGCTCGAGCTGATGTGGAACCTGCAGCAGGCGCTCGCGGAGATCTCGGGCTTGCCGCACGTCTCGCTGCAGCCGTCGGCCGGCTCGCACGGCGAGCTCGCCGGTGTGCTGCTCACGCGCGCCTACCACGAGGCCAGAGGTGAGCACCGCCACAAGGTGCTCGCGCCCGACACCTCCCACGGGACCAACCCGGCGACCGTCACGATGGCGGGGTTGGAGGTCGTGAAGGTCGCGACGAACCCCGACGGTGGCGTCGACCTCGACGATCTGCGCGCGAAGGCCGACGCGGACGTCGCCTGTCTGATGCTGACCAACCCGAACACGCTCGGCCTGTTCGACCCGAACATCGAGGAGATCGCTCAGATCGTGCACGGCGTCGGCGCGACGCTCTACTACGACGGCGCGAACCTGAACGCGGTGATGGGCCTCTCGCGGCCCGGCGACATGGGCTTCGACATCGTCCACTTCAACCTGCACAAGTCCTTTACCCAGCCCCACGGCGGCGGTGGCCCCGGCTCGGGCCCGATCGCCGTGTCCGACCGCATCGCCCCGTTCCTGCCGCGACCGCTCGTCGTGCGCAACGACGATGGCGTCTTTGACCTCGACTTCGACCGCGAGCAGTCGATCGGCCGGCTGCGGGGCTTCCAGGGCAACTACGGCTGCTTCGTGCGCTCCTACGCCTACATCTGCTCGCTCGGCGGCGATGGATTGAGAGACGCGTCGGAGGCGGCGGTGCTGAACGCGAACTACCTGCTGGCACGCCTTCAGGAGCAAGACATCGGCGAGTATCTCCCGCTCGCCTATGGAGAGCTGTGCCTGCACGAGTTTGTTCTCTCCGGCGGCCCGATGAAGAAACAGCTGGGCATCAAGACGCTCGACCTCGCCAAGCGTCTGCTCGACTTCGGCTTCCACCCGCCGACGGTCTACTTCCCGCTGCTCGTCGAGGAGGCTCTGATGGTCGAGCCAACCGAGACCGAGACGCGGGAGACGCTCGACGCGTTCGCCGCCGCGATCGCCGAGATCCTGCGCGAGGCCGCCGATGAGGGCCCGGAGATCGCCCAGAACGCTCCCTATACGACGCCGGTCAGGCGCCTCGACGAGGTCGGCGCGGCTAAGAACCCCGTCATCCGCCAGGCGCTCTCATGAACGTGCATGGCTGCGCTGGATCTGCGTCCTACCGATCAAAGATCGGCCAGCACACGCGCGGCACGCCACGCGGGGTGGGCGGGTCCTTTCAATCTTGCCCAGCTTGCCCTGCACGCCCATGACGAGGCGCATTTTTTCCGGCATTCAGCCGACCGGGACGAAGCACCTGGGCAACTACATCGGCGCGATCACGCAGTACGTGGCCGGGCAGGAGCGCGGGGAGGCGATCTATTGCATCGTCGACCTGCACGCGTTGACGGTCGCTTATGACCCGGTCGACCTGCGGGCCGGGCTGTACGACCTGCTCGCGGTGCTGCTCGCGGCGGGGCTCGACCCCGGGCGCTGCGTGCTGTTTCGCCAGAGCGACGTGCGCGAGCACACCGAGTTGACCTGGCTGCTGTCGAGCGTCACCTCCTACGGCGAGCTGTCGCGGATGACGCAGTTCAAGGAGAAGGCGGGCGCCGCGCGCGAGCTCGCCACCGCGGGGCTGTTCTTCTACCCCGTGCTGATGGCCTCCGATGTGCTTGCCTACCGCGCCCAGGAGGTTCCAGTCGGCGACGACCAGCGCCAGCACGTCGAGCTGATGCGCGACGTCGCCCAGCGCTTCAACGCCCGCTTCGGCGACACGCTCGTCGTGCCCGAGCACCGGATTCCGGCGGTTGGCGCGCGGATCATGGATCTACAGCACCCGGAGAACAAGATGTCGACCACGACCGGCTCGGTCGAGGGCACCGTCTACGTCACCGACGAGGCTCCGGCGATCGAGAAGAAGTTTAAGCGCGCGGTCACCGACTCCGGCAGTGAGGTGCGCCGCGGCGCCGACAAGCCGGGCATCACGAACCTGATCGAGATTCTCGCGGCGGTCCGCGGACAGACGCCGACGGAGGTCGAGGAGCAGATGAAAGATGTGCGCTACGGCGAATTGAAGGGGGCGGTGGCGGCCGCGGTGATCGATTACCTGGCGCCCGTGCGCGAGCGCTACGCCGAGCTGCGCGCGGACGAGGGCTCACTCGAGGCGATCCTCGCCGGCGGCGCCGAGCGCGCGCGAGCGATCGCGGGGGAGACACTGGCGGACGTGCGTGAGCGCATGGGAGTGGGCGCTCCAAACCAGATCTCACCCGCCCCGACCGGTACGGTGAGCGGATGAGCATCGCCACGCTCGAGCTGGATCTGGATCTCTTCAGCGGGCCATTCGATCTGTTGTTGACGCTGATCTTGCGTGAAGAGGTCGACCTGCTGGAGCTACAGCTCGCCGACGTCGTGCTCGCGTACCTCGACCACCTCGAGGCCCGTGGCGAGCTCGACCTGGAGACGGCGACCGAGTTCATCGTGCTGATCGCGGCGCTGTTGGAGCTGAAGTCGCGGCTGATGCTGAGCGGCGAGGACGAGGAGGAGCTGCTCGACATCGAGCCGGCGCAGGCCGCGGAGGAGCTGCTGGAAAGGATGATCGAGGCGCGGCGCTACCGTGCGGCGGCGGGGCACCTCGGCGAGTTGCTGCAGCGCGAGGAAGGCGTGCGCTTTCGCGAAGCGCCGCTGCCGGTGAGCCTGCGCAAAACGATCACCCAGCCGAGTGACGGCTCGCAGAGTCCGGAGATCCTCGGCGAAGCGCTCGGCCGGTTGCTGGCGATGCCGCTGGCGATCAGCCTGCGCCACATCGGCGTGCCGCGGATCACGGTCGCGGAGCGCCTCGCGCACCTGCGCGGGCTGCTCAGACGCGGGCGCTTCAGCTTCGACGAGGCCGTACGGGGCGCCGATCGGATGACCGTTGCGGTCACGCTGTTCGCGCTGCTGGAGCTGTACAAGCGCGGCGAGGCCGACTGGGACCAGCAGGAGAGCTTCGGCGAGATCGCAGTCCACGCGCGCAGCGAGCCGGCCGAGGCGGTCGAGCGCTACAGCGAGAGCATCGCCGGATGAGCGCCAGCGGGACAATCGACGCGATCGACGCGACCGAGCTGCAGACGCCGTCCTTGGAGCGCACGATCGAGGCGCTGCTGTTCCTCGCGCCCGATCCGCTGAGCGAGGCGGAGCTGGCCGAAGCGACGGAGGCTGGCGCCGAGAATGTGCGGGCCGCGCTGAGTGGGCTCGCCGAGCAGTACGCGGAGGGCCGGCGCGGGATCACGCTGCGCGAGTTGGGGGGCGGCTGGACGCTGGCGAGCGACCCCGCGGCCGAGGACGCCGCCCGGCGCCTGTTCAGCCGCAAGCGCGTCGCGACGCTCAGTCCCGCGCAGGCGGAGACGCTCGCGATCGTCGCCTACCTGCAGCCGATCTCGCGGCCAGAGATCACCCGCATCCGCGGTGTCAGCGCCGACTCCGCAACCGCGACCCTGCTCGAGCGCGGCCTGATCGAGGAGGGCGGTCGCTCGCAGTTCGGCGCGGTGCTCTACCGCACGGGGACGCAGTTCCTGAAGCTGTTCGGCCTGCGCACGCTCGACGACCTGCCCGACGTCGCCCGCTGGGACCCGACCCCGGAGGAGCAGGCGACGCTGCGCGAGCGATTGCTGCGGGCAGGCGAGGCCCGCGCTGGTGGTGGCGCCCCGTCGGAGTAGCTCAACCGGTGCGTGCTGCCAGTTGACCACATGCCGCGTCGATGTCGCGGCCGCGCGTGAGACGCACCGTCACGGGGATGTTGTGGGATTCGAGCGCCGCGCGGAACGCCGCGATCGACTCGCGCGAAGAGCCTTCGTATGGTGAGTCCGTGGGGTTGTACGGGATCAGGTTGACCTTGAAAATTGAATCCCCGCCCACCCCACTCTCGCGTGGTCCGGACAGCGCGCGAGCCAGCGAGAGCGCCTGCTGGTAGCGATCGTTGACGCCGGCGAGCATCACGTACTCGACGAAGATGCGGCGATGCTTGCGCTCGTAGAACGCGCGGCAGGCGTCGAGCACATCCTTCAACGGGTACCGGTCGTTGACGGGCATCAGCTCCGAACGCAGCGCCTCGTCGGCCGCGTGCAACGAGAGCGCTAGGCGCAACGGCATCGGCTGTTCGGCAAGCCGTTCGATCCCGGGGATCCAGCCGACGGTCGAGATCGCCGTGCGCCGATGGGTGATGCCGATCTCGGGCAGGCGCTCGCAGGCCGCGAGCACGTTGTCGAGGTTGAGCATCGGCTCGCCCATGCCCATGAAGACGCAGTGGTCGATCGCCTCGATTCGGCGGAAGTGAAGCGCCTGGTCGAGGATCTCCGAGGCGGTGAGGTTGCGCGCGAACTTCATCTGTCCGGTCGCGCAGAACGTGCACGTCAGCGGGCAGCCCGACTGCGAGGAGACGCAGATCGAGCGCCGCTTATCGCGGTAGCGCATCAGCACCGCCTCCAGCGGCCGGCCGTCGGCGGTTTGGAAGAGCGCCTTGATCGTGCCGTCGCTCGCGTGGGCCTGCTCGGCGAGGGTGAGGCTCGAGAACGGCAGCTCGCGCGCGAGCGTCTCACGCAGCCTCACCGGCAGGTTGGTCATCTGCTCGTAGCCGTCGACGCCCTTCGCCGCCCACGCCCAGATCTGGGAGGCGCGAAAGGAAGGCTCGCCGTGTGCGGCGAGCGTCTCGTCGAGGAGCGTGAGATCCATCGCCCCTATGGTGGCAGCCGATGCGCTTCTCTATCGGGATGCTCCCGGCGAACCCCCCGGAGGACACCGGCCAATGCGCCTAGCCAAGTACCTCGCCCACGCGGGCGTCGCCTCGCGACGTGCCGCGGAGACCGTGATCGCCGACGGGCGCGTGCGCGTCGACGGGGAGATCGTGCGCGACCCCGCACGTGACGTCGGTGAGCGCGATCGCGTGACGGTCGACGGGCGCGCGCTGGAGGGGTCGCAGGCGCGCGTCGTCTACGTGCTGCACAAGCCGCTTGGCGTCGTCTCGACCGCGCGCGACCCCGGCGGCCGCCCGACGGTCGTCGAGCTCGTCCCCGCCGAAGGCTTGCGGCTGTACCCAGTCGGGCGCCTGGACGCCGACTCGAGTGGCCTGATCCTGCTGACGAACGACGGCGAGCTCGCCAACCGGCTGACGCACCCGCGCTTCGAAGTCGAGAAGACCTACCGCGCAAAGCTCGGTGGTGGCCCCATCGGCGATGGTGTGCTGCGGGCGCTACGCCGTGGTGTCGAGCTCGACGATGGCCCCACGGCCCCCGCGCGCGTGCGCCGGCTCGCGGGCGACACGATCGAGCTGACGATCCACGAAGGCCGCAACCGCCAGGTGCGGCGCATGTGCGAGGCGCTCGATCGCCCGGTGCTCGCGCTCGAGCGCGTCGCCTTCGGTCCGCTGCGGCTCGACGGCCTCGCGCCCGGTGCATGCAGGCGCTTGAGTGAAGCGGAGGTCGAGGGGTTGCGTTCCTACCAGCATTGAGCTTTGCCACGGGGGCCGGCTTTGCCGGCCCGGCGCCGGTGTATCCATGGCGGGGGGTGGTCGGGAGGGGGGCCCGCCCCCCTCCCGCTTACAATCGCCCCGATGCCCGAACGCCTCTTCGCCCTGCGCGGCGCCATCAGCGTCGATCGCAACGACGCCAAGTACATCCTCGACGCGACCTCCGAGCTGATGCAGGCGCTGATGGAGCGCAACGCGCTCGCGCCCGAGCACGTCGTCAGCTGCATCTTCACGGCCACGAACGACCTCAACGCGGAGTTCCCCGCCGTCGCCGCCCGCGCGCTCGGCTTCGACCGCGTGCCGCTGCTCTGCGCGCGCGAGATCCCCGTCCCGCGCGCGCTCCCGCGCGTGATCCGCGTGCTGATCCATTATTACGCCGACGAGGCCCACGAGTCCCGGCACGTCTACCTCGGCGCCGCGAGCGCGCTGCGCGAGGACCTGCAGTCGGCACAGTGATCTCGGCCGGGGCGCGCCCGTGCGGCGTCCCCGACCCGGGCTCGGCACAATAAGCCGAGATGACCCTCGAGTTCACAGAGCGGATCGCGCGCATCCCCGTCTATCCGGCGGCCGGCGGCTACGCCCAGCAAGAGCCGCTCGTGCGCCTCGCGAGCAACGAGTCGCCCTACCCGCCGCTGACGGAGGTGCGCGAAGCGATCGAGCGCGCGCTCTCAACGCTCAACCGCTACCCCGACCCGACCAATGCGACCCTTCGCGCCCGCCTCTCCGACCGCTACGGCGTGCCCGCGTCGCGGATCGCGATCGGCAACGGCTCCTGCGACGTGCTGCTCGCCGCCGGCGAGGCGCTGCTCGAGCCCGGCGCCGAGCTCGTCTACGCGTGGCCGTCGTTCTCGATCTACCCGCACCTCGCCGCGGCCTCCGGCGCGCGCGCGCTACAGGTCCCGCTCGACGCCGAGGACCGCCACGACCTCGACGCGATGCTCCGCGAGATCACGGTCGCGACCCGCCTGGCGATCGTCTGCAACCCCAACAACCCCACCTCGACCGCGCTGCCCCTGTCGGAGATCGCCGCGTTCGTCGACGCGGTCCCGCCGCGCGTCTGCGTCGTGATCGACGAGGCCTACTGCGAGTTCAACCTGCTCGCCGACCCCGACGCGTCGCTCGAGCTACTCGAGCGCCACCCGAATCTCGTGCTGCTGCGCACCTTCTCGAAGGTCTACGGCCTCTGCGGGCTGCGCGTCGGCTTCGCGCTGTGCGGCTCGGAGGACCTGCCGCGCGCGGTCGACCAGGTCCGCCAGCCGTTCTTCTGCAACGCGCTCGCCCAGGCCGCCGCGGTCGAGGCGCTCGCCCACCAGGACGCCGTCACCGAACGCGTCACCCGCACAATCGCTGAGCGCCTGTCGGTCGACGAGCGGCTGCGCGCGCTCGGCCTCGACCCGGCGCTCTCGCAGGCCAACTTTTGCTGGTTCTCGCTCGGCGAGGAGCGCGACGAGGCGGCGGTGATGCGCGGCCTGGAAGAACGCGGCGTGCTCGTGCGCGCCGGCGGCGCGCTCGGCCGCGCGGGCGCGCTGCGCGTGACCTACGGCACGCCCGAGGAAAACGAGCGCTTCCTCGAGGCACTTGCCGAGGTCTTGTGAAGGTGCTACAACTCTGCTCAGATGGCCACCTCAGCGTCCGCATCCCAGCTTCACCCCCGCGCATATTCGTGGTCGTCCCTGCGCACCTGGCGATTTAGCTAGGCGCTTCGGCCTTACCCGTCCGTGAGCGGGTTTCCCTGGCCGCCTTGGGTCCGTTTCGGGACCGAGTGTCTCTCCAACGGGCGTTTCATGCCCCCCTCACGCGGCCAAGACATAAGCTTCCAGGTGCAGTAGAAAGGATGAATCGATGATGATCGTCATGAAAGAGACCGCGAGCGCCGAGGAGATCGACGCGGTCGTAGCCAAGATCGAGCGAGCCGGCGCGCTCGCCCATCGCTCCCAGGGCGCGCGCGTGACCGTGATCGGCGCGATCGGGGACGTCGAGCAGGATGTTTCTGTCGAGGGGCTCGGCCTCGAGGGCCAGCCCGGCGTCGACCGCGTCGTGCCGATCCTCAAGCCCTACAAGCTCGCCTCCTCGCAGATAACCCACGGCGAGCGCACGGTCCTGGAGATCGGTGGACGCAAGGTCGGCGGCGACAATTTCGCGCTGATCGCCGGACCCTGTACGGTCGAGTCGCGCGAGCAGACCCTCACGACCGCGCGCGTCGTCCGCGACGCCGGCGCGACGCTCCTGCGCGGGGGCGCCTACAAGCCGCGCACCTCCCCCTACGCCTTCCAGGGGCTCGGCGTCGAGGGGTTGAAGCTCCTCGCCGAGGCGAAGGCTGAGACCGGCCTGCCGATCGTGACCGAGCTGATGGACATCGGCGATCTCGAACCGGTGCTCGAGGTCGCCGACGTGATCCAGATCGGTGCGCGCAACATGCAGAACTACCCGCTGCTCGCCGAGATCGGCCGCTCGGGGCGCCCGGCGCTACTCAAGCGCGGGCTGTCGTCGACGCTCGACGAGCTTTTGATGGCGGCCGAGTACATCCTCAAGGAAGGCAACCCCAACGTGATGCTCTGCGAGCGAGGGATCCGCACGTTCGAGACCGCTTACCGCTTCACGCTCGACCTGATGGCCGTCCCCGTGCTCAAGGAGCTCTCGCACCTGCCGGTAATCGTCGACCCCAGCCACGCCGCCGGGCGGCGTGACCTCGTGTTGCCGCTCTCGCTGGCGGCGGCGGCCGTCGGCGCCGATGGCATCATCGTCGAGGTCCATCCGAACCCCGACGAGGCGATCTGCGACGGACCGCAGGCGCTGCGCGCCGACGGCTTCGCCGAGTATGCCCTCGCGGTCGAGCGCGCCGCGGCGCTGGCCGGGAAGGCGCTCAGCGCCGTCTGATGGATCTCCGGACCCGAGTGCTGTGAGAGTCGCGGTTCTCGGGGTCGGGCTGATCGGCGGCTCGATCGGTCTGGCCGCGCGCGAGCGGGCGGACGCGTATGTGTGCGGCTATGACCCCGACGCGCGTGTACGCGCGCTGGCACTCCAACTCGGTGCGATCGACGCCCAGGCAACGGACATCGCCGGCGCCGTCGACGGCGCGGACGTGGTGTTCGTGGCCGCGCCGGTCGGCGCGCTCGTGGAGACCGTGCGCGCCGCGCTCGCGCATGCGGGTGCGGACACCGTCGTCACGGATGCCGGCTCGACCAAGCGCACCGTCGCCAAGGCCGGCCGGGAGGACGAGCGCTTCATCGGCGGGCATCCTCTCGCCGGCGCCGAGACGGCGGGCGTAGCGCACGCGCGCGCAGACCTGTTCGACGGCGCCGTCTGGTACCTGACCCCCGCGCGCGGCAGCACGGCGGGTGTGCTGTACGAGCGGCTGCACCGTCTGCTGACGAGCTTCGGCGCGCAGCCCGCCGCGATCGACGCCGACACGCACGACCGTCTGATGGCGTCCGTCTCGCATCTGCCGCACGTGCTCGCGAACCTACTCGTCGCGCAGGCCGCGAGCGTGCTCGGGGGAGAGGACGAGCAGCGCCTGCCGGCGGTCGGCCCGAGCTTTCGCGACGCCACGCGCGTCGCCGGCGCGAACACCTCGATCTGGACGGACATCTACATGTCCAACAGCGACGCCCTGATCGCGGGCATCGACGGGATCACGGCACGGCTGGGCGCGCTGCGCGCGATCCTCGAGGCCGGCGACGCGGCGGCGCTGGCGGCCTGGAACGACAGTGCGCACGAGGACCGCGAAGCGCTGCTCGGCGCGGGGCTCGTGGGCGGGGCCGGGGGAGAGGAGGCGATCGAGCTGCGCGCCTCGGTGCCCAACCGTCCGGGCGTGATCGCCGAGCTCGCCCTGGCGCTCGGGGGCGCGGGCGTGAACATCCTCGACATGGCGCTCTCGCCCTCCGAGGACAACCGTCAGGGCGTGATCGCGCTGTGGGTGGGCGGCGAGCTCCCCGCCGGGCGGGCGCAGGAGCTGATCGCCGGCCTCGGCTTTCCGGTCGCGCGGGCCTGAAACCTAGGTGGACGTAGCGCTCAGGTCGCGGCCTCGCGGAGCTTGCCGTCGATGAACGCGTTCGCCGCGTCCGGGCCGAGAAACGGGGCGAGGCACAGGTAGGTGGCGTGGTAGGAGAAGCGCGTCAGGCGAGCGGCGTCGCCGCGGCGGAATTGTGCGTAGCCGATCTCGAAGACCGTCGTGACGATCGCCTCCATCGCGAGCTGCGACGGCGGCCGCTCGGTGTGCTGGCTGCCTTCCTGGAGGAAGATCGCGAACGCCTGACGGGTGTCCTCGACGCGCTGGACCGCGGGTGCGCCGACGGCGTGGGCCTCGACGTAGCCGACGTGGGCGAAGCTCGGGTGGATGGCGTTGAACTGGCTGGCCGCGTGGATGCCCCGCCAGATGCGCTCTTCCCAACCGGCGGTACTGAAGAAGGCGCTGGCGGCGAGCGCCATCGTCTGCTGGAAGGCGAGCTCGTGGACGGCTAGGAAGGCCTGCTGCTTGTCGCGGAAGTGCTTGTAGAACACGCGCCTGTCGAGTTTGGCGATCGAGGCGATGTCGGCGATCGTGGTGGCCGAGTAGCCCTTCCTGGGCGCGACCTGCGCGGTGGCGTGGAGGATCCGCTCGCGCTGGTTTCGCGCGATCTCGGTGTCTGGCAGACGCGATCTACCCCCGCGCAGGGGCGCCGGCGGACGGGTCGCGAGCTCGGACAGGTACGGGGAGGAGGGTGGCTCGGGCCCCGGCTCCAGCCTGCGCCAGCGGTGCTTGCCCGCCGGCCGGTTGTAGCTCTCGATCCACCCGTCCAGCTCGTCGGCAAGCACCGTGAGATCGTGTTCTGAGCGACGCAGGCGAGGCGAGAGCATCCAGTGCACGGCGCCGACAAGTCCCCGCGTCGGTAGGTCCGGGGCCGGCGTCAGGGGCGGTGTCAGCTCGACTGCCCCCTCGATCGCCTGCGCGATCTCACGGATCGTACGGTCGCGCTCGTCCAGTGCCCTGGGGCCGCCGGCCATCGTCTCGATCGCCATGAACTGGGCCTGGGCGGGCTCGGCTTCGGCGCGCTCGAGCAGGCGCCTGACGGCGACCTGGGGTGCCCGCTCGGGCGGCGCCTGCGCGATCGCCTCGTTGATCTGCGCGAGCAGGCGTTCGCTCGAGTCGCGGTGGGTGGCGAGGAAGCAGGCGTCCTTGTCGGCGAAGTAGTCATAGAAGGTCGGTCGCGAGACCCCGGCCCGCCCGATTACCTTGGAAACGCTCGCAGCGGCGTAGCCCTCGCTATTGGCGAGCTCGAGCATGGCGGCGAGCATTCGTTCGCGCTGCGTGGTCTTGCGGATGCTCGGAGACACGGTGTTTTGACGCCCATATATCGAAAACGATTGCATTATGGCAACTATCGGCCGTGTGAACCTGCGCTGCGCCACCGCTTCAACCACCTGTGCTCGGGACACCCACCCGATACGCCACGGTCATACTGTCGCCCATGAATCTGCGCTTCGAGCCCTCGGGCGGCCTGCAGGGAAAGCTGACCGCGCCTGCGGACAAGTCGCTGTCCCATCGCGCCGCCCTGCTCGGGGCGATGGCCTCGGAGCCGGTGCGGATCGAGAACTACCTGCACGCCGCCGACACCGACTCCACGCTCCAGGCGGTGCGCGCGCTCGGCGCGCTCGTGGAGGTGCGCGCGGGCGACGGTGAGGTCGTGGTGCGCGGCACGGGCCTGCGCGAGGCGCGCGAGCCGGACGGGCCGATCGACGTGGGTAACGCCGGCACGCTGTTGCGCCTGCTGCCGGGCTGGCTGGCCGCGCAGGAGGGACGTTCGTTCACGCTCGACGGCGACGAGTCGATCCGCCGCCGCCCGGTCGACCGCGTAGCCGAGCCGCTGCGGCTGATGGGCGCGGAGCTGAAGGCCACGAGTGGACGCTTCCCGCCGCTGGAGGTCCGCGGCGCGCGGCTGCGCTGCATCTCCTACGAGCTGCCGGTCGCGAGCGCGCAGGTCAAGTCGTGCGTGCTGCTGGCGGCGCTCGCCGCGGACGGCGCCACGACGGTCGGCGAGCCCGCGCGTAGCCGCGATCACACCGAGCGGATGCTCCTGCGTGCCGGGGTCAACATCCACCGCAACGGCCGCCACGTGACCGTCGTGAACGCCGACGAGCTCGTGCTCGAGCGCGTGCGGGTCCCGGGCGATCTGAGCTCGGCGGCTTTCATGGTCGCCGCCGGGGTGCTCGTCCCGGGCTCGCGCCTGCTGATCGGGGACGTCGGCGTCAACTGGACGCGTACCGGCTTCCTGCGAATCCTCCGCCGAATGCAGGGGATCGTGCTCGGCGATCTCGAGGACGAGTCGGGCGAGCTCTCCTCCGAGGAGCCGGTCAGCGACCTCGACGTCGCGCACGGTGCGCTCGAGGGTACGGTCGTGGAGGCAGAGGAGGTGCCGCTGGCGATCGACGAGCTGCCATTGGTAGCGCTGCTCGGCTGCTTCGCGGAGGGTGAGACGGTCGTGCATGGCGCGCAGGAGCTGCGCGTAAAGGAGTCCGATCGGATCGCCGCTGTGGTCGAGGGCCTGCGCGGCCTCGGCGCCGAGATCGAGGCGACCGATGACGGCTTCGCGGTGCAAGGCGGTGGCGCGAGCGGCCTGCGCGGTGGGGTGATCGATGCCCGCGGCGACCACCGCCTGGCGATGCTCGGCGCCGTTGCCGGTCTTACCTCGCGCGAGGGCGTCGAGGTGATCGGCATCGAGGCCGCCGCCGTCTCCTACCCGGCGTTTGTCGAGGATCTGGCGGCGCTGTCCTCGTGATGTCGTCTCCGTCCTGAGATCTGATGTCCCCATTGACCCCATGCTCGTAGCGATCGACGGTCCCGCCGGGGCCGGCAAGTCGACCGTCGCCCGAGCGCTCGCGGAGCGGCTCGGATACACCTACCTGGACAGCGGCGCGATGTATCGCTGCGTCGCGCTGCTATCGCTCGACGGTCCCAACGATCCGCCGGCGGCGCTGGCCCGGGGAGCGCGGATCGAGCTAGGCGAGCGCACTCTGCTCAACGGGCGGGACGTGAGCGAGGCGATCCGCGCGCCCGAGGTATCGGAGGTCGCCTCGCGCGTAGCCGCCGACGCGGGCGTGCGCGCCGCGCTCGTGGCATCCCAGCGCGCGCTGATCGCCGACGGCGACTGGGTCGCCGAGGGGCGCGACATCGGCACGGTCGTCGCGCCCGAGGCCGAGCTGAAGGTATTTCTCACCGCTTCCCCCGAGGAGCGCGCGCGCCGTCGCGCCGCCGAGCTCGGCGCCGATCCTCAGACGGTGCGTGCAGAGCAGACGCTGCGCGACGAGCGCGACACCACGCGCGAGCACAGCCCGCTCGCGGCCGCCCCTGGAGCGGTCCTGCTCGACACGAGCGGGTTGACGGTCGCGGAGGTGGTCGAGCGGATCGCGGCGCTTGCCCGCGCGGCCTCGTCCGCGGTCTGAGCGGCGCTTGCCGCCGGTCTCGCCGGGGCATCGCTCTGCCCCGGTCATACTGAGCGCATGCTGAAGGTCGCCGTCGTCGGCTATCCGAACGTGGGGAAGTCCTCGCTGATCAACCGCCTGACGGGCACGCGCGAGGCGGTCGTGCACGAGCGTCCGGGGATCACACGCGATCGCAAGGAGCTCGAGTGCGAGTGGAATGGGCGGCGTTTCATGCTGATTGACACGGGCGGGGTCGACTTTCAGGACGAAGATCCGCTCGCCGGCTCGATCCGCGACCAGGCGCGCGCGGGGCTGGCCGATGCGCAGGTGGCGGTACTCGTGGTCGATTCCCGCGCCGGGGTCAGGCCCGGCGATGAGGAGATGGCAGACCTGCTGCGCCGCTCGGAACTGCCATTGATCGTTGCGGCGAACAAGTGCGATGGTGTCGCCGATATGCCGCTGGCCTCGGAGTTCCACCGCCTCGGCCTCGGCGCGCCGATCCCCGTCTCCGCCGCCCAGGGCCTCGGCACGGGCGACCTGCTCGACCGGATCGTCGAGCTGTTGCCCGAAGGTGAGGACGAGCCCGACCCTGACACGGTGCGCTTGGCGATCATCGGCCGTCCGAATGTGGGGAAGTCCTCGCTGGTCAACCGCTTCCTCGGCGAGGAGCGCGTGATCGTCTCCGACGTCGCCGGCACGACGCGCGATGCGATCGACATGCCGCTGCTGGTGGGGGACCGCAAGCTGATCCTCGTGGACACCGCCGGGATGCGCCGTCAGTCGAAGGTCGAGGACTCGGTCGAGTACTACACGGCGCTGCGTTCCCAGCGCGCGGCCGAGCGCGCCGATGTGGCCCTGGTCGTGTGCGATGCGCGCGAAGGCGTGACCGCCCAGGATCTGCGGATCGCGGAGCTCGCGATGAAGGCCGGCTGCGCGACGGCGATCGTGCTGAACAAGTGGGACGTTCGCGAAGGCTCCGAGGACGATCTCGACCACGAGCGCGGGCGCGTGGCCGACAAGTTGCGCCTGCGCCCGCGTGTGCTGACCGCGAGCGCGCTCACCGGCCGTCACGTGGCGCGCCTGCTGACCGAGGCGCTCGCGCTCGGCGATCGCATGTCCAGTCGTATCCCCACCGCCGAGCTCAACCGCTTCCTCGCCGAGACCGTCCAGGCGCGCCAGCCCCCCGTGGGGACGCGCCGCGGCTCGAGCCAGCACCGGCTGAAGCTGATCTACATGGCCCAGATCGGAGAGCGGCCGCCGCGCTTTGCGATCCAGATCAACTCGCGCGCACGAGTCACGCGCGACTACGCGTACTTCGTCGAGAATCGCCTGCGCGCCCGCTACGGGATGGACGGGGTGCCGCTCGTGATCGACTTCGTCGAGCGCGGCCAGCGTGGTCGCGAGCTGCCGAGCAGCCCATCTCGCGAGAATGCGGCCAAGCGTACACGGGCCGGAAACTCCTCGGTCTCCTAACTCCCCTATTCTCTATCGACTTTTCGCCTGCGACCCCTGGAGCGATTCCCGAACTCATGACCCAGCTTCCTGACAACGAGTACCTGTTCACCTCCGAGTCGGTCACGGAGGGCCACCCGGACAAGATCGCGGACCAGATCTCCGACGGCGTGCTCGACGCCGTGCTCAAAGATGACCCATATGGCCGCGTCGCCTGCGAGACGCTCGTCAACACCGGCCTGATCGTCGTCTCGGGCGAGATCTCGACCAACACCTACGTCGACATCCAGGAGATCGCGCGCGAGACCGTGCGCAAGATCGGCTACACCGACGCCGATCTCGGCTTCTCGGCGGACTCCTGCGCAGTGCTCAACGCGATCGACAAGCAGTCGCCCGATATCGCCCAGGGCGTCGATACCGCGCTCGAGAAGCGCACGGACGCGGATGACGACGACGAGCTCGACGTCGCCGGCGCGGGCGATCAGGGGATGATGTTCGGCTACGCGACGAACGAGACCGAGGCGCTGATGCCACTGCCGATCTCGCTCGCGCACCGGCTCGCCGAAAGGCTCTCGGCGGTGCGCAAGGACGGCACGCTCGACTATCTGCGCCCGGACGGCAAGACACAGGTGAGCGTCCGCTACGTCGACGGCAAACCGGTCGAGATCGAAAAGCTCCTGATCTCGACCCAGCACGCCGAAGGCGTCGAATCGCAGATCGCCGAGGATCTCTGGCAGCATGTCGTCGAGCCGATCCTGCCGAGCGGGCTCTACGATGCGGCCAAGCTGCGTAAGAACTTCCTCGTCAACCCGACCGGTCGCTTCGTGATCGGCGGCCCGGTCGGCGACGCCGGCCTGACGGGACGCAAGATCATCGTCGACACCTACGGCGGTATGGCGCGCCACGGTGGCGGGGCGTTCTCTGGCAAGGATCCTTCGAAGGTCGACCGCTCCGCTGCCTACGCCGCGCGCTGGGTCGCCAAGAACATCGTCGCCGCGGGCCTGGCCGAGCGCGCGGAAGTGCAGGTCGCCTACGCGATCGGCGTCGCGCACCCCGTGTCGGTGATGGTCGAGACGTTCGGCACCGAGCTCGAGGGCTGCACGCGCGGACAGATCGCAAAGGCCGTCGATCAGGTCTTCGACCTGCGCCCGGGCTCGTTCCGCGAGGAGCTCAAACTGCACCGCCCGATCTACCAGAAGACCGCCGCATATGGCCACTTCGGCCGCGACGATGCGGACTTCACCTGGGAGCAGACCGACAAGGCCGACGCACTGCGCTCGGCTGCCGGCCTTTGATGAGATGAAGATCCTCGCCCACTCGGCGGGGTGAGCGAGGACTAAACGACGGCCCGCAGCTCGCTCTCGGTCTCTGACCGGGAGCGGGTCTAACCTCTCGGCGTGTCCGCCATCGTCGAGGTCGAGAATCAAACAGCTGAGGTCGAGGCGGCATCGATCATCGCGCAGGTCGAGCCGATGACGACGGCCCGTGCCCTGCGCGGGCCGTTCGACTACCGGCTGCCGGAGTCGCTCAGAGCGGGCATCGAGATCGGGTCGATGCTAGTCGTGCCGTTTGGGCACCGGCAGGTGCTGGGTGTGGTCGTCGGCCTGGCCGACAGCAGCGAGATCTCCGAGCAGAAGCTGCTCGCGCCCCTACGCGCACTCGATCTCGGCGTCCCCAGCGACCTCGTGGCGTTGGCCGAGTGGATCGCCGCTGAGTACTGCTCGACGATCTCGCGCGCGCTCTCGCTCGTACTGCCG
Source organism: uncultured Solirubrobacterales bacterium (assembly GCA_963701035.1). Classification (GTDB taxonomy): domain Bacteria; phylum Actinomycetota; class Thermoleophilia; order Solirubrobacterales; family Solirubrobacteraceae; genus Palsa-744. The sequence continues at coordinate 51,709 of OY969562.1, forward strand.
CCCGGCGCCGCACGCCGCCTGAGCGGACGCAAGCGCCGTGCCGTCATCCGTCGCGTGCACCTGCCCGTCGGCGCGCGCAGCCCCGAGCCGCCGAAGTTGACAGCCGACCAGTTCGAGGTGCTCGAGGCGTTGGCCGCCGCGCTCGCCGCGTGCGAGGAGGGGCCGGCGGGCCGGCGGGCCTCCTCGCGCCACTTGCTACATGGCGTCACCGGCTCTGGCAAGACCGAGATCTACCTGCGCGCCGCTGCGGTCGCGCTGGAGCAGGGACGTGGTGCGATCGTGCTGGTCCCGGAGATCGCGCTCACGCCCCAGATCGTCGGGCGCTTCGTCGAACGCTTCGGCGACACCGTGGCGGTACTCCACTCGCAGCTACGCCCGGCCGAGCGCTACGAGGAGTGGCGGCGCCTGCGCTCGGGGGAGGCGCGAGTCTGCGTCGGTCCCCGCTCCGCCGTGTTCGCGCCGATCGAGGATCTCGGCCTGATCGTCGTCGACGAGGAGCACGACGCCTCCTACAAGCACGAGGGCGACCCCCGCTACGATGCCCGCGACGTCGCCGCCGAGCGCGCCAAGCGCTGCGGGGCGCTGCTGTTGCTGGGCAGCGCCACGCCACGGCCGGAGAGCGCTCTGGCGGCGCCCCGGCCGCTGCGCCTGCCGGGCCGCGTCGACGGCCGGCCGCTGCCCCAGGTCGAGATCCTCGACATGCGCGGCGAGGGCCAGGGGCTGCATCCGCTCACCGCCCTGGCGCTTGCCGAGGTGCGCAGCGCGCGGGGCAAGGCGATGGTGCTGCTCAACCGCCGCGGCTGGTCGAACTTCCTCTCCTGTCGCTCCTGCGGGCGGGTGTGGAGTTGCCCGGATTGCGATGTGGCGCTCGTTTTGCACCGCGCCGAGGGCCACTTGGCCTGTCACCACTGCGGCCACCGCGAGCCCGCCCCGGCGCGCTGTGGCGACTGCGGCTCGACCGCCGTGGCGCGTCACCGCGCGGGCACCGAGCGCGTGCAGCACGAACTCGCGGCCACGCTCGACGACGGCAGCTTCCCGGTCTTCCGCCTCGACGCCGACATCGCCGGCGCCGGGGGCGAGCAGGAGGGGGTGGGGGAGGTGCTGCGCAGTTTCGAGGCATCTTCCTCGGGGGTGCTGATCGGCACCCAGATGGTCGCCAAGGGCCACGACTTCCGCGACGTGACGCTCGGGGTGGTGCTCGATGCCGATGCGACCTTGCGCTTCCCCGACTTCCGCGCGGAGGAGCGCACGTTCGCGCTGATCGCGCAGCTCGCCGGCCGCGTCGGACGCGGCGGCGAGGGACGCGTGCTGGTGCAGAGCATCGCCCCCGAAGCCCGCGCGATCGAGTACGCCGCACGCCACGACTCTGACGGCTTCCTGGCGGGCGAGCTCCAGCGCCGTGAGGCGCTCCGCTACCCGCCCTTCTCCCATCTGATCAGAATCGTTTGTTCCTCCGTCGATCCGGCCCCGGCGCGCGCGGCGGCGAACGCGCTGCGCGAGCGCCTGCGGATCGTGCCCCCCGGTCCCGATGCGAGCGTGCTCGGTCCCGCCGATCTGTTTCGCCTGCGCGGACGCGAGCGCCAGGTTCTCGTCGTGAAGGCCGCCGAGCGCCGTCCCGCGGTGCACGCGGTCGGCGAGGCGGTACGGCGAGTCGCGGCCGCGCGCGAGCACGTCGGCGTGAGCTTCAGCGTCGACGTCAACCCGCAATAAACTCAAAGGCGCGATGGCCGAGACAGACGAGCTGACGGAGACGGGGGAGCAGGCGGAGCTGGGAGCGGAGCTCGAGCAGGAGGTCGAGGAGCGACCGAAGGAGCTCGATCCGGAGACTCGCGCACGCCGCGACGCGGCGCTGCGCCACGTGCGCAAGCTTGGCGATCCGGTGCTGCGCGCGAGCGCGCTTGCTGTCGATCGCTTCGATCAGACGCTGCGCGACGAGATCGAGCGCATGGGCGAGCTGATGGGGGAGGCGCTCGGGATCGGTCTGGCCGCCACCCAGATCGGCGTGCTGCACCGCGTGCTCGTCTACCGTGCCGACCCCGAGGATCCGCTGACCGTGCTCGTCAACCCCGTCCTCGAGTGGTCGAGCGAGGAGACGGAGACCGCGAGCGAGGGGTGCCTGAGCATCCCCTTCGTCCACGTCGACGTCGAGCGCCCCGCCGAAGTGCGTGTACGCGCGCGCGACGGGTACGGCACCGAGCTGGAGGTGCAGGGCACCGGGCTGACCGCGCGGGTGATCCAGCACGAGATGGATCATCTCGACGGCATCCTCATGATCGACCGGATTTCGAGGGAGGAGCGTAAGGAGGCGATGCGCGCGATGCGCGAGGCGCAGCGGGAGGCGAGCGAGCCCGGCGGCGGCGCTCGCGCTGCCGGAGAGGCCGGGCCGGCCGAGGAGCACGACGAGGCCGTCCCGGACGCTCGCGACAGCGACGAGGGACATCCCGGCGCCGGCGAGGCCGTCCCGGACGCGAGCCCCGCCTAGCGGCGGCTCGCGGCGGGGTCTCGATCTTGCGCACCGTCTTCCTCGGCACGTCCGAGTTCGCCGCCGCCGTGCTCGAGCGGCTGGCCACGAGCGATCACCGTCCCGCGCTGGTGCTCAGCCGCCCCGACCGGCCCCGCGGTCGCGGTCGCCGGCTGGCCGCGCCCCCGGTTGCCGAGCGTGCCGGTGCGCTGGGGATCGCGCTCGGCCAGCCCGAGCGCGTCAACGAGCCGCACGTCGTCGAGCGGATAGCGCATACGCGGCCGGATGTGGTCGTCGTGTGCGCCTTCGGGGCGCTGATCAAGGAGCCGCTGCTGTCCGCACACGAGCTGTTGAACGTGCACCCTTCGCTACTGCCCCGCTGGCGGGGGGCCGCGCCGATCGAGCGCGCGATCATCGCCGGCGACGAGCGCACCGGCGTGTCGATCATGCGCCTCACCGCCGGGCTCGACAGCGGGCCGGTATGCCTGACCGCCGCCGAGCCGATCGCTCCCGAGGACACTTACGGCTCGCTCGCAGTTCGCCTGCAGGAGGCCGGCGGCGAGCTGCTCGTGCGCGCGCTCGATCTGATCGCGTCGGGCGCACCCCCCGCGTTTATCGAGCAGAACGAAGAGGGCGTGACCTACGCGGAGAAGATCCTCCCCGAGGATCGTCTGCTCGACCCGGCCCGGACGGCGGCGGAGCTGGAGCGCGTGGTGCGCGCGCTGTACCCGCACATCGGCGCGCGGGTCGCGCTCCCGGGCGGGGAGCTCCTGGGGGTGCGCCGAGCGTGCGTGGCGGCGGCGCAGACGCCCGGAGAAGCACTGGAGACCTCGCGCGGAGCGCTGGCTGCTGTTGGCAGCCCGCCCACCCGGCTGTTGTATGGCGCGAGCGATCGCGCGCTGGAGCTGCTCGAGGTGCAGCCGCCGGGCGCTCGCGCGATGGACGCGGAGGCCTATCTGCGGGGCCACGGCCAGAAGCTCTCGCGAGGATGAGCGCTCCCGCGCTGAGCGCCCGCATTGCCCCCGCGCGTCGCTGCGCTTACGTGGTGCTGCGGCGCGTGTTCGAGGACGGCGCCTACGCCGACCGCGCGCTGCGCGGGGAGGCGAAGGAGCTCGACGCGCGCGACCGGGCGCTTGCGATGCGCCTCGCCTACGGAGCGGTGCAGCGCAAGGGGACGCTCGACTTCCTGATCGAGCGTCTCGCCGAGCGCCCGGTGGCGCGGCTGGACGCAAGGCTGCTGGCGGCGCTGCGCCTGGGGCTGTATGAGCTGCTGTATCTCGGCGGCGCGCCCGACCACGCGGTCGTGGCGGACGGGGTCGAGCTCGCGAAGGGCGGAGCGCGCGGCGGTCACGGGCTGGTCAACGCGGTGCTACGACGCGGCGCGCGCGAGGGCGCCGGCTTGTTGGCGGAGCTCGACGATCAGACGCCGGCGCAGGCCGCGATCAAGCACTCCCATCCCGAGTGGATCGCGCGCCTGTGGTGGGATCAGCTGGGGGCCGGCGACGCTCGCGCGCTGATGGCCTACGACAACGAACCGGGTGAGCTGGCGCTGCGCGCGAATACCCTCCTCACCGACGCCGCGACGCTGGCAGGCGAGCTGCCGGTGGCGACCCACATCGATCCCGATCTGCCGGAGGCGCTCGTGCTGGAGGGCCCGTTCGACGCGCACGACTCGCCCGCGTGGGGTGCGGGAGCTTTTCTGGCGCAATCGCGCGCGGCGATGCGAGTGGCGCGGATGCTCGATCCGCGCCCGGGCGAGCGCGTGCTCGACCTGTGCGCCGCGCCCGGCGGCAAGAGCACGCATCTGGCGGCGCTGATGGGCGGCGAGGGCGAGGTCGTGGCGGTCGAGCGCAACGCGCGCCGCGCCGGCATGCTCGCGCGCACCGCGCAGCGGCTGGGAGCCGCGAACGTGCGCGTCGAGGTCGCAGACGCTGCCGTTGAGCGTCCGGAGGGAGCGGCGTTCGACCGCGTGCTCGTCGATCCGCCGTGCTCCGGCCTGGGGACGCTGCAGGCGCGTGCCGACCTGCGCTGGCGGGTAGAACCCGAGCACGTGCGCGAGATGACCCATACCCAGGCCGCGATCCTTGCGGCCGGCGCGGCGGCTGTCCGTCCGGGCGGCGTGCTGGTCTACTCTACGTGCACGATCTCCGCGACCGAGAACGAGAGTCAAATCGCCGCGTTCCTGGATGCCCACCGCGACTTCTCGAGCGATGAGTGCATGACCACTCTGCCGCACCGCGACCACACCGCCGGCTTCTTCATCGCCCGGCTGCGCCGGAGTTAGCTGGTGAGATGATGGCGGGCGAGCCTGGAGCGAGCAACGCGCCGGTCGATCTTGGGCCGCAGTGCCCGAACTGCGGCGAGCCGTGGCTGCGACCCACGAACATGCCGGGGCGCTACCGCTGCGTGTACTGCCTGCACCGCTTCGAGCTCACCTCCGTGTGCCCGAACTGCGGCGAGCATTCGACGATCGTGCGGATGGCGGACACTGCGCTCGTGAAGTGCAACAACTGCGGCGATTCGATGCTCCAACCGATATGAACACGTATGGCGGCGCTGGATCGGCGTCCTCAGTCGCTCGCGTGCGTAGCACGCCACGCTCCCTGCGTCCTTGCCCAGCTTGCCCTACATGTCCATATGGGATTGGGTGAAATATGACCGAGATTTCCAAAGATCTGCTGCGAGGCGTGCGCGTGGCGCCGTCGATCCTGTCGGCGGATTTCGCGCGGCTGCGCGAGCAGGTCGGGGAGGTGCTCGACGCCGGGGCGCGGGTGATCCATGTCGACGTGATGGACGGGCACTTCGTGCCGCCGATCACCGTCGGTCCGCTGGTCGTCGCGGCGCTGCGCGAGCAGTGCGGGCAGGCCGGCGCGATGCTCGACGTACACCTGATGATCGAGCGTCCCGAGCGGCACGTCGCCGATTTCGTGCAGGCAGGCGCGGACTCGATCACTTTCCACGCCGAGGCCACCCCACACATCGCCTACACCGCGGAGGAGATCCGCAAGGGCGGAGCCGGCGTCGGCCTGGCGATCAACCCGGCGACACCCGTCGGCGCGCTCGCCGAGGTCGTCGCGCTGTTGGACATGGCGCTCTGCATGACCGTCAATCCCGGGTGGGGCGGCCAGCCGTTCATCGCGCACTCGCCCGCGAAGATCGAGCGGGTTCGGGCGATCGTCGGCGCGGAGGTGGCTGTCGAGGTCGACGGGGGCATCGACCCCGAGACCGCGCCCCGCTGCCGGGAGGCGGGCGCGAGCGTGTTCGTGGCCGGCTCGGCGATCTTCGGAGCGCCGGACCCCGGGAACGCCTACTTGGCGATCGCGCGCTCCGTCGAGGCCGGCTGAGCGTCTCCTCGTTCGGTGGCCGATCCTCCTTGCGCGTCCCCGCGCCAGTACAGCATCGCCAGCGTAGTGGCCAACAGCGCGGTCGCGCCCGCGTAGCCGATCTCTGTACGCAGCAGCTGTTCGCTCACGGCCGGAATCAACATCCACACGAGAAATAACACCGCGGCCAGTCCCCAGCAGCAGGCGGCGGCGCGCGCACGGTCGCGCGCCAGGGCAGCCTGGTTCAGGGCCCCCGAGGTCAGATGCAGGCCCATGCCCAGACCGATCAACGCGAGGCCAAAGCGGCCGTAGGTGAAGTGCTGCCCGAACAGGTGGCTCATCACGAACGGGCCGATCACCAGCAGCCCGAGTGCCACCGCCGCGGCGAATGCTGCGATCGCACGAACCGTCAGACGGATCGCGCGGGCAAAGGCCTGATGGCCGTCCGTCACCTCGAGACCCGTCAGATGGGGCAATAGCGATGTCTGGATCGCCTGGAACAGCTGCAGCGGCGCGCGGGCGATCAGCAGCACGTTGAACACGATTCCCGCGAGCGCCTTGTCGGGCGAGGTCGCCGCCACGGTCAATACCGCGGCGTTCAAGATCGTCTGCTCCGAGAGCATGATCCCCGACACCGATCCGGCAAAACCCGTGCCCCGCCGTAGCGAAAGGTCGTCGTGGGCAGCGGCCTCCTGTACGCCCTCCGTACCCGGCCCGGCCAGCGCGGCGACCGCCTCGTCCACGGTGATCGGAGCTGAGGTCAGTGCGGCTTCGGTCTCCTCGATCGCTCCTGTAGCGGAGCTCTCCTGCTCGTGACGCTCGTCGCCCTTTCGCGCAAAGGCCAGCGGCACCACCACCAATGACACCAGTGGCGCGGCCGCAATTCCGAGCGCGACCGCCGTCTGGCCGCTGGTGACCCCCAACGCCGCAGCGATCACGAAGCAGATCCGCGAGATCGACTCCATCAGCACGAGACCGCCGAACAGAGCGAAGTATTCGTGTCCCGCCAGCCATCCCCGCGCGAAATAGCTCGCCGCGTAGGCCAGGGTTCCCACGATCAGCACGTCGTACAGCGCGCTGTAGCCGTCGAAGACTTTGTTAACCAGCGGATCGTGCAACGCGAGCGCGACCGCGAGGAAGATCAGCGCAAAGCTGGCCTGGATCGCGATCGGGATACGTAACGGGTGGTGTGTGTGCCCGCGTGCGCGGCGTTCGGCGATCGTGCGCGAGAGCAGCTGTTCGATCGGCCGGTAGATCACCGAGATCACGACGAACATCACCGACCACAGGACGTCCAGGCGCTGGGCCGATTCTTCGCCGAGCACGTGGCTGGCGATCGAGAAGAACGCGAACGTCAGAAGACCCGTGGAGGCGATCCCGATCGACAGGATCCGCGCGCCACTTCCGTAGGAGCGCGGCGGCCGGTTAGAGCCGGACAAGCAGCATCGTCCAGGGGAACGGCGAGCGGATCTCGGTGACGACGCCGTAGCGTGAGAGCAGGCCGACGAACGCGCGCCGCGACCAGTGGTTCAGGTGCCCGGGCGTGTTCCCGAGCTCCGACCAATAGGCCCCGCGCGCCATGTTCAGCCCCCGCCAGAGCGGCTCACGGGGAACCGAGACGAGCAGGTGGCGCTCGGCGCAGCGCGCCATCTCTGCGAGCGTGTGCTCGGGGTCTGGGACGTGCTCGAGCACCTCGATCGCGCTCGCCAGGTCGAACTCGTTCTCTGTAAACGGCAGGTTCTCGGCATGCATCACCTGGTACTCGAGGTTCGGCGCCGCGCGCTGCGCCCAGCCGGCCTGGATCGACTCCTCCTCCAGATCGATGCCCACCACGCGCCGCTGCTCGCCCAGCCGCTGCGCCCACTTGTGCACGAGCACTCCCTCGCCACAGCCGACGTCGAGCAGCGAGCTGGGGTCGGCCTGCTCGAAGAGCTCGTCGAGCGTGCGCTCGAAGGCGCTCATCAGACGCCTCACGACCGGATTCGTGGAGCCGTACTTGTCGTACGTATTCCCGGTGACGATCCCTTCCTCGGAGACGGTCACGGCGCCGCTCACAACCTCACCGCCTCGTGCTCCTCCGTTCCCCCGGATCGGCCCACAAGCAGGTCTGCCGTCTTGTCCTGGTCAGTCTTATCCTGCCCGTGCCGGCGCTCCGGTTGCAGGCCCGGCTCGTAGTGGGAGGGGGCAACCTTGAGCTCGAGCTCGATCCGTCGCACGCGCTCGAAGGTCTTCTGCGTCATCACCCGCTGGGCGGCGAGCAGGTCGCCGATCACGCCCAGCGCCCACAGCACGACGGCCGCGATGAACAGCACCGCGCCGAGGATCAGCGACTGCACATGGCCCTTGCCGCTGCCGTCGGCGTAGGCGACGATGAAGCGGATCCAGACCGCGAGTGCAACCACACCCATCAGCGCCGACAGGCTCCAGAACACGCGCAGCGGCTCGTACTGGGCGTAGATGCGGAAGATCGACACCGCGTTTCGCCGCACGTAGGCGCCCATCGAGGGGAACAGGCGCGACTCGCGCGTCTTCGGGTTGGTGCGCACCGGGACGTGGTCGATCGCGACGAGTTGCTTGCCGGCCTGAATGATCGTCTCGAGCGTGTAGGTGAACTTCGAGACGACGAGCAGCTGGATCGCCGCCTCACGGTTGTACGCGCGAAAGCCGGAGGTCGTGTCCGGCACCTTCGTCGAGGAGGCCTGGCGCACAACCCACGAGCCGAGGCGCTGGAGCGTCTTCTTCAGCGGCGAGAAGTGCTCGATCCCGTTCACCTCGCGGTCGCCGACGACCATGTCGGCGCGGCCGGCGAGGATCGGCGCCACCAGCCGGGAGAGGTCAGGGCCGTAGTACTGGTTGTCGGCGTCGGTGTTCACGATCACGTCGGCGCCCAGCTTCAGGCAGGCGTCGAGACCGGCCTGGAATCCGGCTGCCAAGCCCTTGTTGTTGGTGAGGCGCACGATGTGGTCGACGCCGTGGGCGCGCGCGACCGCGATCGTTTCGTCGGTCGAGCCGTCGTCGATCACCAGCCGCTCGACCGTCTCGAAGCCTTCGACCTCGTCGGGCAGCTCCGCGAGTGTCCGTGGGAGCTGCTCGGCCTCGTTGTAACAAGGGATTTGGATGATGAGCTTCATGAGGAAGGGGGGTCTGGGATCCAAGAGGGGGTGGTCAGGAGGGGGACCTGTCCCACTCCTGCTCCAAGGATAGGCTCTGCGGCTCATGGCCAGCGCCACGCTCAGCAAGCCGCGGCAGGACTCGACCCCGCTGCAGCGGCTAGGGGCGGTGGATGCCTCGACGTGGGCGAAGCTCGCGTTCGCGCTGCTCTGTGCGGTCGCGCTGTTCGGGTACTTCGCGTTCCCGACCTATCCCACGTACGACTCCTTCTACGCATTGCTCTGGGGTCGCAACCTGCTGCACCTGCACCTGCCCGACTTCCAGGTCTACCGCGGCCCGACCGAGCATCCGCTGGCGATCGCCTTTGGAGCGTTCTGCTCGCTCTTCGGCCAGGGCGGCGCGCGGCTGATGGTGTTCGGCTCGATCGCCTCGTTCGTGGCGCTCGTCGCGGGCGTCTACCGGCTCGCACGCCTGTGCTTCGGGCCGGTCGTCGGGATGTTCGCGGCGCTGTTGATGCTCAGTCGCTTCTACGACGAGAACCTCGCCGCGCAGGGCTATCTCGACCTCTCCTACGTCGCGCTGATCGTCTGGGCGGTGGCGCTCGAGGTGCAACGGCCGCGGCGGGGAACGACGGTCTTCCTCGTGCTCGCCGCCGCCGGGCTGCTGCGCCCCGACGCGTGGGTACTGAGCGGCGTCTACTGGCTGTGGTGCGCTTGGCCGCGAGGCACTGGGCAACCACCACACGAGCAGTCACCACACGGGCAACCACGCGAAGTCTCACCAGGCGAGCCCCCGGCGATCGACAACCGCCGGCGGCTGCTCTACCTCGGCCTCGCCCTGATCGCGCCGCTTGTGTGGGTGTGTGTGGACACGGTGGTGACGGGCAACCCGCTGTACTCGCTGCAATCGACCGCCGGCCTGGCCGAAGAACTCGGGCGCTCGCAGGGGCTGTCGGGCGTGGTCGCGTCGGTGTGGACGTACGGGGTGCGGATCGACAAGCTGCCGGTGATCCTCGGCATCGTGCTCGGCGTGCCGCTGGCGGTGTGGCTGGCGCCGCGGCGCGTACTCACGCCGCTGGTGGCGCTGGTCGTGTTGGTGGGGGTGTTCGTCGCCGAGGGCGCCGTCGGCGCGTCGGTGATCGACCGCTATCTGATGGGTGCGGCGTCGGTTGGGCTGATCTTCTGCGCGGTGGCGATCGGCGGCTGGTCGATGCTCGAGCGCGGATCGAAGCTGCGCCGCGCGTGGATGGTCGCGGCCGCGGCGCTGGTGCTCTACGGCGCCTATGCCGCCGCGACCACGTTGAGTCTCTCGAGCCTGCGTACGACGCTCGCCTACCACGAGGAATTCCACGAGGGGCTGGCCAGCGCGTTGTCCAACCCGGCGGTGAAGGCCGAGCTGAAGCGCTGTCCGCTGCTCTCGCTGCCGGACAACAAGCTGATTCCCGACGCGCGCTGGATCCTCGACAGCAACGGACAGCACGACATCGTCGCCCGCAGCGAGGCGCGCGCCGACGCCGATAGGGGGTCGCCCGCGCTCGAGAACCGCATCAGCGCCGGCAGCGTCGCTGTTTATCCGCTCGGCAGCGCGGTGTTCTTCGAGGCGATCGTCGACGTCGGCGACGACCCGCGGGACCAGGTACCGCTTGCCGGCTTCAAACGGATCTACACGAGTCGTTATTACGCGGTCTATGGCAACTGCTGAGCCTCCGATCGCCGCGCCCGGCGAGCCGGCAGTCGGTGGTGCGGGGCTGGAGCTGTCCCGTCGCTGGGCTTGGTCTGGCCTGGCGGTGGTGCTGCTCACCGGCCTGGGGCTGCGTTTGTGGGGCGTGCGGCAGGGGCTGCCCTATCCGTACAACACCGACGAGGCCCAGCATTTCGTGCCGCATGCGGTCGAAATGTTCCGCAAGAGCACGCTCAACCCGCACTACTTCGCAAACCCGCCCGCGTTCACTTATCTGCTGCACTTCCTCTTCCGGCTCTGGTACGGGAGCGCGGATGGAGCGGTGCGGGCGCTCGAACTGCATCCGGAAGGCGTCTATACCCTCGCCCGCGTAGCCGTCGCGCTGCTCGGCGCGGGGTCGCTGTGGCTGCTGTACGCGACGGGCGCGCGCCTCTTCGGCCGGGCTGCCGGATTGCTCGCGGCGGCGATCGAGGCGGTCGCGTTCCTGCCGGTCTTCTACGCTCACCTGGCGCTCAACGACATACCGACGCTCTTCCCGCTGACGCTCTCGCTGCTGGGAAGCGCCGGGGTTTTGCGAAAAGGCCGCCGCCGCGACTACCTGTTGGCCGGCGTCGGCCTGGGTCTGGCCTGCGCGAGCAAGTACACGGCCGGGATCGTTCTTTTGCCGCTGCTGACGGTGACGACGGCGCGCTACCTGAACGTCGAGGGGAACGCGCGGGCGTACATCGTCGGCCGTCGCGCGGCGCTCGGCCTCGTGCTCGCGGGCCTCGCCGCGCTGCTCGCCTTTCTCGTCGCTAACCCCTATGCGGTGCTCGACTACGGGGACTTCCACGCCGAACTGGTGCACCAGTCGACGCTCTCCGCCGAAGCCCAGGGCAAGCTTGGCGCGCCGCGAGAGGGCGGCCTGCTCTACTACCTCTGGACGCTCACGTGGGGCCTCGGTTGGGTGCCCGCGCTCGCGGCGCTCGGCGGGATGCTCGCGGTCTGGCGCAGGGAGCGATGGCTTGGCCTGATGCTGGTCCCCGCTCCGCTGCTGTTCCTCCTCGTGATGGGCCTGGAGGGCCGCTACTTCGGGCGCTGGCTGCTGCCGATCTTCCCGATCCTCTGCCTGCTCGCGGCGTTCTTCGCTTTGCGGGTGGTGGAGGCACTCGGCACCTCGGGCAGGCTCCGGCTCGGTTTCGCCGCACTGCTGGTCGTGGCGCTTTTGGCTCAGGGCCTCGTTTACAGCGTCCACTCAGGTCTGGTGCTCTCGCGTGCCGATACGCGCACCCTGACGCGCGCGTGGTTGGTCGCGCATGTGCCGAAGGGCACGCCGATCGTGGCCGAGCCCGTCGCCCCCGACGAATGGGCGCGCGAAGTGATCCCCGGGACGGCAACCGCGGATAATCCCTACCGCTGGCCGAAGTACGCCTCGCTGTTCTCGCGGATCACCGCCGCCGGCGCGCTCGAACCGGCGACGAGCCAGCCCCGGAAAGTGGGGATCGAGGACTACGTGCGCACGCTGGCACCGTCGTTGATCGGCTACTACGAGCGCAATGACTACTGCTGGGTGGTGAGCGGCTCGACGCAGTCCGGGCGCGCATTCGCCGACCCACGGGCGGTACCGCTGGCGATCGCCTACTACGCGGCGTTGGCCAGGCAGGGCGAAGTCGTCTACCGCGCCTCGCCCTACACGCACGGTCGGGATCGCGTCGGGTTCGACTTCGACTGGAGCTTCGACTACTACCCACTCGCCTATTACCGTCCCGGGCCGGAAATGACCGTCTACCGTCTGCATGGCGGGCGTTGCAGCGATACGTCCTGAAAATGCCGAGCAGCCACCGGGAGAAAGCGTCGGTGCACCGCGGTCGGAACACGCGGGGCAACCGCCGGGGGAAATGTCGCGGAACCGGCCGGGGATATCCTGAGTGCGAATGACCACCTGCACCGATACCGACCGGGCACACCTGGAACGCGCGATCGAGCTCGCCGGCAACGGCCTGGGCGCGGTCAAGCCCAACCCCGTGGTGGGCGCCGTCGTCGCCCGCGACGGCGAGGTGCTGGGCGAGGGCTGGCACGAACAGTTTGGCGGCGTGCACGCCGAGGTCAACGCGATCGAGGCCTGCGGCGTGGCGGATCTGAGCGGGGCGACGCTGTACGTGTCGCTCGAGCCGTGCTGTCACGAGGGCAAGACGCCGCCCTGCACCGAAGCGATCCTGCACGCGGGCATCAAGCGGGTGATCGTCGCCTCCGACGATCCCACCGAGAAGGCTTCGGGGCGTGGTCTTGGGATCCTGCGCGACGAGGGCGTGGAGGTGCTGCTCGCCGGCGACGAGCTCGCCGCGCGGGCACGGCTGCTCAACCAGGCCTTTCGCAAGCACGCGCGCGTCGGGCGGCCGTGGGTGCTGTTCAAGTCAGCGATGACGCTCGACGGGAAGGTCGCGACCCGCACCGGGGACTCCCAGTGGATCAGCGGCGAGGACAGCCGCGAGCTGGCTCACCGCTGGCGCGCGTCGGTCGACGCGGTGGTCGTGGGCATCGGCACGGCGCTCGCCGACGATCCGCGTCTGACCGCCCGCCCGGAGGGCCTCGATGCCGATCTGCCGCCGCAGCCGCGGCGCGTGGTGTTCGACTCGCTCGCGCGCCTGCCGCCCACCTCCCAGCTGGTGGCGGCGGCGGCGGAGATACCGCTCACGGTCGTGGTCTCGCGGGCGGCGGCAAGGGCGGACACAGACGCGCTCGAGGCGGCCGGCGTCCAGGTGATCTTGGCGACGGGTGAGAACGAGCCGGCCCGGGTCCGCTCGGGGCTCGAGCAGCTGGGGGCGCTCGGCGTCACCGCGATCCTGCTCGAGGGCGGCCCGCATCTCGCCGGCGCGTTCCTCGACGCGGGCGAGATCGACGAGATCCGCCTGTTCCTCGCGCCGCTCTTGCTGGGCGGGAGCGCGGCGCGCGATCCTCTCGAGGGGAAGGGAGTCGAGCGGATTTCCGAGGCGTTGCGCGCGCTCACCTTCGACTGCGAGCGCGTCGGTGAGGACCTGTTGATCTCCGCACGCCTGCGCGAGTGGTAAGTGAGTGATGTTCACGGGCCTGATCGCCGATATAGGGGGAGTGACCGCGCTGGATGAGAACGAGGACGGCGCCACGCTCGAGATCGCCACGCGGCTGGCGCGGGAGCTGGGCGAGGGCGACTCGATCGCCGTGAACGGCGTCTGTTTGACCGCGACCGAGGTCGGCGACGACGGCTTCGCGGCGCAGGCGATGCGCGAGACGCTCGACCGCTCGGCCCTCGGAGCATTGACGATCGGTGCGCGGGTGAACCTCGAGCTGCCGCTGCGCGCCGCCGATCGGTTGGGCGGGCACGTCGTCCAGGGCCACGTCGACGGGATCGGCACGGTCAGCGCGATCGACGAGCAGGGCTTCGCGCGCGTGCTGAGAGTCGCGAGCGAGGAGCCCGGCCTGGGGCGTTATCTGGTCGAGAAGGGCTCGATCGCCGTGAACGGCGTCAGCCTCACCGTGAGCGCGCTGCGGGAGGACGGCTTCGAGGTGTCGCTGATCCCGGAGACGCTCGGGCGAACCAATCTGGGCCGGGTGGAGGTTGGAGATAAGGTCAATCTGGAGGCGGATGTGCTGGCGAAGCACGTGGAGCGTCTATTGGAGGCCAGTAGAACATGAGCGAGACCAGAACGACCACCCCCTTCGCGACGATCGAGGAGGCGCTCGAGGAGATCCGGGCGGGCCGGATGATCGTCGTGTGCGACGACGAGAACCGCGAGAACGAGGGCGATCTGACGCTCGCGGCGCAGTTCGCGACGCCGGAGGCGATCAACTTCATGGCGAAGGAGGGTCGCGGGCTGATCTGCCTGTCGCTGACGCCGGAGCGCTGCGAGGAACTGGGCCTGGAGCTGATGGCGGCGAAGAACGAATCGTCGTTCGAGACGCCTTTTACGGTCTCGATCGAGGCGCGCGAGGGCGTGACGACGGGAATCTCCGCGCACGATCGCGCGCGGACGATCCAGGTCGCGATCGATCCCGCGAGCCATCCGCGCGACCTCGTCCAGCCCGGACACATCTTCCCCCTGAAGGCCCGCTCCGGAGGCGTGCTCGAGCGCACCGGGCAGACCGAGGCCGCGGTCGATCTGGCGCGGTTGGCCGGGCTGAACCCCGCGGGGGTGATCTGCGAGGTGATGAACGACGACGGCACGATGGCGCGGGTCGGAGATCTCGCCGACTACTGCGCGCGGCACGAGCTGAAGATGATCACGATCGCCGACCTGATCGCCTATCGCCGCCAGCACGACAAGCTCGTCGAACGGGTCGCCGCGGCGCGGCTGCCGACGGCGTTCGGAGAATTCGAGGTCGTCGGCTACCGCTCGCTGCTCGACGAGAAGCACCACGTGGCGCTCGTCAAGGGCGACGTGACCGGCCGGGACGATGTGCTCGTGCGCGTACACTCGGAGTGCCTCACCGGTGACGTGTTCCATTCGCTGCGTTGTGACTGCGGCGAACAGCTGGAGTCGGCGCTCGCGATGATCGAGGCCGAGGGGCAGGGCGTGCTGCTGTACCTCGCCCAGGAGGGCCGCGGGATCGGCCTGTTGAACAAGCTGAAGGCCTACCGCCTGCAGGAGGACGGTCTGGACACCGTCGACGCCAACCTCCAGCTCGGCCTGCCTGCCGATCTGCGCGATTACGGCATCGGTGCCCAGATCCTCGTCGATCTGGGACTGTCCTCGATCCGCATCCTGACCAACAACCCGAAGAAGATCAAGGGTCTCGAGGGCTACGGGCTGTCGGTCAGTGCCCAGGTGCCGATCGAGCACGCCCCGAACCCGCACAACGAGGAGTACATGCGCACGAAGGCCCAGCGGATGGGGCATACGCTGCACCACCAGGGGTTGAACCTCGACGCCGAGCTGTTGCGCTCCGAGCGCGAACGCGACGCGGCCGAGGAAGGGCTCGACTGGTGAGCGAGCGGTTCGCCGAAGTCCAGGCCGTCGCGCGAGCGGCGCGCGAGGCGGTCGCGGCGCGCACGCAGGGCGAGCAGCCCGAGAGCGAGCGGGAGCGCTACGCGATCGTCGTGGGCCGCTTCTACGCGGATCTGGCCGAGCGGCTCCTGAGCGGCGCGCGGAGCGCGTTTGCGAAGGCCGGACACGACGACGAGCTCGAGGTGTTCGACGTGCCGGGCGCGTACGAGCTGCCGCTGGCCGCAAAGTATGCCGCCGAGTCGGGCCGCTTCGCCGGGGTCGCCTGCCTCGGGGCGGTGATCAGGGGCGAGACCGACCACTACGACTTCGTCTGCGCCGAGACCGCGCGCGGGGTGATGCAGGTGCAACTCGACAGCGGTGTGCCGTGTGCATTCGGAGTGCTCACCTGCGCGACGATGGAGCAGGCGCTTGCCCGCGCAGGCGGCGGCAAGCGCGATCAGGGCGCCCACGCCGCCGAGGCGGTGTTGCGGATGGCGGCGCTGCGGCGCGAGCTTTCAAGCAGCTAGACTGCCGCGCATGGCAAAGGTGTGTCACAGCTGCGGGAAGGGTCCGGCGTTCGGCCAGAGTCGCAGCCACTCGATGGTCGCGACCAAGCGGCGCTTCGATCCGAACCTGCAGAAGGTGCGGATCCTCGTCGGCAAGGCGCCACGGCGTGTGTACGTCTGCACCCGGTGTCTGAAAGCCGGCAAGGTAACCAAGGCCCTGTAGAACCGCTGGGCTGCGCCATGCGGCGTCCTCAGTCGCTCGTGTGCAGAGCACACTTCGCTCCCTGCGTCCTTGCCTGGCTTGCCCATCGGCCCTACAGGAGCTGGGATTCTGAGCGGGCTGGCGGCCGGAACGCCCGCTGGAAATGATAGACCTGTCCCCGTGACCGATACGAACCTGGTCCGCTTTCGCGCCGCGGTGGCGGGGGCGCTGGCGCACCTGGAATCGCGCCGCGAGGAGGTCAACGACCTCAACGTGTTTCCGGTCGCCGACGGCGACACCGGCGACAACATGGCGCTCACGCTGCGCGCGGTGCTGGCCGAGCTCGACCGCCTGCAGGGGAGCAACGAGGCGCGCACGATCGACGAGATTGGGCGCGAGGAGATCGTGCAGTCGGTCGCGCGCGCGGCGCTGCTGGGCGCGCGCGGCAATTCGGGTGTGATCCTCTCCCAGCTGATCCGCGGCGCCGCCGAGGAGCTCGTCAGCCGTCCGGGCGAGCTGATCGACGCGACGCTGATCGGCGCGGCGCTGGCCAACGCAGCGGATCGCGCCTACTCATCGGTGCGCGAACCGGCGGAGGGCACGATTCTGACCGTCGCGCGGGAGATGGCCCATCAGATCGTGACCGACCTCGCGCACAGTCCCGAGGGTCAGCGTCTGGACCCCGACGCGGCGCCGGGACAGCAGGACGCGGCGATCGCCACCGCGCTCGAGCGCGCCGTGACGACCGGGCAGGAGTCGGTCAAGCGCGGTCCCGAGCTGCTGGCCGCGCTGCGCGACGCCGGCGTTGTCGACGCCGGCGGCTACGGGCTGACGATCATCTTCGCGGGCGTCGTGGCAGCGCTGCGCGGCGACGATCCGCCGGAGCTCGACCACTACGAGCCCGCGCGCATCAGCCATCCCGAGCACCACTCGAGCACCTATCGCTTCTGCACGAACTTCGCCGTCACCGGCACCGGGCTGAGCTCGGGGCGCTTCATCGCGCCGCTGGAGGAGCTGGGCGACTCGGTGCTGGTCGTGGGCGACGCGAGGACGCTGAAGGTGCACGTGCATACCGACGAGCCCGAGCTGGCGACCGCCGTGTTCGCGCAGGCGGGCGAGGTCTCGCACCTGGACGTCGCGGACATGCACCTGCAGGTCAGCGAGCGGGACGAGCGGCTCAGCGGCGGCGCCTCCGGCGCGGAGCCCGTCGGGGCAAACGGCAAGTTCGACGAGAACCCGCTCGCCCCGGCCGCCGGGCGGTCCGCGGCCGATGGCCCGCGCGTGCGCTGCGGCGCGGTGGCGGTCGTCAGCGGCGACGGGCTGCAGGCGATGTTCGAGGCGCTGGGCGTGCACACGATCGACGGCGGGCCGACGCTCAACCCCTCCACCTACGACCTGCTCGCGGCGATCCACGAGGTACAGGCCGAGGAGGTCGTGGTGTTGCCGAACTCGGCGAACGTGATCATGGCCGCCGAGCACGCGGCCGAGCTGTCGGATAAGCAGGTGCTGGTGGCGCCCGCGACCAGCCAGCAGGCCGGCCTCGCCGCCGCGGTCGCGCTCGACTCCGATCGCACGGTCGAGGAGAACGCACATGCGCTGAACGAGGCGCTCGCCCATCTGCGCACGGGCGCGGTTGCGCAGGCGGCCCGCGACGATGTGCAGGGGCGCTTCGGGCGCGGCGAGGCGGTGGGGTTCGTGGCCGACGAGGTGGTCGCCTGGGGCGAGCCTGAGGCAACTCTGCGCGCGGTGCTCGAGGCGCTCGCCGACGGCTCCGAGCTGATCAGCGTGCTCGCCGGCCGCGACGCGCCACTGCAGCCCGCGGAGATCGCCGGCCTCCTGAACGGCGGGGTTGAGCTCGAGCTGCACGATGGCGGTCAGCCCGCCTACTGGTGGCTGCTGGCCGCGGAGTGATTGTGACGACCGCCGAGCGGTGCATGATGGGCCAGGAGGATGTCCCCGGCCGCTACAGCCACGACGAGCTCCAAGCGGGGTGACCCCGCAGCCGGGCATTCTTCAGAGACCGTCCCGGCGGGCACTACGCACAGCGTTTCGGCAGGTACACAGCAGATCGCGCGGGAGGGAGGACCCCACGCGTTTGCCTCCGCGCGTCGTCTGAGCCGCGAGGAACTGCTCCATGCGCCTGTGCGCTGGCCGCGGCCCTCGAGACTGGAAGGGCCACTGGAAGTTCCCCCCGATGGAAAGCTGGCTGACGGCCTGGAGGCGCTGGGGCTGACAAGCGTGGGCGCGCTGTTGGAGCACCTGCCGCGGGACAGCCGCGAGGCGCGCACGGTGACGGCGCTGAAGACGGGCGAGCCGGCGACGGTCGCGGTGCAGGTGCGCAGGATCAACGCGCGCGCGGTGCGCAGGCGGGGGATGAAGCCGCTGGTCGAAGCGACGGTGTTCGACGAGACGGGAAGTATGCGCGCGACGTTCTTCAACCAGCCATGGCTGGCGCAGCGCTACGCGCCGGGGACGCGGCTGATCCTGCATGGCAAGACGACCGAGCGGGGAACGTTCAACGTCGCCCATCACGCGCTGGGCTCCGACGCGACCCCCGATTCGCCTCCCGGCGCGACGCAGGCCGCCGGTGAGATCGCGCACTATCCGGCGAGCGATGGCGTGAGCTCGACGCAGATCCTGGCCCTCGTCCAAAGTGAGAGGGCTGCCCTGCACGACATGCCCGAGACGCTGGGAGCGACCACGCTGGTGAGCGAGGGGCTGGCCGATCGGCGCAGTGCGCTCGCCGCGATGCACTTCCCGCGTGACGCCGAGGAGCGAGAGCGAGGCCGCGAGCGGCTGGCGTTCGAGGAGCTGTTGTTGACGCAGTTGGTATTCCTGCGCAGGCGGGCGCGGCGGCGGCAAAGCACGACGGCATACGCGCTGGACGGGCGGGGCGAGCGTGCGGGGTTGAGCGAGCGCTGGCTGCGCGAAGGGCTGCCGTTCGCGCTGACCTCAGACCAGCAGCGGGCGGTGGCGGGGATCGGCGGAGAGCTCGCGAGTACTCGCCCGATGCAGAGGCTGCTGATGGGCGAGGTCGGCAGTGGCAAGACGGTGGTGGCGCTCTACGCGATGTTGCGTGCGGTCGAACACGGGATGCAAGCCGCGCTGATGGCGCCGACGGAGACGCTCGCCGAACAGCACTTCGCGACCCTCCAGCGGCTGCTCGGCTCAGAGCCGGTATCCGCCGCGCTGCTGACCGGCACGACGAGCGGCCGCCGGCGCGAGGACACGCTGGGCAAGCTCGCCAGTGGCGAGCTGGGCCTGCTCGTCGGCACGCACGCCCTGATCGAGCCGGACGTTCGCTTCCGCGCCCTGGCGGTGGCCGTGGTCGACGAGCAGCACCGCTTCGGCGTACGCCAACGCGCGGCGCTCGAGGAGAAGCGATCGGTGGCCGCAACCCAGGCGCCGCACGTGCTGCACATGACCGCGACGCCGATCCCGCGCACGCTCGCACTGGCGAAGTACGGTGACCTCGACGTGAGCGTCCTGCGCGAGCTGCCGCGCGGTCGGCAGGCGATCGAGACGCGGATCGTCGCGGGCGAGCACGAGCGGACGCGGGCATACGAGCAACTGCGCGAGCAGCTCCAAGCCGGCCGGCAGGCCTACGTGGTGTGTCCGCTGGTCGAGGCGGTGGAGGCGGTCGAGCCAATCGAGTCGCCCGGGCCGTTCGTGCCGGTCGCGGCGGGGGCCTCTCCCGCAGCCGAGATGAAGGCGGCGAAGGCCGAGTACGAGCGTCTGGCGAAGGGCGAGCTGGAGGGATATGAGCTGGTATTGCTGCACGGGCAGATGCGCCCGGGCGAAAAGCAGGAGGCGATGGCGCGGTTCGCGTCGGGGGCGGCGAACGTGCTCGTCGCGACGACCGTGATCGAGGTCGGCGTCGACGTGGCGAACGCGACGGTGATGCTGATCGAGAACGCCGAGCGCTTCGGGCTCTCGCAGCTGCACCAGCTGCGGGGACGGGTCGGACGCGGCGAGCATCGCTCCAGCTGCCTGCTCATGGGGCCCTCCGGCACGCCGCGCCTAGGCGCGATGGTGGCGCACACCGACGGCTTCCGGCTGGCGGAGATCGATCTGGAGCTGCGCGACGAGGGCGAGCTGGTGGGGACGCGCCAATCGGGGTTGAGCCAGTTCGACGTGGCGTGCCTGCCGCGGGACGCGGAGTTGCTGGAGCGCGCCCGCGCCCGCGCGCAGACGATCGTCGCGAGCGACCCGGAGCTCGCGAGCCCGGAGCACACGCTGTTGGGGCAGGCGCTCGTACGGGCGTTCGGCGACGAGGTGCTGGAGCCGATTCCCGCTTGAGGGCGAGCGTTTGACGCGGGGGCGCCAGGCGCGACCGGCCGCAGGACGCGGGGGTGCGAAATGAGGGTGATCGCGGGGCGCTTTGGCGGCAGGCGGCTGCAGGCGCCGAAGGGCACCGCCACGACCAGGCCGACGTCCGACCGGGTGCGGGAGGCGATCTTCTCGATGCTCGGCGATCTGCGGGGCGCGCGCGTGCTCGACCTGTTCGCGGGCACCGGGGCGCTGGGGATCGAGGCGCTCTCGCGAGGCGCCGAGCGGACGGTGTTCGTCGAGCGCGACGCGGCTGCGCTCGCCGCGCTGAGGGCCAATCTGCGAGCGCTCGATCTGAGTGAGGATCAGGCCGAGGTGCGGCGCGGAGAGGCGCTCGCGGCGCTGCGCAGTGCACGAGCGGGCGCGGAGACGTACGATCTGGTGCTGATCGACCCTCCCTACAGGCGGGCAGGCGAGATGGGAGGCGAACTGTCGCCGGCCCTTGCGCCGCTGCTCTCAGAACAGGCGCGCGTGGTCGTCGAGTGCGATCGTAGGGCGCTGCTGGAGCTACCTTGGGAGATCGAAAGACAACGGCGCTATGGCGACACCACGATCACAATCCACCGTCACGTATGACTTAGAAGCTGTCCGAAAACTCGCTGACGGCACCTCAGGGGCCCGTTGCGGGCGATCTGGCGAGTTTTCCGACAGTTTCTTAATCGGGCCTGCGGCCGGGGGGCGGGCCGGGCGATGAGCTCGCTGGAGAAGTCGATCGTCGTCTGTCCGGGCTCCTATGACCCGATCACAAACGGGCACCTCGACGTGATCCGCCGCGCCGCGGCCTTGTATGACGAAGTCGTCGTCGGGGTCGTGAATCGCTCGGTGCGCAAGAGCAAGGCGCTGTTCGGGATCGAGGAGCGGATGGGCTTCATCGAGCACGCGATCGCCGATCTGGACGGCGTCAGGGCCGAGCCGTTCTCGACGCTCGTGGTCGAATTCGCGAGGCACGTCGGGGCGAAGGCGATCGTGAAGGGACTGCGCGCGATCTCGGACTTCGAGTACGAGCTGGAGATGAACCAGCTCAACCGCCGGCAGGACCCGGAGGTCGAGTCTGTTTACCTGATGGCCAGCCCGCAGTACAGTTTCCTTTCGTCGAGTGGTGTAAAGGAGCTCGCCACCTTCGGGGGCAGGATCGACGATCTCGTCCCCGGCGAGGTCGCGAGGCGGTTGCAGGAAGAGCTGAAACGCTGACGAACTTGGAGACGCAATGGATGTCCTAGTACTGATAGACAAGCTCGACGACCTGGTGCACAACGCCAAATCGGTGCCGATGACCGATCAGGTGAGGGTCGACAAGGAGGAGATCTACGACATCCTCGACCAGATGCGTGCGACGATTCCCGAGGAGATCAAGCAGGCACGGTGGATTGTGAAGGAGCGCCAGGAGATGCTCGCCGAGGCCAAGAAGGAGGCCGAGCGAGTCGTCAAGGAAGCGCGCGAGCGTCAGGAGAAACTGGTTGGCGACGAGGAGGTCACCAAGCAGGCCGAGCGCGCCGCCGAGGACATCGTCGAGGATGCCCGCACGCGCGAGCGCGAGATCAGGCTGGGCGCCGAGGACTATGCGGACGAGATCCTGAATACGCTCGAGGTCAACCTTTCGAAGTTCATCGCCGCCGTGCAGCGCGGCAGGGAGCGGTTGCAGGGCAAGGACGAGCCCGCCGAAGTCAGCTAACCCCGACCAGGGGAGCGCTTCGCCGAGTCTTTGAAGTAGGGTGCCGCGCGTGAACCGCACGTGAACGCAGGAGAGGCGAAGCACAAGCTGCAGGTCGTGAGGACGCTGCTCGGCACCGGCATGATCCAGCCGACGCGCCCCGACCGGGCCGTGCGCTCGATCAGGGCGCTGCGCCGCTGGGGGCCGACGCCCGCCGCCGCGTATACGGGCTCGGCGGCGCGCTACCCGCACCGGGCCGCGATCGTCGACGAGCGGGGAACGCTGACATTCGACGAGGTGCAAAGGCGCACGAACGCGCTCGCGCGCGCTCTGCAGCGTGACGGTGTCGGCGAGGGCGACGGGGTCGCGATCATGTGTCGCAACCACCGGGGCTTCATCGACGCGACGGTCGCGTGTTCGAAGCTCGGCGCGAACGCGCTGTACCTGAACACGGCGTTTGCGGGCCCGCAGATCGCCGATGTCGTCAGGCGCGAGGACCCGAGAGCGCTGATCTACGACGAGGAGTTCGCGGGTCTGGTGGGAGAGGGCTGCGAGGGGCGCAAATGCTACGTCGCCTGGCGCGACCCCGGCGAGGCGCCGTCGGCGCCGCTGCTGGACGAGCTGATCGCCGGGGAGACGGACTCCGAGCTGGAGCCGCCGAGCGAGAAGGGACGCGTCGTGATCCTCACCTCGGGCACGACCGGCACGCCGAAGGGCGCCTCCCGCAAACAGCCCGAGTCGCTGGATCCGGCGGCGGCGCTGTTCTCGAAGATTCCGCTGAAGGCGCGCGAGGCGACGATGATCGCCGCGCCGATGTTCCACTCGTGGGGCTTTGCGCACTTCACGCTGGGACTACCGCTGGCGAGCACGCTGGTGCTGCGCCGGCGTTTTGACCCCGAGGACACGCTGAGGGCGGTCGCCCAGCACCGCGCGAGTGCGCTGGCGGTGGTGCCGGTGATGCTGCAGCGGATCCTCGAGCTGCCGCGCGAGACGATCGCGCGCTACGACACGCACGCCCTGCGCGTGATCGCCGTGAGCGGCTCGGCGCTGCCGGGCGAGCTGGCGACGCGCGCGATGGACGTGTTCGGCGATGTCGTCTACAACCTGTACGGCTCGACCGAGGTCGCGTGGGCGACGATCGCGACACCCGAGGACCTGCGCGCGGCGCCGGGGACCGCGGGGAGGCCGCCGCTGGGGACGGTCGTGAAGCTGCTCGACGGACAGGGGAAAGAGGTCAAGCCGGGCGAGGGCGGGCGGATCTTCGTCGCGAACGAGCTCGTCTTCGAAGGCTATACCGGCGGCGGTGGCAAGGAGATCGTCGGTGGCCTGATGAGCACGGGCGACGTCGGGCACTTCGACGCGGGCGGCCGGCTGTTCGTCGACGGTCGCGACGACGAGATGATCGTGAGCGGCGGCGAGAACGTGTTCCCGCGCGAGGTCGAGGACCTGCTGGCCGACCACGAGCAGGTCGAGGAGGCGGCGGTGATCGGCGTGCAGGACGCGGAGTGGGGCCAGCGCCTGAAGGCGTTCGTCGTGCCCCGGGGCGGCGCGCAGCTGAGCGAGGACACGGTGAAGGGATACGTGAAGGAGAACCTCGCCAGGTACAAGGTCCCGCGCGAGGTGGTGTTCCTCGACGAGCTGCCGAGGAACGCGACGGGGAAGGTGCTCAAGCGCGAGCTGCAGGGACGCTGACGCTAGCCTGGAAGGGTGACCGCCACTGCAGATGAGTTCGACCTCGGGGGCCTGCGATTAAGCGTCGGCGAGGGCCGGCGACGGGAGCTGGGCGTGCGAATCGAGCCGCTCGAGCTTGGCGGCGAGCGTTATGAGATCGAGCCGGAAAGAGTGCCGGTGCAGCTCGAGGTGTCGCGGATGGCCGGCAGCGGCTACGCGCTGAGGCTGCGATTCCGGGCTGCGCTGAGCGGCAGTTGCATGCGTTGCCTGAAGCAGGCGAGCCCGGAGGTCGAAGTGGAGGCGCGTGAGGTCGAGGTTCCGGGTGGGGGCGAGGAGCTGGAAAGCCCGTATGTGGACGGCGAGAAGCTCGACCTGGCGGCGTGGGCGCGCGACGCGTTCGCGCTGGCGGCGCCGGTGAAGGTGCTCTGCAGGGAGGACTGCGCCGGGCTGTGCCCGATCTGCGCGGCCGACCTGAATGAGGCCGAGCCGGGACACCACCACGAGCTGGAGCGAGATCCGCGCTGGGCGAAGCTGAGCGAGCTGAAGCTGGAGTAGGCGGGGATGAGATTCCGGATGGGGCTGATACCCTTCTCGGCCGATGGCGGTACCCAAGAAAAAGCAATCGCACAGTCGTACGGCCAAGCGCCGCGCGCAGCACAAGATCGGCACGCCCGCGGTGAACGCGTGCCCGAAATGTCACAGCCCCCGCCGGCCACACCGGGTCTGCCCGGTCTGCGGAACGTACGCGGGCAAGGAAGTGGTCGTGCAGAGCACGCACGACCACGCCGAGCACGATCACGACCACGAGTAAGCGCCGGTGACCACGCCGGTCGTGGCGGTCGATTGCAACGGTGCCGACCTGGGACCGGCCGAGGTCGTCGCCGGGGCCGCGCTGGCTGCGGCGCAGGGCGCGAGGGTGCTGCTGTTCGGCCCCGCTGCGCAGTTACAGACAGGACAGCTGCCGGACGGCGTCGAGGTCGTGGACGCGCCGATCTCGATCGCGAAGAGCGCCGACCCCGCGCGCGCGGTACGGAGCACGCCCAAGGCCTCGATCGTGCAGGCCGCCCGCGCGGTCGCCGAGGGCAGGGCGCAGGCGCTCGTGTGCGCGGGCGGCACGGGCGCGGCGCTCGCGGCGGGACTGTTCAACGTCAAGCGCGCGCGCGGCATCTACCGCCCGGCGCTTGCGATCCCGCTGCCGATCCCAGGCCATCCGGTGACGCTGCTCGACGTCGGCGCGAACGCCGAGGCCAGGCGCGAGCACCTCGTGCAGTTCGCGTTCATGGGCGCGGCGCTGGCGCGGACGGTGCTCGGCGTCGAGAGCCCACGCGTGGGGTTGCTGTCCAACGGCGAGGAGGCGGCTCGCGGAGGCAGGCTGATCGTGGAGACGGGCGAGGACCTGGCGGAGAAGGCGGGGAGCGGCGAGGCGATGAGATTCGTGGGGAACGTCGAGGGCGGCGACGTGGTGAGCGGCGTGGCGGATGTGATCGTGACCGACGGGCTGACGGGGAACATCGCGCTGAAGCTGATGGAGGGGGTCTCGCAGACGCTGCTCGGCGCGGTGCGAGACGCGGCGATGGCCTCAACCAGAGCAAAGCTGGGGGGCGCGCTGCTGAGACCCGCGCTGCGGGAGGTCAGGGATGAGCTCGACCCCGAGCGCCAGGGCGGCGCCTACCTGCTGGGGCTGAGGAGCCTGGGGGTGGTGCCACACGGGCGCTTCACTCGGAAGGGCTTCGCGCAGGCGATCCTGCGCGCGCGGCGCGGGGTGGAGGAGGACCTCGTCGGCAGGACACAGCTCGCGCTCGAAACGGCGGGGGCGTTGCGAGAGCGGGTGGGTGCGCCGGTATCCGCGTCGAGCGCTAGCCTGCCGCAGGCGAGATGATCGAAATCACCAGCGAACATGTCCTCCCAACGGACGCAACCGCCCGCGGGCAGATCCTCACATCGAGAAGATGACCCGCGAGCAAGTCTTCGACCTGATCCAGGCCCACCTCGTCGACGAGCTGGACGTCGATCCTCAGAACATCGACGAGACGACTCGTTTCAAGGAGGATCTGGAGGCCGATTCGCTCGACCTCTACACGCTCGTGCAGGAGCTCGAGGACACCTACGGCGTGGAGATGTCGGACGAGCAGGCGGCGAAGATCCTGACGGTGGGCCAGGCAGTGGACTTCGTACTCGCACACGCCGAGACAGACGGCTGATGCGCGATGAGGTCGCCGATGAACACGCATGGCGGCGCTGGATCGGCGTCCTCGATCGCTCATGTGCACAGCACATTTCGCTCCCTGCGTCCTTGCCCAGCTTGCCCTGCGTGCCCATCGGAGCGTTGTGGGTATGAAGCTGCTCGAGGAACTGCTGGAGGAGCTGCCGGAGGAGCTGGAGAAGCAGGTGTTCACCCACGCCTCATGGAGCGAGCGCTCGAGCGACTCGTACACGCGCCTGGCGTTCCTCGGCGACAGCGTGCTGGGCTTAGCCGTGACGACGCACCTGTACCCGCGTCTGGAGGCGGAGCGGTTCGGCGCTGGCAGGCTGACGAAGATCCGCGCGCAGGCCGTCTCAGGGCCGTCGTGCAGGGTCGTGGCCGAGCGTCTGGAGGTGCCTCGCCGCCTGCAAGCCGCCGCGCCCGCGGGATTCGAGACGAACGCGACGGCGGCGCTCGTGGAGACCGAGCGGGTACTGGCATCGGTGATCGAGGCGGTGATCGGCGCCTGCTATCTGAACGCCGGCTACGAGCGCACGGCGGCGGCTGTCGTCGAGGCGTTCGAACCGGAGATCGCGCAGGCGCTGGAGCACCCGCTGGACTTCAAGTCGGCGCTCCAGGAGCTGTTGGCCCGGCGCGGGACAGAGGTGAGCTACGAGGTCACCGGCGAAGTCGGTCCGCCGCACGACCGTACGTTCACGGTCGCGGCGAACGTCGCCGGGGAGACGCTGGGGATGGGCAGCGGCCGCAGCAAGAAGCACGCCGAGCAGGAGGCCGCGCGCGAGGCCGTCGACCAGTTGCAAAGCGAGTGAGGCAGGGGATCGTATGCGCCTGAAGTCGCTGACGTTGAAAGGCTTCAAGTCCTTTCCCGATCGCACCCACCTGGACTTCGGTCCCGGTGTGAGCGTCGTGGTCGGGCCGAACGGGTCGGGCAAGTCGAACGTCACCGATGCGGTGCTGTGGGCGATGGGCGAGCAGTCGCCGCTCGCGGTGCGGGGTCAATCGATGCAGGACGTGATCTTCGGCGGCGGGCGCGGCGTGCAGGCGCGCAGCGCCGCGGAGGTGGAGATCGTGCTCGACAACTCCGATGGGACGGTCGATCTGCCGCTGAGCGAGATCTCGATCGTGCGCCGCCTGGACCGCGCGGGCGAGGGCGGATACCGGCTGAACGGGGCGCGCTGCCGGCTGACGGATGTGATCGAGGTGCTCTCCGACACCGGGCTCGGCAAGGAGACGCACTCGGTCGTCTCGCAGGGGCGGGTGGAGGCGATCGTGACCTCCAAGCCGCGCGACCGCAGGCTGCTGATCGAGGAGGCCGCGGGCCTCGGCAAGCACCGCAAGCGCCGGCGCCGCGCGCAGCTGAAGCTCGAGAAAACGCAGGAGAACCTCGACCGCGCGCTGGATGTCGAGCGGGAGGCGCGCACACGTCTGCGCCCGCTCAAGCGCCAGGCGGAGGCGGCCGAGCTGCACGAGCGCCTCGAGCGCCAGATGCTGGAAGCGCGCTGGGAGCTCGCGCGCGAGGCGCTGCGGGCCAGTGGGACGGAGCTCGAGGGAGCGGAGGCCCGCGTTTCGCAGGCGCGTGCGGCGCGCGAGCAGATCGAGGAGCGGCTACAGGCGGTCATCGCCCGGCGTGGAGAGGCCGAGCGCGCGCTGGCCGAGCGTTCGGAGCGCCATGACGCGCTGGCCAGAAGCGTGTACGAGGCGCGCTCCGCGCGCGAGCGGCTCGGGTTGCGCGAGGAGCAGGCCGGCGCGAGCGCACAGGCTCTGAAGCGACGGATCGAGCGCATCGAGCTCGAGCTGGGCGCGCTGAGCGAGCCGCAGAGCGCCGACGAGGGGGCGGTCAGCGATGTGGCGGACGGGGCCGAGCACGCGGAGACGACGGCCGCCGTGCCGGGGCGCGGCGCGAGCGAGCGGCGAATCGCGGCGCTGGAGGACGAGCTCGCTGAGATCGAGGCCGAGCGCGAGCGCGAGATCGAGCGCGAGGTCGAGGGCCTCCAGGCCGAGCGCGAGCGCGAGATCGCACGAATCGTGGAGCTGGAGGCGCAGCTCGAGCAGGCACGCGCGACGCGCGCGCAGGCAGACGAGCACGCCGAGCAGGCACGGGCGGGCCTGCAGGCGGCCGAGCGCGAGGCGCAGGACCGGCGCCGCGAGGCCGCGCGGGTTGGTGGCGAGCTCGCGGTTGCCAACCAATTCCTGCGCAGCCACGCAGCCGTCGGCGGTGGCGATCTGACGGGCGGCCCAGCGACTGGCGCGGCGAGAGCGCTGAGCGAGGAGTTGAGCGTACGCGACGGCTACGAGCTGGCGCTCGCCGCCGCGCTCGGCGGGCGCCTGAGCGCGGTGCTGGTGCGCGACGTGGCCGGGGCGCAGGCGCTGCTCGATCGCGCCGGCCCCGACGGTGGCAGCGCGCTGCTGGCCGAGCTCGCCGCCGGGCAGGGGAATGGCAACGGCGAGTCGCACGAATCGCCCGTGGCCGGCGCGGAGCGGCTGCTGGAGCTCGTCAGCGGGCCGGCGGAGGTGATGGTGTTGGCGAGGCGGTTGCTTGCCGACGCTTGGGTGGTCGAGCGCTTGGAGGACATGCCGGAGAGCTTTACCGGGATCGCCGCGACGCGCACGGGACGCGTGTGGTTTGCGGCCTGGGGCGAGGTGCGCCAGCTGACCGAGGGCGGCGAGGAGCGCGTGCTGGCGCGGCGCAACGAACGCGATCGACTGATCGCGGCAAGCGAGCTGGCGATCAAGGCCGAGCAGGCAGCTCAGGCCCAGACCGAGCGGATCTTGGCGGAGGTGCGGGCCGCCGAGGACGGGCGCGTCGCAGCCGAAGCGGCGCTGCGCGAGACCGAGCGCGCCCGCGCCGAGGGCAGCGAGGCGAGGCGCCGGACGGAGTGGTTGATCGAGCAGCGCAAGGCCGCACCGCAGCAGGGGCCGCTCGCGGTGAGGAAGGCGCAACTCGAGGGCGAGCTTGCGTCCGAGCGTCGCCAGGCCGAGCGCGTGGCGCGCGAACGGACCGAAAGGCTGGCCCGGATCGAGCGCCTGCGGGCACAGCTCGCTGCGGACGTCGCGCTGGCGCCGTTGGCCGGACGCCTCGCGGAGACGCTGCACGGCGCGGGCGAGGCGGTCGAGCTGCGCGTGGCGGGGCTCGAGGCGGAGCTCGAGAGCGATCGCGAGGCGGGTGAGGCGATGGCGGGCGAGCTACGCGCCTGCGCCGGCGAGGAGGCCGAGATCCAGACGCAGCTGCGGGGGGCGGGCGAGGCCGTGACCGGTGCCGAGGTCGCCGCGCAGCGGCTGCGCGACCAGGCACAGGAGGCCACACAGGAGGCGCAGGCGGTGGCGGATCTGCTGGAGCTGTCGGCAGATGCGCGCGCCGCGCAGGCCTCGCCGCTCGATCAGGAGCAGGCCGAGGCGCTCACCGCCCGCGTGGAGCGGCTGCGCCGCCGGCGCGAGCAGCTCGGCCCGGTCAACCCGCTGGCGCAGGAGGAGTACGCGGAGGCGGTCGCGCACGTGGAGGAGCTGGAGAGCAGGCGCTCGGACCTGGAGACAGCGTTGCGGGAGCTGAAAGCGGTGATTCGCGAAACCGATCGACAGATCGAGGAGACCTTCGCGGAGACGTTCGCGGCTGCGGCGCGTAACTTCGAGGAGCTTGCGGGCGATGTGTTCCCCGGCGGCTCGGGCCGGTTGAAGCTGGTGCGTGACGAGCAGGCCCAGCGGCCCGTGCTCGGCGGGCAGCAACTCGGCGCCGCCGCAGACCGCGCGAACGGTGACGGTGGCGGTGGGGACGCCGCGGAGGCGGCCGCCGAGGCCGAGGCCGAGCGCGAGGCGCAGGCCGAGGAGGACTCCTCGGAGATCGGCCAGCTCGGCGTCGAGATTGAGATTACGCCGGCGGGGAAGTCGGCGAAGCGCCTGTCGCTGCTCTCGGGCGGGGAGAAGTCGATGACCGCGCTCGCGTTCCTGTTTGCGGTGTTCCTTGCGAAGCCTTGCCCGTTTTACATCCTCGACGAGGTCGAGGCCGCGCTCGACGACCTCAACCTCGACCGCTTCCTCGCGCTGCTGCGCCGCTACGCGGATCGCGCCCAGTTCATCGTGATCACCCACCAGAAGCGCACGATGGAGGCCGCGGATTGGTTGTTTGGCGTATCGATGGGTGGCGATGGCGTCTCGAAGGTGCTCTCACGCAGGCTGCCGGCGGCTGAGGAGGCGCAGCCGGAGCCCGAGGTGGCTGGGGTCGCCTGAGGGCGCTGCTATCGTCGCGCGGCCGTGGCGCGCGACTGGAGCGATCTGTTCATCACCGGCGAGGCCGCTGCCGGCGGCGAGGCCGAGCCCGTATCGGGCGCGGAGCAAAAACGCGGGCTTTTCCGCCGGCTGCGTGAGAATCTCTCCAAGACGCGGCAGGCGCTCGGCGGCGAGCTGCAGGCGACTCTGTGGGGGACGCTCGACGAGCACACCTGGGAACGGCTGGAGGAGGCGCTGATCATGGCCGACGTCGGCGCGAGTACGACCGCGTCGGTCGTAGCGACGCTCGAGGCGGAGGCGACGGCGGGCGATCTGACGGGCGGCGAGGCGCTGAGCGGGCGGCTGATCGAGCTCCTGGCGCAAACGGCGAGGGTCGGCGATGGCCGGATCGACGTGAGCAGGCACCCGACGGTGATCATGGCGGTCGGCGTGAACGGGACGGGCAAGACGACGACGATCGGCAAGCTGGCCTGGCACCTGCGCAACGAGCTCGGGCTGACGGTGCTGCTCGGAGCGGCCGACACGTTCAGAGCGGCGGCGAGCGAGCAGCTGGAAGGCTGGGCGGGGCGGGCGGGCTGTGAGATCGTGACCGGTCCCGAGGGGTCGGACCCGGGTGCGGTGGCGTTCGAGACGATCGCGCGGGCACAGGCCGACGGTGTCGACGTGGTGATCGTCGACACCGCGGGGCGCCTGCACACGCAGGACGACCTGATGGCCGAGCTGGGAAAGGTGCGCAGGGTGATCGGCCGCCAGCTGGAGGGCGCCCCGCACGAGACGCTGCTGACCGTCGATGCGACGACCGGCCAGAACGGGCTGCGTCAGGCGAAGATGTTCGCCGCGACGGCGGATGTGACAGGGGTCGTGCTGACGAAGCTCGACGGCACCGCACGCGGCGGAATCGCGCTGGCGATCGCCCGCGAGCTGGAGCTGCCGGTGAAGCTGATCGGCGTGGGGGAGACGGTCGAGGACCTGCGCCCGTTCGACCCGGAGGATTTCGCCCGCGCGCTGATCGCCGAGGACTGACCCGGGGGAGGTCGCTGCGGCCACACCCGATCGCGATTCCGCCCGCGCTCGCTGCCGTGGGCGCCGCGAGGGGTAACCTGGAGGTATGGAGATCTGGATCGTCTGGCTGGTCGTGGCCTGTCTGCTGGGCTTGGGGGAGATGCACCAGGGCGCCTTCTACCTGGCGCCGTTTGCGCTTGGAGCGGCGCTCGCCGCGATCGTCGCGCTGCTAGGCGTCGGCGCGCCTCTGTCCGGGCTCGTGTTCGTCGCCGGATCGGGGATCGTGTTCGGGACGCTGCGGCCGGTCGCCCGCCGCCACCGGCGGATACCGCCGTCGATTCGCACCGGTGCGGCGGCGCTCGTCGGCAAGCCCGCGCTCGTGCTCGAGCGGATCGCCAACGAGGAGGGCGTTGGCTGCGTGAAGATCGACGGCGGCGAGGTGTGGACCGCGCGCAGCTACGACCAGGACGAGGTGATCGACGCGGGCGAGCGCGTCGAGGTGATCGAAATCAAGGGCGCGACTGCGCTGGTCATGCACTGAGACGCCGTGGACGCGGCGCGTGGCGTCGTCCTCGATCGCTCGTGTGCGAAGCACACGTCGCTCACTGCGTCCTAGCCCCGCTTGGTCCACGACGCCTCAGAAGCTTGCGGTTATCCAGCTAGGCTCTCAGGAGATTCCGAGAAAGGAAACAAAATGGTCCTGCTCATAGTCGTTGCAATCGTCGTCCTGTTCTTTCTGGTCGCGGCCGCGCGCACCGTGCGCGTGATTCCCCAGGCCCGCGCCGGTGTGGTCGAGCGACTGGGCCGCTACAGCCGCACCCTCGAGCCGGGCTTGACGATCGTGACGCCGTTCATCGACCGCGTGAAGCCGCTGGTGGATCTGCGCGAGCAGGTCGTGAACTTCGCGCCGCAGTCGGTGATCACCGAAGACAACGTCGTGGTCGGGATCGAGACGGTGCTGTATTTCACGATCACCGACCCCAGATCGGCGACGTATGAAATCGCCAATCCGTTGCAGGCGATCGAGCAGCTCACGGTGACCACGCTGCGCAACGTAATCGGCGGGTTGACGCTCGAGGCGACGCTGACCGCGCGCGAGAACGTGAACACCGAGTTGCGCGTGGTGCTCGACGAGGCGACGGGCAAGTGGGGGATCAGAATCAACCGTGTGGAGATCAAGTCGGTCGACCCGCCCCAGGACATCAGGACGGCGATGGAGAAGCAGATGCGCGCCGAGCGCGATCGCCGCGCGGCGATCCTGACTGCCGAAGGCGAGAAGCAGGCGCAGATCCTCACGGCCGAGGGCGCCAAGCAATCGGCTGTCCTCACCGCCGAAGGGGCTCAGCAGGCGGCCGTGCTCGACGCTGAGGGCGAGCGTCAGGCGGCAATCCTGCGTGCGGAGGGCGAAGCGAAGGCGATCGACACGGTCTTCAAAGCGATCCACGAAGGCAAACCGAATCGCGAGCTGTTGAGCTACGAATACCTGCAGATGCTCCCCCAGCTCGCGGAAGGCGACGCGAACAAGGTGTTCGTCGTGCCGAGTGAGTTCGCCGAGGCCTTCGGCGGCATCGGCGCGGCGCTGTCGCGGGGCGCGAACCCGGACAAGCTCGCCGAGTAGCAGCCGGCGCTCCAACGCCCACATGACCACGGAATCGACCTTCTAGAGCCAGATGTTCGACTCGCTCGCCGAGAAACTGCAGGGCACG
Source organism: uncultured Solirubrobacterales bacterium (assembly GCA_963701035.1). Taxonomy (GTDB): domain Bacteria; phylum Actinomycetota; class Thermoleophilia; order Solirubrobacterales; family Solirubrobacteraceae; genus Palsa-744. The sequence continues at coordinate 84,715 of OY969562.1, forward strand.
CTCGCCGATGTCCGCAACCACGGGACGCTGACCGAGGCGGACATCGACGGCGCGATGCGCGAGATCCGCCTCGCGCTGCTGGAGGCCGACGTCAACTTCAAGGTCGTGCGTCAGTTCACCACCCAGGTGAAGGAGCGCTGCATCGATGCGGCGGTGATCGGCAAGCTGAACCCGGGTCAGCAGGTCGTGAAGATCGTCGCGGAAGAGCTGACGAAATTGATGGGAGGCTCGCCCACCGATGGCGAGGGAGGCGCTGACGATGCGTCAGCCACCCTGAGCTTCTCCGCGAAACCGCCGACGGTGATCCTGATGGCGGGGCTGCAGGGCTCGGGCAAGACAACCGCGACGGCGAAGCTCGCACGGTATCTACGCGAGCAGCACTCCTCGGCGGTCGCCGTGGCCGCGTGCGACGTCTACCGCCCGGCCGCGGTCGAGCAACTCGTGAAGGTCGGCGCGCAAGCGGGCGCGACCGTCTACGAGCGGGGAACCGATTCCGACCCAGTCGAGATCGCCGCATGGGCGCTCGAGCGCGCGCGCGAAGAGGGCAAGGATGTCCTGATCGTCGACACCGCCGGCCGGCTGCATGTCGACGAGGAGCTGATGGCGGAGCTCGTGCGGATCAGAGAGGCGGTGAAACCGGACGATGTACTGCTCGTCGTCGACGCGATGACGGGCCAGGACGCGGTGAACGTGGCCGAGAGCTTCGCCGAGGCGGTGCAGTTCGATGGCGTCGTGATGAGCAAGCTCGACGGCGACGCGCGCGGGGGTGCCGCGCTGTCGGTGAAGGCGGTCACGGGCAAGCCGATCCTGTTCGCTTCGACCGGCGAGAAGCTCGAGCAGTTCGAACGCTTCCACCCTGACCGGATCGCCCAGCGGATCCTCGGCATGGGCGACGTGATGAGCCTGATCGAGCAGGCCGAGCGCAGCTTCGACGAGACCGAGGCGGCCGAGCTGGAGCGCAAGCTACGCAAGAACGAGCTGGGTCTCGACGACTTTCTGGCGCAGCTGAAGATGATCCGGAAAATGGGCCCGCTGACGAGCTTGCTCGGGATGATCCCCGGCTTGGGCGGTCATCAGTTGCAGAACATGAAAGTCGACGAACGCGAGCTCGATCGGATCCAGGCGATCATCCTCGCGATGACCCCCGAGGAGCGGCGCAAGCCGGAGCTGATCAAGGGCTCCCGCCGGCTGCGGATCGCGCGCGGCTCGGGTACGAGCGTGCAGCAGGTCAACCGCCTCGTCAAGCAGTTCTCCCAGATGCGCAAAGTGATGAAACAGGTTGGACGCGGCAAGCAGCCCGACATCGGCGCGCTGATTCGCAACGCGCGCTGAGGCCCTTGGGCTCGCCACCGTCTAAGCTCTGTTCGCTCAAGGAAAAAGACCCGAGAGGAAAACGTGGCGGTAAGGCTGAGGCTCACGCGAGTGGGCGGTAAGAAGGACCCGATGTGGCGCGTCGTCGTCGCCGACCAGCGCTCCCCGCGCGACGGTCGCGTGATCGAGACGATCGGCCACTACAACGCGCAGACGGACCCGTCGACGATCGTGATCGACGAGGAGCGCGCACGCAGCTGGCTGGCGCGCGGCGCACAGCCGTCGGACACGGTGCGCAAGCTGTTGCGCATCCAGGGCATCGAGACCCGGCTAGGAGCCCGCTGACCGAAACCGGGAGACACTCGCCCATGGCTCGCATCCCCATTTCGACCAGCGCGATGCTGCGTCCTCGGTCGCTCGTGTGCACAGCACACTTCGCAGGGTGGGTGGGCCATCGATCTCCTGCCTCGCTTGCCCAGCGGACCCCTAGCTACGAATCATCGGCAGGATGACCAGCGAGCACATGGCCAGCGAGAACCCGAAACGGCTGCTCGAATACCTCGCCGAAGGGCTCGTCGACGATCCCGAAGCCGTTGCGGTCGAGCAGTTCGAGGAGGACGACGGCACGGTCGTGCTGGAGCTGTGCGTCGCCGAGGGCGACTACGGCAAGGTGATCGGCCGCGGCGGACGCACCGCGCACGCGTTGCGGACGGTCGTGAAAGCCGCCGCGACGGGCGAGGGGCAGCGCGTGCTGCTCGACATCGTCGATTGACGTCTCGCGCGGTGGCGGGACAGGGCGCCAATTCGAAGACCGGGGCCGAGGGAGCGAAAGACGGCTCAGGGGATGCGACGTCGCCCGAGCTGCCCGCCGGTCGCGTCGGACGCGCGCACGGCTTGGATGGAAGCTTCTATGTGACGGCGCCGCGTCCGCGGCTGCTGAGGGCCGGGACGAGCGTGACGGTCGCGGGACGGAGCGCCGAGATCGTGCGCCGCGCGGGGACCGACCGGCGCCCGATCGTGCGCCTGGAGGGCGTCGATGATCGCGAGGGTGCCGACGCGCTGCGTGGTATGGCGCTGACCGTCGAGGAGATCGAAGCTCCGGCGCTCGGAGAGGGCGAATGGTGGGCGCACGAGCTCGAGGGTTGCACGGTCGTCGACGGCGGGCGCCTGATCGGGACGGTGCAGCGGATGATCGAGCTGCCCTCGTGCGAGGCGCTGGAGGTGCGCCGGGAGATGACCGGGTCTCAGCCGACCGGATCCCACCCACCCGCGCCGCTGATCGTGCCGATGGTCAAAGACGCGATCCGACGCATGGCGGTCGCCGATCGACGCATCGAGGTCGACATGAGCTTTCTCGGCGAGACCTCCCCGGAATCGGGCGAGCGCGGGGGGCAGTGATGGAGATCGACGTCTTCACGCTGTTCCCGCAGTGGTTTGAGTGGTTTCGCGACCAGCGCCACGTCCGCAACGTGCTCGCGGCGGGCACGAGCCTGGAGTGTGTGAACTTCCGCGAGCACACCGAGTTGAGCGCCGGACAGGTCGACGACACGCCGTTCGGGGGAGGGGCGGGGATGGTGCTGCGCGTTGACGTGATGGACAGCGCGCTGCGCGCCCGCTACGGCGTCGACCCGGTGGCGCTGCGTGAGCAGCGCCGCGTGATCGCCCTGACGCCGGGCGGCCGCCGGCTGGACGACGCGCTCGTCGGCGAGCTGGCGGCCGAGCCCGCGCTGACGCTGCTGTGCGGTCGCTACGAGGGCTTTGACGAGCGGATCGTCGAGCACTTCGCCAGCGAGCAGATCTCGATCGGCAGCTACGTCCTCTCCGGCGGCGAGCTCGCGGCGATGGTCGTATGCGACGCGATCCTGCGCAGACTGCCCGGCGCGCTCGGACACGAGGACTCGGCGGTCGAGGAGTCCTTCAGCCCCGCGCTCGGCGGCAACCCCGAGTACCCCCACTACACCCGCCCCGCCGAGTACCGCGGCTGGCACGTGCCGGAGGTGCTGCTGTCCGGACACCACGAGCGGATCGGGGCGTGGCGACGCGAGCGCAGCGCCGAACGAGGCGAGCTCCGCGACGAGACGAGGAGCGGCTGAACGGGTCCCGGCCACCCGCATCCGGAGCAGGTGCGGCGGCTCGGGGCGGGCGTCCGCTACCATTCCCCCCGCGTCGGCTGGATACCCCTTTCGGGGCCACTTTGTCTGGTCATCAGGGCGCAGACCTCTTTTACTCATGAGCAGCGTTATCGAAACCATCGAGCGCGCGCAACTGCGCCGCGTTCCCGACTTCGCGCCGGGCGATCGCGTGAAGGTCCATTTCCAGGTGATCGAGGGCACCCGTCGCCGTGTTCAGATCTTCGAGGGTGTCGTGATCAAGCGCCAGGGGCATGGCGCGCGCGAGACGTTCACGGTGCGTAAGCAGTCCTTCGGTGTCGGCGTCGAGCGCATGTTCCCGGTGCACTCCCCGAAGATCGAGCGAATCGAGCTCGCCGCGCGCGGCGACGTGCGCCGCGCGAAGCTCTACTACCTGCGCGACCGCGTCGGTAAGCGCGCGCGGGTGCGCGAGCGCCGCTACACCGGCCCGGAGCAGACGGTCGAGCCCGGCCTGCTGGCCGATCTCCAGTCGGTCGAGGTCGACGGCGCGACCGACGCGGATGGCATGACCGCGGAGGAGGCGGTGCTGGAGGGCGCCGCGGCGGCGGGCGTGGTCGAGCAGGGAGTCGCCGAGCAGGGCACGGAGGCAGGTGCCGCCGGGCAGGATCCGGACTCCGAGCAGGCGCAGGCGCCGCCGGCCGAGGATGATGCCGGTGAGGTAGAGGTCCAGGGGGGGAGCGAGCACGACGAGGCCGCTGCCGGGGACGAGTCCCAGGCGTCGTCTGAGTCCGCTGCCGATGTCCCCTCCGACGCTGGTGACGACACGCCTGGAGGCGTGCCCGCCGGCGACCCACCGGCGTGAAGCCGGTGGGAGGCGGGACGGGTCTGCCGGTGCACGCATGAGCAGGTTCGTCGGCGTCACGAGGAGCTCGGTCGTGGAGCTGATCGTGATCATCGCGGTGGCGCTCGGTCTGGCGCTCGGTATCCAGGCGTTCATCATCAAGCCCTACCGCATCCCGAGCGGCTCGATGGAACCGACGCTCACGATCGGCCAGCGTGTCTTGGTCGACCGGATCGGCACGCATTTCAGCGGACCACATGTCGGTGAGATCGCGGTGTTCCATCCTCCCAAGGAAGCCCAGAAGGAGGTGTGCGGGCCGACGCCGCATATCGTCAAGCTCGGCGGAGCGGCCTGCTCGGAACCGGAACCGGTGGAGTCGAGCGTCAACTTCATCAAGCGGGTCGTCGCGGGCCCGGGCGATCAGATCTACGTCAAGGAAGGCCACGTCTATCGCAAGGCTGCCGGCAAGAGCACGTTCGTCCGCGAGCAGGACTCCTATATCCGCGAATGTGGATCGAGCCCGGAGTGCAACTTCCCGACGCCGATCACGATTCCGGCCGGACACTGGTTCATGATGGGGGACAACCGTGGCGAATCCGACGACAGCAGGTTCTGGGGTCCCGTCCCGACCGGATGGATCATCGGCCAAGCCATCGCCACCTACTGGCCTCCCGACCGGATCGGCGTCTTCTAGACCAACCACACTTGCCTCGGCGGGTGGCACCCAGCAGGCGGCCGGAGGCTCCTCCTCGAATCGATCTCGCCCGACCCGTGCGGCGCGGCGTCGCAGCCGAGCGCGCACGAGCGGGCAGCGGCTGTTCGCGTTCGACCGCCGGCTCGGCGTGCCGCTCGTGGCGGGCGCCGACGAGGCGGGCCGCGGCTGCCTCGCGGGACCGCTCGTGGCCGCGGGTGTGTTATTCGACTACGACGCGCTCACTACGCGCGAGTTGCGCGCGCTGGGCGCGCTGAACGACTCCAAGCAGCACACTCATGAGGCGCGCGAGGAGCTCTATCCACTCGTTCTTCGCAGCGCCTCGCGCGTCGTGGTCGTCTCGCGCTGCGCCCGCGGGATCGACGCGCGCGGCCTGCACAAGACGAACCTCGCCGCGCTGCGCGACGCGATTCGGGGCGTCACCGCCGGCGTCACGGGCGAGGTCGCGTGCCTGCTCGACGGGTTCTCGGTGCCAGAGTTCGAGCGTCCCCAGCGCGCCGTTGTCAACGGCGACGCCACCAGTGCGGCGATCGCGGCCGCCTCGATCGTTGCGAAGGTCACGCGCGACCGCTACATGCACCACGCCGACACGCTGCACCCGGGGTGGAGCTTCGCCGAACATGTCGGCTACTCGACGCCCGTGCATCGCGAGGCGATCCTCCGTCTGGGGGTCTCCCCGCTGCATCGGATGTCGTTCCGGTCGCTCGCGTATCAGCAGCTCGCGCTCTGAGATCTCCTCTGACCGGCACATCGAGGGGGCGTTACCACGCCCCCTCGATGTGATCGAGGCTGATCAGCCGGTCTTTCGTGTCGAGGATCACCCCGATCGCGTCGAAGCGGATCGTATGGGCGTTCGGCCTGATGTGCTTCTCCTCGCGCAGCCAAGCGGCGGCGAGTCGGCGCAGACGCGTGCGCTGACGCGGGCGCAGCCACAAGAGCGGTTGCTGATCGGGGCGGATCCCCTGGCGCTGGGAATTCACGCGGCGGGTCTTTACCTCCGCGAACACGAGCGTTCGCCCGTCGAAGGCGATCAGATCGATCTCGCCGTAGCGCGTGCGCGCGTTACGGCCCAGCGGGGAGAATCCGAGCCTGTGCATGTGGGCCATCGCGTGCTCCTCGCCGCGGCGGCCGAGAGTGCGGCGCTGGTCGGTGTTTCGGGGCTCGCTGTTTTTGGCAGTCGGTGGGGATGGGGGATCTTCGGAGCGCACGACCAATCACGCTAGAGCGCAAAATGTGCCCAAATACACCTATCTGTGCCAATTTTGTATCCGAGCCGTAAAGAAACTGCGCTGTCTGGGTATTCGGAGCTCGGGAGCCGGATCGAGCGCCTCGTCTGCGGACCCCGCGTCCAGTCGGTCGTCGCCTCGCTCGCGTAGCCTCTCCTACCGTGGCAAGCGCTCCCGATGATTCCTCTCACGGTCCGGCCGACTCCAACCCCGACATCGGGCCGCTTGGGGAGTCCACCGGCAGCGACCAGGTTGCCGCCGCCCCCCGCTCCCTCGACGGCGTCAGCAGCTTCATGGGCCTTCGCTGGGACGATCCCGAGACGGTCCGCCTGACGATCAGGCCTGAGCTGATCAACAACGGCGGCCTGCTCTCGGGAGTGGTCACGTATGCGCTCGTCGACTACTGCATGGGCTCGACCCTCTGGGCGCAGACCACCGAGCAGGAGCGGATCGCGACGATCAACATCGCGATCAACTACCTCCAGACCGCGACCGAGGGCGAGATCGTCTGCCGCACGACGCTGGACCGGCGCAACCGCACGATCGCGGTGCTCCGCAGCGAGGTTCGCCACGAGGACGGCCGCCTGATGGTCACAGCGATCGGCAGCTACTCGATCTTTCCCCCGCGCAGCTTCCGCGAGCCACCACGACCGGCGTGAGACTCGCCCCCGAGCGAGCCACCCGGGTCGCGCTCACGATCGCCGGCTCGGACTCCGGCGGCGGCGCCGGCATCCAGGCCGATCTGAAGGCGTTCGCGCGCTGCGGCGTGCACGGCACGTGTGCGATCACCGCGATCACCGCCCAGAACACCGTCGGCGTCACAGCGATTCACCCCATCCCTCCAGAGATAGTGCTCGCGCAGGTGCGGGCGGTGCTCGCCGATATCCGCGTCGACGCGGTCAAGGTCGGGATGCTCGGCACGGCGCCCGTCACGCTCGCGGTCGCCGGCGCGCTCGACGAGCTTCCGGCCGGGATCCCCGTCGTCGTCGATCCGGTGATGGTCGCCGAGTCGGGCGCGCGCCTGCTCGACCCCGATGCGCAGCGCGCCCTCGTCGAGGAGATCCTTCCGCGCGCGACCGTGCTCACCCCGAACCTGCCGGAGGCGCGCGTGCTCGCCGGCGAGCTGCCCGAGGTCGCCGGCGAGGACGAGGAAGCCGAGGCGCTTGCACGCGCGGCGCTGGCGCTCGGCCCCCGCGCCGTGGTCCTGACCGGCGGCCATCGCGTGCGCGCGGCGGACCTGCTCCTCGACTCCAGCGACGGGTTGGCGATCGGCATCGAGGGCGTGCGCCACCCCGACGGCGCTGCGCACGGCTCCGGCTGCACGCATTCGTCGGTGCTCGCGGCCCAGCTCGCGCTCGGCCGCTCCCTGCTCGACGCCGCGCGCACTGCCCGTGCGCTCGCGGGCGAGGCCGTCGCGGGCGGTCTGCGCGAGCTCGGTGCGGGCCCCGGCCCGGTCGACGTGATCGGCCTGGGCGGCCTCGCCGGGGCGCCGCCCGCGAACTGAGCTTCGCGGCCGCTCCCGTTTGCCATAATCGAGCGACGATGAAGCTGCTCCGCATGAAGCCCGGTCATGGCGAGATCGTGCTCGCCGAGGGGGATGTGGACGTGCCGGAGCAGGAGCAGGCGCTGATCGAGGCGTTTCGCCGCGAGCTCGACGCCGGCATGTGGGCGGCCGTCCCCACTCACAGCCCCGGCGCTCGCCGCGAGGCCGAGCTGGTGAAGAGCTTCGCCGAAGTTCCGCGCGAGGCCGAGCGCGTGATCTTCTTCCCGCGCGCCGCCGGCGGCGCGCTCGAGACGGATCGCTAGCGCCGATGGCGCTCGGGCTGGGCACCGCCGCGATCCTGCTCGTGGTGCTCCTCTGGGAGCTCGCTCGCCCGACGGTCAAACGCGCGCTCGCGCGCGGGCGCCGGATCTGGACCCAGAGCCGGCTCGCGTCGGCGCCGGCCGGCTATGACCCCGGTCGCGAGCGTCGCGCCGAGCTGCGGGCGCGCGCGCTCTTGCGCTCGTGCATCGAGGAGCGCGACTGGGCGATGTACCGCGATCTCGGGTTCCTGCGCGTGTGGGGCGCGCAGGCCGAGCGCGAGCACGGCGGACACGCGAGCTACGCCTACCTGATCTACCCGCACAAGCCGCTCGTCGCCTACGTGCCCCAGACGGGTGCGCTGCTGAACGAGTACTGCGTCGCCTTCCCCGACCACACCCGTCCCTACGGCAGCTCGCGGCTGCCCGACTCCGACGACGTGCTCGCCAAGTGGATGGCGCTGATCGCCGACGAGCGCCGCCTGATCGCCGACGCGAACATGCACCTCCCCGGTCGTCAGGTCGATCCCGCCCGCGTGCGCCGCGACCTGGCCCGGCTCGCGCGCTGGGAGCGCGAGCCGGGAGCGTGCGCCGCGCGTGGCCTGGGCCGGCCCGGCGCCGCCGATCCACGTAGTGCGGATCACGCCGATACGCTGCACGCGTGAGCTTCGACGTCCGTCACAAGAGTCGCGCCCTCACCGAGGGCCCCGAGCGCGCCGCCGCGCGCGCCTACCTGCACGGAATCGGCTACTCCGCCGAGGATCTCGCAAAGCCGATCGTCGGCGTAGCGCACTCGTGGATCGAGACGATGCCCTGCAACTTCAACAACCGCGTGCTCGCGGCGAAGGTCAAGGAGGGCATTCGTGCCGCCGGCGGAACACCGATGGAGCTGAACACGATCGCGATCTCCGACGGCATCACGATGGGCACCTCGGGCATGCGCGCCTCGCTTGTCTCGCGCGAGCTGATCGCCGATTCGATCGAGCTCGTCGCCTCCGCCCACGCCTTCGACGCGCTCGTCACGATCAGCGGCTGCGACAAGACGATCCCGGGCACGGTGATGGCGCTCGCGCGCCTGGACATACCCGGTCTGATGCTCTACGGCGGCTCGATCAAGCCCGGCCACTACAAGGGCGCCGAGGTGACGATCCTGCAGGTGTTCGAGGCGGTCGGCGAGTTCGCCGCCGGGAAGATCACCGAGGAGGAGCTGCACGAGCTCGAGGAGGCGGCCTCGCCCGGCGCCGGAGCCTGCGGAGGGCAGTTCACGGCCAACACGATGGCGATGGCGTTCGAGGCGCTGGGGATCTCCCCGGCGGGCTCATCGATGGTTCCCGCCGAGGACGGGCGCAAGCTCGAGGTGGCCTTTCAGATGGGTGAGCTGGTGATGGACGTACTGCGCCGCGGCCAGCGTCCGAGCGAGATCATCACCAAGCCGGCGCTCGAGAACGCGATCGCAGCGGTCGCCACCAGCGGTGGCTCGACCAACGGGGTGCTGCACCTGCTGGCGGTCGCGCGCGAAATGGGCGTGCCGCTCGACGTCGACGAGTTCGAGGCGATCTCCGAGCGCACACCGCTGCTGTGCGACCTGCAGCCTGGTGGGCAGTATGTGGCCACGGAGCTCTACGAGGCGGGCGGCGTACCGCTCGTGCTCGCGCGGTTGAAGGAGGCCGGGATCCTGAACGCGGACGCGCCGACCGTGACGGGGAGGACGATCGGCGAGCACGCCGATGAGGCGGTCGAGACCGATGGCCAGCCCGTTGTGCGCCCATTGTCTGACCCGATCAAACCGACCGGCGGTTTCGCGATCCTGCGCGGCAACGTGGCGCCGGATGGCTGCGTGGTCAAGCTCTCAGGCCACGAGCGGCGCAAACACGTCGGGCCGGCGCGCGTGTTCGACGGCGAGGAGGCGGCGATGGCGGCCGTGCTCGCGCACGAGATCGAGGCAGGCGATGTGGTCGTGATCCGCGCCGAGGGTCCCGCCGGCGGGCCCGGCATGCGCGAGATGCTCTCCGTGACAGCCGCGATCGTGGGGGAGGGGCTCGGCGAGGAGGTCGCGCTGATCACCGACGGGCGCTTCTCCGGCGCCACACGCGGCTTCATGGTCGCCCACGTCGCGCCGGAGGCCGTTCGCGGCGGGCCGATCGCGGCGATCCACGACGGCGACGAGCTCACGATCGACGCGGACACGCGCCGGCTCGACGTGGCCATCTCCGACGAGGAGATCGCGGCGCGCGTGAGCGCCTACAGCCGCCCCCCGCGCGCGGACGAACACGTGGATGTCGCAATTCAGAAGTACGCCAAGCTGGTGGGCAGCGCCGCCGAGGGCGCGATCGTACGCTGATTGCCGGTGCAGCTGGGGCTCAGGTAGGTCTACTGAACGCGGCTCAGAGCGGGCGTCAGCCCGCGCCGAACATCGGCTCCAGACACGCGGCGAGGATCACGTCGCCCTCGACGCTGCAGCGTCCGGCTGCCATCGCGCTGACGGCGTTCTGCACGCCGGCGATCACGCGCACCCAATCGGCAAGACCGAGGTGGATCGTTACCGCGGCCTCCAGCGGCGCGGACTCGAGTAGCCGCGCGTGTCCGGCCACGGCGTCCACCTCCAGCGCCCAGCGCCACGGCGCGTCGGGGGGAGCCTGGATCGTGAACGGTTCGAGCTCATAGGCGATCACGCCCGCGAAGCCGTCGGCGCGGGCGGGCTGAAAGCCTCGCGCCTGCGCGCGCAGCAACGCACGTTGACGGCGGGGCTCGGCGAAACGTCGCTCCAGCGCCTCGTCGTCCATGCCACTCACCATCGCTGCCAGTACGCGCCGGCCGCTTCGGGCCGTGATCGCACGGATTGGACGGGTACGCTCCGCGGGCGCCACCACCTCGGCCGGCTCGTGACCTTCGAGCTCGGCGCGAGCGACGGCGGCCTGATGGATGACCCAGCGCATGCCGTGGCCCTCGGCGAGCTCCCGGCCCTCGGCGAGCATCGTGCGTGCAGCCTCGGCGTCTCCGGGACCGTCACGGCGGTGAAGCGCCGTCGCGAGGTCCACGCGCGTCCAGCCCGTCAGCCACATAAGGTCCAGAGCATCGGCCCGCGCGACCGCCGCGCGCAGCTCGTCGACGGCTGCCTCGGGTCTGCCCGCGAGCAGTTCCAGGCGGCCTATGTGCCACTGGGCCAGGTGACCGTGGAGGATGATCGGCAGCCCCTGAATCAGATACGGGCGCAGACCCTCGAACAGCGGACGCAGGCGCGCCCCGGCGGACCGGTCGCCGCTGATGGTTGCGCCCAGTGCCAGCATGCACAGCTCGGGCGGCACGTGGATGTCGGGGCGACGCAACGCATCCAAACCCTCGGTGAGCTGGCTCTCCAGGCGGCGGCGCACAGTGTCGTAGTCGCCATCGATCGCAGCTGCCCACGTCACGCAGGCCGAGATCATGCCCGAAGGCGAAGCCGCCTCTATCGCTTCGAAGAGGCCGGGACCCGTACTGGTGTTGGAGTCGTATATCCACCGGGTCAACAGCAGCCCCGAGATCACCACGAACACATGGAGATCGGGGCGCAGGCGCCGGATCGTGCCCCCCGCGCGGCGAAGCAGGGCCTCACCGCCCGCGCGATCGCCGCGATCCAGCAACCGGTGCGCGCGATTGACCTCGACCTCCCAGGTAAACCGGGGGCTCCCCAGGCGCTCCGCGATCTCCCCGGCACGCTCGATCATCTGCTCGCACTCGGCTATCCGTCCCAGCGCGTAGTGGGCCGCGATCGACCATTGGATGATGCGAAACAGCAGATCCTCACGGCCGCAGCTCTCCGCGAGCTCGCTCAGCCCGAGGAATTCCTCGAACCGGTCGTATGTCGCCACCGGGTCGGGAACCCGGCAGCAGCCCGCGACCACTCCGCTGAATTGAGCCAGAACCTGAGATTCGGCGTCACCGATGCGCCGATCGAGCTCCGCCGCCCGCTCGACGAGCGCGTTCAGGGCGTCTTCGTCCTCCGTGAACGCCAGCGCATACACCAGCCGGAAGACCACTCGCAACACCAGCCGCGGCTCGCTGTCCTCGAGCGCGTCGAGGCCCTCGCGCAGCAGCGTCACGGTCGAGGGATCGTCGGTGCCCAGTTCGTAGCCGAAGCCGATATCGCCGCCGGCGAAGCCGAGCGCGGCACGGGCGAGCATGTCGGCGTCGCCGATCGTGCGCGCCGCGTCGCCCGCCGCACGGAAAGCCTGACGTGCGCGCACCAGGTCGGCGGCGAGCAACTCCTGCTCGCCGAGCTCCAGCTGGACGGCGCCGCGAGCTGCCGGCTCGCTCTCTGATATCAGCGAGAGCGCGCTGCGCAGGTGGGCGGCGGCCTGCTCGTGGTCGTGTCCCTCGGCGGCCGCGATCGCCGCCGCCTGGTGGGCCTTGATCGCGGCCTCGGGACCGGCGACGGCCACCGCCAGGCCGTAGTGGCGCGCCAGCTCCGCCGGCTCTGCATTGGGATCGTCCTCCAGCACGCGGGCGACCGCGAGGTGCAGCCGCGCGCGCGTGGCATCATCCGTGCCTCCGATGAGCGCTTCGCGGATCAGCGCATGGGGGAACACAACCGTGGGCTGCGCGGCGGCGACATCGTCCACGAGCCGCTCGGACAGCGCTTGCGCCACCGCGCGCTGCGCCTCCTGCTCGCTGATTGCAGCAGCCCGCGCGGCGAGCGCCACCGGCGCTGAGGGGCCGATCGCGGCGACCGCTACCAGCAGCCGCTCGGTGACGGAATCCAGCCGTGCCAGACGCTCCTCGACGAGGTCGGTGACCGCGTCGGGCACCGGCGCCGCCTCCAGCGACTCGCTGTCGCGCAGCGCGCCCCGCTCGTCCAGATCGCGTGCGAGCTCCGCCGCGAAGAATGGATTGCCCGCGGTACGCGCTTGCAGCCGTGCCGCGAGCCGCGGCGTGATCGCCCGGCCGACTCGTGCCGCGACCAGCGCCGCCAGGCCACCGGCATCCAAACCCTCAAGACGCAGCTCGGTCAGATCGCCGGTGCGGCGCAGGCCCGCCAGCACACGTGAGACGGGATGGCGGCGATCCAGATCCCGCTCGCGAGCCGTCACCGTCAGCACCAGTTGCGTCGTCGGTGCGCTGTCCAGCAGATGCCCGAGTGCCTGCGCCGACGCCGCGTCGCACCAATGCGCATCGTCGAGCACCACCTGCAACGGCGCTCCCCCGGCGGCTTGAGCCAGCACCGTGCCGATACCGTGCAGCAGCCGATAACGGGCCCCCTCGGCCGCCACCACCCCATCAGTCGTGGCTTGCGCGCTCACCCCCGGGCGCTTACCGAGCTCCGGCACGAGCGCCGTGAGCTCAGGACCCGCCGCTGCCGCCAGGGATTCGCGCCAAGCATCGTCCCCCGCACGCGCCAGCTCGCCAATCGCCCGCACCCACGGCTCAAACGCGATCACCGCCTCCGGAGGGCATCGTGCCAGCACCACGACCACGCCCCGCGCGTGCGCATCGGCAGCCGCCGCCGCAGCGTGGCGCGTCTTGCCGATTCCCGGTTCGCCCAACACGAGCACAGCACGGCAGCCGACGCGCGCCTGGACCGCCTCACGCAACATCCCGATCTCGCGGTCTCGGCCGATCAGTGGCTCGCTCGCATAGGCCGCGAGCACCCGCGGCAGCGGAATGCCATCCGGCGGGCGCGAGCCGCCGTCAGACGCCGGCGTCGCACCGTTCTCCGGCTCATGTGCGCCGCCCGGGGCGCCTGGCAGCTGCACCTCGCCGACGGATGCCACGCCCGCGAGCGCTCCATCGCCGGGAGCGCTCTCCAGCTCGAGCTCGCGCCAGCGCAGCCTCGACGCTCGCGCCGGCGCGGGCACACCCTTCAGCTCGTAGCTGTCGGGCTCATCGAGTGTCACCCCTTCCCGTGACGCCACCAGCGCCGCCACGAGGTCTTGTACGAGTATCTCCCCACTCGCCGCGGCGGAGCACAGACGGCTCGCGATTACAACCGCCATACCGTGCAGGTCGTCTTCGTAGTAGATCGGCTCGCCGGCCGCGACCCCAACCCGCGCCGCGATCCCGATCCCGCCTTGTGCCGTGTCCAGCCGCTGCACCGCCGCCTGGATCCCCGCCGCCGCGCGCAATGCCCCCAGTGCGCTCTCGAAGCTCGACATCGCGCCGTCCCCGAGTGTCTTTATCACCCGCCCCCCGGCCGCGTCGACGACTTTCCGCAGGTCTTGCACATGCTGGCGGCGGACCCGCTCCATACGATCGTCTCCCAGCCGTGCCAGCAGCGCGGTCGAATCGACCAGGTCGCTGAACACCACGATCGCCAGACCAGCCATACGGCGCATCTTCCTGCAACTCGCCCCGGGACGCAGCCCCCAGCGGCGCCGGGCGCGAGCTACTCGCTCAGAAACTCCTCCAGCAGCGCGTTGAACGCCGCTGGGCGCTCGATCATCGTCATGTGGCCGGTGTCCGCGAAGATCACCTTGCGCGCGTTCGGGATCAACCGCTCGTACTCCGCGGCGTCCTTTGAGGTAACGACCTTGTCCCGGGCGCCCCACACGATCAGCGTCGGGCAGGCGACCTCTCCCAGGCGGTCGCGGTAGTCGTAGTCCTGATTCGCCGCCATCCCTTCGAGGAACCCGATCGGCGCGAGCCCGCGTGTGAACTCGAAGACGTAGGGGCCGGGTATGCGCTCGGGGTAGCGGGTGACGAGATTCGTCACGGGCTCGAAGCGGCGCAGACGCGGCCGTCTGGCAAGCAGCCGGCCGTTGGCTGCCACCAGCGCTTGGCCGGCGGCCACGAGCCGGCTGAGTCGCCGGATCTGCTTGAGCGTCATCACGTCGCGGGGGTTCATGTACGTGCTCAGGCCCGCGGGGGATACGAGCACGAGGCGCTCGACGAGCTCGGGGTAGTTGATCGCGAGCTCGATCGCCGTGAAACCACCCATCGACTGGCCCACGAAGGCGGCCGCGTTGATCTCCAGGGCCTCCATCAGCCGCGCGACCGTACGGGCGTAGATCGGCACCGAGATCCCGCCCTGCGCCGGCAGCGGCGAGTCGCCGAAGCCGGGCAGATCGAGGGCGATCACGCGGTGGGTTGCAGCAAACGCGGTCAGCTGCTCGACCCAGTGCGTCCAGCGCCCGACCAGGCCATGAATGAAAACCAGCGGCGGACCTTTGCCCAGTTCCACCACGTTGATTGGCTGACCGTCGTTCAGGACCACCCAGCGCTGATGCTCGCGCCAGTCGACGTCGAGCCACGCGGAACGCCCGCGCGGTCCGTAGAATGTTGGATCGTCTGGCAGGGGAGGCGTGGGAGACGGTGAGGGAGGCGCTGTGGAGATCGGGTTCATGACCCTTCAATCTACCCGAGGACCTGCATTTCTATGAGGATTGCGATCGACATCGACTCGACGCTTCACCACTACTGGGACGTGCTCTCGGAGGTTTCGGTGCGACGCTTCGGCATCGAGCTGCCCTACGACGAGCAGTTCACGTGGGGCATCACCCGTCTGCGCCCCGACCAGCTCGAGCTGTGCATCGAGGAGAGCCACACCGACGAGCGGATCCTCGCCGGCACGCCCTACCCGGGCGCGGTGCAGGCGGTGTGCCGCTGGCACGAGCAGGGCCACTTCGTGCACGTAACCAGCCACCGCGCGCGCGACCGCCGGGACGCCACCGCCGCGTGGCTGGCGCAGATCGGGTTGCCGTTCGACGACCTGCACTGCTCCTTCGACAAGGTCTCGCGCTGCGTCGAGCTCGAGATCGACCTGCTGGTCGACGACGGGCCGGAGAACCTCTCCGCCGCGCTCGAGGAGGGCATCCTCGCCGCCACGATCGGGCACCCCTGGAATCGCGACGTCTGCGAGGAAGAGGACATCGTCTGCGCGCGGGACTGGGCCGAGCTCGAGCAACTGCTCGAGCCACTGCTCGTCAGGCAGGGCATGGAGGTGGGCGCGGCGAAGTAGCCACCTATGGGCCTGTCCTCCGCTTGGAACGACGCGCTCGCGCTGCTCGAAGACGACCTGCGCAGGCGCGACGCGGCCGCGCGGACCCGCCGTGCGTACGGCGTCGATCTGTTGCAGTTCGCGCACTGGGCGACCACGCGGGGGTTGGAGCCCAAGGACGTCGGCCCGCGCGACGTACGCCGCTACGTGGCGTTGCTTTCCGAGCAGAACGCCGCCCCGAGCACGACCGCACGCAAGCTCTCCGCGCTGCGCGCCTGCTTCGCCAGCCAGCGCGAGCACGGCCTGATCGCGGAGAACCCGGCCGACCTCGTCTCAACGCCGCGGCGCTCCTCCTACCTACCCCGCGTGCTCAAGGAGCGAGAGGTCGCGAGCCTGCTCGACTCGATCGGACCGGGCAATTCGGGTGGGCCCCTTCGAGCGGCCGGTGCTGACGGGCCATTGATTCTCCGCGACCGAGCGCTGTTCGAGCTCGCCTATTCGTGCGGGTTGCGCGCCGAGGAGCTCGTGACGCTACGGGTAGCGGACGTCGACCACGACGGCGAGCAACTGCGCGTCGAGGGCAAGGGGCGCAAGACCCGCTACCTGCCGGTCGGCGAGGTCGCGATGGCGGCGGTGCGGATCTACCTGGAGCGCGGCCGCAACGGGCTCACATCGCCGAACGAGCCGGGCGAGTCCGCGGTAAGGGCGCAGGCGCTGTTCCTGAGCAAGACCGGAAAACCGCTCGGCACGAGCGACGTGCGCAGGCGTTTGCGGGCATGGGCGATACGCGCCAGGATTCCCGGCGGGGCGACGCCGCACGCCCTCCGGCACAGTTATGCGACGCATCTGCTCGACGGTGGCGCGGACCTGCGGAGCATCCAAGAGCTGCTCGGCCACGCGAGCGTCTCTACAACCCAGGTTTACACTCGGGTAGAGTCCGCCAGGCTTAGAAGCGCCTATGCGCGCAGCCATCCTCGGGCTTGAAGTGGGGGGAGAAGACACTGGAGACGAATGTCAAAGCGATCGAGCTGCGGGAAGTCTGGCGGCGGTATAAGACCGACGACGATCGCCGTGCCCGCGAGCGGCTCGTGCTCGCCTACTCTCCGCTGGTCAAGTACGTAGCCGGGCGCACCGCCGCCGGGCTGCCTCCGCATGTCGAGGAGGCGGACCTGATCTCCTACGGCCTCGTCGGCCTGATCTCCGCGATCGAGCGCTTCGAGCCCGCGCGCGAAATCAAGTTCGAGACGTACGCGATCATGCGCATCAAGGGCGCGATCATCGACGAGCTGCGCGCGATGGACTGGGTTCCGCGCAGCGTACGCTCGCGTGCCCGCGAAGTCGAGCGCGCGAACGCGAAGCTCGAGCACACCCTCCAGCGCGCGCCGACCGACAAGGAGATGGCGGCCGAGCTGAAAATTACAGTCGAGGAACTCAACGAATCGCTGCTCGCGATCTCGCACTCCTCGATGGTCGCCCTCGACGAGCTGTGGAGCGTCTCGGACTCCAGCGGCGACCAGGTATCGCTGATGGACACGATCGAGGATCACGCCGCGCCCGACCCGGCGAAGGCGCTCGACGTCGGCGACCTCAAGGATCGGATCGCCGAGTCGATCGCGAAGCTGCCCGAGCGCGAGAAGCTCGTGATCGCGCTCTACTACTACGAGAACCTGACTTTGCGCGAGATCGGCGAGGTGCTCGGCGTGACCGAGTCGCGTGTCTCGCAGCTGCACACCAAGGCCGTCCTGCGGCTACGTTCCCGGATGCAAGAGGACTCCTTCGACAGCTGAGCTCTCGCGGCCGCCGGCGGGTGGCGGGTGCGCGGGGTTGGACGGGGCCAGGTAGTCTGGGGTTCGATGGCAACCCGCTCGATCGTCACCTCTCAGCCCGACATCGCCTGCGACGTGTGCGGGCGGCGGCTGCTGCGCGGCGAGCTGCCCGACGTGTTCCTCGCCGGTGGACAGCGACGCACGGTATGCGAGCTCTGCGCCCCGCGCGCGGCCCACGAGGGCTGGCTGCGCGAGGCAGACCGCCACTCGGTGAGCCTGGCGCCCTCCCGCGCCCGGCGCGGGCGCGGCCTGTTCGAGCGCCTGCGCTCGCAACGCGAGCCGAGCTCCGCGCGCGCGGCGGAGGACTTCGCGGGGGAGGGGCTCGGGATCGTGCCGGCGGTGGCGCCGGAGGGTTATCAGACCGAGTCCTACGACTTCCTCGAGGCGATTCCGGTTGCCCCGGTTGCCCCGGAGGACCCAGCGGACGCGATACCGTCGGTCGCATCGGACGGCGATTTGACGACTCAGGGCCAGTCGCCGGCGCCCGCTCTTACCGCCGGCGAGCTGAAGGTCGAGCGCGCGCTCGAGGTCTTCAACGCCGGTGAGCACCCCCGGCGCGTGGCGGGAGTAACCCGCTCGCTGGGGGAGCCGAGCGTCGCCGCCCGCCCGCTCGCGGACTCCGGGAGCGTGGTCTCGATCGTCGTCGCCTGGGAGCTCAGCTGGTACCGGTACGAGGTCGATCTCGGCGACGAGGCGGCCGGGGCGACCGTGACCGCCCAGGGGACGGAGCTCGGCGAACTCGCGCAGGAGGAGCTGCTCGCGAACGCGACCGCCGACGAGCGCGGCGCGCTGCGGGCCCTCTTCGCCTGAGTCTGCCCGTCCGGATTGCGGCGCTTGCTTATTCGCGTCCGGGGAGTACGATGGGGGTAGATGATCTACTGCGTCGTACCCAAGCCGCTCGAGGACGAGCTCTATCCGAAGCTCGTCGAGCACTACCGGAACGAGGACAACGTGACGGTGATCGTCGACCGGCGTGAGTTCGATCGGCGTGCTCGCGGTGGGCGCACGGCCGACAAGGCGCCGGCCTCCGAGGAGGCTCCTCGCCGCGTGATTCGCGATCGTCGCAGGGCCCGCGTGGCCGGCGATCTGCCCCCGCTCGCTCACGCCTGAGCGCGCGAAACACGCGTTTCGTCGTAGCCGGCAGGCATACTCCGAGCGATGAAGGTGATCGTCCACGTCGACGGCGGCGCCCGCGGCAATCCCGGTCCCGCCGCGGCCGCCTGCGTGATCACCTCGCCCGCGGGCGAGGTGCTGGGCGAGCATGCCCAGCTGCTCGGCTCGGTCACGAACAACGTCGCCGAGTACCGGGCGCTGCTGCTGGGTCTGGAGCAGGCCCGCGAGCTGGGCGCGAGCGAGATCGAGGTCGTCGGCGACTCGGAGCTGATCGCCAAGCAGGTAAGAGGTATCTACAAGGTCAAGCACGAGGCGATGAAGCCCCTGCACCGCGAGGCGCTCGCGGCCTTGAAGGGCTTCGAGCGCTGGTCGATTCGCACCGTCCCCCGTGCCCAGAACGCTGATGCGGACGCCCTTGTGAACGCTGCGCTGGATCAAGCACGCGCGGCATCATCGATCTGAGCGCGCCCGCAGTGAGTACGCCTCAGCGCAATGGCTGGGCGGATTTGGCGATCGCGAGCATCTGCGCGTTGGAGAGTTCCTCGAGCAGCGTGTTCGTGAGCCAGTAGAGGACGTTTCCGGAGCGCCAGCCGACGACGTGGATGTGTGCGCCGTCGTCGACGAGCTCGTAGTTGTGGCCGTCGAGCATCTGCGTGCGGGCGTGGGCGAACAGTGGTGGGTTGAGCCAGTCGGTGCCCTCGAAGTCGTAGTAGCCGCCGATCGAGTTCTGCTGCCAGACGATCACGTAGGCGTGGTGGCGTTTGCCCTGCTGGTCTTTGAGCGTGTAGGCGCGAACCTGCTGCTGTTCGCCCGGGCCGGTCTGCAAGGTTGGGTAGAGGACGGGGAAGGGGACGTTGGGCGCGGCCTCGATCATTTCGGTCTGGCCGGCCGAGGTGGTCGGATAGAGGCCGATCGCGCGCGGCGAGCTGCCGCCACCGCCGTGGTGGCTGCCGTGGCTGGAGTGGTGGGCGCGAGGCTTCGGCGAGGCCGGGAGGCTGAGCTGTTCGTGGCCGTGGAGGAAGTCCTCGAGCGTCGCGCGCTCGAGCTGCGGGCTGGAGGTGACGTAGTCGCCGCCGTGAATCTGGGCGTCGACGTTCGTGGTCTGGAATTTGACCTGCCTCAAGGGCTTTGACTGTGAGAAGGCGATCAGCTTTGAGAGTTCGATCAGCTCCGAGGCCGAGGCGTGGAAGGTCGTCGTGATCGCATGCCCGACGGCTTTGGCGACGGTGTCGACCTGACCGATCTCGTTGGCTGGGTCGATCTGCTCGCGCAGGTCGCGCAGGAAGTCCTGCTGGCGCGCGACGCGCACGAAGTCCGAGTCGGTGTGGCGGTAGCGGACGTAGTCGAGCGCGTTTTCGTAGCAGAGCTTCTGATAGCCGGGCTGCAGGTTGATCGAGGTGTAATCGGTTTCGGTCGTGCCGATGTTCTCGTTGTAGTAGCGGTGATCGACGTTCACGTAGGCGCAGCCGAGCGTGTCGACGACCTGGATGAAGCCCCGGAAGTTGACGTCGACGATCCCGTTGAGCTTCAGTTCGGGGAAGACTTCGCGCTTGATAGTTTCGGCCGCGAGCACGATCCCGCCCTTCGCGCCCCCTTCGCGGCTGCCGATCGTGTAGGCGGCGTTGATCTTTTCGCCTGAGTACACCTGTCCGCTCGGCGTCGTGATGTTGACCATCAGGTCGCGCGGAATCGACAGCACGGACGTCTGTTCCTGTCCGGGGTCGAAGCGCACGAGCAGGATCGTGTCCGAGTGGGGCGGGTCTTCCTTGTCGTAGTTGTCCTTCGATCCTTCGCGGCGATCGGAACCGAGGATCAGGAAGGTCTGTGGGCCGCCGCTGTATTCCGGCGTGACGAGGCTGCGCGGGGCGTTGATCTGGTTGGCGGCGGGGAAGATCTCGTGCGCGAGGCCGCTCGCGGTGTTCAGCGCGACGGTCGCGGTCGCCCCGCCGGCGAGCAACACGATCAGCACGCCCCCGATCAGGAAGCGCGTCCACATGCCTCGCCACAGCGCGGGCGCGCGCTCGTCGTCGTTCATTGGGGTAAGGGTACCTGTCGTGCCGGAGCGTCCACGCCGCTTGGCGGGCTAATCTCGACCTGTGCTCAGCCCGAGAAACCGCGAGCTGCTGGGGCTGATCCCCGCGGCGCTGCTGGTCACCGCGGGCTTCACCGCGATCTTCATCCAGCAGCAGGACAGCTCGCGCGCCTCGGCGACGAGCCTCACGCTCAACCACGCCTCGAGCGTGTCGCTGACATACGGCGCGCTGTTCCTCGGGCTGTGCGTCGCCGCGCACCTCGTGATCCGCTTCTGCCTGCCTGACGCCGACCCCTACCTGTTCCCGCTCGGCGCGGTGCTCGCGAGCGTCGGGATCGTGATGGTCTACCGCATCAACCCGACGCTCGCGCGTCAGCAGGCGCAGTGGATGGTGCTCGGGCTGGTGCTGTTCGCCGCGACGATCCTGGCGCTGCGGCGCCGGGGGGTGGGCGTGCTCGAGCGTTATCGCTACACGATCGCGGTGGTCGGGATCGGCATGACGGTCCTGCCGCGCGTGCCCGTGATCGGCGAGCAGGTCAACGGCGCCTATCTGGACATTCACGTCGGCGGCGTCTCCTTCCAGCCGGCGGAGCTCGGGAAGGTCGCGATCGTGATCTTCCTCGCCAGCTACCTGCGCGACAACCGCCAGATCCTCGTGACCGGCGGACGGTGCATCCTGGGCGTGACGATCCCGCCGATGAAGCAGTTCGGACCGATGCTGCTGGTGTGGGGCGCGGCGATGGGAACGCTGCTGTTGACGGGCGAGCTCGGCACCTCGCTGATGTTCTACGGAGCGTTTCTCGCGCTGCTGTACGTCGCGACCGGGCGGCTCTCGTTCCCGCTGATCGGCCTGGTGCTGTTCGCGCTCGGCGCGTGGTTCGTCGCCGGGCACGTCGAACACGTGCACGCGCGCGTGCTGGCCTGGGAACACCCGCTCGACCCGGCGCTGTTCAACAACGGAACCAGCTACCAGCTCGGCCAGGCGCTGTTCGCGCAGGCGGATGGGGGTCTGCTCGGCACGGGCTTCGACCAGTCGTTGTTGCAGTACCCGGTCGAACTGTCGCATCACGTGATCGTGCATCGCTCGATCCTGCCGGTGCCGGAAAGCGACATGATCTATGCGGTGATCACCGACGAGCTCGGCCTCGTCGGCGCCGCCGGCCTCTTGATCGTCTACCTGCTGTTCGTAGCGCGCGGCCTGAAGACGGCGATGCTGGCAAAGGACTCCTTCTCGAAGCTGCTCGCGACCGGGCTGTCGTTCATCGTCGCGATGCAGGTGTTCGTGATCGTGGGCGGCGTCACGCGTGTGATCCCACTCACGGGGGTGACGCTCCCGTTTGTCGCCTATGGGGGCTCCTCGGTGGTGATGAACTTCGTGCTGCTTGCGCTGCTGCTGATCGTCTCCGACCGCGCGCGCCGTCCCTACTCGCGTCGTTGATGGGGATTAATCATTAAAAATATATATACAAAAGTATTTACAGTAGGTTGAAGAGGCCATATCGGCACGGGATCGGCACATTTGTGCAGGTTTGATGACGTTTTCGTGTGAGAAGCTCCACAAGGCGACGTTTGCGCAGGGGAGCAGAGCATGCCGTCGAAACCCAGGCCGTGCTGACTTCGACGACGATCGCGGCGAGACCCCGCCTGTTCCTGCGCACGCCACAGCCTCCGAGGCACAACCGCTACGCCGGCGTGGCCGACTCCCGTATCCAGCGGGGCCGTGGGCCATCCGTAGCCGCGCGCCTGCATTCGCCCGGCGGCATGTCCTCACCCGCAGGCCTGCATCGGCGCCCGTGGCTGGCGCGGCTGCGCCGCGCCCTGGGAGAACAGTCGTTCGTGCTGCACTACCAGCCGATCGTCTCCCTGAGCGACGGCGAGGTGTCGCATTATGAGGCGCTCGTGCGGCTCGCCGACGATCCTGCCGGGGAGCTGGTGGCGCCGGGCAGGTTCCTGCCCGCGGCCGAGCGCTATGGCTTGATCAGGGAGATCGATCGGATGGTGCTGGCGCAGGCGCTCGAGCTGCTCGCGGGCGAGCATCGCGAGCGGGGAACGCGGATCGCGATCAACTGTTCGTCGCTGTCGATCACCGACGGCGGGATGCTGGGCGAGATCGAACGACGCCTTGCACACGCGCGCGTCGACCCCGCGCGGCTCGTGATCGAGGTGACCGAGACCGCCGCGATCTCCGACATGGCGCGCGCACGCGACTTCTGTGCCGGCGTGCGTGAGCTCGGCTGTGCGGTCGCGCTCGACGACTTCGGGGCAGGATTCGGCTCCTTTCAGTACCTCAAGCACCTCCCGTTCGAGTATTTGAAGATCGACGGCGATTTCATCCGCGGCCTCCCTGAGTCGCCGCAGGACCAGCTCGTCGTCGAGGCGCTCGTCGGGCTCGCGCGCGGCATGGGCAAGCAGACGATCGCCGAGTACGTCGGCGACGCGGCGACGGTCGAGCTGTTGCGCGAGCTCGGCGTCGACTACGCGCAGGGGTTCGAGATCGGGCGGCCGCATCCGGTCGTTCCGCTCGCGGCGTAAGGGCTCGCTACTTCGGTTGCGGAAACTGGACCCGCATCGCCGCGTCCCAGAGACGATCCGGCGTGAGCTTGCGCTGCAGGATCGAGAGGCGCGCCGAGGCGGTCACGGGCACGCGCGCCGGCGCGCGCCGGCGCGAGATCGCCTTCTCGATCGCCTTCGCGACGACGTCCGGGCCGCCGCCGAGGCGGCGCATCGGGCCCTCGTAGACGCCGGTCGTGAGCGTCGCGACCTTCGCGTCGAACTCGGCATACGGGCTGTCCGCGGCGGCGGTCCCACCGGCCCGGTCGGCCTCCGTGTCTCGACCGGCGCCCGTGACCGCCTCGGCCTGGGCCACGGCGGTGGCGGCGAACTCGGTCACGATCAGGCCGGGCTCGATGAGCACGACGTCGACGCCAAAGCCCTTCACCTCGAAGCGCAGCGCGTCGGAGATCGCCTCGAGCGAGTACTTGGTCGCGTGATAGAGACCGCCGCCGGGGAACGTCAGGCGCCCGCCCATCGAGCCGATGTTCACGATCTTGCCCCAGCGCTGGGAGCGCATTCCGGGTAGAACCATCTGGGTTAGCGCGATCGGGCCGAACACGTTCGTCTCGAACTGCCGACGCGCGGCCTCCAGCGGGACCTGCTCGATCGCGCCGCCCTGCGAGTAGCCGGCGTTGTTGACGAGCACGCCGACGGCGCCCTCGGCCTGCTCGATCTCGTCAACCGCGGCGCGCATCGAGTCCTCGTCGGTCACGTCGAGCGCGAGCGTGTGGCAGCCGGCGCCCAGCAGGTGCTCGATCGACTCCAGCCGGCGCGCGCTGGCGTAGACGGTCCAGCCGCCGGCGGCCAGGCGGCGCGCGGTCGCCTCGCCGATGCCGGAGGAGCAGCCGGTGATCAGCACCGCCTTTGAGATCTCGCCCATCGGCGTAGCAGCATATGGGTTATGTGTGGAGCCTCGGGTGGCGCCAAAAGACGCCGTCGTTCTCTAGGCTGACCGGTCGATGCGCGCGGTCACCTTTCAAGCACCCGGCGAGGTGCGCGTCGAGGAGGTCCCCGAGCCGGAGCTGATCGACGCCGGCGACGCGATCGTGCGGATCGAGGCGACGGGCGTGTGCGGGTCGGACCTGCACATCTATCACGGCCGCGTGCAGATCGAGCCCGGCTTCACGATCGGGCACGAGTACGTCGGCACCGTGATCGAGGCCGGCCCCGACGTGCGCGACGTGCAGGCCGGCGATCGCGTGCTCGGCTGTTTTCAGACCGCCTGCGGGCGCTGCTGGTTCTGCCGCCGCGGCGCCTTTCACAAGTGCGACTCCTCGCGCACGTTCGGCCACGGGGCGGCGCTCGGCGCGCTGCAGGGCACGCAGGCCGAGCGGGCGCTGGTGCCGAACGCCGACCTCGTTCTGCGCAAGGTGCCCGCCGGGATGAGCGACGAGGTGGCCCTGTTCGCGGGCGATGTGATGGGCACCGGCTACCACGCCGTCGCCGAGAGCGGCCTGCGCGCCGGTGACGTCGCCGCGGTGCTCGGCCTCGGTCCGGTCGGCCTCTGCGCGGTGCAGGCGGCGAAGGCGTCCGGCGCGGCGCACGTGATCGCCGTCGACTCGGTCGCGGAGCGCCTGGCGATGGCCGAGTCCTTCGGCGCGGAGGCCGTGCATCTGAGCGAGGGTGATCCGCGCGCCGCCGCGCGCGCGGCCACGGAAGGGCGCGGGGTGGACGTCTGCATCGACGCCGTCGGGCACCCCAAGGCGCTCGACCTCGCGCTGCGCCTGACGCGCAAGTGCGGGACCGTGCAGGCGATCGGCGTCTACGCCGAGCGCTGCGAGGTGCACATGGGCCTGTTATGGATCAAGTCGCTGCAGCTGTGCGCGGGCCATGCGAACGTGATCGCGCACGTCGACCGCGTGATGGCGATGATGTCCGCCGGCTTGCTCGACCCGACCCCGCTCGTTACCCACCACATGGCCCTCGACGACGCCGTCGAGGCCTACGCGCTGTATGACCGGCGCGAGGCGCTTAAGATCGTCCTGAAGCCGTGAGCTAGTTCGAGCCCGACGAACCACGTGCAAGGAGTTGCCATGACCGCCGCCGCCGATACCGCCGTCCCGATCCTCCCCGACGCGCTCAACGACGCCGCGCGCGCGTTCATCTCACGACCCCAGCGCCTGGTGATCGGCGACGAGCGACCCGAGGCGGCCGACGGGCGTACGTTCGCGACGCTCGACCCCGCGACGGGCCGCGAGATCGCGCGGGTGCCCCAGGCCGGCGCGCAGGATGTGGGGCAAGCCGTGGTGGCGGCGCGCACGGCCTTCGCCGAGGGTCCCTGGGCCACGATCGGCGCCGCCGGCCGCGAGGGCTTGATGCGGGCGCTGGCCGACGCGATCGAGGCGCACGCCGACGAGCTCGCACAGATCGAGTCGCTCGACAACGGCAAGCCGGTCGGGCTCGCGCGCTATGTCGACGTCAACGGAGCGATCGCGCACCTGCGCTACTTCGCCGGCTGGCCGACGAAGATCGAGGGCGGCGTGCTGCCGGTGGCGGCGCCGAACATGCACTGCTACACGCGCCGCGAACCGGTCGGCGTGTGCGGGCAGATCATTCCCTGGAACTTCCCGCTGCTGATGGCCGCCTGGAAGCTCGGCCCGGCGCTGGCCGCCGGCTGCACGGTCGTGCTCAAGCCGGCCGAGCAGACGCCGCTGAGCGCGCTGCGGATCGGCGAGCTGGCGCTCGAGGCCGGCTTTCCGCCGGGCGTCATCAACGTGCTCACCGGCGACGGCGAGACCGGCGCGGCGCTCGTCGATCACCCCGGGGTCGACAAGATCGCGTTCACCGGCTCGACCGCCGTCGGGCGCGAGATCGGCGCGAAGGCCGGCAAAGCGCTCAAGCGCGTGACGCTCGAGCTCGGCGGCAAGTCGCCGAACATCATCCTCCCCGACGCCGACATCGAGGCCGCGGTGAAGGGCTCCTACCAGGCGCTCTACTTCAACTCCGGCCAGGCCTGCAACGCCGGCTCGCGGCTGTTTGTCCCAGCCGAGCGCTTCGACGAGGTGATGAGTGGGCTGGCCGCGCAGGCCGAGAAGGCGCGCCTCGGCCCAGGCCTCGATCCCGCCAGCCAGCTCGGCCCGGTCGTCTCGTCCGAGCAGCGTGAGCGCGTGCTCGGCTACATCGAGGCTGGCCGCTCCGAAGGCGCCGAGCTGCTGGCGGGCGGCGCGGCGGCGCTTGCCGACAGCGGCGGCTACTTCGTCGCGCCGACGCTGTTCAGCACGACCGACGACGAGCTGCGGATCTCGCGCGAGGAGATCTTCGGACCGGTGCTGGTGGCCTCGCCGTACGACTCGCTCGAGGAGGTCGCCGCCAGGGCGAACGCGAGCGAGTACGGCCTTGCGGCCGGCGTCTGGACGCGCGACGTTTCAAACGCCCATCGCCTGGCCGCGAGCCTGCGCGCCGGGATGGTCTACGTCAACACCTGGGGGGTGGTCGATCCGTCGGCGCCGTTCGGGGGCTTCAAGGCCTCCGGCATCGGCCGCGAGCACGGTCACGACGGTCTCGACGCCTACCTGGAGACGAAGACGGTTTGGACAGCGCTGTAGGGAGTAGCGGCGGCGTCGCATCTGGCGTCGTGGATCCGGGCACCGCCCGGCGCACCTCACCGCTGGCGCGGCTGCGCGAGCATCCGCAGGCCGAGCGCTGGGAGCGCGCGCTGCTCGTGCTGGCGGCGGTCGTGCTGCTGGCGGCGACGCTCGAGATCGTGCTCGACGCGGCGGTCGGGCACTCGGTCCTGATCCCGAAACAGCCCGCGATCGCCGGCTGGCTGAGCGGGCTCGGAACGCGCCTGGGCTACCGCACCTTCCTGATCGCACTGCTCGCCTTCACCGGCGCCTACGCGCTGCTGCTGGGACTCGCGGGTCAGATCTCGAGGCGCTGGGCGATCGGGCTCGTGGGCGTCCTGCAACTGATCGTGTTCGTCGGGCCGGTGCTGATCTCGACCGACGTGTTCAGCTACATCGCCTACGCCCGCATGGGCGTCGAGCACTCGATCAACCCCTACACCCACGGCCCGATCGCGATCGTGCGCGACCCCGTCTACCAGTACGTCGGCAAAGACTGGAAGCACGTCGCCACCGCCTACGGACCGCTGTACACGCTGCTCTCCTATCCGCTCGCCCCGCTCGGCCTCAAGGGCGCGTTGTGGGGGATGAAAGCGGAGGCGCTGCTCGCCAGCGCCGGCACGCTCGCGCTCACCTGGCGCTGTGCTCGGATCCGTGGCTTCGATCCGGTGCTCGCGCTGCTGGTCGTGGGCGCGAACCCGCTGTGGGTGATCTACGGGCTCGGCGGCGCGCACAACGACCTGATCATGACCCTGTTCATGATGGCCGCCGTGACCCTCTCGCTCGCCGGGCGCGACGCCTCGGCGGCCGCCTCGGTGGTCGCGGGCACGCTTGTGAAGGCGACCGTCGCGGCGCTGCTGCCGTTCATGATCCTCACGCGCCGCAGGCTCGCCCCGATCCTCGGCGCGCTCGGCGCGCTGGTGCTCGCCGCGGTGGTGGGCTACGCCGTGTTCGGCATCCACGGGATCGACATCGTCGCCGCGCTGAACCGCGACGCGGCGTTCGTCTCGACCGACAGCTTCCCGACCGAGCTCGCCCACCTCGTCGGCAAGCCGGGCGTGTTCCCGATCGATCACGATCTGCTCAAGGCGGGGCTCGTGCTGATCGTCCTCTACCTGTTGTGGCGCACTTGGCGGGGCTATGACTGGGTCGCCGCCTCCGGCTGGACCTTGCTCGCGATCTCGGTCACGAGCACCTGGCTGCTGCCGTGGTACACGCTGTGGTCGTTGCCCCTGGCCGTGGTCGTGCGCGACCGCCGCCTACTTGTCGCGACGCTGGCGGTGCAGGCGCTGTTCATTGTCCACCAGTTGGCGCCGCTGCTGGTGCCTGTGCAATGAGCGATGCTATGACCCCCATCCAGGACGCGACTACGGTCGACGGCGGCCGCTGGAATCGCCTGCCGGGATGGTTGCGACCACGGGATAAGGAGTCGCCGGGCACCGGTCGCCGACGACTCGTCGAGGTGACGCTGCTGATCCTCGCGGGCTTGCTGCTGGCGGTCGCGACGATCAACGACCTGGTCCAGCAGACGCACGTCAACCACCGTCTGAACGCGGACCTGCGCACGTGGCGCGAGTACACCGGACACGACTACA
The DNA here is from genome assembly GCA_963701035.1 of uncultured Solirubrobacterales bacterium. Lineage (GTDB taxonomy): Bacteria > Actinomycetota > Thermoleophilia > Solirubrobacterales > Solirubrobacteraceae > Palsa-744. The sequence continues at coordinate 113,286 of OY969562.1, forward strand.
AGAACGTGTCCACCGAACAGGATCTGTTCGGTCACACGACCAAAGACGTGGTCTGCGGCAACACGACGCCCGGGCCGCCGAAAGAACGGATCCAACTGTGCCTGCAGATGACCGGGCCGGTGATCGACGGGCGCCGCGCCGCCCGGGGCGGCTGGTACCTGCCGCCGCGGGTCGAAGACGCACCGGCCTTCCGCTACGGCTGCTTCGGCTCGGCGACGCCGGTGGAGTTCTGCGGCCGCGCCGCCGCGGGCGCCGCGGGAAGTCCCGAAGGCGCATCGCCGGAAACAAACCAGTGAGCGCGGCGGTCTCCTCGCCGGCGGTGGATGGGCACCCCGTCGGCGCGAGGCGCACGCTGCCGGCGTGGTGGCCACTCGCGGCGCTGACGATCCTCGCGGCGGCGCTGCGCCTGTCGACGCTCGACCTGCAGAGCTTCTGGTACGACGAGGCGTTCACGCCCGTGCATGTACTCCACGCGAGCCTCGGTGCGACGCTGCGCTCGGTCGTCCACACCGAGAACACGCCGCCGCTCTGGTACGTGATCGCCTGGGCGGACTCGCGCGTGCTCGGCACCGGCGAGGTCGCGCTGCGTCTGCCGTCGGCGATCGTGGGGATCGCGACCGTGCCCGTCGCTTGGGCAATCGGACGGGAACTGACTGCGCGCCGTGCTACGGCGATCGCGGCCGCGGCGTTCGTCACCGTGAACCCGCTGTTCGTGTGGTACTCGCAGGAGGCGCGCGCCTACGGGCTGTTCGTGTTCGCGAGCGCGCTGGCGATGCTCTGCTTCCTGCGCGCGCTGCATGGCACCACGCCACGGCGGCTTACGGCCTTCGCGGTGACGGCCTCGCTGGCGCTCTTATGCCACTATTTCGCGGCCTTCCTCGTAGCTCCGATGATCGTGATGCTGCTCTTCCGGCGCCGGCTGCCGTGGCTCAGGGACGAGTCACCGGGTGGGGGTGATGCGAGCGCACGCGCGACGCTGCTGGCGTGCGGCGCGGTTGTGCTCGTCGGACTCGCGCTTTTGCCGCTGGCCTCCGCGCAGGGCGGGCACGGCGCGCAGTGGATCGGCGAATGGGCGCTTGCCAGCCGGCTCGAAGCGATCCCGCAGTACTACCTGACGGGCTATATGGGTTCGCCGCTCGGGCACGGGATCGAGCTGCTCGTGGCGCTGGGAATCCTCGCGGGTCTCGGCTACGGCCTGTGGAGCGTGCTCGAGCCGCGCGAGGAGCGCGGCGCGCTGATCGCGCTGGCGATCGCCGCCTGCGGGGTGCTGCTCCCGATCCTGCTCGTCGCCTTCGGCCTCGACTATCTGGCGCCGCGCAACCTCGTCGCGGCGATGATCCCGGTGAGCGTGCTGATCGCGGTCATCGTTACGGCGCGGCGCGCGGGACGCGTCGGGACGGCGTTTGCGGCGCTGATCGCGGTGGTCGGCCTGGCGATCACGATCGACGTCGACCTCAGCCCGCGTCTGCAGCGCGGCGACTGGCGCGGGGTGGCGAAGGCCCTGCGTCGTGGCGCCCCAGTCGGCGAGCGCGTGATCACGACGGTCGAGCTCGGCGCGGCGCCGCTCGAGTATTACCTGCCGCCGCTGCATAACCTCGCCGAGGGCACGACGGTGCAGGTGCGAGAAATCGTCGAGACCGGCTACTCGCCGCTGACGGCCTCGGCGGGCAGCCCGCCGGCGCCGGGCTTCCGCCTCGAGAGCCGGGACGATGTGAACGGCCTGATCGTCTATCGCTTCTCCTCGCCGACGCCGCGCACCGTCAGCGAGGCGACGCTGCGCCGGCACGTGATCACCGAAGCGCACCCCGAGGTGCTGGTCGCACCGGCCGTGCGGTCCTCGCCCGGCGCGCAGGCATCACCCGGGACGGCGACGCCCTAGCCACCCCGATCCGGTCGCGAGCGCTTCAGCCGCTGTAGGAGGCGGGCGCCGGCGGGTCTGCGCGGATTGCCGCGATCTCGGCGCGCAGCGCCTGCGGCGAGGTACCGCCGAGCACGCGCAGTCGGTGCAGCCGGTAGCGATCTTCGGAGTGGTTAGCCCAGCCCGGGATGACGGTCGTGGAGCCGGTGAAGCCGGCGGCCTTCACCGCGGCGATTACGGTCGCGTCATAGTGCCCGGAGGGGTAGCAGAACCAATTGACCGGCACGCCGAAGCGCTGCTGGACGGTGCGCCGCGCGACGGCGACTTGATCGTGCAGTTGTGTGCCGTCCAGGGTGATCAGGTCGGCGTGGCTGATGCCCTGGGTGTCGAGCTCCCAGCCCGCGGTGACCAGGCCACGGATCTGCGCCTGGCTGAGCCCTCCCTGGGAGGGCGGCAGGCCGGTCAGCTGGATGTTCTCGTCGCCGACCCAGCCGAGCCGGCGCAGGACGGGAAGCGCCTGGGTGTATTGCGACTGGTAGCCGTTGTCGAAGGAGACGACGATCGGTTTGCCGGGCCCAAGAGACACGCCTCGTTGCCAGTAGGCCTGCACCCGGTCGAGCGTCACGGCGTGCCAACCGGCATGCGCAAGCGCTTCCATCTGTTCCGCGAACTCGCTCGGCGCGACGTACAGCCCGGGGAACGGGGCGTCCGCCGGCGGGGCGGCGATCACGTGGTACATCAGGATCGGCACCGCCTGCGTTCCCGGCACGCCCGTCCCCGGCCCGGAGGCAGCCGTGTCGTGTTGCGCGGTCGAGGCCGGCACATGCGTAGCCGCATGCCCGGTCCCGTCGCTTGCCCCGCCGATCGTGTGCGCGTGGCTCACGGCCGCGCTCAACGACGTCGCCTTCGGATTCGAGCCGCCCGAGCTCCCGATCAGGTTGGCGAGCGCCACGCCGGCGACGATCACGAGCAGCGCGGCGAGCGCGCCGGCGAGCTGATAGCGCCGGCGGCGCGTGGCGCGGCGCGAGGCCTCACGTCGCGCGCGCAGCCGCTCCGGCGGGTCGATGCGGGGTGCGGACACGGGCGAAGCATGGCAGGCGGTGCGGTGGCCGGTTCGGCGTGAGCGGCGTCTGCACGAGTCAGCTGTGCGAGGGGGTGATCAGGCCCGTCTCGTAGGCGAAGACGACGATCTGCACGCGGTCGCGCAGCCCGAGCTTTGCGAGGATGCGACCGACGTGGGACTTGACGGTGGCCTCGGACAGGACGAGGCGATCGGCGATCTCGGCGTTGGAGAGGCTGGCGGCGAGGAGCAGGAGCACCTCGTGCTCGCGCGCGGTCAGCAGCTCGAGACGCTTGTGCTGGCTCTGGTCGGGGCGGCCGGCGACGGGTAGGCGGTGGGCGTAGGTCGACAGCAGCCGGCGGGTGACGCTCGGCGCCACGACGGCATCGCCGCTTGCGACCGCGCGGATCCCGGAGAGCAGGTCGGCGGGTGGGGTGTCCTTCAGCAGGAAGCCGCTCGCACCGGCGCGCAGCGCCGCGTAGACGTACTCGTCGAGGTCGAAGGTGGTGAGGATGATGATCCGCGTGCGGCTCTCGGACTGGACGATCAGGCGCGTCGCCTCCACACCATCCATCTCCGGCATCCGTACGTCCATCAGCACGACGTCCGGTCCTAGCCGCGCGGCGGCGGCGACCGCCTCGCGACCGGTGCCGGCCTCGCCGAGGATCGACATGTCAGGCTGCGTGTCGATCACCATCCGGAATGCCATCCGCATCAGCTCCTGGTCGTCCGCCAGGAGCAGGCCCGTGCTCATCGCAGAGCACCCTCGGCTTCGGGGCTCAGCTGTAGGTGCACGCGCCAGCCGCCCTCGGGTCTGGGCCCGGCTTCGAGCTTGCCCCCGTAGGTCGCGGCGCGCTCGCGCATGCCATGCAGCCCGCGCCCGCCCGAAGCCGCCGCGACCGCTCGCTCGCTGCCCGTGTCGGTTACCTCGAGCTCGACCTGATCCGGCTGGCAGCTCAGCGCCAGGTGCGCACGGGTGGGTCGGGCGGCGTGCTTGAGCGTGTTGGTGAGGGCCTCCTGCGCGACCCGGAACACGGTCAGCTGCACGCCGTCGGCGAGCTCGTGCGGGTCGCCGTCGAGATCCATCGTGACTGGGATCCCGGCGGCATTGACCCGTGCCAGAAGCTCGTCGAGCCGGCCGAGGCTCGGCTGGGGCTCGAGCGGCTGCGTCGAGGACTCCTCGCGCAGCACGCCGAGCAGCCGGCGCATCTCCACCAGCGCTTCGCGCCCGGTCGCCGAGACGCGCTTGGTCGCCTCCGCAGCGCGCTGCGGCGTGGTGTCCATCGCGTAGGTGGCGCCATCGGCGAGCGCGATCATCACGCTCAGGTTGTGCGCCACGATGTCGTGCATCTCGCGAGCGATGCGCGCTCGCTCGGCGGCGGCGGCAAGCCGACCCTGCTGGTCGCGCTCGAATTCGAGCCGCGCGGCCTTCTCCTGCAACGAGGCGAGCAGCGCTCTGCGCTGGCGGATCGAGACACCGAGCACTCCCGCCGCGGTCGCCAGCCCCGTGAGACCGACCCAGACCTTCAGCGGCGCGGTCGGCGACCAGCGCACCGCCGCCATGATGGCTCCCAGCTCGACCGTGGCGGCGGCGAGCGCGCCCTCGAGGAAGCTCCCGTCCAGGGCCACCCAGTACAGGGCGATCAGCACCGCGGCATCGGCGAGCTGCGGGGCGGCGAGCAGCCACTGCGCCAACGCGACGAGCGCGATCACGCCAAAGCACAGAATCGGGCTCAGGCGACGCAGCAGCAACGGGGCGCACAGGCCGGCGCAGAAGACCACGGCGATCGTGTCGAGGCGATGCTGGGTCGCCAAGCCCACGATGCTCAAAGCCGCCGTGGCGAGGCAGATCGCGAGATCGATCGCGAACGGATGAGCGGCGCTCAGCCTGCTCAGGCGCTCGGCGCGCCCTGCCAGCCAGGTCGACGCAGGCGCTGGCGCTGACTCGTTCATCCCTCCATCTTGGCGGTTTGCCGGCGCCGGCGCCAGCGGATCGTGGGCATCGGCCCACAGCGCCCGCTTCATTTTTTGCTCCTACTCGAGCTCTGTGTCGAGGACCAACCCAGGGCTTGACTGTGGTGGGACGTACGCGATGTGCGACTCGCTCTGGATGTCGCACTTGGTAAGCGCCACGTAGGCGACGAGGGCGATGAACACGAGCAGCGCCAGCCCGCTGACGGTGCCATCCCCGAGGCCGAGCCCGGTGATCGCGTGCGGCTTTGAGAACCAGTCGGCGAAGGACGCGCCGAGCGGGCGCGTGACGATGTAGGCGAACCAGAAGGCGACGATCGGGTTCATGTGCAAACGCCACCAGCCGATCGCGGGGATCGCGATGATTCCCGCGAACAGGATTACCGACCCGAAGAAGCCCAATTTCAGCGAGGTCGCGGTCAGATCGCCCGCGGCGGTGCCGAGCGCAAAGGTCGCCAGCACCGCGGCCCAGTAATACCCCTCGCGGCGACGGGTCGTGATGCTGTGGATCGAGAGCGTGCCCTCGCTGCGATACCAGCGCCAGAACACGGCGGCCGTGACGAGCGCGAACAGCGGCGTCGTGACCGCATAGGGAATGCTCGCGCCGTCGTGGATGCCGTCGGCGGCCATCGTGCCGAAGATCGCGACCATCATCACCGCGAACCAGTAGAACGGAGCCCGGTATTCAGGCTGGCGCATCTGCAGCCAGATCGCGAACCACAGGCCGAAGATCCCGATCGCAGCGGCGATCGGGACGCTGTGCTGACCGAGGAAGTCCGACATCGACTCGCCCATCCCGGTGGTCAGGAGCTTCAGGACCCAGAAGATCAGGGCGATCTCGGGCACCTTCGTCACAGCCCGCTGGGCTGTGTTGATGGGCTTGGCGGTTGCCGTCATGCGTCGCGGCGTACGAGCATGTACGCGGCGATCGCCAGCAGCACGATCGTGTATCCGCAGTAGAGCGCGAATCCGCCCCAGGGGGAGAGCGTGTGCGGGTCCGGGATCGCCTTGGCGATCGCTCCGCCGGCGCTGGAGGGGAGGTAGGGGTTGATCGAGTTGCCGATTTCGCTCGGGAGGATGTCGACGATCCCAGGCAGCACGAACAGCAGTCCGGCGAAGGTCGCGATCGCGCCGGCGGTGCTGCGGATGATCGTGCCGAGCGCGACGCAGAGGATGCCGGTGACGGTCATGAACAGCACCGTCCCGACGAGCGTGCGCAGCGCGTGCGGGTGGCTGAGCGTCACGTTGACGTGATGCTCGGTGAGGATCGCCTGGGCGGCGAAGAACGCGACGAGCGCACTCGCGAGCATCAACACGAACGTCACCGCGGCGAACACCGCGATCTTGGCCCACAGCACGGGCAGCCGCCGCGGCACCGCCATCAGGCTCGAGCGGATCATCCCGGTCGAGTACTCGCCGCTGATCACGAGCACCCCGAGCACGCCGATCGCGAGCTGGGCGAGGTGATAGCCGCCGAGGCTACGGTCGATCGAGTCGAACGTCGCCTGCTCGTGCGGGCTGAGGTGTGACCAACGGCTCATCGAGACCGCCGCGATCAGCACGCCGAGGCCGGCCATCGCGATCACGGCGAACAGCAGCGACCAGCGCGTCGAGCGCAGCGACCACAGCTTCGTCCACTCCGAGCGCAGCACGTTCGCCTGGGTCACGCGGCCGGTGAAGGCGCGCTGAATCGGTGTCGCGGCGGCGGGCAGTGTCTCGGTGGCGCTCACGCCGCGGCCCTCACGTTCCCGCTCGTTTCGTGCTCCTCGCCGGCGTTGGCGCGGTACTCGACCGACTCGCCGGTGAGGCTCATGAACGCCTCCTCCAGCGAGGCCTGCAGGGGTGTCAGCTCAGAGATCACGATCCGCGCTTGCAGGGCGATCTCGCCGATCCGCTCGCCGGTGAGGCCGCTGACCTCGAGCAGGCCCGGCTCGATGCTCTGCACCTCCGCCTCGCTTCCGACCAGCACGTCGCGCAGCTCATTTGCCTGGGGTGAGCGGACGCGCACATTGGTGTCCGAGGAGGCGCGGCGCACGAACTCCGCGACGGAGGTATCGGCGATCAGCCGCCCGCGCCCGATCACGATCAGATGATCCGCGGTCTGGGCCATCTCGCTCATCAGATGCGATGAGAGGAATACCGTGCGTCCTTCGGCGGCGAGGTTCTTGAGCAGGTTGCGGATCCAGTGGATGCCCTCCGGATCGAGCCCGTTGGCGGGCTCGTCGAGGATTACCGTCGCTGGATCACCCAACAATGCTGCCGCGACACCCAGGCGCTGGCCCATCCCGAGCGAAAAGCTGCCGACCCGTTTGCGCGCGACCTCGCGCAGCCCGACCAGCTCGATTACCTCCTCCACGCGGCCGCGCGGGATCCCGTGGGTCTGGGCCAGCGCGAGCAGATGGTTGTAGGCCGAGCGCCCGGTGTGGATCGCGTGGGCCTCGAGCATCGCGCCGATCTCGTGCAGCGGCGCCTCGAAGTCGCGGTAGGCGCAGCCGTTGACCCGCACGGTCCCACTACTGGGCGCATCCAACCCCAGAATCAACCGCATCGTGGTCGACTTGCCAGCACCGTTGGGCCCCAGAAAACCAGTCACGACACCGGACTGGACCTGAAAGCTCAGATCGTCCACGGCGAGCTTCTCGCCATAGCGCTTGCTCACAGCTCGAACATCGATCACACCGTCACCCTACGGTCACTCGCGCGCGGGCACAACGCCCGGAAGGACGATCTTTGCCCACCCGCGTATCCACCTCGAGGATGATGCGGGTTGCCGAAAATTGGTTCTCTGGGCTGATTGATATCTCCAGTGCGCTCCAGTTATCGTTAAATAAGTGATCGAGTCGTGGGATCTGAATAAGCGGGACGCCGAGCTTCCGCTGATCGGTCGTTTTCTTCCCGTGCCCCTCGCGGCGAAGGTTCCGGAGGTCATCCTGCTCTTCTGGGTGGTCAAGATCCTGACCACCGCCGGCGGGGAGGCCACGTCGGATTACCTGAAGACCTACGGCAACTTCGGGGGTGGCGGCATCGAGGTGCTCGTGATCGTCGTGGGGCTCCTGCTGCAGTTCGGCACTCGCCGCTACCGGGCTTTTGCGTACTGGTCCCTGGCCTTTGCGATCGCGATCACGGGCACCGGCGTCTCGGACTTCCTGCATCTCGACGTCCACATCCCCTATGCGGGGACGACGCTGCTGTGGGCGGTGGTTCTCGCCGCGATCTTCTGGGTCTGGCAGCGCGGCGAGGGCACGCTGTCGATCCACAGCATCTCCACGCAGCGACGCGAGGCCTACTACTGGGCGACGGTGTTCGCGACCTTTGCGCTCGGGACCGCGCTTGGAGACTTCACGGCGACTTCGCTTCACCTCGGCTACCTGGACTCGGGCATCCTCTTCGCGGTCGTCATCCTGATCCCGGCGCTGGCGCACTGGAAGCTTGGTCTGAACGGCATCGCCGCGTTTTGGATGTCTTACATCGTCACGCGTCCGCTGGGCGCGTCCTTCGCCGACTACATCTCAAAGCCCAAGAACACCAGTGGGATCAACTTCGGCGATGGCCCCACGGCGATCGTGTTCGCCGTCGCCGTCCTCGTCCTGGTCACCTACCTCGCGCTCGCCCGCCCGGACATCCAGAAGCCACTGCAAGCCCCCACGGTACCGACACTATCGACGCCCGCACTGCCCGATTTCCCCCATACGGGCGAGCCCGAGCTCGAGGTGGACTAGCGAAATCTCCGCGGCAAAGGCTTAGAGCCAAATCGCGGTGCGCCGCACTACTCTTGTGTGCGGACGAGCCGTGGGTTCCAGAGCACCTCCCATAGGTGTCCGTCGGGATCGCGGAAGTAGCCGGAGTAGATCCCCCACGGACGGTCGTGTGCTTGGTCGGTCAGCGTGGCTCCAACGGCGCCGGCTTGGGCGAGCACTGCGTCAACCTCTGCCTTGCTGCTCACCGCGTGTCCGATGCTGAACTCGCCGGTCTTCGGTGGACCGAGCGGGATCTTCGCGTCCTTCGCCAGCTCGGTGCGCGGGTAGAGACACAGGATCATCCCGCCCGGTAGCTCGAACATCGCGATAGCCCCGGCCGGGTTGACATCGTCACCGGCGAACTCGGTGCCGATCACCCCGCTGGACTCCAATCTGAGGCCTTCCCTGTAGAAGGCGAGGGCACGCTCCAGATCCGCGACAGCGAGTGTGATTACGTCGATTCTGGGTTCCATCTTCTGCCCCGGAGCTTACGTCAGCCGCACCAGATCTCGCAAGTTATTCCGCTCTTCTCGCGACCTTGAGCTTCGCCCGCCGCTGAGTCCGGCAGCCGATCGTGGAGGCCACATACACGGCTTCGTCGGGAGCCTAATCGTGGTGTGGATGTCCGTGCACCGTGCGCCAGCTGTCGCGGGTGATGCGCAGGATCACGACGGTCATTCCCAAGCCGATGACGGGATCGAGGATCGGGGCGCCCGCAGCGATCGCGATGGTGCTGGCGATCACGGCGAGTGAGACGTACGCGTCGACGCGGGCGTGATCGCTGTCCGCGATCAGTGCGGGACTGTCGAGGCGGTGCCCGGCACGGGTGCGTACCTGGGCGGCGAGCCAGTTGCCGGTGAACCCGACCGCGCCGGCGAACGCGAGGACGAGCAGATGACCGGGCGTGGATGGGTGGATCAGGCGCAAGATCGACTCATACCCGGCAACGCACGCGGAGATGAAGATCGCTGCCACGACCGCGAGGCCCGCCAGGCGCTCGGCGCGTGGGGAGTGCATCGCAAACGCAATGCCGAGCGGGATCGCGGTCAGCGCGTCCCCGCCGTTGTGGATCAGGTCGGCCAGCAGTGCCAGGCTCCCGGTGAGCGCGAACACGAGCGCCTGCACCGCGGCTGTCGTCGCAAGGATCGCGAGCGCGATCATGACGGCTCGCACGCCCTCGCGCGAGCGCTTGATGCTCTCATCCACGAGCCCGTGGGAGTGACCGTGCGCGTGCTCGCCATGATCTTCGTGCGAATGCTCGTCGTCGTGCTCGTGGGGCCCGGTGTGTGGATGGGCGTGGCGTAAGGCACCGTGACGATGCAGGTCGCCGATTACGAGTTCATAGGTAGCGGAGGGCATGGTCCTTTAAGGTAGGTCAGCGAGCAACTCATCGACGCGGCGCGCGATCTCATCTCGGGTGGCCCTCACCTCGGAGATCGGGCGTCCCTTCGGGTCGGGTAGATTCCAGTCGATGTAGCGCTTGCCAGGGATGTACGGGCAGGCGTCGCCGCAACCCATGGTTATGACGATGTCGGCCTGCTCGGCCAGCTCTCGCGTCAGCAGTTCGGGCTTGCGATCGGACAGGTCGATGCCGAGCTCGTTCATCACCTCAACTACCTCGGGGTGGACGTGCTCAGCGGGGGTCGTGCCGGCGGACAGCGAGGTGTGTCGCCCGGCCGCGGCGCGTTCGAACAGGGCCTGGCTCATCTGGGAGCGACCGGCGTTGTGGAGACAGACGAAGAGGACGGTTGCCATCGCTCAGGCTCCGATCGCGGCCGCGGAGCTCTCGTGGTGCGGCATCACCGCGTCGGCTGCCTCGTCTGGCGTGAGGTCCGGGTAGAGCACCCGGACGGCGAGGATCGCGCAGGCGCCGCCGACGAGTTGCGCGACGACGTAGCCGGGCACCGACGCCGGTGCGATCCCGGCGAACGTGTTGGAGAACATCCGCCCCACGCTGATTGCGGGGTTGGCGAAGCTCGCCGAGCTGGTGAAGAAGTAGGCGGCGCCGATGTACGCCCCGACCGCGGCCGGGGCTGTGTTCGAGCGTTTGGTGCGCGCGAGCGAGAAGATCACCAGCAGCAGCCCGGCGGTCGCGATCGCCTCGGAGAACAGGTGCGCGGGCGTGGCACGGTGATGCGTGGAGATGCTGATCGCGGCGAGCGAGAACATGCCGTTCGCGACGACCGCGCCGAGCACGCAACCGGTGATCTGCGCGGGGATGTACGCGAGCGCGTGACGCCAGCGGATCCCGCCAAAGCTCGCGTCGGCGAGCGAAACGACCGGGTTGAAATGCCCGCCGGACACCGGGCCGAACATCAGGATGAGCGTGTACAGCCCCGCCGCCGTCGCGGCAGCATTCTCGAACAGCTCCAGACCAACATCGCCCGGGGACAGCGTCTGCGCCGCGATGCCGGACCCGATCACAAGGGCCGCGAGGAACGCGGAGCCGAGCAGCTCGGCGAGCAGACGGCGGGCAAGCGGAGGCGGGATCATGGCGCGGATCGTATTACATCGACATTTGTGAGTGTTATTGATATAAGTAGATCGATGTCCGTCGATTTGGAGCTGGCTCCCAAGCAGAAGCGCGCGGCCGGCGAGCGCTGCTGCGAGCCGGTTGTCTACCCCGATGTGCAGCGCGAGCAGGCGCTGCGTATGGCCGAGGTGGCCAAGGCGCTCGGCGACCCGATTCGCCTGCAGCTCGTGGACGTGCTACGCAAGCACGCTGGCAAGGTGTGTGTCTGTGAGCTGGTGCCCCTGTTCGATATCTCTCAATCGACCCTGTCCCACCACCTCAAGAAGCTCCGTGCGGCCGGGATCGTCGACTCCGAGCGACAAGGGCTTTGGGCCTACTACTACGTGATCCCCGACTCGCTCGAGGAGCTGGCCACGTGGCTGAGTTGACCACCCCCGTCGAGACTGCCACCAACTCCTGTTGCGCACCCGAGCAGCAGGTCACCTGCTGTGAGCCGAGCGCCAAGGGGGACTGTTGCGGCCACGAGGACGGCTGCCGCTGCGACGCCGCTTTAGATGCGGCCTCGCCGGCCACGGTAGGGACGCAGGGGTAGCACCGGCACCTGTGCGGTTAGGAGATGATGGGCTGGTGGCGCGGTCTACCTTCGTTCGTCAACCGCTGACTCGTGTCGCCTCGCGCTATGACCGCATGGCGCGCTGGTATCGCTTTGCTGGGCCATTGATTCTGCTCGCTCCGGGGTTTCGGCGCAAGGCGGTGAAGCGGCTCGGACTGAAGCGCGGGGATACGGTTCTCGAGATTGGTTGCGGCACGGGCCGGAACTTGGCGTTGCTCTGTGAGGCCGTTGGGACTGACGGCGTGGTGATCGGGATCGACGCATCACAAGGGATGCTCGCGCAGGCACAGCGGTTGGTGACGCGCCACGACTGGAAGAACGTGCGCCTCATCCTCGAGGACGCGGCCGAGCTTGCCCTCGAGGAACAGGTGGATGCGGTCTTCTTCAGTCTCAGCTACTCGGTGCTTCCCAACCGGAAGCCCGTGCTTTTGAAGGCTTGGGAGGCAGTGCGTGCCGGGGGTCGTTTGGTGATCATGGACGCCGGGCTTCCAGACAACCGGCTCGGGCGGCTGCTGAGGCCTTTTGGTGAGACGATCGCCACGGCTCTTCCCGGCGATCCCTACTCACGGCCGTGGGAGGATCTGAGGGCGATCTCTGACACCGTCAATACCGAACGGTTTCAGCTCGGCATCTACTTCATCTGCACAATCACCAAGCCATAGCGGACAACGCTCGGCGTCTAACATCGCTCCGATTGCCGCTAGCGTGTGTGCGTGAGCTCTCAGACATCTTTACTGACTGTCGTCCGGCCCGGCGGGACTCGCTCCCGTCTGATCCGCCGCGCCAAGCTGTTGTCGTGGCTAAGCATTAGTTGGATGACGGTCGAGGCCGTGGCGGCGATCCTCGCCGCCCTGCTTGCTGGGTCGGTCGCGTTGCTGGCCTTCGGCCTGGACTCGCTGATCGAGCTCGCTTCGGCGGGCACGATCCTGTGGCTCTACACAGGCACCCGTCGCGACTCCGATGCGGCCGAGCGTCGCGCGCAGCAGATCATCGCCGTCTGTTTCGCGGTCCTCGCGCTGTACCTGGCGTTCGACGCGATCAGGGCGCTCGCCGACGGCACGCATCCCGAGACGAGCTGGCTGGGGGTAGCCGTGACGGCCGGGGCGATCATCTTCATGCCGCTACTCGCTACGGCCAAGGGACGCGTTGCCGCGCAGCTCAGCTCTGCGGCAACTGCTGGGGACGCCGCGCAGTCATGGCTGTGCGCGATCAGCGCCGCCGCGGTACTGCTCAGCGTCCTCGCCAACGCAGCGGTTGGGTGGTGGTGGCTCGACGCGATCGCCGGTCTCGGGATCGCGGCCCTGGCCGTCCACGAGGGCCGCAAGGCTTGGGCGGGCGAGGTCTGCGCCGACTGCGCACCGATCGGCTTCCAGCCGATCAGCAGCTGTGATTCGGCAGCATGAGCGGCGCCGAGCTTGGGCTGGCCCTCTCGGTTTTCCTCGCCTGCACGGTCGAGGCGGTCGAGGCGCTGACAATCGTGCTCGCCGTCGGCGGCACGCGCAGTTGGTCCTCGGCGATGAGCGGAGTTGGCGCGGCGACGCTTGCGCTCGCGGTGATCGTGGCGGTACTCGGTCCGGCCATCACCTCGCTGCCGATCGATGTGCTGCGTGTCGTCGTCGGCGGACTGCTGTTGATCTTCGGCTTGCAGTGGCTGCGCAAGGCGATCCTGCGCTCCGCGGGGCTGAAGGCCAAGCACGACGAGAGTCTGATCTATGAACAAGAGGCCGCCGCCGCGCGCGCGGCGGGCATCAGGTCCTCCGGCTTTGACGGCTATGCCTTCACGATCGCGTTTAAAGGGGTGCTGTTGGAGGGCCTCGAGGTCGCGTTCATCGTGCTCACCTTCGGCGCCAACCAGCATCGTGTCGCCCTGGCGGCCGCGGCTGCCGGACTTGCCGTGCTGCTGGTCATCGCCGTGGGCGCCGCGGCCAGAGCGCCACTTGCGAGAGTGCCGGAGAACACGCTGAAGTTCGCGGTTGGGGTGATGCTCAGCTCGTTCGGGATGTTCTGGGGCGCCGAGGGCGCCGGCGCGAGCTGGCCCGGCGGCGACGTCTCTCTGCTGGCGATCGTCCCTGGGGTACTGATCGTGGCGATCGCGATGTCCAAGACGGCGGCCGGGACGTTGGACTCAGCTCCCACCGAACACACCGGTTCGTCGCTGGCCGACACCACCGACCAAACGACGGTGAGCGCATGACGCGGGCGCGTACATTCGCGCTCGCGGTGTGGGACTTCGTCGTCGGCGATGATTGGCGTACCGCGACCGGAGTGGCGCTGGCACTCGCGTTGACCGCGCTCGTCGCTGCAATAGGTATCTCAGCCTGGTGGGTTATGCCCATCGCGGTGCTCGGGCTGCTCACGCTCTCGATCCGACGCGCCACGCGTGGCGCCTCACGTGGCGGATGAACTTCATCCCATCGAGAAGATCTCGAGCGTGCCCGTGAGCTTGTGTTCGTTGGCGTCGCCCTCGGGCTCGATCACGTGGCCGTCGACGACGATCGGGCTGTTCCAGTGGCCCGCGGTGCCGGGGAGCTTCGCGATCGGACGAGCAGAGCGCGGCTCGTAGACATACACCCCGCCGGCCGCCGGGTCATACACGTACAGCAGTCCTCCGGCCATCACCGGGCTCGTGCCGGCAGTGCTGTTCTCCCACACCAGGTGCAGCCTGCCGGCGATCAGGGCATAGGCGGCGGTGGCGTGTTCGTCACCGATGAACACGGTCGTGCTCGAGTGCCGGCGCCAGACGGCGGGCGTGGTGAACAGCTCGCCGCCGCCGGGTAGCGCCAGGCGCTGGACTTCGCCGCCGAGCCGATTGGGCGACGACGGTGGGCCGCCGTCCAGGCGCGAGAGCACGAGCACGCGAATGATCCCATCCTTGCCCGCCACCATCGCACGGTCCTGGCCGAGCAGGACCGGCGCGCTGGAGCCGAGGTCGCTGTCGGTGTGGTTCAGTTCTTCCTGGTTGGTGGGTGTGAACGCCTGGCGGTAGCGCAGGCCCGGAAGCGTCAGCTCGATCACGCTGTCGCCGAAGTCGGTCCTCCCGTTCCAGGGTCCGTTGCCGGTGGAGATCAGCAGCCGTCCGCCGCCGGGCTCGACCACCGTGCCGCCGCGCGAGAGGATCGCCGAGTCGCTCGCCGGACAGCTGCTCGGGAGGATCACCTGGCGGCGGTTCGAGCAGAGCGTGTTGAACACGCTCACGATCCGTCCGCTCGTACGGTCGATCAACAGCACGTGGCCCTGGTATGTGGGAATGTCGCCGAGGTAGCCGCTCGTCGCGACGAGCAGGTAGGGACCGTCGATGTTGAGCGCCGCGCCGAGCTTCTCGTGCGTCGCGTCGCGCGTCACCGAGACGGGCCAGCCGCCCGAGTGGACTTCGCCGCCATCGCTGACCGAGAGCTTGTGGATCAGGCCGTTGGACGAGGTCGAATACACGTAGCGCCTGCTCGGGTCCAGCAGCGGCGAGGCGGTTGTGATCTGTGCGCTGCCGACCCAGGCGCTATACCCGGCCGGCGTGAACGTCCACAGGATCCGTCCGCTGTTCGCATCGAGCGCGAGCGTCTTGCCGTACGTCGTGCTCACCACGATGACGCTGCGCACGGCGCCCGCAACGTTCGCCGCATGCAGGTAGACGGGCGAGGAGTCCACCGTGCCGGGCAAGCTCACCGTGACCCGCCGCAGGTGTGACACGTTGGCGGCCGTGATGCCGGTGGCGAGCGGGGTCACATCCGAGCGCTGCGGATTCAGTCCGAACTCGGTCCAGTCGAGCAGGCGCTCGCTCGCGGGACGTGCCGGGGTGGGAATCGCGGACGCCCGCGCCGTGGGCGTCGAGACATCCGCGGGCGCGGTGCTCCCGCATGCGCTCAACAGCACGCCGGCGAGCAGCGCGACCGCGAGACGTGAGCTACGGCTGGACGGCATCCTCAGGTTGTAGCGCAGGGCCGGGCGGCTGTTGAGCCACCCGCCCGACCCGCGACGCTAGCTGGTCTAACTACTTCACGATGTGAATGATCCGCTCCATGCCCAGCTGGGAGTGGCTGCGCCCGTCCTGGGTGTCCATGAAGCACACCTCGACGTAGATGCCCGGCTTGGCCGTGATCGTCTCCTGCTGGAAAGCTTCGTGGGAGACCGGCCCGGCGAAACCCGCGGGTGGCCCTGAGATCAGCTTTCCAAACGCCTTTTCCTTGCCTGCCAGCAGGTCCTTGACGGCCTGCTTGGCGGCCTTCATGTTCTTGACGGGCGCCGCAACGTCCATGTGCACGAGGAAGCCTTCGTTTTCGAAGCGCACAAGCTCGCCGTCGTGCAGCGTGCTCGGTCCCTGGAAGCCGAACTCGATCGAGCGGATCGTGGCTTCAGGCGCCGGCAGCGCGACGGGGGATGGGGAGGCGGTCACCGTGAAGTTCGCGTGCGCCTTCGACCCCTTGCCTTCTCCCGGGACCACAGCAACGTATTGACCGGGTTGCAGGTACGTCTGGACTTCGCTCTTCTGAGGAGCGGATACTTCAGCGTCGAACACGATCGAGCCGTACTTGCTCGTCACGTTGGTATCGCCATGTGCTTTCTGGATGGCGGCTTCGACAACTTCGAAGGTGGCGCCGGGCTTCAGCAGAAACAGGAGCACGCCTGCTTCCTTGATGCCCGTGGCGGTCGTGACGACATTGACCGCACCGGACTGCGTGGCCCCCCCGACGGTGATCGAGGAAGCGGTGACCGTCAGCGAAAGAGTGGGAAGCGTCGAGGACGCCCCCGCGGAACCAGTGGCGATCGTGCCACCGGCAGCCAGCAGGGCGCTCGCGGTGACGGCGAGCAGGGTGAGTCGCTTCATTGATGATCTCCAAGGAGTCGGGATGGGAAAAAGGGAAGCGGGAGGAGAATATAAGAAGCGGGTAAGACAGGGGTTCGGGCGGAGCCGGCTGGTCCCACCGCCGGCAGCAGCTCGCAACTTCGATCCGGATGCCACAGCACCCTTCTCAGTCTGAGAGGGTTCTCACCGGAGGCTGATCCCGGCTTTAGCCGGCCAATCGATGCTGGCGGCATGTCCTCGGTGGCGATGGCGCAGGCGTGACCGACCCGCGCCGGGAGGAGATCACGCGCCGGCGGCTGGTGGCAGTGGCGGTGACGATTGTCTGTTTGGTTGCTCTGATCGTGGTGGTGCAGGGTCTCGGAAGTCCCACCCGCGGTAAGCCTGCCGCGCTGCACAGCGCGTCCAAAGGGGTGTCCGCGAACGCGCGGGCAAGTAGGAACCTACGCCCGGGTTCTAATCCGAGCGTTCTGCCTGGCCCGGTGTTGATCGCCGATCGTGACAACAACCGGCTGTTGGAGGTCAGCCCCACGGGCCAGGTGCTGTGGCGTTTCCCGGAACCAGGGGATCTCGTGCCGGGCCAGTCGTTCAAGTTGCCCGACGACGCTTTCTACTCGCCTGATGGGAGTCAGGTGGTCGTCACCCAGGAGGACGATTTCGTGATCAGCGTCGTCAGCGTGACGCACCCGAGGATCGTCTTTCGCTACGGGCACCCGGGCGAACCCGGTTCAGAACCCGGCTATCTGTACAACCCCGACGATGCGATGCTCACACCCGGCGGTGCGATTCTCTCGGCGGACATCAAGAACTGCCGCATCGTCGTGATCCGGCCGCCGGCTCATCGTGTGGCCCAGCAGCTGGGGGAGACGGGTAATTGCACGCATGAGCTCGGCGTCTCCTATGGCAGTCCCAACGGAGCGTTCCCGATGGGTAACGGCGACACCGTGGTCACCGAGATCAACGGCGACTGGATCGACGTGCTCGAGCCTGATGGGAGTCCGGTTACCGATACACATCCTCCCGGTTTCAGCTACCCCTCGGACACCAACGAGGTGCGACCTGGCGTGTTTCTCTCCGTCGACTACACCAACCCGGGTGCGATCGAGACGTTCACGGCCACGGGCCGGCTGCTGTGGCGCTACGAACCGACGGGCGCCGATGCGCTCGATCAGCCCTCGCTCGCGCTGCCGTTGCCGAACGGGGATGTACTGGCCAACGATGACAAGAAGGATCGCGTGATCGTGATCGATCCCCACACAAACAGGATCGTCTGGCAGTACGGCCACACCCACCAACCGGGCTCGCAGCCGGGTTATCTGGCCAACCCCGACGGCGTCGATCTCGCGCCGCCGTACTCGTTGACGATGCGCTTCGCGCACTCGCTGCACGCTCCCTGAGCTACCCGATTGCGGGCACCAGCTCGAAGATCGAGGACTGTGTGCCGGTGGCGCTCTGTCCACCCGCGATAACGATCTGGCCGCCCGCGGTGGCCGTGGCCATGTCGGACAGGGGTTGTGTCAGACCTCCCGCGTGGCGCACACTGCCGCTGTTGGGGTCGATCGCGAGGATCGCCGAGGTCTGGGAGTCCAGCGCGGCGCCACGTCCTCCGATCACATAGACCGTGCCGGCGATGCTCGCGGCGGATGCGTGAGTGAGCGGGTGAGGCAGGCTCCCGATCTGAGTGACCTTTCCGGTGGAGGGGTCGAAGCTGAGGATCGCGCGGCTGGTGGTGGTTTCTGTCGAGCCGCCGGCGATGATCACCTTCGAGCCGGCTGCAGCGACGGCCGCGTAGCGAAGCCCTGTGGGGAGATGACCGACGAGTGTCGGATTTCCCCCGGGGCTCCATGCGAGGATCGTGTCGAGCGCTCGTTCGCCGTTGTAGCCCCCGACGATGTACGCGGTGTTCCCGAGCGTGGTCACCGCGACGTCTGAGGCGGGCTGTGGTAGATGTCCCACGAGGGACACGCGACCGCTGCCGGGTTCGTAGCGGAGGATGTGATCGTAGGATTCGACCTGCCCGCCGCCGAACACGTACACGGCTCCGCCCAGCGCAGCGGCCTGGGCGTCGTGCTGGGGTTCGGGCAGTCGCGCGCCGGTGTCGGTCGCGCTGGTGCCCTGCGAGCCGGGGGCGAGTACGGTGATGGCCGCCGTGGAGGTGTCATTGCTGTCCAGGCCACCCAGCAGCACGACGCGTCCCTGGCCGAGAGCGGCCGTGGCGGCATCTTCAAGCGCGGCGGACAGCGTGCCCGTGCGTCGCGCCCGCAGCCTCACGGCGACAGGTCGAGGCGGCGTACCGTAGGTGGAATGGGCGCCCTCCCGGCGGGCGGCGAGCCCGCCGCTCGAGGAAGGACCGCTCGCGGCACTCGCGATCAGCGCCGCGATCAGGATCACGACCAGCAGCAGCGCAGCCGGCGCGAGCAAACGAAGTTGGCGCCGGCGGCGCGTCATCTAGTGGGCGGCTCGGTGAGCTCAGCGCTTTGCTCGTGGCTCCGAGACGCGGTGAAGCCCGGAAGCTCGAGCTCGAGCTTCGCACCGCCTCCCGGCTGCTCGCCGACTGACACGCGCCCGGCATGGGCGAGCGCGATCGCGCGGACGATCGCGAGCCCGAGCCCGGTTCCGCCCGAGGCGCGGTCGCGGGCCGCATCGGTGCGGTGGAAGCGCTCGAAGACCATCTCGCGCTGGTCGGCGACAATCCCCGGGCCGTCGTCGGCGACGACGAAGCGCACCCGGTCGCCCGCGGTCTGCGCGACGTCCAGCCGGACAAGCCCGCGCGGCGCCGAGGTGTGCTCGATCGCGTTGCGGGCGAGATTGCGCAGGGCCTGGGCGAGCCGGTCGGGGTCGGCCTGGAGCGTGCCATCGGGGATCGATGAAAGCTCGAAGTGCCGGTCCGCCGTAAGGCTCATTCCGTCCCACAGGTCCTCGATGTAGGGCCGCAGGTCGATCGTTTGGACGTGTAGGAACTGCGTCTCTTCGGACTTGGCCAGCAGCAGCAGATCGTCGACCAGACGGGTGATGCGCGAGACCTCGGCCTGCACGAGGCGCTCGACCCTTCGGACCTCCTCGATCGGAGGATCGGACTGGGCACTGAGGACTTCGAGCTGGCCCCGGATCACAGTCAGGGGGGTGCGCAGCTCGTGGGAAGCGTCGGCCACGAACGCGCGCTGGCCGGCGAACGCGGCGGAGAGCCGGTCGAGCATGTGGTTGAACGCGTCGGCGAGGACTCGTACCTCGTCTCCGGGGCCCCCTGTCTCGTGGATGCGGGGCTCGAGCTCACCCGCGTCGACACGGGCGGCGATCGTCGCCATTCGTCGCAGCGGCAGCGAGACCCGGGCGCCGACCAGGTAAGAGGCCAGCAGCGCGGCGGCGAGCGCCAGTGCGCCGGCCAGGATGAAGGCCTGCGCGATGCCGTGCTGGGCTTCGTGTACCGCCGCCAGCGGCTCTCCCACACCGATTGTGACGCGCAGTCGTGAGTCGATGCTGACTCGGCGCTTGAGCAAGCGCAGGTCGCCGACATCGGGGAAGTCCACGGTGGAGTAGCCGTCGTGAACGCTCAGCACCCGTTGCGCGAGGTGGTTCTCCTGGTCTTGCTCGGCGGTGCTCTCATCGTTATCGGGGGCGGCGTTGCCGAGCAGCTCGGGCTGGTTGGTGCTCGTTCCCGCCCCGGGGATGATCGCGAACAGCAACGTCGAGCTGGCGCCAAAAGGCTGATCGTTTACGTAGCGGGTCGCAGCCGCTGCCAGAGCGTGGGGAGAGTCCTCGTCCTGGAGCTTGAGGTTGTGAGAGAACTCGCCCGCGTCGCCCGCCAGCGCCCGGTCGATCTGGTGGCGCAGCTGCGTCGCCGTGCCGCGATAGACGGCAACGAAGATCACTGCGGCGAACAGCAGCATCACGACGGCGACCCACGCCGTCAGCCGCCAACGCAGCCCGCCCCACAGCAAGGGCCTATCCCGCATCAACCTCGCACCCCCCGCCTACCCCGCATCGTCGAGGCGATAGCCGATCGAGCGAACTGTGAGGATCGGCGCCGGATCCCCGGGACTACTCAGCTTGCGCCTGAGATACCCGATGTAGACATCCACGACGTTCGTCTGCGGATCGTGCTCGTAACCCCACACCGCTGAAAGGATCTCCTCCCGCGAGAGGACTCGGCCGCGGTGGCGCATCAGGTGCACGAGCAGATCGAATTCGGTGCTCGACAGTCTCACTAAACGCTCACCCCGGTGCACCTCACGAGTCAGCAGACTGACCTCGATGTCTCCCACGCGCATTGATGCCGCCGGGCTCTGCGTGGCGAGGCGCAGCTGGGCGCGCACACGGGCGGCGAGCTCGGCGAGCGAGAATGGCTTGACGAGATAGTCGACCGCGCCCGCGTCGAGACCCGCCACGCGATCCTCGATCTCACCCCGCGCGGTCAGTACGATCACGGGAACACTCAGTCGTGCCTGACGCAGCGCGCTGAGGATCTCCATGCCTCCACGGCCGGGGAGCATCAGGTCGAGCACGATCAGATCGAAGCTCTCCCGCAGCGCGCGCTGCTCACCCTCCAAGCCGTCCAGGGAGGCCTGCACCGGGAACCCCTCCGCTTCGAGGCCGCGTTTGACGAAGTCGACGATCCCGGGCTCGTCCTCGATCAGGAGAATCATTCGCCGAGCATAGATGCGTGATCGATGGTGAGGGTGGGGGGAGAAAAAAGAAAAGAGCTTTCTCATCAGCGGGTTATCTCGTCCTTAGCCGGCGACTGAGACTGTGTGTAATGGCAAGCGATCAGCGCCTGACCGGCGGCGGCACCGACGGGAACGAGCGTCTGACCGCCGCCGCGGGAGTCCTGCTGCTCGTGCTGTTTGTCGTCCTCGGCGTGACGATCGTGCGGATCGGGCAGCTGCTGTGGCTGCATCTGTTCCTCGGGATGCTGCTGATCGGGCCGGTGCTGTTGAAGCTGGCGAGCACCGGGTACCGATTCGCCCGCTATTACACCGCGAACCCTGCCTACCGGCGCAAGGGGCCGCCCGCGACGCCGATGCGCCTGCTCGCCCCGCTCGTGGTGCTCTCGACGGTGGTCGTGTTCGGCAGCGGGGTCGCCCTGCTGTTTGCCGGACCGAGCTCGCGCTCGACACTCTTTCCGATTCACAAGTTCAGCTTCTTCGCCTGGCTCGCCATCACTGGAGTGCACGTGCTCGGCCACCTGGCGGATCTGCCCGCTCCGCTGCGGGCGGACTACGGCCTCGACCAGGGCATCTCCCGCCTCTCCGGCCGGCTGCCGGGGAGGGACGGGCGCGTGCTGTCGCTCGTCGGGATGCTCGTCGCCGGGCTGGTCCTGGCCGTGCTCGTGATTCCCGAGTTCGGACCCTGGGTGAACGGCTTTCACCACCACTGAGCTGAGCAGCGTGCCGGTCGCGTTTTGTGGATGAGGGACCTCTCGCCCGGGAGGATGAGGATAAGAGCTCTCTAACGAGGTCTTTAGTGAATCGAAGGCTGGGGCGTCGAATATGTACACATGACACCGTCGCCATCGAGCCGCTCCCGTGACGCCGCGCTGCGCCGCCTGGCGCGCTGCAACCGCTGGCTGCTCGCCGGCTCCGCGACGCTGACCGGGGCTTTCACGCTGCTCGCCGCGCAGGCCTTCCCCGGCAGGACCGCGAGCGCCGCGAAGAGCACGGGCAGCAAGGGCGATGCAAGCCGCGCCCGCGACGGCCGCACGACGAAACGTGCGACGCCCTCGACGAAATCCACGAAAGCCCTCAAAGCGGCCTCGCAAGCTCCGCAGGCCGCATCGTCGTCAACGACGACACAAACGACGGCAACAGATCCAACCCAGACAACCACGACCGAACAGGCCGCGCCCGCGGAAGCGACGACAACCGCGGAAACCACCACGGCGACGACGCCCGTGGAAACCGCGAAAACGACTGAAACAGAAGCCCAGACCCCGTCGGCGTCTTCGGAATCGAGCTCGTCCTCCTCGGAATCGAGCACGGTGGTCTCCGGGGGGTCGTGAGCGCGAGATGACGACGACGATTTCGAGGACCCTCGCGCGGGCTGGTTGGGAGGCGCTCGGCACGAGCGTGGTCCTGCTCGTCGACGATCCCGACGCGCTCGCGACGGCCCGGGCGATCGTCGAGCGGGAGCTGCGCGCGATCGACCGCGCCTGCAGCCGCTTTCGCCCGGACTCCGACCTGCAGCGCGTGAACGCCGGCGCGGGGCGGTTCGTGAGCGTGGATCCGCTGTTGATCGAGGCGGTGCAGGTCGCGTTGCGCGCCGCCGTGCTGACGGACGGAGATGTCGACCCGACGGTCGGCAACGCGCTGATCCTCGCGGGCTACGACCGCGACTGGTCGCTGCTGGAGAGGCCTGCCGACGAGTCCGAGTCCAAGTACGCGCCGCGGCCGGCGATCGCGGCGCGCGTGACGCCCGGGTGGCGGGCGATCGAGCTCGACCGCGAGCGCTCGGCGATTCGCGTCCCCACAGGGGTGCGTCTCGACCTCGGCGCCACCGCGAAAGCGTGGGTCGCCGATCGCGCCGCCGCCGCGGTGCACGGGGCGACCGGGGCCGGAACGCTGATCGGCCTCGGCGGCGACATCGCCACCGCCGGCGCCGCGCCCGAGGGTGGCTGGCGGATCTATGTCACCGACGACCACCGCCACGTGCCCGGCGAGCAGGGACAGACGATCTCGATCCGAGACGGTGGGATCGCGACCTCCAGCACGACGGCCCGGCGCTGGCGCCACGAGGGGCGGACGCGGCACCACATCATCGATCCCGCGACCGGCGCGCCCGTGGCGCCGCGCTGGCGTACGGTGAGCGTCGCCGCGGAGACGTGCCTGGACGCGAACATCGCCAGCACCGCCGCGCTGATCCGCGCGGAGGAAGCCCCGGCATGGCTCGAGCAGCAGGGACTGCCAGCGCGCCTCGTGGGCAATGACGGCGCCGTGCGCCTCGTCGGCGACTGGCCCGCGGAGGAGGGCGAGTCGTGATCACGCCGATCGACGCCGTCGCCTCCAGCACGTACTGGTACCTGACGCGCTCGACCGGCGCCGTGGCGCTGCTGCTGCTGACGCTCAGCCTCGCCCTCGGCGTCGCCGGGGTGAGCCGCTTCAGCAGCCCGCGCTGGCCGCGGTTCGTCCTCGACTCGCTGCACCGGAACGTCTCGCTGCTCGCGCTCGCGTTCCTGCTCGTCCACATCGTCACGGCGGTGCTCGACAGCTTCGCGCCGATCTCGCTGATCGACGCGTTCGTCCCCTTCGCCGGCAGCTACCGGCCGTTCTGGCTCGGGCTCGGCGCGATCTCCTTCGACCTGCTGCTCGCCGTGACGCTCACGAGCCTCGTGCGCCGGCGGCTCGGTTACGGCGCCTGGCGCGCTACCCACTGGCTCGCCTACGCCTGCTGGCCGATCGCGCTGCTGCACGGGCTCGGGACCGGCAGCGACGTCAAAAGCGCGTGGCTGCTCGGCCTCAGCATCGCCTGCCTGGTGATCGTCGCGCTGGCGGTCGGCGTCAGGGCGATCAGCGGCTGGCCGGAGCACGCGCGCCTGCGCGGCGCCGCGCTCGGTGCGACCGCCGCGTTCGCGCTGTTCCTCGTAATCTGGCTGCCCGGCGGGCCGCTCGGACACGGCTGGGCGCAGCGCTCGGGCACGCCGACTTCACTGCTCGGACACGCCACCACCCACACCACCTCCGCGAAGGCCAGTCGATGAACGCTCCTGATCAGGCTCCCGCCGGCCTGCCACGGCTGCTCGCCGGGATGCCCGAGCACGGCGCGCTCGGCCTGGCCGAGCACCGGGTGATCCACGGTGAGCTCCCCTACAGCACGCGTCGCGAGCGGCGCGGCGCCGGCGCGCTGATCGAGCTCGTCGAGCAGGCCGGTCTGCGCGGCCGCGGCGGCGCCGCGTTCCCGCTCGCGCGGAAGCTGCGCGCGGTCACGGCGGCCGCCGGCCGCACGCCGCTCGGCAAGCGGCCGATCGTGCTCGCGAACGCCTCCGAGGGAGAGCCCGCGAGCGGCAAGGACCGCCTGCTGCTCGAAAGCCTGCCCCACCTCGTGCTCGACGGCGGCGTGCTCGCCGCCCGGGCGGTCGGCGCCGACGAGCTGATCGTGTGCATCGACGAGTCCGCCGGCGGCGCCCTGCAGAGCCTTGCGCGTGCGCTTTCCGAGCGCGAGCGCGCCGGTGGCGACGGGCTGCGGATCGCGATCCAGACCGTCCCGGAGGGCTACGTCTCCGGCCAGGAGATGGCGCTCGTGAACCTCTGCAGCGGCGGGCCGGCAAAGCCCACGCTGACGCCGCCGATGCCGTTCCAGCGCGGGGTGCGCAGGCGCCCGACGCTCGTCAGCAACGCCGAGACGCTCGCCCACCTCACTTTGATCGCCCGCCATGGACCGTCCTGGTTTCGCGCGCTCGGCACGCGCGATGACCCCGGCTCGGCGCTGGTGACGCTCTCCGGCGCTGTCACCCACCCCGGCGTCTATGAGATCGAGCACGGCGCCCCCCTGCCCGCGCTGATCGACGCCGCCGAGGGGAGCACCTCGGCGCTCCGCGCCGTGCTGCTCGGCGGTTACGGCGGCGCATGGGTCGACGCGGACGCGATCTCCGAGCTCTCCCTCGCAAACGACCAGCTCGCGGCCCGCGGCGCATCGCTCGGTGCGGGAGTTGTGCTGCTGCTCTCCGAGCAGGCCTGCCCTGTGGCCGAGACCGCGCGCATCACGCGCTGGCTGGCCACGCAGAGCGCGGGCCAATGCGGGCCCTGCATCCATGGCCTGGACGCGATCGCCGGCGCGATCGAAGAGGTCGCCCACGGCGCCGCGACCCCCGGCGTGGGGGAGCGCATCGCCCGCTGGTGCTCGCTCGCGAGCGGGCGTGGGGCCTGCCGTCACCCCGACGGCGCCGTGCGCTTCATCACCAGCGGCCTGGAGGTGTTCGCGGAAGAGTTCGCCGACCATGCCAGACACGGCCGCTGCGACGCCTGCGCAAGCGCGCCTGAACTACCCCTGCCGAGCCACGTCGAGCTGGCCGCGGCCGCGTGAGTCGATGAGCATGCGCCTGAAGGTAAACCCAATCGCATGCGAGGCTCACGGCATGTGCGCCGAGCTGCTGCCCGAGCGAATCTCCCTGGACGACTGGGGCTACCCGATCCTCGACGAGCGTCCGCTGCCGGCGGAGCTGACCGCGCTGGCCAAGCGTGCCGCCGAGGCATGTCCGACGTTCGCGCTGTTGCTCGTCCGCGACGAGCAGCGGGATCGATTCAGCTGAGCGTGATCGCGGGGGGCGGGGGCGGGGGAGCGAGAGCGTCCTCCGCTTCGCGGTGCGCGGGCACGCCCGCCGCCGCGTAGGCGTCGAGCGCGTCGAGCGTCTCGGCCTTCAACAGCGCCTGCGCGAGGCTCTCGAGCTGCTCGCGATGGTCCGTGAGTAGCTGCGTGACGTGCCCGTGCGCACGCTCGACGAGCTTGCGCACCTCCTCGTCGACGAGGCGCTGGGTCGACTCCGAGGTCTCGCTCGCACCCGGCAGGAACGGCCCCTCGCCGTCGGCAGGCAGTACGGCGATCGGGCCGACCGCCTCGCTCATGCCCCAGCGCCCAACCATCTGCCGCGCGATCGCGGTGAGCTGCTGGATGTCGGACTCGGCGCCCGAGGTGATCGTGTCGTAGACGAGCTCCTCGGCGACGCGCCCGCCGAGCGCCACCTCGATCTTCGCCTGGAGGTCCTCGAGCGAATACGACACGCGGTCGGAGTCGGGCGTCGAGAGGGTCACGCCGAGCGCCATCCCGCGCGGGATGATCGAGACCTTGCGGACCGGATCCGCGCCCGGCGTGAGCATCCCGACGAGCGCGTGGCCGGACTCGTGGTAGGCGGTGCGCTCGCGGTCGGCGGGGGACAGCAGGATCCCGCGCGGCGAGCCGAGCATGATCTTCTCCAGCGAATCGGTGAGGTCGCCCATCTCCACGTCCTCGTGCCCGCGCCGGGCGGCGAGCAGCGCGGCCTCGTTGGCGAGGTTCGCGAGGTCGGCGCCGACCATCCCGGGGGTGCTCGCGGCCAGCGCGCCGAGGTCGACGCTCGCAGCGAGCGGGATCGAGCGCGTGTGCACTTCGAGGATTTCGCGCCGGCCGGTGCGGTCGGGCGGCTGCACCGCGACGCGGCGGTCGAAGCGGCCCGGCCGCAGGAGCGCCGAGTCGAGCACGTCCGGCCGGTTGGTGGCGGCGAGCACAACGACCGCCTCGGAGCTCTCGAAGCCGTCGAGCTCGGTGAGGATCTGGTCGAGCGTCTGCTCGCGCTCGTCGTTGGCGCCGGTGACCGAGACCGAGCCCTGGCGCGAGCGGCCGATCGCGTCGAGCTCGTCGATGAAGATGATCGCCGGCGCCGCCTCCTTGGCCTTGGCGAACAGGTCGCGCACCCGCGACGCTCCGACGCCGACGATCGCCTCGATGAACTCCGACGCGGAAATCGAGAAGAAGGCCGCGTGCGCCTCGCCCGCGACCGCGCGCGCGAGCAGCGTCTTGCCCGTGCCGGGGGCACCGGACAGAAGCACGCCGTGCGGCATCCGCCCACCCAGGCGGCCGTAGCGCTCCGGGTTTCGCAGGAAGTCGACGATCTCCGAGAGCTCGGCCTTCGCCTCGTCGATCCCGGCGACGTCCTTGAACGTGACGCGGATCGTTTCCGGATCGACGCGCCGCGCCTGCGAGCGACCGAAGTTGCCGAGCGCACCCATGCCGCCGGCGCCTTTCGCGGCCCGGCGGAAGATCAGGATGAAGATGCCGACGATCAGCAGCGTCGGGCCGAATCCGAGCAGGATCTCCTCGAGCAGCGACTCACTCGTGGTCGTCGATTCCGCGTTGATCTTCACGCCCTTTTCCTGCAGCAGCCCGGACAGCTGGCTGCCGTTCCAGAAGCTCGGCACCTGGGTCGCGAACAGCTTCGTCGGCGTGGCCTTCGTGTCGGTCGAGGGGTAGCGCTGCTTGGACTTGAGCTCGCCCTGGATCGTGTCGCCCTTGGAGGAGATCGAGTAGACCGTGTCGCCCTTGACCTGTTCGAGGAAGTACGGGCTGAACGGCACCGTCACCCGCGGTTCGCCGGTGGTGGGCCGGAAGAACAGGACCGACAGCAGGTTGATCGCCAAAAGGATCCCGACGAACCACATGAAGCCCGGCCGGCGGTGCGCAGGGGGGCCTTTCGGCGCCTGCTCGGGCATGCCGCGCCCGTCGGGGGCGGGGGAGACCTGCCAGCCGCGTTTGTCGCGCGGCATCGGCGGGTGGGCGTCTGAACGACTCGCGCTCAGGCGGTCTGCGTCGTTCTGGGGCTCATCGGGCAAAACGTCGTCGTTCAGCCGGTGATGTAGACGATGTCGCCCAGCGCCAGCATCCCGAAGACCGTTTTGGCGGTTTCGATCGGGAGCTCGACGCAGCCATTTGACTGGGGGAAGCCGTAGGAGCCTCGTTCATACCCGTGGACCGCGTCGCCGCCGTTGAAGTAGTTTACCCAGGGGACGTCGGGGATGTCGTATTTGGTGCCGTCGACGTCGGTCCCGCTCATCGTCGTCGAGACGTCGCGCGCGAAGATCGGGAAGATGCCCGTGGGCGTTTCCGCGCCCGGAACGCCGGTGTTGGCGGGCGTGGTGAGCACCACGTGGCTGCCCTTGTGCACCTCGAGCGTCTCCGGCGAGGACTCCGAGACGGTCACGAACGTGTAGGGGCTCGGGTTCCTGTGGTTCTCGGTCTCGGCCGCGAGCAGGCTCTCCCAGACCCGCGCGTTCGAGACGCCGGAGGTTTCGCTCGATTCGATCCCACGGCTGGCCTCGAACACGGTGAGGGCGCCCTCGGTGGTCTCGTCGAGCTTGCCGTAGGCGAGCGGAGGGACATCGCCGAAGTTGGCGACGAGCGCGCCCGTCGCCGGGTGGAAGGCGAGATGGGCGGCCGTGCTCCTGCTCTCCGCCCCGCTGGGCAGGTGGACACCGTAGAGGGAGTGGAACGTATAGGGCAGATACCCGAGCCGGGCGAGCGCCTGCTGGAGCGCCTTGACGGGCGGGCAGGCGACCGTCAGCGAGAGCGTCCTGGTCTTCCCGAGCGGCATCTGTCCGGTGGCCTGGGTCGCAGCCGGGATCGTGAGCTTGTAGGAGGTGCACGGCTCGAGCGTCGAGGCGGGAGTGAAGTACTCGGAGTCTCCGTTCGTGCTCCACGCGCCGGCGACCGTGGGGCTCACCTGCGGGCGCGGCGAGGAGGACGCGGGCGTGCCCGACAGCCTCACCCACAGCGGGGTCGTGCCGTCCAGGCGGATCCGGTCGGGCAGCGCCGTCAGGGTCGTGTGCGCCTCCGGCGCGACGGGCGTCGCGGCGCTGGCCTGGTGTGAGCCGAGCAGGCCGCTTGCGCCGTGATCGCTACCGGCCAGCGCGACCACCGCCACGACGGCGAGAACCGCTGCCGCCAGCAGCGCACCCGCTAGCCGGACGCTCCTGTGGTGAGCCGCCGAAGAACCCGTCTCCTCTCGATGCGCGCTCATTTGTTAGAGGGTAACGCCTCGGGAGTCGTTATCGCCGATGTCCTGAGGCTAGACTGCGGCTTCCCGCCGGAGTAGCTCAGTCGGTTAGAGCAGCGGAATCATAATCCGCGTGTCGGGGGTTCGAGTCCCTCCTCCGGCACTACAAAGGAGCCCGTGTTTACGGGCTCCTTGGCTGTTCCGGGGCGTTTGGCCGAGGCCGAAAGAGGTGGGGTGCAAACAAAAGTGCAAACATGCCTGACAGGTCAGGATTGCACGGTTCGGCCTGCAGGCTGGACCTGCTGGTGCTCACGACAGACGGCACCGCCTCGCCCCCGCGGCTCGTAGTGAGGGACGACCCGCTGAGATCGAGATACAGGCATCCGAAGTCCGCGGCTCACGCGGGTGGCGAGAGCTGCTCAAGCCGACTCCGTGGGTTCGCCGGCCCAGACCGCGCTGGGCACCGTCGAGCAAGCTGCGCTTAGGACGCTTGGCTCCCTCGCGATAGGATGAGTCCATCATGGCGGCTAAAGAACAGACATCCACGAAGCCGACGAAGCGTCCCACCAAGCGTGCGGTGGCCGGGGCCGCCAAAGCCTCCGGGCCCGCCAAAGCTGCCGCCAGCAACGGCGGTGGGCGGGTGCGGCGCGTGCGTATGGGTCGCTTGGACGTGGAGGTCCACGAGCCCGCCGAGACCGACCCGAAAAAGCGCGTTGAATCGGTCAGGCGAGCTGCGACTCGCATCAAAACCACCGCTCGCATAGACACGATCACCCTCGGCCGGGACTAGCCGCGGCGTGGTTGCCCGCGGTCGTCGGCCGCTTCCGCGCGGGGTGCTTGCCTTCGACGCGCCCGGCTGGGAGCCGCCCGAAGCTGTCGTGCTCGACACCAACGTGGTCGCCGACGCGCTGCTGCCCAAAGAGTCAGAGCACCGCCCCTGTCTCGCCGTTCTCGAACGTCTTGCCGACAGCGGCACGGCCGTCGTCTTCAGTCGTCTGCTCGAGATCGAGCTGTGGGAGACCGTTTTCAACCTGGCCCTCCGTGAGCGCCACCCACGCAAAGACACCCGGCGCGTGCGCTACGACAACCGCATCCGCCCGCGCGCCGCACGGTTGCTGCGAGACGCACAGAAGGGATGGCAAGAGGACCTGCGAAGCCCACTGGCTTGGTCGCGGATCGAGGTGCATGAGGTCGCCGAGGATGTGCCCAAGCTGATGCAGGAATACGGGCTCCAGTCCTACGACGCCGTGCATGCCGCCACGTTGCTGGACAGTGGGATCACCGACTTCGTCACCCGCGATGGCGGGTTCGCCGCTCTCCCACCGGGCGTCGCGACGCTGCACACGACGCAGGCACGAGTCACAAATACGCGTGCCCGTCGGCGCCGCGCCGGTTATTGAAAGTCCGGCAGAACTGAGCGGCGCGCCTACCTGATCGCGATGCCGGCGAGCACGTCTCCGAGGTCGAAGTGCTCGTCGGCGTCGAGCGGTGCCACGTCAGCCATCAGCTCGTCGAGCGGCAGCGGATTTTAGAACAGCGAGTTCGCTTGCTCGATCAGATCGTGGTTGACGACAGGCTCTGGCATCGTGTTCAGCTCCAGACATACATTGTACGGCCAACCGCCTTCCTACTCAGGCCCTCACCCGCTTTACCGTCGTCGCACGTTCGAATACGCTACGAGTACCGCCGGGCCAGCAGGCCGACGTGCTCGGCGGGTTGCTGGGCGCGAGCGAAGACGGGTCATTCAACGTCAAGACGAGCTGGATCTACGAGGCCGTGAGGGCTGGCCGCCTGCCTTGCCACCGAGTAGGCCGGCACATCCGCTTCACGCGCCCCATGCTCGATGACTGGCTCGCTGAGCAGCCGCGGAGATAAAACCGCCGATCCGCAGGATCGAGGTTCGAGGGTGCGCTGCTCTGTCGGCGGGGCTCAGGCCACAAGTCCCTAACCCGGAGTGTGCAGTAACGGCCGCGCCCCCGGGGTGAGCGGGGGCGCGGGAACGTCCGGCTGGGCTTGGAGAATTGGGCTTGCTGAAGTACCGATTCCCGAACTCAGGAGGTTCACCTTGAAGGTGATACGTGATGGACGCCCGGTAACCGTAGAAGTCACGTCGGACGGAGCGGGTTTGGTCTCGCATGCGGGCAGCGCGCTGGTCGCGCAGGTGGCCGACCAACTCGGTCTTACGAGAGCGCTGTCGCTGGGGCTGGCTGGGGTCAAGCGGCGGCGTCGTGGTCATGACCCGGGCAGGGTGATCCGCGATCTCGCGGTGATGCTCGTCGACGGCGGGGAGTGCGTCTCGGACCTCGGTGTGGTCCGTGAGCAGGACGCGCTCTTCGGGCAGGTCGCGTCTGACTCGACAGCGTTTCGTGTGATCGACCGGGTCGCGTCTGAGCCGGGGCTGCTGGATGCCCTCCGTGTCGCGCGCGCGCGCGCCCGGGAGCGGTTCTGGGAGCTTGATGGTGCGCCTGAGCGGTTGACGCTCGATGTCGACGCGACGCTGATCACAGCGCATTCGGAGAAGGAGAAGGCAGCCGGGAACTACAAGGGCGGCTACGGGTTTCACCCGCTGCAGGTCTACCTGGATGAGACCAGGGAGGCGCTCGGCGGCCTCTTGCGGCCCGGGAACGCTGGCTCGAACACCGCCGATGATCATGTGGCGGCGCTGGACTTGGCGCTCGCGCAGATCCCGGCCGAGCATGTCGAGGCACTGGAGATCTTGGTGCGCGCGGACACGGCCGGCGCCACGCATGGTCTCGTTGACTACTGCCGCGACGCGCGGATGCGCTTCTCGGTCGGCTACGAACTCACCGAGAAGGTTCGTAGCGCGATCCTCCAGATCCCCGAGAACGCGTGGGTCCCGGCGCTCGACCAAGATGGCTCGACCCGCAAGAACGGCGAGGTCACAGAGATCACCAGCACGGTCGATCTGTCCGCGTGGCCCGAGGGCTCCAGGCTGATCGTGCGCCGTGAGCGCCCGCACCCCGGAGCGCAGCTGTCGTTCACCGACCACGACGGCTACCGCTTCCAAGCGATCCTCACCGACCAGACCGACCCCGACATCGACGTCTTGGAGTGCCGCCACCGCCAGCACGCGCACGTCGAGGACCGCATCCGTGACGACAAGGACACCGGCCTATCCAAGTTCCCGTTCAAGACGTTTGCGCTCAACGAGGTGTGGCTGGAGATCGTGATGCTCGCGCACGATTTGATCGTCTGGACCCAAACACTCGCCCTTACCGGAGAGCTCGCCAAGGCCGAGCCCAAGCGGCTGCGCTACCAGCTGCTGCACGTCGCCGGGCGACTCGCGTTCTCCGGCCGCCGCTGCAAGCTCCACCTCCAGGACACCTGGCCGTGGGCAGCCGAGCTCCTCGCCGCGTTTCAGAAACTCGAAACGCTTCACGCCGCCACCGGCTGACAACAGCCACCAGCGACCCCCCAACCACCCAGCAGACCACCCGGCCACCCGGCCATGATCACCGCTACCCCGAAACGGGTCCAGCACACGACAACGCTCCCCCAAGAGCGCGTCACAGACAACACCGTCCAACCAGATCACCGATCAACACACCCCAGGCCCGCCAAAAAACGACCCGCAGTCACCCCCACGCACCTACTGCACGATCCGGGCTAAAGCGTGCGCTCATAGACGCGGTAGCGGCGCTTGATCTCGCCGCCCATGCCTTCCATCGCGCGGTTCATCGGCGTGTTGGTCTCCAGTATCCAGCCCATCTCGCCGCCCTTCTGTGGGGTGCGCTCGGCGGCGTCGAAGTGCATTTGGTAGAAGCGAGCGGCGACGCCGGTGTGCTGGTAGGCGGGCTTGACGCCGAGCGCGAAGACGCGCACCGCGTCGATCTTCTTTTTCTCGCGCAGAGCTGTGAGCCAGCCGAAGGGCAGCAGCCGCCCGTTGAGCTTCCCCAAGACCTGATTGAAGTCCGGGAGCGTCAGGGCGGCGCCGACGACCTCGCCGGTGTCCTTGTGTTCGGCGACCATCGCCCAGTTCTCATCGAGGACGGGTTTGAGGTCTTTGGCGTAGTGGCGGACCTCCTCCTCGGTGAGTGGCACGAAGCCCCAGTTGCGCTCCCACGAGGCGTTGTAGACCTCTAGAAAGCGCGTGACCTCCTGTTGCAGGTCACGCTTACGGAAGTTGCGACAGACGATCCCGTGCTCGGACTCGAGGCGGTCGGCGGCTTGCCAGATCGCCGGATGGACGTGCTCGCGTTCGGTGACGTGCAGGCTCCACATGTAGAGGTCCATCGCCTTCTCCATGCCGGCGTCCTGCTCCAATAGGCGCTGGTAGTAGGGGTGGTGCCACGGGCAGAGGATGATCGGCGGGTACTCGTGGCCGGCGATCAGCACGCCGATCTCGTCGTTGGTCGTGAAGTCCATCGGGCCGACCATGCGGTCCCGGCCGCGCTCGCGTAGCCAGCCCGCTGCGGCGTCCAGCAGCGCGCGTGCCGTCTCGGGATCGTCCTCGCACTCGAACCACCCGAACAGGCCCCACTCGTTGCTCTGAAACTCGTTGAAGTTCCGATCGATGTGCGCGCTGATGCGCCCCACCGGCTGCCCGTCACGATAGGCGAGGAAATACTGCGCCTGCGCGTGCTTGAAAAACGGGTTCTTGTCCTGGTCCAGCCGCTTCTTCAGTTCCGCCACCAGCGGCGCCACCCAGTTGGGCTCGTCACGGTAGAGCCGCCAGGGGAGCTTGATGAACGTGTTCAGCTCGCGCCGGGAGCGGACCGGGCGAATCTCCACGCTCATTGTTCGTCCCTGGTCCCCGCCGCCATCAGCGGCACGCTCTGCATCGCCGATCGGTCAGCTCTGGGGTACATTCGTTGGGCGTCCGTAGCGATCCTCGATACGAACAACGTCGTGCAGCTCAGGTGTCGAGACCTCGAGGATCACCGAGTCCTCCAGCGCCTCGATCGTATGCACGACATTCGGTGCGTTTCGCCACGCCGCGCCAGGCTCCAGCACGCGACGGCGCATCGTCTCTGCGCTCTCGCCCTGTTCGAGCAGCAGACTTCCTGACAGCAGATAGTTGCTCTCATCCTTCTCCACGTGATATTGGACAGACAGCCTGTGCCCTGCGCTGACGCGCAGAATCTTGCCCGCGTACCGATCCGTGTGCGCGTACCAGAGCTCGCTACCCCAGGGCTTCGCGACCTCGCGCGGCAGATCCTCATTCATCCGCGGAGCGTATATGCAGATCGCCCGTCCCTGGCTTGCGGACTGTCGGGGCTGTCTGCGGCACGCTGCGCCCGGCGCCGGACACGCGGCGTATCGTCCCGCGCCGATCAGGCGGCGTTGAAGTATCGCCCGGTATCGTGGAAGAAGCTGGCAAACAACAGTTTGTTGAGCGGGGTGCCTGGTTTGCCGAGCAGGCTCGGCGTCACTCCGATTCGCCAGGTAAGGCGGCACCTGCCGGTGTCGTCTGGCTCAACGAGGTAGTCCTCTGCCAAGCTCTTGAAGACAGGGAGGTTGGCGTGCCTGAAATAGAACGCACAGCGCCGTCCCTCCTCCCAAATGAAGAAGTGCTCCTCCCCGGCCGATAGACCCCCCAGCACCTTGACGGCCCGGGTTGTGCCGACACCGAACGGTCGCGGCGAGGTCCACCGGACGCTCAGGCCCCTGCACCAGTGCAGGGGCTGGTCGCCGACCAGCTCACCCCAGACCATTTCGGCCGGCTGGGCGATTGACCACGTGTGCGAGAAACGCTGCGGGGCACGCTCGAAGTAGCTGTCGTCTACCGGCTCCAAGGACGGCACAGGTGTGTTCTATCGCAGACCGAGCGTCGCTGCCCGCGCCGCAAGTTCATCGGGTGCGCGAGCGGCTGTTAGCGAGGGGAAGCCCGACGCACTCGATGGTCGCCGCCAGGTCGCTGAAGGGCACCGAGTCCGCATGTTTGCGCACCCAGGCGATGCTCACGCTCTTGTATCTGCACTCGCGCACCCGGTCAGCAGCTACGACGTAGAACTCCCACTGCGAGAGGTCGAGCGCGTCGTAGCGCTGTGGGTCCTTGCAGGTCTGGACCGAGAACACGAAGACATCCGCGCGAACCTCGGGCTCGGCGCCGAACTCGTTGGTGTTCGCATCCCAGGTGCGAGCGATGACACGCCCGAAGCTCAGCCGTGAGTGCGTGGCCTGCGCCCACGATTGCAGGTAGCCGCTCGCCTTGACCTCGATTCGCAGGCCCGAGCTCGTCGTCACGTCGTAGTTGTCCCACGCCTTCCGCCGCGTCTCGGTGCGCCCGAGCGCGAGCGCCACAAGGAACTCCGCCAGCACTCCCCGCTGGGTGTTGTCCCGAAGGTCCGAGAACGCCCAGCGCCAATAGTCCAGCACCGTCGCGTCGACGCCAGCGAAGCGGTCGGTGCCCTCAAGCGCCTGCGGCGGTGCTGGACGGAGCCAGCCTTCAGGTGGACGTGACGCAGCCAGGCTTCGACCTTACCGGCCTCGCACCCTCCGGCGCCCGACCGGACCCACGTTGGCACCCGAGCCGAGCAGCGCGTTTCAGCTCTGCCGGAAGCTCAAGAGGGCGCTGCTCCGTTGGGATCGGTGGAGCGGACCACACGATCAGTCGCGCGCGGCCTCGGGTGGCCATGACGCGCCGTGGTCCTCGGCCTTGCGCTCGGCCCGGGCCATCAGATCGGATGGTCGAATCCCGAGGTTGCTCGCCAGCGTTGCCACCGCCACGAGCGTCGGGCGACGCTCCGCGCGCTCGATGCCGCCGATGTAGTTGCGATGCACGCCGGATTCGAGGCTGAGCAGCTCCTGGGACATTCTGCGCTGCTCGCGTAGGTCGCGGATGACTTCTCCGAGACCTACAAGGAGGGGGTCGGGTGCGGGCACGGGACGGCACGTTGCACTCCAGGCGTGTTAGTTTCTACAGCCCAAGCGTGTTGCTTCGCTCACGGCCATGCCAGTTCAGGGGATCTCATCGAACAGCCGCCCGGCGGGCACCTCCAGCGCTTCGGCCAGCAGTACGATCGTGGGGAAGCGGGGAGCCCGGTTGGCGCGCTCCATCTTTGAGATCGCCGTTGTGTGCAGGCCGGTCGCGCGCGACAAGTCCTCCTGGGACCAACCACGCTCTGCACGAACTTCTTTGAGGTTGGCCGCGAATTGCTCCAGTGGGGTCACGGCGAGTAGCTTCCGGGCACTAGGCCAGGAAGCCAAGAGACATATCGTCAACCTTCGGTTAGAGTACGCCGAATGAACCCGGCCCTCCGCACCATGCCTAAGCGCAGGCGAGAGGACGATGAGGAGCCGGCATGGTCGGTTCCCAGCCTGCGTGAGCCGCGCTACTCGCAGTCATTGGAGCGCGGGCTGGCAATCCTCGTCTGCTTCAGCGGTGAGCGTCCTGTATGGGGCATCTCCGATCTCGCTGACGAGCTGGGGATGAGCCGTTCGACCACGCATCGCTACGTGATCACGCTCACCGCGCTCGGTTACCTGGAGCAGGGCGCCTCGCGCAAGTACCGGCTCGGGCTGCGTGTGACCGATCTGGGCATGTCGGCGATGAACTCCACTGGGCTGCGCGAGCACGCGCGTCCCTACCTGGAGGAGTTGCGGCAGCGCGCGAGCTACACGGTCAGCCTTGCAGTGCTCGACGGGTCCGACATCCTGTACGTCGATCGCGCGCGCAGCTTTCGGCGCGGGCAGGGCCAGATCGACCTAGGCCTCGCGCCCGGGTCGCGGCTGCCGGCGTACTGCACCGCGATGGGCAAGGTGCTGTTGGCGTACCTGCCTGAGGGGGAACAGTGCGAGCGGCTGGCCGGGATGACGCTGACCAAACGCGGCCCGAACACGATCACGAGCAAGAAGGCACTACGTGAGGAGCTCGATCAGGTAGTCGAGGCGGGGTTCGCCGTCAACGACGAAGAGCTCGCGCCGGAGCTGTACGCGATCTCGGCGCCGGTGAGCGACGAGGCCCGCGAGGTTGTCGCGGCCGTAAACATGGTCGCGCACTCCTCGATGATCTCCCTGGAGGACTTGGTCGGTGCGCTCGGCCCGCACCTCGTCTCGACCGCCGACCGTATCTCCGCGCGGCTGGGCTACCGGCGCGACGACGAGACGGGAGGCCACGGTTGACGCCTGGGTCACATTTTTCTGGCGCACCGGGCAGGCAAACGGGTCGCAGTTTGCCTCTTCGGCAGCAGTCGGAACAGTCGGCTATGCAGTACCGTTCCGCGGCGACGACGGTGGGCGTTTCGATGCTCCACGCGATGCTTGCGACGGTAGGAACCACAGGAGACGACCAATGACCCCGCAGAGAAGAACTAGATGGCGACCAGCTCTCTACACCCCACTGATTGTCGTAGGGGCCTTCTTGGCAATCCTTACCCCGGCAGCCTCAGCTACCAACTACACCTGGAGCGGGGAAGGCATCTACACGGCGCCCTTCTGGTCCAACGGGGCCAACTGGCAGGGAGGCGTCGCTCCCACCTCATCCTCAAGTGTCGGCACCCTGACCTTCCCTTCCCCTCTGACCGGCGCCTCCTGCCCCAACACGACCACAGACGCCTGCTACGGCGCGAACAACGACCTCACCGACCTCACCGCCAACGAACTCCAGGTGGATGACACTCTGGGCTACGCCCTGAGCGGCAACGCCTT
The DNA here is from genome assembly GCA_963701035.1 of uncultured Solirubrobacterales bacterium. Classification (GTDB taxonomy): domain Bacteria; phylum Actinomycetota; class Thermoleophilia; order Solirubrobacterales; family Solirubrobacteraceae; genus Palsa-744. The sequence continues at coordinate 150,854 of OY969562.1, forward strand.
CACGCTCGGCTCAGGGGGCCTGAAGCTGACCACTGAGCAGAATGAAAGCCAGCAGCCCACTGCTCACATCTCCCTGCCACTGACCCTCGGGGCCAGCCAGACCTGGGAACTGACGGGAGCGCACAACACCTACCAGACGCTCGAAGTCCTCGGGGCGCTCTCCGGGGCCAGTGCGGCCCTCAACGTCAACCTCAACGAGGCGGCGCTGTCGCTGGGCGAACTCGGGCCGCACGGCACGCCTGTGGTCCCTGATGACGAGGTGGGGAATGTGACGGTCACCGGGCCGGCCACGGGCAACGTCACCCTCAAAGGCCCAGAAGCGGTCAATGTCGAGGGCGCCCTGGATCTCAACGCTGACCTCGATGCCACGGACGGCCACAGCCTGACCGTGGAAAACATCGACCTCACGACCGACAAGGACACTGGGCCGATAAGCGCCGTGACCTCCCGGCTGCTCCTGGGCGGCTCGGGGATCGGCCCCTTGAGCCTGTCCGGCTCGCTGCTGCAGCTCTCCGCGCCCCTCCAGGTGCCCGTCGCCAGCCTCGACTCCTCAAGCCTTGTGGAATTCCCCCTGGACAACCGGGGCACCACCGTGAGTACGGACTACGACCCGCTGACGGCGACGGGGAACATCGAACTGGGCGGCGCGGCCCTGGAACTCAAAGCGAGCATCCAGCCCACGCTCCAAACCGGCGAATGCCCGCCGCCGGCCAAGGGCGCGACCTACACGCTGGTCTCGACGAACGGGACGCTCTCGGGCACCTTTGGCAACGCTCCCAATGACTCCACGGTCATGGAGACGGAATGCCTCACCGTCGGCCCCCACGGCGAAGTGACCAAGGACGAATCCTACCCCTTCCGCATCACCTACCAGACCGGCAGTGAGCCGCAGACGGTCTCTGTGACGGCGCTGGGGCCAGTCCCCGTCAACACCATCCCACCCGGCATCTCGGGCACCACCACCGAAGGACAGACGCTGACGGACGTGCCGGGCACCTGGGAAGGCTCTCCGACCTCCTTCACCTACCAGTGGCAGCGCTGCAACGCATTGGGTGCTGAATGCCAGACCATCTCGGGGGCGACGGGACAGTCTTACACCCTGACTGCAGCAGACGTAAACTCAGAGATCCGGGTACAGGAAACGGGCATCAACGGGGAAGGGACGGGGAATCCTGCTGTGTCGGACCCGACCAGGGTGGTGCAAGCAGCACCAGCGGGCGGGATCGGCGGAGGAAGCACGACGGGTGGTGGCAGTTCAAGCTCTGGCGCAACGACAGGTAGCGGCGTTTCGACTGCTGGCGCCGCCGACGCGAGTAGCAAGTCTTCGGCCGTTCCAGCAAAACCCCTCACTCAAGCGCAGAAACTCGCCAAAGCACTGAAGGCATGTGAGAAAGAGAAACCAAAGAGCAAGCGCAAGGCGTGCGAAGCGCAGGCGAAGAAGAGGTACAAGCCCAAGCTCAAGAAGAAGTCCAAGCACAGATCGAAGGGCTGATGGATGCAAGGCCTTCTCGCTCGTAGGCAAGTGATGGTGGATCCCGTTTCTCATCAACAAGGAGAGCACTCCAGAATGACCACATCTCAGGCAGGGAAGCCCCAAAGACAACCAATCGCGCGGCGGATAGTCTTGCTTGCTGTTGTCGCAGCGACACTGCTCAGCGGTGCGGTCATGGCCCAGGTCGCGAGCGCGGCGGGCCCACTGACGTGGTCTGCTCCAGAGCTAATCGATCACCAAGCTCCCTTCGCGGGTAATGAGATTAGTAGCGTGTCGTGCCCGACGACAACGCTTTGCGTAGCAGTAGATGACATCGGGAATGTGCTGACGTCGAGTAATCCAAACGGCGGGTCAGGTGCCTGGACGGTGACGAACGTCCGTCCGAGCAACAGCGGCAACGGTCTTACTGGTATCTCGTGCCCGTCTGTGTCGCTTTGTGTCATTACCGATGTCGGTGGCGAGGTTTTGACCTCTACCGACCCTACTGGCCCTGCTTCGGCCTGGACGACAACAAAAGTCGATGAAACAACATTTGGAATCCTTGATGCAATCTCGTGCCCGACTACGTCGCTGTGCGTTGGGGCTGACCAAGAAGGCAACATTGTTACCTCTACCGACCCCAGCGGCGGTGTCCATGCCTGGACCCTGACCAATATCGATAATGGTGGTGATTTTCAGCCGAACAGTATTTCGTGCCCGTCAGCCTCGCTTTGTGTCGCTGCCGATGCCTCAGGAAATGTGCTGACTTCGACCGACCCTACCGGCGGGGCACATGCGTGGACCACCGCGCTTGTTGATCCAACCCACGGTCTAAGCGGAGTTTGGTGTGCATCGGAAGCGCTATGTATCGCAGTAGATTTTGACGGCAATGTTGTGACCTCAACAAACCCAACTGGCGACGCGAGCGAATGGACTACGACTGAGATCGATGACGGGCATTTTCTGGACGATGTCTCCTGCGCCCCGTCGTCTTCATTCTGTGTCGCATCTGACAAATCTGGCAACGTGCTGACCTCAACCGACCCTACAGGCGGAGCTGGAGCTTGGGCTGGCGCAGATGTGAATGGCACTAACCCTGTGGCGTCCGTGTCTTGTCCGTCTATCTCGCTCTGCATTGCGGGCGACTCTGAGGGGAGTGTGACGACCTCAACAAACCCAACCGGCGGTGCGAGTGATTGGGCCACAGCAACAATCGACGGCACCGATTACCTGAACGGCGTAGCCTGCACCTCCGGGCCACTGTGCGTGGCGATTGACGGCACAGGACATGTGTTGACCTCAACCAATCCGGCTGGTGGTGTCGGGACGTGGTCTGTCGCCAGCAACGTTGACGTGGCCAATGGTCTCCACGGCATCACCTGCCCCTCGTCTTCTCTGTGTGTCGCCGACGACGGAGCGGGGAATGTCGTGACCTCGACCGATCCCACTGGTGGCACTGGCGCGTGGACCACCACGCACGTTGCCAATGCCGCGTCCGGCATTATGTCGTGCCCGACAACCACGCTTTGCGTCGGACTTAACACCAGTGGACAGATCGTGACCTCGACCAATCCCGCCGGCGGTGCTGGTTCTTGGAGCACGGCACTAATCGACCCGGACAGTGGCTTTAGCCTGAACCACAACGTATCCTGCCCATCTACGACGCTTTGCCTCGCAGCTGACGCGGATGGGAACTTGTTTACCTCGACCAATCCCACGGGTGGCCCTAGCGCCTGGACGAAGACGCCTGACATCGACCACGGCTCAAGCTTCTATGAAATCTCATGTCCTTCGACATCGCTGTGCCTTGCTCTTGACGGCACAGGCAACATTCTGACTTCAACAGATCCAACGGGTGGGCCATCAGCTTGGGTCCCGACGAGCAACATAGATGAAGGCGAAGGGCTATGGACTATCTCATGCCTAACGACGACGCTTTGTATTGGTGGCGATCAATTTGGGGGAGTCGTTGCAACGACCAATCCAACGGGTGGCACGAGCTCATGGACTACCAGCAAGCCTGACGGCGAGAACTTCATGACCGGCGTGGCCTGCGCGACAACTTCTCTCTGCGTCGCTGTCGATGGAGTCGGCAACGTCACGGTCGGTACGCCGTCAGGTGAAGAAACTAAAAAAGGCACCGGCGAAGAACCAACCGGAGGAGGCACAACCTCCGGTGGAGGAAGCACCACTACCAGTGGGTCAGGCTCTAGCGGGGCGGCAGCAAGTAGCAGCACCGCGTCAGGGAGCACAGCTGGCACGGGCAGCAAACCACCTCCAGTTGTTTCAGTGAAACCACTCACTCAGGCCCAAAAGCTTGCCAAAGCACTGAAGGCTTGCACTAAGGAGAAGCCGAAGAGCAAGCGCAAGGCGTGCGAAGCCCAGGCGAGGAAGAGGTACAAGCTCAAGCCGAAGAAGAAGGCCAAGCCGAATAAGAAGAGCTGAGTAGTGAAGGCGACCGGAACAGGGTCTCCGTAGACATGAAGCATGCCCAGGAGATGCGATCCATGCTGAGCACGACTCATCTTGTAGCGCTTCTCGCGGTGCTTGGCTGTTTGGCGCTGTCACCCGCCGCTTGGGCGTCTTCGTCCCTATCGTGGTCTGGGCCGGTTGCACTCGACGCCAGTGGCAGTGGCGCCTACCCGCTGCTCGGGGTGGCTTGCGCCTCGGCCAGCCAGTGCGCTGCAATCGACTACGGCGGTGGGCGAGAGGTCACGTTCAGTCCCACCACGCCCAGCACTCCCAGCCCCACCACGATCGAGAACTACGTTGGGCTGGTCGCGGTGGCGTGTCCGTCTGTCAGTCAGTGCACCGTAGTCGACTCCGACGGTGGGGAGGTGACGATGAACCCGGTAGCGCCAACAATCCCGAGTCCACCGCCTACGGCGATCGACAACCGCAGTGGCCTGACAGGCTTGGCGTGTCCGTCTGTCAGTCAGTGCACTGCGATCGATGGTGACGGCAGTGAGGTGACGTTCAACCCGATTGCGCCCGGCACCCCGACACCCACCACCATCGATGGCAGCAGCTACTTGTACGGTGTGGCGTGCCCGTCGATCAGTCAGTGCACCGCGGTCGACGGTGTTGGACGGGAGGTGACGTTCAACCCAAGCGCGCCTGGGACCCCGACCCCGACAACGATCGACTCTGGCTCTTCCCTCTACGCGGTGGCGTGTCCATCTGTCGAACAGTGCACCGGCGTCGATCACAGAGGGAGAGAGGTCACGTTCAACCCGGCTGCGCCCGGCACCCCGATCCCCACAGTGGTTGATGACGAGCTTCTCATCTACGACGTGGCGTGCCCGTCGGTTGACCAATGCACCACCGTCGACCAGGGCGGGCAAGAGGTCACGTTCGACCCTCTGGCGCCGGGAAGCCCGACACCTATCATGATCGACGCCAGCGAATACCTGTCCAGTCTTGCCTGCCCCTCGGAAAGCCAATGCACCGCGGTCGACGGTTGGGGTCACGAGGTGACGTTCAACCCGACCGCGCCGGGCAATCCGACACTCGCCACGATTGACGGGAGCGGATACCTGTACGGGATCGCGTGTCCGTCAGCGAGTCAGTGCACCGCTGTCGATAACTTCGGGCGGGAGGTTACGTTCAACCCGACCGCCCCCGGGACCCCGACACCCATCACGATCGATCCCGGCAACCGGCTGTTCAGCGTGACGTGCCCGTCGGTCAGCCAGTGCACAGCGGTCGGTGGCGAGCAAGAGGTGACCTTCAATCCGACCGCGCCGGGCACGCCTGCCACAACTACGGTCGACGACTCCGGCCTCGAATGGGTGGCGTGTCCCGCCGTTACCCAGTGCACTGCGGTCGCCTACGGCGGGGGCGAGGTCACATTCAATCCCGCATCACCAGGAACCCTGAGACCCACAACAATCGACAATGTCGGTGACTCCCCGGTATTCGGAGTGGCATGCCCGTCCGTTAGTCAGTGCACGGTCGTCGATGGCCTGGGACGAGAGGTGACGTTCAACCCAACCGCGCCCGAGACTCCGGAACCCGTAGCGGTCGATGGGTATTTTCTCGTTGGAGTCGCTTGTCCATCGGTGAGCCAGTGCACAGCGGTCGATGGCGGTGGACGGGAGGTCACGTTCAACCCGACTGCCCTGGCTACCGTGACTCCTACCATGATCGACTCCAGCGCCAGCTACGGGAACCAGCTCAGGCTGGCGTGTCCGTCAGTAAGCCAATGCACTGCGGTCGACTACGCTGGGCGGGAGGTCACTTTTGATCCGGAGGCGCCGGGTACACCGACTCCCGCCACGATCGCTGGAGCCAACGCCCTGACTGGCCTAGCCTGTGACTCACTGATCCAGTGTGTAACGGTCGACGCGATCGGCGACGCATTCGTGGGGCCCGTCGAAGTGGGCGACGAAAGCGACGGCTCGCCTCTAGGCTCGGGATCTAGCGGTGGCTCCAACGGTGGTGGGAGCAATGCTGGTACGGGTACGGTCTTGACCGCTGGCGTGTCCAGCCCTGGACCAGCCAAAACGCCATCGATCCGTAAGCCGCTCACCCCGGTGCAGAAGCTCGTCAAGGCACTGAGGGCATGCAAGAAGAGGAAACCAAAGGGCAAGCGCAAGACCTGCGAAGCGCGCGCGCGGAAACGATACAAGCTCAAGCCGAAGGGAAAGGCGAAGCGAAGATGAGTGGATTAAACCCTGAGCGCGCAAGCAGCTTCTCCATTCTTCCAAGATCAGTCGCCAAATGCCCCGCCATCGCGGTCGGTGTGGTCCTATGTGCTTGTCTCATGTGGCCAACTGCGGCGCTGGCGGCGGGCGCCCATCACGGCAAGGACGCGACGCTGCGGGTCGTCGTTCGCTCATTGCCGGGGAGGCTGTCGGCGAAGATCATCGTCACGGGTCCTCATCATGTCCACAAGCGCGTCTCTCGTAGCGTCACGCTGAAGCTGCCCGCGGGCGCCTACTCCCTGTCCGCCGCGCCCGTGAAGGCCTCGTCTGGCTCGTACTACGCGACGGCTCCGCGCTCTCGTGTGGTCTTGCGTGCCGGCAAGGCGACGAGCTCCATCGTGGTCTACGCGACGTTGGTTCCCAAGTCGACCGTGGTCGTGCCGGCCGGCGCCACCGCTTCCCTGACTGGCGATCCTTCGGGTCCGCGCGTGCTCACGATCACGGGGGCCGTGGCCAAGAGCGTAAAGGTCGGCGACTCGCTCTCCTCGGGCGTCACGAGCGCTGCTCCGTACGGCTACCTCGTCAAGGTCACGAAGATTGCTCACAAGAGCGGCTTCACGGCGACCTTGGACGTTGAAAACACGACTCTCCTCGCTGCCGTGCCGACCGGGGAACTGAGCGCCGAACAGGCGTTGGAACCAACCGCTGAAGCCTCCTCAGTCAACGACCTGAGGCGCGTCAACCTCGAGATTGGCCGCCCGATGCGGCGTGAGCTGCATGGGGCTCGCGCGCGAGCGGCTGGCTTCACGGTCAACACCGCGAACCTGGAATGCGAATCGTCTGCCGGCGTCCACTTGGGTAGGCCGACACTGACCTTCTCGCCCTCGATGGCGATCCATGCGAGCTGGGGCTTCCTTAAACTGGACTCCGCTTCTATCAGCATCACGGCGGCGGAGAGCTTGTCGTTTGGGGCGACGGCCGACGCGGGCGCGCATTGCTCGACGAACTCGCCGGGGATTGGCTTGTTCCCCCACCCGATCACGCTGGGCACGATCGACGTTCAGGTTGGCCCGGTGCCAGTAACGATCACGCCAAAGCTGCAGCTCTATCTCTCCGGGCAGGCTTCTATCGAGGCCAAGGCCACGTTCTCCCTGGAACAGGGTGCGAGCGTTACCGCGGGCGTCTCGTACGAACACGGCTCGTACCATCCGATCAGCTCCTTGAGCCAACACTTCACGCCGGCGTTCACGGCGGAAGGAGACGCGAGTGGCGAACTCGCGCTGTCACCGACTGTGGACACTCTCATCTACGACGTGGCCGGACCGAGCTTTGATGTTGGCGCGGTGGCAAAGCTGAACGCGGACGTGAAAGCGTCGCCGTGGTGGACCCTCCAAGGCTGCCTGCAGGCGGGCCTTGGCTTTGTGATCCCTCCCCTCGACTTGAACTGGAGCGATCCTCACCTCATCCAGCTCTGCAAGACGTTGCTGAGCGCAACCAGCGGCCCACCATCAAGCGGTGGTGCATCAGGTGGAGGGGGCAGCGGAGGTAGTGGTGGATCGGGCGGCGGCGGATCCAGCCCGCCGGGTGGTGGCGGTCCGGGTGGTGGCACTGTCCCGACGACAGCGAAGGCCATCACAGCCGGCTATAACACGTGTGCGCTCCTGTCTGGCGGCAACGTCGACTGCTGGGGAAACAACGAATTCGGCGAGCTCGGCGATGGCACGAACCCAGGCACGGAAACCCACTCCTGCAACGAAGGGGACGGTTCCTGCAGCACTACTCCGGTGGCAGTTAGCGGTATCGCTGGGGCGACCCAGGTTAGTTCGGGCTCATCGGGCACTGCGTGTGCGCTGCTGTCCGGCGGTAGCGTGGACTGCTGGGGGCGCGCCAGTGAGGGCGAGTTGGGTGACGGCACGAACACTGGCCCTGAAGGCTGTACTGGCACCGAAGTCTGCAGCACCACGCCGGTGCCCGTGACCGGGATTACCGATGCGACGCAGATCGCGGTGGGCAGCCAGCATGCCTGTGCGCTGCTGACTGGAGGTAGCATCGACTGCTGGGGTCTCAGCGAATGGCTGGGAGACGGCAATGTGGGCTCGGAAAGCTGCCCTACGCCAGACAGTGAAGAGTGCAGCACCATACCTAAGCCAGTGAGCGCCATCACCAATGCGACGCAGATCAGCACCGATGGCGATCAGACATGCGCTCTGCTGTCTAACGGCGACATTGACTGCTGGGGCTACAACGTGGACGGCGAAGTAGGCGACGGAACAATTCTTACGGCCGAGGTGCCAGTCGCGGTGAGCGGCATCACCGACGCGACCCAAGTCTCGGCCGGTGGCTCTCACACCTGCGCGCTGTTGTCAGGCGGCGTGGTCGACTGTTGGGGCGACAACGCGTACGGCGAGCTTGGAATCGGAACGAATACAGGCCCGGAAACGTGTAACAGCGGAGTGGAGCCGTGCACCAAGACACCGCTGCCCGTCGTCGGGCTCAGTCACGTTACCCAGATCACTGCGGGTGGCGAGCACACCTGTGCCCTGCTCGCAGGCGGCGGCATTGACTGCTGGGGCCAAAACGAATACGGGCAATTAGGCGACGGCACGACCACCGGCCCGGAATCCTGTTACACCCTCTTCTGTAGTACGACGCCAGTGGCGGTGAGCGGGATCACCGACCCGAGACAAATTACCGCCGGCGACGATCAGACCTGCGCGGTGCTGTCAGACGGCGGCGTTGACTGCTGGGGCTACAACGGGGATGGGGAGCTGGGGGATGGCGCAACGACTAACAGCGACGTGCCGGTCTCGGTAAGCGGGCTCGAATGACGAGGTGGTCAACTGTCATCCACTTGGCCGTTGAGCGCTTGATGCGTGGCCGGCTCTTGATCGGTGTGGCGTGCGGCTGTGTACTGCTGCTGGCGTGGGCGGCACCGGCTTGGGCGTTGTCTGCACCGGTTGGTGTGAGTGCGACTTCGTCTGGCTCCTTGAGCGTCCGCGTCGTCGGACTGCCGCCTGGTCAGGCAGCACGTGGAATCTTGCGAGGACCTCACGGGTTGAGCCGGTCCGTCTCAGCGGCGACGCTGACGATCCCCCGTGCCCGTGCTGGGACGTACCGGCTCACGCTGCGTGCGGTGACGATCAGCCGGACGCACGGAAACATCGAGAAGGGTGCCAGCGCGCGACCAGTCACAGAGACCGCAACCGTCCACGTCCGCGCTGGGCATCGTATGAGTCTGGTCGGGACCTACGGCTCCATCATCAATCCGAATGTCAAGACTCTCCAGGGCGGAGCCATCTCGGTCACAGGGTCTCCCGAAGATCCGACGGCGGTCGTGCTCAGCGGCCATCAGACCTTCGCACCTAACGCAATCATCTCGATGCCGCCCAGCGCCCAGCTGCCGCGCGGGCTGCTCGATCACGTCACCGCGGTCTCGTATAGCGGCGGGAACACGGTGCTCTCGCTCACCGCCGCGAGCATCTACGAAGTCGCTCCCAACTTCCAGTTCGATATTCCTCTGCAAGAACCAGCGGCCACAGCGGCAGATTTCTCGGCTGGAGCTGACTGTGGCCTGCCCGCAGGGCTCTCACCCTACCGGCACATCAAGGATGTCTCCTTCTCGGGTGGCTGGTCCACAGTGGATGTCTTCGGCGTGCATATCACCGACGGCGTTCGCGCCAGCGTCCACTTCACGGTCGAAGCCGGCCTCGAAGTGACCGCCGGCGCCGGCCTCTCGTGCTCGCTGAGCCTGGCATTCAACGCCAGCGGCATGGCGGGCCCGATCCCGGTGACAGCGGGCATCGAAGGCGACCTCAGCGGATCGGCGGGCGTAGGCGGGGTCCTCAAATCGGGCGGCTCCATCGAAGTGAGTTCTGGTGGTCATACGGTCGGCTTTCCGCCAGCGATGGCCTTGATCCCCGATGTCTCTTTCGACAACCCTCACTTCACGATGACCGCAAAGCAGTTCGCGCAGGCCACAGCAGGCATTGGGGTCACGGTCAAGGCGGGGGTCGGAGTTGGCGGCGCCGCAAGCCTGACATTGAATGTCGGGAGCAGCCTCAACTTCACTGCTCAGCCAGGATCGTGCCTCTGGAACGCGAAGTTCGGCCAATTCTCCGCAGAGGGAGAGTTGCTCAAGTGGCATCTGAGCACACCCCAAACACCCGCACTCTTCACCAAGCAACTCGGAGGCAACTTCTGCGCGACTAGCGGCTCAGGCGGCGGCAGCTCGGGGAGTGGAGGGTCAGGGGGTAGTGGTGGAGGGTCGGGCGGCGGAGCTGGAGGAGGAGGCGGAGGCGGCGGTAGTGGAACTCCTGGCACGGGGCCGCTGTACAACGTCTCGCCGCCAATCATCACCGATGAACAGGGCAATAATCCTCCACAGGTTGGAGACACGCTCCACGTGATAGGCGGGACATGGAATGAAAACCCCACCAGTTACAGCTATCAGTGGGAATACTGCAAACCGGCCGGCAATTGCTCAAGGGTTGCCACCACTGGCAACGCTTCCAGTTACACAATCCCCGAAGAAGATCGCGGTGACACTATACGTGCGGTTGTTATAGCCCACGATTCGGCCGGCGCTTCCCAACCTGTAGCGACCGCTGAAACGGCGACTGTGGGCACAAGGGTTACTGGTCTAAGCGTATATCCCACTCAACAAGCATACGACTGGTCGGTCAACGGGCAATTCTACGTGACCGATCCTGATCCTGAAGCTAACGAAGAAGGTGCCGTAGTTGATATTCCCACCCACGAAACGACCACCATTCACAGTAGTTATCCGCTCGTAACGTCGGACGGAATAACTCGTGTCGCTAACAACGGGACCGTTCTCTACAAAGAATTTACCGACATCAATACAGGAACTTCTGGGCTCTTCGTGGTTCCACGTGGCGCGGCAAGAACGTTGATAACCACAGAAGCTTACGAATACCAACTCTCCGAAGATGGTAGTACGGCCGTGTATTTCACAATCACAGACACTGGCAACGGTGAAAGTACGAAGACTCTGCATTCCTATAACGTCGCTACCGGACATGATACCGTTATCGGGAGTTGGCCATATAATGGGGTGGCCGGAACTTTAGCTCCATTATGGATCGATTACATAAGTCCTAACGGTCAATCGGGGATCTTTGGATTTTGTCGATACATTTCGGAAGGCTATGCAACGGAAGTGTGCGGACAACATAGCGTCTACGGCGAATGGGAAGCTGAGGGTATCATTTCCTTTAGTGATCTTTCTTCGCCTCAACTGTTACCTCCACCGGCCCCGCTAATAGATAATCACGAAAACGGAGATCCTAAAACAGCCCTAGACGCAGCTTCGCCTAATGGTGTCCTTATTCTTGGCCAGGACACTTCCGAGTCACTGTTAAACGAGTTCGCCTACGAACCAAACATCGGCTACAAAGAATTTCCAAAGGTTGAAGGACACACCTGTTGGTATCTCGACGCAGGAGGCGGAGGTGTCGACGAGGGGCAATCCCTTGACACGACGAACGGAATCAGCTCCAACGGTCGCTATGTGATGTGTAACGTTGAAACAGAAGCCCACAATGGCTCCACGTATATGATGGATCTCACAACTGGACGAGCCACGCTGGTCTATGGCCATACTTACGAGCCAGCTCTTCCCGAGTGGGTCTCCGAAAACGGCACCGAAGCGATCATCCTGGCCGAACCAAAAGATGGCGGCGACTCCGTATACCAGAAGTGGATTAGTCCGGTAAACCCGCTGCCCTAACGCTTTTGAGTATCGCAGGACATTGGCGGCGACAGACTACAGCAAGGGCTGGTCATGGCGTTCTTTAGAGGAGATGAGAGTCTTTCTCTTGCATGTCGAGCCAGAACCCGCCCTGCGCGGGATCGCGCGCCCACAGCCAATTTGCCGTAGCCACGGCGACCGACGCCTGCCGTGCGGCTCGCCTAGCGCGGAGGCGAGCGCTCAGAGGTCTATTCCTTCCTGCTCACGCTGACAGGTCTCTGCCAAACCGCTGACAAACAGCCCGAGAATCCTGTCATGGGCCGAGCGGTTGTGTACCGTGCGGGGCCTGGATCGATTTTTAACGGGTGGGAGTTCCGAACGGGGAGCGGGCTACGCGGTCCGTCCCGTAACGGGCTCTGACTGAGCCTTTCTTTATGGCGGCTGGCGTGCTGTCTTGTAGGGGTCTCTCCGTCCGGCTCGATGACTGTATGGATGATCGTGTTTGTGTCGCTCGCCCCAAGGTCGAGCGGCTTTCTAAGGAGATGGAACGCGAGGCTGTCGGCCTGCTCGCAGCGCTGCTCGCCGATGCCGTGAGGCGAGGCGATGCTGGGCCTGTCGGGATACCGTCTGCCGATACGTCCTCCAATCCGCCCTCTAATTTGTCCTCTATTCCGTCCTCCAATTAAGCATGGAGGACCCTGTATCTATGAAAATCCCCGCTACTTACCGGAATCCCACAAAAATAAGCCACCCCGATAAGGTAGGAACAGGAGTAGTTTTGTCTCGCCTGCGCGACGCGATGACGAGTTGTGCTTGCAGCCTCGCTTGGGGGTTGCGATCCGTCGCTGGGTCTGCTCTCCTCGGATGCTCTGACCAGGACCCTGACGAGCAGGAGCCGGTGCCATGACCGGCACATGCCTATACACCCGCATCTCGACCGATGAGGAGAACCAGCCGACCTCCTTGGCTTCCCAGCATGAACGTTTGGAGGCGTTCTGCAAGGTGCAGGAGGATCGGGCGCGTCCACTGGCGTGAGGAAACCTTCCCCGAAATCCACGAGCCGCTGATCGACCACGACACCTTCGACCGAGCGCAGGCATTGTTGAAGGAGCGCGGGGAGGATTGGGCGCTACATGCCTCAAACCGCGCGGACTTCCTGCTCACCGGCCCGAGCGGGCCCGTCGAAGTCCGCACAGTCGGCGGGAACACCAGCGAAGTCGGGGGATACCTCACTGGTGCGATCATCATCCCCGTCAAGCCGCTCGAGGCCAACGCCAGCTACACCGCGGAAGTCGCGCTCGCCCCTTATGGAGAATTGCCGGCAGAGAGCCACCGCTGGACCTTCCAGACAGGTCCGGCGAATCCGAACGGTGCGTGGCCAACCAAGAGCAGCTCACCGCGCGCCGCCAGCCGCCAGACGGCGCGTATCAGCAGACTGCGGATCGCGCCCGCCGCGTTCCCGACCGTCCGCCGGGGACGCCGCCACACGACGGGGGCGCTCGTGACCTACCTCGACTCCGCCAAGGGCACCGTCACCTTCGGCGTCAACCGCCTCACCTCCGGGATAGTCATCGGCGGGCGCTGTGCGGCGGCAAAGGGACGCACCGCACACAAGAGACGCTGTACTCGCTACACCCGCGTGTACTCAATTAACCACAACAACCGGCCAGGCAAAAACTCTTTTCGGCTGACGGGCCGCTACGGACACCGCCGGCTGGCACCCGGCAGATACCAGCTCGCCGCCATCGGCTCCCCAGCGAACGCGACGTTCACAGTCACCCGATAAGGCGCGCGCCCAAGCTGCCCGCGCTCGGCTTGCCGCCCGTACGCGGCGTTCATGTCACGAGCCTGCCGCGCCTGCCCGTCTCGCGCCGAACCATACCTGCCGGTGTCAGCCGAGTCCGAGCAGCGGCGGTAGTTCATCCAAGGATCGCACGACCTCGGCGCCGGCCCGTCGTAGGGCCGCCTCGTCGCTGTCGGCTACGTAGCCGAAGACTCGCATTCCAGCGGATACGGCCGCCGTGACGCCCGAGACGGAGTCCTCGACGACCACTGAACGAGACGGCTTTGCGTTCATCGCTGCCGCAGCGTGTAGGAACACGTCGGGGTGCGGCTTGCCTCGCGGTACGGAGTAGGACGAGAACAGCGCTTGCGCGTGGAAGAGATCACGCAGTCCGGTGAGGCCCAGCGAGAGTCGTGTCTTCTCGAGCTTGGCCTGCGACGCTACACAGACCGCAACTCCAACGGCGCTGATCCGCTTTACCGCTCCGGCTGCGCCAGGGACGGGTCTGAGTTCTCGGCGAAACGCCTCGTCACGGTCGCGCTCGTATCGCTCAAGCCAATCGTCGGACAGCTCGCGCCCGAGTTTTGCCTCGGCGCGCGCGACGATATCTTCGAGTAGGAGACCCTGAAAGTCGCGTCGCGCCTCCGGCAGCGTCATCGGCAGACCCTCGGCTGACAACGCTCGGGCGAGCACTTCGTTTGAGATGACCTCGCTGTCGACGAGGACCCCATCGCAGTCGAAGATGACCAGCTGGAGATCGCGCGGGGTTGGCAAGGGCGGAGACTCAGCGTGGGTCGGGTGAGTGGCGGTCGCGGAAGGCTCGAGCGGCGCGATCGCGTTGCTCCTGCCATTGGCGCTGGGCGTTCTCGGTGTCCGCGCGGCGGCGTTCGTTCTCGCGCTGCGTGTCCTCAACGGCTCTGGCTCGCTCGGCACGAAACGCGGCGAGCAGCCCGGTGTGCTGGCTGCGTGAGCGCCACGCCACGATGGCGATCGTAGCCCACGACGGCGACCGCAGCAGCTGTGGGGCACGATAGATAAAAGGCTTCGGCATGAGCGTGTAGCCGCGGGTGAGCGCGTCCTCCCAGGTGGTGTCGCGGCCGTTGGTGCAGGTCGTCAGGACGATCTCGTGACTGTGGATGACGGCGGGGAATCCGCACATCCGGCCGATCTGCAGGTACCCGTCGGATGGCGTGTCCGATCGTGACCAGCGTGGTCGCTCGGTGGTCCAGAATCCTTCGCTGCGGATCAGGTCTCGGACATGCGGCTCGACGTGGTTGGCCATCCAGTCGCGATACTGGTTGAGCTGCGCCTGCTGGGTACCGGACCGGTTGCCCGAGCCGAGATCTTCGAGACGCGCCATCGCGTGCGCCACGTGGTCGGCGTCGGGAATGTCGGGCTGCAGGCGCTGTACGAAGCGGCGCAGGGCGTGCGCGGAGATGACGAGCGTGCGGAGATCCTGCTCGGTGATCAGGCGCGCGAAGTTCGGCTCGGGCCGGGCTTGTCCTTGGGCCCTGGTCATTGGGGCTGAGCTTGGGGAGGGTTC
Organism: uncultured Solirubrobacterales bacterium; assembly: GCA_963701035.1. Taxonomy (GTDB): domain Bacteria; phylum Actinomycetota; class Thermoleophilia; order Solirubrobacterales; family Solirubrobacteraceae; genus Palsa-744. The sequence continues at coordinate 166,007 of OY969562.1, forward strand.
TTATTCCCAGTGGGCCGCGACGTATTGCGGTGGGAGCTCGTAGTGGCGGCAGAACGTGAACCACGGCAGCACGGTGACTCGCTCGTCGGCGATGAAGCCCAGTTCGATCGGGCGCGTCGGCAGGCCCAGCGACAGGACACCGATCGCCGTCTCGGTGTCGCGCCAGCGCTCTAGCGGCGGGATCTCCTTGTGCTGGACGGTCTCGCCCTCTGCGACGTACATTCGCTGGTCTTCGAAGAAGGGCAGCCATAGGACTACCATCCCGCGTTCGCTGTCGGTGTCGCTGGCGATCTCCCCGGCTGCGAGTCCCATGATCGCGCCGTTCTTCAGCGCGTCGGCGATGTAGTCACCAGCCGATCCCGGTAGTTGTTCGTCGACCAGCGCTTCGAGGAAGTCCAAGTGGTCGGTGATCGCTCCGGCCGGCAACACTCGATCCGGACCACCATCCCAGGGCTGCGATTCCTCCTCGGTCATTTCGGCGAGGGTACTGCAACGGCAGCACTGAGGGGGAGGGGGTCTGGGGCTTCACGTGAGCGCCGCTGGGTCGCTCCTGAAGCACGGTGCATCAACCTCCGCGAACTGAGTGCCGTGTCGGACGAGACCGGGTCGCTCCCGGCGTAGCGCCACACCAAAACGGCGCGGCGGCGCTTCGCGCCGCCTTGCCTTCCAGACCCGACGGTCACCTTGGCGACCGTCGGGGAGAGGCCGGGGGCCACTGGGGGATCGTGTCCTGGAACCTGTCGCGTGCCGCGTCAGCTTCCACGACAGTTTTGGCCCCTTCAGAACCCGGCGTTTCTGGCTCTACGAAGGGGTTTTGCTGGGGTTGTGGTGGTGTCGGGCGGCTGGTGGGGGGCCATCTGGGCGGTCCCCTCTCCGCTATTGCCCTTCGAGTGCACACCGATGTCGCGGACGGCTTGCGGCTGAGCAGCGGTGGTGGTGTTGCGGAGGACGCTCCGACGGTCCCGCCCAGATGGCCCACGAGCGGTTTACGGCTGAACGCTGGGGTGATGGCCATGCGAAAGGCACGGGACGGGGACCAGGCGAAAAGCAACAGCGAACGGCAAAACAGCAACAGCAAGGGCACGTGGGCTCGTTGCAGTCGCGAATGGGTGTGGGCCCGCCGCTGGGTGCCAGGGTGGTCTAGCTGGCGCTAGCCCTCCCTGGCAGATATCCCCACGAACTTGATAATCATTTGATTATCAAGTACAGTGCCTTCCATGTTCTTGTGCTGTCTGAGCTTGGGAGGTTGGTCGTGACTGGTCGTTCGCGTGGTGTGTTGGGCAGGGCTTCGCGGGGTCTCGTAGCGGACATCGATGAGAAGCTCTCGAAGCTGGACGGCAAGCTCGCGCCGCATGAGCCGTCGATCGCGGAGCGCGAGCGGTTGCGGGCCGCGCGGGCCGTGTTGCTCGGCGAAGCTCCCACGACTAAAACGCGACGGATCTCGCGGGACGAGTTGATCGGGTATCTGATCGAGAATCCCGGTTCGGGCTCGGGCAAGGTCGCGAAGGCGTTCGATGTGCCGCTCGAGACCGTCTCCTCGCACATGTACCGCGGGAAGCTCGACACGTTCGTGAGTCGCGGCAAAGGCTGGCATGTCCGTCCGCAGGCCGCGAAGGCCTACGCCGAAAGGCACGCCAAATGATGCGCGTCTTCTCTCCCCGACGCGCCCGGTCCTCGCAAGCCGTCCGCGGCTACTCCTCGCGTGGTGTGGCGCGCGCGTCCCGGACGGCGGGACGCGCCGAGCACGAGCTGTTGCGTCGTCGCGACATCGAGGTGCTGGGGTGGCTCGCGGAGCAGTATGGCGCTCGTGTCGACCAGCTGGAGGTGTTGATGGACTGCGGTCCGCGGACGGTGCAGCGCACCGTCGCGCGTCTGCGTGGCGCCGGTCTTGTGCGGACGGAAAGGGTGCTCGCGGGGGAGCCCGCCTGGGTGCTCCCGACGGCTGCGGGCATGACGGCGTGCAACTCCGGCTTCGGGCCCTGGCGTCCGCGGCTGAGCTTGCTCACGCATGTCGCCGCTGTCAATGATGTGCGCCTGCATATCCAGGGTCGTGCGCCCTCCACAGAATGGGTCCCCGAGCGTGTCCTCGCGCGCGACCGCCTCGCCGGCGAGCATCTCCCCGACGGAGTAGCGATCACCGACGGACGCCGGGTCGCGATCGAGGCGGAGCTCACGCTCAAGAGCCGGCGGCGTATCACCGCGAACCTCGACGACCTCACGGTGCGCTTTGACGCGGTGCTGTACTTCTGCGCACCCAGCACACACCGCCAGCTCACAGAGCTCGCCGCGAGCGGACGCTGGCCGACGTTGGGGGTACGCGAGCTGCCATGAGCACGACAGCTACGCCCACACGCGGGATCTTCGCGCGTCGTCGTGGCCCGGCGCCGCTTCCGGGTCTGCCCTCGAACGCGCCTGTGCCGTTGGTGACCGAGGCTGACGGGGAGCGCGGGTTCGTGATCGCGCAGCGTATCTCTGGGGAGCGTGCGCTGCCCGTCCTCGGCCGGATGGTGTTGCTCTCCCAAGAGCGGCTCTGTCGCCACTTGCTGGTGTGTGGTGCGACGGGGTCGGGGAAGACCGAGACACTCCTGCGGTTGGCGTGGACGATCGCGAAGGCATCTACTGCCCCGGTGTTTTATTTGGATGGGAAGGGAGACCGTGAGACCGCGGAGCGCTTCGTCGCGCTGATGGCCGATGCGGGCCGGGTGACGCGTGTGTTCCCGAATGAGCCATTCGACGGTTGGCGTGGACAGCCTCATCAGATTCACAGTCGTTTGATGGCTGTCATCGACTATGCCAGCGAGGGTCCCGCAGCTTGGTACCGGGACCTCGCGAAGACGACGCTACGACTTGTCTGCGAGCACCCGGAAGGGCCACCACGATCCTCAGCGCAGGTGCTCGCCCGGATGGATCACGCGCTGCTTACCCAGGCGCACCCGGGGTCGAGTGCGCTCGCGGCGTTGACGGCGGCGCAGGTCGGCCAGGTCCGGCTGCGTTACGAGGCGTTCTTCGGCCAGGTCCGCGGCCAGCTCGACGGCCAGTGGGCATGGGAGGACACCAGCGCCGGTTACGTCCTGCTCGACTCCCTGACTCTCTCAGAAGAGGTGGGTGGGCTCGCCCGGTTCTTGTTCGAGGACTTCATGCACTACATCGCGACCCGCAAGCCCCACGACCGGTTCTGTGATCTGATCGTCGATGAGTTCAGCTCGCTGGCACAGTCCGCCTCGATGGCTGCCCGAGTCGAGAAGGCCAGAGGGTTCCTCGCGTCGCTGATCCTCGCCCCGCAGGTCGTCGAGGGCATGGGCGGAGCCGCCGAGACCGCGAGGATCCTCGGCTCGGTGGATACCGTGATCGCCCACAGGGTCAACACCCCCGATCAGATAGTCGCCTTGGCGGGCACCCGGCAGGTCCCGAAGCTCAGCACCAGGATCGCCGAGGACGGTGTGACCCGTGACCGCTCGTTCCACTCCGAGCACGAGCTGAAGATCGACCCCAACAAGGTCCGTGGCCTCGACGCCGGGGAGGCGTACCTGATCAACCACGGACACGCGATGAAGATCCAAGTCCTCCAAGCCCCCGATCTACGCGCCCCACTGCCCGAGCCCGCCTCCAAGGAGGCTCGCCCTCCAGAGCATCCCGCAGAAAAGAATGTCCCGGGAAGTGTCCCGTTTGTGGGTTCCTCGTCGGAGAAGACAGAGAAGGCCCTAGACCTACCATTCTGATGCAGTCAACGACGATCACAACCAGTCCCCCTAGCCCGCCGCGGCAACGCTCGGGGATCCTTTTGTATGTGCTGACGATCGTCTTTGAAATACCGGTGATCGCTCTGCGGTTCGTGCTGCAGTTCTTCTTCGTCCAGATACCCCTGTTCATCCTCGGGCATCCGCTTCCCGTGCCGTTCTGGTTCTTGATCGCGCTCGCGCCGACGCTGTGGTCGATCTTCGCGCTGATCAACCCGGCGGGTGGTGGCTGGTGGTGGCGCCAGAACGCCGGCGGCAGAACCCCATCCCAACGCGAGCAGAACGCCTACGAGGACGCCATCGAATACCTCCAGGCACACCGCCCCCCACACCTCGGACCCCTGCCCCTACCAAGGAGCTGGTTCGTCATCGACGAAGACACCCCCGACGCCGGTGTCGTCGGGGACTCGCTGATGCTCTCCCGCGGCCTCTTGAACATCGCTCTACTGCCCGTTCTTCCCCACGAGCTGAACCACATCGGAACCATGGATGGTCGCATGACCCTCGCCTTGAACCGGCTCGTGATCCGCCAGGCCCCAAGACCCCGACGGGACCTCGAGAACGCGGCAAAGAAGACCGGTGTGGTCGATGTCGTCGGGAACTTCCAGGTGAGCACGAAAACGATCAACATCCTCACCGGCCTCGCGCTCTTCACGTTCCTCTTCCGCAAGACCCTGCGCTTCGCCCGCGGCGGCCTCGCGCTCAAACTGACCGGGCCGCTGTGGGGCCGCTACTGGCGCGAACGCGAGTACGCCGCCGACCACTACGCCGCGCAGCTCGGCCAAGCCGACGAGCTCGCCGACTTCCTCGAAACCGACGCCCTGATCTACGACCACCCGATCCCCCACATCTGGCTCACCGACACCGACCACGACTTCACCGAGCTACGCATCGACAAACTCCGCAACTACGTCCCGGAACCCCTCCCTGACACCGATGAATCCCTCCTCGACACGGCACAGCCACCCACCGCATAGCTCCGGGGCCGGAGCCGAGGGCCTCCGCCTCTACCGCGTCACCGAGGGGTACGCCGGCTGGCGTTCGTCTGATCGCCGCGGGGTCGCTCCCGAAGCACGGCGCATCGACGCCCACAAGAGCAGAACGTGCTCGGACGAGACCTGCTCGCTCCCGACGAGCGCAACTGCAACAGGCCACTTGAAGGCACCCGCAGGACGACCACAGACACCGATTGGAGGCTGAGATGAGAACCCTGACCATGATCCCTCGCCGCTCGCCCAGGCGGGCGTCGTCGCACCCGGCTCAGACCAGGTACCGACCATCGTCGAGATGTATCACCCGGGCGAGGCGTATACATGATCCGGCGGGGCGGGTGATGGGGGTCACATTCGACGTCCCGGAGGCTTTGGTCGAGCAGATCGCCCGGCGGGCCGCGGACCTGCTCGCCGAGCGCCGGCCGTCGACCGAGATCTCGCCGTGGCTGTCGGCCCCGGAGGCAGCCGACAGGCTGCGCTGCAACGCCGACCGCATCTACGACCTGATCGCGTTGGGCAAGCTCAAACCACGCCGCGACGGTCGGCGTGTGCTCTTGCACCGTGGCGATCTCGACGCATATCTGGAGGCCAGCCGGTGACCCAGGGCACAGGCCAGGCCGTTTGCCGGATACGTCGAAAAGCCGCTCTGGTACAGGCGAAAAGGTAGGTGGACGCGCCCGTTTTCCGTCCGAAGCCTGCCGTAAAATATGTGCTCCAACGGCACAATCACGGAGGTGATTTTTGATGGCCGCCAAGCTTGAAAAGACACGGACCCCGGGCATCTTCAAACGCGGGAGCCGCTACGTGTACAGCTACCGCGACGACCAGGGCAAGCAGCGATGGGAGTCCTGCCGAACACTGGACGAGGCGAGACGCGCGAAGTCCGCGCGATCGACCGACATCGCGCGCGGTGAGTTCGAGGAGCGCTCCCGGGTGACGCTCCGCGCGTATGCCGAAGACTGGATCGAGCGCTATCTCGGCCGTCGCAAAGGTGGCTTCAAGGATGCGACCCGCGACGAATATCGTCGGCAGCTGCAGCAGTACATCTACCCGTTCTTCGGGGACAAGATCACGCTCAGGGAGATCCGCCCCAAGCGTGTCTCTCAGTTCGTGGCGTGGCTGATGGACGAGCAGAAGCAGGGCGAGCGCGACGCGGAGGAACGCCACCGGAAAGCCCTTGAGCGCCGGCAGGCGAAAGCGGACGCTAAAGGCGTGGATGCTGACACCCTGCCGCTGCCCTGCAAGCCGGAGAACCCGACCCTCCGGCTCTCTGACGAGACGATCAAAAAAATCATGGCGCCGCTGACAGCGTGTTTGGCAACCGCGCGCAAAGAGGGCGAAGTCAGCTCGAACGCCGCTAGCGAGACGGACCTACCCCATCGCGAAACAGTCGAGGAACTCGAGGAGGAGCAGGAAGAGCAGGTGAAGGCGATGAGCACGGACGAGCTCGCCACCGTGCTCGCTTTGATCCCCGATCAGCACCGGCTGTTCTTCCAGGCGCTCGCCGCGACCGGACTGCGCATCAGCGAGGCCCGGGCGCTGCAGTGGCGGCACATGCATCTCGACGGCAGCGACCCGCATGTCAAGGTGCGCCGCGCGCTCGTGAAGGGCCACATGGGCAAGCCCAAGAGCAAGTACGGCAAACGCGAGATCCCTCTCCATCACGACATGGTGATCGCGCTACGCCAGCACCACAAGGACAGCGAGTGGCCCGGTCAGAAGGACATCGTGTTCCCCTCGCTGACGGGCACGCCGATAGATCCCGGCAACCTCTACAACCGCACGCTCAAGCCGGCCGCGGAAGAGGCGGATGTGGCCTGGATCGGCTTCCACACGTTCCGTCACACGTGCGCGACCAGGCTCTTTGCTGCGGGCCGCAACGTCAAGCAGGTCCAGCGTTGGCTGGGACACCATTCGGCGACGTTCACGCTCGAGACCTACATCGGCCTTCTGGATGAGGACAAGGGCGAGCCGCTGGCGCTTCCCCAGGGTGCAAACAAAGTGCAAACATGCCCCACACCACTCCACACCACTGGCCCTATCGAGGGAGAGGGCGATTTGGCTTCCCAGAGCCAAATCTCAGACTCAGCGACACTCCGCAACGCCGCCTGATCAGAATCATAATCCGCGTGTCGGGGGTTCGAGTCCCTCCTCCGGCATCGCAGAAACCCTGCAACGAGGCCGTTGGGAGCCTGCCTCCCGGCGCGCCCGTCAGACTGCGCGGGATGGCCTCGGTCTCCTCCGCTCAGCCAAACGTTCCCGGCCGCGGGATCGTCGCGAGCTACAGCCCGCGCTTCTGGATGCTGGTCGTGCTGATCGGGGTGGCCGCCGGCGTCGGCGGCGCGGCGCTGATCGGGCTGCTGCATGCCGTTCAGCATCTCGCCTGGTCCTACGAGCACGGCCATTTCCTGGAAGGCGTCGAACGCAGCTCGGACGCGCGCAGGGTACTCGTGCTGGCCTGCGGCGGTGTGATCGCCGGCGTCGGCGCGATCGGCCTTGCGCGGCTCGGCGGGGGAGACGTCTCGGAGGCGCTGTGGCTGCGGGCGGGGCAGTTGCCGCTGCTGGGCAGCTTCGCGCGCGCAGTGGAGTCGATCGTGATCGTCGGGCTCGGCGCCTCGCTCGGTCGCGAGGCCGCGCCGCAGCAGGTCGGTGCGGCGGTCGCGGCCTGGCTGAGCGACTGGGCGCGTCTGCCCACTTGGCAGCGCCGGCTGCTCGTGGCATCGGGAGCGGGCGCGGGGATGGCGGCGGTTTACAACGTCCCCCTGGGCGGCGCGCTGTTCGCGCTCGAGGTGCTGCTCGGCACGCTCAGCCTGCCGCTCGTGCTCCCGGCCCTCGCGACGAGCCTGGTTGCCACCGCGGTCGCGTGGGTGGCGCTCGGTTCGCGACCAACCTACCTCGTGCCCACCTACGACGCGCACGCCTCGCAGATCTTCTGGGCGCTGCTCGTGGGCCCGATTGCGGGGCTCGTCTCGGTGCTGTACGTCCGCCTGATCACCGGCGCTCACGCGCTGCGTCCGGCCGGCTGGCGCAGGGTCGCAGCGCCGATCGCGGTGTTCACCGCGCTGGGAGTGGTCGCGATCGCCTATCCGCAGGTGCTCGGCAACGGCAGAGGCGTCGTGCAACTCGCGCTCGTGGGTCGCCTCGCGGTCGGCGTGATGGCGGTGCTGATCGTGCTGAAGCCGCTCGCGACGGCCGGATGTCTGGGCAGCGGCGCGCCGGGGGGGCTGTTCACGCCGACGTTGACCCTCGGCGTGGTCCTCGGCGGCGTGCTGGGTGACGGGTGGCTGCAGATCTGGCCGGGGACGCCGCTCGGCAGCTACGCGGTCATCGGTGGGGCCGCCGTGCTTGCGGCGAGCATGCAGGCGCCGCTGGCGGCGGTCGTCCTGCTGCTCGAGCTGACCCACAAGGTCGACGGCCTGATGGTCCCGATGCTGCTCGCCGTCGTCGAGGCGACCGTGATCTCGCGGATGCTGCGCGCGCGCTCGATCTACTCCGCGAGGCTCCCGGGCAGCACCGTGGATGCGCACGAAGCGAGCTACGGGGACATCGAAGTGGGAGCCGGCGGTGGCGCGCCCGGCGGTGGGCCTTGACATCATCTCGCCGAGGCGGAACGGACCCAAGCATGACGATCAATCCCCCCAGAGGCGTCTCGAGCTGTGCCTCCCAGTAGCCCGTTCGGCAGCCTCGCGCGGACCCTGCGACGCATCCCGTTATGGGCGCGATGGTTGGGGACGCTGCTCGCCTTTGCGCTGTTGATCTTCGTGATCCACACCGTCGTGCGCACCAGCGGCGCATCCTCGGAAGCCTCCCCCGAAGCGGAAATCAATCGTGTGAGCGAGATCGTGATCGCCCAGGATCAGGCCCCGCATACAGCGCCATTGCTCCCCGACGATACCGCACGATCCGGCCTGCAGAGCGCGATCGCCGCCGACGTGCGCAACCGGATTCGACGCGAGGAACTGACGGGTCCCCTGCAGAGCGTGCGTTGTGCGGCCTCCGGCCCATCTCAGGTCGGACGGCGTCCGTTCAGCTGCACGGTGCGCTCCGCCGGCATCTCCTTTCCGTTTCTCGGCGTCGTCGACGAACGCGCGGAAACGCTCACGTGGTGCAAGCGCGATCCGCCGCCCGCGAGCAACGCGCCGCCGACCGCGCCGATCAGCAGCAGCTGCCGCGCCTGATCACCCGCTCCCCGCTCGTCGACTCAGGGTCGCGGCGGCCTACGGGCTGGCAGCTTGCTGCTCCTCCAACGTGCGCTCGGCGGTCGGGAGCGCCTCCAGACGCGCGTCCGGAATCGGCTCGCCACTCTCGACCGAGAGGCCGTAGGTGCCCGCGGCGAGCCTGGCCTCCGCGCGCGCGACCGCGGCGAGCTGCGCGGCCAGGTCCTCGTTCAGACCGGTGTCGCGCTCCTTTTCGTAGAGCTCCTCGGAGCCCATTTCGCCTGGTTCGCCCTGGTCGGCGGTTGCCTGCTCGTCCTGCTCGTCGAGGGCGGCGATCGCGCTCTCGATTCGCTCCCGCTCGTGTGCGAGGAGCTGGCGGGCATGCTCTGTGTTCACCATCCCAGCCTACCGTGCCGGCCGTCAAGGCTGAATCACCCGGCGCGCCGCGAGACGCAGGACGTGTTAAATCAAGGTATGGGCCCAACGCGGCGGTCGACCCGCATCAGCCGCGAGACGGCAGCGAGTGCGCATCGGCGCCTACGTCCGCCGGCGAGGCTCGGCCTGCTGGCCTCTTCGATCGCAGCTGGAACGCTGCTTGCGCTCTGCGCCTCGTCGAGCGCAGCCGGCGCGCACGCAACTGCGGTGCGCTCGCCCGCGCTCGCCGCCGCCGAAATTGGCGCACCCACACAGGTCCCCGCCCAGCCCTCCGGGCTCCCGGTCACCGTGACGATCGATCCGTTCGCTCCAGGCGCGCCGGTCCCAAAGCGATTTCTCGGGCTGTCCTTCGAGGCGGCGGCGCTCGGCCAGCTCTCGAAGTACTCTCACCGCGGCAATCTGGTGCGGCTGCTGCGTTCGCTGGGACCCGGCGTGCTGCGCTTCGGCGGCATCACCGCGGATGAGAACGTCGCCTGGAGCGACGCCGCCACGCCGCGGCCGGCGTGGGCCTCGAGCACGATCGGGCCGGCGCAGCTGGACGCGCTCGGCGTGCTCGCCAGACGCAGCGGCTGGAAGGTGCTGTTGACGGTGGGGCTGGCCCACGACGAACCGGCGGCCGCCGCGCGCGAGGTCGCCGCCGCCCACCACGCGCTCGGTGCAAACCTGGCCGCCGTCGAGATCGGCAACGAGCCCAACTCATACGGCAGCCACGGCTTCAGAGAACTACCCTGGATCGCGCAGGGCTATGAGGAAGAGGTCAGCGAATATCGCGAAGCGATCGCGGCCCTCACACCGAACGTGCCGATCGCCGGCCCCGACGTCTCCGGCTCGGGCGTTTTCCCGGAATGGGGCGAGGAGGAGGCGCTCTCGCAGCACCCCGCTCTGCTGACCGGACATCACTACCCGCTCGGTTGTGCGCAGACCCCCGCGCCCACGATCGAAGCGCTGTTGAGCCCCGCGATCCGCGAACGCGAGGCGCAGTCGCTGGCCACATATCTATCTGTCTCAGATGCCTACCGCATCCCTTTCCGTATCGACGAGGCCAACTCCGTCTCCTGCGGGGGAGTGCCCGGGATCAGCGACACGTTCGCCTCGGCGCTGTGGGCGACCGCCTACATCACGCAGGCGATGACTGCGGGGGCGGCGGGCATCAACCTCCAGGGCAACCCCACGAACTGCGTCGGTTATACGCCTCTGTGCGCACCCGATCCGGCGGCGCTCGCGAACGGGAGCCTGCGCGCCCAGCCGGATTGGTACGCGCTGCTGCTGACCAGCTCGCTGATCGGCGACAGTCCGCTGCCGAGCACGATCGCCGAAGGCTCGCCGAACCTCGTGGCGGCGTCGTTCGCGGGACCCGACCACCTGCTGAAGGTGGTGCTCGTCGACGACGAACCGCCGGGCGCGAGCCCGCTCGCGCTGCGATTGGATGTGGGGGCCGGCCTGGGCGCGGGGCGGGTCCTGCGGCTCACCGCCCCCGCGCAGAACGCCACCGGGGGAGTGCTGCTCGGCGGCCGCGCGGTCGCGGCCAACGGATCCTGGAGTAACTCGGCGCCGGCGGAAAGCGTCTCGGCCCGGACGGGGACGATCGCACTCGAGCTCGCGCCCGACAGCGCCGCGCTCGTTACCGTGGGCCCACAGCAGACCGCGCCGCGCCGCCGCCGATAGCGAGCACTACGATGGCGAGGTGGCGGTTTCGTCTGAGACAGAGGCTCCCGATCCGCCCAACCTGAAGCTCGTGTTCGGCGGGCTGCTGCTGGTGATGCTGCTGGCGGCGCTCGATCAGACGATCGTCGCGACCGCGCTGCCGACAATCGTCGGCGATCTCGGCGGGTTGAGCCACATCTCCTGGGTCGTGACCGCCTACCTGCTCGCGCAGACCGCCGTCACGCCGCTGTACGGGAAGCTCGGCGACATGTACGGGCGCAAGATCGTCCTGCAGGCCGGCCTGATCGTGTTCCTGATCGGCTCGGCCCTGTGTGGTCAGAGCCAGAGCCTCGACGAGCTGATCGCTTTCCGCGCGCTGCAGGGCCTCGGCGGGGGAGGGCTGATGGTCAGCGCGCAGGCCGCGATCGGCGATGTCGTGCCGCCGCGCGAGCGCGGCCGCTACACGGGCCTGTTCGGCGCCGTGTTCGGCCTGGCCAGCATTGCCGGGCCGTTGCTCGGAGGTTTCCTGACGAGCGACTTCAGCTGGCGCTGGATCTTCTACGTCAACCTGCCGCTCGGGATCGTCGCGTTCTTCGTGCTCGCGGCGACGCTCCCGACCGTCAGCGAGCGAGTGCACCACGTGGTCGACTACCTCGGCACCGCGCTGCTGGCCGCGGGACTGACCGCGATCGTGCTGGCGGCGTCGTTGGGAGGCACCTCCTACGCCTGGGGATCGCCTTTTATCGTCGTGCTCGCGATCGCCGGTGTGCTGCTGCTCGTCGCGTTCTCATTCGCCGAGCGCCGTGCTGCCGAGCCGGTGCTGCCGCCGCGGCTGCTCACCAACCGGGTCTTCGTCGTGACCGGCGCCGTCGGCTTCGTGGTCGGCTTCGCGCTGTTCGGCGCGGTCACCTACCTGCCCCTGTTCCTCCAGGTCGTCAAGGGCGCCACCCCGACGGGCTCGGGACTGCAACTGCTGCCGCTGATGGGCGGCCTCTTGATCACCTCGATCCTCTCCGGGCAGCTGATCACGCGCACCGGCCGCTACAAGCCGTTTCCGATCATCGGCACCGCGGTGATGACGCTTGGGCTCTACCTGCTCTCGACGATGTCGCCGACGAGCTCGCGCGCGGCGATCTCGCTGTTCATGTTCATCCTCGGGCTCGGGCTCGGGATGGTCATGCAGGTCTTGATCCTGGCCGTGCAGAACGCGGTCGACTACGCGGACCTCGGGGTCGCGACCTCGGGCGCCACGCTGTTTCGCTCGATCGGAGGCTCGCTCGGCACTGCGGTGCTCGGCGCGATCTTCGCCAACCGGCTCGCGAGCGAGCTGAAGAGCGTCTTCCCGGCCGGAGTGGCCGGCCACGCGGTCACCGGCAGCACGGTCGACCCGAAGCAGATCGCGGCGCTCCCTCCGGTCTTGCGCGACGGCTACCTGCACGCCTTCACGAACGCGCTCTCGACCGTGTTCCTCGTCGCCTCCGCGTTCGCGCTCGTCGCGTTCGGTCTGGCCTGGTTCATCCGTCAGCTGCCGTTGCGCGAGACGGTCGCGAGCCCCGACATGGCCGACACCTTCGCCGGCCCGCGGGACACCGACTCGCTGGCGGTGGTGATCGACCAGATCGGGCGCTTGGACCGGCGCGAGGGCGCGCGCGAGATCGTCCGGCGGATCGCCCTGCGCGCGGGGGTCGAGCTCGACCCCACAGCCTGCTGGCTGCTGGCGAAGCTCAGCGAGGATTCCTCGGTTTCGCTCGAAATGCTCGCCGAACGGGCAGGCGTGGCGATGGCGACGCTGGTCGCGGCGAGAGACAAGCTGCTCGATCAGGGGCTGATCCTGCTGCGCCCGGACCCAGGGGAGAGCTCCGTTACGGAGGGCCGATCGATTCCAGGAGCCACCTCTGACCGGGGGGCCGCCTCAGATCGAGGCGCCACCTGCGAGTTGACCGCCGCCGGCCGCGCCACCCAGGATCGCCTGCGATCGACCGGCGAGCAGCGCCTGACCGACCTGCTCGAGTGCTGGCAGCCCGACCAGCACCCGGATCTCGCGCGCTTTATCGACAGGCTCGCCCGTGAGTTCTTCGTCGACGACTCGGCCCTGCGCGGGCATATCCAGGCGCCGACGCTCGCGGGAGATCCCGCTTGACCTTGCTCGCCGTGCCAAACGTCTCGGAGGGGCGCGATCGGACGGCGGTCACGGCGATCGGCGCCGCGTTCGCGTCGCAAGGCGTGCGCCTGCTCGACACCCACTCAGACGCGGACCATCACCGCACGGTCTTCACGCTCGCCGGGCCTCCCGCCGCGCTGGGCGATGCGCTGCTGCGAGGTGCAAGGGCGGCGCTCGGGTGGATCGAGCTCGATCAGCGCGCGGCATCCGAGATCGGCCAGCATCCGCATGTCGGGGCGATCGACGTCGTGCCGCTCATCTACCTGGATCGCGCCGCGCGCGGTGCCGCCTGCGCGGAGGCGCTCGTCGTGGCCGACCGGATCGGCGAGGAGCTCGGCGTGCCCGTCTTCATCTACGGCGCGCTCGCGAACGGACGCTCGCGCGCGGAGCTGCGCCGGGGCGGGCCGGCGCGGCTGGCGGCGCGGATAGGAAGCGGTGAGCTGCGCCCGGACTTTGGACCGCGGCGGCCGCATCCAGGCGCCGGCGCGACGCTGGTGGCCGCGCGAGCGCCGCTGGTGGCCTTCAACCTGCAGCTCGCCGCGCCGGCGAGCCTCGATGACGCTCGCCGCATCGCCGGCCTCCTGCGCGAGGGCGGCGTCGAGGGCCTGCCGGGCCTGCGCGCGATCGGGGTGGAGCTGAACGGGGCGATCGCGCAGGTATCGATGAACGTCGAGCGTCCCCTGGAGCTGCCGTTGACGGAGGTCGTGGAGGCCGTGCGCCGGCACGCCGAGGTCACGAGCGCGGAGCTGGTCGGGCTCGCGCCGCGCGCGGCGTTTGACGGCTTCCCTGCGGATGTGCCATTGCCGGGCTTCGATCCGGAGCGCCACCTGATCGAGAACGCACTAGGCTGCTAGCCATGGCTCAGACAAAGCGCAAGCGCCAGACCAAGCATCGCGGTAACGCGGCCGGCGTGATCGAGACGCGGGGTCGCACCGGGCGCAAGCCGACGGCCGCGGAGAAAAGCGGCAAGGGCATCGGCGCCACCGGGAAAAAGGAACCGGCGCTGGCCCGGCAGGATCGCCCGCCGACGTGGCTCGGAGCGTTCTACCGGGCGATGGTCGCCGCCGTGCTGATGCTGCTGATCAGCCTGTTCCTGATCAAGAAAGCAAACGAGGCGATCGCGCTGTTCCCGATCGTGCTCGCGATCTACGTGCCGATCAGCTACTACACCGATACTTGGATGTTCAACCGGCGCATGCGCAAGAAAGCCCAGAGCGGGGGGAAGGCCGCGGCGCGATGAGCGGGCTGGACGTGAGGATGCTCACGGTCGGGTCGATCCAGGAGAACGCCTACATCGTCTCCGCCGCCGGTTCGGGACGCTCGGTGATCATCGACCCGGGGGACGAGGCCGAGCGGCTGCTCGCGGAGGCGCGCGAGCTCGGCGTGGAGATCGAGGCGATCCTCGTCACCCACTGCCACTTCGACCACATCGGCGCGGTCGCCGCGGTCGCGCGTGCGACGGGCGCTCCGGTTTACTGTCCGGAGATCGAGCGGCCGGTGCTCGCGGACATCCCCAGCTGGACGCCACCGGGCTTCGGCCCGTTCGAGAGCTACGAGGCCGACCACACGGTCGCCGGTGGCGAGCGGCTCAGCCTGGCGGGGCTCGAGATCGAGGTGCTGTTCACGCCCGGGCACTCGCCGGGGCACGTCACGTATGCGATCTCTGCGGGGGATGCGACGGAGCGGGTGCTGCTCTCCGGCGACGTGCTCTTCCAGGGCTCGGTCGGCCGTGTCGACCTGCCGGGCGGCGACTGGAACGTGCTGGAGCGCTCGATCGGCTCGCTCGTGAGGGCATTCCCGCCGCAGACGGCCGTCTACCCGGGGCACATGGGCGCGACGACGCTCGGGCGCGAGCTCGACACCAATCCGTTCCTGGCCGAGTTGCGCGTCCCCGTCGAGCGCCCGGCGCCGGACGCGGCGTCCGCGGCGGCGGCGCTCCAGTCGCCGGACCCGGCAGCCGGACGTTGACCGGCGCAGGGAAAAGTTGAGCCGCGGCGAGCAGATCAAAGCCCCGCGCGGCACCTTCGACGTGCTTGCCGAGCAGGCCGGCGTGCGCGCAAGCCTCGAGCAGAGCGCCCGCAAGCTGCTCGAGGGCGCGGGGTACGAACGGATCGAGACGCCGGTGCTGGAGGCGACCGAGTTGTTCGCGCGCGGCGTCGGGGCCTCGACGGACATCGTCCAGAAGGAGATGTTCACGCTCCAGGACGGCGGCGGGCGCTCGCTGACGCTGCGCCCCGAGGGGACCGCGCCGATCTGCCGCGCCTACGTCGAGCACGGCATGCACAAGCGCAAGCAGCCGGTCAAGCTCTGGTACCTCTCGAGCTTCTTCCGTCACGAGCGCGCCCAGGCCGGGCGCTACCGGCAGTTCTGGCAGGTCGGGGCGGAGGCGCTCGGCTCGGAGGACCCGGCCGTCGACGCCGAGTCGATCGTGCTGCTGGCGGCGCTCCTGGAGGAGCTTGGCGTGCGCGAGGTGCGGCTGCGGCTCGGCAGCCTCGGCAGCAGCGTGAGCCGGGCCGCTTACCGCGAGCTGTTGCAGGCGCACCTGCGCGCGCACGAGGGGAGCCTCTCCGAGGAGGTGCGCGACCGGATCGAGTTGAACCCGCTGCGCGCGTTCGACTCCGATCACGAGGGCACGAGACACGTGATGGCGAGCGCGCCGCGGCTGCTCGACCATCTCGACGACGACGACGCCGAGCACTTCGCGCAGGTGCGCGAGCTGCTCGACGTCGCGGAGGTCCCCTACGAGGTCGATCCGACGCTCGTGCGTGGCCTCGACTACTACACGCGGACCGTGTTCGAGTTCACCTCCGACGCGCTCGGAGCGCAGAGCGGCGTCGGCGGCGGCGGCCGCTACGACGGTCTGGTCGAGAAAATCAAGGGTGCTTCGATAATCAAGGATCCGCCCACCCACGGCTCGAGCACCCCCGGCATCGGTTGGGCGGCCGGGATCGAGCGGATCCTGCTCGCGGGCGAGCCGGCGCCGGTTGCGGCGAGCCCGCTCGACCTGTTCGTCGCGCTCGGCGAGGGTGGGGAGCTCAGGAAGGCCGGATTCAGCGTGCTCGGCGCCGCGCGATCCGCTGGGCTGACTGCCCAGATGGAGCTTGCCGGACGCTCGCTGAAGGGGCAGCTCGGCTTGGCGAACGCGCTCGGCGCGCGCTATGTCGCGATCGTCGAGGGCGAGGAGACGGTGCTGAAAGACATGCAGGGCGGTGGGCAGGAAACGCTCGCGACGGACACCGTCGTGCACGCCGTTCTGCGCGGGCTGCGCGATCTCTGAGAGGGCCTCACGGGACCCCTGCGGAGACCCGAGAGGGTCCAGCGGGTTTTGCGCCGTTCAACTCTTGGCGGAGAAATGCCGAAAGGGGAGCGATGGCACAGCTTTCCCGTCCCTTCCAGATCGCCCTCGCGGCGGTGGTGCTCTTCGCGGTTGTGTGGTTCGTCGCGCTCAACGGGCACGGCTCGAGCTCCGGTTCGACGCCCGTTGCGAGCACTCCCGCGCCCACGCCGGCTTCCACCCCGTCGGCGAACCCCACGCCGGGTAGTACGCACATCGAAGGCATGACGCGCGCGGTCGCCCACGCGCATGAAGCGGTCGCCGCTTCGCAGCGGGCGGCCGACAAGTCCGCCAACGCGTCGGCCGAAGCGCCGAGCCACGGCGCCAGCACAACCTCGTCGAGCACGACTGTCACCACCAAGCACGGCACCGCGCACACGAGCACGACGGTCGTGACAAAGCACGGCGCCGCAGGCGCGAGCGCGACGGTCACGACGAAGCACGTCGTCACTCCGGCGCCGCACAAGGTCGCTTCCGGTGGGATTCCAGCTCAGCAGGCGGCAGTGGAAAGTGAGCTAAAGCAAGGCAAGGTCGTGCTGGTCCTGTTCTGGAATCCTAAGGGCGCCGACGACCAAAAGGTACATAAGGAACTGCAGGCGGTCTCGAAGAAGCTCGGTGGGAAGATCGCTGTGCACAACGCCGAAGCAAGTCAGGTCGGCTCCTTCGGCTCGATCACGAAAGCAATTCAGGTCTACCAGACGCCAACGATTCTGCTGGTGAACGGGAAGGGTGTGACGAGCACCCTGACGGGTTTTACCGATGCCTTCTCGATCGAGCAGACGATCGACGAAGCACGTCAGGCCTAGCTGAAGCACGTCGGGTCTGGCCGTACACTCGACAGGGTGAGTTCCGCCGAACGCCTCGCTAGCCACCTCGAATATCCGCTCGGGCGCGGGTACGCACCCGAGGGCGCCTTCACGGGCGCGGCCGGCGGCGAAGCCTGCGGCGATCTGATCCGTGTATCGCTCGCACTCGACCCCGACAGCCCCGACGGTCGGATCGCCGACGCCGGCTTCGACGCGAGCGGCTGCGGCGCGAGCATCGCGGCCGGCAGCGCGGTTGTCGGCCTCGTGCGCGGCGCTTCGTTACTGGAGGCGGCAAAGGTCGGCGTCGAGGAGATCGCAAGCGAGCTCGGCGGGTTGAGCGCGGCCAAGCGCCACGCGGCGGAGCTCGCGGCCGATGCCCTGCACCGCGCGCTCGGCGCCGCCGTGCGCGCGAGCGCGGTCCTGGCCCCGCGCGATGACCGCACGCTCGTGGCGATGAGCGGCGGCGTCGACAGCGCCGTCGCGGCGCTGCTCGCCACGCGCGCGGGTGCGAAGGCGGTCGGGGTCACGCTGGAGTTGTGGTCCGACCCGGAGAACGACGGCGAGGCGAGCTGCTGCTCGGCGCAGGCCGTGCGCGGCGCGCGAGAGGTGGCGCATGGCCTGGGCATGGCCCACCTGTCGATCGATCTGCGCGCCGAGTTCCGCGCCGGGGTCGTCGATCCATGGCTGACCGATCACGCGGCCGGCGAGACGCCGAACCCGTGCGTGCGCTGCAACGGGAACGTGAGGCTCGACGCGATGCTCGAGCTGGCGGATCGGCTGGGGGCACGGACGCTCACGACCGGCCACTACGCCCGGGTGCTCGAGGGGGGCGCGGACTCGGTCGGGGATGAAGACCCGAGCGTGCCGCTGTTGCGCACCGCGACCGATCCGGGCAAGGACCAGAGCTATGTACTGGCGGCGCTCGCGCCCGCGTCGCTCGCGCGGCTGCGGTTTCCGCTGGGAGCGATGCCGAAGGCTCAGGTGCGCGAGCTGGCGGCGGCGGCCGGCCTGGCGGTCGCGCACCGGCGCGACTCGCAGGATTTGTGCTTCCTCGCGGGCACGCGCCAGGGCGCCTTCCTGGAGCGCCACGGCGGCCTCGGGGAGCGCCCCGGGAGGATCGTCGATCCCGCGGGGAAGGTGCTCGGCGAGCACACCGGCGCGCATACGTTCACCGTCGGGCAGCGCCACGGCCTCGGTATCGGCGGTGGGGAGCCGCTGTACGTGCTCGCGACCGATACGCGCGCGGGTACCGTCACGGTCGGCCCGCGCGATCTGCTGCTGTGCGACGGCGTGCGCGTGCGCGAGGTAACGCTCCACCGCGACGGCGGCTGCGTCGACGGCGTGAAGGTGCGTTCGCGCGGACGGCGTCTGGAGTGCCGGTTGGCCGGTGAGGTGGGTGCGGGGCGCCACGAGCGTGTGAGCGTGGAGCTGAGCGAGCCCGCCGAGCGCACGGCTCCCGGCCAGTTCGCGTGCCTGTATGCGGGCGATGTGATCGTCGGCCACGGCACCGTTTCCGCTTAGCGCGTCGGTGTCCACGTCTCCGGGCGGGGATAGACCTAAGATCACCCGCACGATGATGAGCTCCGACGAGATCCGCGAGCGCTACCTGGCCTTTTTCGAGGAGCGCGGCCACACGCGCGTGGCTTCCTCCTCGCTCGTGCCCTCCGCGCACGATCCATCGGCGCTCTTGACGGTCGCGGGCATGCACCCGCTGAAGCCCTACTTCCTCGGCCAGGAGCAGCCGCCGGCGCCGCGGCTGACGAGCTGTCAGAAGTGCTTCCGGACGGTCGACATCGACAACGTCGGCAACACGACCCGGCACCTGACGTTCTTCGAGATGCTCGGGAACTTCTCGTTCGGCGACTACTTCAAGCGCGAGGCGATCGAGTTTGCGTGGGAGCTCTCGCGGGAGGTTTTCGGCTTCGCCGAGCGCGATATCTGGGTGACGGTCTTCGAAGGCGACGAGGGGCTCGGCCTCGGACCCGACGAGGAGTCGATCGAGCTGTGGCGCGCCCTCGGTGTCTCCTCCGAGCGGATCGTGCGCTGCCCGCGCTCGGAGAACTTCTGGGAAGGCGGGCCGACCGGCCCCTGCGGCCCGTGCTCGGAGCTGTATCTCGACCGCGGGGTCGAGCACGGCAAGGCAGACGATCTCCCGGGCGGCGAGAACGAGCGCTTCCTCGAGTACTGGAACCTCGTGTTCATGCAGTACGACCAGGAGCCGGCGCCCGACGAGCCCGGCTCGGTGCTCAAGCCGCTGCCGGCGAAGAGCATCGACACCGGTCTCGGCCTGAATCGCATGGCGGCGATCCTGCAGGGCAAGGAATCGGTGTTCGAAACGGACCAGTTCCAGCCGCTGATCGATCTCGGCGAGGAGCTCTCGGGCAGGCGCTACGGCGAGCAGGGCGGCAGCGATCGCGCGCTGCGGATCCTGGCCGACCACGCGCGCGCGATGACGTTCCTGGTGGCCGACGGTGTGGTGCCGAGCAACGAGGACCGCGGCTACGTGCTGCGCCGGGTGATGCGCCGCGCGATCCTGCAGGGACGCGCGCTCGATCTCGAGCCGGGCTTCCTGAGGCGCTACGGCGAGCGCGTGCGCGAGGTGATGGGCGCCGCCTACCCGGAGCTGGGGGAGCAGGCGGACGCGATCGACACGTGGCTGGGCGCCGAGGAGGAGGCCTTCGGGCGCACGCTCGAGACGGGGCTGGCCAACCTGAACGCGCAGATCGCGCAGGCGCGGGGAAAGGGCAGCGAGCGGATCGAGGCCGAGGACGCCTTCCAGCTACACGACACGTTTGGGTTCCCGTTCGATCTCACGAAGGAGCTGCTGGCCGAGGAGAGCCTCGGCGTCGACGAGGAGGCCTTCGAGCGGCTGATGGAGGCGCAGCGCGTGCGCGCCCGCGCCTCCGCCGCCGGCGGCGAGCAGGGAGAGCGGAGCCCGCGTGAGCGCGCCCGCGATTTCGCCGAAGGGACCGTCGCGAAGAGCACCTTTACTGGCTATGAGACCGAGCAGCAGCAGACGACGGTCGCCGCCGTGGGCGTGGATGGGGAGCGTTCGCTCGTGAAGCTCGCCGAGTCTCCGTTCTACGCGGCCGGCGGCGGGCAGATCGCGGACGTGGGCACGATCGAATGCGCGGACGGGGACTGCCGGGCGCGGGTGCAAGACGTCTTTCGCCTCGGTGACGATCAGGTGCTCGCGGTCGTGCTCGAGCGCGGTGAGTTGCAGCCGGAAGAGCGCGTGTTCGCACGGGTCGATCACGTGGCAAGGCACGCAACCGAGGCAAACCACACCGCGACGCACCTGCTGCAGGCCGCGCTGCGCGCACGTCTGGGCGGCCACGTGCGCCAGGCCGGCTCCTACGTCGGTCCGGACAAGCTGCGCTTCGACTTCAGCCACGGCCAGGGCCTGACCACGGTGCAGCTGCGCGAGGTCGAGGATCAGGTGAACGCGTGGATCGCCCGCAACGATCCCGTGCGCCCGATCACGACGACGCTCGACGAGGCCAAGCGGCTGGGGGCGATGGCGCTGTTCGGGGAGAAGTACGGCGAGATCGTGCGGATGGTGGAGATCGGCGCGGGTGAGTACTCGCGCGAGCTGTGCGGCGGCACGCACGTGCGCTGCACCGCCGAGATCGGCCCGTTCCTGATCCTCAGCGAGACCTCCAGCGCCGCGAACGTGCGGCGGATCGAGGCGGTCACGGGGCCGGCGGCGGTGCAGTTGCTGCGCGAGCACGATCGGGCGCTGGGCGAGATCGCGCGGACGCTGCGCACCACTCCCGGGCAGGCACTCGAGACAGTGCAGGCGCGGGAGCGCGCGCGCAAGGAGCTGGAGCAGCAGCTGAAGCGGGGCGGCGCCAGTGAGGAGGCCGACTCCCAGGTAGACCTCGCGGCGCTGGTGGCGGCGACCGATGAGGTGGCGGGCGCACGCGTGCTGACAGCAGGGGTGGAGGGGCTCGACGCGAAGGCCCTGCTTGAGCTGGTCGATCGCCTCAAGGGGCAGCTCGGCGAGGCCGCGATCGTGCTCGCGAGCGCGGTCGAGGGCAGGGTCGCGCTGGTCGTGAGCGTCACGCCGGAGCTGGTGGCGCGCGGCGTGAAGGCCGGAGCGGTCGTGAAAGCCGCCGCCGCGGTCGTCGGCGGGGGAGGCGGCGGTCGCGACACGCTCGCGCAGGCGGGCGGGCGCGACGCGAGCAAGCTGGAGGAGGCGCTCGCGACCGCGCGCGAGCAGATCACGGCCGCGCTCGCCGGCTGATGCGGGTGCTGGCGCTGGACTACGGCAGCGCCCGCTGTGGCTGTGCGCTGAGCGACCCCACGGGCACGATCGTCACCCCGATCGAGCTCGTGCCGCGTCCGGGCACCCGGCGCGGGCTGGCGCGGCTCGAGGAGCTCGTGCGTGAGCGCGAGGTCGAGCGCGTCGTCGTCGGCCTGCCGCTGTCGCTGAGCGGCGAGGACAGCGAGCAGACGCGCGAGACGCGCGCGTTCACGCAGGCGCTGTCGCTGCGGCTGGGGGAGGGAGTGCCGGTGGAGATGCACGACGAGCGTTTCACCACGCGCATGGCCCAGCGTGACGATGCGGGGTCGAAGGCGGACGAGGACTCGCGCGCCGCCGCGCACCTGCTCGAGAGCTGGTTGGCGGCCCGGTCTCTCTAAATCGCGTTAAGGTCCCTGACTTGGCCCGCGGCAACCGATCACAGTCCCCCCGCGAACGTACCGAGGAGGAACGCGAGCGGGACCGGGAAGAGCGCGCGCGCCGCCGCGCGGGGCTTGCGGCCAAGGAGCCGCAGGAGACTCCCGCGCAAGCGCCGGTCGAGCCGAAGGAAGTGAACGCCGCGAGCGAGGTTGCGAGCGACGACGCGGGGAGAGTCGAAGAGCCGCTTATGCCGGAGCGAGCTGTCGGCGCGCCAGACGAGGCTCCCGCTGAAGATGTCTCCCCGCCGATGCCGGTCCCGATCGAGGATGCCGCCGAGGCTCCGCCCGCGTTCGAGCCCTCGACCATTCCTGAACCGGCACCTGTCCCGATTCCTCCGCCGGCGCGGCGCGACGCGCTGCTCGAGCAGCGACGCGATCGCCTGCGTGCCGGGCGTCCATCGGTCAAACGTGCCGGTAGACGCGGGGGAGGGCTCCACGTCGGCAACGGCCGGGGCGGCCGCTTCAGGCTGACCCGCGCGCGGGTGGGGGCGCTGATCGCTCTGGCCGCCGCGATCGCCGTCGTGTGGTTCCTGCTGTCGCTGTTCCAGCCGTTCGCGGGTGCGGGGCACGGACGCGTGATCGTGGTGATCCCGAAGGACTCGACCGCGAGCACCGTCGGCTCGATCCTCGCCCGTGACGGCGTGGTCTCGTCGGGGTTTTTCTTTGAGGTGCGTGCGCTCCTCGAGGGCAAGCGCGGTGACCTGCACCCCGGCCGCTTCCTGATGAAGAAAGGCGAGAGCTACTCCACGGCGATCGCCGCGCTGAGCCAGCCGCCGCCGGCGGCGATCCCCGTGAAGGTCGTGATCCCAGAGGGGGAGAACCGCCTGCAGATCGCCGAAATTGCCGCGGCGGATGGCCTCACCGGTAGCTACGCGAAGGCATCGGAGCGCTCCCCGCTCTTGAACCCGGCTTCCTACGGGGCCCCGAAGGACACGCCGAACCTCGAGGGCTTCCTGTTTCCCGCCACCTATGACATGAACGCGGGCGCGCCCGCGAGCCGGCTGGTGTCCGCGCAGCTGGCGGCCTTCCAGGAACGCTTTGGCGCCGAGGAGGCGCGGCGGGCGCGCGATCTGCACATCACCCCCTACCAGTTGCTGACGGTCGCCTCGATGGTTGAGCGCGAGGCGCAGCTGCCCGGGGACAGGCCGAAGATCGCCGCCGTGATCTACAACCGCCTGCGCATCGGCATGCCGCTCGGGATCGACGCGACGATCTACTACGCGGTCGAGCAGGCGCGGGGGATCGCCACCTACACCGGCGAACTGACCGAGGCCCAGTTGCACATCGACTCGCCCTACAACACGCGCACCCACCGCGGTCTGCCGCCGACCCCGATCTCCAATCCAGGGACGGCCTCGATCGAAGCCGCGGCCCACCCCGCGCACGTCCCTTACCTGTACTACGTCGCCGGCGCCGACGGTTGTGGCGAGCAGGTCTTCTCGACGACCGATGCACAGTTTGAAATCGACGCCGCGGCCTACGACGCCGCGGTCAAGAAGAACGGCGGCAAGCCCCCCGTGTGCAAGAAGAAGTAGTGACGTGACGGAGCGGCACCGTTTGGGAGTGCTTGGTTGGCCGGTGGGGCACAGCCGCTCGCCGGCCATGCACAACGCCGCGCTGCGCGCGCTCGGGATGGACAACTGGCGCTATCAGGCGCTACCGGTGCCGGAGGAGCTGTTCGCGGAGACCGCGCGAGCGCTGGGGGTGGCCGGCTTCGCCGGCGCGAACGTGACGATTCCCCACAAGCGGGCGGCGCTCGCGCTGGCCGACCGGGCAAGCGAGGCGGCGCGGGCGATCGGGGCGGCGAACACGCTCACGTTCTCACCAGACGGGACGATCGCGGCGGAGAACACCGACGCGCCCGGTCTGATCGCGGCGCTCGGGCAGCTCGCCGGTCTCCCCACCCAGCCGAGCGTGCTCGTCCTGGGCGCCGGCGGTAGCGCGCGTGCGGCGGTCTGGGCACTGGGAGAGGCCGGCGCACGCGAGGTGTCGGTGTGGAATCGCACACCCGAACGTGCCACGACGCTCGCGCGGGAGCTCGGCGCGCGCGCCGTGAGCGCCCCGGCACCGGCCGAGCTGCTCGTCAACTGCACCTCGGTCGGCCTAGAACGGTCGGCCAGTGAGACGGAGGGGCTCAACCAACTCGGGCTGACGTTCGATCAGGTCGGTGAGTATCCCTATGTCGTCGACTTTGTCTATCGCCCCGATCCCACCGCGCTGCTCGCTGCTGCGCGGGCGCACGGCGCTGGCACCGTCGACGGGCTCGAGATTCTCGTCGAGCAGGGGGCGCTCAGCTTCGAGCTGTGGACCGGCCGCGAGGCGCCGCGCGATGTCATGCGCCGCGCCGCCAAAGCAGACGACGACTCCGCATAGCGGGGTCAGCACGAGATGAGTGAGATCCCTCAGCAGATGGGGCCGGATCTGCACGCGATTTTCGGCATCGACTCCGGGGAGGACCGCGCGCCCGAGCATACGGTTGAGATCGACCACGCCGCCGAGCTGGCGCTCGACGGAGCCGTCGGGCTCGATCGTAGCGCTGAGGCCGACCTGGCCATGGAGGTCCAGGACACATCGGCGAGCGAGCAGTGGACGGGCATCACCACACCCTCTCGCCGGGGCTCCTCACCGCGCTTTCTGACGGACGTGATCGTCGATCTGGGGCTGGTCTCCCGCGAGCGGGTCGAGAGCGCGATCGAGACCTCGCGCGGAACCGGCACGATGCCCGAGCGGGTGCTGCTCGACAGCGGCGCGCTGACGCAGGATGGGCTCACGCGCGCGCTGGCCGAGCGCTACGGGCTCGACCACCTCGACCTCGGCGTCTTCTCGGTCGACATGAGCGCCGCGAACCTCGTCTCGAATGTCGCCGCGAAGCGCTATCAGGCGGTGCCGGTGGCGTTTGCCGACAAGACCACGCTGCTGGTCGCGATGGCCGATCCGTCAAATGTGCTGGCGGTCGACGACATCGCGATCATGACCGGCTACGAGGTGCGCGTCGCGGTTGCGCCGCCGGAGGACATCGCCAACCTGATCTCGCGCCTGGACCGGCTCGAGGACGTCGTCTCCGAGCAGGACGGCCAGATCGAGGCGCAGGAACGGACCGATGCCGCCGAGGTCGTCGACCTGCGCGAGACCGCCGACGATGCGCCGATCGTCAAGCTCGTCAACCAGATCGTCGCGCAGGCGGTCGAGCAGGGCGCCTCTGACATCCACCTCGCGCCCGACGGAAGCGAGCTGCGTGTGCGCTTCCGCGTCGACGGGGTGCTGCACGACGCCACGACCGTGCCGCGGCGGATGGCCGGTGGCGCGATCTCGCGCGTGAAGATCATGGCGGAGATGAACATCGCCGAGCGGCGCCTGCCCCAGGACGGTCGCGTCGGGCTGACCGTCGACGGGCGCCACATCGACCTGCGCGTCGTGACGCTGCCGAGCGTGCACGGCGAGGCGATCGTGATGCGCGTGCTCGACAAGGATTCGGTCGTGACGAGCCTCGACCGGCTCGGCTTCTCCGACGCCGATCGCGAGCGCTTCGAGCGCGCCTGCCACGAGACGCACGGAGCCGTGCTCGTCACGGGACCGACGGGTTCGGGCAAGTCGACGACGCTGTACGCGGCGTTGCAGATGCTGAACACGCCGGAGAAGAACATCATCACAGTCGAGGACCCCGTGGAGTACGAAATGGACGGCCTCACGCAACTGCAGGTTGCCGCCAAACACGGCCTGACGTTCGCGGCCGGGCTGCGCTCGATGGTGCGCGCCGATCCCGACGTGATCATGGTGGGGGAGATCCGCGACGCCGAGACCGCGCGGATTGCGGTCGAGTCGGCGCTGACCGGCCACCTCGTGCTCTCGACGCTGCACACCAACGACGCGCCCTCGGCGATTACGCGCCTGATCGAGATGGGGATCGAGCCGTTCCTGGTCGCCTCGGCGCTCGACTGCGTGGTCGCCCAGCGCCTGGCGCGGATGCTGTGCCCGAACTGCAAGCGGCGCACGATCGTCTCCGCAGAGGTGCTCCGCGAGAATGGATACAAGGCGCTGGTCGATCTCGAGGCCTACGAGCCGGTCGGCTGCCGGCGCTGCGCCGGCAGTGGCTACCGCGGGCGCCTGGGGCTGTACGAGGTGATGAGCATCTCCTCGGAGATCCGCTCGCTTGCACTCGAACGCCGTCCGGCGGAGGAGATGCGCGAAATCGCCGTCAGGCAGGGGATGCGGCGTCTACGCGACGACGGGCTGGAGAAGGTCAAACAGGGACGGACATCGATCGCCGAGGTCGCCCGCGTGATCGGCAGCGGCTGATGAAGACTAATGGCCCCGGGTCGGAGTGCCGATAGGGCGAGCATGGACATCGACTTCGCAGAGATTCTGATGGAGGTCGTCACGCGCCGCGCCTCCGACCTGCACCTCTCAGCCGGCGCGCATCCGACCGTGCGGATCCGCGGGCGGCTGACGGCGCTGGAGGACTATCCGGTCCTCGCCGACACCGACACGCGCGAGATCATCTACTCGATCCTCACCGGCGACCAGCGTCAGCGCCTGGAGACCAACTGGCAGCTCGACTTCGCCTACTCGATCCCCGGCCACGCGCGCTTCCGCGTCAACGCCTATTACCAGCGCGGCGCGATCGGCGCCGCCTTCCGCCTGATCCCGTTCGGGCTGACCTCGATCGACGATCTCGGGCTGCCCGCGGCGGTGCACGAGTTCACACGCCGACCGCGCGGCTTCGTGCTCGTCACCGGTCCGACCGGCTCGGGCAAGTCGACCTCGCTGGCGGCGATGATCGACGAGATCAACCGCACGCGCGAGGAGCACATCATGACGATCGAGGACCCGATCGAGTTCCTGCACGCGCACAAGAAGTGCCTCGTCAACCAGCGCGAGCTCGGCTCCGACGCGCAGAGCTTCGCGGATGCGTTGAAGGCCGCCCTGCGCCAAGACCCCGACGTAATCCTCGTCGGCGAGATGCGCGATCTGGAGACGATCTCCACCGCGCTGACCGCGGCCGAGACCGGCCACCTCGTGTTCGCGACGCTGCACACCCAGGACGCGGCGCAAACGATCGACCGCGTGATCGACGTGTTCCCCTCCCACCAGCAGGGCCAGGTGCGGGTGCAGCTGTCGGTCGCACTGCAGGGGATCATGACCCAGCAGCTGCTGCCGACGGCGGACGGCTCGGGCCGCGTCGTCGCGACCGAGGTGCTCGTGCCCAACCCCGCGATCCGCAACCTGATCCGCGAGGGCAAGACGCATCAGATCTACTCGGTCCTGCAGACGAGCTCGGCGCAGGGCATGCAGACGATGGACACCGCGCTGGCGGAGCTGGTGCGGGCGGGCAAGATTACGCAGAAGCTCGCCGAAGCGCGCTCGGCCACGCCGGACGAGCTCGGGCGCCTGCTCGGCTCGGCCTCGCTGGCGGCGGCGTAAGGGCGGCGGGATGAGTACGTACGTCTTCAAAGCGATCGACCTCGCCGGTGTCAAGGCCAAGGGCGAGGTCGAGGCCGACTCCAAGCAGGCGGTCTCCGACCAGCTGAAGTCGCGCGGGCTGGTCGTGCTCGACATCGCCGACAAGCACTCCTCGCGCGAGATCAACCTGACCTTCTTCGAGAGCGTCAACGCGACCGAACTGGCGGTGTTCGCGCGCCAGCTCGCGACGATGATCTCCTCGGGGATGAGCATCCTGCGCGCGCTGTACGTGCTCGAGGAGCAGACCGAGAGCAAAATGCTGAAGGAGACGATCGTCGCGACCCGCAAGGACGTCGAGGCGGGGCTGTCGCTGAGCGACGCGATGGCGCGCCATCCGAAGGTGTTCAGCACGCTGTTCGTGGCGATGACGCAGGCCGGGGAGGCCGGCGGTGTGCTCGAGGGCTCGCTGCTGCGGGTAGCAGACCAGCTCGAGAAGGATGCCTCGCTCAAACGGCAGATCAAATCGGCGATGATCTACCCGATCCTCGTGGTCGTCGTCGCGGTCGGGATCATGCTCGCGCTGTGCGCCTTCTTGATCCCCGTGTTCATCAACGTCTTCAAGGAATTCGGCGGCGAACTGCCCGCGATCACGAAGGTCTCGGTGTTCGCCTCCGAAGTCGTGACCGGCTATTACTGGGCGATGTTCCTCGTCACCGGGGCGGTCGTGTTCACGTTTATCAAGTGGAAGAAAACCAGCTGGGGGCGCAAGCAATGGGACCACTTCCGCCTGCACATCCCGATGAAGATCGGCACGATCGTGCAGGAGGTGGCGGTCGCGCGCTGGTCGCGCACGCTGGCCTCGCTGACGAGCGCCGGCGTGCCGTTGCTGCTCGCGCTCGACATCACCGGCCGCACGGGCGGCAACGTCGCGATCGAGGAGGCGATGGCGGGCGTGATCGACTCGGTCAAGCGCGGCGGCACGATCGCCGCGCCCCTGGCGCAGGCGCCGATCTTCCCGACGATGGTCACGCACATGGTCGGCGTCGGCGAGGAAACCGGTGCCCTCGACGCGATGCTCGACAAGGTCGCGGAGTTCTACGAGGACCGCGTCGACGCCTCGGTGAAGGCGCTGACATCGATCATGGAGCCGATCATGATCATCGTGATCGGCTCGCTGGTGGGATTCATCGTGATCTCGATGTACCTCCCACTATTCGAAGTATACAATCATATTGAATCCTGAGTCGTTGTGTAAATAACCCTTTCTCTGACGGAGAGGGACACACGGCCGTCGAGCAATTCGAGCAGGTCTGAGCCGACGAGCTCGCGGCGCCAGCCGCGTAGCGTGCGGACGTTTGCCTCGATCCCGCCCACCCCGCCGACGCGCCGGGCGGCGATGATCGCCTGCAGGTCGGCGCGCGCTGCGAGCAGCTCGTAGGCGAGGCCGGCCTCGCGGGCGCGGGCTCGCACGAACGCCTCGGAGAGGGCGATCAGGGGGCCGTCGGCGGGGTCCGGCGGCGGCGGGCGGCTCTCCTGGGGCAGGGGATCCGGCGTCCGTTCGCTGCCACGGTGCACGGCGTCGAGCAACTCCGAGGCGCGGCGGTGCAGGCTCGCCGCGTTGACTCCGCGGATCTGCTCGAGCTGCCTGGTCGAGGAGGGCTTGCGCTTGGCGAGCTCGACCAGCGGCGCGTCGCCGAGGATGCTCTGCACCGGCCGGTCGGCGGTGGCGGCCGTCTGCTCGCGCCAGGCGACGAGCTCGCGCGCGATCGTCTGCGCGGTGGGTCCCAGGCCGCGAATCCGCGGCAGGCGCGCGAACACCGTGTCGAGGTCGCGCTCGTCGCTTGACTGCTCGAGGAAGCGGCACTCCTCACGCGCCCACTCGAGGCGGCCGAGCGCGGTCAGGCGACGTTCGAGCTCCGACGCCAGCGCGAGCAGGTGGACGACATCCTCGCGCGCGTACTGCGACTGCTCGGGGGAGAGCGGGCGCGTGTCCCAGCGCGTGAAGCTCGCGCTCTTGGCCAGGCGCACGTCGAGCAACTCGGCGAGCAGCGTGTCGTAGGAGGACTGCGCGCCCAGCCCCGCGAAGCCCGCCGCGATCTGCGTGTCGAACACGTTGCGGACCTCGGTGGCGAAGCGGCGGCGCACGAGCGCGACGTCCTGGCGCCCCGCGTGGACGACCACCTGGACCGCGGGGTCGGAGAGGATTGCCGCCAGCGGCGCGCCGTCGAGATCCCGCTCGAGCGGGTCGATCAGCTCGATTCGCTCGGGATTGGCGGGATTTGCGTCGGGTACCGCCAGCTGGATCAGGCAGAGCAGCGTGCGGTAGCGGCCCTCGCCCATGAACTCCGTGTCGAACGCGAAGCGCCCGGCGGCCCTGGCCCCAGCTCCCAGCATGTCCAGGGAGCCGTTCGCGAGATCGCTCACGGCTTCGCACCGGGCAACAGGTACAAGAGCTTGTGATGTTCGAGTCCGGCCTGGATCGAGACGTCGGTGCCGTGGGCGCGGATCCACCGCGCCGGTTCCGAGCAGGCGGCGTTGGTCGGCGAGTAGGTGGCGCAGTAGGTGTCCAGGAATGCGTAGCGCACGGCGCCTGCGGCGATCAACCGCTTCAACTTCGCGACGGTCGTGAAGACGCGCGCTTCGTAGGTGGTGAGCACGACGACCGGACGCGCGTCCTGCACGATCAGCGAGCCGATCCCGGTAGCGGACTCGGCCGCGAGCTCGTAGCGCGCGCTGCCCTGGTGGGCGATCAGGTACGAGCTCAGCGCGCGCTGCTGCGCACCGGGCAGCGCGCCGATGTAGCCGGCGTCGCTGGTGCGGTCTTCGATTGCCGCTTTGTCGACTTCCACCGGGATCGCCGCGATCGCGAGCAGCGCCAGCGCGAGCGTTGCGCCCGCGAGCAGCGCCGAGGAGCGTGCCGACGGTCGCACACGGATGCGCGCCAGCCCCGCCAACACGAGCGCGCTGAGCGCGCCGGCACCTGCGATCCACCAGCTGCCGGGCCGCCCGTAGAGCAGGCGCTCGCCGTAGTAGACCAGCGCAACCATGCCGACGACCAGCGCGATTAGCCGCGCGCGGCCCACGGGCGAGGTCGCCCAGGCCAGGCCGATGCCGAGCGTTGCCGTCACGGCCGGGACGAGCCCCTCGACGTAGCGGGGGTGCAGGCGCGCCATGTGGCTGAACAGCACGATGCCGGTGAGCAGCCACACGCCAAGCCCGGCCGCGACGGCGCGGCGCATCCGGTAGCCGTCCACGTCGTCGGCGTCGGCCACGGCTACGGTCGTTTCAGAGGATGGGGGATCCGATCCGGAGGGCCTCCTCAACACGCCGCCGATCAACGCCGGCACGCCGAGCAGCAGCGCGAGTAGTAGCTCGAGCCCCAGGCGCTGGC
This sequence comes from uncultured Solirubrobacterales bacterium, assembly GCA_963701035.1. Lineage (GTDB taxonomy): Bacteria > Actinomycetota > Thermoleophilia > Solirubrobacterales > Solirubrobacteraceae > Palsa-744. Next base: position 196,747 of record OY969562.1, read on the forward strand.
CGGAAAGCGGGCCGACCCGCGCGAGTAGGCGCGTGGCGGAGGGGGGCACGATCGGGATGTGGTCGCGCTCGGACTGGGTCGCGGTCGGGTAGTCGTGACCGGGCTGGTATTCGGTCTGCGGTTCGATCGACTTGCCCGCGAGACGGTCGGTGCCGTTGAACACGAACGCGGCGTTCCAGGCGCTGCCGTTGGTCGAGCCAATCGCGTAGGGACGATCGTGGGCTCCGAACAGCAGCGTCGCCCCCAGCCACGCGAGCGCAACCACGACGTACACCGCGCTTGCGGCGAGCAGTTGCAGCAGGCGCCGTTTGCGTGAGCCCGGCATCCCGAGGTAGGCGAGCACCGCCAGGCCGGGGAGCGCCACGAGCGACTCGAGCAGCTTCACGTCGAAAGCGATTCCCAGTGCGGCCGCGCCGGCGAGCAACCAGACGCTCGAGCCGCGCTCGTTCGCACGCACGATCAGGTACAGCGCGAGCACGACCAGCGCCATCATCACGCCGTCCATCGTGTCGCTGCGCGAGGTGATCACCTCGATCGGCAGGACCGCCTGGGCGAGCGCCGCGGCCAGCCCCGCGCGGGTACTCCACATGCGCCGCACGGCGAGGAACAGCAGCGGCACCACGAGCGTGCCGGCAAGTGCCTCGGGCAGCTTCAGCGAGGTGTTGGAGAAGCCGACGAGCTTGACGGACGCTACCTGCAGCCACAGGTCGACGGGCGGCTTGTCGATCGAGACCGAGCCGCCGGGCTCGAACGCGCCGAAGAAGAAGTTATGCCAGGAGAGCCCCATACTGCGGACGGCGGCGTCGTAGAACGGATCGGGGGGGACCTGGGCGATGTGGATCAGGCGCAGCACGCCCGCGCCAAGCGTGATCAGCCCGAGCGCGAGGAACGTCGGCCATCGGGAGTACCTTTTCATCGGTGGAACGCTAACCTCGCCGGGCGATGGCTGACGAGGTGGACGACGACGAGGTGGCGGCTGCGGCCCATGGGCCGCGGGAGTGTATGCCCTGTCGCGGCACGGGCAAGGTGATCTCGAGCCTCGGCGGCGAGCAGAACACGGTCACGTGCCCCTGGTGCGGCGGCAGCGGCGAGCGCCAGAGCGACGTCGACGCCCAGGCCAAGTGGCTTAAATGACTATCTGTCCAGGTCTTATGCAGCTATTCAGTTTCGCTTTAGGTTGGCCGATGCAGGGTCTGACAAAGCCAGTGTCAAGGCCAAGGCAATCGCTCCCATAAGGGCGTGTAGCAAAGCCGGCGGCTCTCGCAAGGGGGTCGTATCGCATTAGCGCGATGGAACCAGGGGCTGGCGCCAAATCGGATCCTAGGAGGATTCATGTTGCAATCACTACGCCAGCGGACCAGCGATGAGGGTGGTTTTACCCTGATCGAACTTCTGGTCGTGATCCTGATCATCGGTATTTTGGCCGCGATCGCGATCCCCGCGCTGCTCAGTCAGAAGAGCAAGGCATACGACTCGTCGGCGAAGACGCTGGCACAGACCTCGCAGACGGCGATGGAGACGTACTCCACCGAAAACGGCGGTAGCTACGTTGGGGCGACGCTTGCGAAGCTGGACGAAATCGAGCCCTCGATCAACACCAACAAGACGGCTGAAGCGGAGCTCACCGGTGTAACGGAAAAAGCGCCGACTACGGCTGGCTCACTCAAAGGTTCGGGTAGTCCTACGGCCTCTGAATACGCGGTTACGGTGACCGCGCAGAACACCGGCGATGAATACACGGTCGTCCGGAAGTCTAACGGTGAAGTCGAACATTTGTGCCTAAGCAAAACCAACGGTTGCACAGGCCACTCAAACAGCTCAAGCACCTGGTAGACGCCTGGTGTCTAGAGCTAAGGCTCTAGCAATCAAGGTAGTCACAATCACAGAGAGGCGGCCTCCGGGCCGCCTCTCTTGCGTTCGGGCTCAAGCGCCACCGCGCGACAGCCGATCAGACCTTATGGGGGCAATCACGTTCGCCGGAGTCCTCGGCGCGATCTTCGGCTCGTTTCTGAACGTCGTGATCCACCGCCTGCCCCGCCACGAGTCGGTCGTCTCCCCGGCCTCGCACTGCCCCGGCTGCGACATGCCGGTGCGGCCCTACGACAACATCCCGATCCTCTCCTGGCTGTTGCTGCGCGGTCACTGCCGCGGCTGCGGCGAGCCGATCTCGCCGCGCTACCCGCTCGTCGAGGGGGGCACCGCGGCGCTGTGTGTCGGCGCCGTGCTTGCGCACGACTCGCTATCCAGCATCGCGCTGAGCATCGCGCTGATCCTGATCGTAGTGCCCGCCGCGGTGATCGACCTCGAACACCGGATCATCCCCAACAAGATCACCGCGCTCGGCGCTGTGCTCGCGCTCGTGCTCGGCACGGCGCTCGACCCGTCGGGTGAGCCCACGCGCCTGATCGCCGGCCTCGCCGCCGGTGGCTTCCTGTTGATCGCGGCGCTCGCCTACCCCGGGGGCATGGGCATGGGCGACGTCAAGCTCGCCGGCGTGATGGGTCTGTTCCTCGGCAGCGCCGTCGCCCCGGCGATCCTGATCGCGCTGCTCTCCGGCGTCGGCGTCGGCGCCGTCGTCGTCGCGCACAAGGGGACCGCCGAGGGACGCAAGACCGCGATCCCGTTTGGCCCCTTCCTCGCGTTCGGGGCGCTCGTGGCCGTGTTCGTAGGGCAGGACCTCGTGCAGTTGTACGTCAACAACTTTCTCCACTAAAGCGCCGACCGCCTCGCGCCGATACCCCCCGTGCGGGCGATCCGCCCGCTCATCGCAGCGCCGATCTTCTTCTAAACGTCACCACCTCAGATGCAAGCCCCCTCCTTCAACTTCAACATCAAGCTTCCTCGCCGCGGCGGCGCGGAGGTCGTCGGCCTGGACATCCAGCCCGGCCACGTCGCCGCCGTGCAGGCGCATGTCAACGGCGGGATCTCAGTCAAGCACGCTGTCGAGGCCGCGCTACCGGCGGACATCGTGCGCGAGGGCGAGGTGCTCGACGAGGGCGTGCTCGCCCAGACGCTGCGCGAGCTGTTCAAGGACGGCGACTTGAGCCGGCGCGTGCGCCTCGGCGTCGCCAACCAGCGCACGGTGTTGCGCACGCTCGACCTGCCGCCGGTCAACGACCGCAAGGAGATCGAGGCGGCGGTGCGCTTCCAGGCGCAGGACCAGGTACCGATGCCGCTCTCAAACGCGGTGCTCGACTTCCATGCGCTCGGGATCGTCGAGACGCCCGAGGGCCCGCGCCAGCGCGTCGTGCTCGTGGCGGCCCAGCGCGACATGATCCAGCGGCTGCTCGCCGCGGTACGCGACGCCGGCTTGCGCCCCGAGGGAATTGACTTGTCGGCGTTCGCGCTGATCCGCTCGCTCTACCGCCCCGACCCCGAGCATGCCGGCCGCGTGCTGTATCTGAACGTCGACGGCCTGACCAACATGGCGATCGCCGAAGGGACGCTCTGCCGCTTCACGCGCGTCGTCGGCGGCGGCATCGAGGCGATGGCGAGCCAGCTCGCCGAGCGCCGCTCGATCCCCCTCGTCGAAGCCCGCGAGCTGATCGCCGCGATCGATCTGACGGTGCAGCCGGCACCCGAGCCGGTGGCGCAGTCCGTCGTCGCCGAAGCGGAAGCCGAGATCGAGCCGGACCCTGAGCCGCACATCGCGGTCGATCCCGAGGCGCCGACCGCGATCGTCGACGAGGCAACGCCCGCGGACGCGGTCGCGAGCGTCGAGGATCAGGAGGCACGCGAGCGGGACATGAGCTTTGCCGAGATGGCGGGCGTCGGACAGCCGCCGGCCGAAGCCCCCGAGCCCGATCTCGCACCGCCGGCCGATGCTACGCCTACATCTGCGCCCGTGCTCTCATCTCAGACGCCCGACGCCGACGTGCGCACGGTGCTCGAGAACGGCATCCGCGAAATCGCCGGCGAGGTACGCAACTCGCTCGACTTCCACCGCTCCCAGGAGGGTGGCGGCGAGGTCGCGCGCGTCGTGCTGAGCGGCGCCGCGCTCGATCTTCCCGGCTTTGCCGAGGCGCTGCAGGAGCAGCTTGGCATCCAGGTCGAGCGCGAGTCCGTCCATTCGGACGAGCAGCAGCTCGGCGGCATCTCCGCGCATCGCCTGGCGATCGCCGCCGGGCTCGCCGTCGAGGAGGCGCCCCGATGAGGGCTTTCAACCTGATCCCGGCCGACGAGCGCGGCGGCGGCGTCGGCGTCAGCGCCGGCAAGTCCGGCGGCAGCGCGTTCGTCGTGCTCGGCGTGCTCGGCGTGCTCGCGATCTTCGCGCTGCTCTACGGCCAGGCGAGCCGCCAGATCTCCAGCCAGAAGGCCAAGGTCGCGACGCTCAACACCCAGGCGCAGGCGGCGCAGGCGCAGGCCGCCAAGCTCGCGCCCTACGTCAGCTTCAAGACGCTGCACGAACAGCGCGTGCAGGCGGTCGACCAGCTCGTCGCCTCGCGCTTCGACTGGGCGCATGCCTTCCACGAACTCGGCCGCGTGCTGCCCCCCGGACAGGTTTCGCTCAGCTCGCTGACGGGCACGATCGGCTCGAGCACTGGCAGTGGCTCGCCCTCGGCCGGCGCCGACACGGCCGCGGGCGCGAGCAGCAAAGCCGCCTCCGCGACCGGCGCGACTACGCCGGCCGCGGGTAGCTCGAGCGCGGCGACGGCGTCGAGCGCTAGCGTGTCCTCGGCGACGCCGGCCGGTAGCGTCCCCACGTTCACGCTCAGCGGCTGCGCGACGAGCCAGTCGATGGTCGCGCTGACGCTCGACCGGCTGCGGCTGATCGACGGTGTCAGCGAAGTTACGCTGCAGAGCTCCACGCAGACCGCCAAGACCGGCGCCAGTAGCGGCAGCGGTGGCAGCGGCGGCTGTCCCGGGGCCACATTTGCGATGCAGATCACGTTCGACCCGCTGCCGAGCGCCTCCGCGACGAGCTCCCCGAGCGCGACGCCGAGCGCGCTGACACCCACCACGGGTACACCTACGACATCGACTGGAGCGGCCCGATGACCGGTAGAGATCGCATCGTGATCGTCGTGATCGCCGCGCTGGCCGTCGTTGCCGCCGCCTGGCTGCTCGCCGTCGCCCCCGAGCGCGAAAAAGCGACGAAGCTCGGTGCCGAAGTCAGCACCGCGGAATCGCAGCTGACAACCGCCCAAAGCGAAGTGAACGCGGCTCGCAGCGCGGAGGCGGACTACCCGACGGAGTACACCTCGCTCGTCAACCTCGGCAAAGCGGTGCCGACCAGCCAGGAAGTCCCCTCGCTGATCGTCCAGCTGGCCCAGGCGACGAACGAGAAGAACGTCGAATTCACCTCGATCACCTCCGGCGGCTCCGGCTCGAGCTCGAGCGCGGCGTCCGCCGCGGCATTCACCGCGATGCCGTTCTCGTTCGTCTTCAACGGCAGCTTCTTCGACCTCAACGACCTTTTGCAGCAGCTCGACCGTTTCACACTGCGCACGAGTTCCGGCAGCCTGCAGGTCAGCGGCCGCCTGCTGACGATACAGAGCGTTTCGCTGGCCCCGGGGGGCTCCTCCGGTCCCGATAAGTCCAGCGGTCAGATGACCGGGTCGATCACCGCGACCGCGTACGTGCTCCCGGCGAGCCAGGCGGCGAGCACGGCCACGGCCGCATCGCCCACGGGCGCGCAGACGACCTCGAGCTCGGCCGCGTCGAGCTCGGCCACCCCCGCCGTGATCGGAGCGCCACGATGAACGCCGTAGGAGATTTCTTCGTCTCTCTGAAGGAGGATCTGCTGGGCAAGCGGATGCTGCCGCTCCTCGTCGTGCTCGGCGTCGCATTGCTCGCCGCCGTGGCCTACGCCGCGCTCGGCAGCGGCTCCTCGACTACACCGACCCCGGTCACCGCGTCCGTGGGCGCCGGCACCTCCGCCGCGGTTGGGGATGTGGCCGTCACGCAGGCCCCGGCGAACCCGAACCAGCCGATCTCGGAGACGACCGAAGGCACGTCCAAGCAGCACCACGGGATCACGCACAACCCGTTCACGCCGCTCCCGGAAGCGAAGAAAGCGTCATCCGCGAGCACTACCTCCTCGTCCCCGAGCCCGTCCACTACGCCTTCGGCCGGGTCGACTCCGTCCGCCCCGAGCTCCGGCGGCACAACGCCCACGACGTCGAAGGAAACGACGCCCGCGAAGCCCAAGGTCTACGTCCATTACCACGTGACCGCGCAGCTCGGCGTCGTGCCGGTCGTGGCCGAAGGCGCGCCGGCGCAACCGGCGCAGCTGAAGATCTACAAAGACATGGCGCTCGACGAACCGCTGCCGGACAAGGCCAACCCGCAGCTCGTGTTCCTCGGCGTCGTGCTGCGCACCGGCAAGGAAGCGCTGTTCGGGCTCGCCGGCGCCGCGATTCTGCATGGCAGCGGCAACTGCCAGCCGAGCGCGACCCAGTGCCAGGCGATCGATCTGCAGGTCGGTCAGTCAGAGACGCTCGAAGTCGTCGAAGCTGACGGCAGCACGGTCACCTACGAATTGAAGCTCGCGAGCATCGACAAGACCACGAGCACCGCCTCGACCGCGCGGGTCCGCGACGCCTTCCGCGCCCAGGCCAAGGCCGCGCGCGAACTGGCCCGCCGGGCGCCGAAGCTGTCCGAGCTGCGCTACTCGCCCTGGGGCGGCGGCTTCGTGTTCGCCGGGCACCCGGCGTTCGCCGCGCGCGCCCACACAGCTCGCCACGACGGACGCTGAGCCTCCAGCAAATAAGCTAGAGCGCAGATGGCGCTCCGTTTGATAACCGCCGGCGAGTCGCACGGCCCCGGCCTGACCTGCATCGTCGAGGGCCTGCCCGCGGGCCTGCAGTTGCGCCCAGAGGACCTCAACGGGGACATGGCGCGCCGCCAACTCGGCCACGGCCGCGGCGGGCGTATGAAGATCGAGCGCGACGCGGCCGAGGTCACGGCCGGTGTCCGTCACGGACGCACGCTCGGCGGCCCGATCGCGCTGCAGGTCGCCAACCGCGACTACGCGAACTGGGAGGAGCGGATGAGCCCCTGGCCGGTCCACGCCGAGATCGCGGAGGTTCACCTGCCGCGGCCCGGTCACGCCGACCTCGTCGGCACGCAGAAGTACAAGCAGAGCGACGTGCGCAACATCCTCGAGCGGGCCTCGGCGCGCGAGACGGCCGCGCGCGTGGCCGGTGGGGCGCTCTGCAAGGCGTTCCTGCGCGCGCTCGGCGTCGAGGTGTACTCGCACGTGATCCAGATCGCCTCCGTCCACGCCCCGCTCTGGGAGCGAGCGCTCGCGCCCGAGGATTTCGCGGCGGTCGACAGCTCGCCCGTGCGCTGCTTGGATGCGGAGGCATCGAAAGCGATGGTGCGGGAGATCGACAAGCTGCGCAAGGAAAACGAGTCGCTCGGCGGCGTGTTCGAGGTGCAGGCGTTCGGGTTGCTGCCAGGTCTCGGCTCGCACGTCTCCTGGGAGGAGCGCCTCGACGGGCGCCTGGCGATGGCGATCTGTTCGATTCAGGCGATCAAGGGCGCCGCGATCGGCGACGGCTTCGCGGTCGCGGGCGTGCCGGGATCGCAGGCCCACGACGAGATCTTCTACTCCGAAGGGCGTGGCTATTACCGCGAGACCAACCGCTCCGGCGGGCTGGAGGGAGGGATGACGACCGGCGAGCCGCTGATCGTGCGCGGCGCGATGAAGCCGCTGCCGACGCTGACGAAGCCGCTGCGCTCGGTCGACACCGTCTCGCACGAGCCGGCGCAGGCGCTGCGCGAGCGCACCGACTCCTGCACCGTCCCCGCCGCCGGCGTCGTGGGCGAGGCGATGGTCGCGCTCGTGCTCGCCGACGCCTACCGGCAGAAGTTCGGCGGCGACCACATCGACGACGTGCTCGAGTCCGTCGGCGCCTACCGCGAAAGGATCGGGTGGCGTACGTCCTGATCGGCTTCATGGGCGCCGGCAAGTCGACCGCGGCGGTCGAGCTCGCGGGGGCGCTCGGAGTCACGGCGCTCGACAGCGACAGGCTGCTGGAGGAGCGCTTCGGCCATCCCGTCGCGCACGAGTTCGAGCTCAGCGGCGAGCAGGCGTTCAGGGCCGCCGAGGAGCAGCTCGTGTGCGAGCTGCTGCAGGGTGCCGGCACGGACTCGGTGGTCGCGCTTGGTGGCGGCAGCGTCCTCTCCGAGCGCGTCCAGGCGGCGCTCGAGCCGCATGTGGTCGTGCTGCTCGACCTCGAGGCGGAGCGGGCGTGGGAGCGCGTGGGCGGCTCTTCGGGTGTGGCCGGCGGGGACGTTCCGGAGCGTCCGCTGGCGCGGGATCGCGAGGCGTTTCTGGCGCTGCACGCGGAGCGCCGGCCGCTGTATGAAGGGCTCGCCGACGCACATCTGCCGATGATCGATCGTGGTACGGCTGCGCGCGCGCTCGACGGGCTGCGGGCGCTGTCGGCGGCGCCGGCGGGCACGCGCTTGGTGTGGGCACGCAGCGCCTCGGGCGACTATCCCGTGCTGATCGGCCGTGGGCTGCTGCGTGCCGGGAGCGGGGACGGAGGTGTGGCGGGAGCGGCGAACCTGACGGAGATCTGGCCGGTGGACCGAAGCTCCTCGCGTCCGTTCTGCGTCAGTGACGAGACCGTCGCTTCGCTCTACGCGAAGCGGCTGGGAGAGCTGAGCGCGCTGGTGCCCATCTCCCCCGGTGAGCGGCACAAGACGCTCGCGAGCGCCGAGCGGGTTTGGGAGCAGCTCGTGGCCGCCGGCATGACGCGCGCCGACCACGTGGTCGCGCTCGGCGGCGGCGTCGTCGGTGACCTCGCCGGGTTCTGCGCCGCCACCTATCAGCGCGGCGTGCCGGTCGTCCATGTGCCCACGACGCTCGTAGCGCAGGTCGACTCCGCCTACGGCGGCAAGACCGGCGTTGACCTGCCCGAGGCGAAGAACTACGTCGGCGTCTATCACCAGCCTGCGGGGGTGCTCGTCGACCCCGACACGCTCGCGACGCTGCCCGCGGCCGAGCTCGCCGCCGGCTGGGTCGAGGTGCTGAAGACCGCGCTGATCGCCGGAGGGGAGCTGTGGGAGTGGGTGGCGGCCGGCGGCGAGGTGGACGAGCGTACGATCCTCGCCTGCGCGCGCACGAAGCTCGCGGTCGTCGCCGCCGACGAGCGCGACGGCGGGCGCCGGCAGGTGCTGAACCTCGGACACACCGTCGGCCATGCGATCGAGACCGTGACCGGCTACGCCCGCTACCGTCACGGCGAGGCCGTCGGCCTTGGGCTGCTCGCGGCGCTGCGCCTCTCCGGGCGCGAGGATCTGCGCGCGCAGGTGCGCGAGCTGCTGCTCGCGCACGGGTTGCCCGTCACGCTCGACGGCGCCGGTATCGAGGTCGAGGAGATCGTCGCGGCCACGGCGCACGACAAGAAGCGTCTCGGCACGCACGTGCCGTTCGTACTCGTCCGCGCGCCCGGCGAGGTCGTGACCGGCCAAGAGGTTGACGACGCGGATCTGCGCGGCGCCGTGGCCGAGTTGATCTAGGCTCTTGCCGAGATGACGGGCGCTCGCGGTCGCATAGAGGTGCTACACGGGATCAACCTCGACATGCTCGGTGTGCGCGATCCCTCGCACTACGGCACGCTCACGCTGGTCGATCTGGAGACGCAGATCGCCGCCTGGGCGACGGAGCTGGACCTGCAGGTGAGCTGTTTTCAGACGAACGCCGAGGCGCAGTACGTCGAGCGCCTGCACGCCTTGAGGGGCCCGCCCACCCAGGTCGATGGCGTAATCCTCAACCCTGGCGCGTGGTCGCACTACGCCTACTCACTCCACGACGCGCTGGAGTTGACCGGCCTGCCGGCCGTGGAGGTGCACCTCTCCGACGTCCAATCGCGCGAGCCGTGGCGGCGGCTGTCGGTGATCGGCGATCTATGTCTCGCGACGTACTCCGGCAAAGGGCCCGAGGGCTACCGGCTCGCGCTCGAGCGCTTGCGCGAGGAGCTGCAGGAGCACGGCACGTGAACGGCGCTCGCGCGAGCCGTCTCGCAAACCAGCTGCGCGAGCGTGAGATCGATGTGCTGCTTGTCGCCACTCCTGTCAACGTGCGCTACCTGACGGGCTTCACGGGCACGAATGGACTGGCCCTGATCGATGTCGGCAGGACCGCCGCGCACCGGTTCCTCACCGATTTTCGCTACACGACCCAGTCCGCTGCCCAGGTGCCGGAAGCGTTTGACCGTGAGATCGTCGCCGGCGACATGCTCGAGGGGATCGTCGAGACGCTCACCGCGTCGAGAGGTGAGAAAGGGCGCCTGGGTTTCGACGACGCGAGCCTGACCGTCAAGCAGCACGCCCGCCTGACAGAGCTGCTCGGCGAGGAGTGGGAGCTCGTCCCCTGCGCCGGGGCGGTCGAGCGGTTGCGGGCGGTCAAGGACGCCGGCGAGATCGACCGCATCCGCGCCGCGAGCCGGCTGGCGGACGAGGCGCTGCGAGAAACGCTCGAAGCCGGGCTCGTCGGCCGCAGCGAGCGCGACGTGGCGATCGAGCTGGAGCTGCGCATGCGCCGCCTCGGCGCCGAGGGCGCGAGCTTTCCCTCGATCGTCGCCGCCGGCGCACACGGCGCGCTCCCTCACGCCGAGCCGCGTGTGCGCGAGATCCGCAAGGACGCGCTGGTAACGATCGACTGGGGCGCGCTGCACGAGGGCTACTGCTCGGATTGCACGCGCACGTATGCGACCGGCGAGCGGATCTCCGCGCGTGCCCGAGAAACGTACGAGCTGGTGCTCGCGGCCCAGGAACAGGCGCTCGCCGCGGTCCGCGCGGGATTGAACGGCAAAGAGCTCGATGCGGTTGCCCGCGATCTGATCGAGGCGGCGGGGGAGGGCGATCACTTCGGCCACGGCCTCGGCCACGGCGTCGGGCTCCAGGTCCACGAGGGACCGCGCCTCTCGCGGCTGGCGGGCGAGGATCCGCTGCTGGTCGGCAACGTCGTGACGGTCGAGCCCGGGGTTTACCTGCCAGGGCGGCTCGGCGTGCGGATCGAGGACCTCGTCGTCGTGACCGCGGACGGTCAGGAGGTGCTGACGCGGCTCTCCAAGGAGCTGACGGTCGTCGCGTAGCGCGTACGCGGCAGGACTGGCCGCGGCAGGCGCAGCGAGCGCCAGCCCATCAGCACGGCCGCCGGGGTTGCCCATAGGAGATAGAAGAGGCTGGTGATGTCGCCGCCGTAGGTGAAGTTGACCGGCTCGAAGCTGAGCCAGACCAGGACCGAGGCCGCCAGCGTGAACAGCGGAGCGCGCCGGCCGCTGCAGACCTCCCAGGCGCCGAGGCTCACGAGGAACGGCAGCTGATAGTAGATTTCGTTCCAGGGATCGAGCATCCCGCGCAGCAGCATCACGAGCGCGAGCGCGAGCAGGGCGTCGCTGGGCGCTAGCCGGCTCCGTCGCAGCCAGTAAGCGGTCCCGAGCAGGACCGCGCTCAGCACGGTCAGGGGGCGGCTGTAGGACGCCACGAAGGCGATCGGCGCGCGTTCGTAGAACGTACCTCCCAGGTGGCGGAGATAATCGAGGTGCAGCGTCCACCAGATCTGCTGCGGGCGAAAGAAGACGGCTGCGCTGGCGAGGCCCTTGTTGGCCGCCACGAAATGGCTCGTGTTGGAGAGCGCCAGGGGGGCGAACAGGGCCAGTCCCGCACAGCCGCAAAGGGCCGAGAAGCGGATCCGCTGCTCGCGCGGGGTCACGGCCAGGGCGACCGGCAGCGCGAGTAGCGCCCACTGCTTGGAAGCCACCGCCAGCCCCAGCAGGATTGCCCCCGTCGTGATCCGCCCGCGTACCACGAGCAACATGCCGCCGACGCACAGCGCGGTCGTTAGGAGTTCCTCCGGATGGCCGTATTTCAGCGCCCAGTCGGAGGCCGGGCCGGCGACGAGCAGGCCGATCAGAAGCCAGCGGCCGAGCGCCGGCCTGCCCTCGGAGCGTTGAATCCGCGCAAGGGCAAGTGCCAGCACGGCGATCGTGATCGCGCAAAAGAGCACCTCGAGCCGATAGGCCCCGTTCAGGCCGTCGAGCGCTCCGCCGAGCGCCAGCGCCGGTGCGCTCAGCAGCAGCGACCCTCCGTAGATCGGCGAGAGCGCGAGGAAGCCGTGCAGGTTGCCGGCGATCAGACGCTCCACGGCCGGACCCGCTTCGTTGAAGAAGTCCCGCCAGATGACCACGCGCATCGCGAGGTAATAGAGCACCCCCAGCATCGTCACGGCCACCGCCGCGTCGGCGTAGCCGGGCAGGCGGCGACGTGTCGACATGAGGGTTGTATCGGTCGGGTCTACGAGAGCCTTGAACGCCATCGTCAGGAGGCGCTGACGCGGCTGTCCAAGGAGCTGGTCGCGATCTCCCGATCGGGGAGCAATCGTGTCGATTTCGCTCGATGGGTGAGCCTGCTCATGAGCTCCGGCGCATAAAGGCGTAGGGCAAGTCCCACGCCCAGCGGTACGGTCCAGGCCAGGAAGAAAGCCGCCTGGGCGTCGGCCGAGACGTGGTTGGGCAGCCAGACGAAGCTGAGCCAGGCGAGCACGGTGCTCGACAGCGCGAGCACCGCGGGACGGCGGCGCGCACCGAGGCTCTCCCACGCGAGCAGCGCCAGTACGAACGGGATCGGGTAGTAGACCGTGTCCCACGTGTCGAGCACGCAGCGCAGCAATAGCAGCAGCGCCAGCAGCAGCAGCGCGTCCGAACGCCCCCGACGCCCGCGGCCCCAGGCCAGCGCGGTGAGCGGCAGCGAGACGGCGACGATCAACGGGTGGCTGATGATGCCGACCCAGCCGGGCGCCGTGCGGTAGCCGACCTTGATATCGCCGTACAGCCCACGCACGGTCGGTCCGTGGTGGCCGAGGAACCAGAAGAGCTGCCACGGCTGGAAGATCGCGCTGGGCGGCGCGGCCGCGCCGCGCGTGGAGGCGACGAAGCCGCTCGAGCCGACGAGCGCGAGCGGCGCGAGCACGATCATCGCGACCGCGCCGGCGCAGCACACGCAGAGGATCGCCGGCCTCCAGCGCCATGCTCCGGGGTGTGGCGCCTGCGCGATCAGCACCGGCCCGACCGCGAGCAGCGCCCACTCCTTGTTCGCAATCGCCAGGCCGAGCGCCAGCCCGGCCCACAGTGGCCGCTCACGCGCGGCCAGCAGCACCGCGGCGACGCACAGCACGCCGCCGAGCAGATCCTCGGGGTGGCCGGTTTCGAGCGCGCGCAGGGTAAGGGGATTAGCGACGCAGATTCCCAGCGCGACCGCGCGCGCCAGCTTCGAGCCGTCGGGGCGGGTGCGCATCTGCGCGACGAGCCAGACCCCCAGCGCCGCGGCGGCCAGCAGGCAGGGCAGCGCCACCATCCTGTACACGGCGAGCTGACCGCCCCCCCACAGCCCGGGCAGCAGCGCGAACGGCGCTCGCTCGACGAGGGAGCCGCCGTAGGCCGGGGCGAGGCGCAGGAATTCGAGCACGTGCCCGTGCGTGAGGGCATCGAAGGCCGGCTTCGCCTCGGTTTCGTAATCGCTCCAGGCGAAGCCGTCCAGGCCGAGCCACGCGATCGTCGCGGTCGCAATCCCCGCCATGGACGCGCACAGGGCGTTCTCGCGTACCAGCGCGCGTACCCGCAGTCTCATAGTTTGGCATCGACGTCATGCCGAGTTTGCTTGAGCGGGCTCCGTCCCGGGTCGGTGGTTGCCGCCAGTCGTCCAGCCACGGCCCCGCCCGCTACCCTCCGAAGCCGTGATCAGCACCAACCAATTCAAAAACGGAAACCACATCGACGTCGACGGGACCGTCTTCAAGATCCTCGAGTTCCAGCACGTCAAGCCGGGGAAGGGCGGCGCGTTCGTCAGAACGAAGCTGCGGAGGGCCTCAGACGGCAACGTGATCGACCGCACCTTCAGAGCGGGGGAGAAGTTCCGCTCTGTCAGGACGGAGGCGCGCAGGATGCAGTTCCTGTACGCGGACGGGACCGACGCGCACTTCATGGACACGGAGTCCTTCGAGCAGATCGCGGTCGCGGAGAGCACCCTGGAGGAGATGCTGCGCTGGACAAAGCCGAGCAGCGAGGTCGACGTGCTGTTCATCGACGACGAGCCGGCCGACATTCAGCTGCCGAGCGGGGTCGACCTGGAGGTCACGCAGGCCGACCCGGGGCTGCGCGGTGACAGCGTCTCGAGCGGTGGCACGAAGCCGGCGACGCTCGAGACCGGCGCGACGATCCAGGTGCCGCTGTTCGTCGAGGTCGGCGAGCGGATCCGCGTGGACACGCGCTCGGGCGAATACGTCTCGCGGGCGTAGGCACAGTGCGGCGCTCGGATCAGCGGCGGGCCGCGGTGGTGGCGCTCTACCAGCACGATCTCACGGGCAGGCCTCTCCTCGAGACGCTCGGGCCGAACGCGTCGACCTTTGCCCGCGCGCTCGCGTACGCCGCGGCTGACCGCGCGGAGGAGCTCGACGGGGTGATCGATCGCCACGCGCACGGTTGGTCGGTGCAGCGGATCCAGCCGCTGGAGCGCAGCATCATGCGGGTGGCGCTTATCGAGATGCTGCACCCCGACGTGGCGCCGGCCGATGAGCCGATCCCGGCCGAGGGCGCGATCGAGGAGGCGCTGGAGAGTGCGAAGACGTTCTGCGGCTCGGACGCCCCGGGGTTCGTGAACGGGGTGCTGGGCGCGGTTCTGCGCGAGATGCGCGAGAATCAAGCGATCTCATGAGCGGCGTCGAGCAATTGGAGGATCTGGTCACGCGGCTCGAGCGCGCCGCCGAGCAGCTGCGCTCGGGCGAGCTCTCGCCCGACGCGGCCGCGACGATGGTCGAGGACTGCGCGGCGCTGGCGACGCAGGCGGCGGCGGAGCTCGAGCAGCTGGCGCACGCCGAAGCCTTCGCGCCGGCGCCCGGACAAGACTCGCTGCTGTAGGTCACCCGAGCGCGCGGTGAACGCCACGGGTCCCAGCGGCGTGGAGCAGGAGGAGAACGTGCGCTCCTACCCCGAGCACCTGCGCGAGCTGATCGAGCGCTACCTGGAGGCGATGCGCTTCTCCGAGGAGGCCTTGACGGCCGGGCTGGAGGAGGCGATGCGCTATTCGCTGCTGGCGGGCGGCAAGCGCATCCGCCCGGTGCTGGCGCTCGCAAGCGCGCGGGCGGTCGGGCTCGAGCAGGACGCGGCATTGCCGCTGGCGGGCGCGATCGAGCTGATCCACACCTACTCGCTGATCCACGACGACCTGCCCGCGATGGACGACGACGCGCTGCGCCGCGGGCAGCCGACCTGCCACGTGAAGTTCGGCGAGGACGTCGCGATCCTCGCCGGCGACGGGCTGTACGCGGAGGCCTTCCGCCACCTGCTGAGCGAGCGCCGCGGGCCGCCCGAGCGGATCCTCGCGGCTGCCGCCGAGCTGGCGGCAGCGACCGGCGTGGGGGGGATGGTCGGCGGGCAGTACGCCGACGTGAATCCGCGCACTCCCAGTGGGCCGGAGGCGCTGCGACGTCTGCACGAGTTGAAGACGGGCCGTCTGATCGGCGCCTCGGTGCTGTGCGTGCTGCGCTTGGCGGGGGTCGAGGACGGACCTGCGACAATTGAGTTTCGCCGTTTTGCCGCCGAGCTGGGCGTGTTGTTCCAGATCGTCGACGACATTCTCGACGTGACGGGCACCGACGACGCGCTCGGCAAGCCGCAGGGCAGCGATCAGCGCCACGGAAAGCGCACATATGTGAGCGAGTTCGGGATCGAGCGCGCCAGGGATCTGGCGGCGGAATCCCACAGGACTGCGCGCCGGGCGCTCGCCGCCGCCGCCGCGCAGATCGGACAGGCGGAGGCGACCAGCGAGCTCGAGCAGATCACGGACTTCATCTACACCCGCACCTCATGAGCAAAGACGAACGACAGCGACCGCAGCAGCGACTCCTCGCGCAGATCGATGGGCCCGAGGACCTGCACGGCCTCTCAGACGAGCAGCTGTCCGGGCTGGCCCAGGAGGTGCGCGAGCACATCATCGACACGGTCGGTGAGATCGGCGGGCACTTCGGCGCCAACCTCGGCACCTGCGAGCTGGCGGTGGCGCTGCACTCGGTGCTCGAGAGCCCGAAGGACAAGATCCTCTGGGACGTCGGCCATCAGGCCTACCCGCACAAGATCCTCACCGGACGCCGCGATCGGCTGAGCACGATCCGCCAGTACGAGGGGCTCGCCCCGTTCTGCTCGATCGGGGAGTCCCCGCACGACATCATGGGCGCTGGGCACGCCTCGACCTCGATTGGCTACGCGGTCGGGATCAAGGAGGGCATGCGCCACGGGGCGCGCTACGAGGGTGGCGCAGCCGGCCAAGGGCCGGCGAGCCGAGCCCCTCGTTCTTCAGACGACGGGAAGGTCGTGGCGGTGATCGGCGACGGCGCGATGACCGGCGGCGTCGCGTTCGAGGCGATCGAGCAGGCGGGTGGCCTGGGCACTCCGATCGTGGTCGTGCTGAACGACAACGGCATGTCGATTGCGCCGAACGTGGGCGCGATGAGCAAATACTTCAACCGCGTCAGGCTCAACCCCAAGCTGTGGCACGCGCGCGAGGGCGTCGAGGGCGGCCTGACGCGCCTGCCGGGCGGAATCGGTGCCGCGCTCGAGCGGCTCGGCCCGCAGCTGAAGGAGTCGATCAAGGCCTTCTGGGCGCCCGGACTGTGGTGGGAGGAGCTCGACTGGGCCTACATGGGCGTCGTCGACGGTCACGATGTGCGCGTGCTGCGCGAGGCGCTGCGCGAGGCGCTTGCGGCCGAACGCCCGGTCGTCGTGCACGTCGCGACGGTCAAGGGCAAGGGCTTCGCCCCCGCCGAGGATGGCGGCTTGGAGGGCATGGAGAAGTGGCACGCGGCCAAGCCGAACTCGATCCTCAACGGCGTGGAGACCAACCCGGTCCCGGCGTCGTCCGCCTCACGGAACGGTCGGGCGCAGAAGACCCCAACGCCGGCGCCCCGGGCGGGCGGGCTCCAATACACACAGGTCTTCGGGGAAGCGCTCGTGCGGGAGTGCGAACGCGACGAGCGCGTCGTCGGGATCACCGCCGCGATGAACTCCGGCACGGGGCTGAACATCCTGCAGAAGGCGATGCCGGATCGGTATTTCGACGTCGGTATCGCCGAGCAGCAGGCGATCCTGTTTGCGGCGGGCCTCGCGCTGCAGGGGGTCAAGCCGGTGGCGGCGATCTACTCCACGTTTCTGCAGCGGGCCTACGACCAGATCGTGCACGACGTCTGCCTACAGAAGCTCAACGTGGTGTTCGCGCTCGATCGCGCGGGTCTCGTCGGCGACGACGGGCCGACGCACCACGGCGCCTTCGACATCGCCTACCTGCGCTGCCTGCCGAACATCGTGCTGATGGCCCCGCGCGACGAGGCGCTGCTCGTGGACATGCTCCACACCGCGCTCGCCTACGACGACGGGCCGATCGCGCTGCGCTACCCGCGCGGCGAGGGCACCGGCGCGGAGCCGCCCGAGCGACCGCGCGCGATCGAGATCGGCACCGGCGAGATCTTGCGCGAGCGTGGCGCGAGCGCCCCGGTCGGCGGCCGCGTGGCGCTGATCGGTTACGGCAGCGGCGTCGGCAAGGCTTTGGAGGCCGCGGAAGAGCTGGCCCAGGACGAGATCGAGGTGACGGTTGCCGATGCGCGCTTCGCGAAGCCGATCGACGCCGGTCTGATGGCCCAACTGGCAGCTGAGCACGACCTGCTCGTGACGGTCGAGGAGGGCGTTCTAGCGGGCGGCTTCGGTACGGCCGTGTGGGAGACCCTGAACGAGGCCGGCACGACGATCCCGCGCATTTTGAGGGTCGGCCTACCCGACCGCTACGTCACGCACGGCAAGCCGGCGCTCCTGCACGGGGAGGTCGGCTTCACGGGCCGGCGCATCGCCGAGCGCGTCCGGGCAGCGATCCTCGACCGCGACTCAGCCACCGTCGGCGCTTAGGAAGGGCGGTTAAATGAAACGACCCGCAGGGGAAGCGGGCCGTTTCGGGGAGGAGGGATGCTGCTGTGCTTCGGGTCGTTCATCATGATGCCCGGCGGTGGGGGGCCTATGTGTGAGCTTGATCACAGAGACGAGCGGCCGTTCGTCTCGCGGGGCGGGATCAAGCTGGAGAACGCGCTGACCGCGACGGGACTCGACGTCAGCGGCAGGCGCGCGCTCGACGTGGGCGCCTCGACCGGCGGGTTCACGGACTGCATGCTGCGGCGCGGCGTCACGGGCGTGATCGCGGTCGACGTCGGCTACGGGCAGCTCGACTGGGGCCTGCGCAACGACCCGCGCGTGAGCGTGCTCGAGCGCACGAACGCGCGCGCGCTGACCCCGGAGTTGTTGCCGTACGCGCCCGACCTCGTGACGATCGACGTGTCGTTCATCTCGCTCGCGAAGATCCTGCCGGCGGTGCTCGGGTGTCTGGCCGAGCCCTATGACGTGCTCGCGCTGGTCAAGCCCCAGTTCGAGGTCGGCCGCGCGCTCGCGAGTAAGGGGCGCGGCGTGATCCGCGAGCCGGCCGACCGTCGCGCGGCGCTCGTGGGCGTGGGGGAGGCGGCGCTCGGCCTCGGTGCGAGCGTGCTCGGCTATCACTCCTCGGGGCTCGCGGGACCGAAGGGCAACAGAGAGACGTTCGTCTGGCTGGCCGAGCCGAGGCGGGCCGGCGGGGCCCAGGACGCGCAGGAGATTGAGATGATGGCGAGGAAGGTGGAGCCATGAGAGAGATCACCGTGTTCACGCACCGGCGCCCGCAGGACACGAGCGCGGCCCTCACGCGGCTCGCGGCGGCGGCGGCCGACGCGGGCGTGACGCTGCGTCTCGACGAGACGGAGACGCGCAAGCACGGCCTGCAGGAGGGACCGGGGCTTGCGGTGAACGCACCCGTCAAGGACGCGGTCGAGCTGTGCGTGGTGCTCGGTGGGGACGGGACGATCCTCGGCGCACTGCAGCGCTACGCGGGCACGGGCGTGCCGGTGTTCGCGATCAACTTCGGCGAGATCGGCTTTCTCGCGACGGTCGAGCCGGAGGAGATCGAGGACGGCATCGTCCGCGCGCTCGATCGCGACTTCGAGCTGCGCCAGCTGCCGGGGGTCGTGCTGGACGTGCCGGGAGGCGGAGATACCGCCGGCGCCGGCCCAGGGAGCGCGACACAACGGACGGCGTTCAACGATGTGGCGATCCATCGCAAGGTCGGCGAGCGGATCGCCCAGATCGCCTACGCGCTCGACGGCGAGGAGGTCGGGAGCGTGCGCTGCGACGGGTTGGTCGTGGCGACCCCAGCCGGTTCGACCGGCTACAACCTCGCCAACGGCGGGCCGGTGATGGCGTGGGGGGTGGAGGGGTTCGTGGTTTCGTTCATCGCGCCCCACTCGCTGGCGGCGCGCACGCTGGTGGTCGCGCCCCGCGACCGCCTCACGATCCACAACCGCTCGCGGGAGCCGCTCGACGTGGCCGTCGACGGCCGTCCCGCCGCCGAGATCCCGGCCGGCGGATCGATCGACGCGCGCTTCGTCGACGCGGTCGGGACGATCGCGCAGCTGCCGGGCTCCTCGTTCTACCGCAGGCTGCGCGAGAAGTTCGGCCGCCTCGCGAGCTGAGGAGCGGGCGGGCGGATTTATATCCCTCGCCGCCCGACAGGGCGGGGCGCGAAAGCCTCTTTCAGCTGGGCGCCTCAGGCGACTTTGGCCGCCGGGTGCTCGTGAATCTCGCCGGCGTTCTGCATCGAGGTGACGAACTCGTCGAGCTGGTCGCGCGAGAAGCGGCGCTGGCCGCCGGGGGTCCGGTAGCAGTGGATGTGGCCGGCGTCGGTCCAGCGGCGGATCGTCGCCAGTGAGACACCGACGTAGCGCGCCGCCTGGGAGCTCGTGAAGACGAGCTGGCGGTCTGAATGGGGTTGCAGGGGCGTGATGGGCATGGGTTCGCCTTCGTTCGCGGTGGGCTGTCCTGCATCTTTCGACAGATGGGGCCGGAAGGTGAGCGCCGCAAAGCTTTGTGGACCTTTGGTCGAGAAAGGCCGCGAGATCCCTGTAGTGATGGGCGCCGGGGCCCGCTGAATCCCTTTGTCTGCAAGCAATCGTGCAAAAGCCGAGCAAAAGCTGGACATTTCGGCCAATCTCGGTACTATGGTACTCGAACCTACTCAAAGGCGGCGGTGTTCTGTGGATGGAGACAAACAGGGCCCGCATGGCAAATATGGCCCTTGGGGCCACAAACGAGGGAGATTCGTCATGGGCCACCAGCACTAGAGCTTTGACAGGCAGTAAAAGTGACCTGTGTTCGAGGGCGTCGTGCAGTGTGCGCGGCGCTTTCGGGCTTTAAGGGCTCGTTCAGGGGGGTTAGCCGTGGGGTGCGGGCTGAGCGATCTTGCGGGCACGGCGCTCGAAGGCGAGCTCGGTCTCGAAGTTGGCGTCGTCGCCGTGGGCTGAGGTTACGGGTCCGTCGCGCTCGAGCATCGCGACGAAGCTCTCCACGAGCTCGGCGTCGAGTTGGCGCCCGGCTACCCGGCGCAGCTCGGCGATCGCGTCCTGCGGGGTCATCGGCGAACGATAGGTCTCGCGCGCGGTGAGCGTGTCGTAGGTCGAGCAGACCGCGATGATCCGTGACGCGAGCGGGATCTCGTTGCCGATCAGGCCGGCCGGGTAGCCGCTGCCGTCGACGTGCTCGTGGTGGTAGAGGATCGCATCGGCGACCGGTCCGTAGCCGTCGAGCCGGCCGACGAGCGTTGCCCCGTCCTGCGGATGGCGGCGGATCACGGCCCAGTCCTGATCGGACAGGACCTCGGCGTGGAGGATGCTGTCGGGCAGCGCGAACTTGCCGATGTCGTGCAGCAAGCCGGCGGTGTGGATGAGATCCTGCTCGGACTCGTCGCAGCCCAGCGCGGTGGCGAGCTCCTGCGCATAGCGGGCCACAGCGGCCGCGTGGCGCGCCGTCATGCGATCGCGCAGTGCGAGCGTCTCGACCAGCGTCGTCAACACTCCAAGCTGCAGGGACGCCAGGTGGATCGAGCGAGCCTCCAGTTGGTCGGCGCGATCCTCCGAGCGCAGCAGCGCGACCGCGAGGTACTGGAAGATCAACAGCAGCAGCACTGAGCCAAACAGCGCTGGAAAGCCAAGATAGGCATAGGCAACGGCCAGGATTGCCGCTACTGCACCAGTAGCGATCTGTCCCGGCATCAGCGGGATGAACACTTCGCGGATTTGACCGCTAAGTGGACGCTCCTCGACGATCCGATTGTCTACAGCGATGATGATGAAGTTGAGCGCGTTGGTAACCATGAATACCGCAAAGATCGCCAGCCCGAAGGTGGTGCTTTGAGTTAGATGGTTGCTGGGATCGTGCACGTTGCCAACGAGCCCTCGAATCATCAGGCCGCCGACTAAGGGAAAAACCGCATAGTTCGTCAGGTTGTTGAGCCATGCCGACAGAGAGAGATGTCGCAAGGCCGAGGACAGGACGATGGCGACTATTCCAAAACAGACAGCTGGAGCTGGACCAAGCAAGCTCATTGCGAGGACCAGGGCCAGGAAAGTGGCGGTCACCTGCTGGTTGCGTAGCGTCACGCTGAGCCGTTGCCCGAGTACGGCAAGCGCCAGTAAGAGACCGAGAAGAGGAAGCGAGCTCCATTCCTGAGCTTGCGAGATCAGGACGGCCGTCGTGAGGGCGGCAATGAGCACCAGGCTCTCGGCGAACCAGTAGATACGTCTGATTGTCGTGGGGGTGATCATCTCGTCAATCCCTGTCGTACTTAACGACCGAAGTCGTGTCGGACTTAAGGTGCTGTAGAGCGGAATTGGACGTTCCAGAGCCAGCCTGCACGAGCGCGTCCGGCTCGGGAGCGGTCGTCTCGGGCGGTTGACCGGGCTCTCCTTCGATCTCCACCGGCTCGCCCGCCCGCGAGGGCGGATGATCGGAGCCTGCGGTCTCGACCTCTGCCGGCATCGCGCGATCGATCCCACCCAGCGCGAGCCGCAGGAACACCAACGTCATCGCCGTCGCTCCGATCCCGACCACGAGAAATGCCGTCCGGGGTGAGCTGAGCGCTACCAGCGCCCCGCCCAGCGCGAGTCCGAGCGCGAGCGACAGTGCGCCGATGGATTCGACGGCGCTCATCAGGCGACCATGCAGCGCCGGCGGTGTCAGCCGCTGGACGATGCTGATCACCGAGGCCCACTCGACACCGTTGCCGATCCCGCCGAGCACGGCCGCGAGGCAGGCAACCTCGATTGAGCCCGCGAGGGAGAAGGCTATGTAGGCGAGGCCCATCGCGAGCGTCCCGCCTGTGAGCATCGCGCCAAGTCCGCGCTTGGGCGAGCGCGCGAAGACGAAGCTTCCGATCACCACGCCCACCCCCCAAGCTCCGAGCAGCACTCCATAGCCGCGATCGCCGGCGTGCAGGGCGTTTTTGGCATACGCGACCTCGATCGGGCCGGCGGAGTCGAAGAACACCAGTGCGATCGCCTCCGCAAGCAGCAGGGCGCGCAATAGCGGCACCTCGTTGACGTACGCCCACGCAGCGCTCAGCCGCTCTCTCACCGAAGCGTCCCGAGCGTCCTCGGCGTGCGCAGACAGATCGAGCAGCATCCCTCCGCAGATCAGGAATGAGGCGGCGTCGATGAACAGCGCGGCGGGTGCCCCTGCGGCGGCCACGACCACGCCGGCGATCGCCGGCCCGAGCATGAACGTGGCCGAGAAGGCGATGTTGAGGGTCGCGTTCGCCTGCCGCTCTGCGGCTTGCGTGAACGACTCCAGATCCTTGCCTCGCGTGGCGTCCCACTCGACCTCGGCCTGCTCGCGTGCGGTCCGCGCGGTCTCGGCGCGCAACAGCGCGCTCGCGGCCAGCGCCGCGGTGCCGTCGAGCGCCGCCAGGATCAGGATCGCGGGCAGCCAGAAGTGCCACAGCAGCACCGCCAGCAGCGTCGTCACGACGCCCTCGAACAGATACAGCCCGCTCAGCACGCCGCGTCGTTGTGAGGCTTCGACGCGCGCCGCCAGCGCCGGCGCCGCGAACGCGGGCAGCGCCTGGCCCGAGATCAGCAGCGCCGCGACCGCGACCGCGCTGTGCGTGTGGTCGAAGACGGCGACGGACAGCGCGACGAAGCCGAACCAGGTGCCCAGCCGGTTGACGGTGTAGGCGCCGATGATCCGGCGCAGCCGGTGGGATCTCAGGGTCGAAGGCACGCCGCCACGCTAACGGTTGTCTGCGATCGGATCGAGTGCTGCAAGCGCTCGCGCGTGCCACGGCGGACGGGAGCGCCGGCGAGCACTCGTCTCCCTCACTTCAGGCCCTGGCAATCCTCCGTGAGGTGCCGCGCTATCCGTGCCGCAGGCGGAGCTCGTCGTTGTACACGGCGCGGGGTCCATGCACTTCGGCGGGACCATCGACGATCAGCACGGGGAGCTCGGGATGCCGGTGGGCGAGCGTCTGCATCAGCGACTCCGCGGGGGCGTCGTCGAGGTCGCCGGCGATGAACGCCATGCGACTGCCGGAGGCATGCTCCAGCGCCTCGCAAACCGCGTCGGCCTGCTCGAACACGGTGCTCTCCGGCAGCGTCTGGCTGAGCTCGTCGAGTAGCGTCGCGCGCCGCTCGGCGTCCGCTCCGGCGAGCAGGATGCAGGTGGGACCCTCGACCACGCGCAGCGCCGGTGGGTGGGCGTCTGCACCGCGCAGGGGCTCCGGCGGCGTGTGCGGCTCGGCAGGGGTGTGGGCGGGGCTTGGATCGGGCAGCAGGCGCAGCGCGGGGACGCGTGAGCCAGAGCGCCGCCTGGCGAGTGTCTGTGCGGGGCTCATAGCGGCGAGACTCCCGGCATCGAGGGCCACGTCTCGGCCAGCGCGAGCTCGCGCGGCTCGCGCGGCTCGCGCGAGGCCCGATCGGTCGCGAGGTCATCGCCCAGCTCGATCCGGCCGAGCGCGGACAGGGCGGCGAAGCCGGCGGCCGTCAGGGCCAGCCAGGTCGAGGTGATGCCAAGGGCGATCATGCGGACTCCTTCCGGGTCGCGGGGCACCTAAAGGGTTGGAGCTTGTGCGGCATAGCCGACATGATGGGGCCCCGCGGGGCGTTTGTCTGTAGGCGGAAGGTGCCGATCGTGTAGTCCCAAAGGTGCCGATCTGTGTAGTCCTTCCGGTGCCGTCGAGGGCGCAGGCCGGCCGCACGGGAGTCCCCAGACAGGCGTGATCGACGCGACCGCAGGCCGGATTCCCGCCTGCGCGCGCCGGACGCACCCGCCGTGTGGATGGCGCCACCCACGGGCGAGACCCGCCGGTAGAGGCGGTACTGTGCGCTCGATGGAGGGTGGAACACCAGGGGTCGATCGGCCGATCGACGTGATCATCGCGGACGATCACGGGGTCGTTCGCGACGGCATCCGCATGGTGCTCGAGCGCGAGGCGGGCGAGTTCCGCGTCGTGGCCGAAGCCGGCGACGTGCCCGCCACGATCCGTGCGGTCCGCGAACACAAGCCCGATCTGCTGACGCTCGACCTGTCGATGCCTGGCGGCTCGAGCCTCGCCGCGCTGCCGCAGTGCTTCGTCGCCCATCCCACGCTCGCGGTTGCGATCCTGACGATGCGCGAGGATCCCGAGTACGCCCGCCAGGCGCTGCGGGCCGGCGCGCGCAGCTACGTGCTGAAGGAGGCCGAGCCGGCCGAGCTGCTGCAGGCCTTCCGGCTGGCGGTCGCCGGCGGCAACTACCTGCACCCGCGCCTCGGCGCCCTGATGGCCACGGGCGAGGAGACCCCGAGCGACGGCGTGGCGCTGTCAGAGCGCGAGCGCGAGGTCGTGCGGCTGATCGCCAACGGCTTCACCAACCCGCAGATCGCCGAACAGTTGCACGTCGCCGAGCGCACCGTCAAGACCTACCGCGCACGCGCGATCGAGAAGCTCGGCTTCTCCTCACGCGCGGAGATCACGGCCTACGCGCGGCGCCTCGGCCTGGTCGAGTAGCGCGCTCCCGGCCGGCCGGTACTCAATCCCGATCCGGCCTCAACGGCCGGCGATGGCTCCGGACAGCTCCTCGGCGGTGGGGCGTCCCGCGAGCGGGACCGTCAGGCGCATGACAGTCCCTTTCCCGGGAGCTGGGACGAGCTCCAGCTCGCCGCCGACGAGCTCGGCGCGCTCGCGCATCCCCGACATCCCGAACCCGCCCTCCAGGCCGTCGCCGCGCGGCCCGAGCCGATCGGCTTCCGGGAGGCCCTGTCCGTCGTCGGTGACCGATGCGCGCACGATCCCGTCGCGCTCGACGATGCTGATCGTCGCGCTCGTCGCCTGGGCGTGGCGGCTCACGTTCGTGAGCGCCTCCTGCACCACTCGATAGATCGTGCTCTCGAGCTCCGCGTCGAGGCGATGTTGCTCCGGCTCGGGGCCGAGATCGATCTCGGTCTGCACCTCCAAGCCGTCGATCGCCTGGGCGCGGCGGGCGAGCGCCTCCAGCGCGGCCGCCAGCCCGAGGTCGTCGAGCGCCGCGGGGCGCAGCTCGGTGATCAGGTGGCGTAGCCCGTCGATCTCGTCGCCCAGCCCTTCGAGCACGGCCTCGACGGCGGCGCCCAACGCGGCCTGCTCGTCCTGGTCGCGCGCATTGGCGAGCCGCATCCGCAGCGCGCCGAGGCCCTGAATGGTTTCGTCGTGGATCTCGCGCGCCCAGCGCGTGCGCTCGCGCTCACGTGCCTCCATGCCGTAGCGCAGACGTTTGATCTCGACCGATCGCTCTGCCGCCATCCGCTGCGCGACGCTCGTCGCGAACGCGCTCAGGGCCTCACGGTCCGGGCCGCGGAAGCCGCCGTCGCGGCGCAGCGCGATCACCAGGCCGCCGCCGTAGCCCTCCATGCTCAACGGCGCGACCAGCGCGGCGCGCGCCTCAAGCCCCAGTTCGTGCAGCCAGGCCGCCTCCTGCCCGCGGGGGCGGTCGAGCGACACCGGCTCGCCCTGGCGATAGAGATCGCCGAGCGCGCTGCCCTGCACGGGCACGATCCGCAGGCGCACGGTCTCCTGCCCGCTGGAGGCCGCCACGCGCAGCTCGCCGCGCTCCTCGATCACGACCAGCAGCGTGCCCGCGTCAAGCAGCGCGAGGCCGCGATCGGCCATCAGCCGCAGCAGCCACAACTCCGATCCCGAAAGCATCGGGGGATTATGTCTCGATCGTCTCGAGACCGTTCTCGCGGCGCGCGGCGGCCCGCGTCTGGGCGAGCAGCTCCTCGCCGCCGACGTCTCCCTGCCAGGCCGCCATCCCCACCGAAACACGCAGCGGCCGGCGCTGTCCGCCGGCTTCGACCTTGATCGCGCGAAGGCGCGCCAGCGCGCGCCTGGCGACGATCTCCCCGCGCGGCCCATCGGCGCCGGGCAGCAGCACCGCGAGCTCGCCTTCGCTCGGCCGCCCGACGCGGTCGAAGCGGCGCAGCTCGTGCCGCAGCGCCTCGCTCACGTAGAGGAGCGTCTGCTCGGACAGCTCGCTGCCGTGGGCTTGCGTGAGCTCGTCGAGGTTCTCGATCACGACCAGCAGGCAGCTCAGCGGCGTACCGTGGCGCCCGGCGCGGTTGATCTCCTCCTCCATCCGCTCGGTCAGGGCCGCCGCCGACAGGCACACGATCGCCCCCGCCGGCAGCGGGTCTGTACGGAGGTCCAGGTTGCCGGGCCGCATATGTCCCATCATCGTCAATCCGCTGCGTTCGCTCAAGCAGCCGCGACAGGTCTGTCCCCGTCCGCTGGTACACCTGCCCCTGTGCTGCAAGAGCTGAACGTCGAGAATCTCCTGCTGATCGAGTGCGCGCAACTGCGACTCGCGCCCGGGCTGAACGTGCTCACCGGCGAGACGGGCGCGGGCAAGACGGTGCTCGCCCACGCGCTCGACCTGCTCCTTGGCGGCCGCGCAGGGGGGGTGGGTTCCAGTCTCATCCGTCCCGGTGCCGGCGAGGCCTACGTCGAGGGCGTCTTCGATCTGCCCGACGCGCTCCCCGGAGAGCTCGCCGAGCGGCTCCCCGTCGGCGCCGAGGAGATCGTCCTCGCCCGCCGCCTGGGCGCCGACGGGCGCACGCGCGCCTATCTCAACGGCCGCTCCGCGTCCGTCTCGGAGCTGCGCGAGATCGGCTCGCGACTGGTCTCCTTCTACGGCCAGCACGAGCACCGCAAGCTGACGCTCGCCGGCGCCCAGCTGGAGATCCTCGACGCAGGTTGCGGTCCCGACCACGCGCTGCGCCTGCGTGCCTGCGCGAAGACGTTTGCGCAGACCCGTCGCCTTGCCGCGGAGCTCGACGCCCTGCGCGAGCTCTCCGCCGCGCGCGAGCGTGAGATCGATCTGCTCGACCACGAGCTCGCGGAGATCGATGCCGCCGGCCTCGACCAGCACGAGTACGACGAGCTGCTGGCCGCGCGCGTCCGTCTCGGCCGCCTCGACGCGCTGCGACTGGCCGCGGGCGCGGCTGCCGACGCGCTCGCGCCCGAAGACGGCACCGCCGGCCTCGGCGGCTCTCAGCTGATCGCCGCCGGCGCCGCGAGCCTCGACGCGCTCGCCGGTGTCGATCAGAGCCTGGACGCGCTCGGCGAGCGGCTGCGCGGGCTCGCGATCGAGTCGCAGGACCTCGCCACCGAGCTGCGCGGCTACTGCGAGCGGATCGCCGGCGAGGACGGCTCGCTGGACGCGGTCGAAGAGCGCCTCGCGAGCATCGAGCGGCTCGTACGTAAGCACGGCGGGACGCTCGCCGCGGTGCTCGACCACGCCGCCGGTGCGCGTGTGCGTCGCGACGAGCTCAATGGTGCCGAGATCGCGTTCGCCGAGGCGACGGCGAGCCTGGAGGAGGCGCGGACGGCGCTGGCGGGCCACATAGTCGCGCTGCGCGAGGCGCGCGAGCGCCACGCCCCGCATCTCGAGCTGGCGGTGCGCGAGCAGCTCGCGGCGCTGGCGATGGCGGACGCCACCTTCGCGGTCTCGCTGCAGCCGCGCGAGCCGGGTCCGACGGGCGGCGACGCGGTTGAGTTCCTGATCGCACCAAACCCCGGCGTGCCGGCCGGCCCGTTGCGCGAGATCGGATCCGGCGGCGAGCTCTCGCGCGTGATGCTCGCGCTCGCCACGGTGCCCGGCCGTCCCACCCCTGCGCGCGGCGGCGCTCGCGCGGCCGCAAAGGAATCCGCGGCCGTCTCCGCGGCGCAGGCGACGCTCGTATTCGACGAGATCGACGCCGGGATCGGCGGTCATACCGCCCGCGTGGTCGGCGAGCGCCTGCGCGATCTCGGGCACGCCAGGCAGGTGCTGTGCATCACCCACCTGCCCCAGATCGCCTCGCTCGGCGATCGCCACTTCTCGGTTGTCAAGGACACCACCGCCGACCTGGCCAGCGCGGCGGTCGTCCAGCTCGCCGAGGGCGAGGTCGTCTCCGAGCTGGTCCGCATGCTCGGCGCCGACGCCGCCGACGGCGCCGCACGTAGGCATGCGCGAGATCTGCGCAAGGCCGCCTGAGACGGCCGATGACCGGCTGGCCGATCTTCGATCGGCGCGGCGTCCTCGGTCGCTCGCGTACGCAGCACGCCACGCTCTCTGCGTCCTTGCGATGCTTGATCCTCGGCCGTCTCGGTATGTGAGCTGAATACCTGAGCGGGTGCGCAAGTTGGCCGCGGTCGTTACCCTCGATGCGATATGGCCGCGAACCCCCGCAGCCCACGCAGGTCCCCGCCGGAGGGCTCGCGCGAGGCGCCGATGCCCGAGACGGTGGCCGGAGCGCTGCCCGGAGGCGATGTCGCGCCCTGGCGCACGGTCACCGGGCCGGTGCGCCCGGGTAGGCGGACGAAGTTGCTCGTCAAGCACCTCTTCCGCGGCGACGTCGCGCTGATCGACCACCTCGACATCGATCGGGTCTCGGCCGAGGAGCTGATCGCCGCGAACGTCGGCGCTGTGTTGAACTGCCGGGCCTCCTCCAGTGGCTCATACCCGAACCTCGGCCCCCAACTGCTCGTGGAGGCGGGTATTCACCTGGTTGACCTGCCCGACGATTCGCTGTTCGACCTGCTCTCCGACGGCGAGGCGATCACCGTGCGCGACGGCGAGGTGGCCCGCGACGGCGAGGTACTGGCCCGCGGCGAAGTGCTCGACCTCGCCCGCGTGCGCGCGGAGACCGACGCGCGCCGTCAGGAGATCGGCGAGGCGCTCGAGCGTTTCGCGCACAACACGATCGAGCACATGCGCGAGGAGCGCGAGTTGCTCTCCGGGAAAATCGAGATGCCGCGCTTCGCCACCGACTTCCGCGATCGCGCCGCGCTCGTGGTAGTCCGCGGTGTCGGGCATCAGCGCGACCTGCGCGCCCTGCGGCCGTTCATCCGCGACATGCGGCCCGTCCTGATCGCGGTCGACGGTGGCGCCGAGGCGCTGCTGGAGGAGGGCTTGCGCCCGGACATGATCGTCGGCGACATGGACTCGGCCGGCGAGGCGGCCCTGACGACCGCCGCCGCTGGCCGTGGCGGCCGCCGGAGATGGGGGGTGGGCGGCCAGGGATCTGAGCTCGTCGTGCACGCTTATCCGGACGGACGCGCCCCGGGTCGCGAGCGGCTGGAACGCCTGGGCCTGCCCTTCAAGCTCGTGCCGGCGCCCGGCACCAGCCAGGACGTGGCGATGCTGATCGCCGCCGAGAAGGGCGCCAACCTGATCGTCTCGGTGGGCTCTCAATTCAACCTGGTCGAGTTCCTCGACCGCAACCGCGAGGGCATGTCCTCGACGTTCCTCACGCGCCTGCGCATCGGTGAGATCCTGGTCGATGCGAAGGGCGTGAGTCGCCTGTATCACCCGCGGCCGGGGCTGACCCCGCTGCTGGTGGTGGTCGCCGCCGGTCTGCTGGCGATGATCGCGGTCGTCTGGCTGACGCCGGCGCTGCGCGACGTCGTCGACCTGCTCTGGCTCAAGCTGCAGATGCTCGTCTGAGCGTGTTCGATTATCGGTATCACGCGCTCTCCCTCGCCGCCGTCCTGTTCGCCCTCGCGGTCGGGGTGCTGATCGGCGTGGCGATCGGCGACTCGAACCTCGTCTCCTCCGCCAAGAACGGGATCGTGCACAACCTCGAATCGGAAGTGAACGGCGCGCAGGAACACGTGACGACACTGCAGACGCAGCTGGGCGCCGAGGAAACCTTCGCGAACGACCTCTACCCGCTCGCCGTCCACGGCCTGCTCGCTGGCCGCAACGTCGGCCTCGTGTTCCTCGGCGGCTCCTCCAATCGCGTGAACGGTCTCGTGCGCGGCGCCGTCACGCAGGCGGGCGGCAACCTGGCGACGGTCGTGGCGGTGCGCGAGCCTCTCGATGAGACCGGTCTGGCCCAGGCGGCGAGCGGGACGGTCTACGCCGGCCTGGCGAGCGATCCCGAACTGATACACAAGTTCGGCGGGCTCGCCGGTCGCCAGCTCGTGAGCGGCGGCTCGCAGGTGAGCCGCGAGCTGCTCGGCCGCGTGCGGGGTAGCCTGCTCAGCGCCTTCGACGGGCAGCTCGGCAAGCTCGAAGGGCTCGTCGTGATGCGCTCCGAACCGACCGGCATGAGCACCGAACAGACGCAGGCGAGCGTCGCCCTCGAGTCGGGGCTGCTTGCCGGCGCGAGCGCCGTCGGTGTCCCGGTCGTGGGGGTCGAGCTGAGCAACACCGAACCCTCCCAGGTGCCCTGGTACAAGAGCGCCGGCATCTCCAGTGTCGACGACCTCGACGCGCTCGCCGGCCAGGCCGCGCTCGACTACGCGCTCGCGGGCGCCCAGGGCGCATACGGGACCAAGTCGACCGCGGACTCGCTGCTGCCGGCCGTCGCCGGCGGCTCGGGCCAGCCGTGAGGCGCTCGACCCGGCCGTGAGGCTTCTCAGCAGGCTGTGAGGCGTCCGCCTGCGTCGCTAGCTTTCGCCTATGCACGCCCTGCCGTTCCTGCTCGCATTCGCCGGCGCCACGCTGCTCGCCCCGGCGCTGCTGCGCACGCTTGCCGAGGGCGGTCACACGCGCGCCAACTATCGTGAGCGCCTGCTCGCCTTCCCCTTTGGCGTGCTGATCGTGGCCGCGGCGCTGATCGCGCTGATCCCGCTCGTCCTCCTGCAGCGGCTTGCGGGCGCCAAGGTGTTCCATCCAGAGGTGTTGCCGATCGCGCTCTACGTACTCGGCGTCGCCACGCTCGGCCTGATCGACGACACGCTCGGCGAGGCGCGCCCCGGGCCGCGCAGCGGTGGGCTCGATGTGCCGCGCAGGCCGCTACGGCGCGGCTGGCGCGGTCACGGTCGCGCCACACTGCACGGCGAGCTGTCGACGGGGGCGCTCAAGGCCGCCGGTTCGCTCGGCCTGGCACTGTTCGCGATGAGCTTCGAGGGACTGTCCAAGTCGCGCTGGCTGCTCGCGGTGGGGGTGCTCGTGCTGGCGACGAACGTCTTCAACCTGCTCGACCTGCGTCCCGGGCGCGCGATCAAGGCGTTCGTGCTGCTCGGCGCGGGCCTGACGCTCGGCTCGCTCGACGCGAGACCGCTGTGGTCGCTCGGGCTGTTCGCCGCGCCCGCGCTCGTGGCCGGCCTGTACGACCTGCGCGAGCGGGCGATGCTCGGCGACACCGGCGCGAACCTGCTCGGGGCGCTCGCGGGCCTGTGGCTGGTGCTGACGCTGTCCGGCACCGGACAGCTGATTGCGCTCGCGCTGCTCGTCGCGATCACGCTCTATGGAGAGCTTCGCTCAATTTCCGGGTTTGTCGAACGGACTCCAGGACTGAGGGCACTAGACTCCTTTGGCAGGCCTTCATGACCCCGCGCCCTTCCGACCGCCACGCCGTCGCCCCGTCCAAGACCCGGTTCATCTTCGTGACCGGTGGTGTCGTCTCCTCGCTCGGCAAGGGAATCGCCGCCGCCTCGATCGGGCGCCTGCTCGTCTCGCGCGGGCTGAGCGTGGGCCTGCAGAAGTTCGACCCCTACATCAACGTCGATCCGGGCACGATGTCGCCTTACCAGCACGGCGAGGTGTTCGTGACCGAGGACGGCGCGGAGACCGACCTCGACCTCGGCCACTACGAGCGCTTCACCGACGCGAACACGAGCCGCGCCTCGAACGTCACCGCCGGGGGGATCTACGACACCGTGATTCGGCGCGAGCGCCGGGGCGACTACCTGGGCGGGACGGTCCAGGTCGTGCCGCACATCACCGACGAGATCAAGCAGCGCGTCGCGCTGATCGCCGAGTCCTCCGACGTCGACTTCGTCGTCACGGAGATCGGCGGCACGGTCGGCGACATCGAGTCGCTGCCGTTCCTGGAGGCGATCCGCCAGTTCCCCGTTGACGTCGGGCGCCGGCGCTGCATGTTTATTCATCTCACCCTAGTCCCCTACATCGGGCATGCCGGCGAGCTGAAGACGAAGCCGACGCAGCATTCGGTCAACGAGCTGCGGCGCATCGGAATCGCCCCCGACATGCTCATGTGCCGCTCGGAGGGCTCGCTATCGATGGAGATCCGCAAGAAGATCGCCCTGTTCGCGAGCCTGCCCGCGGAAGCGATCGTCTCGGCCTGCGACGTCGACAACATCTACAAGGTCCCGCTCACCTTCCACGAGCAGGGCGTCGACGACTTCATCCTCGAGCACTTTGACCTGGAGGCGCCCGCGCCCGAGCTCTCCAGCTGGCAGGAGCCGATCGAGCGCGCCGGGCGCAGCAGCCGCACGGTGCGGATCGCGCTGGTCGGCAAGTACATCCAGCTCGAGGACGCCTACCTGTCGGTCTGCGAAGCGCTGCGCCACGCCGCCTCGCTGCAGGACGGGAGGGTCGAGATCGACTGGATCGACTCCGAGCACCTGGAGGGAGCGGACGCGAGCTCCGGCGGCGAGGACGGCAGGGAGGGTGAGGACGCCGACGGGTCGGTGCTCGACCGGCTGGCCCGCGCCGACGGCATCCTGATCCCCGGCGGCTTCGGCGGACGTGGGATCGAGGGCAAGATCGCCGCGGCGCGCGTGGCGCGTGAGCAGGAGATTCCGTATCTGGGCATCTGCCTGGGAATGCAGATCGCCGTCGCCGAGTTCGCGCGCAACGTGGCGGGCATGGAGGGGGCCAACTCGACCGAGTTCGACCTCGAGACACCGTTCCCGGTGATCGATCTGCTGCCCGAGCAGAAGGAGGTCGCCGACCTCGGCGGCACGATGCGTCTGGGCGCCGATCCGATCAAGCTGCACAACGACACGCGCGCGCGGGAGATCTACGGCGAGGCGGTCATCTACGAGCGCCACCGTCACCGCTACGAGGTCAACAACCTGCTGCGCAAGCGCCTGCAGAGCGCCGGGCTGTGCATCTCCGGCACCTCTCCCGACGAGCGCTTGGTCGAGGTCGTCGAGCTCGAGGATCATCCCTTCTTTGTCGCCTCCCAGTTCCATCCTGAGTTCAAGTCCCGCCCCGAGCGCCCGGCGCCGCTGTTCCGGGATTTCATCGCCGCCGCGCTCGAGCGGGCCGAGGCGCACGGTGAGGCGAACGCCACACGCAGCGAGGAGGGCGACGCCTCGGCGACGCTCGCCGACAGATCGTGAGCGTCGATCGTCCGAGCGGCGGGAGCCTGCGCGGCATTGAGAAGCCGTCTGAAAACTCGCTGACGGTGCCTCAGGGGCCCGTTACAGGCGATCTGGCGAGTTTTCAGACAACTTCTAAGTCAGGCGTGGAGTGCGTGCTCCGCGTACAGACCACCTTCCACGTCGCCGACGAGGCCCAGGGACAGGCCGTGGCTGCCAAGTTGATCGATCGCGCGCACGAGCTGGCCAACTCGCCCGAGTGCGAGTGCGACCTCGACGTGAGCGTCGAGTGGGTGAAGCCCGAGGATCTCGCCGCGGATCCCGAGGGCATGGCAGCGACCGATCGAAGATCGGCCAGCGAGCAGCCCGCAGCGCGATAGCGTCCCGCTCGAAATGTTGAAGCTGCGCCGCGCCACCGTCCTCGACGCCGGTTCCCCCGGGAGCGGCCCCGAGCAGCAGCTCGTGATCGAGTTGGACGGCAGCTCCCGCCCGGCGCTCGCCGATGTCGCGCTTGTCGGCCGGGCGCAGACGGGCGACGAGGTGATCGTCAACACCCAGGCGCTCGATCTCGGCCTGGGCTCGGGCGGCTTTGACATCGTCCACGTCAACCTCTCCCGCGGCCTGGAGGGCAAAGAAGATCCGAGCCCCGCCCGCGAGAACGTGATGAAGCTCAACTACACGAGCCTCCAGCACACGGTCGAGCCGGTCGAGGGGCTTGGCGATGGCGCGGGGCCCGCGGTCGGCGAGCTGGGGCGCCCGGTCGCCGTACTCGCCCTCCACGGCCAGCTCGCGGCCGTCGCGTGGGCGTTCGCCCAGGCCTTCCCGGACAGCCGGCTCGGGTACGTGCAGACCGTGGGCGGCGCGCTGCCCGGTGGGCACTCGCGCACGGTGCGCTCCCTACGCGAGCGCCGGCTGTTGGCCGGGCATCTGACCGCGGGCGCAGCGTTCGGTGGAGAAGGCGAGGCGATCACGACGATCGGCGCGCTCGATCACGGACTGAGGGCACTCGGCTGGGACGCGGCGATCTGCGGCCCCGGCCCCGGGATCGTGGGCTCGAGCTCACCGCTCGGGCACGGCGGCATGGCCGCGCTCGACTCGGCGCACGCTGCGCTCGCCCTCGGCGCGCCGACGCTGCTGGTCGCGCGGATGTCATCCGGCGACCCCCGCACGCGCCACCGCGGAATCTCACACCACACGCTCACCGTGCTCGATCTGCTGCTCGAGCCGGTCACGGTCGCGCTGCCCGCGGGGATGCGCTCGCCCGTCGGAGCCGACCTGCGCGCCGGTCTCGGCTCAGTCTTCGGCGGGGCGCTCCCGAGCAGACCGGCCCTGGAGCTCGACGTCGAGCGCCCGGTACGGATCACCCGCCACGACTGGCGGCGGGCGATCGTCGATCTTCCGGCCTATGCCGCCGCAGGCCTGTCCGCCGAGACGATGGGCCGTGGGCTGACGGAAGACCCGCTGTTCTTCGGGGCCGCGCTCGCCGCGGGCGCGACGCTGGCCGAGCTCGCGCGCGACGCCGAGCACGGCGAGGATGGGGTGGAGGAGGCTGAACGGTCGGTTGCACCCCCAGGGAGGAGCTGAGGAGTGCGCGAAGCAGGTGGAGTGCCGCCTGGCTCGACACGACAACTGTTGCGGCCGAGCGCCGAGCTCGCGCGACTGACGCTCGACTTCCTCGCCTATCTCGAGCTCGAGCGCGGCCTCTCGAGGAACACGCTCGGCGCATACCGCTCGGACCTGCTCCAGTTTGGGGAGTTCCTCGATCGCCGCGACCTCGGCGTGATCGGGGCCGGTCACGGCGACCTCGCGGCGTTCCTGTCCGAGCTTGCCACGGGCGAGGGCGGGCGGCCCGCGGTCGCGGCGGCGACGCTGCAGCGCAAGGCCGCGTGTCTGCGCTCGTTCTATCGCCACCTGCGCCGCGAGGGCCTGATCGAGCACGATCCCACCGCCGACCTGCGCGGCCCCCGCAAGACCGGACGCCTGCCCCGGGTGCTCTCGCGCGAGGAG
Organism: uncultured Solirubrobacterales bacterium; assembly: GCA_963701035.1. Lineage (GTDB taxonomy): Bacteria > Actinomycetota > Thermoleophilia > Solirubrobacterales > Solirubrobacteraceae > Palsa-744. The sequence continues at coordinate 232,168 of OY969562.1, forward strand.
GTCGGGCTGCTGTTGAGCCAGCCGCGAGGGACCGAGCCACTTGCGCTGCGCGATCGCGCGCTGCTCGAGGTCATGTATGCGTGCGGCCTGCGCGCCTCGGAGGCGATTGGCTTGCAGGCGAGCGACGTCGACCTCGACGAGGGCATGTTGCGCGCCCGCGGCAAGGGCTCAAAGGAGCGCCTCGTGCCGATCGGGCGCCAGGCGGTCGCGGCGCTGCGCGCCTACGAGCAGCGCGGACGGCCCGCGCTCGTCGGCCACAGGGTGCAGACGCAACTGTTCGTGAATCACCGCGGCGGCGCCCTGACGCGTCAGGGTCTCTACAAGATCGTTCAGGGTCACGCCCGTGGCGCCGGCCTGGAGCAGAAGATGAGCCCGCACACGCTCCGCCACAGCTTCGCCACCCACCTGCTCGCCGGCGGCTGCGATCTGCGTTCACTGCAGGAGATGCTCGGTCACGCGGACCTCGCGACCACCCAGGTCTACACGCACCTCTCGGCCGAGCGGCTGAAGGATGTCTACTTCCGCGCGCACCCGCGCGCCAAACGCTGACAGCGAGCCTCGCGGGGGAGCGGGCCGCATAAGCTAGGGCGATGCCCGAGCTCCCCGAGGTCGAGACGATCAGACGCCAGCTCGCGCCACTGGTGGAGGGCCGACGGCTGCGGAACGTGGAGATTCTGGACTGGCGCTGGTCGCGACCGCTCGCGCCAAGCGAACTGGCCGATGCGCTGCAGGGCCGGCGCGTGCAGCGGCTCTCCAGGCGGGGCAAGTACCTCGTGTGGGAGCTCGAGGACGAGGTTTACCTCGTCCAGCACCTGCGCATGACGGGCGCCGTTCTGTGTAACTCAGATCCTGAGCCGCCACATACCCGGGTGCGGATCGACCTGGGGCGGGGTAGACGGCTGGCGATCGTCGACCCGCGCCGCTTCGGCACCGGTGAGCTGCTGCTTGGCGAGGAGGCGCTGGAGGCGTTCTTCGCCGCGCGCCTCGGGCTCGAGCCGCTGGACGAGCTGTTCACCGCCGAGCACCTGCGCGCGCAGGCGCGGGGGCGGACGGCGCCGGTGAAGGCGTTCCTGCTCGACCAGCGGCGTGTCGCCGGGGTCGGGAACATCTACGCCGACGAGGCGCTGTTCCGCGCCGGCATCCACCCGCTGCGCCCCGCCGGGCGGCTCTCGAACGAGCAGTACGAGCGCCTGCGCGAGACGACGATCGCCGCGCTACAGGCTGGGATCGAGGCGCGCGGGGCGACGATCGACGACTTCCGCCACGTCGACGGCGTGCACGGATCCTTCCAGAACGAGTTTCTCGTCCACCGTCGCGAGGGCGAGCCGTGCGGGACCTGCGGGAGGACGATCGTGAAGATGGTCGTCGCCGGGCGCGGGACCTACGTCTGCGAGACCTGCCAGCCGCGCCCGCGGCGCAAACGCGCCCGCGCTCAGGCTGCTGGCTGATCTTCGATCAGCAGCTCGTCCAGGCGCCCCGACTCGGCGGCGGCCTGGACCTCGGTGAAGCCGCCGACGAGCTCGCCGCCGATGATCACCTGCGGGAAGGTCATCATCCCGGTTTGCTTCGCGAGCTCCACGCGGCCCTCGGGGTCGCGCGAGAGGTTGACCTCGGAGAACTCTACTCCGCGCGCCTTCAACAGGCCCTTCGCGCGAGCGCAGTAGGAGCAGGGCTCGGTCGTGTAGACGATTACATCGCTCATTACTTCATTAAGTATAGAAAGCCGATTCCTTCGGCCGGGCCCCTGATGGGAAGGCAATTTCCTGCTCTGGCGGGCAGTTCCTGCAAGCCGCGGATTGGCTCTACACCGTCTCCTCGAGCGCTCGCTCCTGCGCGCGGTCGAACTCGCGCTTGACCTCGCCGCGGCTCCGCGCCAGTTCGCTGACGTCGCCGCTCTGCGCTCCGCGCGCCTGCTGGATCCGGCGATCCACCCGGGCAAGCTCCAGCTGCAGGCGCTGCACGTTGAGCATCGCCGGCCGTACCGGTTCGCGGCCGGCTTCCACGACCAGCTCGGCCAGCAGCGCCTTCAGCTGCGGATCGCCGTCCAGCCCGTCCTCCAGGCCGCCCGGGTCGGCCATCGGATCGCGCAGGTGCCCCGCGCCGAGGTGCCGTGCGGCCCGCCGTAAGAGCTCGCTGGTGAAGTGCTCATCGACGTCGAGGCTCGCCAGCGCCCCCTCGCCCTCCTCCGGAGAGCCGATGCACAGCGCGAGGAACGTCCGCTCGGTCTCTTCCCGGCGCGACAGACCTTTTGCGGGCGCTCGCGTGGACGCCGCCGGCTTGGGCGACGCTTCGCGGAGCGCCGTCTGCTGTCCGCTCTGCGCTCGCTCCGTCTGTGTCGGTCGCGCCTGGGGCGCCAGCAGCGTCTCCATCAGGCTCTCCGGCAGCGCCAGGCGTCCCGACACCATCCTCGTCAGCTCCAGGCGCATCGCGCTCGGCGGGAGCATCGCGAATATCGGGCGCAGCTCCTCGACCATCTTGTCGCGGCCCTCCGGGCTACCGTGGTCGCCGGTCGCGAGCACCCGCTCGACCCGGAAGCGCACGAACGGCACGGCCTGCTCCACCGCCGAGCTGATCGCCTGCGCTCCGTCGCGCTGCACCAGATCGGCCGGGTCGGTGCCCGCCGGGAGCGCCACCACGCGCAGCTCGAGCTTGCGCTTCGCCGCGAGCCCCGCGGCCTTCAGCATTGCCTCCTGACCGGCGCTGTCGGCGTCCAGCGCCAGCAGCACCGTCTGTGCCATCCGCGCCAGCTCGCCGACCTGCTCGGCGGTCAGCGCCGTGCCCATCGACCCGACCGCGTTGCGCAGGCCCGCTTGGTGCAGCGCGATCACGTCGGTATAGCCCTCGCACAGGATCGCCTGCCCGGCGCGCGCCGCGTGCGCGCGCGCGAGGTCGGCGCCGTATAGGTGCTGTCCCTTGTGGTAGACGTCGTTGTCTGAGGTATTCAGATACTTCGGTTTCTGCTCGTCGCGCATTGCGCGCGCCCCGAAGCCGAGCACGCGGCCGCGCACGTCCGCGAGCGGGAACATGATCCGTCCGCGAAAGCGGTCGTACGGCCGCCCGTTCTCCTTCGAGCGCTGCGCCAGCCCCGTCGCGTACAGCTCCTGCTCGCTGAAACCGCCCCTGCGGGAAGCCAGCAGGACTCGATCCCAGGCGCTCGGGGAGTAGCCGACGTGGAACTCGCGCAGGATCTCCTCTCCCAGACCCCGGCTCTCCAGGTACTCGCGCGCCGCCTTCGCCTCCTCGGCCTCCCACAGGCACCGTTCGTAATAGGCCGCGGTGCGCCCGAGCAGCTCCAGCAGCCGCTCTCTGTGGCGGCGGCGCTCGGCCTGCCTCGGGTCCTCCTCCTCGCGCTCCAGCTCGACCCCGAAGCGGTCCGCGAGCAGCTCGAGCGCGCCTTTGAAGTCGACCCCCTCGGTCTCCTGCACAAACGTGAACACGTCGCCCGAGGCCTGGCAGCCGAAGCAGTAGTAGACCTTCTGCGTGGGGTCGATCCCAAACGACGGGCTGCGCTCCTCGTGAAATGGGCACAGCCCCTCGTACCGTGCCGGCCCCGCCCGTCGCAGCTCCGTACGGGCCGAGACCAGCTCGACGAAGTCGATAGCGTCGCGCACGCGATCCTTGGACTCACGGGTGTAGAAGGCCATCTCAGAGCAACGCTAGCGGGCGAATGCTTTTGGGACCTGCAACTCGGTATATGCGTTGATGCAGTATCTGTCGGTCATGCCCGCCAGGTAATCCGTCACGCGCCGCGCCAGATCGTCGTCCTCGTGTTCGCCGTCCGCGGGCGGCAGTTGCTCGGGTCGATCGACGTAATGCTCGAACAGGGTTCGCACGACCCCCGCGATCCGCGCGTGCTCGGCGCGCACGGCCGGCCCGAGGTACACACGCTCGAACATGAAGTCCCGCAGCTCGCTCATCGCCGTGCCCGCCTGCTCGCCCTGGACGATGTCCCCGGCGCGCTCGGAGTGCTCGACCATGTCGTGCACGAGCGCGTCGATCCGCGCCGAGCCGCTGCTCCCCAGCACGGCGATCGGCTGCTCCGGCAGCTCGTCCTCACGCAGCAGCCCCGCGCGCACCGCGTCGTCGATGTCGTGGTTGATGTAGGCCACGCGGTCCATCACCCGGACGATCCTCCCCTCGAGCGTCTCCGGCAGCGGCGCGCGGCTGGAGTGGCCGGCGATCCCGTCGCGCACCTGCTCGGTCAGGTTCAGCCCCGCGCCGTCGCGCTCCAGCCGCTCGACCACCCGCAGCGAGTGCTCGTAGTGGCGGAAGCCCACCCCGAAGCGCTCTTTCAGGCAGCTGTCCAGCACCTCCTCGCCGATGTGCCCGAACGGCGGGTGCCCGAGGTCGTGGCCGAGGCCGATCGCCTCGGTCAGATCCTCGTTCAGCCTCAGGGCGCGGGCGACCGTGCGCGAGATCGTCGTCACCTCGAGCGTATGCGTCAGCCGCGTCCTGTAGTGATCGCCCTGTGGCGCCACGAACACCTGCGTCTTGTGCTTCAGCCGTCTGAACGCCTTGCAGTGCACGATCCGATCGCGATCGCGCTGAAACGGGGTGCGCAGCGCGCAGTCGTCCTCCGCGCGGGCGCGGCGTGCCGGGTAGGAGCGCGCGGCGAGCGGGGACAGCGTGCGCTCCTCGAGCTCGCGCTGGCGCTCGGCGAACGCGTTCGCGACCATGTCTGTCGGCTTGGCGAGGCTCATCCTTCGATTGTGGCAGCGGGCTCGGCGATCACCGGCCTTACGGGATCTGACGTGTCGCTTTGGGCCCGAGACGCCCGAACGCTCGGCGAGCGCTCAGCGCTCGTGATTCCAGTCGTTGCGGCCGGTGTACTTGCGCACCAGGTGACTCCACTTGGTCTGCGTCGCGGGATCCTCGTCGAACACCGGCGCTTTGTGCTCCGGCTCAGGAAGATTCAGGGTGGCGGCCGAATCGATCCGCAGATCGACACCGCGTTCATGGATCGATGCGATCGAGTCAGCCTCGAGAAAGCGAATTCCGTGGCCGGGGGTGTTGATCAAGAGGCCGTGGAACACATCCTCCTCGGGCGCGCTCAGCACGCTGCCGACGGTCCCAACCTGCTCGCCGTCGGAGGCGAGCACGGGCACGCCGGTTTCCAGCACTTGGTAGGCGATTGGCGATCCCTCGTCCACGGCTCACCACGATATCGGGATCGGCGCGCGGACCACCGCGCACGCTCAACCCGAACGGGCCGCGGCCGGCATCAGCCGCAGGTGCGCGTGGTGCTCTAGCGTCTCCGCGATCGCGCGCTCGACCTGTCCGAGTGCCGGCGTGGGGGCCTCGGGGATCTCCGTCAGTGGGCGGCCGAGCGCCGCGGTCATGAACTCGTACGCGGCTTCGTCCAGCGGAAACGACGCGGCCTCACACGCACCGCACACGACGCCACCGGCGGATCCGGAGAAGCCGACCAGGTGCTCGCGCTCGCCGCAGCACGCGCATGCGCCGAGCTGGGGCGCCAATCCGGCCGCCAGCAGCAGCTTCAGGCGGAACGCCAGCCCGCCCGCCCTGCCGCTGGCCGATGGATCCGTTCCCGCGGTCTGCTCGTCGAGCAGCGCCAGGTGCCGGCACAGCAGGTTGAACACCCCCGGGTGTGGCTCGTCGGTCTCGAACAGGCGGCCGACCGCGTCGCAGGCGCGCGCGGCGCTGTCCAGCGCGCGGGCGTCGCCGCGCAGATGGGGGTAAGCGTCGACCGTCTGCGCGCCCGTCACCGTCAGCAGCTCGCCGCGCCCTTCGTGCAGGTCCATCCGCAGGCGGAAGAACGGCTCCAGACGGCCCCCGAAGCGGCTGCGGGTACGCCTGACGCCCTTCGCGATCGCGCTGATCCTCCCGCGGTGGGGCGTGTAGACGTGCAGGATGCGGTCGGCCTCGCCGTAGCGCATCGATCTCAGCACCACGGCCTCGGTCTTCACTGGGCCTGCCATCGGACGGTCGAGTCTAGGCTCGCGAGCGGCGGCGAACCGGGCGGAGGACACAAAATTGGTACAGAACCTGCTGTAAATCGGCACATTTACGTCCGCCAGACCTGAGACAGTGCGGTGCATGGATCGCGCTTCTTTGGAGCAGCTTTTGGACCAGGGGTTGTCGCTTGCCGAGATCGGCAGGCGATTTGGGCTGCACGAATCGACTGTGGGTTACTGGGTTCAGCAATATGGACTACAGGCGGTGAACCGCGAGAAGTACGCGGCGCGGGGCGGGCTGAAGCGCGAGGAGTTGGAACCACTGGTCGCACGGGGGCTCTCGATCGTGCAGATCGCCGAGGCGGTCGGGCTCAGCAAGACGACCGTGCGGCATTGGCTGCGGGAGTACGAAGTGACGACGCGCCGCGGCGAGTGGCGCCGTAAATCGATGTCCGAAATGAGAGATACGCCGATGGATGTTGTACAGCGTGAGTGCTCCCAACATGGTCTGACCGACTTCAAGCGCCGGTCTACGAGTGGATACAGATGTCTCAAGTGCCGTTCGGAGGCGGTCGTGCGACGACGACGAAAGGTCAAGCAGATACTTGTCGACGAAGCTGGCGGAGCCTGCAGCGGTTGTGGCTACAACCGCTGTATCGCGGCGCTTGAGTTTCATCATCTTGTGCCATCCGAGAAGAGCTTCTCGTTGAGTCATCGAGGGGTTGCACGATCCTTGGAGAAGGCGAAAGCTGAGGCAAGCAAGTGCATGCTTCTTTGTGCGAATTGTCATGCCGAGGTAGAGGCCGGATTCATCGTGCTGACGCAGCAAGATTCCGCTCGCGTAGAATCCGACCCGAGCCTCGGTCTTTCCGGGGTAGCTCGATCCGGGGTAGCTCAACTGGCAGATGCGCTCGACTGTTAATCGAGAGGTTGTGGGTTCGAGTCCCACCCCCGGAGTGAACGTCCCCACGACCCATCGAGGTTCGGGGCGTGCAGCAAGACCGCCACGGCCTCAGTGAGGGTGGCGGAGATTTCGAGGCGGCCGTCCAGCTTGTCGTAGATGAGGCGGAGGTCGAGGGCGTCACACCTGGCGTTTCGTGGCGGCGTCCGCGTCCCGCAGCGCGTCGGACAGGTCGGGCAGAGTCGAGCCCGACAGAACGTCGTCTTCGAGATGGGCTTCTTTTACGGCCTGCTCGGCCGCGACCACGTAGCCGTCCTCTACGAGCGCGGTGTCGAGAAGCCGTCAGACATCGACGGCTTGGTCTACATCGAGCTGGACAAAGCCGGAGCGTGGAAAACGGCGCTCCTAGCCGAGCTTTAGAGGCGCGCCTCGCGCGACTCTAGGTCAACGCCTTCACTGTCGCTGTGAAGTAGGCCTTTTCCGCTTCAACCGCCTTGGCCCAGACGTCTTTCCAGCGCGATTCGAGCTGATCGTTCCAGCCCGAGTTCGTGCCCTCACCCAGGATGCCTATCAGCGTGGATACCTTGCCGATCCAGGCCTCAAGCGACGTGGCCTCGGCGGCATTCGCACCTTGCCGGACTGCGATGTGCGCACGGCCGGTGACGGACGCCTGCCTCGCGTGAGATTCGACCGCCGTCTTCTCCTCGGAACTCATGCCCTCGCCGCGCTTGATTTTGAGGCGGACTACGTCAATGTCCCACGCGAGGTCGAGAAGGCTCTCGGCGGCGCTCTCGAGCGCGCCTCGGAGGTCCGTTGCGCGCTCCTCGCGTGTACGCCAGCGTCGCTCTCGGGCGGTTCCCCAGGCAGCCGCCGCCAAGCCGCCTATCCCTACGACTCCAGAGATCGCTACGGAGATGATTGCCACAGCTTCTCCCACGCGGTGAGCGTGCCAGGCAGCGCGGACGCTACGTCAGAGCTATCGGCCTTCGCGCTCGAGACGCTCGTAAAGCGCCCGACCGAGGTGATTGGCGCGATCGGCTTCCCCGTGGGCTTGCGCCTGGAGAAGCTCCTTCACGTCGTCATCCTCGTCGAAGCGACCCGAGGCGAGCAACTCGCTCATTCCCTCGCTCCAAGCCGCGCGCCTCTCGAGGTCCTCGGGGTCGCCATCGTCGGGATAGTCGGCGCTGCGTTCGACACGCATGCCCACACTGTAGGACGATCCTGCTGGGCCGCCAGGGCATAGTCTTCGGTCAGGCAGCCAGGGCGTACTCGTGCGTCAGGACTGCCGTTGTGGAAAAGAACGGAAAGGGCCCCCGGAGCTGTTTTCGGCCAGTTCCTCCACCAGTACCGCCGCCGCGGCCCCGGCATCGTGAGACCCGGCCCAGGCTGCCAACTCCCGTGCCCTCTCTCGAATCGAAGGCTCGTCGAGCGCCCGTTCGACCGCCAGCCGCAAAGGCCGCGGCGAGATGAACCGCTGCGGCACCCGCACCCCCGCTCCGGCCCAGGACACCCGCGAGGCGTTCTCGTTCATGTCGCCGATCGCCGGGCAGGCCACCACGGCACACCCCGAGGAGAGCGCGCGCACGAGCGTGCCGTGCCCGGCGTGGCAGACGACGACTTCGCAGAGCGGCATCGTGCGCGAGTAGGAGACCCAGTCGACGACCCTGGTGTTGGAAGACACGGGGAGCGATCGAGCAGGGAGGCGGCGGTTCCACGTCGCGAGCACCCGTACGGGTGCGTCGGCGAGCCCGCGGAGCGCGGCATGGAGCATCCGGTGCGAGGGGTCCTGAGCCGTCGAGGGCGCTACGAGCACCAGGGGGTCCTCGCCCGGAGGGAGCTCGACGTCCGCCGCCGGAGGCTCCCACATCAGCGGACCGACCACATGCGCGTGCGATGGCCACGAGCGCGGGTACTCGAGCTGCGGGAAGGTCGCGACCAGCGCGAGCTCACGGCTCGTACCGCCGTGCGTGTAATCCAAAGCGGGCAGACCGAGGCGCACACGGGTGTCGTTCAGCTGGGCGCGCCCGAGCTGCAGTCCGTGCTCGAGCGGCCGGCCGGCCCGGCGCCAGAACGCGCGACCGATCGCCGTCCGCGGCAACCGCGCGCCGAGCGAATAGATCGGCAGGCCTGGCGCACCCTCCGGGAAGACGTGGGGGATCAGCGTCGCGCAGGGAACGCCTTCGATCTCCGCCGCGAGCGCGGGCGCGAGCGTGAGGATGTCGGCCACGACGACGTCGGGCGCCAGCGCCGCGACGAGCGGCAGGGTATCGCGCGTGGCGTGGACGACGGCCTCGTAGAAATCCAGGGGCTCCGGCCCGGAGGGGAACACGTGGTACTCCGGCGCGGGGGAGAAGGACAGGCCCTCCGCCTCGATCGGCGCACGCCAGCGCTCCCATGTCTGCACCGTGACCTCGTGTCCACGCGCGGATAGAGCGCGGCCCAAAGCGATCATCGGGAATGCGTGCCCGGGGTCGCCGAAGGCGCCGAGCAGCACGCGTCGCGCGGTCACCTGCTCAAGCGGCGGCGAGCTCGGCGATCAGCCGCAATTGCGTGAGACGCTCCTCGGCGGTGAACGCGATCGGCGTTACGCCGAGCGTGCCGACGCCGGCGTCGCGGTAGATCTCCAGGCGCTCGCGCACCACATCCGGCGGTCCGCACAGCGAGACGGAGTCGATCAACGCGTCCGGGATCGCCGCCATCGCCTCCTCGCGCTTGCCTTCGAGGTACAGATCCTGGATGACCGCAGCCTCGGCCTCGAAGCCGTAGCGGCAGACGAGCTGGTTGTAGAAGTTCTGCTTGCGCGAGCCCATGCCACCGACGTACAGGGCGATGAACGGGCGCATCCCATCGCGCGCGGCCTGCAGGTCGTCGGTGACGAACACCTGCACGGTCGGCGCCATGTCGAAATCGTCGAGCGATTTCCCGGAGCGCGCCGCGCCCTCCTCCAGCAGCGGCCGCAGCTCGGAGACGTGCTCGGGCGAGAACAGCGTCGGGATCCAGCCGTCGGCGATCTCGCCGGCGAGCGCGGTGTTCTTCGGGCCGATCGCCGCCAGGTAGATCGGGATCCGATCCTGCACGGTCGAGATCGTGAGCTTGAGCGCCTTGCCGGGGCCCTCGGGGAGCGGCAACTGGAGGGTCTCGCCGGCAAACTCGACCCGTTCGCGCGCGAGCGCCATGCGCACGACGGCGACGTACTCGCGGGTGCGCTGGAGCTGCTTGCCGAAGCGCTGCCCGTGCCAGCCCTCTGCCACCTGTGGCCCGGAGGAGCCGATCCCGAGGATCATGCGCCCGTTCGAGAGCTGGTCGATCGTCGCGGCGGTCATCGCGGTCATCGCCGCCGAGCGCCCGGGCATCTGGAAGATCCCCGAGCCGAGGCGAATCGTCGAGGTCTGTCCCGCCAACCAGCCGAGCACCGTCGCGGTGTCCGAGCCGTAGGCCTCCGCCGCCCAGACGGAGTCGTAGCCGAGGCGCTCGGCCTCCTGGACGATGTTGAGCTGGTCCTCTGAGGTGAGGCCGAGGCCCCAGTAGCCGATGTGAACGCCGAGCTTCATCGCGTCAACCCTACAGGGCGTCGCCGGGCCGGACGAACATCATCTCCGGGACGATGCAGGCGGGGGAGACCTTCAGCAGAAAGCGGACGGCCTCGGCGATGTCCTCGGGTCGGATCATCTCCTCGGCGGCGACGTGCTGCTTGGCGAAGTCGGTCATCGGCGTGTCGACGAACGCGGGACAGAGGGCGGTCGACTTGATGCCCTGGGAGGCGAGTTCCTTGTTCATCGCCTCGGTCCAGCCGACGACGCCGTGCTTGGTCGCGGAGTACACCGACAGCCAGCCCTGGCCGAACTTGCCTGAGATCGAGGAGGTGTTCACGACGAGCGCGTTTTTGTGCTCGGCCGCCGCGGCCTGGAGCAGGGGAAGGCACTCGCGATAGAAGATCACGATCGAGCGCAGGTTGATCGCGAGCTGCATGTCGAGGTGCTTGGTCTGGATCTCTCCGACCGTCGCTCCGAAGCCGACGCCGGCATTGTTGAGCAGCACGTCGAGCCGCCCGTAGCGCTCGCGATGGGTCGCGACGATGTTCTGGATCGCGCTCTCGTCGGACACGTTACCCGCGACCCCGTGTACGTCTAGCCCCTCGCCGACGAGTCCGGCGACCGCCGTCTCGAGCTTGTCGGGCCGCCGCGCGGCCATCGTCACGCCATAGCCTTCCTCGCCGAGCATTTTCGCGACGGCCAGCCCGATCCCGCTCGATGCCCCCGTGACGATCGCCGCGCGCTCTGCCATGCCTGCCTCCCAGTCGTGAAGTGGATTCGAGCGACACCCCATCGCCCGCGGTGCGCCGCCCTTACGGAACGCGCCCGGCGAGAGCATTCCACACGCTGGTAGCGTCTGCTCGCCGATCGAAGATCGGCAGCGGGCCTGTAGCTCAGTTGGTTAGAGCAGCGGACTCATAATCCGTCGGTCCCTGGTTCGAGTCCAGGCGGGCCCATGTGAATACGATCGAGCTGAGCGCCAAGCAGTACGACAAGGAGCTGCTGCGGCTACAAACAGAGCTGGTGTTCATGCAGGAGTGGATCGTCGCCAACGACAGACGGCTCGTCGTGCTGTTCGAGGGTCGCGACACGGCCGGCAAGGGCGGCGTGATCAAGCGCATTACCTCCTATCTGAACCCGCGCACCTGTCGCATCGCTGCCGTGCCGACTCCCGGCGAGCGCGAGCGCTCGCAGTGGTTCTTCCAGCGCTATGTCTCGCAGCTGCCGGCGGCGGGGGAGATCGTGCTGTTCGACCGCAGCTGGTACAACCGGGCCGGCGTCGAGCGTGTGATGGGCTACTGCACACAGGAGGAGTACGAGGAGTTCCTGCGCTTCTGCCCGCAGTTCGAGCAGACGCTGCAGAACGACGGGATCATGCTCGTCAAGTATTGGCTGTCGGTGTCCGACGAGGAGCAGGAGCGGCGCTTCGAGAAACGCCTGTCAGACCCGCGCAAGCGCTGGAAGTTCAGCCCTACCGACATCCAGGCGCGGGCCCGCTGGGTCGACTACGCCGAGGCCAAGGACCGCATGTTCACGCGCACCGATACCGCGTCGAGCCCGTGGTATGTGGTGGAGGCCGACGACAAGCGCACGGCCCGCCTGAACCTGATCCGCCACCTGCTGTCGCTCGTCCCGTACGAGCACCTCGACAAGCCGGCCAAGCCCGTGAAGCTCCCGCCGCGCCAGCGGCGCAAGTACAAGCGCCCGCCGCGACAGACCGAACGCTTCGTGCCCGAGCGCTACGTCGTGCGCTCTCGCTGAAGGGCGTGGCTCAGCTCTGCGTGGCAAGCCGCTCGTGGACCGAGCGCACGGCGCTGGAGCCCTCGCCCACCGCGGCGGCGACCCGCTTCATCGAGCCGTTGCGGACGTCGCCGGCGGCGAATACTCCCGGCACGGAGGTCTCAAACGGCAGCGGGCTCGATGTTCCCGCGGCGATCGACCCCGACAGCTGACGATCTGTGAGCACGAACCCGTCCTGATCGAGCAGCACGCCGTCACATAGCCAGTCCGTCGCCGGCTGCGCGCCGATGAAGCAGAACAGCCCCGAACAGGGAATCGTCTGCTCCTGGCCGGTCGCGGTGTGCCGCAGCGTCACCTCGTCCAGATGAGCCTCACCCGCGAGCGTCTGGACTTCGACGCCGGTCAGAAGGTTGATCTTCGGGTCGGCCACGATTCGCTCGATCAGGTACTGGGACATGCTCTGGGTGAGGTCGTCGCGGCGGATCGCGATCGTGACGCTGCAGTTGTGCTCGCCGAGATGAATCGCGGCCTGTCCCGCGGAGTTGCCTCCCCCGACGACCAGCACCGGCCTGCCGTCGCAAACTCTCGCCTCGAGGTCGGTCGCCGCGTAGTAGACGCCGGCGCCCTCGAAGCGCTGCAGGTCGTCTACGTTCAGGCGTCGATAGCTGGCGCCGGAGGCGACGATCACGGCGCGGGTCGGGATCTCGCTGCCGTCGCGGAGGATGACCACGTGAAATCCCGCCTCGACCCGCAGGCCCACGACCTCGCAGGGAGCGTTCAGCCGCGCCCCGAGCCGCATCGCCTGCACGGCGGATCTGGCGGTGAGGTCTCCGCCGGAGATGCCGTTGGGGAAGCCGGTGTAGTTCTCGATTCGCGAGCTCGAACCCGCCTGCCCGCCGATCGCCATCGCGTCCAGCGAGACGGTGCGCAGGCCCTCCGATGCTCCGTACACCGACGCGGCCAGGCCGGCGGGGCCGCTGCCGACGACGACGAGGTCGAAGATGTAGCCGGGTGTCGGCTGGTAGGTCAGCCCGAGGTGTTCGGCGAAGACCGCGGGCGTCGCGCGGCGCAGAATCTCCGTGGGGGTGATCACCACGGGCATGTCCGGCGGGCACAGGTCCATCGTGCCGAGCAGTGCCTCGATGTCCTCGGCGTCCTCGACGTCGATCCACGTGTGGGCCAGGCGCGAGTGCTCGGCGAACGCCCGCAGGCTCATCGCCTCGGGCGAGTAGCGCGAGCCGATGATCCGGATCGCCTGGGCGCCCTCGCCGGTGCGCAGCAGCTCACGGCGGGCGAGCAGCGCGCCGAAGATCACGCCGGCAAGGGCGGGGCGCAGGCTCATCAGCCGCCGGAAGTCCGGCTGGGGGATCACCAGCACCCTGCCGGCTTGGCTGACGCGGGCGGTCAGGAAGCGGCGCTGGCCGGTCAGCAGGTTGAGCTCGCCGACGAAGTTGCCCGGCCCGAATACGAAGATCGGCTCGTGCTCGGCGCCGTCGTCATCCGGTCCGAGAACCGCCACAATCTCGACCTCGCCCTCGAGCACGACGAACAGGTCGTAAGAGGACTCGCCCGCCGCAAACAGCAGATCCCCCTCGCTCACCTGCCGCTCGGCGCCGAACTCGGCGACTTCCGCGAGCTCGGCGGCGCTCAGCACGGGAGAGGCGACGGCACCCTGGTCACTGCGAGCGCTCATGGCGCGAGCTTAGCTTGAGATCTGCCTCTACACCGTGACCGTGCGCGACTGCCCGAGCGGCGCGCCGCCGGCGCCGAGCGCCTGGACCGCGAGGTACTGACCGGGTGCGACGCTCGCTTGCAGCGCGCTCTCGAACCCGCGCGAGCGCGAGCTCGCAACCAGGCGCAGGGCGTCTGCCTGAGATCCCGCGAGCAGCTGCCAGCTATGCACCTCGGTGGCTCCATTCCAGCTTGCATAGACGGTCGTTTCGCCGCCGTCGCGGGTCGCGGCGATCGCCGGGGCTTCGGCGGGAAGGCCCGTCCAGGGCAGGCGGAAGGCGCGGTAGGACTCGTACTTCTCACCGAGCTCGGCGTCGAAGACCATCTGCCCCGAGCGGTGGAACTCGGAGACGCGCGGGATTTCCCCCCAGCCGACGAACACGTTTCCGTTCGGCAGCAGCTGCACGCTGCCTTGGCTGGCGGCGAGGATCTTCGGGTGGGTGTACTGGTGCAGCAGGGTCGCGCTCATCGCCTGCTCGTCGACGTCGAGGATCAGGCCGCGCGAGCGCTTCTCCACCGCCGGGGTGGCGCCGTTGTCGAATACTGTGAGCGTCCCGTCGGGCTGGCGGCGGGCGTGGTGCTGCCAGGCGAAGTTGGCGCCGGGACCGATCTCGAAGTCGTTGCGCTTGCCGCCGAGGCGCCACAGGATTCGCCCGGTCCGGTCGAGCTTGTAGAGCGTCTGCATGCTGCGCGAGGAGATCAGCAGGTTGCCGTCGCCGTCGAGGTCGACCGAGTTGATGTGGAAGAAGTCCCAGTTGGCTTCCACCGGCGCGTAGGACTCCTCCAGCGGCACGTGGTCGATGCTGTGCCACTCGAGCAAAAGCCGGCCGCTGGCGAGGTCGATCTCCTGGAAGATCGCGTCCTGGATCGTGCCATCGCGTGGGCCGCCGACGGCGCGAAGGTCGGCTTTCCTGATCACATAGCTCGTGAGCAGCGCCGTGTCACGCGGGGTGATCACGAACTCGTGCAGGTCCCCGCGCAGCCCGGCAGCCGCCTGCACGCGCCGGACCGTGCGGTAGCCGGCGTCCGCGATCACGTATTCGCCGACACCGTGTCCGTATTCGATCAACCCCTCCCACCAGGTCAGCACAGGGCTGCCGCGATAGCTCTGCACTTGGAAGTTGGTCGTGACCTTCCCCTCCAGGGGGTTCTCCCAGATCGGCTGGCCCGCGTTGTCGACGATTACGGCGCCCGCCTGGCCGACCGGCGAGTTGTAGGGCGCGATGAAGATCGGATCGGTCGCGACGCCCTGTTCGCTGTGGGTGACGGTCAGCGAGGGGATCTGCAGATCGGGACGGCTGCGCCATTTCGGCGGCTTGGGCGGGGCGGGCCGCTGCGAGAGGGCGCCGGAGGCGATCTCGCCGAGGGCGCCCGCGAAGGTCAGCCCGGCCGCGCCGATTCCGGCGGAGCGAAGCAGCTGACGGCGGGTCAGGTTTGGGCGGACGAGATCCATCTGTAGCACTCAGGTAAGCGCATCTCGCGAAAGACTCCATAAGCGTGCCGAAGAAATGTGCGAGAGTCTTTCCGATGAGCGAGCAGGCGTCCCTCGAGGACGCGATCACCCACGGAGAGGCGATTCTCGACGGCGGTGTCCGCCTTCACTACGTCGAGGCGGGGGAGGGCCCCTTGGTCGTCTTGCTCCACGGCTTTCCCGAGTTCTGGTACTCCTGGCGCCGTCAGATCGAGCCGCTCGCCGACGCCGGCTTCCACGTGGTCGCGCCCGACATGCGCGGCTACAACCTGTCGGACAAGCCGCCGGGCTGGCGCGCCTATGACATGAAGTTCCTCGCGGGCGATATAGCCGGGTTGATCAAGCACTTCGGCGTCGAGCGCGCCGATGTCGTCGGCCACGACTGGGGCGCCGCGGTCGCCTATGGGGTGGCGGCGCTACACCCGGAGTCGGTACGGCGATTGGCGATCCTCAACGTTCCCCATCCGGCGCGGATGCTCGCGGGGTTGAAGACGCTCAAGCAGCTGCGCAAGAGCTGGTACATGTTCTTCTTCCAGCTGCCCTTCATCCCGGAGTGGCTGTTGCGGCGCGATCGCTTCTCGCGGCTCAAGCGCGCGATGCGCGCCGACCGCGCGAAGCTCGGCAAGCCGGCGGTGTTCGGCGACGAGGTGCTCGAGCGCTACGCGCAGGCGTGGTCCCAACCCGGTGCGCTGACCGCGATGCTCGGCTACTACCGCGCCGCCCTGCGTCAATCGCCGCGTGCCGCCGGCGCGCGGATGCGCCCGATCGAGGCGCCGACGCTCGTGATCTGGGGCGATCGCGACACGGCGCTCGGATCGGAGCTGGCCGAACCGGAAGCGCGCTGGGTGAAGGACGTGCGGGTAGTGCACCTGCCCGAGGCGACGCACTGGGTCCAGCACGACGACCCCGAGCGCGTCAACGAACTGCTAACGGAGTTTCTCTCGGACTGACCGCCTCGCCGATCGGCGCCGTCGGCGGATCGTCTTCGCACAGGCGCGCGGCGGTCGCGGTCGCCGTGTCGAGCGCCCAGTGGGTCGTCGTGAGGAAGCCGAGCACCACGATCAGCACGCCGCAGCCGGCGACGAGCCACCAGCCGGGATGGGTCCCGGTTGCCAGCACCGCCGGGTCGGTCGTGGCCACGACCGCGATCGCCCCCGCGAGCGCTACGCCGAGCGACAGGCCCACCTGACGGCTCGTGGAGGCGACCGCCGAGGCGACGCCTGCCTGCGCCGGCGGCATCCCGGAGACGGCGGTGTTCGTGATCGGCGGGTTGACCGAGCCGAAGCCGATGCCGAAGACGACGTAGCCGGCGAACAGCCAGGCCGGCGAGGTGGTCTCGGTTAGGCCCGTGAGCATCAGTCCGGAGAGCAGGATCGCGCCACCGCCGATCACGAGCGACGGGCGGGCTCCGCGGGCGCCGACCAGGCGCCCGGTCAACGGTCCGACGACGACCGTTATCGCCGCCATCGGCAGCGTGTAGAGGCCGGCGTGGAAGGGTGAGAGGCCACGCGACTCCTGCAGGTAGATCGTGTTCAGGAAGAGGAAGGCGCCGAGCCCGGTGAAGGCGGCGACCGCGATCACGGTCGCGCCCGAGAACGGCACGCTCGCGAAGAAACACACGTCGATCAGCGGGTCCACGCGCCGGCGCTCATAGCGGATCAGCGCGCCGACCGCGACCGCCGCAAGCGCGAACAGGCCGAGGATCTCGGCCGAAAGCCAGCCGTGGGACGGTCCCTCGATGATCGCGTAGACGGTGCTGGCCAGCAACGCGATCACCAAGAGCTGCCCGACGGGGTCGATCCGCCGGGCGCGCGGCGCCTTGGACTCGGGCACGAAGCGCCACGTGAGCGCGGCCGCGAGCAGCCCGATCGGCACGTTCACCCAGAAGACCGAGCGCCAGCTGCCCGCATCGACGAGCGCGCCGCCGAGCACCGGGCCCATCGCCATGCTGAGGCCGATCACGCCCGCCCACAGCCCGATCGCCTGCGCGCGCTCGCGGGCGTCGGTGAAGGTGTTGCGGATGATCGACATCGCGACCGGGTTGAGCATCGAGCCGCCGACGGCCTGCACCATGCGAAAGACGATCAGCAGCTGCACGCTGGGCGCGAGGCTGCACAGCAGCGAGCCGAGCGTGAACAGCACCAGGCCGAGCTTGAAGACACGAGCGCGTCCGAACCGGTCGGCCATCGAGCCGGAGAGCATCAGCAGGCTCGCGAGCACCAGCGTGTAGGCGTCGATCGTCCACTGCAGCTGCGGTACCGAGGCGTGCAGTTCGTGTCTGATCGAGGGCAGCGCGACGTTCACGATCGTGTTGTCGAGCCCGACGATGAACAGGCTCATGCAGCAGATCGCGAGGATCAGGTAGCGGCGGCGATCGGGCGCCTGGGCTCCCACGAGGTCTTCGCTGACGGTTGTGGGCACCCACCGACTGTAGTGAGCCCTCCGCCGCGGCCAATACGCTCTCCTTGATGCTGCCCGACGAGCGCCTTGCCGTGATCGATCTGGGCTCGAACTCGTTCCGGCTGGTCGTCTTCACGGCGGCCGACGGCTGGTGGAAGCGCACGGATGAGATCTATGAGCCGGTGCGGATCGGCGAGGGGCTGGCGGCGAGCGGCCGGCTGGGCGAGGAGCCGATGCGGCGGGCGCTCGCGACGCTCGACGTGTTCGCCCACTTCTGCCGTGCCGCCGGCCTGCTTTCCGATCAGGGGTCCTCGCGAGGCCCGAACGAAGGCACGGTCGACGCGGTCGCGACGAGCGCGATTCGCGACGCCGAGAACGCGGCGGAGTTCCTCGCGCGGGCACGCGATCTGACCGGGTTGCCGATCCGCGTGCTCGACCGCGAGGCCGAGGCGCGCTACGGCTATCTGGCGGCGATCAACTCGACGACGCTCCTCGACGGCTGCGTGCTCGACCTCGGCGGCGGCTCACTGCAGCTGGTGCGTGTGATCGATCGAATCGATCGTGAATCGGGGTCCTGGAGCCTCGGCGCCGTGCGTATGAGCGAGCGCTTCCTGCCACCGAATGGGCCGGCCAAGCGCAAGCAGATCGACGAGCTGCGCGCCCACGTCGCGAAGGAGCTCGAGCAGGCCCCGTGGCTGGCCCAGAGCGGGCGGCGCCTGGTCGGCCTCGGAGGAACCGTGCGCAGCCTTGCGACCGCGGTGCAGCGCGCGGCGGGGCTGCCTTCCAACGGCGTACAGGGCATGCTCGTCGAGCGTGGGGCCCTCGACGAGCTCGTGCAGCGCCTCGCGGCGCTGCCGGCAGCCGAGCGCAGCACGATCCCCGGCATCAAGCCGGCCCGCGCCGACCTGATCCTCGCCGGGGCGATCGTCGTGCAGGGCGTGCTCGATGCCGGCGGCTTCGACGGCCTGGAGGCGACCGAGGCGGGGCTGCGCGAGGGGGTCTTCTTCGAGCGCCTGCTCAGCCGCCAGGTGCAGCCGCTGTTCGAGGATCTGCGGCGCACGAGCGTGATGAACCTGGCCACGCGCTACAACGTCGATGCCGCGCACACCGACCACGTCGCCACGCTGGCGCTCGGGATGTTCGACGAGCTTGCGCGCCTCGGACTGCACGACGGCGACGCGCGCGAGCGCGAGCTGCTGTGGGCGGCCTGCATGCTGCACGACATCGGCATGTCGGTCGACTACGACGACCACCACAAGCACTCGCGCTACCTGATCCTCAACGGCGGTCTGCCCGGCTTCACGCCGGTCGAGGTCGCGACGATCGCCCAGGCCGCCCGCTACCACCGCAAGGGCATGCCCGACCCGGGGCCGCTGGCGGCGCTGTTCGAGGCCGAGGATCTGGCGCGCCTGAACCGCTGCGCCGTGCTCCTGCGCCTGGCCGAGGACCTCGAGCGCTCGCGCGATCAGCTCGTGCGCGGCGTCGAGGTCTCACTACTCGACGGCAAGTCCTCCAACGGGGCAGGCGAGGGTGGGGGTAACGGCGCAGGTGAGGTCGAGCTGCGCGTGATCGCCGACGGCGAGGCGGCCGTGCCCCGCTGGGCGGCCAGTCGCGAGACCGAGCTGTTCGCACGTGCCTTCCACCACGAGCTTTCGGTCGCCGCCTGAGACACCCTCAGCCGGCGGCCGCGAGTGCCTGTTCGTGCCCGGCACAGTCGAACAGCGCGAGGCCGAACGGGTAGGGCACCGGGCTGTGCCAGACCGACGGCGCCAGCTCCGTGCAGGCGCGCAGGACCGCGCGCGTGGCGAGGTTGCCGCCGCGCAGCGAGTACTCGCCGCCGAGCAGCACGTAGCGGGCTTCGCGGTTGGCGACCATGCGCGCGAGCTCAGGGCCGTCGACGGCCGGATCGGTGCCGCTGTAGCCGCCGAGCGCGCCCGCGTCGAGGCCGAACAGCATCATCGGAGATGCCGTGTCGGAGGCGACGGTCAAGAGCGCCCAGTGCATGCCGGGGTCGTGCGTGCTGACGTAGTCGGCCAGGGCGCGGTCGATGCCCTCGTCGCGGGCGTTGACCCCGTAGGCGCCGGCGCCGGGATCGTGGTGGGGCCCGGCTGCCGGGAACGTGCCCTCGGCCGGCGCCAGCCAGGTGGTGGCCGAGTAGGCGGTCGGCGCGACGAGCGCCAGCAGGAAGGTGAAGGCGATCGCGGGCACCGCGAGGCGGCGCAAAGCGAAGAACGCGCAGAGGCCGACGGCGGCGCCGGCGACGAGCACGGGGACGAACCACTCCAGGTAGTGCTCGCGGTGCATCAGCATCACCTGCACGGCGACCGTTCCCGCGACCGCGCACGCCATCAGCGCGAGGCCCCAGATCCGGCGCGATCCGCGCCCGCGCGCGAGCTCGACGAGCGCGAGGACGCCGGCGCCCGCCATCGCTCCGGTGCCGGGCGCGAGCCCGGAGACGTAGTAGGGGTGCACGATCCCCTTGGAGAGGCTCAGCACGACCGCCTCGACGGCGAACCATCCTCCCAGCACGAGCAGCGTCGCCAGCCGGAGATCGCGACGGCAGACGAGCTCGGAGCCGGCTGGCTCGGGAGCTCCGCTGGGAGCTTCGGGCCGGCGATCGGCGTTTGGCTCGAGATCGGCGTCGGGCTCCGCGGGAGCCGAGGATCCTTGGCGCAGGCGCCTCTCGCGCCAACCGTCGAGGAGCAGCAGCAGAGCCAGCGAGAGCAGCCCGAAGAGCGCGAACGGGAGCATCCAGCCGGCCTGGTCGCCGAGGCCGATGTGGAACAGCCGCAGGGGGCCGGGAGGGCCACCGAAGGGAATCGGGTCCTTTTCCCGGCCCTTGGTCACGACCGGCACGAGCGTCGGGGTCGGCTCGTGCGCCGTGCTCGGCGGGGGTGCGAGGTGCGTGGCGGGAGCGGTGGCGCGGGCATCGGCCGCTCTTGCGGCGACCGCGCGTTCCTGCGCGGCGGGTACGTAGGCGCCGGGGCGGACGACCACCTGGCCCGGGCCGCCGGCCTGGCCTTCGACGCGCCCGAAGCCGTTGTATTCGAACGTCAGGCCGAGCTCGGTGTTGTTCGTCGAGCTGCCCACGTAGGGGCGCTGGGAGGCGGGGGTCAGTTCGACGACGGCGATCCACGCGAACGAGACCACGAGCATCGCCAGGCCGGCGAGGGCGAGCTGGCCGATCCGGCGCGGAATCGAGCCGGGGGCGCAGACGAGATAGGCGAGCGCGATCGGAGGGACGACGAGGTAGGCGGCGAGCGTCTTCGTGTTGAAGGCGAGCCCGACGAGCACGCCGCACCACAAAAGCGTGCGCCAGCGGCCGGTTTCGCACGCGCGCAGCGCGGCGCCGCAGGCGAGGATCAGCAGCAGGATCAGCACCGGGTCGACGCCGTTCTCGCGCGAGACGGCCACGAACGAGGGGAACACCGCGAGCGTGAGCGCGCCCGCGATCGCCGGCCAGGGGCCGAGGCGGCGGCTGATCACCCAGTACAGCGCCGCCACCGAGAGCACGCCGATGATCGCCTCGGGCAGCAGCAGGCTGAGGGGGGAGAAGCCGAACAGCTTCGCGCTCGCCGCCTGCACCCACAGTGCCAGCGGCGGCTTGTCGACCGTGATCAGCCCGCCGGGGTCGAACGAGACGAACAGGAAGTTGTGCCACGAGCGCAGCATCGACCTCACGCCGGCGGAGTAGAAGATGTTGGCGTAGCCGTTCTGGGACAGCTTGTCGACGTTCAGCACGGCCGACAGCGCGAGCACGCCCGCGAGCGCGAGACGGCGGAGAACGATCATCCGTGCAGCGCGCTGATCAGCCGCTCGAGGTCGTCCTCGTCGTTCCACGCTCCGACCGAGGCGCGCAGCCATGGTCGTCCCGGGATGTCGCGCAGCACCACACCGTCGGCGGCGAGCCGTGCGCGCTCGGCTTCGGGGTCGGCGCGCTCGAACGAGACCAGGGTGCTCGGTCCGCGCGGGGCCACGGCGATGCCCTGCTCTCCCAGCAGCTCCGCCAGCCGCGCGGCGAGCGTGCGCGCGCGTTCGTGCACCGCTCCCCAGCCCGCTGAGGCCAGCAGCTTTGTGGACGCCAGCGCGCAGGCGAGCGCCTCGGCGCTCAGCAACTGGGAGTCGAAACGACGGGCGTCGTCGTGCAGTCGCGCGGCGAGGCCCTCGTTCGGATCCGCGAGGTTCGCGTAGCCGCGGCGTGGGACCTGCAGACGCTCGCGCAGCGCCGGGCTGACGTACAGCATCCCCGTCCCGTCCGGTCCGCACAGCCACTTCTGCCCGGCGCCGGCATACGCGTCGCAGCCGAGCGCGGCGATGTCGACGGGGACCGCGCCGACGCCCTGGGCGCCGTCGAGCAGCACGGATACCTCGACCTCCGCCAGCTCCACCGGCGCGAGGCTGCCGCTGATCCAGCCGACGTGTGAGCAGGCGACGAGGCGCGTGTTCGCTCCGACCGCGTTTGCCACCTCCGCGAACGGCACCGCCTCGATCGAGACCCCCCGCAGCTCGCGCGCCGCCACCAGCGCGCCCTGCAGCCCGGGGTGCTCCTCGTCGCTCGTCACGATCTGATCGCCACGACCCAATTCCAGACCGCCGATCACCTGTGCGAGCCCCTCGCTCGTCGAGGTCGTCAGCGCCAGGTCCGCCGTCTCGCAGCCGAGCGCCGCGGCGTAGGCCGCGCGCAGCTCCCCGCTGAGCTCCGCGCGCCGTTCGAAGTGCGCTGTCGTGCGTCCGTCGGCGGCCTCCCGTTCGAGCTCCGTGGCGGCTGCTCGCACGGCGCGCGCGGGCAGCGGCCCGTCGGTGCCGGCGTTCAGATACGCGAGCCGCTCGAGAACGGGAAACTCGGCACGTAACCCGGAGAGCTCCACAAACCGCGAGAATACCCGCATGCCCAGCGCACCAGAGCAGGCACCGCTGTGGCAGCCGTCCGCAGAGGATCGCGAGCGCGCGGAGATGACACGCTTCATGCGCTTTGCCGGCGAGCGCCGCGGACGCGTGTTCGCGAACTACGACGAGCTGTGGCGCTGGTCGGTTGCGGAGATCGAGGAGTTCTGGGCGAGCATCTGGGAGTTCTGCAGCGTGCGCGCGTCGAAGCCCTACACGCGCGTGCTCGGCTCTCACGAGATGCCGGGCACGCGCTGGTTCGAGGGCGCCGAGCTGAACTACGCGGAGAACCTTTTGTTGGGTCCAGCCACGAGATCGGTGGCGGTGCGCGATCCAAACGAGCCCGCGATCCTGCACTGCTCGGAGCTGCGTGAGCTGGATCAGCTCACGCGGGGCGAGCTCACCGCCGAGGTCGCCCGCGCGGCGGCGGGACTGCGCACGCTCGGCGTGGGCCGCGGCGATCGCGTCGTCGCCTATATGCCGAACATCCCCGAGACGTTGATCGCGTTCCTCGCGACGGCGAGCATCGGTGCGATCTGGTCGAGCGCCGCGCCCGAGTTCGGCGCGCGCAGCGTGATCGATCGCTTCGCGCAGATCGAGCCGAAGGTGCTGCTCGCGGTCGACGGCTACCGGCACGGGGGCAAGGACTTCGACCGCCTCGACGTCGTGCGCGGCATCCTCGCCGAGCTGCCCTCGGTCGAGCACGTCGTGCTGCTCCCGTACCTGGATCTGGATGCCCCCGCCGCGGGACTCGTCGGTGGCCTCACCTGGGACGAGCTGCTGGAGCTGGATCCGCCTGCACCGAGCGTCGAGATGACCTTCGAGCAGGTCCCGTTCGACCATCCCCTGTGGGTGCTCTACTCCTCCGGCACGACCGGCCTGCCGAAGGCGATCGTGCACGGGCACGGCGGGATCCTCGTTGAGCAACTGAAGAAGAGCCTGCACCTCGACCTGCGCCGCGACGACCGCATGTTCTGGTTCACGACGACCGGCTGGATGATGTGGAACTTCCTCGTCGGTTGCCTGCTCTCGGAGGCCGCGATCGTGCTCTACGACGGCAGCCCCGGCCACCCGGACCTGGGGGTGCTGTGGGATCTGGCCGAGCGGACCGGAATGACCTGTATGGGCCTCAGCGCGGGTCTGCTGGCGAGCTCGGAGAAGGCGGGGATCGAGCCCGGCCGCGACCACGACCTGAAAGCGCTGCGCGCGCTCGGCTCGACCGGCTCGCCGCTCGCGCCGGAGAGCTTCAAATGGGTGTACGAGCACGTCGAGCCGGATATCTGGCTGTTCTCGACGAGCGGCGGCACCGATGTCTGCACCGCGTTCGTGGCGGGCTGTCCGCTGTTGCCCGTCTACGAAGGGGAACTGCAGTGCCGCGCGCTCGGCTGCGCGGTGGAGGCCTGGGACGAGCAGGGCAACAGCCTGATCGACGAGGTCGGCGAGCTGGTCATCACGGAGCCGCTGCCCTCGATGCCAATCTATTTCTGGAACGACCCCGACGGCGAGCGCCTGCGGGAGAGCTACTTCGCGATGTACCCAGGTATCTGGCGTCACGGCGACTGGATTCGCATCACCCCCAGGGGCGGGGCGGTGATCTACGGGCGCTCGGATTCGACGATCAACCGCCAGGGCGTGCGGATGGGCACGAGCGAGATCTACCGCGCCGTCGCGACCGTTCCGGAGGTGCTGGATTCGCTTGTCGTCGACGTTCCCCGGGGTGGGGGTGCAACCGATACCTCGGGCGGGAAGGAATTGTGGATGGGGCTGTTTGTTGTTTTAAAGGAGGGAACCCAACTGGATGAGGAGCTGAAGCAGACGATCAAGCGAAGGATCCGCGAGGACTGCTCGCCCCGTCACGTGCCCAACGAGATCCTGGCGATCGACGAGGTCCCGCGGACATTGTCCGGCAAGGTGTTGGAGGTGCCGGTGAAGAAGATCCTGATGGGCGCCCCGCCCGAGCAGGCCGCGAGCGTCGACTCCCTCGCGAACCCCCGTTCCCTCGACTACTTCATCGAGCTCTCCAAGTCACTCTGAATTCCTGAACTTCTATGGGGCTATAGACCAAGCGGGACGCGGACGCAGGGAGCGTGGCGTGCCATGCACGCGAGCGACTGAGGACAAAGTCCCGCGCCGTGTCTAGAGTCCCATAGAACGGCCGACGATCTCCTTCATGATCTCATTCGCTCCGCCATATATACGTGTGACGCGCGCGTCCGCGTACGCGCGCGCGATCGGGTACTCGGTCATGTAGCCGTAGCCGCCGTGGAGCTGCAGGCAGCGGTCGACGACGCGCCCCTGCACCTCGGTGCACCACCACTTCGCCATCGCCGCGTCCTCGGCCGTCAGATCGCCGGAGTTGAGCGCCTCGGCACAGCGGTCGACGAAGACCTGCGCGAGCTCGATTTCGGTGCGCACCTCGGCGAGCACGAAGCGGGAGTTCTGGAACGAGCCGATCGCCTGGCCGAACGCCTGGCGCTCGCGTACGTACTCGAGCGTCCAGCCCAGCGCGGCCTCCGCCGCCGCGACGGCCGAGGCGGCGATCGAGAGGCGCTCCTGGGGGAGGTTGGAGACGAGGTAGCGAAAGCCCTCGCCCTCGCGGCCGAGCAGGTTCTCGACCGGGACGCGCGCGTCGGCGAACGACAGCTCGGCCGTGTCCTGGGCGTGCTGGCCGAGCTTCTCGAGGTTGCGCCCGCGCGCGAAGCCCTCGGTCCCGCGCTCGACGATCAGCAGCGAGATCCCGCGATGGCGCTCGGATGGGTCGGTCTTGACGGCGAGGATCACTAGGTCGGCGTTGATCCCGTTCGTGATGAACGTCTTCGAGCCGTCGACGACGTAGTGCTCTCCATCGCGCCGCGCGCGCGTAGACATGTTCGCGAGGTCCGAGCCGATCCCGGGCTCGGTCATCGCCAGCGCCGTGATTAGCTCGCCGGAGGCGATCCCGGGTAGCCAGCGCTCGCGCTGGGCATCGTTGCAGTAGGCGAGGAAATAGGGCAGGCAGATGTCGTTGTGGAGCGTGATCCCCAGCCCGAAGCCGCCGACGCCGGCGCGCTGGGTCTCCTCGCCGACGATCAGGTTGAAGCGGAAGTCCTCCGCGCCGGCGCCGCCGTAGCGCTCGGGCACGGCCATCCCGAGGAAGCCGCCGCGCCCGGCCAGCGCGAACACCTCGCGCGGCACGATCCCGTCGCGCTCCCACTCGCCGTAGCGGCCCTGCTCGCCGAGCACCTCGCGCTCGAGAAACGTGCGGAAGCTCGCGCGGAAGTCTTCGTGGAGGTCTTCGTAGAGGGTGCGCTTCATGCAGCCAGAGACACTACCGGCGCCGACTCCCCGCGATAGCCCGGCTTCGCCAGCAAGAGCTGCACGTCCTGAATCCGGCGCTCGCGGAATCCCCCCTCGCAGTAGCAGAGGTAGAGCTCCCACAGCCGGCGGAAGCGCTCGTCGTAGCCGAGCTCGGCGAGGCGTCCGGAGGCGGCGAGGAAGCGCTCGCGCCAGCGCGCGAGGGTCGTCGCGTAGTGGGCGGTGATGTCCTCCAGGTGCACCTGACGCAGGTCGGTGACGCGCGGCAGCTGGCGCGAGATCACCTCCAGCGAGGGCAGGCAGCCGCCCGGGAAGATGTAGGTGTTGATGAAGCTCTTACCGGCCTTCTCGACCTGGTAGGCGCGGTCGTCGATCACGATCGCCTGCAGCAGCATCGCGCCCTCGTGCGTCAAGAGCTCCGAGCAGCGGCGGAAGTAGGTCGGGAAGTTCTGCCAGCCGACGGCCTCGATCATCTCGATCGAGACGAGCTTGTCGTAGCAGCCGCGGAGATCGCGGTAGTCCTCGAGCAGCACCGTCACGCGGTCCTCCAGGCCGGCCGCGCGCACGCGCTCGGTCGCGTAGGCGTGCTGTTCGCGGGAGATCGTCGTGGTCGTCACGCGGCAGCCGTAGTGCTCGGCGGCGTAGACGGCGAAGCCGCCCCAGCCGGTCCCGATCTCGAGCACGTGATCGGCGGGGCGCAGGTCGAGCTTCGCGCAGACCCGCTCGAGCTTCGCCAGCGAGGCCTCTTCCAGCGTGGCTCGCGGCGGGTCGAAGATCGCGCAGGAGTACATCATCGTCGGGTCGAGGAACAGCCCGAAGAGATCGTTGCCGAGGTCGTAGTGCGCGGCGATCTGCCGGCGCGAGCGCCCGATCGTGTTGCGCGCCGTCCAGCGCATCCAGCGCTGAACCGGGATCAGCACCGGCGCGAGCGCGCGGCGCAGGTTGTCGAGCGAGCGCACGTTGAGCGCGGCGAGGCGGGTCAGCGCGACCAGGTCGGGGCACTCCCAGAGGCCGTCCATGTAGGACTCGCACAGCCCGACGCTGCCGCGCAGCAGCGCGGGATAGAAGCGAGGCGAGCGAACTTCGAGCGTGACCCGCAGCGGGCGCAGTGGAGATGTGTCGCCGAACGTGAGGCGCTCGGAGTCCTCGATGATCGTGAGCTCGCCGTCGTGGATGCGCCCGAGCAGCCGCAGCACGAGCCGGCGCGCGAGGCGGTCGCGCCATCTCATGCCGGCAGCGCTCCCTTTTTGGGGTGGGGGAAGTAGCGGGCGCCGCGCAACTTCAGCCGCAACGCGTGGGTGTAGATCCGGGCGAGGATCCGCGCCGTCAGGAACGGATAGCGCAGGAGCGCCACGCGCATCGCGCTCGGGGTCAGCTCCCGGCGGTTCAGGGAGAGGGTCGCGTCGAACACCCTCTCCCCATCCGGCCCACTCGAGTCGATCTGCACGAGCAACTGCTCACCGGGTTCGGTCAAACGCCAGTCATAGGTGTGGTCCATCCCCATCAGGGGCGAGACGTGCAGTTGCTTGTCGAACTGGGCTCGCATCAGCGTGACGGTCCCGTGGTCTGTGGGATCCACAACTCCCATCACATAGGAATGACGCTCGCCCCAGGGTGTATTCGTCACATCGGCTACCACGGCTGACACTTGTTGGTCGTCCTTTGAAAAACAGTAATAAAAGCTGACGGGGTTGAAGGACTTGCCGAAATAGCGCAGGTGTGTGAGCAGCCGAATCGGTCCCTCCAGCTGCATCCCGGTGCGCTCCCGTACCAGCTCGCGGACGGCATCGGACAGGGGGACATGGGGATCGCCGAGGTAGTCGCAGCGGCGAAACCGGGCGAGGGCGGGCCGGCGTGCAGACCACAGCCGGGAGCCGTCAAAGCACGAGGGAAGCTCATCCAGGTCGAGGTATGCCATGAACAGGGGATAACGAAACTCGTCTTTCAACGGACCCAGCCGCCGGTGACGGACCGAGCCCTCGTAGAGACAGCTGTTCACAGGGTCACCCCAAAGGGCTCGCACGCGCGCAGGGCGCTGAGCACGCCGTCCTCGTGGAAGCCCCAGCCCCAGTAGGCGCCGCAAAAATGGGTGCGGGTCGCAAAGCCCCCGAGGGTCCCGTGCTGAGCTTGGGCGGCGATGCCGGCGAGCGTAAAGACGGGATGGGAGTAGCCGATCGTGCGGATGACCTTGGCCGGGTCGATCGCCTCCGAGCGGTTCAACGTGACGCAGAAGTCGCGGTCCGCGCGCAGGCGCTGGAGGTGGTTCATGTAGTAGGTGACGGTGCTCAGCGGCTTGGGCTCGCGCAGCAGGTGGAAGTTCCAGGCGGCGCGCGCGAAGCGGCGGCGGGGGAGCAGCGTCGAGTCGGTGTGAAGCACCGCCTCGTTGCGCTGGTAGGGGATCGCGCCGAGCACCTCGTGCTCGCGCTCTGAGGCGTCGTGGAGCATCGCGAGCGCCTGGTCGGAGTGGGCGGCGATCACGACCTGGTCATAGCGCTCGGCCTGCTGACCGGCGGCGACGATCTCGACGTGGTCCTCGGCGCGGGTGATCGAATGCACCGGGGAGTCGAGCCGGATACGCTCGTGCAGCGGCCGTGTGA
The DNA here is from genome assembly GCA_963701035.1 of uncultured Solirubrobacterales bacterium. Lineage (GTDB taxonomy): Bacteria > Actinomycetota > Thermoleophilia > Solirubrobacterales > Solirubrobacteraceae > Palsa-744. Next base: position 260,634 of record OY969562.1, read on the forward strand.
GCGCCTCGACGTAGCGCGCCGAGCCGCCGGCGACGGTCGACCAGCGCGGGCGGTCGCGGAAGCCGAGCATCCCGTGGTTGGCGAGGAACTCGGCGAGGAAGCGCACGGGGAACGAGGAGATCTGGCGCGGGTCGGCCGACCACACGGCCGAGACCTGGGGGACGATCAGCCGGCGGACGAAGACCTCGGAGAAGCGTCGCCGCACGAGGAAGTCCTGCAGCGACTCGCCCTGCGGCGAGATGTCCCGCGCTGAGCCGCCGTGCGGGGCCCTGCCCTGCACCCCCACACCCGTCTCCTGGCGCCCGAGCAGCCGGCGCAGCTCGCGGTTGAAGCGCAACAGGTCGGCGATCATCCGCTGGAAACGGGGGCTGAGCAGGTTGCTGGGCTGGCAGAAGAGCCCGCGCGGCGTGCCCGCGTATTCGAAGTCCTCGTCCTCGCCCTTGACGGAGAAGCTCATGTTCGTGTCCTGCGTCGCGACCCCGAGCTGGTGCAGCAGCCGCGTGAAGTTGGGGTAGTTGCGGTCGTTCATCACGATGAAGCCGGTGTCGATGTGATGGGTCTCGTGGGCGGTGTCGACGCGGATCGTGTTCGTGTGCCCGCCCGCGTAGGAGCCGGCCTCGTAGATCACTACCTCGTGCTCGCGCGCCAGCAGATGCGCCGCGACCAGGCCGGAGACACCCGCGCCGACGATCGCGATCCTCATCGCAACCCTCCGCATCCGTCCGATGTATCGACTCGCATCTCGTCCTTCATTCTCTGCCTATCTGCGTTCGTTGCCCACACAACGGATCACTGGACCTGCCGCGCAGCCCAAGTTCGTAGGACATCGAAGTCCTCGGCCGGGAACATTCGCGACGGGTTTGGAGGCATTAGGGAGGAGTGCGCGGCCGCAACGTCGAACAAGAGCGCCGATGAAGCGTGTTGGCACACCCACCCAGGATCGCCCCCCGGCGAACGGGACGAGCGACCACCAGAGCCTTTCCAAGTACATCCAGGCGCGCTTCGACGAGTGCTCGCGCTCGCAGAAGGATGTCGCCCAGTACATCGTCGACCATCTCGACGAGGCCGCCTTCCAGACCGCCGAGGAGCTCGCGCGCCGCGCGAACACGTCGAGCTCGACCGTCGTGCGCTTCTCGCAGGCGCTCGGCTTCGAGGGCTTTCCCGAGCTGCAGGCCGCCGCGCGCGAGGAATACCGCCGCGTGCACACGAAGAACGAGCCGAAGCAGGGCGCCGGCGCCGTGGCCGGCTCTTCGACGCCGCTGTTCTCGCTCGACCAGAACGAGTTCGAGACCGCGCTGACCGCCGACCACCTGAACGTCGAGGAGACCGCGCGGAAGGTCTCGCGCAGCTCCGTCGAAGCGCTGATCGAGGCGATCGTCTCGGCCGAGAAGGTGCTCGTCGCGGGCACCGACCAGATGGCGTTTTTCGCGAGCTACCTGAGGCATCTGTTGATGCTCCTGGACCTGCGCGTCGACGTCGTCGCGAGCCCCTCCCAGGAGGCGCTCAGCCGGCTCGGGCGGATCGACAGCGGCACGCTCGTGATCGGCCTCTCCGCCGGGCGCCCGCACCCGCTGGTCGTGCGCGCGATGAAGCTCGCCCGCCACCGCAAGGCGCGCACCGCGGCGATCACCGACGCGACCCTCTCCGAGGTCGCGAAGCTCGCCCAGATCAAGCTCTACTACTCGTCGAACTCGCCCGCCTACGTGCGCTCGCACACGGCCCTGCTCAGCCTGATCCAGGCGCTGGCGTATGGCGTCTACGCGCAGGACTCGGCGCAGTACGACGACCGCATCAAGGCCTTCCGCCTCAAGTAGCGCTTCGGGGCAGCATCGATCGCGGGAGCCGTTCGGGGCGGTGCGTACGCTGCCTATACCGCCTTCGGGCGGCTGCGCCCTCGCCGCCGGATGCGGGCCTTGGACTCACTAACCGAGGTTGGCGGGTTCGACTCCCGCCGGGGGCGCTACACTCACGGCAGTGAGTCCAGGGCCCCGTGTATGCGGCGGTAGCCTCGGTTCGTTAACGGCCCGCCCTGTGCGGGCCGTTTGCGTTCTCGGTGGCAAGCTATCCTCCCCTCCATGCGCGACGAGGCGACATTCCGGGTCAAGACCGGCCTGGCGGAGATGTTGAAGGGCGGTGTGATCATGGACGTGGTCACGCCCGAGCAGGCGAAGGTCGCCGAGGACGCCGGCGCCGCCGCGGTGATGGCGCTCGAGCGCGTGCCCGCCGACATCCGCCGTGACGGCGGCGTCGCGCGCATGTCAGATCCGGAGATGATCGCGGGCATCCAGGAGGTCGTGAGCATCCCGGTGATGGCAAAGGCGCGGATCGGGCACTTTCTGGAGGCACAGGTGTTGCAGGCGCTGGAGGTCGACTACGTCGACGAGTCGGAGGTGCTGACGCCCGCGGACGAGGCCAACCACATCGACAAGTGGGCCTTCCAGGTGCCGTTCGTGTGCGGCGCGACGAACCTCGGCGAGGCGCTGCGCAGGATCGGCGAGGGCGCGGCGATGATCCGCTCGAAGGGCGAGGCGGGGACGGGAGACATCGTCGAGGCGGTCCGCCACATGCGCAAGATCAATGGTGAGATCCGCCGGTTGGGCACGCTCGACGACGCCGAGCTCGCGACCGCCGCCAAGGAGCTGGCCGCGCCACTGGACCTGGTCCGCGAGATCGCCCGCGAGGGCCGGCTGCCGGTCGTGCTGTTCTGCGCCGGCGGGATCGCCACCCCGGCCGACGCGGCGCTGATGATGGCGCTCGGCGCCGAGGGCGTGTTCGTCGGCTCGGGCATCTTCAAGTCTGAGGACCCGCCCGCCCGCGCGAGCGCGATCGTCGAGGCGACGACGCACTGGCAGGACCCCGAGCGCGTCGCCGCGGCCTCGCGCGGGCTGGGGCCGGCGATGGTCAGCCTCGAGAGCGCGAAGCTCGACGATTCGCAACTCCTCGCCCAGCGCGGCTGGTAACGACGCGGCCGATGGCCTTCGCGCCTCGGCGTCCTCGGTCGCTCGCGTGCGCAGCACGCCACGCTTCCTGCGTCCTTGATCCGCTCGACCCTCGACCGCGTCGTGCGCGCAGTGAATAAGCCGTACTCCTTACTAATCGGCGTGCTGGCGCTGCAAGGCGATTTCGCGGCGCACGGGCGGATGCTGCGGGGCCTGGACGCGCGCGTGCGCGAGGTGCGGGTGCCAGCCGATCTGGACGGGCTCGAAGGGCTCGTGATACCAGGGGGAGAGTCGACGACGATGACTTTGGGAATCGCGCGCGAGGGGCTGGCGCAGCCGCTGCGGGAGCTCGTCGAGCGGGGCGTTCCGGTGCTCGGCTCGTGCGCGGGGATGATCATGCTCGACCGTGACCACCTCGGCCTGATGGACGTGCGCGCCGAGCGCAACGCGTTCGGGCGTCAGCTGCAGAGCTTCGAGGCCGATCTCGAGGTACGTGGCATTACCGGGGACCTACTGCGGGCGGTGTTCATCCGCGCGCCGTGGATCGCCGAGCACGGCCCGGGCGTGGAGATCCTCGCCGTCCTCGACGGCCACCCGGTGGCCGCGCGTGAGGGGAACATGCTCGCGGTCGCGTTTCACGCGGAGCTGACCGACGACGAGCGCCTGCACCGCCTGTTCCTGGAGGGCATCCGCTCGCCTACGTCGCCGTGAACCTCACGACGCCGTCGGACTCGCTCTCCACCACACGTCCCTGCGCCAGCAGCAGGTCGACGTGGCCGAGCACCTCCGAGAGCGTCAGGTAGGCCTGGGTGACGGCGATGTTGCCCCACAGCTGCAGCGCGATCTCGTGCGCGGTGCGCGGCTCGGCGGCGATCAGGCCGTGGATCTTCTCGGCACGGCGGTCGTGCAGGCGCAGGCGCTGGTCGATCAGCGCCACGTGGTCGTCGATCGGCTCGCCGTGGCCCGGCAGCACGAGCGACAGCTCCATCTCCCGCGTGCGCTGCAGCGAGGCGATGTAGTCGACGAGCGCCTGGGGGCGGGGTCCGGTGAAGTCGGGGCCGGCGTCGAGCGGGCGCGCGATCAGGGGGTTGGAGGAGATGTGCTTGATCAGGTGATCGGCCGCGAGCATCGTCGAGCGGGACTCGTCGTGGAGGACCGTGTCGGAGGGGCTGTGGCCGGGGCGGTGGAGCACGCGCAGCGTGCGGTCGCGCAGTTGTAACTGCTCGCCGTTGTGCAGCGGTCGCGTGACCTCGACGGCTGAGCCCCAGGCGCGAAAGCTGGCGGACACGGCCCGCAACGCGGTGACGACTTCGGCGGGGATCCCGTGCAGGAGCATCGTCTGCTCGGCGAAGCGATCGTCGAGCTCGGCCGCCGCGCGGAAGTCGCGCAGGTAGGGGGCGAGCGGGGCCAGCGCCGCGACCTCGGCACCGGAGCGCCGTGCGAGGATCGAGGCGAGGCCGAAGTGGTCGATGTGCTGGTGGGTGATCACGAGCAGCTCGAGCTCCTCGATCGAGCGCCCGTGTGCGGCGAGCGCCTGTTCGAGCTCGTCGAGCGCCTTACCCGAGTTCGGGCCGGAATCGACGAGCGTCAGCGGGGAGTCCTCGATCAGGTAGGCGTTGACGCGGCCGACCTGGAACGGCGTGGGAATCGCCAGGCGGTGGATGCCCTGCTCGGCGGCGCGCACGAGCATCTCCTCAGCGCTCGCCCCGCCGTCGTCTGTCTGATCCTGCCGCGGCTGGTCCTGCTCGCCGCTAGTGCTCTCCCTACGGGCCGGCCGGTCAGCCCCGCTCACGAGCGGATCAGATCGAGCACTTCGTCGCGGCGGTGCTCCATGTCCTGCACCGAGACGAGCGACTCCAGGCACAGGCGCAGCAGCGGCTCGGTGTTCGAGGAGCGCACGTTGAAGTGCCAGTCGGGGTAGTCGATCGAGATCCCGTCGAGCTGTTTCTGTTCGGCGTCGGGGAAGCGCGCGGCGATCTCAGCCATCTTTGCGGCGGCGTCGGAGACCTCGGAGTTGATCTCGCCGGAGATGAAGTACTTCGAGCGGTAGGGCTCGAGCAGCTGCGACATCGACTTGCCCGTGCGCGAGAGCAGCTCCAGCACGAGCAGCGCCGGGATCGTGCCCGAGTCCGCGCAGTAGAAGTCGCGGAAGTAGTAGTGCCCGGAGACCTCGCCCCCGAACAGCGAGCCCTCCTTGCGCATGCGCGTCTTGAAGAAGGCGTGGCCGACGCGGTTGACATGCGCGGTGCCGCCGGCCTGCGTAACCGTGTCCGCGACCGCGCGCGAGGCGCGCACGTCGTAGAGGATCGCCTCGCCCGGATTTTTCGCGAGCAACGACTCAGCCAGCAGCGCCGTGAGGAAGTCGCCGTCGACGAAGCGGCCGGTCTCGTCGATGAAGAAGCAGCGGTCGGCATCGCCGTCCCAGGCGATCCCGAGGTCGGCGCCGGCGGACAGCACGCGGTCGATGATGAACTGCCGGTTCTCCGGCAGCAGCGGGTTGGGCTCGTGCTCGGGGAAGTTTCCGTCCGGCGTCCAGCAGGTCTCGATCAGATCGAGCCCGAACCCCTCCAGCAGCGGCCCGGCGACGGGTCCGGCCATCCCGTTGCCGCCGTCGACGACGGCCTTCAGCGGCCTGATCACCGACGGGTCGATGAACTCGAGCACCGTCTCGTGGAACTCCCCATAGAGATCGACCTGCTCGAGCGAGCCTTCGCTGGAGGACTCCGGCAATCCGGCTTCGATCATGCGGCGGATGTCCTGGATGCCGCTGTCGCCGGACAAGGCGATCGCGCCCTCGCGGACGAGCTTGGCGCCGGTGTAGGCCTTGGGGTTGTGCGAGGCGGTGCACATCAGCCCGCCGTCGAGCTCGCGCGAGCCGACGAGGTAATACAGCATCTCGGTGCCGACCTGGCCCGCGTCGAGCACGTTCGCGCCCTCGCCGAGCAGCCCGGCGCGATAGCGCTCGGACAGCTCGGGCGCCGTCAGGCGCATGTCGCGGCCGAGCCCGACGCGCAGCTCCGGGACGGCCTTGCCGGAGAGGTCGGAGAGCACGTGTGCGAACGCGCGACCGATCTGCTCGGCGATCGGGCCGTCGATCTGCTCTCCGTAGAGCCCGCGGATGTCGTAGGCCTTGAAGATGTCGGGTGTGGGGGAGGGGGTCATCGGCTCGCAATCCTATGGGTTGCTCGGAAGACCTTGGTCGGAGACCTCCGGAGCGCCCGGATTCGTAGACTGACCTACATGTCAGGTCATTCCAAGTGGGCCAGCATCAAGCACAAGAAGGCGATCGTCGACTCGCGCCGCGGCGCGCAGTTCACGAAGCTCGCGCGCTCGGTCACGGTCGCAGCGCGCGACGGCGGCGGCGACCCGGTCGGCAACCCGGCGCTCGAACTGGCGATCCGCAAGGCCAAGGAAGCGAGCATGCCGAAGGAGAACATCGAACGCGCGATCGCGAAGGGCACCGGCGAGGGGGGCGAGGCCGAGGCGATCGAAGCCGTCCTGTACGAGGGCTACGGCCCCGGCGGCGTCGCGGTGCTCGTGCAGGCGCTCACCGACAACCGCAACCGCACCGGCGCGGACGTGCGCCACGCCTTCTCCAAGCACGGCGGCAACCTCGGCGAGCCGGGCTCGGTCGCCTACCTGTTCGAGAAGAAGGGCACGATCGTGATCGACGCCGCGCGCTACTCCGAAGACGACCTGATGGCCGCCGTCGAGGCCGGCGCCGAGGACATCGTCACCGACGAAGGCTCCTTCGAGGTGCTGGCCGAGCCCGCTAGCTTCTCCGCCGTGAGCGGCGCGCTGGCCGCCGCCGGCATCGAGACCGACAGCGCCGAGATGTCCTACCGGCCGATCAGCCTCGTGCCGATCGACGAGGGCCAGGCACGCAAGCTGATGAACCTCACGGATGCGTTGGAAGAGCTCGACGATGTCGACGAGGTACACGCCAACTTCGACGTGCCCGCCGACGTGCTCGAACGCGTTGCCGGCTGATGTCGCCCGCCTCGATCTGTCAATAATCCTCGCCGCATGAACGCCCCCACGTTCGCCGCTCGGCCCCCCGTCGTGATTCTCTGCGGCGGGCGCGGCACGCGCCTGCAGGAGCACACCGCGGCGATTCCCAAGCCCCTCGTCGAGATCGGCGGCCAGCCGATCGTCTGGCACGTGATCCGGCTCTACGCCGTTCAGGGGTTTCGCCGCTTCATCCTCGCGACCGGCTACAAGGGCGAGCTGATCGAGCGCTTCGCCGCCGAGTGCTCCTGGCCGGAGGGCGTCACCGTCGAGTGCGCCGACACCGGTCTGGAAACGCCCACGGGCGGCAGGATCAAGCTGTTGCAGGAGCGGCTCGAGGGGCAGGAGCGCTTCTGCGCGACCTACGCCGACGGGGTCGCCGACATCGACCTCGGCGCGCTGCTCGAGTTTCACGCAGACCACGGCGCGCTGGCGAGCATGACCGTCGTCCGTCCCGAGCTCCAGTTCGGCGTCACCGAGCTCGACGGCGCCGGCGGCCGTGTGCTCGGCTTCCGCGAGAAGCCCCGCTCGGAGCACTGGATCAACGGCGGATTCTTCTGCATGCAACGGGATGCGCTGAATTACCTTGCGTCAGACAGCGTGCTGGAGCGCGCGCCACTTGAACGTCTGGCCCAGGAGAGCGAGTTACGGGCTTACAGGCACGAGGGGTTCTGGGAGTGCATGGATACGTATAAGGACGCTGTCGCTTTGAACGACCTGTGGGCGTCGGGGCAGGCTCCCTGGAGGCTTTGGGAGTAGGCCCCCCGCTGGACCCATGAGCTGCCGTTGTCAGGAGTCCTGCGCTGCGAGCCGTCGCGCGCGGAACAGCGGTACGGGCTCGCGGATGCCGCGCAGGCGTCGCTCGCCCGCATAGGACCAGCGGTATGAATCGGGCGCCGATTCGCGCACCTCGCGCTCGGCCAGCAGGCTGCCGGGTCGCGCGATCTGCGTGATACGGCTGGCGAGGTTCACGGGGCGGCCGAACCAGTCTCCCGCGCGCGAGAGAGCGGCGCCGATCGCGATGCCGGCGCGCAGCTGGGGGAAGTCCTCGCCCTCGGCGTCGGCCGCATCGAGCAGGTCGAGCGCGGCGTCGAGCAGCGGCTCGGCCTGGAGCGAGGTGAGCATCGCAGCGTCGCCGATCGTCTTGATCAGGCGCACGGGCGCATCGATCACTTCGCTCGTGAGCGCCTCCAAGCGGACGGCCTTGCGCGCGAGCTCGTCCGGCGGCACCTCCTCGCCGAGCCGTGTGAAGCCCACGAGGTCGGCGAAGCAGACGGCGATCTCGCGCGAGCCGGCGAGCTGTCCGCCACTGCGCTCGGCGGCGCTGAGCGCCTCGCTCTGGGCCATCTGGCGCAGATGCAGGTTCAACAGGTTGGTGACGAGCGGTCCCAGCATCGGGGACAGCTGTGACGCAGCATCGGCGTAGCGCCGGGCGAGGTCGTGCTCGCTGACGCCGGGCTCGAGCACGAGGCGCAGGGTCAGCGTGCGCATCGTCTCCGCGGCCTGCGCGAGCCCCCGTCCCAGCGTACGCATCAGGTCGAGGATCTCCTCGTCGGATATCCCCGCCGCGTGAGCCACGTGGCTCATCCGCACGGCCTCGAGATCGGCCTCGGTATACACGGCCTCCTCGGGCGCCGCGATCGGCAGGCCCATCGCGCGGCGCACGGCGATCAGGAAGTCCTCCGCGACCTCTCCGCGCTGCGCGATCTCCGCGGCGGTGTAGCGGGCGCGTCCACCGATCACGCGCTCGGCAGGCAGGAACATCAGCGTGCCAGATTCGGTCGTGCGCCGCAGCTCGGCCAGCGGCACGCCGTCGGCGGCGAGGTAGCGCAGCAGCGCCAAGCGCTCGGCGCGCTGCACGCCCTCCAATCCGTCGAGCAGACCCTCGGCGACGAAGTCGATCTCCCCAGAGCTCATCACGACCGCAGGGTATGGGAGGCAGGCGTCCGACGGCACGCGCAGAATCACAATCGATGATCGTTCTCGGAATCGACCCGGGCCTGGCAAACACGGGCTACGGCGTCGTGCGCAGCACAGCCGGCCGGCTCGTGGCGCTCGACGGCGGCGTGATCGAGACGCGCGCCGGGCTGCCGGTGGAGCGGAGGTTGGCCGAGATCCATGCGGCGATCGATGCGCTGCTGGTGGAGCACGACCCCGATGGAATGGCCCTCGAGCAGCTGTACTTCGGTCAGAACGTCAAAACGGCCTTTGCGGTTGGGCAGGCGCGGGGCGTGACGATGCTCGCGGCGGGACAGCGGGGAGTGCAGTGTGAGAGCTATACGCCCCAGCAGGTGAAGGGTGCCGTGTGCGGCAACGGCCGTGCCGAGAAGGATCAGGTCGCGCGGATGGTGCAGGCGCTGCTGGGCCTCCAGACGCCGCCCACGCCGGATCACGCCGCCGATGCGCTGGCGGTGGCGATCTGCCACGCAAACTGCGCGCCGCTGTCGAGGGCGCTCGTGGGGGCTGCGGGATGATCGGGACCTCGGCTGTCGAGTCCTCGAGCGCGCGCCCTCATATCCGAAGTCATGCCGCGATCGCAGTTCTGAAGCCAAAGTTCGGGAGGGCGAGGCGATGATCGGAATGTTGAAGGGCGAGGTCGCGGTCCGCCGCACCGACCACGTCGTGATCCTCTGCGGCGGCGTCGGTTACCGCGCGGCGGTCTCGGCGGAGACGCTCCGGCACGTCCCGGCGGCGGGCGAGGAGACGACGCTGCACTCGCATCTGATCGTGCGCGACGACGCCCTATCGCTCTACGGCTTCCACTCCGAGGAGGAGCGCGATCTATTCCTGATGCTGCTCTCGGTGCAGGCCGTCGGCCCGAAGGTCGCGCTGGCGGTGCTCTCCGGCGGCACGCCGCGCGAGCTGCAGGCGGCGATCGCGGGGCAGGACGCGGCCCGCTTCCAGGCGGTGCCGGGGATCGGTAAGCGCACGGCGGAGCGGATCATCGTCGAGCTGCGCGAGAAGGTCGGCGACGCCGCGCCGAGCGGCCCGATCGTTGCACGCAGGGGAGAAGGACCAATGGCCTTGGCCCGCGACGGGCTGATCGAGCTCGGGTATGCGCCCGGCGAGGCCGAGGAACTGCTGCGGGGCGCGGAGGGAGACAGCGCCGAGGAGCTGCTCGCGCAGGCGTTGCGAACGGCGCGGACGCAATGAGCGCCGAGACCGCCCGCATCCAGACCCCCTACCTCGTCGAGGAGGACGAGCTCGACCGCTCGCTGCGCCCCCGGCGCCTGACGGACTTCGTCGGGCAGAGCACGCTGCTCGAGCAGCTCGGCGTCGCGATCGAGGCGGCGAGCGCGCGCGGGGAGGCGCTCGACCACCTGCTGCTGGCGGGGCCGCCGGGCCTCGGCAAGACCTCGCTGGCGCAGATCGTCGCCGCGGAGCTCGAAGTGCCGTTCGTGCAGACGGCCGGCCCGGCGCTCGAGCGCAAGGGCGACATCGCAGCCTTCCTGACCGCGCTCGAGCCGCGGAGCGTGTTCTTCGTGGACGAGATCCACCGCCTGTCGCGCACGCTCGAGGAGACCTTCTATCCGGCGATGGAGGATCACCGGCTGCCGATCACGGTCGGGCAGGGCGCGGGCGCGCGCGTGGTCACGCTCGAGCTGCCGCCATTCACGCTCGTCGGCGCGACCACACGCACGGGACTGCTGACGACGCCGCTGCGCGATCGCTTCGGCATCCAGGCGCGGCTGGAGCCCTACGCCGTGGAGGAGCTCGCGAGCATCGTGCGCCGCTCCGCCGGGATCCTCGAGATCGGCCTCGAGGACGACGGCGCGGTCGCGATCGCGGCGCGCAGTCGCGGCACGCCGCGCGTGGCGAACCGGCTGCTCAAGCGGGTCAGAGACTTCGCGGAGGTGCGCATGGAGGGGGTCGTGACGGCGGCCGCGGCGGAGGCGGCGCTGGCGCTGCTGGAGGTCGACGAGCGCGGTTTGGACCGGCTGGACCGGGAGATCCTGCGCGCGATCTGCGTGAAGTTCGACGGCGGCCCGGTCGGGCTCTCGACGCTGGCGGTGGCGGTGGGGGAGGAGCAGGACACGATCGAGGACGTCTACGAGCCCTACCTGCTGATGCAGGGACTGATCAAGCGCACCCCGCGCGGACGGGCCGCGACGCCGGCCGCGTTCGCTCATCTCGGAATCCCGCCCGCCCAGATTCCGCCAGCCCCCGAGCCGGCCGGCCCGGCGCTGTTCTAGCGCCGGCTCCCCTAATCTGTCGATCAATGGCCCATCCGTTCATCTGCCCAAACTGCGGTCACCGCACGACCGAGCTGGACCGCAACATCGGATTCACCCGCCAGCCGAAGGGTTGCGAGAAGTGCGGCTTCGCATTCCTGTTCGAGCTGCTCGACGACTACTATCCGGCGCCGGACGCGGCCTTCTTCGTGTGCGACGGGGAGGGCCGGGTGATCGGCTGCGGGAAGAACTCCTTCGCCTTCACGGGCCTCGAGGAGGAGGAGGTGATCGGCCAGCGCGTCGAGCAGGTGCTGGGTCTGAGCTTCGCAAATGGCGACGACCCGGTCGCGACCGTGCTCGAGTGGGGGGTGCGGGCGCTCGACAAGCCGGTCGAGGTCAGCGGCGAGCGCGATGTGGCGGCGAGCGCGAAGGCGGACATGTTCCCGGCCTATGACGACGACGGTGGGCTGTTGCTCGTGTTGACGCCCGACAAGTAGGCTGGGCAGAGCCGATGAACGACCCCAGTCGCCACCAGCCGATCACCGGCCCACGTCGTCGCCCATCGTCCCGATGACCGACCGCCGCCGCAACACCTTCGTCCTGCTGATCGTCCTCGGGCTGGTGATCGCCTCGCTGCTCGTGATCGTCGGCATCCCCGGCGTCTTGAAGGCGAAGAAAACCCGTCTCGGCCTCGAACTGAAGGGCGGCGTCGAGCTCACATACCAGGCCCGGCCGACGGCGCAGTCGAAGGTCGACGCCGAATCGCTGAACCGCGCGATCGACATCATGCGCAAGCGCGTCGATACGCTCGGCGTCTCCCAGCCGGAAATCCAGCGAACCGGCTCGGACGAAATCGATGTGGCGCTGCCGAACGTCTCAAACTCGGGACGCGCGGAAGCGCAGGTCGGCAAGACCGCGCTGCTGTACTTCTACGACTGGGAGCCGAACGTGATCGGCCCCGACGGCAAGCCGGCGCCGACCGAAGCGAGCGTCACCGGCGGCGAGAACGCCGCCTCCTCCACCTCGGGGCTGCTCGAGTACCAGGCGGTGCTGCGCGCCGCCAAACGCCCCACGATCATCCGCAAGAACGACACGACGCTGAGCCCCGGGTGTACGCCCGAACAGAAGGAAGGCTGCATCTACGGGACGTGGTACCTGCTCGACACAAAGCACGAAAAAGTGCTGCGCGGGCCCGAGGAAACCAAGGCGAATCTCACCTCCGAAAACTTCAAAGCGCCGAAGGGCGCGGAGCTGAAGACGGTGCGCGTGAACCCCGGCACGGTGCTCGTGCAGGCGCGCCCGGTGGAAAGCGCCGCCGGTAAGGTCACGCAGCCCTCGCCGAACAGCTGGTACGTGCTCAACGACGACCCTGTGCTGACGGGCTCCAACATCACCAACCCACAGGAGAGCTCCGAAAGCGAATCGGGCACACCCGATGTGACCTTCGGCTTCGACTCGCACGGGAAGACCGTCTTCCAGCAGGTCACCAAGGAAATCGCCGAGCGCGGCCAGGAAGCGCAGCTGCCGGGTGTGACCAAGGAAGAGGCGCTGCAGCACTTCGCAATCGTGCTCGACGGCCAGGTGATCACGGCGCCGTCGATCGACTACACGAAGTACCCGGAAGGGATCGACAGCTCCCAGGGCTCTGAGATCTCCGGGGGCTTCACGCTGACCTCCGCGGAAAACCTCGCCGACGAGCTGCAGTCCGGCGCGCTGCCGATCAAACTGAACCTGATCTCCCAGTCGCAAGTCTCGGCGACGCTCGGTAAACAGGCGCTCAGCCAGGGTCTGCTGGCGGGCCTGCTGGGCTTCGTCGTCGTCTGTGGGTTTCTGCTGCTGTTCTACCGCGTGCTCGGCGCGATCGCGATCGGCGGCCTGGTGATCTACGCGATCTACTTCTTCGCGCTGATCAAGCTGATCCCGATCACGCTGACGCTGCCGGGGATCGCCGGCCTGATCCTCACGATCGGGATCGCGGCGGATGCGAACATCGTGATCTTCGAGCGCGTCAAGGAGGAGATCCGCGGCGGTCGCTCGATCGTCTCGGGCATCGCGACCGGCTACAAGCGCGGGTTCGCGGCGATCGTCGACGCGAACGTGGTGACGTTCATGACCGCGTTCATCCTGTTCGCGCTCGCCACCGCGGAAGTCAAGGGCTTCGCCTTCACGCTCGGGATCGGCACGCTGCTGACGCTGTTCACGGCCGTGCTCGCCACGCAGGCCGCGCTTGGCGCGATGAGCCGCTCGCCGCTGGTCTCCCACCCGGCAGCGCTCGGCGCCGCGCGGCGCGGGAAAGGCTGGACGTTCGACTTCATGGGTGCGTCGAAGTGGTTCTTCTCGCTGTCGGGCACGATCCTTCTGATCGGGGCGCTGGCGATCGGCGGCAAGGGGCTGAACTTCGGGATCGACTTCAAGTCGGGGACGCGGATCCAGACGGCGTTTGTCAAGCCCGTCAGCGAGAAGCAGGTGGCCGCCGTGATGACGGCCGCGGGCTACGGCAACGCCGAGGTCCAGCAGTTCAAAAGCAAGAGCGTCGGCGGCGCGGGCTTTCAGATCTCGACCGAGACGCTGCGCCCGGAAAAGGTCGCGAAGATCAGGGCGGCCTTCGACACGAAGTACGGCAACGGCGCGAGCGAATCCGGAACGCCCCACTGGTCCTCGACCTCGATCGGGCCGACGTTCGGCAAAACGGTCGCCAACAGCGCGGTGATCGCGATCATCGCCTCGCTGCTCGTGATCTCGGCCTACATTGCGCTGCGCTTCGAGTGGAAGTACGCGATCCCGGTGCTGATCGCGCTGATGCACGATCTGCTGATAACGGCAGGCGTCTATTCGCTGACGGGCCGAGAAGTGACTACGGCGACGGTCGCGGCGTTGTTAACCATCTTGGGGTATTCGCTCTACGACACGATCATCGTGTTCGATCGTGTGCGCGAGAACGTGCCGCGCATGCCGCGCGCGGCGTTCTCCCAAATCGTCAACCGCTCGATGTCGGAGGTGCTGACGCGCTCCCTGGCGACGAGCTTCTGCACGCTGCTGCCGGTGATCTCGCTACTGCTGTTCGGCGGGGAAACGCTGAAGAACTTCGCCTTCGCGCTGATGGTCGGGATCGCCTCGGGCGCCTACTCCTCGATCTTCATCGCCTCGCCGGTGCTGACCCACTGGAAGGAACGCGAGGGCTCCTACCGCTCCCGCCGCGCACGGATCGTGGGCGAACTCGGCAGCGTGCCCGCGTATGCGACGGCGCTCGGCGGCCAGCCCGTCGACGTCGAGCCCACGCAGGCGCGCAAACGCAACCGGCGCGGGAGCATCACGGCCCCCGAGGAGCCGGGCGAGCAGATCTCCCGCGACGAGTTCCAGGAATTGGTGAGAGACCTGGACGTCGAGGGCGAGCCCAAGCAGAAGCAGCGCGGTCGCGCCGCGGTCGCGCAGCGTCCCGAGGAGCAGCCGGTGCAGCCCGCGGAACCGGTGCAGGGAGCATCCGAGGCCCCGCCCGAGGACACGCGCGACCCGGCAGCCGATCTGACCCCGGAGGACCTGGTGCTGAAGGAAGAGCCGAAACGCCGCGAGCGCAGTAAAAGATCCCGCAACAAACGGCACGGGAGGTCGCGCTGATGGGCATGCTCGGCTGGGTGATGATGGGCCTCGCGATCTGGCACTTCACGATTTTCGTGCCCGACCGCTTCTGGGGCGGGATCGTGGGCGCGTTCGTCGGTTCGCTGATCGGCGCGATCCTGGTGGGGCTGATCATCTACGGATTGAAAGTCTCCGCGCTGGAGATTCCCGGGCAGAAGGCGACGGACATCGCGGTCGTGCTCTACGCGGTCCCGGGCGCGCTGATCGGGATTGCGCTCGTGTACCTCGAGGGCATGCGTCGCGAACGCCAGAGCAGCTAGGGCACGGCGCCCAGCGGCGTCCTCGGTCGCTCGCGTGCGTAGCACGCCACGCTCTCTGCGTCCTTGCTGCGCTTGGCCCTAGCGGCTCTGGATCGAACTGAACTTCCGAACGGCACGCGGTGTTCCTGCGCGGTTCCGTCTTGACCGGGCCTTAGCCTGGTCCGATGGAGAGGCCTCGTTTTGAGATCGCCGATTGTCCCGCGGACAAAGTAGACGCGCTGCAGCGCGAGCTCGGCGTGAGCGGGCCGCTCGCGCAGATCCTCGTGCGTCGCGGGCTTGACGAGCCGGCGCCGGCGCGTGCGTTCCTCGCCGCCGACGAGGAGCATTCGCCGGCTGAGTTCGCCGGCATCGAGCGGGCGATCGAGCCGATCCTGCGACACATCGCGAGCGGCGCGCGGATCACGATCCACGGCGACTACGACGTCGATGGGATCTGTTCTACGGCCGTGCTCGTGCGGTCGTTGCGCCGGTTGGGGGCGAACGTCGACTGGTACCTACCCGACCGCGCGAGCGACGGCTACGGGCTGAACCTGGCCACGGTGCAACGGCTCGCGCAGCGGGGCACGCGCCTGCTGATTACGGTGGATTGCGCGATCACGGCCGTCGCGGAGGTTGAGCGGGCCAAGGCGCTCGGGATGGAGGTGGTGGTCACCGACCACCACTCCCCCCGTGCCGACGGGGTGCTGCCCGACGCCCCGATCGTGCATCCGCTCCTCTGCGGCTACCCGTGCCCTGATCTGTGCGCCACGGCCGTCGCCTACAAGCTCGCCCAGGCACTTGAGCAGGCGGCCGCGTCGCCGGGTCTTGCGCGCTCGGACGCGGTCGGTCCCGCTCGGCCGGACGCGCCTGCCCTGGCGGAGGACATCGACCTGGTGGCACTGGCGACGATCGCCGATGTGGTGTCGTTGACGGGGGAGAATCGCGCGCTCGTGCGGCGTGGCCTGCGCGCGCTGGCGGGTACCGCCAAGCCGGGGCTGCGTGCCCTGATGTCCGTCGCCCGGGTCGATCCCGGCAAGCTGACCGAGCGCTCGGTCGCCTTCGCGCTGGCACCGCGGCTGAATGCCGCCGGGCGCCTCTACCGCGCCGACGCGGGGCTGGAGCTGGTCCTGACCGAGGACTCGCTGCGCGCGGCTCAGGTCGCCGAGGAGCTGGGTCGCGCCAACCACGAGCGCCGGCAGGTGGAGACGCGCATCCGCTACGAGGCCGAAGCACAGGTCCGCGCGCTCGGCGAGCGCGCGGCCTACGTGCTGGCGGGCGAGGACTGGCACGCGGGCGTGATCGGGATCGTCGCCTCGCGGCTGGCCGAGCGCCACCACCGCCCGGTCGTGTTGATCGCCCTCGACGGCGATCTCGGCAAGGGCTCGGGGCGCAGCATCGACGCCTTCGACCTGCTCGGGGGATTGACCGCCTGTGGCGGTCACCTGAGCCGCTTCGGCGGCCATCGCGCGGCCGCGGGCCTGGAGATCGAAAGCGGGCGCGTGGAGGAGTTCGCGCAGGCATTCGCCGCCCACGCCGAGGAAGTGCTCGAACCGGGCGACACGGCGCCGCTGGAGCGAGTCGACGCCGTCGTGGAGTGCGATCAGCTCGGTATGGAGCTCGCCGAGGAGCTGCTCGTGCTGGCGCCGTTCGGACGCGGCAACCCGGGGGTCTCGCTGCTCGTCAAGGACGCCACGTTTTGCGATCTGCGCCCGATGGGGGAAGGCAAGCACCTCCGCTTCACGCTCCAGGCCGGCGGTGCGCGAGCGCGCGGCGTCGCCTTCGGGACCGGCTCACGTCTGCCCGTCGCCGCGGAGGAGCCGGCCGAAGCGACGTTTACGCTCGAGATCAACGAGTGGAACGGCGTCAGCGAGCCCCGTCTGGTGCTCCGTCAGGCGCGGGCCCGCGAGGAGCTCTTCGTCGAGCAACCGGTCGCGACGCCGGCGGCGCCCGTCGAGGACGGGGAGCTCGTGCTGTTCGCCTGAGCTGAGGCCGCTCGCGATCGCCCCGCAGGCGATCCCTTCAATCCGGGTGGTCGGTCCCCTACCCTTAGAAGATGGCGATCGCAAAGGATTCATCCACGAGCCCGCCTGTCGTCCAGCTCGACGAGCGGTCACCTTCCCCGGCGGGGACCGTCGCTCCAAGCCCGGTCGAGCGCCTCGATCTGAACGAGTTCGAGCGGCGACTGCTCGACGACCTGTTCGCGATCGTCTCTGAGCACGCGAAGGACTCAGCGGTGGAGATTGATCGCGCTCGCGTTCGAGACGCGTTTGTCTTCGCCTGCGAGCATCATGCCGCGCAGCGACGCAAGTCCGGCGAGGACTTCATCGTGCACCCCGTCCGTGTGGCACGCATCTGCGCGGGCATGCGGCTGGATACCGAGACACTGTGCGCGGCACTGCTGCACGACACGGTCGAGGACACATCCGCCTCGATCGAGGAGGTGCGCGCTCGCTTCGGCGAGGACATCGCGCAGATCGTCGACGGCGTCACGAAGCTGACCGGGATCGCCTTCCAGTCGCGCGACGAGGCGCAGGCCGAGAACTACCGCAAGATGATGGTCGCGATGGCCACCGACGTGCGGGTGATCCTGATCAAGCTCGCCGACCGGCTGCACAACATGCGCACGATCGACGCGATGCCCAAGCAGAAGCAGATCGAGAAGGCGCGAGAGACACTCGACATCTATGCGCCGCTGGCTCACCGCTTGGGTATTCACGCGATCAAGTGGGAGCTCGAGGACCTTGCCTTTGCGACTTTGCACCCCCGCAAGTACCAGGAGATCAAGGGATTGGTCGCCCAGCAACGCGATGAGCGCGAGCGCTACGTCAGCGAGGCGGGCGACTATCTCCGCGACGAACTCGCACAGGTTGGCATCGAGGCCGAGATCGCCGGTCGCGCCAAGCACTTCTACTCGATCTACTCAAAGATGACGAAGAAGGGCCGCGAGTTCAACGAGATCTACGACCTCACCGCGATGCGCGTGATCGTCGACTCGGTGAAGGACTGCTACGGGACCGTCGGCGTGATCCACTCGCTGTGGAAGCCGCTGCCCGGTCGCTTCAAGGACTTCATCGCGATGCCCAAGTTCAACATGTATCAGTCCCTGCACACAACGATCATCGGGCCTGAGGGCCGGCCGCTGGAGATCCAGATCCGCACCCAGGAGATGCACGAAATGGCGGAGTTCGGCGTGGCCGCCCACTGGATGTACAAGCAGCCGCCCGGGTCGGGCAAGAGCGAGAACGGCGAGCAGGCGGATGGGGTCCCGATCAATACGGGCGAGGACGCCAAGCTGAAGTGGCTGCGCTCGATGCTCGACTGGCAGAAGGACCTGCTCGACCCGCAGGAGTTCATGGAGACTCTGCGCACAGACCTGTTCGAGGACGAGGTCTACGTGTTCACTCCCAAGGGCGAGGTCAAGTCGCTTGCCGCCGGCGCCACGCCGCTGGACTTCGCCTACGAGGTGCACACCGAGATCGGACACCGTTGCGTGGGCGCTCGCGTGAACGGGAAGATCGTGCCGCTGCACTGCGAGCTGCACTCCGGCGACATCGTCGAGATCCTCACCGCCAAGCGCGAGCGGGGGCCCTCGCGCGACTGGCTGGCGACGGTAAAGACCACGCGCGCGCGCAACAAGATCAAGGCCTGGTTCAAGGCCGAGTCCCGGCAGGACACCGAGCACACCGGGCGCGAGGTGCTGCAGGAGCACCTACGCAAGCAGGGCCTGCCGGCCCAGAAGATCACCGGCTCGGCGCTGCTGGCGGACGTGATCAGGGAGATGGGCTACCGCAAGGCCGACGACTTCTACATCGCGCTCGGCGCGGCGAAGGTCTCGCCGAAGGTGGTCGTGAACAAGGTGATGCAGCGCCTCAAGCAGGGCGAGGCGGCCGACGGCGAGGCGACGGCCGCCGATCTGTTGAGGGTGGGGCGCGCGCGACGGCGACCGACGAAGTCCTCCGGCCAGTATGGAATTCGAGTGGACGGCGTCGAGGACGTGATGCTGCGCCTGGCCAAGTGCTGCCGCCCGGTGCCGGGCGATGAGATCGTCGGCTACATCTCGCTCGGTCGCGGGATCACGATCCACCGCGAGGACTGCCCCAACTCCGTACTTTTGCGCAAGGACCCCGAGCGCTTCACGAGCGTCTCCTGGGAAGGCGATCAGACGACCGCGTTCGTCGTCGAAATCCAGATCGACGCGTGGGATCGCCACCGCCTGTTAGAGGATCTCTCGCGCGTGTTCTCCGAGTCCGGCGCGAACATCCTCGAAGCGCGTTGCCTGTCGACGCCGCCGATGGTCAAGAACCGCTTCGTCGTCGAGGTCGCCGACACGCACACGCTGAAGGGCGCGGTCACGCGCCTGCGCAACATCGAGTCGGTGTTCGACGCCTACCGCGTCACGCCGGGAGCCGCCGGCTAGGCGACGACGTTGAGCGCGCGCGGGAGGATCGAATAGCGCGCCTCGTCGACCTCGCCGATGAAGTCGCCGTCGACCTGCAGCGGCAGCGGGCGTCCGTCGGCGCTCTGCACCGTGAGCTCGTTCAGCGCGGGGAAGCTCGAGACGTGGCGATGGCGGGCGATGCGCGCCCGGGGGGAGAAGGCGCGCCAGGCGATCGAGGGCATGTCCAGCGGTCGCGCGCGGTGCAGGACGGACGCAGCGAGCGCGCCCGAATCGAGCGCGGCGCCCTCGGCGACCTCGATCGGGCGGTTCTGGAAGTAGGTGAAGGGCGATCCGTTCTGCACGATCGTGGTGACGCCCTCGAGCGTCTGCCCGCCCGCACGGGCGACCATTCGCGGCGGGTGCATGACGTAGCGGCGGGCGAACGTGCTGATCGCTGCCCACGTGAAGTAGTAGGCGCCCAGGCGCGCCTTCAGGCGTGGGTTGGAATCGACCCGCTCGACCACGCTCGCGTCGACGCCGAGGCCTGAGGCGAAGGTGAAGCAGCGGCCGTTGACGACACCCAGGTCGACCTTGCGCGGGCGCCAGTCGTCGGCCATCGCGAGCAGGTGCTCGGTGGCATCGACGAGCTCGCCGGGGATGCCGAGCATCTTGCCGAACACGTTCGCCGAGCCCCCCGGCAGGCAGGTCAGCGGGGTGGGGTTGGCGCTCGTCCACTGGGAGGGCGATCCGATCAGCCCGTTGGCGGCTTCGTTGACGGTCCCGTCGCCGCCGAAGGCGACGACCACGTCGTAGCCCTCGTGCGCGGCCTCGCGGCATAGCTCGGTGGCGTGACCCTGAGCCTCGGTATCGACGGCATCGACCTCGAAGCGGCCTTGTAGCGCGTAGACGACGAGATGGCGCAGGCGATCGGAGACCGTCGTCGCGTAGGGGTTGACGATGATCAGCATGCGCCGCTTGCTTGCCGCCTGCGGGGGCTCGAAGTCCTGCAGTGCCGCCAGTCGCCGGTCCTGCTCGTGTATGGGGGAGCCCATCGCAAAAGGCCCTACACCGCGCCCCTGTGAGCGTTACCGGGCTTTTACCGGGCCTTGCAATCGTCGGCGCGCTCGCTATACTGCGCGTGCAGACATAGCTGGACACATCCAGAGGGGTGGAGGGCCTGGCCCTACGAAACCCCGGCAACCACCGTCAAAGTCACAGGCGGGAAGGTGCCAATTCCAGGAGATGTGTGGCGGGCTTCGCGCTCTTCGCCACACGTGACACGGCGAAGACTAGAGCGAAGGAGCCCACATGGCTGTCAGTCATCTGCAGTGCAAGGAGTGCAAGACCCAGTATCCACTGGAGGCGCTGTACGTTTGCGAGCAGTGCTTCGGGCCGCTGGAGGTCGCCTATGACCACAGCCGCTCGAGCCTAGACGTCGGCGAGCTGCGCCGCCGCATCCAGGGCGGCCCGCAGAACATCTGGCGCTACGCGGACTTTCTGCCCCTGGCAGGCGGGCCTCCCGGGCCGTCCGGACGGCTCGCCTCGCGCGTCGGTCTGCCGGCGGGGTGCACGCCGCTGATCCGCGCCGACCGGCTCGCCGAGCGCCTCGGCCTGCGCGAGGTGTGGGTCAAGAACGACGCCGCCAATCCGACCCACTCGTTCAAGGACCGCGTCGTCTCGGTCGCCGTCACGCGGGCACGGGAGCTGGGCTTCGAGACGATCGCGTGCGCCTCGACCGGCAACCTGGCGAATTCGGTGGCCGCCCACGGCGCGGCGCTGGGCATGGACTCCTACGTGTTCATCCCCGCGAACCTCGAGGAGCAGAAGATCCTCGCCACGGGCATCTACGGGACGAAGCTCGTCGGCGTGGATGGCAGTTACGACGACGTCAACCGCCTCTGCACGGAGCTGTGCGCCGAGCGCGACTGGGCGTTCGTGAACATCAACCTGCGGCCCTACTACGCCGAGGGCTCGAAGACGCTGGCGTTCGAGATCGCCGAGCAACTCGGCTGGGAGCTCCCAGATCGCTGCGTGGTGCCCGTCGCCTCGGGCTCGCTGTTCACGAAAATCGCCGCCGGTTTCCAGGAATGGAGCGAGCTCGGGTTAATCGAAGGCGGCACACCGCGAATGAACGGCGCCCAGGCCGAGGGCTGCTCGCCCGTGGCCAGCGCGTACGCCGGCGGTCACGACGTCTGCCGTCCGGTCAAGCCGGACACGATCGCCAAGTCGCTGGCGATCGGCAACCCGGCCGACGGTCCATATGCGCTGGATCTGGCGCGGCGCACGGGCGGTAGCGTGGACGCGGTCTCAGACGATGAGATCCGGGCGGGCATCAAACTGCTGGCCGAAACGACCGGTGTCTTCACCGAGACCGCCGGCGGCGTCACGACGGCCGTGCTGGCGAAGCTCGCCGCGCGCGGGGATATCGACCCCGACGAGCGCGTCGTGCTGGTGATCACCGGCGACGGTCTGAAGACGCTCGACGCGGTGCGCGACTCGTTCGAGACCTACAGGATCGACGCCAACCTGGAGTCGTTCGAGAGCATCGTGCCCGAGGCCGTCGCGGTCTGATGGCGGTGCTCGTAAAGATCCCGACCCAGCTGCGGGCCGCCGCCGAGGGCACCGCCGAGACGGAGGTCTCCGGCGCGACCGTGGCCGAGGCCCTGAACGGCCTGTACGAGCGCTACGGCGAGCTGCGCGAGCGCATCGCCAACGAGGACGGCTCGCTGCGGCGCTTCGTCAACGTCTACCTCGCCGGCGAGGACATTCGCTTCCTGGATGGGCTCGCCACGCCGGTCCCCGACGGCGCCGAGCTGACGATCCTGCCTGCCGTCGCCGGAGGCTAGGCACCGCGCTCACTGCGTCCTTGCCTCGCTTGGCCAGCGCCGCCCTAGCGGGCAGGTGTTAAGAACGCGGGAGTTTGGCGAATCAGGGTGCTGGCGAGGATGAGACGTGAGCGGTCGCCGGTGCGGTCTGGGCGCTGGTGCTCGGTGTGGCGCCGCTGACGCCGATCGTCGAGACGAGCCCCGCTGCGCACATCGCGCCGATCGTCACGGCGCGCAGCCGGCGCGGCGTCAGCCACGTGAAGTTGTGGGTCTGAAGCCACGAGCGCAAGCCCGTCGCGCACGATGCCGCCGCCATTGCACAACCCGCGCACATGCGCTCAGGTTAGCGATCGCGCCGGCCATCCGCCACGGGCGCCGGCACGCTTTTCGAAGGCGGATTAGAGAACACTTCGAGGGCGCCGAACACTTCGCGATTTCTTAACCTCCGTTGAGGTTCGCGTGAGTACCCTGCAGTTAGCTATTCATATGGCTACTCAGACACCCATCCGTCCCACCGTCGCCCCCGCAGAGGGCATGACCGAGTTCTTCGACGGGATCGCGTGCCTCGACGAGCGCGTGCGCCGTCAAGCGACGCCTCTCGCCCCGCAGGAGCTACCCGACGACCACCTTGGCAGCGAGACCGGCTGCTATATCGAGGTCCAGGGGCCCGGGGAGCGGCTGCTGATACCGCTCGGATCGGGCGTGACGCACATCGGCCGCGGTCTCGCCGCCGACCTGCGCCTCGACGAGGACTCCGTCTCGCGGCGTCACGCGATCCTCGTCTACCGTCGCTCCGGCTCACGCATCCTCGACGATCGCAGCTCCAACGGCACGTTGCTCAACGGCCGCCGCGTCACGCAGGCGGACCTGCACGACGGCGACGTGCTCGTGCTCGGGCGGGTCGTTCTGCGATATCTGGAGCGCTGACGGGCAAGGACCTGTCTGGTACCGCCGGTCGGCCGGGCTACCATCGAGGAGATGCGTTCAAGCGAGAGGAGCCGATCATGAAGGCGGTCTGGAACGGAGCGACGCTCGCCGAGAGCGAGACGACGGTCGTGGTCGAGGGAAACCACTACTTCCCTCCCGAGAGCGTCAACGCGGATTTCTTTCGTGAGAGCGACACCCACACGATCTGCCCGTGGAAGGGCGAGGCCAGCTACCGGACGATCGAGGTCGACGGGCAGTCCAACCCCGATGCGGCCTGGTACTACCCCGAGCCCAAGGACGCCGCGGCGGAGATCAAGGATCACTTCGCCTTCTGGAACGGCGTGCAGGTCGAGGGCTGAGCCGCCGAGCGGTCTCGCGGCACCTACCGTCAGTGCCCGCCGAGGCTGAACGCGCCGCTGAGGACGACCGGGCCCGGCTTGCTCGCGTGTTCGCTCGTCTCGCGCGTGAGCAGCATCTCGTGGTATTCACCGGCGTTGGCGGGTAGCAGCGCGCCGCCCTGCGCCTGCCCGTTGGAGCTGACGGGGGGGATCTTGCCCAGCGCCACGGAGCTCGTCGGGGAGTTGTAGAGCCAGACGGCATAGAAGAAGCCGGTCGACGGCGGCAGGTGTTCGGCGGCGATGTAGAAGGCGCGCTTGGAGCCTTCGGAGAGCACCTCGGCCAGGCCGACCGTCTTGCTGTTCGGTTCGGGCGAGGTGAGAGCGATCTGCTTGTCGAGGGTCGGCTTCTTACCCGATGCCGTGGAGGTACTCGACGTCGTCGAGGTTTTCGAGGTGCTCGGGGTCGTCGTGGTGGCGCCGGTACCGGTGCTCTGCGTGCTCGACGATTTGTGCGAGGAGCCGCCGCCGCTCGTGATCAGGATCACGGCGACGACGATGATCACTACGAGCGCCGCTAGCAGCAGCGCGCCGCCGCGCCTGGAGCTCGGCAGCGAGCTGGAGAGACCGGTGTCCCGCGCCTGCCTGGCCCGTGCCTGCGCGGGCGGTGGGGGAGGCGCCGCCGGCGTGGGCGATCGGGCGCCGCGGGAGACGCGCGCCTGCGCGGGGTCGTCGCCTGCCGGTGCGGGAGCTGAGACGCGCGGCTCGCTCGGCTCCTGCGCGAGCGCGTCGAGCGCGGCGCGGGCACGGTCACGGACGGTGTCCGCGGGAATGCCGAGCATCTCCGCGATCTCGGCATGGCTCTTGCCCTGACGGACAAGCAGCAGCAGCACCGCGCGCTGGTCGGGAGGAAGGTCGTCTAGTCGGCTCATGGGTGCAGGGTGCGTAGGCTATCGTGGCGCCGGGATGACCACGCCGACCGCGGAGCAGCTAAACGAGTTCAGGGTCGGGTTCGACCGTCTGTATGGCCTCGAGCTGGTGGACTTCTCCGAGCAGGAGGTTCGCGCCCGGGTGCAGCTGCGCGACGAGCTCAAGCAGCCGATGGGCCTGCTGCACGGGGGCGTCTATGCCTCGATCGCGGAGTCTCTGGCTTCGCTCGCCACGGCCCTGGGGGTGCTCGAGCGGGGCGAGGTCGCGATGGGTTTGTCGAACAACACCAGCTTTCTGCGGCCGGTCACCGAGGGCGCCGTGCACGCCCACGCGACGCGCCTGCACAGGGGTCGCACCACGTGGGTGTGGGACGTGCGCTTCCACGACGACGCCGGCCACCTGTGCGCGTTGACGCGGATGACGATCGCGGTGCGGCCCGCGCCGCCGGCAGCACCGGCTTAGTTCGGCGCGCGGAGGAGCGTCGGAGCCTGACCAGGCAGCGGCTGCTCGCCGAAGCCGGTGTCGGGCAGCGGTGAGGGCAGCGGCGCGGCGGGTGCGCCGACGTCGTTGATCGGCACGGCCGTCTCGGCGGCGGAACGGGCAAGCGCGGGGCTGTTGGCGTAGATATCGACGATGACGCCGGCCGTGGGTAGCTCGATCGTCTCGTCTCCCTGCGCCACCACCCCGGTGACGCCGCGGATGCGGATCGCGCGGTGAGACTGTGAGCCGGCTGGGATGAAGCTGTTGTCGGGGGATGTGACGACGCGCAGACGCACAACGCAGGTGTTCTGACCGCCCTCGGCACAGTCCCCGTACTGGACCGTGTAGGCGCCGCTGGGATCCTCGGAGGCTTCGGTGATCGCCATCCGCTGGAAGGAGCCTCCCAGCCAGTAGACGGGGTAGGGGGCCAGGACGAGGCCCTCCAGTGTCGTGTGGGAGATCGGCTGGTCCTGCAGGGTGTTGCCACAGCCCCCGAGGACGAGCGTGCTGAGGCCGAGCGCGAACAGCGCGAGCGGGCGGGGGCACGACAGACGGGGTGTGCGCACGTCAGCCTCGGTACCGGTTGGTGATCGGCATCCGCCGATCGCGGCCGAAGGCGCGTGTGGTGACCTTGATACCAGGAGGCGCCTGGCGGCGCTTGTACTCGGCGAGGTCGACGAGCCGGATCGTGCGATCGACCTCTTGCTCGGGCAGGCCCTCGGCGATCAGCTGCTCGCGGCCCTTGTCGAGCTCGACGTAGCCGGCGAGGATGCGGTCGAGCAGCTCGTAGGGGGGCAGCGAGTCCTCGTCGCGCTGGTCGTGGCGGAGCTCGGCCGACGGCGCCCGCGCGATGATCGAGGGTGGGATCGGGGCGCGCACGCGAGCGATCTGCCGTTCGCCCATCGCTGTTGTCGCCGCGGCGGCGGAGTTGCGCCACTCGCAGAGGCGGTAGACGAGCGTCTTCGGCACGTCCTTGATCACGGCGAGGCCGCCGGCAAGATCTCCGTAGAGGGTCGTGTAGCCGACCGACATCTCCGACTTGTTGCCGGTCGTGAGCACGAGCCAGCCAAACTTGTTGGAGAGCGCCATCAGCAGGTTGCCGCGGATCCGGGCCTGGAGGTTCTCCTCGGTCAGGTCGGCCTCGTGACCGGCGAGCTCGGCTTGGAGTGTCTGCGTATAGGTATCCATGACGGGCTCGATCCGCAGCTCGTGCGTGCGGATGCCCAGCGCGGCGGCGAGTGCGCGCGCATCGTCCTGGGTGGCGGAGGAGGAGTAGGGGGAGGGCATAATCGCCGCGCTCACGCGCTCGGCGCCGAGCGCGTCGGCGGCCAGGCAGGCGACGAGCGCGGAATCGATCCCCCCGGAGAGGCCGAGGACGACGTGGGAGAAGTCGTTCTTCTCGACGTAGTCGCGCAGTCCGAGCATCAGCGCCGCATAGATCTCGGCCTCTTCGGGCGCGATCGGCTCGACCAGGCGCGGGGCGGCAGCGTCGAGCCGGGGGACGGGGGGCTGGCCGGGAAGCACGACCAGGGGGGGGTGTGCCGCTTGTGCCGCCGCCGGGGGATCGCCGGTGACCTGCTGGGGTGGGCCGGCGACGTCCAGGTCCAGATCGCACAGCAAAAGATCCTCCTCGAATTGCACCGCGCGGGCGAGCGTCTCGCCGGTGTGGTCGACGACGAACGAGTGGCCGTCGAATAGCAGCTCGTCCTGGCCGCCGACCAGCCCGCAGAATGCGATCGGAACGCCGTCTTCGCGGGCGCGCCGGCCGAACATGCGCTCCCGTTCGAGGCCCTTGCCGGCGTGGTAGGGGGATGCCGAGATGTTTACGATCAAGCGCGCGCCGTCGGCGGCCTCCTGCGAGGCCGGTGGGCCGGGTAGCCAGAGGTCCTCGCAGACGGTCAACCCAACCAGCCGCCCATCCAGCTCGATCGTCGCGCCCGAGCTCCCGGGGTGGAAGTAGCGCCGCTCGTCGAATACTCCGTAGTTGGGGAGGTGGACCTTGCGGTAGATCGCCTGGACGGTCCCGTCGGCGAGCACGGCAGCGGCGTTGTAGACGTGTCCGTCGGCATGCTCCGGAAAGCCGACGATCGCAACCACATCGTGCGTGTCGCCCGCCAGCTGCGTGAGCGCGGCTCGGGCATCCGCGAGGAAGTGCTCGCGCAGCAGCAGATCCTCCGGGGGATAGCCGGTCAGAGCAAGCTCTCCGAACAACACGAGCTCCGCGTCGGCCTCGCGGGCGTCATCGAGGCCCGCGCGGATGCGCGCCGCGTTACCGGCGATGTCGCCCACCGTGGGATTCATCTGGCAGAGCGCCAGCCGCACTTGCAAGCGTGCCTATCCGGCTAGCTCTGCACGGCGGGAGGCTTGCCCAGCGAAGCGCGGCCGTTGGCGCTCGCGGCCGCCCTGCGCCGCGGTTTGGCGCCATTGGCCGGTGATACGGCGGTGGCTTTGCGGGCCGCAGGCTTGGCGCCGTTGGCCCGGCTTCCGTTGGTCCGGGCCCCGGTGGAGGTGCGGCCGGCGCCGCGCGCTTTTTTCGAGCCTGTGCCCGGGATGCCCGCCGTGCGAGCCAGCGAGCCGATCGCCGAGCGCAGATCGCGTGCGATCCTCTCCAGGCCTGGCAAGGCGTCGTAGTCGGCGAGCAGACCGAAGCCGAGATGACCGTCGTAGCTCATCACGGCGATTCCCAGTGCCTGGCGCTGGGCCAGCGGCACTACTGGGTAGAGCACCTCCAGACGCCGCCCGAGCACGTAGAGCGGGAACTGCGGGCCGGGGACGTTCGTGACGACGAGGTTGAAGAAGCGCTGGCGTGCCTGCAGCCGCGCCGCCTGGCTAAGGATCGTGGGCGGCGCGAACCCGGCGAGGTTGGTCAGCACCTGTGCGCCGACGGCCTGGCCGGACTCCTTCAGGTTCTCCATTGCGTCGCGGATCTGTGCCAGACACTCAGCCGGGTTCTCGACGCCGACGGGCAGCGGAGCCCACATCGCGGCGACCTGGTTACCGAGCGCGCCGCGCTCGGAGTCCGCGCGCACCGATACGGGAACCATCGCCTTGAGTACGAGCCCCTCGGTGTCCTGGCCCTGCCCGCGCAAGTACCGCCCCAGCGCGAGGCTGACGGAGGCGAGCACGACATCGTTGAGCGTTCCCCCGAGCGAGTCCTTGATCGCTTTGAACTGGGCAAGATCTGCATCGAGGAATGTGTAGCGGCGGTGCGGGCCGATGTCGACGTTGAACGGGCTGGGCGGCGCGGGCGCTTTGATGCCCGCGAGCGTGGTCGCACCGACGTTCGCGATGCTGTCCTTGACCTGTGAAGCCACCTTGCGCGGCGCGCGCAGCAACGCGCGGGTACCACGGCCCATCTCGGCGGGCACAGTCGCGCGCTCGAGCAGCGCCTCGCCCAGCAGCTTGGCCGAGCCCGGCAGCGGCTTGGCGGCCCACGGGGTCGCCGGCCGCGACGTCCCGGCCGGCTCGGGTGTCGTGTCGAACAGGACGGTCGTGATGTCCACACCCGAGATCCCGTCGACCAGCGCGTGATGCGTCTTGGCGATCAGCGCGAAGCGCCCGCCCGCCATTCGCTGCACGAGCCAGATCTCCCACAGCGGCTTTGAGCGGTCCAGGCGCTGGCTGAACAACCGCCCGGCGAGCTGCTTCAGCGCCGCCTCGTCCGCCGGCCGCGGCAGCGCAGTGTGCCTGATGTGGTAACGCGGGTTGAAGTGCGGGTCGTCGGTCCACACCGGCCGCCCCTGCCCGAGCGGCACGTACGCCAGTCGCTGGCGATACCGCGGCACCAGGTGCAGGCGGCTGAGCACGTGATCGGTCAGCTCCTTCGGCGTGGGGGCCTCCCCCTCGAAGACCATCACCATCGCGACGTGCATGTGCGCGCTCGAGTGGTCCTCGAGATGCAGGAACGTCGAGTCCAGCGCGGAGAGCCGGTCGGGGTTGGCCATTCCTCGATTGTCGCGGCTTCGGTCTCTCACGTCAACGTCGGGCGATTTTGGGCAGTTTAAACACATCGCCACCAACCGGGAAGTGTGTCCCCCATCACACATAAACCCCGCAAAGACCGCTTAAGCTACGAACAATTGTTCGACCCTGCCGAGTCGTCTCCGTGGATGGAGGCGAACGGGGGACCCACTGCCACGTCGCGGGAAGGCGGCGTGGATGGGGCGAATCGGCCGCTGTTGCGGCCGTAACGCCCGGGAGGCGCGCGTCCGTTTCGCGTGCCACACCGGCCGTGAGCCCGACAGCTAACCCCGTAGGCGGAAAACAAGGAGGTTCCTCCCAGTATGTACGTCCCCGCGACTCTCGCGCAGCCTGCCACGGCTCTGTCTCCGCTCGTGATCGATGCGAGCGCGACACCGCCGCTGCAGGCGCCGGCGCGCACCTCGCTGAGCGAGCTCCACGCCGAGCTGAATGTGCTCGAGGGCCACACGACGAGCGTCACCGGCAAGCTCACGGCGCGCACAGCCGGCCCCAGCCACAGTTCGGCGTCCCTCGCCGGCGGTGCGACCACGGCATCCGTACCCACAACCACGACGGCGACGCTCCACACCGCCGGCGTGGCGGGACAGGAGGTGCAGCTGCAGGCGCTCGGCGAGCGTGGCTGGCGGACGCTGGCGCACACGCGCACCGGCGCGAACGGCCGCTTCCGGTTGCGCTACCTCCCGCGTGAGACCGCCAGCGAGCAAGTAAGGCTCAGGTTCGGAGGCGACGCCGGAGACCTGCCCGCCCACCGCCGTCTCGGCGCGCTGAACGTCTATCACCTGGCCGAGGCCTCCTGGTACGGTGGCGGCGGCGACCTTGCCTGCGGCGGCGAGTTGACGAGCACGACGATGGGGGTGGCGAACAAGACGCTGCCGTGTGGCACCGAGGTGACGCTCCGCTACGACGGGCGCACGGTGCGCGTCGCGGTGATCGACCGCGGACCGTATGTGGCAGGACGCGAATTCGACCTCACCGAAGCGACGAAGCAGGCGCTCGGGTTCGGTGGCGTCGGCGAGGTATGGAGCACGCGCTGAGCGTCCCCGATCTCTTGGAACCGCGATCTGCGTGGGAAGACCAACGATTTGCATGGGAACCTTCATGCAGGGGTTGGCTTTCGGTGGAGTGCGTCCTTGAATCTGCCGAATGTCTGCGGGAATGAGCACGTCGCGAGCACAACTCTGGCTTGAGAGCCTCGGCGATTGGAGCTGGCCGGGGCAGGGCGGCGGTCGGGGCGGGGAAGCGCTCGAAGCGCTGCCGCCGTCCTGGGTGCCGGCCTTTCCGCCGCGCCTGGAGTCGTTTGCGACCGCGGGCGCCGCGGGCGGCGCGTGGCAGTCGCCGCGGGCGATCCCGCGCCGCCGCTTCGGCCTGGGGGCGCTGCTGAGCGCCGTCGCCGCGGTCTGCGCGATGCTCGTGCTGCACGGCCCCCTCAGTCTCGATCGCCTAGTCGGCGTGCGCACCGCGACGCCGGCCGCCGCAACCGCCACGGGCGACTCGCCCGCCGCCCCCGGACCGCCGTCGGTGACGCTGGCACCGGTCAGCCAGGACGCGGCCGGCAGCTCGATCGACTCCGCCACCTACTCCTCGGCTGCGCTTGGCGGCGAAGGCTCGTTCCTCGTCTACCTCCCCGCCGGCTACGCGAGCACGGCGAGCCACTACCCGGTGCTGTACATGCTCACCGGCAACGATCAGTCGAACACGGCGTTTCTCCAGGTTGGGCTGCAGAATGAGCTCGACCGGCTGATCGCCCAGCACGCGATCCCGCCGCTGATCGCCGTGATGATCCAGGGCGGTCCCGGCTCGAACAACTGGCGCAACGAGGGCGTGACGCACTACGAAAGCTACATCCTCGAAACGCAGCAGCTGGTCGATCGCACGCTCCCGACGCTCTCAGAGCGCGGCGCCCGCGCGATCGTCGGCGACTCGATGGGCGGCTATGGCGCGATGAACGTCGCGCTGGCCAACCCCTACCGCTTCGGCGTGGTCGAGAGCTGGCTCAGCTTCTTCAACGGGCTCGAAGGAGACCTGCGCGCAGACCGTCCGATCATCAAGCGCCTCGGCTTGCACGCGTTCATCTACGGCGGCGAAGAGGATCACATCGCCAACCCCGACGAGGACGCACCCTTCGCGGCGGCGCTGCGGGCCGCGGGCGCCGAGGCCCACGGTGCCGTCTACCCCGGCGAACACAACCTCGCGACGATCGAAGCGCACCTCGCGAGCATGCTCACCTACGCGGGACGCTCGCTCTCCCTCAGGCCGTGAAGCCAGGGCCGCAACAACCGGCTCACCACGATGCCCTGTGAACTAGTATGTGCTCCTGGGCTCAAACCGGTCTGGCTGGGTCATTGATCGGTTTGGGTCGTTCCACTTGAGGTCGTATGAGGAGAGGGGCCCTGTCAGATGGCACGCAAGACTGGTAGCGATATTTCTAGAAGGTCCGCACGCGCGCGGGTGGCGCTGGCCGCGGGGATGATGTCCGCGGGCGTGCTCGCAGGCGTCGCCACGCTCGGGACGGGCATCTCCAGCGCGGCCCCCGCGAAGGCCCACACGGCGCGGACGATCACGCTGAACGAGTCGGGGCAGCTACACCGGACGAGCCACTCGGGGCTGAAGCTCAACGAGCAGGGCTCGGCGTCGGGGACGATCAAGGGCACGATCTACATCCACCTCGACGTCGTCTCGCCCAACCGCGTGACGGCCGAAGTGAACATCTACCCGAGCGGCGGTTCGCTCACCGGGAGCGGCTCGGCCGACTATCGCGTCAACGGCGGCACCGCGAGCTTCTCAGGGACGATGTCGATCGATCGCGGCAGCGGTAGCTACGCCGGCGCGCACGGTTCCGGGCTCAGCTTCAGCGGCACGATCCAGCGTCTCAGTGGCTCCGTCGCGGTGCACCTGAGCGGCAAGATGTCGACCTGAGCAATCGGCAGAATCGCGAGCGGGGGAGCTCCATGTCGAGAATTAGAGTCGTCGTGATCGCGTTGCTGGTCTGCTGTGCGCTGCCGGCGAGCGCCGGCGCGGCGGAGACCGCGACGCTGCACACGTCGTTCTCGCCGGACAAGCTCGGCGCCAGCACGACGATCGGCTTCGGCTTTCAGATCGCCAACACAGCCGGCGGGCTGCCCGCTCCGCTGTCCAGTCTCAGCCTGCGTCTCCCCGCCGGCATCGACTACGTGACGACGACGCTCGGCCTCGCGATCTGCCAGCCCGCGAACCTGCTCGCGCATGGGCTTGCCGGCTGCTCGCCGAACTCACGCCTCGGCTTCGGGAGCGCCCTCGTGGAAGTGCCGTTCGGCACCGGTTCGGGCCACGAGATCCCCGAAATCCAAGCGCTGATGGGTCCCCCGCACGAAGGCAACATCGTCGTGTTGTTCTATGCGAACGGACAAGCGCCGGTCTCTGCCCAGATCGTCTTCCAGGGCGAACTCGTCTCTGGCTCGGAAACGCTCGGTGGCAGCCTCAATGCCGCGGTGCCGTTGATCCCCAGCGTGCCGAACGGGCCGCCGGTTTCGATCCTCAACGTCCAGTCGACGATCGGGCCGGCTCATCTGACCTACTACACCCACTCGCACGGCAAAACGATCGCGTTCCATCCGCAGGGCGTCTCGGTGCCGCAGCATTGCCCGGCTCAGGGCTTTCAGTTCTCCGCGACCTTCGGCTTCACCGACGGGACGAGCACCGTCGCGAAAAGCGTCGTGCCCTGCCCGCTGCCGACGCGCCACCGTCGCTAGCAGTCAGTCCTGCAGCGCGAGCGCCGCCGGTACGTCGGCGGCGAAGTAGCCCGGCGCGGCGACGATCACGACGGCGGCCGCGGTCACGAGCGCGAGGCTCACGATTGCCCCGACGAAGCCGAGCGAGCTGACGACGGGGTAGTTGATAACGGTGCTGAGGGCGTGGTCTAGGAGTTGCTGGCCGAGCAGTCCGAAGAGTGCGCCGGTGGTGCAGCCGACGCCCACCAGCAGGAAGCTCTCGAGCACGATCGTCTGCCACAGTTCGACTTGCGCGAAGCCCTCGAGCTTGAGCTTGGCCAGCCGGGGGCGGCGCTGCCAGATCAGCGCGCCCATCGCTGCCGCCATCGCGAGGATCGCGGCGATCAGGATCAGCGTCGCGATCTGCGACAGGCGGGTGAGCCCCTGGCGGGTGATTTCGACGAGCTTGGCTTCGTGCTGGGAGGCGGTCTGTACCGCCAGTCCCGTGTGTGGACCCAGAGCGGTCCGGATCTCGTCGCGAACCTGGTTGGGAGTGCTGCCTGGCTTCACGCGTACGCTGTAGGCGCTGATGTCGTTGCTTTCCCAGGCGCGCGTGTAGTCTTCGGAGCTGATCACGATTGCCCCGGGCGCCCAGCCGATGTTCGTGCTGATGGCCGCGAGGCGCATCGTCGTGGGGTGGGGGGAGTGGAGAATGAAGGGCCGGCCGATGTGTAGGTGGCGTTCTTCGGCGATCGCCTGCGAGACCACGGCCCAGCCGCCTTCGCGCAGCCGCGCGTCGGCCTGGGCGGCGTTGCCTTCGATCAGCTGCGTCGGCGGCACCAGCGGCGAGGAGTCGGCCGGTGGCGCGATCACCCAGACGCGCCGGTCGCCTTCGTCGAGCAGCCCGCCGCGGTAGAGGCCGACCGATTTCACGCCTCCCAGTTTTTCGATCTTCCCCTGCTGGGTCGGCGCGAAGGGCGTGGTCATCAGCAGGTTGGAGTTGCCGGCCGCCGAGACCCACACGTCGGTGGCCGAGTTGGTGTCTCGGGCGGCGTTCTCGAGGCCCTTCAGCAGGTCTCCGTGGGCGCCCTGGATCGAGACGGCGCCGAATACCGCGACCGCTCCGGTGGCGGCGATCGCGACGGCCCGCGAGCGCCCGGAGCGCAGCTCCATCACGGCGATGTGCGGTACGACACTCGTGATCGTCGGGGCGGCGCGCTTGACGAGCGCGAGCGTCGCGTTCAGGGGGATCGGCAACAGCAGGAGCAGCGCGACGATCAGGCTGACCATCCCGGCGATCGCCGCCGCGGGGTCGAGCAGCAGGATGCCGACGCTCAGCGCGAGCGCGGCGAGTCCGGCGAGCAGCAGCCACGTGCTCTGCGAACCGCCGCCGGAGTCCTCCCGGGGCGCGGTCGCGGCGAGCGGATCGCGCGAGAGGATGTCGCGCAGAGGGCTTAGCACCGCGACGCAGGCGGCGAGCATCCCGCCGCCCGCGGCGATCGCGATGCTCTGCCAGCCGACGACGCGCTCGGAGGCGAGCGAGAACGCCGAGGAGAGGTAGCCGGGGTTGGAGTGGAAGAGGTGGATCGAGAGCTCGTCGCCGAGCAGGAGTCCGAGCGCCGTCGCGATCAGCCCGAGCACGACCGCGTCGAGGAGCAGCACCGCGATCACGGCCCCGGGCGTGTAGCCGTCGCGGCGCAGGTCGACGATCAGCCGCCGGCGCTGGGGCACCGTTAGGAGCATCGCGTTGAAGGCGAACAGGAACCCGACGAGCGCGCTGATCACGGCGAACAGCGCGGTCGACTGGTTGGTCGCCGCCGCTGCTTTCGCGAACAGCTTTTCGTCCTGATCGGAGGACTCGACGTCCAAACGTCCGGCCGCGAGTCTCGTGAGGGCCGCCCGCACCTGCGCTTCCCGGCCCGGCGCCGGCTCGACCAGGACGCGGTTCAGGCGACCCTGCAGGCCGGTGAGTTCCTGCGCGTATTCCAGCGGCGCGAGCGCGATCGGGCTGTCGATCAGCGCCCCGATCTGCTTTTCGTGCAGCTGCGCGAAGAGCGCCGCTTCGGAGCTCTGACCGCCGACCTGGAAGGTGACCATCTTGCCGAACTTCGTCACGCCTATCTGCTTGGAGACCGGCGCCGGCAGCACGACCGCGCCAAGCCCGGCGAAGGGCGTCAGCGCGGCGCGCTTGACCAACGCGCCGCCGAGCTGGGTGAGGCTCGAGTCGGCGCCGACGAGCTCAACGGACTCGCTGCCCCGCGGCCCGACGGCGTTGGCGGTCGCTTCGATCAGCCCGGCGGCCAGGCGCACGCCCTGCAGGTGGCGAACCTGCTTGAGCAGCTGTTCTTCGAAGCCGTGCGGGTCGCGCGCGGTGATCTGCAGGCTCGCCCGTCCGACGATCCCACTGTTGAGCTTGCCGACCGAGCTCGACAGGCTGGAGCTCGCGATCTGGGAGGCAAACAGCAGCCCGACGCCGGCGGCGATGCCGACGATCGCGAACAGCTCCTGCAGCGCGCGAGCGCGCAGCCGCACGCGATACAGGTGGATTACGTTCGAGAACCTCATGCCGGGTGCCGGGCGGGGAGGCGATCCTTCAGCTCGTCGGAGCCGGCGCGAAGCCCTGCTCGGGGTCATAGCCGGTGAGCTTGCCGTCACGCAGCGCGAGCACGCGGTCGGCATAGGCGGCGGCCTGGGGGTCGTGGCTGACGAGCACGACCGCGACCTCCCGTTCCCGGCAGAGCTCGCGCAACAACTCGAGCACTTCGAGGCTGCGCTGAGAATCGAGGCTCCCAGTCGGCTCATCCGCGAGCAGCAGCTTCGGCTCGCTGGAGAGCGCACGAGCGATCATCACGCGCTGGCGCTCGCCCATCGAGAGCGTCTCCGCGCGATGGTTCAGCCGCTCGCCCAAGCCGAGACGCTCCAGTAGCGGCTGAATCTGGCTGTGGGCCTCACGCCAGCGCGTGTGCTTCAGCAGCTTCAGCACCGCGTTATCGATCGCGGTCACCCCCGGCAGCAGATCGAAGTTCTGGCGCACGAAGCCCATCTCCGAGAGCCTGAAGTTAGAGGCCTCGCGCTCGGACAAAGAGGAGATATCGCGACCATTCACCAGCACCGAGCCACTGGTCGGCTCCAGTAGCGCCGCAACCATCAAAAGCAGCGTCGTCTTACCCGAGCCACTCGGCCCATACAGCGCGACCATCTCACCCGGAGCGACCGACAACGAGACACCATCAACTGCACGCACAGGATCCCCGCCCACGGCGGGGTAATGCTTCACGAGATCGCGCAACTCCAACATCTAAACCCGACTTCCCTCTCCCCGATTCAAACGGCCACCCTATCCCAAACTGACGAGACGCCTCAGCCGGAAGACGAGCAGCGTCGGTTTGGCGAGCTCGCCGATCGCGTCGAGCACGCTGCGGGCGATGTCGCTGACCTCGGGCGTGTTCGCCTCGGGATTGGACAGGTAGTTGCCCGCCATCGCGGCGAGGATCAGCAGATGGCTGCGTCCCCGCGGCAGCGTCCGGGCTCGGCCGACGGACTCCACGGCGAGCATCCGCATCCGGTCGGCCGCCTGCGCTGGCGAGGCGTAGTAGGAGACGAGGCTCGGCTGATCGGTCCTGACGTCCTCCTTGCGGTCGACGAGGTTGTCGAGCAGCGAGTGCAGCGCTCCGATCCAGGGGAAGTAGGCGCAATCGAGCGCGGCTACTTCCTCACGGTGCAGCCGGTCCTCGGCGGCGGCCGCGATCAGCACGTGGACGCCGAGCGAGGAGCCCGCCGCGGCCGCCACCTCCCACCACTCGAGCTCTGAGCCCGCCGGTGTGTGCTCGCGCGCCCACTCGGCCAGCGCGACGTGATCGCCCTGCTCGGTGCCGACGTTGAGGCTCTGAAAGGTCACGATCCGCTCGGCTGCGCTCCGCGCCGATCCGGCGACGGCCGGGAACGAGGGCAGCGTGCTCAGCGCCGCGCGCGCCGTGGCGACGAGCTCGCGCAGGTAGCCGCCGTCGTCGCGTTGCGGGTGCAGCGCGTAGTAGTCGAGTTGCGATGCATTTGGGTCGGGTGTTGCCTGCAGCGCCGCGGGCAGCGCTTCGTGCAGGCGGTGCCCGTTCGCGATCGCGTTCTCGTGGGGTTGCTCGGAGAGCAGGTCGGCGTAGTTGTAGGCAGCCTGGAAGGCCACCAGCGCGCGCACCACCGCGGCGCGATGGGTGCGCGGCGCGAACGCGGCGAACGCGGCCGCGCCCTCGATGTTGGAGCGCTCCCGCAGCGAGTCGATCCCCAGCCGCCGCAGCGTCGGATCGGGGATCTGCGCGGCGCGGCGCTGCCAGTGGCTCACCCCCCGACTCGCGCGCGGGAAGACGGTCAGCCAGTAGCGCAGCGCCGCGTCGAGGAACGCGACGGCCAGCGCGACACGCTCACGGATCGACGGCGACACGGGCGAAGTACTACAGGAAGCCGGGCGCCGCTTCAGTCTTCGCGTGGGGGCGGCTGGAAGACGATTCGCTTCAGCTCGCCCGTCGCGCCGCCGCCCAGGCGCAGCGCTGTCTGGAAGCCCTCCTGGCCGATCTCGCCGGAGTCGAGCGCCTTGCGCAGCTCGTTGAGCGTGGCGCGTTGCTCCTCTGCCACGAGGTCGCGCGGGACCTCCAGCAGGATCAGGTGTCGCGGGCGTTTGGAGCCGTGGGCGAGCCGCACGTAACGCTCGCGCTCGGTTGCGTCGAGGCCCTCGAGCGTGAGCACGATCGTCTGCCGCTCGCCCAGGCGCTTGACGACGGCGGCGTCGAGCAGTTCGCGTGCCCGCATCTCGATCTCCTCCTCGGCGACGCGTCCGGCCAGCAGCGTGCGCACCTTCGCGAGCGAGAGCACAGCGCCGCGCTCCTCCACGACGCGCTCGGCAAAACGCCCGGCCTCGTCGGCATCAGGAGAGACGATCAGCAAGAGGCTGCCCGGCGAGTAGCGCAGGCGGTCGGAAGGGGCGAGCACGCGACAGCGCGCCGAGACATCGACCGGGCGCGGCGGCGCGTCGCCCTCGCGGGGTGGACGGTCGGTGGTCCAGCCACCGCGCTCGTCGGCGCCGATCTTGACGCTGCGCACGGAGGGAGGGGTCGACATGACTCCATCATCCCCTACCGGGCGAGCCGGCGCATTGCGATAGTGGCTATCGTCGGCTGCATGCCCGTGATCGGAGAAGTCCGATGGACCTGACGTTCAACGAGCGAGAGACAGCTTTTCGCGATGAACTGCGTGACTGGCTCGCCGAGAACCCGCCGGCGCCCGAGCCGCGCGAGGGTGGGGAGGAGGCGCACTACGTGTGGCGGCGCGACTGGCAGCGGCGCCTGTACGACGGTGGCTGGGCGGCGCCCTCGTGGCCGGCGGAGTACGGCGGCCGCGGCGCGACGCTGACGGAATCGGCGATCTACTTCGAGGAGCTCGGCCGTGCGCGCGTGCCGATGGCGGCGAACGTGCTCGGCCTGCTCCTCGGCGGTCCGACGCTGATGGTGTGGGGCACCGACGAGCAGAAGGAGCGCCACCTCGCGCCGATCCTTTCGGCCGAGGAGATCTGGTGTCAGGGCTTCTCTGAGCCCGACGCCGGCTCGGACCTGGCCGCGCTGAAGACGCGCGCGGTGAAGGACGGAGACGAGTGGGTCATCACCGGGCAGAAGGTGTGGACGAGCGGCGCGCAGTACTCGAAGTGGTGCATGCTGATCGCGCGCACTGACCCAGAGGCGCCCAAGCACCAGGGCCTGACGTACTTCCTGATGGACATGGAGCAGGACGCCGTGCAGGTTCGCCCGCTGCGTCAGATCACGGGCGAGGCAGAGTTCAACGAGCTGTTCATCGAGGAGGCGCGGATCCCCGATCAGAACGTCCTCGGCGGCGTCGGCAACGGCTGGAAGGTCGCGCTGACGACGCTCATGAACGAGCGCGCCGGTCTCGGCTTCGCCCTGCAGGTGCGCCTGCGCCAGTTGCTCGACGACGTGCTCGCCGTCGCGGCCGAGAAGGGCCTGCTCGAGGATGCGCTCTACGCCGACGCGCTGGCCGAGCTGCACCTGCGCTGCGAGTCGATCCGGCTGCTTGCCTGGAAGGGGCTGACCGACGTCGAGAAGTACGGCCAACCCGGTCCGGAGGGCTCGCTCGTGAAGTGGCTGTGGTCGGACACCAACCAGCGCCTGACCCAGTTGGCCGTCGACGTGATCGGCCCGCGGGCGTTGACCGCGGGTGAGAACTGGAGCTACGAGTTGCTGCGCGCCCGTGGTAACACGATCGAGGGCGGCACCACCGAGGTGCTGAAGAACATCGTCGCCGAGCGCGTACTCGGGTTGCCGCGGCTGAAGGTCGCGACATGATTGACAGAGAGCTCCGCCCTTCGGGATCCGCTGGAGGTTTGGCCTGATGGACTTCGGCCTGACAGACGACCAGCGCGAGATCCAGCGCACCGCACGCGAGCTCTTGGGTGTGCGCGCCAAGCCGGAGCGGGTCCGGGAGCACGCCGAGGCGGCGCGCATGGATGCGGAGCTCTGGCGGGAGCTGTGCGAGCTGGGCTGGCCCGGCATCGCGATCTCCGAGGGATACGGCGGCGGCGGGCTCGGTCTGATCGAGCTCTCGATCCTCTGCGAGGAGCTCGGCCGCTCGCTCGCGCCCGTCCCGTTTCTCTCGAGCGTGATGGCGGCGAGCGTGATCGAGCACGGCGGCACGCCCGAACAGCGCGAGCGCTGGCTTCCGGGTCTGGCCTCGGGTGAGACGATCGGCGCCCTCGGTGCGGCAACGGACGGTACAGCCGAGCTGGTCATCGCAGGCGCCGATGCGCAGCTGATCGTGCTTGTCGAAGACGACGGCTCGGCGCGGGTGATCAGCGCCGATGAGGCCGAGGTGAGCCCGGTGGCGTCGATCGATCCGACCCGCTCGGCGGCACGGGTGGAGTCCGATCCCGACCGTCCCGGCGGCAGCGGAGAGACCCTCCCCGAGGGTTGCGCCGGTCTGGGCCGTGCGCTGGTGGCCGTCAGCTCGGAGCTCGTCGGGGTGTGCGAGCGGGCGCTGGCGATGACCGTCGAATACGTCAAGGAGCGCAAGCAGTTCGGCGTCCCGGTCGGCTCCTTCCAGGCCGTCTCGCACCGCTGCGCGCAGATGCTGCTCGAAACCGAGCAGGCACGCTCGACGACCGCCTTCGCGGCGTGGACCGCCGACGCCGAGCCGGAGCGGCTCGCGGAGGCCGCGGCGATGGCCAAGGCGGCCGCTTCCGACGCCGGGCGTGAGGTCACCGCCAGCGCGATCCAGGCGCACGGCGGGATCGGCTTTACCTGGGAGGCCGACGTGCACTGGCTGTACAAGCGCGCCCAGCTCGACGCGGCGCTGCTCGGCGCCGGGAAGCGCCACCGCGCACGGCTGGCGGAGATTCTGGCGCAGCGGGCGAGAGCGCCGGTCGCGAGCGGCAGCGCTGGTTAGCGAGTCGCGAGATGGCGTCTGATCGATGCGAATCGCGAATCAGTGACGCCGATGTCTAGGAGCGACGAGCCGCGCCCGATCGTCCTCGTCCCCGGCGCGTGCCTCGGAGGCTGGGCGTGGCGGGAGGTGGCCGCCACGCTTCGTGCGCTTGGCCACGAGGTCTACCCGGTCACGCTCACCGGCCTCGGCGAGCGCGTGCACCTCGCAAGCAGAGAGGTCGACCTGGAGACGCACATCGCCGATGTCGTCAACCTGCTCGACTACGAGGATCTCAGCGACGCCATCCTCGTCGGGCACTCCTATGCGGGAGTCGTCATCACTGCTGTCGCTGATCAACGGCCCGAGCGCCTGAGGGCTGTCGTCTACCTCGACACCGGACCGCTGCCCGGCGGGATGGCGATCGCCGATGTGCAGACGTCCGGGCAACGCGAGCGCCAGCGCAGGGAGGCCGAGCAGGGCGGCGATGGCTGGCTGTGGCCCGTCCCGGACCGCGACACCCTCGTTTCTGGCGCCTACGGCAGTGCGAGCGGTCTGAAGCCGGCCGACTTCGAGCTGATCGCCGCGCGGTCGACGCCACAGCCATATGCGACCTTCACAACGCCGCTGCGCCTGTCGGGCGCGGCGCCTGCGGGGCGGCGGCGAGCAGCGATCTTCTGCGCCGAGGGTGGGATGAGCCTCGCGCTGCTGCGCGAGCTGATCGCGCAGCACGACCCGCGTGCCGATGCCTTCGCCGATCCCTCGTGGGAGCTCCACGAGCTACCGACCGGGCACTGGGCGATGTTCTCCTTGCCAGGCCCGCTTGCGGAACTGCTCGATCGGATCGCCGCAGCGCCGAGTGGTTGACGACGTACAGAGTCCTCCGCTGAGTATTCCTGCCGCCCGCGGCGCTAGATTCGCAGAGATGTCAGTCGACGCAATCCCTGAGTTGAGAGTCGCGCATCTGGACGCGGACGCCTTCTACGTCTCGATCGAGCTGCGCCGCCATCCAGAGCTGCGCGGCAAGCCCGTGATCGTCGCGGGCAGCGGTCCGCGCGCGGTCGTCACGACCGCCAGCTACGAGGCCAGGCGCTTCGGTGTCGGCTCGGCGATGCCGGCCGCGCGGGCGCGACGGCTGTGCCCGGAGGCGATCGTGCTGTCGCCCGACTTTCCGACCTACAGGGAGGTCTCCCGCGAGGTGATGGACCTCGTGTGCGCGCACGTCGATCGAGTCGAGGTGGTGGGCCTCGACGAGGCCTACCTCGATCTGACGGGCCTGTACTCGCCGCGAGCGGCGATGCGCCGGCTGCTCGCGGAGATCAGGGCGGCCACGCAGTTGGTCTGCTCGGTCGGCATCGGGCCGAACAAGCTCGTCGCCAAGGTCGCCTCCGACGCGGAGAAGCCGGCGGGCTTCGTCGTGCTCACTCGCGAGCAGGCGTGCTCGCGCTTCGCCCAGGCCCCGCCGGGACTGGTGCCCGGGATCGGGCCGAAGACCGCGGCGCGCCTGGCGGCGTTGGGGCTCGCCACGCTCGCCGCCGTCGGCGCCGCGCCCGAGCGGGTGCTCGTCGAGCGCTTCGGCCCGAATCTTGGACTCGAACTGGGACGTCGCGCGCGCTTCGAACACGACGGGGTCGTCGGCGCCGAGCGCAAGGTCGTCTCGGAGTCGCGCGAGCGGACCTTCGACCAGGACGTCCACGATCCATCTCGGCTGCGCGATTCGCTGAGCACGATGGCCGGTGAGCTGTGCGCGAGCCTCGCCGCGCACGAGCGCCACGGGCGCACGATCGGGATCAAGATCCGCCTCGACGACTTCACGACGGTCACGCGCGCGCATACTCTCAGCGCGCCCACGTGCGACGCCGGGCAGGTAACGGCGGTGGCACTGCGTCTGCTCGAGGAGTACGCGCCCGCCCGGCCGGTGCGGCTGCTCGGCGTGCGCGTCGCGGGGTTGAGCTCCGGCGCTCCCGAGCCATCCAGGAGGGAACCGGGACATCCGGATCAGCTGCTGCTGCAGGTATAGGATCGGCGGATGCCGCTCGCACACGTCGGAGAGATCGAGCTCAGCTACGAGCGCGCCGGCTCGGGTCCGTCAATGCTGGTGATCATGGGGATGAGCGGCACGTTCGACCACTGGGACGCGGGCTTTCTCGGGGATCTGCGCAGCGACTTCGACGTGACCGTCTACGACCATCGCGGCGTCGGCTCGAGCACCCGTCTGGGACAGGAGCAGCTCACGATCGCCCAGCTCGCCGAGGATGCCGCCGGCCTGCTCGCCGCCCTCCAGGTCGATACCGCCCATGTCTTGGGCATCTCGATGGGGGGGATGGTCGCCCAGGAGCTCGCGCTTGCCCACCCCGAGCGCATCGACACGCTGACGCTCGGCTGCACCTA
The DNA here is from genome assembly GCA_963701035.1 of uncultured Solirubrobacterales bacterium. Taxonomy (GTDB): domain Bacteria; phylum Actinomycetota; class Thermoleophilia; order Solirubrobacterales; family Solirubrobacteraceae; genus Palsa-744. The sequence continues at coordinate 302,974 of OY969562.1, forward strand.
CTGCGGCGGCGAGGGCAGCGCGCTGAGCAGCGAAGAGGTCATGCGCAGGCTCACAGAGGGAATGTCCTCCGGCGTACGCGAGCGCGCGATCCGCGCCGCCTGGGAGGCGAACGTCTCTCCGGCGTTCGCGGCGAACGACGAGGCATACGCGCGCTTTCTGGGGATTGGTCTGCGCCGTGCCGTCCCCGTCGTGACGATCATGGCGCAGATGCGCGCGATCGCCGCACACGACACCTCGACCCGGCTACGACAACTCCGGCTGCCGACGCTGGTCATCCACGGCACGCTCGACGAGATGCTCCCCGTCCAGAACGGGCACATGATCGCCGGGCTGATACCCGGCTCGCGCCTGGAGATCCTCGACGGGGTCGGCCACCTGTTCTTCTGGGAGCAGCCCGCACACTCGGCTGAGCTGATCCGCGCGCACGCAGCCGTGCATGTCTGACCGTCCCGGCGCCCCCACCGCGCTGAGCGTCACCGCCGCCGATGGGGTGGAGCTGGCCGGCGAGGAATTCGGCCCCGCCCGCCCGGGGGACGAGGCGCCGATCGTCCTGCTCCATGGCCTGACGGCGACGCGTCGCTACGTCGTGATGGGCTCGCGAACGCTCGAGCGCTCGGGGTATCGCGTGATCGGCTACGACGCGCGTGGGCACGGACGCACGGCAGCGGCCCCTACTCCGGCGGCCTACGACTACGACGACCTCGCCCGCGACCTCGAGGCCGTGCTCGACGCGCTCGGCCTGGAGCGGGCGGTCCTGGCCGGCGCCTCGATGGGCGCGCACACCGCCCTACGCTTCGCTCTGCGCAACCCGACGCGGGTCGCGGCGCTGGGGCTGATCACCCCGTCCTTCGACCCCGAGCGCCCGCCGGACGCGGAGACGCTCGCGGACTGGGACGCCCTGGCGGAGGGACTGCGCGAGCGCGGCGTCGAGGGGTTCGTCGACGCCTACGACTTCTCCGGGCTGTCCGGCGCGTGGCGGGACACCGTCGAGCGGGTCGTGCGCCAGCGGCTCGCCGCGCACGAGCATCCCGAGGCGGTGGCCGACTCGCTCGAAGTCGTGCCACGCTCGCGGCCGTTCGAGCGGATCGCCGAACTGGCCGACATCGGGGTGCCGACGGTCGTGGTGGCAAGCCGCGACGAGGCCGATCCCACTCATCCGCTGGCGGTCGGCGAACGCTACGCCACCACGATCCCGCGAGCGCGGCTCGTGGTGGAGGATCCCGGCCCGCCGATCCGATCGCCGATCGCGTGGCAGGGAGGGCAGCTCTCGAAGGTGCTTGCCGAGCTCGCGGCCCATACGTGATAACGTACGTTCGTATGCAAGCACGCGATTGGGATGGAGCCAGCTACGACCGTATCTCGGCGCCCCAGGAGGCGCTCGGCCGTGCGGTGCTCGCGCGCATGGATCTGAGTGGAGATGAGACCGTGCTCGACGCCGGCTGCGGGTCCGGGCGCGTCACCGAAGCGCTGCTGGAGCGTCTACCGCGCGGGCGGGTGATCGCCGTGGACGCCTCGCCGTCGATGATCGAGCAGGCCCGCAGGCGATTCGGCGAGCGCGAGCGGGTGGAGATTCGCCAGATGGACCTGCTCGAGCTGGAGCTGGCGCAGCCGGTAAACGCGATCCTCTCGACCGCGACCTTCCACTGGGTGCTCGACCACGAGGCACTGTTTCGCCGCCTGCACGCCGTGCTGCGCCCCGGTGGCCAGCTCGTCGCGCAGTGCGGGGGAGAGGGCAACATCGATCGCCTGCGCGGAATCGCTAAGTCCGTGCTGGAGCGCGAACCGTACGCCGAGCACTTCCGCGATTGGCGCAGCCCCTGGTACTACGCGGCTCCCGAGCCCACGCGCGAGCTCCTGCTCGCGGCCGGCTTCACGGCCGCGGAGTGCTGGCTGGCGCCGGCGCCGCAATACCCTGAGCAGCCGCGCGAGTTCCTCGCGAAGGTGATCCTCGGCCCGCATGTACAGAGGCTGCCCGAGGATCTGCGGGACCCGTTTCTCGATGCGGTGCTGGACGAGGTGGGGGAGGGCGAGATGATGGTCGACTACGTGCGGTTGAACATCGACGCCGTGGCATAGCCTCCACAGCCGGGCTGAGCTCAGGCCAGCCCCGCGCCCGATCCCACGATCCGATCCTCGCCGACCTCGGACCCGCTCAACAACGCCGCGTAGCGCCCGTCCTGCTCGATCAGCTCGTCGTGCGTGCCGCGCTCGACGATCCGGCCGGAGTCGAGCACCAGGATCTGGTCGGAGTCGCGGATCGTCGACAGGCGATGGGCGATCGCGATCGTCGTGCGGCCCCGGGAGAGCTCGTCCAGCGCCAGCTGGACCGCGCGCTCGGTCTCGGTGTCCAATGCGGAGGTGGCCTCGTCGAGGATCAGCACGGGTGGGTTGCGCAGGACCGTGCGCGCAATCGCCATGCGCTGCTGCTCGCCGCCCGAGAAGCGGTAACCGCGCTCGCCCACGGGCGTGTCATAGCCCTCGGGCAACCCCGAGATCAGCTCATGGATCTGCGCCGCGCGGGCGGCGTCTTCGATCTGCTCGTCACTGGCGTCCGGGCAGGCGAAGCGCAGGTTCTCGCGGATCGAGGCGTGGAACAGATACGTTTCCTGGGAGACGAGCCCGACCGTGGCGGCGAGCGACTGTTGTGTCAGGTCGCGGATGTCGACGCCGTCGATCGATACACAGCCGCGCTGGGGCTCGTACAACCGCGCCACCAGATACGCGAGCGTGGTCTTGCCCGAGCCGGTCTCCCCGACGAGCGCCGTGCGCGTGCCGGCCGGGATCTCCGCCGAGATGTCCTGCAGCGTCCAGGGCGCATCGGGGTCGTAGCGAAACGACACATCCTCCAAGCGCACATCGCCGCGCACTCCGCTCAGCGTGCGCGCGTCGGGCCGCTCCTCGATGTCCACGGGCAGGTCGAGGTACTCGAAGATCCGCCCGAACAGCGCGAGCGAGGTCTGGACTTCCAGGCCGACCGACAGCAGCTGCTGCATCGGGAACAGCAGCCGCGTCTGCAGCGTCGTGAACGCGACGACCGTGCCGATCGAGATCACGTCCTCGCCGTGGACGATCGAGTAGCCGGAGAACCAGTAGACCGCGGCGGGCATGATCGCGAAGCTCATCTGCACCGAGGCCATCCGCCAGCGGCCCGCCATCCGCGCGCGCACCTCCAGATCGGCGAGTTCGCTCGACTCCGAGGAGAAGCGATTGACGAGCTCGGAGGAGCGGCCCATCGTTTTGCCGAGCAGGATCCCCGAGACCGAGAGCGACTCCTCGACGAGCGTGGACATGTCCGCCAGCCGGCTCTGGCGCACCGACTGGATCCGCCGGCGCTCGTTGCCCACGCGGCGTGTCAGCCACACGAAGAACGGCAGCAGGATCAGCGAGAACACGGTCAGCTGCCAGCTGAGTGCGAACATCGCCACGATCGTCGCGGTGACGGTCGCGACGGTGGAGACCGTCGACGTGGCGGTCGACGTCACGACGTCGTCGATACCGCCGATGTCATACGCGATCCGCGCCTGCACCTCGCCCGAGCGGGTGCGCGTGAAGAACGCGAGCGACATACGTTGCAGGTGGGCATAGACGGCGGCGCGCAGGTCGTGCATCACGCGCTGGCCGACCTCGTTGGAGATCCAGGTCTGTGCGACGCTGATCACGCCGTTGATGACCGCCAGCGCGATCATGCCCGCGACCAGCCACGTCAGCAACGTGAGGTTGTGGCCGATGATGCCTTCGTCGACCGCTTCGCGCAGCAAAAACGGCGAGGCGACGCTGAGGATCGAGCCGACCACGATCAGCCCCAGCAGCAGACCGAGACGCACCCGGTAGGGGATGAACAGCCGTCCGATCCGTCGCAGGGAGACCGGAGGCCCACCCGCCCCGGGGATGTCCTCGGGGCGGGGCTCTGGTTGCCGGGAGCGACGTCCGCCGCCGCCGCCACCACCATGTCCCTGCGAGAAGGGCTGACTGCTCACCGGGCTGACTTTAGCCGCCGAGTCGTAGGCTTAAGGCGATGAATCTGTCCGCCTCGGAGACCCGCGTGCTCGGCTGCATGCTGGAAAAGCAGCTGACGACGCCCGACATCTATCCGCTCACGCTGAACAGCCTGCGCCTGGCGTGCAACCAGTCGACCAATCGCGACCCGGTGGTGGAGTACGACGACGCGATACTGCGCGACGCGCTGCACCACCTCGAGCGCCGCGGCTTCACGCGCTTGGCGAGCGGCCGCGGCCGCGCCCCGAAGTACAGGCACCTGCTCGCGGAGGCGCTGCCGATGACCGGCGACGAGCAGGCGGTGATGTCGGTGCTGATGCTGCGCGGCCCGCAGACGCCGGGAGAGCTCAAGCAGCGGGCCGAGCGCATGCACTCCTTCGCCGAGCTCGCCGCCGTCCATGAGACGCTCGACCGCCTGATCGCGCGTGGGCTCGTCGCCTGCCTGGAGCGCCGGCCCGGGCAGAAGGAGGACCGCTACGCGCAGCTGCTCGAGCAGGACGAGGAAGACCGGAACGATGCTCCGGTAGGCGATCCGGTGGTGCTGACCCCGGTCGACGGCCTCGAGCAGCGCGTCGCGAGGTTGGAGCACGAGGTGGCTGAGCTACGCGCGTCGGTGCAATCTTGAGCCACGCCCACCTGATCCTCGCAGCCGCATCGGACTCGGCCACCGGCGTCGGCATTCCGATCGCGCTCGCCGCCGGCCTCGTGTCGTTTCTCTCGCCGTGCGTGCTGCCGCTCGTGCCCGGCTACCTGTCGACGGTGATCGGCGTTACACCCGTGGATTTGAAGGAAGGGGTGAGCGCTCGCCGCGTGCTCGTTCCGAGCCTGCTGTTCATCGGCAGCTTCTCGATGATCTTCATCCTGCTCGGTATGAGCGCGACGGTGATCGGATCGGCGCTCACCAACCACAAAGCAGAGCTCGAGCAGATCGGCGGCATCGTGATCGTGCTTATGGGTCTCGTCTTTCTGGCGACGCCGTTCATCGGCATGTTCAACCGCGAGTGGCACTCCGAGACGCTGCTGCGCCTCGCCGGTCGCGGCGGTCCGGTCGTCGCCGGCGCCGCGTTCGCGATCGCCTGGACTCCCTGCACGAGCATCACCCTCAGTGCGATCCTCACCCAGGCGGCGATCTCGGGCTCGGCGGCGCACGGCGCGCTGCTGCTCGCCTTCTATTCGGCCGGCCTGGCGATTCCGTTTCTGCTGATCGCGCTCGCGTTCGAGCGGATGACGAACGCGCTGACGATCGTCAAGCGCCATTTCCCGGTGATCATCGGCATCGGCGGCGCGGTGATGATCGTCCTCGGCGTGCTGATCCTCACCGGAGATTTCACGATCCTGAACGCCAAGGCAAATGCCTTGTTGCAGGGCACCGGGCTGAACGTATCGAATATCTGATCATGCGCAAGCTGTCCGCCCAGCAGCGCACGGCGCTCGTCTCGGTGGGCGCCGCGGCGGCGCTGGTGGCGATCAAGCTCGTCGTCGGTCTGCTCGCGCACAGCCTCGGACTGATCGCCGAGGCGATCCACTCGGCGACCGACCTGGCGGCGGCGCTGCTCACGTTCTTCGCCGTCGGCGTCGCCGGGCGCCCGGCGGATCGCGACCATCCCTGGGGTCACGGCAAGGCCGAGCATCTCTCGGCGCTGGCCGAGGGGGCGATCCTGGTCGTGGCGAGCATCGCGATTGCCGTCGAGGCGATCGCCCGGCTGACGGGTGGCGGCCGCCACCAGGTCGAAGCGTCGTGGTACGTGCTGGCGGTCGTCGCCGTCGTGATCGTGATCGACGCGAGTCGCTCTTTGATCTCACATCGCGCGGCCCACCGTCACGCAAGCGCGGCGCTGCACGCGAACGCGCTGCACTTCACGCTCGACATGGTCGGCTCGGTGGCGGTGCTGATCGGCCTGGCGCTCGTGCACGCCGGCTATCCCCAGGCGGACTCGATCGCGGCGCTGCTGGTGGCCGCGCTGGTGCTGGCGGTCGCGGGAGGGCTGATGCGCAGCAGCGTGCAGGTGCTGATGGACAGCGCTCCCTCCGGCGCGGCCGAGGACATCGCGCGCCGCGCGATCGGCGGCATCGAGGAGCCGGTCAACCTGCGCCGTCTGCGCATGCGCGAGGTGGGGGGACGTCACTTCGCCGATGTGGTGGTCGGGATGGAGCCCGGCGCGGGCCTGGCGCACGGTCACGCGGTGGCGAGCTCGATCGAGGACGCGATCGAGCAGGCGCTGCCCGGCAGCGACGTGGTCGTGCATGTCGAGCCCGATGTGGAGCTCGGCCCCGACGGCGCCGTCCGCGGACCCGTGGCGATGCTCACGCTGCATTTCGCCCCCGAGCGTTCGCGCGCCGAGGCGCGCGCCTGCGTCGACGAGCTCGAGGAGAAGATCAGAGCCGAGCATCCCGAGGTGCTCGACGTTTCGATCCACACCGAAGAGGAGTGACGACCGGCCGTCGCAGCGGCAACGGGGATGGGGAACCCGGGAAAGAGGTGGGGCGGGGTATTCCGTTAAGGGAACGCTACGAGGCGCGCACGGCCTGTCTGCCCCGCTTGCGCGCCCGGTAGCGCGCTTCCCAGTCCTCCTGGTTGCGCTTGGCGTCGAGCACGAACGGCGAGTAGCCGATCGCCTTGACGATCGCGCGGTTGATCTGCGACCAGGGGGAGGGGAGGGGACGAAGCACGTCGACGAACAGCACGACCCGTGTCTCGTCGGTGTCGTTCCAGACCTCGTGGTTGTAGGTGTCGTCGAAGATCATGCTCTCGCCCTCTACCCAGTGGCGGAAGTCCTCGCCGACGCGGATCCGGCAGGCCTCGGCATCATCCGGGACGATCAGCCCGAGGTGGTAGCGCAGCACGCCCTTGTAGGGGCCGCGATGGTCGAGGATGTGCTTGCGCGGGGAGAGGATCGAGAACATCGCCGTCGTCATCCCTGGGATCCGCCGCATCAGCTCGGCCGTCTGGGGGCACATCTCGACGCCGAGCTTCGCCTCGAAGCCATAGCCGTAGAGGAAGAACGTCTTCCAGCGGTCGTCGTCGGTGATCTCGATCTGGTCCTTCGAGATCTCCTGGAAGTTGGGGAGCGCCTCGCGATCCTCGAGCACGCGTTCGAGCTCGTCTGCAATCGTCTCCCAGTTGGCCTCGATCTCGGCGATCCAGGGGAAGCGGTCGTTTCCGAAGAACGTCTCCTCGCCCACCAACGACCGCTTCCCGATGAACCGCTCGATCGGCGCCAACACCCGTTCGCCGAAGGCGATCGTCAGCTCGACCGTGCGCTCCCACGAGGACTTCTGGGACATTCGCGCCTGTCTTACGCCGCCTCGCGCAGTGCAACCAGCTCCGGCAACTCGGCCAGCTTCTTAAGTGCGCGCTGCTCCAGCTGCGAGGCGCGCTCGGCCGAGAACCCGAGCCGTTTGCCGATCGCCGTCAGCGTTTGGGGCTCCTCCGGTCCGGTGCCGAAGCGCAGCGTCAGCACGGTTCGCTCGGTTTCGGGCAGCTGCTCGATCGCCTCGTGGACGATGCGCTCGCGCTCGTTGTCCCAGGCCGTGTCCTCAGGCGCCTCCTGGTCTGAGGGCAGCAGGTCTCCGAGCGCGGTGTCGCCGTCCTCGCCGATCTGCTGATCGAGGCTGACCAGGGCGGCGCGCTGATGGCGCACCTCCTCGACCTGCTCGATCTCAAGACCGGTCTCCTTAGCCAGCTCCTCGACCGTGGGCTCGCGTCCGAGGCGCACCGACAGCTCGCGCTCGACGCGTCCGACCTTGCGCGAGCGCTGGGCGACGTGCACTGGCAGGCGGATCGTGCGTCCCGAGTTCTCCAGGCCGCGCTGGATCGCCTGACGGATCCAGAGGGTGGCGTAGGTGGAGAAGCGGAAGCCCTTGCGCCAGTCGAACTTCTCACTGGCCCGGATCAGGCCGAGCAGGCCCTCCTGGACGAGGTCGGCGAGCGGCAGGCCTTGGTTCTGATAGCGCCGCGCGTTGGATGCGACCAGGCGCAGGTTGGAGTTGACGAGCAGTTCCTTGGCGTGCAGGTCGCCGCGCTCGATCCGCTGGGCGAGATCGATCTCCTGGGCGGGCGTGAGCAGTGGGTAGCGACGCGAATGCGCGAGCAACTGGTCGACCGCCTCGGGAATGAAGCTCTCGACGGCTGCCGGGGTGGGCGTCTCGGGTGCGGGGTTGTCCAGCCGCTCGGTCTTCGCGCGGGGCTCCGCGACTGCGCGCGGGCCAGGGGCGGCCGTGGCGCGCTCATCGCGCGTCGCGGAGATGGAATCGATTGGGGTGATGGGGGTTATGCGGGCGTCTGACATGGCTGTCCTTCGTAATCCGATGCTTGGAGTCGGGATTATATTCCTCGATAGTTGCGTTGTCAATGATTTTCTATGTATACCCGCTCAGGCCTCCTGAAACACACGTTCGACACTGTCTACGGCGCCACCTGCCGTTTGGAGCACAACCCACACAAAAAGACCGCCGGCGCCACTCGTTTACCCGCCAGCATCATGTTCGACGCCTGAGCCCGGCGACGGAAGCCCGGGGAAGGATCTGTAGACGCTTTACCCGCTATCGATACCTTCTAAAGCGGCTTTCGGCGTTGATCCCCGAAACCGGCTCGCTCGAGGACTCCAGGTGTCGCCCGCCATCACAATGGATATCAGCCGGTGGCGATGGCAGGGCGAGAGACCTACAAAGTGCGGCTGCGCTCGGTAATCGGCGGGCGCTCAGGACGCCGCGATCAGGCGCAGCTCGTGCGTTCCGACCCGGACAGTGTCGCCGGGATGCAGCTGCCGCCCACGACGTGCCTCGGGCACGTCGTTGACGAGCACCCGCTCAGTCGCGAGGAAGGCCTTGACCTCGCTGCCGCTGTCGACGACCCCGGCGAGCTTGAGTAGCTGGCCGAGCCTGATCATCTCGCTCCGGATCGGGATCTCGCCTTGCATCCAGCAAGAACCTAGCGATCACCGAGGTAGCGCTCGACATCCAGCGCGTCGGCCCGCAGTGCGGCCGCGTGCGCGCGCGTGAGCCGAGCGAAGGAATCCAGCACGACTTTGCCGGCGGGCATGCTCCAGATCGCCACGGCGCGAGCATCGGCGAGCGCGAAGGGCCGGAAGAGCCCGTTGACGGTGATCACGGCCCTGTGGGAGTCGAGCAGCCACTCGCGCGAGACCCATCCGAGCAAAACCGGGTCGAAGGGGCCGAGCAGCCGCGGTCGGGGCAGCGGCGCTGGGGCGGGACGCCCGGCGATGTCGAGCAAGCCGTCCTCGCGCTCGTGGAGCTCGCTCGCGATTGCGCGCAACCCGGCTCGAGCGTCCCGCAGACCCAGGCCTGCCCACTTGGCGAGGTCGCGGTCGTCGGCGGGGCCGTGACCGATCAGGTAGCGGCGCGCCAGTTCGCTCAGCGCGCGATCGCGATCGACGGGCTCCGGCTCGCCGAGCCAGTCGCGGACGAGCACGAAGGCTTGCTCGCGTCCGATCATCGGTCCGCGCACCGCGATCCCGCGCAGCGCGGCGAGCATCAGCAGATGCACGAGCGCCTGGCCCGCGGTGGGCACTCCGGCGACGTCGAGGCGCTCGCGCAGCTGCGCCCGCGTGAGCGGGCCCTCCGCGGCGAGCGCGCCGGCGATCACATCGACGCCGCGCTCGGCGGCGCCGGGGGTGACTCCCTCCTGCGCCAGGCGCCGGGCGTTGCCGGTGCGCAGGGGCGGCGTCGTCAGCGCCTGCAGCCACGGGTAGTCCTCGCGACGCACGAGATGCAGGGTGCCGCGGTTCAGCCACGTGATCAGCAGCGAGCGATCCTCGCTCAGCGCGCGGTCGACGTCGGCCGCGGATAGTCCCGTGCTGCGCGCGCGGATTGCCAGACGGGCTCCGCGCGAGTCCTGGCCCTGTACCGCGAGCAACCGCTCGGTGACGGCCACGGGGTCGCGCGCCGGCGCCCCCGCGAGTAGCTGTGCGGTGAGACGCTCTGCGATCATCGCCGGCAAGTATCGCTGAGGGGTACGTGACGTCCACGTCGAAGCGATCATGGGCAGACGACCATGCGGTATCTTGCGAGGTGCCAGATGGGGCTCTGGTGGGAGGCATGCCTTCCGAACCGCCCGCCTTGCAGGGCTGATGGCTCCTTTCGCGAAACCGAAGCCACGCGAGAGGAGCAGTAGCGATGCCCACGAGAGCCGTACCAAACATACATAGACACGAGCTGTGGGCGATCTTCCTCGGGGGAGCCACCGGCGGACTGCTGCGGGTCTGGTTGAGCCGCTCGTTCGCCAGCGGCGCGACAGACTGGCCGTGGACGATCTTCGCGATCAACGTCTCCGGTGCGTTCACGCTCGCCTGCATCGCGACCTGGTTCAGAGAGCGCCCGCCGGAATCGAGGTTTCATCACCCGCTGTGGACCGCCGGCTTCTGCGGCACGTATACGACCTTCTCGACGATGCAACTGGAGATCTTCGTGCTGCTCCAGCACGATCGCTACGCGCTCGCGGCTGGGTATGCGTGCGCGAGCATCCTCGCCGGCTACCTGGCGATCCGGCTCGGCACGCAACTGGTGCGAAGCGAGCGCGGAGAAAGCGTATGAGCGTCTGGGCTTGGATCGCTGTGGCGGTGCTCAGCGGGACCGCCGCGCTCGCGCGGTTCGTGATCGTCGCGCTGCTCAGCGCGCGCGCCGCGGGCACCTTCCCGCTCGGGACCTTCGTGGTCAACATCACCGGCGCGCTGCTGCTGGGCCTGGTCACCGGACTCGCCGTCGAAGGGGACGCGCTCGTCCTGATCGGCAGCGCGACGCTCGGCTCCTATACGACCTTCTCGACATGGATGCTAGAGACGGAGCGTCTCACCGAGAACGGCGAACCGCCGGTCGCGGCCTTCAATATTCTGCTGAGCCTGTTCGTCGGCGTGGGAGCGATCGCGCTGGGACGCGCAATCGGAATGCAGATATGAGACCTAACTCCAAGCAGACGGGCGGCTGGAGGGTGATCGTCGCCTACAGCCTGGTGTGCGCGGCCACGCAGGTGCTGTGGCTCAGCTACGCCGCGATCACGACCGAAACAGCCAGGCGCTATGGGGTCTCGGTCGGCGCGGTGGGATGGCTCGCGGAGATCTTTCCGCTGCTGTACGTGGTGCTCGCGATCCCGGCGGGGATCCTGCTCGATCGCTGGTTTCGCCCGTCGCTGGTGGCCGGCGGGGCGCTGGTCGCGCTCGGCGGGCTCGTGCGACTCGGCGGCGAGACCTTCGCCTGGGCGATGGCCGGCCAGGTGCTCGTCGCGGTCGCGCAGCCGGTCGTCCTCAGCGGCGTGAGCAAGCTCGCCGGCGAGTATCTGCCCGCCGAGCAGCGGGCGACGGGGATCGCGGTCGGCTCGGCGGGAAGCTTCGTCGGGATGCTGCTCGCGCTGCTGCTGGGCCCGACGGTCGGGGCGCACGGGCAGCTCGAGCGGCTGCTGGTGCTCGAGGCGGTGCTCGCCGTGATCCCGGCGATCGGCCTGGCGATCGTGCTGCGAGCTCCCGGGCAGGAGAGCGAGGAGCACGCGGCGATCGAAGGCAGCGCGGCGCGCGCGCTGTGGGCGCTGCCGACGATGCGCACGCTGTGCGGTCTGGTGTTCGTCGGCTTCGGGATCTTCGTGGCGCTCGCGACCTGGCTGCAGACGTTGCTGGCGCCCGCGGGGGTCTCGGAAAAGACCGCCGGCGCGCTGCTGGTTGGGATGGTCCTCGCCGGTACGGTCGCGTGCGCGGTGCTGCCGCCGCTCGTTGCCGGCAGGCACTCCGAGCGCGGCTTCATGCGCGGCGCGGTGCTCGTCGGCTGTGGCGGCTGCGTGGTTCTCGGCGTGGCGCCCTGGCTGGGAGTGCAGGCGCTGGCGATCGTCGCGATCGGGATCGTGCTGTTGCCGGCGCTGCCGATCATCCTCACGGCAGCCGAGCAGCTCGCCGGCGCCGCCGCGGGGACGGCCGGCGCGATCGTGTGGATGGCAGGCAACCTCGGCGGTCTGGTCGTGGCGCTGCTCGTGCAGATCCTCGTCCACCATCCGCTCGCCGCGTTCCTGGCAATGGGGGCGGTGGCGCTGCTCGGGCTGCCGCTCGCGGCGCGCCTGACGATGCCGGCGAGTGAGCCGCGCAGCAGTACGGCGGCTTCTGCCGTCGCCGGCTGAGCGTCTGCCTATACGCGACCGGTATCGCGGCGGTAGGCGCGTGCGGCGAGCACGCTCAGGACAACCGTCCAGGCGATCATCACGATCCAGCCCTTCGCGGGCCAGGCGTGTCCGCCGATCGCGACGTGGCTGGCTTGCACGAGCCAGTAGGAGGGGATCAGCTGGACGATGTCGTGTAGGAAGCCGTCGCCTGTGATCGGGAACCACGTGCCTCCGAGCAGCGCGAGCAGCGAGATGCCGCCGCCCATCGCGGGGCCGATCGAGTCGGGCGTGAGCATGTGCCCGAGCAGAATCCCGAGGGCGGCGAAGGGGATCAGGCCGACCAGGATCAGCCCGGTCATCTCGAGCCATTCGCTCGCGCCGAGCCTGACGCCGAGTGAGGTGCCCGCGAGGTATAGCGCCAGCAGGCTGATCAGCGCCATCATGTACCCGGTCACCACCTTTGCGCGGAAGTAGTTACGGGTCGATAACGGGCTGATCCGCAGCTGCCGGTTCCAGCCGACCGCACGCTCGGCGGCGATGCGAGCGCCGCTGGAGAGCATCGCGCTCATCGTCCCGAACGAGGCAAGCCCAACCATGTAGTACAGCGCAAAGGAGATTCCGCTCCCGTCGAAGTTGTGCACGTGGCGATTGGGACTGACGATCATGAAGTACAGGATCAGCGGAAAGCCGAGCGAGAGCAGGAAGAAGCGCCGGTTGCGCAGCGTCCGCAGCAGCTCGTAGCGGGTGTAGACGAGTGGGTTCACAGGTCCTCGGCGCCGTCGCCGGTCAGCTCGAGGAACGCCTCCTCGAGCCCCGCGGCGGTGATCTCGATGTCGCGTGCGGCGGGGTAGGCGGCGAGCAGCGCGCGGATTGCCGCGTCGGAGTCGGTGCAGCTCAACGTCGCGAGCTCGCCACGGCGCTCCGCGCTGCTCACGCCCGGGAGCGTGGCGAGCGTGTCCGGTTGCACCTCCGGGAGCGTCGCGCGGATCGTGCGCGTGCCGACCATCGCCTTGATCTCGTTCGTCGGTCCGTCGGCGACGATCCGACCGTGAGCCATCAGCACGGCGCGGTCGGCGTAGGCGTCGGCCTCCTCGAGGTAGTGGGTTGCGAACAGGACCGTCTTGCCGCGCGCGGCGAACTCGCGCATCGTCGCCCAGAAGGAATGCCTGCCCTCGACGTCCATCGCGGCCGTCGGCTCGTCGAGGACGAGCAGTTCGGGGTTGCTCACCAAGGCGACCGCGCAGCGCGCGCGCTGGGTCTGCCCACCCGACAGCTTGTTGGTCCGCTGGTCGGCTAAGGCGCTTGTGCCGGTCAGTTCGAGCGCCTCCTCGACCTCCAAGGGCGCCGGATACAGCGAGGCGATCATCGTGACCAGCTCGCGCACCGACAGGTCTTTGATCAAAGCGCCCGTCTGCAGCATCGCACCGACGGCACCCTGATCGACCGCCTTACTCGGTGACCGGCCGAATACCGACACGGTGCCCTTGTCGGGATCGAGCAACCCGAGGATCATGTCGATCGTGGTCGACTTGCCGGCGCCGTTGGGCCCGAGCAGCGCGACGGTCTCGCCGGGGGCAATCGACACGTCGATACCGCGCACCGCACGCACCGGCCCCTGGGGGCTCGCGAAGGACTTCGTCAGGCCCGCCAGCTCGATCCCACCGGACCGAGTCACCGCGCGGGGCGCCAGCGACTGGTGTCCGGCAACGGCTCCAGGTGCGGCTCGATCTGCTCGCGCATGGGCTCGAAACGCGGGGGCAGGGCGAGCCGCTGCCCTAGCGTCGCGGGCGCTTCGTCCGCCGCGAAGCCGGCTCCATCGAGCGTCGCGAGCTCGTAGAGAATGCCGCCGGGCTCGCGGAAGTAGACCGACTCGAAATAGAAGCGGTCGATCAGCGGAGTGGGGTGGGCCCCCGCCTCGATCAGGCGCTCGCGCCACTGCTCCTGCTCGGCGCTGAGGACCGACCAGGCGATGTGGTGCACCGTGCCGGCGCCGGGGATCCCGCGCTCGTCGCTCTGCGCGAAGGCGATCCGCCCGCCGCGGTGCTCGCCGCGGGCCTGCCATACATGCTCTGCCGACTCAGAGAAGCCGAGCGCGTCACCCAGCAGCGCGTCGCTGCGAGCGGGGTCGGCGACGAGCGCATGGACCGAGTCGAAGCCCCGCAGCGCGAACTCATCGGGAACCTCGTTCGAGCGCGCCGTGAGCGCGTCGTCGTCGCTCTGGTCGACCGCGAGCTCGTGGTCCATGCCCTCGGGGTCGGCGAACCGCAGCCGGCCGGGCTCGCGGGCCACCTCGACGCCCTCGCCGGCGAGGCGCCCGCTCCAGAAGTCGAGCGCCCGCTCGCCACCGACGCGGTGGACGATCGAGGAGATCATCCCCGCGCCGGCGCGACCCGGCTGCGCGCCCGGGTACTCGAAGAACGTGATGTCCGCGCCGGGCGAGCCGTGCTCGTCGGAGTAGAACAGGTGATAGACGCTCGGGTCGTCCTGGTTGACCGTCTTCTTGACCAGCCGCAGCCCGAGCACGCGCGCGTAGAAGTCGACGTTGCGGGGCGCATCGCCGGTGATCAGCGTGATGTGGTGGATGCCGTCGATCGCGTGCATGTGGCCGTCCCGAGGGAGGTTACGCGACTGTTCCGAAATTGCCCGACTCAGGCTAGGCCTCCTGGACGAGCTCGTAGGTGAGGAAGGCGAGGCCGTCACCGATGGTCTTGGTATCCCATCTCGGCTTCAAACAATGCTCGATAATGTATGTTATGTAAAGCTGTCGAGAAAGCAACGCCGCTTTGGTCTTCCTCGTGAGCCGGTACATCAGCCAATGGATGAGGTCAGCTGATCGTGTAAGTCAGCGAAACCTGCGCCGTGAGCGTGCAGCCGGCGGCGCTCGCACGTTTCGCGACCGGAGCCTTGCTTTTTTTCTTCTTCGCATGTTTCACCGCCGGCTTGCTCGTGACGGGAGCTACCGCGCCCGCGACGCGCGGCACGCTCACCTCGCCGCCGTAGGACTCGACGCCGGGTGAGCCGAAGTCGGGCTGTTCGCCCAAATATTCGACTTCGTTGCCCGTGCAGCCGATGTAGCCGCCGTTTTCGACGATGCTCTGGACCGCTCCGAGCGTCACCCCGGCTGAGCTCGCCAAGAACTGCGCCTTGGTCTGCCCGTCGGTGACCGCGCCAGCCATCCCCTGCCGGTAGACCGTGGTCGCCGTGGCGGAGCTCGCGCTCTGTTCGATCGGCTCGATCGCGACGCCCTGCACGCTGACGGTGGGCGGCGGCGAGGCCGTCGTCGGAGCTTCCGCGGAGGCGACGCCGAGCATGCCCGCCGCGATCAGCGCGATCACGGTGACGGCTGTCGCCGGGATCAGAACCCTCATCGGACCCGTCAGATGCATACGCACACCTCCAAGGCTAGCGCTCGGAAGGGGCGCTCTCGGTCAACTCCCGCGCCCGCGCCAGCACCGCGTCGATCATCGCCTCGGTGAGCTTGCCCGTGAACGTGTTCTGCTGGCTCGGGTGGTAGCAGCCGAGCAGCGTGTAGCGATCGGCCCGGAACTCTGCCGCGTGGCCGAACGCCGGCCGCGGTCGCGGCAGCGCCGCCGGCGGGTCGGCGAGCGCGGCGGTCAGACGCAGCGCTGCGTCCCAGGCGAAGGCGCCCAGGCAGAGGATCGTGCGTACGTCGCGCAACAGCCGCAGCTCGCGCACGCTCCAGGGCAGGCACTGCTCGCGCTCGGCCGGTGTCGGGCGGTTCGCGGGCGGGGCGCAGCGGACCGCCGCGCCGATCCACGCGCCGCGCAGTCGCAGGCCGTCGTCGCGGTGAACGGAGCTCGGCTGGTTGGCGAAGCCGGCGCGGAACAGCGCCGCGAACAGGAAGTCGCCGGAGCGGTCGCCCGTGAACATGCGCCCGGTGCGGTTGGCTCCATGGGCGGCCGGCGCAAGCCCGAACACGAGCAGGCGCGCGGCCGGATCGCCGAAGCCGGGTAGCGGCCGGCCCCAGTACCGCTCCTGCGCGAACGCGGCGCGACGCTCGCGCGCGACCTGCTCGCGCCACTGCACCAAGCGCTCACAGCGGCGGCAGTTGCCGATTTCCTCGGCCAAGGCCGCCAAGTCTTTCTCTCGAGAAGACTCCACAGCGCAGTAGTAGCATTGCTCGGGCAATGTCGTTGTGGATGCTGTTCGTACTGCTCGCGCTGATCAAGCTCCCGTTGATCGGGTTGATGCTGTGGATGCCGTTCCGCAACGACGAGGCGGCCGTCGTCTCCAACCTGACCGACGCCTCCGACTCATCCGAGGAGGACGGGGGCAGCCACACGCTGCCGGGAGGGCCGCTCGACCCGCATCCGCGGATGCCCCTCCCCCGCTCTCCGCGCCGCGACCCGCATGGCTCTCCGGCGATCCCAGCGCCCGCCCGGGTGCGCACGCCGGTGCGCGCCAAGGGCGTGAAGCTCTCTCGCTAGCTATCTGCCGCGTTTGATGTTCTGCTTGCGCTGCCTGCGCGCGGCCTTCGCTTTCGCGCGCCGCTTGCGCATCATCGCCGCCGTGTCGTGACCGGACCCTCCCTTGCCGAGCAGACCGTCTCCCGCCGGCGCCACGCTGCGCGCGTCGCGCACGATCAGGAAGGCGATTGCGCCCAGCAGCAGCAGCGCCGCGGCGCCCGCGAGCAGGATCGTGCCCTTCGAGTTGGAGGTGCTCGCCGCTGAAGTTGTGGTGGTCGCGGTGGTTTCGGTCGGCGTCGTTTCCGTCTGCCCTTCGGTCAATTCGCTAAACGAGCTGCCGCTGCCGAGGGCCGCCGGCGCGCTCGCCGGCGCGAGAAGCACCAGCGCGAGAACCGCGCAGACAATGATGGAGGCGAGGCGTCGGCTCGACACGTCGCGAGCATACCGCCTGCATCGCGCGCGCCGCGCGCCTGCCCAGACCGTAGAATGAGCGACCGATGCCACCCAAGCAACGTCAGGTCAGGATCGAGCAGCGCGGCGCCTTCGACGCGATCCAGGCGCTCGAGCAGCGCTCCGACGAGGAGCTCGAGGCCGAGACCAAATACAAGTCCGCCGCGATGGCGATCCTCGGCGCGCGCGCGTCCGAGCGCTTCGATGCCGAGGCCGCGCGCTCCTACTTCCAACGCGCGATCGCCGCCGCCCGCCCCCAGGAGCGGATGCAGATCCGGCGCATGGCCGACGCCTCGCTCGCGCTCGCCGAACGCCGCGCGGGCGACCTGAAGGACGCCGTCGAGCGCCTCGGCCAGACCCCGCCGAGCGGCCGGCAGATGTTCGCCCTGCACGCGATGGGGCTGCTCGTACCCCCCGCCTCCGCCGGGATCCTCGCGCGCATCCGCGGGATCCTGCTGATCATCGCGCTGGTGATCGTGCTGCTCGCGATCGGCCTCGGCCTCGTCGAGCTGATCTCGCTGCCGTTCGGCGGGCTCGGGATCGCGCCGGGCGTGCTGCTCGGCCTGTTCCTCGTGCTCGCCGTCTTCGGCGTGATCACGGCCGTCGGCCGGCGCCGGCGCGACCGGGCGCAGAAGGCAGCGGGCGCCGGTTAGGCCTTTGCACGCTCGATTCCGATGATTCGCGGGATCGCGTGCGTAAAGATGTCCCGGTGGCGAAACGCACGCACCACAAGCACTCCTCGAGCAAGGACTACCGTCGCCTGCTCGACCGCCTGGCCGATCACGAGGCGGTGCACAGCGTTGCCACCGGCCGCGTCAAGCCGCGGATGGGCGCGGGGCGCCCGGTCGCGCCGATCTCGAAGGTGCGCCAGGTCGATTCGGGGCTGTCGATCACGATCAACATGGACGGCGCGATCATCGACGCCTACGTCGTCACCGACAATCCCGATCTGGTGATCGAGTACATGCACGGGCAAGAGTGGACGCGGTGAGATCCGAGCAGGGCTCGCGCGCCCTGAGGAGTCGACCAACCCAGGCCCCCGAGAATCCTGGCCCCAATACGATGGCTCGGTGCCCGCTCCCGTCTGCCTGATCGTCAACCCCTCGGCTGGCGGTGGTAAAGCTAGGCGGGTCGCGCCGGATGTCGAGCGGGCGCTGCGCGGGCAGGGGCTGGAGGTGCGTCGCGTGGACACGCGCGACCTCGACCACGCCCGCGAACTGGCCGAGCAGGGCGCGCGCGCGGGTGAGACGGTCGTGGTGCTCAGCGGCGACGGCCTGATCGGCGTCGTCGCCGATGTGCTGCGCGATTTCCCCGGGGCTGTGCTCGGCGTGCTCCCCGGCGGTCGCGGCAACGACCTCGCGCGTGTGCTCGGGATCCCCAAGGATCCGATTGCGGCGTGCGCGGTGATCGCCCGCGGCGTCCCGCGCGCGATGGACCTGGGCGAGGTGACAGGACAGGCGTTCGTCGGGATCGCCTCGGTCGGCTTCGACAGCGTTGCCAACCGCATCGCCAACGAGGCGCCCGCGTGGCTCGGCAACCTCGTGTATGCCTACGGCGCGCTGCGAGCGCTCGCGTCGTGGCGCCCGGCGCGCTTCGAGATCGAGCTCGATCCTCCCGGCGAGCGCCTCAGCTTCACGGCCTACACGGTCGGAGCTTGCAACTCGAAGACCTACGGCGGCGGGATGCGAGCGGCGCCGGACGCGATGCTCGACGACGGCCTGCTGGAGGTGGTCGTGCTCGAGACCGTCAGCAAGCGCGAGTTCCTGACGAAGCTCCTGCCGAGGGTTTTCAAAGGCACCCATGTCGAGTTGCCCTCCGTGCATGTGTTTCGCGCAGCCGCGGTGGAGATCTCCGCGGACCGCCCGTTCACGATGTACGCCGACGGCGATCCGATCGGCGAGCTACCCGTACGCGTGAGCACGGTCGGTGGCGCGATTTCGGTGCTCGTGCCGATAGACGTGGCCGCGGCGAGCTCGGCCTTCTCCTCACCTCATACCGTCACCGCCCCCACAACGGCCTCAGACGGGGTCGCGCCCGCGCCAAACGCCGAGCCGAGCAACCCTCCGGCAGTCGGCTGATGGCGGGCCCGCTCGCACCGAAGATCGCCCTCGCACGAGCCGTCGGCGCGGTCTCGCGCCTGCGCGGCGGTGGCGCGTCGAGCGCGCCGGGAAAGGTGCTGATGCGCCTCGATCCGGGTGCGATCGGCGAGCTCTCTTCGCGCCTGTCGCAAGGCAGCGTGCTCGTGTCGGCGACGAACGGGAAGACCACGACGAGCGCGCTGCTCGCCGGCATCCTGGAGCGTGCGGGCGTCTCGCTCGTCAACAACCAATCGGGCGCGAACATGGCCGGGGGTATCGCCTCGACGCTGCTCGCCGCCGCGCGCCCGCGCGGGTCGATCGCCGGCGAGCTCGGCCTGTTCGAGGTGGACGAGCTGTGGCTCGACTCGCTCGCGGCCGAGCTGCACCCGCGCGCGATCCTGCTCGGGAACCTGTTCCGCGACCAGCTCGACCGCTACGGCGAGCTGGAGACGATCGCCGACCGCTGGGCTACGGCGGTACGCAGCGGTTCGGCCCGGGAGGCGACGCTCGTGCTCAACGCCGACGACCCGGCGATCGCCGACCTCGGCCGCGAGCGCGAGGCGCCGGTCGCGTACTTCGGCGTCGAGGACGACTCGCTCGCACTACCCGGGATGGCGCACGCCGCCGATGCGAAGCACTGCCGCCGCTGCGGGGCGCCGTACGTATTCGACGCCGTCTACCTCGGCCACCTCGGCCACTACCACTGCCCGAGCTGCGGCCAGACCCGACCTACACCCACGGTGATCGCGAGCAGCGTCACCCTGCAGGGCGTCAACTCGGCCCGCTTCATGCTCCAGACGCCCGCCGGCGTCGCCGAGGTCGCGCTGTCGTTGCCGGGCCTCTACAACGTCTACAACGCGCTCGCCGCCGCCGCGCTCGCCACCGCGCTCGATGTGGGCCTACCCGAGATCGTCGCCGGACTCCAGGAGACGAGGGCCGCGTTCGGCCGCTCCGAGACGGTACACGTCGATGGGCGCGAGATGCGGATCCTGCTCGTGAAGAACCCCGCGGGCGCCAACGAGGTGCTGCGCACGCTCGCGCTGGAGCCCGGCGAGCACGACCTGCTCGGAGTCCTCAACGACAGGATCGCCGACGGTCGCGACGTTTCCTGGGTCTGGGATGCAGACTTCGAGCTGCTCGCCGGGCGCATTCGTCGCGCCACCTGCAGCGGCTCGCGTGCTCCCGAGCTCGCGCTGCGCCTGAAGTACGCGGGGATCGATCCGGCCCGCATCCACGTCCAGGCCGACCTCTCCAGCGCCCTGCACGAGGCTGCGGCGGATCGTTCAGATCCGCAGACGCCGCTGTACGCGCTGCCGACCTACACCGCGATGCTCGCCCTGCGCGAGTTGCTCGTCGCGCGGGGGGAGGCGAGTAGCGCATGGTCGTGAGCTCGGCCGAGGTCATCTGGCACGACCTGGAGTGCGGCTCCTACCGGGCCGATCTGCCGCTGTGGCGGGAGCTCGCCGAGCGCTGCGGCGATCCGATCCTCGATGTTGGCGCAGGGAGCGGCCGGGTGGCGCTCGATCTCGCCGATGCGGGCCACCGTGTGACCGCGCTCGACCTCGATCCGGATCTACTCAGGACATTGCAAGGCCGAGCCGGAGACCTGCAAGTGGAGACCGTATGCGCGGACGCGCGGTCGTTCGCGCTTTCCCGCCGCGACTTTGCCCTGTGCCTAGTGCCGATGCAGACTCTTCAGTTGCTCGGCGACGCAACCGAGCGGGCCGCGTTCCTGCGCTGCGCCCGCGCCCACCTGCGCCCCGGCGGCCTGCTCGGGTGCGCGATCGTCACCGAGCTGGATCCGTTCGACGCGGCCGACGGTTCGCCCGGTCCAACGCCCGAGACCTCGTCTGTCGGGGAAACCCTCTACATCAGCCAGGCGACCAGTGTGCGGGTCCTGCCACGGCGTGTCGTGATCGAGCGCTCGCGGCGGAGTATCTCTGCCGATGCCCGCGAGCGCGGTGACGGAGGCTCCGCCGATCGGCCCGCCGTCGAACGCAACGTGATCGAGCTCGCTCGCGTCAGCGTCGCCGAGCTCGAGCGCGAGGGTTTGGAGGCCGGCTTTCGTCCCGAAGCGGCCCTTGTGATCGAGCCGACGGATGAGCACGTCGGCAGCCTGGTGGTGATGCTGCGTGCCTGAGTCCTCCTCCCCCCCTCCCCCGCCCGTCCCGCCTGCGGATCGTGTCCTGCGCGTCTGCGCGCTGTACCCGGACCTGATGAACATCTACGCCGACCGCGGCAACCTGCTCGTGCTCGAACATCGCTGCGCGTGGCGCGGGATCGGCTTCGAGTTCTCCTCAAGCGGTCTCGGCGAGCCGCTGCAACCGGACGCGTACGACCTGTACTACCTGGGCGGCGGCCAGGATCGCGATCAGCGCCTCTGCGCCGAGGATCTGATCGCAACCAAGCGCGACGAGCTCCACGCCGCCGCAGCTCGTAACGCCGTGATCCTCGGCGTGTGCGGCGGCTACCAGTTGCTCGGGCACTCGTATGTCCTTGGTCAGGATGAGATCCCCGGCGTCGGCCTGCTCGACGTGCGCACCGTGCGCGAGGATGGCCCCCGTCTGATCGGCAATGTCGCGATCGAGGTCACGCTCGCTCACGCGGGTGACTCAATTCTCGCGGGGTTCGAGAACCACGGCGGACGCACCTATCTGGGTACCGATCAGGAAGCGCTCGGACGCGTGCTCGAGGGTCACGGCAACGACGGTCGCAGCGGCTTCGAGGGGGCCCGCGCCGGCAACACGATCGGCACCTACCTGCACGGTCCGCTCCTGCCCAAGAATATTTGGTTCGCCGACTGGTTGATCGCCACCGCGCTACGCATCGAGGCGAGCGAGCTCGCGGCGCTCGACGACGGTCTGGAGATGGCCGCGCATCTCAGCGCGCGCCACGCGGCTGGGCTCTGACGCGGCAAGGAGGGTTACCGGCGGCCGCGCGTCGAGGCCGACGTCCGCAAATTCGAAGGTTGCAAGATCGGCGAGATCCGCTGTGCTCGTACGATCCGACCGTGGAGCTATCCGAGTACCAGCGCCTTTCGCGAAGCACCGCGCAATACCCGCGCAACGAGGCGCTCACCTATCCAGCGCTCGGGTTGGCAGGTGAGGCGGGGGAGTTCGCCGACCACGCGAAGAAGGTGATTCGTGACGACGGCGGCGAGGTCACGGCCGGCCGGCGTGAGGCGATGGCCAAGGAGCTCGGGGATGTCCTCTGGTATGTCGCCCAACTTGCAAGCGAGCTGGAGCTCGACCTCGACGAGGTCGCCCAGGCGAACCTCGAGAAGCTGCTCTCACGCCAGCGCCGCGGTGTCCTCTCCGGCAGCGGCGACGACCGCTAGCTAGGACGCGACCGCGAATCTTGCGAAGCGCTCGGCTGTTCGCTTCGGGACCAATGCGCGTACACGGACGCCCTCGGGCGTGTCCTTGCGGGTGAGATCGCCCGCCAGCTCGTGGAGCTCCGCGAGGCTGCCGCCGTCGGCGTAGGGAACGAGCAGCTCGACCGGGCAGAGCATGTGCGCGAGCTCCGCTTCGAAGCGCGCCGAGAGGGCCTCCAGGCCCTGGCCCGTGACACCGCTGACGAGCATCGCGTCGGGGTGGCGCAGGCGCAGGTCGTCGCGCGCCTGCTCGTCGAGCAGGTCGATCTTGTTCAGCACGAGCAGCCGCGGGCGCTCGCCGGCGCCGATCTCCTCCAGCGTCTGCTCGACCGCGCGCTGCATCCCCTCCGCTTGCAGTTCGGGCGCGGAGGCGTCGAGCACGTGGGCGAGCAGGTCGGCGCGGCGGGTCTCCTCGAGCGTCGCGCCGAAGGCGTCAACCAGCTGGTGGGGCAACTTACTGATGAAGCCGACCGTGTCGCTCACCAGGTACTTTCTTCCCGCCTGGCCGGGCCGACGACCGTTCCCGTTGCCATTCGTCGCGGCGGCGCCCCCGACCGTTCGCGTGGTCGGGTCGAGCGTGTGGAACAGCCGGTCGCGCACCCCCACCTCCGCGCCCGTGAGCGCGTTCAAGAGCGTTGACTTGCCCGCATTTGTGTAGCCGACGAGCGCGACCGTCGGCAACGCCGCGCGCTCGCGCTCGGCGCGCATCACCGCTCGCGTGCCCTTCACGTGCTCGAGCCGGCGTCGCAGCGCCGCGATCCGGTCGCGCGCCAACCTTCGATCCGTCTCGATCTGGCTCTCCCCCGGTCCGCGCGTGCCGATCCCACCGCCGAGGCGCTCGAGGTGCGTCCACAGCCCCCGCATCCGCGCGAGGTTGTACTCGAGCTGCGCGAGCTCGACCTGCAGCTTGCCCTCGGCGCTGCCCGCGTGCGCGGCGAAGATGTCGAGAATCACCGTCGTGCGATCGACGACCGGTATCCCCAGCGCCTCCTCGAGGTTGCGCTCCTGGCGCGGTGTCAGCTCGTCGTCGCAGGCGATCAGGTTCGCGTCGGCCGCCTGCGCGGCGGCCTTCGCCTCGGCCACCTTGCCGGGACCGAGATAGGTGTTCGGGTGCGGCTGTTCGCGGCGCTGGACCATCTTTCCCACGACCGCCACCCCGGCGGTCCGCAGCAGCTCGCCCAGCTCCTCCAGGTCGTCGTCCTCCGCCAGCGCGGCGATGCAGAACGCGCGCTGTACCGCGCGCTGTGTGGGTTGCTCCATTCCTATCCCAGTCTAGGACCCCAGCTTGCCCAGCCGCTCGACCGCCTCCAGCAGGCGATCGTCGGGCGTCGTCAACGAGATCCGGAACCAGCCCTCCCCTGCGGGACCGTAGATCGCGCCGGGCGAGAGCACGACCGCGGCCTGCTCGAGCACGTGCTCGCAGTACTCCTCCGAGCTTGCGTAGCCGTCGGGGACGGGAGCCCACACGTAGATCGTGCTGTGCGGCGGGCGCACGTCGACGCCGATGCCCTTGAGCGCGTCGCAGACGAGGTCGCGGCGACGGCGGTAGAGCTCGTTCATCGAGGCGACCTCCGCGTCGGCATCGGGCGACAGCGCCGCGACGCCCGCGAGCTGGACCGCCTCGAACAGACCGGAGTCGATGTTCGTCTTCAGCCGCCAGTAGGTCTCGATCGCCTCCGCGTTGCCGACCACGACCGCGCAGCGCCAGCCGGTCATGTTGTAGCCCTTCGACAGTGAGAAGACCTCGATCCCGACCTCCTTTGCTCCCGGGGTCGCGAGGAACGACGGCGCGCGATAGCCGTCATAGACGATCTCCGAGTAGGCGTTGTCGTGGACGACGAGGATCTCGTGCTCGCGCGCGAACTCGACGACCTGCTCGAAGAACCCCGCCGGCACGACCGCGCCCGTCGGGTTGTTCGGGTAGTTCAGGAACATCAGCTTCGCCCGCTTCGCGGTCTCCTCCTCGATCGCGTCGAGGTCGGGGACGAAGCCGAGCTTCGGCTCGAGCGCCATCAGCACCGGCTCGGCGCCCGCGAGCCACGGTCCGGCTGTGTAGACGGGATAGCCCGGGTCGGCGGCGAGCGCGTAGTCGCCGGGGTCGAGGAACGCGAGGTTGAGGTTGAAGATCGCCTCCTTCGCGCCGATCGCCGGGATGATCTCGCGCTCGGGGTCGAGCTCGACGTCGAAGCGCCGCTCGTAGAAGTCGCTCACCGCTTGCCTGAAGTCCGCGCGGCCGCGGTTCGTCGGATATTTGTGCGTCTCCGGCTCGGTCACGGCCTCCTGCATCGCTTCCACCACCAGTGGCGAGGTCGGGCGGTCGGGATCGCCGATTCCGAGGCTGATCACGTCCACGCCCGCGGCGCGCTTGGCGGAGATCTTCCGCTCGAGCTCGGCGAACGCGTACGGCGGGATGCGCTCCAGGCGCTTACTCGGTCTCATTCAGCTCCTTCACGAAGTTGTCACTCAGGCGACCCTCGAACACGGGCACCGCCCAGCCTGTCAGATTCACGCGCAGATCCTCCCCCACCTCGACCTCGAGCTCGCCGCCATCGAGAATGACCGTGACGTGTGCTCCCTGCTCACCGGCCCCTCCCTGACTGAGCACATGCGCGACCGCGGCACCGGTGGCCCCGGTGCCCGAGGACAAGGTCTCCCCCACGCCGCGCTCGAAGATTCGTGCGCGGATGCGGCTGGGCTCGATCTCGGTGTACCAGGAGACATTGGTGCGATTGGGGAAGCGCTGATGGCCCTCGATCTGCGGTCCGAACACAGACAGGTCGAGCGCGTCGAGCGCGGCCAGGCTGGCGACGTGGATAGCGCACTGGGGGTTGCCGATCGAGACGTGCTGGAAGCTCACAGTGGCCAGCACGGGGTTATCGATGGGTAGCTCCCCGCGACCGTCGGGCGGCCCGCCTGGGAAGTCCTTGGAGGTGAGGCTCGCGCGGCCCATATCCACGCGGCAGGTGTGGGGCCCCGTGATCTGCGGGCGGATCGGCCCGGCGACGGTACTGATCGAGAACTCATCGTCCTCGGTCCAGCCACGGTGGCGCAGATACATGATCGCCTCGCGCGCTCCGTTGCCCGACAGCTCGGCCTCCGAACCGTCGGGGTTGAAGATCCTCAGGTCCGCCACATGCTCCGGGTCGGCCGGCCGGGAGAGCTCGAGCACGCCGTCGGCGAACACGCCGAAGTGGCCCTCGCACAGCCTGCGCACACGCGCGGCAGTGAGCTCGAATGGGAGCTCGTCACGCTCGACGATCAGGTAGTCGTTGCCCAGTGCCTGCCACTTCTCGAATCTCATCTCGCCACCCCTGCGGGTATCTCCACGACGTCTGGGTGGGAAAACTCTGGGGGTCTCATCATCGCGCGCCCGAGTCTAAGCGCTCGCCGCAAGTATCTCCGAGGCCACATCGCCGGGATCGCGTTCGCTGACGTCGATCACGCGCGCGCCGGCGAGCTTGCGCATCCACGTGAGCTGGCGCTTGGCGTAGTTGCGCGTGCGGCGCTTCATCGCCTCCACGTCCCCGCTCAACAGCTCCTCGAAGCCAAGTGCCTTGCGCGCGGTCTCAGACGCCCCGGCCGCGTGCGCGCGGCGCACCTCCTCGGTCACCCCCGCGACGAGCATCGCATCGACGCGCGCATCGATCCGCGCGTACAGCGCCTCGCGCTCCATCGTCAGTCCCGCCAGCAATGTCGGATGGCGCAGCTCCTCGCTCCACAGCTGCGACGGCCCCTCCGGCGGCTCGAGCTCTCCCTGCTCCAGCAGCTCCAGCGCGCGCACGATCCGCTGGCGGTCGTTTGGATCGATCCGATCCGCGGCCCAGGCCGCGCGGCGCCTGAGCGTCGCGTGCAAGGCGGGCGCGCCCTCGCGTTCGAGCGCCGCGGTCCAGCGCTCGCGCGCGCCCTCCGGTGGCGGCGGGCGCAGGTCCAGCTCGGTCAGCGCCGCACGCAGGTACAGCCCGGTACCGCCGACGACCAGTGGGCGGTGCCCGGCCGCGAGCAGGCCGTCGATCTCGGCGTGCGCCAGCTCGGCGTACTGCCCGGCACTGAAGGTCGCGTCGAGCGGCAGGAACGAGATCAGGCGATGCTCGAGCCTGCTCTGCTCGGCCGGCGAGGCCACGCCGGTGAGCGTCTCCAACCCGGCGTACACCTGCAGCGCGTCGGCCGACACCGCGATCGGGCCGGCGCCGGAGTCCTCCTCCATACCGCGCGCGCGCAGCTGTTCGGCCAGCGCGACCGCGATGCTCGTCTTGCCCACGCCCGTCGGGCCGAACAGCGCGATGATCTGCATTCTCGTAGGCTCGCACCTCGTGCAGATCTCCGACTCCACCGTCCTGCTCACCGGCGCCACCGGTGGGCTCGGCCACACGATCGCCCGCGTGCTCCACGGCCGCGGCGCGCGGCTGATCCTCACCGGGCGGCGTGCCGATGTGCTCGAGCCGCTCGCCGCCGAGCTCGGTGCGCGCGCCCTGGCCGTCGACCTCAGCGAGCCGGCCGAGATCGACCGGCTCGTGGCGGAGTGCGGCGAGGTCGACATCCTCGTCGCGAACGCGGCGCTGCCGGCCGCGGGACGCCTGGAGAGCTTCACGACAGAAGAGCTAGACCGCGCCCTGGATGTGAACCTACGCGCCCCGATCGCGCTCGCGCACGCGCTGCTGCCGGCGATGCTCGCGCGCCGCCGGGGCCAGCTCGTGTTCATCTCCTCCACCGGTGGCAAGGCCGTAGTGCCCGGCGATCCTCTCTACCACGCGTCGAAGTTCGGACTGCGCGGCTTTGCCGCCGCGCTGCGGATCGACCTGCACGGGACCGGTGTCGGTTCCTCGGCCGTGTTCCCCGGCTTCATCCGCGACGCCGGCATGTACGTCGACGGGGGCGCCAAGCTCCCGCCGGGCGTCGGTACGCGCAGCCCCGAGGACGTCGCCCGCGGCGTCGTGCGCGCGATCGAGCGCGACCGCGCGGAGGTCGACGTAGCCTCGCCGTTCCTGCGCCTCGGCGCCGTGTTCTCGATGAACACTCCCGACTTCGCCGCCGCCGTCGCCCGCAGGCTCGGATCGGACGAGATCGCGCGGACGATGGTGAAGAACCTGGGCGACAAGCGCTAGACGGGCTAGAAGAGGGCCTGCTGCTCTGGGCTCGCCTCCGGGGGAGCCCCACCGGCGCGGGAATCTACCACCGGCCTTGTGCGGGTAAAGCCTCTCGCGCGACCTGGACCGCGGCGCACCAGCCGTGAGAGGCGCTCCCGCTCCTCTTGTGGCGCGTAGGCGCCACGGCGATACAGCTGCTCGTAGCGCTCGAGGAGGTCGGGACGCTGCGAGCGCAGCCAGTCCATGAAGATGCCCCGCACCTCGCCGCGTAGGTGCAGCGCCACGCCACCGATGCTCGTCGCGCCCGCCCGGGTCGCCGCCTCCAGCAGGGGCTCAACCTGATGCGGGGCGTCGTTTACGCCGGGCATCAGCGGCGCGATCAGCACTCCGGTTGGGATTCCCGCGCGGTTGAGCTCCGCCACGGCCTCCAACCTCGCCTTGGGATTCGGCGTGTGCGGCTCGGTCGCCCGCCAGGCCTTCTCGTCGAGCGTTGGGATCGACAGGCACGCGCTGATGCTCGTCCGCTCGGCGATCTGGAGCATCAATGGGAGATCCCGAAGTAGAAGTGGCGACTTGGTCAGCACCGAACATGGATTGGCGAAGTCGCGCATCGCCTCCCAGATGCCCTGCATCAGTTTGTATCTCCCCTCCACCCATTGATACGGATCGGTGTTCGTCCCCAGTGCCACGTGCTCCCCTTTCCACGAGGGCTTCGCCAACTCGACCCTCAGAACCTCGGGTGCGTTGACCTTCACAACGATCTCCCGCTCGAAGTCTCTTCCCGCATCGAAGTCCAGGTACTTGTGTGTTGGACGGGCAAAGCAATAAACACAAGCGTGCGTGCAGCCCCGATACGGGTTGATCGTCCAACCAAAGGGCATCCGTGACTTGCCCGGCACATGGTTCAGTATCGACTTGGCGCGGACCTCATAGAAACGGGTCTCCAGCGCCTCCGGTGCGTCGAAGCGGCGCACCACGGCTTCGTCGCGATAGCCCGGCAGCCGACGTTGCTCGTCGTCCTCTAGGGTCAAGTTGCTCCAGCGCACGAACGTATGTTCGCATCATCCTCGGATGCCTGCGCCGTCACCGGTGATTGGCCACGGAAGCCCTTACAGAACCCCTACACAGGCCTTTGCGACGACTTAGGGACGTGGCGCACCATCGATCGACACAACCACCCGACCCACAGATGGAGGTTCGATCGCATGAATACGTCAAAGCTACTCGGAGCCACGATGGTCGCCGGAGCGATCGCCACGGGCGGCGCGTTTGCCGGCATCTCCAGTGCCGGCGCCGCGTCTTCTGGCTCGACAGGTACCGGAGCCTCAACGACGCAATCCGCCACCCCGACGACGACATCGACGACGCCGAGTACAACGACGCCGCCCGCGGGCGCGAAGACCGGGACGACACCGCCTTCGGGAGCGCCCCCAGGGAAGCACTCGTGCCCGGGCATGAGCTCCGGCTCGAGCGGGAGTTCGAGCTCCGGCTCCAGTTCGGGATCTGGGTCGAGCTCGGGCGCAAGCGCTTTGGGCAGTCCCACCGGGGCGAGCGCCCAGTAGTAAAGACATATCGCCCAGCGGCCGATGGAGGCCCGGGCCGCATCGCGGGGAAGCACTCGCGCGACGCGGAAGGTCCTCAGCCGACGACCGTTCTTGCCAGCAGGCGCTCTTCGCCGGAGAGCGTCTGGCTGGTGGCGGCGGTGATCTGCACCTCGGTCAGCTCGCCCGCCGCGGCGAGACCTGAGAAGTTGACGGCCTTGTTGTGGCGGGTACGCCCGCGCAGGCGCTCGGGGTCGGTGCGCGACGGTCCTTCGACGAGCACCTCGACCGTACGCCCGACGAAGCGCTGGGAGCGCTCGCGCGCGCGGCGCTGGACGACCTCGAGCAGGCGCTCCATGCGCTCGACCTTTACGGAATGCGGGACGAGGCCCTCGGTCAGCTCGGCCGCGGTGGTCCCGCGCCGCGGGGAGAAGATGAACGTGAAGGCGCTGTCGTAGCCGACCTGCTCGGCGACTTCGAGCGTCTCCTCGAAGTCGGCCTCGGTCTCCCCCGGGAAGCCGACGATGATGTCGGTCGTGAGCGAGGCGTCGGGGACGTGCTCGCGGATCAGGGCGACGCGGTCGAGGTAGCGCTCGCGGCTGTACGTGCGCCGCATCGCCTTGAGGATGCGGGAGGAGCCGGACTGCAGCGGCAGGTGGATGTGCTCGCAGAGGCTTTCCAGCTCGGCGTGGGCACGGATCACGTCTTCGCGCATGTCCTTCGGGTGCGGGCTCGTGTAGCGGATACGGTCGATCCCCTCGATCCCGTCGACGGCCGCGAGCAGGCCCGCGAACGTTGCCTGTGGGTGGCCATTCGCTTTGAGGTCGCGCCCGTAGGAGTTGACGTTCTGCCCGAGCAAGGTCACCTCGCGCACGCCGTCGGCGGCCATCGCCCTGACCTCGGCGACGAGCTCGTCCGCCGGCCGTGAGACCTCGCGCCCGCGCGTGGAGGGGACGATGCAATACGAGCAGGCGCAGTTGCAGCCGACCGAGATCTGCAGCCAGCCCTGGAAGGGGCGCGTGCGCCGTGCCGGCAGGTGCCCGGTGAAGCCCTCGAACTCGAAGTAGCCCTGGGCGGTGAGCGAGTCGCTCGTGAGGAACTCGGCGAGCTTGTGTACCTGCCCGGGTCCGAAGGCGACGTCGACGAACGGAAAACGCTCGAACACCTCCTCCTTGACCGACTGAGCCCAGCAGCCGCCGACGCCGACGATCCGCTCCGGCTGTTCGCGCTTGAGGCGCTTGGCCTCGCCGAGGTGGGCGATGAAGCGGCTGTCGGCGGTCTCGCGGATCGAGCACGTGTTGAACAGGATCAGATCGGCCGCGGCGCGCTCGGGCGCCTCCGCGTAGCCGAGCGACTCGAGCATGCCCTTCATCCGCTCGGAATCGTGCTCGTTCATCTGACAGCCGAACGTGGTGAGGTGGTAGCGCTTCATCGCCTCACAGGGTATCCGCGGTTGTCGTCTCCCTACCGTCCCCTGCGACGAACTCGATCTCGTCGCAGGGCTGTGGAAAGACGGTCAGGCAGCCGCCACGGCGGCGACCGGCGGCTCGCCGGCGATCGGAACCGGCGCCGATGCGTCCTTGTCGCGCTCGATCGGCGTGACGAGGTCCTTGCCGAGGCCGAGCGCGGCGTAGATCTTGTCCTCGATCTCTTTCGCCATCTCCTGGTGCTCGTCGAGGTACGCCTTGGCGTTGCCGCGCCCCTGGCCGAGACGCTCGTCTTTGTAGGAGAAAAACGAGCCCGACTTGCTCACGATGTTGTGCTCCAAACCGAGGTCGATCAGGCAGCCGGAGGTCGAGATGCCCTTGCCGTACTCGATGTCGAACTCGGCCTGGCGGAAGGGCGCGGCGACCTTGTTCTTGACGACCTTCACCCGCACGCGGTTGCCGACCGCCTCGGTGCCGTCCTTGAGCGTCTCGATGCGGCGGATGTCCAGGCGCTGGGAGGCGTAGAACTTCAGCGCGCGCCCGCCGGGCTGGGTCTCGGGCGAGCCGAACATCACGCCGACCTTTTCCCTGATCTGGTTCGTCAGGATGCAGAGCGTCTGCGTGCGGTTGAGGTTGCCCGCGAGCTTGCGCATCGCCTGCGACATCATCCGCGCCTGCGCTCCCACGGTCTGGTCGCCCATCTGCCCCTCGAGCTCGACGCGCGGGGTCAGCGCGGCAACCGAGTCGATCGCGACCACGTCGACGGCGCCGGAGCGCACGAGCATGTCGGCGATCTCCAGGGCCTGCTCGCCGTAGTCGGGCTGAGAGACGAGCAACTCGTCGATGTCGACGCCGATCTCCTTCGCGTAGAGCGGATCCATCGCGTGCTCGGCGTCGATGAACGCGCACACGCCCCCGAGCTTCTGCGCCTCGGCGAGCACGTGGTAGATCAGCGTCGTCTTACCCGAAGACTCGGGGCCGAAGACCTCGACGATCCGCCCGCGGGGAACGCCGCCGATCCCGAGCGCGAGGTCGAGCGACAGCGCGCCCGTGGGGATCGCGTCGCAGCGCACCTGCGCGCCCTCGTCGCCCATCCGCATCACCGTGCCCTTGCCGAACTCGCGCTCGATCTGCGTGAGCGCCCCCTGCAGGGCGGCGTCGCGCGCCTTGGCTGCCTTCTCCTGGTCGGTCACGGGCATGGCTTTACTCCTCCGGTCGAAGATGGATCGAGAAAGCTAGAGCTCGCGTCGGACGGAACGTTTGTTCGTATATCCGGCGAGCTTTCCACCGCCTTGGGCAAGCTCGATGGCTCAGGTCTCAGGCGAGCAGCGTGCGGCGAATGAGGTGCATCGCGACCGTTGTCGTGCGGTCGCGCACGTCTGCGCGCGAGCCCGGGATATTGACCGAGCGGGTCAGGGGCTCGCCGTCTGCCGTGGCGACGCTCAGCCACACGAGCCCCACGGGCTTCTCCTCGGTGCCGCCCCCCGGTCCCGCCACGCCGGTGACGCCGACACCGACATCGGTGCCCAGCTTTGCCCTCGCTCCCGTGGCGAGCGCCTGGGCGACCTCGGCCGAGACCGCGCCGTGGCGCTCGATCAGCTCCGCCGGCACGCCCGCCTGGGCGGTCTTCGCGTCGTTCGAGTAGACGACGATCCCGCCCTTCACGTAGTCCGAGGCGCCCGCTTTCTCGGTCAGCCTGGCGGCGAGCAGGCCTCCCGTGCAGGACTCGGCCGTGGCGAGAGTCTGTGCTTTTCCCCTGAGCAACTCCGCCACCTGATCGTCGACCGTGCTGCCGTCGTCGGAGAACAACGTGTCCGCGTGCCGCTCGCGTACGACCGCCTCGAACGCGTCGTAGACCTCCTGCTCGGCGGGCTCGTAGCGGGTCACGACCTCGACCTCGCCCCGTTTTAGGCACGTTGTCACCTCGAGCCTGTCCAGCTCGACGCCCTCTCGTTCGGCGATCCGCAACGTCTCGGCGATCTCCGACTCGGGAATCCCATACAGGCGCAGCATCGTCTGCCGGTACTCGGTCGCATCCCGGATCGCCGCCTGCAGCGCGTCGGTCTGCACCGCCGCGCCCCACATCGGCTGCAGCTCCCGCGGCGGCCCCGGCAGCACAACGACCGTCGGCTTGCGCGCGGGCTCCCGTGGTGGCACCACAAGCCCCGGCGCGGTCCCAACCGGCTCCAAGATCCTCGCCCCCTCAGGGATCACCGCCTGCTTGCGATTGCTTCTCCTGATCGCCTCCATATCGAGGTTCGGCCACCGTTTCGCGAGCGGCTTGAGAATCTCCGCGATCCTTTCCTCCAACCCCACATCGAGCACCATCTCCCGCCCCTGGGCTCTACCGACGACCTCGGCGGTCAGATCGTCCGCAGTGGGTCCCAACCCTCCACTGGTCAAGATTAAATCCAACCCCTCCCCCGCCATGAATCGCAACACGTCCTCCATGTCCCCAGGACGGTCGCCAACAACCGTCGTGTAAGCCACATCCACACCCAGCTCCTTCAGCCGCTCCGCCAGCCAGGGCCCATTACGGTCCGTCACGCGCCCAGTCAGCACCTCAGTCCCGGTGACGACGATCCCGGCCCGTGGGGTCGTCATGTGCAGGTGGGCAGTTCGCCCGACTTCAACCGCTGCCTACCGGCCTTCGTGATCGAGTATCCAATCGCTTCGCTCGAGGGCGGCACGGTCCTTGGGGTTCCGTCGACGAACATCGTCACCGAGCTGTTCCCCAGGGTGATCGTGAAGTGCTTGGAATGGAACGTCGGCGTGCTCGTACCCGGCTGCAGTTCCTGCCCGGGGATCAGCTTGTCTCCGTCGTCGTCGTTGATCAAACAAACGTACACGGCGGCACTGGGTCGCAACGACAGCGCGACCAAGTGCGATGCGGTGGTCGTGGGACGCGTGGGGTGCCCGGTCCCCCGCCCGTGCGTGGGGGCGTACTCGTCGTGCGCCTGCGTCGTCGTCGTCTTGCTGACCGTGGTGTGCGACGGGCTGCCGCCGCCCTTGCTGAGCAGACCGATCACGAGCAGCACGATCACCACGCCGACGATCGCGACGAGCGCCATGTACCCGCGCGAGGGCCGCGACGGCACGCGTGCCCGCGCCGGGCTGCTGCTCGGCGTCGAGACGATCGGCTCCAGCGCCGCCTCGCTCGGGCGTTCGTAGTTCAGGCGGTATTCCTCGACCAGCGCCTTCGCGTCCAACCCCAGCGCCTGGGCGTAGGTGCGCAGGAAGCTGCGCACGAACGTCGGCCCCGGCAGCAGGTCCCACTCTTCGTTCTCGAGCGCCCGCAGGTACTTCGCCCTGATCTTCGTCTGCGCCTCGATCTCGGATACATCGATGCGCGCGCTCATTCGCGCGGTCCGCAGCGTGGCTCCGATCTCTGCCATGTCCGCTTGAAGGCTAGTCGCTAATCGCGGGGGCCGGCTGGGTGGGCGAGGATTCCAGTGCGGCCAGGATGCGCGGCAGGTCGGCCTCGGTGATCAGCACCTGGCGGGGCTTGGAGCCCTCGTAGCCGGAGATCACACCGCGGCGCTCGAGCATGTCGATCACGCGGCCCGCGCGTGTGTATCCCAATCTGAGCCTCCGTTGCAGCATCGAGGTCGAGGCCGTCTGCATCTCCGCCACGAGCGTGATCGCGTCGCGCAGGATCGGATCCTCGTCGGGGTCGAGCTCGTCACCGCTCGACTCGACCTCGACCGGCTCGACCTCCTCGAGCAGCTCCTCGCGCAGTTCCGGCTCGCCCTGCTTGCGCCACAGGTCGGTCAACTTCGCGATCTGGGCCTCGTCGATATAGGCCCCCTGGATGCGTTGCAGACGCGAGGTCCCGACCGGGCTGAACAGCATGTCCCCCTGCCCCAGCAGCGACTCCGCGCCGTTCTGGTCGAGGATCACCCGCGAGTCGGTCTGGCTGGAGACCGCGAAGGCGATCCGCGAGGGCACGTTCGCCTTGATCATGCCCGTGATCACGTCCACGCGCGGGCTCTGCGTCGCGAGCACCAGATGAATCCCGACCGCGCGCGCCTTCTGTGCCAGGCGGATGATCGAGTCCTCGACATCGGCCGGCGCGACCATCATCAGATCCGCGAGCTCGTCGATCACGCAGAGGATGTACGGCAGCGGCGCTTCCCCGCGTCTCGCGCGTGCCTTGTTCAGTTCGATCAGGCTCCGAGTCCGCGCCATCGACATGATCCCGTAGCGCTGCTCCATCTCCTTGACGAGGTTCTGCAGCGCGTTCGCCGCCATCCGCGGGCTCGTGATCACGGGCGTGAGCAGGTGCGGGATCGACTCGTAGTGGTTCAGCTCGACCTGCTTCGGGTCCACCAGCACGAGCCTCACCTCGTGCGGGGTCGCTCGTAGCAGCACGCTCGAGAGCATCGCGTTGATCGCTCCCGACTTGCCTGCACCGGTCGTGCCCGCGACGAGCAGATGCGGCATCTTCGCGAGATCCGCGCCAATCGCCTTGCCGGCCACGTCCTTGCCCAACCACACCGTCAGCGGCGACCAGTCCTTCGGTGGCTGCTGGAAGACATCGCCGAGCTTCACGATCCGCCGGTGCGCGTTGGGGACCTCGACCCCCACCGCCTGCTTGCCGGGGATCGGCGCGAGGATGCGGATGTCCGTCGCCGCCAGGGCGTAGGCGAGGTCGTCCTTCAGCTGCGCGACCTTCCCGACCTTCGTCCCCGGCGCCAACCTCAGCTCGTAGCGGGTGATGTGCGGCCCCGCGACCGTCCCGATCACCTTCGCCTGCACGCCGAAGTGCCCGAGCGCCTCGGTCAGGCTCGTCGCCGTGCGCTCCTGCCCGGCGGTGTCCGGCCGTGTCTGCTCGGCCGTCGAACGCGCCAACAGCCTCTCCGCCGGCGGCAGCTCCCAGACGAAGTCCGGGTCGTCGGTGACCGCCTCTCGCAGCCTGCCCTGCGGGGTGAGCTGCTCGGGATCGGCCACGGCCACACCGGGGATCGGAGCCTCAGGATCGTCCTCGTCTTCGATCTGATCGACCGCTTGATCCACCGGGTCGTTCACCGGATCGGATTCCCAGGCCGGTGGCTCGTCCAGTGGCGGGGCCTCCACGTGGGTAGCCCGCACGATCAGCTCCTGCGGCTCGGGCTCGGGGGGATGCAGCGACTCGGGCTGCTCGAATGGCGCGGGAGCCTCTGTAGAGGCGCCTCGCGGTCGGTGGGCTTTCAGCATCCGCGTCGTATCGGCCACGCCGCTGCCCGTCGCCCTGATCGCGCTCGCCAGCGACGCGCCCGTCAGCAGGATCACGCCGACCAGGAACAGGAAGACCACGAGGATGTCCACACCGAGGCTCTGCACGAGCCGGTGCGAGCCCTGGTACAGCGCCTCCCCCGCGACACCGCCGTGCGCCTGCAGGAACGCCGAGGTCCACGATGCGCCCTTCTCCTGCGCCGCTTCGGTCGAGCTCACGCCCAGCGTGCCCGCCGCCAGCGCCAGGGTGATCGACGCGGACAGGCAGATCGCGCCTGTCCGTAGCGGACGCAGCGCCGGCCACACCGGCCGCAGCAGCATCGCGCCGCCGCCACCGATCAGCGCGATCGGCGCGAGCACTCGTGCTTTGCCGACGGCCCAGCCGAGGCCGACCGCGAGGCCGTGACCGGCGCCGCCGCCGTTCCAGTGCCCCCACAAGACGAAGCCCATGAAGATGCCGAGGGCGAGGAGGGCGAGGCCGATCACGTCGCGCTGGCGCTGGTCCAGCTCAGGCAAGTGTGTCGGCAGACCCAAGGTCGGCCAGGAGAACCCGCGTCCGCGCCCCCGCCGGGCGGCTGTACGGCGGTTCGTCCCGGTGCGCGCGCGAGCGCGGGATCGAGTCCCCGTGCCCCGGCGCGCGGTTCCTTTACGCCCCGTCGTCCGTGCCGGGGCGCGCTTGCTGGTATTAGCCATCCCGCGCAACTTCGACATCGCTGCACGAGCACCTTCCCGGCGTCATCCCTTGCAAGCCTTACTCTTGCTTTACTCCACATCGCTTACATAAAGACCCAGCTCATGAACGACTTTTCCCGTGCACCCCGCGTCCTCGTCGTCGAGGATGACGAGGACATCGCCCAGGCGCTCCAGCGCTCGCTGCGCATGGAGGGCTACGAGGTGCGCGCCGCCGCCGACGGTCCCGCCGCGTTGGAGCACGGACGCTCGTTCGCGCCCGATCTGGTGATCCTCGACCTCGGCCTGCCCGGGATCGATGGTCTCGAGGTCGCGCGCTCGCTGCGCGCCGACGACGACGTGCCGATCCTGATCCTGACCGCGCGCGACGCGCTCGAGTCCCGCGTCGAGGGCCTCGACGCCGGCGCCGACGACTACCTTGTCAAGCCCTTCGAGCGTCAGGAGCTGCTCGCGCGGATGCGCGCCCTGCTGCGCCGCCGCCCGCCGCGCGGCTCGGCCCCCCTGCGCGTCGGCGACCTGCTGCTGAACGCCGACACCCACGAGGTCACGCGTGGCGAGCGCACGGTCGAGCTCACACAACGCGAGTTCGAGCTGCTCGAGTACCTGATGCGCAACGAGCGGATCGTGATCTCCCGCCAGCGCCTGCTCGACGAGGTCTGGGGCTATGACCCGTTCTCCACGACGAACACGATCGAGGTATTCGTCTCCAACGTGCGCCGCAAGCTCGAGGCCGAGGACGAGCCGCGCCTGCTGCACACCATCAGGGGAGCGGGCTACGTCCTTCGCGCCTGAGCATCTCCTGACACGGCGCTGGATCACCACGTGCCGGCTTGGCCATACCCCCCGTATGGCCTGCGC
The DNA here is from genome assembly GCA_963701035.1 of uncultured Solirubrobacterales bacterium. Taxonomy (GTDB): domain Bacteria; phylum Actinomycetota; class Thermoleophilia; order Solirubrobacterales; family Solirubrobacteraceae; genus Palsa-744. The sequence continues at coordinate 340,211 of OY969562.1, forward strand.
CGTCCCGCGTCGCCCAGCTTGGTCATGACACGCTCAGGAAAGATCACGTTTTTCGAGCGCCTGACCGCGACGTTCGACCGGCTGCCGATCCGGGTGCGCCTGGCGGGCGTCTCAGCGCTGCTCACGTTCGTGATCCTCTGCGGCTTCGGGATTGCCGTCGGCTCGCTGACGGTGCGCCGGATTCGCTCGGACTTCAACGGCCAGGTCGCGGAGACCGCATCGCAGCTGCCCACACAGCTGAGCATCAAAGTCAACCCCAGCACTTTCCAGATCGTCGGCATCGACCCGCCGCTCCAGGACCTCGCCGAGCCCGAGGGATCGGCGGTGATCAGGATCCTCTCGCTCGGCGGCGCCGTGATCGCCGAAACCAACAAAGCGCCCTCCCTCGGCCCCGCCTCGCTGCAGCCCCGCAACGTCGACGGCTACCGCGTGCTCAGCCACCCGGCCGACGTCTACATCTCCGGCACCGGCGAACGAGTCGGCCAGGTGTATGTCCAGTACGGGCGCAGCGTCGCCGACACCGAGGCGACCGTCACGCGCGTCGAGCTGTTCCTGCTCGTGGGCGTGCTCGTCGGAACCGGGGTGGCGCTGTTCGCGGGCATGATGATCGCGCGCCGGGCGATGGCACCGATCGCGCGGCTGACGAGCACCGCGGCGGAGATCGCCCGCACCCGTGATCCCTCGCGCGTCGTGCCCCAGTCCGAGGCCGAGGACGAGGTCTCCGAGCTGGCGCGCACCCTCCAGGGAATGCTCCGCGAGCTCGACGCCGCGCGCGGCGAGACCGAGGCGATGCTCGTGCGCCAGCGCCGCTTCGTCGCCGACGCCTCGCACGAGCTGCGTACTCCGTTGACGAGCGTGCTCGTCAACCTCGAGTTGCTCGCCGAATCCCTGCACGGCGATCAGGGCGAGGCGGCGCGCTCGGCCCTGCGCTCCTCACAGCGGATGCGCCGGCTGGTCGCGGATTTGCTGCTGCTCGCGCGCACCGATGTCGGCCGCGTGGTCCCGCACGAGCCGTGCGCGCTCGACCAGATCGTCGTCGAGGCGGCCTCCGAGCTGGGCGCGGTCAGCGGTGAGCACGAGATCTCGCTCGACGTCGACCATGCGATACCGATCGTCGTCGAGGGCTCCCACGACGAACTGCACCGCCTCACGATCAACCTCCTCGAGAACGCGCTCCGCCACACACCCGCCGGCACCGAGATCCACGTGTCGACCGCGATCGAGGGCGATGACCCACGCGGCGGTGGCGCCGGTGAGGCCCTGCTGATCGTCGAGGATGACGGCCCGGGCGTGCCCGAGCATCTGCGTGACACGTTGTTCGAGCGTTTCGTCCGCGGCGCCGGCGACCGCGGCGGCTCGTTCGGTCTCGGCCTCGCGATCGTCCGCGCGGTCGCCGAGACCCACGGCGGCTCGGTCTCGATCGAGTCCACCGGCGAACGCGACGGCGCGCCCTACGGCGCCCGCTTCATCGTGCGACTGCCGACGGCGAAGATGGAGCAGGAGACGCCGCTCACGCCTCCGGTGGCGAACCCGGCCGTTTAGACCTCTACGACTACCGGCAGGACCATCGGCCGCCGCTTGAGGCGATCGTAGACCAACTTCGCGAGATCGTCGTGCAGGACCTCCTGCAGTAGATCCACCTCGTGAATCTGCTCCTTCGCGGCGCGCTTCAGCGTCTTGTCGACCGTGGCCCTAATCTCGTCTGAGAGCTCGTCGGCCTCGTCGAGGAACGGCACGCCGCGGAAGATCACCTCCGGGTCGACGACCGAGCTCCCGTCCTGCTCGGCGATCGTCACGACGACGATGAAGATCCCATCGGCCGAGAGCATCCGCCGGTCGCGCAGCGCGACGTCGGCCATGTCGCCGATCTCGACGCCGTCGACAAAGATCATCCCTGCGTGCTCGCGCTTGCCGAAGCGCGCGCCGCGCTCGTCGATCTCCAGCGGCAGCCCGTTCTCGCCCTGGAAGATGTCCTCCGGCGGCACGCCCACCGCTTCGGCGAGTTGCGCGTGCAGACGCAGCCGCTTGAAGTCGCCGTGGAACGGCATCACGTAGCGCGGCTTGGTCAGGTTCAGCATCAGCTTCACCTCCTCCGCGTAGCCGTGCCCGGAGGCGTGCACCGGCGCGTCGGCGGTCGTGATCACGTCGCAGCCGATGTGGTAGAGCCGATCGATCGTCTCGTTCACGGCACGCTCATTCCCCGGGATCGGCGTGGCGCTGAATACGACCGTGTCGCCCTGGCGCAGCTCGACCTGGCGGTGGTCGCGATAGGCCATCCGCCGCAGCGCCGAGAGCGGCTCGCCCTGAGAGCCGGTCGAGATGATCACGATCCGCTCGTCCGGGAAGTCCTCGAGCTCGCGTGGCCCCACGAGCATGCCGTCGGGCACCTCGATGTGCCCGAGCGCGCGGCCGATTTTCACGTTCTTGCGCATCGAGCGACCGACCAGCACGACCTTGCGATCCAGCGCCGCGGCCGCATCGACGACCTGCTGCACGCGGTGGATGTTCGAGGCGAAGCTCGTCACCACGATCCGCCCCTCGCAGCGCGCAAACACCTCCTCCAGGTGCGGGCCGACGCCCGACTCCGACGGCGAGAAGCCCGGACGGTCGACGTTCGTCGAGTCGCCACACAGCAGCAGCACACCCTCGCGGCCGAGCTCGGCCAGGCGCGAGACGTCGGCAGGCGCGCCATCGACGGGCGTCTGGTCGAACTTATAGTCGCCGGTCACCAGCACCGTTCCCAGCTCGGTGCCGAGCGCGACCGCGCTGGCGTCGGGGATCGAGTGCGTCATGTGCACCATCTCCATCTCGAACGGCCCCAAGTCGAACGCCTCACCGGCGGAGACCTCGTTCAGGGAGACGTCGCGCAGCTTGTGCTCGTCGAGCTTCGAGCGCGCCATCGCGATCGTCAGTGCGCCGCCGTAGACGGGGGGCAGAGTTCCCTCCCGCTCGAGCTCGCGCAGCACCCACGGCAGCGCGCCGAGATGGTCCTCGTGGCCGTGGGTGATCACGATCGCCTCGATCTCCTTCGCGCGCTCGCGCAGGTAGGAGAAGTCGGGCAGCACGAGGTCGATGCCGACCATCTCCGGGGTCGGGAAGCGCAGCCCGACGTCCACCACGACGATCCGCCCGTCCTGCTCGACGACCGTCATGTTCTTGCCGATCTCTCCCAACCCACCAAGGGGAAGGACCCGCAGCGAGGAGCTCACGCGTGTACTCGGGCGGGTGAGGCCGATAGGAGACCGTGACGTTCCAACATCGTCCGGACCGCGCCGAGCTCCTCGTCGGTGGCCTGCACGATCGGCAGGCGCACGCCACCAGCGTTGAGGCCGAGCAGGTTCAGCGCGGCCTTCGTGCAGGTCGGGCTCGCCGTAAGGAACAACGTCGCATAGACATCCTGCAACGATGCGTCGATCTCCTGGCGATGCTCAGGCTCATCGACCATCCGGCGCATCTGTGCTCCCACGATGTGACTGGCGACGAGGATGCCGCCGGCGCCACCCAGGTCGAGGGTCTGCGCGAATGTGGCGTCATCGCCGGCGTAGACGTCCAAGCCGTCGATCAACTGAAGCTCATCGGGGTTGGCCTGCTTGACGCCGTCGATGTGTTCGATCTGCGCCAGCTCGGCGAGCAGGTCCGGGCCGATGTTCGTGCCGGTCCGCCCCGGATGGTTGTAGAGCAGAATCGGTTTGTCTGTCGCCCTGGCGACCGTTTCATAGTGGCGCTTGAGGCCCAGGCGGCTGGGCTTGTTGTAGTACGGGGTGACGGACAGCATCGCGTCGACGCCGAGCTCTGTCGCACCTTCGGTCAGGTGCACAGCGTGACGAGTGTCGTTCGTCCCGGTTCCGGCCACGATCTTCGTTCCTGGTGGACGCTCTTTCGCGGCCAGGTCAAACAGGGAGAGTTGCTCCGCATCGGTCAATGTCGAGGCCTCGCCCGTCGTCCCGGCCACGACGAACCCATCGGACCCGTTCTCCGCGAGGTGCGCCATCAGTGTCACAAAGGATTCCTCGTTGACCTTCCCCTCGGTGTCGAAGGGAGTGACGATCGCCGTCAAAATTGTGCCCAGGCCGCTCATTGGCTTGAGTATCTCACGCTGGCGGGCACCATTGCTCAGAACAGCAGCTGCTCGAGGCCGATGACGGGGGACTGCTCCAGGCTGCTCACACGGCGGATCGCGAGCAGCACGCCGGGCATGAACGACTCGCGGCCGATCGTGTCGTGGCGAATCGTGAGCGTCTGCCCAAGGTCGCCGAAGATCACCTCTTGGTTGGCGACCATGCCCGGAAGCCGCACCGAATGAATTGCCGGCTCGGCCCCCCCGGTCGCCTCTGCGATCAGCTGGGCGGTGCGCGCGGCGGTTCCGCTGGGGGCGTCGAGCTTCTGATCGTGGTGCAGCTCGATGATCTCGGCCTTCGCCATGTGCCGCGCAGCCTCGACCGCGAAGCGCATCATCAGCAGCGCGCCGATCGCGAAGTTCGGTGCGATCAGCACGTTCGCCTTCGGTTTGCCGTCAGCGGGTCTTGCCTGGTGGAGCAGCGCCGGGTCGAACCCGGTCGTGCCGATCACCACGTGCACCCCGGCGCGCACGCAGGCCAGGGCGTTGGGAAGCGCCGTGTCCGGCCTGGTGAAGTCGACCACCACCTCGGGCGGCCGGGCGGCTGTCAAGAGCTCATCGAGCGTGGTCCCGAGCAGCGGGTCGGCGCGTCCGACGAGCTCCATGTCCTCCGCGCCCTGTACCGCGGCGCAGACCGTCTCGCCCATGCGCCCGGCCGCGCCGGCGACCGCCACCGCGATCACGCCGCCACCCCCTCCAGCGGCTTCAGTGCCGCTCTAAAGGCCTCTTCCTCGGGCCCCACGCAGGCAATCGACAGCCGCCCCGGCAGGAATAGCTCGGCGGCTAGCTCCTGCAGCGCGGGAACATCGACGGCGTCGATCCGCTCGATCACCTGGTCTACGGAGAGGATCGGTAACCCGTTCAGCACCGAAATCCCCAAACGACTCATCCGCGCGCCTGTGGACTCCAGCGAGAGCACCATCCGCCCCTTCAGGTTCTCGCGCGAACGGTCGAGCTCCTCCGCGCTCGCCGGATCGGAGACGAAGCGATCGAGCTCCTCGGCGATCGTCTGCAGCGCCTCGGCGATGTTCTCCGGCCGCGTGCCCACGTACAGCCCGACCTCGCCGGTGTGGGCGTAGAGGCTCGAGAAGCAGAACACCGAGTAGGCCAGCCCCCGGCGCTCGCGCACCTCCTGGAACAGCCGCGAGGAGGATGTGCCGCCGAGCACGCCTTCGAGCACTCGCAACGCGAAGCGCCGCTCGTCGTCGCGCGCCAATCCGGGGCCACCCAGACATACGTGGTACTGCTCGGTGTCCTTCGCGAAGAAGCGCACGCGCCGCGCGAAATCCGGCTCGCCGGGGGTCGGATGTGGGGCGCGCCGGCCGGCGCGCTCGCTGCCCGCCGCGATCGCCAGCTCCACGAGCCGCTCGTGATCGACCGACCCGGCCGCGCCGATCACGACGTTCCCGGGCACATAGCGCTCGGCGTGGAAGGAGCGCAGCTGTTCCGAGTCGACCGCGCGCACGACCTCCGCGCGACCGATCACCGCACGCCCGAGCGGGTGCTCGCCGAAGACCGCCTCGCCGAGCAGGTCGAAGACCTTCTCCTGCGGGTCGTCCTCATACATCGCGATCTCCTCGAGCACGACCTCGCGCTCGGCCTCCAGTTCCTGCAGGCGTGAGCGCCAGAGCATGTCGCTCATCACGTCGAACGCGCACTCCAGATGACGGTCGAGCACGCGCGTGTACAGCGTCGTCGTCTCCCGGTCGGTGCCGGCATTGATCTCCGCGCCCATCGCATCGAAGATCTGGTCGATCTCCTCCGAGCCGAACCGCTCGGTGCCGCGGAACAGCATGTGCTCGAGCAGATGCGAGATCCCGGCCTGGCTTTCAGACTCGGCCGCAGAGCCCGTGCCGATCCAGAAGCCGAGCGCCACCGAGCGCACGCTCGGCACGCGCTCGGTGACCACTCGCACGCCCGAATCGAGCGTGGTGATGCGGTGCTCGGCCTCAGGAACGGTCGCTACCGTCATGACGCGGGCGACCGGAGCCGCGCTCGCCATCGCGGCGCGGTCCACGATCGCGGCTGCCGTTGCGTCCGCCGCCGTCGCGATCGCGCGGCGGACGAGAGCCGCCACCGCCACCACCGCTGCCGACGCCCGCGAGCTCCTGGGCGGACTTGCCGGCGACGTCGGGGTCCTCGGCCAGGCGCAGGCCGATGCGACCGCGCTCGCGGTCGACCTCGACCACGCGCACGTTGATCTCATCGCCCTTGTTCAGCACGTCCTCGACGCTCTCCACGCGCTGGCCGGGAGAGACGTTGGAGATGTGCAGCAGCCCATCGGTGCCCTTCGCGAGCTCGACGAACGCACCGAAAGTCGTCGTCTTGACGACCTTGCCGAGATACTCGTCGCCGACCTCGACCTCCTTCATCATCATCCTGATCCGCTCGAGCAGGGCGTCGCCCAGCTCGCCGTTGGCCGAGTAGATCAGCACCTGGCCGTCGTCGTTGACATCGATCTGTGACTCGAACTCCTCCGCGAGGCCCCTGATCGTTTCGCCACCCTTGCCGATCAGCAGGCCGATCTGCGACGGGTCGATCTGAATCGTCTGGATCCGCGGCGCGAACTGGCTGAGCTCCGCGCGCGGGCCCTGGATCGTCTCGACCATCTTGCCGAGGATGAACGTGCGGGCCTCTTTGGCCTGCGCGAGCGCGTCACGCAGGATGTCAAAGGTGACGCCCGTGATCTTGATGTCCATCTGCAGCGCGGTGATCCCGCGCTCGGTGCCCGCGACCTTGAAGTCCATGTCTCCGAGGTGATCCTCGACGCCGGCGATGTCGGTCAGGACGATGTAGTCATCGCCCTCCTTGATCAACCCCATCGCGATTCCGGCGACCGGTCGCTTGATCGGCACACCGGCATCCATCAGCGACAGCGACGAGCCGCAGACCGAGGCCATCGAGGAGGAGCCGTTTGACTCGAGGATGTCCGAGACCACACGGATCGAGTAGGGGAACTCCTCGATCGAGGGCACCATCGGCGCCAGCGCCCGCTCGGCGAGCGCTCCGTGGCCGATGTCGCGGCGCTTGACGCCGCCCATGCGGCCGGCCTCCCCGACCGAGAACGGCGGGAAGTTATAGTGGTGCCAGTAGTACTTTTTCGTCTCCAGGCCGAGCGTGTCGAGGCGCATCTCCTCCTTGAGCGTGCCCATCGCCACGACGCTCAGTGCCTGCGTCTGCCCGCGCGTGAACAGCGCCGAGCCGTGCGTACGCGGCGTGACGCCAACTTCGATCGAGATGTCGCGGATCTCGTTCTCGCCACGGCCGTCCGGGCGCTTCTTGTGGACGGCGATGCGCTCGCGGATGATCGACTTCTCGAGCTTGTCGAAAGCCATCTGCACCGCTGCGCGCTGCTTCTTGGCCTCCTTTAGCTGCTCCTCGGATGCGCCCTCGGGAGCAGGGATCGCATGTTGCTCGAGGATCGCGACCTCGACGGCCTTGGTCGCGTCCTGGCGGTCGAGCTTATCCTCGACCTGGGTGGCATCCTCGAGCGCCGAGCCGTGGGAGGCGCGGATCGCCTCGAGGATCTGAGGATCGACCTGGATCGCCTCGAAGACTTTCTTCTCCTTGCCGACCTTCGCGGCGAGCTCACGCTGCAACGCGCAGAGCTTCTTGATCTCCGCGTGGGCGATGTCGAGCGCATCGAGGATCTCGGCCTCGGGAATCTCGTTCGCGCCCGCCTCGACCATCAGGATCGCCTCCTCGGTGCCGGCGACGATCAGGTCTAGGTCCGTGGGGTTCTCGGCGTCGGGGAGCAGGTCGGGCTCGGCCGGGTTGACGACGAAGTTGCCGTCGATCTTGCCGATTCGCACCGCGCCAACCGGCGTCGGCAGCGGGATGTCGGAGATCATCAGCGCCGTCGACGCGCCGTTCATCGCGAGGATGTCGTACGGGTGAACGTGGTCGATCGACAGCGGGATCGCGACCAGCTGCGTGTCATAGCGCCATTCCTTGGGGAACAGGGGGCGGATCGGGCGGTCGATCATGCGCGCGGTAAGCGTGCCCTTCTCGCCCGGGCGGCCCTCACGCTTGAAGAACGAGCCGGGGATTTTCCCCGAGGCGTACATGCGCTCCTCGACATCCACCGTCAGCGGGAGGAAGTCGACATCGCGGAGGCTGCCCGCCACCGCGGTACAAAGGACCATCGTGTCGCCCTGGCGGACGACGACTGCGCCGGAGGCCTGCTTGGCCATCCTGCCGGTCTCAAACGAGATCTCGCTGCCGGCAATCTCCACGGAAACCCGTGTAACGGCATCACTACTCATATTCACTGCCTTTCATGTTCCGCCCGTCGGTCGGCGGTCCGTTTTCTTTTCTCTGTTCCGAACGGACGGAGCTTAGCGGACAGCCGGCAGCCGGCGCGGTCGCGAGCCGGATCGGAGTAGATGGCCTCTGAGGCTGCAGCGAGACGCAACGTCAGGCTTGAGCGGCCTCGCCGAAGGCGACGGCGACGCCCTCGCGCAGCAGCTCGACGCTCGGCAGCTCGCCGGGCATCGGCGCCTGGTAGCTCCAGCGCACGACTGCATCGGCGTCGATCGCGACCAGGGCCCGCTCAGGAAAGCCGCCTTCGTGTAGCACTCCGAACGTTCTGCACGCCGCGCCCTTCGGCTCGAAGTCCGACAGCTGTTCGATGCTCACGCCGAGCTTCTCCCGGAACGCCTTCTGCGACCAGCTCGAGTCGCAGGAGACGCCGCACAGCTTCGTCACACCCTGCGCGACCAGCTCGCCGAGCGCGGCCTCGTACAGCTGCAGCTGGTCGGTGCAGACCGGACTGAAGGCAAACGGGTAGAAGACCAGGACGGTCCGCTCGCCCTTCAGATCCTGCTCCGTGACGCTGCCACCGTCTTCGGCGGCGAGCCTGAAGCTCGGTACGCGTGTGCCCGGCGCGAGGACGCTCATTGCCCAGGCACGGGGGACTACTTACGTAGCCCTAGCTCCTTGATAAGCGCGCGGTATCCCTCGAGATCGCGGCGACGTAGATAGTCGAGAAAGCGGCGGCGGCGGCCGACCAGCATCAGCAGACCGCGGCGCGAGTGGTGATCCTTGGACTGCTCGCGCAGGTGCTCGGTCAGGTGGTTGATGCGCTCGGTCAACAGCGCGATCTGGACCTTGGTCGAGCCCATATCGGCCTCGCTCGAGCCGAACTTCCCGGCGATCTCGCGCTTGCGCTCAGTTGTTATCGCGGCCATATGCCGGGCACGGTAGCAGACGGCCCGCGCGCGCCGGGCCGCGCGTGCTCTCGTGCTGTCAGCTGGCCTGAACGATCTCGCGGGTCCGCTGCACATCTCGATGCATCTGCTCGATCAGTGCCTCGGCCGTCTCGAAGCGACGCTCGCCGCGCAGGCGCGCGAGGAAGTCGAGGCGCAGTTCCCGCCCGTAGAGGTCGCCCTCGAAGTCGAGCAGGTATGCCTCGATCAGCTCGCCGCGACCGGTCTGGAACGTCGGGCGCACGCCGATGCTGACCGCCGCGGGACGGGGGCGAGCGGGGTCATCGTAAGAAACGCACGCATAGACGCCGTGGCCGGGACACACGAGCGCGTCCTCGGGGACGAGATTCGCGGTCGGAAAGCCGAGCTCTCGACCACGCTCGTCCCCGTGGACCACCTCGCCGCGCAACTGAAACGGCGCGCCCAGGAGCGCCTTCGCCTCGGCCACCTCGCCGGCGAGCACCAGGCCGCGGATGTGGCTGGAGGAGACGATCTCGCCATCGACCTCGAGCAGCGGATGCACGACGGTCCTGAAGCGCTGATCGGCCGCGAGCAGCCGTGGGTCGCCCTGGGCCTTGTGGCCGAAGCGGAAGTTCTCGCCGATCGCCACGCTCGTGGCCCCGAGCGCGCCCACGAGCACGTCCTGCACGAACTCGTCGGCCATCTTCGCGGCGAAGGCCGCGTCGAACGGGATCACAATCAGCTCCCGCACTCCCAGTTCCTCGATCAGCTCTGCCTTGCGTGCCAGCGGCGTGAGCAGCTTCGGGGTGTGCTGAGGAGCGACGACCGCGACCGGGTGGGGGTCGAACGTGAGCACGCTGTCGGCGCCGGCGATCACCTGCCGGTGGCCGAGGTGCACGCCGTCGAAGGTGCCCACCGCGACGCTACGCCCGCCGCTTTGCCGCTCGACATCTTCCAGACGCGTGATCTTCACTGCGGCAAGCCTATTTGGGCAGCCTGGCCAGCGCTTGGTCGAGTGCGATCAGCGGAGGATCGCGCCACGGCTCTCCCCGCCGCGGCGGCCCGACGGCCTCGCCCACCTCGAACGGTCCGATCGCCGTGCGCCTCAACTCCAAACAGTAGGCATCGCCGAGATCGGTGATCAGCGAGCGCACGTAGGTGCCCGCGGAGCATTCGATCTCATAGCCCGCCCGTTCCAGCACCGGCTCGCCCGTGGACAGTCCCGCGGCACGGGGGTCGGATGGTTTGGGCTGCGCGAAGTGGGTGGGAGGAGCGGGGTCCCCATTTCGCCAGAGCTGCTCGAAGCGGTAGACGCTGACGATCCGCTCGGGCAACTCGAACTCCTCGCCGCGCCGGGCGCGCTTGTAAGCACGCTCGCCGCCGATCTTCACGGCGGAGTACTGCGGCGGGCGCTGTTTGATCTCGCCCGTCGGCAGCGGAGGTTGGCCGATCTTCGATCGGTCGGCCGGCAGCCGCCCGGTCACGGTGACCACACCCTCGGTGTCGCCCGTGCTCGACACCGCGCCCAGTTGGGCGACGGTCTCATAGCGCTTGCGCAGCTCCATCATCTGGCGCTGGGCTTTCGTCGCCCTACCGACCAGCACGATCAACAGACCGGTCGCAAACGGGTCGAGCGTGCCCGCGTGCCCCGTCTTCGCACCGTCCAGCGCGCCGCGAACCGCCGCGACCACGTCGTGCGAGGTGATCCCGGCCGGCTTGTCGATCAGCAGGATGCCGTCCGGAGCGTCTCTTGATTCAGGCGGCGCGGGCGTTCTCACACCGGCGCGGGCTGCCCATCGGACACAGCGTGCAGTTGCGCCGCCAGCGCGCTTCGCAGAAACGCGATCAGCTCGTCGAGATCGAGCGTCGTGGAGAAACCCGCCGCGCGGCGGTGCCCCCCGCCCCCCTGCGCCCGCGCGATCGCCGACACGTCGACATCGTCGTCGGTGGCGCGCAGCGAGACTTTGTGCTGGCCCTTGCGCTCGCCACTGGTCAGCTCGCGCACGAGCGCCGCGAGCTTCGTGCCCTGCACCGCGCGCAGATGGTCGATGATGCCCTCCGAATAACTCTCCTCGGCGCCGGCCTTGGCGAAATCCCCGGCACTCAGCGCCGCCAGCGTCAGCTCACCGGAGTCGAAGCGGCGCATCTGACTGAGCCCCAGCGCGAGCAGTGCCAGCTTGCCCTCGGGCGCCTCCTCGAACAGCCTTCTGTACACGGCCTGCACGTCCACACCCGCGCCGATCAAATCGGCGGCCATCTCATGCGCGCGGGGCCCCGTGTTCTCGTACATGAAGCGGCCGGTGTCGGTGATCAGCCCAACGTACAGAGCCTCGGCCACCGCCGGCGTAGGGCGCACCCCCAGCCCGCGCATCAGATCCCAGACGATCTCCGCCGTGCACGAGGCATCGGGTATCACGTAGTCGAGCGTGCCGAAGCGGGTGTTGTCGTGGTGATGGTCGATGTTCAAGAGATGCTTGCCCTCGTGCAGCACGCTGGCGGAGTTGCGGTCGATGTTCCCGCAGTCCAGGAACACGACGGTGCGCTCGGCCACATCCACCGGAGGCGTCTGGATCATGCCCTCCAGCGCGAAGAATCGGTACTCGAGGGGAAGTGGCAGATCGTCAGGGGCGATGTACATCATCGAGTCCTTGCCCAGCGCGCTCAAGAGGCCCTGCATGCCCACCAGCGAGCCCAGCGCGTCGCCGTCGGGGCGCTCGTGCGCGGCGAGCACGAAACGCGAGTCCTCGCGAATCCGCTCGAGCACCCGCTCGCGTGTGACCTCTGTGCTCTCCGCCCCGCTCATCCCTGGCCGCCGATCTCCTCGATCAGTTGATCGACTCGTAGAGCGCGGTCGGTGGTGTCGTCGTAAAACAGCTCGATCGTCGGCGTGCGCTTCAGGTGCAGCTCGCTCGCCACCTTGCTCTGCAGAAAGCCGTGCGCGCTGCGTAGCCCGGCCATCGTGTCCTCGCGCTGCTCGCTCGTGGACGGCCGGCCGGCGTCGCCGAGCACGCTCACGTACACGCGGGCATGGCGCAGATCGGAGCTTGTTCTGACATCTGTCACGGTCACAAATCCCACACGAGGGTCCTTCAACTCTCCTGCCACCGCATCGCCGAGCACCTGGCGGATCGCCTCGTCGACTCGGCGCATGCGTCCCGTGCTCATCCTACCTTGCCTGCTCCCCGGGGTGCCAATCCACCCGCGCGATTATCCACGCTCTGAGCCGGCCGAGGATCAAGCGAGGCAAGGACACAGTGAGCGAAGTGTGCCGATCGGAGATTGACGGAATCTCCGATCGGCCAGCACACGAGCGATCGAGGACGCAGCATTCGCGCAGGTCATCGGCCGGCTCAGCTGAGCTCGCGCTCCACTTGGCGTGTCTCGTAGGTCTCGAGCACATCGCCCTCGCGGAGGTCCTGAAAGTTCGCCAGCAGGATCCCGCACTCAAAGCCGGCGGCCACCTCGCGCACATCCTCGTTGAAGCGCTTCAGGCTGGCGATCGTCGTGTCCTGGATCACCGTGCCGTCGCGCACGACGCGCACCTTCGCGCCGCGCGTGACCTTGCCCTCGCTGACGTGCGAGCCGGCGATCGTGCCGATTTTCGACGCACGGAACAGCTGGCGCACCTCGGCCTGGCCCAGCGCGCTCTCCACCTCGGCCGGCTCGAGCATGCCCTGCATCGCGGCGCGCAGCTCTTCGATTGCCTTATAGATCACCGAATAGGAGCGAATCTCGACGCCCTCACGCTCGGCGACTTGGCGGGCGTCGCCGACCGGGCGCACGTTGAACGCCAGGATCACACCGTTGGAGGCAGCGGCGAGCATCGCATCGGACTCGTTGATCCCACCGACGCCGCGGTGGATGATGTTGACCTTTACCTCGCCCTGCGGCAGCTTTGCGATCTCGTCCTCGATCGCCTCCAGCGAGCCCGCGACGTCAGCCTTGACGACCAAGCTGAGCTCCTTGACCTGGCCCTCCTGGGCGAGCTTGAAGACGTCCTCCAGCGACATCTTCCGGCCCGAGCGTCGGGCCAGCGCCTCGGTCTTCAGACGGTTCGCGCGCTCGCCGGCGAGCTGGCGGGCACGACGCTCGTTCTCGACCACGCGTACGAGTTCGCCGGCCTCCGGCACGCCGTCGAAGCCGAGCACCTCCACCGGCTGGCCTGGCGAGGCTCCCTTTACTCGTGCGCCGGTGAAGTCGTGCATCGCGCGGACTCGTCCGAAGTGCGCCCCGGCGACGAGTGCATCGCTCACGTGCAGGGTTCCGCGCTGAATCAGGACGCTTACCACGGGCCCACGCCCGGGGTCGAGCTTCGACTCGATAACCGTGCCCGAGGCCTCCGCATCGCTGTTGGCCTTCAACTCCTCGAGGTCGGTCACGACCTGAATCGTGTCCAGCAGCGAGTCCAGGCCCACGCGGGTCTTCGCGCTGACGTCCACGAACTCGATCTCGCCCCCCCACTCCGCGGGCTGCAGCCCGTGCTGGGTCATCTCGGTGCGTACGCGCTCGGGCTGAGCGCCCTCCTTGTCAATCTTGTTCACCGCCACCACGATCGGCACCTCCGCCGCGCGGGCGTGGTCGATCGCCTCCTCGGTTTGCGGCTTGACGCCGTCGTCGGCCGCGACCACGATCACCACGACGTCCGTCACACGCGCACCGCGGGCGCGCATCGCCGTGAACGCCTCGTGGCCGGGCGTGTCCAGGAAGGTGACGACCTTGCCACCGTGGTGGACCTGGTAAGCGCCGATGTGCTGGGTGATGCCGCCGGCCTCACCGGCGGCCACCTCGGTGGAGCGGATCGCGTCCAGCAACGAGGTCTTGCCATGGTCCACGTGACCCATGATCGTGACCACCGGAGGACGCTCGACCATGTCCGCCTCGACGTCCTCGAACACCGGCTCGACCTCGACATCGTCGGCAGCGTGGACGATCTCGATCTGCTTGTCGAACTCGTCGGCCAGCACCTGGATCGCGTCGTCGGAGAGCGTCTGCGTGAGCGTCGCCATCTCGCCGAGCATCATCAGCTTCTTGATCACCTCGGGAACGGGCACGCCGAGATACTCGGCGATGTCCTTCACCGTGGCGCCCGAGTTGACGCGAATCGTGTCCGTCGCCTCCATCGCAGCCGCGTCGATCGGCGCGATCGTGTCGTCGTAGGTGCCGCGCCGGCGCCTACCGCGGCGCGGACGGCGCTGGGGCTGATTGGCCGGCCCACCCTGCTGGCGGCGGGATGCCTGAGAGTCGATCACCACGCGCCTGCGTCCGCCCGGCCCGACACCACCGGGGGTTCGCTCGCCCGTCCGCGAGTCGCGCGTAGGGCGTACGCGCTCACCGGCCGCGCCGGTGGCGGGCTGCGGTGTTGAGCCCGCATCGACCGCGGCACCCGCTCCCGGCTCGCCGGCTGGAGACTGAGATCCGTTGGGCGGCGTCGCCGCCGGGGTGGTGACGCCGGCGGGAGCCTGACCCGTAGTAGATGCTGCGGGCGTCGCAGAGGATGCTTGCCGGGCCGGCGGTGCGGAGGGCTTGTCCTGGCCAGCTCCGGGCGCCGTGGTCGTGGCGGTGGCAACGGGTGCAGGTGCAACGGCGACTGCTGTTGTGTCCTTCGACTTCACCGCCGCGGGGGAGCCGTTGCCGGAAGCGCCGTTTGCTCCCAGCGCCTTCAACGCGACCGCCTCATCGATCGACGAGGCGGCAGCCTTGACCTCCATCCCGGCAGCTTTCAGTTTCTCCAGCAACTCCTTGCTGGAGAGACCTTGCTCCTTTGCGATCTCGTGTACGCGCTTCTTGCTCATCGACCTATCGATTCTACGAGCTCAGGATCGATCCTCACCGCGCAACGCAATGCCCGCGAGAGACCGCCTCGTCGTGTGGCGAGCTCGACGCAGTTTGCGGAGGGCTTCTCGCGGGCCGTGGCGCGGCAAAGATAGGCTCCACGTCCGGGCATCGTGGCGGCTCGGTCGAGCGCCGCACGCTTAGGGAGTGCGACTCTCTCACCCGCTGGCCCCCGGTGGGTGAGAGCGAGCCGCAACAACTCTGACTTCGGCGCGACGCGCCCGCACCCAACGCAACGGCGCTGGGGCACATGCGGCCCTATGGCGTCTGCTCCTCGGTGGTCTCCTGCGCCGCCGATACCTCTGCCGTCTGCTGCACGGATGGAGTCGAATCTCCTTCATCGGCAAGCGTGCCGGCGCTCTCTTGCGCCGCCGGCGCCGCGGCCGTCTCTACAGCGTCGTCGAACGTCGCAGGCTCGCTTTCAACGTTCTGCTCATCCAATGGCGTCTCCACGGGCTCCGGGGACTCGCCGCCGCCCGCGGCTGGGGTCAGGTCGGAGATCTGATCGCCCTCGATGTTCGCCAGCGCCTGGTGGGTCTCCAGACCGCAATAGCGCGAGTTGGGCAGCGACGCGTTCGGGCAGCGCCGTCCGTTGGAGAGGATCGCGGCGCAGCGGCCCTGGACCTCCTCCTCCTCATAGCCGTGCTCGGCCTCCTCGGCGGCGAACTCGCTCTCGGAGCGGATGTCCACGCGCCAGCCGGTCAGCCGAGCTGCCAGCCGCGCGTTCTGGCCCTCGCGGCCGATCGCGAGGGATAGCTGGTCGTCGGGCACGATCACGGTCGCCTGCTTGGCCTCGTCGTCGACGAGCACCTCGCGCACCCGTGCGGGGGACAGCGCCTTGGCGACGAACCGCGCGGGCTCGTCGTTGAAGGGGATGATGTCGATCTTCTCACCGCGGAGCTCGCTCACGACCATCCGTACGCGCGAGCCGCGCGGGCCGACGCAGGCGCCGACCGGGTCGACGCCGTCGGTGTTCGAGACGACGGCGATCTTTGAGCGGTAACCGGGCTCACGGGCGACGTTGGCGATTTCCACCAGGCCGTCGGCGATCTCCGGAACCTCCAGCTCGAACAGCTTCTTGATCAGCTCGGGGTCGCGCCGGGAGACGATGATCGAAGGGCCCTTCGTCGACGGAGAGACCTCCTTGATCACGGCCTTGATCCGCTGTGAATGGTCGTAGCGCTCGCCCTCTACCTGCTCGGACTTCGGCAGCAGCGCCTCCACGCGTTCGCGCAGTTGCACGAGCGTGTAGCGGGAGTCGGACTGCTGGACGATGCCGGTGATCAGCTCGCCAACGCGGTCGCGGTACTCCTCGAACATCATGTCGCGCTCGGCCTCGCGGATGCGTTGCAGGATCACCTGCTTGGCGGTCTGCGCCGCGATCCGGCCGAAGTCGTCGGGGGTGACGTCCTGTTCGTCGATCTGGTCACGGTATTCCTCGAACTTCTTCGGGTCGATCTCCGGTTCCTCGGGCTCGCGCATCTCCCCCGTCTCGGGATCGACTGTCGTTTCCTCATCGATCGTCTCGACGATCAGGTGCGCCTCCAGGCGCTCGGGGATGATCAGTTCGATCACGCGGAAATCGGCCGTCTCGCGATCCATCTCCACGCGGGCGTACTTGGCTGAGCCGGGCTGCTTCTTGTAGGCCGACAGGAGAGCGTCCTCGAGCGCGATCATCAGCTTCTCCGGCTCGATCCCCTTCTCGCGCGCCAGCGCGTGCATGGCTTCCAGGATTTCGCGTGACATGGCTACTCCTCGACCAGGTTCGAACGACGGATCTCCGAGTAGGGAATCGCGATGATGCCCTCCTCGGCGGCCAATGTGATCTCATCCTCGGAGGCCCCCACCAGCTCGCCGGTGAAGCTGCTGACCGATTTCCGATCGGTCAGCTTCTTGGCGGATGCGGCTGAGCACTGATCGGCCGGATGACCGACCGGCCGCGGATGGCGGGTGCGTACGCGAGCACGACGCCCGACGAAGCGGCGGAAGTGCGCCGGCTTCGACAGCGGGCGCTCGCTTCCGGGGGAAGAGACCTCCAGCGAGTAGCGCTCGCGCTCCTCGCTCAGCAGCGCGGTGACGCGCTCGCACAGAGCGAGCGTGACGCCGTCTGGGTGGTCGATGAACACTCGCAGGCAGCGGCCGCCGAGAACCTCGGCGAGCAGCACCTCGACATCGGGCTCGCTCTGCGCGATACGCCTTTCGATATCTGTCTGTAGCGGGGTCATCAACTCACTCCTTACGCAAAAAAAGCGGGCGGGCGCCCACTCTCGGTACAACTACCGGCGTCTGCTGGACGATCTTTGATCGGCGGCGCAGAAAGCTCTCAATCGAGCATAGCATCGGGGTTGCTCACGCAAGCCCACGCAAGCGCTCGACGGCGTCGAGGATCGCCTCCGCGACCTCCGTCTTGGCGGCCCGCGCCACGTGTTGGACATGCTCTGCCTGCGCGCCGCCGCTGGCCGATCTTCGATCGGTCAGGATCGTGACCTCGTTGGCGTCGACCTCGAAACCGATATCGCGTCTGGAGATATCGTTCACGACGACCGCGTCGAGGCCCTTCTGCTCGAGCTTCTTGCGGGCCAGCTCGATCGCGCGCTCGCCGTGCTCGGCGGCGAAGCCGACCAGCGTCTGTCCCCCGCGCCGGTGTCTCGCCAAGCCGGCGAGCACATCCGCCGTCGGCTCGAGCTCGAGCTCGAGGCTCGAGCGACCGGCCTTCTTGATCTTCCCGTCGGCCTGCTCACGCGGTCGGAAGTCGGCCACCGCGGCCGCCATCAGCAGCACGTCGCACGCCGGGAACTCTCGCTCGCAGGCCTCCTGCAACTCGGCCGCGGTGGCGAGGTCTTGGCGAGTGACCCCCAGTGGCTCGGCCAGCGCGACGTTCGCGGCCAGCAGCGTCACCTCCGCGCCGCGAGCGCGCGCCGCCTGCGCCAGCGCGAAGCCCATCCGCCCTGAGGAACTGTTGCCGATGAACCTGACACTGTCGATCGGCTCGCGCGTGCCGCCGGCCGTGACGAGCACCTTCAGCCCGCGCCACCGATCGGGGGTCTTAGGGACCCCCGATCGGCTAGCGCCCGGCGGGGATGTCTCACCGCTCGGCGGGCGGTCTGCGAGCACCGCCTCGCACGCCTCCAACAGCCGCGCGGGCTCAGCCAGGCGTCCCACCCCCTGCTCACCCTTCGAGGCCAGTCGGCCCACCCCGGGCTCGACGATCTCCACGCCGCGCTCGCGCAGGATCCGCAGGTTGGCCCTGGTCGCCTCGTGCTCGTACATGTGGTTGTTCATCGCCGGGGCCACCACCACCGGGCAGCTCGCAGCCAACGCACAGCTACTCAGCAGGTTGTCCGCCAGCCCGTGTGCGAGCTTCGCGAGCGTGTTCGCCGAAGCGGGGGCGATCAGATAGATCTCTGCGTTGCCCACCAGCGCCAGGTGGCTGAGTGGATCGTGTGTAGGGGCCTGGTCTCCGGGAAAGGCGCCGCGAGCAGGGTCGCGCTCGAACTCGCTGCTCAGCACCGGCGCTCCGGTCAGAGCCTCGAACGACGCGGCGCCGACGAACCGCTGGCTCGCCGGCGTCTGCACGACGCGTACCGCATGTCCGGCGGCGGTCGCGAGGCGAATCAGCTCGAGCGACTTATACGCGGCGATGCCGCCACTCACGCCGAGCAGGATTCGAGACATGGCTTAGCTTTTAGATGGCCCGCCGCGCTTCGGCAAGTGCTGGTGGGGCGCTTGCGACCCCTCGGGGACCTATCTGTAGTGGTACTTGATCTTTCCTGCTGCTACCTCCTCGAGGGCGATCGTGAGGTAGTTCTTGGAGATCGTTTCGACCATCGGCGGCGGGAACTCGTCGAAGGTGCCCTCGCCGAGGTTGTGATAGTAGCTGTTGATCTGGCGGGCGCGCTTGGCTGCCACGAGCACAGAGGCGTAGTTGGAGTCGACGTTGTCGAGCAGACGGTCGATGCGAGGTGAGATCACTTGGTCTGAGCCTTTCCTGGTTGACCTCGGAGTGTAGTGGGAAGGGGAGGGGGGCCGGCCCCCCTCCCGACCTCCCCTTCAATTAGGGGCTCGCCCGCCCAGCTCAGATGAGACGATCGCCGTCAGCTGCTCGAGCGCGTCCTGCAACCTGTCGTTGACAACCACGTGGCCGAACTCCGGTTGCGCCTGCAGCTCCTCCGCGGCGACGCGCAGCCGGCGCTCGACCCCCTCGGGATCGTCGGTGCCGCGCCCGATCAGGCGAGTTCGTAGCTCCTCCAACGAGGGCGGAGCGATGAAGACCTGGACCGCGTCGGGCACCGACGCGCGCACCTGACGGGCGCCTTGAACCTCGATCTCGAGCACGATCGGCGTCCCCGCGCGTACGCGCCGCTCGAGCTCCGAGCGCAACGTCCCGTAGCTGCGACCGGCGTAGTCGGCGTGCTCGACGAAGTCGCCCTCCCGCACCCTTCGATCGAACTCCTCGCGCGTCAGGAAGTGATAGTCCACCCCGTCCTGCTCGCCTGGCCGAGGCGAGCGCGTGGTCGCCGAAACGGACAACTCCAGTGCTCCCAGCCGCTCCATCAGCCCCCTGATCAGGGTCCCCTTGCCGACGCCCGAGGGGCCGGTGATCACGAATACGCACGCCATCTCGAGGACCCTAATGTCGGGACCGGCGGGAGCGGTCTATCGACGGAGTAGCGAGACGAGCTCTGAGCGCTGGCGCTCTGAGAGGCCGCCGATCGTCTTGCTCGGGGAGATCCGGCAGTGGGCGAGGATCTTGTTGACCTTAACCCGGCCATACTTCGGCACCGCGAGCAGCATGTCGAAAACCTTCGCCGTCTCGACGTACTCCGGCGGGTTCAGCAGCAGCGTCTGAATCGACAGGCGACCCGATTTCAAATCGCGCTTGAGCTGCGCTCGGCGCGTGCGAATCTGGTTGGCTCTGGCGAGCGCGTCCATTCGCTGATTCAGTGACCGCTCAGGGGCTGCCGCGGGGGGCAAAGAGGTCGTCTCGCTCGCCGTTTCGGTCGCCGTCGCCATGGGCGGCGAGTCTACACACCGACGGCGGCCGATCAAGGAAAAGCGACCAATTCATCTATACCTCAACCTGAGCTTCAGTCATGTCGAGGCTTGTGGACTGTCGCGCCGCTCCTTTGCAGGGATTTTTAGGCCCATTTATTCTGGCCGATCAGCCAGCCACATCCGCACCTCCGGCCACCACCAACGCAGCCGGGAGCGTCGTTTCCTGTTTCGCGGCGCTCGAAAGGCTCAGGCGTGAACTGGGGCCGGCGGGAAATCTAATTCCCGCGCGATCCTCGCGCCCACGGTGGGATCGCGGAAGCTCGCCGTTCCGACGGCGACGAGACGCGCGCCGACATCGAGCAGCTCGCGTGCATGCGTAGCGCTGCTGACCCCGCCCATCCCGATCGCGGGGATCTCCACGCGCGTGGCCACGGCCGCCACTTGGGCGAGCGCGACGGCGCGGATCGCGGGGCCCGATAGACCACCCGTGCGACCCCCCAGCCATGGCTCGGGCGACCGCATCCCGCCGCGGGATGCCGGCGCGAGCGCGAGCGCGCGCAGCGTGTTGATCAGCGACACCGCGTCGGCGCCGCCCTCCTGCGCCGCCTCTGCACAGACCGCGACATCGGCCGCGTTCGGCGTCAGCTTCACGATCAACGGCTTGCTCGTCCGCTCGCGCACCGTGCGCACGACCTGCTCCAGCTGATGCGGATCGGCCCCGATGTCGAGGCCCGTCTTCACGTTGGGGCACGACACGTTCAGCTCGATCGCCGCGATCTCGGCGTGCGCGTCACAGGCCCGTACGAGCTCGGCGATCTCGGCCGCGCTCGAGCCCATCACGTTCGTGATCAGCGGCACCGGCAGGCTCGCCAGCTCGGGCAGATCCTCGGCCAGATAGCCCACGAGGCCCTTGTTCGGCAGTCCGATCGAGTTGATCAGTCCCGCCGGGGTCTCCCACAGCCGCGGCGGCGGATTGCCGGCGCGGGGCTCCAGCGTGATTGTCTTCGACACGTACGCCGCGAAGGGGAACTGCTCGTCGAGCGCCGCCCCGAAGGCCCTCCGCGCCGCGAGCGCGTCGAACGTGCCCGAGCCGTTGACGATCGGGTGCGCGAGCTCCAGACCGCAGAACTCGACGCTCATCGAGTCCCGCCCACCCCTCCGGCATGAGCGTCGACCTGATCCAACTCCGCCGCATCGATCACCGGTCCGTCGACGCACACCCGCAGGTAGCCCCCGCCCCGCCGCGGCACGACACACCCGTAACAGGCGCCGAACCCGCAGGCCATCCCCGCCTCCAGCGCGAGCTGCGCCGGGATCGAGCGCGTCGCACAGATCTCCCTGACCGTCTCCAGCATCGGCGCCGGCCCGCAGGCGTAGACGGTTGCGTGCCCGTCTTTGTCCAGCTGCTCGACGAGCAGGTCGGTGACGAGGCCATGACGGCCGGCGGAGCCGTCGTCGGTCGCGACCTGCGCTGCTCCCAGCAGCGCCGCGCCCCGCGCGCGCGGTCCGTCGCGGAAGCCGAGCAACACCTGCGCCGGAATGTCCTTCCTTGCCAGCTCGTCCTGCCAGATCGCCAGCGGCGCGATCCCGACGCCCCCGCCGACGAGCAGCGCCCGCCGGCCGTCCTGCGGCGCTGTGAAGCCCTGTCCGAGCGGGCCGAGCACCCATATCCGATCGCCGGGCCCGAGCTCGCACAGCCGCCTGGTGCCCGGGCCGACGTCCTCCAGCAGGTAGTGGGCCTCTCCGTCGCTGAAGCGGGCGATCGAGAACGCGCGTGCCAGGTAGGGCCGCTCGTCCTCCCCGCCGCCCCAGCGCTCGGCCGCCGCCAGCATCGCAAACTGGCCTGGTACCGCTAGGCCTTCAGAGACCTCGGGATCAGCGACCCGCAGCACACGGTACGCGCCCATCTCATCCATCCCCGTGACCGTCAGCAGCCTGCGGCCGAAGGGCGCCACGGCCGACCGATCGGAGATCGGCCAGCGCTCGCTCACGCGGTCCTGACCCCATGTAACTCCTGCAGGCACAGCACCTCCGGATCGCCGTCCCGCCGTGCGCCGGCGATCGCGCGTGCGGCGCTGGCACCCGCGGAGAGCGTCGTCAGGCAGGGGATGCCGTGCATCACCGCGGCGTGGCGGATCTCCCAGCCGTCGGTGCGCGCGCCGACACCCGTCGGTGTGTTCACGACGAGATCCACGTCCCCGCGCTCGATCCAGTCGAGCACGTGCGGTGAGCCTTCGCCGAGCTTGTTCAGGCGCTCGACGGGGACCCCCATGCGTGCGATCGCCTCCGCGGTGCCGCGCGTAGCGAGGATCCGGAAGCCGTTGTCGTGCAGGGTCTGGGCGATCCCGGAGGCGCCGGCCTTGTCGGAGTCGGTCACCGTGATGAAGACCGTGCCCTCGCGCGGCAGCGGTACGCCCGCGGCTGCCTGCGCCTTCGCGAACGCGGTCGGGAAGTCGCGTGCGATCCCCATCACCTCACCGGTCGAGCGCATCTCCGGGCCGAGCACCGCGTCTGAGCCGTCGAAGCGGTCAAACGGCAGCACCGCCTCCTTGACCGAGACGTGCTCGCCGTAGCCGAGGCCCTCCCTGCCGGAGGGTAGCCCCAGATCGGCGATCCGCTCGCCGAGCATGATCCGGCAGGCGAGCTTCGCCAGTGGCACGCCGACGGCCTTGGAGACGAATGGCACCGTGCGCGAGGCGCGCGGGTTGGCCTCGATCACGAACAGCTGTCCAGCGTGGACGGCGTACTGCACATTCAGCAGCCCGACGACGCCGATCGCGAGCGCGATCTCGCGCGTGGCCTCGCGGATCTGCTCGAGCATCTCCTCGCCGAGCGAGTGCGGTGGCAGCACGCAGGCGCTGTCGCCGGAGTGCACGCCCGCCTCCTCGACGTGCTGCATGATCCCGCCGATCCACACGGTCTCGCCATCGCAGAGCGCGTCGACGTCGACCTCGATCGCGTTCTCGAGGAAATGGTCGAGGAAGATCGTCCCGCTCGAAACCGGGCCGGTCGATTCTCTTGATGTGGGGGGCTCATGGGGGGAGCCTGCTCCCCCCATGCTTGGATCCGAGCTCCCGCTCGGGGTCGCGTCGTTCAAATTGCGATCGCCCGACTCGCGACGCAGGTAGTCGGCGAGACCCTCGCGGGAGTAGACGATCTCCATCGCGCGCCCGCCGAGCACGTAGGAGGGGCGGACCAGCAGCGGGAAGCCGACCTCGTCGGTCTTCTCCAATGCTTCCGCCATGGAATGGGCGGTCGCGTACGGAGGCGCCTGGTAGCCGAGCTGCTCGAGCAAGGCGCCGAAGCGCCCGCGATCCTCGGCGAGGTCGATCGCGTCGACGCTCGTGCCCAGCAGCGGCACCCCTGCCTCGACCAGGCCGGCAGCCAGCTTCAAGGGCGTCTGCCCGCCGAACTGCACGATCACGCCCTTCGGCTGCTCGACCGCGACGACCGCGAGCACATCCTCCAAGGTGAGCGGCTCGAAGTACAGCCGGTCGGAGGTGTCGTAGTCGGTCGAGACCGTCTCCGGATTGCAGTTGACCATCACCGCGTCGCGGCCGGACTCGCGCACGGTCATCGCCGCGTGCACGCAGCAGTAGTCGAACTCGATCCCCTGCCCGATCCGGTTCGGCCCCGAGCCGAGGATCACGACCGACTCGCGCTGGCCCCTGCGCACCTCGTCGGATACGCCGCGCTCCCAGCCGGAGTAGTAGTAGGGCGTGCGCGCCGGGAACTCCGCCGCACAGGTGTCGACGGATCTGAAGGACCGCTCGCCCTCAAATGGCCTTCCCGGATCCAAACCCAGCACCTGCAACTCACGCAAGAACCACGGGTCGATCGCGGTCGCAGCGTGGATCTCCTCGATCGACGTGCCCCGGCCCAGCAGCTCGAGGACCGCCTCATACCGCTCCGGCCCCGGCGTCCTCAGGCCCTCGAGCAGGACCTCCGCGGAGACCTCGTCCAGACACGGCGGCTTGTCGAGCTCGCGCGAGCGGAGCGCCTTGGCGAACGCCTGGCCGAACGTGCGCCCGATCGCCATCGCCTCGCCGACCGACTTCATGTGCGTCGTCAACGTCGGGTCGGCGCCGGGAAACTTCTCGAAGGCGAAACGGGGCCACTTGACGACGACATAGTCGATCGTCGGCTCGAAGCACGCCGGGGTGACGCCGGTGATGTCGTTGTCGATCTCATCCAGCCGGTAGCCGACCGCCAGCCGCGCGGCGATCTTCGCGATCGGAAAGCCGGTCGCCTTCGATGCGAGCGCCGAGGAGCGCGAGACGCGCGGGTTCATCTCGATCACGAGGATCTCCTCGGTCTCCGGATTGACCGCGAACTGCACGTTCGAGCCGCCGGTCTCCACGCCGACCTCACGGATCACCGCGATCGCCTGATCGCGCAACCGCTGGTAAAGGTGGTCCGTCAGCGTCTGCTGGGGGGCGACCGTGACCGAGTCGCCGGTGTGCACACCCATCGGATCGATGTTCTCGATCGAGCAGACGATCACGACGTTGTCGGCGTGGTCGCGCATCACCTCCAGCTCGAACTCGCCCCAGCCGATCACGGACTGGTCGATCAGCACCTGTCCGATCGGCGAGGCTTCGATCCCGCGCACGACGATCGCGCGGAACTCCTCCTCGGTGCGCGCGATTCCGCCGCCGCGCCCACCGAGCGTGTAGGCAGGGCGCACGATGCACGGCAGGCCGAGCTCGGGCAGCGCTTTCAGGGCCTGTTCCAGGCCGAGCTCGACCTCGATCTTTCCCGCGTCCACCGCGCCCTCAGGCTGGGCCGCAACGTCGAGGACCCAACCGGACGCGATCGCGCTCTTTGGCATTCTCAACCCCGCGCGCGCCATCGCGGCTCCGAACAGCTCGCGGTCCTCCGCGCAGGCGATCGCCTCGTAGTTGGCTCCGATCAGCTCGACCCCGTAGCGCTCGAGTGTCCCATCGGAGTGCAGCGCCGTCGCGACGTTCAGCGCCGTCTGCCCGCCGAGCGTCGGCAGCAGCGCGTCGGGGCGCTCGCGCTCGATCACCTGCGCCACCGGGCCCGGCAGCAGCGGCTCGATGTAGGTGGCATCGGCGAACTCGGGGTCGGTCATGATCGTCGCCGGGTTCGAGTTCACGAGCACGACCTCGTAGCCCTCCTCGCGCAGCACCTTGCACGCCTGCACGCCGGAGTAGTCGAACTCGGCAGCCTGCCCGATCACGATCGGGCCCGAGCCGAGGATCAGAACCTTGTGGATGTCATCGCGCCTGGGCATCGACTAAGCGGCCGCGACGATCCGCGCAAGGAAGCGGTCGAACAGATAGAGGCTGTCGTGCGGCCCCGGCCCTGCCTCGGGGTGGTACTGCACGGTCCCGCCCGGCACGTCGAGCAGCTCGAGACCCTCGACCGTACGGTCGTAGAGGTTCACGTGCGATAGCGCGGCCGCGCCGAAGTCGGTCTCCCAGCGCACCGGCTCGTCCGTGTCAATCGTGCGCGCGCCGCCCGGTCCGACCGCCGCGAATCCGTGGTTCTGCGAGGTGATCTCCACGCGGCCGGTCTGAAGGTCCTTGACCGGGTGGTTGGCGCCGCGGTGGCCGAATGGCAGCTTGAACGTCTCCAGGCCGACCGCCCGGCAGAGCAGCTGATGACCAAGGCAGATACCCCACACGGGCTTATTGCCTACGAGCTCGCGCACGGTGTCGACCACATAGCCGAGCGCGGCCGGGTCGCCCGGGCCGTTGGCGAGGAAGATCGCATCGGGGTCGTCCGCGAGCAGCTCCACCGCCGGGGTGCGACACGGATACAGCGCCACGCGCGCGCCACGCTGCAGCAGCTCGCGCACCATCGACCCCTTGATCCCCGTGTCGATCACCGCGATCCTCGGCCCGTCGCCGTCGCCGTGGCGCGTGACCTCGCGGGGGGTCACGAGGCCGGCGAGATCCTGCCCGGCCATCGGCGGCTCGGCGGCGATCAGCTCACGGGCTTCGCGTTCTGAGATCTCGCTCGTGAACACTCCCCCCCGCATCGATCCGGCTTCGCGGATGTGCTTGACGAGCGCACGCGTGTCTACGCCGCTGATCGCCGGAACGCCGCAATCCTCGAGCCAGTCCAGCCAGCCGCGCTCGGCCGTGGGCGCGTCTTCGCGGTTGCAGGCCTCGCGCATGATCGCCGCGCGCGCCCACGCGCGCTCTGACTCCATCGCCTGCGCGCTCGCCCCGTAATTGCCGATGTGGGGATAGGTGAACGCGATCAGCTGGCCCGCGAACGAGGGGTCGGTCATCGACTCCTGGTAGCCGGCCATACCGGTCGTGAACACCACCTCGCCGACGGCATGTCCGGCCGCCGCGCAGGGCTCGCCCTCGAAACGCGTGCCGTCCTCCAGCAATACGTAAGCAGTCGAGGTGCTCATCAAAGAATCAGTTTCTGCACCGCTTTGAACTCCGGCGTGCCCGCGCGCTCGAGCAGCTCGAACAGCGCCGCCTCGACGGTGGTGACGACGGCGCCCGCGCGCTCCAACCGCTCCAGGCCGCGCGCGTAGTCGATCTCGTGCCGCGAGCCGACCGCGTCGGCCGGGATCTGCACCTCGACCCCACGCTCCAGCAGATCGAGCACCGTCTGACTCACGCACACATGCGTCTCGATCCCGCACACGAGCGCCTGGTCTCTGCCGTCGAGGTCGAAGCCTTCCGCGCGCGCAGCGGAGAACACGCTCTTCTCGATCGGCCTCTCCCCCTCCAAGCCGACCTCCGGAGCGGTGTGGCCGAGGCCTTTTGGGTACTGCTCGCTGACCACGCGGGGCACGTCGAGGATCCGGGCCGCCTGCACGAGCTTCGCGCACGCCTCCGCGACTCCGGCGAAGGACGCGTAAGGCCTGAAGCCCTCCTGCACGTCGACGACGACAAGGGCCGTGCGCTCCCGGTTGAGCAGGCTCATCATGCGGCCACCACCGAGAACGCGCGCTCGCGGTAAACAACCGCGCCGGCCGCGACCGTCAGCAACACGCGGCCCTGCAACCGCCGTCCGGCGAAGCAGCAGTTCTCCGAGCGGCTCTCCCAGCCGTGCTCTCCGGCGGTCCACTCCCCGTCGAGGTCGATCAGCGTCAGGTTCGCCGGCTTGCCTGTCGCAATTGTGTGGGTTGGCAGCTCGAACAACGCCGCCCCGGCTGTCATCCGCTCGATCAGCAACCCAAGCTCCAGCACGCCCGGCAGCACCAGCCCGGTGTACAGCGCCGCGAACGCGGTCTCCAAGCCCGTCGTGCCCATCGGCGCCTGCTCGAACGGCACCTCCTTCTCGTCGCGCGCGTGCGGGGCGTGATCGGTCGCGACGCAGTCGATCGTCCCGTCGCGCAGGCCTTCCACGAGCGCCTTGCGGTCTTGCTCGGTGGCCAGCGGCGGGTTCATCTTCATGCGTGTATCCATGCTGCGCACGTCCTCCTCGGTCAGCAGCAGGTGATGAGGCGTGACCTCGGTGCTCACCTTCCAACCCTGCGCCTTCGCGTGTGCCACCGCCTGCACCGACGCGACACAGCTCAGGTGCTGGAAGTGCACACGCGCGTCCTCGTAGCCCGCGAGCGCGGCGTCGCGCGCGACCATCGTCGACTCGCTAACGCTCGGGATCCCGCCGAGGCCGAGCGCGGCGCTGACCGTGCCCTCGTGCATCGCGCCCCCCTTCGACAGCGAGGCGTCCTCCTCATGCAGGGCGATCGTCCCGCCGCACAGCCGCTGATACTGAAGCGCCTTGCGCAGCATCCCCGCGCTCGCGACCGGGCGCCCGTCGTCGGTGAAGCCGAGCGCGCCCTGCTCGCACAGCTCGGCCATCTCGGTCAGCTCCTCCCCCTCCAGCCCGCGCGTGATCGCTCCCATGAAGCCGATCGGAATCCGCGCTTCGCGTGCTGCCGCGTCGCGCAGCGAGCGCAGCAAGGGCGCCGAGTCGAGCACGGGGTCGGTGTTCGGCATCGCGATCGCTCCGCCGAAGCCCCCGGCGGCGGCGGCGCGGGTCCCGGTTTCCAGATCCTCCTTGTGCTCCTGGCCGGGTGTGCGCAGGTGGACGTGCGGGTCGAAGAACGCCGGCAGCAGCGTGCGCCCTTTCGCGTCGATCGCTTCCTCGCCCTGACCCGGATCGAGCGTGCCGGGCGTTCCCAGCTCGGCGATCTCGCCGCTGCGCACGCGCACGTCGTGCCGAGCATCGATACCGGCGCGGGGATCGATCACGTGCGCGTCTCGGAGCAGGAGGTTCGCGGGGACCCCGGGTCCCTGGACGAGCGGATCGGCGGCCATCACGCGAGCTGCTTGACGTTCTCGGGGCGATCTGGGCTGCCGGAGCGGTCCGGGTGCGCGGGGTCCGGTTGGGGATCGCGCGCACCGGCCAGCAGCTCGTACAGCACCGCCATCCTCACCACCACGCCGGCCTCGACCTGCGCGGTGATCACCGCCTGCGGTGAGTCGACGACCTCGCCGGAGAGCTCCACGCCGCGGTTGACCGGGCCGGGGTGCATCAGCACCTGGCGCGGTCCCAATCGCCGGCCGTTGATCTGATACCAGGCGGCGTACTCGCGTAGCGACGGCAGGAAGCTCTCGTTCATCCGCTCGTGCTGCATTCGCAGCGCGTACACCACATCGGCCTTCGCGAGCTCGTCGAGCGTGAAGCGCACCTCACAACCGAGCGCCTCGATGCCCCTCGGGATCAGCGTCGGCGGCCCGGCGACCGTGACCTTCGCGCCGAGCTTCTGAAAGGCGATGATGTTCGACCGCGCCACTCGCGAGTGCGCTACGTCGCCGACGATCCAGATCGACGCGCCGTCGATCCCGCCGCGGCGTCGCTGCAGCGTGTAGACGTCGAGCAATGCCTGCGTTGGATGCTCGTGCTTGCCGTCGCCCGCATTCACGATCGCCGCACCGCACCACCGCGAGACGAGCTCGGCTGCGCCCGCCCATGGCGTGCGCAGCACGATCGCGTCGGGCTTGTGCGCACTAAGCGTCAGCACCGTGTCCTTCAACGACTCGCCCTTCTCGACGCTCGACCCGCTCGCGGCGAAGTTCACAACGTCGGCCGACAGGCGCTTGGCGGCCAGCTCGAACGAACTACGCGTGCGCGTCGAGGCCTCGTAGAACAGGTTCAGCACCATCCGTCCGCGCAGCGCCGGGACCTTCTTGATCTCGCGGTCGGACACCTCGGCGAAGCGCGCGGCCTGCGCGACGATCCGCTCGATTCCCGTGCGGTCGAGTTCATCGATCGAGAGCAGGTGGTTCATGCCGTGACCCCTGCCGTCGCGGCCGGTATCGGAGGACCGCCGTCGGAGGCCGCCTCGATTGCCACCTCGTCGATGCCGTCCAACTCAGAAACGCGCACGTGGACGTGCTCGTCGCGCGAGGTCGGCAGGTTCTTGCCGACGTAATCGGGCCTGATCGGCAGCTCGCGGTGGCCGCGGTCGGCGAGCACCGCGAGCTGCACGCGCGCGGGGCGGCCATAATCGAACAGCGCCTCGATCGCCGCGCGCACGGTCCGTCCCGTGAAGAGCACATCGTCGACGATCACGACCGTGCGCCCGGCGACGTCGAAGTCGATGTGCGAGGCGTGTACCACCGGCGCGTCGGGGCGGCGCTGCAGATCGTCGCGGTAGAAGCCGATGTCGAGATCCCCGAGCGGGACCTTCGCGTCGAGCAGCTCTTCGAGCTGGGCCTGCAAGCGGCTCGCCAGGAACGCTCCACGACGATGGATCCCGATCAGCACTGGCGCCGGCGAGGAGGGATTGCGCTCGACGATCTCGTGCGCGATCCGTATCAGCGCTCGCCGCACGTCCTCCGCTTGGAGGACGACCTTCTCGTTGCTGTCCATCGTTTCCTTCCTGGCCTCTCGGGACCGGGTTAAAGGAGTGTTTCGAAGACCATATCAGGGCGCCGTGACGGGCTCCTTGAGCGCAGTCTCGCGCTCGCGCCGCTCAGACCAACGGATCAGCTCGGCGCCGCCACGCTCTGGAAAGGGCACCTCGATCGTGTCGAAGTCGCGTGGCGTCTCGGTCGCCGCAAACACCTCGCGCGCCTGCTCGCGCAATTCGCGGTCTGTGTAGCGGCTCGACATGTGCGTCAGCGCGAGCATCCTCACCTCGGCGTCTCTCGCCAGCCCGGCCGCCTGGCGCGCGGTCGAGTGCGAGGTCTGACGCGCGCGCTCGGCCTCGTCCTCGATGAACGTCGCCTCGTGGACGAGCAGATCGGCCTGGTGGGCGGCGATCGCGACTGCCTCACACGGCTCCGTGTCGCCGGACAGCACCACCTTGCGCCCCTCTCGTGTCGGGCCCATCACCTGCTCGGGCGTCACCCCGCCGACGGTTTCTCCGCGCTGCAGCCGGCCGAAGTCCGGCCCGGGGTCGACCCCCAGTTCCTGTGCCAAGCGCGCGTCAAGGTGCCCGAGGCGCGGGGCCTCGACGAGCGCGTAGCCGAAGCACGCCGCGCCGCGGTGGCTGACGGGGATCGCGGTGATCGCGTAGCCGTCGCGCTGCACCGTCTCCGCGGGCGCCAGCTCGACGAAGCTCAGCTCATAGGGCATGCGGCCATAGACGATCCGCATCGCCCCCATCAGCTCCTTCAGCCCGCGCGGGCCGTACACGGCAAGCGGCTGCTCGCGTTCGCGCAGCGCAAAGGACTTCAACATCCCCGGCAGCCCCAGCCAGTGATCGGCGTGGAAGTGCGTGATGAACACGCTGTCCACGTCGGTCAGCCCGATCGAGCGCACGAGCTGGCGCTGCGTGCCTTCGCCGCAGTCGAACAGGATCCGCTCGCCGCCCCTGCGCACGAGGATCGCGGGCAGCCCGCGGCGGGGGCTCGGCACCGAGCCCCCGGTGCCAGCGAAGAAGATCGAGAGGTCCATGGTTCGCTACGGTAGCGACACCCGCGCCCGTAGCTCAGTGGATAGAGCGCCCGCCTCCGGAGCGGGAGGTCGCAAGTTCGAATCTTGCCGGGCGCGCTGCAGAGCCTCCGCTCGAGGCCAAATCATTCACGGGACATCGCCATCCGACGCTTGTCGTCCTGCCCGCGGCCAGCGCAGCCGCGGCCCGTAGGAGCCGCCCGACACGAACCGCGCGGTCGCATGGCTGAGCACGAACTCGTGTGTGACTCCTTCCTCCTCGCCGCAGACCTCCACCCGCCGGCCACCGTCATGGACCGCCAGCACCGTTCCCTCTTCCCAAGCCGCAAGGTGGACGATGCGAACCCTGTCCCCCACCCGCGGCGTACGTCTGAGTTCTGCGCCGCCGCCCTCAGGATCCTCAGCATCGGGCATGTCGTACACCTCACTTCCAGCCACAAGTGCCAGTCGCGATCGGGCGGGCAGACCTACTCCTCAGGCTCCTCGCTGGTCTCGTGCTCCTCACCCTCGCCGGCGAGCATGATCACGAACGTCAGCGTCGCGGCACCGACCGCGAACATCCCCAGGACGGCGAAGATCAGCACGATCGTGCTCTTCGTCACCGCCGCCCAGGCCAGGAGGGCAACCGGGATCGAGATCCCGACCAGCCCAATCAGCAACGGCGAGGTCTCGGCGAAACCTGCTGGTAACTTGCGCTTGCTGACGTTCTCGGGCACTGTCGTCTCCTGGAGATCTGTGAGCTGGGTCCGGGCAGGGTACTACCAAGCAACAACGGACAACTGAGCGGGCGGGCCACGTACGGGCGGGCGGTCGGGCGGGCGGCCTCGATTCCCGGCATCGCTCAGCCGGCTTCACCCAGGGCATGCCCGAGCGTCTGTTCAGTCTGCGGCCCGCGCAGCGTCTGCTGGATACGCCCGTCGGCGCCGATCACGAACGTGCTCGGCAATCCCGTCAGGCCGTAGGCATAGCCGACCGAGCCTTGTCCGTCGCGCAGATTCGGGAAGCTCCAGTGATACTTGCCGATGAAGCGGCGGGCGCCCGCCGCTTCATCGCTCCAGTCCACGCCCACGACCCGCCCACGCCCGGCGGGGCTGAGGGCGAAGCGCTCCACCGCCGGCGCCTCATGCCGGCAGGGTTCGCACCAGCTCGCCCAGAACACGAGCAGCGTAGACCGACCCTTCGCCGTGGCGCGCAGCGTGGCGAGCGTCGCGGGCGGTCCCGCGAGCAGTTCCCGTGGCAGCGCGGGCGCGAGGCGCCCACTCGGTGCGCTCTTGCCGGAGAGCCCGATCACCAGCGCCAGCGCGACGAGCATTGCCAGCACGGCCCACGCCAGCAGCCGCCTGCCGGTGCGGGACACGCGCGGCATCCTCGCCCCTACTGCGCGGCCAGCAGCGGCACGTCGTGAGCGACTTCGCTCGGCTTGAAGCTGCTACCGATATAGACGGTCTTCAGCTCGCCCGAAGCGTCGATCCCATAGACGAGGGCGGAGTGGTTGACGATGTCCGGATCTTCGGCGTCCCGTTCGGAGCCGACACCCCATCGCTGCCAGACCTGTCCGAGTTCCTTTGCCGAGCCGATCAGGTACTGCATGCGCCCGGTCATCTCGTGCACTTTCAGGAACGCCGCGACCGTCCGCGGCGTATCCCCGCGGGGATCGACTGACACCGCGATGATCTGCGCTTTGGCCGCCGTCTTCGGGCCCATCAGGTTCTGTGCGACCCGCAGGTTGGCGACGATCAGCGGGCAGACGTCCGGGCAGTGGTCGTAGATGAAGGTCACAAGCAGCGCCTTGCCGCGGTACTGGGCGATGTTCACCCGTTGGCCAAGGTAGTTGCGCAGCGACAATGACGGCTCAGACTTCGGCGGTGAGAGTTCGTCGCCCAGGAAGCTCGTGGACTTGGCGCTGTGCGTGCCCGCCGCCAGCGGCTGAGAGCTACCGCCTCCCGTGCTCTGGAGCACCAGCGCGAGACCGCCCGCGATCACAACGATCGCGATCAGCAGCGGCAGGATCATGCGGCGATCGAGGCCCTTGCGCTCAGGCGCCGGTGTCATCCTCGCGAATCTACCACTGCCCGCTTCGCGAACGTGCAGCTACGGGGTCCCGAAGCAGCAGGACGATCAGCCGGTCGAGCCCGGCGAGATCCTCCGCACATAATGTGCGGTCACCGCGACCTTCCCGCTCATCAGCTGGCGCAGGTCCTCGAACAGCTGCCCGGGGCTCCAGGGCAGCTGCGGGTGGGCGAGGTTTTCGCGCCCTTCGGCGTCGAGCAGCCGGCTCAGCGCCGGAGAGAGATGGCCGCCCACACTCGCGGTGCCTTCGTCGGCCATCCGCTCGCGCCCGGCGGGGTCGAGGATGAACAGCCCGTCGGTATGGCTGACGTCGAATGTCTCGGGCTTGTGCGTGAGCCAGTCGATGTCGGGCGGGTTGCCCTCCGGTTCACGTTCGTAGGAGACGCCAAAGAACTTCCAGAAGCGGCGAATCTCGGCCTGGGTACCGGTGAGCAGCGTGAAGTTGGCGCCGACGAGACGGCGGTAGGCGCGTAGCCGCGCGGGCGTGTCGCGCCACGGGTCCACGGTGACCTCCACAACCGCGACACGGTTGGCAAGGCCGGCCTGCCGCAACCGCGTGGTTAGCCCGGTGAACGCGGCGGTGGTTATCGGACAGACCTCGTGGCAGAGGGTCATCGAGGGCGCGAGCACCACCCACTTGCCGCGAAGAGCACTCAGCGCGGTACGCGCACCTTGTTCGTCGATCAGCTCCAGCGGCGGAGTGGGACGCGGTTCGAGTGCGGTGCCCACAGCAAGCGAAGCGGACGAGGAGCCACCGCTGCCCGCACCGTGCCACATGCCGAGCGCCGTCACGGCGAGCAGCAGTGTCGCAATCGCCGCGGCGCCTGCGGTCGCAATCCACGTTCGACGCCTCTGCATCATGGCAGCAGCTTGCCCGGGTTCATGATCCCGGCCGGGTCGAGCTCCCCCTTCAGCGCCCGCAACGCGGCGACGCCCTCGTGCCCGATCTCATCCTCCAGCCATGGCGCATGGTCACGCCCGACCGCGTGGTGGTGGGTGATCGTGCCACCGCCCGCGACGATCGCACGGCTCGCCGCGCCCTTGACCGCGGCCCACTGCTCGAGCTCGGCGCCATCGCGCTGGCGGGCGATGAACGTGAAGTACAGCGACGCGCCGGTCTCGTACAGGTGGGAGACGTGACACATAACGAGCCCCGGCGTGCCCTCCGCCGCGAGCGCATCGGCGATCGCCGTCGCGACCGCACGGTGCAGCGCCCGCACGTTCGACCAGCGCGTGGCCGTCTCGAGCGTCTCGACCATCACGCCCTGGGTGAGCAACTCGTCGCGTAGATACGGCGCCGAGAACCGCCCCTTGCGCCACGCGTCGCCTGGGGAGCGGCCCACCGCCAGGCCGCCGCCGCGGCGCGCCAGATCGAGCGCGCGCTTGCGCCGGGCGGCGACCTCCTCCGCCTCTCCCTCGAAGCCGAGGATCGCCAGGCAGCCCTCGCCGTAGCCGCGCAGGCCGACGTAGGCACGGCCGAGCCTTCCCTTCACACCGCCGGCGCCGGCCAGCGCGAGCGACATACGTGTCTCGGCCTCGTCGGACAGGCGCGCGACGTCGGGGCAGGCGCGCTGCTGGGCCAGCTCCCGCAACGCCTCCACGCCGGCGGCGAAGTCCGCGAAGAACACGCCCTCGTACACGCGCTCGCGCGGCGCGGGGCGCACGCGCAACGTCAGCTCGTCGATCACCCCGAGCGTCCCCTCCGAGCCGATCAGCAGCCGGCGCAGCTCCGGCCCCGCGGCGTTGGCGGGTACTGGGGCGAGCTCGATCTCGCCCGCCGGCGCCGCGAAGTGCAGCCCGAGCACCATCTGCTCGATCCGGCCATATCCGCTCGAGGCCTGTCCCGCCGAACGCGTCGCCGCGCAACCTCCCAGCGATACGTACTCATAGGACTGCGGGAAGTGACCGAGCGTGAAGCCGCTCGGCGCGAGCGCCCGCTCCAGCGCCGGCGCGCGGATTCCGGCCTGCACGGTGACCGTCCGCGAGATCCGATCGAGCTCGAGCATCCGCGCCATGCGCCCCATGTCCAGCGCGATCACAGCGGCGTGCTCGCCCCGCAGCGGCGCCACGCCACCGACGACGCTCGTGCCGCCGCCCCAGGGCACGACCGCGACGGAGGCCTGTGCACAGCGATCGAGCACGGCTCGCAACTGCTCGCGGTCGCCGGGACGAACCACGGCATCGGGCGCGCCCTCGGGTAGCCCGGCGCGCAGCCGCACGAGGTCGGGATAGCCCTTGCCGGCGGCGTGCACGACCCGCTCGGCGTGATCGTCGCGGACGCCCTCGGCACCGACGACCTCGCGCAGCGCCGCGGTCGTCGACTCCGACAGTACCGGCGCGGCGAGGCGCACCTGTTCGAGCGCCACCGGCGGGCGCGGGTAGGTGGCAACGCCGACCGTCTCGCGCAGGAAGTCGAGCGCGTGCGCCGGCAGTACCGGGGGATGCGCCGGATCGCCCCACCCCCACCAGCGCATCGTCGGGCTCGTATCAGCCACCGTCAGCCACCAATCCGTTCAAGCCCGTCGAGCGCCTCGTCGATCGTCGCCCGCGCGGCGCGGCGCACCATCGGGCTGCCGAAACGGGCGGAGAAACCTGTGAACAGGCCGGAACTCTGAGAATAGCCCGCCATCTCCTGGCGCAGCTCAATGCTCACAACCGTCGCTCCGCGCTGCTGCTCGCCGGCTCTGCCGCCCCGTGACGGCGGAGCGCCTGCCAAGGCGGACTCGAGCCACACCTGCGTCTCGGCGGATTGGAGCACCCGCGCGAACGGCGTCCCCTCGAGCAGCTGCTCCCAGACAAGCGTACGCTCGGCCTCGTCGCAGGTGGCGACCCTGAAGTCGGCGCGCACCAGTTTGCCCTTGCGTGTCTTCATCACCTCGGTGAACGCGTCGTCCTCGACGTCCTCGACGCGGGTCACGCGCGGCCACCAGCGCGGCAGGTGATGGGGGTCGCTGATCACATCCCAGAGCTCCTCCGCGGGCGCGGCGATCGTGCGGCTGCGGCGCGCGGTCGGCATCGTCGCTCAAACCCTACGACTCGTAGGTAAGCAGCGCGTGGGCCTCTCGCGGGGCAAGCCGGGCGCGGCCGCCGAGGAACGCGAGCTCGATCAGGAACCCGCAGCCGACGACCTCGCCGCCGAGCTGCTCGACCAGCTCGCAGAGCGCCGCGGCAGTCCCACCGGTGGCGAGCAGATCGTCGTGGACGAGCACGCGTGCGCCGGCTCCGATCGCGTCGCTGTGCACCTCCAGTTGGTCGGAGCCGTACTCGAGCAGGTATTCGGCGCTGACGGTCTCATAGGGAAGCTTGCCCGGCTTGCGCGCGAGCACAAAACCGGCGCCGAGCTCCAGCGCGAGCGCCGGCCCGAGCAGGAAGCCGCGCGCCTCGGCGGCGATCACACAATCGACCGCCAACGGGCGAGCGTAGTCCGCCAGAAGCCGTACGGCCTCAGCGAGCGCGTCCGCATCGGCGAGCAGCGGCGTGATGTCCTTGAAGCCGATCCCCGGCCTGGGAAAGTCGGGAATCTCGCGGATCAGCGGACGCAGATCCACGCGCTCGTCAGCCGGCGATCTTGCGCAGGTCGCGGATCAGCAACAGGTGCTTCAGGTGGGTCGCCACGGCCGCGAGGTTCTCGAGCGCCTCGAGCGCCTCTTTGCGCCGCTGCGGGTTGCGCGAGCGTAGCGCCGGGGCGAGGATCTGCTGGAGCAGGTTCGCCTCGCGGTCGGCCGAGGAGCGGAAGACCCGCAGGTTGCGTCCGCCTACGCCGTAGCGCGCGAGCTCGGCGACGGCGCCGATGATCTCGCGCTCGGTCTCGTCGAAGTAGCGCACGCCGCTGCGCTGCTCGCCCTTGACCACGCCGTACTCTTCGAGCTCGCGTACGAGCTTCGCGTCGGCCTTCGTCTCCTCCAGCACGTCGTCGAGCGAATACAGCGCGCCGGTGGCCTCGCCCACGCTCACGCTCGCGCGCCACGGGCGTATCCCCTTGCGGGACGAGCGGGACCCGCTCGGGTTCTGGTCAAGCGTGCTCTCCCCTGCGCGGCCCGCCGCGAGCTCCTGGCGGATCACCCGCAGCGGCAGGAACTCGTCGCGCTGCATCCTCAGGATTGTGCGCAGGCGCGCCACATCGCCCTGGGTGTAGAGCCGGTAGCCCCCGGGCGTGCGCCGCGGGGTCAGCAGCTTCTGATCCTCGAGATAGCGAATCTTTGAGATCGAGATGTCCGGGAACTCCTGCACGAGCGCCTTGCACACGGCGCCGATCGTGATCGACTTCTGCCTTACCCCGCTTGGCGCACTCGTCCCGGTACTCGCCGCATCGAGCGCGAGCTCATCCTGCAACTCGACTACGTCGGTCTGGGGGATCTGCGTCGCCATCAGCGAGCGTGAAACGTCAGCTTGTACTTGCCGATCTGCACCTCATCGCCCTCGTCCAGGCGCTGAGACTCGATCCGCGAGCGGTTCACGTAGGTCCCGTTCAGCGAGCCGCAATCGTCGAGGTACCACTGCTCGCCGCGGCGGAGGAGCAGCGCGTGGTCGCGCGAGACCGTCACGTCGTCCAGGAACACCTCGGCATCCGGGCGGCGGCCGATGCTCATGCGCTCGTGATCGACGGCGAAGCTCTCTCCGACACGTCCTCCGCCGGCGCGGATCACCAGCGCCGGGCCGTTGGCGGTGACCTCGTCGAGCTCGATCGGCACGAGCTCGCCGGCGTCATCGATCCGGTAGGTCGCGGTTACCGGATCCCCACTCGCCCCGCCGCCCACCTCTCCGGTGACCTCGCCGTGCGGGAGCAGCGCGCCGCAACGCTGGCAGTAGTTGGCTACCTCGTCGTTGACGAAGCCGCACTCGGTGCAGTGCAGTGCCATCTCGCTCGCACCCGGCTCTAGCGGGCCCGCGAGCGCGCGTCACGCGCCTGCCCGCGTGCCTGCGTGCGCGTTGCGCAGGTCACGACTGACCGTCCCCGGCGGTGTCGGGCTGCTGGTGCTGGGCGAGGATGTCCGTCAGGCGCTGAACGTCGTCGCCGGTGATCATCACCTCGCCGCCGTCGTGCTTCTTGCGCAGGCGGTTGACGAGCTCGGCGCGCAGAATGTCGATCTTGCCGTGCAGGATGCGCCGCTTGTAGGAGATCTCGGTCTCCTCCGCGGTCAGCTCCTGGATCAGGTCTTTCAACTCGGCGTCTTGCAGTGAGCCAAGGTCGGGAAACGTATCCATCGCGGACTACTCCTCTCGCGGACTTGCGCCGGTGTACCGGGCAGGACGGGCCGGCGCAACTGCCGGAGTGCTCGAGTATAGACCAAAAGGTCAGGCTGAGCTTGAGGCTCGCGTATGCAGGCCCCGGCGCCCGTCGCGTACGTACAGCCCACTCGCAACAAGCGCGAGCGCAAGGCCGATGTACAGCAGCACCTCGCCGGCCGTACGCCAGCCGACCATCGCGAAGAAGAACGCGCCCATCACCGGCGCGACCGCCAGGCGTCCGGGCCAGTTGATGCGCAGCTCGACCCCGCGCCGCAGGCCGTAGCGGCCGAGCGCGAGCATCGCCAGCTCGCGCAGCGCCAGCACCGCGATCGCCCAGCGCGGCAGCAGCTGGAAATGCCAGCACACGACGACGCCCGAGACGACCAACAGGCGGTCGGTCACGGGATCCATCAGCGCGCCCAGCCGGCTGTACTGGCCGGTCACGCGCGCCGCGATCCCGTCGGCGTAGTCGCCCCAGGCGATCACCGCGAACAGCGCCGCGCCCAGCGCACCGGTGCCTTCGCTACTCGAGAGCTCCACGACGAGGAATAGCGGAATCAGCAGGAGCCGCAGGAAGCCGATCGCGTTCGGCACCGTCCACGGCCGCAACGGCTGGCCGGCCGCGACCTGCGGCGGGGGCGGTCCGGAGCGGTCCAAGCCGACCAGCCGCCGGATCGTCAGAGGCGGACCCAGAGGCCGGCTCGCTAGGGGAGGCTCCGCCACAGCTCGTCCACCGCCCGGAGTAGCTCCGCGGGCTCGCCGTTCAGAGGCAGTCCCGCCGCGCTTTGGCGGCCGCGGCGCAGCTGCACCTCGACCTCGCCCGACTCCAGCGACTTGCGCCCGACCGTCAGCCGCAGTGGACAGCCGAGCAGCTCGGCCTCGGCGAACTTCTCGCCCGGGCCGAGGTCGCGATCGTCGTAGAGCACCTCCACGCCACCCTCCAGGAGCGTGGCGTACAGCCCGTCGGCCGCCTCGCGCTCGGGCGTGCCCGGCTTGCCGAGCGCAACGAGATGAACGGCGAATGGCGCGAGCGCCTTCGGCCAGGAGATACCGTGCTCGTCGGCGAACTGCTCGACCGCGGCCGCCACGATCCGCGCAGGGCCGATCCCGTAGCAAGCCATCCAGATCGGCAGCTCGGCCCCGGCCTCGTCGACGTAGGTCGCGTCGAGCGGCTCGGAGTAACGCGTGCCGAGCTTGAAGATGTTGCCGATCTCGATCGCCGGCTCGAGCGTCAGTCGCTCGCCGTCCTTGAAGTACTCCTCGCCCTGCTTCTCCACCCCGGGCGTGGTGAGCGCGGCCTCGACGTTCGCCGCGTAGCCCTCTCCGAGCACGACCTCGTCCTCGCCCGCGGCGCACGGCGCCATGTACTCGTGCGCGCCGAGACCACCCATCATCCCGACCTCGCCCTCCACCCGGTACCAGCGCAATCCGGTGCGATCCATCATGCGGTCGTAGGCGCCGACGTGGAGCGCGTAGTTCTGCTCCATCCCCGCCTGGTCGCGGTCGAAGGAGTAGGCATCCTTCATGATGAACTCGCGCGTGCGCAGCACGCCGGCGCGCGGGCGTGGCTCGTCGCGCTCCTTAACCTGGAAGTGGTAGACGATTAACGGCAGGTCGCGATAGGAGCGCACCGCCTGGGCGATGTGGGAGGTAACGGCCTCCTCATGGGTCATCGCGAGCACAAGCTCCGAGCCCTTGCGGTCGGTCAGCTTGAACAGCTCCTCGATCTCGATCCTGCCCGTCTTGCGCCACGGCTCGGCCGGCTGCAGCACCGGCATCAGCATCTCCTGGGCGCCGATCGCCTCCATCTCCTCGCGGATGATCTGCACGACCCGCTGGTGCACGCGCCAGCCCGCCGGCAGCCAGGTCCACATGCCGGCACCCAGCTGCCTGACCAGCCCGGCGCGGACCATCAGCTTGTGCGAGGTCGCCTCGGCGTCGGCGGGCGGCTGCTTCTCGGTGGGCAGCAGATATTCGGAGAGGCGTGTCATCGCGCCAGAGCCTAGCCGTCCCTTTGATAGAACAGCGGTCACCAACCAATCTTCGACTCAAACCCCGACAAGGAGCCCCCAATGGCCTATTCCGTACCTCCGCTTCCCTACGCCTACGACGCGCTCGAGCCGCACATCGACAAGGCGACGATGGAGTTCCATCACGACAAGCACCACCAGGCTTATGTAGACAAGGCGAACGCCGCGCTCGAGGGCACCGAGTGGGCCGACAAGCCCGTCGAGGAGGTGTTGCAGAACCTCGACAGCCTCGGCGAGAAGAAGGGTCCCGTCAAAAACAACGGGGGCGGGCACTACAACCACTCGCTGTTCTGGGAGTCGCTCTCGCCCAATGGTGGCGGCGAGCCCTCCGGCGAGCTGGCCGCGGCGATCGACTCCGCGTTCGGGTCGTTCGCGGACTTCAAGACGAAGGTCAAGGAGACCGGCGTCGCCCAGTTCGGCTCCGGCTGGTCGTGGCTCGTGTCTGACGGCTCCGGCCTGGCCGTGGTCGGCACCGCCAACCAGGACAGCCCGATCTCCGACGGCAAGACGCCACTGCTCGGCGTTGACGTGTGGGAGCACGCCTACTACCTGAAGTACCAGAACCGCCGCCCTGACTACATCGAGGCATGGTGGAACGTCGTCGACTGGGACAAGGTCGCAGAGCGGTTCGCGGCAGCCAAGGGCTGAGCGGCCAAGGACGGGCCGGGTTGGCGCTCAGTTGCGGCTGAAGCGCCGGCCGGCCACCGGCGAGACGGCCTCGTCGAGCACCGTCGCGGGCTCGGCTGCGGCGGTGGTGAGCGGACCAGCGTCATCCGGTAGCACCGAGGGAGCGAGCATCGAATCGAGCACCGCGTCCGCGGTGGCGTCGTTGTCGACGGCGGCGGCCTCCAGCGCTGCGATCCGCTCGGGGGTGAGCGCGGTCTCGTCCTCGTTCTCGGCCAGCCAGGCGCGCGCCTCGGCGGCGGCGGCCTCGTCGCGCTGGACGGTCTTGCCGGCAGCGTAGTAGCGGTCGATCTCCTTGAACAGCTCATCCACCAACTGCTCGGTGGGGACCTTCTTCAGAGGCTCGCCCTTGGAGTAGATCATCCCCATGTCTTTCGCGCCGGTGATACCGAAGTCGGCGTGGCGCGCCTCGCCGATGCCGTTGACCGCGCAGCCGAGCACCGAGACCTCGATCGGGTCCTCGTAGGCTTCCAGGCGCCGCTCGACCTCGACTACGACGCTGTCCATGTCGAACTGCAGGCGCCCGCAGGTCGGACAAGCGATCAGGTCGGGCCCGCGCTCGCGCAACTTCAGCGCCTTGAGGATCTCCCAGGCGACCTTCACCTCCTCCTCGGCGTGGAATGTCGAGAGCGAGATCCTGATCGTGTCACCGATCCCGTCGGCGAGCAGCGTTCCGAGACCCACGGCGGACTTGAGCGAGCCCGACCACTTCGTCCCGGCCTCCGTCACGCCCAGATGCAATGGATAGGGGATCTTCTCGGAGAGCAGGCGGTTGGAGGCGATTGTGTTCGGGACCGAAGTCGACTTCATCGAGACCTTGAAGTTCTCGAAGTCCAGGCGCTCCATCAATTGAACCGTCTCGATCGCCGCGGTCACGAGCGCCTCGACGGGGTTGTCGTACTCGAGCTGGCGCAGGTGCTTGGGCAGCGAGCCCGAGTTGACGCCGACGCGCAGCGGTGTGCCCGTGATCTTCGCCAGCGCGATCACCTCGGCGACCTTCTCCGGCCCGCCGATGTTCCCGGGGTTCAGACGCACGCAGTGCGCGCCCGCTTCGATCGCCTTCAGCGCGAGCGTGTGGTTGAAGTGGATGTCGGCGATCACCGGGATCGGGGACTGCGCGACGATGCTCTTCAGAGCCTCGGCGTCCTGCTCGCGCGGAACCGCGACGCGCACGATGTCTGCGCCGGCGTCGGCGACCGTCCTGATCTGATCCATCGTCGCGGTCAGGTTCGCTGTCTCAGTCTTGGTCATCGTCTGCACCGCCACGGGCGCGCCGCCGCCGATCGGGACCGCGCCGACGTGGATCTGACGTTTGGAGGACATAGGCTGATTCTACGATGCCCGACGTCTACGCCACCGCGCATGGCCCGCTCGCCCGCTTCGCCTCCCCCCTGGCAGCCCGTGCTCGCGCTCGCCGCCATGCGCATTTCTTCGCGCTCACACACCCGTCTCCCGGGGCACGGGTGCTGGACGTCGGCTGCGGGCGAATCGGGTTGCGCGCGCTCGAGCCGCAGCTGGACATCACCGGCGTCGACCTCGCCCCGCGCCCCAACTATCCCGGGCCGTTCGTCCAGGCCGACGCCGCGGAGGGGTTGCCGTTCGCCGACGGCGAGTTCGAGCTCGTGTACTGCTCCAGCGTGATCGAGCACGTCCCGCCTGCCCGTCGGGTGGCGTTCGCGCGGGAGATCCGGCGGGTCGGGCGGGGCTGGTTCGTGCAGACCCCCGCATGGTCGTTCCCACTCGAGCCCCACGCGCTACTGCCCTTCGCGCACTGGTTGCCGGTGGGGCTGCGCAGGCCCTACTGGAGGTTCGGTGCCGCCGGCGAGTGGGAGGAGATCTCGCTGCTCAAACGGGTCGAGGTCGAAGCGCTGTTCGGACCGGCGCTGGCGGAGCGGGTCGGCCCGCTCACGAAGAGCTGGGTGTGCCTGCGGCCGGCGGACGCCTGAGCGCCGAGCTCAACCGCCGAGGCGTCCGATGTCGTTGCCGATGCCGTTGATCACCAGGAACAGCAGCAGCACGATGCCGACCGAGCTGTAGCGGTACATCGCCATCAGCGAAATGCGCTTGCCGCGAACCTTCTCGGCGACCGACCAGAGAATGTGCCCGCCGTCGAGCGGCAGGAACGGGAACAGGTTGATCACCGCCAGCACGAGCGAGATGTAGCCGAGGAAGACGATCGCGATGCCGGGGCCCGCGACAACAGTTTCGTGGGCGTACTTGGTGATGCCGACGATGCTGCTGATTTCCTTGCGGCTCTTCGAGCTCGTCAGCGCATGCACGAAGCCCGTCAGGGTGCTCGTCGTCGCGTGCCACATCACCGTGATGGCGCCGCCGGCCGCACTCAGCGGGCCATAAGACTTCGCCGCTTCGCCAAATTGAACACCAAGCAGCATGCGTTTCGCGGCCTTGTCGTATCGCGGGAAGACCGACAGATGAAGCGTCTGACCACCACGGCGCACCGTCAGCGTCACTGGTGTGGCCGCGCGGCACCCTTCGGCGAGCGCACCCGCGCAGCTGTGTGTCTCGATCTTTGCTTTCGCCGTTTCGCCGTTGACCGCGCTGCCGTCGAGCGCGACGATCCGGTCCCCGGAATGCAATACGCCCGCAGCCGGCTCGCCACGCTCGATCCCCTGGATCGTGTTCGTCGCCACGATGGCGTTCGTCGAAGGATCGAGGTTGTAAACAGCAGACGCGCCCGCGAGGCTGCCCGAGAAGAGAATCGCCCAGAACAAGAGAAACGCGATCACGATGTTCACCGCCGGCCCGGCGAGGATCACCACGATCCGCTTCCACGGCGCCTGGTTGTAATAGGCGCGCCTGAGAATCTCTGGATCGAGCGGTTCGGTCTCCTCAGCGCCGGCCTCACCGACCCCGGCGGCGACGGCGCCTGGCAGCACGCTCGCGACCGCGGCACGAGGCTTCAGTTCTTCGGGGTTCATCCCGGAGATTTTCACGTAGCCACCGAGCGGCAACGCACCGATCGCGTACTCGGTCTCGCCCCTTTTCACCTTAAAGATCGTCGGCGGGAAGAACAGCGAGAAGCGCTCCACGCGCATCCCGACGGCCTTTGCGACCGTGAAGTGTCCGAGCTCGTGCAGCACCACGAGCGCGCAGATGCCGAGGATTGTGAGGACCCAGCTCATCGGCCTAGTTTGGCAGGCGCCGCCGAGAATCCTGCCACTACTGGATACTCAAGCTCGCCACAGCCTCACCGGCCACCTCGCGAGCCTCGCGATCGGCTTCGTAGAGCGACTCGAACGCACGTACCGGCACGACGGGCAGTTCCGAGAGCGTCCGTTCGATCACCGCGGGGATCCCGTTGAAATGCAGCCGGCCCTCGAGGAACGCGTGCACCGCGACCTCGTTCGCGGCGTTCAGCACGCACGGCGCCGTCCCCCCCGCCAGCGCCGCCTCGCGTGCCAGTCGCAGGCACGGAAAGGCGTTGAGGTCGACCGATTCGAACGTCAGCTCGCCCACCGCGGCCAGATCGAGCGGCTCAATCGGCAAATCCACGCTCTCGCCGCCATGAAGCGCGTAGGAGATCGCGATCCGCATGTCGGACGGTCCGAGGTGCGCGAGCATCGCCCCGTCCGCCAGCTGCACGAGGCCATGGACGAGCGACTGGGGATGCACGACGACGTCGATCCGCTCGTAGGGCGTCCCGAACAGGTGGTGGGCCTCCATCAGCTCGAGGCCCTTGTTCATCAGCGTCGCGGAGTCGATCGTGATCTTGCCGCCCATCGCCCATGTCGGATGGTTCAAGGCCTGCTTCACGGTCACATCCTCCAGTTCCGCGTGCGTCCTGCCGCGGAAGGGCCCACCGCTGGCGGTGATCGTGAGTCGCTCGACCGC
The DNA here is from genome assembly GCA_963701035.1 of uncultured Solirubrobacterales bacterium. Classification (GTDB taxonomy): domain Bacteria; phylum Actinomycetota; class Thermoleophilia; order Solirubrobacterales; family Solirubrobacteraceae; genus Palsa-744. Next base: position 385,030 of record OY969562.1, read on the forward strand.
CCCCGGCGACTGTCCGACGAGCAGCTGATGCAGGGCGGTGTGCTCGGAATCGACCGGCGTGATCTGCGCACCCGTCGCTTCCGCCAGAGCGCTCACCAGCTCGCCGCCGACGACCAGCGACTCCTTGTTCGCGAGCGCCAGGTCGATGCCCTCGCCAAGGGTTGCGACCGTCGGACCGAGGCCGGCTGATCCAACGAGCGCGTTCAGCACGAGCTCCGCGCCGGACTCGACCACGAGCCGCACGAGCCCCTCCGGTCCGCTCAGCACCTCTCCGTCGGTCCACGCCTCCGCGGCGCGGGCGGCGGCATCCTCGTCGACGAGCGCGATCCGCCGCACCCGATGCGCGCGGGCCTGCTCGACGAGCGCCTCCCAAGAGCGCTCGGCGGATAGCCCGATCAACTCCAGATCCTCGCTGCGCTCCAGCACGTCGAGCGCCTGCGTGCCGATCGAGCCGGTCGAGCCAAGAATCAAAAGCCGCCTAGGCATGGAGAACCGGGCCGTGGACACTTCGCGGATGCGGCGTCCTCGATCGCTCGCGTGCGTAGCACGCCACGATCACTGCGTCCTTGCCCCGCTCGATCCACGACCCTCTCTCCGGGCTTGTTTCATACATATGCAGACCAGATGTAATACCCGACGACAACCGCAAACATGACCGCGTCGAGCCGATCGAGTGCGCCCCCGTGCGCCCCGAATACGCGCCCAGTGTCCTTCGTGCCGGCCTCGCGCTTGATGAACGACTCGAACAGATCGCCGATCGGTGCGATCAGCGCCACGCCGAGGCCGAGCACGAGCGCGTGCGTGCCGGGCAGCCATTCCTGGTAGCGCCCGGCGAACCAGACGCCGAGGATCGCGCAGACCATCCCGATCACGAGGCCCTCGACCGTCTTGTTCGGGGAGATGTGCGGCGCCAGCGGGCGCTTGCCGAACAGGCGGCCGCCGAGGTAGGCGCCGGTGTCGCCGAGGAAGGTGCCGACGAGCACGTCGATCACGATTCCCATCCCATGCGGCAACCCGCGCAGGAGCACCGCGTGGGCGAAGGCGAAGCCGATCCAGTAGATCCCGAGCAGCGTCACGGCCATCCCCCCCACGCTCGGCCGCTGCTGCAGGAGCGTGAGCCCGAACAGCATCGGCAGCGCCGCGACCGCGACGAGCAGCACCTGGAACTGGCTGCCGTAGAGCGCCGCCGCGAGCAGGCCGGCGAGCGCGACGAAGCCGGCCAGGCGGACGGGGTGCGCGCGGTCGTACATCGAGTAGAGCTCGTGCATGCAGATGCAGCCGAGCGCGAATAGGCCGAGCGCGAACACGAGCCCTCCCTCGATCACGAGAAACAGGGCGACGGCGATCGCCGGCACGGCGGCGAGCAGCCGTGCGCTCAAATCCGAGCGCTGTCCGCCCGTCGAGGGTCCAGCCGCGGAGGGCCTGCGCCGCGCCGGCGATCTCGCCGTGAACGCTCGCCCGGCGGGACGGCCAGCTCGCGAGGAGCGTCGCATCTGGGGGTTGAGCGCGGGCCCCCGCGAGGCACCTGCGGACGTGTGGGGACGGTCGGCCATCGCGCCGCTCAGCGCCCGCCGAAGCGCCGGCGGCGCTCTGAGAACTCGGCCAGAGACTGTTCGAGCGAGGCGCGTGTGAAGTCCGGCCAGAGCTCGTCGCGGAAGATCAACTCCGAATAGGCCGACTGCCACAGCAGATAGTTCGATAGCCGCCGCTCGCCGCTGGTGCGGATGATCAGATCCGGGTCGTGCATCTCCGGGGCATACAGGCATTGCCTGAACTCCTCTTCGGTACTCCCGGTAAAGCGGCGCGCGGCGTCGAGGATCTCGGCGCGGCCGCCGTAGTTGAAGGCCACGAACAGCGTGATCTGACGGTTCGCCGCGGTCAGCGCTTCCGCCTCGGCCATCTGCCCGACGAGCTGCGCGGCGAGACCCTCGCGACGGCCGACGAAGCGCATCCGCACCCCTTCCTCGTGCAGCTCCGGGGTTTCGCTTGCGATTCGCTGGGAGAACATCGCCATCAGCCCCTGCACCTCAGCCGCAGGCCGCGACCAGTTCTCGGTCGAGAACGAGTAGACGGTCAGCTCCTCGATGCCCAGCTCCGCCGCGTCGCGCAGGCGCGCCTTGACCGTATCGGCGCCGGCGGAGTGCCCCTCCTCCACGGGCATGCCGTGGGCGCGCGCCCAGCGGCCGTTGCCGTCGGTGATGATCGCGACGTAGCGCGCCAAATCCGCCGTGGGCGGCATCAGACCTCGAGGATCTCCTCTTCCTTGGCCTTCAGCACGCCGTCGAGCTCGGCGATTTTCCCATCCGTAAGCTTCTGCAGCTCGACCTCTGCGCGGTGCTCGTCGTCGGAGCTGGCTTCCCCTTCGGACTTCAGCTCGCGCAGGTGCTGCATCGTGTCGCGGCGGACGTTGCGGATCGCGACGCGGCCCTCCTCGGCGAGGTTGCGCACGACCTTCACCAGCTCGAGCCGGCGCTCTTCGGTCAGCTCGGGCACCGCCAAGCGGATCAGGTTGCCGTCGTTGGACGGGTTCAGACCGACGTCGGACTCGTTGATCGATTTCTCGATCTCCTTGATCGAGGACTTGTCATACGGCTGCACGGTGATCAGGCGCGCCTCCGGCGCGGAGATCGTCGCGAGCTGGTTCAGCGGCGTGATCGCGCCGTAGTAGTCGACGACGATCCGGTCGAGCAGCCCCGGGCTGGCGCGGCCGGTGCGCACCGTGGAGAACTCCTGGTGGGCGGACTCCAGCGACTTGCCCATCCGCTCGCGCGCGTCCGCCAGCAGTTCGTCGATCACGTTCTCAGTCGAGGCCATCGTCCGCTCCTTGCGCTGTCGAAACCAAAGTGCCCACGCGTTCGCCGGAGATTATCCGGGGGATGCTCGACGCATCGTCCATGTTGAAGACGTTCAGCGGCATCGAGTTCTCCATGCAGAGCGCGAGCGCGGTCGAGTCCATCACCCGCAGACGGCGCTCGAGCGCCTCCATGTGGGTGATCTCGGGGATGAACTCCGCGCTCGGGTCGACCGCCGGATCGGCTGTGTAGACGCCCTGCACGCCGTTCTTGGCCATCAGGATTATCTCCGCGTGGATCTCCGCGGCGCGCAGCGCGGCGGCGGTGTCGGTCGTGAAGAACGGGTTGCCGGTGCCGGCCGCGAAGATCACCACGCGACCCTTCTCGAGGTGGCGCATCGCGCGGCGGCGGATGTAGGGCTCGGCGACCTCCGAGATCCCCAGCGCCGACTGCACGCGCGTGGGGCTACCGAGCTTCTCCAGCGCGTCCTGCAGCGGCAGCGCGTTGAGCACCGTCGCGACCATCCCCATGTAGTCGGCGGTCGCACGGTCCATGCCCGCTGCGGCGCCCTGCATGCCGCGATAGATGTTCCCTGCGCCAACCACGATCGCGACCTCGACGCCCTGGGCGCGCACGTCTGAGACCTGCTGTGCCACGGCGATCACGCGCTCGGGGTCGGTGCCGTAGTTCAGCTCGCCCATCAGAGCCTCGCCGGAGAGCTTCAGCAGGATCCGTTTGAAGACTGGGTCGGCCATCCCGAGGGAGCCTACCCGGCCCAGGTGCTCAAGACGCTCAAGACGCTTATTGACCGACGGCGAACCGCGTGAAGCGGCGAATGACGACGTTCTCCCCGGTGGTCGCGGTGAGCTCGTCTCGCAGCTGCTGGACGGTCTTGCCCTCGAACTTCGGGTTGTGCATCTCCTGCTCGAGCAGCACGATCGTCGCAAGCCACGAATCGAGCTTGCCCGAGACGATTTTCTCGCGCACGTTCTCGGGCTTGTCGGCGGCCTCCTGCTCGTAGATACGAGCCTCGGCATCGCGCTGCTCGGCGGGAACGTCATCGCGACTGACGTACCGCACGGTCGGCGTGGCGGCGATCTGCATCGCGATGTCGCGTGCGAAGGTGACGAAGTCCTCGTTCGTGGCGACGAAGTCTGTGTTGCAGTCGACCTCGATCAGCACGCCCACCTTCGCGCCCGCGTGGACATAGGCCTGCACGGTGCCCTCGGTGGCGACACGCTCGCCGAGGTCCTGGACCTTCTTGCCCTGCCGCACGCGCAGGATCTCGATCGCCTGCTCGATCTCCCCACCGGCCTCGGTGAGCGCCTTCTTGCAATCCATCATGCCCGCGCCCGTGCGCTCGCGCAGGGCCTTCACGTCTTTCGCACTGATCTCGACGGGGCTCATGCGCTCGGCGCCTCCTCCACGACCGGAGCCGGCTCTGAAGCCACGTCGGCGGCGGGAGACTCGTCAGGTGCGCTCTGCGCCTCAGCCGGAGGGGCCTCCACCTTGGCCGGCGGTGTCTGGGGCTGAGTGGGCGCGGAGGGTGCCGCGGTAGCGGGTGTGGGAGGCGGTGTCACAGGGGCAGCGGCAGCAGCGGGGGGCTGCTGTGCAACTGCGGCGGCGGCACGCTCGGCGGCGGCTTTCTCCTCGGCCTCTTTCTTGGCTTGTTCCTCCGCCTCGCGCTTGGCCTGCTCCTCGGCCTCACGCTTCGCGCGGGCCTCGGCCTCGATGCGCGCCTTCTCCTCGGCCTCCTTGCGCGCCCGATCCTCCTCGGCGCGGAACACGGAGTGTCCCTCGGCGACGACCTGACCGATCGCCTGCGTGATCAGCGCGCAGGAGCGGATCGCGTCGTCGTTGCCGGGGACCACAAAATCGATCCCGTCGGGGTCGCAGTTGGTGTCGACCAGACCGATGATCGGGATCCGCAGGCGGCGGGCCTCTTTGACGGCGATCTCCTCTGTTTTGAGGTCGATCACGAACATCGCGTCGGGCACCCGCTGCATGTTCTTGACGCCGCCGAGGTTCGCCCGTAGCTTCGCGAGATCGGCCTGGGCGGCCATCCGCTCGCGCGTCGGCAGCAGCGCGAGCTGGCCGTCGGCCTCGAAGCGTTCGAGGTCGTGCAGGCGGCGAATGCGCTGGCTGATCGTCTGGAAGTTGGTCAGCAGCCCACCGAGCCAGCGGTGGTTGACGAACGGCATGCCGGAGGCTTCGGCGACATCCTTGATCGTGTCGCGCGCCTGCTTCTTGGTGCCGACGAACAGCACGGTCCCACCACGGTGGGCGAGCGTGCCGGCGAACTCCTGCGCCTGGTTGAGCGCCGCCGAGGTCTTGAGCAGATCGATGATGTAGATGCCGCCGCGCTCACCATGGATGAAGCGGCGCATCTTGGGGTTCCAGCGGCGGGTCTGATGGCCGAAGTGGACGCCGGCCTCCAGCAGCTCCGCTATGCCTACTTGAGCCACGAGGTACTCCCTTTGTTATGCGATTGGATGCCGTGCGGGAGAGGCGGACCCGGCGAGCGACGAAAAGTCGAGTGCCGGGCAGGGCCGCGATCTGAGACCGCACGGGTCGAAGATCTTCTGGTTAGCCGCTCAGGATAGCTCTTCGGCTCGTGCGAGCGCCCGCTGGAGGTCGGCCGGCAGCGGCGAGCGCACCTCGACGGGCGCGCCCGTGAAGGGATGCTCGAAGGAGAGGCGCGCCGCGTGCAGGAACTGGCGCTCCAGCCCGAGCAGGCCGGGAGTGCCGTACTCGGGGTCGCCGCAGACGGGATGGCCGATCGCCTGCAGATGGACGCGGATCTGATGGGTGCGCCCGGTGTCGAGGTGTAGCCGCAGGAGCGAGGTGGCCGGGAGCGCGCGGTCGAGCGTGAAGTGGGTACGCGCCTCGCGCCGGCTGAGGCCGCCGACGGTCATGCGCGTGCGGATCCGCGGATCGCGCCCGATCGGCGCCTCGATCGTCCCCGAGCGCGCCGGCGGGCGCCCCTCGACGAGCGCGATGTACTCGCGCTCGATGCGCCGCTCGGCGAGCGCCGTCTGGAGCAGCCGGTGGGCCTCGTCCGAGCGCGAGACGACGAGCAGGCCGGAGGTGTCGCGGTCGAGCCGGTGCACGATCCCGGCCCTGCCCTCCTCGCCGCCGGCTGCGAGCGGCGCGAGCAACTGCGCGAGCGTACCCTCGCGATGCCCGCGCGCGGGGTGCACGACGAGGCCAGGGGCTTTGTCGATCACGAGCAGGTGCTCGTCCCGGTAGGCGATCGTGAATTGAGTCCCACCCGCGCCGGTCACGAGGAGTCTCTACGCGGGGTCTCGAGCACAAATACCAACATCAGCACGCCGAGCGTGATCGAGGTGTCGGCGAGGTTGAAGGGGGGCCAGCCGAGCGGGAGCTTGACGAAGTCGGTGACCGAGCCGTCGCGGAGGCGGTCGAGCACGTTGCCGAGCGCACCGCCGACCAGCATGCCCGTTGGCAGCCAGATCAGCGGACGGGTGGCGTGGAGCGCGAAATAGACGAGCAGCGCTACCAGCGCGAGCCCGATCACAAGCGTGACCGCGGTCTGATCGCCGGGCAGAAAGCCGAAGGCGACGCCGTGGTTGCGGGTGTTGACGAGCTGGATCCCGGGCAGGACGTTGCGTTCTTCGCCGGGGACGATCGACTGGCGGACGAGGTGCTTGGAGAGCTGATCGAGGAGCAGCACGACGAGCACCACGAGCCCGGCGCGGATCCAGGCGCCGCGGGCACTGACGGTTCTCATCCCCGCGGCTCAGCCGCCCAGGAGGCGCTGGACGATCACGGAGTTGACGATCTCGAGCGTGAGGATCGCGAGCAGCGGGCTGAAGTCGATGCCCCCAAAGGACGGGAGGAAGCGGCGAAAGATGCGCAGGAACGGCTCGCAAACGTCACGCAGGAACCCGAGCACGACGTCGGTCGCGCGCGAGTAGGGCGGGCGCACTCCGAGGGAGAAGATCAGCTGGATCACGATGTAGAGGACGATCAGGAGCGTGTAGACGTAGATCAACGTCGACAGGTATTCCGCCAGCTGCGTCCCGATCGAGGCGAGGATCATCGGGTGTATATCCAGATAACAGAGATAAGCATCAGCGTTGACGGGCGGGCTCGAGGACCGCGTCGAGAGCGTCGCTGAAGGCCGCGCGCAGCCCTCCGCGCTCCAGTGCGGCCAGCCCGCGCGCGGTGACCCCGCCCGGAGAGGCGACCTCGCGGCGGACGGCGAGCGTATCGTTGCCACGCCGGCTCAGCAGCTCCGCCGTGCCGGCGAGCGTCTGCACGACCAGCTCCGCGCTCTGCGCGACGGGAATGCCGCGGCGCACGCCCGCGTCGATCTGCGCCTCGGCGACGAGCGCCACGTAGGCGGGGGCGCAGGACATCAGGCCCATCGCGACGTCGACGAGCGCGTCGGGCAACACGACGAGCGTGCCGAGCTCGGCGAACAGCTCGCTCACCTGCGAGTCGAGCTCAGCCTTCTGCACGGGAGCGGCCTGCACGACGGCGCCCTGGCGAACCTCGACGGGGAGCGAGGGAATGAAGCGGTAGGCCGGCAGGTCGGGATAGGCCTCGTGTAGGTCCTTCAGCGGCGTGGCGGCGAGAATCGATGCCACCGCCTTGGCGTGCGGCGCCACCTCACCGGCAACATCGGCCAGCTGAGCCGGCTTGTGGCAGAGCACTACCAGGTCGGCCCGCTGGGCCACCTCGGCGTTCGAGGACAATGCCTCGCCCCCGACCTCGGCGACCAGCGCCTGCGCGCGCTCAGCAACCGGATCCGCCACGAGCACCGGACGATTCCACCCGCGCGCGAGCGCACGTGACATGTTGCCTGCTCCGATAAGTCCAATCTGCATAGTGCGCCTAGGCTACCGAGCCGCCCTGCTCAACTTTGGTTGAAGAAGCCCTTCTCAATCAGCCGGGCGCGCTCCTCGGCGGAGATCTCGACGTTGCGGGGCGTGAGCATGAACACCTTGTCGGCGATCCGCTGCATACCGCCGTCGAGCGCGTAGGTGAGGCCGGAGGCGAAGTCGATCAGGCGCTTGGACAGATCGGTGTCGGAGCTCTGCAGGTTGAGGATCACCGGAATCGAGTCCTTGAACTTGTCGGCAATCTGCTGGGCGTCGTTGAACGACTTCGGCACGACGAGGTGCACGCGGACGTCGCCGTTGCCGCTGCCGCGGCCGCCGACGGGACGCAGCGCGGTCGTCGCGCGCCCTGAACGGGGCTCGTCCTCGGCGAAGATGTCATCGAACTCGTCGCGGCGGCGGCGCAGGCGGCGAACGTTCGGGCGCTCGCGGTAGCGATCCTCGAGATCTGCCCCCACCGGGGAATCGTCATAGCCATCGTCATCGTCGTGATACTCCTCGGCGAGGCCGAAGTAGACGAGGGCGCGGTGCCAGGAATCGCGGAAGGCCATAGTTAGATTGCGTTTTCGCCCGGAGAGCGGATTTCCCTGCTCATGCTACGGGTTTATCGAGGATAGGTGGCGAAATGTTGAGGGTCGGTCCGTGGATGGGAGGCGCCGCACGCGAGCGCAGACGTGCTACCGATCGTCCGGGATCGGCCAGCACGGCGAGCCTCGCGACCGATCGAAGATCGGCCAGCACATAGCGCCGCGGAACGGCCTTCAATCGTACAGTCTGGTGCCGATTCGCACGATCGTCGCTCCCTCCTGCACCGCCACGAGGTAGTCCTGGGAGGTGCCCATCGAGAGCCGCGTGAGGCCGCGCTCGTCCGCCAGCGCACGCAGCGCCGCAAACCAGCGACGACTGTCCTCGGCATCGGCGGCGAAGGGCGGCATCGTCATCAACCCGGCGACCGGGACGGGCGAGCGCTCGATGAAGGCGTCGAGCTGCGCCGGCGCGACGCCGTCCTTGCCGGGCTCGCCGGCGACGTTCACCTCGACCAGGATCTCCAGACCGGGCCTGGCTTCGGCGCGGTGACGGGCGAGCTCGCGCAGGACGGACTCGGAGGCGACCGAGTGGATCAGCCGCACGTGCGGCACGATCGCCTTGACCTTGCGGCTCTGCAGGCGACCGATGAAGTCCCACGTGAACAGCTCCCCGTGGGCGGCGACCTTCGTGGCGAGGTCCTGCGCCCGGTTCTCGCCGACGAGCTCGACGCCGGCCTCGGCGAGCACCGGGAGATCGTCCACCGATACGTACTTGGTCGCCGCGAGCACCTCCACCTCCCCGGGATCTCGCCCGGCGGCAATCGCGACCGTCGCGATCTCTTCGCGCACCTCGGCGAGATTCGCCCGCACGGTGTCCGCGCGCAGATCGGAGATCAGCTCAACCACGCCACTGCACCCTGGCGCCCGGCGCGCGCGCCTTCGCGGCGGTGGGAGAAGAAGTGCTCGTCGCAGATCGTGCACACCGCAACGTCCCGCACCTCGCGCGCGCCCGCCGCTAATAGCCGGTCGCGAGCGATCGCCTTTAAGTCGATATTCCGGGTATGCGGGCCCTGCGCTCGGTGAGCCCCGCCGAACGCGGTGTGGACCTCCTCGCCGACCTCGTAGCAGCACGGCCCCGCGCCGGGGCCGATGATCGCGACGATGTCATCCTCGCCACCCAGCTCCCGGACCGCGCGCACGCCCTCCTCGAGGATTCCCGCCGCAAGCCCGCGCCAGCCGGCGTGCACGATCGCCACGGCGCCGTCCGCGCCGAGCGCGACGGGCAGGCAGTCCGCGGTGAGCACGATCGCACCGATGCCCGCGACCGAGGTCGCCTGGCCGTCCGCCTCGACCGGAGGCTGTGCGGTGGCGGAGTCCTGCGCGGAGAAATCGGTGTCGATGCGGCTGCGCAGCACCTTCGTACCGTGAACCTGATAGCCGCGCTGCAGGCGCTCCACCCCGATCTGCCGGCGCAGTCGTTCCCGCGCCTGTAGACCGTGCTCGACATCGATGCCGCCGACGCTCGAGAGGTTGCCGTGCGCACGCGCGGTGAACAGCACATGGCCGCCGCCGGGCAGGTCGAAGGACAGCTCGGCGGCGCTCACGCCGGCCCGCCCGCGCCGTTTTCCGCGGGCGTTGGCCGGTCCAGCGCCGCCTGCAACTCGGCCTCGCGCCCCTCGGCAAGCCGGCCGTCGAGGCGCAGCTCGAGCACCGCCTCCAGGCGCCGTCCGATCTCGGGCCCCTCGGGCAGTCCCGCGGCGAGCAGATCTGCGCCGGTGACCTCCAGAGCGATGTGGCGCGTGTCCTCTAGCCAGCGGCCGGCGGACTCTCTAGCGCCCAACGCGCCCGCCAGAGCGACGCCCTCCAAGGGCACGCCCGCAGCGACGGCGCGCAGCCGCGAAGGACGCTCGACCGCGGGCAGCTCCTCGATCAGACGCGGTACTGCGACCGTCGCCGCGGCGACGCGATCGCGATCTCCCGCCGGGAAATCCCAGCGATCCAGCAGCGCGACGATCTCCGCGCGCTGACCGATCTCCGATCGGTCGTCCTCTGCGCGCAACGCCAATGGGAGCACCAGCGCGGCAAGCAACGCGAGGTCGGGACGGCCGTCGGCGGGGAGCAGTGCGAGCGCAGCTTCGAGCACCGGCTGCTCGAAGCGTAGCCTCGGGTGCAGCGCGCTCAGCACTCCCAGCTCGTGCATCGCCGCCAGCGTCGCGATCGCGTCCGCTTCGTCCAGCGCGAGCCGCAGCTCGGCGCCGATGCGTGCGCCGGAGACGGTGTCCAGCGCGCGCTCCGCGAGCGCCGCGCGGGCCAGTTCGGCGGTGCGGGTCTCGACCTCGAACCCGAGCCTGGCGGCGTAACGCGCCATCCGCAGCAAACGGGTGGGATCGTCGCGGAAGCTCCGATCGTGCAGCACGCGCAGCCTGCCCTGCTGGAGATCCTCGAGCGCGCCTTCGACCGCGATCAGCTCGCCCCGCCGCTCGCCGCCGAGCGGCAGCGAGATCGCGTTGACGGTGAAGTCGCGCCTCGCGAGGTCTTCCTCGACACTGCCTGAGCGCACATCAGGCAGGGCACCAGGCGCCGGGTAGGACTCTGCGCGCAGCTCGGCGATGTCGATGCGCCCGTAGCCCCAGACGACCGATGCGGTGCTGAAACGCTCGTGCAGGATCGGCTCGACGACGTGGCCGTAGGGACGCTCGCTGGGCGAGACAGACGCGCTCAGTGCCCGCGCGAGAGGAGCCGAGTCGCCGGCGACGGTCACGTCGAGCTCGCGCGGCCAATGTCCAAGCAGGAGGTCGCGGACGGCGCCGCCGACGAGGGCGATGTCCTCACGTCGTCGCGCCTGGGCGAGCAGTTCGGGACCACCAGGCAGGCTCGCGAGGCGCCCGATCACCTCCTCCGCCCCATGGATCGCGTGCGTACCGCTCACGCCGGCTGCCTCACGTTGCGCGGACTGGAATTCCGGCGCCCGCCAGATGGGCCTTGGCCTCCGGAATCGTGTACTGCCCGTAGTGGAAGATCGATGCGCACAGCGCCGCGTCGGCGCCGGCCTTTAGCGCCTGCGCCAGGTGCTCGAGCTCGCCCGCGCCCCCGGAGGCGATCACGGGCACGCTCACCGCCTCGCTCACCGCGCTCGTCAACGGGAGGTCATAGCCGGCATTGGTGCCATCGCGGTCCATGCTCGTCAACAGAATCTCCCCCGCCCCCCGCTCGACGGCCTCGGCCGCCCATTCGACCACGTCGCGGCCGGTGGGCGTGCGCCCGCCCGCAAGGTAAGCCTCCCAACCAGTCCGGGCGCCCGGATTCGAACCGGGGACCTCACCGACCCGGACCTCACCGACCGGAACGGGACGCGCCTTCGCATCGATCGCCAGCACGACGCACTGCGCCCCGAACCGCATCGCCAGCTCGTCGAGCAGTTCCGGGCGCTGCAGGGCGGCGGAGTTGATCGAGACCTTGTCCGCGCCCGCGTCGAGCACCGCCTGGGCGTCCGCCACCGAGCGGATGCCGCCGCCGATCGTGAAAGGCACGAACACCTCGTCGGCGGTGCGCCGCGCCAGCTGCACGATCGTGTCGCGCTTCTCGTGCGTGGCGGTGATGTCGAGGAACACGAGCTCGTCCGCGCCTTCGCGGTCGTAGTGGGCCGCCAGCTCAACCGGGTCGCCGGCGTCGCGAATGTCGAGGAATTCGACGCCCTTGACCACACGCCCGGCATCGACGTCCAAACAGGGAATCACACGCTTCAGGTGCACCCGCCCACCGTAGCGACCGCAAGTAATACAAGGGGTTCAGATCGTTTTTAAAGAGAACCAAGTACAGCAATCGCCTCCGGCACCGTAAATCGACGCTCATACAGCGCCTTCCCCACAATCACACCCTCCAAGCTCTGCTCCCCCAGGGCCACCAGACCCTCCAAGTCGGCCAGCTGGCCGATCCCCCCCGAGTAGATCACGCTGCCCCCGTGCGCCGCCCGCAAGACACGTCGTACTTCCTCCAGATCGGGACCCTCGAGCATCCCGTCGCGATCGACGTTCGTGAACACGAGGTTGCTCGCCCCGCGCTCGGCCAGGCTCTCGATCACAGCCTCGGTCGCGATCTCCGTCGTCTCCGTCCAGCCGGCCGTCGTCACGTGCCCGCCGCGCACGTCCACCGACACGAGCACGCGATCCTTCCCATGCTCTCCCAGCACCTGCTCCAAAAGTCCCGCCTGGGTGAACGCCGCCGTGCCGAGAATCACGCGCGTTGCCCCCGCCGCCAGCGCGTCGCCGACCGCCCGCACCGAGCGCAACCCGCCGCCGTATTGCACGGGCACCCCCAGCTCGCCCGCGATCCGCCGCAGGTGCTCGAGGTTCACCGGCGCGCCCGTTTTCGCGCCGTCGAGGTCGACCACGTGCAGGTATTTCGCGCCCGTCTGCACCCAGCCGCACGCGGCGTCGAGCGGATCCTCGTCATAGACCTTCTTCGCCTCGAAATCGCCCTTCACCAGGCGCACGGCACTGCCGTCGAGGATGTCGATCGCCGGATACAGCGTCACGCCGGCACCGCCGCGCGGCCGCACAGGCGCGTGAAGTTCCCCAGCAGCGCGAGCCCGTGCGCCGAGGACTTCTCCGGGTGCGACTGCGTGCCGAACACGTTGTCTCGCCCGACGATCGCCGCGAACGGCTCGCCGTAGTCGGCGCTCGCGAGCACCACCTCCTCGTCGGCCGGCGCGGGGGCGAAGCTGTGCACGTGGTACAGGTAGGCCGGGTCGGGCAGGCCCTCGCTCAGCGGCGTGGCCCGCAGCCAGCGCAGCTCGCTCCAGCCGATGTGCGGCAGCTTCAACCCGGGGGCGTTCAACCGCCGCACCGTGCCGGCCAGCAAGCCCAGCCCGCTCGCCCCGTCGTGCTCCTCGGAGCGCTCGAACAGCAGCTGCATCCCCAGGCACAGCCCCAGCAGCGGCACGCCCGCCTGCACCCGCTCGTGCAGCAGCTCGTCCAGGTTCGCGGCGCGGATCGCGGCCATGCCCGCGGGGAACGCGCCCACCCCCGGCAAGACCAACCCATCCATCGCGCGCAACCGCTCGGGATCGGCGCTCACCTCAACGCGCGCGCCGACGCGCTCGAGCGCCTTCTCGACCGAGCGGCGGTTGCCCATGCCGTAATCGACGATGCCGATTGAAGGCCCACCCTCCTTCATGACGTGAGTGTGCCCTTGGTGCTCGGCACACCATGCTCCGTCGGGTCGATGCTCACCGCCTCGCGCAGCGCCCGCGCGAACGCCTTGAACGCCGCCTCGATCATGTGGTGCGCGTTCGTTCCCGCCTCCACTCGCAGGTGCAGCGTCAGCTTCGCCGCGTTCGCGAGCGCGCGGAAGAACTCCTCCGTCAGCTCGTGCTCGAAGCCGCCGGTCGAGCCCGGCGGCAGCTGCGCCTCGAACAGCGTGAACGGACGGCCGGAGATGTCGATCGCGCAGCTTGCGCGCGCCTCGTCCATCGGCACCGTCGCCGCGCCGTAGCGGGTGATACCGACGCGGTCGCCCAGTGCCCGATCGAGCGCCTGGCCGAGCACGATCGCCGTGTCCTCCGCGGTGTGGTGCGCGCCCGTCTCGAGGTCCCCGCTGACCTTCACATCCAGATCCAACCGCCCGTGCCGCGCGAGCAGGTCGAGCATGTGGTCGAGGAAGCCCACGCCGGTCGCGCGCGTGCCCGCGCCGCTGCCGTCGAGGCCCAGCGTCAGGCGCACGTCGGTCTCGCCGGTCTTGCGTTCGATCGTGGCCGTGCGGTTCATTGGAGCTCATTCTCGCTGATACGCGCCCGCATCGACTCGGCGTGGACCTCGAAGCCCTCGGCGTGGGCGATCGGAACGCCCGCCGCCGCGAGCTTGGCGACCGCATCGGCGCCGATCCGCACCTCCTGCATTCGCCGGCGGAAGTGCCGCGCCGACAGCCCCGAGGCAAAGCGCGCGGCGCCGCCCGTCGGCAGCACGTGGTTGGAGCCGGCCACATAGTCGCCGAACGCGGTCGCACCCCCCTCTCCCACGAACAGCGCGCCGGCAGAGCGCACCCGCGGCGCAAGCGCCTCCACGTCGGCGCCGATCAGCTCCAGGTGCTCGGGCGCGAGCTCGTTCGCGAGCTCGATCGCCGCGCGGGCGTCCTCTGTCTGGATGAGCGCGCAGGCCGCCTCGCCGACCGTCGGGCGCGTTACGACCAAGTGCTCAAGCGCCTCCGCCAGCCTGTCCAGAGTCTGTGCGTTCGCCGCGATCGCCACGACGAGGCTACCCGCCCCGTGCTCGGCCTGGGCGAGCAGGTCGAGCGCCGCCAGCTCCAGCTCGCGCGGGCCGGCCGGCGCGCCGAGCACGGTGACGAGGTCGCTCGGCCCGGCGAAGCCGTCGATCCCGACGCTCGCCGCCAGCTGGCGCTTGGCCTCCTGCACGTACAGGTTGCCGGGGCCGACGACCACGTCGACTCGGCCGACCGTCTCGGTGCCATACGCGAGCGCCGCGATCGCCTGGGCGCCGCCGATCCTGTACACGCGCTGCACCCCGCACAGGCGGCAGGTGCCCAGGATCGTGCGGTCGATCTCGCCGTCGGCGCCCGGCGGCGAGCAGACGACGACGTCGAGCACGCCCGCCGCGCGGGCGGTCACGACCCCCATCACGACCGTGCTCGGATACGGCGCGCGGCCGCCGGGGACGTACACCGCCGCCGCGCTCACCGGAACCTCGCGCAACGTCACGCTCTGACCCTGCGGCAAGCTCACCGTCCGCTCCGCGTCGACGCCGGCCTGGGCGACCGTCGCGACGTTCGCGATCGCCACCTGCAGCCCCGCCACGAGCTCGAGCGGCAGCTCCTTGATCGCGGCGTCGAGCTCCTCCGGCCCCACCACCAGCGGCTTCGGGTCGTTGCCGGCGGTGTCGAAGCGACGCGTGTAGTCGCGAACCGCCGCGTCGCCCTCCGCGCGCACGCGAGTAACTATCTCGCGCACCGCCTGCTCGACCGAGGCGCCGTCGGGGACCAGCGCCCGCACGTGCGCGGCGGCGCCCCGCGGGCCGCCGAGACGCGCCACCTCCGCGAGGTCCAGACGCTCGATCCTCATCTGCGGTTCCTGCCCGTCGCGCCCTGGGCCGTAGCGCTCACGCCGCCGCACCGGCCGTGGCCAGGCCGCGCAGCCGCTCCACCAGCTCGTCGATCGGCCCCGCCTTCAGCTTGTGCGAGACCGGGTTCGCGATCAGCCGCGCGGTGCACACGACGAGCTCCTCGCGCACGACGAGGTTGTTCTCCTTCAGCGTCGTTCCAGTTGCCGTCAGATCGACGATCGCCTCGACCATCCCCGTCAGCGGCGCCAGCTCGACCGAGCCTTTGACCTCGACGATCTCCGCCTGGCGGCCGGTCTCCTCCAGATGGCGCGCGGCGATCCGCGGGTACTTCGTCGCGACCCGCATCACCCCCAGCCGGCGCAGCGCCTCGACCGCCGGGTCGGGGCCCTCGCGGCTCGCGAGCACCATCGTGCAGCGCCCGTAGCCGAGGTCGAGCAGCTCGTAGACCTCGCGGCCACTCTCGCGGTGAGCGGGGTCGTCGGAGCCGTGCCGGGCCTGCTCGAGCAGCACGTCCTTGCCCGTGATCCCGACATCGGCGGCGCCTGCCTCGACGTACGTGGGCACGTCCGAGGGACGCATCGTGATCACGCCGATCTCCGCGAACAGCAGCTTGCGGTCGTTCTCGCGCAGCTCCTCGGTGTCCATCCCGAGCCCGGCAAGCAGGTCAACGGTGCCCTTGAACAGCGCCCCGCGCGGCACCGCGATCGTGAGGCCCGTGGCGCTCATGCCGGCGACTCCCCCGCACCGGCGGGCTGTGCGAGCAGGGCTCCCGTGCCGCGCTCCTCGCCCGCGAGCGCGATGTGCAGGCGGTCGACCCCGAGCGCGAAGCCGACCGCGGGCAGCGCCCGCCCGAAGCGGCCGAGCAGATCGTCGTAGCGCCCGCCGCCGCCGATCGGCGCGCCGAGCGCGGGGTCGTAGACCTCGAACACCGCGCCCGTGTAGTAGCCGATGCTGCGCGTCAGGCCGAGGTCGAAGATGATCCGCTCGGCGACGGCCGGCTCCAGCAGATCGCGCACCCGCCGCATCCCCATCACGGCCTCCTGCACCTGCGCGTTGGCACCCGCCAGCACCTCCGCGCCGCCGCGGCGCTGGGGCAGGCTCAGCAGCAGCTCGGCGTCCTCGCCGCTCAGCCCCGCGGCCGCGAGCCGTTCGCCCAGCTCAACGAAGTCTCGGCGCGCGAGCGCCTCCAGCAGGCCGGGCCGCAGCTCCTCGGAGATCCCGATCGCGGCCATCAGCGCCGGGTACAGCGAGGCGTCGCCGAGGCCGACGCGGTAGTCCTTCAGCCCGGTCGCGTCGAGCGCCCGGCAGAGCACGCTCAGCGCCTCCGCCGTGCCCTGCGGTGCGGGCGCGCCGATCAGCTCGATCCCCGCCTGCAAGAGCTCGCGCGGCTGCCCGCGCTGGGGGCGCACGCCGCGGTAGCAGTGGGCGAAGTAGCAGAAGCGCAGCGGCGGCTCGGCGGTCGGGTAGCGGGTCGCGACGACGCGCGCGATCGGGACCGTCATGTCCGAGCGCAGCACGAGCGCCGCGCCGGTCTCGTCGAATACCCGATAGGCCGGTTGCGCCTCGGCCATGTCGCCGCGGGCGAGCACGGTCTCGTACTCGAGCGCCGGCGTGTAGACCTCGCCGTAGGCGCTGCCCTCGAACACGCCGCGCAATGTGTCCGTGATCGCGCGCACCTCGCGCGTCTCGTCGGGCAGCACGTCGCGCGTGCCGCTGGGAATCGGGTAGATCATCGGGTCTCGAGACTACGCGGGCACGGGCTCGATCGCCACGCGCTCGATCCGCGCGCCCAGCTCGCGCAGGCGCTCGTCGATCCGCTCGTAGCCGCGGTCGATCTGGCGGATGTTGCCGATCTCGCTCTTACCCTCCGCGCACAGCGCCGCCAGCAGCATCGCCATCCCCGCCCTGATGTCGGGCGACTCGACGCGCTCGCCGCGTAGCCGTCGCGGGCCGGTGACGATCGCGCGGTGCGGGTCGCACATCACGATGTCCGCCCCCATCAGGATCAGCTTGTCGGTGAAGATCAGCCGGTTCTCGAACATCCACTCGTGTACGAGGATCGAACCCTCGGCCTGCGTCGCCAGGGCGACGGCGATCGAGGTCAAATCGGCGGGGAA
Source organism: uncultured Solirubrobacterales bacterium (assembly GCA_963701035.1). Taxonomy (GTDB): domain Bacteria; phylum Actinomycetota; class Thermoleophilia; order Solirubrobacterales; family Solirubrobacteraceae; genus Palsa-744. The sequence continues at coordinate 402,404 of OY969562.1, forward strand.
CGCCGGCCAGGGGCCGTCCTGAATCTTGCTCTTGAACTCGCCGACGTCCGACTGCGCGACGAGCTTCTGGGAGCCCGGCACGATCACGTCGTTGCCGTCGAGCTCTGAGCGCAGCCCGAGGCGCTCGAAGACGAGCCGGATCATGCGCAGATCGCCGGGCACGGTGTCCTTTATTCGCAATTCGCCGCCGGTCACGCCGGCGAGCGCCATGAAGCTGCCGATCTCGATGTGGTCCGGCGCGATCACGTGCTCGCAGCCGTGCAACGTCTCCGCGCCGTTGACCGTGATCAGGTTCGAGCCGATCCCCTGGATGTCGGCGCCCATCTTCACGAGCATCCGCGCGAGATCCTGTACGTGTGGCTCGGAGGCGGCGTTGCCGATCACCGTCGTGCCGGGTGTCAGCGCGGCGGCCATCAGCACGTTCTCGGTCGCCATCACCGACGGCTCGTCCATGAACACGTCGGTCGGGCGCAGCCCGCGAGCGGCGTTCAGCGCGATCTCGCCGTTGCACTCGACGCTCGCGCCCATCGCGCGGAACGCGTCGAGGTGCGGGTCCAGGCGCCGGCGGCCGATCACGTCACCGCCCGGCGGCGACATCACCGCGCGTCCGAAGCGCGCGAGCAGCGGGCCGGCGAGCAGGAACGAGGCGCGGATCGAATCGGCGAGCTCGCGCTCGATCTCGATCTCACGCGCACCGGCCGCGCACAGCGCCAGCTCGTTGGCGCCGCGCCAGCTGACCGAGACCCCGAGCGCGCGCAGGATGTCGAGCATCGCCTCGACGTCCCTGATCCGCGGCACGTTGCCGAACACGACCTCGTCCTCGGTCAGCAGCGCGCTCGCCAGGATCGGCAACGCTCCGTTCTTGTTCCCGGCCGGCCGCATCGTGCCGGACAGCGGGACCCCGCCTTCGATTACGAACTTCTCCATTTTCCGTTCTCTCCGGCGGAACCTCTCGCCCCTGACGGGGACGTCGATGTCGCTCGCGGGGACGCTCATGTGGGGCTCTGCAAGCCTAACAGTCATCTCTCCCGTCCAATTCGCGGTCGCCCGGCTGTGACCTGCCGAGGTGCCGGAGGCGGGCTCCGGCACGCCCCGATGCAACTTCCGTTGCAAGTTCTAGCCACATATTTGGCTCTAGCACGCGCCTTTCCGGCATGACCTTCGGCACGTACACACGTTCGTATCGATTCCGTCCGTGACCGCACCTATCGTACGAACAGATGTTCCCATCAGCGAACTCATCTCTCGCCCGGCGCGCGCTCGATGCGTTGCGCCTCACCCGCTCGTTCCTCACGCTCGAGGACGACTATGCCATCGACTGGGAGGTCGACAGGGACGAGCCATCTCGTGAGGCGCCTCATCCGCATCGAGTGCCGCTGCGCGGGAGATCCGTTCGCCGGCGGCAGGGCGAGCCGGCTGCGAGCCCGCAGCTCTGCCTCTCGCCGATCGGTTCGCCGAGGGGAACCGCGCCCGGCCGAGCCCACCGGCCCGCTGAGATCCTGTGTGACTCCAAAGCACTGCAGAGGTCTTAGCCGGCCCAGCAGGATCCTGGGTCGTGAGGTGTTGTTATAAAAAATAAACTGCGTATCACTATGGTTACACGCAGTTTTAAAAGTCTATACACACGTCCACGCCTACTCCCTCCAGGTTCGGGCGCAATCCAATCGGTCCTCGCGTGGCGATGATGACCCATCGGTCGGTGCGCGACGATCAAGAGCGTCGCCCGGAAGAACGGCCTAGAAGAACCGCTCGTAAGAACGACGAAGGGCCGCCCGGAGGCGGCCCATGTCTTCTGCACTTCATGAAAAAACCGGCGGCGTCCTACTCTCCCAGGCCCTTGCGAGCCAAGTACCATCGGCGCTGAGGGGCTTAACTGCTCTGTTCGGAATGGGAAGAGGTGTTTCCCCCTCGCTAAAGCCACCGGAAAAAGGCGAGAGACCTCGCCCTCCTCAGTCCTTCAAAACTGCACAGCGCCACAAACGCGTATCACCACCCCTTCCGGGGCAATCAAAAAAATCCGTCAAGCCCTCGACCGATTAGTACCGGTCTCCTTCGAACGTTACCGTCCTTCCAGATCCGGCCTATCAACCTGGTGGTCTACCAGGGGTCTTACTCCCTCTAGGGGATGGGAGAACTCATCTTGAGGCCGGCTTCCCGCTTAGATGCCTTCAGCGGTTATCCGATCCACACGTAGCTAGCCTGCTATGCCCTTGGCAGGACAACAGATACACCAGAGGTGCGTTCATCCCGGTCCTCTCGTACTAGGGACAAATCCTCTCAATTCTCCAACGCCCACGGCAGATAGGGACCGAACTGTCTCACGACGTTCTGAACCCAGCTCGCGTACCGCTTTAATGGGCGAACAGCCCAACCCTTGGGAGCAACTCCACCCCCAGGATGCGACGAGCCGACATCGAGGTGCCAAACCGGGCCGTCGATGTGGACTCTTGGGCCCGATAAGCCTGTTATCCCCGGAGTACCTTTTATCCGTTGAGCGACGGCACTTCCACTTGCTACCGCCGGATCACTAAGACCTGCTTTCGCACCTGCTCGACTTGTCAGTCTCGCAGTCAAGCTCCCTTACTACCTTTACGCTCTACGTACGATTTCCAACCGTACTGAGGGAACCTTTGTGCGCCTCCGTTACATTTTAGGAGGCGACCGCCCCAGTCAAACTACCCGCCTGGAACTGTCCAGCACCCGGATTCACGGAATGCTGTTAGAAATCCAATACACCAAGGGTGGTATCTAAAGGTTGGCTCCACACCGGCCGCAACCGGTGCTTCAAAGCCTCCCACCTATCCTGAGCGAGATGCACCGAATCCCAATACCAAGTTGTAGTAAAGGTTCACGGGGTCTTTCCGTCTAGCCGCGGGTACTCGGCATCTTCACCGAGACTGCAATTTCACCGAGCCCCTCGTTGAGACAGTGCTGAAGTCGTTACGCCATTCGTGCAGGTCGGAACTTACCCGACAAGGAATTTCGCTACCTTAGGACCGTTATAGTTACGGCCGCCGTTTACCGGGGCTTAGCTTCGCTGCTTCGGATCAAGTCCTAACAACTCCACGTAACCTTCCGGCACCGGGCAGGCGTCAGCCCCTATACGTCGTCTTACGACTTAGCAGAGACCTGTGTTTTTGGTAAACAGTCGCTTCAGCCTATTCACTGCGGCCCCCTCGGGCTCCGTCCGCGAAGGACTTCACCCTACTGGGGCGCCCCTTATCCCGAAGTTACGGGGCTATTTTGCCGAGTTCCTTAACGAGGGTTATCTCGATCACCTTAGTATTCTCTACTTGCCCACCTGTGTCGGTTTTGGTACGGGCACGCGCTTCCTCCCTAGAGGATTTTCTTGGAGGTATGGCGTCAGGGACTCGCCGGCTTAGAGCCAGCTGGCATCGCACCTCAGGTTATGCGGCCCCGCATTTAACATGGGCCACCCCTACATGCTTACCCCAGGGCAACCATCGCCTGGGTTCCCTTAGCCTTCCCCGTCCCCCCATCGGTCAAACGGAAGCGACGTGGTACAGGAATATCAACCTGTTGGCCATCGACTACGCCTTTCGGCCTCGCCTTAGGTCCCGACTAACCCTGAGCAGACGAACTTTACTCAGGAATCCTTGGGCAATCGGTGGAAAGGATTCTCACCTTTCTTTCGTTACTTATGCCGGCATTCTCACTTCCCATGCCTCCACGGCTGGCTTACGCCGCCGCTTTACTGGCATGGGAACGCTCTCCTACCGCGCGATCGGTCCGAAGACTTCACGCACCCGCAGCTTCGGTGACTAGCTTGAGCCCCGTTACATTGTCCGCGCTCGAACACTTGACCAGTGAGCTGTTACGCACTCTTTCAAGGGTGGCTGCCTCTAAGCCAACCTCCTGGTTGTCTATGCACTCGAACATCGTTTCCCACTTAGCTAGTACTTTGGGACCTTAGCTGGCGGTCTGGGCTGTTTCCCTTTCGACGCTGAAGTTTATCCCCCAGCAACTGACTCCCGGAGTAGACGTGATGGTCTTCGGAGTTTGCCTGAAGTCGGTAACCTGGTAGGGCCCCTAATCCAAACAGTGCTCTACGGCCACCACGTAATTTATCCGAGGCTATACCTAAATATATTTCGGAGAGAACCAGATATCACTGAGCTTGATTAGCCTTTCACTCCGACCCACAGGTCATCCGCCCAGTTTTCAACCTAGGTCGGTTCGGCCCTCCACGAGGTCTTACCCCCGCTTCAGCCTGCCCATGGGTAGCTCGCTCAGTTTCGGGTATACCGCCTACGACTATGTCGCCCTATTAGGACTCGCTTTCGCTACGGCTCCGCTCATCGCTTAACCTTGCCGCAGACGAGTAACTCGCCGGCTCGTTATGCAAAAAGCACGCGGTCACACCACGAAGGTGCTCCCACCGCTTGTAGGCGCGCGGTTTCAGGTACTATTTCACTCCCCTTCCGGGGTACTTTTCACCTTTCCCTCACGGTACTAGTCCGCTATCGGTCACCAAGGAGTACTTAGCCTTGGAGGGTGGTCCCCCCAGGTTCAGTCCGCGTTTCACGGGCGCGGACTTACTCAGGAACATCTGACGGAAGATCATGCAATTTCGTCTACGGGACGATTGCCCTCTATGGTGCGCGGTTCCACGCGCTTTGACTATCACATGATTTTGTAACTTCCGCCGAGCCGGACACGACTCGGAACAGATGTCCTACAACCCCTCATAAGCAACGCATGTCCGCTTACACTCATGAGGTTTGGGCTGATCCCTTTTCGCTCGCCACTACTCAGGGAGTCTCTTTTGATTTTCTTTCCTCGGGGTACTGAGATGTTTCACTTCCCCCGCTTGTCTTCTCCCACCCTATGTGTTCAGGTGGGGATAACGCCGCATTACCAGCGCTGGGTTTCCCCATTCGGAGATCCACGGGTCAAAGGCTATTCAGCGCCTAACCGTGGCTTATCGCAGCCGTTCACGTCCTTCTTCGACTCTTGGTGCCAAGGCATCCACCATGCGCCCTTACTATCTTGACGGTGATCTGGCCCAACATGGTCTCGTACGGTTGTTGCGCCTCTTGCGAGACACGACTCACATAGTTGACCTTGCAGGGCCCGGTGATACCCGTTATCGGCCGCCGCTTATCGATGGCGGCCGATTTGTGGCTTCTGTGCAGTTTTCAAGGACCGTGGAGAGGCGATAACGCCGGCCGGTCTTGCGTATTTTGGTCACACCGTTAGGACGTGTCCACGCAATACCGACGGACGCCGGTCTCTCAAAACTCAACAGCATGCTGGGGTAGTTTGGCGGGCGAGGCCGGTTCCACTCCCCAAGTAGTAAGGGAGTTTCGTGGCGTTCGTCCATCCAGCCAGGTTCGGTCGACATGCTAGGCCCGACCGCTCGAATACCCTCCGGTCCTTCGCGCTCTAATGAGACGAGCTCGAGGCCGAACGGTCGCTGCGATCGGGGCACTGTTATGTGCTCCCTAGAAAGGAGGTGATCCAGCCGCAGCTTCCGCTACGGCTACCTTGTTACGACTTCACCCCAGTCACGAGCCCCACCTTCGACGGCTCCCTCCCTTGCGGGTTAGGCCACCGGCTTCGGGTGTTGCTCACTCCCGTGGTGTGACGGGCGGTGTGTACAAGGCCCGGGAACGTATTCACCGCGGCAATGCTGATCCGCGATTACTAGCAACTCCGCCTTCATGCAGGCGAATTTCAGCCTGCAATCCGAACCGAGACGCACTTTAAGGGATTCGCTCCACCTCGCGGTATCGCAGCCCTCTGTATGCGCCAATGTAGCACGTGTGTAGCCCTGGACATAAGGGGCATGAGGACTTGACGTCATCCCCACCTTCCTCCGGTTTGTCACCGGCAGTCTCGCATGAGTCCCCAACTAAATGCTGGCAACATGCGACGGGGGTTGCGCTCGTTGCGGGACTTAACCCAACATCTCACGACACGAGCTGACGACAGCCATGCACCACCTGTGAACCTGCCCCGAAGGGAAGACGTGTTTCCACGCCGGTCAGGCACATGTCAAGCCCAGGTAAGGTTCTTCGCGTCGCGTCGAATTAAACCACATGCTCCGCTGCTTGTGCGGGCCCCCGTCAATTCCTTTGAGTTTTAGCCTTGCGGCCGTACTCCCCAGGCGGACAACTTAATGCGTTAGCTTCGACACGGGGGGAGTCGACACCCCCCACATCTAGTTGTCATCGTTTACAGCGTGGACTACCAGGGTATCTAATCCTGTTTGCTCCCCACGCTTTCGCGTCTCAGCGTCAGTCACGTCCCAGCGAGCTGCCTTCGCCATTGGTGTTCCTCCTGATATCTGCGCATTTCACCGCTACACCAGGAATTCCACTCGCCCCTTCCGGACTCTAGCCCCACAGTATCCACCGGCATTCCAGGGTTGAGCCCTGGACTTTCACAGCGGACTAATGGGGCCGCCTACACGCTCTTTACGCCCAATAATTCCGGACAACGCTTGCACCCTACGTATTACCGCGGCTGCTGGCACGTAGTTAGCCGGTGCTTCTTGTGAAGGTACCGTCACTCCATCCGGCTATTCACCGGAGAAGCTTCGTCCCAACTGAAAGGGGTTTACAACCCGAAAGCCTTCTTCCCCCACGCGGCGTTGCTGCGTCACGCTTTCGCGCATTGCGCAAGATTCCCCACTGCTGCCTCCCGTAGGAGTCTGGGCCGTGTCTCAGTCCCAGTGTGGCTGATCGTCCTCTCAGACCAGCTACCCATCGAAGCCTTGGTGAGCCGTTACCTCACCAACAAGCTAATGGGCCGCGGGCTCATCTCGATGCGGAGGCCGAAGCTTCCTTTCCCCTTGCGGGCACATCCGGTATTAGCCCGAGTTTCCTCGGGTTGTCCCGGTCATCGAGGCAGATAACCCACGTGTTACTCACCCGTTCGCGGCTCTGCCCCAGGGCAAGCCCTGGTTCGTCGCTCCACTTGCATGTGTTAAGCACGCCGCCAGCGTTCGTCCTGAGCCAGGATCAAACTCTCCGTGAAGAACTTCACGAAAAGCCTGTCATTGGTTACTACACGAAACCTATACACCGTGGTTCCGCACCATGACGGGGTACTACCAATCTACTTGACTCTTTGTACCGCCTCCGTGAACGCCTAAGCGCTCCCGTTGACGGGTCGAACCTGGACGCACACCACGATCGATTCTCGATCGTAGATGCGCATGCTGTTGAGTTTTCAAAGACCGCCGTGCCTCTGTGGGGAGTACATCCCCGGAGAAGTGCGTTCCGACCCTACGCCCAAGGGCGCTCTCAGGGCCGACCGGGGAGTATAGCGCGAACGAGATCGTCCGGCAAGCCGAGCCGTCCGTGGGGCCGGTGGAGGCAGGGGTGGCCTGCAAATGATGTTCCTCTTTTAAAACCGTGTGTAACTATAGTAGTACGCAGTTTTAAAAGTAGATATACCTAATCCGCCTCCCTGTGCTGGATCAGCCCTCGCGCAGGGCGCCGGGCTCGAGCGTCGCCTCGAGGATCAGCACGGTCGCGCACACCAGCGCCCAGAGCTGAGCGACGAGCGCCCACAGGCGCTCTTCGAGTCCCTGGTCGGGGGCGAACGAGTGGTGCAGGAAGAACGTGACGATCCCCGCTACCAGGAGCACGACGGCGCCGCCCAGCACGAGTCGCCCGAGCCGGCTCGGCCAGGCGGAGCGGGCAAAAGTAAAGCCCGTCAGCAGGAGCGAGACCTTGATGCCGAGGCTCAGCCAGACATGCGCTTCGTAATGCCACGAGCGCCCGTCCGTGGCTTCGTATGACCTGCACGCCGCGCTCAGGATCGTCGAGCAGTCCATCCGCAACGGTCCGACGAGGATCGCGCACACGCCGGCGAGCACGAAGAACAGCGGCATCGCCAGCGGCCACGGCCTCCTACGCAGCGACGGCACGATCGCGACCGCCAGCGCGATGAAGCCCAATCCCCAGATCGCCATGAAGGTCATGAAGATCCAGGGATTCGCGGCCCCCTCTCGGCCGAGTTCGCTGATGTATTGACGAACAGCCGAGTAGTGGGGTTCGAGAGCGCCCGCCAGCACCCACCCGCCGAGGAACACGGCCTGGGCGAGGATCGCAGCCCACGCCAGCACCAGCGTCCGCGGACGCGCCGCGGCTGCCAGCAGCGGCCACCCCGCCGGTCTGAGCCAAAGAGCAACGCTACGCAGCACGGTCCTACCCCGCGCGCAGGCGGCGAAAGCGGCGCTTGCCGAGCTTCAACACCTCGCCATCGGCGCGCTCCACGGCGACGTCGTGTTCGCCCTTCGCCAGCGGCTCGCCCCCGAGCGTCGCGGCGCCCTGGTCGATCAGCCGCCGGGCCTCAGAGCGAGAGATGCCGAACGCATCCGCGATCACGCCCGGCAGGTGCACCTGCCCGTCCTCGCCGGCGACGAAGGGCGCCTCCTCGATCTGCTCGGGCTCCGCGTGCGCGATGTGCACGCGGTCGAACTCCCGCTCGGCCTGCTCCGCCGCCGCCGGGGAGTGCAGCCAGGCCACGATCCCGCGCGCGAGCGCGCGCTTGGCGTCCCGTGGCGAGACTTCGTCCGGGCCCTCCCCGCCGGCGTCCCGGGGCGCCTGGGCGGGTGTGCGCTTCAACAAGAGCCGGTAGTACTCCGCGATCGCCTCGTCGGGAATGCTGAGGGTCTTCCCGTACATCTCCCCCGGCTCGTCGGTGATCCCGATCTGGTTGCCGAGCGACTTCGACATCTTCCTGTGTCCGTCGGTGCCGACGAGGATCGGCATCGTCAGGATCGCCTGCTCGGGCTGACCGTAGGCGCGCTGGATGTCGCGGGCGAGCAGCAGGTTGAACTTCTGATCGGTTCCGCCGAGCTCGACGTCGGCCCGCACGGCGACCGAGTCATAACCCTGCAGCAGCGGATAGAGCAGCTCGAGCATCGAGATCGGCTCCTTCGCGAGCAGGCGCTTGGCGAAGTCGTCGCGCTCGAGCAGCTGCGCGACGGTCGTCGTGCGCACGAGCGCGAGCAGCTCGGTCAGAGCCATGTCCAGCCACTCGCCGTTGCGCCGCACCTCCAGGCGCTCGGGATTCGGGTCGAGGATCCGCGATGCCTGCTCCTGGAAGGTCTTCGCGTTGGCCTCGATCTCCGCCGCGGAGAGCATCGGGCGCAGGCTGGAGCGCCCCGACGGATCGCCCACGCGCGCGGTGTAGTCGCCGACGATCAGCACGACCCGGTGCCCGGCGTCCTGGAACTCGCGCAACTTGCCGAGCACGACCGCGTGGCCGAGGTGGATGTCGGGCGCGGTCGGGTCGATCCCGAGCTTGACCCGCAGCGGCCGCCCCTCCGCCCGCGCCGTCCGGAGCTTCGCCGCGAGCGCACCCTCGGGCAGGCTGTCGATCGCGCCCTGTTCGAGGACGGCGGCTTCGTCGGCCTCCCCCTTAGATGCGTCTCCCATTGAGGGCCAATGGTAGAGTCTTGCCCTCTGTGGAGTCCGCCGCACTGCCTGCCCGCGGCCGGCCACGTCTGAAGAGGCTGCGCTTCCTGCTGATCCTCTTCGCCGTGCTGCTGCTCGGCCTGATCTCGTTCGTCTTCGGCATGTTCGTGGCCGTTGCGTCCGACCTGCCGTCGCTGACGAAATTCTCGCAGTTCAAGGACGAGCAGAGCTCGGAACTGCTCGACGACCTCGGCCACCCGATCGGCGTGCTCAGCCAGCAGAACCGCGTGATCGTCACGTCCTCGCAGATCCCCCAGGTCGTCAAGGAGGCGGTGATCTCGATCGAGGACAAGCGCTTCGAGACCGAGGGCGGGATCGACATCCGCGGGATCGCGCGCGCGTTCGTCGACGACATCGTCCACAGAGGCGCCGTCCAGGGCGCCTCGACGATCGAGGAGCAGTTCATCAAGAACGCGCTGGAGGCCCAGTCCCATAGGACCGTCTTCGAGAAGCTCCGCGAGGCCGCGCTCGCCTACCAGCTCTCGAAGAAGTGGTCGAAGGAAAAGATCATCACCGCCTACCTCAACACGATCTACTTCGGCAACGGCGCCTACGGGATCGAGGCGGCCGCGCAGACCTACTTCGGCCAGGAACCGGACCACCGCGGCTGCGGCACGCCCGATCACGAGCTCTGCATCGAACAGGCGCAGCCATGGGAGGCCGCGCTGCTGGCCGGGATCATCCAGGACCCCACGGGCTATGACCCGGCGACCCATCCGACGGCGGCCAAGCAACGTCGCGACGTGGTGCTGGAGCAGATGTACGCGCAGGGCTATCTGACGAAGTCCGTCTACGAACAGAGCGTCGATCAGCCGCTGCCCGGCGCCCCCGAAATCCAGGCGCCCGAGGAGCAGACCGTCGAAGGCGTCGACGCCGGCTACTTCACGAGCTGGGTGCAGCAGCAGGTGATCGAACGCTACGGCGCGCCGCGGGCGTTCGCCGGCGGCCTGAAGATCAAGACGACGTTCGACCTCGGCCTGCAGCGCGCCGCCGAACAGTCGATCAACGGCTATCTCGCCTACTCCGGGGATCCCAGCGCCTCGCTCGTGGCGATCGAAAACTCGACCGGCGAGGTGCGCGCGATGGTCGGTGGGCGCAACTACGACGAAAGCCCCTTCAACCTCGCGACCGAGGGCGAGCGCCAGCCCGGCTCCTCGTTCAAGGCGTTCGACCTCGCCGCCGCGCTGCAGCAGGGCATCTCGCCCGACTCGGAGTGGCCATCGAAGGAAAAGACCTTCTATGTCCACGGCCCTCACGGCGTCGAAAAGTTCGTCGTCCACAACGACGAAGGCGCCTACACGGGCGAGAACACGCTGACCGGCGCGATCGCCTACTCCGACAACTCGATCTTCGCCGAAGTCGGCCTCAAGGTCGGCACGACCCACATCGCCGACCTCGCCCACCGGATGGGCATCACGACCCCGATCTCGACCAACCCGGCGATGACGATCGGCGGCCTGAGCATCGGCGTCACGCCACTGGACATGGCGCACGCCTACGAGACGATCGCCCACGGCGGCCAGCGCGTCAGCGGGACGCTTGCCGAAGACAACGCCCCCGTGGGCATCCAGGAAGTCGTCTCTCCCTCCAGCCCGCTCCCCGACGGCTCCCACCGCGACGTCAACCGGGTGCGGACCAAACCCGTGCTGTCCGCCGGCGTCGCCGCGACCGAGACCGAAATGCTCGAGACCGTGCTCCAGTACGGCACCGCCAAAGCCGCCGCGCTCGACGAATTCGCGGCCGGCAAGACGGGCACAACCTCCAACTACGTCGACGCCTGGTTCGTCGGCTGGAATCACAAGTACACGGTCGCCGTGTGGGTCGGCTACCCCGAAGGCGCAAAGGCAATGACTACCGACTACGACGGCGGGCCGGTGCTCGGCGGCACCTTCCCCGCGCTGATCTGGCACGACTTCATGATCTCCGCGCTGGGGATCGAAAAGGAACGGGCCGAACACACCGCCTCCTCCAAGCGCGGCGCAGGCGCCACCAGCTCCAGCCAATCGAGCACGAGCACCCCCGAAGCGGCTACGCCGTCGAGCACGGGGGCGGCGCCGGGCCAGACCACGGCGCCGACGACGGGCGCGGGCGCGGGCAAGGAAGGCGCCGGCAAGTCCGCCACGCCCGGTGGGGCCAGCGGCGAAGCCGGAAGCGGTGCGGCCGGCGCCGGTGGCGGCGAACACGAACACGCCGCCTCGCCGGCGCCGGCGACACCTACGCCCGAAGCCCCGAGCGCACCTTCCTCCCCCTCCTCACCCGCGCCGTCCACCCCGGGGGCGCCTTCCTCGCCCTCGCCGACGGGCGGGGTCAGCGCCGGGGGTTAGCGGGCCTAGCCCGTACGGGGATATGGAGTCTGCTGAGGTCCCCCGCGCGAGCTCGTGCGCTCGACCCGCTGCTCGAGCTCTACGTCGATCAGCCTGTCGTCGTCGAACCAGAAACCGTGCTGGTGCTTGCCGTCCTTGTCCACCTTTGGCACGATCAGCACCTGGTCACAGCCGGAGATGAACGAGGTGAAGCCCACACAGCGGCCCTCGAAGCCCGTTATGTAGTCGCGGTAGAGCCGCCCGAACTTGACCTTCGGCGCCTGTCCGTCACGTTTTCCAGCCTTCCGGGTCTTCTTCTTCAATCCCATTTTGGGTTCCTTTCGGTGTCGTTTTCTGACACCGTATGAAGCCCTCCGAAAGAATTAAGGGCATGCGCAAATTTGGTTCAAACTCGGCACAATTTCGTCACACTTTTGCTTAAAAAGCACATCTATTTCTCGCTCGGGCGGGGGCGTGAGACGTTACGGTTATCAGCAACACAGAAGCGCCAGGGAAGCTCGACCGCCTTCGTGATCCCGATCCGCGGGCCGGCGATAATCTCGGGCTCGTGCTGGCCGATCTCCGATCGGTCTGCTTCGCGCGGGAGGATGCGAACCGGCCCACGGGCGAGATCGACGCCGTTCTCGGAGAGCTCGATCCCGAGCGCCTGCGTGAGCTTGCCGGGCCCGGAGCAGAGCTCCTCGTCGCGCATCGCGGTCCCCCCGCCCGCGCCGAGCGGCGAACGGCGCGCGCGCATCGCCTCGATCCCCGCGAGCGGCTGAAGCGCCCGGATCAGCACCGCGGCGCCGACGCCCTCGGGCTCGCAGACCGCGTTCAGCAGGGCGTGGATGCCATAGGAGCGGTAGACGTAGGCGCGGCCGGGCGGCCCGAACAGGATGCGCGTGCGCGGCGTCAACCCGACGAAGGCGTGGCAGGCCGGCTCGGAGTCGTGGTAGGCCTCGGTCTCGACGATCACGCCGCTCGTCAGCGGTTCGCCGCCGCCGGCGGGGCGATGCTCGACGACGCAGCCGATCAACTCGCGGGCGACCTCGAGAACCGGGCGCGCGTAGAAGTCAGACGGAAGCGTCCGCATCGAGCGTCGTGCGCGCCAGCTCGAGTTGCTGCTCGACCCGCGCGGTCGAGGTCCCGCCCTCGGAGATCTTCGACTCCAGCCACGAGCTCTGCCGCAGCGCCTGGAAGTAGAGCTCGCTGTGGGCCGCCAGCTCGGCGCTGTGCGCGGCGAGGTCCTCGACGGTCAACTGCGAGAGTGTCCGCCCGCTGTCGAGGGCGGTCCGCACGAGGCCGGCGACGACGCCGTGGGCCTCGCGAAACGGCATCTCGCAGCGCGCGACGAGCAGGTCGGCGATGTCGGTCGCGGCAAGCAGCTCGTCGCAGGACGCCGCTGACATCCGCTCGCGCGAGAAGGAGACGCCCGCGAGCATCCCGCGCGCGGCGGCGAGCGACAGCTCGATCGTGTCGACCGCGTCGAACAGGTGCTCCTTGTCCTCCTGGAGGTCCTTGTTGTAGGTCAAAGGCAGCGCGTGGATCACGCCGTGCAGCGCCGCCAGATGGCCGACGACGCGCGGCGCCTTGCCGCGCAAGAGCTCGGCCGCGTCGGGGTTCTTCTTCTGGGGCATGATCGAGGAGCCCGAAGTCCAGGCGTCGGGGAGCTCGCAGAAGGAGAACTCCTCGCTTGACCACAGCACCAGCTCGGCGCCCAAACGCGACAGATGCGTCGCACAGGTCGCGGCGGCGGCGAGGTAGTCGAGGATGAAGTCGCGCCCGGAGACCGCGTCGATCGAGTTGGGGATGACCTCGCGGAAGCCGAGCTCCGCGGCCACCTGCTCACGGTCGGTGTCGAAGTTGACGCCCGCGAGCGCGCCCGCGCCGAGCGGTAGGCGGCCGGCCTCGTGCTCGGCGTAGGCGAAGCGCGCACGGTCGCGGGAGAGCATCCAGAAGTAGGCGAGCAGGTGATGGGAGAGGTAGACGGGCTGGGCGCGCTGCAGGTGCGTGTAGCCGGGCAGCGGCCAGTCGAGGTGCTCCTCCGCGCGCGCGAGCACGACGCCCATCAGCTCCCCGACCGCCGCGCGCGCGACGGCGGCGCGCTCGCGCGCGAACATCGCGAGGTCGGTCACGACCTGATCGTTGCGCGAACGGGCCGTGTGCAGCTTGCCGCCGACCGGCCCGGCAAGCTCGGTCACGCGCCGCTCGATCGCCATGTGGATGTCCTCGTCGTCCGCATCGAAGGGAAAGCGCCCGTCGCGCAGCTCGAGCTCGACCGCGTCGAGCCCGGCCAGCAGCGCGTCGCGATCCTCGGCGGCGATGATCTCCCGCGCCGCCAGCATCCGCGCGTGCGCGCGCGACTGCGCGATGTCCTGCGGCCACAGCCGCCGATCGAAGTCGATCGAGGAGTTCAGGCGCTGGAAGTCGGGGTGTTGGGGTTCACGGAAGCGGGACACGGGCGATCAGTCTGACAGCACCGCACGCAGCTGCTCGGCCACGCGTGCGACCTGACCTTCGCTCATCTCCGGGAAGAACGGCAGCGCCAGCGACCGCGCGGCCACGTCCTCGCAGACCGGGAACTCGCCCTCGCGATGGCCGAAGCGCTCGCGGTAGAAGCTCATCAGGTGGATCGCGGGCAGGTAGGGCTTGCTCTGGATGTTCTGCGCCGCGAGCGCGCGGATCGTCCCGTCGCGATCGACCCCGCGAGGAAGCTGCACGACGAACACGAACCACCCTCGGCGTGCTCCACCCCCGGCGGCACCATCGAGGCCATCGGCACCGCCGAGGCCGCCGGCTCCGTCAGCGCACGGTAGCCCGAGTCCCTCGACCCCAGCGAGCGCCTCGCTGTACAGGCCCGCGACCCGCGCGCGTCCCGCGAGCATCGAGTCCAACCGCTCCAGTTGAGCAATCCCAAGCGCGCAAGCGATGTCCGACAGCCGGTAGTTGAACCCCAGCCGATCGTGATCCAACCAGCCCATATCGGGAGCCCGCCCCTGGTTGCGCTCAGAATCGATCCGCGCCTTCATGGCCCCGTCCCCCATCGTGACCATCCCCCCCTCGCCCGTCGTCAACTGCTTGTTCGCATAAAACCCAAACACAGCCGGGTGCCCCCGCCCCCCGACGGCGCCCCCATCGGAATAGACGGCCCCAAGCGCCTCGCAGGCATCCTCGACGATCCCCAAGCCATGCCGCCCGGCCAGCCGCTCGAACGCGGCCATGTCCGCGGGGTAGCCGAAGATATGCACCGGCAACAGGGCCTTCGTGCGCTCGGTAACCACGGCCGCCGCCGCGTCCGGGTCGAGGTTGAGCGTGACTGGATCGATGTCAGCGAACACGGGCCTCGCCCGCTCGTAGATCGCGGCATTGGCTGAGGCAACGAACGAAAACGGGCTGGTAACGACCTCGTCGCCGTCTTCCACTCCCACCGCGCGAAGCGCGAGATGCAGCCCAGCCGTCCCGCTGGACACAGCACTCCCCCACCCGGCCCCAACCTGTGCGGCAAAAGCCCGCTCGAAGGCAGGCACCTGCGGTCCAAGCGACAGCTGTCCAGAGCGAAGCACATCGAGAACCACGCGCTCCTCCTCGTCCCCCAGCACGGGCCGCGCCAGCGGAATCGTCTCCTCCCCGTTCACGGAAGGCGTGGCGCCGGCTGCATTCCGTACTCGAGCGAGTCGACCAAGGCGTCCCAGGAAGCGGCAATAACGTTCTCGGAAACCCCGATCGACCCCCAAACCTCGACCCCATCGGAGGCATCGAGCAAAACCCGCGTAACGGCCCCGGTCCCCTTGGTCTCGTCGAGGATCCGCACCTTGAAGTTGACGAGGTCGATGTCGCGCAGATGTGGATGAATCTCCCCGATCGCGTCGCGCAAGGCGCGGTCGAGCGCGTTCACCGGACCGTTCCCCTCGGCCGTGCGCACATAACGCTCCTCGCCGATCCAGATCTTGATCGTGGCCTCGGTCTCCGCGCGTCCGTCGGCGCGCTGCTCGACCGTCACGCGCCAGGACTCCAGCCGGAACAGCGGCTCGTATACGTCCGCCTCGCGGCGCATCAACAACTCGAACGACCCGTCGGCGGCCTCGAACTGGAAGCCCTCGTGCTCGAGCGACTTGACGCGATCGACGACGCGTTGGGCGAAGTCCTCGTCGACGGAGATCCCGGCCTCGCGCGCCTTCTCGGAGATCGTGCCGCGCCCGGAGAGCTCGGAGACGAGCACGTCGCGATCGTTGCCGACCAACAGCGGGTCGATGTGCTCGAAGGTCTGCGCGTCGGCGCGCACCCCGGCCGCGTGCAGGCCGGCCTTGTGGGCGAAGGCGTGCTTGCCGACGTAGGGCTGAGCTGGGTTCGGCGTGCGGTTGAGCAGCTCGTCGACGAGGTGGGCGGTCTCGGTCAGGCGCGCCAGCTGCTCGGGCGCGAGCAGCTCGTAGCCCAACTTGAGCTGCAGGTCGGCGATGATCGTGACGAGGTTCGCGTTGCCGACGCGCTCGCCGATCCCGTTGATCGTGCCCTGCACCTGCGTGGCGCCGCCTTCGACCGCCGTCAGCGTGTTTGCGACCGCGCAGCCGGAGTCGTCGTGGGTGTGGATCCCAAGCGGGACACCGGGGAGCGCTTCGGAGACGACCGCCATCGCGACGCGGATCTGCGGCGGCAGCGAGCCGCCGTTGGTGTCGCACAGCACGATCCGCTCGGCCCCCGCGTCGGCCGCCGCGCGCGCACAGTCCAGCGCGTAGCCGGGATCTTCGGCGAAGCCGTCGAAGAAGTGCTCGGCGTCGAGCAGCACGCGCTTGCCGTGCCTGATCAGAAACGCGACGGACTCGCCGATCATCTTCAGGTTCTCCTCGCGCGAGACGCGCACGACCTTCTCGACGTGCAGCAGCGAGGACTTGCCGACGAGCGTGCAAACGGGAGCGAACGACTCGGCGAGGATCCGCAGCCCCTCGTCCTCCTCCGCGGCGATCTCGCGCCGGCGCGTCATCCCGAACGCGACGATCTCGGCCGTCTCGAAGCGCTCCTGCGCGAGCAACTCGAACAGCTGCTCCTCCTTCGGATTCGAGGAGGGGAAGCCGGCCTCGATCATGTGCACGCCCAGCGCGTCGAGCGCGTGCACGACGCGCAGCTTCTCGCCGGCGGTGAGGCTCATGCCGCCGCCGCCCATGCCGTCGCGAAGGGTCGCGTCATAGAGCTGGATGTCGGCCATCGGCCCTACCCCGTGACTGTCGACGCGCCGGCCGAGCTCGCGGCGCCGGCGCCGGGCACGTCGCCGGTGGGAGTCTGGAGCGCCGACGGAGAGACGACGTCGAGCCACTCGCGGTAGCGCTCCGTGCGCCCGTGGATCGCGTCGTCATAGGCGGCCTGGAGCACGCGCGTGACCTCGCCCGGCTCGCCGGTGCCGATTGGGTGATCGTCGAGCTCGCGCACGGGCACGATCTCGGCGGCTGTGCCCGACAGGAAGACCTCGTCGGCGAGGTACAGCTCCGCGCGGGCGACGCTGCGCTCGACGATCTCATAGCCGAGGTCGCCGGCAATCTGGATCAGCGAGCGGCGCGTGATCCCGTCGAGGATCGAGTTGTGCTGGCCGGGCGTGGCGATCTCACCGTCGCGCACGACGTACACGTTCTCGCCGGTGCCCTCGCAGACGTGGCCGTGCTCGTCGAGCAGGATCGCCTCCTCGTAGCCGGCCTTGACCGACTCGACCTTCGCGAGGATGCTGTTCAGGTACTGCCCCGAGGCCTTCGCGTGGGGCACGAGCGAGCGTGCGCTGATCCGCTCCCACGAGGAGACCTTCGCGCGGATGCCCTTGCGCTTGCCCTCCTCGCCTAGGTAGGAGCCCCACTCCCAGCAGGCGATCGTCACGTCGACCGGGGCCTCGAGCGGGTTGAGACCCATCTGGCCGTAGCCGCGGTAGATGATCGGGCGGATGTAGCACGAGCTCATGCCGTTGCGCGCGACGAGCTCGAGCGTCGCGGAGCGCAGCTCCTCGGCCGAGTAGGGCACGGGCATGTAGTAGAGCTCGGCCGACTTCAGCAGCCGCGCGACGTGGTCGGCGTTGCGAAACACGGCCGGGCCGAGCTCGGTGTCGTAGCAGCGCACGCCCTCGAACACGCCCGTCCCGTAGTGCAGTCCGTGCGTGAGAACGTGGACCTTGGCGTCCTCCCAGGCGACGAAATCTCCGTTCATCCATATGAGGTCGGTCTGGTCCACGTTCATTTTCTCCTGCTGAGAGGGTTGTTACTCGAGGTGGGCGATCACTGCCTTCGTCGCCTGCGCAGTACCCGCCGCCCCTCCCAGGTCGGGGGTGCGCAGACCCGCCGCCAGCGCGCCTTCAACCGCCGATTCTACAGCCGCCGCCTCGCTTTCCAAACCGAGCCCATGCCGCAGCAGCATCGCGGCGGAGAGAAACATCGCCAGCGGGTTGGCCTTGCCGGTCCCGGCGATGTCCGGGGCGGAGCCGTGGACGGGCTCGAACATGCCCGGTCCATCCCCGCTCAGCGAGGCGCTCGGGAGCATCCCGATCGACCCCGTCAGCATCGCCGCCTCGTCGGAGAGGATGTCGCCGAACATGTTCTCGGTCACGATCGTGTCGAAATCGCGGGGGTTGGAGACGAGCTGCATTGCGGCGTTGTCGACGAGCACGTGCTCGAGCTCGATCTGCGGAGAACTCGCGCGCGTGCAACTGCGTGACGACCTCGCGCCACAGCCGCGAGGTCTCGAGCACGTTCGCCTTGTCGACGCTCGTCACCTTCCTTCGTGCGGCGCTGAAGGCCGTGCGCGCGATCCGCTCGATCTCCTCGGTCGAGTACGCGCAGAGGTCGGAGGCGGTGGTTTGCGTGCGCGTCTTCTCGCCGAAGTAGATCCCGCCCGTCAGCTCGCGCACGACGAGCAGGTCGGTCCCTTCGATCCGCTCGCGCCGCAGCGGCGAGGCTTCGTACAGGGCCGGGAGGGGCTTGACCGGGCGCAGGTTCGCGTACAGGCCGAGGCCCTTGCGCAGGCCGAGCAGACCCTGCTCGGGGCGCGGTTTGGAGGGATCGGTCGTGTCCCACTTCGGCCCGCCGACGGCGGCGAGCAGTACGGCGTCGGCCTTGCGGCAGTCCTCTAGCACCTCGTCGGTCAGTGCGGTGCCGTACGCGTCGATCGAGGCGCCGCCGAACAGGTGCTCTTGGAACTCGAAGTCGCCGAGCGCTTCGAGCAGCTCGAGCGTCGGCTCGATGATCTCCGGGCCGATCCCGTCGCCCGGGAGAGTGACTATGCGATGGCTCATTGACGCGACCCTACAGCGCCGTCGTCGGCGTCGGGACCCATCCGATGTTCTTACTCTCCTGCTCGAACTCGGCGATCTCGGCAGATCGCTCGAGCGTCATCGCGATGTCGTCGAGCCCGTTGAGCAGGCGATGGCGGATCTCGTGGTCGATCTCGAAGGCGACCTCGCGCCCGGCGAAGCGCACCTCCTGCTCGAGCAGGTCGACCTCGCCCGCGCCGGCGTGCGCGAGCGCACGGCAGTCCTCGCCGGAGAGCACGACCGGCAAGCAGGCCGATCTTCGTGCAGTTGGAGTAGAAGATGTCGGCGAAGCTCGGCGCGACGAGCGCCTGGAAGCCGTAGTCCTGCAGGCCCCAGGGCGCGTGCTCGCGCGAGGAGCCGCAGCCGAAGTTCTCGCCCGGCGACGAGGATCGGGTTGGCCGGCAGATCCCAGCCCGGCTCCTTGGCCCAGTCGTAGAACAGGAACTCGCCGAAGCCGGTGCGCTCGACGCGCTTGAGGAACTGCTTGGGCATGATCTGGTCGGTGTCGACGTCGTCGCGGTCGAGGTGGCTGACGGCGCCTGCGATGACGCTTATCGGGTCCATTAGTAAGGCCTCCAGGATGGTCGAGGGGCAAGCGAGGCAAGGACGCAGGGAGCGTGGCGTGCTACGCACGCGAGCGACTGAGGACGCAGCATCGCGCCGCTCATCGGCCGTACTGGCGGATGTCGACGAAGTGGCCCTCGATCGCCGCGGCGGCGGCCATCTGCGGGGAGACGAGATGGGTGCGTGCCGCCCCGTCCCTGGCGTCCCTCGAAGTTGCGGTTCGAGGTCGAGGCGCAGCGCTCTCCCGGTTGCAGGATGTCGGGGTTCATGCCCAGGCACATCGAGCAGCCCGCGACGCGCCAGTCGAAGCCGGCCGCGCGGAAGACCTCGTCGAGCCCCTCCGCCTCGGCCTGTTCCTTGACCTGCTGGGAGCCGGGGACGACCATCGCGTCGACGCTCGTCGGCGACCTTGCGACCCTCGACGACCTTCGCCGCCGCGCGCAGGTCGCCGATCCGCGAGTTCGTGCACGAGCCGATGAACACGCGGTCGAGGGCGATCTGCTCGATCGGCGTGCCGGCCTCAGGCCCATGTAGTGCGAGCGCGCGCTCGGTCGCCTCGCGGTCGGCCGGGCTGTCGAACTCCTCGGGCGCGGGCACGCTCTCGGTGACTGCGCGCACCATCCCGGGGTTCGTGCCCCAGGTCACCTGCGGGGAGATCTTGCTGCGCAGTCGATCACGATCTCGCTGTCGAACTCGGCGCCCTCGTCGGTGTGCAGCTCGCGCCAGTGCGCGATCGCCTTACCGAGCTCCTCGCCGCGCGGCGCGCCGGGGCGATCCTGGCCGGTGAACTAGGCGAAGGTCGTCTCGTCGGGCGCGATCATGCCCGCGCGGCCGCCGCCCTCGATCGTCATGTTGCAGACGGTCATCCGCCCCTCCATCGACAGCGCCTCGATCGCGGGGCCCGGCGTACTCGACCACGTGGCCGGTGAGCACCGCCGACGCCGAGCTGCCCGATCGTGCCGAGGATCAGGTCCTTGGCGGTGACGCCGAAGCCGAGCTCGCCCTCGTAGTGGATCCGCATCGACCGCGGCTTGTGCTGGACCATGCACTGCGTCGCGAGCACGTGCTCGACCTCGCTGGTGCCGATCCCGAAGGCGAGCGCGCCGAAGGCGCCGTGCGTGGAGGTGTGGGAATCGCCGCAGACGATCGTCATGCCGGGCTGGGTGACGCCGAGCTCGGGGCCGATCACGTGCACGATCCCCTGGCGCTCGGAGCCGAGCGAGTAGACGGGCATGCCGAACTCCGCGCAGTTGCGCTCGAGCGTCTCGACCTGCACGCGCGAGAGCTCGTCCTTGATCCGCGCCGCCGACGGGCGTGCCGTCGGTCGGCGTGTTGTGGTCGGCGGTCGCGAGCGTGCGGTCGGGGCGGCGGACCGGGCGGCCGGCCATGCGCAGGCCGTCGAAGGCCTGCGGGCTGGTGACCTCGTGGACGAGGTGCAGGTCGATGTAGAGCAGCCCGGGCGCCACCTCGTGGGTCTCCCAGATCTTGTCGAACAGCGTCTGTGGCATCGTCATCGGCCCTTCTCGTCGTGGATTAGCTACGTCGCAGTCCCGCGGAGACGACCGCCAGGAAGGCGGCCTCCGCGGTGGTGTGGTTCTCGAAGTGGTGCGGCAGGTCGGCGTCGAAGGTCACGCAGTCGCCCTCGTTCAGCTCGTAGGCGATGCCGTCGCAGACGAGCACGATCGCGCCATGCTCGACGAGCGCTGTCTCGCGGCTGCCGGGCTCGTGCATCGGCGGATCGTCCGCGGCACCGGTGGCGCCGCCCGGGGCGAGCGTGTGGCGCGAGAGCTCGGCGCGCTGGCCGGGCTGGCCGGACGTGAGCACCTCGAAGCTGTGCCCGCGCCGTTTGTTGCCCCCGCGCTGTCGCTGCGAGGCACGCACGATCGTCACGGCGCCCGCCTCGTCCAGGCGCAGCAGCTGTGAAAGCCGCAGATCCAGCCCAGCGGCGATCCGCGCGGCGA
Source organism: uncultured Solirubrobacterales bacterium (assembly GCA_963701035.1). Lineage (GTDB taxonomy): Bacteria > Actinomycetota > Thermoleophilia > Solirubrobacterales > Solirubrobacteraceae > Palsa-744. The sequence goes on from OY969562.1 coordinate 423,966, forward strand.
CCGTCAGCGTCGGGCTCGTCTCCCCGCGCTCGACCTGCGAGAGCATCGGCGCGCTGACGCCGCTGCGCTCCGCGAGGTCGCGCAGCGACAGCCCCGAGGACTCGCGCAGCGCCTTCACGCGCGCTCCGATCACCGCCGGGTCGAGCTGGTCGGGTGCCTGAGCCTCTGGTGTGGGGACGGATGCGACGGCCATACGCGCGTACGTTATCACAGACGAATGTATTGGTGCCCCCGGATAGGCGGACGCCGCGGAGGCACCCGCCCATCCTCGGAGCGTCAGGGTGTCGCGGTCTCGGGCAGCCCGATCGCCTCGTCGGCATGCGCGCGGGCGACGGCCACCGACAGCGCCCGCACGTACGCGCGCGCGGCCGCGTCGATGATGTCGGTCGAGACGCCCTGCCCCGCGCCGGTGAAGCCGTCGAGCTCGACGACGACCGACACCTCGCCGAGCGCGTCCTGCCCCTCGGTGACCGCGCCGATCGTGAACTCGCTGAGCGTCGGCGCCGTGCCCGTGGCGACGTTGATCGCCTGGAAGACCGCGTCGATCGGGCCGTCCCCGGTGAAGGAGCCGGTCGCAGACCCCCCGTCGGGCAGCCCAATCGAGACCCGCGCATGCGGCGGGCGCTGCGAGGAGGCCTCGACGTCGAAGGACTCGAGCGCGTAGCCTGAGATCTCCTCGCGCAGCTCGTCGGTGACGAGCGCCTCGAGGTCCATCGCCGTCACCTGCTTCTTGAGGTCGGCGATCTCCTTGAAGCGCTTGAACGCGGTGTTCAGCGCCTGGCCGTCGATCTCGAAGCCCATCTCCTGCAGCGCGTCGCGCAGCGCGTGGCGGCCGGAGTGCTTGCCCAGCACCAGCGAGTTGCTCTTCAGGCCGACGGTGGTCGCGTCCATGATCTCGTAGGTCGTGCGCTCCTTCAGCACGCCGTCCTGGTGGATGCCGGCCTCGTGCGCAAACGCGTTGCGCCCGACGATCGCCTTGTTCGGCTGCACCGGGTAGCCAGTCAGCCGCGAGACCAGCCTGCTCGTACGCGCGATCTCGGTCGTCTCCAGACCAGTCCACAGCCCGAGGCTCGGGCTCGCGCGTGTGCAGGAGCATCACGATCTCCTCGAGCGAGGCGTTGCCCGCGCGCTCGCCGATCCCGTTGATCGCGCACTCCACCTGGCGGCAGCCCGCTTCCAGGCCGGCCAGCGAGTTGGCGACGGCCAGGCCGAGATCGTCGTGACAGTGAACCGAGAGGGTGACTCCGCGTAGATCGGGCACCAGCCGGTAGAGCTCCGTGAACATCGCGTTGTACTCGCCCGGCATCGTGTAGCCGACGGTGTCCGGAACGTTGATCGTGGTGGCGCCCTCGTCGAGGGCGATCTGAATCACCTCGGCCATGAACTCGACGTCCGAGCGCGAGCCGTCCTCGGGCGAGAACTCGACGTCATCGGTGTAGCTCTTCGCCTGCGCCACCGCCGCGCGGACCTGCCCCTTGACGTCCTCACGTGTGGTCTGGAGCTTGTACTTGATGTGCACGTCGCTGGTGGCGAGGAACATGTGAATCCGCGGACGTTCGGAGTCTTTGACCGCGCTCCAGGCCGCCTCGATGTCCTGCTTTGACGTGCGCGCGAGAGCGCAGATCACGGGGCCTTCGACTTCGCGCGCGATCGCCTCCACGGACTCGAAGTCGCCCGGCGAGGTGATCGGGAAGCCAGCCTCGATCACGTCGACCCCCAGCCGTGAGAGCTGGTGGGCGATCTCCAGCTTTTCCTGCTTGTTCAGCGAGATTCCCGGCGACTGCTCGCCGTCGCGCAGGGTCGTGTCGAAGATCTCGACGCGGTTTGCCTCGCTGCGTGCATCGTTCGTGCTCATGTCGTTCGTTCTCCTTCTAGGTCTCTTTCGGGCTTCCTCTCTGCTGGGTATGCGGCTACGCGGCCGCCACGCGCTATTCCCCCCGAGGGGGGAGCAGGAGAAGGAGCGAAAGGGACTTGGGGAACGACATCTGCGAGCAGGGTAGCACCGGCGTCGGCCCGCGCAAGTACTTGCTAGGGAACGAGGACTACCTTGCCGACATTGCGGCGCTCGACGATCATGCTCTGTGCGGCGCCGGCTTCATCGAAGCTGAAGGCGCCGGCGATCACCGGCTTGACGGTGCCGTCGTCGAGCATCGGACGCAGCGGTGTGAGCCACGGCTCGATCGTGCCACGATCCTTCAACAGCGTCAGCATGTTCAGCCCGATCACGGCCTTCGATTCGGACATCTGCTTGATCAGGTTGAAACGCGGCATGCGCGCGACGGCGCGCAGCGCGGTGATCACGTTTTTGCGCTCCCCGGAGACGACCGAGGACGCGCCGAAGGCGATCAGCCGCCCGCCGGGGCGCAGCAGCGAGTAGCTCTTGCGGAAGCTCTTGCCACCGATCGCGTCGAGAATCACGTCGAACTGCGGCAGCCCGCGCTCCCAGCCGGAGGCGGTGTAGTCGATCACGTGGTCGATGCCGAGCTCGCGGATGCGCGCGTGCTTACCCGGCGAGGCCGTGCCGTAGACCTCGGCGCCCGTGCGCTTGGCGATCTGAGTTGCGGCGATGCCCACGCCGCCACCGGCTGAGTGCACCAGCACACGCTCGCCGGCCTGCAGCACTCCGTAGCCGATCAGGCCGGCCCACGCGGTCCCGTAATTAACCGGGATCGCCGCCCCCTGCTCGAAGCTGAGCTCCTCGGGCAGCGCGAACACGTCGGCGGCGGGCACGGCCACCTGCGAGGCGTAGCCGCCGAACACGGTTGAGGCGAGCACGCGCTGGCCCGGCGTGAGGGTCGGGTGGGAATCCGAAACGCCTGCGCCCAACTCGAGGATCGTGCCGGCAACCTCGTAGCCGACCACACAGGGCGTCTTCGGCGCGTCCGGATACAGGCCCATCCGTGCCATCACGTCGGCGAAGTTGATGCCCGCCGCGGCGACCTCGATGCGCACCTCCCCGGCTTTCAGCTCAGGGTCCGGGCGCTCCTGTACCTGCAGCACGCCCGGCCCGCCGTGCTTGGTGATGACGATCGCACGCATCGGCGAAAAGCCTACTCGATTTGGTTAGTGACCGCTAATAGCGCGGGACGTCTCAGCTGAGCACGACGGCCCAGCCGTCTACAAAGCCCTCCGAGGCGACGATCTCGTCGACGACCTCCGCGGCCACGGCGGCGTCGGTCGTGACGACCATCGCGGCCAGGCGCTGGGCGCTGTTGGATCCGTCGTCTGCGGCGGCCTGCCCGTTCGGAGTGTGGCCGACGGCGGCCGAGGAGATGTTGATTCCGTGCTTGCCGAAGATCGTGCCGACGCGGCCGATCATGCCGGGCAGATCCTCGTAGCGGAAGATCGTCACGAACGGCTCGAGCTCGACCGTGAAGCGCCGGCCTTGAACCTCCACGAGATGCGGCACACGATGCGGCCCGATCGCGGTTCCGGCGACCGCGACGCGCTCGCCGCCGGCGATCACGGTGACGCGGATCAGCTCGTTGAAGTCCTGCGCCTCGGAGACCGACTTCTCCTCGATCACGATCCCGCGCTCCTCGGCCATGCTCGGCGCGTTGACGAGGTTGACCTCCTCCTCGGTGCGTCCGCCGAGCGCGCCGCCGATCACCGCGAGCGTCAAGAGGCGCGTGTCGAAGTCGGCGATCCGGCCCATGAACGCCGCCTCGATCCGCTCGACCGAGCTGCCCTCGGCGAGCTCCATCGCCAGCCGCCCGAGGTTTTTCGCGAGCGGCAGGAACGGCCCGAGCACTTCCATGTCCTCGGCGCCGACCGAGGGGATGTTGACCGCCGTTGAGACGACGCCGCCGGTCAGCGCCGCGACGACCTGCTCGGCGCTCTGGTAGCCGGCGCGGTCGGTCGCCTCGGCGGTCGAGGCGCCGAGATGCGGGGTGACGATCACCTTGGGATTGGCGAACAGCGGGTTCTCGGTCATCGGCTCCGACGGGAACACGTCCAGTGCGGCGCCGCCGACCTTGCCCGAGTCCAATGCTTCGCCCAGCGCCGCTTCGTCGATCAGCCCGCCGCGCGCGACATTGAGGATGCGCACGCCGTCGCGCATCTGCACGAAGGCCTCGGCGTTCAGCCAGTTCTGCGTCTCCGGAGTCTTCGGCAGATGGATAGTGATGAAGTCGGCCTGCGCGTAGATCTCCTCGCTGTTGGCAGCCTTCTCGACTCCGAGCTCGCGGTAGCGATCGGCGCTGACGAACGGATCGAAGGCGAGCACGCGCATGTTGAAGGCGCGCGCGCGGGTCGCAACGAGCTGGCCGATGCGCCCGAAGCCGACGATCCCGAGCGTCTTCTCGTACACCTCCACGCCGGAGAACTTGGAGCGCTCCCACTTGCCGCTCGTCAGCGACGCGTACGCCTGCGGGATGTTCCGCGCGAGCGCGAGCAGCAGCGCCATCGTGTGCTCGGCCGCGGTGACGACGTTCGACTGCGGCGCGTTCGCGACGATGATCCCGCGCTTGGTGGCGGCCTCGACGTCGACGTTATCCACCCCGACCCCGGCGCGGCCGATCGCGCGCAGATTCGTTCCCTTTTCGATCAGCTCGGCGGTCAGCTTCGTCGCGGAGCGGATCAGGATGCCCTCGTAGTCGCCGATCCGCTCGGCGAGCTGCTCGTCGGTCCAGTCGAAGCCGAGCTCGACGTCGAAATGCTCCTTCAGCAGCTCGATGCCGGAGTCGCCGATCTTCTCCTTGACCAGGACCTTCAAACGCTCGTCGCTCATGCCGAGATCCTCTCCACGATCCAATCGATACACGCGGTCAGCGCTTGGACATCGCCGGCCTCGACCGCCGGGAACATCCCGATCCGCAGCTGGTTGCGTCCCAGCTTGCGATATGGCTCGGTGTCGACGATCCCGTTCGCCCGCAACGTCTTCGCGACCATGGCGGCATCGACCTCGTCGTTGAAATCGATCGTCCCAACCACGAGCGAGCGCTTCGCGGGGTCGGCCACGAACGGCGTCGCGTAGCCGCTGCGCTCGGCCCAGCCGTACAGATGCTCGGAAGAGGCGGTGGTACGCGAGACGCACCAATCGAGGCCACCACCGTCGAGCATCCAGCGGATCTCCTCGGCGAGCAGGAACAGGCTCGCGACCGCGGGCGTATTGTAGGTCTGGTCTTTGACCGAGTTCTCGAGCGCCGTCTGCAGCGAGAGGAACGCCGGGATCCAGCGCTGCTCGGATGCGTCGAGCGCCTCGATCCGCTCCTGCGCGGCGGGGCTGAGCAGCGCGATCCAGAGCCCACCGTCGGCGGCGAAGCTCTTCTGAGGGGCGAAGTAGTAGGCATCGGCCTGCTCGATCTGCACGGGCAGGCCGCCCGCGCCCGAGGTCGCGTCGATCAGAACCAGCGCGTCGCCGGTTGCGGATGGCCGCTGCACCGGGACCATCACGCCGGTCGAGGTCTCGTTGTGCGCCCAGGTCACGACGTCGAGATTCCCCTCGCCGGCGGCCGCGTCGAGCGCGCCCGGGTCAGGCGCGTCGCCGGGGTCGGCGGAGACGACGATCGGGTCCTGCAGGAACGGGGCGCCGGTCGTGACGGTCGCGAACTTCGAGGAGAACTCGCCGTAGGTCAGGTGCAGCGCGCGGTCCTCCACGAGACCGAAAGCGGCGGCGTCCCAGAACGCGGTGGCGCCGCCGTTGCCGAGCGCGACCTCATAACCGTCGGGCAGCGTGAACAGCTCGCGTAGGCCGGCGCGGATCTCGCCGACGAGCGCCTTCACCGGCTTTTGGCGATGCGATGTCCCCATCACCGCGGCGCCCTCGCCGGCCAGGCGCGCGAGCGCCTGCGGGCGAACCTTCGAGGGACCGCAGCCGAAGCGTCCATCGGATGGCTTCAGCCCGTCGGGGATGACGAGGGAGATGGTGTCTTGTGGCGATGCGTTCGGCGTCATGGGCTTCCTTCGTGGAATCTCGCAGATCGAAGAATGCCCAGGCGCGCGGCGGTCCAACCGTTACGTCGCTTCCCGGTGGTTAGGCCCACCTTCTAGCGCCAGTCGCGACGACGTGAGCGAGTGTAGCGAACGGGCGCTCGCCCCGAACGATCACCCGCGCCCGTGGGGCTCCAACCAGTCATAGCCCGGCCCGACGGGGATGATCCGCTTCGGGTTGAGCTCATCGTGCGTCGTGTAGTAGTGGCGCTTGATCTGCTCCATCGCGACCGTCTCGGCGACGCCCTGCACCTGGTAGAGATCGCGCGCGTAGCCCCACAGGTTGGGGTAATCGACCAGCCGCCGGTAGTTGCAGCGGAAGTGCAGGTTGTAGACCTCGTCGAAGCGTGCGAGGGTCGGGAACAGCCGCCAGTCGGCCTCGGTGATCCGCCCACCCAGCAGGTAGCGCCGCTCGCCGAGCAGGCCCTCGAGCCAGTCGAAGCTCTCGAACAGCTCCGCGAAGGCCCGCTCGTAGGCGTGCTGGCGGCGGGCGAAGCCGGCGCGGTAGACGCCGTTGTTGACCTTGTCGTAGACGCGCTCGTTGACCTGGTCGATCTCGGCCCTCAGCGTCGCCGGGTAGAGGTCGAGCTCGCCGCCGTGACCGAGCCCGCCGAGCGAATCCGCGCAGGACATCATGCGGACGATGTCGCTCGACTCGTTGTTCACGATCGTGCCCGTCTGCGTGTCCCACAGCACCGGGACCGTGACGCGTCCGTCGAAGCCCGGATCGCTCGCGCTGTATGCCTCGGACATGAACGACCAGCCGTGCAACCTGTCGAGGTACTCGCCACCGGGGCCATCGCTGAAGCTCTCGCCGGTGAAGGCCCAGCCGCGCTCGTCGCGGAAGGGCGCAGCGTAGGAGATCGGGATCGCCTCGGTGAGCCCGGCGAGCTCGCGTAGGATCGCCGTGCGGTGGCACCACGGGCAGGCGAGCGAGACGTACAGGTGGTAGCGGCCGGCCTGCACCGTGAACCGGCTCTGCTCGCCGGAGCGTTCGTCGAGGCCGACCCAGTCGCGGAAGCGGCTCTGCTGGCGCTTGAACTCGCCGCCGGCCAGCTCACGGTCCATCACCCGATCGACGATCGACTCAGCCATGCCAGAGCGCCTCGCGCTCGAACACGTTCGCGCTCCAGCCGGCGGGCAGGCGACTCGGCGCCACGCCGGCCGGCAATCCGAGCTTGGCGCGGTCTCCGGTGAGCAGGCAGAACTCGGGCGCCGGGCCGAACACCAGCTGCCGCCGCCAGAGGCTCGCGTGCTGGACGTCCATGCCGTCGCCGAGCAGCTCGCCGAGCCCACGCCGCTCGATCCCCGGCGCTCGCGCAACCCAGACGGCGGCCGACTCCTGACCGAAGGCCCCAGACTTGGATCCCCGCCCCGACCCGACCGGCGGATGCCCCTCGATCAGGCCATAGAGACCGCCGGCGCCGGCGCCGAAGCGATGCGCGATCCTGTCGTGGACGGTGCGGTGGCCGTGCCCGACGGCAGCCATGTTCAGCACGCCGAGCGCCGTGTAGTCCTCGACGAAGTACCAGTCCTCATAGCCCGGTTCCTGGAACCACGGAAGCCCGGCCACGCGGAACACCGCCGAGCCCTGAAAGCCTGACGGCGGAGCATGCGCGAGCGAGCGGTGAAACGCGATCTCGGCCTGCTCGTAGGCCTCGAGGGCCAAGTCGTCCAGCGGTCGATGCCAGAAGACGTAGGCGAGCACGACGGGAACCTCAGAACGAGGTTTCGATCCAGTCCATGCCCTCGCGCAGCTCGGCGCCGACGTGCTCGACCTGGGTGTCTGCCTGCTCGGCGCGCATCCGCTTGAAGTTCTCCTGCCCGGCGCGGTTCTCGGCGATCCACTCGCGCGCGAAATCGCCGTCCTGGATCTCCTTGAGGATCTGGCGCATGCTCGCGCGGGTCTCCTCGGTGATCACGCGCTTGCCGCGCGTGTAGTCGCCGTACTCGGCTGTGTTGGAGATCGAGTAGCGCATCCCCGCGAGACCCTTCTCGTGCATCAGATCGACGATCAACTTGAGCTCGTGCAGGCACTCGAAGTAGGCCATCTCGGGGTCATAGCCGGCGTCGACGAGCGTCTCGAAGCCGGCCTGGACGAGCTCGGAGGCGCCGCCGCAGAGCACCGCCTGCTCGCCGAACAGATCGGTCTCGGTCTCGTCCTTGAAGGTCGTCTCGATCACGCCGCCGCGCGTGCAGCCGATCCCCTTCGCGTAGGCCAGCGCCAGCCCCCGGGCGTTACCGGTCGCGTCCTGCTCGACCGCGACGAGGCCGGGTACGCCGCTGCCTTCGAGGAACTGCCGGCGCACGAGATGCCCGGGTCCCTTGGGTGCGACCATGCCGACATCGACGCCCGGCGGCGGCTCGATCTCTTTGTAGTGAATCGAGAAGCCGTGGCCGAACAGCAGCATGTTGCCCTCGGCGATGCCGTCGCGGATCTCTTGCTCCCAGACGTCGTGGTGACGCTCATCTGGCAGCAGGATCATCACGAGGTCGCCGCGGCTGGCGGCCTCGACCACGGACAGCACCTCGAGGCCCTGCTCGCGCGCGGCGGCGACAGAGGCGGAGTCCTCGCGCAGGCCGACCACGACTTTGATGCCGGAGTCCTTCAGGTTGAGGGCGTGGGCATGGCCCTGGGAGCCGTAGCCGATGATCGCGACGGTCTTGCCGTCGAGCAGTGTGAGGTCAGCGTCGTCGTCGTAGAGCATGGGGCGCAGGCTATCGCGTCGGCCACGCTCAGGCGCTCGCGGATGCCACGAGCGCGCGACCGGGAATGTCGAGCGAGCCGTCAGCCGCTGTGTAGGGCGCGAAGCGCTCGACGAGCGCCGCATGGACCTCGGCGATCTCGGCCTCGGGGCGATCGAGCACCGCGTCGTGGAGTTGGCGCGAGAGGTCGAGCGTCGAGTCCCAGAACTCCTCGAAGCTCGCATGGCGACGGTGCAGCTCGAGCGCCTCGACGCGCACCTCGACGAAGCCCGCCTGCTCGAGCAGCTCGGCAACTCGCTCGGGACTGCTCAGCACGAAGGGCCCCGGCGTGCCGGCGCTCGGCGACTCTGTCAGGCCTCGCTCCCGCAGCTCCTGCGCCGGGAGCATCATCCAGGGGTTGTGCTCGAGCTGATCCCACACGGCCAGCGCGACACGCCCGCCCGGACGCAGCACGCGGCGGGTGTCGCGCAGCGCCGCCGGCGGATCGGCCATCAGCATGTAGCCCCAGCGGCACAGCACAACATCGATGCTCGCGACCGGCAGGTCGATCCATTCCGCGTTCAGGACCTGGAACTCGACGTTGCTCAGACCGAGGGCGAGCGCTCGCTCGCGCGCGCCGCCGAGCATCGCCTCGGCCTGGTCGGAGACGATCACCCCGCCCATCGGCGCGACCAGCTCCGCCGCGAGCATGCCCGTCTCCCCCAGGCCCGCCGCCAGCTCGAGCACGCGCTCGCCCGGCTGCGGCACGGTCGCGTCGATCATCCAATGCGAGACCGGGGCGCCGAACTCGCGCATCGCAGGCTGCTGGCGAGCCCAGCCGGAGGCCGCCTCTTCCCAACTGCGCAGGCTCGTATCGCGGTGCTCGTTCGGGTCGAAGCTCATCGCGATCGCCGTTCCGCGGTGGCGTGGCGAGCCCTCACGATTCGTACCCAATCAGGAGCAGCTCCTTGCGCAGGAGCTTGCCCGAGCGGGTGCGCGGCAGCGGCTCGTCGACGAACGACACCTGCTTGGGCACCTTGTGCCCGGTGAGCTCACGGGCGCAATGGGCGCGCAGCGCCTCACCGTCGAGGATCGCCCCCGGCCGCGTCACGACGATCGCCGTGACGGTCTCGCCCCAGTGCTCATCGGCGCGGGGCACGACCGCCGCCTCGAGCACGTCGGGGTGGGCCTCCAGCACCGCCTCGACCTCCGCGGGCGCGACGTTCTCGCCGCCGCTGACGATCGTGTCGGCCTTGCGCCCGGTAATTCCCAACCGGCCTTGGGAATCGATCACGCCGAGGTCGCCGGTGTGCAGCCAGCCGTCGGCGGCGAGCGCGCCCGCCGCGACGGTCGGCCCGGCGACGAGGATCTCCCCCTCCTGCCCGGCGCTCATATCCGCCGACGGATCGACAATCCGCACGCGCGTGCAGAACAGTGGCGGTCCGGCGCTCAGCGACTGGGTGGAGGGCTCGTCCAGCGCCGCGACGGGCGTCGTCGTGACCTGCGAGCAGGACTCGGTCAGCCCGTAGGTCAAGCTCACCGGCACGCCTGCCGCTCGCGCCCGCGCCACCAGCGCGGGTGCTACCGGTCCGCCACCGGTCAGCGCGCAGCGCAGCGCCGGTGGGGACTGAAGCCCCGCATTAAGCAGCCGCGTAAGCGTCGTGGCGACGAGCGAGACGAGCGTGATCTCCTGCTCCATCAGCGCCTCGAGCACGGCGTCGGCGTCGAAGCGCTCGTGGAGCACCGCGGTCGTGGCATAGATCGTCGAGCGCAGCAGGATCGAGAGGCCGCCGACGTGCGAGAGCGGCAGTGCGCACAGCCAGCGCTCGCGGGAGTCGAGACCGAGCGCGACGGCCGAGCCGAGCGCGCTCCACAGGAAGTTGCCGTAGGTGAGCTCGATCGGCTTGGGTGCAGATGTCGTGCCGGAGGTGTGGATCACCACGGCGGTGCTCTCCAGATCGTGGCGCGCGGTGGCGTAGCAATCGGAGCCGCCGCGGCCCGCGCTCAGCGCGAGCGGCTCCTCGACGAGCACGGCGGCATCGGCGGTGAGGCGCTCACGCTCGGCCGCCGTCAACCTGAGATCGATCGGCACCGCGACGGCGCCGAGCAGCAGGCAGGCATGCAGCGCCCGGGCGAAGGCAAGCCCCGGCGCCAGCGCGATCGCGACGCGCTGCCCGGGACCCGCGCCGCGCGCGTCCAGCTCGGCCGCGCCCGCGCCCGCGCCGGCGAGCAGCTCGGCGTAGGAGACGGGGCCATCAGGCGTCTGCAGCGCCACACCTCCAGGCCGCACGGCAGCGGCGCGCGGCAGCCATCCCTCGACGATCATCGCCCACAGGCTAGCCTTCAACGCGCTCATTCCCAGCTTCGGCCATTCGGCCACCCATCCCAATCCGGCCCGGAGGAACGCTTGTCAACCACCACCTGGATCGCCGCCGGCGAGTACGAGGACATCCGCTACGAGAAGTCGGCGGGGATCGCGAAGATCACGATCGACCGCCCCGAGGTCCGCAACGCGTTTCGTCCGCAGACGATCGTCGAGATCTCGCGGGCCCTGGAGGACGCCCGCGAGGACACGGATGTCGGCGTGATCGTGCTCACCGGCGAGGGCCCGGACGCCTTCTGCTCCGGCGGCGATCAGCGCGTGCGCGGCGACTCGGGCTATCTCCACGATGACGCCGCGGGCAAAGCCGGGGTCGGCCGCTTTCACGTCACCGACCTGCACGTGCAGATCCGCCGCCTGCCGAAGCCGGTGGTGGCGATGGTCGCTGGCTACGCGATCGGCGGCGGCCACGTGCTGCACCTCGTATGCGACCTGACGATCGCCGCGGACAACGCGCGCTTCGGACAGGTCGGCCCGAAGGTCGGCTCCTTCGACGGCGGCTTCGGCGCGGGATTGCTCGCCAACCTCGTCGGCCCGAAGAAGGCGAAGGAGATCTGGTTCCTCTGCCGGCAGTACTCGGCCGAGGAGGCGCTGCAGATGGGGCTCGTGAACACAGTCGTCCCACTCGAGCGCTTGGAGGCCGAGACCGTGCAGTGGTGCAACGAGATGCTCGCGCTTTCGCCGTTCGCGCTGCGCCTGCTGAAGGCGAGCTTCAACGCCGCCGAGGACGGCTTGACCGGCATCCAGCAGCTCGCGCACGACACCAACCTGCTGTTCTACGGCAGCGAGGAGGCGCAGGAGGGCCGTGACGCCTACAGGCAGAAGCGCAAGCCGGATTTCTCCCGCTTCCCCCGGCGAGCCTAAATGTCCGTCGCAATCCCCAGGGGCCCGAGCGCGGTGCGCATCTGGTTGATGGCCGCGCGCCTGCGCACATTGCCCGCGGCCGTGGCGCCCGTGCTGGTCGGCACCTCGCTCGCGCTCGGAGCCGGACACTTTCGGGCGCTCGCGTTCGTCGCGGCGCTGCTGGGAGCTGTATTCATTCAGGTCGGGACGAACCTCTCGAACGACTACTCAGACGCGCGGCGCGGCGCCGACACAGAGGACCGACTCGGACCGGTGAGGGTGACCGCCGGCGGTCTCGTGCCGCCGAGCCAGGTGCTGCTCGCCACCTACGTGACGTTCGGTCTGGCGGTGCTCTGCGGCGTCTACCTTGTGGCAGTCGCCGGACCGGAGCTGATCGCGGTCGGCGCCGCCTCGATCCTCGCCGGCGTGCTCTACACCGGCGGCCCGCGGCCATATGGCTACGAGGGACTGGGCGAGGTGTTCGTGTTCCTGTTCTTCGGGATCGTGGCGGTCACCGGCTCTTACTTCGTGCAGGTGCAGGCACTGCCGTGGCAGGCCTTCGCCTGCGCGGTGCCGGTGGGACTGCTGGCAAGCGCGATCCTCGTCGTGAACAACGTGCGCGACCTCGAGACCGACCGCCGCGCCGGTAAGCGCACGCTCGCGGTACGCCTCGGCCGCGAGCGCACGCGGGCGCTGTACACGGCGATGGTCGCGGGCGCGTTCCTGAGCGCCCCACTGCTGTGGGTGCTTGGTTCGATGACCGCGTGGTTGATGCTCTGCTGGCTCTCGATCCCGCTGGCGCTCGGCACGATCCGGATCGTCAGGACCCACACCGACGGACCGGCGCTGAACGGCGCGCTGGCGAAGACCGGCGCGCTGCAACTCGTCTTCTGCCTGCTGTTCGCGGCCGGGATCCTGGCCGGCGGTGGCATCGGCTCGTGAAGCTGAGCGTCCAGCGGCGCACGCTGCGCCTGGCGAGCGCACTGGAGACCTCGTACGGCGCGGTGCGGGAGCGGGAGATCCTGGGCGTCTCGCTGACCGACGCGGATGGGCTGAGCGGCTACGGCGAGGCAGCGCCGCTGCAGGCCTACGACGGCGTGAGCGTCGAGCGCGTCGCACAAGCGCTCGAGGCATACGTCCCCGTGCTGGAGAGCTCGAGGGAGGAGAACGGCGCCCAGCTGATCGACGCCTGCCGCGCTGTCGACGACCTACCGCCGGCGTTCGCCGCGATCGACATCGCGCTGTGGGACCGCGCGGGGCGACGCGCGGGCAAGCCGGTCGCGGTGCTGCTGACGGACAGTCCCGCCCAGGCGGTGCCGGTCAACGCGACATTGTCGGCGCTCGACCGCGCCGGGGCGGCCACCGAGGCGGCGGCCGCGGCGGCCGCGGGGTTCCGATGCCTGAAGCTGAAGGTAGGCGTCGGCGACGACGCGGGACGCGTGGCCGCGGTGCGCGCCGCGGTCGGCCCGGAGGTAGATCTGCGCCTCGACGCCAACGGCGCCTGGGACGTCGAGCAGGCCGTGCGGGCGATCGAGCTGCTCTCCCCCGCCGGCCTGGAGCTCGTCGAGGAGCCGACGCACGGCCTCGAGGCAGTGCGCACGGTGCGCGAGCGAGTCGCGGTGCGGGTCGCGATCGACGAGACCGCGGCCGAGCACGGAGCGCTCGGCGCGGGCGTCGCCGACGCGGTCTGCCTGAAGATCTCTCGCTGCGGAGGCATCTCCGGCCTGATTGCGGCCGCCACGCTCGTCCGGGCCTCGGGTGCAGAGGTGTATGTCGCCTCCACACTCGACGGCCCTCTGGGAGTCGCCGCAGCGCTGCACGCGGCTGCCGCGCTCGCCTCCCGTGGTCCGGTGCCCCCCTGTGGCCTGGCGACGCTCGGGATGTTCGAGGATCTCGAGAACCCGCTGCCGGCGAGAGACGGGCAGATCGCGCTGCCCACCGCCGGCGGGCTCGGGATCGATCCGCTCTGACGCAGGCCTCCGCGCTGAGCCCACGACCGGCGCTATCGCCCGTCGAGCGCGACGGCGACGGCCGCCGGATTCTCCAGCGGCAAGCCGTGTCCGCCAGGTGCGACCACGAGCTGTGCGTCCGGCAGCAGCTCCGTCATCCGTTTCCCCGATGCCTGGAACTTCTCGTCGCGAGCACCGACGAGCACCTTCACCGGCATTCCCAGCTCCGCGAGGCGGTCCCAGAGGGGCTTCATCTCCCCGGTGCCGATGCCTCTGAGTGCCGCGGCGAGCGCGTCAGGACGGTTGCGGCGCTGATCTTCGCGTGCGAGGCGGCCTACCTCGGGGGGTTCGCCGGCGAACAGCGGCTGGGCGCGCCAGTGCTCGATGAAATCGTCGAAGGGTCCCGATTCGAGCTCGTCGGCGAGCCGGTGGTCCGAGCGGCGGCGTCCGGCCCGCTCGGCGGCGTCCTCGATCCCCGCCGAGGTCGAGACGAGCACGAGCCTGCTCACGCGCTCGGGCGCTGCCAGCGCGACGTGCAGAGCGATGCGCCCTCCCTGCGAGTAGCCGCACAGCACGAAGCGCTCGGGGCCGGCGGCGAGCACGTGGGCGACGCAGCCGGGGAACGTGATCGGACGTTCGGCATCGGCCGCCGCGCCGTGCCCCGGGAGGTCGAGAGCCAGCGGCAGGTAGCGTTCCGGGTCGAGCCGCGCCACGACGCCGTCCCAGGCGCGATGGGTGCCGCTGAACCCGTGCAGCAGGACGACGCTCTCCGGCACACCGACATCCTATGACCCCTTCCAGCCCCGCCTCCCCCGCCACCGACACCTACCTGCTGCTGCGCGCGTTCGTCGACGAGCTGGCGCGTCGCGGGATGCGCGCGGCCTGCACCTCCCCCGGGTCACGCTGCGCGCCGCTGGTGCTGACGCTCGCGCGCGAGCAGCGCCTGCGCTGCTACTCGCACATCGACGAGCGCTGCGCGGGGTTCTTCGCGCTGGGGCTCGCGAAGGCCTCGGGGCTGCCCGTCGCGGTCACCTGCACCTCGGGCACGGCCGCCGCCGAGCTTGCGCCCGCGGCGATCGAGGCATTCCAGGCGCGCGTCCCGCTGCTGCTGCTGACGGCTGACCGGCCACCGGAGCTGCGCGAGAACGGCGCCGGGCAGGCGATCGATCAGCTGAAGCTGTTCGGCGACGCGGCGAAGTGGTTCTTCGAGGTCGGCACCCACGATGCGAGCCCCGAGCGGCTGCGATGGGTTCGCACGCTCGCCTGCCGGGCCTACAACACGGCGCTCGAGGGACGGCCGGGCGTGGTCCATCTCAACTTCCCCCTGCGCGAGCCGCTCGTGATCGACGAGGAGTTGCCCGAGGATCCGACGGGCCGCCCGGGCGGTCGCCCATACGTGCGCCGCTCGCCCGCGATCGCCGACGCCGCGGCCAACAACGGTCGTGAGACGCAGCATCTGCAGAAACTGGTGGCGCAAGCCAAACGCGGCGTGGTCGTCGCCGGGCGCCACGAGCGTTCCACCCCGCTCGGCGAGGCCGCCGCCGCGTTCTGCGAAGCGTCAGGCTGGCCCCTGCTGGCCGATCCCCTCTCCGGCGCCCGCCGGGGGACGGCGGCGATCGCCCACTACGACGCGCTGCTGCGCGACGATGCGTTCGCCGCCGGCGTCGTCCCCGATCTCGTGATTCGGGTCGGCGACCTGCCCGTCTCCAAGCCGCTGCGCACGTGGCTCGCGGGCCTCGGCGAGATCCCGCAGGTGGCGCTGGACCCCGAGGGCGCCTGGCAGGACCCGGCGTCGATCCTGACCGAGTCGCTCGCGCTGGAGCCCGCCGGCGCCCTCGCCGAGCTGGCAGCGCCGCAGCCCGCCGCGGATACGGACTGGCTGGCCGGCTGGCGCGCCGCCGACGAGCAGGCGGCGGAGGCGATTCTGGGCGCGCTCGGTTCCCACGAGGGGCTCAGCGAGCCGACGATCGCCGCGGAGCTCGGCACGTTGCTGCCCACGACGGCAACGCTGTTCGTCGCCTCCTCGATGCCGGTCCGCGAGATCGAGACCTTCTGGCCCGCGCGCGAGGATCCCCCGCGCGTGCTCTGCAACCGTGGCGCGAACGGAATCGACGGGATCGTCTCGAGCGCGTTCGGCGCCGCCGCGAACGCAGACGGTCCGGTGGTGCTGTTGATCGGCGACGTGGCGCTCGCTCACGACATCGGCGGCCTGCTCGCCGCGGCGCGCCTGGAGCTGAAGCTGACGATCGTGCTGATCGACAACGGCGGCGGCGGGATCTTCGACTTCCTGCCGATCTCCCACGCGCCGATGGCGGCGGAGCGCGACATCTACGCTCGCCACATCGCCACCCCGACGGGTCTGCACTTCGAGCGGGCCGCGGCGCTGTATGGCCTGGCCCACGAGCGCGTCGAGACCGTCCCGGCCTTCCGCGCGGCCCTGGAGCGAGCGTTCTCAGCGCAGGTCGGCTCCGCGATTCTGCAGGTGTCGACCGACCGGGCACGCAACGTCGAGCTGCATCGGCGGATCTGGGTCGACGTCGAGCGCGCGCTGGAAAGCTAGGCCCGCAACGCGACCGCCGCATCCGGCGTCGCCACGCGGAAGCTGAAGCTCTCCTCCAGATACAGCTGGACGGTGTCGGCGTCGTGATGGTCGTAGCCGATCGAGAGATCCTGACCCGATTGAAACAGGAAGTCGCCGCCGCGCAGGCTGAGGAGCACCGCGCCGCGCACGCCCGGCGCCCACACGATCGGGCCGCCCAGGATCTCGCGCAGGTGATCGAGCAGCGGATAGCCGCCATGCTCGGCCGTCTCGACCACACCGGTGTACTCCTCGGGTCCAAGCGCCAGGCCATAGGGGCCTTCGACCCCGGCCTCAAGCAACAACTGCTGGGCCTTGGCGACGTGACGCGGATACTCCTCGAAGTGCTCGTCGCCGAGCGCGATCGCCGGATGGGGAGAAGCCTCGGCGATGCCGTCGATCGCCGCCGCGGACCATCCATGGAAGACCGCGACGTTCTCCACCGTCGCGATCCTGTGCGCGGCCTCGTCCAGCGCGTCGAGGTCGACATCGTCCGCGCCGCGATCGCCATCGGCCAGCTCCGCGCGGGAGACGCTGAACGGAGCGCGCACCTCCACGAGCGCGAGGACGCGGCGCTGGGCGGCGCGCAGACCATCGACCGGCGTCTCCTCGACGGCGGTGGTTCGCCCAAGGTTCGTAGCCGAGTGTTCCCAGCCCTTCGGGCCGTCGAAGTCGACAAGCTTGCGCGCCGCGAGCGCGGAGCGCAGCCGCTCGCGCGCCTCGTCGTCGAGCAGCGCCCAGCCGGCGTCTGTGATCGGGGCGTGGCCGCGGAGCAGATGGTTCATCGCTCCGCTCCCCTCAGGTCCCCGATGCCAAGCGATCCGGAAGCGGTCGTGCCGCCGGCAGAAGCGGGTGCAGCCGGCACATCGGAGTCGGCGGCCGCCTCGGCGGCCTCGCCGTGCTCGACGATGTCGCCGTCCTGAAAGAGCACCCCTTTGGCGATCTCCCGCCACTTCGGGGTGCGGCGCAGCAGGAGCTCGAGATCCATCGCGAAGTGCTTGAACTCCTCGCCCTGGGCGTCATGCATGATCGCGACCGCCTCCGCGTCGGCCTCGACCGAGATTCGCTGCTCGTACCAGCCGATCGCCTCGGCCTCCTCCGTCAGCGAGGCGCACATCCGCGCAAACGTCCGCGTTTGCGCGGACAGCTCCTCGGGCGGCTCGTGGTACTGGTCGAATCCCATCTTCTTCCTCCTCGATCGCGATCCTCAGTCTGACAGAGTCTTATTACCCCGCCAGCAGCGGAAGCAGCGCCTGCAGCTTGATCTCGGTCTCCGCCAGCTCCTTCGCCGGGTCGGAGTCGCGGACGATTCCGTTGCCGGCGTAACAGCGGGCGACGCCGCCGCGCAGCAGCGCGCAGCGCAGGGCCACGCAGAACTCGCCGTCGCCGGCGCCGTCGGTCCAGCCCACGGGGCCCGAGTACCAGCCGCGGTCGAGGCCCTCGAGCGCGGGGATCTGGCGCAGCGCCGGCTCCGCCGGCTCACCGCCGACGGCCGGGGTCGGGTGCATCAGCCCGACCAACTTCAGCGTCTCGATCGGGTCGGCGAGCTGCGCGCGGATCGGGGTCGCCAGATGCTGAATGTTGGCGATCCGCACGAGCTCGGGCTCGAGCGCCGCGGCAACCCAGACGGCATGGGGTCGCAAGGCTCTCTCGATCCGCCGCGCGACGATCGCGTGCTCTTCGCGATAGCTCTCATCGCGCAACAGCTGCTCGCCGAGATGATCGTCGACGGCGGGGTCGGCGCTGCGCCGGGTCGAGCCGGCCAGCGCGAGCGTGCTCACGCGGTGGCCCTCGCGGCGCACCAGCAGCTCGGGGCTGGCGGCCACGAGCGTCGCGTCACCGCGACCGGCGCAGAAGACGAAGCAGGACGGAAAGGCATCCCTCAGCACCCCGAAAACCGCAGCCGGATCGTAGGCGCGGGGCGCGTGGACCTGCACCTCGCGCGCCAGCACGACCTTCTCGAGCTCGCCTTGCTCGATCAGTCGCACGGCGCTCGCCACAGCGGCCTCGAAGTGCTCGGGCGGCATCGCGCTAGCGACCTGGTAGCGACCCGCCGGCGCGGGATCGAGCAGCGGCAAGGGCGCGTCGCGTAACTCGGCCAAGCGCCGCTCCAAGCGCGCCACCAGCTCCTCCGCCAGATCGTCCGGATGAGCCATCGCCGCCAGCGTCAGCCGCACCTCCGCGCGAGCATCTCCGCGGTCGCGCCTCGGCGCTCTCCGCGTCAGCGCGACCTCGGGCACGATCAGCGACGCCGGCTCAAAGCCGGCCCAGTGCGGCGCGCCGCCCCCGTCGGGCGCGAACGCGAATCCGCCCACGGCGATCGGCCCGCTGCCGAGGCCCTCGGTCGGATCGGCCACCGCGGCGGCCGACATGCCGCGCCAGCGATCCGCCACGACCGCGAAGCGGTCGGGGCCGGACGCGCTCAGATGAGCCACCTCGCCCAGCGTCGCCAGCGCAGCCCTACCCCGGTCGGGCTGCTCGAACACGAACCACTGCTCGCCGGCTCGTCTGGAAGCGCAGACGACCGCGCTCGGATCCACGTCGCCGGGAAGCGGAACGCTGATCGTCGCCAGGATCTCTTTGCCTGCCCGCCGCGCGCGCTCAACCGCGAGCCGCAGGCGCGCAAGGAGTCGCTCGCGGTCTTCCTCACCCAGCGCGAACGGAGGTCCGGACTTCGTGAGGGACGACTGGGACACGGTTCTCGCTAGGTTTCTGACCGTCCGCGCGAGATTGCGATCTCGCCGGTGCGCATCATCTCGATCAGGCCAAACGGGCGGACCATGCCCTCGAACGCCTCGATCTTGTCGGTCGTGCCCGTGATCTCGACGATCACCGAGCGCTTCGTCACGTCGACGACCTTGCCGCGGAAGATCTCGGTGATCTGCATCAGCTCGCCGCGCTGGGCGCCGTCCGCGGAGACCTTGAACAGCGCGAGCTCGCGGGTGACCGTATCGCCGGGCTCGAGGTCGCGGATCTTCAGCACGTTGATGAGCTTGTGCAGCTGCTTGGTGACCTGATCGATCGGGTGCAGCGCCCCGTCGACCGTGAGCGTCACGCGCGAGATCCGCTCGTCGTCGGTGGGGCCGACGGTGAGCGTGTCGATGTTGAAGCCGCGCCGCGCGAACAGGCCGGCGATCCTTGTCAAAACGCCCGACTTGTTCTCGACGAGTATCGAGAGTACGTGCTTGCGCCCCGTGCGCAGGCTGCCCGAGGCCTGGAGGCCCTCGAGGCTCAAAGGCTCTTTGGTGGCTGGAGAGCTCATCGCGCTCACCCCACCATTTCCCTGGCAGCATGACCCGCCGGGATCATCGGGTAGGTGTTCTCCTCGGGCGTGACGCGCACGTCGACGACGACTGGGCCGGGGGTCTCGATCGCCCGCTTCATGTCCTCGACGAGCGTTTTCTTGTTCGTGAAGCGCATCCCGGTGGCGCCGTAAGCCTCGGCCAGCTTCACGAAGTCGGGGAATTTGCCCGTGTCGACGTGGCTGTATTTGCCGTCCCAGAACAGCTCCTGCCACTGGCGGACCATCCCCAAATATCCATTGTTCATGATGAAGACCTTGATCGGAATCTCGTTCTGCGCGCAGGTCGCGAGCTCCTGTGCGTTCATCTGCACGGACCCGTCGCCGGCGATACAGCAGACGAGGCGGTCGGGGCAGCCCACCGCGGCGCCCATCGCCGACGGCAGCCCGAAGCCCATCGTGCCGAGCCCGCCGGAGTTGATCCAGCGGCGCGGCGCCGGGAAGTCGTAGTACTGCGCCGTCCACATCTGGTGCTGACCGACGTCGCTCGTGACGATCGCCTCGCCGCCGGTCGCCTCGTACAGCGCCTGGATCATGTATTGCGGCTTGATCTCGTCGTCCGTCGAGTCCTCGTAGCCGAGCGGATACTTCTCGCGCCAGCCTTCGATCCGCTCCCACCAGGCGCCGAGGCGCGCGGGGTCGACGCCGAGCGCGCGGTACTCGATCAGGAGCTTGGCGAGCACGTGCTTGGCGTCGCCGACGATCGGGATGTGCGCGGGAATGTTCTTCGAGATCTCCGCGGGGTCGACGTCGATGTGGATGAACTTCGCGTGCGGCGCGAACTCCGAGAGCTTGCCCGTGACACGGTCGTCGAAGCGCGCGCCGACGGCGCAGATCAGGTCGGCCTCGTCCATCGCGTAGTTGGCCGCGCGCGTGCCATGCATGCCGAGCATCCCCAGCCACTGCGGGTGCGGCGCGGGGAAGGCGCCGAGTCCCATCAGCGTGCAGGTCACGGGGAAGCGATCGCTCGTCGCGAACTCGATGAGCTCCTCCGAGGCGTTCGCGTTGACGACCCCGCCGCCGGCGTAGATCACCGGGCGCTGCGCAGCCGCCAAAGCCTTGGCCGCTTGGCGGATCTGCTTCTGGTTGCCCTCCGTCGTCGGCTGATAACCGGGCAGGCGTATGTCGGTAACCGGCTCGTACTCGATCTCTTCGCGTGAGAGATCCATCGGGATGTCGACCAGCACCGGTCCGGGACGTCCGCTGCTCGCGATGTAGAAGGCCTCGTGGATCGCGCGCGGGATCTCCTTCGGATCCTGAATCATGAACGAGTGCTTGACGATCGGAATCGTGATCCCGAGCGTGTCGGCCTCCTGAAAGCCGTCGGTGCCGAGCAGCTCGGTGCGCACCTGCCCGGTGATGAAGACGACGGGGACCGAGTCCATCATCGCGTCGCAGATCGGCGTGATCAGGTTCGTCGCGCCGGGACCGCTCGTGGCGAACGCGACCCCGACTTTCCCGGTCGCCTTCGCGTAGCCCTGCGCGGCGTGCCCACCGCCGGCCTCGTGGCGGACGAGGATGTGCCTGATCCCCCCGGTCACGAAGGCATCGTAGGTCGGGAGGTTGGCGCCGCCGGGCAGCCCGAAGACGACATCGACACCCTCTGCCTTCAAACATTCCATCACCGCGTCCACTGCGCGCATCTCACCGACCTCCTTTCCGTTCGTTCGGGGTTCAATCTCAAGCGAAAGCCCAGTGTACCAGCGGGTTTTCGCCGCCCTGAGCCAAATCCCGCTTTCAGGAAGACCCTATCCCGATGCCGATTGCGAGCACGATCAGCCCGCCGACGGTGACGACCAGCAGCGAGGAGCGCATCGAGACCTCCAGGAAGCGTTTGCGGATCCAGGCGATCGTGAACAGCTCCACCGCCACCACACAACCGGCCACCACGAGCGCCTTGTGGACGTCGGAGATGATGAACGGAAGCGTGTGGAACAGACCGCCGAGGGCGGTCATCCCGCCGGTGATCGAGCCGCGCACGAGCGCCGAGCCGCGGCCAGTCTGCTCACCGGTGTCCGACAGTGCCTCCGACCAGCCCATGCTGACCCCGGCCCCCAGCGCGGTGGCGAGGCCCACGATCAGCGCCGTGTGGGAGTTGGCGTAGATCGCGGCCGCGAAGATTGGCGCCAGCGAGGAGACCGTGCCGTCGATCATCCCCACCAACGCGGGCTGCACGACGCGCAGCACGAAGTCGCGCTCGTCGGGGAAACCGGCGCCGTGGATCATCCGCGTGATCCGTGAATCGCTCAGAGGGGCGGCCGTGGTCGTCGCGTCTACGTCCATGCACGGATTTATAGACAGTGCTCGACTTCGGGCTCCCTTATCTCAGAGGCCCGTCGTGGAGCTGTCCGCTCAAGGGTGAGCGGCCGGGACGCGCTCCCAGGATTCCGGGGCGATCGCCTGCTCGGGGAACTCGAGCTCAGCCCCGCAGCGGGTGCAGAGCGCGTCATAGATCTTCGTCACGCGTCCGCACTGCGGACACTCCCGCCGGAGCTCGTCGCGCTCGAAGCGGTAGGCGAGCGCAGCCATCAGGCCGAGCACCGGGACGAGCCCCGAGATCAGGAACCAGAGGATGAACGAGCTGCCCTTGATCTTGCCGACGATCCCGCCGGCGAGACCGAAGCAGAAAGCGATCACGACGTAGGCCATCGGCGGGCGGGTGGGATCGATTCCTAGAAGAGGACCCGCAGCGCCCACACGAGCGCCACGACGGCGAGCACGACGACGGCGATCGTGGCGACGAACACGACGAGGTGGATCACGAAGTGCAGGACCAGCCAGCCTGCCACCACGAGGATCAACCCCGCGACGAGCGTCTTGCCGAGCGAGCGTGAAGAGGGCTCTGCGTTCATATCCACAGCCTAGACGGTTATGCGGTCGAGCAGGGCGCTAACAACCCCTGCCCGACCGCATTTTCGCTCGCACCAGGCCGGGGGAAGCCGGGGTGCAATCGTGTGAGGAGAGAGCTAACTCATGCATCGCCCATATTGACGCGGGGGTGCTCACCTGCCATTGGCCTGCCGTCCAAAATGTGCGTCGCCGGCGTGTGGGAGATGCCCAGGCGAGCGATTCAGATCCCGAGCTGCTCGTTCACCAGCTTCGTGACGTCGCCGCCGTCGGCGCGGCCCTTGGTCTCGCGCATCACGTACCCCACGATCGGGCCGATCGCCTTCGCGTTGCCCGCCCGCACCCGCTCGGCGGCGTCTGCGTTGGCGGCAAGCGCGGCGGCCACGATTGCGCCCAAGTCCTCTGCGTCGCCCATCGCCGCGAGCCCCTCGGCCTCGACGATCTCCAGCGGATCGCCACCCTCGGCCACCAGCCGGTCGAGTACCTGCCGTGCGGCGCCGACGCTGATCTGCTTGGCGGAGGCGAGGCCCACGAGCGCGGCGATCGCCGCGGGCTGCACGCGCGAACGGCTTGGGTCCCCGTCCACCTCCTCCCCACCTGCACTCCCCTCGCCGGAGCTTGCGCCATCCTGGAGGCGCGCGAGGAGATCACTGGAGATCCAGTTCGCGAGCGCCTGCGCAGGTGGCGCGGGCTCGACGGCGGCGGCGAGCGCGGCCTCGAAGTAGTCGCCCAACTCGGTGCGGAAGGCCATCTGCCGGGCTGAGTCGGCGCTGAGGCCGAGCGTCCGCTGCAGGCGCTCGGCGCGCGCGGCGGGCAGCTCGCCCATCGCCCCCGCCGCGGCGTCGAGCATCGCCTGCTCGATCGCGATCGGGACGAGGTCGGGCTCGGGGAAGTAGCGGTAGTCGTGCGCCTCCTCCTTGGAGCGAAGCGTTGTGATCGCGTTCGAGGCCGGGTCGAAGTGGAGCGTCTCCTGCACGACCCGCTCCCCCGCCCCAAGGAGCTTTTCTTGACGGGCGATCTCCGCGCGGATGCCGCGTTCGATGAAGCGGAAGGAGTTCATGTTCTTCAGCTCGGTCTTCGTGCCGAGCTCGCCGGAGCCGGCCGGTCGCAACGAGATGTTCGCGTCGCAGCGCAGCGAGCCCTCCTCCATGTTCACGTCGCTGACGCCGAGCTGGCGCAGCGTCGTGCGCAGCAGGCGCAGCCACTCGCCGGCCTGCTCGGGCGTACGGAGGTCGGGCTCGGTGACGATCTCCGCGAGCGGCGTGCCGCCGCGGTTGAAGTCGACGATGCTCTCGTCCGAGCCCTGAATCCGCCCGCTAGCGCCGACGTGGGTCAACTTGGCCGCGTCCTCCTCCAAGTGGACTCGGTGGATCCGTACATCGCCCAGCCGCCCGCCGAGGCACAGGGGCTCGTCGTACTGGGAGATCTGGTAGCCCTTCGGCAGGTCGGGGTAGAAGTAGTTCTTGCGATGGAAGATCGAGCGCGGCGCGAGCTCCGACTCGAGCGCCATCCCGATCATCAGGCCGAAGTGCACGGCGCGCGCGTTCGCCACCGGCAGGCTCCCCGGCAGGCCGAGGCAGACCGGACAGGTGTGGGTGTTGGGAGGATCGCCGAACGACAGCTCGCAGCCGCAGAACATCTTCGTGCGGGTCTTCAGCTGGACGTGGATCTCCAGGCCGATCACGGGCTCGAGCTCGCTCACAGGCGCGCCTGCGATCCGTCGAAGCCCAGCTCCCGCTCGAGCGCGTGGGCGGCGTCCAGCAGCCGGTTCTCGCTGAACGCCGGGCCGGCGATCTGCAAACCGACGGGCAATCCCTCGCTGAGCCCGCAAGGGATCGAGATCGCGGGGATCCCTGCGAGCGACATCGGCACCGTGCAGTAATCGTTCAGGTACATCTGCAGCGGATCGCCCGTCTTCTCCCCCAGCTCGAACGCGACCGTGGGCGCGGTCGGTGTGACGATGAAGTCGACCTCCGCAAACGCGGCGCGGAAGTCCTCGGCGATCTTCGTGCGCACGCGCTGAGCGCGGCCGTAATAGGCGTCGTAGTAGCCCGAGGAGAGCGCATAGGTGCCGAGCATGATCCGCCGCTTGACCTCTGCCCCGAAGCCCTCGTGGCGCGTGCGCGTGTACATGTCGAGCAGGTCCTTCGGGTCCTCGGCCCGCAGCCCATAGCGCACGCCGTCGAAGCGCGCCAGGTTCGACGAGGCCTCAGCGGGCGCGAGCACGTAGTAGGCGGCAAGCGCGTGGGGTGCGTGCGGCAACTGAACGCTCCGGACAATCTCCGCACCCAGCTCCTCCGCTCGGCCCAGCGCAGCCTCGAACGCGTCGAGCACACCCGCTTCGATCCCCTCGCCGTCCGCGCCGCTCGATCCGGAGGTCAGCTCCTTCGGCACGCCGAGCCGGATCCCGTCCAGGCGCTCGGCGCTCGGCAGCGCGATCTCCTCGGGAAACCCGAGCGAGGTCGCGTCGCACTCGTCTCGGCCCACCAGGTAGTGCAGCATCAAAGCCGCATCCGTCACGTCGCGGGCCAGCGGCCCCGCCTGGTCGAGCGAGGAGGCGAACGCGATCATCCCGTAGCGCGAGACCGCGCCGTAGGTCGGCTTCAGGCCGACGATCCCGCACAGCGCCGCGGGCTGGCGGATCGAGCCGCCGGTGTCGGTGCCGAGCGCCCACGGCGCCAGCCCGGCGGCGACCGCGGCGGCGCTGCCCCCCGAGGAGCCCCCGGGGACGCGCGCGCGGTTCCAGGGGTTGAGCACCGGCCCGTAAGCGGAGTTCTCGTTGGAGGAGCCCATCGCGAACTCGTCCTGGTTGGTCTTCCCCAGCAGGCTCGCACCGGCCGAGGTCAGGCGCGAGACGGCAGTGGCGGTGTACGGCGGCAGATAGCCCTCGAGGATCTTCGACCCGGACTGGCTGGGCACGCCCTCGGTACAGAACAGATCCTTCACGGCCAGCGGCACCCCTCCCAGCGGCGCCGCGGTCCCCTCGCCCGTTCCCTCCTGCGCTACCCACGTGAAGCAGTTCAGGCCCTCTCCCGCAATGTGCCCAGCCGCCCTGGCACGGTAAGCCTCGAACAGCTCCTCCGCCGCAAGCTCGCCGGCGGCAATCTCCGCGGCCGCCCGCGCGGCGGACAGGCCGATGATCTCCGTCTCGCTCATGCCTGCGGGCTTGGGACCGAAAAGCCACCCTCGCTGACCGCCGGCGCCTGGGCGAGCGCGACCTCGCGCGGCAGCGAGTCTCGCGGCTCGTCCGCGCGCAGCTTGGGGTGGGTGGGCATCGCATCGGCGACCACGTGCGTCGTCGGCGCGACATCCTCGAGATCGAGCTGCGCGATCGTGGCGATGTGATCGAGCACCGCAGAGAGCTCGCGCGCCATCGGCTCGAGCTCGTCCTCGTCCAGCTGCAGACGCGCCAAGCGTGCCACGTGCAGAACCTCGTCGCGGTCGATCACGGCCCGCATTCTACGGAGCGCCCTGTGTAAAGCCGCGGAGCCTCCCGCGTGAGAGACCACTAGCGTCCTGCCCGATGTCGGCAGATCGACGCCCGACGCTCCTGAGTCCACCAGCCGAAGACGCATCTATGCTGGGAGTAGATGTCGGAGCATTCCCAGACGATGGCGGAAAACCCCCACGCCGAGCACCTAAAGGAGCTGTTGGAGGGGTTGAACGAGCCTCAGCGCGAGGCCGTGACCCACGGCGAGGGACCGCTGCTGATCCTCGCCGGCGCGGGCAGCGGCAAGACGCGCGTGCTCGTGCACCGGATCGCGTTCCTCGTCTACACCGACCAGGCGCAGGCGGGCGAGATCCTGGCGATCACGTTCACGAACAAGGCCGCCAAGGAGATGCGCGGCCGCGTCGAGCAGCTACTTGGACGGGGCACGCGCGGGATGTGGCTGATGACCTTCCACGCCGCCTGCGCGCGGATCCTACGCACCGAGGCCGAGCGCCTTGGGTACACCAGGCAGTTCACGATCTACGACCAGGCCGACGCGCGCCGGTTGACCAAGCGCTGCATCGACGAGCTCGGGATCGACCCCAAGCGCTATACGCCCGCCGCCCTGCACAACCAGATCTCGGCGGCGAAGAACCAGCTGCTCGACGCCGAGGCCTACCAGCAGAGGGTCGGCTCACCGTTCGAGGAGATGGTCGGGGAGGTGTATAGGTACTACGAGCGCGACCTGCTGCGCTCGAACGCGATGGACTTCGACGACCTGCTGTTTCGGACCGTGAACCTGCTGGAGCTGTTCGATCCCGTCCGCGAACGCTATGCGGACACGTTCAGGCACGTGCTCGTCGACGAGTACCAGGACACCAACCATGCGCAGTACCGCTTCCTGCAACTGCTCGTGGGTGGGGGCCGCCCGCCGCACGGCCGCGAGGGGCCACCGCAGGACAGTGAGCGGCCCACCTACGCCGGCCCGGTCGGGCACCGCAACCTGGCGGTCGTCGGCGATGACTCGCAGTCGATCTACAGCTTCAGAGGCGCCGATGTGCGCAACATCCTCGACTTCCAGGAGGACTTCCCCGATGCGCGGGTGGTGAAGCTGGAGCAGAACTACCGCTCGACCGAGACGATCCTGCAGGCGGCGAACGCGGTGATCGCTAACAACCGCGGCGGGATCGCGAAGCGCCTGTGGAGCGAGCTCGGACAGGGAGACCAGGTGCAGGTGCGCGAGCTCGAGGACGAGCACGCCGAGGCTCGATTCATCGTCGGCGAGATCGAGCGGCTCCTCGACGAGGGAGCAAGCCGGGCCGAGATCGCGGTCCTGTATCGCACGAACGCGATGTCGCGGGTCCTGGAGGACACGCTCGTGCGTCGCGAGATCGCCTACCAGGTGATCGGCGGGACGAAGTTCTACGAGCGCGCCGAGATCAAGGACGCGATCGCCTATCTCTCGCTGCTGGCGAACCCCTTCGACGTGGTCAGCTTCACGCGCGTCGCCAACTCGCCGCGGCGCGGGCTCGGGCAGACCTCGCTGTCGCGGATCGTGGCCCACTCGGCCAGCGTCGGCGTGTCGATCTGGGAGGCCGCCTCGGCCCCCGATCGGATCCCCGGGCTCGGCACCGCCGCGATCAAGGCGCTGCGGCGCTTCATGGACACGATGGAGGAGCTGCGCCTACGCGTCGAGCAACAGGTCCCCGTATCCGATCTGCTCGAGGCGGTGCTCTCGCAGACGGGCTATGTGGAGGCGCTCGAGGCAGAACGGACGATCGAGGCGCAGGGGCGGATCGAGAACCTCGAGCAGCTCGTGCAGGTCGGGCGCGAGTTCGACACGAGCGCGGCGGAGAGCGAGGACTCGCTCGAAGTCTTCCTGCAGCAGATCGCGCTCGTCGCCGACGCGGATTCGAGGACAGAGGACGAGGGGCTCGTGACCCTGATGACGCTGCACAACGCCAAGGGTCTGGAGTATCCGATCGTGTTCATCGCCGGCTGCGAGGACGGGGTCTTCCCCCACTCGCGCGCGCTCGACGAAGGCGCGCTCGAGGAGGAGCGGCGACTGTTCTACGTCGGCGTGACGCGTGCGATGCAGAAGCTGTACCTGACCCACGCGCGCCGCCGGGCGGTGTTCGGCGCGCAGAGCTACGGGCTGCCGAGCCGCTTCCTCGATGAGATCCCGGCGGAGCTGCTCGACCGCGTGCAGGCGCCGGCGCTTCACTCCTGGGCCGGCGCGAGGACCGGCACGGGAACAACCAACGGCGGGTCCTCGTTCAGCGGCGGTGGAGCGCCGTCCGGCGGTTGGGGCGGGGGCAGCCGCTCGGGAACGCAGAGCCGAGACGCCCACTCCGACGGGTACAAGCGGGAGGCGTCCGCCGCGCCGACGTTCCGCATGGGTGAGGACGTCGTGCACGCGGCCTTCGGCGAAGGCGTCGTCACCGGCGTGGAGCCGGGCGGGGTGATCGTAGTGCGCTTCGCGGACGATGGCTCGGAGCGCAAGCTGATGGCCGAGTACGCCCAGGTTGCCCGGCGTTAGAGTCCGACGCGATGTCCGCCACGATCATCGACGGCAAGGCGATCGCCGCCCGCGTGCGGGGCGAGGTCGCGGGCGAGGTCGCGGCGTTCGCCGCCCAGACGGGCCGTCCGCCGGGCCTCGCGACCGTGCTCGTCGGCGAGGATCCCGCCTCGGCCGTATACGTGGGCGGCAAGCAGCGCGCCTGCGCGGAGGTGGGGATGGTCCCGTTCGACCGGCGTTTGCCGGCGGATGCCTCCTTCGAGGAGATCGCCGCGGAGCTGCGCAGCCTGAACGCCGATGAGGCGGTGAGCGGCGTGCTGCTGCAGCTACCGCTGCCCGGCCATCTCGACGGGGCGGCGCTGACCGCGATGATCGACCCGGGCAAGGATGTCGACGGCCTGACCCCGGTGAACGCCGGTCTGCTCGCGCTCGGGCTGCCCGGACTGCGGCCCTGCACTCCCTCCGGCGTGATGGAGCTGCTGGCAAGCGTCGACACGCAGCTGGAGGGCGCCGAGGCGGTCGTGATCGGCCGCTCGAACCTGTTCGGCAAGCCAATGGCGCAGCTGCTGCTCGCCGAGAACGCGACGGTGACGACCTGCCACTCGCGCACGCGCGATCTCGGCGAGGTGTGCGCCCGCGCGGACGTGTTGATCGCGGCGGTCGGTCGCGCGCGGCTGGTTAGGAGCGAGTTCGTCAAACCAGGCGCGGTCGTGATCGACGTCGGCATGAACCGCCTGACGCCCGAGCAGGCTCACAACAAGAGCGGCCTCGTCGGCGACGTCGACTTCGATGCCGTGTCCGAGATCGCCGCGGCGATCACACCGGTGCCGGGCGGGGTGGGACCGATGACGATCGCCTACCTGCTCGTGAACACGCTGCAGGCCGCGCGCGCTCAGGCGAAGATCCAGTGAGCCTGCGACGCCTGCTAGCCGTTCGGAGATCCCTCCGGTCTCCGAACGGTGGAGAGGTGCTCGCCGCCGCGGGCGCCGTCTGCATGATCGTCGCGCTGGCGCTGCCCTCCTATGAAAACGCCGAAGGCAAGCTCAGCGCGTGGAGCACGTTCGGCCCCGCGGTCGTGCTGCTGATCCTCGCGACGATCGCCGCACTCGTGCTGTTCTTCGCGACGCTCACCGAGCGCTCTCCCGGGCTGCCGGTGGCGGCCGGGGTGTGGAGCGTGGTGCTCGCGCTGGTCGGGCTCATCGCCGCGATCGTCAGGGTGCTGGAGCGCCCCGATCACGCGAGCACGCTGTGCGCGGGCACGTGGCTGGCGCTCGTCGGCGCCGTCGCGATGCTCGCCGGTTCGTGGTGGTCGATCAGCGACGAACGGACCTCGCTGTACGAACCGGCGACGCCGGAGCCCCGCCGGCTGAGCGAGTAGAACCGCCCGCCTCCGCCTAGCCCCCCGCCGGGTTCGGCCCCTTGACCGTGCGCAGCGAGCGCACCTCCGCGAGCGGCGCATCGGCCTCCTCCCCGGAGAGCTCCGAAACCGTCCGTTCGAGCGCGCCGATCCGGCTCGCGAGCCCCTGAATCGCCTCGGCGATCGGGTCGGGCAGGTGGATCCAGTCGGCGTCGGGACCCTCGGCGCGACGGCCGTCGACGCGGACGGGGTGGCCGGGGTTGCCGACGACCGTTGAGTTCGGAGGCACATCGGTAATGACGACGCTGTTCGCGCCGATCTTCGCGCCGTGCCCGATCGTGATCGGCCCGAGCAGCTTTGCGCCGGAGCCGATCGTGACGTTGTCCTGCACGGTCGGGTGGCGCTTGCCCGTCGCGAAGCCCGTGCCCCCGAGCGTGACGCCCTGGTAGAGGGTCACGTTCTCGCCGATATCCGCCGTCTCGCCGATCACGACCCCCGCGCCGTGGTCGATGAACAGGCCCTCGCCGATCCGCGCGGCGGGATGGATCTCGATCCCGGTGAGCGCCCGCGTGAGCGTCGAGATCGTGCGCGGCAGCACCCGCACCCCGGCGCCGTGCAGCATGTGCGCGACGCGATAGGCAAGCAGCGCGTGGATCCCCGGCCAGGTCGCGAGGATCTCGCCCTGCCCCACCCCCCGCGCGGCAGGATCGCGATCGCGCGCGGCGGCCACGTCGCGACGCAGCTCACGAGCCACCTGCGCAAATGCGCCAAAGCCGGGCATGCAAACAGCGTAGCGGCCATCTCTGGGCCTTCAGCGCGTTACCGCCCGTAGCACGGCGCGGGGAACAACGCGTCTGACGGTGCACGGCGGCTGGCCGCGTGTTGGTGACACGTGGACAGACGTCGGGTGCCGTCAGGGTGAGAAGAAGGCTTGCGAGATGTAGCGCTCGCCCGAGTCGGGCATGATCACGACGATCCGCTTCCCGCGCGACTCCGGGCGCGCCGCCACCTGGAGTGCCCCCCAGAGCGCCGCCCCGCAGGAGATGCCCGCCAGCACCCCGGCGCGCCGCGCGCACGTCCAGGCGGTCTGGATCGCGTCGTCGTCGGAGACGGGGATCACCTCGGAGAGCAGCTCGCGGTTGAGCACGGCGGGCACGAAGCCGGCGCCGATCCCCTGGATGCGGTGCGGGCCGGGACGCGCGCCGGAGAGGACGGCCGAGCCCGCCGGCTCGACCGCGACGACCTGCAACTCGGGATTGCGCTCGCGCAGGTACTCGCCCGCGCCGGTGATCGTGCCACCGGTGCCGACGCCGGCCACGAGCACGTCGACACGGCCGTCGAGCGCGCGCTCGATCTCCGGCCCGGTCGTACGCCGGTGGACGGCTGGGTTGGCCGGGTTGGAGAACTGGTCGGGCAGAAACACGTCGGGGTCCTCCGCCATCGCGCGCGCGGCGGCGACGGCCTCCGACATCCCACCGAGCGACTCGGTGATGTCGACGCGCGCCCCGTAGAGGCGCAGCAGGCTCGCGCGCTCGCGGCTCATCCCCTGGGGCAATGTGAGCACGAGCTCATAGCCGCGCGCCGCGCAGACGAACGCGAGCGCGATCCCGGTGTTGCCGGAGGTGGCCTCGACGATCGTCGTGCGCCCCGGCTCGATCAGGCCCTCGGCCTCGGCCGCCGCGATCATCGCCACGCCGATCCGGTCCTTGACCGAGCCGCCCGGGTTGAGCGACTCGAGCTTGGCGAGGAGCTCCACCCCCTCGGCCGCGCCGGCGCCCTCGAGCATCGACGGCAGCCCCACCAGGGGCGTGTCCCCGACAAGCTCTGCAATGTTGATCGGGATTTGGGACATCCGCCCCCCGAGAATAGAGGGCGGGAAGCGCTTACGCCGCGCGGGACCTGTTGGCCAGGTACCCCGCGCGGCGGTCGCTAGGAGGATCCTTCGTTTGCTTTCGCTACGAACTGCCTTCGCTGCAAGCTGTTTGTCGCCGCGAGCTCGCCGATCGCCACCGGCGGCGTCTCTCTACCAGGTGCCCGTCGAGCAGCCTTTTCCACCGGAGTTGCTTTTGCACGTGCGCGTGATCGAGCCGTTCGCGCTTCTCGAGAACGTGAATTCGTCGCCGGTGCTCGCGGCGGTCGCCGTGATGGTGTAGCTGCTTTTTTCCCCGGTTGCAGCGCTGATGTAGGCGTTGTTCCCACCTACGGCGATCTGAATTGCCGGTTCGTACTTGTTCAGTTCTTCCCTCGTGACCTTCGTGTATTCACCGCTGTTGTCGGTGGAGATCGTCTCCGCCGTGGTCGCCGCGCTGTGCACGAGTTCCTTAGCAGCCGCATCGTAGGCCTTCGTCTTCTGGTTCAGGAACGCCGGCAGGGCGATCGCGGCGAGGACGCCGATGATCAGGATCACGACGAGAATTTCAACCAGTCCAAAACCACTCTCGTCCTGAGAGCGCTCCCGCAGGCGACTGGGAATACGGGCGAGGCGGCGCGGCAGGGTCGAAGCGATACGTCGCGGCGAGTCCGAGTCCGTAAACAAAATAGCCCTCCATGGCTTTGGACTGGCAGCCGAGCTATCTCGTCGAGATCTCTGACTTTGCGCCCCCACCTCACGACGGGTTTGCCTTTTTCAGCGGTTGGTCGAGCCGGGAGTGTAAGCACAGAATAAACCGCTGTGTGGAGACTGGACGAATGTACTAGCGGTTATCCGGTGATTGGAGTGAATAAAACAACGCATCACGTCACAAAGCTCCACATCCGAGCTTCGGCTTGCTACGTGGACGCGGGTTTAGTAGACCTAGATTTACCTGGACGAGCGCTCAGATGTAGTACATCGATGCGCCGGCCTCGCGCGACTCGCGCTCGATCACATCGGCGATCGTCGTCTGGGAGAGCACCCTGCGGGCGGCCTGCGCGGCGTCGGCGAAGACGCCCTCGGAGTCGCGTCCGAGCGGGCCGTCGAGCAGCTCGACGATCTCCAGCACGCTCACCGTCGAGGGCTCGCGCGCGAACCGGTAGCCGCCCTTCACGCCCCGCTGCGAGCTGATTACCCCGGCGCGGCGCAGCGCGGCGAACAGCTGCTCGAGGAACTGCACGGGCACGTCGCGCTTGCGTGCCAGCTCGCCGATCGGCACCGGCCCCGCACCCGCGGAGCGCCCAAGCTCGGCGAGCGCGAGCACGGCATAGGGGGACTTGCTCGTGATCGAGATCATCGCCGGGTCACCACAGA
Organism: uncultured Solirubrobacterales bacterium; assembly: GCA_963701035.1. Lineage (GTDB taxonomy): Bacteria > Actinomycetota > Thermoleophilia > Solirubrobacterales > Solirubrobacteraceae > Palsa-744. The sequence goes on from OY969562.1 coordinate 457,011, forward strand.
CCCGATGCTACGGAACTACAACCAGCCGCGCTCGGTCGCGATCAAGACAGCCTGAGCGCGATCGACGGCGCCGAGCTTGCCGTAGATGTTGTGCAGGTGGGTACGGACGGTGCTCGTCGAGAGCGTCAGCTCGTGGGCGATCTGCTTGTAGACCTTGCCCTCGGCCAGCCGTTGCAGGACGCCGAGCTCGCGCCCGGACAGCGGGCAGGGGTCGACGTGGCGCTGGCGCTGGCTGGAGGAGCTCGGCAGCTCGTACATCACCCGTCTGAGCTCCTCGGGGCCGATGCCGATGATCCGGGCGGTCTGCAGCATCTCCGCCGAGGAGACCGGGGCGCCCTGCTCGTAGTGCGCGAGCATGTCCGCGAGGCGGATGAAGGCGGGCTCACCGTCGATCTCCGAGTTGTGATGGCGCTCGATCGCTGTCGCGATCGATGCCGGCAGGCCCCAGCGCCGCGCGAGCACACCCCCGACCAGCGCGTGGTCCACGCCCAGCTCGCGTCGCTCCTGATGGATACGTTCCTCGGGGGTCTTCGCCCCGAGGTGCACCTGCGCGGGATAGCCCGGATAGGCATAGAGCAGGACGAGCTTGCCGATGTCGTGCAGGAGGCTCGTCACGGTCAGCCGGTCGCGGTGCTCGTAGCCGACCTCGATCGCGACGCGGTCGGCCGCGCGCTGGGTCGCCAGCGCGTGCAGCCGGAAGCGCTCGGGCGCCGCGTCCCAGACGCTCGAGCGCTCGAAGAATTCAAACGTGCGCACGCGCACAGCGAGCGTCTGTACGACCTGGGGGCTGAGCAGCTCAACGGCGGAGACGACGGTGTCGACCCGCACACGCGAGTTCTGCGCCTGGTTGGCGACGCGCAGTACGGCGATGATCAGCGCGACATCCGACTCGACCGCCGTGACGATGTCGGCAGTCGCCACGTGATCGCCGGACATCACCGCCAGCAGGCGGTTGCGCGACTCGGCCAGCGCGGGGAAGGCCTCGAGCGCCTCGAAGGCCATCGTCAAACGGCGGCCGTGCCCCTCGTTCTGATGGCGCGCGCCGGGCGCCGCGGGAGCTCCGCCGGCGCGGCGTTCTGACTCCGCGGAGCGTACCTTCGCGGTCGCTGCCCGCTTTGGCTTGGAAGCTGTGGCCTGCATACGTCCGTGTACCTGCCTCGTGATCATGACCACCCGGATGGGCGATTCCGTGTCGGGGTCCTATCGGCACATCCGGACGAACTGTTGAGCGGCATTTGCCCGCGAGCGCTACGTAATTCTGCGCAGATCTACCAACCGAGCTCCTGCCGCGGCGAGGCTGTGAGCACTCCAGGCGCCGTCCGCGTACGCGCTCAGGCCACGCTTGCGAGGGCGGCGTCGATACGCCGCAGCGTCTCCTCGCGTCCGAGCAGCGCGACGTCTTCACTCGGGGGAGGGCAAGCCCTCCCCCGAAGCCCCCTCCCGCCCAGAGTCACCACAGACAAGCGCCGCGTCGATACGCGCCAAGGTCTCCTCGCGTCCGAGCAGCGCGACGCTCTCGAAGATACCTGGTGAGATCGTCGTGCCGGAGATCGCCACGCGCACGGGCTGGTAGACGGTTCGCGGTTTGCCACCGAGGCGCTCGAGCACCCCTTCGAGCGCTGTCTGCACCCCCGCCTGGTCGAAGTCGGCAAGCGCGGCGAGCGCCGCGCGGACCTCGGCGAGCGCCGCCCGTCCATCCTGCCCCAGCCACTTCTCCCGCGCCGGGGGATCGGTGGCGGGCCCGGCGAAGATGAACCCCGCCAGCGGCCAGAAGTCGGCGAGCGTGTGGATCTTCTCCTGGCTGATCGCGACCGCTCCCACAAAGCGCTCGTCCCCGCGCACGCCGGGATGCCCGGCGACCTGGTCGAGGAAGTCGCCCTCCAGACCGGCCAGCTCGTCCACTCCTAGAGCGCGGATGTGGACGCCGTCGAGCCACTTCAACTTCGTCTCGTCAAAGCGCGCCGGGTTGCGGCTGACGCGCTGCAGCGTAAAGCGCTCGACCAGCTCGGCGGTCGAGAGCACGGTCTGATCGTCGCCCGCGCCCCAGCCGAGCAACGCGAGATAGTTGCGAACCGCTGCCGGCAGGTAGCCGGCGTCGCGCAACTCCTGCACCGAGGCTGCCCCGTGGCGCTTGGAGAGCTTCTTGCCGTCAGGCCCGTGCAGCAGCGGCAGGTGGGCGTAGACCGGCAGCGGGCGCTCGGCGCCGTCGAAGCCGGCGGCTCTGGCCGCCTCGAGCACGAGCACCTGCTTGGGGGTGTTCGAGAGGTGATCCTCACCGCGCACCACGTGGGTGATGCGGGCGTCGAGATCGTCGATCGCGACCGCGAAGTTGTAGAGCACCGAGCCATCGGCGCGCGCGATCACGGGATCGTCGAGGTGGACGTGGGCGAAACTCGTGTCCCCGCGGATCGCGTCGTGCACGACGGTCTCGCCCTCGTCGGGCACGCGCAGGCGTACCGCCCCCTCGGCCTGCGCCTCCCCGCGGAACCCGCGCTCGGCGCCGTGGAGCTGCTTGTAGGCCTTTACGTCGTCCGCGGTCGCGCTCGAGCGGTAGGCGCGCCCGTCCTCCAAGAGGGCCGCCAACGCCGCCTGATGGCGCTCGGAGCGCTCGGTCTGGAGGATCGGGCCCTCGTCCCAGTCGAGATCGAGCCAGCGCAGCGCGTCGAGGATCTGCTCGACGTTCTCCGGCGTCGAGCGCTCGCGGTCGGTGTCCTCGATCCGCAGCACGAGCTTCCCACCGGTGTGGCGGGCGAGCAGCCAGTTGAACAGCGCCGTGCGCGCGCCACCGATGTGCAGGGCGCCGGTCGGCGAGGGGGCAAAGCGCACGCGCACCGACGGATCCGGGCGGTCGGAGCGGTCGGTCTGGACGGGAGCGGAAGACATAAGATCGCCGCCATGCTAATCGGAGCACACGTCTCGCCCGCCGGTGGCCTGCCGAAAGCGATCGAGCGCGGCGTACAGCGCGGCGCGCGGGCAATCCAGATCTTCAACCAGTCGCCGCGCATGTGGAAGCCGACGACCTACCGCGAGGAGGATGTCGAGGCGTTCCGGGAGGCGATGGCAGACAGCCCGATCGACGCCGTCCTGATCCACGCGGTCTACCTGCTCAACTGCGCCAGCGACGATCCCGAGATCCGCGCCAAGTCGCTCACCTCGCTGACGCATTCATTGCGCGTCGGCGAGGCGATCGGCGCGAGCGGCGTCGTCCTGCACCCGGGCTCGGCCAAGACCGGCGACGTCGGCGAGGCGATCGCCCGCGCCGGGGAGACGATCGGGGAGGCATTGGAGGAGAGCGAGGGCTGCGAGCTGCACCTCGAGAACACTGCTGGCACTGGCGGCACGCTCGGACGCTCGTTCGACGAGCTCGCGGCGTTGCTGGAGGCCTCAGGCGGGAGCAAGCGCCTGGGCGTGTGCCTTGACTCCTGCCACCTGCTCGCATCCGGCTATGACATCCGTACCGCTAAGGGCATGAGCGCGACGCTGAGCGAGGCGACGCGCAAGCTCGGACGCGGTCAGGTCCGCTCGCTGCACCTCAACGACTCTCAGACCCCGCTCGGCTCAAACCGCGACCGCCACGCCAACCTCGGCGCCGGCGAGCTCGGCGAGCAGGGCTGCATGGCGTTCCTGTCCGCACCCGGCCTGCAGCAGCTGCCCTGCGTGCTCGAGACCCCGGGTGAGAACCGCGAGGGCCCCGGCCGCGAGGAAATCGAGCTGGCGGTTGAACTGCGCAAGCGAGGTATCGCCGCCCGCAAGAAGTAAGCGACGCTAGGCGGTCGCTGCCGCTGCAGGCGCGGGAGCGAGAATGTTTTCGAGCTCCGCCCGCAAAGTCGGCGTGTGCTGCACGCGGTAGGTCTCGCCCAGGCGCACCTTGCGGGTCCCAGAGCTCGTCGTGATCTCCAGCACGACCTCGGCGGGGCCGGGGTTTTCCTCGATCAGTTGCTTGCAGTCTTCGATCGCGCTTGCCGGCAGGCTGGAGGCGTCGATGCACAGGCGCACCGGATGCGCCAGCGCCGTGGCGGTCTTCGCCTTCGCGTCGGCCTTCGTGCGCGCGCGCTCGACCTCTTCCTCGGATGGCGCGAAGGGCTCGACCGACTGCACCACCAGGGAGGTGTTGCCGGCTTCCTTGTGGTCGACGCGGCCGCGCACGAGCACGACCTGGTCGACGGCCAGCGCCACCTCGTGCTCGGCGATCGCCTTGCCGAACACGATCATCTCGACCGCGCCCGCGAGGTCGTCGAGCGTCGCGAACATCATCGGGTCGCCGTTGCGGGTGCGGATCCGCTTGGCCTCGGTGATGATCCCGCCGACCGTCACGAGGTCCTTGTCGCGGCGATCGGCGAGCGCGGCCAGCGAGCAGTCGACGCGCGCGCGCAGCGCCTCGCGCAGCGGCTTGAGCGGGTGCGCGGAGACGAACAGCCCGATCGCTTCCTTCTCCACGGCCAAGAGCTCGGCCTGCTCGAACTCCTCCGTCGGGATCGGCGGGTGGGTCGGCCGCGCCAGGCCGAATCCGAAACCATCGGCGGCCGCGCTCGACGCGGCTCCACCTGGACCGCCGCCCGGTTGAGCCTGCTCGCCGGCGGCGTTCGCGGATGGGGTATCCAGATCGAAGATCGAACCCTGGCCGATCAGCGCGTCCTGTTGGGCCTTCTGTCCGGCGCCCTGGGCCTGCTCGAGCACCGCGAGCATGCCCTTGCGGGTGGCCCCGGTCGAGCCGAAGGCCCCACACTTGATCAAGGCCTCGATCGCCTTCTTGTTGACCGTGCGGTTATCGACGCGCTCGCAGAAGTCCCAAAGTGAGGTGAACGCCCCGCCCTCCTCGCGCGCGCGCTTGATCGACTCCACCGCCTGATATCCGACGCCCTTGACGGCGTCCAGCCCAAAACGGATGTTGTCCTGCACGACCGTGAACTCGTGGTCTGGGAGATTCACGTCGGGAGGCAGGATCTCGATCCCCATCTCCTCACAACGCGCCACGAAGAACGGGACCTTGTCCTTGGTCGACATCACCGAGGAGATCAGCGCCGCCATGTACTCGGCGGTGTAGTTGGCCTTCAGCCAGGCGGTGCGGTAGGCGATCAGCCCGTAGCAGGCGGCGTGGCTCTTGTTGAACGAGTAGTCGGCGGACTTTTCGTTGGTGTTCCACAGGAACTCGATCACCTCGGGCTTGGTGCCGGACGTGCGGCAGCCCTCGACGAACTCCGGCTTCAGCGCGGCCATCGCCGCGCGGTTCTTCTTGCCGATCGCCTTGCGCAGGTCGTCCGCCTTGGCGCCGGAGAAGCCGGCGATCTCCTTGGAGATCTGCATCGCCTGCTCCTGGTAGAGGATCACCCCGTTGGAGGACTCGAGGATCGGGCGCAGCCGCTCGTCGGGATAGGAGATCGCCTGCGGATTGTGCTTGCCCTTGGCATAGACCGGGATCTGGTCCATCGCGCCGGGGCGATAGAGCGCGTTGAGCGCGACGAGGTCGTTGAACTCATCCGGGCCGACCTTCTTGAGCGCCTCGCGCATGCCCTCGGACTCGAACTGGAACACGCCTGTGGAGTCGCCGCGGGCCATCATCTCGTAGGTCTTGGTGTCATCCAGCGGCAGCGTCGTCATGTCTGGGCGCTCACCGCTCGAGCGCTCGATGATGTCGAGCGCGTCCTCGATCACGTCGAGGTTGCGCAGGCCGAGGAAGTCCATCTTCAACAGGCCGATGTCCTCGATCGGCTTCATCGAGAACTGCGTGACGGTGCGCCAGACGCGCTCGCCGTGCTCGTCGGTGCCGCCGTCGGCGAGCTGCAGAGGCACGATGTCGGTCAGCGGCCGATCGGCGATCACGACTGCCGCGGCGTGGATCGAGGAGTTGCGCACGATCCCCTCCAGGCCCTGGGCGACGTCGACGATCTGCTTCGCGATCGGGTCCTCATCGCAGGCCTTGCGCAACGGCTCGCCGTTCTTCAGGCATTCCTCGAAGGAGGGAGAGCGGCCCATGATCGGATCGGGGATCAGCTTCGCGAGGCGATCGCCGGCGCCGTAGTCGAAACCGAGCACCCGCGCCGCGTCGCGCGTGGCGGCGCGGGGGAACATCTTGCCGAAGGTGACGATCTGCGCGACCGACTCGCGCCCGTACTTCTCGGTTACATATCTCATCACCCGCTCGCGCCCGCGCACGGAGAAGTCGATGTCGATATCGGGCATCGACACGCGCTCGGGGTTGAGGAAGCGCTCGAACAGCAGGTCGTAGCGCAGCGGGTCGACGTCGGTGATCGCCAGGCAGTAGGCGACGATCGAGCCGGCCGCCGAGCCACGGCCGGGACCGACCGCGATCCCGTTCTCCTTGGCGAACTTGACGAAGTCCCAGACGATCAGGAAGTAGGCGTTGAAGCCCATCCGGTCGATCACGCCGAGCTCCATCTCCATGCGCTCGACCGCCTCGGCCGGCGGCGGATCGCCATAGCGCAGGCGCAGGCCCTCCTGCACCCGTGCGCGCAGGTACTCGCGCTCGGGCGTGGCGTCGGGCGTCGGGTAAGAGGGGATCAGCTGCTTGTCGAGCTCGAGTTGCACCGAGCAGCGCTCGGCGATCTCCACCGTGCTCGCGATCGCCTCGGGCCACTCCGCAAAGGCGGCGGTCATTTCCGCCGAGTCGCGCAGGTAGAACTCGTTGGTCTCGAAGATCATCTTCGGCGCGGCGAGCGTGCTCTTGGTCTGCACGCACAACAGCGCCGTGTGGTGGCCGTGGTCCTCGCGGCGCAGGTAGTGCACGTCGCCGGTCCCGACGAGGCTGCCTCCGACTTCGCGCGCGATGCGGACGATGCCCTCGTTGCACTTGTCCTGGTCGGCCAAGCCGTTCTTCTGCACCTCGAAGTAGACGTTCCCGGCGCCGAAGATTCCAAGCAGCTCGTCGGCGTGCGCGCGCGCGTCGTCGTTGCGGTCCTCGACGAGGCGCTGGCAGAAGCGCGAGGCCAGACAGCCGGTGAGCGCGATCACCCCCTCGGAGTGGCGCTGCACCTGCTCGAGGTCGACCGTCGGCTTACCGCGGTGCAGGCCTTCGAGGAAGCCGGCGGAGGAGAGCTTGACGAGGTTGCGGTAGCCGGCGTCGTCCGCAGCAAGCAGCGTCAGGTGGTTGCGCTCGACGCGACCGGAGGACCCGGTCGCGACCGTGTGGTCGTCGACGAGGTAGATCTCGCAGCCGATGATCGGCTTGACCCCGTGCTTGGCGCAGGCCTTGTGCAGCTCGACCGCGCCGTTCATCACGCCGTGGTCGGTCAGGCCGAGCGCGGGCTGACCGAATTCAGCAGCGCGCGCCGCCAGCGCGTCGATCTTGCAGGCGCCATCGAGCAGCGAGTACTCGGAGTGCACGTGCAGATGGGCGCAGGCGGGGGTGCTCACTGGACGTTGATGTTAGGCCGCTCGGCGGCGGCTGCGCGACGCTGGCGCCGCTGTTTGCGCCTTAACCGCGCCCGTCCCAGCAGCGACATGCTGTGCTTGTGCAGCGCGTGCCGCTCAGCCACCGCGGTGGGCGGCCGATCGAGCTCCGCGGAGGCTCTAGGGGCCGAGGCGTCGGCAAGCTCCTCGGGTTCGCTCGCGGAGGCCTCGGCGCGCGCTCGCAGCCGTTCGACGGCGGCCGCGAGGGCGTCGGCGAGCTCCTCGCGGTGCTCGGCAGGCGCCACCGGCCGCTGGGTCGTCCCCCCCGCGCCGGGCTCGCGCGTCGTCGCGACCCGCAGCTGGGCCATCGTGCCCTTCAGCTCCGCGACCAGCAGCTCCATCCGCCGATAGCCGGTGCGCATCTCCGCGAGCCGGCGTTCGGCCTCCACGCGCGCCGTGCGCTCGGCGTCGATCTCGCGGCGGATCTCCAGGGCGTGGCGCTCGAGCTCGGCAAAGCGCGCGCGCAGCTGCTGCTCGCCGGCGGAGCGCAGCTCGCCCAGCTCGGCGACGGCGGCCTGTTCGGCCTCGTCGAGCTCGCGCTGCGCGCTCTCCAGGCGCTGGGAGAGCTCGCGCGCATGATGCTCGCTGGCGCCCAGGCGACGGGTGAGGCGGTCGATCTCGGCACGGCTGTCGCGCTCTGAGCGCGCGCGACGATCCTCGGCCTCGACGCGCAGCTGCTGCTCGGCGTACTCGCGCTGCTTGACGCGTCGCAGCTCGTGCTCACGCTCCGTCACCGACGCCTGCTCGGCGACGAGCCGCTCGGCGAAGACCGCCCGCTCCGCGGCCGCCTCCCGCACCTGCTCGCGCAGGCTGGAGAGATGCGTCTCGAGCGTCTGCACGGTGGCCTCGGCCGCCTCGGCGCGGCGCGTGAGCGCGTCCGTCGGATCGTTCTGCCCGGGAGGGACTCCTCCGGGGTTGGCGGAAGGATGGGCCGGTTGAGCGGGGTGGGCGGGATCCCAATCCACAGCGCGGCGAGCGCGGCGCTCGGCCAGCAGATCGCGCTCGCTGGCCCGCGGCGGCTCTCCCGGTTTCTCTGATCCCTCGGGCATCACGGTTAGTGCCCAGGCTATGGATGAGATCGGACGCGACCGGCGGGGTGAGGACTACTCGTTGTGCAGGCGCCAGGCCATCCGCGACTGCAGCGACCACAGCTCGATGAAGCCCGGCGAGGCGGTCTGCGAGAAGAGGCCACCGGACTGCTCGAAGGACGCGAGTGAGGCGTCATATACAGCGTTCGGCGACTCGCGCGTGACGACGCGCGCGTGCCCCTTGTAGAGCTTCAGACCAATCGTGCCGGTGACGCGCGCGTTGACGGACTCCATGTAGGCATCGAGGTCGCCGCGCAGCGGCTCCCACCAGAGGCCGGCGTAGACGAGATAGGCCCACTGACGATCGAGCTGCCCCTTGAACTGGTTCTGGTGGATCGTGCCGACGAGGCGCTCGAGCTCTTGATGGGCCGGCAGGATCAGCGCGGCGGCGGGCGCCTCGTAGATGTCGCGGACCTTCAGCCCGACGATCCGATCCTCGATGTGGTCGACGATCCCGACGCCGTGGCGCGCGGCGATCTCCGCGGCGCGTTCGATCAGCTCCACGAGCTCCAGGCGCTCGCCGTTCAAGCAGACCGGCACGCCGCGCTCGAAGCCGATACTGACGGTCTCGGGCTCATCGGGGGCTCGCTCGGGGCGGGTGACGAGCTGGAATACGTCGTCCTCGGGCGCGTGGCTTAGATCCTCGATCCAGCGGCCCTCGGAGGAGCGGCCCCAGAGGTTGTCGTCGATCGAATACGGGGTCGTCTCCGTTCCCCCCTTGACCGGGATCCCGTGCTCGCGCGCGTAGGCGATCTCCTCCTCGCGCCCCATCTGCCAGGAGCGCACGGGCGCGATCACCTTCAGCTCGGGGCCGAGCGTCGCGACCGTCGCCTCGATGCGGACCTGATCGTTGCCCTTGCCGGTGCAGCCGTGGGCGATCGTGTCGCAGCCGCTCGCGCGGGCTTGTTCGACGGCGAGCTTGGCGATCAGCGGCCGCCCGAGCGCGGTGAACAGCGGGTAGTCGCCGTACAGCGCGTTGGCCTTGATCGCGGGCACGATGAAGTCACGGGCGAACTCGGCGCGCGCGTCGACGACGTGACACTCGACCGCACCGAGCCGCCGGGCCTTGTCCTCGATCACGGCGTAGTCCTCGCCCGGCTGCCCCAGGTTGACGGTGAGACAGACGACCTCCGCGTCGTAGCGGTCCTGGATCCACTTCAGCATCACGCTCGTGTCGAGGCCGCCGGAGTAGAGCAGCAGGACGCGGTGGACCTGCTCGGGGTCGGCCTCGTAGGAGGCGGTGCGCGGAAAGGATGTCTGGGTTGGATCATCGGACACGGCGGCGAACCCTACCTCTCTCTCAGCCCTGCCCGATGAGCGCCGCACGCAGGCGCCCGAGCGCGTCGTCGATCTCTGTCGCAGAGATGATCAGCGGCGGGAGCAGGCGCACGGTCGTGGGCCCGGTGGCGTTCACGATCAGACGCTCGTCCAGCAGCGCCCGGCGGGCTAGGACCGGCGCGGGGACGTCCAGCTCGCAGGCGAGCATCAGCCCACGTCCGCGCACGGAGACGATGTGCGGCAGCGCCTCCAGGCCGGCCGCGAGGCGCTGCCCGAGCTCGCGCACGTCGGCGAGCAGCGCGGGGTCTTCGGTCACGTCCAAGGCGGCGAGCGCCGCGGCGGCGACCACGGGCCCCCCGGCGAACGTCGAGCCGTGATCGCCGGGGGCGAGCACGTCCGCCAAGCGCGGGCCGGTAACGAGCGCGCCGATCGGCAGCCCACCGCCGAGCGCCTTCGCGACGGTGATCGCGTCGGGGATGACGCCGGTCTGCTCGTAGGCCCAGAGCGTACCGGTGCGGCCCATCCCGGTCTGGACCTCGTCGAAGATCAGTGCCGCGCCGTGCTCGTCGCAGGCCCCGCGCGCGGCGCGGAGCACCTCGTCGGAGATCACGTTCACGCCCGACTCGCCCTGGATCGGCTCGAGCAAAACCGCGGCGGTATGACCGTCGACCGCGCCGACGATCGCCTCGGGCGTGGGGTCGACCGCGCGAAAACCGGGGACGAGCGGCGCGAACGGCGCCTGCTTGGACTCCTGGGGGGTCGCCGAGAGGGCGCCGTAAGTGCGGCCGTGGAAGGCGCCGTAGACCGAAATGATCTCGCCCGCGGGGCGGGCCTTGCGGGCGAGCTTGATCGCGGCCTCAGACGCCTCGGCGCCGGAGTTGCAGAAGAACACCTTTCCGCCGAGGCTCGACTTCGACAGGCGGGCGGCGAGGCGCATCGCCGGCTCGGTATAGAACAGGTTCGAGACGTGCATCAGCCGCCCGGCCTGTTCGCGCACGGCCGCGACCACGCGCGGGTGGCAGTGGCCGATGTTCGTCACGGAGATGCCACAGAGGAAGTCGAGGTACTCGTTCCCGTCGACGTCCCACAGGCGGGTGCCCTCCCCGCGCACGAACTCGACGGGCTGGCGGGCGTAGGAGTGGATCACGCTCGAATCCTCGAGCGTCTGCAACTCGGCGAGGCTCACGAAGAAGCCTCGATCTTTGTGCCGACCCCAGCATCTGTGAACAGCTCCAGCAGCAAGGAATGCGGCGTGCGCCCGTCGAGGATGTGCGCGGCGCTGACGCCCTGATGGATCGCATCCAGGCAGGCCTGGAGCTTGGGGCGCATGCCGCCATCGAGGCTCGGCAATGCATCCTCGACCTGCTCCGCGGAGGCCTGCCCGATCAGGCTGGAGGGGTCGGCCGGATCGCGCAGCCAGCCGGGGACGTCGGTGAGGAAGATCACCTTCTGCGCGCCCATCGCGCCCGCCACCGCGCCGGCGGCCTCGTCGGCGTTGACGTTGTAGGAGCGTCCGTCGCGGTCGGCGCCGACGGAGGCGATCACGGGGATGTAGTCGCTCGCGACGTGCTCGATCACACCCGCGTTCACGCGCTCGATCCGCCCGACGAAGCCGATGTCCTCACCGCCGGGGCCCTCGCGGCGCACGACCCGGAACAGCGAGCCATCGTCGCCGCAGAGGCCGACCGCTGGCTGGCCGTGACCGGCGAGGCGCAGCACGATCTCCTTGTTGACCTTGCCGACGAGCACCATCTTCGCGACCTCGACGGTGTCGGCGTCGGACACGCGCAGTCCGCCGACGAACTCGACGGGCAAGTGCAGGCGCTCCATGTAGGCGGTGATCTCGGGACCGCCGCCGTGGACGACGATCGGGTTCAGGCCGACGTACTTGAGCAAGACGACATCGCGCGCGAACTCCTCGCGCAGGGCGGGATCCTCCATCGCGGCGCCGCCGTACTTGATCACGACCGTCTTCCCATGGAACTCCCTGATGTAGGGAAGCGCCTCGAGCAGTGTTCCTACATCGCGCATGGTGTCCTCACGTTGTGTAATCCGCATTGATGGTCACGTACTCGTGGGAGAGGTCAGAGAAAAAGACCTCGGTCTCCGCCCCATCGCCCGGGAGCGTGATCTCATATTCGACTTCCTTGCCCTTCAGCGCCTGCTCCAACACGGCTTCGTCGTAGTCGATCGCGGTGCCGGCCGAGCACACGTGGATGCCCTCGAGCGTGATGTCGACCGCGAGCGGGGCGGTCCCCGGCATTGCGGCTCCAACGGCCTGGACGATCCGGCCCCAGTTGGGATCGCCGCTGTGCAGCGCAGCCTTCACGAGCGGCGAGTTGGCGACCGCGCGCGCGACCGCCTCGGCGCCCTCGATATGCCCCCCCCGCACGACCACGCGCGCGATCCGCGCGGCGCCCTCGCCGTCGGCGACCATCATGATCGCGAGCTGGCGCAGGAGCGCGTCGAGCGCCTCGCCGAAGCGCAACTCGTCCTCGGACTCCGGCGCGACCTTCACCCCGGAGGCGCCGGAGCACATCAGCACGGCGATGTCGTTCGTCGAGAGCTGACCGTCGACGGAGGCGCGGTCGAACGAGCGCTTGACCGTGACCCCGAGCAGCAGATCCGCGGTCGCGCGCTCCAGCGTTGCGTCGGTCTGGACGAAGCAGAACATCGTCGCGAAGCGCGGCGAGATCATCCCCGCGCCCTTGCACTGCGCGCTCAGGCGCACCGGGCCACCGGAGAGCTCGACCTCCAGACAGGCGCGCTTCTCGAACGCGTCGGTCGTCTGGATCGCCTGCTGGAAATCGGCGTCGCCCTCGCGGCGCAGCTCGCCGCCCGCGGCGAGGATCCCCTTCAGCATCGCGTCAACCGGCAGGTACTGGCTGATGCCGCCGGTCGAGGCGAGCGCGACCGTGGACTCGTCGACCCCGCCGGCGATCGCCGCGGCGCCCTGGGTCTTGGCGGCGTCTTCGATCCCGCGCTTGCCGGTCGCGGCGTTCGCACACCCGGAGTTCGCGAGGATCGCGCGCAGCCGGTCGAGCCGGCAGCGCTCCTGGCTGACGAGCACCGGCGCCGCAGGAGTCCCCGAGGAGGTGAAGCGCGCGGCGCTGACGGGGTCCTCCGCGTCGCACACGAGCAGCCCGAGGTCGCGGTTGCCGCTGGGCTTGATCCCGCACGCCACCCCGGCCGCGCGGAAGCCCGCGGGCAGGCCGACATCTGGCCCTAGATCGCGCACGTGTGCCGGCGAAGACACCCAGCGCGAGTGGAAGAACGGCCGCGGCGGGCCGGCGGCGGTTCTGTCGCCGAAGATGTCTTTGCCTGCGCTCACAGCAATCCCTCGTTCTCAGGCAATCCGAACATCACGTTGAGGTTCTGCACAGCCTGCGAAGACGTCCCCTTCCAGAGGTTGTCGATCGCCGAGAGCACGATCACCTTGCCGCTGTGCGGGTCGGCCTTCGCGAACACGCGACAGAAGTTCGTCGCCTGTACGTCGCGCGTGCCCGGCGGCGCGCCCACCACCTCCACGAACGGCTCGTCGGCGTAGGCGGCAAGAAACAGCTCGGCCAGCTCGCCGTCGCCGACCGGGCGCGTCGGCGTCACGTAGCAGTCGGCAAGCTCGCCCTGGTCGAGTCCGACGAGGTGCGCCTGGAACAGCACCGCGACCTCGTCGCTCGCGCCGGCCGCTGCGCGCAGCGGTGAGAGCTGCTCCTCGATCTCCGGCGTGTGGCGGTGTTCCGCCACCTTGTAGGGCAGGATGTTCTCGCCCGCGAAAGAGCCGTGCGTGGTCTCGTCGAACGTGCGTCCCGCCCCCGAGAGGCCCTGCTTGGCGTCGATCACGACGTCGGCGATCAGCCCGGCGCGCGCGAGCGGCGCGAGGCCCAGCAGCGAGGCGGTCGGATAGCAGCCCGGGTTGGCGACGATCGCGGCGCTCGCGATCCGCTCGCGGTGCAGCTCGGTCAGGCCGTAGACGGCCTGCGGGAGCAGATCCGGGCGCGGGTGCTCGCCGTACCAGTGTTCATAGGTTGCAAGCGAGGAGAGCCTGAAGTCGGCGCTCAGGTCGACCACGCGTGCGCCGCGGTCGCGCAGGTCGCCGACCGTCGGCGCGGCCGCCGCATGGGGATAGGCGACGATCGCCGCGTCGAGCTCGCCGTAGGCGTCGAGCTCGAGCTGCTCGATCTGCAGTGGCACGCGATAGCGCGGGTACAGGTCGTCCAGGCGCCGGCCAACCTCCGAGCGCCCCGTCACGGCGACCAGCTCGAAGCGTGGATGGCGCCACAGCAGGTGCGCGGCGAGCGCGCCGGCGAAGCCCGTCGCGCCCGCGACGAGCACGCGCGGGGAACCGGGCGCGAAGCTCTGCGACGCGGGCGCGCCGACCGCGGCGCGCGTGGAGGAAAGCTCAGCCACGCAGCTCACCCCCCAGCTCGCCCAGCGCCGCCACGATCTTCGCCCGTGCGGGCGCCACATCCTCGTCGGTCAGCGTCTGCTCGTGGCCGCGGAACGACAGTGCCAATGCCAGCGAGCGCCGGCCGTCGCCGACCTGCGGGCCGGTGTAGACGTCGAACACGCTCACGTCGTCGAGCATCTCCCCGCCCGCCTCTTTAACCTGCTCCAGCACACGCCCCGCGGCGACGTCGTCGGGCAGCACGACCGCGAGGTCCTGGCGCAGCGACGGCACCGACGCGAACGGCGCGAAGGCGGGCACGGGCGGGGCCGCGGCGGCGAGCTTGCCGAGGTCGATCGCGAATACGGCGGTCCGCTCCAGGTCCCACTCCGCGGCGACGAGCGGGTGCACCTCCCCCACGAAGCCGAGCCTGACGATCTCCGCTCCCTCGCCGCCACCGGCGAGCACCTCGGCGCTGCGGCCTGGATGCAGGAATGGCCAATCGCCGGCCGGCCGCACCGACCAGGCGACGTGGAACTTGTCGAGCACCCCCTCCAGCAGCGCCTTGACAGCGAAGAAATCCGCCTCGGTGCGCTCCCCGCGCCAGGATTTGGACGCCCGACCACCCAGCGCGCCGGTAAGCAGCGCGCCGAGCGCGTGGTGCTCCTCGACCGGCGTGTCGCCGTCCGGCGCACTGGGTGGATGGGTCCGATACACAGCCCCGGACTCGAAGATCGCCACGTCGGGGCCGTTGCGCGCGACGTTGTGCCGCGCGACGTCGAGCAGCGAGCCGAGCAGCGTCGGGCGCATCGTCGACTGCGTCTCCGACATCGGGTTCTCGAGCTTCACCACCTGGCGCAGCATGTGGTTCTCGGGGAGGCGCAGCCGGTCGAGCAGGCCGGGGTCGGTGAAGCTCCAGCCGACGACCTCGTGCAGGCCGCGACCGACGAGCGCGTCCTCGGACGCGCGGCGCACCCTTTGAGCATGGCTCAGCAGCCCCACGGCGCCGCGGCGCGCGGGGAGCGTGGCCGGCAACTTCTCCAGGCCGTCGATCCGCGCGACCTCCTCGATCAGGTCGACCTCGCGCGTGACGTCGACGCGTCGCAGCGCCGGCACGGTCACGTCGAGGCCATCGCGCTCGCCCGACCCGGGATCCGTAGCCGCGACCGTCTGAAAGTCGAGCGCCTGCAGGATCTCCGCCTGGCGCGTGCGCGGGACCGGTAGCCCGAGGATCGCCTGCACCCGCGCCTCGCGGAGGCGAATCACCTGCTCCGGCGCCGGCTCCCAACCGACGTCGATCGTGCCGGGGGCCACGCGCGCGCCGCAGCACTCGATCAGCAGCCTCGTCGCCACCGCCTGCGCGTGCAGGCACTGCTCGGGTTGGAGGCCCTTCTCGAAGCGCCCCGAGGCCTCGCTGCGCAGACCGAGGCTCCACGAGGTGCGGTGGATGTTCGGCCCGCTCCATGTTGCCACCTCCAGCAGCACGCGCGTCGTCTCGGGCCGCACCTCCGAGCGGGCGCCGCCCTTCACGCCCGCGATCGACGTCGGTCCCTCGGCATCGGCGATCACGACCATCTCCGCGTCGAGCGTGCGCGTCTCGCCGTCGAGCGTGTCCACGCGCTCGCCCTCTTTCGCGCGGCGCACCGTCAGGCGCTGACCGGCGACGTGGTCGAGGTCGAACGCGTGCAGCGGCTGGCCGGTCAGCAGCATCGCGTAGTTGGTGATGTCGACGACGTTGTTGATCGGTTTCTGCCCCGCCGCCATCAGCCGCGCCTTCAGCCAGGGCGGCGAGGGGCCGACCACTACGTCCTCGAACACGCGCGCGGTGAAGCGCGAGCACAGATCGGGGCATTCAACGATCACCTGGGCGCCATCCACGGGACCATCCGAACCCGAGTCCTCATTCCAAGGCGCGTCGGTCAGCAGCGCTCCACTGGCCGCGTGCAGCTCGCGTGCGACCCCATAGACCCCAAGGCAATCGGGCCGGTTCGGCGTGATCTCCAGCTCCAGTACCTCGCCGGCGATCGGCAGCAAATCCGCGAGCGGCGTCCCCGGGGCTGGCCGATCGGAGATCCCGTCGATCCCCGATCGGTCGGCGTCGAGCGTGAGATCGTCCAGCACCAGAATCCCCTCGCTGGGTGAGTTGGGGGGGCTCAAATCCAGCTCGGTCTCGGCGCAGATCATCCCTTCGGAGATCACGCCCCTGAGCTTCGCCTGCTTGATCTTCGTTCCATCGGGCATGACCGCACCCGGCGTCGCAACCGCAACCGTCTGCCCCGCGGCGACGTTCGGGGCCCCGCACACGATCGTCGCCGGCGCGTCGGGATCGCCCTCGGGGTGGGCAGGACCTATATCTACCTTGCATACCTTCAATCGATCCGCGTCGGGATGTTTGTTTACCTCCAACACCCTTCCCACGACGAACTTCTCGACCGCTCCCACCCCGTGGTGATGGATCGCCTCGACCTTCGTCCCGGTCATCGTCAAGCGCTCCTCGATCTCCTTCGCGTCCAGCGCCGGATCGCAGTATTCACGCAACCAATCCAGAGGGACCCGCATCAGAACTGCTCCAAGAAGCGCAAATCGTTTTCGTAGTACAAGCGCAGATCGGGAATTCCGTGCTTGAGCATCGCGATCCGCTCGACGCCCATCCCCCAGGCAAAGCCCTGCACCTTCTCGGGGTCGTACCCCGGGGCGTTTGCCTCCGTAGTGGGTACGTAGGAGTAGACATTCGGGTCGACCTCGCCGGCGCCGAGCACCTCCAGCCAACCCTCTCCCTTGCACAGGTAGCAGCGTGCCCCGTCTTTCAGGAAGCCCTTCCCCCCGCAATGAAAGCACGACACGTCGACCTCGACACTCGGCTCGGTGAAGGGGAAGAAATGTGGCCTCAGCCTGACATCGCGCTCGTCGCCGAACACCGCCCGCGCAAACGCGAGCAGCGTGCCCTTCAGGTCGGCCAGCGTGATGTCCTCGTCGACCGCCAAGCCCTCGACCTGGTGAAACTGGGGCGTGTGGGTGGCGTCGGAGTCGGGCCGGTACACGCGTCCGGGGATCACCACGTACAGCGGCGGCGGGTGCTCCTGCATCGCGCGCACCTGCATCGGCGAGGTGTGCGTCCGCAGGACCAACTCCTGGGGGCCAGAGCGCGCCGCCTCGCCGCCGACGCCGGCGGGGTCCTCGACATAGAACGTGTCCGTCCGCGCGCGCGCCGGATGTGTCGGGGAGTGGTTGAGCGCATCGAAGTTGTAGTGCACGGTCTCCACCTCGGGTCCCTCCATCACGGTGAAGCCCAACCCGAGGAAGATGTCTTCGATCTCGCGCATCGTGCTCGTCAACACGTGCAGCCGGCCGATCGGCTGAAGCGGCGCGCCGGGCAGCGTCACGTCGACGCGGTCGGCCTCCAAGCCTCGTTCGAGCTCCGCGGCGCCCAACTGCGCCGCGCGCGCCTCGATCAACCCCTCCAGCGCCTGCCGCGCCTGGTTGGCGGCGTTGCCGACCGCCCCCCGCTGCGCCGGCTCCAGCTCAGCCACGCCCCGCAGCAGCTGTGGCAGCTCGGCCTTGCGGCCGAGGTAGCCCACGCGCAGCCCCTCCAGCGCCTCGCTGGTGACGGCCCCGGCGATCTCGCCCTCGGCCTGCGCTCTCAATTGTTCGATCCGCTCGATCATCTCGCCCTGACCCTATTTCGCCGCGAGCCTATTTGCTTGCCTGGTCAGCTCGTACAGCGCCACGGTCGCGGCCATCGCGGCGTTCAGCGAGTCGGCGGCGATCGGGATCTGCGCCGTGCGCTCGCACGCCGCCACGATCTCGTCGGGTAGCCCCTCGCGCTCGGCGCCGACGAGCAGCGTGACGTCGCCCGCCGAGAAGGTGGGCTCGCCTCGCAACACCTCGCCCTCGTGGGCGACGAGCGCGACGCGCTCGCCCGGCAGCTCCGCGACCGACTCCACGCGCGTCAGGTCCACCGCGAAGATCGCGCCCATGCTCGCCCGCACCGCCTTCGGCCCATACGGATCGGCGCAGCCCGGGCCGAGCGCCACGCCGCTCGCGCCGAACGCCCGCGCTGAGCGCAGGATCGTGCCGACATTGCCAGGATCACCGACGCCGTGCAGGTACACGCACAGCGGTCCCGCGGGCGCCGGCGCCCAGCGCTGCTCGTAGACGCCGATCACGCGCGTGCTCGAGCCCAGCGTCGAGACCGCCGCCAGCGCCTGCGCATCGACGTCGACGAAGTCCTCCCCACCAAGCCCCGAGCCCGCGAGGCGGTATCCCTCGAGCGCGCGCCATCCCGCCGCTGCGGCCGCGGCAACCAGGTCCTCGCCCTCGGCCGCGAACCGGCCGCTGCGCTCGCGCTCGGGCTTGCGCGCGAGGCGACGCAATTGCTTGAGGGCCGGATTGTGTTGGGAGGTGATCGTCATCGGTTTGTCAGTCAGGTTCAGTTCGTGCGGCGGGCCGTTCGTCCTTCGGTGGGTCGGGATCGGGTACAAAAAAGGGCGCCGTCCTTTTCAGGAGCGACGCCCGCGGGGCTCTTCTCTGCCGAGTGCTTGCCTAAGCAGCCGACGCCTCGCGGGCTGGCTCGGAGGTTGCCGCGGAGGCCAGGGCCTCGCGGGAGACCTCCACGAAACGTCGGAACGTATCCGCGTCGCGCACGGCGATATCCGCGAGCACCTTGCGGTCGAGCTCGACGCCGGCCAGCGTCAACCCGCGCATGAACGTCGAGTAGCTCATCCCGTTCTGCCGCGCCGCGGCGTTGATCCGCGTGATCCACAGCCTGCGAAAATCGCGCTTGCGGTTGCGCCTGTCCCTGTAGGCATAGGCGTCCGCCTTCAGCAGCGCCTCCTTCGCGCGCTTGTAGTTCGAGTGCGCCTCGCCGCGAAAGCCCTTCGTCTGCTCGAGTACCGCGCGGCGCTTCTTCTTCGCGTGGACCGACCGCTTGACGCGCGTCACTTGCCCACCCCCAGCATCCGCTTGATCCGCGGTGTGTCGTCGTCGGACATGATCTTCGGGCCGCCCAGCGCGCGCTTCTTTTTCGGCGACTTCTTCTCGAGGATGTGGCTCGTGAAGGGATGCCGGCCGCGCACCTTGCCGGTACCGGTAACTTTGAAGCGCTTCTTCGCGCCGCTGTGGGTCTTCATCTTGGGCATCGCGCGGTGATTATGACACGGCGCCGCCACCGGCGCCCGCGTGAGCCTAGGCTTGCGGCTCTGGCGACGGCGTGTCCGCGCCGTCCACGGCCGGCGGCTCGTCCTGTGCCGCACCGGCGCCGTTCTCGGCCGGCGGGGCGCTCGCGGTCGCCTGCGCGCCGTTCTCCGCCGGCGCCTCGGTGGCCGCGGCCGGGGTCTCGTCGTCAGCGGGCGCGTCGGAGTCGACGGTGCCCGCGAGCACTGCTTTCGAGGGCGCCATCATCATCGTCATGTTGCGCCCTTCCTGCATCGGGCGCTGCTCGACGACGCCCAACTCGGCGAGTTCCTCCGCGAGGCGGTCGAGGATCATCGTGCCGCGCTCGGGGTGCGTGACCTCGCGCCCGCGAAACATGATCGTGACCTTGACCTTGTCCTTGTGCTTGAGGAAGCGCTCGACGTGGTGCTTCTTGGTGTCGTAGTCGTGCTCGGCGATCTTCGGGCGGAACTTGATCTCGCGCACCGTGATCTGCTGCTGGTGCTTCTTTGCCTGCTTGACCTTCTGCGCCTGCTCGTACTTGTACTTCGAGTAGTCGAGCACCCTGCAGACCGGCGGGCGCGCCTCGGGCGCGACCTCGACGAGGTCGAGATCGCGTTCCTGCGCGAACACGAGCGCCTCCGGGGTCTTCATCACCCCGACCTGGTTGCCCTCGTCGTCGATCACCCGGACCTCGGGCACGCGGATGCGCTCGTTGATCCTCGTCGTATCCCGCTCGGGCGGGCGCCGGTCGAACCTGCGTGGGACCGGCACTAGCTGTGGTTACCGCGCGTCAAGCTGGATTTACGCGCGGCGCTTTGAATTGGCGAGCTTCAACGGGGCCGAGTATAGCGCCGCGCGCTGCTTAACAAGCTCACCGCCCGCTCCCGCGGCCGATGTCGCGCAGCAGCGCCTCCGTCAGCTCCACGATCGGCGCGCTGCCCGTATCGCCCTTGCCGTGCTCGCGTACCGAGGCCTCGCCCGCCTGCAGCTCGCGCTCGCCGACGATCAGCATCCGCGGGATCTTCCGCAGCTCGGCCTCGCGGATCTTCTTCCCGATCGACTCGCCGCGCGCGTCGAGCTCGACGCGCAGGCCGGCCTGCCGGAGTGAGTCTCTGACGGTGGCGCCATATTCGTTGAAGGGGTCGGAGATCGGCAGCACGATCGCCTGCACCGGTGCCAGCCACAGCGGCAGCTCGCCCCCGTAGTGCTCGAGCATGATCCCGATGAAGCGCTCGTAGGATCCGAACGCGGCGCGGTGGATCATCACCGGACGGTGCTCCTGGTTGTCCGCGCCCGTGTATGTCAGATCGAAGCGCTCGGGCATCGAATAGTCCAGCTGCACCGTCCCCAGCTGCCACGAGCGCCCGAGCGAGTCGGTCATGTGCATGTCGATCTTCGGGCCGTAGAAGGCACCGTCGCCCGGGTTCAGCTCGTACTGCAGACCCTGCGCGTCGAGTGCGTTCTTCAGCTTCTCCTCGGCCTTGTCCCACATCGCATCCGTGCCGATCCGCTCGTCCGGGCGCGTCGAGAGCTCCAGGCGCACGTCGAAGTCGAACAGCGCATACGTCGCGAACGCCAGCTCGAGGCACCCCCGCACCTCCTCCTGGACCTGCTCCTCGGTGCAGAAGATGTGCGCGTCGTCCTGCGCGAAGTGCCTGACTCTGAGCAATCCGTGCAGGACTCCCGAGGGCTCGTTGCGATGCAGCAGGCCGGGCTCGGAGTAGCGCACGGGCAGGTCCCGATAGGAGTGGCGCTGGGAGGCATACAGGTGGGCGTGCCCGGGGCAGTTCATCGGCTTCACGCCCATCTCGCGCTCCTCGACCTTGACCGTGAACATGTTCTTGCGGTACTTCCCCCAGTGCCCCGAGGTCTTCCACAGCTCCGCGTCGAAGATCAGCGGCGTCTTCACCTCCTCGTAGCCGCGCTCGAGTCCCATCTCGCGCGAGACCGCGACCAGCTGGTTCCAGATCGCCGTCCCTGGTGGCAGCCAGAAGGCGGCGCCGGGCGAGACATCGGAGAACGTGAACAGGCCGAGATCTTTCCCGAGCTTGCGATGGTCGCGTTCCTTCGCCAGCTCGACGCGCTGCAGATACTCCTCCAGCTGCGCCTTGGAGAAGAACGCCGTCCCGTAGATTCGCGTCAGCATCGTCCGTGTCGAGTCCCCGCGCCAGTAGGCGCCGGCGACCGACGTCAGCTTGAACGCGCCGACGCTCTTCGTCGTGGGCGCGTGCGGGCCCCGGCAGAGGTCCGTGAACGGGCCGTTCGTGTAGAGCGAGACCGTCTCGAGCGGGGCTCCGCCTCCCCCCTCCGCCTGTCCGGCCCGCGCGGCGTTTGAGACGAGGTCGTCGATCAGCTCGACCTTGTACTCCTGATCCTCGGCCGCAAAGCGCTCGCGGGCCGCGGCCGGCGTGACGTCGACGCGTTCGAAACGCTCGGCCGCGCGCACGTGGGCGCGCATGCGCTCTTCGATTCGCGGGAAGTCATCCTCGGAGATCGACACCCCATCGGGAAACTCGAAGTCGTAGTAGAAGCCGTTCTCGATCGCGGGCCCGATCGAGATCCTCACGCCCGGCCACAGCTCCATCACCGCGGCCGCGAGCACGTGCGCGGCGTCGTGGCGGATCAGCGCCAGCGCCTGCTCGCCGCTGCGGTCGGTCACGATCGCGATCCGCGCCTTGTCGGGCAATGGCCGAGCCAAATCCCACAGCTCACGTGCGAGGTCATGCTGGCCGATCTTCGATCGGTCCGGGGGGCGGGCGGGGCTCAAATCCGAAGCGCTGTCCGCGGAGCTCGGAGCCGGAGCGCCGATCTCGATCGCGAGCGCCGCACGCGCGAGGCCCGGCCCGATCGCCGCGGCTGCGTCCGCGCCCGTGGCCCCGTCCTGCAGCTCCAGGGCCTTGCCGTCTGGGAGTGTCACTGTGACCGCCATCTCGATCCAGCAGGCTACCCGGCCGCCCGCATGCCGGCCCGCAGGGGCGCTCGCGAACCGGCGCCGGGGCTTTCTAGAACACGGAACGAGATCACGAATGCAGACAACCGTCTGCGGCTTCTGCCATCATCGTGCGATGAACAACAGCGAGCAGATCCCCATCGCCATCACGCTATCCCCCGCCCAGGTCGACGAGGTGGTACGCGCCGCCTCCCAGAGTCGCGTACCGAGTATCTCCACGTTGATCGCGGCCTCGCTCAACGCGCCGCTGACGCGCGAGCCCGGGAGCAATTCCCCCTCCGCGCAAGACGACGCCGACGATCGAGAGAGCGGCAAGGATCGTGCCGACGGCGCCGAGAAGCCCGAGGGCGTCCTCGACGAGGACTCACAGGTCGGTGGCTATCTACCGGTCGGAGCATCCGATCCGCGCCTGTCCCGGTCGCTGCTGCGGGGGCTTTCGCTACTCACCTGCTTCGGTCGCGAGGGGGGCGCGCGAGGAATCGTCGAACTGGCCCACGACGCCGGCATGAGTCCCTCGACCGCGCACCGCTATGCCTCGACGCTCGTGGAGCTCGGCCTGCTGGAGCGAGATCCCAAGAGCCGCAAGTACCGCCTGCCGGGGACCTGAGCCGAGACCCCGACGGCGGCCGGTCCGCGGGCGGGCCTGCCAAGGGCCGTCCGGCCCGCACGCGAGCATCGCAGGCGATGACACCGCAAGAGGCCTCCGTCGCGCAGGTCCCCGTCGACGTGCAGGAGCAGCAAATTGTGCACCGACGTCCGACCACGGTGTCGATCCTCTGGCGGGTGTTCACCGTCAACGCGATCGTCTTCGGGTTGGCGGTGTTCGTCCTGATCGCGAGTCCGGCGACGGTCTCCAACCCGATCAAACGCAGCGAGCTCGTCGCCCTCCTCGCCGGATTGGTGGTGACGCTGGCGATCGATCTGCTGCTGCTGCGGCTGGTACTGAGCCCGCTGCGCCGCCTGGCGGCGCTGATGGGCGACATCGACCCGACGCGCCCCGGCCAGCGGGCCCCCGTGGGCAACTGGATGAGCACCGAGATGACCACGCTGTCGCGCGCCTTCAACACGATGCTCGACCGGATCGAGGCCGAGCGGCGCGAGAGCGCCCATCGCGCGCTCGCCGCGCAGGAGTCAGAGCGGCTGCGGATCGCCCGCGAGCTGCACGACGAGGTCGGTCAGACGCTGACCGCCGTCGCGCTGCGCGCCGAACGCGCCGCCGGCGAGCTGCCCGCGCAGGCGCAGGCACAGGCACTGGCGCTGGGAGAGATCGTCGCGACGGTCCACGGCAGCCTCGACGACGTCCGCCGCATCGCCCGTGAGCTGCGCCCGGAGGCGCTGGACGACCTGGGGCTGATCGACGCGCTGATTTCGCTCTGCCTGCGGATGGAGCGCCAGGGCGCGCGGCGGGTGCTGCGCGAGCTGCAGGGACCGATGCCGGCGCTCAGCCCGGAGGTCGAGCTCGTGATCTACCGCGTCGCACAGGAGGCCCTGACCAACGCCTTTCGCCACGCGAACGCCTCCCAGGTGCGCGTCGCGCTCGAGCGCACGCAGGACGATCTCGTCGTGCTCCGCGTCAGCGACGATGGACGCGGACTGCCGAGCCCGATGCCGGCAGGGGTCACGGGCCTGGCCGGCATGCGCGAGCGGGCGATCCTGATCGGAGGGAAGATCGAGATCCACTCCCCCCCGGGAGCGGGCGTGGAGGTGCGCCTGACGGTCGTGGCGAATGACCTCAACGCAGACCAACCCACAGCGACTCGACCGGCATGACCACACCCCTGAAGATCCGTGTGCTGCTCGCCGACGACCACGAGGTCGTCCGCAGCGGGCTGCGCATGGTGCTCGAAGCCCAATCGGACATCGAGGTCGTCGCCGAGGCGGGCGACGGCGCGCAGGCGCTGGAGCAGGCGCTCACCGCGGAGATCGACCTGACCGTTCTCGACGTCTCGATGCCGCGCATGACGGGCCTGCAGGCGGCCGCCGAGCTGCACCGGCGCCGGCCCGAGCTGCGGATCCTGATGCTCTCGATGCACGACAACGAGCAGTACTTCTTCGAGGCGCTGAAGGCCGGCGCCTCGGGCTACGTGCTGAAGACGGCCGCCAACCGCGACCTCGTCGAGGCCTGCCGCGCCTGCATGCGCGGCGAGGCGTTCCTCTATCCCCCGGCGGTCGCGACGCTCGTGCGCGACTATCTCGACGGCGCCCGCCTCGGCGAGGCGCCGCCGCAGGACCCGCTGACCGCGCGCGAGCTCGAAGTAGTGAAGTTGATCGCCGAAGGCCACACCTCGGAGGAGATCGCCACCGAGCTCGTGCTCAGCAAGAAGACCGTCGAGCGCCACCGCGCGAACGTGCTCGACAAGCTCGGCATGCGCAACCGGGTCGATCTCACGCGGTATGCGATCCGGCGGGGGTTGGTCGAGGCGTAGGAGCTACCAGCTACTGGATGATTCGCTGCCGTGGCAGCCGGTCTTGGTGCCTGTGGTGCTTTTACACAGATGTTCTATTGCACCTGTCGATTTCCGGACCACTTGATATTCATCGCCAGTGTTAGCTGCTTTCACCGTGATCGTGTATTCGTTGATGGCGAGACCGCTGGTTTCCTTCAATTCGGGTTCGGTCGTGGACGACCCGATGTTGAGTGAAGGCTCGATTTCGTGAAGCTTGGTCCTACTTCCACCGACATAAGTGCCGCCGGATTCCGTCGACCATGTCTCCATAGCCGTCTGGGCCGTCTGGGCCATCGTCTTCGCCGAGGAGTCGTAGGCCTTGCTCTTCTGGCTGAGCAGGGCGGGAATCGCGATCGCGGCGAGAATGCCGATGATCAGGATCACGACCAAAAGTTCGATCAGCGTGAACCCGCCCTCATCGCGCACGCTTCGTGTTGAAAGCTTTCTCATCAAACCGCTCCTGTCAGCCCGCTCTGGGATTGTCGGGGTATGCCCCTGATAACGGTCTACGGGCCGGCGATGTACATGGGTGTTAGTACCCATATGGCCCCGTGTTTACGAGAATCTTCAATTGGACGGCCAGGCCTGGTCGCCCGCCGCGGACCCGCGGCGGCATCCAGCCCAATTGCCCAGCCGACGGTCCGATCAAACAGGATCCGCGGCGCTGCCCGGGACCGGCTTGCGCGCGCGGACCTGGTAGACGGCGGTGATGCTCGTGTCAAAGCCATGCCGGGCCGCGCGCAGGTACAGCCGCCAGACCCGCGTACGCTCGACGCCGGCCAGCTGCTCGGCGCGCTCGAGGTTCTCATCCAGGCGCTTGGTCCACTCGCGCAGCGTGCGCGCATAGTCCTCGCGGAAGCCCTCGACGTGGTTGACGTGAAAGCCGGCGCGCTCGACGGCGAGCTGGACGCGGGAGAGCGCCAGCGCCTCTCCGTCGGGGAAGACGTAGCGCATCGAGAACTCGTCGTCGAGCGACTCGTACTCGGGGTCGAGCGCCGCGATCGCGTGGTTGAGCAGCACCCCGCCCGGGCGCAAGAGCCCGAACAGCGTCTTTGCGTAGTTGTCGATCTGGCTCTCGCCGACGTGCTCGGACATGCCGACGCTGACGATCGCGTCGAACGATCCACCCGGCAGCTCGCGGTAGTCGGCGACCCTGATCTCGACCTGCTCGCTGAGCCCGGCCTGCGCCACCTTCTCGCGCGCGAGCTCGGCCTGCGAGGGCGAGAGCGTGACGCCGGTGACCGTCGCGCCGTAGTTCTTCGCCGCGTGGATCGCGAAGCTCCCCCAGCCACAGCCGACGTCGAGCAGCCGCATGCCCGGCTTCAGGTCGAGCTTGCCCGCGATCAGATCCAATTTCGCCAGCTGGGCGTCCTCGAGTGTCTGTGCGCCTTTCGAGTAGACCGCGCAGCTGTAGGTCATCGACTCGTCGAGGAATAGACCGAAGAACTCGTTGCCGACGTCATAGTGGTAGCGGATCGCGGCCGCGTCGCGCTGCAGCGTGTGGCGCTCGCCGTGCAGGATCAGCTCGAGGCTCGGGCGCTTGGGAATCCCGCCCGGCAGCGCCGCGACCACGATGCCGAGACCGAGGCGCGCCTTGTCCTTCGCGCTCAGCTGCGGCGGCTCCCATTCGTCGATCACGATGAAGCCGGCGTCGAGGTCGTCGACGTCCAGCGATCCGTCCACGTAGGCGCGTCCGAGGCCGAGCGTGTCGGGCGCCCTGAGAAAGTGCGACAGCGCCGACGGTCGCCTCACGAAGAACGTCGGCCCGCCCTCGCTCGTCGCCGCGACCGCCCCGCCATCCCAGAAGCGCACGTTGAACGGCCGCTCCGGAAAGACGTCGCTCAGGGCTCGACTCAGCGGGCCGCTTGCTCGGATCAGTGCCATGATTCGTTACCTTAGCCATCTCCCTGGCGTCTCCGGGGCGCGCCGCCGCGATGCCGCCGGACGACCCTTTCCTGCGGCGCGATCGGGCACGAGCGCCCTTCGGCTATAAAGAACCGATGGCCACTTCCCACCCAGCCGGCTCTCCGCATAAACGCAAAGGCCTCCGCCCCAGGGGATGGCTCGACGTCATCCGCTACGTGCTCCCGGCTGTCGTCGTGCTCGGCGGCCTTGTCGTGATGTCCTTCGGCGACGAAAACCACCTCGAGGGCGGCGCCGGGATCGTCAGCGCGGGCCTCGCGATCTACTTCGTCAACTGGCTGTTCCGCGCCGGGATCAGCGGCGATCGCGAACGCGAAGCCGAGGAGGCCGCGCGCGACTACTTCGAGCGACACGGCCGCTGGCCCGATGGCTGAGCCGGCCGCGGGAGCCCACCCGCAGCTGAGCCCGCGCGAGTACGGCAGCCTCGGCGAGAGCGAGCTGACCCGCACGCCGGGCGGGCGCCTCGCCCGCGACGCCTGGTGGGTCCACCGCTTCGAGGACCCCTCCCTGGAGTGGCGGCGCCTGTTCGCCGAGACGCTCGGCACCTTCCTGCTCGTCCTCGCCGGCGCCGGCGCGAGCGTCGTCTCCGCCGCCAGCCACGTCGCGATCGGCCGCGCCGCCGCGGTCAGCGCACCCGGCCTGACCGTACTCGCGGTGATCCTCTTCATGGGCGCCATCTCGGGCGCGCACCTGAACCCCGCGGTCTCGATCGCGTTTGCGGCGCGCGGCGACTTCCCCTGGCGCCGCGTCCCCGGCTACATCGTCGTGCAGCTGCTCGGCGCCACGCTCGCCGTGCTGTTTCTGCTCGCGGTCTTCGGTCGTGCCGGCTCGCTCGGCGCGACGGTTCCCGGCGCGGGGATCAGCAACCTGCAGGCGGCCGCGATCGAGCTGGTGCTCACGGCGGGTCTCGTCTCGACGATCCTCGGCACCGCTTCGCGCGCGCAGAACCTCGGACCGATCTCAGCCTTCGGCGTCGCCGCCTACATCATCCTCGCCGGCCTCTGGTCGAGCCCGATCTCCGGCGCCTCGATGAACCCCGCGCGCTCCTTCGCCCCGGATCTGGTGCTCGGCGACTTCTCGCACTTCTGGGTCTACCTCGTGGGCCCGCTCGCGGGCGCGCTGCTCGCCGTCGTCTTCGCGTACGTCCTGCGCGGCGCCGGCGGGCGCGATTCCCTGGCCTCGCGAGCCGCCCAGGGAGATGCGGACAGCGAATCTCCTTGACGTCCACAGCCGGGAAACGCGATTGGGTCGCCCTCCAGCACGTGCCCTACGAGGGACCCGGCCTGATCGCCGCGGCAGCCTCGCGGAGAGGCATCGAGCTGCGGCTCTGCCACCCCTACCGCGGCGAGTCGCTACCGGCGTGGGAGGAGCTCGACGGGCTCGTCGTGATGGGCGGCCCGATGGGCGTCCACGAGACCGCCGAGCATCCACACCTCGCGCGGGAGGTCGAGTTGATCGCGGCGATGGTGCGCGCCGGACGCCCCGTGCTGGGGGTGTGCCTCGGCGCCCAGCTGCTCGCCCACGCGCTCGGTGCGAGCGTCTACCGCGGACAGCAGGCCGAGATCGGCTGCGGCGCGGTCTCGCTCACCGGTGCCGGCCGCGAGGATCCCGTCCTGGGCAGCACCGGTGCGGCGACGCTGTCGGTCGTGCACTGGCACGAGGACACCTTCGAGCTGCCCGCGGACGCGTCGCTGCTGGCCAGTAGCGCCCTCTTTCCCCACCAAGCCTTCCGGGCCGGCGCGCGCGCCTACGGCCTGCAATTCCACGTCGAGGTCGAACGGGAGCTGGCGCGGGCGTGGCGCGAGCTGCTGCCCGACGGTGCGCTCGAGGAGTCCTCCGTGGTCGAGGTCGAACGCGCGGGCCGCACGGTGCTCGACGCCTTCTTCGGGCTTGCCGGTGGGTAGCGCTAGCGTCCGCGTATGAGCTCGAAGACCGCGACAGAGGCCTCCCCGCCGGCCGCCGGAGCCGCGGAGCTCGCGCGCCCGGCGTGGCTCGCACGGGAGCTGCGCGCAGTGGCCACCGAGCTCGCGAGCTACGAGCGGCCCTCGGCCTCGGCGGGCGAGCGCCGGGCCGCCGAGTGGATCGCGGCGCGGATGCGCGAGCTCGGCCACACCGCGACGGTCGAGACCGAGCGCGCCCACGGCGGCTACTGGTGGCCGCTGGGGATCCTCAACGGCATCGTGGCCGTGGCGGGACTGGCCGCTCACCGTTACCGCTCCTGCGCGACGCGCCTGCTCGCCGCCGCCCTCGGCGCCGGCGCCGCGACCGCGATCTGGGACGAAGTCGGCGGCGGGCGGCTGTGGTTCCGGCGGGCCGTGCTGCCGCACCGCGACACCTTCAACGTGGTGGCCGAGGCCGGGGATCCCGAGGGCGGCGAGACAATTGTGGTCGTGGCCCATCACGACGCCGCCCACAGCGGCGTCGTCTTCCATCCCGCGCTGCCGCGCCTGTTCGCCGAGCGCTTCCCGGAGCAGCACGAGCGCTCGAACCAGAGCTTCCCGATCATGTATGCGACGTGGCTCGGCCCGGTGCTGATGGCGCTCGGCTCGCTCCTCGGCCGCGCCCGTCTGCAGCGGGCGGGGTCGCTGCTGGCCGCCGGCGCGGTCGCGGCGATGGCCGACATCGGCTCAAGCGAGGTGGTGCCCGGCGCCAACGACAACCTCAGCTCCGTCGCCGTACTCGTGGCGCTGGCGCGCTCGCTGGCGGAGCGCCCAACGCCCGGCGTGCGCGTGCTGCTGCTCTCGACCGGCTCGGAGGAGTCGTTCATGGAGGGCATGCAGGGCTTCGTCCGCCGCCACCGCGCCGAGCTCGACTCGGACCTTACGACCGTGCTCTGCCTGGAGTGCCTCGGCAGCCCGATCCTGACGCTGGTCGAGGCCGAGGGCATGCTGCTGATGCGGCCCTACAGCGAGGCCGCCCGCCGACGGCTGGCCGACGCGGCCGAGGCGGCCGGCGTGGAACTCGTGCGGGGCCTGCGCACGGTCGGCGCCACCGACGCGCTCGTCGCGCTGCGCCGCGGTTACCCCACCGCGACGCTCGCCTCGATCGACTCCACCAAATTCCCCTCCAACTACCACTGGCCCAGCGACACGCCCGAGAACTTGGACTGGGAGACGATCGCGCGCGCGTTCCTCGTGGCCGATCGCTTTCTGCACGCCGGCGAGGCGCACCCGGGCTGAGCTCTCAGACGGCGCACGGCTCCCCCGGCCCGCCGGGTGCGGATGCCCGGCGCGTCAGTCGTCCCACCACGCGTCGTCCTCGTCGGCGACCGCCTGCTCGATCTGCTCGAGGGCGATGTCCGTGCGGCGATCCTCGACCATCGTCTGCAGCGCCTCGCCGATCGTCGGCGCCCAGACGCGGCGCGCGACCGCGACGTGTCCGGATTCCTCCTCGAACTGCTTCCATTCGAGCTCGACCAGCGGGACGCGCGAGGGCGGAGCGTCGGCGGGCACCGGCGCGCCCCAGCCGTAGAGCGTGATCTGGGCCTGCCAGCCGTGCACGCACAGCTCGCCCATCACGGCCATCGCCTGCCACTGGTCGGCGACCGGCTTGGGGCGACGGTAGCGGCGGCGCAGGTAGATCGCGATCAGCG
Organism: uncultured Solirubrobacterales bacterium; assembly: GCA_963701035.1. Lineage (GTDB taxonomy): Bacteria > Actinomycetota > Thermoleophilia > Solirubrobacterales > Solirubrobacteraceae > Palsa-744. The sequence continues at coordinate 487,234 of OY969562.1, forward strand.
CACACGCGGCCGTCATCACGGCGATGAAGAGCACGAGCAGGAGCGTTTCGTAACCGGGCGCTTTGTCGTGTCCGCCCTGCACACCACTGGCCAATACGAAGACGAGGCCCGCCGCGCTCATGACATCACGAGCCGCCGGATCCGGCCGAGGAAGCAGATGCCAAGCCGCCTACTCTCATTGCCTCTCCCACAGTAGCCATCGACGACGCTCTACTCGACATCCAGCCGAAATTCACCCGACTCGACGGCGATCCGCGGCCCCCGCGCACTCAGACCGAGCAGGGGCGGGCGCGGCGATCGGTGCCGACTTCGGTGATCCCGGCCGAGGTGATCTTGATCCGCGTCGGGACATCGCCACGTTCGAGCAGCCGGCGCAGCACCGACTCGCCCTTGGAGGCGATACTCGACCGCAGCGGCTCCTCGAAGGACTCGGCGGTGAGGTAGTCCGCGATCTGCACGTAGACGTGCTTTTCGGCGCGGCCGTCCTGAACCTTCCAGCGGTAGGTCTCGCCGGGGCGCGGAGCCTGGATCGGCGTTGGCCCTCCGATGATCTCGGGAGTAGCGGACATGCCTCGAGGATCGACCGTTGGGACCCGGGAAAGAAGGGCCGCTTGGCCAGCATCTGCGGGCCGGCGTTTGGACATGTGTGCCGATCGCGCCTGGGTCCAGAGCACCTGCCGGCTGACCGCGGGCGATCTCTCCAATCTCTCCCCGGCGCCGCGCGGCGACGTTCTAATCTCACCGTGTGACGAGCGAGTCCGAACGGCCCCTGTCCCCCTCACTGGTGTTGCTGATGGCGATCGGCTGCGGGGCGGCCGTCGCGAACATCTACTACGCCCAGCCGCTGCTCAGCACGATCGCGCACGAATTCTCGATCTCCGACGGCACCGCCGGCCTGCTCGTGACGGCCTCGCAGGTCGGCTACGCGGCGGGGCTCGTGCTGCTGGTTCCACTCGGCGACCTGTTCGAGCGCCGCCGGCTGATCACCCGCATCCTGCTGATCACGGCGCTCGCGCTGGCCGCGACGGCCGCGGCGCCGAGCTTCGGCCTGCTCGCCGCAGCGCTGCTGGTCGTCGGCGTGACCTCGGTCGTCGCACAGATCCTCGTGCCGCTGGCGAGCACGCTCGCCGCCGAGCACGAACGCGGGCGCGTCGTGGGCAAGGTGATGAGCGGCCTGCTGGTCGGCATCCTCGTCGCCCGCACCGCCAGCGGCATCATCGCCGAGCTCGGCGGCTGGCGGCTGGTCTTCGGCCTCTCGGCGGCGCTGATGGTCGCGCTGAGCCTGGTGCTGCGCAGACGCCTGCCCGAGGTCCGGCCCCCGTCGACGCTGTCCTACCCGAGCGTGCTGCGCTCGGTGGGGCGGTTGGTCGCCGAGCACTCGACCCTGCGCGTGCGGATGCTCTACGGAGCGTTCGGCATGGCGCAGTTCAGCGTCCTGTGGACGACGATCGCGTTCATGCTCGCGGGCTCGCCGTATCACTACGGGACCGCGACGATCGGTCTGTTCGGCCTCGTCGGGCTCGCCGGCGCGCTCGCCGCACAGGCGGCCGGGCGGATGGCCGACCGCGGTCGCCACCATCTCTCCACCGGGCTGTGCTTCGGGCTGATGCTGATCTCATGGGGGTTGATCGCCGCCGGCAAAACCTCGCTCGCGGCGCTGATCCTCGGGATCGCGGTGCTCGACCTCGGCATTCAGGGCGCCCAGATCACCAACCAGAGCGTGATCTACGCGCTGGCCCCCGAGGCCCGCAGCCGCTTGACGACCGCCTACATGACGACCCTCTTCGCCTGCGCCGCCGCCTCCTCGGCGCTGGCTTCGGCGATCTATGACGCGGGCGGGTGGGGCGCCGTGTCGATTCTCGGTGCCGGGCTGGCCGCGGCGGGGGTGCTCGTGTGGGGGGTTGAGCAATGGGGGCTGCGCCGGCGGCGAGGGTGCGCGCCGATCGACGGACGCACACCAGGTAGTGTCGATCCATCCCCCGGCGCCTAGCCCTCCTCACAACCTTCGTCGCGATCGCCGCCGCCGGCTGCGGATCGACGGCCACGTCGAGCACGAGCGTTCACACAGCGACGACCGCCGGGACCCAGACGCAGGGCTCCACGACTGCGCACTTCATCGCGGCGGCGGACTCGATCTGCCGGGCGTTGCATGCCCAGCAGCAGCCCGTGAACGCTCGCGTCGGAGCGCTGACGCAGGAAACGAAAGCGGCGAGAGCCCAGCTGCAGTCCCTGCTGCGGCAGTCCGTCGTGTACGTGCGCGCGGCCGATGACAAGCTGAAGGCGCTCCCGCAGCCATCGAGCGACGCCGCGAGGATCGACAGGCTGCTCGCCGGCTATGAAGAGGAGGCGGAAGAGGTGAGCAGCTTCGCGGACTCGCTGACGAGGCTGGAACCGGGACGCCAGCAATACGCCTCAGGTTCGCTCGAACGGACGACGGCCGCGGACCGCAAGCTCGCGGAGAGCCTCGGGATGAAGACCTGCGCCGCTTCGGAATAGCGTCCGTCGACGCGGATCGGGTTGGCCTGGATGTCGCCGGCTAAGCGGCGGGCGGCTGGTCGATGCGGATCAGGTTGCCGGAGGGGTCGCGCACGGCGCAGTCTCGCGTGCCCCAGAACTGCTCGGTCGGCTCCTGCACGATCTCGGCGCCCGAGGACTGCAGCTTTGCGAAGGTGGCGTCGAGGTCGTCGGTGTGGAAGTGGACGCCGTTGAGGGCGCCCTTGGCGAGCAGGGCGGCGAGCGCGTCGCTGTCGGCGGGGCTGCCGGCCAGGTAGTTGGTGAGGACGATCGCCACGTCGGGCTGGCCGGGGGCGCCGACGGTGATCCAGCGGAAGTCCTCGCGGGCGACGTCGTTGCGCAGCTCGAGACCGAGCGTGTCGCGGTAGAAGGCCAGTGCGGCCTCGGGGTCGTGGACGAGGACGAAGCATGTGGAAAGGGAGAGATTCATATCCCCAACACTAGGGAGCCGGCACCCCGCGCGTTTCTTCGATCCTGCTCGGTTTGCGGCTCGATGCTCGGCCTGCTGGCCGGCTTGCCGGTCGGGCGGGTGAGGTCCCTGGCGAGGCAGCCCGGCACGCGCTCGAGCTCGCCGTGGTCACGGGCGCGGTAGGCCGTCGGCGTCTCGCCCACCAGCTCGGTGAAGCGGGCGCTGAACGAGCCGAGCGATGTACACCCGACCGCGATGCAGGCCTCGGTGACCGACACATCGCCATGGCGCAGCAGCGCCTTCGCCCGCTCGATGCGCCGCGTCATCAGATACGCATACGGCGTCTCCCCGTACGCCGCGCGGAACTGCCGCGAGAAGTGCGCGGTCGACATCAACGCGGCACGGGCGAGCGCGGCGACGTCGAGCGGGCGAGCGTACTCGCGTTCGATCAGATCACGGGCGCGGCGCAGGTGCGCGAGGTTGGCGAGCTCCTCCGAGGTCACGATGGGAGTTTAGGAGCGTGGCAGGCGCAACAGCGTGAGGAGGAGCTGCCGTCCCTGAACGCCCGTATCCTTCCGCGAATGGCCCTCATTTCCGGCCTTCGAGGAACTCTCACGGAGTGAGGTTGGTCGACCTGACAAATGAGACCTCGCTGGGGTAGAACAGCACAGGAGCGTTGACTGCAATGAAGGCGTACCGGCTTCGCAGTGTCACCCTGCACGGCAACCGCTATGCCTATCGCCAGGCCGGAGCCGGCCCGGTGGTGGTGCTGATTCACGGCATCACGTCGGACTCGACGACATGGGCGCAGGTCATGCCTGGCCTGGCCAAGCACTTCACGGTTATCGCACCCGACCTGCTCGGCCACGGCGGCTCCGCCAAGCCGACGGGCGACTATTCACTGGGCGCGCACGCGAGCCTCGTGCGCGACATCCTGCAGGAGCTCGGACACGATCGGGCCACTTTCGTCGGGCACTCACTCGGGGGCGGCATTGCGATGCAGATGGCCTACCAATTCCCCGAGCGCTGCGAACGGCTGATCCTCGTCGACAGCGGAGGCCTGGGCCGCGAGGTCAGCCTGCTGCTCCGCGCGGCCACGCTTCCCGGCGCCGAGTACGTCCTCCCGATCCTCACCAACGGCCGTCTGCTCGATGCCGGGCGGATCGTGGGAAGAGCGATGGGAGCCGTCGGCCTGAGGCCCGGCACGGATCTGCGCGAAAGCGCCCGCGGCCACGCCACGCTCGCCGACAGTGTCACCCGTGAAGCGTTCCTGCGCACGGTGCGCTCGGTCGTCGAGCCCGGCGGTCAGCGGGTCGACGCCACCGATCGCCTGTACCTGGCCGAACGCGCACCGATGCTCTTCGTCTGGGGCCGGCACGACACGCTGATCCCCGTCTCCCACGGCCACAGCGCGCACGCCCGGGTCCCTTCGAGTCGTCTGGAGGTCTTTGAGGACTCGGGTCACTTCCCCCAACTGGACGAGCCCAAGCGCTTCGTCGAGGTACTCGGCGAGTTCATCGCCACCACCGAGCCCAAAGCGCTCGAGGCGCATAGCGAGACGCGCGTGAGAGCGAGTTGAGCAACGTCACTCGTTGTATTACCACGTAATTTCCGTGATACAATTGGACGATGGCAACGAAGTCGGCTCCGTTCAGCATGCGCCTGTCCCAGCGGATGGAGGCGCTCGTCGACCGCGAGGCGAAGCGCACCGGTCGCAGCAAGGGTGCGATCGTCGAGGCGCTCGCGGAGGAGGCACTGCGGATGCGACTGTTCCCGGGGATCGGGTTCAAGGGCAAGGACTGGGATAGGCGCGCGTGGGTGATGGGGACGGGGCTCGACGTGTGGGAGGTCGTCGATGTCTACAAGGATGTCGGCTCGGTGGAGCGCATGGTCGAAGGTTGGTCCATCAACGAGCGCCAGATCCAGCTTGCGCTGGACTACTACAAGATGTTCGGAGAAGAGATCGACGCGGCGATCGCCGAAAACCGGCGACCGATCGAGCAGCTCGAAGAGGAATACCCATTTATTCGCGTGATCCGGATCCCGTCTGAGCAGGCGTCAGACGTTTCGTGAAGCTGTTCCTCGACGCGCACATATCGACGCGAGGTGTCGCTGTGCCGCTTCGTGATCGAGGCCACGACGTTCGAGCCGCCGATGAAGAGCGCGGGCTGGACGGCAGCCCCGACGAAGAGCTGTTGGCTCTGGCGACCGAAGAAGAGCGCGTGCTGGTGACGTTCGACGTCAAGGACTTCCCCGTGATTGTGCGCGAGTGGGCTGAGGCTGGGCGGGCGCATGCAGGCTGCGCGATCATCGTCGGGATCGACCACGGCGAGTTCGGAGCGATCCTCGAGACGATCACCCGCGAGTTGATCGCCCGCCCAGCGCAGACCGACTGGACCGACCTCACGCTGTTCCTCGCCCGGACTCTGGCGGGATAGAGCGGGTTCCGAGCTCCTCTTACCCCGCGCGCCGGTAGCGGATGTGCGTGGCGAGCGGAGAGTGGAGCACCTCAACCGGCTCGAACCCGAGGCACTCGACCCCATCGAACAACCGCTCGCCGGACCCGAACAGGACGGGGACCACGTCGAGCGTGAGCTCGTCGATCACTCCCGCGGCGAGCGCCTGACGGACGGTTGAGGCACCACCCGCGATGTCGATGCCATCCTCGCCGGCCGTCTCACGCGCCTGCGCGTAGGCGGCCTCGAAGCCCTCGGTGACGAAGTGGAAGCTCGTGCCGCCCTGCATCTCGATCGGCTCGCGGGCGTGGTGGGTGAGCACGAAGACCGGCGCGTGGTAGGGCGGCTCGGAGCCCCACCATCCATCCCAGTCCTGATCCCACTCGCCGCGGATCGGCCCGAACATGTTGCGTCCCATGACGTAGGCCCCGCGCGGTCGCATGAGCCAGCCCTCTGCCGTCGCGTCGGCGTCGTTGGCGCGCTCGTCGCCGAGGTGCCAGCCATGGACCTCCCTGCCGCGCTTCCCCAGCGGATTCTCCCGACTCTGGTCAGGCCCGGCGACGAAGCCGTCGAGCGAGATCGACATGTGGCAGGTGGTGTCCGACATCGGCGTCCTCCAAATGATTGTGATTCGCAGGCGTCGGCACCGTACCGCACGGGAATGTGGTGGCGGAGCTGCAAGCACCATCTACGTCATCGCAACGCGCCGGCCAGCGAACCTCGCTCGGGCTGCCCGATCAACGCGGCAGTGGAGGTGATCGGCGACCACTGGTCACTGCTCGTCCTGGGGGTTGACCTTCGCGGCGGCGGTGCTTGGTCTGCATCCCGTCTGCTTCCCGCTCGAAGCGAAAGCCGCCCAACTTGCAAAGGCGGTTGGAGTCCGGCGACTTCGGTGTCTCAGAAATGGGCGATACTGGTTCGATTCGCCGGACATGCCCGTGTTTATGGGCTTTCTCCTGCGGCAATTCCCCTAGAATTCCCCCTAATCGATCCGAAGCTGACGGACATTTCCCCCGAACGCTACGCATCCCAGCGCGGGTCAGTCCCCGAGTCCAAGCGCTTCGCGCATGCGATCCAGGACAGCGTGGTCCTTGGGGCGATCGGCCGCGTTCTTAGAGTGCAGAATCATCTCCGCCGAAGCCACGGGCACAACGATTCCCGTGCCAGGAAGCGTCTCGGAAGTCGCCGTGGCGATGATCTCCTCGTACCCTTTGGTGCCGTCGGGGAGCAGGACGACATCAAAGTTTCCGTGGCGCGTCGCGAAAGCGATCGAGATCTGGTTGCGAAACGTGCGCCAGTCGATGCCGTCGGGTGGCCGATAACCCTCTGGGTAGCGGGCCGGGTCCACGCGAAACCCCGCGTCGAGCTCTGCCACGGCGGCGGCCAGGCGCGAGAGGTTGCCCTCTGAGCGCTCGGGGGTGAAGTCGATGTCATCGGTCGGCTCAGGCCAGCCGCGGGCCTGGGCGGCTGCACCGCCGATCACGACATACTCGACGCGGTGGCGCTCGAGCGCCGCCACGATCGCCTCCCGTCCAGGGTCCGCCGGCTCGCCGGTGCTCATGTTCGCGCTCCTGCACCGTCTTGCGGCTCGCGCTGGCGCATCTCGAGCGTCGCCCACAACGCCGGGACGAACGTACGGGCGTCGCCGTCGCGGGAGGACTCGGCGATACGGATCAGATCGATCAGCGACGCCACCCTCACGGAAACGCCGGGAGCGATCTGCATGCTCTGCGCGTCACGAGCGAGGTCGCGGTAGCCGCGCGTGCCGGACGGCAGGAACGTCGCGTGCAACTCCGCCCCCCCGGGCAGCAACCAGCGCCGCAACCCGTCACTTCCCTCCTCGGCTCCTTCGCCACCGAGGCGCCGCGCGGCGAGCTCGACGCGACCCATCGAAGCGTCCGCCGGCACCACATGCAACGTCCGGCCTCCGAGCAAGATCGGCCAGCCGTGAAAAGCACCGGCGACGTTGCCGATCACAATGAACCGCGCCTGCCCCGCAAGCTCGCTCAGAATTCCGATCGGGTCAAAACCCTCCGCCGCCCACGGCGGCGCGAGATGCCTCACACGCTCGACGGGCTCGAGCAACAGCTGCTGGGCGATCAGCGACTGGTAGGAGTCGTCGTAGCGCGCGAGGCCCACCGTGAGCTCGAGATCGCAGGCGTGCAGCGCCTCGATGACGCTCTCCAGCGGAGGATGCTGCTGCCCTGTCTCCCAGCGGGCGATAGTCGACTGCGGCCGCCCCAGACGCTCCGCCAACTGGTCCTGGGATAGCCCAGCGCGCCGACGACCAGTCAAAAGAAGATCAGAACTACGCATACAACGATTATAGCGGAAAGCGCATAAAAATGGGCGATACTGGGCTCGAACTCGCCTCTGCGGCTCTGATATGGCGAGATTGCCCAGTTTTATAGGGATTCAGTGCCCTCAGATCAGCTCAGGTTCGCTCAAATTGCTACCAAAATTGCTACCAAGCTCGGGCAGGTCGCAGCGTTAGGATCAGGGGCATGACGACGCGCGCCCAAGCTGCTGAGAACGCTGTCGCATCCGTTCGCGCCGAGGGCCTTGATCCGGGTGTCGCCGAGGCACTGCTCCGTCGCTGGGCACGCGGGGAGCTGAGCGATGCGCAGCTAGACGACGCGGCGCGTCAGATCAGCACTGGCGAGATACTCACGCAGTCACGCACACAGCCCCCGAGCTAGTGCAGCGTTCCCGAAGTGGTTTGTCGATTCGCAGGCGCCGGTAACGATCGCCCGCACGCCTGCTGTTCGTCGCGAGCGTCTGCGGAGTGGTGATTGAGACGCCTGTTTTGCTCACGCAGAGCAGCTGTTGGGGGCCTTTCTGAGACGCTTGCGCCCTCTATGCCAATGTCGTGTGTGAGACGCTCTGCGCGTGCCCGGGCGGTCGACTCTCTCGTTCGACGAGAGACTAGAGACCGTGGTGTTGGGCGACCTCGCGCAGCTCGAAAAGCCATGCCTCGACGTCTTCAGCGGTGATCTTGACGATTCCGTCCTCTGCTTCGAGCTCCCCGGAGAAACGCTGGTTGAAGGCATTGGACCAGCCCTGGGTAGGGCTTGTGATGCGCATGTGTGTCAGGATCGCTTCCACGGCCTCGGGAATGAGTTCGCCGGACTTATCAACCAGCCGGGGTTCGATCAGCAGCGACTCCTTGTCCTCCTCATCGCCGCCGTAGACAAAGACCAGGTTTTCGAGCCCGTTGGTGTAAGACTCGATGAACTCAATCGTGTAGTAGCCCCCATCGCGGGTGTCGTCGCGCTCATCCTCTATCTCCGCATCGATGGCGGCTTCCTCCAGCATTTCCTGCTGGTCGCGTTTGAGCAACTTCTCACCCTCAGCGTTGAGCTTGAGCTCGAGTCGCCATAGCGCCGTGCGTCCATCCGAGGTTGTCGCATAGGGCGCGATCGTCGAGCCAAACCGCTCCTTGGCCCAGTCATCGAAGTCCACATCGAACTCATATGACTGGTTCTCGACGCTCCACTGCCCGTGTTGGCCGGCGAATTCTCCAACCGTCCTCTCGCGGTACCAAAGCTCGTCAACCTGCTTATCAGCCCAGGGGAAGAGCTTCATCAGCTCAGTCTTGAAGTCCTGGACGGCTAGGAATGCCCACGGCCAGGTCCGTACGACAGAGGTGTCACCGTCGGAGCCCTGAGCGATCATGCGCAGTACGCAGCGTCCGTCGGCTGGCTGGAGGTTCTGCTCGACCTCCAGGTACAGACGGTCGCCGCCGTCGAGCATCCAGATCCACGGAAGGTCGGCATCGATCCGACGATCGCGAAGACCGTCTGCGGTCTCGTTGTCTGCGGCAGACACAGCGTCCAGGTCATGGCTGCAGCGCGCATCGAAGATGTTGCTTTCTGGCACGTCGACGGCAAAACGTTTGTCGGTCGCCTGACTCGTGTCAGAATTTACGACCTGCCAGAAAGCGGTGTCGGTACCCGGGTTGTAAAGCACCATCAGTACCGGTATCGAGTAATTGCGCCAGTAGGCGATGTGGGATGGGTCGACGTAGAAGCGCCACCCGCCGGGTATCGATTGCTGAAACTGGCTTTCACCTGACTTGATCTGGAGTGCCAGCAACCGGCCATCTGGACGGCCGTCGGTCCGTGCCTCGATATGAGCGTCGACACCCCGATCGGGACGCGGCAGCTCCCGGAAGGCCCAGCCGGCCTGCTCTGAGCGCAGCCCGACGGCGAACACGCCCAGCCGCTCCGTGAGATCCGTGTTAGACACCTCCGTCACTCCTACATCGCCAAGTCCCCGGCGCAGGGCGATGAATGCGGCTACCGCTCATACTGCCTCGGGAGGTAGGTTCAGGCCGATGAATTCTGCGACCGGCTGCGACCAACTCGTGAAGCCGTCGAATTGCCATCCGACCCTCTTCGCATATGCCCCCATCGCGTTCAACGCCTCGGCGAGTTCGGCGTCATCAAGCTCTTCGAGGAGCTGGCGACGCATGTCCACATCGGAGGTCAGCCGCTCGACCACTGGCGCCACACGATGGCCATAGAACCTGGCGAAGTTAGGGAAGTACACACCGGCAGTCCTTTGAAGGTCGGCGCCGTCGATCGCTACGAGATTGGATAGGACATCGAACTGCGCGAGAGCCGTCAGCAACTCGTCGGCGTCGGATGGAACGCCGTCGGCGCGTAGGCAGTCGAGCCGCACGACATCGGTACGCGCCACAGTCAGGACGCTCACCTTCTCGTCTAGCTGTTGCGCGCGGGAAGCCAAGTTGATCGCCTGGCTGAGCCAGTTCTTGTGAAACTCGACGTTCCCCGCACACGGTTGCAGCGTGAGGTCCCGGATCGCATGCCACCGCTCTTCGCGAACGGCGAGGGCGCCGAGTCCGTAGATTCGCTCGATGATGGCAAGCCACACCCGAGGCGCGAGATCGGCGGGCGCAATCTGCGTGCCGTACTCGTACCGCTCCACGATCTCCGGCTTTGCCGGCATCCTGTAAATCGCCGCAAGAACCGCGACCACACGCCGAAACCAGTCGGCCTGGGCGTAGCGCATGAGCGTCGCCGCGAGGCAAATGAGTCGGTCGAGCAGGTCACCGAACTCGGCTTCTGTATCGGAGCTCGCGAGCAACATACGAGCACGATCGACCGCTTCGTTGAGGAGATATTCGAACCCGATCGTGTCCTGGGTGCCGCGACCCAACTCAAGAACGGCCGTGTTGAGTTCAGACTGCTCAAGGTCCAGGTTCACTGCGCCGAGCGGGCGACTGGCGCTTGCAGCACCTGCGGTCTCTGTCAACTCGTGCCGGCGCATCTCGCGCTGTTCCGCCATCCACTTGACCTTGGCGTCCTCAATCCGCCCTCGAATGATCTCCTCATGACCTTGCCCGCTCAACCGTTCCGTGCTGGACCCGTTCCGCCAGAAGGCATCGCCCTTACGAAACGAGACCTTGGTGTCGGAGCCCTTCATGTAGGCGCCGTCTGCTCTCATGAACGCCACACCAGCCGGTGAGCGCTCGACGTAGATCAGGACTACCTTGTGCCCTTCGCGCTCGGTCACGCGCGTGACGAGGTTGAGCGGCTCGGGCAGCCAGGTGCGCAACTTCGGAACGAGCCTGGCGTCGTCGAAGAGCGCTAGGTCCATGCCGTCCATATCCCCTGTGGGGCGAGCATCAGGACCGATCCCGGCAAGGATGTACCCACCACGTACGAGCATTCCGCCAACGTCTCGCGCGAGCTCGACTTCTTGCCTCTTGTCACCGAGGTCGATCACCCGCTTGTAATCGAGTTCGGCGTACTCGGTACCGAGCACGAGCAACTCCGACAGCTTCTCATCGGAGACGATGCCATCGAGTACAACTGGACCGTCGAGCGGCCTGGCCATCAGGGTGGCGATCCTAAACCCGGGCGGCCCTCGGTGGTGTCTGCGTAGGGGCGAGCCTGTAGTGGCTTCCGCTTCGTGTAGGAGCAGGTGTCTCTATCAGCCATTCGCACGCTGCTGCTCAGACGAAAGGCAGTTGTGCAAGTGATCGCCACATCGACGCGAATCGACAAGCCACTTCGGGAACGCTGCACCAGCTCACGCGCTCGCCGACAAGTCAGGCGTGTGCGAGGGCGCGCATCTGGCGCACCGGGTGACGCCCAAGGCGACTCAACGTCGCGTAGGACGAGGCGTGCCCATGCGTTCGGGGCGCGACGCTGACGGGCACGCGGCCCGTGAGCCGGTCGATCACGCCGCGGCGCAGCGGCACGAGCAGCAGCTCTGTGTCCTCGCCGACAAGGACGGTCGCCTGCCCTTTGATCAGATTGCGCCACAGAACGTCGTCGGTCCACTCCTCATCGCTGGGAACGAACGCGACATCCGCCGGGTAGCCGAGATCGTCGTCGCTACGCGACGCCGCCATGAACAGCTCGTCGGTCTTGTCGGTGATCTCGCTCATTGCATGTGCTCCCAAGCCTGAACGATATCGCGCCAGTCGCGCAGCAGCTTGAGTTCGGCGGCGTACATCGCATCGTTCACCGGGCCATACGTGACGGTGGGAAACTGCTTCTCCAGGCCGACGTATGCGTGCTCGTGGTGCTCGCTCGGATCGTGGGCGTTGTCGAACGTGCGCACCGTGCGCCAGCGACCGTCCCGCAACACGAGGAGCACGATCGCGTACTCGATGGGGTGCTCGCTCGAACGCTCCACCACGAGCTGCACATCGGAAGCCAAGAAGCGGCGTCGAGTCCGATCCTTAGGCATCTTTGAGCGCCGTCACGTCATCTGCGAGGCGAGCGGTCGGCTGCTGCCACCCGACCCAAAAGCCGCCTCCACAAATGCCGACTCGTGCGCGCTCGGCGAGTAATCCGCGTAGCGCTGGGTTGTCTCGATGTCCCGATGCCCCATCCACTCCTGCAAGGTCCGCATGGGAACGCCAGTGCCAGCCATCGCCGTACCGAACGTGTGGCGCAGATCGTGGAAGCGGTGCGACTGCTCAAGCTGCGCGGCCTTGAGCGCCCGGCGGAAGCGCCGCAGGATCGCCGCCTTGTCGAGCGGCCCGGCCGTGGGGGGATCGGCGAACACGAGAGCATCGCCACTGCTCTCCCCCGCTGCGCGGCTGAGCCGGTCAAGCTCTCCCGCAACCTCGTCGGCCATCGGAACACTGCGCGTCGAGCGACGGGACTTCGGAGTGCCGAACTCGCCCAGCACGTAGTTCTGGCGGACCCTGATTCGGCCGGCGGTCCAGTCCACGTCGCGCCATCGAAGCGCCACCAGCTCGCCCTGCCGCAGACCGGTCATCGCGGCCGTGAGATACATCGCACGGTCGATCTCGCGGTAAGGCCCATCGACAGCGGCGTCAGCGAGCGCTCGCACCTCAAGCGGCTCAAGGAACCTGATCTCGGCGCTCTCGGGCTTGCCGGGCAGCTCGATATGCCGGGCGACGTTCACGGGCAGCCATCCCTTGCGCTCGGCGAACCCGAGCAGCGCCGAGAGGTAGCCGATGTAGTTGCGGACCGACTTTGCGCCGACAGGACGTCCATAGCGACGGTCCCCCTTCGCCTTCGGTCCGGGCCTCTCGCCCTTCTCCATCATCGTCATCAAGTCCTGAACGTCCTGGGCCGTGATCCGGCGTAGATCGCGCTCCGCAAAGAACGGCTCAAGCCAAACGCGCAGGATCGACTCCACAGCCGTCGTCGTCGCCTTCTTGCGACTCTGACGCTCCAGGTTCGCGAGGTAACGGCGCCCCAGCTCGGCCATCGTCAGCGCGTCGCCAGTCGTCACCTGGGCGGGCTTCGTCTCCGCGATGAGCCGGCGCAGCTCTGCCTCGGCCTGACTGCGTGTCAGGCCATCCCGCGAGCCCTCGACGCGCATCGGGCCGACACGACGCTTGACCTGTCGTCCGCCATCTGCGCGCCAGTGCCCGTACCACACGTCCCCACGCGCGTAGAGCGAGCCAGCGCCGTAGGGCCGTCGGGTCATCTTCCTCGCTGTCGCCACCGCTCATCGTCTCCCTGATCGCACACCACCATCGACCGCCCAAGGTAGCGGTCGCTGCGGCTGCTTCAACGCGATAGTCGTCTCGTTAGTCAGGACGCCTCCCTTGCTCTGCCTGTCGATCGACAAGCAGCGAGCGCGCTGTACGCGAGGCTGCACCTCGTGTACGCCACGGCCCCCGCATCCGCGCTCGCCACCATTCCTCCAGATCGTCCGCGCTGAACCGCACATAGCGACCGAGCCGCACATGCGGAATCCGGTTCGCTCGTGCCTCAGCGAGCACCCACGACGCGGGTACCGACAGCAACCGCCCAGCCTCCGTCGCATCAAGAAGCGGCGAGAGAGGCGCGGCTGCTCGCGCGGGCGCGTCCTGTGGTGGCTTCGTGGCGGCCATCATGGTTAGTGACCCCAACTCGCCAAGAGCGGCCAACCAATCTCGATGGACCGCCGCTCAGTGCTTCTTGGAGCCCTTCGAGGCAGCGAGGATCGCGTCGGCGCGATCGTGGATCTCGGCGGCGCCGACTTCGAGCGCACCGGCGATCTTGACGATGTTGGTCCGGCTTGGGTTGCGCTCGCCGCGCTCGATGCGAACTCACCGGCATGGACCGGATCGCCGTGATCGACAGCCTTGCCCGGCTACGAGGGAAGGGGGTGATCCACCGCCTCAACGAGTTCGCCTTCATGACGCGAGCGGCCCGAGAGTCCTACAGGCTCACAGGCTGCGTCTCACCGACGCCCGGCGCGGCCGATCACGACAGTCTGATCGGTCGCGCTCGCGCGGCCATACCGAGCCGCACGCACCGCCACGGCTCCCCGACACGCGGCCAGGACGCCAGCCGCGTCGCTTCGCTCCAACAGCCCGTACAGACTACGGGTATGAAATACGGGTGGGGCTGTTGTCCGGTCGTGTTCGTAGGGTCGTTTGACCAGGACAGGGGTTCTTGTGGGAAGACGCAATGGTGGGGCAGGCCGCTGTGCATTTGGGCTGTGAGCCCGTCAATGACTATATGGCCGCCCCTGCGACTCACCTGGTTGGGCTGAGAGCCCGAATCCGTATTTGTCGCTTGCCCGCCGCGCCTTCCAGTTTGATAGTTCGATGGCTGGTGAAAGGAGCGGAAAGTGCGGTTTTTCGGTGTTGATGTTCACTTGGAGTTCTGCGAGGTCGCGGTCGCTGAGGGCGGCAAGGTCTCGCAGGTCGGGCGGATCGCGAGCACACCGGAGGCGATCAGGGAGTTCGCGCAGGGTCTCGGCGGCGAGGACCAGGTCGTCTTGGATGCCAGCGGCAGCGTGATGGCGATCGCGAGGATCTTGCGGGAAAGCAACGTTGGGCGGGTCGTGGTCTCTAACGCGGCGCAGACGCGCGCGATCTCTCACGCGCGGGTGAAGTCCGACCGCTTTGACGCTGCGATGCTCGCCAGGCTCCTCTCGGCGGGGATGCTCAGCGAGGTATGGGTGCCGGACGAGGCGACGCTTGCGCTACGCCGCCGGGTCGCGCGGCGCTCGGCTTTGGTGCGGGCACGCACCCGGATCAAGAACGAGGTGCACGCCGTCGTGATGCGCTGCCTGCTCGGCCGCCCACCTGTGAGCGATCTGTTCGGCCGCAAGGGACGTGTGTGGCTGGCCTAACAACAGCTCCCGGAGGAGGAGGCCGAGACGGTAGCTGGCTGTTTGCGCCAGATCGACTTCCTGGACAGCGAGATCGCTCTGCTTGACCAGAAGATCGCCGAGCAGGCCCTCACATGGCCGGGGCTGTGCAGGCTGTTGACGATCCCCGGCGTGGATATCGGGACCGCGGCGGCGATAATCGCAGCCGTGGGAGACATCTCTCGCTTTCAGACCTCGGGGCAGCTGGTCGCCTACCTCGGCTTGGACCCGAAGGTCCGCCAGTCCGGCTCAGAGCCCGCTCGCTACGGGCACATCTCAAAGCGCGGCAACGCGCAGGCCCGTTCGATGCTGGTCGAGGCGGCATGGATCGCGATCCGCAGCCCCGGTCCCCTGCGTGCGTTCGGGGAACGCGTTCGTGCTCGCCGAGGCGCCCAGGTCGCCGCCGTAGCTGTCGCACGCAAGCTCGTCGTTCTCTGCTGGCATCTGCTGAGCAAGGACGAAGACTACGCGTTCGCACGACCGTCGCTGACGCGCCAGAAGACCCGCCGGTTGGAACTCACCGCCGGCGCGTCACGCCGGCCACGACGCCATGACGGGGCAACCGTCTCGCCGACGGCCGCTCAGCGCGCGGCGGAGCTCCAGCTGCAAACCCAGGCAGAGCTCGCCTACCGGCGCTTGGTCGATGACTGGCGCTCAACAGCACCAAAGGGTGGTGCGGGCGCGACACCGGGGCGCGCATCTCAAAAGCCCGTAAAGGGCAAAGCCGCGCGGCAGGCCACAAGCCCCTGACGCCTGCGCTTCGCTCACGTCAGTCACCCGCACCACAACAAATCATCCCACTCCCAAACACTCGACGCGACCCCACCGTCGACGCGTCTCCCTGCGCCACGACACGCCCCCAGCGCAACAACAACAGCCGTATAGACCAGATGCACACGCCTCCAGGCGCTGTGCGATCACTGTGCCACGGGAGCGCACCTCCTCGAGCGTGGAGCAGCGCTCTCAGCAACCCGAAGAAAAGCCCGCGCAAACCCTTGACTTTTCATCCGAAACATGCACGGCTGTGCCGTGGCACAGCGAGCGCTGTGCTAATTGCTTGGCCGGTTCGGCGCGTTGAGGGTCATCACCCATGTGATGACTGCGGCGAGCATAGGTGCGTCTCGGGGCGGTGGGTACGCGCGCTACCTGGAGAGCAAGACGGTGGAGCCCGAGCGCGGGGACTACTACCTGACACCCGATGGGGAGATGGCGCAGGCCCCCGGCCGCTGGCTGGCCGATGCCGAGACCCTGGAGAGGCTCGGGGTTCAGGCCGGCGGGCCGGTGGATGGCGCGGACTTCATCGCGCTGATGGAGGGCCATCACCCAGGCACCGGCCGGTGGCTTCGTCCGGAGGGCGCCGGCGGCGGCCGGGGCGGCGGGATAGACGTGACGTTCAGCGCACCGAAGTCCGTCTCGACCGTATGGGCGCTCGGCGACCCGTGGCAGCGCGAGCAGATCGAGCAGGCCCACGCCAGGGCGGTCGAGCAGACCATCCACCACCTGCGAGAGCAGGTGCCCGTCGTGCGCCGTCGCTACAGCGGCCAGGTCGTGGAAGAGCAAGCCAAGGACGTGATCGCCACCGAGTACCGACACACCACCGCCCGCGGAGTCCAGGGCGCCCAGGCCCCAGACCCGCAGCTGCACAGTCATGTCGTGATCACCGGCGCTGTCCGCGAGGACGACCGGATTGTGGCGGTCGCGTCACGGCCGATCTTCCGCTCAGCACGGGAGATGGGCGCGTTCTACCGTACCGCGCTCGCCGACGAGCTCATGCGAGAGGGATACACGATCGAGCAGGGCACCGGCAAGGATGGACGGTACTTCGAGATCGCCGGTGTCCCCCACGAGCTTTGCCAGGCGTTCTCCGGTCGCTCCCGTGAGGTCGCACGCGCCGCGGAGCGCTTTCGTGCCCGCTACGGCCGGGCACCCGAACGCGGCGAGCTTCGCAACCTCGCGCTCGAGAACCGCCGCGCGAAGGAACTGACCACACGCTCAGACCTACAACGAACATGGGTAGAGACCGGCCGCGATCACGGATTCGGCCCGGATCAGGCGGTGCGGTTGATCGGCGCATCCGAGCGGCCAAAGGCCGAGCGCGCGATCGAGGATCGTGTCGAGGCGAAGCTGACCGAGCAGCACGCCGTCTTCGAGCAGCGCGACCTGCGCGCAATCGTGCTGGAGCAAGCCGCCGGAGAGATGGCACCGGATCAGGCGCTCGCCGTCGCGCGGGGGATGGTCCGCGACCGGCGCGTGCTGACCTTGGAGGGCGGACGGATGACCACCCTCGCGGTTCGCGCCCAGGAGCAGGCGATCGAGCGCCGCACCACACAGCTCGCCCAGCCCGCGGGCGGAGACGTCGGCGACGTTGCACGCGAGAACGCTGCCCGTGAGGTCGCGGAGCGCATCGGCGGACCGCTCAGCCCCGAGCAGCACCACGCGCTCGAAGTGCTCACCGGTCCCGAGCGCGCCGCGGTACTCGTCGGCCCCGCCGGGACCGGCAAGGGAGTCGTGATCGACGCCGCCGCCCGTGCGGAGCAGGCCGGCGGGCGAGAGACGATCGGGGTCGCCGTGTCCGGGTCCACCGCAGAGCGGCTCGGCGCCGACAGCCCCGCGCTGGCCGGGCAGACACTCACCCTCGACGCGCTGGTCGCCCGCGCGAACACGGGGGCCATCCACGTCGGCAGGGACACGACAGTAATCCTGGACGAGGCCGGGATGGTCGACCACAAGCGCCTGGACGCCCTGACCGAGCTGGTGGAGCGCTCCGGGGCAAAGCTGATAGTTGTCGGTGACGGCAAGCAGCTCCCCTCGATCGGCCCCGGCGGCATGTTCGACCGGCTCACCCGCCACACCCCGACCGCTGAGCTGGCGGACATCCACCGCACCAAGGACCCCGCCGACCAGCGCGCGTGGCAAGCACTACGCGCAGGAGAACCAGAGCGCGCGATGGCGCACTACGCCTCACGCGGCCAGCTGCACCTCTCCGACACCCGCGACGAAGCGGCAGAGCAAGCCGTACAAACATGGGCCACGCTCACGGAAGGGCGCGATATCCGCGAGGTCGCGCTCATCGCCGACGCGTCGAACACGGAGATCGACCGGCTCAACGCCCGCGCACAACACCTACGCGCACAGCGCGGCGAACTCGGACACCACGAGATCGCGTTGCCCGGCGTCCACTACGGCCTACGCGAAGGCGACCTCATCGCCTTCACCGCGCAGCACCGCCCCCGAGGGCAGCCGCGGGTCGAGAACGGCACCCGCGGCCAAGTGAGCGCCATCCACGAGCGGCGCGTGACCGTCACGATCGACGGGTCGCAGCGCAGAGTCCAGCTCGCCGGCGAGGATCTGGACTCGCTGAGGTTGGCCTACGCACAGCACGTCTACCGCCAGCAAGGCGCGACCGTCGAGCGCTCCGTCGTCCTCACCGGCGGCTGGCAGACCAGCAAGGAGACCGTCTACGTCGAGGCGACCCGCGCTCGCCACGGCACTACCTGGTTCGTCGCCCGCGACGATCTCGGCAACGAAGGGCAGGACGCCGCTCGCATCGCGCGCCTCGCCCAAAAGATGTGCAACAGCCGCGCGCAGACACCCTCGCTCGCGCACCTAGAACGCCACGACCTCGGCTGGCAACCCAGCCGAGACCCCCTACGACTGCGACACATACTGCGGCCCGCCCACTGGCTCACCCGACAGTCCGCCCGCGACGCGCCCGACCACAGCATTGGACGCGGATGGTGAAAGGGCGACTAACCGTCTCCGTTTGGAACCAGCCGTCGCCGCGGACCGGAATGAGCGCTTCTCTGTTGTGCGCGGCGTCCAGCCACAGCCACCGAAGCCGCGCGGACACATCGCGTTCTAAACAGGCGCTGGGAGCAATCCGCCGCGAGGGCTGCGGCACGCTCGCTCGGGGCCTTCGCTCGTGTAGAGCGTCACGGGAGTGCCGCCGAGCGCACGACAGTTGTGTTCCCACTGCTCGAGGGTTTCGCGTTCCCTTCGGGCTTCTTCTTTGAGCCGTTCGGCTTGGCTGCGTGCGTTGCGTTCTCGTTCTTGGGTTTCGCGGCGCTCCATCGCATGACATCGTGCCGCGCTGATCGCCGGGAAGTGTCCACGCCGCACAAGTGTGCTCCCGACGTCGCTCCGTGCCGTGACTTCGTAGCGGTAGGACCCGCCAGGTCGACTGCACGTGAAGCGAACTACCGAGGCCGGCGCGCTTTCGTTCGAGCCCCATTCGAGATGTTCGGTGCGATGGCCGAAGCGCGCTAGGCGGACGGTCACGTAGGCCCACGGACTCGTCGTGACGTATAGCGTCGCATAGCCCGGTGCCCGAGTGCTCGCGCCATAGTGGCTCGCGACGCGTACGGAGAGGTCTTTCACGGCGACCCCCTGTGCCTCGGCTATTTCGAGTTCCGCCGGCGACGGCGTGACGTGCACGATGAGTCCGGTCGATGCCGTGGTGGCGCCTTCGTGAACGACGTAGGCACAGAAGGATTCTGCCGGTGCGTACGCGAGCTCGGTTTCTGTGAAGCTGAACGGCTTGGGCACCACCCCTTCTGCATTCATCTCGAAGGACCCGAACACCGGCTCTTCGAGAAGCACCCCCCACGCGCCGCCGCTCGGCGGCACCGGCGAACAGGGAGCTTCGACGCCCGCGACGCCATAGACGTAGACCTTCGACTCGGTGTCCTCGGAGACTGCTCCCGCGACGGTGAGCGCCCATTTGCTGGCTCCCTGTGGCGATGACGGCGAGGCTTCAAGGCGGATCGAGTCCGCCACCGCCGGTGGCGCAGCGACGGAGGCGCCGACGACCATGACAATCGCCACGAGCGACAGAAGGTGCCGTCGCCGGTTGGAGTCTCCCATGCCCATTCGTAGCCTGTCGATCAGCGAGTCGGTGAACCTAATGGGCACGATGATTCGCTGCGGCCCAGTCCGTCTCAGTTCGCTTGCTCAGACTCCGAGCTTACACCAGCCGTTCCAACAGTACGGGCTGGTTACTCGCCCAGGATCGTCTTGAGTTCGTCCTGGCTGTAGCCGGTGAGGTGAGAAACCTGCGCCAACGTGCGATGGTCGTCACTTGTCGCGGCGTTGATCGCCTCGACAAACAGGGGAGCCTGTTCCGGATCATCCCGGTAGGCGCGTGCTGCAACAAGAAGCTCCTGGACGAAACCCACACAGGCATTTTACCGGCAGCATGGACCTATCCCCACGGGCGATAGGCGGCACGCGCCCGTAAGGACTTCCAGACGGGCCGCAGGATTGCTACCAAATTGCTACCAAACCGCCGGGCTGGTGGCGGGAATCTCTAGTGCGGGAGAGGCATTCCGACGATGGGCGATACTGGGCTCGAACCAGTGACCTCCGCCTTGTCGAGGCGGCGCTCTCCCAGCTGAGCTAATCGCCCTGGGAACGGAACGGACCGAAGCCTATCAACGCTTCAGGGCACGATCACGACCCGGCCTCCCCCACCGCCGCTCGTGGATTCCGAGCCGGAAGCGCCGACTTCGCCGCTTTCCGCGCCGGAGCTACCCTCGCCTTCCACGCCTTCCACGCCTTCCACGCCGCTAGAGCCTGAGCCGCCAGATTCGACCGTGCCTTCGCCGGTCGCGCCCGAGCCGCCCGCTTCGACTTCGGCGTAGGGGCTCTCCGCGCGGCCGCCGTACGGCGACTGCTCTTCGCCGGACCCGGATCCGGATCCACCGCTCTCGGACTGGCCGGAGGAGCTCTGCGTCGCCGACGCGGAGGTCACGCCTTCGCCGGCCTCGATCTTCTTCACGACCGTGGCGACGGTGTTCGAGGAGATCGCGAAGCCGACGCCGGTGCTCCCGGGCTGGGAGCCCTCGGTCTGGGCCGCGTCGCTTGCGATCTGGGAGTTGACGCCGATCACCTCGCCCTGTTCGTCGAGCAGCGGCCCGCCGGAGTTGCCCGGGTTGAGCGCCGCGTCGGTCTGGATCGCGCCGGCGATCTTCGACCCATCGGGGGCGGCGATTTCGCGGCCGAGCGCCGAGACGATGCCTTTGGTGAAGGTCTCTTCGAGGCCGTAGGGAGTGCCGATCGCGTACACGGTGTCGCCCACCTGCACGGAGCTCGAGCTCGCCAGCGTCAGCGGTTTCAGTTCGAGGCCCGAGGGATCGACCTTGATCAGGGCCAGGTCCTGGTTTGCTTCTTCCCCGACAATCGTCGCGCTCGTCGTCTTCTTTGAGGACCCACTTGCATCCACGCTGAGGCTCGTCGCGCCCTTGATCACGTGATCGTTTGTGAGGATCAATCCCTGTCCGTTGAGCACGATCCCCGTGCCCTCGTCCTCGCCTTCCACGGTCACCGCCTTGATCGCGACGACGCCCGTGGAGTCTTGTTTATAGAGCTGGGTCGCCGTCAGCGCCTTGGACGATCCGGAGGGGGCGGAGACCTCGCGGCGGGTTCCCCCCGAGGAGGAGCTCGCCGGCGTCGCCGCTCTGGGAGCGCCGGCGGTCGAGGTCGAGCCGGCGCCGGAGCCGGCCCCCAGCAGCACGGCCGCAATGCTCGCAAGCGAGGCTCCGACGAGCGCCGCGAGCAGCAGCGGTGCGAATAGACGTTTCACGGGTCACCACCTCCAGGTCAATTGGGATGAGCCCATGATGCGCGCGGCCGCTGTGCAAGCCCTAACGATGTCTCAAAGCGGTCCTAATGGAACAAGAAAGAGTTCTTAAGTCAATCCGAAGAAATCGATAAGGACCCGGCTATCGACCCATGGCCGCCGGCGCCATCCGCTCGGTGATCTCCTCAGCGGGAATCGGCCGGCTGAAGAAGTACCCCTGCGCCGCGTCGCATCCGTATTCCGCCAGGATCGTCATGACCGCCTCGTCCTCGACGCCCTCGGCAACGACCCTCAAGCCGAGGTTGTGGGCGAGGTCGATCGTGGAACGGACGATGATCGCGTCGTCGCTGACGTCGGCGAGGCTCGTCACGAACGAGCGGTCGATCTTCAGCTCGTCGACGGGCAGGCGCTGCAGGTAGGCCAGCGAGGAATACCCGGTGCCGAAGTCGTCGATCGACAGCTTCTCCCCCATGCTGTGCAGGCGCGTCAGTATGTCCGGCGCCGCGGCTTCGATCAGCGCGCTCTCGGTCAGCTCGAGGATCAGCTGGCCGGCGGCGGTGCCCCACGTCTGCTTGAGCCCGGCGATCTCCTCGGGGAGCGAGCTCTCGCTGCCGAGGCTGCGCGCGGACACGTTCACGGCCATCGTCAGATCGATGCCCGCATCGCGCCACGCCCGCTGCTGGGAGAGGGCCGAGCTCAGCACCCAGTTGGTCACCGGCACGATCAGATCGGTGCGCTCCACCTCGGGCATGAAGCTCGCGGGCGCGAGCAGGCCGTGCGTGGGATGCTGCCAGCGCACGAGCGCCTCGACGCCGAAGATCTTGCCGCTCGCCAGCTCGACCTTCGGCTGGTAGTGGAGCACCAGCTGCTCGCGGGCGATGCACTGCCGCAGGTCGACGAGGTGCGCGAGGCGCGGCTCAACCTCGCACTCGTGGGCGGCGTCGAAGACGGCGTGGCCGTTGCCCGATCGCTTGGCCACGTACATCGCCAGGTCGGCGCGATGCAGCAGCTCGGCGGTGGTGGTCCCGTGCTCGGGGAACAACGCGATGCCGATGCTCGTCGACACCTCCACCGTCGTGTCGTCGATCGTGAAGGGCTGCTCGCATGCCTGCTGGATCTTCCAGGCCATCGCTGCCGCCCCCTCGAGGTCGGTCGCGTCCGCGGCCAGGATCGCGAACTCGTCGCCGCCGAGCCGGGCGACGGTATCCCCCTCGCGCAGCGCGGCCACGAGCCGCGCGGCGAGCTGCTTGAGCAGCGTGTCGCCGCGGTCGTGACCGAGCGTGTCGTTGACCTGCTTGAACCCATCCAGGTCCATCACGAGCACCGCCCGCCGCTGATGGGTCCTTCTCGCTGTCGCGATCGTTCGCGAGAGGTGCGCGCTGAACAGCACCCTGTTGGCGAGTCCGGTGAGCCCGTCGTGGAGTGTCTGGTGCTCGAGCGCCTCGATGTAGGCCTTGCGCTCGGAGATGTCGCGCACGGACGCCAGCGTCAAGCTTCGCTCACCGTGGGTTATCTCGCTGCGCTCGAGCTCGATCGCGAACGTCGAGCCGTCCCGGCGGAAGCCCACGGTCTCGATCGCTCTTTTCGGCGGACCCCTCACGGCGGTCGGGCTCGTCTCGGGGATATCCAGTCGTCGCAGCTCCTCGCGGTGGGAGGGGGCGATCATGAACGAGAACGGGTGCCCCACCGGCTCCTGCGCGTGATAGCCGAACAGACGGCCGACCGAGCGGTTGATCGACTCGATGCGCCCGTGCTCGTCGAGGATGAAGATCCCCTCGGCGACGTTGTCGAGCACCGCCTGGGTGAGCACATCGCTGTCGCGCAGCGCCGCGTTGAGCTCGGTAATGGAGTCGAGCGACTCCTGCAACCTTTGCGATTGGGTGAACAGGTCGACGAGCGCCGTCACCTTCGCGCGCAGGATCTCGGGCAGGACGGGGGTGAAGATGAAGTCGACCGCGCCGCTCGCGTATGCGCTCGCCGCCTCGCCGTTCTCAGAGCCCATCGCGGTCACGAAGATGATCGGGATGCGATCACCCCGGCTCTGCGAGCGGCAGAGCTTGGCCGTCTCGAACCCGTTCAGCGTGGGCATCCGCACATCCATCAGGATCATCGCGACGGTTTCATCCAGCAGCAGCTTCAGCGCCGCGCGCCCGGAGGCCGCCTCGAGCACGGTGTGCCCCAACGGCGCAAGCATCGCGCGCAGCGCGACGCGCTTGGCCGCGTTGTCGTCGACGACGAGGATCTTCGGCAAGTCGGTCTCCGCGGGCGCCTGCAGCGCGATCGCGCTTGCCATTACCGCACCGGCACCTTCGCGCTTGCCATCACAGCACCGTGCCCGGAGACGAGGGGCCGGGCGTGGGTGGGGACCGGGAGCCATTCGCCGAGCACGAGCAGCAGCTGCGCCGGGTCGACCGGCTTGGGCACATACGCCGAGGCGCCCGCGTCCGTACAGCGCCGGCGCTCGTCCTCGGAGACCTTCGCCGTGAAGGCCAGGAGCGGAAGCTCGCCTCTCGCGGGGAGCTCGCGCATCGCCCGCATCGTCTCGTAGCCATCCATGCCGGGCATCATGATGTCGACGAGCACGAGCTCGACAGCGGGCGTCTGTTCGAGCACGGCGACCCCCTGGGCGCCGCTCGCCGCCGAGACGACCTCGAGGTCGAACCGCTGCAGCAGCGCGGTCAGCGCGAAGACGTTGCGAGCGTCGTCGTCCACGACCAACACCGTCAGGCCCGCCAGCCCGGCGCCCGCGGGAAGCTCGGGCGCGACCGTCGCCGTGGGCGCGGTGGGAGCCGCGGGCGCCAGCAGCGCCGTGGCGCCGTTGCCATTACCGTTCGTGCTCGGCGCGAGGAGCTCGATCGACGCCCGCGGCCGCGGCGCGGGCACCAAGAGCGCGGCCGGCGGGGGCGAGGAGTCGCTCTCGCCCTCCGCCGCGAGCATCGATGGCAGATACAGGGTGAAGGTGCTGCCCTCGCCGAGCGTGCTCGAGAGCGTGATCTCGCCGCCGAGCAGACGCACGAGCTCGCGGCTGATCGACAGGCCCAGCCCCGTCCCGCCGTACTGGCGATCGGTGCCTCCGTCGGCCTGGGCGAACGCCTCGAAGATCAGCTGCTGCTGCTCGGGGGTGATGCCGATCCCGGTGTCGCCGATCGCGAAGGCGATCACCGAGTCCGCGCTCGTCAGCTGCCCGTTGGTGTGACTCCAGCCCTCCTCGGCCACGCTCACGCGCATGCTCACGTGACCCTCCTCGGTGAACTTGAAGGCGTTCGAGAGCAGGTTCTTCAGCACCTGGCGCAGCCGGTCGGCGTCGGTCGATACGGCCGGCGGCAGCTCCGGGGCGAGCAGCACCTCGAAGGACAGGCCTTCGTGTTCGGCGACGTGAGCGAACTCGCGCTCGATCGTATCCTTGAGCTCTGTCAGCGCCAGCTCGCCGATGCGCAGCGTGACGGTGCCCGACTCGACCTTCGCGAGGTCGAGGATGTCGTTGAGCAGGCGCAGCAGATCGTTGCCCGAGGAGCGGATCACGCTCGCGTACTCGACCTGCGCCTCGGTGAGGTTTTGCTCGGGGTTGGCCTCCAGCTCGCCGGCGAGGATCAGCAGGCTGTTGAGCGGCGTGCGCAGCTCGTGGGACATGTTCGAGAAGAACTCCGACTTGTACTCGAGGAGACGGCAGCTGCTCGGCCTTCTCCTCGACAGCGCTTGGCCCTCGACCTCCTGTCTTGCTCTCGACCTCGATGTTCTGCTCGGCGAGGCGGCTTGCTCGCCAGTCGGAGCTGCGCAGCTCCTCCTGGCGCGACTGCAGCTCCTGCGCCTGGGACTGGGACTGCTTGAGCAGGTTCTCGGTGAGCGGTGTTGGCCTCGATCGTGTTGAGCACCAGCCCGATGCTCTCGGTCAGCTGGTCGAGGAACGCCTGGTGGGTGGGGCTGAAGCGGACTGAAGGAGGCGAGCTCGACGACCGCCCGCACCGAGCCCTCGAACAGGATCGGCAGCACGATGATGTTCAGCGGCGGCGCCTCGCCGAGGCCCGAGTTGATCCGGACGTAGTCGCCGGGCACCTCGGTCAGCAGGATCCGCTCCTTCTCCTGCGCGCACTGACCGACCAGGCCCTCGCCGAGGCGGAAGTAGTTCGCGAGGTGCTTGCGCTCCTTGTAGCCATAGCCGGCCTGGTAGACGCAGCACCGGCTCGCCGCCGTCGTCGAGGCTGGCAAGCGTGTAGAAGACGCCGTGCTGCGCGGAGACGAGCGGCGCGAGCTCGGAGAGGATCATGTTCGAGACCGTCGCCAGGTCGCGCTGGCCCTGGAGCATGCGCGTGAACCGCTCGAGGTTGGTCTTCAGCCAGTCCTGCTCGGTGTTCTGGCGCGTCGTCTCGCGCAGGTTGCGGATCATCTCGTTGAGCTTGTCCTTCAGCACCGCGACCTCGCCGCTCGCCTCGACGCCGACCTGCCGCGTCAGATCGCCCTCGGTCACCGCCGTCGCGACGTCGGCGATCGCGCGCACCTGGTTGGTCAGGTTGGCCGCGAGCTGGTTGACGTTGTCGGTCAGGTCCTTCCAGACGCCCGGCGACCTCGGCCGACTGCGCCTGCCCGCCGAGCTTGCCCTCGACGCCGACCTCGCGCGCGACGCGCGTGACCTCGGAGGCGAAGCGGTTGAGCTGATCGACCATCGCGTTGACGGTGTTCTTCAGCTCGAGGAACTCGCCCTTGACGTCGGCGGAGATCTTCTTGCTCAGATCGCCGTTGGCGACGGCGGTCGTCACCTCGGCGATGTTGCGGACCTGGCCGGTGAGGTTGCCGGCCATCAGGTTGACGTTGTCGGTCAGGTCCTTCCAGACGCCGCCGACCTCGATCGTGACGCGCCGCCGCCTGGCCGAGCTTGCCCTCGGTGCCGACCTCGCGGGCCACGCGCGTCACCTCCGAGACGAAGCCGTTGAGCTGGTCGACCATCGCGTTGATCGTGTTCTTCAGCTCGAGCATCTCGCCGTGCACGTCGGCCGAGATCTTCTTGCTCAGATCGCCGTCGGCGACCGCGCCGATCACGCGCTGCATCTCGCTGGTCGGGCGCACGAGATCCTCGATCAGGCTGTTGACCGACTCGATGCTCTCCGACCAGGCGCGGTCGGGGCCGCGCAGCGCGACGCGCTGGGAGAGCTTGCCCTCCTTGCCGACGACGCGGCTGACCCGCGCCAGCTCGGCTCCCAAGCGTCTGGTTGGCGGCGATCACGTCGTTGAGCGTGTCGGCGATCTTGCCCGCCACGCCGGTCCACTCGAGCGGCATGCGCACGCTGAAGTCGCCGTTCTTGACGTCGGTGAGAACGCCCAGCAGCACCGCCCCGTCGAGCTCGTCGGTCATAGACTCGAACCTGCAAAAACTCGGCGTAAGTGACACCGACAAGAAGGTCTACATGCAGCAAACATCTCGCACTCCCCTGTGACGAGCGGCTACACGGACCAACAGTGGCGGCCACCATGTGACCGCTGCTTACGCTCCGTCTCTGGGGTGCAACCTCGAACTCGGCCACGGACCAATGTCAGAGGACGCTATTTGTTCATTTTAGCACGAATAAGACAAGCCAATCAATTGTGTTGATCTTCTTGACATTGGGGGTTGCGCTGGATTAAAGTCATAAACGCCTCGTTGCTTGGGGCCTTGTGCCGATCGTGGGGGCGCTCGGATGGGACAGGAGTAATCACAAAGGAGCCGTCTCCGTGACGAGAGCCGGCAGGAGCAGCTAGGAATGGGAACGATCGACACGGACTCCCCCGAGGGTGGCATCCCCCTTGCCGGAGGTCACCTGCTGGCGGCGATCTCGACGCGCATCGTCGGCATTCTGCGCGACCACTACGGTCGCGGTCCGATGAAGGCCAAGACGTACGTACTCGACGACATCATCGTCGTCGTGATGCGCGGCAGCGGCTTCACACCGCTCGAGCAGACGATCATGGACAGCGGCGAGCCCGACCGCGTGATCGCGATGCGCGAGGACTTCCAGCGCGTGATGGCCGAGCGCTACAAGCAGACGATCAAGGAGCTCACCGGCCGCAACGTCGTCGCGTTTCTCAGCCAGGCGCACGTCGAGCCGGACATCACGATGGAGATCTTCTTCGTCGACGGCCCGCTCGACGGCTTCGGCGCGGTCGAGGTGATCGAGCCCGAGTAAGAAGGCGACGACCGGAGTCGAACCGGTGTAGACGGCTTTGCAGGCCGCTGCGTAGCCACTCCGCCACGTCGCCAGGAAGCAGCTGAAGCGTATCGGCTACCCGCCAAGGGGCGATGGCGGGATCCGGGTCTCGCCGTGGACCTCGGGGATGTTCATCATCAGTTCGTCGATGTAGCACCACGACCACGCTTCGCCGGGCTCGATCGAGCGGATGATCGGGTGCCCGCTCGCGCGTGCGTGCGCGGTCGCGTGACGGTTGGGGGAATCGTCGCAGCAACCGACTTTTCCACACTCCAGGCAGATCCGCAGGTGTAGCCACTTGCCGCCGGTGGCAAGGCAGTCCTCGCAGCCGTCGGTCTCCGCCGGCAGCTCCGTAATCAATACGTGATCGAGGTGCGTGCAGGGCATCTTTGCTTCCTCCTCTACGCTGCTCTATGGACAGGCATAGCGATTATCTCTTTTATCTCAAGAATGAGCGTAAACCGTCGGCAAGAAATCTTGCATCCCTTCCGATGTGATGCATCTTGCAAAAAGACCTGTTAGGTTCCTGCCTGTTCGTGCCGAGTCCTCAACCCTAAGGGGTCGAGGAGCGGGGGACCCAATGCAGTCGTGAGATTGCGGGGGCGAATCGCCACATTTGTGGCGTAGCGCAAGTGCGCGAGCCCGACAGCTAACCCCGTAGGCGCCAAGAGAAGACTGAAAGGACGCCGTTTTATGTCGGGATTCCCGCGTGATCTTGCCGTGCTCGAGCCCTGGGAGCTTTCGCTGATTCGCTCGCGCGAACGCCGCGCGCAAACCACCCGTGGGCGCACCCGTGCCACCTCCAGGAAGGCTTCCCAGAAGAGCGTCTCGCCAAACTCCCTGTCGGCGATCCTCGACGTACGCAACCGGACCACAACCCCGCGCGACCTCGCCGAGGAGCTACCGTGGGATCTCTCGCTGGGCCGCTCGCGCGCTCGCCGCCGCGCCACCGAGCTGCGCTTCGTGCCGGCCAGCTCACGGGCCAAGCGCCTCTCGCTCGGCGCGCTCGCGGCGCTCACCGCCGGCCCCGCCGTCGGCATCGCCACCGGCGTCGCGTCCGCCGGGACGGCCACCCCCACGCCCGAGCCCGCGACCACGACCGAACACGTGATCGTGCTCAGCAGCGGCAGCGAAGGACGGCAGGTGCAGCTGCTCCAGCAGGCGCTCGGCTCAATCAAAGTCGACGGCATCTTCGGCCCGGAAACCGAAGCGGCCGTCCGCAGCTTCCAGTCGAGCCACGGCCTCACCGTCGACGGGATCGTCGGCCCCTTGACGAGCGCCACGCTGCGCAGCGCGGGCGCCGGGTCGGCACTCGCGGCGGACGTGCAGAGCACGATCCCCGGAGAAACCCTCGCAAGCTCCGCGCAGACCCAGACCGGCTCCGCCCCCGAACAGCCGGCATCGACCACGCAGAACACCGAGCCCGCAGCCGACTCCAGCGCCACGCAGGGGTCCGGCGGCACGCAGACGACCGGCGCCACGCAGGCTCAGACCGCCGACGTCTCCAACGAAAGCGCTCCGGCCTCGACCGGCAGCACCTCCACCCCCACGCCCGTGAGCGCGGTCGCGCAGTTGCAGCACGCGCTGCACCTCCCCGTCGACGGCGACTTCGGCCCCGAAACGGAGGCCGCGATCCGCCGCCTGCAGGCCCGCCACGGGCTGACCGTCGACGGCGTCGTCGGCCCGGCGACGTGGAGCGCGATCGGGTCGCATGAGCAGGAAACGCTCACCCCTCCCCCCTCCGCGATCGTCAAGCCGGCCGCTGCTCAGCCGGCCACCGGGACGGCCGCCGCTCAGACGACCGCCGCCGCCCAGCCGGCGACCGTCGAGGCCGACGACACAACCGGCACGCCCGGCACGCCGGCCCCGGCGCTGCTGGACGGCGGCAACCCGATCGCGCGGCTGCAGCAGGCGCTGCACCTGTCGGTCGACGGCGAATTCGGCCCGGAAACCGAGTCCGCCGTCCGCCGCCTGCAGGAACGCCACGGCCTGGACGTCGACGGCGTCGTCGGCCCCTCGACCTGGGACGTGATCGGCGTCAGCGACGAGAGCACGCTGACGCCGCCCGCGAGCGCGCTCGCCGGGTTCGGGCCGGGGCGCAGCGACTCGCCCAGCAGCGCGGGCTCCGCCGGCGCGACGAGCACGGCGACCGGCGACGAAGGCGAAGGCTCGAGCGTCGTGGCGCGCGTGATCGCGGCCGCGGATGAAATCGCGACCCGCCCGTATGTCTACGGCGGCGGGCACGGCTCGTTCGAGTCCGAGGGCTATGACTGCTCGGGCTCGGTCTCCTACGCCCTGCACGGCGGCGGCCTGTTGAGCTCGCCCGAGGACTCGTCGGGCCTGGAGTCCTACGGCGAAGCCGGACCGGGCAAGTACATCACGATCTACGCCAACGCCGAACACGCCTACATGACGATCGACGGCCGCCGCTACGACACGGTCGCGCTGCAGGAAGACGGCTCGCGCTGGGCCAGCTCGCCCGGCGACGACGGCGGCGGCTTCGTGGAGCGCCACCCGGACGGGCTGTAGCGAGCCTCCGGGCCGCTCGGCGGCCCCGATCACGGATCCCGTCCCAAGCTCGGCCTAGCTTTTCCGTCCCGTACAAAAACGGCGACAGGAGAAGCAAATGCTTGCACGAGCACACACGTTCACGATCGAAGCGCTGCAGACACGACATGTGACCGTCGAGGTCGACATCCGCCCCGGCCTGCCCGGATTCACGATCGTCGGCCTCGCGGACGCGGCCGTGCGCGAGGCGCGCCAGCGAGTGCAGTCGGCGATCATCAACTCGGGCTACGAGTTCCCCGCGCACCGGATCACCGCTAACCTCGCCCCCGGCGATGTGCCGAAGATCGGGCCGGGCCTCGACCTCGCGCTCGCCTGCGGGGTGCTGGCGGCCAGCGGGCAGCTGCCCCACGAGCCGTTGCAGAGCCACGTGCTGTTCGGCGAGCTGGCACTCGACGGCGGCGTGCGGGCCTGTCAGCAGGGCACGCTCGCCGTCGCCGAGGCAACGCTCAAGGCCGAGCTGCGCGCGCTCGTGCTGGCGCCCGAGCGGGCGCGCGAGGCGCTTTTGGTCGACGGTCTCGTGGTGGCCGGCGTCGAGTCTCTGAGCAGCGCCGTGCGGGTGCTCAACGGTGGGCCGCCCGACGCGCTGCCCGAGCCCGCGCAGGCGAGCCGGGAGCTCAGCGAGTCCGTCGAACCGGACCTGAGCGACGTGCGCGGCCAGCACCACGCGGTGAAATCGCTGATCGTGGCGGCCGCGGGCGCGCACAACAGCCTGCTGACCGGGCCGCCGGGCACCGGCAAGACGATGCTCGCCCGGCGCGTCACCTCGGTCCTCCCGCCGTTGACCCGCGCGGAGGCGATCGAGGTGACGCGGATCCACAGCATCGCGGGCGATCTGGAGGGCGATCTGATCAGCAGCCGGCCGTTCCGGGCGCCGCACCACTCGATCACGCCCGCCGGGCTGATCGGCGGCGCGCGGCGAGGCTGGGTCGGCGAGATCGTGCTGGCGCACAACGGGGTTCTGTTCCTGGACGAGCTGTCGGAGTTCGCGCGCCCGGCGCTGGAGGGGCTGCGCCAGCCGCTGGAGGACGGACGCGTGGCGATCGTCAGGGCGAACCACTCCGCCGTGTACCCATCGCGGTTCATGCTCCTCGCGGCCACCAACCCATGCCCCTGCGGCTACGCGGGCGACTGGGAAAGGTGCAGATGCAGCGAAACGGAGCTGATAAAACACCGCAGACGGCTGAGCGGTCCGCTGCTCGACCGCATCGATCTGCTCGTCAAGCTGGAAAGCGAGGGCACAGCCGGCCTGGGTTCGGAGCCGCTGACGAGCTCGGCGAAGGCGCGCGAGCAGGTGGCGCTCGCGCGCGAGCGCCAGGAGGCGCGCCTGCGCGAGGAGGGCGTGACGGTGAACGCACAGATGGACGTGCCCATGCTGCAGCGCCACGCGCGGCTCGATCCGCAAGCGGAGGATCTGCTGATCAAGAGCCAGCGGCGCGGCCTGCTGAGCGCGCGTGGCCAGCACCGGGTCCTGCGCGTGGCGCGCACGGTCGCCGACCTCAACGGCAGCGAGCGGGTGCGCGCGCAGGACGTCGGCTCGGCGCTGGCGATGCGCTCCAACACACAGCACGCGGGAAGTCGTGCGGCATGAGCAAAGTGCCGGACACGACGGACGCCCCCACCTCGCAGGGCGCCTGCCCGGAGTGTCTGCGCCACAGCTGGCTACTGGCGCAGCTGAGCCCCCGCCTGGGCTACCACGCGCGCGATCACAGCCGGCTGCTCGCGCTGCTGGCGCTCGAGGACGACCAGCTGATCCAGGCGATCGGGGGCCGTCACCGGCGCGAGCTGCGCGGGCGATATGCGCGCTTCAAACCGGAGTGGGTGCGCTCGAGCCCCGGCGTGGAGAGGATCTGCCGCCATCGCCAGGGCTACCCGCGCGGGCTTGCCCAAGCACACGAGCGGGCGCCGTGGATGCTGCACGTGGCGGCTGGCGCGGCCGGGCGCCTGGGAGCGCTGAGCACGACGCCGACCGTGGCGATCGTGGGCAGCCGCAGAGCGACCGACTATGGCATCGAGATCGCGCGCAGCCTCGCGCGGGGGTTGTCGGCGAGCGGCGTGAGCGTGGCCGGCAGCCTCTCCGACGGGATCGCGGTGGCCGCCCAGGAAGGCACGCTGGAAGCCGGCGGGAACACGCTCACGGTGCTCGACGGCGGCCTCGACGTGGCGTGTCCGGCGCGCCGGCGCGCGCTGCACGAGCGTCTGCTCGAGAGCGGATGCGTGGTGGCGGAGCTGCCGTGCGGGTACAAACCCCGGGACTGGTGCCGCCCGGCGCGCGAGCGGATCGTCGTGGGACTCGCGCAGCTGACGATCTTCGTCGAGGCCGACGAGGACCCTCTAGAGCTGCAGGGCGCGCGGGTCGCGCGAGCCCTCGGCAGGACCGTCGCGGCGGTTCCGGGGCGTGTCACCTCACCGGCGTCGCGGGGCACGCACGCGCTGCTGCTCGACGGAGCGTCGCTGGTGAGGGGAGCAGAGGATGCACTCGAGCTGCTCTACGGCGGCAAGCAGCCCCGAGCTCCGCGCGGCCCGCGCGGCCCGCGGCAAAGCCCCGGCGCGGCGGTGAGCACGGCCGCGCTGCAACCGCGACTGCGGACGACGCTCGAGCAGGTCGGCGCCGGCAGGGACACCCCCGCCAAGCTCTCCGCGGCGAGCGCCGACGCCGGCGAGACGCTGCTCGCCCTCACCGAGCTCGAGTTGATGGGGCTGCTCACACGCGGAGACGGCGGGCGCTACGTGCCGCGGCAGAGCCTGGCGAGGCGGTAGAGCGGATCCATGAGATTGGGGAGCGCGTCGTCACCGAGCACGCCGAGGCGCTCCAGAGCCTCGCCGATCACGATCCTGACGCTGACGTTGTGTCGTCCCACCAGTGAGATGGCCGACGAGCACGACCCTCGAGAAAGCGGATGAAGGGACTCGAACCCTCGACCTTCTGCATGGCAAGCAGACGCTCTAGCCAACTGAGCTACATCCGCGCGAGCGCCGGATTATAGGGGCAGACGGCGTGACGGACCAGGCCGTGACGATGTCTAGGGCGGTTCCAGGAGCGATCCCACGACGACGGGCATTGCTGGGATACTCCGCCGATACCGAGCGACCGCACGTACACACGCCTTTCCACGACTTCGGCCTGGGCGCTGAAGACGTTCGGAAAGCTGCACATCCCGCTCTACCGCGCCAGCCGCGGACGCCTGTTCGGGCAGATGGACCGCGCGCCGGTGCTGCTGCTGACGACCGTTGGCCGTCGCTCGGGCCGGCCGCGGACGGCGCCGGTGGTGTACCTCGCCGAGGGCGAGCGCCTGATCGTGATCGGCTCAAATGCGGGCCACTCCAAGGCGCCCGCGTGGTCGTTGAATCTCGAGGCGAACCCCGTGGCAGAGGTCGAGCTGGGCGCCGAGCGACGGAACGTGCTGGCCCGGATCGCCGCGGGCGAGGAGCGCGCAGAGCTGTGGCGGAAGGTGAACGAGATGTACAGCGGCTTCGACGACTACAGCGCGCGCACGACGCGCGAGATCCGCCTGTTCGTGCTGGAGCCGCGCTAGCCTGAGAACCATGCGCTTCTTCAGCCGACCGGATCCGAACATGGTCGAGGCCGCGAACGCGCTGCCTGGCCGTGAGCGCGAGATCGATGTGCCCGCCCTGCACGAGGTGCTGGGGACTCCGCTGAAGGGACCGTTCCCCGAGGGCTTTCAGCAGGCGGTGTTCGGGATGGGCTGCTTCTGGGGCGAGGAGAAGGTCTTCTGGGAGGCGCCCGGCGTCTACACGACGGCCGTCGGCTACGCGGGCGGGTTCACGCCGAACCCGACCTACGAGGAGGTCTGCTCCGGTGCCACCGGGCACACCGAGGCCGTGCTCGCCGTCTTCGATCCCGCCGCGACGAGCTACGAGCAACTGCTGAAGCTGTTCTGGGAGGGCCACGACCCGACCCAGGGCATGCGCCAGGGCAACGACGTCGGCAGCCAGTACCGCTCGGCGATCTACTGGCAGGACGAGGCGCAACGCGCCGCGGCCGAGGCCTCACGCGATGCCTATCAGCAGGTGCTGACGGCCGCCGGCCACGGCACGATCACGACCGAGATCGAGCCGGGCGCACCGACCCATCCGTTCTACTACGCCGAGGACTACCACCAGCAGTACCTCGCGAAGAACCCGGGCGGCTACTGCGGCGTCGGCGGCACCGGCGTGAGCTGCCCGGTCGGTCTCACCAGCAGCGACTGACGGCTCACAAAACAGCGACCCCGCCGAAGCGGGGCCGCTGGTTGTGTTTGGGTTGAGCTCGAACCGGAGGCATCCATGCCTCCGGTTTGCGTCCGGACTAGCCGGCCGCCGGCGCGGGGTCTGGCTGCCACGACGGAGCGTGCGGGCCACCGAGGGTGGGCACGTCCGAGGGGTAGACCTCGTTGCCGTGGATCGCGTGATCGCCGATCTCCAGCTCCTCATCGCTAAGCCGCAGCGGCAGGAAGATGCCGACGAACTTGAGGATGATGAACGTCATGATCGCGGTGTAGGCGATAACCCACACGGCCGTCTCCGCCTGCCAGCGCAGCAGCGTCCAGCTGCCGCCGAGCAGGATCCCCGTGTCCCCTGGGAGGTTCGGAGCGCCGCCACGGCCGATGTACTCGACGATCGCTGGATCGGCCAGGAACCCGACAAGCAAACCGCCGCATAGACCGGCAATCGCGTGCGTATAGATCACCCCCAGCGTGTCGTCGACGTGCCGGAACATCGGAGCTCGACTGAGGAACCTGATCGCCATCCAGACGATCGTCGAGCAGACGGCTCCGACGATGATCGCCCCCCAGCCGTTGATGAACCCGGCGGATGGGGTGATCGCGACGAGGCCGGTGATCATCCCGTTGACCGCACCGATCATCGATGGCTTGTCGCGGAAGATGTAGTCCCACGCGATCCACACCATCATCGCCACTGCGGTGGCCAGGTTGGTGTTGATCACCGCCGCGGAGGCGTTCGCGCCCGCGTAGTAGGAATCACCACCGTTGAAGCCGTTCCAGCCGAGCCACAGCAGACCGGCGCCGACCGCGACCATCAACAGGTTGTTGGGCGCGTCGATCTCGCGATCTCGTTGCAATCGTGGACCGATCACCGCCGCGAACACGAACCCGGAGACACCCGCGGAGAGATGGATCACATAACCACCGGAGTAGTCCAACGCACCGTGTGCCGCGAAGTAGCCGCCACCCCAGATCAGGAAGGCGTTGACCGCGTACACAAACGTGATCCACAGCGCCACATACGGGATCCAGGCCTTGAAGTTGACCCGCCCGAGCACCGATCCGAGCGCGAGGATCGGGGTGATCGCCGCGAACACGAACTGGAAGTAGACCAGCGAGGCCTCGGGGAAGTGGAACGGCGGACCGGTCGTGATCGACGAGATTTCCGCCTGGCCCTCCTCACCGACGTGACTGAGCACGCTGCCCGGTTCGCCGAGTGCCGTCCCGAGGAACCCTTTGGTCCCGAAGATACCCGAGCCGCTCTTCGCGATCGGATGGCCGAAGCCCATCTTGAACGCCCATAGGACCCAGACGATCAACGTGACGCAGAACGCGACGAACGTGAGCATCATGCTGTTCACCGACCAGCGCTTCTGCATCACGCCGCCGTACAGAACGGCCAGGCCCGGGAGGCTCATCAGCCCCACGAACGTCGCCGCCGTCATCTGCCATGCGTTGTCTCCGGCGTTGAGCCAGGATGGGTAGCTTGCCCAGGTCAATGTGCCTCCGTTTCCCTGCGGTTGTGGATCTGACGACGCCCCGCCCAGCCTGGACGAGAGCACAGCCAATTACGTTCGAGTATCAAAGCCGCCATGCGCAGCAGCGGGTAGGGACACCGTGGCCAACACTTCGGCAGGGGCTTTCGACATTTGGATAGAAGGCCCCACGGATGGCCGTCAGGAGACGGGCTGGGGCGCTCAACCGAAGGGGAAGCCGGCCTTGCGGCAGGCTTCGTGGAGCTCGGCGGTGACGCCCTTGAAGGCGCCGGGCGAGGCGCACACGGCCCTGCCTTTCGCGCCGCACTCGTGGACCTGCGCGCCGCCGAGCGTGCTGGCGAACGTGAAGTCGACGCAGTCCTTGCGCGCGGGCGCGCCAGTCGTGAGCGCGTAGGCGACGAGCGCGACGGCGACGAGCGCGACGCAGGCGAGCACGACGGCGATGATCGTCCGCTCGCGCCGCCCCCAGCGCAGCGGCTCGGACAGCCGCTTGGACTGGTCCTGCATGATCATCGTCACAGGCGCGAGCCTACCGCGTGATCGAGGTCGCGACCGCGCGCGGTGGTCGACTTCCCGCCGGGCGGCGCGTCCGAAGCATGGTCAGGTCGTGACTCTGCGTGAGGAAGGGCTACTGACCGGCCGGAGGCGCTTGCGCCGCATCGCCGGAGTCGCCGGGCTGAAAGTCGAGTGCCGCCGAGTTGATGCAGTAGCGCTGGGCGGTCGGGCCGGGCCCGTCGTCGAAGACGTGGCCGAGATGTCCCCCGCAGGTGCGACAGATGACCTCGGTGCGGCGCATGAAGAGGCCGTTGTCGGGGCGCAGCTCGACCGCCTCGGCGACCGCCGGCTCGGTGAAGCTCGGCCAGCCCGTGCCGGAGTCGAATTTGGTGTCCGAGCCGAACAGCGTCGCGCCGCAGGCCGCGCAGCGATAGGAGCCGTCGGCCTTGTGGTTGACGTACTCCCCCGTGAACGGCGCCTCGGTGCCGGCCTTGCGCAGCACCTCGTACTGCTCGGGCGTCAACTGCTCGCGCCACTCCTGGTCTGTCTTCTGCACTTTTGTATCGGCCATCTCACCCTGAAGTTCTAGCACCGTCCTCACCCTTCAGGACCTCACCACCCCTTCAGGATGTCTCACCTCCCTGTTATCGTGATGTTTACGTTCACGTCAACTTCCCCTAAATCCCGCTTCGGCGTCGCCGCCGGGCACGAGCACTACAAGTGGTGGGCGCTCTCCTGCACGAGCCTCGGGATGCTGCTTGCGGCGACCAACTCGGGGACGTTGATCATCGCCCTGCCGGACCTCGAGCGCTCGCTGCACGCGAGCCTACTGGCGCTCGTATGGGTGATCCTCGCCTACCTGATCGCCGCGACCGTGCTCGTGCTGATGGCCGGGCGCCTGAGCGACCTGTTCGGGCGCAAGCGCGCCTACGTCGGCGGCTTCCTGCTGTTCGCCTTCGCCTCGCTCGGAGCGGGCTTCGCGCCGAACGCGGACGTGCTGATCCTGTGGCGCGTGCTGCAGGGGATCGGCTCGGCCTTTTTGTTCGCAAACGCCGCCGCGCTGGTCACCGACGCCTTCCCAAAGGAGGAACTGGGCCTCGCGATGGGCACGAACACGATGGTCGCCGCGATCGGCCTGGCGATCGGCCCCGTGCTCGGCGGCGCGCTGGTGGCGATCTCCTGGCACTGGGTGTTCTGGTTCAACGTCCCCTTCGCGCTGGCCGGCGCGATCTGGGGCGCGCTGATCCTGCGCGAGCTCGCCAAACCCGACCAGATCCGCGGCTACGACGTGCTCGGCAACGTCACCTTCATCGTCGGGCTGACCGGCCTGGTGCTGGGGATCTCGCGCGGCGGGATCAGCGGCTGGGACGGGTCGATCGTGATCGTCGGGCTGATCGCCGCGGCCGTGCTGTTGCCGATCTGGGTGTTGATCGAGAGCCGCTCGCGCGCCCCGATGCTCGACCTCAGCATCTTCAAGAACCGCCTGTTCGCGGCCGCGAGCGGTGCCTCGTTCATCAACGGGCTCGCGCGCTTCGCGCTGATGTTCCTGTTCGTCTTCTACTTCCAGGGCGCGCAGGCGAACACGCCGATCGAAGCCGGGATCAAGCTGATCCCGCTCGCGCTGGGGATGCTCGTCGCCTCCCCCCTGGCCGGCATCTACGCCGACCGCCACGGGTCGCGCACGCTGGCCGCGGGCGGGATGCTCGTGAGCGCGATCGGCCTGGCGGGAATGACGACGCTCGGCGTGCACACCCCCTACTGGCAGAGCGGCCTGTGGCTTTTGATCGTCGGCGCCGGCTCAGGGATGTTCAACAGCCCGAACACGGCGGCGATGATGGGCACGGTCCCCGCCGACCGGCGCGGAATCGCGGCGGGTGCGCGGACGCTGCTACAGAACACCGGCGCGGTGCTGTCGATCGCGTTCGTGCTCGCGATCATCACCTCGGCGGTGCCGAAGGCGACGCTGTTCGCGGTCTTCTCCGGCCTCACGAAG
Organism: uncultured Solirubrobacterales bacterium; assembly: GCA_963701035.1. Lineage (GTDB taxonomy): Bacteria > Actinomycetota > Thermoleophilia > Solirubrobacterales > Solirubrobacteraceae > Palsa-744. Next base: position 525,741 of record OY969562.1, read on the forward strand.
GGGCTCTCCGAAGCGAAGCTCGCGCCGTTCATCGACAACATGCATGTCGCGCTGTGGGTGCTCGCCGCGACCTCGCTGGTGGGCGCGTTCGTCTGCCTGCTGCGTCCGAAGCACATGTCCGTCGCGGAGTCCGCGACGCTGTCCTTCGAGGAGCACACAGCCGGCGCCGGGGAGATCGACGCGGGCAGGTCCACCACGGGCGAGATCGCCCCGGAGCAGCCCGTGGCACGGGAGCGAGTCCGCGCATGAGCGCCACGACCGAGCCCAGCCTGCGGATCGGCGACGTCGCCAAGCTGGCGGGCACGACCCCCCGCACGATCCGCTACTACGAGGAGATCGGTCTGCTGCCACAGGCGCCCGCGCGCGTCTCCGGCCAGCACCGGCTGTACACCGAGAGCGAGGTCGAGCGCCTGCGCGAGGTGATGCGCCTGAAGGATCTGCTCGGCGTTTCGCTCGATCAGCTGAAGACGCTGCTCGCCGCCGAGGACGCGCGCGCGGCAGTCCGCGCCCAGCTACGCCGCGACGACGTCCACCCCGAGCGCCGCGGCGAGCTGCTGGCCGAGGCGCTCGGCCACATCGAACGTCAACTCGAGCTCGTTCGCGCCCGCCAGGCGGAGCTGGCGACGCTGGAGGGCGAGCTGCGCGAGAGCCACAAGCGCGTGCGCCGCAAGCTGCGCGAGCTGGACAGAGACCCGGACCCCACGCTGATCCCCACCGCCTGATCCCCCACAATTCCTCGTCGTCCAACCCGCCGCCCGATCCGTCACCTCACCCGTCCAGGCCCCACGCAGAAAGGAGCTCGAGCGAACATGTCCGACGCATCCCCCGTCACACGCAGTCCCGACGGCGTTCCCGGCGCGGTCACCGACCCGGCGAGCGTCGTCGGCGAGGACCTCACGTTCGCGGGTGCCGGCGGCACCCAGATCAACGGCTACCTCGTTCGAGCAGCGACGGCAAACCCCCTGGGCCCACCGACGGCCCGGCCGGGGATGATCGTGATCCACGAGGCCGGCGGCCTGAACGAGCACATCCGCGACGTGACGAACCGCTTCGCCAACCTCGGCTACGTCGCGCTCGGCGTGGATCTGTACACGCGCGAAGGTGGCCCCCCGCCGGCAGGCGACATCGAGGCGATGATGAAGCGCCTGTTCGCGATCGAAGACGCGACGGTGCTCGGCGACCTGGAGGGCGCCGCCGACTTCCTGCGAGCACGCGCGGACGTGACCGAGAAGATCGGCTGCATCGGCTTCTGCATGGGCGGCCGCTACACGCTGCTGTTCGCGGGCTCGAGCGACCGGCTCAGCGCAGCCGTCGATTGCTGGGGCGGGTTCATCGACAGGGCGACACCCGATCGGGCCTGCACCCCCGAGCGACCGACGCCGCCGCTGGAGCTGGCGGACAAACTGAGCTGCCCGCTGCTGGCGGCGGTCGGGGCCGAGGACCAGAACCCCTCACCGGAGCTCGCGGCGCAGCTGCGCGAGCGCGCGACGAGGAGCGGCCGGCCCGTAAAAGTCGACGTCTACGAGGACGCCGGCCACGCGTTCTTCGCCGACTACCGCCCCAACTACCGTCCCGCGGCGGCCGCGAAGCTGTGGGGAGAGATCGTGCCGTTCCTAGCCGAGCACCTGCAGTCCTAGCGCCAACCGGAAGCGCGCCGCGAATCCGTCGCGGAGCGTCGCTCAACGGTTTGTAAGGTGAGGAGAACCCAAATTTTCGACAGAGACAGAGGAGCCTGAGTGGAGCGCAAGTGGTGGACCCTGATCGCCGTCTGTGTGGCGATCTTCATGCTGTTGCTCGACATCACGGTCGTGAACGTCGCGCTGCCCGACATCCAGCGCTCGCTGCACTCCTCGTTCTCCGACCTGCAGTGGGTCGTGAACGCCTACGCGCTGACGCTCGCAGCATTCCTGCTGACCTCAGGCTCCGTCGCCGATCTGATCGGACGCAAGCGCGTGTTCATCGCCGGCCTGTTCGTGTTCACGACCGCCTCGGCGGTCTGCGGCCTCTCGACGACTCCGCTGATGCTGAACCTCGCCCGCGCCGTCCAGGGCACCGGCGGGGCGATGATGTTCGCGACCGCGCTGGCGCTGATCGCCCAGGCGTTTCATGGCAAGGAGCGCGGGACGGCCTTCGGCGTGTTCGGCGCCGTGACGGGCGCGGCGGTAGCGGTCGGCCCCGTGCTCGGCGGGATCATCACCTCCGGGATCGGCTGGAAGTGGATCTTCTTCGTGAACGTCCCGATCGGCATCGTCGCAGTGTTCATCGCCTTCACGAAGGTCGCAGACTCGCGTGACCCGAACGCGACCGGGGTCGACTGGGCGGGTTTGGTGACCTTCTCCGGAGCGCTGTTCCTGCTCGTGTACGCGCTCGTCCAGGGCAACGAAAAGGGCTGGGGGTCGACCGAGATCGTCACGCTGCTCGTCCTCGCCGTAGCGCTGCTGGTGGCGTTCGTGCTCGTCGAGCACCGCCAGAGCCGCCCGATGCTCGACCTGGCGCTGTTCCGCCGGCCGGCCTTCACAGGCGCGAGCATCGTCGCGTTCACCCTGTCGAGCTCGTTCTTCGCGATGTTCCTGTACCTGACCCTCTACATCCAGGATGTACTCGGCTACAGCCCCTTCCAGGCGGGCCTGCGGTTCCTGCCGACGACGCTGCTCTCGTTCATCGTGGCGCCGATCGCGGGCCGGCTGAGCGTGCGCATGCCGGTGCGCCTGCTGCTCGGCTCGGGTCTCGCGCTGATCGGCCTCGGCCTGCTCGCGATGACGACGGTCGACGCGGCCTCGACCTGGACCGTGCTGATCCCCGGCTTCATCCTCGCGGGCGCGGGCGTCGGCCTGGTCAACCCGCCACTCGCATCGACCGCGATCGGCGTAGTGCCGCAGGAGCGCTCGGGGATGGCGTCGGGCATCAACTCGACCTTCCGCCAGGTCGGGATCGCCACGGGCATCGCCGGGCTCGGCGCCGTGTTTCAGCACAGCGTCACGCAGGGCACGACGGCGGCGCTGCGCTCGAGCGGGCAGGCGCACGCGATCCTCGGCGCCGCCCATGGCCAGCTCGGGACGCTGCTGGAGTCCGGCGAAGTCACCCAGATCGCCCACTCGCTCTCCGGCGCCGCGCGTACGGCCCTCGATCACTCCTACCGCGTGGGCTTCACCGAAGCGTTCACGACGATTGCGTTGATCGCCGCCGCGATCGCCCTCGTGGGCTCCGTGCTGGCATTCGTACTGGTGCGCGGCCGCGACTTCGTCTCGGCCGGCGAGGCGCCCGCCGCACAGGGATCGTCGGACACGCAGGGCGCCGAGCCGGTCGCAGCCGTCGCGGGATGACGCGCGCGGTCAAACGCCTTCCTCCGCCTTCGGCTCCCAACCGCGACAGGCGAGCACCGGCAGCCGGGGATAGCGCACATAGGCGGGATCCTCGCGCGAGCGTTCGCAAAGCGAGAACGTCGAGCCACGCGTGTTTCCCACCAGCCGCTGGTGCCTGCACTCCGCGCACAGCCCCACGCGCGGGTCACGTGGCCGCGGTGGTGGCGATCCTGGCGCTGGCGCGGACATCACCGCAGCGTAGTGGCGCCTCGCGAGAAGCGCCTGCGATAATCGTTGACTGAACAACTATGACGATCTTTAACCGACTACTTGGATTTCTGAGCCCCTACAAGCGTGGCCTGACGATCTCCTGGCTGCTGGCGAGCTTCGCGATGGTCATGAGCGTCGCGCTGCCGGCGCTGACCGGCCGCGCGGTCGAAGCGATCACCAAAGGCGTCGAGTACTCCCACCGTCACGAGGCCGCCCGCCGTGCCCACGAGCGCCATACGCTGCTGGTGCTCGCGCTGGTGATCCTCGGCGCCGTGCTCCTGCGCTGGGGCTTCATGTACTGGCGTCGGATGATCGCCGGGAGAATGTCGCTGAACGTCGAATACGACCTGCGCGAGCGGATGTACTCGCAGCTGCAGCGCCTGGAGCTCGGCTTCTTCGACCACCAGCAAACGGGGCAGCTGATGTCGCGCGCGACCGTCGACCTGCAGGCCGTGCGTTTCTTCCTCGGCTACGGCCTCGTATTCATCCTGCAGTCGGTCCTCACGATCGCGCTCGCGGGCATCGTGATGATCGCGATCGAACCGAAGCTCGGCCTGATCGCCTTGATCCCGGTGCCGTTCGTGGTCGTGATCTCCTACCGCTACGGGCGTCGCGCTCGCCCCGCGATCCAGGAGACCCAGCAGCGCATCGCCGAGCTGACCGCGGACGCCGAGGAGAACATCTCCGGCGTGCGCGTCGTGAAGTCCTTCGCGCGCGAGTCGCGCCAGCTGACGCGCTTCCAGCAGACCGTCGACCGCGTCTTTCACCAGGCGATGGTCGCCACGCGTCTGGAAGCGAGGTACAACCCCGTGATCGGCTTCCTGCCCCAGCTCGGCCTCGCCGCGGTGCTGCTGATCGGCGGCAACGCCGTGATCCACGCCCATCTCACGCTCGGCCAGTTCACCGCGTTCTACCTCTACCTGAACATGCTGATCACGCCGATGCGCTCGCTCGGCGTGACGCTCAACCTCGCCCAGCGGGCGACGGCCTCGGGCGCACGGATCTTCCAGGTGCTCGACCGCGAGCCGCACCTGACCGATCCCGCCCACGCGCAGCCGCTGCCCCCCGGCAATGGTCACGTGCAGTTGCGTGACGTGACCCTGCGCTACGAGGATCCCCACGACGAGCTCGGCGGGAGCGCCGCGGAGCACGCAGACCGGCAGGCGCCGCAGAGCGGGCGCGCGGTGTTGCAGAACATCGACCTCGACGTGCCCGCGGGGCGTACCGTCGCGCTCGTCGGCGTCACCGGCTCGGGCAAGACGAGCCTCGTCGCGCTGATCTCGCGGCTGTATGACCCCGTCGCCGGTGCGGTGCTGCTCGACGGCGCCGACGTGCGCAGCGTGAGCGTGCGCTCGGTGCGCTCCGCGGTGGCGGTCGTGAGCGACGATCCTTTCCTGTTCTCGGCAAGCGTCGCCGAGAACATCGCCTACGCGCGGGTGGGTGGGCCTCCAGTCTCACGAGAGGAGATCGAACAGGCCGCGCGCCGCGCCCAGGCGCACGACTTCATCACGCGCCTGCCAGCGGGCTACGAGACCGAGGTCGGCGAGCGCGGGCTGACGCTCTCCGGCGGGCAGCGTCAGCGGCTGGCGATCGCGCGGGCGCTGCTCGCCAACCCGCGCGTGCTGATCCTGGATGACGCCACTTCCTCTGTCGATGCCTCGACCGAGCAGCAGATCAAGCTCGCGCTGGGCGAGGCGATGGCCGGACGCACCACGTTCGTGATCGCCCACCGCCTCTCGACGATCGCGCTGGCCGACGAAATCGTCGTGCTCGAGCACGGCCGGATCGTGGCCAGCGGCGACCACGAGGAACTGCTCGAGAGCTCCGAGCTCTATCGCGAGATCGTCGCCCAGGGCGCGACCCCAGACGGACAGGCCGGCGACGACAGCCCCAAGCTCGTGATCAACGCGTCGTCGCGGGGCGAGGCGCTATGAGCCCTCCCGGCGGCATGGGCGGAGGTATGGGCGGCGGCGGCCGCGGCGGCGGGCGCGGGCTCGGCCCCGGGATGGGACGTGGCGGGCAACAGTGGACCGGGGAGCGCGCCAGCCGTGGCAGCCGCGGGCGCAACCTGCGCGCGCTGCTGGAGCTGTTGCGGCCCTACCGCCTGCGCGCCGCGGGGATGCTCGTCGCGCTGCTGCTCGGCACCGCCGCATCGCTCGCGCCGCCGCTGCTGGCGAAGCTCGCGATCGAACGCGGAATCGAACGCCACGACACGAAAGCGCTCGTGCTGGTCGTGCTCGCGTTCCTCTGCTCGGCGCTGTTGGTATGGCTGATGACCTACGTCCAGACCTACCTCGTCGGCTGGGTCGGACAGCGCACGCTCGCGGATCTGCGCATCCGCATCTTCACCCACCTGCAGAGTCAGCCGATCGGTTTCTACGAGAGTCGCCCCGCGGGGGTGTTGATCTCGCGCATGACCAACGACGTGGAGGCGCTGGAAAGCCTCGTGACCGACTCGGTCGTGACGCTCTTCCAGTCGGGGCTGACGCTGATCGGGGCGATTGGGGTGCTGCTCTACCTCGACCTGAAGCTGGCGCTATTGACGTTCTGCATCGTGCCGTTCGTCGCCGGCCTGAGCGTCTGGTTCCGCCTCGTCTCCGCCGGAGCGTTCCGGCGCACGCGCGAGACGATCGGCTCGCTGACCGCCTACCTGCAGGAGACGCTCTCCGGCATCCGAGTCGTGCGCAGCTTCGGGCAAGAGCCCCTCCACGAAGCGCGTTTTGCCGAGCTGAACGAGGACAACCAGGAGGCGAACATGGTCACGGTTCGACTGAACGCCTCCTACTTCCCGGCGGTGGAAATGCTCTCCGGGATCGCGCTCGCGCTGATCGTCCTCTACGGCGGCTACCAGGCGATCGACGGCCATCTCACGGTCGGCACGATCGTCGCCTTCGTCGCGACGCTCGCGTTCCTGTTCGAACCGATCCAGCAGCTCTCCCAGCTCTACACCACCTACCAGTCCGGGATGGCCGCACTGGAGAAGATCTTCCTGCTGCTCGACACCAAGCCCGAGCTCACGGACCGCCCGGACGCCCCCGCGCTCGGCCCGATCCGCGGCGAGGTCAGCTTCGAGGACGTCTCCTTCGCCTACCGGCCCCGCGCCGTCGCTCGTGGCGCGCTCAACGGAAACGGATCAGCCCCGAGCGACGAGCCGGAGGAGATCCTCGCGCTCGACCGCATCGACCTGCAGATCCCCCCGGGCCAGACGATCGCGCTGGTCGGCGCGACCGGGGCGGGCAAGTCGACGATGGCCAAGCTCGTCGCCCGCTTCTACGACCCGACCCGCGGGCGCGTGCTCGTCGACGGGCACGATCTGCGCGAGGTCTCCAGTCATTCGCTGCGCTCGCAGATGGGGATCGTCCCTCAGGAGGCCTTCCTCTTCTCCGGCACCGTCGGCGAGAACATCGCCTTCGGTCTGCCCGACGCCGAGGACGAGCAGATCCGTGCCGCGGCCGCCGCCGTGGGCGCCGAGGAGTTCATCGCCGAGCTCGAACACGGCTACGACACCGAGGTCGGCGAGCGCGGCGCCCAGCTGTCGGCCGGCCAGCGCCAGCTGATCGCCTTCGCTCGCGCGCTGATCGCCGACCCACGGATCCTCGTGCTCGACGAGGCGACCTCGAACGTCGACCTGCACACCGAGGGCCGGATCGAAGCAGGCCTGCGCCGGCTGCTCGCGGGCCGCACCGCGATCGTGATCGCCCACCGCCTCTCGACGATCCGCCAGGCCGGCCGGATCGTCGTGCTCGAGCATGGCCAGATCGCCGAGCAGGGCACCCACGAGGAGCTGATCGCCGCGGAAGGGCGCTACTTCGACCTCTACCGCGACTGGTCCTCGCAAGCGGCGGCGTGAATCTCAGCGCGCGGCCTGACTTCCAGACCGCGGCGTGAGGACGTAGCTCCGGGACAGGGACTCGAACCCCAATCTCCCGGACCAGAACCGGGCGTCACTGCCAATTGGACTATCCCGGACAGTGCCTTCGCGGTGAAGGATAGTAAAGGAGCCCGCTGGGCTCAGACCGGATGGCCGTTCGGCGCGAAGAAGGCTGTGAGCGCCTCCTCGAGGCCGGTGTCGAGCACCAGCAGGACCTCGTCGCCGGCCTCGATCACGGTGTCCGCCTTGGGCACGAAGCCGGTCCCGTCGCGGAGCACCGAGATGATCAGGCTGCCATCGGGCAGCGCGATCTCGGAGACCTTCACGCCGACCGTCGGCGCGTCCTCGCTGACCTCGAGCTCGATGATCTCCAGGCGCTCCTCTTCGAGCGCCAGCAGGTGCACGAGCCCATAGCGCGGAACCTCGTGCTCGATCAGGCGCAGGATCAGATCGGTCGCCGACACCGCCGGCTGGATACCGAGCAACCGGAAGTGATCGTGGTTGCGCGGGTTGTTCACGCGCGCGATGATCCGTTCGCACAGGTACTTCTCCTTGGCGACCTGGCAGACGAGCATGTTGTCCTCGTCGTCCCCGGTCACCGCGACAACGAGGTCGGCGCGCTGGATCCCCGAGCGCTCCAGCACCCACAGCTCGGTCGCGTCGCCGTACTGGGCGGCGTGCTCGAACTCCTCCTCGATCGCCAGATAGCACGCGCGCGAGGACTCGATCAGGGTCACCTCGTGACCCTTCAACATCAGCTCGCGTGCGAGGTTGCGGCCGACCTTACCCGCTCCGACGATGATCGCGTACACGTCTCGGTCTCCTATCTCAGGCCGGCTCGATCGAGAGCGCGCTCTCGAACATCTCGATCGCGTGCCGGGTGGGAGAGATCGTCTGCAGGCCCTGCGCGCCGTACCAGCCGGCGCGGGCGGGGTCCATCACCCGTACGAGCGCCTTCTCGACGCCGAAGCGCTTCTGGGCAATCTGGGCGATGATCAAGTTGGTGTTGTCACCACCGGTGGAGGCGATGAACACGTCGGCGCGTTCGATTCCGGCCTCGAGGAGCGCATCGACCTCGAGCGCCGTTCCAACTGTGAACTGCCCCTGCGCGTCCTCCCAGCTCTCGCTCTGACCGGCGTCGAGGCGCTCGTGGGAAAGGGGGTCCTGATCGAGCACGGAGACTTCGTGTCCCGCCGCCAGCGCCGATTTGGCGACCGCCGAGCCAACCCGGCCGGCGCCGACGATCAGGACGAACATTGAGTACGGGCGAACATGTGCGGACGTGGAGATTAGACGATGGGGGCCTCTACTCGCTGAGGCCCCCGGCTGCTCGCCCGCGGCGCACTACGCCGCGGAGCGGTCCTCCGCAGAGCCGGCCGCGGGCGCCGTCACGATCACCCGGCAGGTGGCCTTGGCGATCACGTACTTGGTGACCTCCCCCACGAAGTTCTCCAGCGGCCCACCGCGGCCTCCCAGGCCGGCGCCGCCACGGATCCGGGAGGGTTCCTCGGCGCCGAGCACGATCGCTTCGACGCCGCGACGGCGCGCCTCCTCGACGATCGCGTAGCCGGCACGGCGCGTGCGCACGGTGGCAGTGGCGACGTAGACGCCGCCGTACTCCTCCCCCACCGCCTTCGCCCGCGCGAGCGCCTGACGGGCGTGCTTGATCTGCTCCTCGGGCAGGCGCGCCTCGAGCGGCAACGACATCGGCATCACAAATATCCACACGGCCTCGATCGTCGCCGTCTCGGTCTCGCCCTCGCTATCCGCATCGTCGATCGGCTCGCCCGCTGCCAGCCGGGCCGCCGTCTGCACGATGTCTTCGTCGAGCTTCGTGCCGAACAGCGGCACGAGGATCGAGCCGTAGTCGCGCTCGGCCGACGGCTCGGCGCGCAGGATCTGCGGCGAGACCGTCACGCGCTTGAGCAGCGAGGTCTCATCCGCACGCCGGTACACGACATATCCGAGAATCCCGAACACCATCCAGCCCAGCCCGACGTAGCGCGCCGGTTCGTGGAGGATCATCACGGCCACCCAGCCGGCACCGCAGATCAGCGCTCCGAGAACCGCGGGCAGCGGCAGCTCGCCGCCGCGCACGCGCACCGACAGCGGCACCCGGTAGGGGCGGTCGCGATCGGGCTCGGAGTAGCGCAGCCGCCAGATCGACAGGTGCGCGATCGTGAACGCGAGCATTGCCCCGAAGGCGTAGATCCCGACGAGGAAGTCGAGATCCTCGGGAACGACCAGCGCCGCGGCGAGCAGACCCGCGAGGACGATCAGCACATACGGAGTCGAGCGCTGCGGATGCAGGCGCCCGAGACCGCTGGGGATCTGGCGGTTGGTCGAGAGCGAGTAGGCCAGCCGAGAGAGGCCGAGCATCGCCGAGTTCGCTGCTGCGATCAGCGTCAGCGTCGCCAGCGCCCCCACCACGTATCTGAGCGTGTGCGCCAGCCAATGCGGATGCACCTGCGTGACGATCCCGATCACGGGGTCATTCAGATAGCGACCCGCGAGCTCGGTGTGGCCGGCGTGCACGGGCAGCGCGGTGATCGCCACGAGCGCGATCCCGACGTAGCCGAAGATCACCGTCGCCGCGCCGCTGCCGACCATGTGCTTGAGGCCGCGCCGGCCGATCCGCACCTCTCCCGCCAGGCCGGCCGCGGACTCGAGGCTCGTGAAGGAGATCACGGCGACCGTCATCGCGAACACGAGATCCGACCATTTCGGCGCGCTGCCGAGATGAATCGGGTCGATAAGCTTGCTCGGGTCGAAGAACAGAATCAGCCCGATCGCGACGATCAACAACTGCACGAGCAGGTCGCCGGCGACCAGCAGGCCGACGCGCCGCGAGCGGCGGCTACCGAAGCCGCGGATGTTGCCGAGCACGACGATCGCGATGAACGCGAGCGAGAGCAGCAGGGCCTCGGTGTGATGGCCCAGTGGATGCCAGAAAACGCGCAGGTACTGGGTCGCCGAGAATGCGCAGACGGCAATCAGGATGATGTAGTCGAGCAGGATCGCCCAACCGGCGATGAAGCTGACGAGCTCGTTGAACGCGTAGCGAGCGAAGACGGTCGAGCCGCCCCGATCCTGATGCAGCGAGGCGCCCTCGACGTAGGTCATCGCCGTCAGCACGAACAGCAGCGCCGCGAATAGGAACACGAGCGGGGTGAGCCCGAGCGCATGCCCGGCGATCACGCCGAGCGAGAAGTAGATCGCGCTCGCCAGCGACGTGTAGACGACCGTGAACAGGACCGGGGAACCGATGCTGCGCCGCACCGTCACGCGCGAGCGGGCGGCGAGCGCCGCCGCGGTGCGCTCCGCCTCGCCGACGGCTCCCGCGGCGGCGCCGTCGCCAGCGACCGGATCCCGATTCCCCCCGGCGTCAGAGCTCTTGTCGCCCGGCGTGCTCACGATCCCCGCCTGCCCCGCTTCGTCTCCAGGTACAGCCGGCCACCGCCGGCCGCGATGAACAGCAGTCCCAGCAGCAGCCGTGGAGAGATGACCCCCCCGTGCCCGTCCAGTGCCTGGGCGATCAAGGCCACCCCGATGACGACCATCACCAGAGAGAACACGAATGTCGCCGAGCGGTGCGCCTGTTGGCCGGTCATCTGTGACTGAGCTTAAGCCCTGTATTGAAAATGAAAGCTGCCGATGCGGAACGCTCGCGCCGGAGCGCCCCGCACCTGTGTGCAGCTATCAGGCGACCATCAGGTGATCAGCGGGATGATCAGGATCGCGACGATGTTGGCGACCTTGATCATCGGGTTGATCGCGGGGCCGGCGGTGTCCTTGAACGGATCGCCGACCGTGTCGCCGGTCACCGAGGCGGCGTGCGCTTCCGAGCCCTTGCCGCCGAAGGCGCCGTCCTCGATCAGCTTCTTCGCGTTGTCCCAGGCGCCGCCGCCGGCCGTCATCAGCACGGCGAAGAAGAAGCCGACGACGATCACGCCGATCAACAGCCCGCCGAGCGCCTGCTGGTCGATCAGCCCGACGATCAGCGTCAGCACGATCGGCAGCAGCGAGGGCAGGATCATCTCGCGCTGCGCGGTCTTCGTGACGATGTCGACGCAGGCCGCGTAGTCGGGCTCTTCGGAGTAATCCATGATCCCGGGGTGCTCGCGGAACTGGCGGCGCACCTCCTCGACGACCGCGCCGCCGGCGCGTCCGACGGCCTCGATCGAAAGCGAGGCGAACAGGCACACCATCAGGCCGCCCAGGAGCAGGCCGATCAACACGGGCGGTTCGTTGATGCCGAAGGAGATCGCGTGTCCGAGCTTGGATTCGAGTTCTTTCTGAAAGCCGGCGAACAGCACGATCGCCGCAAGCACCGCGGAGCCGATCGCATAGCCCTTGGTGACAGCCTTCGTCGTGTTGCCGACCGCGTCGAGCCGATCCGTGACTTTGCGGACCTCCTCGGGCAGATCGGCCATCTCGGCGATCCCGCCGGCGTTGTCGGTGATCGGGCCGAAGGCGTCGAGCGCGACGATCAGGCCAGTCAAGGAGAGGAGGCCCATCACGGCGACGCCGATCCCGTAGATGCCGGTCACGCCGCCGCCCGCGAGCTTCCACGCGCCGAGGATGCCGAGCACGATCACGATCGCCGGCAGCGCAGTCGCCTGCAGCCCCGAGCCGAAGCCCTGAATGATGTTCGTCGCGTGGCCGGTGATCGATGCTTTCGCGGTCTTCTTCACCGGGGAGAAGCGAGTCGAGGTGTAATATTCGGTTATTCCGAATAGCAGCGCGGTGACGGCGATGCCGATCAGCGAGCACAGATACAGGTGCCACCATTTGGGAGTGTTGACGGCGCTGCCCACGTCCTTGAACGTGAGGCTGCGCATCAGCCAGTAGGTGATCGGCGCGAACGCGGCCGCGGCGAGCACGCCCGAGACGATCAGCCCCTGCAGGAGCGCGCGCTCGACGTTGTCGGAGTTCGTGCGCACCGCGAACGTGCCGATGATCGAGGCGATGATCGCCACGCCGCCGATCACGAGCGGATACAGGGCAACCTGCGTGGACTCGTGGAAGGTGAGCACACCGAGCAGGATCACGGCGACGGCGGTCACCGCGTAGGTCTCAAATAGATCGGCCGCCATACCCGCACAATCGCCGACGTTGTCACCGACGTTATCGGCGATCGTCGCCGGATTGCGCGGATCGTCCTCGGGGATGCCCGCCTCGACCTTGCCGACGAGATCGGCGCCGACGTCGGCCGCCTTCGTGAAGATGCCGCCTCCGAGCCGCGCGAAGACCGAGATCAGCGAACCGCCGAAGCCGAGGCCGATCAGCGCGTCGACCGCGGTTTTCGGGCTGTCGTTGAAGAACGACGTGAGCGCGCCGTAGTAGCCGGCGACGCCGATCAGCGCGAGCCCGACCACCAGCAGGCCCGTGATCGCCCCACCGCGGAAGGCGACCTTCAGCGCCGGCGAGACCCCGCCGCGCGCGGCCTCCGCCACGCGCGCGTTCGAGCGCACGGACACGTTCATGCCGATGTAGCCGGTCGACCCCGACAGCAGGCCGCCGATCGCGAACCCGCAGGCGACGGCGATGTTCTGGATGAAGATCAGCGCGACGAACAGCACGACCCCTGCGACGGCGATCGTCGTGTACTGGCGGTTCAGGTAGGCGCGGGCGCCCTGCTGGACGGCCAGCGAGATGCTCTGCATCTTCTCGTTGCCCGGCGAAAGCGCGAGCAGCGCGCGTGTCGTCACCAGGCCATAGACCACGGCACAGGCGGCGCAGACGAGGGCGACGACGACGCCATGGTTCATCAGAAAGCTACTCAACAGATACCCTCCGCGGTCTTGTTAGCGTGCCGCGCGAGGATTTATCGCGCGTCTATGTCTCCCTATCTCCTCCGCCCCCGGCCCCGCTCGTCAGAGCGTATTCCCCGGCGCAAAGGCGCGCGCAGTCTATCGTGCCGCCCCTCGGAACGAGTTCTCACGTGGGGCGCTCAGCGTCCCGGCACCCACAGCCTGCCGCTCGACTCCGCCGGACCGGCGCCGGGCTTGCCCTCCGTGGGCTGCTCGGCGGGCTCCGGCGCCGCCGCGGCCGGTGGCTGCTGCTGTGACTGGGAGACATTCGGCTCCGTCCCACTGTCAGCCTGAGCCGCGCGCGCATAGGCCATCTGCAGCTGCGACAGCGCATCGCGCAGCGGCCGCAGTTCCTGCGCCGGCGTGCTCCGTTCGAGGATCTCGAGCAGCGCCCGCACGCCGTCGACCGCGTCGCGCACCTGCTCGAGATCTCGCTCGCTCTCGGAGCCGGGCGCCAGACCAAGGCGGCGACCGCCGAGGTTCAGCAGCGACACCGCGCTCTGCAGGATCATGTCCGCGCTGGTGATGCGGCTCAGTTCCGCTTCGTAGGCCGCGCGTAGCTCCTCCTCGCTCGGCTGGGCGTCCTGGCCCCGCGAATCGCCGCCGCTCGGCGCGCCCGCCTGTGGTGCTGATGGATCGCTGCTCATCGCTCGTCTTCCTCCTGTCTGGATGCTCGGGTCAAGCTCGGCTCTGCGTGCCTCACACCGCCACCTCCGCCGAATAGGTCTGCCTGGTCTCCTCCACCGCGGCCGCAAAGACCTCATCGCGCGTGGCTCCCGCCGCGACCCTCTCACGCTGGCGCTGCGCTCCATTACGCTCGGGGAAAGGCTGCTCGATGCCAAGCTCGGCGCGAACCGGCGCCGTCCAGACGGCCAGGCGCTCGATCGCCGCGCGGGCCGGGTACTCCTCGCCGCGCTCCAGATCGATCAGGCGGCCGTCGAGCCCGAAACGGATCGCCCGCCACATGTTCTCCTCGATCATCCGCGGCGGCGGATCGCGGAAGGGTACGCCCTCGTCCACGTCGCGCAGCGCCTGGCCGATGCACGCGACCATCAGCGCGGCGAGCGCATCGGACTCCCCGGCGGTGCTCTGCGCGTCGCAGATCCGCACCTCCACGGTACCGAAGCCGAAGTGCGGCCTGACCGACCACCAGACCTGGGTGAACTCGACGATCGAGCGCGTGTGCACGAGCCACTCGATGTACTCGCGGTAGGCCGCCCAGCCGCCGAACGCGTCGGGCACCCCGCAGCGGGGGAAGCTCTTCGTGAAGCTCTGCGTCCGCGCCGAGTGCAGCCCCGTTTCGCGACCGTCCAGATACGGCGAATTGGCAGAGATCGCCAGCAGCACCGGCAGCAGCGGGCGCAGACGGTCGCAGACGCGCACCGCGCGATCGATCTCGCGCACGCCGACGTGGACGTGCAGGCTGAAGGTGTTGTTGCGCCAGGCGACGTACTTCAGCCCTTCCTCGACCCGGCGGTAGTGCTCCGTGTCGATGATCGGCTGCTCGCGGTAGTCGGCCCAGGGATGCGTACCGGTGGCACCGAGCGCGGTGTCGTGGGCGGCGGCGAGCGCGAACAGGCTCCTGCGCCGCTCGCGCTGGCGCGCGAGCGCGTCCCGCAGGTCGGCGCCCGCGCCGGAGATGATCTCGATCTCCGAGGAGATCAGCTCGCCGGTGATGTGCTCGTGCAGCAGCCGATCGCCCTCCGCGGCGGCGCGCAGCTCCTCGAAGCGTGGCTGTAACTCGAGCGTGCGCGGGTCGAGGATCGAGAACTCCTCCTCGACGCCCACCGTCATGTCGGTCGCCGCGGCGAAGGTCTGCTCCACCCTGTCGAGATCGAGGAGGCTGGTCATCGCTCAGGTGCAGGCCGGGTCGGGGCGGATACGCGGGTCGGGGCAGATCGGCAAGTCAGGGCAGATAGCAGATCGGGGCTGTGCAGCAGGTCGGAGCGGCGGCGCGAGTTGGGCGTCTCAGGTCAGATAGAAGTACAGCGCGTACAGCAGATCGACGGCCGGGCTCGAGGTGTGGACGGTCACCTCCGGCGGCACGTCGAGCAGCGACTCGGAATAGTTGAAGATGATCTTCACGCCCGCCTCCACCAGCTCGCCCGCGAGTCCCTGGGCGGCCTCTCCCGGCACCGCCAGCACGCCCACGACGATGTCCTCGTCCTCGACCATCTGGCGCAACTCGTCGGTGTGGCGCACGACCTGGCTGCCAACGCTGGTGCCGACCTTCGCATCGTCCACGTCGAAGATCGCCACCACCCGAAAACCGTGGTCGGCGAAGATGTCCGAGGAGGCGATCGCCTTGCCGAGATGGCCCGCGCCGAGCAGCGCGATGTTGTGCTGCCCCGCAGTGCGCAGGATCTTGCGGATCTGCGAGACGAGCGCCTCGACGTTGTAGCCGACGCCGCGCTTGCCGAACTTGCCGAACCCCGAGAGGTCGCGGCGGATCTGGGTCGAGTTGACATGGGTGTAGTCGGAGAGCTCCTGCGAGGAGATCGTCTCCTTGCCCATCTTCTTGGCCTGCGTGAGCACCTGCAGATAGCGCGACAGCCGCGCCGCGACGCCGAGCGACAGTCGCTCGCTCGAGGCGATGCCATTGCTCAGGCTGCCGCTCGCCGAGCCCGTCGTCACTTCCCCATAGCTCATCGCACTGACTCTAAAGGATGCTCGGGCGCAGAGCTCCGGGCCGCTCGCCGGTGGCGTAGGCGTCGAGCGTGAGGTACTCCGGGTAGGGCAGCGCCCGCGTGAAGCGCGCGGCGCTCGCGATCATCGCGGCGTTGTCGGTGCAGAGCACGCGCGGCGGGACGTGCAACTCCGCGTCGAGCTCCCCCAGTCGCCGGCGCAGTACGCCGTTGGCGGCCACACCACCCCCCACGGCCAGGCGGCCGATGCCGGTGCGCTCCAGAGCATGCTCGGCGCGCAGGATCAGGCTGTCGACGATCGCCGCCTGATAGGAGGCCGCGAGGTCGGCGCGGCGCGCCTGGGCCTCGGCCTCTCCAAGCTCGCGTAGCTTGTAGAGCAGCGCCGTCTTCAGCCCGGCAAAGGAGAAGTCGAGGCCCTTCGCAAACGCTTCCCGCCCCTGCCCGCGCCCACCGCGGGCGCGCTCGGCGCGCGAGCCCGGGAAGCTGAAAGCCTCGGGGTCGCCCCCGGCGGCGAGCCCTTCCAGCGCCGCGCCGCCGGGGTAACCCAGCCCGAGCATCCTCGCCCCCTTGTCGAACGCCTCGCCCGCCGCGTCGTCGAGCGTGCGGCCGAGCACCTCGTAGCCCTCGTGCTCCGTGACTCCCACCAGCAGCGTGTGTCCGCCGCTGGCGATCAGGCAGAGGAATGGCGGTTCGAAGGCGCCGCCGGGCTCGGAGGCGCCGGATCCGTCGCCCGGCGTGAGGGCCAGGAAGTTCGCCGCCACGTGCCCCTGCAGATGATCGACCGGCGCAAACGGCAGCGCGCGGGCCGCGGCCAGGGCCTTTCCGGTCGAGAATCCAACCAACAACGCCCCCACGAGCCCGGGACCCTGCGTCGCGGCGATCAGATCGATCTGCTCGAGCGTCACGCCCGCCTCGCCCAACGCCTGCTCTACGACGAGATTGATCAGCTCCAGGTGCTGGCGCGAGGCGATCTCCGGGACGACGCCGCCGAAGCGATCGTGCACGCCCTGCGAGGAGATCACGTTCGCGCGCAGGCGCCCATCGGCGCCGAGCACCGCCGCGCAGGTGTCGTCGCAGCTGCTCTCCAGGGCGAGGATCGTCATACCGGCCCCGGGTTGGGAACGTCGTCGAGCGTGCCGCGCAGTGTCGCCGGCGTGCGCCACATCACGAGCGCGTCCTCGCCGTTGTCCTGGTAGTAGCGGTGGCGCACGCCCGCGGCGCGAAAGCCCTCACGTTCGTAGAGATGGATCGCGACGTAGTTGGAGCGGCGCACCTCCAGCGTGAAGCGCGCGTGCTCGTCTTCGACCTGCTCATAGAGCTCGGCCAGCAGCGCGGAGGCCACGCCGAGGCGCTGGTAGTCGATGTCGACGGCCACGTTCATCACGTGCCAGGCCTCCTCATAGCGCGAGCAGATCAGGTAGCCAGCGAGCCGGCGGCCGTGCTGTGGGTCGAGCACCGCCGACAGACAGATTCCCGACTGCTTGGAGCGCTCCAGCACGAACATCGCCAGCGACCACGGCGTCGGGAACACGCGACGCTCGATCGCGATCACCTGGGGCAGGTCGGGATAGACCATCCGCCGGATCTCCACGGTCGAAGGATCGCCGGTCGCGGGGTCCGTCGCGAACGGCTCGCTCACGGCGTCTCGCCCTCCGGGGCGTGCCCGGCTGCGGCGGTTTGCGCGAGCGCCATCGCTCGTTTGCGCTCCTGGGCGATCTCCGCGTCCGGCCGGCGCCCGTATTCCGGCAGGATCCCCTTCTCGGGCGCCACCCGCTGTGTCCGCGCTCCGAGCTCGCAGATCGCCTCGGCGCTCAGTATGTGCGCCGGCGAGGCGTCCGATGGGACCGTCACCCCGGCCGCCTCGAGGTCGTCGCGGAAGCGCACCGCCCCGTCGCCGATCGCCTCCCAATTCTCTCCCTGCTCGACGACGTCGCGCAGCTGCTCAGGGCCCAGCGCAACAGGCGCCACGAGCTCCGCGATCGACTCTCGCTCGCGATCGGTCCGCTCGTAGGCGGCCACAAACGCCTCTCCGCGCCGCGCATCGAGCACCGCGAGCACGCGTGAACCGGCCCGCTCGGATCGCAGTCTCGGCTCGGCGAGCGCCCGTAGGCTCGAGACGCCAACGAGCTCGACCCCGAGCGACTGCGCCAGCCCACGCGCGGTCGCGACACCGACGCGCAAGCCCGTGAAGGTGCCCGGTCCGCGACCGACAGCGATCCGCTCGATCGCGCTCCAGCCAATACCCGCACCCGCAAGCAGCTCGTCCGCCATCTCCAGCAGTCGCGTTGCGTGGCCGGGGCGCTCGTCCGGGGCGGGATCGTCGCGCGCCTGCAGCGTGCGCCCGTCGGTGAGGCGCAGGGCGAGGGCGGTGGAGCGGGTGGCGGTGTCGAAGCCCAGCACGATCATCCCTCTGCCACCTCGATCCGCCGGCGGTCGGCGCCCAGGTGGGTGAGGGTCACGCGTACGCGCGCACTCGCGAGCTCGGCGCTGTCTTGCACCGGCCACTCGACGAAGGCGATCCGACCTGGGCCGAGATAATCGTCCAGAAGGCCCGGATCCTCAGCCTCCAGACCGCCCGCCAGGCGGTAGAGATCGAGGTGCGAGACGGTGGTTTTCTGGGTTGCCCGATAACGATGGCCGATGCTGAATGTCGGGCTGGTGATCGGGTCGGTGACGCCGAGCGCCTGCGCGGCGCCGCGCACGAACGTCGTCTTGCCGGAGCCCAGCTCGCCGCGCACGAGCACGACGTCACCATCGCGCAGGCTCACCGCCAGCTCGGCGCCCTGCGCCTCTGTCTCCAAGGGATTCTTCGTCTCGACGACACTCACGCTCACGCCGAGACCTTAGAGCGGATCTGCCCCCTTGCGCGGGGCCGGCGGCCGAACCGATCAGTACGGATTCGCGGGCTTAAACGCGACCGGCCCGCGGGAGAGGGAAAGCGCGGGCCGGTCGTCACTGCTTGGGAGGATGGAGACAGGGCCTCTATCGGCAACCATCGCGGCTTGCTTTAGCCCTTGCTCGAAAAATTCGACGATCTCCCAAAATCCCCTTTCTCGGGGAAAAATCTCGCTCCTGAGCGAAACAATCCAGCCTGGACAGCCCTAGAACAGCCCGAGCTGGTCGATCTCCTCAGCCTGAGCCCCATCGGCTGCGGCTTTGGCTTTGGCTGTGTGTCCAGGTGTCTCTGGCTCCGGCGCCTCTCCGGGATCCTCGACCTCGGGCGCCTCCATCCACTCCGGCTGCTCGGGGGCGCCGAGCGCCAGCAGCTCCGGCAGCCGCGTGAAGTCCTCGCGCAGCGTCTCGAGCATGCGCGGCGTGTAGAGCGCCGCCGCGGGATGGAAGATCGGGTAGAGCCGTACCGCGCGCCTACCCAGCGTCAACACCTCCGGCTGCCCGTGCAGACGTGTGATCCCGGTCGGGTCGCCCCGCAGGAGCTTCGTCGAGAAGTTTCCGAGCGTGCAGATCACGTTCGGCTCGATCAGCTCGACCTGGCGGTGCAGGTACTCCTGGCAGTTGTCGATCTCCACCGGCAGCGGGTCGCGGTTGCCCGGGGGTCGGCACTTGAGCACGTTTGCGATGAACACCTCCGAGCGCGCCAGGCCGATCTCCCCCAGCAGCTGCTCCAGCAGCTTGCCCGCACGGCCGACGAACGGCACGCCCTGCTCGTCCTCGCTCGCACCCGGGGCCTCCCCGACGAACATCAAGTCGGCGTTCGCGTTGCCGGCGCCGAATACAACCGTCTTGCGCGTCGCCGCCAGCTCCGGGCAGCGCACGCAGCCCCGCGCTTGGACGAAGACCTCCTTCAGCGCCTCGCGCCGCTCGGCTGCCGAAAGCTCGCTCTCCTGGGCTGACACCTACTGCATGCTAGTTCCTGAGCCCACCTGGATGCGCGGGCAAATCTCGGGTGTCCCGCAACCGGCACGAGCGCCCGACCGGCTCCCACGGCCATGAGCGATGATCTCGCGATGACGCCACCCTCCGAGCCGGACACCGACGCGGTCGGCAACGAGCGCGCGGACCTGCGAGCGGTGCGCGAGCGTCACGAGGTCGGGCTCGACGCCGCGCGCCCCGAGGCGGTCGCCAAACGGCGCGAGCGCGGGCGGCGAACCGCTCGCGAGAACCTCACCGAATTGCTGGACGAGAAGACGTTCGTCGAGTACGGCCCGCTGGTATTCGCAGCCCAGGAGCAGCGGCGCTCGCGTGAGGAGCTGATCGAACGCACTCCCGCCGACGGTCTCATCGGCGGAGTCGGCGAGATCGACGGGCAGCGCTGCGTGGCGATGTCCTACGACTACACGGTGCTCGCCGGTACGCAGGGGATGCGCGGCCACCAGAAGAAGGACCGGCTGTTCGAGCTCGCCGAGCGCAGCAGGCTGCCGGTCGTGCTGTTCGCCGAGGGCGGCGGCGGACGACCGGGCGATGTCGATGCGCCGATCGTCGCGGGCCTCGACTGCCGCGCCTTCAACCTGTTCGCGCGCCTCAGCGGGCTGGTGCCGCTCGTGGGGATCGCTTCGGGTAACTGCTTCGCCGGCAACGCCGCGCTGCTCGGCTGCTGCGACGTCGTGATCGCGACCGAGGACGCGAGCATCGGCATGGGCGGCCCGGCGATGATCGAGGGCGGTGGGTTGGGCGTCTACGAGCCGGCCGAGGTCGGCCCGATCGACGTGCAGGACGCAAACGGCGTGGTCGACCTGCGCGTTGCGGACGACCGGGCCGCGGTCGCGGCAGCCAAGCGCTACCTCTCCTACTTCAGCGAGCCTGCCGCGGCGGAGGCCGTACGCGTGCCCGACCAGCGACTTCTACGGGAGATCGTCCCCGAGCGGCGGCGGCAGATCTACGACGTGCGCAAGGTGCTCAACGCGCTGTTCGACGAGGGCTCGGTGCTCGAGCTGCGCCGCGGCTTCGGGGCGGGCATCGTCACCGCGCTCGCCCGCATCGACGGCCGCGCGCTCGGGGTGGTGGCCAACCAACCGCCCCACCTGGGCGGAGCGATCGACGCCGACGGGGCGGATAAGGCGGCACGCTTCATGGCGCTCTGCGACGCGTTCGAGCTGCCGCTGCTGTTCCTCTGCGACACGCCCGGCTTCATGGTCGGGCCGGCGGCGGAGAAGACGGCGACCGTGCGCCACTTCGCGCGGATGTTCCTGCTCGGCGCGAACCTGACCGTGCCGACCGGCACGATCGTGCTGCGCAAGGGCTACGGGCTCGGGGCGCAGGCGATGGCGGCCGGCGGCTTCAAGGCGCCGCTGTTCACCGTCGGCTGGCCCACCTCGGAGTTCGGCGGGATGGGCCTGGAGGGCGCGGTGCGCCTGGGGATGAAGCGCGAGTTGGAGGCGATCGCCGACGACGAGGAGCGCGAGCGCGTGTTCGAGGCCACGGTCGCGGCCGCCTACGAGCACGGCCGGGGCGTGAACATGGCCGCCTACGGCGAGATCGACGACGTGATCGACCCGGCCGATTCGCGGCGCTGGATCGCGACGCTGTTCGACGAGCGCTCCGGCCAATGGCAGCGGCGGGACGGGAAGAAGCGCCCGAACATCGACGCCTGGTGAGGCGCTGGACCCAGCGGCGGGCGCCGTAGCCGCCTCACAATCGCGCTCCAGGCGTTCCCATAAGGATTTTTTAGTTCGTGTTTATTTCGCCCTCGCAAGCAGGTACACTGACATCAGTCGCGACCGGTATCCCCGAGGGAACTGGACCGAGCCAGATGAGCAGAGCAATCCATTCTTCGTCAATGAAGACGCTCCGTACGGTGGAGCAGCTGCGTGCGGCACTCGTGCCCGACCGCCGTGGGGGTCTGACGATCGGCCTCGTCCCGACGATGGGGGCGCTGCACGAGGGCCACCTCTCGCTGATCGAGCGCGCGCGCTCGCAGTGCGATCGGGTGGTCGTGTCGCTGTTTGTCAACCCCGCGCAGTTCAACGAGGGCACCGACCTCGAGCGCTACCCCCGTCAGGAGCAGCTCGACGCGCGGCTTGCGGCGGCGGCGGGTGCCGATCTGCTGTTCGCGCCTACGGTCGAGGAGGTCTACCCGCCCGGTTTCGCGACGAGCGTCGAGGTGCTCGGCGTCAGCGAGCGCCTGGAGGGCGCAGCGCGCGGCGCGGAGCATTTCCGCGGCGTCTGCACGGTCGTCACGAAGCTGCTCTGTATGTGTCAACCCGACGCCGCCTACTTCGGCCAGAAGGACGCCCAGCAGGTCGTGGTGATTCGCAGGCTGGTCCAAGACCTCAATCTGCCCGTCCGGATCGAGGTCTGCCCGACCATGCGCGAGCCCGACGGCCTGGCGATGTCGAGCCGCAACGCGCTGCTCGGCACGCGCGAGCGCGAGCAGGCGCTGGCTCTGTATGGCGCGCTGCGCTCGATCGAGGACTGCGCCGCGCACGGCGAGGGCCGCACGGCGCGGCTGCTGGAGGCAGGCCATCAGCGGCTCGCCGCGCGGGGGGTCCATCCGGAGTACCTCGAGCTCGTCGACCCCGACACGCTCGAACGCCTGGAGTGGCTCGACCGCCCCGCGCTGCTCGCGGTCGCCGCCAACGTCGGCGCCACCCGCCTGATCGACAACTTGATTCTCCAACCGACCGCCGTATCGACAATTGCTCCCGACACAGAAAAGGCGATGACCACATGCAGCGCGTGATGCTCAAGTCGAAGATCCACCGGGCGACCGTCACCGATTGCGACCTTCACTACGTCGGCTCGATCACGATCGACCCCGACCTGCTGGAGGCCGCCGACATCCTCGCGCACGAGCAGGTCCACGTCGTAGATGTCGATAACGGCGCGCGCTTTGAGACCTACACGATCCCCGGTGTCCGTGGATCCGGCGATATGAAGGTCAATGGCGCCGCCGCGCGGCTCGTGCACCATGGCGACACGATCATCGTGATCTCCTACGGCCAGTACGACGAGGCCGAGCTGTCCCGCTACGAGCCTCGCGTCGTCCACGTCGAGGCGCAGACCAATCGCATCATCACGATCGACGACGAGGTGGCGACCCTGCTCGCGTAGGGCGTCAACCCCAGTCAGAGAGGAATCACAAACACCATGTCAAGCCACACAGCCCCCGTCCATGCCCCGTCCGATCCCGGCCGTCTACCGATGACGCTGCCACTTCTCGCCGAGAAGAAGCGCCTCGGCGAACCGATCGTGATGGTCACCGCCTACGACTATCCCTCCGCCCGCGCCGCCGAGGCGGCGGGTGTCGACCTCGTGCTCGTCGGCGACTCGGCCGCGACGACCGTGCTCGGATACAACTCGACGACGCCAGTCGAGCTGGGCGACATGCTCGTGCTTGCGCGGGCCGCGCGCCGCGGGTTGCGCACGCCGTTGCTGATCGGCGATATGCCGTTCGGCTCCTACGAGGTCTCCGACGAGCAGGCGATCTCCAGCGCGATGCGCCTGGTCAAGGAGGCCGGCTGCGAGGCCGTCAAGCTCGAGGGGGGCGGCCCCTCCTCGGTCAGTCGCGCTCGCGCGATCGTGGGCGCGGGGATCCCCGTGATGGGCCACGTCGGACTCACACCCCAGACCGCGACCGCGCTCGGCGGCTGGAAGGCCCAGGGCCGCACCGCAGCAGCGGCCGCGCAGATCGGCGCACAGGCGCTCGCGCTGCAGGAAGCGGGCTGCTTCGCGCTCGTGTTCGAGGCGATTCCGGCCGCCGTCACCGACGAGCTGATGCCGGGCATCGAGATCCCCGTGATCGGGATCGGCGCCGGGCCCTCGACGGACGGACAGGTGCTCGTGTTCCACGACCTGCTCGGCATCCGCGACGGCCTCGGCGCACGTTTCGTCAAGCGCTACGCCAACCTCCAGGAGGAGATGAACGCCGGTGTCACCGCGTACACCGAGGACGTGCGCTCCCGGCGTTATCCGGCGCCCGAGCACACCTACTCGATCGACCCCTCGGAGCTGGCCGACCTGCACGCTCAGCTGTCGTAGACGATCTTTCTGAGCACCTTCGCAGGTGCCCCGGCGGCGACTGAGAAGGCGGGGATGTCGCGCGTGACGACGCTGTTGGCACCGATCACGCAGCGCTCGCCGATCGTCACGCCGCTGGTTACGACGACGTTCGCGCCGAGCCAGCAGTTGTTCCCGATCCGCGTAGGGCCCTTCGTCGTGAAGCCCTGCCACGGCACCGGCTTCTCCGGGTCGTCGTAGCGGTGGCTGGAGTCGGTCACGAAACAGCCGTTCGCGAGCATGCAGTGATCGCCGATCTCCACCAGATCCTCGGCGGCGACCATCACGCCGAGGTTCAGGAACGTGCCTTCGCCGATCCTGACCCGCGCGCGCCCCGGCGCCGTGATCCACACGTCGGGCTCGAGCAGCGCGCCCCTGCCCAGCTCCAGCCTGCCCTCGCGCAGCGCCTCCAGGACGTTCCCGTGCACGGGCCAGCGCACGAACGCCTCGCGACGTAGCGCCTCCCAGTGGATCCGTGCGCGGTTCCAGGGCAGCGAGCTGCGCTCGTACCAGCGCCACTTCACCGCCCACAGCCGGGCCTTCCGGGCGAGTTCGCCGTCTTCGCTCAAGCGGCTATCTTCGCACGCGGTTTGCGCTTGGGTGCGGCCTTACCCCGCGGTTTCTTCGCGCTCGCTCGTTTCGCCGGCGTCACCAGCTCGGCGAGGAATTCTCCCGTGTGCGAGCTCGGCTCCGCCGCTACCTGCTCGGGAGTGCCCTGGGCGATCACGATCCCGCCTTCCTCTCCCCCCTCCGGGCCCATGTCGATCAATCGGTCCGCCGACTTGATCACGTCGAGGTTGTGCTCGATCACGACGACGCTGTTGCCCGCGTCGACCAGCCTCTGCAGTACCTCCAAAAGACGCTCGACGTCGGCGAAGTGCAACCCCGTCGTCGGCTCGTCCAGGATGTACAGGGTCCGGCCGGTCGCGACCTTCGACAGCTCGGTCGCGAGCTTCACGCGCTGCGCCTCGCCGCCCGAGAGCGTCGTCGCGGGCTGACCGAGCCGCACGTAGCCGAGCCCAACGGCGTTCAGCGTCTCCAGTCGGCGGCGCACCTTCGGGATGTGCTCGAAGAAGGGCAGCGCGTCCTCGATCGCCATGTCGAGCACGTCGGCGATGCTCTTCCCCTTGAACTTCACCTCGAGCGTCTCGCGGTTGTAGCGCTTGCCGTGGCACTGCTCGCAGGGCACGTACACGTCGGGGAGGAAGTGCATCTCGATCTTGATCTGCCCGTCGCCCTTGCACACCTCGCAGCGCCCGCCCTTCACGTTGAAGCTGAACCTGCCGGCCTTATATCCCCGCGCGCGGGCCTCCTGCGTCTTGGAGAACATGTCCCTGATCACGTCGAACAACCCCGTGTACGTCGCCGGGTTCGAGCGCGGCGTGCGCCCGATCGGGGACTGGTCGACGGCGATGATCTTGTCGAGCTGGTCCAGTCCGTGGATCGCGCGGTGCGCGCCCGGACGCCGGCGCGCGCGGTGTAGGCTGCTGGCGACGCTCTTGTAGAGAACTTCGTTCACGAGCGTCGACTTACCCGAGCCCGAGACCCCCGTCACGCACGTCAGCACGCCGAGCGGAACCTTCACGTCGACGTCTCTCAGGTTGTGCTGGGTTGCGCCCTCGATCTCGACATACCCCGTGGGGGTACGCCGCTTGGTCGGCGCCGCAATCGTGCGCGTCCCCGCGAGGAACTGCCCCGTGGCCGAGTCCTTCACGCGTTCGACCTGCTTCGCGGTGCCCTGCGCGACGACCTTGCCCCCGTGCACGCCAGCGCCCGGGCCCATGTCGACGAGGTAGTCGGCGGCACGCATCGTCTGCTCGTCGTGCTCGACGACGATCACCGTGTTGCCGAGATCGCGTAGGCGCTCCAAAGTCCCGATCAGCTTCGAGTTGTCGCGCTGGTGCAGGCCGATCGAGGGCTCGTCGAGGATGTACAGCACGCCCACGAGCGAGCTGCCGATCTGTGTCGCCAGCCGGATCCGCTGCGCCTCGCCCCCCGACAGCGTCGCCGCAGCGCGGTCCATCGACAGGTAGCCGATCCCGACGTTCTCGAGAAACCGCAGCCGTTCGTCGATCTCGCGCAGGATCAGCCGCGCGATGTGCCGGTCGGTCTCCGACAGCTCGACCTCGTGCAGCCACTCCAGCGCCCTCCGCGCCGACAGCGCGCAGAACTCGTCGATCGCCGTCCCCGCGACGAGCACCGCCCGCGACTCCGCGCGCAGCCGCGCGCCGCCGCAGACCGGGCAGGGCCGCAGCGACATGAACTGCTCGATCTTCTCTTTCGTCAGCTCGCTCTCGCTCTCGCGGTAGCGGCGTTCCAGGCCCTTCACGATCCCCTCGAACTTCGTCGCGTATTTGCGCGTGCGTCCGAAGCGGTTGCGGTAGGTGATCGCCAGCCGTTCGTCGGTCCCGCTCAGGAACAGCTCGCGCTCCTCCTCGGGCAGGTCCTCCCAGGGCACGTCGAGGTCGACGCCGTAGCGCTCGGCGATCGCCTCGGTCACCTGCTCGTAGTAAGTCGACGAGCTCCCCGCCCACGGCGCGAGCGCGCCCTCGGCGACCGACAGGCCGGGATCGGGCACGATCAGCTCGGGGTCGATCTCCATCTGCGCGCCGAGGCCCGTGCAGTGCGGGCAGGCGCCGTGCGGCGAGTTGAACGAGAAGATCCTTGGCTCGAGCTCAACCAGCGACGGCCCGTGCACGGGGCAGGCGAAGCGCTCTGAGAAGGTGAAGATCGTGCCGTCTGGCGGCACCTCGCCGGGGACGATCTGCGCGGCGGCCTTGCGCGTGCCCTTCGCGCCCGTAGCGTGCTCGGGATCGGACTCGGCCTTGGCGGAGCCGACGATCTCAATCTCCACGAGCCCTTCGGCCAACCCGACCGCGGTCTCGATCGAATCGGCCAGGCGCTTGCGCAGGTCGTGCCGCATCACCAGCCGGTCGACGACGACCGAGACGTCGTGCTTGTAGCGCTTGTCCAGCACGATCGACTCCTCGAGCATCCGCAGGCGGTCGTCGATCTTCACGCGCGCGAAGCCGTCGGCGCGCAGCTCGTCCAGCAGCTTCCCGTACTCGCCCTTGCGCCCGCGCACGACCGGGGCGAGCACCATGAAGCGAGTCCCGTCGCCGAGCTCCATCACCTGGTCGATGATCTGCTCGGCCGACTGTCCAACGATCGGCCGGCCGCAGATCGGGCAGTGCGGCTTGCCCACGCGCGACCACAAGAGACGCAGGTAGTCGTAGATCTCCGTCACGGTGCCGACCGTCGAGCGCGGGTTGCGCGAGGTCGTCTTCTGGTCGATCGAGATCGCCGGGGACAGCCCCTCGATCGAGTCGACATCGGGCTTGTCCATCTGCCCGAGGAACTGCCTGGCGTAGGCCGACAGCGACTCGACGTAGCGTCTTTGTCCCTCGGCGTAGATCGTGTCGAACGCGAGACTCGACTTGCCCGATCCGGACAGGCCGGTGATCACCACCAACGCGTCGCGCGGGAGCGACAACGTGACGTCTTTCAGGTTGTGCTCGCGCGCTCCCGTGACGACGATCTGATCGCTTGCCCGCATCTATAGGTCATTGTATTGACCCGAACAGATGTTCGCCTTTGAGAGGCCCGTCGGGCCCTAGCCCTCGACCGCGGCAAACACCTCATCCAGCAGCTTCTGCCGGTCCGCCAGCTCGTAATGCTCGGCGAGGAAGCGATCGGTGGCCGCCCGGGAATCCCCGTTCAAAGCCATGTTCAGCGCGATCAGCCGCGCGCCGTCGAGATCGCCGTCCTCCCCGCTCGACTCGGATCCGGACGCGGTCTCAGGCGCGGGCGTGGGCACGGGCGCGGGCACGGGGACGGGGACGAACTCCGAATGACCCTGACGCACGGGAACCTCGCCGCCCAGCCCGGTCCCCTCCGCAGCGGCGGGTGCGGCAGGCGCCGGTGAAGAGCTTGCAGGAGATGACCCCCCGGCGCTCTCTCCCGCGCGCCCCGAGGCGGCGTCGTAGAGCTCGCCCATGTTCGACTCGACCGCGGTGAGGTCGGTGGCCAGCCGCGAGGCGCCGTCGCGCAGCGCGGTGACGAGCGAAGCGGACTGCGAGTCCATCGACTCGACACGCTCGACGAGCACGGAGGTCGCGCGCGAGACCGCGGCGACGTGCCCCTGAGCGCGTGCGATCGCGTCGGCCCGTGTGCGCTCGGCGTCCGCCGCGGCCTGCTCGCGCGTTGCGCGTGCATCGTCAGCGGCGCGCTGCTCGATCTCGGCGGCGGTCGCCTCGGCGGCCTCGAGGATCCCCTGCACCTGCGTGCCGGCGCTCGACCCGAGCGTCTCCCCAGCACGACTTTCGAGGGCATAGCGCAGCTCCTCGACCTCGGCGGCGATCGTCCGCAGGTGCGCGTCGACGGCGGCGGGGTCATAGCCTCGCCGGCCGATCGGAAAGTCGCGCTTCTCGATGGTCTGGCGGTCGAGCTCCACGGGCGCCATCCTACATGCGTTGCAAGTCCGACTCAGGCAATCTCCCCGGCCGGGGCCTCGCTCTCCTGAATCTCGCGCAGATCGCGTCGCAGCTCGCGCAGCTCGTCGCGGAGCTGGGCGGCGTACTCAAAGCGCAGGTCCTCCGCCGCGGCCGCCATCTCCTCCTCGAGCTCGACGACCATCCGCTCGAGCTCGTTCTCCGGCAGTTCCTTGCCCGCCCGCTTGCGCTCGGCGCCGCGCCGGCTGCGGCCCCGCTTGGGAACCTTGCTGTCGGACTGGAGGAACTCGGCGATGTCGGAGATCCCCTTGACGATCGTCGCGGCGGTGATGCCGTGCTCCTCGTTGTAGGCGAGCTGGATCGCGCGGCGGCGATCGGTCTCGGAGATCGCGGCCTTCATCGCCTTCGTCTCCTTGTCGGCATACATCAGAACCGTCCCCTCGATGTTGCGCGCCGCGCGGCCGATCGTCTGGATCAGGGAGGTCTCACCGCGCAGGAAGCCCTCCTTGTCGGCGTCGAGAATCGCCACCAGCGAGACCTCGGGCAGGTCGAGCCCCTCGCGCAGGAGGTTGACGCCGACGAGCACGTCGTACTCGCCGAGCCGCAGGTCGCGGATGATCTGGATCCGCTCCAGCGTGTCGATCTCCGAGTGCAGATAGCGGGTCTTGAAGCCCATCTCGAGCAGGTACTGGGAGAGGTCCTCGGACATTTTCTTAGTGAGCGTCGTGACGAGCACACGCTCGTTGCGATCGACGCGCTTGCGGACTTCGTTCATCAGGTCATCGATCTGGTTCTTCGTCTCGCGCACCTCGACGCTCGGGTCGACTACTCCCGTCGGGCGCACGATCTGCTCGACCACGTTCGTCGAGCGCGTCCGCTCGTACTCCCCCGGCGTGGCCGAGACGAACAGCAACTGGGGGGTGATCGAAAGGAACTCCTCGAAGCGCTGTGGGCGGTTGTCCATCGCGCTCGGCAGGCGAAAGCCGTAGTCGACGAGCGTCTGCTTGCGCGAGCGGTCGCCCTCGAACATCCCGCCGATTTGCGGCACGGTCTGGTGGGACTCGTCGATCAGGCAGATGAAATCCTTGGGGAAGTAGTCGATCAGGCAGTAGGGCCGCTCACCCGGCTGGCGCCCGTCGAGGATCCGCGAGTAGTTCTCGATCCCCGAGCAGAACCCCATCTCGCGCAGCATCTCCATGTCGTATTGCGTCCGCTGTCTGAGGCGGTGGGACTCGAGCTGCTTGCCTTCGGCCTCGAGCTCCGCGCAGCGTGCGTTCAGCTCGCGGCCGATCGCTTCGACGCCCGCTTCGATCGTGCCCTCCTTGACGTTGTAGTGCGTCGCCGGCCAGATCGCGACGTGCTCGAGGTCGTCCTCGATCAGCTCGCCCGTCAGTGGGTCGAAATGCTGCAGGCGCTCGACCTCGTCGCCGAACAGCGTCGCACGGTAGGCGGACTCGGCGTAGGCAGGGAACACCTCGAGCGTCTCCCCCTTCACCCGGAAGCTCCCGCGCGAGAGCACCGTGTCGTTGCGCGTGTACTGGATCGAGACGAGTTTCCGCAGCAGCTTCTCCCGGTCGATCGTCTCCCCGCGCCGCAGGATCTGCATGTTCATCTCGTAGGTTTCCGGCGAGCCCAGCCCGTAAATGCAGGAGACCGACGCGACGACGATCACGTCGCGTCGCGCGAACACCGCCGCAGTCGCCGCATGGCGCAGGCGGTCAACCTCCTGGTTGATCGCCGAGTCCTTCTCGATGTACAGATCCCGGCTGGGGACGTAGGCCTCAGGTTGGTAGTAGTCGTAGTAGGAGACGAAATACTCGACCGCATTGTCGGGAAAGAACGTCCGGAACTCGTTGCAGAGCTGGGCCGCGAGCGTCTTGTTGTGCGCGATCACGAGCGCCGGGCGCTGCACCTCCTGGATCACCCCCGCCATCGTCATCGTCTTCCCCGTCCCGGTCGCGCCGAGCAGCGTCTGAAAGCGCTCGCCCTGCTCGATCCCCGCGGCCAGTGCCGTGATCGCCTTTGGTTGATCGGCCGTCGGGGTGAAGGTGGTGTCGAGGCGGAAGTCGGGCACGACTCCTACCGTAGCGAGCCAGGGTGGGCGGGACGTCGATCCTCCCGGGATCGGCCCAAACCGCTACACGCGAGCGTCCGTTGGGCGCGGAGATCAGCTCAAGCCGAGCTGTTTGGCGTACGTCGCGCGGTATTCCTTCTGCGCTTCAAGCACGCGCTGCACATACGCGCGCGTCTCCGGGAAGGGGATCGTGCCGATCGTCAGCTGCCCACCTTCGGCGCGCGCCTTCGCCACCCATTTGTCGACGTTCGCCAGGCCCGCGTTGTACGCGGCGATCGCCAGCATCTCGTTGCCTTCGTAGTGGTCGAGTAGGTAACGCAGGTAGTAGCTGCCGTAAGCGACATTGATCTTCGGCGTGCCGAGATCGCCCCTCGTGAAGCTGTACCCGCCCGACAGTTTCGCCAGGAATTCGGCCGTTTCCGGCTCGATCTGCATCAGGCCCTCCGCGCCCGCGGATGAGGTGCGCGGTTCGAATTTCGTCTCCGCGTAGATCACCGCCGCGATCAGCGCCGGGTCGAGGTGCTTCGCCGCGGCCTGTTCGCGGATCACGCTCGCATCGCTCAGCGGCAGTTCGTTGATCGCATGGTGCACACTCGCGACCATCACTCCGACCACGACCACGAGCGTGATCGTGAGGAGCAAACCCAGCGTGCGCCAACGCCGCTGCCTCGCTGTCATCTCGGGTAACTAATTGAGGGGGTCGGGCCGTGGATGGCAGACGCCGAACGCGAGCGCAGACGTGCTGCCGATCGTCCGGGATCGGCCAGCACGGCGAGCATCGTGGGTGGCGTATGACGCCGCGGAACGGCCGCCTCAGTCATCTTCCCAGCTTGTCAAGCACGGCCGACAACTCCCGCTCCAGCTCCTGCACACTGCCGTCGTTCTTCACTACATACGTCGCCCGGGCCGCCTTCTCCGCCTGGCTCAGCTGACGCGCCGCACGCTCCGCGGTGAGCTCATGCCCGCGGCTGGTGGAGCGCTGCTCACGCAGATCCTCCGACGCGACGACCGCGATCGTCGCGTCGTACATACCCTCCATCCCCGCCTCGAACAGCAGCGGCACCTCGACGACGATCACCCGCGGGGCCGGTTCGAGCGCGCGCGCCTGCGCCAACCAGGTCCCCATCCGCTCGCCCACCAGCGGCCAGACCGTCGCCTCAAGCCATGCCCTGCCGCCCTCGTCGGCGAACGCGCGCCGAGCGACCTCCGCGCGATCGACGACGCCGCCCGGTGCGACCTCCTCGCCCCAGCGCGCGACCACCGCCTCGCGCAGCTGCGTGCCTTCATACAGCTCGTGCACGACCGCGTCGCTCGACTGTACCGCCGCTCCCAACCGCTCGAGCGCCTTCAGCGCCGTCGACTTCCCCGCGCCCATCCCCCCCGTCAGCCCGATCAGAGGGACGTTCGCCTCCAACTGCTCGAGCGCCTTCGGCCTGGCCGTCGGGGACCGGGTCAGTCCTGCGCGGGCTCTGCGGCGGACTCGGGCTCAGCGGCCGGCTCAGCCGCGGCCTCGGGAGCCTCAACGGGCTCGGCGCTCGCCTCCGGCGCGGCCTCAGCCTCGGGTGGCGCCTCCACAGTCTCGGCCTCAGCGGCCTCGGGCACTGTCTCGACGCTGGCCTCAGTCTCGGGCTCGGCCTCCGCGGGAGCAACCTCCGCCGCTGGCGCGTCCTGCGCGACCTCGGCCTCGGGAGCCTCGGACGCCGAGTCCTCGGCGGTACCGGTCTCGGGCTCGGAAGCTGCGACCTCGGCGGTCGCCTCCGCGGTGATCTCCTCGGCCTCCGCGACGGCCGCGTCCTCACCCTCCCCCGCAGGAGCGATCTCCTCGCCGGGTCGCGAGAGCGGCAGGATCTGGTCCTCGACGCGCTTCGCCGAGAGACTCAGGCGGCGGCGCTCCGAGTCGATCTCGAGGATCCGTACGCGGATCTCGTCGCCGGGGTGGACGACCTCCCGCGGGCTTTCGACATGGTGGGGGGCGAGCTCGGAAATGTGCACGAGCCCCTCGACGCCGTCGAGGATCTCCACGAACGCGCCGAACGTTACGACCTTCGTTACCTTCCCCGCGAGCTCGTCGTTGACGTTGTATGTGTCGACGATCCGTTGCCACGGATCCTCCTGGGTCTGCTTGAGACCCAGCGAGATGCGCTGGCGATCGCGGTCGATGTCGAGCACCTTGACCTTCACGGTGTCGCCGATCGTGAGGATCTCCGACGGGTGGTTGACGTGCGACCAGGACAGCTCGGAGATGTGGATCAGCCCGTCGATCCCGTCGAGGTCGACGAACGCGCCGAAGTCGACGATGTTCGAGATCTGCCCCTCCACGACCAGGCCCGGCTGGAGACGATCGAGGATCTGCTGGCGGACCTCCTTGCGCTCCTCCTCGAGCACCGCGCGGCGGGAGAGCACGACGTTGTTGCGCGAGCGGTTGAGCTCGATCACCTTGCTCTCGATCTTCGTGCCCATGTACTCGTCGAGGTTCGGGACGCGGCGGATGTCGACCAGCGAGGCGGGCAGGAAGCCGCGCACGCCGAGGTCGATGATCAGGCCGCCCTTGACGACCTCGATGACCGTGCCCTCGACCGGCTCGCCGGACTCGGCGGCGGTTTCGATCCGCCGCCAGGCCTTCTCGAAGCGCGCGCGCTTCTTCGACATCATCAGCCGCCCGTCCTGATCCTCCTTGATCAGGACGATCGCGTCGACCTCCTCGCCGAGGTGCACCTCGTCCTTGGGGTCGACCGACTTGCGGATCGACAGCTCGTTCGCGGCGATGACGCCCTCAGACTTGTAGCCGATGTCGACGAGGACCTCGTCCTTGTCGATCCTCACGACGTGGCCGGTGACCACCTGGCCCTCCTCGATCGGCTGGAAGGTCGCGTCGTAATTCGGGACGATCTGGCCGTCGATTTCCAGCAGGAGTCCGTTCGACCCCTCGACCACGCGAGCGTCGGGTTGCTCTATCAGCGTTTGCACGGCCCGTAGCCTAGCGCAGCGGGGACCCTCACCACCCGATGGGCGCTCGTATGATTGAACGATGCCTGTGAGAGCCACGAAGCGAGGAGCCGAGCGCACACCCCTGGAGCAAGGAGACTGCGACGTGCTCGTCTGCGGCGCCAGCTTCGCGGGCCTCGCGATCGCGCGCGAACTGGCCGGCTCGGGCGCGAAGGTCCTGATCGTCGACCGCTACGAGCTCGGCGAGCGCCAGACCTCGGCCTGCGCAATGCCGACGCTGTGGCTCGATGCGCTGCAGCTCGGCGGCTCGCATCTGCAGACGTTCGACGAGATCGTCACGCACACGCCCTTCCGCAGCTCGCGCTGGGAGCTCCCCTGGTCCTTCTCGACGTTCGACTACCGCGAGCTGTGCGCGCTGCTCTGGGACCAGTCCGGGCCGGGCGACGGCGAATTCGAGCTCGAGATTGCCACTGTCACCGGCCGCGACGGCTTCACCGTGCACACCGACCGCGGCGATCTGCGAGCGCCGCTGATCGTCGACGCGCTCGGCTGGCGGCGCGTGCTTTCGAACGCGAGCGCGATCCAGCCACCCGACGCGCCGATGTCGCGCGGCCTGGAGGTCCACCCCGCCGGGACCGGCGCTGAGCTGGAGCTGTGGATCGATCCCCGCTACATCCGCTCCGGCTACGCCTGGAGCTTCCCTGCACGCGACGAGATACGGGTCGGCGTCGGCTCGTTCTGGCCCGCCCACCACGTCAAGGAGCCCACCGTCCGGCTCGCCCACGACCTCGGCCTGCCGCCCGACGGCTATCAGGGCAACTGGATCCCTCACAAGCTGCGTGCGGCCGTCGAGGACGAGGTCTTCTTCGCCGGCGACTCCGCCGGACACTGCCTGCCGCTGACCGCCGAGGGCATCCGCACCGCGCTCTACTTCGGCCTGGCATGCGGGCGCGAGTTGCGCGAGGTGCTCGACGGACGATCAACCCGCGCACAAGCGCTCGCGCGCTACGGCGCCTTCTCGGCCGCGCACGAGCGCAAATACCGCTGGCTGCTGAACACCCAGCGCGCAATCGGCCAGCTCACACCCTCGCGGGCAATCACCGCGCTCGCACGCGGGTTCGAAAGCCCGCGGATCTCGCGCTGGGCGTTCTCCCACTACCTGGCAATCGCGCCGCCGTCGTTTGTGGGCGAGCGACCACCAAGCGCGGGCAGGGGCGCGCCCGCCAAACAGGTAGTCGTAGCAGCGGCGAGCTGAGCTCAGGCCACCCGCCTCAGCTGCGGCCTGGTCATGCGCGCCGCGTCGAGGGCGAGACGCGCGGCCTCGATCGCGCTCGCCCAGGAGACCTCTGCCAGCAGTCCGGGCGCGGCGAGCATGTCACCGGCGAGGAACACCCCGTCACCGCGATCGATCGCCGGCCGGTCGCGCCAGGTCGCGCCGGGCAGGTCGAGCGCGCCCGAGCGCGCATCCATCACCTGACGACGCCTCCATGTCTCGCGCTCCCGCCAGTCGAGGACGCCTAGATCGAGCAACCGCTCCAGGCGAAGACCCGCCTGCTCGGAGCTCTCTCCGGGACGAATCGGCATCTGCGCTTGAATCAGCTGCTCGCCGTCGGGGGCGATCGACGGGTCGGTGGTGGAATAACGGCTGACCCACCCGGCCTCGTCAAGGTCGGAGACGACAGTGGGATCGCTGCGACGCTGGCGTAGCCCGATGTCCAGGCAGACGGTATTGCCGCTCTGCCAAGACAAGCTCTCGTCGCCCAGCAGTCTGCGAGCCTGATCGAGCTCCGTAGCCAGGATCACCGGCGAGTCTGTCGGCAGCGTCTGCACTCTGGCGGAGGTCTGCACATCCACCCCCAGCGAGCGCACACGTCGCTCGAGAGAGGCGACGAGGCTGCTCCAGCCACCGACGAAATAGCGGGCGGACGTCGGCACGGTGAGCAACAGGCGCACGGTGCGCGTCCACACGAACGCCGCCGACAGCTCGCCGGGGTCGTGGTGGAAGGTGTAGACGCCCGCGCCGGCCGAGAGCATCTCGGCCGTGGTCTCGTCGGTGTGACGGGTCGCCCACGTGCGGAAGTCCACATCGCTGGGAGCCTCGCGTCCGCGCAGACGCAGGACCGCCGGCAACGCGCCGAGCGGGGGCGTGCGGCGGATCTCACCCTGCCAGCGCATCCGCACCCCGCTCAGCCGGGGACCGACGTGCCGGGGAAGCAGGTCACGATCTTCCATCCATCCCCACAGCGAGTCGTGTTTCTTGTAGATCGCGTGCGGACCCAGATTCGCCTTATAGGGCCCGTCGGTGCTGCGCGCCCTGCCGCCGAGCTGCTCGTGAGCCTCCAGGAGGCGGACCTTCGCACCCTCCTCGGCGCACGCGATCGCCGCGACGAGCCCAGCTATGCCGGCCCCCACGATCGTGATTTGTGGCGTGTCGGATCGACCGTTTGCGCTCATCGTGCTGCCTCCTTAGAAAGGGTGACCGAGTGGCGTTTGCTTGACGATCAACTTACGCCGACACTGGTCTCGATTACAGTTCCAGTAGTGACAAATAAAAGAGGTCCAGTTGGAGGGCCGAAGCTGCTCGTCGAGCTCAACCGTGACGGCGAACTGCCGCTGCACGAGCAGCTCGAGCGCTCGCTGCGGGAGCAGATCCGCTCGGGACGATTACCCGCGAATGCCCGTCTGCCCTCAACGCGAGGGCTCGCCGAGGAGCTTGGTATCTCACGCGGCGTGGTGAGCGAGGCCTACGGGCAACTCGCCGCCGAGGGCTATCTCACGACCAGCCAAGGGGCACCCGTGAGGGTCGCCAAGGCCGTCCGCGCGGCAAGCGAGCGTCCACCGGCCCGCTCGCTGCTCGAAAGCTTCTCCTACAACTTCCATCCAGGCCTGCCCGACCTGCTCGACTTCCCGCGCGAGATCTGGCTGCGCTCGCTGCGCACGGCGCTGCGCGACTCGCCGCTGGATTCGCTCGGCTACGGCGACCCACGCGGACTGCCGGACCTGCGCGAAGCGCTCGCCGGGTACCTGGGCCGGGTGCGTGGCACCGACGCCGATCCCGAGCACATGCTGGTGTGCACCGGATTCATGCAAGGCCTTTCGCTGCTATGCCGCGCGCTGCGCGGGCGGGGCGTCGAGCGGATCGCGGTCGAGGACCCGGGCTGGCACCAGCATCGGCTGATCGCTCAGCAGGCGGGCCTGGAGGTTGTGCCGATCCCCGTGGACGAGGACGGCCTGCGGGTGCAGGAGCTGGCCGAGACGGACGCCTCGGCGGTGCTGCTCACGCCCGCTCACCAGTTCCCCACCGGAGCCGTGCTGGCGCCCGAGCGACGCGCCGCCTTGATCGAGTGGGCCGAGGAGGAGCGGCTGATCGTCGAGGACGATTACGACTCGGAGTATCGCTATGACCGGGTGGCGGTCGGCGCGCTGCAGGGTCTCGCTCCGGAGCAGATCATTTACATCGGCTCGGCGAGTAAGCGCCTGGCCCCCGGCATGCGCCTGGGCTGGATGCTGCTGCCGTCGTGGCTGACCTGGGAGCTGACCGCCGCGAAGACGATCGAGGACGGCGGCTCGGAGGTCGTGGGACAGCTCGCGCTGTGTGACTTCATCGCCCGCGGCGAGCTCGACCGCCACATCCGGCGCATGCGCCTGCGCTACCAGCGCCGCCGAGAGGCCCTCGTGCGAGCGCTCGAACGGTGGCTTCCGCAAGCAAGCGTAAGCGGCGCCGACGCCGGGCTGTTCGAGCTGGTCGCGCTGCCGGACGACGTTGACGAGCACGCACTGGTTGTGGCAGCCGCGGCCCGCGGCGTCGGAGTCGAGGGGCTGGCGTTACACCACTTCATCCCAAGCGGCGGCCCGGGCCTGGTGCTCGGCTACGGCAACCTCGCCGAGCCGGCGATCGAGCAAGGGGTGCGTCTGCTCGCGCAGGCATACACCGAGGTCTCCTAGCTACTTCGCCTCGAGCCAGTTCACGCCCACGCCGACATCGACCGCGAGCGGTGGATCGTGCTCCCACACGCCGCACATCTCGCGCTCGACGAGCGCGCTCGCGTCGGAGCTCTCGGCGGGCGGACCTTCGAACAGCAGCTCATCGTGGATCGTCAGCAGCAGGCGCGTCTGCAACCCAGACTCGGCGAGCGCCGCGTGCGTGCGGACCATCGCCAGCTTGATGATGTCCGCCGCCGTGCCCTGGATCACGGTGTTGACGGCAAGCCGCTCGCCGAGCATCCGCACCTGATAGTTGCGCGCCTGCAACTCCGGGATCTGCCGGCGCCGCCCCCACAGCGTCGTCACGTAACTCTGCTCCTTGGCCTGCTCGATCGTCTCGGCCATGAACGCGGCGACGCGCGTGAAGCGGCCGAGATAGGCATCGATGAACTCCTTGGCCTCCTCGCGTGGGATGTTCAGCCGGTCGGCGAGACCGAAGTCCGACAGTCCGTAGACGATTCCGTAATTGATCATCTTCGCCTTCGAGCGCATCCCAGGGTCGATCGCGTCTGGCGCGACTTCGAAAACCTGCGAGGCGGTCGCCGTGTGCACGTCTTCCTCACGCACGAAGATCTCCTTCAGCACCGGCTCCTCGGCGGCGTGCGCGAGCACCCTCAGCTCGATCTGCGAGTAGTCGGCGGAGATCAGCACGTTGCTCTCCTCGGCCTCGAAGCAGCCGCGAATCTCGCGCCCGAGCGGGGTGCGGATTGGGACGTTCTGCATGTTCGGGTTCGTGCTCGCCAGGCGCCCTGTCTGGGCGCCGGCCTGCAGGAACGTCGTGTGGATCCGCGAGCGCTCGTCAACCTCGCCGGGCAGCACGTCGAGGTAGGTCTTGGCGAGCGTCGAGAGCTCGCGCCAGCGCTCGATCTTCGGGATGATCTCGTGCTCGTCGCGGATCGCCTGCAGCACGCGTGCGTCGGTCGAGAAGCCGGTTTTGCCGCGGCGCTTGCGCGAGAGCCCGAGCTTCTCGAACAGGATCTCCCCGAGCTGCTGCGGCGAGGAGATCAGGAACTCGGCTTCGGCGAGCAGGAAGATGTCCTCTTCGAGCGCGATCAGCTCGGCGCGCACGCGGGCGCTGATCTCGGCGAGGCGCTCGAGGTTCAGGCGCACTCCGAGCAGCTCCATATCGCGCAACACGGCGACGAGCGGCAGCTCGATTTCATCCATCACACGATCGAGGCCGCGCTCGGCGATCTGCTCGCGCTGCCAAGCGGCGAGCGCGCGCAGCAGCAGCGCATCTGCGGCGAGCGGATCCTCGAGATCGCTGGCGAGGCCGCGCTCTTCGCATAGCTCATCGAACGGGAAGCGGCGGCGGGCGGGCTCGAGCAGGAAGGCGCCGAGCAGCGTGTCGTGCGCGAGGCCGGGCGGCACGCGCCCGAGCGCCTTGGCGTCGTGTGCGACGACGGCGCGCTCCTGGGCCCCCTGGACGACCTGCTCGGGACCGTCACAATCGCCTGCGAGCACCTCTGCGCCGTTGCCGGTGGTGACGGCAACGGCGAAACGCCACGGCGGGCCTTCGGCGAACAGCTCGCCCTCGGGCGTCTCGGTCTCGCGCACGACGAGCGCGAGCTCGTCCTCGCTGGAACCGAGGCGGGCAAGATCGGTGGGCGAGCCGGCGCGCACGCGGCCGCCGAGCTTGACCTCGGCCGGGAGCGCGGGCGCCGCAACCTCCGGGTCGCCCAGCGCCTCTTCCAGGCGCCGCAGCGGGTCGCGCAACTCGTACTGGCGAAAGACCTCGCGCACACGCGAGCGGTCGGGCTCGTGGGCAGCCTCGGCGGTGATGTCGAGCTCGAGCGCGACGTCGCGCTGGATCGTCGCGAGGCGCTTTGAGACGCGCGCGTCCTCGGCGTGGTCGAGCAGGTTCTGTTTGCGCTTCGGCCCGCTGATCTCGCCGACGCGGCCGAGCACCTCATCGAGCGATCCGAAGCGCTGGATCAGCTCACTCGCGGTCTTGTCGCCGATCCCCGGCACGCCGGGGATATTGTCGGAGGTGTCGCCCTTCAGCCCGTAGAAGTCAGGGATCAGCTCCGGCGGGATCCCGTAGCGGTCGACCACCGCCTGGTGGTCGTAGATCTTCGTCTCGGTGATCCCCCTCGAGGTCGCCATCACCTTCACGTGGCCCGCCTCGTCGATCAGCTGGAAGATGTCCCGGTCGCCGGTCACGATCATCACCGGCACGGGCGTCTCGGCGGTGAGAGCGCGCTCGGTGATCGACGCGATCACGTCGTCGGCCTCGTAACCATCGATTTTCACGTTCCGATAGCCGAACGCCTCGACCAGCGGTTCCATTGCCGGCCATTGCTGCTTGAGCAGATCCGGTCGCGAGCGTCGTGTCGACTTGTACTCCGCGAACAGCTCTGTCCGCCCCGAAGTGCCCGCGTCCCACGCGACCACCGTCGGGCGCACGCCGTACTCGGTCACGATCTTCACGAGCATCGAGGCGAACCCGAAGATCGCGTTCGTGGGCACACCGGTCGAGGTCGCAATCGACTCGGGCAGCGCGTAGAACGCCCGGTAGACGAGGCTCGGCCCGTCGATTAGGAACAGGCGACGATCCCCGGAGAGGCTCTCGTCGCCTGGAGCTCGCGTGCTCGCCGCCGTCTTCGTCGCCATGCACCGCCCACTCTACGAGGACCCTCCCATAAGATGCCGGGCCGCCCATGAGCAGCGTCACCCCCAGCGCGCAATTCCGCCTAACGATCCGAGTCGAGCTCGACGAGACCGCGGGCACGCTCGCGCATCTGACCAGCGCGATCGGCGAGGCCGATGGAATCGTCGTGGCCGTCGACGCGGTCGAGATCGACTCCGGGCATTCCGTCCGCGACATCGTCGTCGACGCCACGGGCAAGGATCACTGGGAGCAGATACTCGCCGCGATCGGCGCAGTCGAGGGGGCGCGCGTGATCGACACGATCGACCGCACGTTCCTGATGCACGTGGGCGGCAAGATCGAGCAGCACAACAAGCATCCCCTGAAGACGCGCGACGACCTCTCGATGGCCTACACCCCAGGCGTCGCGCGCGTGTGTCTGTCGATCGCCGACGACGAGGACCGCGCCTTCCAGTACACGATCAAGCGCAATACCGTCGCCGTCGTCTCCGACGGCACCGCGGTGCTCGGGCTCGGCGACATCGGCCCGCGTGCGGCGATGCCGGTGATGGAGGGCAAGTGCTGCCTGTTCAAGGAGTTCGCCGGCGTCGACGCGTTCCCGATCTGCCTCGACACGAAGGACACCGAGGAGATCATCCGCGCCGTCACGCTGATCGCGCCCGCGTTCGGCGGGATCAACCTCGAGGACATCTCCGCGCCGCGCTGCTTCGAGATCGAGGAGCGCCTGAAGGAGGACCTCGACATCCCGATCTTCCACGACGACCAGCACGGCACCGCCGTGGTCGTGATGGCGGCGCTGCTGAACGCGGTCAAGCTCACCGGCCGGCGCCTGGAGGAGCTGCACGTGCTGATCATCGGGCTCGGCGCCGCCGGGATCGCCGTCACGAAGATCCTGCTCGAGGCGGGCGTGCGCCACATCATCGGCGCCGACTCGCGCGGAGCGCTGCACGTCGAGCGCTCCGACTACGTCGACGGCTCGATGAACGCGACCAAGCGCTGGTTCGCGGAGACGACCAACCCGGACCACCGCTACGGCACTCCGGCCGATGTGATCGACGGCGCCGATCTGCTGATCGGGCTCTCCGGCGCGCGCGTGCTCGAGGCTGACGCGCTCGCGCGGATGAACGACGACGCGATGGTCTTCGCGATGGCCAACCCGACCCCCGAGATCTCCCCCGAGGAGGCCGCGCCGCACGTGCGGATCATGGCGACCGGCCGCTCGGACTACCCCAACCAGATCAACAACGTGCTCTGCTTCCCGGGGATCTTCCGCGGCGCGCTCGACGTGCGCGCGCCGGACATCACCGACTCGATGAAGATGGCCGCCGCGCGCGCGATCGCCGCGATCGTCACGGACGAGGAATTGCACGAGGACTACATAATTCCCTCGGTCTTCAACCGCGACGTCGCCCCCGCGGTCGCGGCTGCGGTCGCCGACGAGGCGCGGGCGAGCGGTACTGCGCTCGCCGGCTCGGAGCTGGGGTTCGCCCAGGGCGACGAGCAACACGTGCATACTCAAGGTTGATTCTCAACCGTTAGAAAGAGGTGGATCGCCGTGCGCGTGACCGTGACTGGAGCAAGTGGCCTGATCGGCAGCGCGCTCGTCGCCGAGCTGCGCAAGCACGGCGCGGAGGTCACGGTTCTCTCCCGCGACCCGGCCCGCGTGCGGGAGGCGCTGGGTGTCGAGGCCGTGGGCTGGGATCCGCTTGCCGAGCCCGCCCCGGTCGCGGCGCTCGCCGGTAGGGACGCGGTAGTGCACCTCGCCGGGGAGAACATCGCCCAGCGCTGGAGCGCGCGCGCCAAGCGGGCGATTCGCGAGAGCCGCGTCGCCGGCACCCATAACCTGATCGCGGGGTTGGAGGCGGCTGGCGCGGTGGAGGCCAGCCAGCGTCCACGCTCCCTGGTCAGCGGTTCCGCCGTTGGCTACTACGGCCCGCGCGGCGAAGAGCCGCTCGACGAGGACTCGCCCGCGGGGAGCGACTTCCTCGCGGAGACGTGCGTGGCCTGGGAGGCCGAGGCGCAGAAGGCCTCCGCACTGGGGATGCGCGTGGTGCTCGTGCGCACCGGTGTCGTACTCGACCGCGAGGGCGGGGCGCTGGCGAAGATGCTGCCGCCGTTCCGCCTCGGCGTCGGCGGCCCCGTGGCGGGGGGCCAGCAGTACATGTCGTGGGTCCACCGCGAGGATCTCGTCGGCATGATCTGCGCCGCGCTCCAGGACGAGCGCTGGTCGGGCCCTTTCAACGGCACCGCGCCCGAGCCGGTAACCAACCGCGAGTTCTCCCACGCGCTCGGTCACGCGCTGCACCGGCCCTCGCTGCTACCTGTGCCGGGCTTTGCGCTCGGGCTGCTCTACGGGGAGATGGCCGAGATCGTCACCACCGGCGCGCGCGTAATGCCTGCCAAGCCGCTCGTGCTCGGCTACGACTTCCGCCATCCCGAGCTCGACGAGGCACTCAACTCGGCGCTCGCGAACTAGGCCGGCTTAAGGACCCAGCGGTTCGCAGGCCAAGCCAGACAAGGACGCAGCGAGCGTGGCGTGCTACGCACGCGAGCGAGCGAGGACGCCGTCTGGCGCCGTGCCTGCGGGCCGCTGGCGGTTCTCGGTCTCGATGATGATCCGGCAGGGGCGCTTTGAGAGCAGGTAGGCGGCGGTCGGCCCGATCCGCTGCTCGCCCCCCGGGGCGTGGATCGCCGACCAGTAGATCACGTCCGAGCCAACCCGTTCGGCTTCTTCGACGAGCGCCTTACCCGGATGGCGCGTGCGGATCAGGCCGGTGTGGATCTTGATGCCGCGCCGGCGCGCCTGGATGCGCGCGCTCTCGAGCACCGAGCGACCCTGCGCCTCCTCGTCCTCGAGGCCCGCCTCCAGCGAGAGCTGGCTCGGCACCGGGAGCACGAAGATCGCGTAGACGACGCCGTCCTCACCGATCAGCTTGGCGGCACTCGAGAGCGCGCTCGCGGAGACGTCCTCGCCGAAGATCGGCACGAGCGCGGTCTTGTACTCCAGCTCGTGGAAGTCCGCGGGACGCTCGGCGCGGGGCAGGGTGTAGGACTTGCGCGGGTCGAGGCCCTGGCGATGGCGGTAATAGAAGTAGCCGCCCATCCCGACGATCATCCAGGGGATGCCGACGATCTTCGCCTCGGTATGCAGGACGGTCACGGCGACCCAGGCCGCGGCCGTGCCGATACCGCCGATCACCGCCGTCATCGGGATCACCGAGCCTTTGATGCGCACTCCCCATGGGCTCCTGTAGGGGCGTTCGCGATCCGGGTCGCTGACGCGCAGCTTGATGATCGCCGCGTGCGCCGTCGTGAAGGAGAGCATCGCGCCGAACGAGTAGAGGTTGCCGAGCACTTCGGTGTTGCCGTAGATGATCAGGGTGCTGGCCAGCCCCGAGAAGAAGATCAACGTGAACCACGGCGTGCGGTACTTGGCATGCAGCTGGGAGAACAGCTGCGGCAGCTGGCGGTGCTCGGACAGCGACCAGGACAGGCGTGAGATCCCGATCATCCCGGCGTTGGTGGCGATGAACAGGATCGTCGCCGCGAGCAGCCCGAGATAGTATTTGGCCAGTGTCAGGATCGTGCCGTGCAGGCCGAGGTGTTCGATCACGCCGAGCATCGGATCGTTTTCGAAGAAGCCGCCGAGCGAGGTCGCATACCCGGGGGTTGAGAACGACTGTTTGAGCTCGTGGCTGTAGCCGACGCCGTGG
The DNA here is from genome assembly GCA_963701035.1 of uncultured Solirubrobacterales bacterium. Taxonomy (GTDB): domain Bacteria; phylum Actinomycetota; class Thermoleophilia; order Solirubrobacterales; family Solirubrobacteraceae; genus Palsa-744. The sequence goes on from OY969562.1 coordinate 569,374, forward strand.
TGCACGACCGGCAGCGCCGAGAGCGCGATGACCGAGATGCCGGCGTAGACCGCGAGCACGGCGAGCACGACCAGGTTCACGGCCTTCGGCACCTGCCGGCCGGGGTCGGTGGACTCCTCGGCCATGTTCGCGACGGTCTCGATGCCCGTATAGGCGAGCATCGCCAGCGACAGCGCGAAGATCAGTTCTTTCCAGCTTGGCACGCTGCCGAGGTGGATCTGGTGGACCAAGAGCGAAGGGTTCAGGACGAGCGCAAAGCCGAGGCAGACGAGCAGGATCTGGGTGCTGAGGTCGACGACCGCGAGCACGAGGTTGAGCTTGGCCGACTCGCCGAGCCCGCGGATGTTCAGCCAGGCCAACAGGGCGACCACGATCAGGCCCCCGAAGATGTCGTCCGGGTTGTGCTTGAGCGCGCCGAGGCCGGGGAACGCGCTCAGGTAGTGCGGCACGAAGAACGCCGAGATCGCGATCGTGAGGATGTAGTCGAGGCTCAGCGCCCAGCCGGCGAAGAACGAAACGACGTCGTCGAAGGCGTGGCGCGCGAACGAGGAGGAACCGCCCGCTTCGGGAAACATCGAGGCGCCCTCGGCATACGTTTTCGCGGTCAGCGCGAACAGCCCCCCGGCGAACACGAAGACCAGCGGCGTCAGCCCCAGCGCGTGCGCGGCGACGAGCCCGAGCGCGTAGTAGATCGAAGAGCCGACGTTGCCGTAGGCGGTCGCGAACATCCCCGAGACCCCGACCGACTTTCGCAACCCCCGCTCGGTTAGACGTGCCATCGAGCCGGGAGCCTAGCGCGGTAGGCACACGATGACCCCGGAGCGGCCCTGCAAAATCCCATTCACGAGGACCGCAAATGCAGGAGCCCTGCATATGATCCCGACGACCCGGGTTTCGAGCTATCCCCCCGGCCTTTTGACATGGAAACGTCGCGCCGCGGAAACTACAACTCGGGAGAGGACTTCGTCCTCGAATATGGAGAGCTGCGCTTCACCTTCAACGAAGAGGACTTCTCCGAGCGCTGCGAGCAGGCCGCATTGAAGCTCGGCTTCGTCGGCGGCCGCCTCGGCGAGGACGAGCTCGAAGATCTCGTCAACCTGGCCGTCAACGGCGAGATCCTCGATCCCGCCTCCGCGCTCGGCGAGCACGTCAACGACTGCTGGCCCGAGCTCGTCGGCCCGGCGGAGCGCTCGCTGGTGCACTGGCTACGCCGGCTGGTCTTCCGCGGCGCCTGGCTCGACCAGCGCGTCAACGAGGGCGAGCTGAGCGTCGCCTTCGACGAGGAGACGGGCAGCTTCGCCTACGTCCAGCCGATCGACGCGCGTTCGGCTGTCGGCCGTGGCGGTGAGCCGATCGAGCTGGCGCCCGAGCCCTCGTGGGGCCGCGTCGCCTACACGCGCCGCTAGGACGTCGCTGGCCGGCGCTGGCCGATCCCGGATGATCGGTCTGCGTCCTCGGTCGCTCGCGTGCTGGTCGATCGGAGATCTCGTCGATCTTCGATCAGTCGCACGCCACGCGGGGCGGGCGGGGCGGGCGGGCCTTCTCGATCTGCCTCGCTTGGCCAGCGACGTCCTAGATACTTAGTTGCGAGCCTCCGCGCGGGCCTTCGCAATCGCCTTCGCGCCATCCTCGCCGACGAGCAGCTCGGGCTTGAGGGTGCCGCTGGCCGCGAGGTCGAGGAGCGGCAGGCCGCTGTCTGCAAGCGCGGGGTCCAGCGCGATCACGGTCGTCTCGCCCCCGAGCGGGCGCGCCGCGGTCGCGATCACCGTGAGCGAGCCGCCGTCGCGCAGGTTGCGAGCCGCGGCGAGCGCCTTGCGGGCTGCGGGAGGGTGCATCCCGTCGAGGCCGTCGATCAGGACGAGCACGTCCGCGCCACGGGTGGCGACGCGCTTGGCGGCCTCGATCGCACGCTCGACGGCCTGGCCCTGCGCGTCCGCCGAGGCGGCGAAGCTGAGCGCGGCGACGGGGGCCGTGGAGCTCTCCCCTCCCTCGCGCCATTCGGCGATCTCCTCGGGCCGCGCGCCCGCGAGCACCACCGTTACCTCCAGACCGCTGTCCTTCAAAGCTCCCAGCAGGCGCTTCAGGGTCTCGGTCTTGCCGGCGCGCGAAGGACCGACGATCGTCGCGCGCGAGCCTCGACCCAGCGGGGTCAGCCATTCGATCGCGTCGAGCGTCGGGTCGCCCGCGTTCAGCGCGAGACGCTCGCTTGGATACGCCACCGGCAGATCCTCGTAGTGGGCGCCCTCTGAAACCGAGTCCGCGGAGGCGCCATTGATCGTGTCGATCCGCACCAGCGAGGGGTAACGCTCAGAGCGGCGCGGCGTGCGCACCGGCCCGGCCACCCTGTCGCCGGAGACGAGCTCGCAGCGGCGGACCTGCGCGGCGGAGATGTAGACGTCGTCGTCGGAGGGCTCCGGCGGATCGACGCGCAGGAAGGCCGAGCCGTTGCCGAGCAGCTCGACCACGCCCTCGGCGCTGCGAGCGCCATCGACGCCACCCTCGTCGGCGGAATCCGGCTTGGGCGAGCGCCCGGAGCGACCGTTCGGCTGCGCGGAGCTGCGGCCGCCATCGCCGCTCTCGCGCGCTCCCGCGCCGCGACCGCGGCGGGATGAGGTAGTCGACGCAGGTGACGATGAGGACGAGGAGCTCGCGGACTCACCGCCAGCGGTAGCCCCGCCCCCTCCCTCACTCTCCCGATCATCACTGGCCTTGGCGCCGCGCCGCAGGCGCGGAGTGCGACGTTTGCGAGCGCCCGTCGCCACGCCGTCACCGCGCGATCGGCCCCCAGAGCCACGTTCGGACTCACCGTCTCCGTCGCTGGAGCGCTCGGCGTCCGCGCCGCCCTCGGCGGAGTCCCCGCGCGCGTCGGAGCCGTTTCCGTCCTTGGCGGGCTCGCCGAGGATCGCGTCGATCAAGTCCGCCTTACGTAGGCGCCGGAAGCCGTCGAGGCCGAGCTGGTCGGCGATCGCGTGGAGGTCGGCCAGCGAGCTGGCCTCCAGCTCAGAGCGGTCGAGTACTGACATGTTTGCTTCTCCTTCGTGTTTTGGATTGGGCGGTTGGCGTCCGGTCGCGTTGCGCAGCGACCGGCACCCGCTTGGTGAAGCCTAGCGTCCGCTAGAGCTCCCGTTCATAACGGTGTTCCTCGGCGAGCGCCAGATCCCTCCGCGGCGCGAGCTCCCCGGCGAGCGCGGCACGCACCTTCAGGAAGTCGGCGGCGGCAGCCACGTCGTGCACGCGGAAGATCCGCGCGCCCGCGCTCACGCCGTGGGCGAGCGCGGCGAGCGTGCCCGGTAGGCGCCCGCGCGGCGGCCGGCCGGTGAGCGCGCCGATGAAGTCCTTGCGCGAGATCGCCATCAGCAACGGCCGCCCCAGCTCGTGCAGGCGCTCTAGTCCCGCGAGCAGCTCGATCGTCTGGGCAGGCGTCTTCGCGAAGTCCGGACCGGGATCGAGAATGATCTGTTCTGGGTCGACACCGAGGGCGAGCGCCTGCTCGATCCGCTCTCCCAGGAACGCCTGCACCTCGCCGACCACGTCGCCGTATAGGTCGGGGTCCTGTAGCCGTTGCTTCGGCGCGGCGCGCGTGTGCATCAGGACCAGCGCCGCGCCGGTCTGCGCGCACACCTCCGCGAGCTCGGGGTCGCGCAGACCGCTCACGTCGTTCACGATCCTCGCGCCGGCCGCGATCGCGGCGCGGGCGACCGGTGGCTTGTAGGTATCGACCGAGACGATCGCGCCGAGCTCGCCCGCCACGCGCTCGATCAGCGGCACGACGCGTTCGATCTCTCGCTCGACCGCGACCGCCAGGCGCCCGGTGCTGGCCGACTCCCCGCCGATGTCGAGGATCTCCGCACCGTCCTCGATCAGCTTCCGCGCCAGCTCGAGCTGCGCGTCCAGCGTCGCGTAGCGCCCACCATCGCTGAAGGAGTCGGGCGAGGCGTTGACAATTCCCATCAGCCACGAACGCCCGCCCAGCTCGAGCACGCGATCGCCGGCACGCACACGCTCGGGGTCTGTACTCATGCGGTCAGGATGCCCTCGGCCCGGGCCTCCTGCGCGAAGCGCCCAATCTCCAACCCGACGCGCTCCCCGTCCCAGCCGAGCTCCCGCGCGAGCACATCGGCGACGCGCTCGACCGGCAGCTCGCGTGCGGCGAGCAGCCCCAGGCGCGTGCGGCGCAGGAACACATCGCCGATGCTGCGGGCCTGCTCGTGGCGAGCCGCGAGCACGACCTCGGCCAGCAGATCGGGCAGGCCCGCGACGATTGGCTGCGCCAGCTCGCCGCGCTCGGCTGCCAACGCCAGCACCTGATGGGCGGCGTCGCCGTAGCGCGCGGCCAGCGCGGGGTAGGACTCGACCGGCACGCCCTCCACCCGCGGCAACTCCGCGGCCGCGATCGCCTGGCCGAGGGGGATCTCGTGGGTACGGCAGGGGGCATCGCGCGCATCGCGCTCGACGAGTCGGTCGACCGCCATCTTCGCCATCCGCCGCCAGGTCGTGAGCTTGCCCCCGGTGATCGTGATCATGCCACTGGAGGTCTCGTACAGCTCGGCCTTGCGCGAGATGTCGACCGACTTCTTCGGGTCGCCGGTGGAGATCAGCGGACGCACCCCCGCGAACGCGCCTACGAGGGCGCCGGGCCCGAGCTCCGCGCCAAAGAAGTCGTTCACGGCCGCGAGCAGGTAGTCGACGTCCTCGCTCGCGGGCCGCACGTGCTCGAGCTCGCCCTCGTAGTCGTTGTCGGTGGTGCCGACGAGTGTCCGTCCGAGCCAGGGCAGCGCGAAGATCGAACGTCCGCTGCCCGCCGGCACGATCGCGCCGCCGACGAGCGGCAGGTCCGCGCGGTCGAGGATGATGTGCGTGCCGCGGCTGGGGCGAATGCGTGGCAGCTCGGCCTCGTCGTGGAGCTCCTCGGGACGCAACTGGTCGGCCCATACGCCGGTCGCGTTGATCACGTTCGCGGCGCGCACCTCGAGCTCGGCGCCGCTCTCGGTGTCGAGCGCACGCACCCCCCGCGTGCGTCCCTCCCGCTCGAGCAAGCCGGTGACCTGCATGCGGTTGGCGCAGACCGCACCGAAGCGCTCGGCCTCGCCGAGCACGGTCAGCACGAGGCGCACGTCGTCGGTCTGGCAGTCGTAGAACAGGTAGCCGCTCGTCGGCTCGCGCGCAGCGAGCGCCGGCAGCAACTCGACCACCTCCTCGCCCGAGATCATCCTGTGACGCTCGGGACTCCAGGACTCGCCCTCCTGTGGCTGCGCGGTCCGGCTGCTCTGGGCGCCCGCCGACCCATCGGACGTCGCCTTGGCGCGCCTGCCCCGCCGCGAACGCAGGCGATCGCGGTCGACCGACATTACGTCATAGAGGTTCAATCCCACCCCCGTCAGACGATCGGGGTGGGCGCCCTCGAACGCGGACACCACCAGCGGCAGTGGGCGGACAAGGTGCGGCGCCAGCGCCACCATCAGCTGGCGCTCCAGGAGCGCCTCGCGCACGAGCCCGAGGTCGAAGTTCTGCAGGTAGCGCAGACCGCCATGCACGAGCTTGCTCGAGCGGCTCGAGGTCCCCGACGCGAAGTCGGCGCGCTCGAGCAGCGCGACGCTGTAGCCGCGCGTGGAGGCGTCCAGCGCGACGCCCGCGCCGGTGATGCCGCCGCCGATCACGACGACGTCGAACTCGTCCTCCGACAGGGCCGCGACGGCCTGGGCTCGCTCGATCACGGCCGTCAGTCTCTCAGAGCCCGAACCCTTTCAGCGAGGAAGCTCGCGATGGCCTCGGCCGTCGCCGACTCAGAGCAGGGCGAGCTCGGCGGTGATCTCGCTCACCGCGGACTTCGCGTCGCCGAACAACATCGAGGTCTTCGGGTCGAAGTAGAGCTCGTTCTCGATGCCGGCGAAGCCGGGGTTCATCGAGCGCTTGATCACGATCACCGAATGCGAGTCGGCGACCTCGAGGATCGGCATGCCGAAGATCGGCGAGGCCGGGTTGGTCTTGGCGGCCGGGTTGGTGACGTCGTTGGCGCCAATCACGAGCGAGACGTCAGTGCGCTGGAACTCGGGGTTGGCGTCGTCCATCTCGCGCAGCTGGTCATAGGGCACGTCGGCCTCGGCGAGCAGCACGTTCATGTGCCCCGGCATGCGACCCGCGACGGGGTGGATCGCGTAGCTGACCTCGACCTGGCGTTTCTCGAGCTCCTTCGTCAGCTCGCGCACCGCGTGCTGGGCCTGCGCGACGGCCATGCCGTAGCCGGGGACGATCACCACGCGGTTGGCGTAGGCGAGCTGGATCGCGGCGTCGGCCGCGCTCGTCGAGCGCACCGTGCCGGCGTGCTCGCCCGCGCCTTCGGCGCCCGCGACGGCGCCGTCGCCACCGAAGCCACCGGCGATGATCGAGGGAATCGAGCGGTTCATCGCGACCGCCATCAGGTTCGTGAGGATCGAGCCGGAGGCGCCGACGATCATGCCCGCGACGATCAGCGCCGGATTGTTCAGCGCCATGCCCGTCGCCGCCGCCGAAAGGCCGGTGAAGGCGTTCAGCATCGAGATCACGACCGGCATGTCGGCGCCGCCGATCGGCAGCACGACGGCGTTCCCGAGCAGCGCGGCGCAGACGAGCATCCCGATGAACAGCAGCTGCGAGTGCGCGCCGGCGACGAGGTCGACGCCCGCCGCCAAAACGAGGATCAGCAACACGAGGTTCACGATCTGCTGTGCGGAGCCGAAGCTGATCGGGCGCCCCGGGATGATTTCCTGGAGCTTGCCGAAGGCGATGTTCGAGCCCCAGAAGGAGACCGAGCCGACGATCGCGGCGAACACGGAGAAGATCGCGATATATGTCGGCACCCCCCCGACCTGGATCGAGGCACCGGTCTGCAGGACGACGCCGTTGCCCAGTTCCCGGCCGAGATGGACCGTGTGAGAGCCGTAGGTCGAGCCGTAGTGGCGGAACTCGACCCAGGCGATCAGCGCCACGGCGCCGCCGCCGACGCCGTTGAACAGCGCGACCATCTGCGGCATCGCCGTCATCTTCACGTTCCTCGCCGCCGGGATCCCCACCGCGGCGCCGAGCGCGACGCCGAGCACGATCAACCCCCAGTTGCCCTCGCCCGGGTTCAGCAGCGTCGCGACGACGGCGATCGCCATGCCGACCGCGGCGATCCTGTTGCCGCGCACGGCGGTCGTCGGCCCGGCGAGGCCGCGCAGGCCCTGGATGAAGAGGGCGAAAGCAATGATGTAGAGCACGTAGATGAAGCTTTCGCTCTGCAGGAAGATCGTCGCTGCGGGGAGGTTGCTCACGAGTCGCCCTCCCCGTCCTTGGTCTCCTCTTGCACAGCGGGCTTCGGCTTCGGCTTGGCCTTGAACATCTCGAGCATCCGGTCGGTCACGAGGAAGCCGCCGACGACATTGATCGTGCCGAACGCGATCGCGATCACGAGCAGCGCCTTGCTGAGCCCGTCCAACCCGGGTAGGCCGACCAGCAACAGACCTCCGAGCAGGACGATCCCGTGGATCGCGTTCGTGCCCGACATCAGCGGCGTATGGAGCGTGTTCGGCACCTTCGAGATCACGACGAAGCCGATGAAGCCCGCGAGCACGAGGATCGCGAGGTTGGTCGTGAGCGTGCTGGCGAGGATCATCGGGATATCACTCTTTCCCTCACGCCGCTGCCTCAACCGCGGCTTTGGCGCCCGGATGGACGATCTCCCCGTCGCGCACGATGCAGGCGCCGCTGACGATCTCGTCGTCGAAGTCCAGGTGCAGCTCGCCGTCCTCGCCGACGAACAACTCGAGCAGCGCTTGCACGTTGCGCGCGAACAGTTGCGAGGAGTGCTCTGGCATGCCCGCGGGCAGGTTCAGCGGGGAGAGGATCTTGACGTCGTGACGCACGATCGTCTCGCCGGGCTCGGTCAGCTCGCAGTTGCCGCCCGCCTCGCCGGCCATGTCGACGATCACCGAGCCCGCCTTCATACCCTCGACCGCCTCGGCCGTAACCAGTCGAGGCGCCGGGCGCCCCGGTACGAGCGCGGTCGTGATCACGACGTCGAAGCCCTTGATCGCCTCGGTCAGCGCCCGCTGCTGGGTGGCGCGCTCCTCCTCGGTCAGCTCACGCGCGTAGCCGCCCTCGCCGCTGGCCTCCAGGCCGAGGTCGAGCCATTGGGCTCCCAGCGATTCGACCTGCTCGGCGACCTCGGGGCGCACGTCATAGCCGGTCGTGCGCGCACCCAGGCGCTTGGCGGTCGCGAGCGCCTGCAGCCCGGCGACGCCGACGCCCAGCACGAGCACCTTCGCCGGCGGGATCGTGCCGGCGGCGGTCATCAACATCGGGTAGAAGCGGCCCATCTGCTCGGCGCCGAGCAGCGCGGCGCGGTAGCCGGCGACGTTGCTCTGCGAGGACAGCGCGTCCATCGCCTGCGCGCGTGAGATTCGTGGGATTGCCTCCATCGCGAACGCGGTAGCTCCGGCGTCGGCCAGTGCGCGCGTGGTCTGCGGGCTGGAGAGCGGCGCGAGAAAGCCGATCAGGATCGAGCCGGCGCCGAGGCGGCGGATCTCCTCCGCGTCAGGCGGGGCGATCTTCACGACCACATCCGCGCCCCACACATCCATGTGATTGGGATCCCCGCCCGCCCCGGGCGTGCCGACGATCTGCGCGCCGGCCTCCGCGAAGGCGGCGTCGGGCAGCAGGGCGTCGGCGCCCGCGCCGCTCTGGACGAGGACGTCGAGACCTTTGGCCCCCAGCTTGCTCACGACCTCCGGCACGAGCGCAACCCTGTGCTCTCCCGCCGCGGTCTCCTTCGGAACACCGATCCGCATGTGCGCCGAGAACGTATCCCATCGGGAAGACACGCGGTGTGCCGGTCGACACAGATGCGCGCGGCCCGCCTATCATCGAAGGCCCCGGTCGATCCCGGGCGAGCAGCCATGACAGTCAACCTGACCCGCATCTACACGAAGCTCGGCGACGGTGGCGACACCCACCTCGGCGACATGAGCCGCGTCTCCAAGCTCGATCCACGGGTCGAGGCCTACGGCACCGTCGACGAGCTGAACGCCACGCTCGGCGTCGCGCTGCTCCAGCCCGGGCTTCCCGAGGCCTTCGCCGGCTGGCTGCGCCGCGTGCAGAACGATCTGCTCGACCTCGGCGCCGACCTCTCGGTACCCGCCCCCCCGGAGGGAGACTCCGCCGCCGCCAAGCGCGAGCGCGAGCGGCTGCGCATCGGCGCCCCCTACACCGAGTGGCTCGAGCAGGCCTGCGACGAGGTCAACGCAACGCTCCCGCCGCTGCGCTCGTTCGTGATCCCCGGCGGCACGCCCGCCTCCGCGCACCTGCACATCTGCCGCACGGTCTGCCGCCGCGCCGAGCGCCGCGCGATCGCCGTCGGGGAGGAGATAAACCCCGAGGTCGTGCGCTACCTGAACAGGCTCTCCGATCTGCTCTTCATCCTCGGCCGCGCCGCCAACGAGGACTCATCTGATGGAGGCCCAGCGGGGCGGGCGGGATCCGGATCCGAGCCGCTATGGGACCCCGGCGCGCATGGCGCCAACACCGCTTCCCAGTCTGCTTGAGCGACGAGCGCGCGACTCGGCCTTGCGCAGACCGGCGACGGCCAGCGCCGTCCAAAACGTGCCGAGGAGATAGCCGCCGACGACGTCGCTCGGCAGATGCCAGGCGAGCAGCATCAGCGAAAAGCCGACGGCCGCCGCAAAAAACGCACCGAGCACCGCGATTGTGGGGCGCAGGCGGTGGGGCGCGACGAGCACCGCGGACATCGCCAGCGCCGTCGCCGCGCTCGCATGTCCGCTCGGCCACGAGGCGGCGCTGATCTCGTCTCCATAGATCGGTGAGTGGGGATGGGCGAGCAGCGGCTTGAGCAGCTCCGCGGTCGTCGGCGCCATGCCCATCACGACCGCGACGGCGAGCGCGACCCGCGGTCGCCCACGCCGCAACGCGACCGCCATCAGCAGGATCGCCCAGAGGACGTAGAGCGCGGGCTCGAGCAGGTGCAGCAGCGCGTTCGCCAGGTCGTCCGCGCGCGGTCCGCCGAGCAGTGTGAAGTCGTGCAGGGCGACCGCGTCTCTGACGTGCGTCGCCCCCACTAGCGCGGCGACCACCCAGGTGAGGGCGAGCGCGGCCACGCACAGCCCGGCGACGAGCAGCGCCCCGGCCGCGCTCGGCGGGTGCGCGAGCCTTGCTCTGGATCTCGTCGCGTACATCCCTAGAGGGTAGGACGGCCTCTAAACGTCTGCTGAAGGACCAGATGATGGGTGAGAAACAGCCGTGGGAGCGCACCGGCTCGTAGCTGAATGGCCTACGGCCCAACCGGGAACGTCTTGCCCGCCAGCGCGACGAGCGCCTGGGAGGTCACCCACACGGGCGTCTGCGCGCTCGTGCGGGAGTAGCGGACCGAGCCGCCGGGGGCGAGCAGGCTTTCGAGGTAGCCCTCGGGCGAGCGGCTGCCGCGGCGGCGGATCGAGCCGGGGTTGCGCCCGGCGGCGATCAGGCCCTGGATCGCCCAGGCGGTGGACTGGGCGTTCGATTCGCTGCCGTACTGCTCGGGAAAGCCGCCGTCGAGGTTCTGCGAGCGGATCAGGTAGTCCGCGGCCGCTGCGAGGACGTGCGCGTTGCGTGCGCCAGCAGCGGCGAGCGCCTGGAGCGCCGCGCCGGTGTCGTCGACGTCGCTGGGCGAGCCGTGCTCGCCGAAGGAAAAGCCACCGTCGGAGTTCTGTTGCTGCTCGATCCAGCCGGCCGCGTCGCGAATCGCGGGGTAGCTCGGAGAGTGGCCTACAGCGCGCAGCGCGAAGATCGCGAACGACGTGAGGTTGACGAGGTGCTCGAAGGAGTTGTCGCTGTCGCGAGCCTTCAGCACTTCGGCGACGAGGTCGCGCCCGGCGAACGAGTACGGCGAGGCCCCGCACGCGGCCGCGGCGAGGATCGTGCGCTCGGCATCGCCGAGGCCGCTGAGGGTCGAGGCTTCCGCGCGCAGCGCGTCGAGCACCGAATGCCCACCACGACTCTCCTGCGCCGGGTCGCGGCCGGCCGCGGCGAGGCCGATCGCCGCCCACGCGGTGTAGAGCTCGCTCGAGCTGCCGCCCCTGGCGGCGCCAAAGCCGCCGTCGGAGCTCTGGGCTGAGGCGAGGAAGGAGAGCTCCGGGGAGAGCGACGCGGCAGATGCGTGTCCGACCATCCCGCCGAAGGCGAGTGCCGTGATCAGCACCAGGAGTGCGGGCCCTGGAATCGGTTCCCACGTAATCTCCATCCGCGCGCGCATCCGCGCGAGCAGCCGCGCCAGCTCGGGACCGAAGGCGAGGCCGAAGAGGAAGCTCGCGATCGTGTCCGTGAGATCGAACGGCAGGCCCGCGACGACGACGACGAGAAACGCGGCGGGCGTGTGGCTGGCGCCGATCGAGAACGTATAGATGTTCATCACCTCCTTCGCCGCGAGCGCGGCGAAGGCACAGCAGAGCGCCAGCCCCACGCGGCCCAGGCGCCGCCGGCTGAGCCGGCCGACGAGCGCGCCGAACAGGCCGACGCAGCCCCACGCCGCCATCTGCCAGGGCGTGTAGGGACCCTGGCCAAGTAGGAAGTTCGACATCAGCATCCCCATCGCGCCGACGGTGAAGCCGGGCAGCGGGCCGAGCGCATAGCCGACGACGAGGGCGATCGCGGTGATCGGCTTGACATCCGGCAGCGCGACGAACGCGTCACGCCCGAGCGCGGCGACCGCCGCGAGGGTGCCCACGACCGCGACCATCCGCGCGGAGGGCCGGCGGCGCTCGTAGGCCAGCCAGCCGACCGCGAGCACGACGCCGATGACGAGGAACGAGGCGAGCGGCCAGCTCACGCGACGACCTCGAGACGGGTTCGGTGGGACCCCAGCAACTCCGCGCCCTGCTCGGGCAGCAGCGCGCCGCCGGCGCCGCCGAGGATGCGGGCTGTCTCGGTCGCGAAGTACCAACCGCCCGCGAGCAGCTCCGCGGCGGAGCCGTCGGCGATCACGCGGCCGTCGGCGAGCAGCACGGCGCGCGTGGCGCAGGCGGCGGCGAACTCGGGGTCGTGGGTGGCGACGATCACGGCCTGGCCCTGCTCGGCGCGGCGGCGCAGATCGCGCGCCAGCTCGGCCTTCGCGCCGCGATCCATCCCGCGCGTGGGCTCGTCCAGCGCGAGCACCGCCGGAGGCTCCCCCTCGCCGCCGGTGACGATCGCGAGCGCGAGGCGCTGGCGATCGCCGCCCGACAGGTCCTTCGGGTTGCGCTCGGCCATCCCCGCCAGCCCCACGGCCGCGAGTGCCGCGGGGGAGGCCTCTTCGGCGACGCGCTCGTGGATCAGGTAGTCGCCGGGGTTCTGCAGCAGCAGCGCGACCCGTCCCGCCCGCTGCACGCGGCCCCGCGTGGGCTCCATCAGCCCGGCGGCGTGGCGTAGGAGCGTCGACTTGCCGGCGCCGTTGCGGCCCATCAGCGCGACGCTCTCTCCAGGCGCGATCACGAGGTCGACCCCGCGGAGGATCGCCGGCCCGTCGCGCAGCTCGTGCCAGACGCCCTTCAGGCGGAGCGCCGGCGGGGCGCCCGCGGCGCCTCCCAGCAGGCGCCGCAGGCCGGGCGCGCGACCTGCTCGAGGGGACTCTGCGGGGGCGTGGTTCTCCGCCGGCGGGACGCCACCGAAGGGATCCATCTCATCCGGCAGCAGACCGCCGGCGCGGAGCGTCGCGCGTGCCTGCTTGACGCCGGTCGGCGCGGGAGACAGCCCGGCGAGCACGAACAGCTTTGCCCCCGGCGTCTGCAGGTCGGGCTCGTGTCGCGCGGCCCATTTCAAGAATGACTTGGGATCGCCATCGTGAGCCACACGGCCCGCCTCCAGCGAAATCACACGATCCGAGGCCCCGAGGCAGCGCTCGAGGCGGTGCTCGGCGAGCAGGATCGTCGTCTCCCACTCCTCGTTCAGCCGTCGCAGCAAACCGATCAGCTCGTCGCCGGCAACCGGGTCGAGCTGCGAGGTGGGCTCATCGAGCAGCACCAGCTTGGGCCGGCCCGCGAGCGCGGCGCCGAGCGCGACCCTTTGCTTCTCACCGCCGGAGAGCTCGTGCGTGGAGCGGTCGAGCAGCGCGTCGATCCCGAGCGCGAGCGCGACCTCCTCGACCCCGCGTGCGACCGCCGCATCCCCCTGACCACGGCTTTCGAGCGCGAGCGCGAGCTCGGCGCGGACGGAGCTCATCACGAGCTGCGTCTCGGGGTCCTGGAAGAGCACGCCCGCGTGGCCGCCGAGGTGGGAGGGCCCGTGCTCGCGCGTGTCGAGGCCGGCGAGCGTAACGGCGCCGGCGAACGTGCCGCCGTGGAAATGCGGCACGAGCCCGCAGGCCGCATGCAGGAGCGTCGACTTGCCGTGGCCGGACAGTCCCGCCAGCAGGCAGAACTCGCCGGCTTCCAACTCAAAACTGACGTCGTCGAGCGCCGGGGTCTCCGCTCCCGGGTAGTGGTACGTGACGTGGTCGAAAGACAAGATCATTGGTCGATCCCCCGCCGGTCGAGGAATGGCAGGAGGATCGCCGCGATCAGCGCCGCGCAGAGCACGAACGTGGCAGTGTCAACCTGCATCCGCACGAGCGGATAGGCCGTGAAGGAGGCCGCTCCCGTCAACCGCCCGGCAAGCGCGAGCGCGATTACGGCGAACATCGAGCAGAGAAACGCGAGGTCGTGCCGCGACCACGGGCGCCGCATCCGCCGATCCAAGGAGCGCCGCGGGCGAGGACGGCCCTCCGCGGCGACGGCGAAGCCACGCAGCTCGAGCGTCGCCGCGACCTCCATCGAGCGCTCGAGCGAGCCGCCGACGATCGCGCTGAGCAGCGCGACACGGCCGCGCACGCCGCGGGCGGGGTCCTCGGGGCGCGTGCGCTGGGCCTCGGCAAGACGCTGCGCGTCGGCACCGAGCACGGGGATCATCCGCGTGGCCAGCGAGGCGGTGAGCGCCGAGCGGAACGACAGCCGGCGGAAGCCCCGCAGCAGTTCGTCGGGATCGACCGCGAGGCTCGCGAGCGTCGTGATCAACATCAGCAGCGTCACCTTCAGGGCGATCACCGACCCGTAGACGACGGCCTCGACCGTGAGGTTGCCCTGGCCGAAGGGGCCGAGATCGCCGAGGCGCGCGAACACCGTGAGACCCTCGCGCGAGGCGAGCACGTTGATCGCGACGATCGGCAGGCCGACGATCAGCGCGACGCGCAGCGTGCCGGCGAGCCGGCGGCCGACACCGGCGCCGACACCGGCCCCCAACACCGCGAGCGTGAGCGCCGCCAGCGGGATCGGGTTGTAGAGGAGCAGCGCCGCCGCGGTCAGCGCGAGTGCCCACGCGGCGCCGACGCCCGCCCGCGTGGCGTGGAGCGGGCTGGCCAGGCGGCGATAGAAGAGTAGGCGTGTGCTTCTCACTTGCCCGCCCCCGGCACCGGCAGCTGCGCGCCCGTCGATGTCACCGCCAGCGCGAAGTGGTTTTCCAGAGAGCTCACGTCGAACGCCTGCGCCGCGCGCGCGACGCCCGCTTCGTCGGTGCCGCTCACGACCCACACGATTGCGCCTTCGTCGTCTTTCGTCGCGGCGATCAGGCCCGCCCCGGCGCCGAGCGTGCCGGTCGTGCTGCCGTCGCCGGCCAGCAGCGTCAGTGTCTGACCGTTGGGCGCGAAACGCGCGTAGACGCCGCTGGTGCGCGGCCCGCTTTCGATGCCGGTAACGCTCGGATCGCCGTGCACCGCCGTCCAGCGCCCGACGACGACCTGCAGCGCGTCCGGCTCGGCGCCGCTGCCGATCGCGGCGACGGCGGCGGGGACGCCGAGCGCGCGCAGCCGCGCGATCACCGTGCGGCACGGCGCGCTCTGCGCCGCGGCGCATTCGATGCGGACGGGCAGGCGTTTGCCTTCGGTGCCGTTCAGGAACGGCTCTGGATAAGAGCCGACGACGGCGGGGACGTCGTCGGTCTGGCTCCAGTCGTGGAGATCCCACCAGATGTGATCGCCCGGGTGGACGTTCGTCGCCGCCGCGCCCTTCGGCGCCTCGATCCCGTTGACGTAGTAGAACCAGTCGAGCGGGTCTCCCCCGGCTTCCCCGCCGGAGTGTCCGTCGATGCTCTGCACGAACCCGCCGCCGTACTTCGTGGTGATCTTCGCGTTGCGCAGCAGCAGGCTCATGACCGTTTCTTCGCCGCCGGCTTTCGGAGCGCTGGTCTTGGTGAGAACCTGCGCGCCGAAGTCGCGTGTGACCGTCAGATGCACCCCGGTCGGGACCGAGCCGGGGCCGAGGCCGCAGCCGGCGAGTCCCGCGACGGCCAGGACGGCCGCCGCGAGTCCCGTTGCACCGGTTCTTTTACTTGACCTGAAAAACAACGTGGCTTACTCCGCTCACGAGCTTCGTCGCCTGGCCGGTGCTGTCGATTCCCTCGATGTCATACACATAGCTTCCCTTGGGAAGATTCGTCGGCAGGAGGTAACTGAAGGACTCGCTTCCACCCACCGAGAAGAAGGCCGCGGAACCGCACTTCTTGGTCCTCACGAAGCTCTCTCTCGATCCACTGAAATCGAAACAGCGTCCGCGATAGCGACGTTGGAGGCTGATACGCACCTGTCTGAGCGTGCCATCGGACGGGACCTCGACCACTCCCTTCAATACACGGGGAGCTGAACGACGGGAGTAGACGTGGCCGTTTTTGACACCACCGACTTTCGCCACGTCGGCTACCGGCTGCAGAGTAGGGATCACCGGAGCCGGGCCGCCGCAAGCACAAGCGCTAACTGGGACTACGTTCACAGCAAGCCCATTGGAACGCACCGATTCAACCTGAGTTGCCTTCAGCGTCACTGCCCCAGTCTGAGTAAGCGTCATCGTTGCGTTGCCTGCGGCATTGGTCGTGGGACTTGACGAGCTCGTATTCGTGACGCCACTCACGAGTTCTCCAACCGCTGCACCGGAGATCGGTTCGCCCGTTTGACCATCCACAACGTGCACGGTGAACGGCACACCAACGGTGACGCTGGATGGCCCGCTCAGGCTCAACAAATGCTTCAGGTTGAAGTAGTTATAGGCCCATAGCACTTCATTACCCGGCGCGAGCGAGATCTGGCAGCCACCGACGGGCGCGGTGGTGTCGTTGACCGCATAACCCCAGGAAGCGTACGGCGCTACTTCTTCATTCACATCAGGGCCGACCTGGGTGACCTCAAAGTCATTGAGGCTCGTAAACCATTCAGCATTGAACGCCAGACCTGCGGACAGGGCCGCATGATGAAGAGCTGAGGTGGGTGTGCCGGTTGGGGTGCCACCATTGGTGAACACTTCGTGTTCTGAGTTTTCAGAGTGTCCGTTGTCGGCATAATCGCACGGATGCGGAGCTTCATGTAGAGCTTCACCCGTGGGTGTTTGAAAGGTTTCGCCTTCAGTACTAACGGGACCTTCGTAAAGCGTCTTCGTTGAACCCTCCACGCGCAGGTTGACGATGATCGGAGCCGCAGAAGCAGACGCGGCCAGTACGAGCACAAGCGAGACAACTACACCGACCAGCACCGGCAACGTACGACGGGATGCGTGATTCATTCAGTCCAACCCCTTTCCACGAGGGCTTGTGGGCTTTTCGGTCGTCGGCAGGTCTCCTGGCTTCCGGGCCTTCCTCCCGCGCCTTCCCGTCTCTCTTCGAAACAGTGGCTGCCCGTGCTCTTCTCACGCGCCTGCGGTTGGCATCCCCGGTCACAGTGGCGGGTCCGCGCCGGATTCTCACCGGCTTCCCTTCACCTCCGACCGTCTTATGTCCCGATGATCCTACTCCCCCACGCCCGCCAGGTCGCTATCCATGTCGGCGAGCGCCTTGCGCTGCCCCTCGTCGAGGGTCTCCGCCCCTGCGATTAGGCGCCGCGCGTGCTCGAGATCGTCCGAGCGTCCGAACGTCAACGCCGCCTTGACCCGTCCCTCCCGCAGGTACCAGGTCGTGAACTCACCGTCGTCGTAGCTTCCACGCACGATCTCCTCGTCCCATTCGTACGCGGGACCGACGTACTCGAGTTCGCCCCAGTCTCCCAGCACCGAATAGAAGTACGGCACCACTTCGTGGGCCACGTCGCGCCCGAGCATGTTCAGCGCCGCGGTCTTGCCGTGGTTGAAGGCCACGTCCCAGTGCTCGATCCGCACGTGCTCGCCGTGGATCGGCGAGTCGTATTCGCAGATGTCCCCCGCCGCATACACGCCGGGAACAGAGCTCTCCAGCCGCGAGGAGCAGCGCACGCCGCCTTTCTCGCCGATCTCCAACCCCGCGCGCTGCGCAAGTCCGATGTCCGGCGCGACGCCCGCGCCGATCACGACCGCGTCGGCCGCCAACTCCAGGCCAGCCCGCGTCAGCACCTTCGCCACGCGCCCCTCCCCCGCGAAGCGCTCGAGCTCGTCTTCGCCGTGGACGCTCACACCATGCGCCTTCAGCAGCTCTTCGACGAAACGCCCCGCCTGCTTGCCGAACCCGCGTTCCAGCGTGCGCTGCTCCTGCATCACGATCGTCGCCTGCTTGCCCATCATGCTCATGCTCGCCGCCACCTCGCAGCCGATGTACGAGCCGCCGATCAGCACCACGTTCTCAGCGTCCTTCACGCTCGCCCTGATCGCGTCCGCGTTCCCCAGCGTCCGCAGGTAGTGGATCTCGTGGAGCTCGCACCCCTCCACGTTCAGCCTGCGCACGTTCGCGCCCGTCGCGATCAGCGCCTTCCCGAACTCGACCTCCTCCTTGCTCGACAGCTTCGCCGTCTTCGTCTCCAGGTCGAGGCCCGTAACGCTCGTCCGCGTCAGTAGCTCGATCCCCTGTTCCCCCCACCACTCCGCCGGGCGGAACAGCGGCTCCTCGCGGCTCTCCTCGCCGCGCAGATACCCCTTCGAGCACTCCGGCCGGTTGTACGGCGCATCGGGCTCGCGGCCGACGAGCAGGACCTCGCCCTCCGCGCCTTCCTCGCGCAACCAGCGCGCGCAATTCGCGCTCGCGAGGCCACCGCCGATCAGCAGGTAGTCGACCTTTCCGTTGGCCATCCCGCCAGCTTATTCGACCGTACCGGCCGTGGTTGTTTGGGTTGGTCATTTAAAGACCCGGCGGGTGCCTGACCGACCATTTCGCCCAGGTGGGGATGTAGCTGAGGATCCGCCAGCGGGGGCCGTTTTCGTTCCTGTTTGGCCCTTCATCGGTCCCGTTGTGGCTCGTGTCCAGCCGCAGCCCGGCGATCACGATGAACACGTGCGGCTGCGGCACGTCGGTCGCGTAGATCGTGACCCAGCGACCCGGGCCGGGGTCGCCCCAGTTCACGTAGTCCTGCGCAAGCGGGTTGTCCTTCTCAATTTCCGCGAGCGGTCGCACGCCGCTGCGGTAGAGCACGTAGTTGACGGTGCTCGAGCAGTCCTCTTCGCTCGCGCCCAGCGGATCGGGATGACCGCCGGGCCCATACGGCAGTTCCTGCAGCTCGTTCCCCGCCACGACCATCGCCTGCACCGTCGTCGGCACCCCTTCGGGAATCCACGCGAGGTGGCCATCGCTCGGATCGAGCTCCGCGCGTTCGCCGGGAATGAACTCGATCGGGGTCGGGCTTTCGCCGCTCACGCGGCCGGTTCCGCCACCGGCTGTGATCGGCTGCGCAGGCGAAGTCGTGGTCGAGCTTGGAGGGCCTCGATACTTTGCCGCCCAGCTCTCGACCTCGTCCACGTACCATTCCGCGTGGTTGTAGGCGTAGATCGCCTTCCGATAATCGCCCGGCGCACCCGAGGCCTTCAGGTAGTTCGCGGCCCCGAAGATCGCGTCTTCCGGCTGCCAACGGTCGGGCGTACCGCCATTGGGGGCGACCCCGTACGTCGCCCATGTGCCCGCGAGGAACTGCATCGGCCCGCCGGCGCCGGCGGAGTTGACCGCGCCCTCCTGCGTACACGACGGGTCGGAGTCGCGCCCGTGGTCGCACTCGACCTTGCCGATCCCCGCGAGGATCGCCCAGTCGAGGTGGTACTTCTGCCCGGCCTGCTCGTAGTCGCTCAGGTATTCCGACGGGATTTCAGCCTTTGCAAGGGCCGAGGGGGCGTCGGTCGCTTCGCCGCTTGCAGTCCCACCAACGAGGCCGCCGGTGCCGTGAACGCCGACGAGCATCATCAGCGTCATGCCCAGGAACAAAACGCCCAGCGCGGCGGCGCCGGCGAGCAGCGCACCGATCGCCAGCGGCAGGCGGGACGAGATCGGCAGCGGTACACCTGCGGCTCTTGCCGCGATCTTGGCCCCGATCGCGACCCCGGATCGCATCGCCCGCATGGATCCTTGTGCCGTCTTCGATTCAGCAGATTTCGATCCGCCCGCCGTCCTCGAGCCCGCCGTCGTGCTCGCGCTCATCGCCGGAGCACTCCGGGCGTCGTCGAGAACGCACGCAGCAGCGACGGCAGCACGACATCCACCTGGATCGCCTCCACCCGCCCGGCGTGATCGCGAAACAGGCAGCGGCCCGCCTCGAACTCGAGCAGGCTCTGGCGCATGCGCCGGTCTTCGGGATCCAACCCGAGCAACCGCAATGCCCGCCCGGCCTCCGCCTCCGAGCGCATCCCGAACACGAACGTCGCACCGAGCAGGTTCTCGAGCGACTCGCGCTCGCCGACGAGCGCGTCCGTGACGAGCTGCGTCGAGATGATCGGTACCGCCAGCTCCGAGCGGCCCATGCGCTGCAGCGAGGCGAGCAGCTGCCGGCCGACCGGGTCGCTCAGCAGGCGCCACCCCTCGTCAAAAGAAAAGAGCTTCAGGCGCCCGCGCTCCGATCCCAGCAGGTGCATCGCGAACATCGCGATCAGCCGCACGATCTGCTCGCCGACGCGCTCGGCCTGCGAGTACTCCGCGCGGCTGGTCCCGTGCTGGGGTCCGGGCAGGTCGCGGATCGGCAGGTAGGTGACCTGGCTCTGACCGACCGGCGGCAGCCGCACCGACGGGTCGGCGAAGCCGAGCTGGGTCAGCCCCGAGCGGGCATAGACCTCGAGCGTCTTGCCCACCTGCGCGTCGGTCTCGTCGCCCTGCGCCAGCGCGCGCACCACCTCCAGGCAGGTCGGCTCGCTCGAGCGTCTCAGTACGCGGTCGACCGCGCCGACGACCGCCGTCTCCCACGCCGGCTCGGCGCGCCCCGGGAGCAGGTCGCGCAGGAACGAGACGGCCGCGTCCTGGCGCAGGTGCTCGGGCGCGACGCGGAGCGGGTCGAGCACGCCGCGGAGCGCCGGGTCGGGCTTCAGCGTGACGCACTCGGTGTGTGGCGCGACCTCCTCCAGCAGGTGGAAGCGGTGGTCGCCCTTCGGGTCGCAGTCGATGATCCGCGCGCCCTGGAGGAAGCCCTCGTACTTGAGCTTTTGATCGAGTGTCGTCTTACCCGAGCCGAGCGCGCCGACGCTGAGGATCGTCGTGTTGCGGTCGCTCTCGGAGCCCTCGCCGAGGTTGAACCTGACCGGCTGGCGCGAGCCCGTGAGCGTGTGTCCCAAATAGAAGCCCGCGCGCGAGCCCGCCTCGTGCGCGGCGGTCGGCATCATCGCCGCGACCTGCTCGGGTGTGAGCGTGTCGTCGTAGCCGGAGACCCGCGTGCGCTGGCCGGGCAGGTGCTGCATGAACAGCGGCAGCTGGTCGCCGAGCGGACGGTGCAGACGGATCTCGCCGTAGGCGCGCCGGACCATCTCCACGCGCTCCTCGAGTTGCTCCTCGCTCTCCGCTCCGATCGCGAGCCCGAGCGTCGCGCGCAGCAGCGGCGGCCGACTGGAGGACTGTAGGTAGGCGAGCAGGTCACGCGCCTCCTGGGTGCGCTGGTAGCCGAGGTCTGAGACCCCCTGCTCGCCGTCGGACTCCGCGCGCACGATCTGGTCGGCGTCCTGGATCCGCCGGCGCGCGATCCGCAACGCCAGGCCGTTTGGAAGGAAGCGCGCGTTGAACGTGAGATCGACGCCGAACGGGAGCGACTCCGGCGGCGCGAACATCAGCTCCACACGCGCGCCCGGGAACTGGGCCTGCTCGGGCAGCGCTCCCAGCACCAGCTGCGCCTGCCAGCTCGTGCCAGTCTCCGACTCGACCTTCAGGGCTCTGCCGCGGTGCTCGACGTAGCCGTCCAGCCAGCGCATCACGTCGCCCTCCAGCGGCGCCAGCGTCGCCTCGCCGTTGCGCTCGAACACAAGCGCGCGCGGCTCGTGCAGCCCGTCGATCTCCGGCTCGCCGAGTCCGCGGCAGAAGGCCCGGCGCACGAGCCACTGCAACTCGACAGCGCGCGCCTGGCGGACCGGCAGGTAGTCGGCCAGGCGCGCGTGCGCCTGGTCGGCGCGTACCCGCGCGCGCTCGAGCTCGGAGACCTTCATCACGCGCCGGTCCCGCACCGAGAGGGCGCGCCTGATCCCCTCCAGCCACTCGCGCGGATGTCGCTCGGCCGCGCGCGAGACGTACGCGGCAACGTCACGCTCGGGCTCGCGCAGGCTGACGATCAGGAACACCTCCGGTCGCGCCAGGCCGATCTCACCCAGGTACTCCTCGTGCTCCTGGGCGTAGCGTCTTCGCGCGCGCGCGTGTCCATCGGCGCCGCCGGAAGCGGGCGCGCCGCCGGGAGGAAGGTCGTCGTCTTCGAGCTCGCGTGCGTAGCGCCCCACCTCCCAGCGCCGCCCCACGCGCAGGATCTGCACATCGGCCTCGATCGCCTCCAGCGCACCGAGCAGCGCGAGGAACCGCGCGCGCTTGCCATCCTCCGACAGCCATTCGTAGGACTCGGTCTGCACCGCGAACACGGCCCAGCCGTCGTCGAGCGCATCGGCGAACACGCAGTTGCCGTACACGAAGCCGATCGGCGGCTTCACCGTCCCGCACCGACCCGCAGCTGGACGTTGCGCGCGAGCGTCAGCACCTGGCCCTGCGAGGGGGCTGGTTGGTCAGGCAGTTCGCGTAGCGTCAGCGTGGCCGGCCCGAGCGCGCCGCGGCGCTCGCTTCGCTCGTGCGCGGTGGTGACGAGCACCGCGCCGGGCCCGGTGTAGCGCAGCCGCCGCATCTCCCCGTCGGAGCCGTCCGGCAGCAGCAGGATCTCCTCCGGGCGCCAGCAGGCGCCCGGAGCATCGCAGGGACGTACGCCGGCGAAGCTGCGCGGACCCACCCGGTAGCGCAGCAGCGCATACGCCGCCAGGTGAAACGGCCGGCCCTCGATCCGGATCACGCTCAGCACCGTCGCGCTCGCGGCCGGCAGCGCGAGATCGCGCAGGTACCAGGGCAGCATCCCGACCGCCGCTCCGAGGAACGGAAGGCTCGAGGCGAGCAGCGTCGCCACAAGGATCGCGAGGAAGTAGACGACTCCCCGCACCGGGATCCCGCCCGGGTTCAACCGCAACTGGTCGACGCGGTAGATGCGCCGCTCCAGATCGAACACCGCGCGGTATGAGCGGATCTCGATCACGGCCGGATCTCCGGCCCAGCCACACCCCGTAGTCCCCTCGTGATCGCCATGTCAGGCCCCGAACAGCGAGGTGACCGTGTCCTGCAGCAGGCTCAGGCCGGCCGGCGTGGCGAGCAGCACCGCGACGATCCCCACCGCGAATACGCCCGCCGCCTCCTTGAAGTCGCGGCGGAAGGCCAGCACGATCGCGGCGATCGCCAGCGCCAGCCCGATCAGGCTCATCGCGACGGTGCGCGCCGTATCGCCGGCTTTCGCGGCGGCCGATTCGAGCGAGGTCCCGGTTTTTTCGGCGGTGACCGCCTGCGAGGAGCCGCCTGTGATGCTCGCCTGCTGGGAGCTGCCCTGCTGGATCGCCCCCACGGGAATTGTGACCGCGGCTTGCGCGACGGGCGCCCCCGCGAGAAAGCACACGCCGGCCAGCAGCAGGACCGTGCGTGCGCGAGCGAGATGGGTCTCCGGTAGCTGGAGGGGGTCGGAGAGTTTCATGCGGGCTCCTCTTCTGTTTGGGTTGTTTACGTGTCGGGGTCCATCTGGATCGCGGAGATCTCCCAGCGGCCCTCCACGCGGGCCACGTCGAGTTCGTAGGCGAGCGTGTAGTGGGCGCCGCGCGCGTCCGCGGCCGCCACCACGGCGAGCACCGCGCCGGCGCCCGGCGCCCAGTCCAGGCGCTGTACCGATTCGAGGGTGAGCGCCGCCGCCGGCAGCGAGACGTGCGCGCTCGCGGTCAGGTCGGCGGCGAGCTCCGAGGCGGAGGCGGCGAGGTAGTTACGCAGGGCGCGCTCGAGCACCGTCACGAGCGCCGGTTCGCCGACTTCGTGCAGGTGCGCCTGTGCCTGCGTCTGCGCGGGACCGGAGGCGGGCGCCCCCACGAACGCGGGATAGCCGCCCAGCGCGAGGCTCCCGTCCGCCGTGCGCAGGACGCTGACGGTCAGGTAGAGCAGGCCCGCGTCGTCGGTCTGCGCGGCGACCGTATAGACGTGCTCGCCGGGCGCCGATTCGCGCCCCTGCACGACTTCGGCCGCTTCCACGCGCTGCTCACCGCTCGCGGGCGGTTGCAGTCCCGCGTCGGGATCGATTCCGGGCCCGACGAACGGAGCGAGCGCGTCTTCGTGGGCCTGCGGTTCGGCCGCGTTCCAGGTGAGATAGCTGCGCGCGAACCGCACCGCGAAGCCCTCGGCGGCGAGGTCTGGCGGCGGGGGGATGTGTGCGGCGACCGCCGGCGCCTGTGGCCGCGGCGGGTCGATCGCAAAGCGCGCGCTCGCCGCGAGCCCCGCGACGGCCAGGGCACTCAACAGATAGCGAGGCCATTCGCGCGCCACGCGGATCTGCCACAGCGGCCGTGTCCCGATCCTCACCTGCGCGTTTGGAGTACTCGTCCGCATCGCTCAGCGCTCGAATCCGAACTCGGCCTGTCCTTCCGGCGCCGGATGCGCCGGAGCCGTGGCCACCGCGGGGGTCGTCGTGCCTCCCGCTTCCGGAGCGGGCTGTGCGGGAGCCGGGGCCCCAGCCGGGGCCGGGGCCGCGTCACCCGAGGAGTGACGGCGATGCGCATAGTCGGCGAGGACCACAACGCCGGCGTGGCGGTGTGCCGGATGATGGACGGGGAAACGATCGGAGGAGCGGGGAGCCGGTCCTCCTTTGCGACTTGCACCGGACCGTGACGGGACCCGCGAACGCGCCGTTTCGACAGGACGCACGACCACAGGCCGCGAGGACTCCACCTGGGGTCGCGCATCGTCGGCCGCGGGCGCGGAGCCCGTGCCTCGGCTGGTGCGCGTCGCCGCGAGAAGGCTCCCCCGCCCCGGCGCACCGCCGCCGTGGGTTCGCGCGAGGTTCAGGCAGACGAGGCCACCGACGGCGCCGAGGACCCCGGCAAGCATCGCCACGCCGGCCGCGCGGCGCAGGCGGTGTTCTTCGCCCCTTCCGAGGTACCACTCCGCGTGCTGCCCTGCGGGCTCAGCAAATGGCAGGGAAGGTTCCTCGAGCGGCCACTCATCTCCAATCGTGGGCTCCGGCTCACCGACCGGCAACTCCCCGTCACTCCCGAGCTCCGCCATACCGACCGGCCACTCCTCGACGCTCCCGAGCTCAGCAAGCTCCGGCTCCGCCGCGCGCCACTCCGCGATACCCCCGAGCTGTGTCCCGGCGCCGCCGAGGTACTCCTCCTCGGAATAGACGCGGTAGACCTCGCGCGGGCGCCGGCGCAGGAGCGTCATGTGTGCGCCCCCACGGTCACGCGAGCACCACCGCTGCAAGCGCCACGCGTGCGACCGGAAGCCGAGGCAAGGAGGAACCCGACCTCCGGCCGCTTGCGCGCGGATGGGAAGCACCGTGTGGTCGTCCGTCCGATCGACCGCCGGCGTCCCGGGGAACACCTATGAATGGGGGGAGTGATTTTCATAGGAGTTCCCTGTCTCCTTCTCCGACCGCGGCGCCCAAACGGGACATGCGGCGCGGAAAAGTTTCTTCACACGCCTCCAGCAGCGCGCGCAGCCGTGCCCGCGCGCGCTGGGAGACCTTGCGGTACTTGTCCTTGGACCAGCCATGGCGCTCGCAGAACTCGGCGCACTCGATTCCCGAGCTGGCGAGGCTGACGAGCACGAGCCGTTGATCGGGGGTCAGCTCTCCGATCACCTGGCCGAGGCTGCGAAGGTCCAGGCGCAGCATCACCTGCTTGTCGATCTCGGCGCGGACGTCGGCGACCTCGATGCCGTGGGCGCCGTCTCCCAAGGGGAGCGCGTGATCGAGCACCGCCTGCGCGGGGCTACGCCCGCGGAGCGCGCGGAGCCGGTCGTAGATGCGCGAGACGAAGCGCTGCTCGATCAGATTCGCCAGGTGCGCGTGGGTCATCCGCGCACCTCCCTCACCCGCGCGCGCCTGCGCGAGCAGCTCAAGCGTGGCCTGGCCGAAGCAGTCCTCGAGATCCTCCTTGCGCAGGCGATGGCGGTATGAACGCAGCAGCAGCTCGCGCCGCGCCTGCGCCACCAGCGCGATCTCCTGCACCCGGTCGGTGCGCATTTTCGGCTCACATCGGGTAGACACGCAGAGATGTCGATCGTTCGCGCCTGCAGGCCCCCCTCCCAATTCGCCCGCCGCCGGGACGGCGCGCACACGCGGCGAGCGCGCGACGCGCGGACGGACACCGGGATTCGCCGCCGATGAGCCTCACCGATCACCTCCACGCGCTGGATCGCCACCAGCAGCGCAGTCCGCGCCTGAGCTTTCCCGCCGCGGTCATCAAGAAGTTCGGCGACGACGGCGCCGGGCAGCTCGCGGCCTTGATCGCCTACTACGGCTTCGCCTCGTTGTTCCCACTGCTGCTGCTGCTCGTGACGGTGCTCGGCTTCGTGCTCGAAGGCGACCCGAAGGACCAGGCGAGCGTGCTGCACTCGGCGCTCGGCCAGTTCCCGATCATCGGCGATCAGCTGCAGAGCAACGTCCACTCGCTCAAGGGCAGCGCCGGCTCGCTCGCGATCGGCGTCGTCGGGCTGCTGCTCGGCGGCCTCGGCGTCGTCGGCGCAACCCAGAACGCCTTCCAGCAGGTCTGGCACATCCCGCGCAAGCGCCGGCCGAACTTCCTCACCTGGCGGCTGCGCGGGATCGCCCTGCTCGGCGTGCTCGGCGTGCTCCTGGTCGTCTCGACGGTCGCCGCCGGCTACGTCACCGCGCAGACGGCCGGACCTGTCGCCGTGGTCGGCGGGGTTCTCCTCGCGCTCGTCTTCAACCTGCTGCTGTTCTTCTCCGCCTTCAAGTTCCTCAGCCCCGAAGAGATCCCCACGAAGGACCTGCTCCCGGGCGTCATCTTCGCGGCGATCCTCTGGCAGATCCTCCAGCACCTCGGCAGCTACTACGTCGCCCACGTAGTGCGCCACGCACAGGAGACCTCGGGCCTGTTCGCGTTCGTCCTCGGCCTGCTCGCGTGGCTCTATCTCGGTGGCCAGGTGACGCTGCTCGCGGCCGAGGTCAACGTCGTGCACGCGCGGCGGCTGTGGCCGCGGAGCTTCTTCTCCCAGCCGCTGCTCGACGCCGACAAGCGCGCGCTGACGTCATCGGCAGAGACCGAGGAGCGCGTCGAGGAGGAGAACGTCGAGGTCAACTTCGACGGGCCCGGCGACTGATATTTGAGTCAACCTAAACCGGACCAGATTCTGATTCTCCCACCGGGATGCAGGTGCTGTAGGTGGAAATTTGGCTCTATAAAGCGATTTTAGGCATAACCACAAAAGTACTTGCAGCCGCAACGATCGCGCGCTATACTAACTAAACTTTCGTAAGCTCATATGGAGTCGATACCCATGTCAGACACACCAGAGCAGCCCACTTCAACATCATCAGAGCAGCACCAGACCCAGCCTTCGATCCCGAAGCAGACCCTGCGGCTGATCCCGCTCGAGGACACCGTCGTGTTCCCGAGCATGGGCATCACGCTGACGGTCGATGTCGGCGACGACGAGCGCGTCGTACTCGTGCCCCGTCACGAGAACGAGTTCCTCGAGGTCGGCACGATCGCCGAGGTCGGCGAGCAGCTGCGGCTGCCCGGCGGCGGCCACGCGGTCGCGATCTCCGGCGAGCACCGCGCGCTGATCGGCGCCGCGCAGACCGGCCCCGGAGGGGAGCTGCGCGTGGAGGTCGACGAGCGTCCGGACGAGTCGCCCGTCGACGGCAAGACCCGCAACCTCGAGCGCGAGTACCGCGCGATCGTCGAGGAGATCCTCGAGCTGCGCGGCGACGACGGCCGGATCGCCGCGTTCCTGCGCGCGATCGCCGAGCCCGGTGCGCTGGCCGACTCGGCGGGCTACTCGCCGCAGTTGACATACGAGCAGAAGGTCGAGCTGCTGCGCACGCTCGACGTCACCGAGCGCCTGGAGCTGGCCGTGAAGCTCCAGCGCGAGTCGCTCGCCGAGCTGCAGGTGCGCAAGCGCATCCGCGAGGACGTCCAGGAGGGCGCAGAGAACCAGCAGCGCGAGTACTTCCTGCGCAAGCAGATGGAGTCGATCCGCAAGGAGCTCGGCGAGGACGAGGGCTCGGTCGCGGAGGAGTACCGCACGAAGATCGAGGCCGCCGAGATGCCCGAGGAGGTCAACGAGCAAGCTCTGAAGGAGCTCGGCCGTCTGGAGCGGATGGGCGAGCAGACGGGCGAGTCCTCGATGATCCGTACTTATCTGGATTGGCTGATCTCCGTTCCTTGGAACAAGCGCTCTGACGAGCGCTTGGATCCCGTGGAGGCGCGCGCGGTGCTCGACGCCGACCACGCCGGGCTGGACGACGTCAAGGACCGGATCACCGAGTACCTGGCGGTGCGCAAGCTGCGCGCCGATCGGGGCATCGAGGCCGACCCGAAGTCCGGGGCGATCCTCACGTTGATCGGGCCTCCGGGTACCGGCAAGACCTCGATCGGCGAGTCGATCGCCAAGGCCACGGGCCGCGAGTTCGTGCGGATGTCGCTCGGCGGCGTGCGCGACGAGGCGGAGATCCGCGGGCACCGGCGCACGTACATCGGCGCGCTCCCCGGCCGTCTGGTCAGGGCGCTGCGGGACGCCGGGACGATGAACCCGGTGATCCTGCTCGACGAGGTCGACAAGGTCGGCGCGGACTGGCGCGGGGACCCTTCGGCGGCGTTGCTGGAGGTTTTGGACCCGGCGCAGAACCACTCGTTCCGCGACCACTACCTCGACGTCGAGCTCGACCTCTCGCAGGTGATGTTCCTGGCAACGGCCAACGTCGCCGACACGATCCCCGGGCCTTTGCTGGACCGGATGGAGACGATCCGCTTCGACGGCTACACCTCCGAGGAGAAGCTCGCGATCGCGAAGGGCTACCTGTGGCCGCGCCAGCGCGACCGCAACGGCCTGCGCGAGGACGAGGTCACGATCGACGACGAGATCCTGAAGACGATCGCCTCCGAGTACACCCGCGAGGCCGGCGTTCGCAACCTCGAGCGCGAGCTGGGCACGGTGCTGCGCAAGACCGCTACCCGGATCGCCTCGGCCAAGGCCGAGCCGCCCGTGAAGATCGACCTGGAGGTCGTGCGCGACGCGCTCGGCCGCCAGAAGGTCTTCCAGGAGTCGGCCGCACGGACCGCGACACCCGGTGTCGCCACCGGGCTCGCAGTTACGGGCGCCGGCGGCGACGTGCTGTTCGTCGAGGCGACCGCGATGAAGGCCGGGGACTCGGCGCCGGGCAACGGGTTGGTGCTGACCGGCCAGCTCGGCGACGTGATGAAGGAGTCGGCGCGAATCGCCCTCTCCTACGTGCGTGGCCACGCGGAGGAGCTCGGTATCTCCGAGAGCGCGTTCGAGGGCAAGGAGTTCCACGTGCACGTCCCCGCGGGCGCGATCCCGAAGGACGGGCCGTCGGCCGGCGTGACGATGGTCACGGCGCTTGCGTCGCTGCTCAGCGGCAGGCCGGTAAAGCACACGGTTGGGATGACCGGCGAGGTCACGCTGCAGGGACGCGTTCTGCCGATCGGCGGCTTCAAGCAGAAGGCGCTCGCCGCCCATGCGGCCGGCCTGACCGACGTGATCCTGCCCGAGCGCAACCGCGGCGATCTCGACGACATCCCCGAGGAGGTCCGCGAGCAGATGGCCTTCCACCCGGTGATGACCGTCCAAGAGGTCCTCGATATCGCGCTCGAGCCCGCCGTGGAGCCCGCCCGCAATGTCACGCACGCGTAGATGTGAGCCCGTCCCCGAGGAGGTCCGCCAGACCGCGGACCTCCTCGAGCGGCGCTGGCAGCTGTCGATCGTCTACGCCGCACTGACGGGCGCGCTGCGCTTCAACGAATTCGCCGATGCGGTCTCCGGCATCTCCCCGCGGATGCTCTCCGAGCGGCTGCGCGACCTCGAGGCCGCCGGTCTGATCGAGCGCACGGTGATCCCCTCCTCCCCACCGACGGTCGAGTACCGCCTGACGGCGCGCGGGCAGCGGCTGGAGCCGATCATCGTTGCGATGCAGGCCTACGCACGCGAGCCCGTCTAGGAACCGCGGTTATACACGAGCAGCCGCGACGATCTCCTGCGGCGGTGTCCACGAGTTGCCCGCCTGGACGGTGCACTCGCGCTGCCTTTATCGGCTACTTCGAGAAGAGCGCGAACGTCACGAGCTGACTCCCCTTCGGGAACGCTTGCGTGCCGGGTGCGAATTCATACGTGAAGCCGACCGGCAGACCGCCGCTGCCATTGCCCTCGATGAACAGCTTGCTCGCCGGCGCGACCGCGAGCGTCTTTCCGGCGGCGCTGCGCGCTTCGACGAACACGCTCGCGAGCTTCTGGCCTGTGGGCTGGACGAGCCCGAGGCCCTGACAGGCGCAGTCGCGGGGCGGCACTACGACGTTGCCTTTGCCGACGATCAGCTGCACCGTCTGGCCGGCCTTCAGCGCCGTGCCCTTCTGCAGCGTCCTGCTGAAGCTCTGAGCCGAGCGCACCTTCGCGAACGTGACCGGGGACTTCGCCGGCGCCTTGTATGTCTTCGCGACCGGCGGCGTCTTGATCGTGTCCGCCAGAGCGACGCCTGAGAGACTCAACGCCACGGCGACGACGACTGCTGCGAGTGTACGCATGCCCCGAAGTATGTCAGAGCGGCAGCTACACCCGAGCAGCCGAAGCGAGCTCCGGGCTGCCCACGAGCTGCCCCCCTGGGCAGTCAACCGCATGCACGCTCGGCGCCTTCGGGTTGCGGATTCCCACCACGCCGACGACGCCCCCTGCGGCTACGAGCAGGCCGGCGATCGCCATGCCGAGGTGGAAGCTGTGCAGCGAGGCCTGCTCGGCGGCTTTCGTCAACGCGCTCGCCTGGGCGCTCAGGAGGCCGTGCACGTCAGGACGCCCGAGCGGGAGGCGCTTGGCTTCGGCAACCGCGGCGCGCGCGGCCGGGCCCAGCCTGACGCCCGACAGGTGTTCGTCGAGCGAGGAGCCGAAGGAGCCCGCGACGGCCGCGCCGACGGCGGCGGTGCCGAGCAGGCCGGCGACCCGCGCGATCGCGTTGTTGACGCCCGAGGCGATACCCGCCTGGGTGGTGTCCGCGCCGGCGAGCACCGCCGCGGTCAGCGGCGCAACGGTCATCGAGAGGCCGAGCGCGAACAGCAGCAGTCCGGGGAGCACTTCCGACACGTAGTCGACTTCGGTCCCGATCCGCTGGAACAGCAACAGCCCACAGGCCGCGACGAGCGGGCCGGCGCCCATGAAGAAGCGCGGGCCGAAGCGGTCGGCGAGCGCACCGAAGCGGCGGGAGAGGACGAACATGATCACGGTCACCGGCAGCGTCGCCATGCCGCTCTGCAGTGGGGTGTAGCCGCCGATCTGCTGCAGGAAGAGGATCAGGAAGAAGAACAGCACCGCCAGGCCGGCGTACATCGAGAAGGTCTCGATGTTGCCGGCGGAGAAGTTGCGTCGTTTGAACAGCCCGAGCGGCAACATCGGATCTGGGGCGCGGGACTCCTGCCAGAGGAAAGCCCCGAGCAAGAAGACCCCCGCGACCAGCGGGACGACGACCTCCGGGCTCGACCAGCCCAGGCGCGGCTGCTCGATCAGCGCGAACACGGGTCCGGCGAGGCCCGCCGCGCACAGCAGCGCCCCGGGCACGTCGATTTTGCGGGCGCCGGCGCGGCGCGGCTCGGCGCGGGGCACCACGAACAGGATCAGCGCGACGCAGGCGGCGGCGAGCGGGATGTTGATCACGAACAGCCAGCGCCACGAGCCGATCGCGAGCAGCTCGCCGCCGGCCAGCGGCCCGAGCACACCGGCAATCGCACCCCACGCCGTCCAGCTACCGATCGCGGCCCCACGCTCGTCCTTCGGGAACGTGTTCACGATCACCGCGAGCGAGCTGGGCACGAGCAGCGCGCCGGCCACGCCCTGCAGCGCGCGCATCGCCACGAGCACACCGATCGTGGGTGAGAGCGCGCAGGCCAGCGAGGCCGCGCCGAAGCCCGAGACCCCGAGCGCGAACACACGCCGCTCGCCGAACAGATCCCCCAGCGACCCGCCGATCAGGATCAGCGAGCTGAGCGTCAGCAGGTAGCCGTTCACAACCCACTGCTGCGCGGCCAGCCCGCCGCCGAGCGCGCGCTGAATCGTCGGCAGCGCGACGTTCACGACCGTGCCGTCGAGCAGCACGATCCCCGAGCCCATGATGCAGGCGATCAACGTCAGGCGCTTCGTGCGTGCGTCGATCGGAGTGGGCATCGGTTCACCGTAGCGGGCACATGAGCGTCCGTGCGCGAGACGCGACAGCCGTGACCGCCGATCTCAGATCATCGCGACGGCGCCGAGACAAACGCACGGGCGTCGGCGAGGATCAGCGCGTGATCGAAGGCGAGCTCGGGTAGCTCCTCGATGGGAAACCAGCGGGCGTCGCTCGCGTCGTCCGCGCCCGCGACGGCTGACTCGCCGGGCACGCGCGCGATGTAGACGACCGACGCCGTCCAGCCGCGCGGGTCGCGCCCCGGCGTGTCGTAGACGCCCAGCAGCTCCAGCGCACCGGCGTCGACCCTCAGCCCGGTCTCCTCGGCCAGCTCCCGCGGCGCGGCCTCGGCCACCTGCTCGCCCTGCTCGACGAAGCCTCCGGGCAACGCCCAGCTGCCGGCGAACGGCGGGTTTCCGCGCTGAATCAGCAGGACACGCGCGTCCTCCGGGGCGCCCGCCAGGACCACGACGTCGGCCGTCAGCATCGGACGGGGGTAGTCGCCATCTTCCATGCAGCGCAACCTACTGCGCTGCGGTCACTCGCGGGACAAATCTCTGAGCTCTACCGGCGTGCGTGCGTGGCTGTTCACGGTCGTGCGGCCATGCGGTGTCTACTCGAGTGAGGCGGCGTAGACGGATGAGGTCTCGACGATCAGGCCTGAGGTTATTCCAGCCCCTTTGACGGTTCTCGTAGCGATCCAGAAAACGGTGTTTGCGGTGTGGGTGGAGTAGCCATAAACCCCCGGCGATTCGACCTCTGGCCCTGAGCCATCGATATTGGGAGCCCCGAGGAGCGGCAGCGGGGGTAACTTCCATGTTTGCCGCCTGCCGGTGGAGAGCCGGTAGCTGCTGAGCGTTCCGTGGGCGTTCGATTGTTCGTTCATTTCCGCGCCGTCGGCGTTGTGGGCGGTGTCCCACGTGAGCAGCCCGTCGCCGAGGTCGAAGCTGCGCGGTTGGGAGGGGCGCACGCCACCCGGTTGCGCGGCGGGTTCGGTGGGGCCGCGGAGGAGAGTGGAGCGTCCGTTGCAGCGTTCGATGCGGATGTTGTGGAGGTTGGCGGTGGGGTGTGCGAAGACCCCGTTTTGGTAGGCGAGCTGTTCAGGGAGAACCCCGTATCGCAGCTGGGCCCGCAGCGACGCGCGCAGTGCCGGGCATATCTGTGGCGCGCCGGGCAGGTCGAGGTTCACCACTTGCGACGGCGGGCGGTAGCTGACCGCGCCCGTCGCCAGATCGAACAGAGCAATACAGGGTTCGTGTTCCCCCGCGCCGTGCGAGCACTCTTCTGGGGCAGCCGTGCCCTGGACGTAACGCGTCCCGAGCTCAGTCCACGGACGGGATAGAGCAAAGCCGGCTCCGTTGGGCAGCACGACGAAGGTGCCCGGCGTGCCAAGGTCCAGCACCTCCTGGGACTGCACATGAGCGGGCGTTACGCAGTCGAGCAGAAAGCGTCCGTCCGCCGCGGTCGCGCTCGGTTCGCCGTATTCGCTCTGGTCGCGCATCAGTTCGCAGCCCGCCGGCGCGATCGTCTGCCTGCTGCCGGTGAGCGTGTCGAGCACGACGATCGGCGCGCCCGCGTGGAGTTGCCAGGCCGCGTAGCGTTCGCCGTCGCTGGCGAAGCTCGTAGTGCTCCGCGCGAGCTGGCGCAAATGCGACGCCTGCGCCCGGGACGCAACGACGCCGAGCATGACGAGGACAAAGGCAAGCATCGCCAGCCGACGCAGGTGGCGCCCACAACAAGTCCTCGCGCCAGAGGCGACGATCATTCGTTGTCTCGGTCCCGCCGTCATGATGGTGCTAACCGCCGACTCCACCGTCCGATGCGGTCCCTTGGACATCGGCAGCTCGCCGCGGGATGCTCCCGCGGTGCTCGCACCCCGGCCAGCAGCAATCTGTCCCGTTTGAGAATCCTCGTCGGAGTAGACGATGGAGGTCTCTGGCAAACGTACCGTCCTACGGCGGCAAAGACCTCTCAACCAAAGCCGAATACGAAGCGATCCCGTAGCCAAGGGAGGGAGCTCGTCGATCGTCTGTGTCCACTTCCCCGCTAAGACAATCGGGACGGCGGGATTCGAACCCACGACCCCCTGCTCCCAAAGCAGGTGCGCTACCAGACTGCGCCACGTCCCGTACACGATGAGGATAGGGGTCTCTCGGCCCCCCGTCGAACCACCTCTCGAGACGCCGCCCGCGGAGTAGGATGTAGGGAGGAGCCGGAGGGGTGCGGAATGGAGGAATCGAGATGGGCGATACGGAGAGGCCGACAAGGATGAGAGCCACCGCGCGACGTGACGTCGATGGGACGTACAAACACACCGTGCAGGTGCGCGAGCACCAGCTCACAGTCGATGAGCCGCTGGAGAAGGGCGGCGACGACACCGCGCCGAGCCCGCAGGAGCTGCTGGCGGTGAGCCTCGCGTCGTGTACCGCGATCACGATGGAGATGTATGCGGCCCGCAAGGGCTGGGAGCTCGGCCCCGTCGAGGTCGACGTCCAGTACAAAGGCGCCGAGCGCGGCTGCCCGACGAAGTTCGAGCTGATACTGCGCCTGCCCGAGGATATGCCCGAGGAGCAACTCGATCGCCTGCGCGTGATCGCCGCGAAGTGCCCGGTCCACCGTGCGCTCGACGGCGAGGTCATGTTCGAAGAGCGCATCGAGCGCGTCCAGCTCGCGCCGCACTAGTGGGACCCGGCGGCCGATAGACGAATCGCCGACCACCACCCGGCCGTCGACCGGCGAGGATGCGGGCGACGGCGGCCAGATCGCCGCGGCCGTGCTCGTCCCCCTGTTCCTAGCGCCCGCCGACGGGGAGCCGCACGCCGTCTTCACACGCCGGCGCGCAGACCTGCGCCGTCACGCCGGCGAGATCTCCTTTCCCGGCGGCCGGCGCGACCCCGAGGACACCGGCCTGGAAGAGACGGCGCTGCGCGAGTCCGAAGAGGAGATCGGCCTGCCCCGTGGCCAGGTGCGCCTGCTCGGCGAGCTGCCGGCCGTCTCGACGTTCGTGACGGGCTACACGATCCACCCCTACGTCGGCGAGATCCCGGCGGGCCTCGCCTGGCGGGTCTCCGAGCGCGAGGTGGACGCGGTCTTGGAGTTCTCGCTACGAGCCCTGCGCGAGAGCCGCACGCGCACGCGGATGCAGCGCCGCGGGATCTCCTTCGAGACCGACGCCTACATCGTCGACGAGCACCTGATCTGGGGCGCCACCGCACGCATCCTCGAGCACCTGTTGGAGCAGGTGGAGGAGCTGTTGGTGCTCCCCCACCCCACCAACGATTGATTTCTAGCTACGCCCCCAGCGAGCCGCTGGGCAAGCCAGGCAAGGACGCAGGGAGCGTGGCGTGCAACGCACGCGAGCGACTGAGGACGCCGCATGGCGCCGCTCAGCGGCTCGCTGGGCTAGCTCGGCTGCGGGACCAACCGGATGTAGGGGCGCGGCTCCTCCCACCCGTCCGGGTACTTCTCTTTCGCCTCGTCGTTCGAAACCGAGCCGGCGATGATCACCTTCTCGCCCTCTTTCCAGTTGACCGGGGTGGCGACCTTGTGCTTGGCGGTCAACTGCAGCGAGTCGATCACGCGCAGCACCTCGTCGAAGTTGCGTCCGGTCGTCATCGGATAGATCAGGATCAGCTTGACCTTCTTGTCGGGGCCGATCACGAACACGTTGCGGACCGTCTGGTTGTCGGCCGGCGTCCGCACGAGCGGGTCGCCGGAGGTGCTCGCGGGGAGCATCCCGTAGAGCTTCGAGACGTTGAAGTCGTCGTCTGAGATGATCGGGTAGTTGGGGGCGGTGCCCTGGGTCTCCTCGATGTCCTTTGCCCAGGCCTCGTGGTTGTCGAGCGCATCGACCGAAAGGCCGATGATCTTCACGCCCCGCTTGTCGAACTCGGGCTTGGCGTTGGCCATGTAGCCGAGCTCGGTCGTGCAGACGGGCGTGAAGTCCTTCGGGTGCGAGAACAGCACGGCCCAGGAGTCGCCGATCCAGTCGTGGAATTTGATCCGTCCCTCGGTGGTCTCGGCCTCGAAATCGGGGGCTGTATCGCCAAGTTGTAGCGCCATTTTTGATCCTTTCTCGACAGCTAGCCGTGGGGAATCGAACAGGGAAAGCCGCGGTTCTATGAATCCCAATCGGCTTTTAGAGGATTAGTTTTGAGGATAGCGGGTCGGCATCAATCTACCCGATTCCTCACAGAATCAGTCAGCTACGTCAGGTCAGCCCTCGGGCGTCCAGCCGGAGAGCTCCGACCAGGTGCCCTGCAGCTTCTTGGCATCGGACGAGGACGCGCCGCGCGCGGAGAGGCCCTCCGGCAGTAATGCTCCGACGACCATCGCCACCGAGCCGAGCAACGCCAGCCACGCGCCCTCGCGCAACGAAAGCGCGAGCACGCCGCCCGCGGGCGTGGGCGGGTCGACCATCCGAAAGATCACGCACGCGGCCGCGACGAGGCCCAGCAGCGCGAGCGGTCCGCGATGGCCGTCGGGGGAGGACGCCGAGGAGAACCCCGCGCCGGCGAGCGCCAGCAGCGCGATCACGATCGCCGCGCCCGCGACCAACAGCAGGACGACGTTCAGGTCCTTCAGCGCCTGGTGGGCGCTGAGCGCCGTGATCTGATGGCCGGCGAGCGTGCTCAAAGTGGCGTGGTACTCGCCCATGTAGCTCTGCAGCGCGGCGTTGCCGAACTGGGCGGCCGCCTGATCTCCGGCCTGCTGGGCGAAGGCGATGCCAGCGGCGGTGAAGCTGACGCCGTACCACGGCAGGAACACGGCCACCGCGAGCACCACCGCGCCGAACGCCGAGACCAGGAGCCCGTATCGGGGACGATCGCCGGTCATCGTCCTAGATCATCGGCCCGATCGCCGGCGGGCTTGATCCATCTATCTATCGGCCCAGCAGCAGAGCATCGATCGCGGCCCGTGCGTCCTCGATCCAGAGATCCGACTCCCCGGGATCGGCTCGGAGAAACCCGACGGGGATCTCGTTGCGCTCGGCGACCCTCCGCACGATCTGCTCGCCCCCGGCGAAGACGTCCGCGGGCACCGCGCCGCCGCCCGCCACCCCGGCCGCCTCGTAGACGAAGCCGCGGACGGTCGTGTCGATCGCCTGGCCGAGGAAGAACTCCAGGCGCGAGCCGTGCAGCGCGCCCAGCTCCTCCTCCGAGCCGGCCGCGGTGCCGAGCAGCCAGCAGACGATCGTGACGCTCTCGAGCGCCGCGCGCAGCGTGCCGAGGCGCTCGGGCGTGCCGATCCAGCACTCGGCGCCCGCGGCCTCGATCGCCGCGCGGCCGGACTCGGTGCGCGTGGTCACACGCACCGCGTGCCCCTCCCCCACCAGGTCTCCGGCCAGCCGCCTGCCTCGGCAACCGCCGGCGACGATCAAGATTCGCGCCACGGTGGACGATCTTACGGAGCGCCTGCCCGCCCCGCAGCACGCGTCCCGCTCGGTTGCAGCAGCCGTCCAATAGCATCAGGCGACGATGAGCGGGGACGTGGTCACGATGGAGAAGATCGTCGCGCTGTGCAAGCGGCGCGGCTTCATCTTCCCCTCCTCGGAGATCTACGGCGGGGTCGGCTCGACCTACGACTACGGCCATTACGGCGTGCTGCTGAAGACGAACGTGAAGGGCGAGTGGTGGCGCGCGATGCTGCAGGAGCGCGACGACATCGTCGCGATCGACTCGGCGATCCTCCAGCACCCGCGGGTGTGGGAGGCCTCCGGTCATCTCGCCGGGTTCACCGATCCTCTGGTGGACTGCAAGACCTGCGGCCAGCGCTTCCGCGCCGACCATCTCACCGAGCTCCCCTGCGGGCGCAAACCGTCGAAGCACCCGGGTGAGACCGACGAGTGCGAACTGACCGAGGCGCGCGACTTCAACCTGATGTTCGAGACGACGATCGGGCCTGTGAAGGAGTCCGGCTCGGCGGCATACCTCAGACCCGAGACCGCGCAGGGGATCTTCATCAACTTCAAGAACGTCCTGCAGTTCTCGCGCAAGAAGCCTCCGTTCGGGATCGCCCAGGTCGGAAAGTCCTTCCGTAACGAGATCACGCCGGGCAACTTCATCTTCCGCACGCGCGAGTTCGAGCAGATGGAGATGGAGTTCTTCGTCCCGCCCGACGAGGCGCCGAAGTGGTTCGAGCACTGGCTGTCAGAGCGCGAGCGCTGGTATGTGGAGTTGGGGATCCAACCCAAACAACTGCGTCTACGCGCGCACGACCCCGACGAGCTCTCCCACTACTCCTCGGGCACGAGCGACGTGGAATACCTCTTCCCGATCGGATGGTCCGAGCTCGAGGGGATCGCCAACCGCGGCGATTTTGATTTATCCCAGCACGCCGAGTTCTCCGGCGAGAAGCTCGAGTACTTCGACCAGGGCACCGGCGAGCGCTACGTGCCCCACGTGATCGAGCCCGCCGCCGGCGCGGACCGCGCGACGCTCGCGTTCCTCGTCGACGCCTACGACGAGGAACTGGTCGAGCGCGAGGGGGCGGGCGAGGGCGAGCTCCGTACGGTGCTGCGCCTGCACCCGCGGCTGGCGCCGATCAAGGCGGCGATCCTGCCGCTCGTGCGCAAGGACGGCCAGCCCGAGCTCGCCCGCGAGATCCACCGCGCACTGCGCGGCCGGGCCGGTGTGGGCATGGTCGAGTATGACGACGGCGGCGCGATCGGTAAGCGCTACCGCCGCCAGGACGAGATCGGCACGCCGTTCTGCCTGACCGTCGACCACCAGAGCCTGCAGGACGGGACGGTGACGCTGCGCGAGCGCGATTCGCTCACGCAGGAGCGCCTGCCGATCGACGGCCTCGCCGAGGAGCTCGAGCGGCGCGTGAACGCGCCATGGCACACCCCCAAGCTGACCCAGACATAGGCGGACATAGGAGATGACATGGACTTCGACCTGACCGACGAGCAGCAACTGATCCAGCGCACCGCGCGCGAGTTCACCGACAACGAGATCATCGAGCGCACGCGTGAAAACGCGCGCAACCACCACTTCGACCTGGAGCTCGTCAAGAAGGTCGCCGCGCAGGGCTACCTCGGCGCGATCGTCCCGCAGGAGTACGGCGGCGCCGGCCTCGACTACTTCAGCTATGGCCTCGTAGTCGAGGAGATCGGCCGCGGCGACTCCGCGATCCGCACGGTGATCTCGGTGCAGACATCGCTCGTGTGCTCGGGCATCGTCAAGTTCGGCAGCGAGGAGCAGAAGCACAAGTACCTGCCGAAGCTCTGCTCGGGCGAGTGGCTCGGTTGCTTCGGGCTGACCGAGCCGGATACGGGCTCCGACGCGGCCAACCAGAAGACGCGCGCGCGCAAGACAGACTCCGGCTGGGTGCTCAACGGCGCGAAGATGTGGATCTCGATGGGCAACTACGCGAAGGTCGCGATGATCTTCGCCCAGACCGACCCTGCGCTCGGTCACAAGGGCATCGCGTGCTTCCTCGTCGACACCGACCAGCCCGGCTACACGGCGCAGACGATCGAGCACAAGATGGGCCTGCACGCCTCCGACACCGCCTCGATCTCGCTGGAAGATGTCGAGGTCGCCGACGAGGACATGCTCGGCGAGGTCGGGGATGGATTCAAAATCGCGATGTCAAACCTCGACTCCGGGCGCTACTCGGTCGCCGCGGGCTGCGTCGGAATCTGCCGCGGCTGCGTCGAGGAGTCGGTCTCCTACGCGAAGGAGCGCGAGCAGTTCGGTAAACCGATCGCCTCCTTCCAGCTCGTCCAGGCGATGATCGCCGACATGGTCCTGAAGACCGACGCCTCGCGGATGCTCGTCTGGCGCGCCGGCTGGCTGAAGGACCAGGGCCGGCCGAACACCCTGGAGACCTCGATCGCAAAGCTCCACGCGACCGAGGCCTCGCTGGAGTGCGCGAACCTCGCGATCCAGGTTCACGGGGGCGCCGGCTACGTCGACGACCACCCGGTCGAGCGCTACTTCCGCGACGCGCGCGTCACAACCCTGTACGAGGGCACCAGTCAGATCCAGAAACTGATCATCGGACGCGCGATGACCGGCGTCAACGCGCTGATTCCCTCCTGACGTGAGCGCCGCGCGAGTCATAGGCGTGATCGGCGCCGGCACGATGGGCGCCGGC
Organism: uncultured Solirubrobacterales bacterium; assembly: GCA_963701035.1. Taxonomy (GTDB): domain Bacteria; phylum Actinomycetota; class Thermoleophilia; order Solirubrobacterales; family Solirubrobacteraceae; genus Palsa-744. The sequence continues at coordinate 609,071 of OY969562.1, forward strand.
ATCGCCCAGCTCGCGGCGCGCTCAGGCGCGCGCACGATCCTCCACGACCCCCTGCCCGAGGCGCTGCAGCGCGGAACCCAATACGCGCGTGACGGGCTCGGCAAGGAAGCGGCCAAGGGGCGGCTGAGCTCTGAGGAGGCCGACATGGCCGCCTCGCGGATCGAGCCCACGGACGACCTCGACGCGTTCGCGCCATGCGAGCTCGTGATCGAGGCCGCCCCCGAGCGACTCTCGCTGAAGCACGAGCTGTACAAGCGGCTCTCAGAGGAGATCGTTGGGGAGGCGTGCGTGCTGGCGAGCAACACCTCCTCGCTGCTGGTCACCGCGATCGCGGCCGCCGCCTCTCGTCCGGAGCGCGTCGTGGGGATGCATTTCTTCAACCCCGCACCGGTCATGCGCCTGCTGGAGGTGGTCGCCGGCGTCGAGTCCTCGACCGAGGCCCTCGACCTCGCCACCGCCACCGGCGAGGCGATGGGCAAGACCGTGATCGTCGCGAAGGACGGCCCCGGCTTCCTCGTCAACCGCTGCAACCGGCCGTTTGGGCTGGAGGCGCTGCGCATCTTGCAGGAGCAGATCGCCGATATCGAGACGATCGACCGGACCATGCGCATCGAGGGCGGCTTTCGCATGGGTCCGTTCGAGCTGATGGACCTCGTCGGAATCGACACGGGCCTGGAGATCTCCAAGAGCTTCTACGAGCAGAGCTTCGGCGAGCCACGCTGGCGCCCTTCCCCGATCACCGCGCGCTATGTCGCCGCGGGACGCTACGGCCGCAAGAGCGGGCGCGGCTACTACGACTACTCGAGCGATCCCTACCGCCCCCCGGACCCGGCTCCGGATCCACCCGCCCGCACCGGCGCTGAGGCGCAGCCCGCGGCCGGTGGCGTACTCGAGCGAATCGTCTGCCAGGTGATCAACGAGTGCGCCTTCGCGCTCGGCGAAGGCGTGGGCAGCCCGCAGGACATCGACACCGGCATGACGCTCGGGCTCAACTATCCACGCGGCCCGCTCGCGTGGGCCGATCAGATCGGGCTCGACCACGTACTGGCCGTGCTGGACGGCCTGTGGGAGGAGTACCGCGAGGAGCGCTACCGCCCCGCGCCGGCGCTACGCGGCCTCGTGCACGCCGGCCGGCTGGGGCGGACGAGCGGCGCCGGCTTCTTCGCCTACGACGCCGCTCCCTGAGCCTCGGCCGCGGTGGCGGCCGGCGCCCACTGCGCCTCGGCCAAGTCACCGACCGGCATCCCCTCCGGGGTCGGTACCTGCGGAGTGTCACGCAGGTACCACTCGGCGTCGAGCGCCGCCTGGCAGCCCGAGCCCGCCGCGGTGATCGCCTGGCGGTAGGTGTGGTCGACGAGGTCGCCCGCGCCGAACACGCCCGGGCGGTTGGTCCGGGTGGAGCGGCCCTCGACGGCCACGTAGCCGTTCTCGTCGACGTCGATCTGCCCCTCTACGAGCGTCGACTGCGGCTCGTGGCCGACCGCCACGAACGCCCCCGCAACCTCCAGCGTGCGCTCCTCGCCGGTCTCGGTGTTCACGAGCGTGGCGTGTCCCAGCGCGCCGTTCTCACCGGGCACGAACTCCTTCACCGCGTACGGCGTCAGCAGCTCGATGTTCTCCTGCGCGCGAGCGCGATCGAGCATGATCTTCGATGCGCGGAACTCGTCGCGCCGGTGCACGACCGTCACCTTCGAGGCGAACTTTGAGAGGAAGATCGCCTCCTCCATCGCCGAGTCGCCGCCGCCGACGATCACCGTCGGACTGTCGCGGAAAAAGGCCGCGTCGCAGGTCGCGCAGTAGCTGACGCCGCGACCGCTCAGCTCGAGCTCGCCGGGGACCTCGAGCTTCTTGTGCTCGGCGCCCATCGCGAGGATGACCGTGCGCGCCCGGTACTCGGTGTCACCGACCCACACCTTGTGGATCCCGCCCGGCTCGCTCGCGAGCTCGACGCGCTCGGCCTCCTCGGTCAACAGGCGCGCGCCGAAGCGCTCGGCCTGGTCGCGCAGCTTCTGCATCATCTCCGGGCCCATGATCCCCTCGGGGAAGCCGGGGTAGTTCTCCACCTCGGTCGTCTGTTGCAGCAGGCCGCCCCAGGCGAAGCCCTCGATCACGAGCGGGTCGAGGTTCGCGCGCGAGGTGTACAGCGCCGCGGTATAGCCCGCTGGTCCGCTTCCGATCACGATCACGTTCTCTATGTCACTCATCTCATCTCCTGTCGCTTCACTTTGTAAAGTATAGCGCGTTCCCAGGCCTAATCTAGACGCGTACGGCTCCTGCCGCCTCGACCGCCGCGCCCTGCGCGGCAGGCGCCGGATGCTCGCTCTGCTGCTCGCGCCAGCGCGCGACCGTGCGCCGCAGCTGGAAGTACGCCACCGCCCCCGGAACCGTCGGCAGCCAGAAGGAGATCGCACGATAGGACAGCACCGCGAGCACCGCCAGGTCGAGGTTGACCCCGAACGCGGCGAACGCGCCGATCATCCCTCCCTCCACGCCCCCGAGGCCACCGGGCAGCGGCAGCAGGTTGCCGAGCATGCCGATGAAGTAGGACATCCAGATCACGGTGAACGGCGGCGGCGAGCCGAAGGCGTGGAACATCGCCCACAGCACGCAGATGTCAAAGCCCCACCACGCCACCGCGCCGAGCAGGCCGGGATCGCGCTCGCGGATCAGCTCGATCGCGGTCCTCACGCCGCTCGCCGCAAGCGCCGGGACGGTCACCGCGCGCGCGACCCAGTGGGCCAACCGGCCGGAGCCCGAGGCCCAGCGATGCAGGCGCCGCTCGATGTCGCCGGGCAGCAGCGCCATCGCCCCGACCACCGTCATCAGGATCGCCGCGACGATCGCGGGCACGATCGTCAGCGCAAACGATCCGCCCCCTCCGAACAGGCCCGTGCCCAGGCCGAGCCCGTCGATCAGCACCGAGCCCGCGTAGACCGCGTAGAGCAGCACCATGAAGGCGACCATCCGGCACGCCACCAGCCGCGCCTCCATCCCCGAACGGCGCAGCGCCCATGCCGTCAGCGCCACGCCCCCGGCCCCGGCCGTCGCGAACAGGCGCGTCGCGGCCAGGCCGGCCATCGTGATCTGGTAGCTCTCACTCCAGCCGATCGGGCCGGGCGCGGGCGGCGGGCCGGTCCGATCGGGGGCGCCGGAGGGGCCGGTCCTCGTCGTGACGAACACCGCGCGGAACACCACCACGTAGCCGGCGAAGGACAGAAGCTCGAGCACGACCCCGAACGCGATCCACCAGCCGTCGCCGTGCTCGAGATGGTGCAGCGTCGTGCCCACCCCGGCGAGCTTCGGCAGCACGAAGTAGAGGAATCCGACGACCGTGAGCACGAACACGGCAAACGCGATCGCCTGCCGGCGCGTGATGACCACGCGCGGCATCTCCTCTTCGTGATGCGTCGCCCGTCCTGCCTCCTCTGCTCCCGCGCCCTGGGCCATCTCGCGCGCGCTCACCCCCTCATCCGTGCGCGACCGCTTCGAGCGTCGCGATCGTCCGCGCGAAGCCCGCGAACGCCGGCCGCGCGCGCGGCCCCAGACGCCACACCGCCCCCGTCAACGCCGCGCCCGCGAGCAGGTCGACGACGTAATGCTCTCCCAGGTAAACCAGCGCGAACCCGAGCACCGCTGCATACGAGGCACCGAGTGCGCCCGCGAGCGGCCCCGCCTCTGCGAGCAGGAGCGCGGCCATAAGTGTTGTGGCGAAGTGCAGCGAGGGCATCGCAGCCAGGGGGTTGCCTCCGAGGACACTGTAGAGCGGCCCCCAGCCGTCTCCCCAGAAATGCTCGCCGTACTCGACCATCATCCTGCGCGCGTGCTCGGCCGCACCGTCATCGCGCCCCGCAACGGACGCGGCGTACCACGGCGGCGCCGTCGGCGCCAGCCAGTAGACGCTCGCGCCGATGTCGAACACGGCATAGGTCATCACCGCGGCGCGCGCGAAGCGCTCGCGCCGGCGCACAAGGATGTAGAGGAGCGAGCCGTGCGGCACCATGAACCACGCCCAGTGGGCCCACACGAGCACGCGATCGAGCTTGCGCCAGCTCGGCGCCCCGCTATCGGCGTCGACGCGTGCGAGCGCGCGCTGCAGGCGCAACGTCGGCAGCTCGCCGAGACCGAGCACGCGATCGATGTCGATCGGATAGTCGATGTGCACGCGTCTGGCTTGCGCCTGCTCGTCGTCGTGCGGGGTCTTGTACGCCGCCAGATATGCCCACATCTGCAGCGTGCAGACCGCCACGTCGCGCGTGCGCGACCGCCTCACGGCCAGGCACAGGGCAAGCGGCGCGGCGAATGCGACCGTCTGGGTCGCAAGCGGCGGCGCGCTGATCCGCTTGCGCAGCAGCGGCGCGGCGACTCCCGCCGCCACCACCCCCCAGGCGGTCGCCCTGATTAGCCTCGACAGCCGCACGCGAGCTGAGTATATGGTCGCGCCCGGGTCGCTCAGGGGCCGGGCACGGCGATCGATGCCGACGCGCGCGCGGCCTCCGCGACGAACGCCTCGATCACCCTGCTCGCCGGGTCCGCCTCCGGGTGCCACTGCACGCCGAGCACGAACCGTCGGGTGGGTGGGGTTCCATTGGTGGGTGGGCTCAACTCGATCGCCTCCGGCAGCTCGTCGAGCGTCGAGCGCCCGCTCACTACGAGCCCCTCGCCCAGCCGGTCGATGCCCTGGTGATGATGGGAACGCGTCTCGTGTTCGGTCTCCCCCGCGGCGCGCGCCGCGAGCGTTCCCGCCGACAGCAGCACGTCGTGCTCGGCCCCCTCGAAGGAGCCGATCACGCGCCGGTGCTCGCCGTGGCCGAAGTGCTCGGGCAGGTGCTGGCGCAACGTGCCGCCGAGCGCGACGTTGATCAACTGCATCCCGCGGCAGATCCCGAGGACCGGCAGCTCGCGCTCGATCGCCGCGTTCACGAGCGCGATCTCGAACGCATCGCGCTCGGGCACCGTATCGACCGTCTCGGGGTGCGCCTCCTGACCGTAGGCGGCGGGATCGATGTCGGCGCCGCCGGTGAGCACGAGCCCGTCGATCAGCTCCAGGACCTGCTCCGGGTCCTCGATCTGGTGGGGGTCGGGCGGCAGCATCAGCACCAGGCCCCCGGCCCGCTGCACCGCATCGACATAGCTGCGCGCCAGCAGCATCGCCGGCTGGTCCCAGACGCTCCAGCGCGCCTGCTCCAGCGCGGTGCACATGCCGATCACGGGACGATCCATCCGCACAGAATAGGATCACCGGCGTGAGCGAGTCATCGATCGAGCTCGAGACCGTCGAGCTGCTGCTCGAGGACGGCGTCGCCACGGTCACGCTGAACCGGCCACAGGCGCTGAACGCCTGGAACAAGCAATTCGCGCTCGACCTGCTCGCCGCGCTCGATCGGGTGGCCGCGAGCGAGGCAGCGCGAGCGGTGGTGATCACCGGCGCCGGACGCGCCTTCTCCTCGGGCGCCGACCTGAAGGACGCGGGCGCAGGGGACTTCACCCCCGAGGGACGTCCCGACGTCTACAAGGTCCTGACCGAGCGCTACCACCCGATCATGCAGGCGATCCGCGAGTTGGGAAAGCCCGTGATCGCGGCGGTCAACGGCCCGGCGGTCGGTATCGGCTGCTCGCTGGCGCTCTGCTGCGATCTGATCGTCGCGACCCGTAGCTCCTACTTCCTGCTCGCGTTCGTGAACATCGGGCTGGTCCCCGACGGCGGCTCCTCGCTGTTCGTGCCCGCGCGCGTCGGAATGGCGCGCGCGTCAGAGCTCGCGCTGCTCGGCGAGCGCCTGGGAGCCGAGCAGGCGCTGGAGTGGGGCCTCGTCAACCGCGTGGTGGCCGACGAGCGATTGGACGAGGAGGTCGGCGAGCTGGCCGCGCGCCTGGCGGCCGGGCCGACCCGCGCCTACGCGGGCGCCAAGCGCCAGCTCAACAGCTGGCTGTACGCGCGGATGGCCGAGCAGCTCGAGCTGGAGGCGCAGATCCAGCGCGAGATGGCCGGCAGCGAGGACTTCGTCGAGGGCGCACTGGCGTTCGTCGAAAAGCGCCCGGCGCGCTTCTCGGGAAGGTAGGGAGATCGCCGCCCGTGAAGACCGAAATCAGCCCCGGGGAAGGTAGAAAAAGCCTCGTGGCAAAAGTCATCAAGCGCGTACCGTCCGAGCCTGAATAGAATCCTGGCCGCCTTGAGTCATCTGGCCCCCACACTCCTCGCCTTCTTCACGCCCAAGTCCGGCGGATCGCCGAACGCGGACGAAATCAACAGCCTCTACAAGATCACGCTCGTGATCGCGATGGTCATCTTCATTGCCTTCGAGGCCGGCCTCGGCTACACGCTCTGGCGCTACCGCAAGCGCAAGGGCGCGGTGCCACATCAGACCCATGGCAACACGCGTCTGGAGGTCGCCTGGACGCTCGCCGCCGCCGTGGTCCTGATCGGGCTCGCGGTGGTCACCTTCACGAAGCTCGCCGCGATCCAGGATCCCTCCAACTCGGGTCCGAACGGCGATCAGGTGATCGCCGAAAGCGGGGCCGAAAGCGGCGTGCTGTACGCGAGCGCCGAACGCAAGCTCCCCCCGAACGGCAAATCGCTGAACATCACGGTGATCGGCAAACAGTTCATCTGGCAGTACGTCTACCCCGGCGCGAACGAACGCGACGGCCTCGGCGCGCCGTACTCCTACGAGGAGATGGTCGTACCCACCGAAACGACGGTCACGCTCGACATCGTCTCCCAGGACGTCGTGCATTCGTGGTGGATCCCCGAACTCGGGGGCAAGTTCCAGGCCGTGCCCGGTTACCACAACTACACGTGGTTCAAGATCCCCAAGCCCGGGATCTACCGCGGCCAGTGCGCCGCCCTGTGCGGACGTGGGCACGCGCGCATGATCGCCACCGTAAAGGCCGTCCCGCCGGCGCAGTTCGACGCGTGGCTGGCCTATCAGAAGCAGGAGCTCAAAGAAGCCAACGCCGAAGCCGCGGTCGAGCGCGCCAAGCTGAACTCCCAGACCGGCCCCGAGCGAGTCGAGAACCCGTAGATGTCGTCTCTCTGCAACCACCCCGGATCGCTTCCCGTGAACCCTGGAAAGGGATCTCAGGATCCTCGTTATTCCCAAAGGATCGATGATTGATGGCCACCTACGCCGCCCCCGTTCCCCAGGTAGCAGCCCACCACGTCGAGCCCAAGCAGGAAGGCTGGACGAGCTGGATCACGACCACCGACCACAAGCGGATCGGGATCATGTACATGGTCCTCACGTTCATGTTCTTCTGTCTGGGGGGCGTCGAGGCGCTGATGATGCGCCTGCAGCTGGGGGCACCGAACAACACGCTGGTCAGCCCCGAGACCTACAACCAGCTGTTCACGATGCACGGGACGACGATGATCTTCCTGTTCGTCGTGCCGATGATGGCGGGCCTCGCGAACTACTTCGTGCCGCTGATGATCGGCGCCCGCGACATGGCCTACCCGCGCCTGAACGCGCTCTCCTTCTGGCTGCTCCTGGCGGGCGGGATCGTCTTCTACGCCTCGCTCTTCTGGAATCCGCCGGAAGCGGGCTGGTCGAGCTACGCGCCGCTGTCCAGCGCGATCTACTCGCCCAGCGGCGGCCAGGACGCGTGGATCTACCTGATCCACCTGACGGGGCTGTCCTCGATCGTCGGGGCGATCAACTTCTACGCGACGATCGCAAACATGCGCGCGAAGGGCATGTCCTGGGGACGGCTACCGCTGTTCATCTGGGCGATCCTGACCTACTCGGTGCTGATCATCTTCGCGATGCCGGTGATCGCCGGCGCGGTGACGATGCTGCTCACCGATCGGCACTTCGGCACGCACTTCTTCGATCCGTCAGAGGGCGGCTCGGCGCTGCTGTGGCAACACCTGTTCTGGTTCTTCGGACACCCCGAGGTCTACATCATGGTGCTGCCCGGCTTCGGGCTGGTCTCGGAGATCCTGCCCGTGTTCGCGCGAAAGCCGATCTTCGGCTACAAGGCGATCGCGGCCTCGACCGTGGCGATCGCGTTCCTCGGCTTCCTCACCTGGGCGCACCACATGTTCACGACGCCCACGCCCGAGGTGATCCTCGTGTTCGTGATGCTCTCCTCGTTCCTGATCGCCGTGCCCACGGGCGTGAAGATGCTCAACTGGGTCGCCACGCTGTGGAACGGCACGATCGAATTCAAGACGCCATTGCTGTTCTGTGTGGGCTTTCTCGCGCTGTTCGTGATCGGGGGCATCTCCGGCGTGTTCCTCGCCGTGTTCCCCGTCGACTGGCAGCTGAACGAAACCTATTTCGTGGTCGCCCACCTGCATTTCGTGCTCGTCGGCGGCTCGGTGTTCACGATCTTCGCGGCGATCTACTACTGGTACCCGAAGATCACCGGGCGGATGCTCGACGAACGCCTCGGCAAGACGAGCTTCTGGCTGATGTTCATCGGCTTTCTCGCCACCTTCCTGATCCAGCACGTGATGGGCCTCGACGGAATGCCGCGGCGCGTGTACGAGTACGACAACGTCGGCCATCTCGCGCTCTACAACCAGATCTCGACGGTCGGCTCGTTCATCCTCGCCGCCGGCGTGCTCGTGACGATCATCAACGCCGTGCGCAGCCTCAAGCACGGCGTGGTCGCCGGCCCCGATCCGTGGAAGGCGAACACGCTCGAGTGGTTCACCGAGTCGCCGCCGCCGGTCAACAACTTCGACGTGATTCCGCTCGTGCGCTCGGTGGAACCGATGAAGGACATCCGCCGCGAGGTGGAGCGGCGCAGCTCCGGAGCCGTCGTCGCCGGCGGCGCCACCGTTCCCGCGGGGGCAACTCAGGTAGGGATCTAGGTTGGGCGTAGTAGCGCCCCCCGGCGCCGGGAGTAGTAGTGCCGCACTCGAGGCGCCGAGCCTCGGTCTCGCTCCGCGTACGCGCCAGTTGCTCGGCGACTACGTCGAGCTGACCAAGCCGAAGGTCCAGTCGCTGCTGTTGCTGACGACGATCGCGACGATGTACGTGGCCGGCGACCCTTCGATCGCGCTGGTCGCGCTGACCTGTCTCGGCGGCTATCTGTCCGCCGGCGGCGCGGGCGCGGTAAACCACTGGTATGACCGCGACATCGACGCGCGCATGGCGCGCACGGCCAACCGGCCGGTCCCCTCCGGTCGCGTCGCTCCGGCGGCCGCGCTCGCCTTCGGCTGCACGCTCGCCGCGCTCTCCTTCCTGGAGCTCTCGCTGACCGTCAACGTGCTCGCCGCGAGCCTCTCCTTCGCCGGCTTTCTCGGCTACGTCTTGCTCTACACGGTCTGGCTGAAGCGGCGCACGCCCCAGAACATCGTGATCGGCGGCGCCGCCGGCGCGGTTCCCCCACTCGTCGGCTGGGCGGCGGTCACGGGCTCGGTGAGCGGGACGGCGGTGCTGCTGTTCTTCATCGTCTTCTTCTGGACCCCGCCCCATTTCTGGGCGCTGAGCCTGCTGATGAAGGACGAGTACGCAAAGGTCGACGTACCGATGCTGCCCGTCGTGCGCGGCGAGAAGGAGACGCGGCGGCAGATCCTGCTCTACACGGTGCTGCTCTACGCCGTCACGCAGTTGCCCTTCTGCGCCGGGGGCTTCGGCGACATCTACCTGTTCGTCTCGATCGCGCTCGGACTCGGCTTCATCGCGGGCGCGATCAGGCTCTACCGCCGCGCCGACCGGCGCAGCGCCCTGCAGCTCTACCTGTTCTCCCTCGCCTACCTCGCGCTGCTCTTCTGCGCGATGGTCGCGGACGCTCATCTGTAGAATGCGCCTCTGCCCATGAAGATGACCCGACGCCTCGCGCGCAAGAACATCCGCACCGGTCTGATCGTCTCGGGAATCTGCATGTTCATGTTCGGCGTCACGTTCATCGTCGCCGCCATCTACATCTCATGAGCCCACTCGATCCGGAGATTCCGCCCGCCGGCGAAGAGATCCACCTGCCCGGGCCGAGCATGATGCCGATCCTCACCGCCGTGGGCATCACGCTGGCGCTCGTCGGCGTCACGACCTTCATCGAGCTGACCGTCGTCGGCGTAATCCTCACGGTCTACTGCGTCGGTCGCTGGATCAAAGAAACGCGCCACGAAATCGAAGAGCTCCCGCTCGACTGAGCGTCCGGCAGCTCACGTGCTCCCGCGGAGGCGCGAGCACGTTGCGGCGGAGCGATCGTCCGCCGCCCCTTCCTTCTCATCCTGCCGCCGAACTCGTCGGCACCGGGCAGATCGCGCCGTCTGCTGTCCAGCAGCGCACGATGTCGCGCACGGAGAGAACACCCACCGTGATTCCGTTCTCGATCACGATCAGGTGGCGAAAGCCGCCGCGCACCATCACCGCGGCCGCCTCCTCGAGCGACCAGTCGGGCGCGGCGAAGACGACCTCGCGCGTGAGGTGCTCGCCGACCTGCTCACCGTCGGGGTCGTGCCTGGCGCCGACCGAGTGCAGGATGTCGCGCTCCGTGATGATCCCCGGCCCGTGCCCGTCAGGGTCGATCACGACCGCGGCTCCGACCTTGCGCTCGGACATCAGCCGCGCCGTCTCGCGCAGCGTGTGACCCGGCCCGACCGTCAGTGCCATCTCGGTCATGCCGTCTCGTACCTGCATTCGTGATCTCCTTCCCGCTTAACAGCTGAACATTCCCGCTAGCAGCTAAACAAAAACCCACGTTCAGCTAGCCTTGCGATCCACACTTGCAACGATTGCCTCAATGTAGTACCGGAGTCGAGAAAGATCAAGGACGAGAGCTCTCCGCCAGTCGCTTCAGTAGAGTTCCCGTCGTGAGCATCAACCAGCGCTACCGGCTGCGCAACCCCGCCAGCGGGCGGGAGATCGTGATCGAGGCCGACCCCGATCAGATCTATCTCGATCGCGACACGGGCGAGGCGCTGGAGGTTGTCGGCAAGCTGCTGCCACTCGCCCCCTCCCCCTCGAAGCTGCCGTGGGCCGTGGAGAACATGCGCTTCTGCTCTTGGTGTGACCAGCTGGCCCAGAAGGATCTGAACGACTGTCCCACCTGCGGGCGCCGGATGGGACCGCTCGCGGCGAGGCCGGTTAGTTGAGGGCCTCCGGCCGGAAGCCTCGGAGCCCTCTAGCCACGTGATAAGCACTCACCCCACCCCGCTTCCGCACGACATCGCACAGCCGACGCATCCCGCCCGCCAGACGCGTCTCCCATCCTCCCGCGCAATCATCGCGGCGAGCGCCGTCTTGTTCTGCTCGGTTGGTCTCGCCGCCTGTGGGGGCGGTGGCGGCGTGAGCGACGCGGTGCCGAAGAGCACGCCCGAAATCTCCCCCCCAACCGACACGAGCGCCGAAAAGGCCGCGGTGCAGACGACTTCGACCTCAACCACCTCGACCGCTAAATCGAGCGAAGGCTCCACGGGCGCATCGAGCGAAGAATCCGCGGCCGGCGAAGAAGCATCCTCGAGCGGCGGCAACGAAAGCGGCGCCTCCGAAAGCAGCGGAGCCACCGGGGGCGCCGCCTCCAAAGAAACTACGAAAAGCGGCGGCGCGGAACCGACGAAAGCCGGCAGCGAATCCGCCGCCACTCCCAGCGGCGGCGCCAGCGCCCCCGCCGGCTAGGACGCCGCTGGCACGGCGCGAGGCGGCGTCCTCGATCGCTCGTGTGCAGAGCACACGTCGCTCACTGCGTCCTTGCCTCGCTTGGCCAGCGACGCCCTAGATCTTTTTTCAACTAGGGAGTTGAGACGAGCGTCGCGCTGTAGGTCAGGCGCGCGGTGAGGTAGAGGCAGTAGTACTGAGCCGCCGTGCCGATCCCGGTCTGGGTGGTCTGCGAGCTCGTGCTCGTGCACTGAGCTTTCGGGCGGCTGGCGCGCCAGGAGGTCGCGTTCGTAAAGCCCAGGGCCAATGCCGGCGCCCAGGAGGGCACGGTCAGCGCGATCACGTCGCCCTTTTTGACCTGCAGCGTGGTTTCGAGCGGGAACTGGGCGGTCTTACCAAAGTAGGGTTCAAGTTTGACCAGCGGGCTCTGGGCGATCAGCTTGTAGGTCAGGTTCGGCTTCGCCTGGGGACGCAGGATCGCGATGCCAGCCGTCGAGGGACCGCCCTCGTTGGCGTTGAAGAACTTGATCTGGGTCGCGTTCGGCTTGCCGAGGTCGATCGACCAGGCGACGACCGTGCCGGCGCGCGGCGCGGCCACCGGGTTGTGCGTCGTGCCGACCTTGACCTGGAAGCCGGTCGTGCGGCTCACGGCCAGGCAGGGACTGCCCGGGCAGCTGGGCACTGTTTCGGGACTGGTCGTCGGCGGGAGCACGCCGACTTCGGTGAGCGTCGCCTGGGAGCCCGCGGGCAGCACCAGCACGAGCGCGAAGCTCGCGAGGACTGCCGCTGTGGATGCACGGATCATGTGGTCTTTCAACACGAGGATTGGGAAGATGTAGCGGTCAGTTCGCTATTTCCGCTTCAGTTCCTGCGCGGCGGCCGCGATCTCAGCCGGATCTCCGGGTGCCGGTACCCACGGCAACCGCAGTGGATCGCCCGTGTAGCGGGGGATCACGTGCATGTGGAAGTGGAAGACCGTCTGCCACGCGAGCGCGCCGCAGGAGTTGACCAGGTTGACCCCCTCGGCCCCCAGCACTTCCTTCGCGCGGACCGCCTGGCGTTGCGAGGTGAGGGCCACCGCGCGCAGATCCTCGGGGTCGATGCTCAGCAGATCCGTGCTGTGCGCACGCGGGATCACGAGCATGTGACCGCGCGTGGCGGGGTTGATGTCCATCAACGCCACCGTGCGCTCGTCTTCCTCGACGATCGTCCCGGGCAGCTCGCCCGCGAGGATCTTGCAGAAGATGCAATCGGGATCGCTCATCTCGATCGAAGCCTAGCTCGATGCGGTCCGTGCGCGCGCATAGGCGAGCGCCTGCTCGCGGGTAGCGAGCTCGCCGGCATACTGCGCCTCGGCCAGCTCATCGAGCAGCTCGCCGACCCGCGGTCCGGGCGCGATCCCGAGGTCGGCCGCCAGCTCATCGCCCCGCACGAGGGGCTGAGGCGGCCCCTCGGCGCGCCAGCGCAGGGCGTCCCGCAACATTCCCCGCGCAACCGCGAGGTGCGCGTCGATCGCCCGTTGCGCGTTATCCCCACGCGTCGCCAGCCGGTCGGCGACCGACAGCAGCGTCACGTCGACCTCCACCGGATCGCACGCCCGCAGGTAGGCGTAGACGGTGCGAGGCGCCAGCGGCTGGGGCTCGTGGACGAGAAAGCCGAGGCGCAGGTGGTTGCGCACCAGCGCGGCGACATGCGCACGCAAGCGCTCGCTCGCGCGCAACCTGCCGAGCACGGTTCTCGCCAGCTCGGCGCCCCGGGCATCGTGGCCGATGAAGGTCACGCGCCCGTCCTCGGGACGCACGCCCCGCGTCTGCGGCTTGGCGGCGTCGTGTAGCAGGGCGCCCCAGCGCAGGGCCTCTCCACGCGTCAACTCATTGGCCAGCGGCTCATCCAGCAGCGCGAGCAGATCGGCCGCGTGCTCCTCGCCAAAGATCGCGCCCGGGTTAGCCTGCAGCTCGATCGTGCGGTCGAGCACCTCGAGCGTGTGGCCGTAGACGTCGAGGTGATGAAAGCGATTCTGCTCGATCCCCCGCAGCGCCTCCAGCTCCGGGAGTACGACCGCCGTGGCGCTCAGCGAGTCCAGCAACTCGATCCCGTGCCGTGCCCGTGTGCTGGAGAGAATCCGGCGCAGCTCCATGAACACGCGCTCAGCCGAGACTCGGCCCAGCTCGCCCGCGTGTGTGCGCGCCGCAACACTGGTTTGCTCCTCCGGCTCCAGGTCCATCTCGACCGCGATCCGCACCAGGCGGAGCACTCGCAGCGGGTCGTCGGCGAACGCCTCCGGGCCCGCCATCCGCAGCCGGCGTGCGCTCAGATCCTCCAGGCCACCCAGCGGATCGATCGTCCCACCTCCCTCGATCGGCTCGGCGATCGCGTTCACCGTGAAGTCACGCAATCGCAGGTCCTCCTGCAACGAGCCGCCCCGCAACCGCTCCAAGTCCGCCTGCCAGGCTCTGTCGCGCGCGACCACACGCCAGGCGCCGAAGTCCTCCGACAGCGCGAAGCACGCCGCCTTACCGGCCGCTTGGGCGATCGCGCGCGCCGCCTGCTCGGGATCGCCGTCGACGACGAGATCGAGGTCGGTCAGGGGCCGGCCCAAGACACGGTCGCGCACGGCTCCCCCCACCAGCCAGGCGGGCCGGCCCGCGAGCGCCGCGCGGGCAACCTCGAGCCCGTCGCTCATACCGGTTCGCCGTCGCGGTGGTACAGCCGCGGAACGCGTGGCGTGAGCGCGCACGTCACCTCGTAGTTGATCGTCTCCAGTCGCTTCGCCACCTCCTCAGCGAGGATTTGCTCCGACCCCGAGCCCTGCGCACCGATCAGGATCGCCTCCTCGCCAAGCATCTCCTCGCCCGCGTCCGGACCGAGATCGACGGTGATGTTGTCCATGCTCACCGTGCCGACAACGGGGTAGCGGCGGCCGGCGATCAGCACGTCGGCGTTGTTCGAGCACCCACGCCGCCAACCGTCGCCGTAGCCGATCGGCAGCACCGCCAGCCAGGTGTCGCGCTCGGCCACGAAGCGGCGCCCGTACCCCGCGCTCTCCCCCGTCTCATACCGCTTCACCTCGGCGACGTAGGAGCTCAGCTGCAGCGCCGGCTCGAGCCCTTGCGCGACCGGGTCATCGCCGAACGGGTCCATCCCGTAGACGGCGATCCCGCAGCGCACCATGTCGAGCTGGGCTCCCGCCTCGCGCAACAGCGCGGCGCTGTTCGCGGCGTGCACGATCAGCTCCGGCTGCTCGGCCTTCACCGCCATCGCCCACTCGGTGAACCTGCCCAGCTGCATCGCGAAGAACCCGTCGTCGCTCAGGTCGTCGGCGGTGGCGAAGTGCGTCATCAGCCCCACCAGCTCCACCCCGTCTGCGTCTCTCGCCGCCGCCACCGTACGGGAAGCCTGCGCCGGATCGCGCGTGCCGAGCCGTCCCATGCCGGAATCGAGCTTCACGTGCACCTTCCCACCTCCCGCCGAGCGAACGGCCTGCACCTGCCGCTCGCTCCATACGACGACGTCGGCATCCGCGCCGAGCGCCTGCGCCAGCTCCGCGTCGGTCAGCGCGCCCATCACGAGCACGCGTGCATCGCGCAGGCCCGCCTCGCGCAGATCCCGCGCCTCGCTCGCCGCGGCGACCGCCAGCCAGCTCGCGCCACCGGCAAGGGCCGCGCGCGCGCTCTGCGCCGCGCCGTGGCCGTAGCCGTCGGCCTTTACCACCGCGCACAGCTCGGCACCGCCGTGCAGATCGCGACGCAGTCGTGCGCAGTTGCGCTCGATCGCGGCCACGTTCACGCGCGCCACCGCGCGGTGCGCACTCATCGCCCCTGCCCGTCCGCATCGCGAAGTTCGTATGTTGGGCCGCCACGCGCCGCAGGCAGCGAGGCGATCACGTCGGAGGCGACGACGCCCTCGGCCACGCCCTGCCTCCGGGCCGCCTCCCGGCCGGCCTGCGCATGTAGCGACACACCCACGGCAGCGGCGGTGAACGGGTCGAGCCCGGCGGCGAGCAGCGCGGCGATCACCCCGGTCAGCACATCGCCGGTCCCGGCGGTGGCCAGCGCGGGGGTGGCACCGGGGCTGACGGCCACGCGCCCGGACGGCTCGGCGATCAGGGTGTCGTCGCCCTTCAACACGACGACCGCTCGCGCCCGCTCGGCGGCCGCGCGCGCATGGCGCAGGCGCTCGCGCTCGATCTCCTCGCTGCCCACCTCCAGCAGCCGGCCCAGCTCGCCCGCGTGCGGGGTCAGCACCGTCGGGGCGGAGCGTGCGCTCAGCTCACCGAGACGTCCCGCATGCGCGTTCAGCCCGTCGGCGTCGAGCACCAGCGCGACCTCCGCCCTGCGCGCGAGCTCGCGCGCAAACTCGACGGCGCCGCCTGAGCGCCCAAGGCCAGGCCCCAGCGCCAGCGCCCCCCCGCGCTCGCTCGCTTCGAGCACGTCATCCACGCCCGCTGCCGTCAGCCCGCCCTCGCCGTCGTCGGGCAGACCTCGCGTCATCAGCTCCGGCGGCCCCGCCGTCGCGAGGATCGGCTGCACGGACTCGGGTACGAACCCCGTCACATAGCCGGCCCCGGCGCGCATCGCGGCATGCGCGGCCATCCGGGGCGCGCCCGTCAACCCACGCGAGCCCCCGGCGATCAGCACGTGGCCGCTGATGAACTTCGTCGAAGACGCCGCTCGCTTCGGCAACAGATCGAACACCGCGGGCCCGATCAGACCGATCTCGCTCTCCCGCGGCGAGCCGCGGGGAATTCCGATATCGATTGTGTGCACCTCGCCCGCGTGCGTCTTGCCCGGCGCGATCCACAGACCTGGCTTGCCGGCATGGAAGGTCGCGGTCGCCGCCGCTCGCACCGCGGCGCCCGAGGCAACTCCGGTGGAGGCGTCCACGCCGCTGGGCACGTCCACGCTCACGACCGGCGCACGCGCCGCGTTCACGGCCTCGATCGCATCCCCCACAATTCCGTGTTGGCCGATCTCCGATCGGTCACCCTGAAAGCCGGTGCCGAGCAGCGCGTCGACGATCACGCTCGCCTCGGCGAGCGCCTGCTCGACTCGCGCACGATTCCCGCCCAGCTCCAGCGGCCCCTCGCCGGGCAGCCGCTCCAAGTTCACGCGCGCGTCGCCGGCGAAGTCGTCGGGCGGCGCCGCGCACACCACCGTCACGCTCCTGCCCGCCTCGCGCAGCAGCCTCGCTACCACCAGCCCGTCGCCGCCGTTGTTCCCCTTCCCGCACACCACCACCACCGCGCCGTCCGCAGCCAGGCGCTCGACGATCCGTGTCACGCCCGCCCCGGCCCGCTCCATCAACTCGAGCGACGGCACTCCGCGCTCCTCGATCGCCCAGCGATCGACGCCACGCATCGTCTCGGCGTCGAGCAGCGGTGTCAGCCAGTCAGGGAGTCGGTCCACGACCCGCGATGCTAGATGACTACTCCACCGTGACGGTCTTCGCCAGGTTGCGGGGCTGGTCGACGTTCAGGCCGCGCTTGCGCGCGATCTCGTAGGCGAGCAGCTGCAACGGGATCACCGCGAGCATCGGCTGGAGCATCCAGTCGATCGCCGGCACCTCGATCACGGAGTCGGCCTGCTTGGCGATCTGCTCGTTGCCGGCACTGGTCACCGCGATCACGTGGGCACCGCGCGCGCGCACCTCGGCCATGTTCGAGGCCATCTTCTCGAGCACGGGCGAGTCGGTCGCCACGCATACCACCGGCGTGGACTCGTCGAGCAGCGCGATCGGACCGTGCTTCATCTCTCCCGCCGGGTATGCGTCGGTGGCGATGTAGGAGATCTCCTTCAGCTTCAGCGCCCCCTCGAGCGCCACGGGCAGGCCGACGTGGCGGCCGATGTAGAGGAAGAACACGCTCTCCCAGTAGGACTCGGCGACGCGCGCGACGGGCTCTCCGATACTCGCGAGCACCTGCTCGATGCCGTGCGGCAGGCGCTTCACGTCGGCGACGAGCTCCTGCAGGCGCGCCGGCTCGAGCGTGCCGCGCAGCTCGGCCAGGCGCAGGGCGAGCAGGTAGACGACGGCGACCTGGCAGAGGAATGTCTTCGTCGCCGCCACCCCGATCTCGAGACCCGCGCGGGTGAACAGCACGCCGTCGGCGTCGCGTGTGGCCTGCGAGCCCATCACGTTCGTGACCGCCAGCACCGCCGCGCCGCGCTCCTTCGCCTTACGCATCGCCGCTAGCGTGTCGGCGGTCTCCCCCGACTGGGAGATCCCGATCACCAAGTCCCCGGGCCCGACGACGGGGTTGCGGTAGCGGTACTCCGAGGCGACGTCCACCTCGACCGGCACGCGCGCCCACTCCTCGATCGCGTAGCGGCCGATCAGGCCCGCGTGGTAGGAGGTGCCGCAGGCGACCATCACGATCCGCTTCACATCCTTCAGGATCGCCTCGTCCAGGACGCCCTGCTCGCCCAGGTCGACACCGCTGCCGCGCGAGGTGCGGTCGGCGATCGTCTCGGCCACCGCGTCGGCCTGTTCGTGGATCTCCTTCAGCATGAACGTCTCGTAGCCGCCCTTCTCGGCGGTGTCCTCATCCCAGTCGACCGTCTCCACCGCGCGCTGCACCGCGTCGCCCGCGGGCGTCGTGATGCTCACGCCGTCGGGTTTCAGCACGACGATCTCGCCGTTGTCGATGTACTGCACCTCGCGCGTCTGCTTCAAGAAAGCCGGCACCGCGGATGCCACGAACTGCTCGCCCTCGCCACGCCCGACGATCAGCGGGCACTCCCGCCGCGCTCCCACGAGCGTCTCGGGCTCCTGGAGGCACATCGCGACGAATGCGTAGTGGCCCTCCAGTTCCGCGTATGCGGCCCGCACCGCGTCGGCGAGGTCGCCGTCGTAGTGGGCGGCGATCAGGTGCGCGATCACCTCGGCGTCGGTCTCCGAGGTGAACACGCTCCCGCTCGCGAGCAGACGCTCCTTGAGCGTCATGTAGTTCTCGACGATCCCGTTTACGACCACGTGGAAGCGATCGGCCGAGTCGTAGTGCGGATGGGCGTTCTCCTCGGTCACGCGCCCGTGCGTTGCCCAGCGGGTGTGGCCAATGCCGGTCGTGGCGGGACGTACGGCCACGGCCACACCACCCTCCGCCTCCTCGGCCTCGACCTGGGCCTGGGCCACGCCGTCGAGCTTCGCCTGCAGCGCGTCGAGATTGCCGACGGCGCGCACCGTCTCGATCCGCTCCTCGCCGATCACCGAGATCCCGGCGGAGTCATACCCGCGGTACTCGAGCTTCTTCAACCCGTCGAGCAGCAGCCCACGGACGGAGCGATTGCCGACGTAGCCAACGATGCCGCACACGCCATCGAAGATACCAGCGGGTCGGACGCGTTCTCCGAACGTTCGTCCGCCCGTTCAGCCGAGCTCCAGCTCGACCAGTGCGGCCAACCGCCCGCAGACCTCCTCGGTCTCCTCCTCGGTCGGCGCCTCGACCATCACCCGCACGAGCGGCTCGGTCCCACTCGGGCGCACGAGCACGCGCCCGCGCCCCTCCAGGGCCTCACCCGCGGCGGCCACGGCCTCGTTGACCTCGACGGCCGAGGCCAGCGCCCCGCGCTCGCGCACGCGCACATTGACCAGCCGCTGCGGCAGTTTCTGCATCGCGTCCCGCTCCGCCAGGTCGCGGCCGGCGAGCGCCTGGAGGGTGAGCAGCGCGCCGGCAATCCCGTCGCCGGTGCGGTTGAAGCTGAGATCGATGATGTGCCCCGACTGCTCGCCGCCGAGCACCCAGTCGCGGGCGCGCAGGTCCTCCAGCACGTAGCGGTCGCCGACCTGCGTGATCGCCACCTTCACGCCCGCCCGCTCCATCGCCGTGTGAAAGCCGTAGTTGGTCATCACCGTCACGACCACGCCGCCGCCGTTCAGCCGATCGCGCTCACGCAGGTGCAGCGCCGCGAGCGCCATCAGCTCGTCGCCGTCCACTACCGCTCCGGTCCGGTCAACCGCGAGCACGCGGTCGCCGTCGCCGTCGAAGGCGAACCCCACCCCATGCCCTCCTGCGCGTACCAGCTCGCCCAACCGCTCGATGTGGGTGGAGCCGCAGCCGGCGTTGATGTTGCGACCGTCGGGTCGATCGGCGATCACGCTCACCTTCGCCCCCAGCCGCCGGAAGATCTCCGGGGCGACGTGGTGGGTGGCGCCGTTCGCGCAGTCCAGCAGCACGTCTAGGCCGCCGAGGTCGAGCTCGGCGAAGTGTTGGTGCAGCTCGCGCAGGTAGTCCTCGCCCGCGCCCCGCAACTCGCGCACGTGGCCGATCTGCGGAGTATCTGTCGCCACCCCGACACCTGCCGCGACGCTCCCCGCCCGCTCCAGCTCCTGCTCGATCTGCAGCTCGGTCTCGTCCGAGAGCTTGTAGCCGTCGCCGGCGAAGAACTTGATCCCGTTGTCCTGGAACGGGTTGTGCGAGGCCGACAGCACCACCGCGAGGTCGAAGCCGTAGCGGCCGATCAGCAGTGGCGCGGCCGGCGTCGGCAACACGCCGCCCAGCAGCGCGTCCCCGCCGGCGGCGCTCACGCCGGCCGCGACCGCGGCCTGGAGCATCTCGCCCGACTCGCGCGTGTCGCGCACGATCAGCACTTGCGGGCGCTCGACACCGGTCTTGCGCGTCGCCGCCTGCGCGAGGCCGAGCGCGAGCTCGGCCGTGAGCAGGCCGCCGGCCACACCCCTCACGCCGTCGGTTCCGAACAGCTTGCGGGTCATCTTCCCCCTGGACTCTCTGGGGTCATCTCCCCCTCTGGCTCTCGGTCGCTAGCGCTTGGAGAACTGCGGCTTCTTGCGCGCCTTCTTCAGACCGGCCTTCTTGCGCTCCTTCGCGCGCGAGTCGCGCGTCAGGAAACCGCGGCGCTTGAGCTCGCCACGCAGATTCGGATCGGCCTCCAGCAGCGCGCGCGAGACACCGTGGCGCAGCGCCCCCGCCTGCGCGGAGATGCCGCCCCCATGCAGCCGCGCGACCACATCCATCCGTTCCTGATAGCCGACCGTCTCCAGCGGCTGGCGGATGTTGCGCTGCTGGGTGATGCGCGGGAAGTGCTCCTCGAGCGTCTTCCCGTTGACGAGATACGTACCGCTCCCGGGTCGCAGCGTGACCCGCGCGACCGCCGTCTTGCGCTTGCCCGTTGCGCGATAGCGCGCGCCTGAGGCGAGGTCGATCGTGGCCGTGGAAATCGGCTCGGTGAGAACCTCCTCGCGCTCCTCCCCGCCGTCCGCATCGCGCTCTGGCTCCTCGCCCTCGATCGCGTAGGGGTCCTCGTAGGTCTCGCCGCGCGCCTCGCCGCGCCCCAACGGATCGACGCCCTCGGGGACGATGTCGACCTCGAGATGCGCTCCCGGCACCGCGGGCTTCACGCGCGGGGCTGCCTCCTCCTCGTCCTCCTCGAGCTCGGCCTCTACCTCTGCCTCGGCCTCTGCGACAACCTCCTCGGCCACAGCCTCCTCGATCGCCTCCTCGACGATCTCCTCAGCCACAGCCTCGGCGACGATCTCCTCGGCAACCTCCTCGGCTACGACCTCCTCGATCAGCTCCTCGACGACCGCCTCCTCGAGGGCCTCTGCCAGCTCCTCCTCGGCGCGCTCCTGCGCGGCCTCGAGCGGCGCGTCCTCGGCCGAGCCAGCGATCTCGGTCGCGTCCTCGCTGGGGACGGCGTTGCCGGGGACCGGCTCGAACGGCTCCGGCTCGGACGGCGCGGACTCAGCCTGGGGATGCTCCTTGGACTCCTGCAGCGCCTCGAGCGCGGCGTCCTCCGCGGACCCGGCGATCTCGGCCGCGTCGTCACTTGGAACGGCGTGCTCGCCCTCGGCGGGTGTCTCCTGCGTGTCGTCCTCGTCGGCCATCAGGCCTCGATCTCCAAAGGTTGCGGTTTCTGGGCCACGTGCGGGTGCTCTGGCCCGGCGTAGATCTTCAGCTTCGTCAGCTGTTTTCTGGCGAGCCGGTTGCGCGGCATCATGCCTTTCACGGCCAGCCGGATGATCTCCTCGGGGCGTCGCGCGAGCATCTCCTCGAACGTCCGCGAGCGCAGGCCGCCCGGGTAGCCGGAGTGACGGTAGTAGCGCTTGTCGGCGCGCTTGTTCCCCGTCACCGCGACCTTCTCCGCGTTGATCACCACGACGAAGTCGCCGGTGTCGATGTGCGGCGTGTACTCGGGCTTGCGCTTACCGCGCAGCACGTCGGCGATCTGGGTCGCCATCCGTCCGAGCGTCTTGCCGTTCGCGTCGACCACGACCCAGTTACGGTCGCGCTCGGTGGGCTTGGCCACGTAGGTTCTGGCCGAGGGTGTCGATGTGGAAGGGCTCATTACGTAGAAAAGGCCACGCGATAGCGCGCGGCGCAGCGCATCATCATAGGCGAAATATCACCCGAACGCCCTCAGGCGGATGGATCGTCGTTCCTGGCCAGGACGCAGTGAGCGAAGTGTGCTGGCCGAAACGGGGATGCGAGCGCCGCGAGTGTCTCCCGGATTCGGTACACGAGTGATCGAGGACGCAGCCAGGGGCGGCGAGGCGTCGCCTGAGTCACTCCCACTCGATCGTGCCCGGCGGCTTTGACGTGATGTCGAGGACGACGCGGTTGACCTCGCGCAGCTCGTTGATCATCCGCGAGGCGATCGTCTCCAGCAGGTCATACGGCAGGCGAGCCCAGTCGGCGGTCATCGCGTCGTCGCTCGTGACCGCACGGACGACGACGACGTAGCCGTAGGTGCGCTCGTCGCCCTGCACGCCGACGGTGCGGATGTCGGGGAGCACGCAGAACGACTGCCACAGGTCGCGGTACAGCCCTGCCCTGCGGATCTCCTCCTGGAGGATGTGGTCGGCCTCGCGCAGAACATCCAGCCGCTCCTTCGTCGCCTCGCCGCCGACGATCCTGATCGCCAGGCCAGGCCCGGGGAACGGCTGGCGCCAGACCAGCCGCTCGGGCAGGCCCAGCTCGGCGCCGACGGCCCTGACCTCGTCCTTGAACAGGGCGCGCAGCGGCTCGACGAGCTCGAATTTGAGGTCGTCCGGTAGGCCGCCCACGTTGTGGTGGGACTTGATCGTCGCCGCGCCGGTCCCTCCGCCCGACTCGATCACGTCGGAGTACAGCGTGCCCTGCACGAGGTAGTTCGCGCCGTCCAGCTTGGCGGCCTCCTCCTCGAAGACCCTGATGAACTCCGCGCCGATCGCTTTGCGCTTTGCCTCGGGCTCGGTCACGCCTTTCAGCTTGTCCAGGAACCTGCGCTCGGCGTCGACGGCCACGAGCGGAACCTTGAACGTGTCCCTGAACGCGCTCACCACCTGCTCGCCCTCGTCCTTGCGCATCAGCCCGTGGTCGACGAACACGCATGTCAACTGATCCCCCACCGCACGGTGCACCAGCAGCGCCGCGACCGAGGAATCGACGCCGCCCGAGAGGCCGCAGATCACCTTCCCATCCCCCACCTGCCGGCGGATCCGCGCGATCTGATCCTCCACGATCCCCGCCGCAGACCACGTCCGCTCGCAGCCGCACACCTCCGTCAGAAACCGTGTCAGGATCTCCTGTCCGTAGGGCGTGTGCACGACCTCGGGGTGGAACTGGATCCCGTAGATACCGCGGGTCGCGTCCTCCACCGCGGCGACCGGCGAGACGCTCGAGGAGGCGAGCGCCGTGAACCCCGGAGGCGGCTCGATCACCGTGTCGCGGTGGCTCATCCAGCAGGTCTGCTCCCTCGGCATCCCCTTCAGCAGCGTCCCCGGCTCGGTGACCGTCAGATCGGAGCGGCCGAACTCCCCCACCTCGGCCTCCTCGACGCGTCCGCCGAGCTCGTGCACGAGCAACTGCATTCCGTAACAGATGCCCATCACCGGCACGCCCAGCTCCAGCAGGCCCCGCTCCAGCCGCGGCGCCCCCTCGGCGTACACCGACGCCGGCCCGCCCGAGAGGATGATCCCGCGCGGTTTGCGCTTCTCGATCTGCTCGATCGACGTGTGGCTCGGCAGCAGCTCGCTGAACACGCCGCAGTCCCGCACCCTGCGCGCGATCAGCTGGCTGTACTGGCCGCCATAGTCGAGGACGATCACCTCTTCGTTGACCTCGGGTATCCCGCCGGTCAGTACCTCGCCGGCAGGTGCGGGCGCGGCGAGCGCCGCGTCAGTCATTGACGAGGACGGCTGCGGCGGCCCTTCCGTTGGAACCCATCCCCACGCCCTGGTCGCGCTGGAGCGCCTTGCCCTCGGTCTGGAGCGCCGGCGCGATCACGACCTCGGCGCGGTTGAACTCCGCGAGGTCCTTGTGACCGCAGGTCGCCATCGACGTCCGCAGGCCACCGAACAAATTGAACGTGCCGTCGTTCTCACGCGCAGGGCCGACGAGGATCTCCTCGAGCGTCCCGTTCTGGGTCGTCGCGACCCGCGCGCCGCGCGGGAGGCTGGGATGGAACGTCGCCATGCCCCAGTGAAAACCCCTACCCGGGGCCTCGTAGGCGCGTGCGAGCGGCGAGCCGATCATTACCGCGTCGGCGCCGAGCGCGATCGCCTTCGACACGTCGCCACCGTTGCGCATGCCGCCGTCGGCGATCACCTGGCAGTACTCGCCCGTCTCCAGCATGTGCGTCGAACGGGCGTGCGCGACGTCCGCGATCGCCGTCGCCTGCGGCACGCCGATGCCGAGCACGCCGCGGGTCGTACACGCCGCTCCCGGCCCAACGCCGACGAGCACGCCGGCGGCGCCGGTACGCATCAGGTGCAGGCCCGTGTGGTAGGAGGCGCAACCGCCGACGACGACCGGCACCTCGAGCGTCGGGATGAACTCCTTCAGATTCAGCGGCTCCGACACGGTCGAGACGTGCTCCCCGGAGACGACGGTGCCCTGAATCACGAGCACGTCGAGCCCGGCCTCGAGCGCGAGCTCGTGGTACTTCAAGACTCGCTGAGGGGTCAGGGAGGCCGCGACGACGACTTTCTGCTCCTTGATTTCGGAGATCCGCTGGGCGATCAGCTCGGGCTTCACGGGCTCCGCGTAGATCTCCTGCATCTCGCGCGTGGCCTGCTCCTTCGGTAGCTCGGAGATCCGCTCGAGCTGCTCCTCGGCATCCTCGTAGCGGGTGAAGATGCCCTCGAGGTTCAGCACCGCCAGCCCGCCGAGGTTGCCGACGATCCCGGCCGTGCGCGGTGAGACGACGCCGTCCATCGCCGAGGCCATCAGCGGCAGCTCGAACTGGTAGGGGCCGAGCTTCCAAGATAAGTCAATATCGTCCGGGTCGCGTGTCCGCCTGGAGGGGACGATCGCGATGTCGTCGAATCCGTATGCCTGGCGCGCCTTCTTGCCGCGTCCGATCTCTATCTCCATCGCTTCATCCTCGCATTCGGGGCGGACATATTGGGGGCCTCAGCCAAGTGATTCGAGCATAGCAATGGCTCCCCCGGCACTGGTTCCCTTGGGTCGTCGGTACTTATGCCCTTGGATATGCTCGATTGAGATGCTCGATCTTTCAAAAAAATACGACCCGCAGACGATCGAGGCCCGTCGCCAGGCCGCCTGGCGCGCGCGCGACGCCTTCCGCACCCCTGCCCTGACCGAGGGGCAGCCGCGCAAGTACATCAAGCCCTCCGCCCCCTTTACCTCGGGCAACATCCACATCGGCCACGTCCGCTCCTACTCGATCGGCGATGCCTACGCACGTTTCTCGCGCGCACGCGGGGACGCGGTGCTGTTTGCCTTCGGCTTCGACGCCTTCGGCCTGCCCGCCGAGCTCGGCGCGATCGCCGGCGGCGTGCCGCCGAGCGAGTGGGTCGCGCGTTGCGCCGAGCACATGACCGGACAGCTCGAGCGCCTCGGCTTCTCCTTCGACTGGGGGCGGACGTTCATGAGCTCGGACGCGATCATGTACCGCTGGTCGCAGTGGCTGTTCCTGACGCTGCTCCAGGCCGGGCTCGTCTACCGCGGGACCGGCAACGTCGACTGGTGCGACACCTGCCAGACGACGCTTGCCACGATCCAGGTCGAGGACGGCCTCTGCTGGCGCTGCCACAACCCGGTTCGCCTGATCGAGCGCCCGACCTGGTTCCTGCGCGTGAGCGCCTACACGGCCGAGAACGACCGCCGGCTCGACGAGCTCGCCGGCGGCGGCAAATGGGACGAGGTCGCGCTGGCCAGCCAGCGCTTCGTGCTCGGCCGCGTCGACGGAGTCGAGGTCGAGCTGACCCAGCCGCCCGGGCCGGGCGCCCCGGCCGACGGGGCGCGCCTGACCGTGTTCACGCCGCACTCCGACGCGCTCGCGCAGGCGCGGTTCGTGCTGATCTCGCCGAAGCATCCTGAGATCGACGCGTGGGCGTCCGCGCCCGATGTTCGCGAGCGCATCGAGGAGCTCCGCTCGGGGGGCCTGGAGCGAAGTTCGCGCGACGCACGCACGTTCGCGCTGGTCGATACCGGCCGCACGCTGCCGGCGCCCGCGGGCGGCCCTCCCCTACCGGTGCTGATCTCGCCCGGCGTCGACGGGCGTTTCGGCGCGACCGCCGTGTTCGGGATTCCCGAGCAGGATCGCACCGACGAGGTGATCGCGGAGCGCCTACCGGCGCTGCTCGGCGCCTCGCGAACGGACGGCGCGTCGGAGAGCGATGGCGCGTCACGAGCGAGCGATGGGACGGCGTCCGCCGGCGAGGTCTCGGCGCCGCGGCCGGCGGTCCGCTACAAGGCCGACGATTTCTCGATCTCGCGTCAGCGCTCGTGGGGCACGCCGATCCCGATCGTCTACTGCGAGACGCACGGCGCGGTGCCACTGCCCAAGGAGCAACTTCCCGTGCTGTTGCCACTCGACATCACGCCGACGGGCACCGGCAACCCGCTCGCGGAGCTCGACGAGTTCGTGGGGACGACCTGCCCCCTGTGCGGCGGCCCGGCCGAGCGCGAGACGGACACGCTCGACTGCCACTTCGACGCGCTGTGGCTGTGGGTGCCGGTCGCCGTACCGCCGCAGTCGCGCGAGGAGTCGCTCGAGCAGATCCTCGCGCTCGATGATCTGCGCCACTGGCTGCCGTCCGAGCGCGTCGTGGCCGGCTCTGACAGCGGCAACTTCGTCTTCGACCAGCGGATCGTGTGCAAGGCGCTGCGCGACCTCGGCCCGCTCGCGTTCCTCGAGGACGGCGAGCCGTTCGCCGGCTGCCTGTTTCACGAGATGGTGATCAGCGACGGGCGCAAGATGTCAAAGCACCTCGGCAACGTCGTCGACCCCGATGCGCTCGTCGAGCGCTACGGAGCGGACACCGTGAGGCTCGCGGTGCTCTACGCCGCACGTCCGCAGAAGACACTCAACTGGAGCGACTCGGCGGTGCTGCGCGCACACAGGTTCCTCAACCAGGTCTGGACGTTCTCGCAAGCTCATCTGGCGAGAAGACAAGCGCCGGCGACGACCACGGAGACGGAGATGGAGTCTGAGACAGAGACGATCGTCGGTGGTGGCGATGGCGGGGGTGGCGGCGCCGGCAGCGACTCCGAGCCCGTCAGAGACACGACCGAGCACCTGCGGCGCAAACTCGCGCAGTGGTGTGAGAAGGCCGTCGAGAAGACGACCTTGGAGATGGAGAGCCTCGAGACGCACAGCGCCGTGCGCAACGTGATGCTCCTGTTCGACCGCATCAAGGACTTCGAGAAGCGCGTGCTCGCGCGCCAGGAGGAGCTCAGCGCGGCCGATCGCGAGGCGCTGAACGAGGCGCTGGGCGTGCTGATTCAGATGCTCGGCCCGTTCGCTCCACACGTCTCCGAGGAGCTGTGGATCGCGTTCGGTCACGAGGGTGACACACAGACGCCGTGGCCAGGCGTATCGTCTGCGGTACCGGCATGAGCCCTTCCAGCACCGCATCGCCTCAGCAGGGGACCCGCCAGCGAACACGTTCGTGCGCGACGGAGCTCGTCTGCCACCGCTGCGACCATCGCTATCCGCTCACCGACACGGCATTCGCGTGCCCGGACTGCGGCAAGGGCCTGGACATCGTCTACGACTACGAGCTCGCGGCAAGCCACTTCCGCGACTTCCCCAGCTCCGAGCGCCCGCACAACATCTGGCACTTCGAGGAGCTGCTCCCGATCCTCGACGCGGGCGCGCAGGCGCGGGTGGGCCAGCACTCCGGCTACACGCCGCTGATCCGCGCCGACCGGCTCGGCGCCGAGCTCGGTCTGAGCAACCTCTACCTGAAGGACGATTCGAGCAATCGCCCGAGCCTCTCCTACAAGGACCGCGTCGTCTCGATGTCGGTCGCGCATCTGCTCGAGCGCGGCAAGGGAGAGATCGGCTGCGTCTCGACCGGCAACGTCGGCACGGCGGTGGCGTCGCTCGCGGCGAAGGCCGGCGTCGACGCCTTCATCTTCTATCCGAACGCGCTGGAGGCCACGAAGGCGCGGGCGTGCATGGCGCTCGGCGCGAAGGTCGTCCAGGTCGAGGGCAACTACGACGAAGCCAACCGCTGCTGCCGCGCGCTCGCCGAAGCGACGGGCATGGACTTCGCGAACATCACGCTGCGCCCGTTCTACGCCGAGGGCGCGAAGACCGCGGCGTTCGAGATCGTCGAGCAACTCGACTGGGTCTCGCCCGACCACATCGTCAGCCCGGCCGCCGGCGGCACGCTCTCCTCGCGGATGCACAAGGGCCTCGGCGAGCTGCAGCTGCTCGGCCTGTCCGAGACCGAGGCGACGCAGATCCACATCGCCCAGCCGAGCGGCTGCAACCCGATCGCCTCGGCGATCCTCGCCGAGGAGGCCGAGGTCGTGCCGGTGATGCCCGAGACCGCCGCGCACTCGCTCGCGATCGGCGCGCCCGGCGACGGCTACCTCGTGATCGACGCCGTCCACTCGCGCGGCGGCACCGCCGCCTTCGCCTCCGATCCGGAGATCTTCGCCGGGATCGACCTGCTCGCGGCGACCGAGGGCCTCTTGACCGAGCCGGCCGGCGGCACGACGATCGCGGTGCTCGAGAAGCTCGCCGCCGCGGGACGCTTCGCGCCCGACGACACGGTTGTCGCGCTGATCACCGGCAACGGGCTGAAGACGCTCGACGACCATCCGCCAAAGGAGTGGCCGGCGAAGATCGACTGCGAGCTCGATTCGATGCTCACGGCGCTCGACGAGCTCGAGCGCACACCGACGCTGATGCAAACCGCGCACGAGCAACTGCGCGCCTGAGCGCGGGCGCGCGGCCGGATTCCGCACGCCCCCCTCGCACGGGTCTGTTCCGCCCGCCAGCTCGCTCGGTGGGTCAACCCTCCTGCGTGTCGATCAGCGCCTCGACCAGTTGGGCGTCGATCCGTCTTGCCTGCTCCAGATACGGCCGGAGAGTCGAGCCGAGGTCTCGCAGCTGCCAGTCCTCGTCGACATCCTGATCGGTGATCACGATCTCCAGGCGATCCTCCAGCCGGCGCATGTGGAGGCCATCGAAGACGCCGTGGAGTTGATCGGCGCCCCTGTTGCCGCCGCGAGTCCCATAGGTGACGGTCGTCGCGGGCTTGTCGCGCCACTCGTGATAGAGGAAGTCGAGCGCGTTCTTCAGCGGCGCGGGATAGCCCCAGTTGTATTGGGGGAAAACAAACACAAACCCATCGAAGGCGCTCACGGTCTCGCTCCAGGCGCGCGTGTGCTCGTGCTCGTATTCGTGCAGCGCCGCCTTCAACGGCTCGTCCAGGAATGGGAGGTCGATCTCGGCTAGATCGACCAGCTCATAGCGCAAGGGACTCCCCTCCTGCGCCGCGTCCCTGACCCACGTGGCGATGCCCGGGCAGATCCGCGTCGGACGGGTGCTGCCGATCACGACCGCGATGCGCTTGTCCGCCCTCGCCTGCGCCGGGGCCTGCGCCTGCTCTTCTACGCGGCCTGCGCTACTCGGCTCCGTGCCGGATTTCATTCGAGGGATCCTCTCATCCCTTGCCTGACATGCACCCACAAGGGTCGACTACTAGAAAGGCCCCGCCGAAGCGGGGCCTTTCCTTAGCAAGTCGATAAGCGGGATCCTGTCGTTGAGCAGCCATCCATCTGAGCGGCCTACCTGGACCTCGGCGGGCAACCTACAAGCGGTCCTGTCTGGCCTTGCATCGAGTGGGGTTTACCGAGCCGCCGCGTCACCGCGACGCTGGTGCGCTCTTACCGCACCGTTTCAACCTTGCCTGTGAGCCGTTCACGTGGGACGGCCCCATCGGCGGTTTGCTTTCTGTTGCACTTTCCCGCGGGTTTCCCCGGGTCGATTCCTCGACCACCCTGCCCTGTGATGTCCCGACTTTCCTCGGGGGTCTCGCGACCCCCGCGGCTGCCTGACCTGCACGATCACGGTAGCGCGCCACGGGCGTCGTGTAAAGCTCTGGAACCTAGTCTCGATCCCCGGTTCAGACGCTCCTGAGCAGGCCCACGACGCGGCCGAGCACCTTGACCTCTTTGCTGCGGATCGGCTCCATCGTCTCGTTCTCGGGCTGCAGGCGGATGTGGTCGGCTTCCTTGAAGAAGCGCTTCACGGTCGCCTCCTCGCCCAACAGCGCCACAACGATGTCGCCGTCCTGCGCCGTGTCCTGGGAGTGCACGACCACGTAGTCGCCGTCGAGGATGCCCGCGTCCTTCATCGATTCGCCGCGGATCTGCAGTAGGTACTGGCCGTCGCCGCCGCCGGCCACCGACGGCACCGAGACGTAGTCCTCGATGTTCTCCTCCGCGAGCATCGGCGCGCCCGCGGCCACCGATCCCAGCAGCGGCAGGCTGTCGGCGCGCACGATCCCGCGCACGCTCTCCACGGCGGTGCCCACCGCGCGATCGAGCAGCTCGATCGCGCGCGGCTTCGACGGATCGCGCCTGAGCAGGCCGATCTTCTCGAGGTTCGAGAGGTGGGCGTGCACGGTCGAGGAGGACGCAAGCCCTACGGCTTTGCCGATGTCCCGCACCGTGGGCGGGTAGCCGTACTTGGCCGAGTACTTGTGGATGAAGTCGAAGATCTCCTGCTGGCGCTTGGTCAGATCCATGTCTCTTGGGCTCCCTGTTCGGGTTCGCTGTTCGGGTCGCTGTGGCCTGGAACGAACATGTGTTCGCAGACTAGCGTCCCCTGTGGACGGATGCAAGGGGTGGCGGTCGCGGTGCGTGGGCCCCGGGGCTCCGAGACGAGCACTGCCACTCGTCACACGGCCATCCGGCACCGCCGGCCCGAGGCTATACTCGCCTGCTCTGCGCCCGTGGCGGAATTGGTAGACGCGCAAGGTTGAGGGCCTTGTGGAGAATTTTCTCCGTGGTGGTTCGAGTCCACTCGGGCGCATACATAGAGTGGGATCTGGATGGGCGCTCCGAGCAGCAGTGAACGCCTGTAGGTATGTATGAGCCCCGAGGCTAGGTCAGCGCTCGATACGGCTACGCGGTTAGCGGCCCCGCCGAGCTCGGCCACCCATCCGCTTTTGAAAAACAGGCGCCGCGGCGGGGTCAAAGCGCCGCGACGCCCAACGGTCAGGAAGCCGGGCGACGGAGATGCTTCGCCCTAACGGGTGTCCGCCCTGGATGGCTCCCCTCGGCCCGACCCCGCAGGGGAGCGGGTGACGGGCGCAAGCAAAAAATTCAACTCTCCGACGCGGATTCTGCTGCTTCGTAGGGGGGCTGCCAACTCACGCCATGCAATGTTCTAGGGGATGAATCGCGCGGGGCAACTCTGATTTGAGGAAGACCGCTGTCCCTTCAATTCAGCTACGTCAACCTCACCGTGGGAGCACGCCGGGGGCCTCGCGAGGGCTTCGGCGGCGGCGTCGGTGCCAAGGTAGGTCGCCAGCGCGATGCTCATCAGCAGGGGGTGGAGCTCGAGTAGTCGAGTATCGATATTCGTTTTCAGCAGACGATCGTGAATCAGCGTGAGGAGCTGCTCTACGAGGGCCACGGCCACGGGCCGCGTTGGGCAAACCACGCCCTCCGGGGTCTCCAGGGCTCCCCGGTCGAGCACCGTGGCGAGCTCATCGAGCACCGGGCCCTATAGACCTGAACCCGCGGGCCGCCTTCGACGGTGCGCACGACCAGCAGAATCGCAAGTGGGAGATCCGCGTCGAGCTATTCGAGCAGGCCGGCAAGCGCCGCGCTGAGGCTGTCCCGCCAGACAGCCAGCGTAAAGCGATCGAGAAGCTCTTCGTGCTTTGCGCCCATGGCTGAAAGTACTCGTCACTTCTTGAAGAGACCATCTCTCCAAATTTACTGCCCATTTGAAATGATGCCTCTTTTTTCGAATCCTCGTAAGTCACGACTTGCAATGTTCTAGTCGGTGAACAGGCCGACTTCAAACAAGTGAGCCGTCCTGGGTTTGACGGAGACCGTTTTTGTAGGTTCCCAACATTCAGTTGGTGGGTGTGATTGGCCCGTCTTTCACAGCGTAGAGTTCCTCGATCTCTCGTGGCGGCCGGTCGTGGAGGGCTTGGTGTAGGCGGGTGTTGTTGAACCAGGCGACATACTCAACGACGGCGAGCTCGAGCTGTGATCTGCTGGTCCAGACGCGGTCGGCGATGAGCTCGGTCTTGAAGCTGTCGACGAAGCTCTCGGCGCGGGCGTTGTCGTAGGCATCACCGACCGACCCGATCGAGCCGAGGACCCTGTGATCCTCAAGCGTCTGGGTGTAGTCGATCGAGGTGTATTGGCTGCCGGCGTCGCTGTGATGGACCAGCTCGACATCAGCGCCTGGTGCTCGCTGGTGCAGTGCCATTCTCAAGGCATCGAGGACGAGCGTCGTGCGCATGTGTGGCGCGAACTGCCAGCCGACGATCTTGCGGCTGTAGGCGTCGATCACGAAGCTGAAGAACACCATCCCCTCCCAGCAGCGCAGATAGGTGAAGTCAGCGAACCACAACTCATCCGGCCGGGACGCCTCGAACTCGCGCTGCACCAGATCAGGGCTGCGCATCGCCGAGGGATCTGCCCGGGTTGTGCGCCATGGCTTGCCGCGACGCTTGGCGCCCTGCAGCCCGTTCTCACGCATCAGCCGCTCCACACGGCTGCGCCCGACCTGCTCGCCGGAGCGCAGCAGCGCCTTCCACATCCGCCGTGAGCCATAAGCGGAGTAGTTGCGCGCGTGTAGCTCTGCGATCACGCCGAGTAGCCGCTCGTCCTCAACCTGACGGGCTGAGCGTTGGCCGGTGGCGCGCTGGTAGTAGGCGGACGCCGACACGCCCAAGGTCTCACAGATCGGCTCGACCCCGAAACGCGCGCGGTGCTCCTCGATGAACGCGCTCACTTCGGACGGTGTGGATCGAGCTCGCCCGCGAAAAACACGCTCGCGGCCTTCAAGATCTCATTCGCACGGCGTAGCTGCGCGACCTCACGACGCAAGGATTTGATCTCCTCACGCTCCTGGCTGCTCAAGACGTCTTTGCGCCGGCCCTCATCAGCTTCGACCTGCCGCACGTGTTTGCGCAGCGTCTCAGACTCGATGCCCAGATCCCTCGCGATGTGCGCGATCGGGCGCCCAGACTCGAACACGAGGCGCGCCCCGCGGTCCAGCAGCTCCTGTGAATACTTCCTCGCTCTTGGCATGCTCGGTGACTTCTCCCTCCGCCAGGAAAAACCTGGCATCAAAGTCTCCGTCAAACCCAGGATGGCTCATCACTGGTAGTTGCGGTTTTAATTGGTTGGGTTTTGGAAGGTTATATTTTGTGTAATAGCCGCTTTACTGCAGCTACGGTCGGAGCCTCTTAAGGACGAGCTAGGACGAGCGTTGCTTAGGGATGAGCTACGCAACTGAGCTAGGTGGTCACCCCCGCGTTCTTGCTTGCCGGCTGTTGCGTACTGTCCACCAACGGTTGTTATTTCGCGTAAACACGCCCGCCGCTGTTGTGGGTCCCTGATCAGATGGGGTGCAGGCGCTGTAGTGATGTATGAGGGTGCGGCGGTCGTGCCGAGGCGGGCGGTGGGCGTTTTTGCGGCGGGTTTTGCTTCGCTAGGCCCGAAAACACGGGGGCTTGGGGGGTGGACGCCATCCCGATCGTGGATCCCGTCCCTGAGGGTGCGTAGCTTCGGTGGCAGGTCGTCGATCCGCGGCGGCCGTTGAAGACCGATAGGAGACGTGGCATCATGAAAGTCATGGCCAAAGCCAAAGCGAAAACGCAGACCAACGGGAAGCTCGAGATCAAACGGCTCAGCCCCGAGGAGCTGGCCGAAATCACGACACCCTCCAAGTACAAAACCGTCGAGGAGCGACGGGCGGCCCTCAAACGGGCCACCAACGGTCCGCGCTTCAAGACCCGCATCACGCGGGACATGTACCGCCCCGGGTAGGCCCCAATGAGCCCCACAGGCGGGCGCCGGCCCGTCCCACACAACGTCTACGCGATCGAGGACGAGCAGCTTCCCCTGCCCGACCCGATCGCGCTGGACACCAGCTTCGTCGTCGAGGCCCTGCTCCCGACCGAACCGCTGCACGCCCAGTGCGACGCGTTCCTCACACGCATCTTCGACAGCGGCATCACAGTCATCACCAACGAGCTGCTCCGCGCCGAGCTCGCCGAGGCCACCTTCGCGAACGCCATGAAGGAACGCTGGGCCGGCAAGTGGCGCACACATCGCGCCGACGGGCGAACCCGACCACGCGCCGGACGCCTCCTGACCAACACACTCGCCAGCTACGACGATCTGCTCGAGAGCCTCCCCCACGTATCCGTTCGCCCCGGCCAGGTCGCCGACTCGGCACCCGAAATCATGACCAAATACGGACTCGCCTCCTACGACGCGATCCACGCCGCCAGCGCGATCGCCGCCGGCGCCGAGACGATCGTCACGACCGATACCGGCTTCGCGCTGATGCCCGCATCCCTGCTGACCGTCTACACCGACCGATCGCGGCTGGCATCGTGCCGCAAGAAGCGGCCGCGGCGCTAGGGAAGTTTCGATGGTGGTATAGGAAGGCATGTGTGGTTTACAGAAGGGCGTAGGTGGGAATTTGGAAATCGTTTTTGTTCTTATTACAAAAATCAGACGCCTCTTCACGACAGCTACGCAACTGAGCGTTCTGCGATACATGGTTTACGGGCTTGCCTGCCGTTGCGTGCCTGAATTGGCTTGTTGTTATTCCGCGTAAACGCTGCGACCGCTGTTGTGGGTCCCTGGTGGATCGATTCGTTGGGCTGAGGTCGTGTTCGTGCGAAAACTTTTGACCGGTTTTGCAGGGGTTTAGGGTCTGAGAGAGCGCGAATTGGCTCTCCCGTCCCAAGTGCTGCGTAGCGTTTGATCGATGCCATCCCCTGCCCTCACCGCGTGGAGCACGAGCTCCGCCGCGGCCCTGTCGCAGCTGCAGGCTCATCGCGCCGTCGGCGGCGCGCGGGCGCTGCAACTGCACTACGCCTACGTGCTGCTGCTGTGCGCGCACTTCCAGGCGTACTGCCGCGGGCTGCACGAGGACGCGACGCAGCTGCTCGTCGAAGCCAGCGACCCGGTGACCGCCGCCGTGTTGGCCACGAACCTCTCGTTCGCCCGCCAGCTCGACCACGGCAACGCCCAGCCCAGCGCGCTCGGCGCCGACTTCGGCCGCCTGCGTCTCGAATTCTGGGCGGTCGTGCAAGCGGCGGACACGCGCAACACGGCGCGCCAGCGCAAGCTCGAAGAGCTCAACGCCTGGCGCAACGCGATCGCCCACCACGACATCGAGCGCCACCGCGCCGACCTGAACCCACACACAGTCACGCTCGCCGCCTGCAACACCTGGCACAGCGCGCTGAACGGCCTCGCCGAATCGTTCGACCGAGTCCTCGCCGACCACCTCGAAAGGCTCCTGGGCACCCGGCCCTGGTGATATCTTAGGAGGAGTCATGCTACCGACCGAGATCGTCCCCAAGCCCGAGTTCGCCGACTGGTTCAAGGTCGGCCGGCGCGTCGGCGTGACCGCCATCACCGGGCCGCCGTTCCCCGCGATCCTGCTCGAGGACCGCGGCAAGCGCGCCGCCAAACAAACCAAGCACCTCGTCCGCGTCAGGATCCACCCAGACAACCCCGAAGAAAGCATCGAGTTCGAGGTCTCCGAGGACGAAATCCTGCTCGACGCGGCGTAGCCGCCTGAGACCGCTGCCGGGCCGATCGCTTCGCGACCCTCCGCTTCACCGGGCGGGGTCGGCTCGAGAAGCTTCGGGGTCCGCCGGCGGATTCCGTCGCAGACGCCGAGTAGCGTTGCGGGCAGCATCGGATTCGACGCGGCGGCGGGGGTTTCGATGGTGGGGTGTGCGGGCATGTGTGTTTTAGGGAAGGGGGTGGGTTGATGCTTGGTTGCTTGGTTGCTTGCTGGAAACTTGGTGGGGGTAATTAGTTGCGGTTAATTTTTGGCTTGGCTTGGAAGGTTGTATTTTTTGTAATAGCCGCTTTACTACAGCTACGGTCGGCGCCTCTTAAGGACGAGCTAGGACGAGCGTTGCTTAGGGATGAGCTACGCAACTGAGCTAGGTGGTCACCCACGCGCTCTTGCTTGCCAGCCGTTGCGTGCCGTCCACCAGCGGTTGTTATTCCGCGTAAACGGCGCGACCGCTGTTGGTGGTCCCTGGTGGGGTTGGGGGTGGGGGCTGTAGTGATGTATGAGCCTGCGGCGGTCGTGCCGAGGTGGGCGGTGAGCGTTTTTGCGCCGGGATGGGCCCGATCGCGGATGCCATCAACATCGGTGCGTACGGTGCGTGACCCCATCGATCCGGCGTGCCAATTAAGGACCCGCCCACCCGGAGACCCATGGCCGACGACCCCGACAACACATCCACGCCGCCCCTCGTGGGAGAGCTGCTTCCGCGCGCCGCGGAGGCGTTTGGCGTGCGCTACAAGCTCGAGACGTACTCGCTGGATGTCACCCACGAAGAGGGCGGTCCCAAGGCGCGGGGCTTCGAGCGCATCCTCGGGATCACGATCGAGGACATCGACTACCTCGAAGGTGCGATCCTTGCCGGTGCCCAGACCACGCCGATCAGATCCATCAGCGACAACGCCCCCTACGGCGTCAACTGCGTCGTCAACATGCCCATCAGAGGAGTCGGCGCAAGGACCGACCGCGTGATCAACGTCAGAACCGTCTGGGAGTACAATCAGCCAGGCGCCCCGCCGCGACTTGTAACGGCCATCCCGAAGCCCTAAACTGGAGGAACTATGGCTACCATCGAGCAGCAAGAAATCGGAGAAATCGATGTCGTCGCCTTCACTAAGGCGATCGACAAGGACGAGACCTTGATCCGCGACCCCGGCGAGGACAGAGGGATCGGCCAATGGCCCGTGGGCACCAAGGGCACTGTCGTCAGCGACTTCGGCGACCACAAGATGGTCGAGATCGTCAACGACGCCGGTGAAACCCTGGATCTGGTCACGGTTCCGGTCGAGCACCTCGAGCTCGTCACCAAGTACAGCGGTGCGATCAAGGTCAACCCGCCGATCCGCGCGACACGCCAGAAGCTGCGCAAGCCGCGGCGACAGACCGCCTCGCCCAGCTCGACGTCGTAGGTCGCGAGCGTTTCCACGGCAAGTTTCTGACGCGGGAGACGCGTCGGCGACGTGACTCGCTTGGCGAATCGTTGTTTTATTCAAAAAATCACGAGGATCCACCCCTGGCTCAGGGGCGCTCGTGAGATTTTCTCCCTTTTGGTGCGCTTGCAACTCCCTCTCCCTCCGATTCTTGCTGCGGACTGCTGTGGAGAGGGGGTTTGCTGCGGTGCTGCTGCGATTCCCCGATGCTGCTTTCCTCTCTCTCCTCCCCGGAGTCTGGGCCTCCCCTCTCCTCCCCACAAGTCACGGCTTGCAATGTTCTACGCATTACCAGTCTGAGTAAGGACGAGGTATCCAATGCTAGCGAATCTGGCACGGTTTCGCGAGTTTGTACGGTTGGGTTGACCCGGTCGGGCTCCGTTGGACGGTTGGGCCTACGGGGAGATGCGAGGCCGTGGGGACCGGGAGTTCGGACGGCGCTCTGAGGTACAGCTTGTTTCTATTATTTGTTCATATTTCTTTGCCTCGAGACTTGCCCCATACAGGCTTTTACGCCAGCTCATGCAATGTTGTACGTGATGCAATACATATCTTGAAATACGCTTCCCTCCACCCCCTGTTTCGGTTACGCTGTCCAAATGGGAGAGGGAGTCAGTCGGGCTCGGCAGGCGTCGCCGATGCACTCATCGGTCAACTGGGCGCTGCTGGGGCTGATCATCGAACGGCCGAGCTACGCCTACGAGCTCGCGCAGCGCTTCGAACGGACCTACGGGTCGGCCCTCTCGCTCTCCAGCGTCTCGCACGCCTACACCGCATTAGGCACGCTCAAAGATCGCGAATTGATCGAAGAGCTCCCCGGAACCAGGGGCGGCCGCCAGCCCAAGCCCCACTACCGCGCCACCGCGAAGGGCCTTTCGGACTACCACGAGCGGCTGATTGGCGAGGTCGCCGAGGAGCGCAAGCGCCAGAAGGTCTTTCTGCTGCAGCTCACGGCCCTGACCCGCAGGCCAGAGCAGGCGATGCAGATCATCGGCGACTACGAACAGGCCTGCCTGGCCGAAACCTGCACGACCCGCATCGCTTCTTCTTCGGGCGATCCGGGTGCCACCGACCCCTCCCGGGAGCTGCAGGCGCGCCTGATCGCCGAGGAGAAGCGCCTGGCGATCGCCGCCAAGATCTCCTGGGCGCGCTACGCGCGCAGCGAGCTCAAGGCGCTCGCCGGCGCCCGGGCGAACGGGCAGGCAAACGGGCAGAGCGGCGAGGCCGCGAGCGGGCCGGGATCGCAGCGATGAGCCTGCTCGAGCTCGAGGGCGTCTGCAAGCGCTCGAGGAGCGGCGGTCGCAGCCGGCTGGTGCTCGACGACGCGACGCTTCGCATCGACGCGGGCGAACTCGTCGCCGTCTGGGGCCTGCGCGGCTCCGGCCGCACCACGCTCCTGCGCCTGGCGACGGGGATCGACGCCCCCGACGCCGGCAGCGTCCGCTTCGACGGCCGCGACCTGGCCGCCCACGGCGAGGAGATCCTCGGCCGTGAGATCGGCTACTGCCAGAGCGCCTTCCGCGGCGCCCCGGGAGAGGCCGCGATCGAGGAGGTGATCGTCGGCCTGCTCGTCAACGGCGTCAGCCCCTCAGACGCGCGCGCCCGCGCGCACGAGGCGCTCGCGCGCGTCGACGGCGGGACGCTGGGAGCCCGGCGTCTGTCCGAGCTCGACTGCGACGAGCGCGTGCGACTCGCAATCGCCCACGCGCTCGCGCTCGAACCGCGACTGCTGGTGATCGACGAGCCCGTTGCCGGCGTCGAGCTGCACCAGCGCGACGCGATCCTGCTGCTGCTGCGCTCGCTCGCCGACGAGGACGGCCTCGCCGTGCTGATGAGCGTCGGCGACCTGACCGGGCTGTCCGGAGCCGACCAGGCGTTCACGCTCGGCGATGGCGAACTACGCGGCAGCCCGAAGCCCGAGCTCGCGCCGGTTCTTACGCTGCGCCCGGCGATGGGCCTGCGGGCCAGCGGCTGAGCCGAGATCCATCCGTGCTCGATCTCGAGCAAGTCGTCAAGCACTATCGGGGTGCCGGCGAGGAGGTCCGCGCGATCGACGGCGTCAGCCTGACCGTCTCGCCGGGAGAGATGCTCGCCCTGCACGGGCCGAGCGGGTCGGGCAAGACCACGCTGCTGAAGCTCGCCGCGACGCTGCTGGCGCCCGAGCGGGGCGCGGTCCGCTTCGACGGCGTCGACCTGGCCTCGTTCTCCGAGGACGACGCCTCCGACTACCTGCTGCGCGATGTCGGCTTCGTCTATCAGAACCCCCGTCTGATGCCACGCGTCTCGGCGCTCGAGAACGCCTCGATCAAGCTGCTGCTGGGCGGTGTCGGGCGCCGCGAGGCTCGCGCTCAGGCGCGTGCGTGGCTCGAGCGCCTGGGGCTCGGCGACCGCGCCGAGCACACCCCCGAGCAGCTCTCCGGCGGCGAGCGCCAGCGGGTCGCGATCGCGCGCGCCCTGTCGGGCGATCCGCCGTTGATCCTCGCCGACGAGCCGACCGGCAACCTCGACAGCGCCCGCAGCCGCGAGATCGTCGCGCTGCTCGGAGAGATCGCGCACGAGCGCGGCGCCGGCGTGCTGCTCGTCACGCACGACACCGAGGCCGCGCAGCTCGCCGATCGCAGCCTCACGCTGCGCGACGGCGAGCTGCACGATGCAGAGGTGAGCGCTGATGTCGCGGGCTGAGCCGCTGAAGACGCGCGCGCTGCTGCGCCCCTACGCGCTGGTCTATCTATACCGCCGCCGCCTGCGCGTGAACGCCGCTCAGGAGCTGTTCGCGGGCATCGGGATCGCGATCGCCGTGGCGCTCGTGTTCGCGGCGACCGTCGCCGAGTCGAGCATCGCCGGCTCCAGCGCCGAAGTCGTGCACGCCGTCGCGGGACCCGCGAGCCTGCAGCTGCGCGCGCGCAGCGACGCGGGCTTCGACGAACATCTGCTCGGGCGCGTGCAGCGGCTACCCGGCGTCAAGCAGGCCGCGCCGCTGCTCGAGCAGAGCGCGACCGTGCGGGCCGCGAACGGCCGCCACACGACGATCGACCTCGCCGGCACCGACACGAGCCTCGCGGTGCTCGACGGCCTCGGCGAAACGCTGCCGCTCGCTGCCCTCACGCCGGGCACGATCGGCCTCAGCAAGGCGAGCGCCGAAATGATTGGGATCCCCACCCACCCGCTCGCGGCCGCGAATGGCTCCGCCCGAGCCGGGTCCGCCGGGGCGGGATATGTGACGCTGCAGATGCGCGGGCGAGCCACTTCGCTGAGGGTCTCGGCCGTGCTCGGCCCCGAAGCCGTCGGCGCGCTCTCGCGCGCGCTCGTGGCCGTGATGCCGCTGGGGCGCATGCAGCAGCTCACGGGCCTGCCCGGGCGAATTACACGGATCTTCGTCGAGACGCAGCCGGGAGCGCAGAAGCAGGTACGCGCGGAGATGCAAGCGCTCGCCGGGGGGCGTCTGACGGTCGCGCCGGCCGACCAGGACGTCACGCTGCTGCGCGAGGCGCTGGGGCCGAGCCGCCTGGCCAGCGGCCTGTTCGCGGCGATCGGCGCGCTGCTCGGCTTCCTGCTCGCGTTCAACGCGATGCTGCTGACCGTGCCCGAGCGCCGCCAGGCGATCGCCGACCTGCGCCTGGCCGGCACGAGGCGTCTGGGGATCGTGCAGATGGTCCTGTTCCAGGCGCTCTGCCTGGGCGCCTGTGCCTCGCTCGCGGGCCTGCTCGCCGGCTACCTGCTCTCGGTCGGCGTCTTCCACCAGTCCTCGGCCTATCTCGCCGAGGCCTTCACGCTCGGCTCGAACACCGTGATCGGTCTGCGTCCGCTGCTGCTGGCGTTTGTGGGCGGCGTGCTCGCGACCTGCGTGGCCTCGGCCGTCGTGCTGGCAGACCTGCGGCGCGGACGCGCGCGCGATGCCGTCTACCAGCAGGACGGCGTACCCGGCGACGCCCTGCGGCCGGCCGTGCGACGGCGACTGCTCGCC
The DNA here is from genome assembly GCA_963701035.1 of uncultured Solirubrobacterales bacterium. Classification (GTDB taxonomy): domain Bacteria; phylum Actinomycetota; class Thermoleophilia; order Solirubrobacterales; family Solirubrobacteraceae; genus Palsa-744. Next base: position 650,001 of record OY969562.1, read on the forward strand.
GCCAGCGTGAGCCTGATCGCGGCCGCCAGCCTGCTGTACGCGCTGGCGCCGGCGGCCGCAATCGCGGCGATCGCGATCCTGGCGCTTGGGACCGTGCTCGCCGTGCCGCTCGTGCTGGGCGGCGTGCTGGCGCTGATGCGGGCCCTGACCGAGCGCTACGAGCAGCTGATCACGCTGCCGGTCGTGCTCGCCTCGCTGCGCACGACGACGCTGCGCTCGCTGGCGCTGGCCGCGACCGGCGCGGTCGCGCTGTTCGGCAGCGTCGCGCTGGGCGGCTCGCGCGAGAACCTGCTGCAGGGGATCCACTCGTTCGCCCACAGCTACGTCTCCGCCGCGGAGATCTGGGTCACCAACCCCGGCGACAACCAGGCCGTCGACGAATTCTCACCCGGCGCGGCCGCGGCGCGGATCGCGAGCGTCCCCGCCGTCGCGCGCGTCAGGACCTTCCAGGGGGGCTTCCTGGCGCTCGGCTCCAGGCGCGTGTGGATCGTCGCCCGGCCGCCGGGCGCCAGCAGGCAGGTGCTGGCGAGCGAGATCCTGCAAGGCAACGCCGCGACGGCCGAGGCGCGCTTGCGCGAAGGCGGCTGGATCGCCGTCTCCAGGCAGATCGCCGAAGCCCACCACGTGCACGTCGGAGGCGTGCTGACGTTGCCCACCCCCACAGGTGACGCCCAGTTCAGGATCGCCGCGACGACGACCAACCTCGCCTGGCCGCCGGGCGTGATCTTCATGAGCTCGGGCGACTACAGGCGCGATTGGGGAACTACGGCGCCGACCGCGCTCGGCGTCGAGCTGCGCCCCGGCGCCGATCCCGAGCTGGCGCGTGGCGCGATCGCGCTTGCGCTCGGTTCGTCGAGCGGTCTGGAAGTCTCGACCGCCGCCACGCGGGAAGCGAGCATCGACGCGCTGACGAGCGAAGGCCTCGGCCAGCTGCGGGAGATCTCGACGCTGCTGCTGCTGGCGGCGATCGCGGCGATGGCCGCGGCGCTCGCCTCGAGCCTGTGGCAGCGGCGCGCGTGGCTGGCCGGGCTGCGCCTGTCGGGCGCCAAGCCGGGTCGCCTGCGGCGGATCCTGCTGCTGGAAGCGACGCTGATGCTCGGGGCCGGCTGCCTGACCGGCGCGATCGCGGGGATCTACGGCGAGGTCGTGATCGACGGCTACCTGCGCCAGGTCACGGGCTTCCCGCTCGCGAGCATCGTCACCGGCGGCCGCGCAATCGAGATCTTCGCGCTCGTGCTCGCGATCGCGCTGGCGATCATGACGATCCCCGGCTGGCTGATCTCCCGCGTCTCACCGGGCCTGGCCCTGGAGAACGAGTAGGACGTGTCCGCGCTCGGCGATCGGCGATTCGTGGCCCGCGCGGGTCTGGCGCTCGGCGTAGCCAACGTCCGCTACTGGAGCACCGTGGCGCCGATCGTGCGTCGCGAGCTACGGCGCTGGGAGCAGCGCGCGCTCACGATCGAAGATCCCGCGCTGCGCGCGCTGGCGCTCGAGAAGCTGCGCGGCGAGGGCTTTCACGCGGAGGCGGCGGCGATGCTCGCGACGCTTGCGCCACGGTCCCACCGACGAGATGTCGTGGAAGCGATCGTCGCTTTGGAGCTGCTGTTCGACTACCTCGACGGGCTGACCGAGCGTCCTTCGGGCGATCCGCTGGGCGATGGTGAATTGCTGTTCAAGGCGTTCTCTGACGCCGTCGTTGTGCCCGGAGCCGGGGCGGGAAAGAAGCTCGAGCTACCGCCACGAAGCGACGACGGATATCTCGAGCTTCTTTCCCGAACCGTCTCTTGTGCTCTTGCGCGGCTGCCCGCGGCCTCGGCGATCTCCGAGGTCGCACAGCGGATCGCTTCGCTCGGTGGGCAGGCGCAGACTCGGATGCATGCCGCTTCGCGGCTTGGGACCGCGCAGGTCGAGGCATGGGCACGACGTGAGGCGGAGGGCACGGGCCTCGAGTGGCGGGAGCTGCTTGCGGGAGCGGCGGCCTCGGTGCTCGTACTGCACGCCCTGATCGCGGCCGCGTCCGATTCCCGGACGACGGGCGCGGAGGCAGAGGAGATCGCGTCGGCCTACCTCTATATGTGTGTGCCGCTCACCTTGCTCGACGGGCTCGTCGACCACGAGGAGGACACCCGGGCTGAGGGAGATACGAGCGACGCGGGTGGGCTTGGATCGGCCGGCCACGAGGCGGACGGGCTCGGCTACATCGACCTCTTTCCGGATCGCGACGAGCTCTCGCAGGTACTCGTCGACGCGATCCGGCGGGCCGCCCTGCGGGCGCGCGCCCTGCGCAACGGCCCGCACCACGCGATCACGCTCGTCGGCGTCGTCGCCTACTACGCCTCCGCACCGGGCGCCCGCGGCGAGCCGGCCGCGCCGATCGTCGCGCGATTGCAAGCGCAGCTCAAACCGCTGGTCTCCCCCACGCTCGCGCTGATGCGCGGCTGGCGGCTGGCGAAGCGGATGCGGGCGCGGAACCGGCGAGCGCCGCGGAGCGGAGAGCTAGCATCGTTTCAGACAAATCACGGTTTATAGGCAAATTACGCGGGAAGTGGAGGGTGCAATGAGGTTTGACGGCTCGATCTGGCGTACGGCCGCGCTCGCGCTGATCGCCCTTGCCGCCGCTCCCGCGAGCAGCGCCGCGGCGGCGCGCGGGCTGAACGTCCGCGACGAAGGCCACCTGCACCTGATCTCCAGCGAAGGCTCGGAACTGATCGACGAAGGACCCGCGACGGGGACGGTACCCGGCAAGGTGCGCGTGCACTTTGTCTACAACGGCAACCCCGCCGTGAGCGCGCAGTTCACGATCTACGGTCACAGCGGGTCGATCAGCGGGCGGGCCAAGGCCAGGCTGAGCAACCCGACCAGCCCCGAACCGAGCTTCCGCGGCGCGTTCACGATCACCGGCGGCAGCGGCCGCTACGCCCACATCCACGGGACCGGCGAACTGTTCGGCGTCTTCATCCGGCGCGGCTACGCGCTGGTCGTCCAGACGATCGGAAACCTTGCGTACTAGACGTCTGTACACCCCAAAAGCGAGGACCCGCACGCGCAAGTGCGTGCTCTCAGCCGTGCTCGCGCTGTGCGCGTGGGTGCCGGGCACGGCCTCGGCGGCGCAGACGGCGAGCATCAGCACGGCGTTCACGCCCCTGCGGCTGGGCGCCCCCAGCACGGTCTCGCTCGGCTTCGAAATCAAAGCCGGCGCCGGCCAGGTGCCCCCGCCGCTGACCGGGGTCGACTTCCACTACCCCTCCGACCTCGGGATCGCCACGAGCGGGCTCGGCACCGCCTCGTGCCAGGTGGCGGAACTCGAAGCTCACGGACCGTCGATCTGCCCGCCGAACTCGCGGATGGGCTCCGGCAGCGCGTTCGTCGAAATCCCCGTCGGCGGCGAAGTGCGGACAGAGACGGCGAGCATCGGCCTGGTCGCCGGACCCTCCGAAAACGGGTTCGTCAAACTGCTCGTCAGCGCCACGGGCCTGTCCCCCGTCGCCGCGCGGATCGTGATGCCCTCGCTGCTGCTGGCCGGCGACCTGAAGCTCACCGTGCCGCTGGTCGAAAGCCTGCCCGGGGCGCCCGACGTCTCGGTCGTGCGGGTGCACGTGACGCTCGGGGGCAACCTCACCTACTACGAAACTCGCCACGGTAAGCGGGTTGCCTACAGACCCAGGAGCATTGTCCTACCCAAGCGGTGCCCTCGCGGCGGCTTTCAATTCTCCGCCACGTTCGACTTCCAGGATGGGACGCAGGCGGAAGCGCGGAAGACGGTCGCCTGCCCCAAGGCAACCCGCCCCTGATCGCCCTACGCTTCGCCCATGAGCGACGGAACGCTGGCACGGAGCTACGGCAAGGTCTTCAACGAGGTCGCGGTCGAGTACGACCGCAATCGCCCGACCTACCCGAATGCGCTCGTCGATGAAGCATGCGAGGTGGCTGATATCGGGGATGGCGACCGGGTGCTGGAGATCGGATGCGGGACCGGGCAGCTGACGCGCAGCCTGCTCGCGCGAGGGCTGCGCGTGACCGCACTCGAGCCGGGAGACCAACTGATCGGGATCGCCGAGGAGAACCTGAAGGATGCGGGCGACGTCGAGCTCGTCCACGCGCGGATCGAGGACGTGCAGCTGCCCCGCGAGCGCTACGAGGCGGTGTTCTCGGCGTCCGCGATCCACTGGGTCGATCCCGATCTGGGCTGGCGCAAGATCGCCGACGCGCTCGCTCCCAGCGGGACGCTCGCCCTGATCCAGTACTTCGGCCTGCAGGAGCGGCGCAGCGTCGACGATCAGGAGGTTCTGCTGTCGGCCATACGCAGGCATGCGCCGGAGCTCGCCGCGACCTGGCCCACCTACCGCGACCTCGACTCCACTATCGCGGGCGTGCACGAGCGCCGTCGGAACATCGCGGATGCCTGGGCCTGGCTGGGAGGCCACGACATCGGACGTGACTACGCGGCCGATCTGTTCGAGGACCTACAGCTCGCAACCGTGCCGACCCTGGTCGAGCACAACGCCGATGAGATCAACGCCCTACTCGGCACGATGTCGTTCTGGGCACGACTCTCGGCCGAGCAGCGTGAGGCCGTCGCAAGCGAGAACCGAGCTCTCCACGAGCGTCTCGGGCGGCCGATCCGAGCGAGCACAGTCGCCGTGCTCGTCACGGCGCGACGCAGTGCGCCCGCACCTGAACGTTAAGAGATCCCACGGCCGGGTTCGAGCTTTAGGATCGGCATGGTCATGGACGAGTTGCTCGAGCGAGAGATTGAGCGGTCGGCGCTTCACGAGGGGTGTGTCGCTGTCGGCGGTGGCGCCGGCCGGGTGATCGTGATCGTCGGCGAGGCGGGGATCGGGAAGACCGCTCTGCTGTACGAGGCGCGTCGTCTGGCGGGTGAGTCCGGCATGAGGGTGCTGCGAGCGTCGGGTGCCACGCTCGAGCGGGACTTCGGTTACGGGGTGGTGCGTCAGCTGCTCGAACGCGAGGTTCACTCGCTCGTCGCGGTCGACCGGGAACGACTTTTCTCTGGTCCGTCGGCGCCCGCGGCGGATGTTTTCGGTATCGCGCTGCGCGGTGGGGGCGTAGCACGCGATACCGATCGCGCGTTCTTGGTTCGTCACGCACTGGTGTCGCTGGTTTGTGCGCTGGCGCAGCGCGAGCCGCTGGTGTTGATGGTGGACGGCATCGAAGGCCCCCGGCAGCGTCGATGTGCCGGTCGGACGCTTCACCGTCCACGTGCCCTGAAAGAGGCCGAACGGAGCCGTGCAGAACGTCACCGTGGCCGAACTACCATGACCTCGTGCTCCGGTTCTTGGTCAAAGACGTCCCGCTCAAGCGGTTGACGCATGGCATTCCGATCGTCGGAGTGCTCCTGGCCGCCGAGGTCGCCGCGATGGCGTGGGCTCATCTCGCCAAGCTCAGCGGCCCCCAACGTCGCCGCCTGCTGACTCTTCTCGCGCAGACACGAGGGCGGCCCGGCTCGTTGAGCAGGAGCGAGCGGGACGAGCTCGCTGTCCTCCTTGCGATCCTCGAACCCCGGCTCTTCCTCGGTTCAGCCGTCAAGCGGCTTAGCCCGGTGCCAGTGCCGAAACGCCTGCTCTACGGACCCCGTGACAGCTCCCGGAGCACCTAACCGGCAGTCGCCTCGACCTTCTGACGAAACGCAGATGGGTCAATCGCCGGGTATCGGTACAGCTCTGGCTCGATCGTCTCGTAGAGCTCGCGCAGCCTCGCCGGCGTCACCAACCCGGACTCGATCATCTTGCCCACGTCATCGAGATCCTGTTGAAAGCCGCGCTCGATCTTTGAGAGCGCCTGCGAGTAGAAGTCGAAGTGATGAACAGCGACATGGCCCTCTTGAAAGACCAGCGGGCTGCGCCCCCGCCAGCCGGGTAGCTCGGGAATGAAGTCCGGCGGAGACGCCAGCTCGATGTTCACCCCGAGGCTCTCCTTCAACACCGGTAGCTCGCGGAGCAGCTCATCCAGATCCGGCTCGAAACGCAGATCGATATCTGCCGTGGAGCCACGCCAACCTTCGAGCACGGCCGAGGCGCCACCCGTCAGGTAGATCCGTGTCGGCCCTCTAGCTGCACGCCCCAGGCGGATTGCCAGCTCCCGTAGACGACTCTCGTCAACCGGAGGACGCATGCTCCGCCGCCCGCGCGAAGCTCACAATCCGTGCGATCAACGCGTTGTACCGACTGTGGGCTCCCAGATCGCTCTCAGATAGCAATTCGTACAGACGATGGGAGGGTCGCTCGCCCCCGCCCTCGGGTACGTCGAAACCCAGCGCCCGCAGCCGCGGCGCCGCCATCGCAACCAGCAAGCCCGACTCGCTCTCACGATCGGCAGCGAGATCGGCGAGCCCCGCGCTGACGAGCTCGTGGCCGGGAAGGTTGATAGGCACATCCTTCATGTCCCAATAGTAGGCGGCGGTGAACCCCCTACCCCCTCGCCGCCGCTTCGCGCAGCGCGTCGACGACGACGCTCGCATAGATCGAGCGGCCGGGGACCGATGGGTGCACACCGTCGACGAGCAGGCTTTCGCTCGAGTGCGAGTACCAGTTCGCGAGCACGGCCTGGGGCCAGGTGGAGAGGAAGGAGGCGAGCTCGGAATTGACCTCGTTCTGCCAGCTGCGGGCGACGCGCACGTTCACGATCACGACATGGGGCACACCGCCGAGGACGGTGCGCAGGCGCTGCATGTTCGAGTCCCAGACCGGCCCGTTGTCGCCGATCTGAACGATCACGGTCGGCGGCAGGGCGAGCTGCGCACGGTATTCGGCGAGCCGTTCGATCGTGTCGGCCGCCTGGCGGCCGACAACCGCGTCGACGCGCAGGCGCGAGCCGAGGCGCTGCTCGAGCACGGGCGCGCAGCCGAGCATCACCGAGTCGCCGAGCGCGAGGATCGGCCCGGACGGCAGCGAGCCGACACCGACGTCTGCGTCGCCATCCTGGCCGGCGAGCGCGCTCGCGGACAGCGCCTCGCCTCCGGGCTCGCCCCCGTGCAGCGCTTCCGCGAGACTCGAGGCGTGCACGAGCGCCGCCGGGGTCGCGGTCTGCCCCGAGCCGACCGCCGCATCGGGCGCGGGCAGGCCGAGCATCAGCCCGAGCACGAGCACGGAGCCGGCCAGCGAGCCGGCCGTCCAGCGCAACCGCTCTTGGGGCGTGTGCGCGTCGAGCCACGCGCGCAGGCGCCGCTGCGCCGAGCCCGAGCGCACGGGCATCTCGACGTAGCGGTAGGAGAGCGCGGCGAGCGCGACCGTGAGCGCAATCTGCGCGAGGATCACGAGCGTTCCCCGCCAGGGCACGTCGATGCCGGGCCGGGTGAGCATCATCACCGGCCAGTGCCACAGGTAGATGCCATAGCTGCGCACGCCGATCCAGCGCAGCGTGCGCGTCCCCAGCGCGCGTCCCAGAGCGGAGGCGGGGTGTACGACGACCGCGATCAGCACCGCCGCGCAGAGCGCGATCAACAGGAACCCGCCGCGGTACAGCCACGGGGCGTAGTCCTGGACCCGCACGAAGAAGGCGAGCACTCCCGCCAGCGCGACGCAGCCGACGCCGTCGAGCAAGCGCGCCGCGCGGCGGGAGACCTCGTCGCGGAAGCCGCCGAGCGGCCAGGCGAAGGCGAGCAGCGCACCGACGAGCAAGGTCGAAGCGCGCGTGTCGGTGCCGTAGTAGACGCGCGATGGGTCCTGGTTGGGGTTGTACAGGCCCCACATCAGAGCGGTCGAGGCCAGCGCCAGCGCCACCGTAAGCAACACCGTCCCGCGGCGGCCGACGAGCTTCAGGCTGCCGAGCAGGATCAGCGGCCAGAACAGGTAGAACTGCTCCTCGACCGCGAGCGACCACAGGTGCTGGAGCAGCGAGGGACGCCCGAACGCATTGAAGTAGGAGTGGCTGGCGGCGATCAGGTGCCAGTTGGTCATGTACACGAGCGAGGCGAGCGCGTCGCCGCGGGTGCGCGCGAGATCGTCGCGCGCGATCGTCGAGGCGGCGAGCAGGCAGACGAAGACAACGAGCAGCACGGCAGGAAGCAGCCGCCGCGCGCGCCGCAGCCAGAACGCTTTGAAGCCGACGCTCCCCTCGCGACGGCGCTCGGCGAGCAGCAGCGAGGTGATCAGGTAGCCCGACAGCACGAAGAACACGTCGACGCCGAGGAATCCGCCCGGCATCCACGAGACGCCCGCGTGGTAGAGCACGATACCCGCAACGGCGAGCGCGCGCAGCCCGTCGAGGCCGGGCCGGTAGGGCAACTGCATACCGACGGCCGGCGGTCGGTCGCTCCCAGGCTCGACCGCGCGAGGAAGGCTGCGCTCGGGCATTAGTTGCGAGTGTAACGGCGTCCCGGAGGGATTCCACGTGGCCGAAACGATCCCGCACAGGGAACAATCCGCAACGCTCGCCGACCCTGATAAAATGCTTGCCAGCAAGCAACTATGAAACACACACCAACCTCCTCTCTCCCCCAGACCGACGCCGACCGGACCGCGCGCCTGCGCGCCGTGATCGGACGGCTCGGCCGGCGCCTGCGGCCGACGAGCGCGGGGTCGGAGCTGACGCCGACGCAAACCTCGGTGCTGTTCACGATCGTACGGTCGGGGCCACTCGGGCTCGGCGAGGTGGCGGAGATCGAGAGCGTGAACCCGACGATGCTCTCGCGGATCACCGCGCAACTGTGCGACGCCGGGCTGATCAGCCGCGAGGCGAGCCCCGGCGACCGGCGCGCGGCGCTCGTGCGGGCGACGCCCGCGGGACGCCGGATGCGCGAGCGAATCCACCGCGAGCGCACCGCGGCGCTGAGCGCGCACGTGGACAGCCTCGATGAGGAGCAGAGGGAGGCGCTGTGGGCGGCGCTGGGAGTGTTGGAGGAGCTCGCCGAGCAGCTTCCCGGCCCGGGCGGATCGAATGGACAGAGCGCAGCGCGCGGGCGGTACGCGCGGCAGGGAGCAAAAGACCAGCAGGGCGGCCGTCGATGACGCCGCGCCTGATCGGCGCCGGTAAGACGACGTTCGCCGCGCTCGCGGTCCCGAACTACCGCCGCTACATCTCCGGCCAGGCGGTCTCGCTGATCGGCACGTGGATGCAGATGGCCGCGCAGTCTTGGCTGGTGCTGACGTTGACGGGCAGCGCGACGACGCTCGGCATCGTGATCGCGCTGCAGACGCTGCCGGTGCTGCTGCTCGGTCCCTACGGCGGCGTGATCGCCGATCGCGTCGACAAGCGCAGGCTGATGGTGATGCTGCAGGCGGCGATGGGCGTGCAGGCGCTGATCCTGGGCGTGCTGACGGTGACGGGCGCGGTCGAACTGTGGGAGATCGGCGTGCTCGCGCTGCTGCTGGGCTTGAACAACGCGTTCGAGAACCCAGCGCGACAGTCTTTCATGCTCGAGATGATCGGCCCGGAGAACCTCAGGAACGCGGTCAGCCTCAATTCGGTCCTGGTGAACGTCGCCCGCACGATCGGCCCGGCGGTCGCGGGGATCCTGATCGCGACCGTCGGCACCGGCGTCTGCTTCCTGGTGAACGGGGCGAGCTTCGCCGCGGTGATCGCTTCGCTCGTGACGCTCGACCGCACGGCCCTGAACCCGACGAAGCCGACCCCGCGCGCGCCGGGCCAGCTGCGGGAAGGCCTGCGCTATGTGCGCCGCACCCCCGAGCTGGGGATCCCGCTTTTGATGATGGCGCTCGTCGGCTGCCTGGCGTACGAGTTTCAGGTCTCGCTGCCGGTGATGGCCAAACAGGGCCTGCACCTCGGCGCGACCGGCTACGGCTTCATGACCTCGGCGATGGGCGTCGGCGCCGTCGTCGGCGGCCTGCTCGTCGCCGCGAAGGGCAAAGTCGGCCTGCGTCCGCTCGTGGCGGCCGCGGCCGCGTTCGGGATCTTTCTCGCGCTGGCGACGCTCGCGCAGAGCCTCGCGCTGGAGCTCGTCGCGCTCGCGCTCGCGGGCGGCGCGAGCATCGCGTTCATGTCGACCGGCAACTCGACCCTGCAGCTGGGAGCGGCGCCGAACATGCGCGGGCGCGTGATGAGCCTGTGGTTCGTCGCCTTCCAGGGCTCGACCCCGATCGGCGGACCGATCATCGGCTGGGTGATGGCCACCGCCGGCGCCCGCGCGGGGCTCGGGGTCGGGGCGATCACCTGCCTGCTGGTGGCAGCGCTGGGTCTGGTTGCCGTCAGGCGCGGGATGGAACACCGCGAGCACGAGGAGTCGGAATCGGAGTCGCGGCCGGAGCCGCGCAGGCGAGCCCCACAGCAACAGGGGGCGACCGTCGAGGCCTGAGGGTCGGGAGGGCTACCCCGGCGGGATACGCAGGTACGGCAGCGCGAAGGACATGATCTGACCGAAGGCGGGGGCGGCGACGGTGCCGCCGTAGATCGAGCCGTTCTGGGGTTCGTCGACGACGACCGCGCACAAGAGCTTCGGGTCCTTGGCCGGGGCGAAGCCGATGAACGAGGCGACGTAGGCGGTTTCGGAGTATTCGCCGGTCGCCGGGTCGACCTTGCTGGCCGTGCCGGTCTTGCCCGCCAGTTCGTAGCCCGGGATCGAGACCTCGCTCGCGGTGCCTCCGGGCGCGAGCACGCCCTTCAGCATCGTGCGGATCTCGGCAGATGTCTTCGCGGAGATCACGCGCCGTCCCGCCGGCTGGGGCTGGGGCTTGCCGTCGATCGCGCCGATGACGTGCGGGCGGCGCAGGATCCCGCCGTTGGCGATCGCGGAGTAGGCGCTCACCATCTGCATCGGCGTGACGAGCTCGCCCTGGCCGATCGGCAGGTTGCCCATCGAGGAGCCGGAGTATTCGCTCGGCGGCAGCGTCACGCCCGTTTCCTCGCCCGGCAGTTCGACGCCGGTGCGCGCGCCGAAGCCGTATTTGTGCACCCATTGGTTGAACCGTTCGGGACCGTCCAGCGCGCCGATCTTGATCGCCCCGACGTTGCTCGACTGCGCGAGGATTTCGGCGGTCGTCAGCGTCTCTTCGCCGTGTTCCTCGGCGTCGTGGATCGTGCGGTTGGCGACCTGGATCTCATCGGGGATCGCGAACGGGGTGCTCGGCGTGATCAGCCCGCTTTCCAAGCCGCCCGAGACCGCGACCACCTTGAAGGTCGAGCCCGGTTCGTAGTTGAAGCTCACCGCCCGATCCTCCGTCGCCCCTTCGGGCGCGGCCGAGGGGTCGTTGGCGTTGACCTGGGGCCAGTTCGCGAGCGCGAGGATCGCACCGGTGTTCGGGTTCATCACGATCGCTGTCGCGTCTTTCGGCGCATACACCTTCGCGACCGCGCCGAGCACGTTTTCCGCGCGCCGCTGGATGTTCGCGTCGAGCGTCAGCGACAGTGACGCGCCCGAAACCTCGGGATGGACGTTGTCGATCGAGATCGGCTGCCCCAGCGCGTCGCTGACCACGCGCCGTTCGCCCGCGCGCCCGTGCAGCAGGGAGTTGTTCGAGTACTCCAGCCCCGTCAACCCGTTGCCTTCGGTGCCGACGACGCCGAGCAGCTGCGCCGCGAGCGTGCCGCGAGGATAGACGCGGCGCATCACCGGCGTGCCGGAGATCCCGGCGATGTCCAGCCCCAGCACGGTCTGCGCGGCCTTGGCAGGAACCGCACGCGCGAGGTACACGAAGCCGGTGTGCTCGCTCAGGTCGCTCAGCAGCGTCGCCTGGCTGACCCCGAGCAGCGGCGCGAGCTTCTGTGAGACCGCGAGCGGTTCCTTGACCAGATACGGCGTCGCCGAGATGTCCTGCGCGGGCTCGGAGACGGCGAGGTCGATCCCGTTGCGGTCGGTGATCGTGCCACGCTGAGCCGGCACGGTTTCGGCGGTCAGCTGCTGAGCGCGCGCGGCCTGACGCAGCGTCCCGCTGTGGATCGTCCCCAGGTACAGAGTGCGCCCCGCCGCGAGCACGAGAAGCAGGAAGAACAACCCGAAGATCGCGCCGATCCTGCTCTGGACGACGGCCACCCGCTAGCCCCCGGTGCCGCCACCGGTCGCGGTCGTTGCGCCAGAAGCCTGGCTTCCCGTTTCGCCGGAGCCGCCCGCGGCGCTCGCGCCGGATTCGGGGGCGGTCGTGCCCGAGCTCGTGCCGGTGCCGGTGCTCGCGGGCGCCGTCGCTTCGGGGGTGGAATCCGCCTGCGCGGTGGCTTCGGGGGTGGTGGTCCCTGCCGGGGGGGCGCCCGTGGCCGCGGCTTCGCTTTCGGCGCTCGTGCCCGTCGCGGCGGCCGTGTCTGTGGAGCTCGCCGCCGTAGCTTCGCCGGAGCCGGCCGTCCCGCTCGTCGTTTCCGCTCCGGCTTCCGTCTGCGCAGTCGTGCTCGTGCCCGACGTCGCGCTACTGCCGGTCGTCGAGGTCGCCGCCGCGGCGCTCAGCGCCGCGGCCGCCTTGCCGACGTCGCTCGAGGCGTGGGAGGTCAGGAAGCGCAGCGCCCCGGCCGGGATCAGTTCCATGCCATCGCGCGCGGCCTGCGCTTCGATCTGTTCGCCCGCGGCCTCTTCGGAGTTTTCGGCGCTCAGTGTCGCGTTCTCGCGCTGCAACAGCGCTTCGCGTACGAGCGAGCGGCCGATCCCGGCATTCAGCTTCAGCAGCACCAGCTGCATCGTCACGATCCCGATCAGCGCGAACGCGATCACCCCGATCCACACCCGCCCGCGGATCAGCCGGTCGAGCAGCCGGTGCGTCGCGACCGCCTCCGCGACACCGGCGGCGCGCAGCGGTCCCGTCCACACGCGCACCTCGGGGCGTGCACCAGCGGATATGGATCCCGCCCGCCCACGAGCGGGGCCGGAGACTCGCCGCGGCCTGCGCGTCGCGGGCGCTCGCCGCGGGCCGGTGGTGCGCCGCGGGTGGATCGCCGGCGCCGCGGCGGCGGCGCTTGCGGCCGGGGGTGTCATGGGGTCTGCACCTCGGTGTTCGCTGCACGGAGCTTCCTCGCCGCCCGCAGCCTGGCCGAGCCCGCGCGCGGGTTGTGCGCGACCTCGCCGGCGGAGGGCATGATCGCGCGGCGTGCGAGCAGCGCCGCCTCGGCCTCGCGCCCGCAACCGCAGACCGGCATCTCGGGCGGGCAGATGCAGCCCCGCGCGCGCTCGGTCAGGAAGCGCTTCACGCGCCGGTCCTCGAGCGAGTGGAAGGAGATTCCGGCGAGCACACCGCCCTCGCGCAGCAGCTCCCACGCGAGCGGCAGGCCGCGGTCGAGCTGGCCGAGCTCGTCGTTGACGGCGATCCGCAGCGCCTGGAAGGAGCGCTTGGCGGGATGACCGCCGGCGAACCGCGCGGGCGCGGGAATCGCGGAGTTGATCGTGTCCACGAGCTCCACCGTCGTCTCGATCGGGGTCTCTGCGCGCCGGCGCACGATCGCGCGGGCGATCGCGCCGGCGTGGCGCTCCTCGCCGAAGTCGCGCAGCGCGCGCGCCAGGCGGCGCTCGTCCCACTCGGCGACGATCTCGCGCGCGCTCAGCTCCTGCTCGGGATCCATCCGCATGTCGAGCGGAGCCTGGAAGGAATATGAAAAGCCGCGCTCGCGTGTGTCGACCTGCATCGAGGACATACCGAGGTCGAAGTAGGCGATGTCGGCCTGTACCCCCTCTTCGACGAGCTGCTCGAGCGCATCGGCGTAGCTCGCGTGGATGAAGCGCACCGAGCAGGCGACCTCGCCCGCCAGTTCCTCGAAGCGCTCCGCGGCCAGCGGGTCGCGGTCGATCCCGATGAACGTGCCCTCGGCGCCGAGGCGCCCGGCGATCAGCTCGGCGTGGCCGCCGCCGCCGAAGGTGCAGTCGATCGCTGTCTGGCCTGGGCGGGGGTCGAGCAGGTCGATCAACTCCCCGGCGAGCACGGGGATGTGCGTGCGTCTCATGTCAAGCAGGATGGTCGACACGCGCGGTTATCTCTGCGACGCCGCTGAGCAGCGCCGGTCGATGATCGTTCCAGCTGCCTCTATCCCAAAGCTCCAGGCGGTCGCCGACGCCGACGACGACGACCTCCTTCTCCAGACCGGCGTGCTCGCCGAGAAAGCCGGGGATCATGATCCGCCCGGCGGCGTCGAGCTCCGCGTCCTGCGAGGAGCCGTAGAAGAAGCGCTCGAGCTCGGTCAGCCGCGGTGACAGTGGCGGCAGCTCCGCAAGCGCGCGCTGGGTGTAGGTCTCGTAGTCCTCCGGGCGCCAGATCCCGACGCAGGGCTTCAGGTCGACCGGCATCGCGATCACCACGCCCTCGGCCAGCGTCGCGCGGTAGCGGGCCGGCACAGTGAGCCGGTTCTTCGCGTCGAGCGTGTGATCGAAGGTGCCGCGGAAGGGGACCATGGGAGGGATGGCTCCAAAAGTTGATTACCGAGCCGAGGTGGAGGAGTGGGAGGAGCCCCTCCACCCCGGCTCGCTTCCGCGAACCTACCCCACTTTCCCCCACAACGCAACCCTAATTGCACATTTTTTCCCACTTACCCATCCTAACGCCCTTGAAAACGGCAAAAATGCCCGCTCAGAGACCTTTTCCGGGCGAGGCCTCCTCGGCGCCACCGGCGGGCTTGGAAGTGCAAGTCCCGCTGCATCCCCGTCAATTGCGATGTCTCTTGCAGATCGGCTGCCGTGCCTCTTCCCCGAATCGGCAGGTAGTTGCGCGGGCGAGCGCCAGACGACTACGATCGCTTCATGCCAACTCACTGCCCGCGCCGCCGCACCGCCGCGCCTATCCTCCTCGCGCTCACCGCCACCGTCCTCGCGCTCGCCGGCTGCGGCTCCTCCTCGTCGCCCGGCAGCTCCGCCGACCCCGCAAGCGTGGTCCCGGCCTCCGCCCCGCTGTACCTCGGCGCGGTCGTGCGACCCTCCGGCTCGCTCAAGGCCGGTGCGACCTCCGTCGCGACGACGCTCACCCACCAGCCCGACCCCTACACGCGCCTGGCCTCGGTGCTGCAGGCGCCGGGGACCCCACCGCTCACCTACAGCCACGACCTCGCGCCGTGGCTGGGTACCAACGCCGGGATCTTCCTCTCCTCGCTCTCCACCTCGGCCGCGACGACCACGCAGTTGCAACAGCTGCTCGGCGAGGTCCTCCAGGGCGGCGCATCGAGCACACCGAGCGCGTGGCCGTTCGCATCCGGTGTCCAGGGCGCGATCGTGCTCGACACCAGCGATTCCTCGAAGGCCGCCTCGTTCATCTCGACCGAGGCCGGGCACGCCGGAGCGCACCCCGCCAGCTACCGCGGCGTCGACTACCAGGCGACATCCAGCGGCGAGGCCTTCGGGGTCGTCGATCGCCTCGCCGTGCTCGGCACCGTCACGGGCCTGCACGGCGTGATCGACACCTCGCTCGGCGGCCCCTCGCTCGTGCATGCGGCCGACTACTCAAAGCTGCTCGCAAGCGCCCCCTCCGGTGCGCTCGCACACGTCTACTCGAACCCCACCGTTACCGGCTCCAGCGCATCGAGTAGCACCTCATCCGCGACGGGCGCGGGCGCAAAGGGCCTCGGCGGCCTGGTCGGGCTGCTCGGCGGCGCCCGCACGGTGAACCTCTCGCTCGTGCCCTCCTCCAACTCGATCGCGCTCGACATCGACAGCCTTTCCGCGGCCGGCGGCGGCGGTTTGACGGGCTCCGCCGCCGCGGGCGCCCAGACCCTCGGCGAACTTCCGGGCGAATCGTGGCTGGCCGCCGGGCTCGGCAACGCCGGCGCCACTTTCTCGGGCGATGTGCAGGCGCTCCACGGCCTCGCCTCGGTGATCGGCTCGCTCGGGAGCTCCTCCTCGGGTGCGGGCGCCGCGACCGAAGAAAGCTCGGCTTCCGGCTTCGACGTGAAGGGCCTGCTCGAAGGGATCCTCGCTCCGCTATCGGCGCTCAGTGCCCCCGGCGCCCAGAGTCAGCACGACTTCCTCAGCTGGATTAGCTCCGCCGGGCTGTACGCGAGTGGCAGCGGGATCGTCAACCTGCGCGGCGGGATCGTGCTCGACTCAACCAACCCCTCGCTGTCAAAGGCCGCGGTCGCGAAGCTCGGTGGCGCGCTCGAAAAGTCTGGCGGCTCGGTGCAGTCGATCTCGATCCCGGGCACCAACGCGGCGATCTCCGCGCGTGTGAACGGCCTACCGGTCGAACTGGACATCGCCAACGGCGTCGGTACGGGTGGCAAGACGAAGTTCGTGATCGGCCTCGGCGAAGCCTCCGTGCAGGACGCGCTGAAACCGTCGAGCACTCTTTTGAGCGCCGCATCCACGAGCACCGCGGCAAGCACGCTCGGCGAAGGCATCCGCCCGAGCGCGATCGTCGAATTCGCGCCCCTGCTCAGCCTGCTCGAAGGTGTCGGCCTCAGCGAAGACCCGTCGATCTCCCACGTGCTCCCCTATCTGCGCTCGCTCTCCACGCTCGTCGGCGGCGGCAAGAGCCTCGGCGGCGGGATCGAGCGCTACCGGCTCGTCGCCGGGCTGCAGTCCTCGGGCTGAGAGGCCCGCTCAGCGGACGGGCAGGACCTTGTAGAAGACCGCCTGCCCGTTCTGCACCCGGTCAGAGCCGTAGGTCGAGAGCGTCGTTTCGCCGTCCGGTTCGATCGAGTAGCGGCCGATCACCGAGTTGCGGTTGCGGATCGCTAAAAACTGGTTGACGACCGCTTGGCGGCTGTTCCCGCGCACGCCGGCCCGGCGAATCGCCAGCAGCGCGGCGCTCATCGTCTCGTAGCCATAGAGCGCGTACGCGCTGCCTTCGCTGCCGAAGACCCGGCGGTAGCGCGCGAGCACCTGGGCGGCCGGGCGCGGATACAGGCCGACGGGGAGGATCGGTGTCGTCAGGTAGGTGCTCGCACCCGCTTCGGCGCCGATTTCGGAAGTGAATTCGCTGTTGACCATGTCGCTGGAACCAAGCAGCAGCAGCTTCGGATCGGCACTGTGCAGTTGCTTCCACAGTGCCACCGTGCCGGTCCCCGTGCCGCCCGCGAAGAACACGGCCTGCGCGTCGCTTTCGGAGACCTTCGAGACCTCGCTCTTGAAGCTCGTGGTCGCGCTCGTGTGGGTCATGTCGAGGCTGTCGTGCGCTGCCACCTCGATCCCGGCCCGCTGGGCGTCGCCGGCGAGGATTTCCGACAGCGGCACCTCGAACGGCCCTTCGTCGTCGAGCACGTACACCCGCTTCACGCCCAGGCCCTCCATCAGCTTCACCTGTGCTTCGGCCTGCGCCGGATCGCCCGGCTGCAGGCGCCCGAAGGTGCGCTTCCCGGAGGGGTAGAAGCGTTCGGGCTCGTCCTGGCCGGCGTCGAGCGAGGAGGTCAGCCCGACATACGGGCTCGAGGGGCTGATCTGGAGAATCCCCGAGGCATTGATCAGCGGCAGCGACACGGCGCTTGCGCCCGAGTTGTAGTCGCCGAGGTAGGCGATCGTGGAGGTGTCCTCGGCGGCCGTCTTTGCGTTCGTCGCGGTGATCCCCGGATCCCATTCGCCACTCTTCGCGTTCGAGTCGTCCATCGACAGATAGCTGATCTTGAACGGCCCGATCCGCCCCCCCGCTTCGCTCAGCGCGAGCTTCTCGCCGTCGACGATCTGCTGGGAGTTGGGCCCCGAAGGCCCCTGCAGGGGCAGGCTCGAGTAGATCGTCAACTGGTTGCCGATCGTGCTCGATGCGCCCGAGACGCCCACTCCCCCGCAACCGGCGACGGCGAGCGCGACGGCGATCAGCGCGACGGCGGCAAGCGCAGCCTTCACCGGCGCCGTTGCTCCGTGCCTACCGGCGCCGATCGGACGGTCAACCGCACCGACCGGGCGAGTCACCGCAGCCGCCAATCGTGCCAGCCGCCGCGCGCGCACCGGCGGCTCAGCTGCGGCGGCCGGGAAGGTAGCCCGCGAGGATCCTGACGGTCGCCCCTGCCACGATGATGACCGTCGCGAGAATGAACGCGTCGAAGCCCGTTGTTCCGAGCGCCCAGAGCACGACCCAGACAACCAGGCCGGCGGTTACGGTGAGGACCAATCCCATGCCGGCGGAATCCTAGCGAGCTGGAGCGAGGCCCGCAGCCAGTTCGCCCACGACCGCCCCGACGGCGTCCGCCGGGTCGCTCGCCGCGCCCGCCGCGCGCACCAGCCTGGTGCCGACGATCACGCCATCCGCGCCCGCCTGCGCGGCCTGAAGCGCGTGCTCGGGCGTGCTGATCCCGAAGCCCAGCGCGACCGGCGCCGAGGTGCTCGCCTTCGCCCGCTCCACGACCTGCGCGAAGCGCTCGCCCAGCTCGGCGCGCTCGCCGGTCGTGCCCACGACCGAGACCGTGTACATGAAGCCGCGCGCGCTCGCCCCGATCGCCGCCAGCCGCTCCGGCGTCGTCGTCGGCGCCACCAACGGCACCAGCGCCAGCCCCTGCTCCACGCATGCCCGCGCCACCTCCGGGCCTTCGCCGAGCGGTAGGTCGGGCACGATCAGCCCGCTCACGCCGGTCTTCGCAAGCCGCTCCACGAACGCCTCCGCGCCAGGGGCGTAAACCATGTTCGCGTAACACATGAGCACGACCGGCACGCTCTGCGCCAGCGCGCGCGCGACCTCGAGCACGCCCGCCACGTTCGCCCCCGCGGCGAGCGCCTCTGTGCCGGCCGCGTGGATCACCGGCCCGTCTGCGAGCGGGTCCGAGTAGGGCATACCTAGCTCGATCACATCCGCGCCGGCGCCCACGCACGCCTCGCCGATCCGGATCGAGTCCGCGAGCGTCGGATAACCGCCCATCAGGTACGGCATCAGGGCGGCCCGCTTGTCCGTTTGCGCGAACGCCTCGGCGATCCGCGCGACGCCGTCCACCGGACCGCCGCCGTTGCCGTTGTCGCTCGCGCTCACCCCGCAAGCACCTCCGCGAGATCCTTGTCGCCGCGACCCGACAGGCAGACGAGGTCGAGCTCTCCGTCGCTCTGTGCGAGCGTCCACGCGAGCGCGTGCGCGGTCTCGAGCGCCGGGATGATGCCCTCCAGACGAGCCAGCACTCGGAAGGCATCGAGCGCCTCCCGGTCGGTCACCGCCTCGTAGCGCGCGCGGCCGCTGTCGCGCAGATATGCGTGCTGGGGACCGGCGCCCGGGTAGTCGAGGCCCGCCGAGATCGAGTGTGCCTCCACGATCTGGCCCTCCTCGTCCTGCATCACCGCCGAGCGCGAGCCGTGCAGGATGCCCGCGCGCCCACCGACCGTCAGCGGCGCGCCGTGGCGCGCCGTGTCGATCCCCTCGCCGCCGGCCTCGACCCCGATCAGCTCGACCTGCTCGTCCTCGAGGAACGCCGTGAAGGTGCCGATCGCGTTAGAGCCACCACCCACGCAGGCGATCACGCGCCCGGGCAGGCGGCCCTCGCGCTCGAGGATCTGCGCGCGCGCCTCCTCGCCGATCACGCGCTGGAGTTCGCGCACGATCGCCGGGTACGGCGCCGGGCCGACTGCCGAGCCGATCACGTAGTGGGTGCTCTGCACGTTCGTCACCCAGTCGCGGATCGCCGCCGAGGTCGCCTCCTTCAGCGTCCGCGCGCCCGCGTCCACCGGTTGCACGCTCGCGCCGAGCAACTCCATCCGCTGCACGTTCGGCCGCTGGCGGCGCGTGTCCTCGGTGCCCATGTAGATCACGCACTCCAACCCCAGCAGTGCGCTAACGGTCGCGGTCGCGACGCCGTGCTGGCCGGCGCCGGTCTCGGCGATCACCCGCTTCTTGCCCATCCGCCTGGCCAGCAGCGCCTGCCCAAGTGCGTTGTTCAGCTTGTGCGAGCCGGTGTGGTTGAGATCCTCGCGCTTGAGGTAGATCGCCCGGCCGGCCCGCTCGGACAGCCTCAGCGCCCGGTACAGCGGCGTCGGGCGGCCACCGAAGTCGCGTAGCAGGCCGTTCAGCTCGTCTCTGTATGCCGGGTCATCGCGGGCGGCAACCCAAGCCTGCTCGAGCTCCGCCAGCGCCGGCATCAGCGTCTCGGGCACGAACTGGCCGCCGTACTGCCCGAAGCGGTGCTCGACCGCGCTCACGCGGGGGCGCCCTCGGCGGGCGCATCCGCCACGGCGAGCGCCCCAGCGCCCTCGTCTTCAGTGTCCGCGGACGCCGCGGGAGGCGAGCTCGGGGACTCGACCCCACTCTCGCCGCTGGAGACCGTGCTCTGCACCACCGCGAACAGCGCCCGCAGCTTCGCCTCGTCCTTCTTTCCCGGAGCGCTCTCGGTACCGCTCGCGCTGTCGATCGCGAACGGGCGCGTCTGGGCGATCGCCCGCGCGACGTTCTCTCCGGTCAGGCCACCGCTGAGAATCAGCGGGACCTTCGAACGCCGCTCCGCGAGCAGCGCCCAGTCGAACGTCTCCCCCGTGCCTCCTCTCAGCTCCTGCCGATCTTCGGCCTGCGCGCGCGCGTCGAGCAGATGGAAGTCAACGTGGTAGCGCTCGAGGTCGCGAACGTCCCCGGGGCCGGCGATCTGGGCTGCCTTGATCACACGGGCGCCGGTCCTGCGTGGCACCTCGCCGCAGAACGACGGGCCCTCGTCACCATGCAATTGCACGATCGTCAGCCCGAGATCCTCGCTCGTCTTCACCACCTGCTCCAGCGGATCGTTCACGAACACCCCGCACAGCTCGACCTTGCGCTGCAGCGCCGCCGTGATGCGCTGCGCCTCCTCGAGTGAGCAGCGCCGGGGGCTGTCCTCGAAGAAAATCATTCCGATCGCCCAGGCGCCCAGCTCCACTGCCAGTTCGGCGTCATGCAGGTTGGTAACGCCGCAGATCTTTACCTTCGGGGCGGTCTCGGACATGGACATGCCCCAACGGTAGCGGGGCGCTCGCCTCGCGGTACGGCAGCGCGGCCGTTTAGCCTTCGGGCGTCTCCGGGTTCGGCACGGAGTTGGGGCGTTCGCCGAGCTTCACACTCACCGTCTTGTGCTCGTAGCCGCCCTTCCCGTTCGCTCGTTCCAATCCGATGCTCACGGTGTCACCTGGTTTCTCGGCCTCGATGTCGTTCGCGAGGTCTTCCGAGCTCGCGACCTTCTTGCCGTTGATCGAGACGATGATGTCGCCACCGACCGCGACCTGGCCGCCTTCGACGGTGCCGTTGATATTGCCACCGCGGATTCCGGCCTTTTCGGCGGCGGTGCCCTTCTGCACGCTCTCCACCAGCGCGCCTTCCTTCACCGGCAGGTTGAGCGCCGACAGCGATCCGTCGATCGTCAGCGAGGTCAGGCCTAGATAGGCGCCGCGGATCGTGCCGCCCTTCTCGAGCGTCGCGATCTCGCTCTTGGCCGTGTTGATCGGAATCGAGAAGCCGATACCAACGCTGCCGTCGTCGCCCGATCCACCGGTCTCGATCTGCGAGTTGATCCCGATCACTTCACCCGCCTCGTTCAGCAACGGCCCGCCGGAGTTGCCGGGGTTGATCGGCGCGTCAGTCTGCAGCACGTTGTCGATCGTGAAGCCGTTCGGAGCCGTGATCTGGCGTTGCAGCGCCGAGATCACCCCGGTCGTCAACGTCCGTTCCAGGTCGAACGGGTTGCCGATCGCGAGCACCGGATCGCCCACCTCGACGGTGCTCGAATCGCCGAGCGTCAGCGGGTGCAGCGTCAGCCCGTCGGGGGAGATCCGTAGAACCGCGAGGTCGTTGGAGGGATCCTTGCCGACGACCTTCGCTTCGACCGACTTGCCTTTTTCGAAGCTCACGGTGACCTTGATCGCGTTCTCGACCACGTGATAGTTGGTCAGAATCGTGCCGTTCGAGTCGATCACGATGCCCGAACCGGTGTCCTCGCCCTGGCGCGATGCTTCTTCGCTGCCGCCGAACAGGTTCAACGACGATTCCGATTTCTGCACGACCGTCGAGGTCACGAACGCGACCCCGGGAGCGTCGCGCACGTAGATGTCGTGCGGCGTCAGCCCTGAAGCCGGCTTCTGCGAGGCGTTCGAGGGTGCGATCGGAGCGGCCTGGACGGTCGTGACGGTCTTGCTCGAGCTGCTCAGCCCACCGAACGCCGCGACCACCGCGACGACCACGGCGCCGCCGAGGAGGGCGGAGACGAAGGGTATGAAGAAGGTGCGTTTCATCTGATGCAAGGGGAGGATGACCGGTCGCGATCAAGGCTTTCTAAAGCGAAGCCACGGCCTTTCTAAAGCTATTCGAATCCCAGCAGCGTCCGCAGCGCGGCCTCGGGGTCGGCCGAGCGCATCAGCGTCTCGCCGACGAGCACCGCCGCGACACCGGCCTGCTCGAGTGCGCTCAACTGCTCGGCCCGCGCGATCCCCGACTCGGAGACCACCGTCACCCCCGCCGGGATCTCGCTCATCAGCCGCTCGGTACGCTCGACGTCCACGCTGAAGTCGCGCAGGTCGCGGTTGTTGATCCCGATCAGCTCGGCCTCCAACGCCAGCGCAACCGTGAGCTCGTCGCGATCGTGCACCTCCACCAGCACGTCCAGCCCCAGCGTTCCCGCGCGCTCATACAGCGCCCGCAGCCGCTCCTGCTCGAGCGCCGCCACGATCAGCAGCACCGCGTCCGCGCGCGCCACCCGCGCCTCGTAGAGCTGGTACTCGTCGACGATGAAGTCCTTGCGCAGGACCGGCAGCCCGCAGGCCGCGCGCGCCGCGCGCAGATCGTCGAGGCTCCCATCGAAGTGTCTGCCCTCCGTCAGCACCGAGAGAGCGCTCGCGCCCCCGCGCTCGTAGGCGCTCACCAGCTCGGGAAGGTCCGGCGCCTCGTGCAGCCTCCCCGCCGAGGGCGAGCGTCGCTTGAACTCGGCGATCACCGCGATCTCGGGCTTCCCGAGCGCCGCCGTGAAGCGCCGCGGAGCGGCGTCGCCGGCGCCGCCGATCGCGAACGCCCGGTACTCGAGCTCCTGCGGCGGCAGCTCCCGCTTGCGACGCTCGAGTTCCTCGTGCGTGCTCGCGAGGATCCGCTCCAGCACGGTCGGCGGGTGGGCGCTCATCTCGCCGCCTCCGCGGGCGCGTAGCGCCGGCTCGCCTCCAGATAGCGCTCGAGGGCCTCCACCGCGCGCCCGTCCTCGATCGCCGCGCGCGCGGCCTGCACGCCCTCCGCGAGCGTCTGCGCAGCGCCGGCGGCGTAGATCGCCGCGCCCGCGTTGATCAACGCCAGGTCGGCGCGCTGTCCCGGCTCGCCCGCGAGGATCGCACGCGTCACCTCCGCGTTCTGCACCGGGGTCCCACCCTCGTAGGCGGGCACGGCGGCTAGCTCGATCCCGACCTCGCCCGGCGTGAGCGTGTAGTGACTCAGCTCGTCCCCGTTGACCTCGACCACGCGCGTCGGCGCGCCGATCGAGACCTCGTCGAGTCCGTCCTCCCCGGCGACGACGAGCGCCCGG
This sequence comes from uncultured Solirubrobacterales bacterium, assembly GCA_963701035.1. Taxonomy (GTDB): domain Bacteria; phylum Actinomycetota; class Thermoleophilia; order Solirubrobacterales; family Solirubrobacteraceae; genus Palsa-744. The sequence goes on from OY969562.1 coordinate 673,233, forward strand.
TCGACCCCCAGCTGCGCGAGCGCGCCGGCGATCTTCTCCAGGAAGCTCGCGTCCGACACGCCGATCAGCTGCCGCCGCGCGCCCGCCGGGTTCGTCAACGGCCCGAGCAGGTTGAAGATCGTCCTCACCGCCAGCTCGTGCCGCACCGGCACGACGAAGCGGGTCGCCTGGTGGTGGGCGGGCGCGAACATGAAGCCGAAGCCGGCCTGCTCGATGCAGCGCGCGACGCCCTCCGGCGTGAGGTCGATCCGCGCGCCCAGCGCCTCGAGCAGATCGGCCGACCCGGACAGGCTCGTCGCCGAGCGGTTGCCGTGCTTGGCCACCGCGCAGCCCGCGCCGGCAGCGATCAGCGCGGCCGTCGTCGAGACGTTGAACGTCCGCTTCCCACCGCCCGTGCCCGCGGTGTCGAGCAGGTTCTCGCGCTCGGTCGGGACGTGCGCCGCCAGCGCCCGCATCGTCCGCGCCAGCCCGGCGAGCTCGTCGGTCGTCTCGCCCTTCGTCCTCAGCGCGATCAGAAAGCCCGCGATCTGAATCTCCGAGACATCGCCGTTCATGATCTCGCCCAGCACCTCGGCGGTCTCATCCGCGCTCAGGTCGCGGCGCGAGGCGAGCGCGTCGATCGCCCGTGTCAGGATCGCGTTAGGCACCGGCCGGCCCCGCGAGGAAGTTCTCGAGCAGATGCCTGCCATTTGCCGTCAACACCGACTCGGGATGAAACTGCACCCCCTCGGCGGGCAGCTCGCGGTGGCGCAGCGCCATCAGCACGCCGTCGCCACGCGCGGACTCGACCAGGCAGTCGGGCAGGCTCGGCTCGACCACGAGCGAGTGGTAGCGCCCCACGGCGAGCGGCGCCGGCAGGCCTTTGAAGATTGTCTCCCCATCGTGCTCGATCGTCGTCGCCTTGCCGTGCACCGGTTGGTGCAACACCACCTTCCCCCCGAACGCCTGCGCCAGCGCCTGGTGGCCGAGGCACACGCCGAGCGTCGGGATCCCCGCCTCGGGCAGCCGTCGCGCGACCTCGAGGGAGATGCCGGCCTGATCGGGCGTGCATGGGCCGGGCGATATTACGCAGCGCTCGTAGCCCCCCGCGAGTAGCTCGTCGACCGACGCGCGGTCGTTGCGCACCACGCTTATATCGGAGCCGAGCTCGCCGAGATACTGGACGAGGTTGTATGTAAACGAGTCGTAGTTGTCGATCACGAGGACCTTCATCCGATCACGCTCACGGCCAATCGACCTGTTCGCAAGCCAATTCGATCGCCCGCATCACCGCGCGTGACTTCGCGACTGACTCCTCGTACTCGTACTCCGGCTTCGCATCGGCGACGGTGCCGCCGCCGGCCTGCACATGAGCGACGCCGTCCTTGACGACGACCGTGCGGATATGGATCGCCGTGTCGAGATCTCCGGCGTAGCTCAGGTAGCCGATCGCGCCGCCGTAGCCGCCACGCTTGACCGGCTCGAGCTCATCGATGATCTGCATCGCGCGCACCTTCGGCGCGCCCGAGAGCGTGCCCGCGGGCAGCACCGAACGCAGCGCGTCCATCGCGCCGACACTCTCGCGCAGCGTGCCCGATACGGAGGAGACGATGTGCATCACGTGGCTGTAGAGCTCGATCTCCATCATCTCCTGCACCTCCACGCTGCCGTACTCGCAAACCCGCCCCAAATCGTTGCGACCGAGGTCGACCAGCATCACGTGCTCGGCGCGCTCCTTCTCGTCGGCCAGCAGCTCCGCCGCGATCCGCCGGTCCTCCTCGGGATTCGCGCCGCGCGGGCGAGTCCCCGCGATCGGCCGCGTCGAGACGTGACGCCCGGTGACGGTCAGGAGTGGCTCTGGGCTCGCGCCGACGACCTGGAAGTCACCGAAGTCGAGGAAGTACATGTAGGGGCTCGGGTTGACTGCACGCAGGCCGCGGTAGATCGAGAACGGCTGCACCGGCACCGGCGCCGACCAGCGCTGCGAGGGCACCACCTGAAAGGCATCGCCCGCGTGGATGTACTGCACGATCCGCGCGACGATGCCTTCGAACTCCGAGCGCTCCATGTTCGACTGAAAGCTCGGCATCTCCCTACCCGTGGCCGGACCTGTCCCGTCCGCCCCACGCGCCTCACGTGGCACCGGGCCCTCGAGCCGCGCGCGCACCTCGGCGATCGTGCTGGCCGCGGCCGCGTAGGCGCGCTCGATCTCCGGCTCGGCGTCGAGGTCGGCGTTCGCGAGGATCGTGACGGTGTGCTTGAGGTGGTCGAATACGACGAGCAGGTCGGACAGCATCAGCGCCATGTCCGGTAGATGCAACTGGTCTGGATTGGGCTCCCCGAGCGGCTCGACAGTGCGAACGAGGTCGTAGCCGAAATAGCCGACCGCGCCGCCCGTGAACGGAGGAGGCCCACCCGCGGACCCTGCGGCCCCGTCCGCCAAGGGCGCCTGGCGGTAGCGCGCGACCTCGGTCGCGGCCAGGGCATAGGGATCGCCGCCGTCGGCAAGCGACCAGCGCAGGACCGAGCGCGGGCGCAGTCCGATGAACGAGTAGCGTCCCATCCGCTGCCCCTGCTCAGCCGACTCCAGCAGGAACGCGGGCTGTGTGGGATCCATGCTGCGCAGCTTCAGGAAGGCCGAGACGGGCGTCTCGCAGTCGGCGATGAAGGAGTGACAGAGCGGGATCAGGTTGTGCCCCTCGGCCAGCGCGCGCGCCTGCTCGAGGCTCGGCTCCACCCGCACCGTCGTCTCCCCAGACGGGGTCTCGGCATGCACCGCAGCTCCCCCCAACGGGGTCTCGGGCGCGCTAGGAGCGACGCTCATCGAGCACCCGCTCGGCGTCGGCGAGCGCGCGTCCTCTGCTGTGGAGGAGCACGAGCAGGTGATAGATCACGTCCGCGGCCTCTTCGTCGACGCGCTCGTCGGACTCCTCACGTGCGGCGCGCGCGACCTCCTCGGCCTCCTCCATCACCTTCTCGCCGATCCGCCTCGGGTCGTCGAGCAACTCGACGGTATAGGAGCCGGCGGGGCGCTCCCGCGCGCGCTCGTCGAGCGTGCGCTCCAGTCCCGGCAGGATCTCGTAAGGGGCGGGCGCGAGCTCGCCCCGGTGAAAGCACGTGCGCTCGCCCGTGTGACAGGCCGGCCCCGCCGGCTGCACCAAGGCGAGCAGCGTGTCGCCGTCGCAGTCCAGCCGCAGCGCCCGCACCGTCTGCGTGTTGCCGCTCGTTTCGCCCTTGCGCCACAGCTCGCCCCGCGAGCGGCTCCACAGGTGCAGCTCGCCGGTCGCACGCGTGCGCTGCAGCGCCAGCTCGTTCATATAGGCCATCGTCAACACCTCGCCGGAATGCCAATCCTGGATCACACACGGCACTAGGCCGCGCTCGTCATAGGAAATCTGCGCGTCGATCGTCTGCTCGCCGGCTGGTGTGCTCATCTGCGGGATTGTAGGTTGCGTGAGGACGATGGCATCCCTCCTGGACCGCAAGCTGCTCGTGCTCACCGGCAAGGGCGGCGTCGGCAAGACGACGGTATCCGCCGCGCTCGGCCTGATCGCGGCGGATCGCGGCCTGCGCACGATCGTCGTCGAGATGGGCGAGCAGCGCCGGCTAGCCGAGCTGTTCGGCGCCGTCCCCGCGGAGGCGGGCGCCCAGACCGAGCTGCAGGAGAACCTCTGGAGCGTCTCGATCGACCCCGACCGGGCGCTGCTGGAGTGGCTGCAATCGCTCGGCGGGCGCGTCTCCGGGCGCGTGCTCGCTTCCAGCGGCACCTTCCAGTACTTCGCCGCCGCCGCACCCGGCGCGAAGGAGCTGATCAGCATGGTCACGATCTGGAAATTGACGGAGAGCAGGCGCGGTACGCGCGGAGGCGGGGGCGGCTATGACCTCGTGATCCTCGACGCCCAGGCGACCGGCCACGCACTGGGGATGCTGCACTCGCCGCAGACCTTCGGCGCAATCGCACGCGTCGGGCCGATCGCCTCGCAGACGCGGCAGGTCGGCGAGCTGCTCGCCGACCCGGCGCGTTCGGCCTATCTCGCGGTCGCCCTCCCGACCGAGATGGCCGTCACCGAGGCGCTCGATCTCCAGGACGGACTGCAACGACAGATCGACCGAACGCTTGACGCAGTCGTCGTCAACGGCGCGCTGCCACGGCGCTTCTCCGCCGCGGAGCTTGCACAGATCGAGGAGCTCGACAAGCGCGAGGCTGTCGTCGACTCCGCGGCGCTGGCCGCCCGCGCCGTGCACGACCGCGCGAACTTCCAGCACAACCAGCTCGCGCGCCTGCGCCGCCGCGACTTCGAGGTCCACTCCGTCCCCTTCCTGTTCGTCGGCGAGCTCGACCTCGCTGCAGTGCAGCGGATCGCCGGGCACCTCTCGAAGCAGCTCTAAGTGATGCCCAAGCGGTCGAGCAGGCCTTCGTCCCCGCGCCAGTCGCGACGGACGCGCACGGATAAGTCGAGATGCACCTGGGAGCCGAGCTCGCGCTCCAGTTCCTTGCGCGCGGCCACGCCGATCGCCTTGATCATGCGCCCCCGCGCACCGACCAGGATCCCCTTCTGGGATTCGCTCTCCACCCAGATCAGCGCTCTCACGCGCGCGAGGCCATCGCGCGGGAATTCGATCTCCTCGACGATCACCTCTACCGCGTGCGGCAGCTCTTGGAAGGTGCGCTTGATCGCCGCCTCCCTGATCAGCTCGGCCAGCAGCACCGCCTGCGGCTGATCGGAGCTCTCCTCCTCGCCGAACATGAACGGCCCTGCCGGCATCGCCGCCGTCAGACACTCCGTGAGCGCCTCCACACCAACCCCGGTGCGCGCCGAGATCGGAAAGATCTCCTCGGACACCTCCAGCGCAGCGGCCTGCTCCAGCACGTCGAGCGTCTGCGCCCGCGTCAGACGATCGGCCTTGTTGACCGCGATCGTCACCGGCGCGCTTGCACCCGCGAGCGCCTGCGCGATAAAACGATCCCCCGGACCGACCCCCTGCTCGCCATTCAAGACCATCAGCGCGGCGTCGCAACCGTCGAGCTCCTGACGCACGCGCTGGGCCATCCGCTCGGTGAGCGCATCGCGCGGGCGCTGCACGCCGGGCAGATCGACGAGCACCATCTGGCAGTCGGCGGAGCTGCGCACGCCGCGAATCGCCCGGCGCGTGGTCTGGGGACGGTCGGAGACGATCGCCACCTTCTCGCCGACGAGCGCGTTCACGAGCGTCGACTTGCCGACGTTCGGCCGTCCCGCAAGCGCGACGAAGCCGCTGCGCGTGCTACCGCCGCCGTCGGTCGGCGTGCTCGCCTCCCCGTCGTTGTTCACCTTGACTCCCGAGCCAACAGCTCTGCCTGCAGAGCGAGCATCTCACCATCGTCGGTCTCGTGGTCAAACCCGACCAGGTGCAGGACCCCGTGCACGATCGCCTCGCGCAGGTCGCTCGTGTGCGCGGGGCAGATCACCACGTCGCCCAGCTCTAATTCGACGCCGTCACCATGCCCGACAGCGCCGTCGATCGGGAACGACAGCACATCCGTCGGGCCATCTTTGCCTCGGTGTTCGGCGTTGAGCTGCGCGATCCGCTGCTCGTCGACGTATTCGATCGCCAGATGCCCGTCCTGCACACCGGCCGTCGTGACCGCGAGTGCGCACAGGCGCCGCACCTCCTGCGGCGATGGCGCGCCGGGCGCAAGCTCCGCGCCGAAGACCTCCACCTCGAGCATCGCGCGGCGTGACTCAGGCGCGGCGACGGTCGGCGGCGGCGCGTAGCTCTGGGGCCTCGCGCTGGGAGTGCTCGTCGTAGGCCTCCACGATCCGCTGGACGAGCTTGTGGCGGACGACGTCCTCGCCGCCGAAGCGCAGGAACTCGATGCCCTCGATCGCGCCGAGCACCTCACCCACGACGATCAGGCCCGACTGCTGCTCGCGGGGCAGGTCGACCTGCGTGACGTCGCCGGTCACCACCATCCGCGAACCGAAGCCCAGTCTGGTCAGGAACATCTTCATCTGCTCGGGCGTCGTGTTCTGGGCCTCGTCGAGGATCACGAACGAGTCGTTCAGCGTGCGCCCGCGCATGAACGCGAGCGGCGCGATCTCGATCACGCCGCGCTCGAGGTACTGCGAGACCCGCTCCGGGTCGAGCATGTCGTGCAGCGCGTCGAACAGCGGGCGCAGATATGGGTCAACCTTCGCCATCAGATCGCCCGGCAGAAAGCCCAGCCGCTCGCCGGCCTCGACGGCCGGGCGGGTGAGGATGATGCGGTTGACTTCGTGGCGCGCGAGCGCGGCGGCCGCCATCGCGACCGCCAGGAACGTCTTCCCGGTGCCGGCCGGTCCGACCCCGAAGGTGATCGTGCCCGAGCGGATCGCATCGACGTAGCGCTTCTGGTTGACCGTCTTCGGCGCCACACGCAGTCCGCGGTGCTGCCAGACGACATCCTCCAAGACCCGCGCCGGAGACTCGCGCGCGTCGAGCGCGCCCGTCACGGCGGCGATCGTCGCGGCGTCGAGCTGATGACCGCGCTCGATCAGCTTCGCCAGCTCGCGCACGACCTGCTCGCCGGCGCGCGTCTCGTGCTCCTCGCCGTCGAAGGTGATCAGATTTCCCCGCAGGAACACACTGCACTCCAGTTGCTCCTCCAACGCGCGCAGGACGGCGTCCTGACTGCCCGCCAGCTCGGCGGCGACCTCGTTGGAGAGCTCGATCTGCGACCTCATCCGTTCAGTGCGCTCATCCGTTGAGTGCGCCTCGCACGAGTGCCGACACGCGCTTGCCGTCAGCGCGACCGTCGACCGCGGCCATCGCCCTGCCCATCGCGACACCCATGTCCTTCACCGACTGCGCGCCGCTGTCACGCACCGCCTGCTTCACGATCTCCTGCAGCTCAACTTCGGAGAGCTCGGCCGGCAGGTAGCCGGCGATCAGCTCGCCTTCGGCCTCCTCGCCGTTGGCGCGATCTCCCTGCCCGGCGTCGCGGTAGGCCTGCGCGGCCTCCAAGCGCCGTTTGCGCTCGCGGCGCAACACCGTCAGCTCATCGTCGGAGCCTTCCTTCGCGGCCTTCTGCAGCTCGGAGAGCACGAGCCGTAGCGCCCCGACCCGGTCCTTCTCACCGGCGCGCATCGCGCCGTGCAGGTCGGTCTTCACCTCGTCGAGTATCGCCATCTCAGATCAGGATACGCCGGTCAGGCGTCGTCGTCGGCCGACAGGGGCGTCGGGTCGCCCAGGCGGCCCGGGGCAGACGTGTCGCGGCCGAACATCAGCGCGACGTTCCAGTCGACCAGCAGCCGCAGCTTGCGTCCGATGCCGGGCATCAGCAGCAGGTGATAGGTGCGAGCGATAAACCACGCGGGCAGGCCGCGCCAGCGCAGGCCGAACGTGAGCGCGACCGCCTCGTTGTCGCCGAGCTCGGCGACAACTCCTTTGGTGCGATAGCGGAACGGCCGCACCCGACCGTTGCCGAGCGTCGCGGCCACGTTCCGGGCGACAAGCCGTCCCTGGCGGATCGCGTGCTGGGCGGTCGGCGGGCACGGCTGGCCCTTGCGCGCCGGGTCGGGTACCGCAGCGCAGTCGCCGATCGCCCATACGTGCTCGAGACCCTCCACGCGCATAGTGCGATCGACCGTCACCCGCCCGCTTCGATCGAAGGGCAGGCCCAGCTTCTCGACGGCCGGGCTCGGCTTCACCCCTGCCGTCCACACCACCGTGCGCGCCTGAATCCGCTCGCCGTCAGACAACGTCGCGTCGCGCTCGGTGATCTCTTTCATCGTCGTCTCGGTGCGCACCTCGATGCCGCGGGCGCGCAGCTCGCGCGCGGCGAACTCCGACAGGCCCCACGGGACCTCCTGCATGATCCGGTCCTTCGCCTCCACGAGCATCCAGCGCATTCCCTGCGCGCGACAGCGGGGATATAGCTCGAGCGCCTGCGCGGCGAAGTCCTGCAGCTCAGCCAGCCCCTCGACACCCGCGTAGCCGGCGCCGACAAACACGAATCCCAGGTACTCCGCCCGTCTGTCGGGATCCTTGAGTGACTCGGCGATGTCCATGCAGCTCAGCACCCGGTTGCGCAGTGCGGTCGCATCCGACAGCGACTTGAAGCCGATCGCGTGCTCGGCCAGGCCCGGGATCGGCAGCGTACGCGAGACCGACCCCAGCGCCACGATCAGCTGGTCGTAGCTCAGCTCGAGGTGCTCACCGTCGAGCCGTCTGACCGCGAGCGTGCTCCGCCCCGGGTCGCCGCCGGTCACGGCCCCGATCAGCAGATCGGTGTGGCGCAACTGCGAGCGCAGCGGGACGACCACGTGACGCGGGTCGAGCGTCGCGCCCGCGGCACCCGGGAGCAACGGCGTATAGAGCATGAAGTTCTGCTCGTTCACCAGCGTCACGCGCGCGCTGTTCGCGGGCAGCAGCCGCTCGAGCGCGCGGGCGGCGTAGAACCCGCCGAAGCCACCACCCGCGATCACGATCCGCCAAGCCATCTTTCAGAGGCTAGTCCCGATCAGCGGTCGAGACCAACCGCACGAGCGGGCGGCCAGCCAATATCGTGCGGGCCGTGAACGCGTCATCCCTCTACGCCGATGCCCTGGCCCCATTCCTCGCCGAGGTGGAGAGCCTGCGTCCCACCGGCGCCGAAGTATTCGACGCCCACACGCATCTCGGGCTCGACGAGGACGGGCGCTCGCTCAGCCTGCCACAGCTGCTCGCACTGCTAGACGACGCCGGCGCGCGCAGGGCCTGTATGTTCCCGTTGCACGATCCCGAGCGCGCACCCGCCTACCGTCTGCCGAACGACCGCGTGCTCGCCTGGGCCGGGGAAAGCGAGGGGCGACTGCTGCCCTTCTGCCGCCTCGACCCGGCCGAAGATCCGGTCTCGGAGGGCGAGCGCTGCCTTGCGGCCGGCGCACGCGGAATCAAGTTGCATCCTCGCGCTCAGGCCTTCGGCTTCGCCAGTCCCGAGATGGATGGCATCTTCGCTCTAGCCGAATCAGCCGCGGTGCCGATTCTGATCCACGCCGGGCGCGGCCTTCCCCCGCTGGGCGATGAGCTCGTCGATCTCACCCTGCGCCACCCCGACGTCGTGCTGATCCTCGCCCACGGCGCGATCTGCGATCAGGGCATCATCACCTCGCGCTTGGCCGATCACCCAGGGGTGCTCTACGACATCTCCTGCTTCTTCCCGCTCGACGTGATCGAGCTGCTTGCGCGCGCCCCGATCGAGCGCATCGTGTTCGCCTCCGACCCGCCCTACGGCCTGCCCGCCACCACGCTCTACATGGCACTACGCGTCGCCGCGCACGCCGGTCTCGACGAGGACGCGGTGCGGGGCATGCTCGGCGGCACGCTCGCCGGACTGTTCGACGGCCGCGGCCTGCCGCCGGTGGCCGCGCCGCGGCGCGGCCCCTCGATCACGCTTTCCGGCCGGCTTGCGCGGGTGTATGGATATGGCAGCCTCGCCGGCCCGGCGATGTTCATGGGGTCAGACGAGCAAGCCCAGGCGATGCTCGACATGGCACTCGCAGCCTGCCGCGACCCCGATCCGGGGGACGTCGGCGAGGCGCTGGAGACGATCGAGGTGGCGCTCACCGCGGCCGGCACGCTGCTCGCGGCACAGACCGAGGACGGCACCCGCGCGGCAATCGATCTCGTCTACCGCGCGATCGTGCGCGCCGCCACCGAGCTGCCCGACCGCCCCTCAACGACGGGTTAGCCACACGACGGCCCACTCCCCCTGCTCGCGTCTTTCACGCTCGCGCATCCCAAGGCTCTCGCCGAACGCCCCCACCACCTCGTCGACCTGCTCGACCAGCAGGCCCCCCGCCAGCAGGTGCGCCGGCGCGTGTGACATGGCACGCGCCAGTTCGAGCAACAGCGGACGCAGCAGGTTCGCAACTACCACGAGCGACGATCCCGCCGGCTGATCGGGCCCATCCGCCCAACCGCCATTCGCGTCCGGATCCGAGTCCGAGTCCACGGGCCCGTCCAGCCACGGCAGCGCCTGCGTCCGCAGGTCGAAGCGGCGCACCTCGATCGCCACCCCGTTCACACGTGCGTTCTCCTCCGTGGCCGCAACGCTCTCGCGCTCGTGGTCGAGGCCGAGCACCGGTGCGAACCCCAGCCGCCCGGCGGCAATCGCCAGCACTCCCGAGCCCGTGCCGACATCCAGCAGCGGTCCCGGCCGATCACCGCGCGCCGCCAGCTCGAGCAGCAATTCCAGGCACAGACGCGTGGTCGCGTGCGCACCGGTCCCGAAGGCCTGCCCGGGATCGATCACGATCTCCTCGGCATCTCCACGATCGCTGGGCGCCTCCCAGGGGGGCCGCACGTGCAGCGCGGGTACCCCCGCCTCGGCCGCGCCGGGATCGCCGGCCCGACCGTGCGTCCGCCGCGGGGGCTCGATCAGGACCGGTCGATGAAAGCGCTTCCAGCGCTCCGACCAATCGTCGGCGATCTCGGTGCTCGAGACCTCCACCGACCTATCGCCCACCGCGGCGTTCAGATCGGGAAGCTCAGGCAGCTCCCCCGGCGCTCCGTAGACCGCGTACTCGACCGTCTCCGCGCCGATCTCCACCTCCTCGACGCCGCCGGGCGCGAGCTCCAAGAGCTCCGCCAGGACGATCTCCGCATCCGCACGCCGCGCGCGAACCGCCAGCCGGATCACGCGCCATCGCCGCGCAGCGTACGGCGCAGCTTGGCGAACATCGATTCATCCGAGCGCAGGTTCTCGGCGGTGAGCGTTCCGTTCAGCCGCTCGAGCAGCTCGCGCTGCTCCTCGCTGAGGCGGCGCGGGATCACGACGTTGACCACCACGCGCAGATCCCCGCGCCGGCCGCGGCGCAGGCCCGGCACCCCCTCCCCGCGCAGCGTCAACACCTCGCCTGGCTGCGTGCCCGCCGGCACCTCGATCTCGGCCGTGCCCTCCAGCGTCGGCGTTTCGAGCGTCGCGCCGAGCGCCGCCAGCGGCGCCGCGACGTCGAGCGCCGCGATCAAGTCATCTCCTTCGCGCACGAAGCGCTCGTCCTCGCGCACCCGCACCAGCACGTACAAATCGCCCGCGGGGGCGCCCGCCTCGCCGGCGTGCCCACGCTCAGAGAGCCGGATTCGCTGACCGTCGGCGATCCCAGCCGGAATCTCGACATCGAGCTCGCGCCGCGCGGCCTTGCGCCCGCGACCGCGACACTCGCCGCAGGGCTGCTTGGGCACGCGGCCGTCGCCGTGGCAGACGTCGCAGACGACGGTGCGTGCCATCTGCCCGAACGGCGTGCGCGTCACCGCCTGCAGCTGCCCGTGCCCCCCGCAGCGCTCGCATGTCTCGATCGGCGTGCCCGGCTCCGCGCCGTTGCCACGGCAGTGCTCGCAGCGCTCGACCGCTTCGTAGGCGACCTGCACCGTCGCACCCTGCGCCGCCTCGATCAGGTCGATCTCAACAGCCACCGCGAGGTCTCCGCCAGCGGCCGGACCTGACCTCCCGCCGAACGCGCCGCCGCCTCCTGCACCGAAGAACGTCTCGAACAGGTCGCTGATCGAGCCGAACGCGTCGAAGTTGGGGGCGTAGCCGCCGGAGCGCAGGCCCTCGTGACCGTAACGGTCGTATGTCGCCCGCCGCTCGGGGTCGGAGAGGATCTCGTTGGCCTCGGCGGCCTCCTTGAACTTCTCCTCCGCCTGCGGGTCGTGCGCGTTGACGTCGGGATGCAACTCCATCGCCAGCGCGCGAAAGGCCTTCTTGATCTGCTGCTCGGAGGCATCGCGCTCGACACCGAGCACCTCGTAGGGATCGCGCGGCATGTCTGTGGTGTTAGTTCTCGGCATAGGCGTCTTCGACGAAGCGCGACAGCTCGTGCGCGGCCGCGCGGACGGTGACGATCGCGCCGGCATAGTCCATCCGCACCGGCCCGATCACCGAGACGGCGCCCAGATTGCGCGCGCCGACCCCATAGCCGGTCGCGACCAGGGCGAGCGAGCGCATCGCGGGGATCTCGTTCTCCTGGCCGATCCGCACATACACCCCGGACTGGCCGAGCGCCGTCCGCAGCACCCGCAGCAGCGCGACGCGCCGCTCGAGCAGGCTCATCAGCTCGTTGATCTGCGCGGTGTCCTGGATCTGGCCAGCAGAGAACAGCCGCGCGGTGCCATCGAGATACAGCGTGTCCTCGCTCTCGGAGGCAATCTCGCTGAAGGCCACCGCCAGGCGCGCGAGGAACGCCAGCTCGGTCGCCGACAGGCTCGGATCGACCAGACGCTGGTTGAGCATCCTCGCACCCAGGCCGAGGCCGACGAGGCGCTCGTTCAGGTACTCCCCCGCCCACGCCACGAGGCCCGGGTCGACGGCGTGCTCGAACGTCACGAGCATCTTCGACACGCCGCCGGTCGAAGTGATGACCACGACCATCACCACCTGCGGCTGCAGCGCCAGCACCTCCACGTGCCTGATCGTCGCGGTGTCCATCGCCGGCGCGGAGACCACCGCCAGCAGGTTCGTGACCTGCGAGAGCGTCTCCGTGGTCGCACGCATCGCCTCCTCCACCTCGCGGCGGATCAACGACAGCTCCAGCCGCCGCGCCGGCACCAGCCCCTGACCGGAGGCGAGCATGCGGTCGACCACATAGCGCTGGCCCGCGTCCGTCGGGATGCGGCCGGCCGAGACGTGTGGATGCGCGAGCAACCCGTGCTCCTCGAGCAGGGCCAGCTCGTTTCTGATCGTCGACGGTCCACAGTCGAGCTCGGTGTCGGCGGCGAGCGATCTCGAGGCCACCGGCTGGCCGGTCTGCAGGTAGCCGTCGACGACCTTGGCGAGGATCAGCTCCTGCCTGGGAGTCAGCACGACTTTTTTGCTCCGGCGTTCGGCAAGGCTCTGATTCTACGAGCCGCCTGCGCGGGCACGGGTGTCTATGCGACCTGGAGCTCCGCCTCGGCATTGCGGATGATCTGCTTGCCGCCCTGCTCGGCGACGGTCTCGACGATCGCTTTTCCGTCGCTCGCCTCGCGCACCGTGCCGCTGACGATGACCTCCTGCTCGGGTACGCCCATGCCGCGGAACTGCACGACGAGGCGCTTCAGGTGCTCGGGCCCACCGGCCGCCTCGGTCTGCGCGCGGGCGACCTGCGCCATCGTCCACAGGCCGTGCAGGATCCGCCCGGGAAGACCGACCGCTTTGGCGAAGTCCTCGTCGATGTGGATCGGGTTGAAGTCGCCGGAGGCACCGGCGTAGCGAGCCGTGAGGTACTTGTCCGGAGTGACCCTCACCTCAGGAATCTGTGCTCCTACAGATAGATCGGCCATCTCAGATCACACTCCTCGCACGATGTTCGTCCAGGTTCCGCGGCACACCTGCTCGCCGCGCTGATTCCTCGAGACGGACTCGAATACGTAGTACCCGCGACCGTCGCTCTCGTGGATGTCCTTCACGCTCGCGACCGTCGTGATCTCGTCGCCCGCCACGACCAGCGGCCCCCACTCGAACTCCTGGCCGCCGTGCACCATCATCGCGAAGTTCAGCTCGATCTCGGGATCGAAGATCGGCGGTCCGACCGACGGGGCGCAGTAGACGACGGCGAACATCGGCGGCGCCACGACATCGCCGTAGCCGGCAGCGCGCGCGGCCTCGACATCGAGGTGGACTGGGTTTGTCTCGCCGACCGCTCGGGCGTACTCCTTGATCTTCTCGCGACCGACCGCATAGAGCGTTGGCTCATAGGTCTTGCCGACCGCCTGGCTGTTGACTGGCACCGGATCTCGCTCCTCGTGCGCGGGGACGTTTGGTTGGTTGCTCGATTGCCTCGAGACCGCCGCGTTGCTCTGCTCTGCAAGAACGCCGCGGCGCGCCAGTTTACGCGGACGGAGCGCGGCACGACTCGACGGCCGCTCGCCGCTTGGCTCCTTAAATGCGAAAAGGCCGATCTGGTCAGCCGGCGAGCGGACGGACGGACAGACAGACCTGGCCTGGGCGCTCGAGCCCGGGCCAGACCAAGCCAAGCCAAGCGCCTGCCAGGATTGGCCATGGAACGCAAAGGCTCCCCGGGTCCAACGGTGAGGGCGCATCTATACGCCCCCACCGCTGTGCCCGTCGTGATCCGGCGTCGCTGCGATCAGAAGACGAGATCGTCGTCCTCGGCGCCAGCGCCCACGCCGACCAGCTCGCCGGGCGCGTCGTCGTAGCTCTCGCCGGCCGATTCCAGGTCGGAGCCAAAGTCATTGCTCGGCTCGCCGTCTCCCCGACCACCGTCGGCGCGCTCGCCGGGGCCGTCGAGGAACAGCACCTTATCGGCGACGACGCTCACCGCCTGGCGCTTCTGCTGGTCGGAGGTCTCCCACTCCCGCCATTCCAGACGGCCGTCGATTGCAACGCGGCTGCCCTTGTGGGTGTAGCGGCTGATGTTCTCCGCCGCCGCGCCGAAGACGCTCACGTCGAAATAGTTGGGCTTGTCGCGGTACTCGCCGTCGTTGTCGCGGCGCATCGAGTTGCAGGCGATCCGCAGGTTGCACACGCCGAGGCCCGAGGCCAGCGTACGCAACTCGGGATCCTTGGTGAGACGCCCGATCAGTACGACGCGGTTGATGGTGAAGCTGGACATGCTGGGTCTCCGTTCTTCGAGTTGACTCCCCACCGGGAAAAAGCTACGCCGCGCTTGGGACGGTTTACGCGATCGGGGCGCTCCTGGCCCCGATCGACGCACTCGCGGTGGCATCCGGACGGGGCACAGCGTCGAGCCCGAGCACGGCGATCGTGTGCTGCATAGCGGGCCGCTGCGGCCCGTCGAGATCTTTGGCCCGCACCGATGGCGCGCCGGTCAGATCAGCCGGTAGCCGACCCCCCAGATCGTGATCACCCAGCGTCCGCGCCCGTCGACGTCGAGCTTGCGGCGCAGGCGGCAGGCGTGGCTCTCGACGGTGCGCGTCGGCGCGTTCGCCTGAAAGCCCCAGATCGCGTGCAACAGCTCCTGCTTGCCGAACACCCGCTCCGGGGCGCCGGCGAGCTGGACGAGCAACTCGTACTCCAGAGGGCGCAGCTCGATGCGCTGGCCGTCGAGGATCACGGTGCGAGCCACGGTGTCGATCGCCAGTGCGCCGACCTCGATCGTCCGCCCGCACCCGGCGGGACTCTCGCTGCGGCGCAGAACCGCTCGCAGGCGCGCCCGCAGTTCGAGGTAGCGCGGCGGACCGGTGAGAAAGTCATCGGCCCCCGCCTCGAAGGCCCGCAGCATGTCCATCTCGAGCCCTCGCGGTGAGACGACGATGATCGGCAGATCCGGCGTCCATGGCGCGTCCTCCCGGTCGACGTCGCGAATCTCCCCCAGCAGTTCCAGGGCGCCACGCGGAGAGTTGAGATCTCCGATGACCGCCAGCTTCGGCGGGTTCTCCGACGCCAGGGCGCGGGCATGCTCGGCGCTACGCGCCAGTTGGGCGCGATATCCGTCGGCGATCAGTTGCGTGACGAGCGCTCCGCCCAGTGCGGCATCGGCCTCGACCACGAGGATCGCGGCGGCGCCGGCATCGCCGTCGGCGGAGAAGCCCTCGCGCGGCGTTCCGCGGGGAGCGCTCGCCGCCCGATCGGCGGCGCCGAGGATCGTCGGACGAGGATTGTTCATGGCCATGCCGGGAGAGCTCGCAATCCGCGCCGGCCATGCGGCCTGCTGCTCGACGATCGCGGCGCCGGTGGTCATCCGAGCTCCACCTCGCGCGGGCTGACCCCGAGACCGCGGCGCGCGATCAGCGCCAGCACGTCGGTGTGGATCCACGGCGTGGGCGTGCCACCACCGCCTTCCGGCGCGAGCCCCAGACGCCGGGCCAGCCAGCTGGTCTCGCCGCTCGCCCTACCCCTGGCGTCGCATCTGATTTTCCCGCAGCGCATCGCGATCTCGCTCATGCTCAGATCCTGAGTCGCGGCGGCGGTGAGCGCAGCCCGGCGCAGCCCACGGTTGAGCACGATCTCGCTCCTTTCCACCCGCGCCTGCTCGGTGCGCAGCGTCACGGTCGAGACTTCCGGATCCGCGCGATGCAGGGCCAGCGCCTTGGACGTGAGGGTGCGTACCGGCTCGTAGCTTTCGAGGCTCGCGATCGCCTCGCGCATACCGATCTGTTCAGATCCCTCCACGGTGGGCGAGCGCCGGTGCCAGCGCAGCTGCGGGATCGACATGTCCGTGGGGCAGAGCTCCAACCGGTATGTCCGTCCCTGCCTGTCGGTGAGCGCGGTCGAGCTCTGTGTCAGCACCTCTGCTGGATCCGGATCCTGTTCCTTGACCTCCCCGAACGGGACGAGGTGTTGATCCTCTGCGGTGAGGCGCCTGCACCAGTGACCCATCGTGTCGCGCAGGTAGTGCTCGCACACGATGGCGGCGTTCTCGGGGGGCTCGTCGGCGGCGAGATGCGCCACCAGACGCCGGTCGCCGAGGGTGAGTGCGTCACCGTCGACGACGAGCACGCTGCCTCCCGCGCCGGGCAGCGCGACCACATGCCGCCGGCCACCGTCGGGGTCGAGGTAGCGGCCCAGTAGACCGCCCTCGCCACAGTCGGAGTCGCGCCTGGGAGGAGCGGTCGAGGGCCTCTGCGAGCGTGTCGCTCGACGTGCTACTTGACGTGCTGCGGACTGCGGGGGCGTAGCGGTGATGGTCATGGCAGGTCTCCTGGCCGGTCTGTTCGGGATGCCCGAGGGACGTTCGTGGGAGGCCTTGTAGGGACCAATGCGCCGGACTTCAAGTCCCGTCGCGGAGGCGACCGCGGCGTGTTGCGACAGTCCGAGATCCCCCTTAAGGGGGTCTCGGAGATCGTCTCCCCGACGGATCCCTCGCTGCAAAGTTGGCGCGAAAACGCTCACCGCCTCGAGGTTTGCCAGGCGCCGGCACGCGGCTCGGGACGCTCGAAACGTGTGGTTCAGAACGTGGACCGAGGACTCACGCGGTGGTGGCCGGAGCGAGCAAGCAGACAGCCTCCAGAGCAAAACAACGTGCGCCCGTGAGATGTGCCCGTCGATACATCCGCTGATGGCAGATACAACGAGCCGAGCGCGATGGCGCTGCTGCGATCGACTTCGGTGCTCGTCGGAGCTCGAGCTGTGAGGGGTCGGCCTGAGTCGAAACGGCTTGGGGAAGCGAAAAAGGAGTGGTGGCGATAGTAGCTCGCGGCGCGCACGCGTCAAGCCGCGAGACACGAGAACAGGCGTGGTGATACACCGCCGCTTCGAGCAGTGCCGCAGTTTGGCTCTACAGAGCCGAAATATGCCGTCCGTAGGTGCCGTTACGAGCCTCCTCGGCGGCGGGGCAACTGCGCCTCGCCGACCCCGTCGGAGGCGGCAACTGCATGACCGGAGCGGGCGACGGCGCTTCGCGACGGGCAAATGCATGAGTGTTTGCCCGCCAGGCCTACTTGCCGGCCGGCACGGCCGCAAGCAGCTCGCGCGACTCGGCCGTCGTCTGGCGCATCCGCGGATCGCCGCCGGCCACGGATACGCGCACCTCCGGCGGCAGCCGCGGGACGCCGTAGCCGCGTAGAAGCCCCTCGTGGACGTCGCGCTCGGCGACAAACAGGATTCCCTCCCGCCCCGGGTACTCCCAGTCGGCGGGGTACTCGCCGGCGTAGGCACGACAGGCGGTCAGCACCGCGTCGGCGCCGCGCGCGCACTCCCGGGCACGGGCGCGATCGCGGCAGACGAACACGACCGCCGGAGGCGCGCCGAGACGGCGGCCGTAGCGGGTGGTATGGACCGACCAGCCGGCGAGGAGATGGTCGTAGCGCTCCAGCTTCCCCGCCCCGCGGCCGGTGGGCAGGCGGTCGTCGAGCTCGACGAGCAAGTCGAGCGCCCCGATCTCCGCGACCGCGCCTGGAGCCCCCGCGGCGATGCGCTCACGCAGCCGCCCCGGCAGCTCGATCGTGAGGTCTGCTCGGACCGTCTCGAAGCGCTCCACCGGCACCCTCGCGCCCGCGGAGTCGGTGCGGAGGAACTCGTGTGGCGATCGTCCTCCCGGCAGGCTCAGATCGGCCGGCCCGAGCGCCCGGCGGCCGTCGGCGCCCGTGCGCAGCGGCGGGGACAGCACCGACTCTTTCGCTCCCCGCAGGGTGAGCGGCGCACCGTCGACGGCATGCTCCAGCGCCAGCACCCAGCCGGCCACATGCACGTCGTGGCGTGCCTGGCGCAGCAGGCGATCGCCCTCCACCGGCGCGGCCGGCGACGTCGGCCCGGACAGCGCCTCCACATCTCCCTCCTCCACCGCCGTCAGCCGGTCGTGGGCATGCAACAACTCGAGGCCGAGCGTCGTGATCGCGTAGCACATCGGCACGCCGCCACCGTCGCGGCGGTGGAACTGAAAGCGCCTCACCAGCCCCGCATCCGACAGCCGCTTGAGGCGGCGCTGCGTCGTCGTGGCCGCCCGCCCCGGATTGAAGCGACGGTGGATCTGGCTGCTGAGCAGATGCCGCATGCAGGCAACCAGCGCGATGATCTCGAGGTCGAGCGGCTCGGGATTCAGAGACTTTGGCTCGAGCACGGGCTTGGCCCAGCGCACGCTGTGCGCGCCGTCGAGTTCCGCGAGCTCGCGGTAGCTGTCCGGCGGGGTCCTCGGTGTCCCGGAGTCTCGATCGGCGGCGGGTTTGGGCGGGTCTCGCGGTGCAGACGCTCGCTGAACCTCGGCCTGCACGGCTGGGACTCTGCCCGCACGGGCTTGCTCCACCGGGGCGCGTTCGACTGAGACTCGCTCGACAGGGCGCGCCCCGGCGCGGTTCTCCTCCACCGGGGCGTGCTCGGCAGGGATCTGATCTACCGGAGCGCGCTCGGCCGGAACAGGCTCGGGCCGCTGCGCGGTTGTTCGGGTTGAATCCGATCGAGCCTCCGCGGGGGGTCGGCCGTCGCCCCCGCCCCGACGCTCGCGATCCCAATGCGGCTGGCGCAGGTCGGTGCGGTAGCTCCCTCCACGCTCGGCCTGACGCGCCGCGTGCAAAGCCACCCGCTCGGGGTCGACGCGCAACGGGAGCGTTTCGGCGACAAACGGCGCCTGCCGGCCCCCGGGCGTCGACCAGCTGACGATCGCGTGGTGGCGGGGCAGATGCAAACGTGCGTCAGGGCGGCCGAGCGCGGAGAGGGACTCGGTGCCGGGGCGCACCGAGTCGGAGAACTCGGCCATCGTCAGTCCGACCGACGCGCGCGCGTCGCGGACGGAGGCCGTCGCGAAGTACACGCGATGGGCGAACAGCGCGTCGAGCTGGTCGCGCACCTCGCGCTCGGTCCACTGCGCCTCGGTCTGCCAGCACGCCACCGTCTCAAGGCCGGCCGAGCGCTTCAGCGCCATCGTTTCCGCGAAACCGCGGTTGAGTACGAGCGGCGCCTCGTCGACCTTCAGCGCAACCGCCGTTCGCTGTGCCTCCGGGACGAGGTCCTGCTGGCGGGCGAGCGCCGCGTCGAGCATGCCGACGAGCAGCTGCATCAGCACCGAGGTGTTCCCCGCGCCCATCACGCCGAGCGCGCCCTTCACGACGAGCACCTCTCCCTCGGAGATCACCCGGTCGAGGTCGACCCGTAGCGAGTCGTTCAGCAGCACCCGCTTGATCGACTGCGAGTTCAGCAGCCGTGCGAGCTTGTTGACGGGCGCGTCGAGCTTGGCGGTCGTCATGCTGCGCGCATCGGCGAGCTGCGCGGTGAGCTCGGCGGTGAAGAACTCGGAGATCTCCTTGAACTCTGGCAACGAGCGCACGCGCGCGCCGACGCGAGCACGGTAGGAATAGCCCTCCTCGCCGACCGACAGCAGCCGCGCCGCGTCCCACAGGGTCGACTCGCGGTCGTGCGCGAGCACGGCGATGATCGCGTTTCTCAAGTACCTGTCCGAGGAAGCCCTGATGTCGGCATCTGTGAAGAGGTTCTTCAACGCCGCGACCACGTAGTCGGCGATCACATCCGCGGGAGCATCGACCGCCAGCGGATTGAATCCGCAGGTGGGGTGCGACAGGTCCAGCAGCGTGCAAACACGCCCATCCGGCACGAGGCTGACCGCCGCCTCGGCCGCGTCGCCCTTCGGGTCGAGCACGATCACGCAGCAGCGCTCGCGCCGCAGATCCTCGGCCACCGTCGCCACGAGATAGCTCGACTTGCCCTGCTCGACCGTCCCCGGGACGGCCGTGTTCTGCTTGCGCATCCCCGGATGGATCGACACCGGCCCGAGCGCGTCGCGCAGCGTCCCCACCCCGTCCGCGGGACGCAGGATCGCGGGCGGCGCCGGCGCGACGGGCAGGACGCCGCGCGCGAACGGGACGGCCGAGTAGTCGACCGACGGTAGATGCCAGACGGCCGCCAGCTCAGTGGAGGCGAACACGCCCTTGTGAAACGACGGCAGCGGATTGCCCTCCCCGCGCCGCACGCGGCGGGCATACAGACCGAGCAGACCGTGCCGCACGGCGGTGCCGCGCTCGACCAACCGGTTCTCCGCCTCTTCGGCGCGTAGCTCGGAGGCGATCCGCTCGCTTTGGGCGCGATCTGAAGCGATCACGCGCAGGTCGACGAAGAACAGCGGCCGGTGCTGCACATCCAGCCCGCCGCGTAGCTCGATGTCCTCGACCAGCGAGCGGTCGCGCATCACCACGTGATCGTGGCGCTCGCGCGAAAGGCGATCCTCGTGGCGCTTGAAAAGGTGCTTGGCGTGGTGCTCGAAGAATGCCGGCGTGGGCGTCATCGCGACCTGCACGAACGCCTCACTGCCGCTCGCGCCCAGCACCGTCATCAGCCGGTTCATCCGCGGTTCGCGCTCGTGCTCGAAGCGGTCGAGCACCTTCGCGCGCTTGATGAACTCGGCGTGCTTCTTCAGCCGCAGGACCGACGGGACCAACCCAACCGACTGCCGCTCTGCCAGCAGGCGACAGTTCGGGTAGGCGGTCCGCAGCGCCGCCTGCACCATCTGCTCGTATCCGGCCGGGCACGTCACCGCCAGCCAGACAGTGCCGCGCGCGTGGTGCACCTCCAGCGCGATTGAGGGCTGGCCCTGGAGCAGTCGCCGCCACCAGCGACGTAACAGGCGCTTGTGGAGCGCCTCGAACATCCCCACGACGGCTTCCGCGCTCGCCTTGTCGGTGCGATAGGTCTTTACTCGTAGGCGCACATACTCTCGCCGCCGCCGCGCCCGCCAGCGCGTGAGCGCGAGTAGCGCTCCGAGCAGGAAGACCGACAGCGCGAAGAGCCTCGTCGCGAACACGCCGTCCGGCGCCCAGTTCCAGACGGCACCCGCCTCTCCGGAGAGGGCCACCGGCAGGGATTCGACCGCTTGGCGCCCGGATCTCGTGGCCGCCGCCTGGGACGGCGCGGTGCTCTCAGGCGCTGTGGGCCCGATCGCCGCGCCGCTGCGCCGCAGCGCGGCCGCGGCGGGCGTGGAGCCGGTTGGCGGCGGCGCGGATGCGCCGGCCGCGCGCGACGCGGGGACAACCGCCCCACGCAGCGTTGCCCCGAGACCGCCGTCGAGCAGCCAGCCACCGAGGGCAAGGGCCAGGAGGACGGCGAGCAGGCCCAGGACTCGCCAGAGAAGCAAGCGGAGCACCTCGCCTTCCTACTCCGACCGCGGCCGGCAAACGGGACAGTCCTATTTAGATTTCCCCACCGGTCCGACCAGCTCGCCGTGTGCGGCGCGGGGACCGAGATACGGCAGCACGATCATGCTCATGAGCTGGCCGAGCAGGTCCGCGAACGGCTCCCTGCCGCGCTCGATCAGCCGCGTCTGAAGTACCGCGAAGACCGCGCCGACGAGAGCTTCCGCGGTGATCTGCGGTGGTTCGCTGACGGCGCTCGTGATCGCACGCCCCCGATCGAGGACCTCGGCCAGCTCACCGAACACCTCCTCGCGACGCTCCAGGACCTTCGTTCCCGCACCTTGCGCCTCGATCAGACAGATCCTGGCCAGCACCGGCTCTTCTTCGAGCAACGCCAGCAGCCGCGCCAAACCCAAGCGAACGCGCTCGCGCCAGCGCTCCTCGCCTGCACACTCTTCCTCCATCAGCGCGCGCGTCCGAGCGATCGTCTCCTCGAACACCGCCACGAAGCAGTCCTGGCGGTCGGCGAAGAGGTCGTAGAAGGTCTTCCGCGACACCTTCGCCCGGCCGATCACCTGCGCGACCGTCATCCCCGCGTAGCCCAACTCCTCGACCACCTCGACCGCCGCGGCGAGGATACGCGCACGCTGGATCTCGATGACCTGCTGGCGAGGCAGCCCACTCGGCCCCGGCCGCAACAGCGGTATCGACAGCTCTGAGGCCGTCTCGTCGGTAGAACCCATCGTTCCCTGTATGCCCTTTGCCTGGCCGCTTTCCCGTTCGCCCGTTCTGTTCTAATATAGGAATAATTCCCACGGAGTGTCTTGCCGCCGGTATGGCGTCACTCCTCGGGGAGCGCCGCCCGTGCGGCTGCTGGCGCTCACGAGCCCACGTTCCGCGAGGCGAAAGTACCTCTCCGCACCGGCCCGATCGACCGCGAACGAGGGCCCCGAGGACCCCGAGCAGAGCTTGCCCGAAGGCGACTCGGGTCGAGCGCTTTGCTAGCCTCGGCCCCGGCAGATCGCGCCGCTATCGTCCAGGGGACTAGGACGCCGCCCTCTCATGGCGGAAACCCGGGTTCGAATCCCGGTAGCGGTATAGCTTCGAGGCCGGGGCCGGAGCGAAGGTCACCGGCCAGGCCGGTGCGATATCTTCGCTTCCCACCGGCGACACGCGGATGTGGCGGAATTGGTAGACGCGCACGGTTCAGGTCCGTGTCTGAGCAATCAGGTGGAGGTTCGAGTCCTCTCATCCGCATTTTCTCTTCTGTCGCGCAACACCCTCGATCGACGGGCTCCGCGCCGGCATTCGTCGGATTCGCCCGCAAGGGCCCGGCCACTCACGACCTCGCCTGCGTCAGGTCGTAGACGGTCTGGCTCCCGATCTTCACGGTCTTGAAGTTCGCCTTCACCCAGCTGGAGATCGCACTTGTACTGGAGGTGCCCGCGCCTGCGCCCGGACCGCCGCCCCCGGGGCCCCCGCCGCCCGGACCGCCGCCACCGCTGCCGGAGGCGATGTAGTAGTGGATCTCGCCTTTCTCGACGTACGCCTTGAACTGCGCCAGGGAGAGGTTGCCGCCCTGGTTGTTGAAGCCGCCGATCGCCATCACCGGCTCGCCGCCGGTGCCGAGCTCGAGCGAGGCCGCCGTCTGCGATCCCGACACGGCCGCCACCCAGCGGAAGTGCCCGGCATCGCGCTCGAGCGCCTTCTTCAGCGCGCTGCTCACGGTCGTCTGACCTCCCCCACCGGCGCCACCGGCGCCGAGGCCGCCCGACCGCTTCGCCCCGGATGATCCGAACAACTGGACGCCGCCGGCTTCCGTGCCGGTTGCCGCGGATGAGGATGAGGACGCGGATCCCGTCCCGGAGGCGCCGGGAGCGCCACCGGCGACCGGTGGCACGCCGGATGCCGAGCCGCCCGCGCCGCCCGGGGCGCCGGGCGCCGAGGTGCCTCCGCGGCCGCCCGGCAGGCCGAGCCCGCGACCGCCGGCGCGTGCGCCGAGTTCAGCCCCTCCGCCCGGCCCGAAGCCGCCCATGCCGGCGCTACCCGGTCCCGCGGAGGGGATCGACCCAGTGTGCGCGGTCGCGATCGTCTGCGCCGAATAGGCGACGGGTCCGGCGAGGCAGGCCAGCAGCGCGAACACCGCCACGGCGGCGATCGGGGCGCGACGCCCGAGCCGCCCCAGCGCGGGGATCGCGAGCAGGCCGGCGACCGCGAGGATCGCGCTCACGACGATCAGCGGTCGCAGCCAGGCTTCCCAGTGCGGTGTGCGGTCGAGCAGCGCGTAGGACCAGGCGGCCGTGATCGCCACCGCGAGCGCCGCGGTGATCCTCGCGCCGGCCGTCTCGCGGACCCGCCAGAGGACGGATCCCGTGATCGCGACCAGCGCGGCGATCGCCGGGGCGAGGGCGACCGTGTAGTAGGTGTGGATCACGCCCTGGCCGAAGCTGAAGATCGCCGCGGTGACGAGCAGCCAGCCGCCCCACAGCAGCAGCGCCGCGCGCGTGCGGTCGGTGCGGGGGGCGCGGCGGGAGTGCCACAGGCCGACGACGAGCGCGAGCAGCGCCGCAGGCAGCAGCCAGGATGCCTGGCCGCCCATCAGGTCGTTGAACAGCCGCAGCGGCCCGGTCGCGCCGCTGAAGTTGGCCCCGCCGCCCCCGCCGCCGGGGCCGCTGGAGCCGAAGATCCGCCCGAGGCCGTTGTAGCCGAAGATCAGGTTGAAGATGTTGTTGTCGGGCGAGCCGTCGATCATCGGACGCGAGCTCGCCGGCCACAGCGCCACGATCGCCACCCACCAGCCGCAGCTGACGACGATCGCCAGCGCGCCGGCGAGCAGCTGCGTCAGGCGCCGGCGCAATCCCGTGGGGGCGGCCACGAGATAGACCAGCGCGAACGCCGGCAGCACGAGGAACGCCTGCATCATCTTCGCCAGGAACGCGAAGCCGATCATCGTGCCGGCCGCGATCACCCAGCTGGTGCCAGCTCTCTCGATCGCCCGGGTCAGGCAGTAGGCGCTCGCCACGAGCAGGCACACGAGCAGCGCGTCGGGGTTGTTGAAGCGGAACATCAGCGCCGCCACCGGCGTGATCGCCAGCAGCGCCCCCGCCAGCAGGCCGGCGCCCGCCCCGAACCAGCGCTTGATCGCGGCGTACAGCAGCGCGACCGCCGCGACGCCCTCGAGCGCCTGCGGAATCGAGCATGCTCCAGCTGCTGAAGCCGAAGATCCGCCCGGACAGCTCCATCACCCACAGCGACGCGGGCGGCTTGTCGACGGTGATGAAGTTCGACGAGTCGAGCGAGCCGAAGAAGAACGCCTTCCAGCTCTTCGTCCCCGCCTGCACGGCGGCCGCGTAGAAGCTGTTCGCGTAGCCCGACGCGCTCAGATCCCAGATGTAGGCGATCGCGGTACCGAGCAGCAGCGCGATCAGCGCCGGGCGCACCCAGCCCGGACGGTGGAGGAGATATGTGGAGTTCATACCGCCCACCTTCGCCGCCCTCCATAAGACGAACGTGGCGTGAAAGTAGGAAGATCCTAAGGAGGGACGACCAAACGAAAAGTAGACGAGGAGCGACATGGACAGACCTGTGAAGCGGCGTTTCGAGATTCTGATCGGGCGCTACACCGCGAACCCGATGATGCGGGGCCTGTTCAAGCTCGGGATCACGCCGCCCGGGATGGCGCTCGTCGAGACGATCGGACGGCGCTCGGGCGCGATTCGGCACACGCCCGTCGCCTACACGCCCGGCGGCCAGGACACGCTCTGGCTGATCGCCCAGCACGGCGAGCACGCCGGCTGGGTGCGCAACTTCCAGGCCAGCCCCCAGGTGCGGGTGCGCCTCGGCCGGCGCTGGCGCACGGGCACCGCCGAGCTGCTCCCCGACGACGACGTCAAGGCCCGGATTCGCACGTTCTCCGACAGCGCCGTCGGCCGGGCGGTCACCGCCGCGACCTTCCGCGCGCTCGAGAGTCAGCCGGTGACGGTGCGGATCGCGCTCGAGGCCTGAGCTCCGCCCCGTTCGCGCTCAGGAGACGCAACGAAGAAACGCCCGCCGGCTAAAGCGCCGGCGGGCGTTCCCTACTACTGCAAAGCCTGCTTCCTACAGCCCGCCGTCGCGGCGACCGCGGCGCTGCATCACCATCATCGAGCCGCCGGCGCAGACCAGAAGCAGTCCCCCGCCGACCGTCCAGGTCAGGTTGAAGCCCGTGAACGGCAGGGTGCTCGCTTTCGCCGGTTCGGTGGACGTCGTCGGCGTGGTGCTCGTGGTAGCCGGTTCGACCGTTTTGGCCGGCGTGGTCGGTGTTTTCGTCGATTTCGACGGCGAGACGCCGCCTTTCGATTCCGGCTTTTTGGCGCCCGAGTTGCCGTATGTGCCGGTGGCCGGTTCCGCCGCCAGGGCCGGCGCCACGGACGCCAGGCTCAGCGCCAGGACGACCGGCAGGATCACGAGCCGGCGCCGCGCGCGCGAGGTGCCGCTCCTCGTCGTTGCTGGTTCTGCTGTCTCTGGCCTGCTCGAGGCCATGACGTTGGTCCGAGTCATGCCAACCTCCCGTTCGTGGTCTTGTGAGCTGCGGCCCGAATGGGCCTCTTGCGGTGATTTGCCCGCCGATTCTATAGGCAAAACGCCTTCCTTGCTCGTAATTCGCTCTTTCCGGACGGCTCCCTGCAGTGGAGTGATCTCCGAGAGAGATGCCCGCTCGCTCACAAGGTCTATCACCAACGCCGGTCATCGGCACGCGTGGGCTCTTTATAAGACGGCCGTGAGGGATGTATTACTTTTAAAAGTGGGTATAACTATAGTAGTACGCACTTTTATTTTTATAACAACATCATCTTCGTCTTTATCCCCAAGGTTAATACCATCGTAGCTCGCAACATTCTGATTGAAATCAATCCCCTACGCCTTGACCAGCACGCGCCCTTCCAGGGTTCCCTCCGCCAGCGCACCGCGGAGGACCTTCTTGTCGAACTTGCCGACGCTCGTCTTCGGCACCTCGCCGATGAACGCGAACTCGTCCGGCAGCCACCACTTGGCCACCCGCCCGTTGAGGTGCTCGACGAGCTCCTCGGCGCTCGTCTGCGCCCCCTCGCGCAGCACCACGCAGCAGAGCGGGCGCTCGGACCAACGCTCGTCGGGCTTGGCGATCACCGCCGCCTCGATCACGTCGGGGTGGGCCATCACCTCGTTCTCGAGCTCAACCGATGAGATCCACTCGCCGCCGGACTTGATCACGTCCTTGGAGCGATCGGTGATCCGCACGAAGGCGTGCTCGTCGATCGCCGCGATGTCGCCGGTGCGCAGCCAGCCGGAGTCGAACTTCTCATCGCCCGAGGGATCGTCGAAGTAGCGCGCCGCGATCCAGGGTCCGCGCACCTGGATCTCGCCGGTCGACTCCCCGTCCCACGCGACCTCGCTCCCGTCGTCGTCGACGAGGCGCAGCTCGGTCCACGGTAGCGGCTTGCCCTGCAGGGCGCGTTCGTCCCAGTAGCGCTCGTCGTGCCCGCGTTCGGAGTCCTCGGCGGGCTCGCAGAAGGTGACGACGGGGCTCGTCTCGGTCATCCCCCAGCCCTGGAAGATGCGCACGCCGTGGCGCTCCTCGAAGTCCTTCATCAGCTGGCGCGGCACGGCCGAGCCCCCGCAGACGGCGTGGGTCAGCGAGGAGAGGTCGACCTCGTGCGCGTCGGCGTAGCGCAGCAGGTCGGCAAAGATCGTCGGCACGCAACCCGCCACCGTCGGTCGCTCGCGCTCGATCGCGCGTGCGAGCGGCTCGGCCTGCAGGAATCGATCGGGCATCAGCAACTCGGCGCCGGCCAGCGCGGCGGCGTAGGGCAGCCCCCAGGCGTTGACGTGGAACATCGGCACGATCACCAGCGCCCGATCGCGGCGGCTGAGCCCGAGGTTGTCGACGAACAGCGAGGCGGTCGCGTGCAGGCAGACCGAGCGGTGCGAATAGAGCACGCCCTTCGGGTTGCCGGTCGTGCCGCTCGTGTAGCAGAGCGAGGCGGCCTGGCGCTCGTCGATCTCGGGGTATTCGAAGGGTCCTCCGGGGTGGGCGGGATCCAATTCTTCCGCGTCCTCGAGCAAATCCTCGTAGCGCAGGACGTTCGGGAGGGTGGTCTGGATCGGATCCCGGCGTTGGGTCCGATCCGGGTCCCCCAGCAAGATGTAGTGCTCGACCCCGGGCAGCTCCGGGGCGAGCTTCTCCAGCAGCGGCACGAGCGAATCGTCGACGAAGATCACGCGATCCTCGGCGTGGTTGACGATGTAGACGAGCTGCTCGGCGAACAGGCGCACGTTGAGCGTGTGCAGGACCGCGCCGACGCACGGCACGGCGATGTAGAGCTCGAAGTGACGCTGGTTGTTCCACGCGAACGTGCCGACGCGATCGCCGGGCTCGATCCCCAGGCGCCCGAGGGCGCGCGCGAGACGATCGACGCGCGCCGAGATCTCGGCGAAGCTCGCGCGCACGCTCCCCTGCCCGTCGCCGGTCAGCGTCACGACCTCGGTCTGGGGATGGACGTCGCGCATGCGGCGGCGCACGTGCTGCAGGTTCAGCGGGAAGTCGTCCTGCATCAGGCCCATCAACGGCTGCTCGGTCATACGCGCTTCACTCCCTCCTCCCGCCGCTCGCGGCGGTTCTCCTCGTGGCGGTTGCGCTGCGTTCGCCCACGCGGATCCCGGCCGGACGCGGGCGCGAGCTCGCCGTAGATCGTCCGCGTGCGTGTGGCGATGTCGTCCCAGTCGAAGCTCAGCACGTGCTCGGAGGCCTCGACCACCAGCCGGTCGCGCAGCTGCTCGTCGACGAGCAGCCGCTCGATCATCGTGCCGAGGTGCTCGGCGTCGCCGCCGTTGAAGCGCAGCCCGACGCGCTCGCCCTCCGGCACGACCTCGCGCAGGCCACCGGTGTCGGCGACGATGCAGGGACAGCCGGAGGCCATCGCCTCGAGCGCGACCAGCCCGAAGGGCTCGTAGATCGAGGGGACCACGCACAGATCGGCGATCCGGTAGAGCGAGTGCAGCGCGTCGTCGCCGATCCAGCCGAGGAAGGTCCCGTGCTCGTCCAGCCCGAGGCGCTGCGCCTGGGCCTTGAGCTCGGCCTCGTGCGTGCCGCTGCCGGCGACCAGGAAGCGCACGTTCTCGACCCGTCCGATCACCCCCGGCAGCGCGTCGAGCGCGAGCTGGAAGCCCTTCTCGTAGACCAGCCGCCCGACCAGCAGCACGAGCTTCTGCTCGGGCCTGGCGAACTCCGCGCGCAGCGCCCGCAGGTCTCCCACCGGCCGCAGTTCGTCGGGGTCGATCCCGTTCGGGATCACCGCGATCCGGCCCTCGTCGATGTCGAAGATGTCCGCCACGTGCCCGCGCATGTAGTACGAGCAGACGATCACCGCGTCGGCGCGCTGGGCCATCCAGCGCTCGACCGCGTGGATGTGAGCCTGCGGCTCGTCCTGCACCCAGCCCTGGTGGCGCCCGTGCTCGGTGGCGTGGATCGTCGTCGCGTACCCCACGCCCAGCCGGTCGGCGAGCGCGGCGGAGGCGTTCGCGACGAGCCAGTCGTGGCCGTGGACGAGCTCGTAGTCGTGCTCTTCGGCGAGCGCGATGCCCGCCGCGAGCATGTCCTCGTTCATGTGCTCGACCCACGCGACGAAGCGATCGAGGTCGCGTGGCCAGCTGGGCTCGCGCACGCGATGGACGTTCACGCCGCCCCGCCGTTCGACGGCCTGGGCGCTCCGCGAGGCCGGATCGGCGCCCGCATCCGCCTCCGTGCCGGTCGCCGGCGCAACCGTGTCGGCCGCTCCCCGCGTGAGCACGTCCACCGCGACTCCCTGGCGCACGAGCGCCTCGGCGAGCTTGCACACGTGCCGTGCCAGGCCGCCCTCGATCACGGGCGGGTACTCCCAGGAGAGGAGCAGCACGCGATTCTTGCTCATCCCAGCACCCTATCTCCCCCGGCCCCGCGCGGGCGGGCGGGCCGGTATGAGCCGTGCCGGAGCGCCACGCCCGAGCAGCGCCCTCACACGCCTGCAAGCGCGCTTACACGCCGATCAGCTCCAGCTCGTCCAGGCGCCAGGCCGCACCGGAGGCCCACACCTCCCGCTCGGTGGCGCCGAGCACGCCCTCGCGCTCCAGCCGCCTCAGCGCCTCGTCGAGGGTCTCTTTGTCGATCTCCTCGCCGTCGGCCTGCAGCTCGATCGCCAACTGCGCGCGGGACCACTTTCGCTCGTGGTCGTCGCGCAACAGCTGCAAGACGATCGCCCGTTCGAGCGTCTCCTCACCGGTGGCGTGCGACCCTTTTGGTTCTCTGTCCATTGCAGCCAATCCCTTCGTGCCGGGCTCCTTGCACCGAAGGCGCGCCCGGACCAACGTTTTCCAGTCAGGCCGAAGATACAGACAGCCTGGAACGGTTCGACGTGACGGACCCCCTCCAGCCGGTTTCGGCCAGGCGTGGCGGGCCTCACAAGCGCTCCGAAAACCCCGAGATCCCTCCTCAGCGCTCGCGGGAACGCGAGCTGAGGGGCTTGCGGACAGATCCTTGAGTACCCGCGATTTCGATCCGTCCGTGCGATCGCGCAGGATGCCGGGCTCTTTGACACTCGCCGACCCGACATCCCTACGCGCCTGGCAGCGCCTCGCGCTCGAACGGCTCGCCGGCTGGCGGGAGGGCCCGTTTCTGATCTCGGCGGCCCCCGGCGCCGGCAAGACCCGCCCCGCGATCGAGCTCGCCAAGCGCCTGCTCGCCCAGCGCGCCGTCGGCCGGATCGCGGTCCTCTGCCCGACGACGCCGCTCACGCGCCAGTGGGCGAGCGCGGCGGCGGCGCTCGGCCTGCAGCTCGCGCCCGACGCGGCGGGCCCCCGCCCACCGCGCGACTTCGCCGGCGTGGCCGTGACCTATGCGCGCGTCGCGAGCGATCCGCGCGGCTGGGCTCAGAAGGTCACGCCGGACACGCTCGTGATCCTCGACGAGGCGCACCACCTCGGCGAGGACCTCGCCTGGGGCACCGGCTTCCAGCAGGCGTTCGCCGCCGCCCCGCTGCGGCTGCTGCTGTCGGGGACTCCGTTTCGCTCCGACGCCACGCCGATCCCGGGCGTGCGCTACGACGCCGAGCGCCTGGCGATCCCCGACGTCTCCTACACCTACGCCGAGGCGGTCGCCGATGGGATCTGCCGCCCGGTGACGTTCGTCACCTTCGACGGCTCCCTCTCCTGGCGTAGCGGCGATGACGTGATCGAGTCCTCCTTCGAGACCGTCCTCACCGCGCGCGAGGCAAGCCGCCGCTACCGCACCGCGATCTCGACCGAGCTGCCCGACGGCCTGCCGCGGATCCTGCGCGAGGCCGACGCGAAGCTACGCGCGCTGCGCGCCGCGGGCCATCGCGACGCGGGCGCGCTCGCCGTCGCCGCCGACGCGACCCACGCGCGGCGGATCGCGAAGTTGCTGACCGAAGCGACCGGACGGGCCCCGGTGGTCGTGCTGCACACCGAGGCGCGCGCCGCGCAGAAGCTCGCCGCCTTCCGCGACTCGCGCGAGCCCTGGATCGTCGCCGTGAACATGGTCTCCGAGGGCGTCGACATCCCCCGCCTGCGCGTCGGCGTGTACGCGACGGCGGCGAAAACGCCGCTGATCTTCCGCCAGATCGTCGGGCGCTTCGTGCGCACGATCCCCGGCCGGCCACCGGAGCCGAGCTGGCTGTACCTGCCCGCCGAGCCGCTGCTCTGCGCGCACGCGAGCGAGATCGAGCACGAGCTGCGCCGCGCGCTGCGCGACCCCGCGCTCGAGCTCGAAGAGGGTCTCGAGGAGCTGCCCGAGCGGCGCGCGAGCGAGCCCTCGCCGCAGGCCGAGTTCGTGCCGCTGAGCGCCGAGTTCGCGCCGCAGATGACGCTGTTCGGGCCCGCGCCGACCGCCGCGGTGGCCACGGCGAGGGCGAGCGGCTCCACGCGACTACCGGCGCCCGAGTCCGCGCCCGTCGCCGCGTTCGAGCGCCGCGCCGACCTGCGGGCGGAGCGCAGCCGGCTGGTCGCCGACCTGCACCGCCGCGACGGGCGCAGCCACCGCGAGATCAACGCTTGGCTGAACCGCGCCGTGGGGGTCGATCGCGTCGAGAGCGCCACGATCCCCCAGCTCGAGCGCTCGATCGCGGCGCTCGTGAAGGAGCTGACGAGGCGCCGCTCGCCCGCCGGGCGGTGACCGGCACGGCACCGGGCATCGATCAGCCGAGCGCCGGCAGGCGTGGAGCGGAGCCCCCGTAGCTGCCGGCTAGGACTGCTTGCGGTGTCTGTGCCCCTTGGCCGCCGGGTGGTGGCCGTTGCCGCGCGTGAGGGTCAGGGTCTTGACGCTCACCACAGGGATGCCGCCCGGGACGACCTTGCTCGGCAGGATCATCTCGATCCACAGGCGGACGGCGAGCTTGCTGTGCGTGCGCGCGAGGCGTCGCAGGAGGGCCTTGTTGAGGTGCACGGTGAGCTTCAGCTTGCCGCTGTGCACGTCGTGCTCGAGCACCGAGCCGAACAGCGTAAAGCGCGCACGGGCTCCTCGCGGGCGCCGGCGGGCCGCCGCGGCGAGCGGACCGATCGACGAGCTCTTGGTGGCGACCGGTTTGGTGGCGGAGGTGCCGCCCGCGAGATCGTTGGCGATCACCCGCGTGATCAGCTCGTAGGAGGTGTTCAATTTCACGAGCTGGTCATAGAGCGACTTGGCCTGCGCGATCTGCGTCGCGTCGCCGGAGGCCTCGAGCTGGTGGGCGTAGGCGAGCAGCGCTTCGCCCTTGGTCTGGATCGCGTCGGCGGCCGTGCCCAGATCGGTGGAGTAGGGAAAGTCCTTGACGAGTGCGCTGAGCGCCGTCAGGTCCGTCGCCCCGGTTGCATCCAGCGTGGCAGCGTCGACCTTCGGGATGCTGTCGAGCGCGATCCCGATCGGCGAGTTGGGGTTGGGCGGGTCGGTTTCCTCGCCCGTCTGTTCGTTGACGGTCCCATCCACCGTGGTCCCTTCGGCCGGCACCTCGGTCTCGACAGTGACCGTTTCCGGGAACTGGTCTGGCCCACCGAAGGCGAATTCCTCGCCGGTTTCTTCCGGCGGGGCGAACTGCGCGAAGGAGGTGCTGCCCTTGCTCGGAGAGTGATGGGAATCGCCGCCATAGGAGGCGGTGATCATCGGCAGGCCCGAGCCTCCGCCGAGGAAGATCACCGAGCAGAAGGGCACGCCGGGTGCGCTCGCGGATGCGGCGATCGTGCAGGTGGTGCCGTAGGGGAAGCCGCCGGGGCCAGTGTTGGTGAAGGTGACGGTGCCTGTCGGCACGACCTCGGGCGCCGCTCCCGTGTCGGCGACCTGCGCGGTGCAGGTGTCGGTTGAGGTGGCGAATTCGTAGTCGCAGCTGACCGCCGTGGCGCTGCCACGCAGGGCGCTCGCTTTTTCGGCTTCTTCTTTGGCTTTCTTGGCAGCTTCTTCTTCTTTGGCTTTTTTTTCGGGGCCCGAAGGGCCGGTTGACGACGACGTGACTTCCATCCAGAATTCGTTGCCTTCGAATGTGCCGTTTCCACCGATGTTGCCATCTGACAACATGCTCAGTGCGGGAATTTTGTCGTGGGATACGTAGCCTGTTGTGGGTTCGATCTGAGTTTGGGTGAATTCCACCGAATTACCGCTCTCGATCCCCGCAAGTTCGAAGTGATCTTCATCAACTTCCGAGTGCCCGGAGAAGGCACCGGTGGTCATGTTCATCTGCGTGACGATCTGGGTGCCGTTGGCCGGTTGACGAACGCCGCCGGACAGAGGCCCCGACGTCCACGTGCCTTGGAGGTTGTACGTCGGCGCCGCCGCGAAGGCCGCGGGAACGAGCACAAGAGCAGTCAGCAGCCCGATCGCCGCGCTCAGGGTCACCCGGACGCTCCGGCGCCTCGATCGACCTGCACGACACTCGCCCGGTACACGCTCACCCATTACGACCTCCATCCTTGTTTGCCCCACCGATTGCGGCCGGGGACCCTATCCCGTTTGCCGGTGTTTTGAAAAAAAGTCGGCACAGCACGAGCCCCAGAACATGAGCAAAAGTAGTCATCACTCAGGAAATCCCTGCAAAACTGCCATATCCATGCCGGTGGGCACAGTTGGTGACGCTACGTACTGACGGCGTAGAACCGGCGCCTCGCAACCGCCGAGCGGGTAGCGTGAGCACGATCGCAAAGTCCCTCGACAAGCGAACGCTCGAGATCGTCGGCGAGGTGATCGGGCTGCTCGAGCTGAAGGATCTCTGCCGCGGCATGCTGCGGGCGCTGCGCGAGGCCGTGCCGGCGGAGTGGTGCGCGCTGAACGAGCTGCCCGCGAACCTGCCCCACACGATCTCCCTGACCGAGCCGCCGGTGCCCCCGGAGGTGCACGCCGCGTTCGCCAAGTACGGCCTGCAGAATCCCCTGGCCGCGTACTACCTGCGCACCAGCAACGGGCGCGCGATGCGCTTCTCCGATCTTCTCACGCGCCGCGAGCTGCACAGGCTCGAGCTCTACCGCGAGGTTTACACGCAACTCGGGGTCGAGTACCAGATCGCCTTCACGCTCCCCTCCGGCTCGCACCAGGTGCTCGGCATCGCGCTCAGCCGCGGCAAGCGCGACTTCACCGCGACCGAGCGCGCCCTCTTGAATCTCGTCCGTCCCTACCTGATCCAGGCCTACCGCAACGCGCTCGCCCACACCGCCCTCGCGCGCGGCGCCGGCCGGCAGATCGTGCTCGACGACCTCACCGCGCTGGGGCTGACCACGCGCCAGGCAGAGGTGCTGCGCCTGGTCGCGATGGGACGCTCCGACCACGACGCCGCCGCCGCGCTCGGGATCGGCGTGCGCACCGCCCAGAAGCACCTCGAGCACTGCTACCGCACGCTCGGGGTCGGCGATCGCTCGCAGGCCGCCCGCCTGGCGTGGGAGGCGACGGGCGCCGCCTCCGGGTTCGCCGGGGGGTGAGGTCCCCGGATGCCGGCTAGGCCCCCGCCGGCTCCGATCCGGCCAGCTCGGGCAGGTTCTGCTCGGGAGTCTCGGCGGTCTCCTCCTGTACCCCCGCGCGCAACCCGATCATGCCGGCGATCGCGGCGGCGGCCATGATCGCCGCCATCACGTACAGCACCGTCTGCGTGGATTCGGCGAAGTCGAGCCGGATGAAGTGGGGAATGTGCGCGGCGCTCCCGCCGGCGCCCTGGGACTGTTGGGCGATGCTCGACGCGCGCGCGTGCGCCTGAGCGCTCGTCAGACCCAGATGCATGAGCGAGGTGGTGGTGTGCGAGCGCAGCTGCGAGACGAGGATCGAGCCGAGGATCGCGAGACCGAGGCTGGCGGCGTAGTTGCGGACCGTCTGCGTGATGCCGCTCGCCTCCCCGTAGGAGAGCCGCGAGGCGCGGTTGACCGCGTCGGTCGAGGCCGGGCCCAGCATCATCCCCATGCCGGCCCCGGCGACGATGATGTACCACTGCTGGGTGTTGAAGTCCAGGCCCGTGACCTTGCCGGCCCACAAATAGAAGCCAACGGCTGAGATCGCGCAGCCGAGCACGACGGGACGCTTGGCGCCGATCCGGTCGAGCATCCGCCCGCCGATCTGCGCGGCGATCACGAAGCCGATGAAGAAGTAGAGGATGTAGACGCCGGCGTTCGAGGGCGTCTTGCCGAGCGCGATCTGGGCGTACTCCGAGGCGAAGAAGAACACCGGGATGAACACGAGCATCGCGATCCCGAGCACGATGTTCTCGACCAGGAACGGGCGGATTTTAAATATATTCACTTCAATCAAGGGCGACTCGGTGCGCAACTGGACGAAGTAGAACGCGACGAGGATCGCCGCCCCCACGACGATGCACGCCCAGGTCCCCGGGTCGCTCCAGCCCCAGATCGAGGACTGCTGAAAACCAAACACGCTCAGCGCCACGCCGGAGGCGATCAGGGCGAGCCCTTTGTAGTCCATCCGCGCAGGTCGATGCACCGTCGATGGTTTCGAGATCACGATCAGGATCAGCGCGATCGCCGCGACGGGAATGTTCACCCAGAAGATCGCCCGCCAGGTCCACTGCGTCAGGTAGCCGCCGAGGATCGGCCCAATCGCGGTCAGACCCCCGGCGATGCCGAAGAAGATCGCGAGCGCGCGGCCCCGTTCGCGGAGCTCGAACGTCTGCACGACGATCGCGAGCGCCGCCGGGAACATGATCGCGCCGCCCGCGCCCTGGATCACGCGGAAGGTCATGATCCACGCCTCGGCGATACCGCCCTTCGGCGTCAACCCGCACATCGCCGAGGCGCCGGCGAACAGGATCACGCCGAGCGTCACCATCTTGCGGTGCCCGGCCGTGTCGGCGAGCCGGCCACCGAACGCGAACAGCGCGGCCAGCGACAGCAGGTAGGCGTTGATCGCCCACTGCGTGCCGGTGCTCGTCAGGTGCAGTTGCTTCTGGATTTCGGGCGCGGCGATCGAGACGATCGTCTGGTCGATGAACGTCATCGCGACCGCGAAGATCATCGCTGCGAGGATCAGGTTCCGCGGTTGCCTGCCCGTATCCCCCATCGTCTGGACAGCCTAACGAACAGGTTAGATCGGCTCGTCGAGCATCGCGGCGAAGCCTGATGTGCCAATAAAACAGTACAGAAGGCTTTAGATGCTATTTTATTAGTACAAATGCCCAAGCGTCAGCACGCCTACCCCCCCACCGTCCACGAGGCCGCCGAGCTGCTCGGCGGCGAGATCGCGCAGGCAC
This sequence comes from uncultured Solirubrobacterales bacterium, assembly GCA_963701035.1. Lineage (GTDB taxonomy): Bacteria > Actinomycetota > Thermoleophilia > Solirubrobacterales > Solirubrobacteraceae > Palsa-744. Next base: position 709,403 of record OY969562.1, read on the forward strand.
GACTCGCGCGGCGCTGGACCGTGCGCGAGCTTGCCGAGCGCGCCGGCATCAGCCCCGCCACGCTGCAGAAGGTGGAACGAGGCAACCCCAGCGTCGCGCTGGGAACAGCGTTCGACGTCGCGACGCTGGTGGGGGTGCCGCTCTTCTACGCCGACAGTGGCCGCCTCGCGGACGAGGCCGCACGCCTACGGCGCCCGACGCTGCTGCCACGGGCGGTGCGTCAGCACCGAGGAGAGCTCGACAATGAGTTCTGATTCTGAGCCGCCGGGCGAGGCATTCGTCTGGATCTGGCTGCCGGGCGCTTCGGAGCCGGTGGTAGCAGGGCGTCTCGACGAGGCAGGCGGCGAAGCGAGCTTCCTCTACGGGCGGAGCTACCTCCAACGACCGGACGCGATCTCGCTCTACGCGCCTGAGCTGCCGCTGGTTGGGGAACGGATCAGGCCACTCCCGGGGCTCGACGCTCCCGGCTGCATTCTCGACGCTCGCCCAGACGCGTGGGGCCAGCGCGTGATCATGAACCGGCTGGTCGGAACAGCCGCGGCTGCGGAGACAGACCCGGCGGACCTTGGCTTGATCGCATTGCTGCTCGAGTCTGGATCGGATCGCGTGGGCGCCCTGGATTTCCAGCGCTCCGCGGAGGAGTACATCGCGCGAGGCCGTGAGAACGCGAGCCTCGACGAGCTCGCCAGCTCAGCTCAGCGCGTCGAGGAAGGCGTCCCCCTCTCTCCGGCACTCGACGCGGCGCTGCTCCACGGGAGCTCGATTGGCGGCGCTCGGCCGAAGGCGCTGATCGACGATGGGCCACGCAGGCTGATCGCCAAGTTCTCCTCGACGACCGATACCTTCCCGGTGGAGCAGGGCGAGTACGTCGCGATGGAGCTCGCACACCGCGCCGGCCTGAAGGTGGCCCGCGTCGAGCTCACCCAGGCACTCGAGAAGAAGGTTCTGCTCGTCGAGCGCTTCGCCCGCATATCCGGGACCGAGCAGCGGCGGAGTCTCATATCGGCGCTGACGATGCTCTCCCTCAACGAGCTCGCCGCCAGACACGCCAGCTACGCCGAGCTGGCCCAGATCATGCGTGCGAGCTTCGCCGACCCCGGCGCGAACCTGCGTGAGTTGTTCGCTCGGATCACGTTCAACATCCTCGTCGGCAACACCGACGATCACGCTCGCAACCACGCGGCCTTCTGGGACGGGCAGATGCTCACGCTCACCCCGGCCTATGACATCTGCCCGCAGGTGCGCAACACCGGGCGCGCGACGCAGGCGATGATCATCGGAGACGCTGCCGAGCGCTTCAAAGAGAGCCAGGTCGCCGGCTGCATCGAGCGAGCCCACCTCTACCAACTGAGCAAGGCTGAGGCGACGGCGATCGCCGATCATCAGCTCGACGTCATCAACAGCAACTGGGCCGATGTCTGTGAGCAGGCAGAGCTCACGGACCTCGACCGCGGCTACTTCTGGAAACGTCAGTTCCTGAACGACTACGCACTCGAGGGATGGCCTCCGGCCAACTCCGGATAGCTCCGGTACGAACGCTTGCCTACTCGCAGGGCATCGGCTCAGGCTGTGGGCGCCGATCACCGACTCGTACCCGAGATGACAGTTCGACGCGCTAGCTCGAGAACGGCTGGGATAGGAGCCCCGGCGCCGTCGTCGGCCGCGGCGGAGCGATCGACAGAGGAGCTCCGCAGCCAGGAGCAGCTCGCGTTCGTGGCGACCCACGATTCGCTGACGGGGCTTGCGAACCGGGCGTTGATCCTCGACCGCCTCGAGCAGATGCTGGTGCGCTCGCGCCGCCATCAGACGCCGGTCGCCGCGCTGTTCGTCGACCTCGACAACTTCAAGCAGGTCAACGACACGCTCGGCCACGACGCCGGGGACGAGCTGCTGCGGGCGGTCGCGGCGCGCCTGGACGGGGTCGTGCGAGCCACCGACACGCTCGGGCGTCTCGATGGCGACGAGTTCGTCGTGATCGCGGAGGATTTCTCACTCGCGGCGGGCCCCGAGCCGATCGCCGAGCGACTGCTCGAAGCACTCGAGCAGCCCTTCGCGCTCGGTGCAGACGGCGGCGCGAGCGGCTTGACCGTGACGGCGAGCGTCGGGATCGCGGCGGGCGAGCGGAGCACGGCCGCGGACTTGCTGCGCGACGCCGACATCGCGATGTACCGTGCGAAGTGGGACGGCAAGAATCGCTATGTCGTATTCGAGGCGGTGATGCAGGACGCCCTCGAGCGCCGGATGGAGCTCGAGCTGGACCTGCGCGGCGCCCTTCAGAACGACGAGTTCTTCCTCGTCTACCAGCCGACGTTCGACCTGCGGGATATGAGCCCCACCGGACTGGAGGCCCTGATCCGCTGGATGAGCCCCACACGAGGGCTGATCCAGCCCGACGACTTCATCCCGACGCTGGAGGAGACCGGCCTGATCGTAGAGGTCGGCAGGTGGGTCCTGGAGGAGGCCTGCCGGCAGGGCGCCAAATGGCGTCGGGACGGCCACGAGATCGGCATGGCCGTCAACCTCTCCGCACGCCAGCTCGACACCGACGAGCTCGTGAGCGAGGTCCGCGACGCGCTCTCGAACAGCGGTCTTGAGCCGAGCGCGCTGACCCTGGAGATCGCCGAGACGAGCCTGATGCGCAACGCAGAGCAGACCGCGCGACGACTGGCCGCGATCAAGGAGCTCGGCGTGCGGGTCGCGATCGACGACTTCGGCACGGGCTACTCGTCGCTGGCCCACCTCCAGCAGTTCCCCGTCGACGCGCTGAAGATCGACCGCTCGTTCATCTCGGGCCTGACCGACGACCAGGAGGGCGAGACCCTCCTGCACTCGCTCGTGCAGCTCGGCAAGGCATTGTCGATCGAGACGCTCGCCGAGGGCATCGAGCAACAGCGGGAGCTATCCCTCCTACAGGACGAGCAGTGCGACTCAGGCCAGGGCTTCCTCTTCGCCCGCCCTCTCGACGCGGCCGCGACCGAGGCGTTCCTGCGGGACTCGGCCAACAAAGACGCTCTGGCCACCTAGCCTCACGGCTGCGAGCAGCCGGATCTGCCAGGTGAGCCCTGTAGCCCACCTCCTGGCTGCTAAGCGGTCCGCTGCACCTCGAACGTCTGCCCGGCGGCTCGCAGCCGCTCGACGAGCGCCTCGCCCAGCGCGGTCGCCGGCGTCAACACCCCGGCGCGGGCCGGCAGGCGGTCCCCGTCGAGCGCGAGCGACAGGGCGCTCTCCCCGAACATCACCGCGGTCGCCTTGTACCCCGGGTCGCCCTGCGCCGCGACTCGGCACACATACCGGGCGCCGCTCGAGGTTCGCGCGTGGATCTCGATCCGGAAGAAACCCGCGTCGCGCTGTTGCTCGTTCGGCCCCTCGCCGGGCGACGGCAGCACCCGATCGAGCACCGCGCGCGTGGGTGTGAGCGCGAGCCCGGCCACCAGCGCGCCGACGCCGCCCGCAACCGCGCCCGCCTGCACGGCGGCCAGGGGACCGGATCCGAAGCCCATCACCTCCCGGTAGCGAAACCGGGATCCGTAAGCCCAGTCCTGCAATGCGTTGCTGCGCCGCACCGCGCGCGTGTTGATCGAGCCCATGATGAACGGACCCACCCACATCCCGAGCTCGTGGTCGTTGCGCACGCCGCGCAGATCGCCCTCCGGGCCGAGACGGGGCTCGGCGTCGCGGTCCGGACTCAGCGCGTAGGGGTCGGCGAGTAGGTGCGCCAGCTCGGGACTGCTGCGCGCATCGTCGACCGTGCCCTGCAGCGACGCGATCGTGCCGCCGCTGGGGCCGCCCTTCATCGCGCGCACGACGAGCGTCGTGTCCTGCAGCTCACCGGCGCCGTCCGCCGTGGCCGCCTCGTGCAACAGCAGCACGCCGAGATCGGAGGGAATCGAGTCAAAGCCGCAGCTGTGCACGATCCGCGCTCCGTTCCCTGCCGCGAGCCCGTCGAAGCGGTCGATCGCCTCACGCATGAACAGCACCTCGCCGTTGAGGTCGGCGTAATGCGTGCCCGCGCTCGCGCACGCCTCCACGACTCCCATCCCGTAGCGGCGGTAGGGGCCAACCGTCGTGGCCAGAACCCGCGTGCTCGATGCGAGCTCGTTCAAAGACTGCTGGTCGTTCGTATCGGCGACCAGCAGCGGCCAATCCGCGGCGCGCCCACCCAACGATGCCTGCAGCTCACCCAAGCGCTCTCGCGACCGGCCCGCGAGGCCGATCCGCACCTCAGGCGCGGCGCGAGACAGGTACTCGGCGCAGAGGCGACCGACGAAGCTCGTGGCGCCGAACAGGACGACATCGAGCTCGCGGTCTGTGCTCACGCGCCAATACTACGCCCCGTCCAGTGCCAACACCCAAGGGAAAGGTGTTTGTTTCACCCTCTCCACCTAGCATGTGCTCTCTGCACGTATAGACGACTACTTTGAGGAGACTCCATGCCTGGACCGGTGTTGTTCTGCTACGACGGGTCGGAGGGGTCGCAGGCGGCGATGACCGCGGCGGTAGAGCTCGTCGCCCACCCGGCGCCCGCGGTCGTGCTGACGATCTGGCAGCCCGCGGCGGTGCTGCTGGCGCGGGCCGGGGGCTTCGGCGGCGGCTACCTGAGCGACGAGGAGCAGGTCGACCGCGAGCAGGTGCAGCTGGCCAGAGACGCCGCCGAGGAGGGAGTGGAGCGGGCGCGTGCCCACGGCTACGACGCCACAGCGCGCGTCGAGGAGGCCACGGAGGGCGCGGGGCGCAGGATCATCGAGATCGCCGACGAGCTCGACGCGCGGCTGATCGTATGCGGCCGGCGCGGACTCGGCACGTTCGCCTCGGCGCTGCTCGGCAGCGTCTCGCACGTGGTGCTCGCGCACGCCGGGCGCCCTGTCCTGATCGCACCGGAGCGCTGAGCTACTGCTCCTCGGCGTCTGAGCGCTTGAACCGCAGATTCAGGCGATCGGCCGGGTCTTCGTCCGCCTCGGGCGGGTCGAACCGGCCTCGGGTCAGGGCGCGGATCGTGCCGTCCTCGGGATACTCGACCAGCTCGGGCATCACCTTGTTGGACACCATCAGGTATCGCACCGGCTCGTCGGTTCGATTTGCCAGCGTGTGGCCGCCCCGGCGGCCCCGGGGGAAGGCGACGATGTCCCCGGGCGCGAGCTCGGACTCGCCCTCGAGCGTCCGTAGCGTCGGTGAGCCGGAGATCACGATCGCCAGCTCCTCCATTCCGTGATGGATGTGCAACGGCACGCCCTCGTAGTGCGCAGCCAACTCGTACAGCGTCCCCCCGAGCAGCTCGCCCCCCGCGGCCTTCACGACCGGCTCGGCCCGCAGGCCGGAGCTCTCCCTGCTGAACCTCTCAGCGAAGACATTCGGCCGCGTGCCACTCACGACAGCGATCATAAGGCCGGGACCAGAGCCAAGAGACGCTCACGTTCAACTAGACGGGGCGCGGGCGCTCCCCGCGGGCGGTGAGCCCGGCAGCCTCGCGACTTCGGTGAACGAAAATGGCACGGCCCCGCGCCGCTCGAGGAACCTTTCGCCGGTCTCGCCTTGCGGCTCAATCGACTCTTGGGTGGCGCGGCCTCAGTCCGGAGCGCATCCCTCGACGGTTTAGCGAAGCGGGCTGACGGCAAACCAATCCGAATCGAGCTCTGGCGCCCGCGCGCAGATATCGCACACGATGTCAAAGACAACTCGACGCCCAATTTCCTCGCGTTCGTAGCGCCCCAACCAGCTCTCCCCCTCATCTCCCCACACCACCCTGATCCCAGTGCCAACCCTGGCAAACCGTGCGTCACCCCGGTAGCCGTCGAGTCTCTGCCACAGCAAGTCGAGAGCATCGCTAGGAGCGGCGAAACCGGAATGGCGAGTGATGCTGTACGGCACGCGGGAACACTACTGCAGCCTCCCTGAATAACCATGAGGCCTCGTTTTAGGGCGCCTCCCAGCGTAGGCGAGAAGCCAACCTGCGAGCGTCCAAATGCAAGTTTTCAAATATCTTGTTCCCCGTTTGTTCCCCGTGGGGCATTTTAGAGGAACAAGCAGAAGGCAAAAAGTGCCGTTTTCCAGGTGTTTTCTTCTATCGGGGAGACCTGTTCAAAAACCCGTAAACATTGGGCTTACGGGCCCTTTGCGGTGGATATGCGGTGGTAATGCCGCCCCCTTTCCGGCGCTTTCTGCCGATACGCCGACCGTATGCCACCTTGAACACCTGTACGTTGAGGTCGACGTCGGGACGGGCGACGGCTTGCCCTTACTACCTCAACCGCGACATCAACGCTTCCACCGATGGCTCGCCGTCGCTGCTACCGACCGAGGAGCCGGTCCCGCAATGACTTCTTCAGCATCCCCCGCGGTACCGCGAGACCGGCACGATGGAAATCCTCGATCTGCTCGGGGGTGAGCTTGCGAGCGGCAGACGGCGCGGCTTTGTTGAAGCCGGCTTCAAGGCGCCGCTTACTGCCATGACGGTCGCCCAGCCCGTGCAGTGCGGCCACGGCGACCTCGACATCGACAGCGGGCCAGCGCTTTCGGCTTCGGTCGAGCAGCCAGACGATCAGATCGGCCAGGGCACGCTGTCCGCTCGGCGTTGTCGGAGCGATCGCCGCAGCCTGCTTTGCTAGTCGCATGCGCTGATCCTTGTTGGAGCGCGGATCCTTGATCAGCGGTCCGATCGCGCGGATCAGGGGCGTCGCTTCGAACTCGCCGCGTGCAAGCGCGGCGATCAGCGAAGAGGTTTCGCGATCGGGGCCCAAGAGACGCTCGAGGAGTTTGGTGCGCTGCTTGCGGGTCGCCGCTGCACCCCAGCCTTCGAGCGCGGTACGGATTGACAGACTGGAGCGGTAGGTGCCCGCAGCGAGAACGTTGCCTACGGCCGCGGCGCTGGGCTCCAGGCCGAGCCACGCAACGACCGCCTCGTCGCCCGTGACCGTGGCCGCCTTGATCGCTTCCCTGACCTCAGCGGTGGGGATAGCGAAGGGCGCGACCCGCGGCTCGGCGCCGCCGTCGGCGGCAAAGCGAGCCAGCATCGCCCGGGCGGTCAACACGCGATTGGCATCGGCCCCCTGAGCGCGTTCCAGCGTCGGGCCGAGATCGAGCGACAGCAGAGTTTCGTTCAAACGCTCGAGCGACCGGAAAGAAAGCCCGCGGGCGAGCTCGCGAAGGTCACCCAGCACTTGGTCAAGCGCCGCCCCACTCTGCTGCAGCGCGCGCTGCAGATCATCCGCCAGCAGCTCATCGATTTCGGGGGCTTGGAGCGGCCGGGTCGAGGCGAGGAGCCTCGCCGCCTCAAAGAGCACTTGGCGGCTTTCGCGATCCGGGACACTGCCCCACCATGCCGGGCTCAGCGCACCGACGAGCGCCGCCACCACCGGCGCGAGGTGGTCCTGCTCCTCGCCCTGCTCGAGCTCGAGTTCGTGAGAGCGGCCGAGATGCCCGAGGAGCACCCTGAAGTACCCGGGAACGCGCTCCTGCTCCTCGGCTGGCGCGCCCGCGTAGCCCTCGAACAGGGTGACGAGCACTGCCGAAACGAGGACGCGGTCGCTCTGTGTTGGCTCGAGGAGTGCCTCGCACCAGCGCTCCCAGTCTGCGCCGGCGTCCTGGCTCCAGAGCGTCAGCACATAGCGGTTAAAGCGGGCATCGTCGCGTATCCCCTCTCGGATTTCGGCCAGATGCGCGCGCAATACCGGGTAGACGATCGCGCTACGCAGTTCGATCAGATGATCGAGCACCGCCCTAAGCTGGGCTGGATAGGTGATGCTGTCCACGGGAAGTGCGCCCTCTATGAGCCCGCTCACGAGCATGGTGGAAGGCTCATCTGCTGCTTGTACGGAGGCCTCGACAGCCTCGCGAAGCTGATCGGTGCTGTAGAGCTGGACCGCATCCTCCTCTGGCAGTGTCCGCATCGGCTCGACGAGGACCGAGGGTGTCTGACCGAGCTGCTCGGCGACGCGGTGGGCGACTGTAGCCCGCGGCCCGCTGGGAAGATGGTCATATAGCTCGGCGACCGATTGACTGCGCTCGTCGTCGATCAGCAGGCGATCGTCGGCGAAGAGCCTGGCGATCAGGGGCTCGTCGGCGGCGGCGATCGCGATCCTCAGGGCACCGAGCAATTGCTCGTCATTGAGCTCGCTCTCGGCGAGGTACAGGTGCAGCGCGCGTGCCGCGGCCAGGGCAGCTTCTCGCCGTAGTTCGTCTCGCTCGACTAAGCGATCGGCGGTCTCAAGCAGCACAGCGAGCTCGTTGGCTCGCTGGCGTCCGACCGAGTCGGGCATGATCGAGGCGAGCAGCTGGATCGCCCTGCACTGCTCCTCGGGCTTGCGCTCGGCGATCTCGGCGGCGACCTCGTCGGGCACGTCGGCGGCGTCGTGCTCGATGCGGTCGCCGAGCACAGGGTCGTCCAAGTGAAAGGTCGCGCCGGCCGGCTCGAGATAGATCAGATCACTCTGGGGACCGTCGATGTCGTCGGTAGCGCGCAGGAAGTTCAGCAAGTTCTGCGCCTGGCGTTTGGTCATCTGATCCCAGGCTGTCTGGCGCTCGGACTCCTTGGCGGTCCGATCAGAGGACGTCTGCGGCTCCTCGTCGGCGAGAAACACCTCGTTCGCGCCGGCAGCCCGAAAGCGATTCCACAGCGCACGCAGCGACTCGTTGTTGGGAAGCTCCTCAGGGTCGAGCAGCAGCAGACGCGACAGGCGCGGTTCGGTGGCAAGTGCCTGGGCAAAGTGCGGGAACTCCGTCTGCAGCGCCACGAGCTTTGCGATCTCGGGTGCGCGTTGTGGCCACTGTACGCCGCGCGACTGGGCGATGCGTGCGCTCGTGGCGAAGTTGTTGAGCAGGACCTTGACGCGACGCGGGCTGTGCACCTGCGTCGGGATGAGCGCGGGCAGCACCCGATCGACCAGGTCGGCCGCGCGCAGCTCTGACCAGATGCCGACTTCGCGCTCGTGGACCTTCTCGCGCGCGAACGCAGTCAAGCGCCGACGACGAAGCGGTGGAAGGCCGATTTGGTACTGAAAGATCTTGTCCAGAAAGGCGCCGGCCGCAGAGTAGTAGGGCGCCTCGGGGTTGATCGGCGTTACCTGTTGGGCCTCTCGCTCAAGCGCCTGCTCGAGCACGGCGCGATCAGCGGCAACGATGAAGGCGCAGTCGTGCTCATCGAGAAATGTGCGCAGCGCGTTGAGCGTCTTGACCACGTCCGCCTCGGCGCAGCGATCGAGCTCATCGATGAAGAAAATCAGCCGACGGTAGCCCGGGTATGCCGTCCGCCACCGAAGGGTCTGCTCGTCCTCGCCGATGCCACTCCACCAACGCCGCAGCTTTGCCAACAGGTCGCGCTTGGGATCGAGGCGCCAGTGACGGTAAGCGGTGAGGTAGCGTGAGACGCCGCGATCTGGAAGACGCGCCGTCGCGCGCATGATCAAGGCGCGGAAGGCTGCGGAGAACTCCTCGTCATCCGATGGCCGGGTCTGCTCGACCTGGACAGTTCCCGTTTCAAAGACGGCGCGCACCAAGGCCAGAATCAGCGTCACGATCCCGCCGCCGGCCAGGAGCTTGGGCGAGACCTCCCCCACCTTCTTGCCGGTCAGCCAGGAGGTGATGCCCACGACCGCGGCAGAGAGCACGATGAACAGCAGAAACAGCCAGGCAAAGCTGATGGCGGCGCGCACGGAGGCCGCAAAGAACCGTCGTGTCTGTATCTCGGCACTGCGACGCTGCTCGTAGAGGCCGCGGTGGAAGCGATAGCCCTGCGAATCATCGGCGCCGATGCCGAGGGCGCTCGCCGCGTTTGAGATGAAGTTGCGCCGCAACGAGTGCCCGCCGTACTTCCAGGCGTCATAGCGGATCAGCGCGACGTCTGCCGCCGCGGCGCCATCGGGCCTCGACCTGGTGCTCGCGCGAGCCATCGCCTGCTCGATCAGCAGGAACATGCTCGACTTGCCTGAACCCCATGGGCCGAACAGTCCGATGTTCAGAGGAAGCTCGGCGCTGCACGCGAGCTCTGCGATTCGTGCGGCGATCTCGGCGCGTTGGAATTCGTCATGGTCCTCGCCCTCAAGCGCTCGGTCGAGGATCAGGTCGTGGATGGTGAGCGCAGGCGAGGCCGACACATTGGTCAGTTCGTCGTCCTCGGTCACAGGGAATCCAGTCGCACGCGCACGGCCCGGACAAGCAGAGCGGAGATGAATTGTGCCGTGTGCAGTCGGAAGTACAACGCCATAGACCGTCGACTATTGGCGTCATACCACCTGATCTGATCGTCGGCGTAGCTCAAGACTGGATCTGCTGGATCCACGCCCGCGATCGCTGGGAGACTCACCCCCTTGTCATCCATGCCGCCGGACGAAAACGTTTCAGCCACGAAAACACAAGCTCGACCGTACCCCTGGGCCCGGACAATCCTTGCCCCAACCCTGCGACTTTCAAGGTCATCTGGGGACGCCTGAGAGCCGCTGAAGTCCCGTAGACACGAGCAGAGTGCCCTCCCTGAGGGCACTGCAAAGCCGCCTATCCGAGACCCGAGGCGTTTCGCGTGCAGATCTGCGCTTTCCGAGCGGAGCAAGCCGACCTCGATGGCAGTCACAGATTGATAGGGCATGGGTTGCTATGGCCGCTCTACCTCCCGCTCCCGTCGGCGATCTGAGCACTGCAGCCTGCCGGTGTCGGCTACCGCGCGGAGGATTAGTTTCCGGGCGAGTAGCGGTCCTCGATCGCTGCAACAACGTCAGTGATCTGCATCTCGAGCGCTCGTCCGGTCTGGTCCTTGAACGAGAACCGCCATCCTCTCTCCTGGCGTGGCGGGCGGTCGTATCGACGTGGGAGCGTGAGACGCATACGGCCGCTTGGCCGGGGCACGAGACCGCGCGCTTCAAGTTCCTCCGCCCGATCCCACCACAGCCGGGTGTCCTCGCGCCAGCGCTGTGTATCCACCTCAGCGAAGGGGACCAGGCAACGAACCTCTTCGACGGTGATCGCTGTCAACTCGCCGCCCCGGCCGATCCCGACGCCGGGTCGTCGTTTGCGGTTTCGCTCGACGTTACCGACGGTCATGCCGCGAGCGACACATTGCTCGATTACGGCTTGGGTGAGGTTGAACGCTCGTTCGAGCTGGTCAGGTGACACCCGCACCTCGACGATGCCGGGCTCGACCTGCGGCATGAGACGACCATCCGGCGTCCGGTGCCAGTCACGCGCCGCTGAGCGTGTGGCCTCGATCAGTGGATGCATGTCGTCTCAACCAGCGTGTGGCCTCTTGGACATCGGCTAACCGCCGAAGAAATGCAGAAGCGACGGGCCCACGGCCGACCAGACCTCAGCCAGGCTGGCGGCGCCTGCAAGGGACGTGGCGAGACCGCCGAGCACAGTCCGGATCACTGACCCGCGTCGCTGCGCGGGGGCGACGCCCGCTTCTTGAGCGAGAAGATCGATGCTCTCGAGAAGCTGTTGGCGCTGCTCATCGGGTAGTGCCTCCTCGTCGAGAACAGCCTGCGCGAGTGCCTCGAGTCCCTGCCGCGCCTCGTCAGCGTCCGGGCCGGCGACTACCGCGAGATGCGCCTGGACGCTTCCCAAGATCGATCCCAGGTTAAGGATGCCTACCTGGCTGTCCTTGAGATGAATGTTTATGTCGCGCTGCTTTTCTATTCGCATCATGATGGCGGCATGCTCGGCGCCGCGATGCAAGCCCGCCAGCCCGTCGAGGAACGCGTCGATGGCCCCTACTCCCCCCTGGCACTCGTAGAACCACTTGCGATGGTGAGCTGGCAACCCGCGCGGAAAGTCGATTAGGTGCTCCCCGATCGCGATTAGCCGTGCGGTCGCTGCCTCATCCGGCCCATCCGCGGTACCGACGGCCGCTAGGCCTCGAGCCACCCACGACAGCACGTACCCCTGCACGCCGGCGAGCTCCTTCAGAGCGTGGCAGCGCCAGAAGAACCGCCGACGCGCCGAGGGCGAGAATTGCGCGGGGTCGGTGCAGACCGCAAGACTCGAGCGCGACGCAACGACACGGTCTCCACTGAACTTCCCGTATAGGCTTGCGCGGCTCTCCACCCATGACGGCTTGAACCCCTGGTAGCGCTCGTCGAGCGTCAGTAGACCGGCTAGCTCCGCGTCGGAGAGTTCCGACTCTGAGGCGCCTACCGAGAGGGCGTAGTCGAGATGGACGTAGTCATTATGTACGCGGGCAGCGGGCACGATCGCTCTCCTCGTCATGCTCGCGAGCTTGGCGACAAACTGGTGCGTGGAGCCCGCCTCGACTCCGTGCATCGCCAGCCCAAACGCGGGGCTGCTGGGAAGGCGAGCCAAGGGCCTCAGTAGCTCGATTACCCGCTCGGGCGCCGTGTCCACATCGAACACGACGGAGAAGCACAGTGTGACCGTCAGGCCCCCGTAGGGGTAGATGTGTATGTAGGGGCGCACCGCAATCCGTGCGTGCCGTGTGAGGCTCGTTGCCTGCTCGGTCAACGGCCGGACGGTGATCCGCTGTCGTGGCTGGATCGAGATCGCGACGTGCCACGTGCTCTGGTCATCAGAGACGAAGTAGTCGGTCGCGCCCTCCGAGGCGATGCGCCGGCTGAGCTCCTGGTTGCTCGACGAACTGTAGGTGTCGGCGAGGTTATGGCGACTGCGCAGCTCATGCGTCTTTGGCATGAGCCGGATTCCCGTTGGGGACGCCGGCAGAGACTGCGGGAAGGTGCCACGGCCGTAGTCGTGGCCGAAAGCACGGTGCTCGACCTGCGCCTTGTCGGAGATTCGAAGCTGTCCGAGCCACGGCACGAATGGCAGGCGCGCCCGCCTGGGCGTCAGCTCCTGGCGCTCATACGGGCCGATTGCTCCGGCGCCGTCCTCCAAAAGCAACGCCAGGGCCTCCTGGTCCAGCAGGCTCAGGAACTGCGGACGGATGGCCGCAGCGTCGCCTTCGAGGAGCTCGGTGATGATTCCTTGATGCTGCAGCGTCAGGTAGATATGGCGCATTTGATGAGCGGCCTCGCCTAACGCGGAACGAATCCTGCGCACGCCGACAGCACCACACCCTGAACGGTCCGGGCGAGGCCGCGGCTAAAGCTTAGAACGCTGTGGGAGTTCGCGGCAGGCCCAGTCCGGCACCTGTTCGAGCTGTTGGTCAATGTCGAGTACATCGCCGCGCAGCCGGACCGTATCAAGACCGCGTTCCGCTACGCAAAGTTTGGGCTCCTGCGGACGGTGCGTAGCCAACTCGCTGCGTGAGATGGCGAGGCGATCGGCTGTCCTGCCGATCAGGACCACATCGCCACGCAGGAGAGCATGCTGGAGCGCACATTCCGGAGTTCCGGTTCTCATCCAACAGGCCCAAGCAATGGGCGCACCGTTCCCCACCGACCCGGACGCAGCCCCGCTGTAGCGCGGACCACGGACGCCAGCCATCCCCAAACGTCAACTGCGACACACTGTGGCAATGGCCACCAGACTGCCTAGCCTCAACAAGCTGGCCATCGAGATCCGCAGGACGCGGGTCCGGCCTGGGCAAACGGCTGGCGCCGCGCTGACCTATGTCGTACGCCACCGAGAAACGCTGAGCGCCTTCGAGGACTATGTCGACCTCGCCGTGCAGGCCGGCGAGCCGGGCGCAGGCGGAACCGTACGCGGCTTGGCGCACCACTTCGATCTGTTGGTTGATGTCGTCGGCCGCGAGCTTTGGTCGCGGCAGATATATCTCGGTGCCAGCCTCATCGCTGAGCTCCTTTTCGATGCAGCGCGCAACCCGGAGATCAGCGATCCGTTGAAGGCGGTCCTCGACTTCTTGAGGGACCGGCGAGTGGTCCGGCCTGGCCTTGTCGTCTTCCCTCTCCACGCATTCGGCGTTCTCAGCGCGGGGCTGCCGCACACCTTCACGGGAGAGCGCATATCCGTCGTCAACGAGCGTGCGGGTTATGTGCTTATCCCACAAACAAACCGACTCGACCGCACTATTGACGTACTGGAGCAAGCTCGGCTTGACCTGAATGTCGCCAAGGAAGTACCGGCGGAGATGATCCGCCACTATCACCGCAGCCGCGCTCCTTGGCTGACCTCGAATCCGCTTCTCGTCGTGCGCGCGACCCATCTCGCCGCCTCCAGCTATGAAAATCAGCCACTCCTCATGCGTCGCGTACGAGCGGTCACCGGACTCCTCGCGATGCTCGCCGCCTTCCAGCCGCCCACCGCCGACAGAGCCGCCCACTACTTCAGCACGTCGAGAACCAACAATTCCGAGACACTCGATATCAACCACTACATCGCGCTCGCGAGCCACCCAAATATCCACGATCAGCTCGACGGGATGTGTGTCCCCATCAACGTAGCCCGTGAGCAGGTCTACGAGCTGACCGATCTCGGCGTACAGCTAGACCCCTCCTATCGAAGTCGCCGGTCGGCGCTCTTTGACCGGATCCAGGACGCCGTCGACCTCGTGCACCGAAGCTCGGTGTATGCCGACGTCCGCGACCTCCGTGGCGCCCAAGCCAACGTCGCACGAAAGCTCTTCCAGTCAATCGACTACTTCCGCCGCTCCTACCAGCGCGCGGCCGGCAGCTGGGCTACATCGATCACGCTTGCAACCGCACTCGAGATGCTGCTGACCGACGGCTGGGAGGGCCTTGGGGTTGCTGCTCGCATTCAGGAACGCGCTCGCGTTCTTCTCAAGGGCACCCGTGGCACGCGGGTGTATCAGCAGGCCCTTCGGCAGCTTTACGATGTCCGCAGCGAATTCGTGCACCAGGGCCGTAGCAGGAGCAGCTACGACATTGACCGAGTTCGCCAGGCTTACGTTCTGTTGTTCTGCGAGCTGGCTGAAGCGCTGACGAGCATCCACGCCAATTCGAAACATCCAATGCGTGATATCTGCGGAATCTAGCCCGGCCCCTGGCAGTAATCATCCGAGAGGCCCAAGCAGTTGGCGCACGCCACCAATCGACTCGGACCGAGCTTCGTTATAGCGCGCCCTAGAAAACCTCAAACCTAGCGGTGACCGACCAGTGGGCCGGCGGCCCGGCGGGCTTGCCGCCAGGGAGATAAGGCGCCGGTGGTTCGTCGGGGGTCACGTCCCAGGCACGAAGCCCGAGACTCCCTATCGGATCGCTGTCGGCGCGTTCGGTGATCCAGGCCCGGAGCTTGTCGAGGTTGTCCCGGCGAGCCGGGAGCGATGCGCGAAGGGGGAAGCTCGAGGAATCAGGGGTGTAGACGATCGGCACCTTCAGCTCGGCGCTGATCGACCATTCGGACAGTGCGTCCGGGGCAAAGACGTTTGGCCTCTCCTCCACCGTCAGCTCCTCCAGCTCAAAGCCGTGGGGAACACAGAGATTGAGCCGAGGGTGCTCGTGGATCTCCTCGAGCAGGTCTCGAACGCTTACCTCGACGAGTTCCTTCGTCATACCCCCCAGGTTAGGAGCCTGCGCGGCGGTCTGGCCTACCCCCCACCAACAACATGCAGATGCCGCGTGCTCTCGTCCCGACGCTGCCGGTAGTCGCTCATTGCGCTCTGAGCGCGCGCGAGCGCGCGGCGCTGGGCGAGCTTCGTGTAGACGGTGGAGATCAGGTACCCGCCGTCGTCGTGACCTACCATCTCCGCGACGGTCGCCGAGTCCAGGCCCAGCCCGCCGTCGTCGATCGGGTCGACCATCCATTGGATCGCTCGGTGCTTGAGCTCGTAGAATTCCTGTCCGGGCATGCCGGCCGCGACGCGGACGGGCTTCCAGTGATAGGTCCAGTTGGACTGGCGCATGTACGCGCCGCGCACGGTCGGGAACAGGATCTTCTCGCTGTAGGAGTGAGGCATCCGTTCGAGATGCTCGCGCAGCGCCGGGCTCATCACCACCCAGCGCCCGTCGTCGTCCTTCGGCGAGACGCGCTTGCCGGTTTTGGATTCGATCTGGAAGCGCACATGGATCAGGTTCTCGGTGAAGTCGACTTCGTCGCGGTGCAGCCCGAACACCTCGCCCGGCCGGATCGCCGCCTCGCCGATCGCGAGGATCGCGCCCTCGATCACCAACCCGTATTCATCTGTGCGCGAAGCCCTGGCACAGGCTCGCAACCGCGCGTATTGCTTGTCGCTGATGATCTCGAAGTCGTGCCGGTCCACGCGGCGTTTGCGCTTGCTCACCCCGATGCGAGCGAACTGGTTCGTGGGGATGTGCTCGTGGTCGGCTGCGTGGTTGAAGAACTGACGCACCGACTGCTGGGTCTGCGCACTCTTCGGCCGTATCCATGTCAACGCCTCGCTGCGAGTGAAGCTGTCGACGGGCCGCTCGCCGTGCTCCTTGAGGAACTCTTTGATCCCCTCGCGTAGACACGCGACGCTCCCGGGCTTGCGTCCGTTCTCCTTCCGGCAGCGCTGTCCGTCGGGCCAGGTCATGGTGATCCGTCCGTCCTCGTGGATCGTGGCCTCCGCGAACTCCAGCACCGTCGGGATCTTCTGCTTGCCCGGGTTCTCGACTGCCTCGCGAAGCTCCGCGAGGCACCGTTCCTTGGCCTCCTGGAACTCCTCCTTGGTCTCGAACGTCCCGACCCACTTCTTGCGACCCTTGTATTCGGCGTGACCGGCCCACTTGGGCTTGTGACGCGTGCCCCGGTTATATGCCATGACCCTCTCCCCTCGACTCGTTGCCGCCGTACTCCGCCCGCGACCACGCCTCGACCTCCGAGACCCGGTAGCGATTGACCGCTCCCATGCGGAAGACGGGCAGGCCGACCTGCTGTTGCAACTCGATGAAGCGCTCGGTCACGCGCAGGTGAGCGGCGATCTCACGCTTGGTAAGCCATTGCTCGCCGAACCTGCTCGTGTCCACCAGCTGACGGCTCACGGCCGCGCACCCGATGACGCCGAAGCTCCTCCTGGGAATCCGCGCCGCTCCGAACGCCGGCGTGGGGAGCCTCGCAGGATGCGCTGCTCGGCGTGGGACGCCCGCTGGTCGCTGGGATCTGACTGGGATGCTTCTGTGTGTTCTCATGTCCTCGTCCTTGTGTTTTGAAAAATTGTCAAGCGAGCGCGCGTCACGCGCCCCCGCTTGTCTCGTGTCTCGCCCGCTCCCGCGCGAGCGCCGCCTTGGCCGTCTTCAAATCGAATCGCCACTGCGCCTTCGGCCCGTCGCCGATCCGTTCCCCGCCGAGCATGTGCGCGTGCTTGTAGACCCAGGAGCGCTCGACTCGAAGCTCGCGGGCGAGCTCGCCGGCGGTGAGCAGTTCCGGCTCTCGTCGTACCTCGCGATCCCGCAGCAGTTGCGCGACGCGCTGTGCGACCGCCTCGACGGCGTCTGCCGTCAAACCTACCTCGACCCGCCGTGTCATCGCGCCGAGTCCGGGCCGGCGTGGGCAGATGTCGCGCGGCGCCCGCGCCTGGATCGTCGTCATGGCTTTCATCTCCCACCTCCGGCCGGTTCTTCGGCGGGTCCTTCGAGCCTGGCGATGCGCTGCATGCTGTAGGGGTGTGAGGCGGTCGAGAACGCCATCCAGCGACGCGGTTGCTCGAGTGGCAGGGCGAGATAGCGCAGTGAGCGCGCGAACGCGGGGCCCTGTCTGACGCGGATCGTGTAGTTGTCGGCGGAGTACTCGCGTGAGCGCCAGTAGTTCTGCCACGAGCTCCCGAGGAACCAGTCGACGGCCTGTCCGCCGGCGACCCACAGGAGGCCTCTGAGGGGCAGCGTGCGTAGCGGGTAGAGCGCTGGTTTCTCCATCGGCCACAGCACGAGCATTTGCCGAGCGCAGTTCAGGCGTCCGTCGCCTGAGCGTAGGTGCTGGTACTCGTGGGAGATGAACGCGGGCGTCGCTTCACGGCTTTCCAGCAGGCCTCTGTTGACGGCCATCGAGTTCGCGAAGACCTCGGCGTTGTAGCCGTCTTCTTCGGCGACGAACCAGTGCCGCGGCGCCTTGAACCGCGGATCTTCGAGTGCGAGTACCTCGATCGCCTCCTCGAACACGTCGCGCTCGTCCCCCACGGGCGCTCGCCCGCCCGCTTCCATCTCCCACCAGCGACCCATGATCGGGCAGATCAGCGGCGGGCAGATCAGGCACAGCAGCGACGCGACGAGCGGCACGACCACCACGACCCACGCGATCGCCAGGGCGGGGATCGACCAGGGCGAGAACACGCCGACGAATTTCAGCCCGATGTTGACGGTAGCCCCCCGCGCGTACGCCGAGAGCAGTTGGCAGACGAACGTGATCACATACAGCACGTAGCCCGGCAGCTGACTCCCTTCGACCCTCGGGGCCAACCTCGGTGGCCGACTCCTGCCCATTGCAAAGCCCGCTCGCACCTGAACGCCTCCTAGCTGCCCGATCCCGTCAGGCCCTTTTCGTGATGACGGGCCATTGCCCCTCGATGACTGACCAGTGCTCCCGGTCGTTTTTGACTTGCTTGTCTTTTTTGGCGGCGCTCAGATGCGACCCGATCGTGTTTGGCGGCACGTCGAAGAACGCCGCGATCTCCGTGTAATGCGAGCGCGGATGCTCGACCAGGTAGTCCAGGACGTCCGCGCGTGTGACCCGCCGGCGTCGCTCGTGCGTGCTCGCCGGCGCCTCTCCACGCAGCAGCGCCTGCACGTCTTCTAGCCGCTTGATCTCTTCTTGAGCCTCGCGCTCGCCTTTGCGGGCCTCGCGCAGATCCTTCCGGGCCTCGCGCAGATCCTTCTGGATCTCGCGCATGGCCCCCAATCCTCGTCGGCGTGGTGGCATGTCCTGTCCCCTGTTCATAACTACTGTGCAGCTCTTGCATTTCTTGCAGCATAGAGTATTATGCGTTGCATGTCAAACAGGGATGGCGACGAGCAGGAGGGACAGGGAGACTGGGGCCCCTCGCACCAGCACAAAGACCCTCCCGCCAAGCGCGAGTCTCACACCCCCTCGACGATCGCCGGGCTGGTTGGGCTCGTGTTCCTGCTGTTCGTGGCCCGCAACTTCATCGGGCAGACTCTGGGGGTCGGTGGCGGCAACCTGATCTTCTGGACCGCAGCCGCCGTGATCGTGCTCGGGGCGGTCTGGGTGCTGCTCACGACCGGGATGGTCGCCCTGACGCGTCCTCCCCGCGCCCCCGTCCACCCCAACCCCGTCATTCGGCGGCCTACCCCTCACGCCGGCCGCGCCGACCACTTCGCGCCATCCCCGAGCCCGGCGGGGCTCGCCCGCGAGCGCGTCCAGCGCGCGGGCGGCGGCGCCTACCTCGGCGTCCGCGACGATGGTTCGTGGGCGTTGGCTGAGCCCAGGCACGCGGTGCTTGTGCTCGGGCCTCCGCAGTCGGGTAAGACGAGCGCCGGCATCATTCCCCTCGTGATGGCGGCCTCGGGTCCGCTCGTCAGCGCGTCGACGAAGCCCGACGTGATGGAAGCGACCCTCGCGGCGAGATCTGAGCTCGGCCAGGCGTGGCTGTTCGACCCCTCGGGCACCGAGGTCGTACCTGAGGGTGTGCGCCGGCTCTCGTGGTCGCCGGTCGCCGCGGCGGTTACGTGGGACGAGGCCTTGGTGATGGCCCGCGCGATGACCAGGGCGACCCGCGTGGGCGCCGGGACGACGAACGAGAATCACTGGTCAGAGCGCGCGCAGGCGCTACTCGCGCCATTGCTCTATGCCGCCAACCAAGCCGGCCTGACGATCGGCGAGGTACTCGAATGGATCCTCTACAGAAGCCTGGAGCCCGCGCTGCAGATCCTCCGCGACTGCGATGCGCCGATAGCGCTCGCCGTCCTCGCTGGGATCGATGGGACGGACTCCCGCGAGCAGTCGAGCATCTTCTCCGCGACCGCGGGAGTCTTGAGCGCCTACAACTCCGACGCGGTCAGGGAAAGCGCCGCGAACCCGAACTTCGACCCCGACGCCTTCGCCGGCAGCACCGACACGATCTACATCACCTCCTCCGAGGAGTACCAGGCCCTCTGCGCGCCGCTGATCGTCGGTTTGCTCGAGCAGATCCGTCATGCGGTCTACCGCCGCTCCCGCCGTATTCGCAACCCCGGGCCTGCGATGACTTGGGCCGTGGACGAGATCCCGAACATCGCCCCGATCCACGACCTGCCCGCGCTCCTCTCACAGGCCGGTGGCCAGGGCCTGCAGGTCATCGCCGGGCTCCAGGACTTCTCCCAAGCCCGCGAACGCTGGGGCGAGCACGCCGCCGACGGGTTCATGAGCCTCTTCCAGACCAAGCTGATCCTCAACGGCATCGGAGACAGCCGCACGCTGGAATCCGTTTCCCTTGCCCTCGGCGAATACGACCGCGACACCGTCAGCCAATCCCTCGGCCGCTCAGACCCCCAAGAGTTCATGAGCACACCAACACACAGCGACAACGTCAACTACCAAACCCAACGCCAACGAATCCTCACACCAGGCGAGATCGGACGCCTCCCAAACGGGCAAGGTCTACTACTGCGCGGCAACGACTGGGAAACCGTCCACCTCACCAAGTGGTTCGAGCACGAGCCCTGGCTGACAATCGCCGGGCCCGACGCGCTATGAGCCCCCCGTTTCCGCCCTCGGCGCCGCGATGTCCCATGTGGCCGTCCACCTCGGCTTCCTCACCACCGACAGCTCGTTCGCGATGCCCTGGCACGAGTACTGCCGCCACTACACACACCCACCCGAATTCGCCATGGGCTTCTGGGACTACGAAGAGAAATAGGCCAGGTACATTTTTCTTGGGAGGCCGCCCCGCCGACGACATATCAAACGGCCCCTGCCGCGCCGCCCGCTGCAGCCCGCAGATAGGGTCCCGTGCGTGGGTACACCGGTTGGATCGGGCCGCCGGCCCCGGACGCTGATCGGATGAACGCCTCGCTCAACCTCGGCACGGTCTTGCGTCGCAGCTTCGGCATCTACGCTGAACAGGCGCCGCTACTGCTGACCGCGGCGCTCGTGCTCGACGGCATCGTCGTGCTCGACCGCGTGCGGTACAAGAGCTCTCCCCCACTGGCGATCGGCGCGGCGCTCGTAAATCTCGTCGTGATCGGGCTGTTCGTGTGCATGGTCGTACTGGTCGTAGCCGACGTATACGACGGCGGGTCCCGTCGCGACGCCCGCGAACTGCTGCGAGGCGCCTCCTCTGCGCTCGGCCCGCTGCTACTGGTCGGGGTCGTCGCGGGTCTCGCGATCACGGTCCTGGCCTCGATCGTGTCGACGATCCTGTTCGTACTCATCGCCGGCGTCGCGCTGGCCGCCGGCGTGGGCACGTTGGGTCTGATCCTCGGTCTGCTCCTTCTCCCGGTCCTGCTGGTCGTACCCGAGCTGTTCCTGCTCACGATCTGGTCGGTCCTCGCCGCGGTCGCCGTGCTGGAGCGCCCCGGCAGGCTGCGTGCGCTCGGCCGCAGCCGCCAATTGGTCAGCGGAAACGCCTGGCGGGTCCTCGCCCTGATCCTCGTACTCGCGCTCCCCCTCGCCCTCGCCGCCGCCGAGGTCGAGAGAGCCGCCAGGACAGCCGGCAGCACACCAGCCACAGCAGCCATCCAGCTGCTCATAGCGACCCTCATAGCTCCAATCCCCGCCCTGGCCACCACAGCCCTCTACCTCGAGCTACACCGCACTGAGCCCGTCACCGCGCTCGCGGATCCGACAACCCTGCAGTAAAACGCCCGTACCACCTCGGCGAGACGAGATCCGGGCACTGATCGGTAGCATTCAAGCATCTCGACTTCTGGCGCCTGTTTACGGAGGTGGTAGGCAAAAGGGGGAACGCGTGGCGCCGCGGCCATGGTCGCTGCGTCGCGCTGCCTATCGGGCTGCTCGTCGCCGTGCTTGGCGCGAGCTCGCCCCCGGCGCATGCAGCTGCAAAGCTCGTCGTGCCGGATCGCCACGGCGTCATCCATGCGTGCATCGGCGGCGACGACGGCGATGAGCTGCACGTCGTCAACGCGGGCGAACCCTGCCCCGATCACGAGCAGGCGCTCCCGTGGAACTCGCTCGGCCGGCCAGGGCCGCGGGGCAAGCCGGGAGCCGCAAGCGAACCGTTCGCGGGCCTGCTGATCGGGCTCCTGCTCATCGACGAGACGCAGGAAACGCACAAGACCGGGGGTAGCTGGGTCAAGGAAGCTTCATCGACGGCTGGCGACTGGTTCACACTGCTCGGCCTCGGCATCCTCGCGCTGGTGCTGGCGCTGTCGCTGGCTCGCTGGCTCCTGTCGCTTCCGTGGAGGTGGCGTCCGCTTCGACGCTGGCGCAGGCTCAGACGGATCGGCAGGTTTTTCGGCCCTGCACTACAGCTCGAAGCGTTCGAGGACGGCGCAATGGCTGAGCGGGTCGGGCCGAGCTTCGCGCTGCTCGTGCAGGCCCGCATCGACGGCGGTCGTGAGACCGGCTCGCACCTGTACCTCGTCACCGGCGAGGAGCGCACCGGCGACTACGTCGCGGCGCTGCAGGGCGTCCCGCAGACGCAGGCGCTCGCCGTCGCGCTGTCGTTGCTGCGCCTGCTGTGGCGGAAGCAGCGCCTGACGGTGAGCGGCTCGCTCAAGCCGATCGACGATCGTCAGACGGCCGCGGCGACGGTGTCGTTGCGCCTCGACGCCAAGCTGATCGACACGTCCGAGTTCTGGCTCGGCGAACCCCCGTCGCCGCAGCTCACGCCGTTCGCCTCCAACCGCGCTCTGGCCGTCGCGGTTGCCGGCTGGATCGAGCACGAGGTCATCGACGAAACGCCCGGACCGCCCGCCCGCGAGGTGCTGCTGTCGCACGACTCCCGCAGCTGGGCCCTGTTCCGCGCGGGCTCCGAGCTGAACCGCATGAGCCTGCTGAACGAGGCCGACGACCTCTACGAGCGCGCGCTCGGGATCGACCGCTACAACATCGGCGCGTTGATCGACCTCGCTCACCTGCGCCGCCTCGACGGCCATTACGAGGGTGCGGAGACGCTGGCGTTGGACGCGCTCGGCCTGATCGAGGACCGCAACCGTGCGCTCAGGCGTCGCGACGACGAAGACCCGAACTGGTATCGCGCGCAGATCGTGCTCGCGACGACGTACAGCGAGTGGGGGCGAGACGAGAAAGCGTGCAAGGGGCGGCCGGACGATGTCCGCCAGCGGGCGCTCGAACGCGCCGTGCGCGCCGCGACGTGCGCGATGCGCGCACGCGATCGGCTCAGGCGCCTGGTGAACCCCGACACGCTTGCAAGCGCCACCATCCGCGGCAAGATCGGAGTCCGGACCCGCATCGCCGCGCGGTGGCGTGCCCTTGTCCGGCACGCCGAACGCCCACCGGCGCACGAGCCGTCGAATGCCGAGGAGGCGCCAGCGAAGCGAGAGCCGTCGGATGCCGCCGAGGCGCCGGCGCCGTCCGCGCATCGGCGCCCGCGGCGTGAATGGCGGACCTTCTGGCAAAGCGTCGTCGACCTGCACGCGCTGCTCGCGACGACGTTCGAACCGGGCGCGCTGCTGCTCGTCGCATCCAACGTGTCGACAACCGATCGGCTTCCGAACACTCACGGCGCTGGGCCGCCTCTCGGCCCCGCGGAGCTCGAAGACCTCCGCAACGAGGTGAAGCTGCAACCGATCACCGCGTTCCAGCGGGCTGCCGCGATCGACTACGTCGCTGAGCTGCCGAACAAGAGTCCGCGGGTGCTCTACAACCTCTGTTGCTGGTACGCCCGCGAGGCGCGCAACGCGGAGGACGCGAAGGTCGACGAATACCTCGGGGAAGCCTTCGAGCTTCTGCGTCAGAGCATCAGCCGCACGCCGCCGCTGGAGCGGCGCTCGCTGTTGAGCCACGCCGAGCTCGACCGCGACCTCAACGAGCTACGGCCAAAGTACAGCGCCGAGATCGCCGGGCTCTGGCGGCTTGTCCCGACCGAAGAGGCCAGGCTTCGAGGCCTGGACGGGTTCGTACAGACGGCCATCGAATGGGCCGACAAGACCGCCGAGGTTCAAGGGCTCGCCGTCGTGGGACCGTGGGCGCAGGGCCACGGCGGCGCCGGCGATCCGGTGAGCGTCGTGCTCCGCACCGACAAACTCGACCGCTTCACAGACTCAAACGACTGGCTCGAGGAATTCGACCACCCCGCTCTGCTCCAACGCTGGCGGACGCCGTCGCTCTACAAGCCCCGGATCGAACTGCGCTCGGGCCTCACGATCGAGTTCTGGATCGCGGGTTGGGATCGGATCACGGCTGACCCGGACATCCGCGCCCTCGCCGGCGAAGGCTACGAAGTCCTCCGCAACCGTGCCGGCGACCTGGAGGAGCTGCTCGCCGCGCTCGCGCGCGCCGCTCACACCGCCTCTCGCCCCTCGTGCTCCGGGGCGAACGAGATCTGATCGCCCACAATGCCCACATGAGCCCCCACGACCCGAACGCCCCCGAGCAGGCCCGGCTGAACCGCTACCGCGACTGGATGGCCAGGCACGTCGACCCGCACGTTCGGGACGTGATCCGCTGCGAAGGCTTCTGGACCACCGAGCGACCACGCTGGTCACGATCGGACACCCAATCCGCCGGCTACCTGCAGATCGGCAGGATGTGCGGCTTCCCCGCCGCCGGTTACGACCACGAACTCACTCTCACCACCTGCACGAATGGCCGGGACATCACCTGGGACACGGCCCTCACGCGTGGCTACACCCTCATGCCGAAGCCCTACACCGGCCACATCCCACCACTCGTGCAGTCACCGCCATGGACGACCCTCGCCCTGCGCGCGTGGCGCTCGCGCTCAAACCACAAGGGACTGCTCGCGGCGTTCCGCGCCGAGCGCACCAATGCGATCGACCACACCCGGCGGGAGAACAAGCGGGCCGCCGCGAACCGTCAAGCCGCCAAGGACGGGTACGCAGCCCAGTGGGAACATGCCCAACGAGCCTTCCGAGAACGCCACCTATAGGAGAGCAGCCATGTCCACACCGCCGTCAATTCTGCAGCAACTCTGGGACCAAGCGGACCGTCTGGTCCAAGACCTGCCTGGCGTGCTCGAGGGCGTGCATTCGAAGGCACCAGACGTAAACCGCCTCCTCACCGAACAAGCGGCAGATAGCGTCAATAGCCGAACCGAAGCAATCTACGCGGAGGCTCTAGAGAAGCACGACCGACTGAAAGCGCAAGTCTCGAATCTTGTCGTCGGTTCAGATCAGACCGGGCAGCGCTACAAGAGGGACACCTACCAAACCACCGTACAAGAGATGTTGGCGCGACTCAGCCGAGTTGACGTGAAGAAGCTTGCAAACGACGAGCTTCTCGCGCAATGCACACGAGCCCGGGAAACCATCGAGGCCACGCCGGACACCGCGGCGTTGCCGATCGCGTCGGTTCACGTAACTCTTTACTCCGTCGTTTACTGCCATGACGACGTATTGAGCGCCTTTCTCGGACGCCCTTCGACCGGTCGCCGAGCGCTGGAAACTACTGGCTCGCTCGTCAAAGCCATAGCAGCGGATGTTGCCGGCACGGTGGTTCCGTTTCTGGCAACGCTTGGAGCGGTATTCGACCTGCTAACACCCCGGATCGAGCGGGAGGCAGAGCGGATGCGGGATGCACGGCAACATCTCGATCTGCTCTTTCAATTTGACGATCAGCTGACCGCCCTCCTGGCATATGCCGGCTTTGCTGAAAAGAATACGGATCTCGCGAATCAATCTCTCACTACCGTCAACGCTTTGTTTGAGCAAAACGCCGGTTGGCTGATCGGAGTACTCAGAGACGCTGAGCAAGCCTGAACCCCCCTCATCGAAACCCAAACCCAACCTCCCGCCAAACCCGTTCGCGCGAGCGAATCAGCGAATACTCCCAGGGCTCGAGCACGGCAAGATCACGCGGGAGTCCCGCCATAAAACGGCGTCCCTTTTCAGTCTTTCGCCCTCAGCGCTCGGCGTCTGAGAGCAGTTCCCCCTCGGGGATGCCGAGCTCGCGTGCGAGCGCAAGCCCGATAAACGTCGGCGTGGTCATGTTGGCCTCGATGTGCGCGATCGTCGAGGGCGCGACGCCGAACCTGATGGCGAGCTGTTGTTGAGTGAATCCCGCTCCGCGACGGGCCACCGCGATGCGCTGACCCAGGCTCGTTCGCTCGGTGTCGGGAGACTTCGTCATCGTCGTGCATCGACTCCTGCATCTCAGGACAGCTCACCCGGGACTGACGACAACCAACGGGATCGGGCGTGCTGTACCTGCCTGGTAGGCGTCGTAGCGCGCTTTGTTGTTGTCGTTGACGAGCCGCCACAGGCGATCGTAGTCCTCGTCTCCGGACTCCAGGACGCGCGCGATCCCGGGGCTTCTCTGACGGCCGATTTGAATCTCGACCTCTGGCTTGGCGCGCACGTTGTAGAGCCAACCAGGGGCGCTGTCGGAGCCGCCATTGGAGGCGACGAGCACGTAGTCCGCGCCATCCGTCGCATAGACAAGCGCGTTGCAGCGCCGCTCCCCGCTACGCCGGCCGGTGCTACGCAGCAGCAGCGTCGGCACCCCGATCATCCGATGGCCAACCCTTCCATCGCTGCCCTCGTAGAGGCGCTGATGAAACCTCAGTAAGACCTCAGAAAAGCTCACGATCGCAGTCTACCCCGCTCACCCAACTCGACGATCGCAACCCAGGTTTGTTCATCAACCCGGCGTCCTTTCAGTCTCGCTGTCCCCGAGCCCACGCCACACCCGCTCCCCCTTCCCCGTCAACCTCCAGGCGTTGGGAACCCCTCCGCGCTGGCCGTGGGTGGTGTTCTCGATCAGCTCGAGCACCTCCAGGCACCACAGCAGACGCGACATCTGGGCCGGGTCTGCCTGTAGCTCCCTGATGCCCACGCGATCGGCGACCTCACGGTTGGAAGGACCCCATCCCCGCGCGGCCAGCTCGGCGATCGCCGCCAGCACGCACGATGTGCGACGGGTACGCGCAACCTCGACCTCTAGATTTCCCACTTCAGAGACCACCACCAGCGGCAATAACGTTTACGCGGAATAACAACAAATAGGTCTCGGCACGCATCGGCCGGCAAGCAAGCACGCGAGTATCTCCACCTAGCCAAGTTGCGTAGCTGGAACCCTAACCAACGCCGGACCCACGCTTCATCTCCATCCGGTCCGGGTAAAAACAGGCGCCGCGGCGGGGTCAAAGCGCCGCGGCGCCCACGATCAGGAAGCCGGGCGGCGGAGATGCTGCGCCCTAACGGGTATCCGCCCTTTGATGACTCCCCTCGGCCCGACCCCGCCGGGGAGGCGGATGACGAGCGCAAGCTTTGAAAAGAAGATGTCCCCTGGTTGCTTCACCTCTCCTGACCCGAGACAGCCAAAAAGCCGCCCCCTGAATATTCCACCTGCTCGCATGGTCATACGGTCCTTCGATCTGCTCGCATGATGACGAGTCCCGGGGGGCTAGAAAAGTGACGTTGTTACGGTTTCCATTGTCACTACCAGTGACAATGTCACCGCCGCGAGCCACCCTCCGCGACCGGCGCCCTCGAGCTCGCGACGGGGGCCCCGGCAAACACCGGGACCCCCACACGAACGCTGCTTCACGCCACCGCGCTACATCGCGCTGTGCGGTGCCACATCGTGTCACCGCACCCTACAAACGCCCGATCAGGTGAACACACCCCAGTTCGAGCCGTTTGCGAGTTCCAGCGTGGAGGAGCCTGCAGCGGACATCGTAGAGCCGAGATCCGTCAGTTCTTCGACTTCCACGAACGCTTTTTCCTCGTAGACCGAGTGTATCCCGCTCGTAGCGGAGATGACCAGCGAGTGGGCTTCGGCCGGTTCTTTGCCGACCTGGATCAATTCATTTTTGCCTCCGCCTTCCCTGAGCCCAACCACCAGGTCCCCCGTGATCGTGCTCGAGAGGAAGTTACACCCGCTGATTTCTTTACCTTCGTCCTCGATCTTGGCAAAGGTTTTTTTGGACGCGGGCTTGAGCAGCATCTCGACATCGCTCTTGCCTTCGTTGAGGACCAACGTGCCGAGCAGCGGCTGCGTCTTTACTTCCGTGATCTTGCATTCCGCCGGCTCACCGCTTACGGAGCACCCGCTGTAGGTAAATGTCGCTTCGGCGGTCGCCGCTTTACCCACGGCCGAACCGATGATCTTGGAGCCCGCCGCCGCGCTCATTTTCGTACACGTGATCGTCACGGAACCGACGCTCATCGTATAGTTGCCATATGCCGTGGCCTTCAGTTCCTGCGATTTACCGGCTTCGAGGCGCGAACCCGCGACCTTGACCATCGGCCCTTCGACCGACGCCTGCGCCGCCGACGCCACGACCGCGCTCAATGCGAGCACCGCCAGCAGGCTCGACAGCAGGACCCGCACATTCACATGTTTCAGTCTCATGCTTGACTTCCCCTTTATATCGGTCCGGCGCCGCGACGCCGTCCTCTCACAAAGGGACGCCGCGGACGCCGGTCTTTGATGAGTTGCTCACCCTATGTGCCGGTCGGGAAGACTGTCAAGATGTCCGTTAAATACACGTACTGTCTAGTTCGGTGAGCACCGTTTTGGATATTCACCACATGTGTGAGGTGTCGCTATTTGTGACATTGTCACTATTGCTCAGCGAGGGCGCGTGCGACGTCCTGCCCCCTCGGGGTCACAGACCACGCGTTGGGGTATCCCTCACCCTCGCAGCGCTTGACGACCAGGCCGAGCGCGGCGAGCTTCCCGAGCAGCCGCGCGACCTGTCCACGGTGTGAGAGGCCGATACCCTCCGCCACCTGCCGGTTCGAAGGCCTGAGCCCGCGCTCGTTCTGCTCGGCCACGTACAGCAGACACAGCCGCGCGTGGTGCGCTCTGGCGCCCAGCAGCGCGGCGGGAACGTGAACTCGCGTATCGGCATCGGCGTTATGCACCGCCTGTGACGCACGCCGCTCGAGCATCGCTTGCGCCATCCGATTGCCGCGCTCGATCTCTTGCTGTACCTCGCCGTCGTCGAGGTACAGCGCGGTCGCCAGGCCCATCAACGGGCCGAGCAGCCCGATCAGCGGTCCGGACTGCTCGGTGACGATGTGCGTGTGCACGATCCCCATGACGGAGGCCATCACCGCCTCAGCCGCCAGCGGCGAGGCGGGCGTGACCTGGCGCTCGATGCTGGCGACGACGAGCGCGCGGAACGCGCTCACGATGTACTCACGGCGTGCGAGCACGACCGGGCCGCCCCCCAACGCCTCGACGACGCAGACCCGCGCCAACGCCGGCTCTGCATCGAAGAAGGCCAGTACCGCCGCGAGCGCCGAGCGCATCCCGTCGCGCCAGCTTTCCTCCGCGGCGAGCGCCTGCGAGGCCAGCGCGCTGAGCTGCTCGAGAGCGCCGTCCATGACCGCGACCGTGGCATCCTCGAGGCCGTCAAAGCACTCGTAGAACGCGTGGCGAGAGACCTGCGCCCGCGCGATCACCAACGCCACCGACGCGCCCCCCATGCCGCGCTCGGCGACCACCTCCACGATCGCCGCAAGGATTCGGTCCCTCCGGGAATTATTGAACCCCTCCGGCAAGTGGCGCTGTATCTCGCCTGCCGCCGGCGCCCGCGGAACCGGCCCACCATCGCTTCTCACGTGATAGAATCTTTCCCGTATTGGTTCAATGTCGGGGCGCCGTCCTCTCGCAAAGGGACGCTCCGGCATTGGTCTTTAATCAGCAGTACCTGCCTCTCCTCCTCGCCGACCCTGGCACAGGGAAGGGGCAGTCCTCACTCCGACAACTGTCCTGCGCCCATCATGCCGTGGGCCAAGAAGTTCTGAAAGTCACGTTGTCAGCGTTTCCATTGTCACTACTACTGACAGTGTGACTACCTCACCGCTGACACCCAGCTGCGCCGCGCTCCGCTACTCCTTGTCGGGAGCTTCGCGGAGGTAGGAAGGCGACTTCGGCCTTGGTCAGGTGCAGCTTCACGGCGCAGCCCGTCACGATTCACGGGCCGGTCTTGGCGCAGCGTGGCTCCACGCACACCGGGGCGGATACCGTCGTGCACCACGACTCCCCGGGGCGATGGCGCCGCCCCGGGGAGGTGGGATGTTTCGTTACGCCGCTTTTTCCGTTACCGCCCAGGTGCCGTCCGCGGGCGCCGCCGCCGGGTATGACACACCTTCGAACTTCACGATGGTCCCGGCCGTTCCGACGCCGCCGGTGCCGCCGATTCCGGTGTTCAAAAAAGAGATTCCGGAGCCCTGGATCGCCCCTCCCTGTGTTTCGTACACACACAGGTTCCCCGGGGTCGCCGTCGGCTTTGCGGGGGTGCCTTTGCAACTTGCTTCAGTGCGCGTCTGCTTTGCTGCGAGTTCTTTATTGGCTTTTTCGATTCCTTCCTTTTCTTCTTCACATTCTTCCAACTCGGACCCCGTCTTTCCCGTGCAATTCGGGACTGTTTTTGGCGAGGGGAATGTTTCCGGGCGGAAGAGGGCGTTTGTCGCCGTCAAGGGACTCTCGAGCGGGATCGGGAAAGAGATCGTCACTTCCGCGATGCCGTATTCGTTGATCGACGTCTGCCCGTAGTTCCAGCTCCCCGTCTCGGTCTTTTCGGGGGGGAGGGTTTCGGCGAAGCCGCCACCCGCGGCGGCTTCGCCTTTTTCGCCCTTTGGACCGGTCGGCCCAGCGGGGCCCTGGGGACCCTGCGGCCCTGTGGCGCCCGTCGCGCCGGAGCCGGCGGGACCGGTCGGGCCGGCGGGGCCCGCCGGGCCCGCACTGCCGGCGCCTGCCGGACCGGCAGGTCCGGCGGGACCTGCGGCGCCGGTGGCGCCCTTGGGGCCGGCGGGACCTCTTGTGGACTTGGGCGCGGGTTTCTTCTTGGCGGCGGCCGCGTGTGTGACCGAGGCGGTCGCCTTAGCGCCATTGCCACCGCCGCCGTTACTGCTCGCCGCGAACGCGCCGCCGGTGGCGGCGAAGACCAGGGCGACGATCGCGATGGCTGTCGATGGCGTTAGATGCTTTTTTATTTTGTGCAACATGATTATCTCCTCCTAGGGAGTACGGAGGGGACAACGACTACGCGCCCCTCGGTTGTTGTGTGAGGGGTGAAGAGAGAGTGGGCGCCGCGACACCGGGGATCGGAACCGCGGCGCCCTGGAGACCAGGGCGCCGGAGAGGGGCTTAGCGCCGTGGCCTCCTTGACCGCCCTTGGAGAGGGATCTGTAGGACGGCCAATCGGTGAGAGGAGAGGGTCAGTCATCGCTCAGCCCACGAAGACTGTCGTACTGGTCTTCAGCTTGGCGCCCTTGCTGGGAGCGAACGTCAGATGGATCGTGGCCTTCAGGCGGTGGGCGTGGTGCTTTTTGAGGAACGCCACTTCGGCCTTGGTCAGGTGCAGCTTCACGGTGACGGTCTTCGCCCCGGTCGCCGTCGCGGAGGCCTTCGAGAGGCCCTTCGCGCTCGCGACCAACTTGCCCGCCGAAGGTAGGGACACCTGAATCGTCGCAACCTTGCCTTTGACGCTGTGCTTCGTCACGTAGATCGCCGGGGCGCAGCCTTCTACTGCCACCGTTGAATTCTGCTTCAGCGTGGCTCCATTCTGGCCGACCCATTCGTTCGGGAGGACCAGTTTTTGGGTACATAGATTTCCGTTAGCCGCCAGAGCGCTGAAGGGGCCTTGGGGGAGGACCAATTCGAAGGAGCTGAAGGGCTGATCCGGGACTGTCTTGAAGGTCGTCGAGGTTATGCCTGATTTACTGATGAACGTCGTTCCCACCAAGTCAATTGTCACCCCATATCCTTGTAAGACCATCGTCAACGACGGGAAGGCTTCTCCCCCGTGAGACACGAATATCGCTGGACCCGTCAGGGGTACTGGCAATAGTGGAGTGTGGACCGTCGCGTAGCCGATCTTCGATTCTGGCGGACATGCAGCTGGGTTTGATTCGAACTGCTCGAGCGTGCAGGCCTTCTGCAGCGTCGTCAAGCGGCTCGGCAACGCCTTGGGGAGTTCGACTTTGACGTATCCGATGTCGGCGTCCGTTCCCTGGGGCACGTTCGGATACGTGACCTTCGTGATCAGGTTTGCCCCGTTAGCTTTAGAGGTCTTTCCATTTGTTGAAAAGGCTATTTTGGGAGCGAAAGCCAAGCTGCGGCATTCTCCTACCTGGAACGGGATCGAGACGGGGCTGCTTGCGCCTTCGGCGCTCGCCACCGTGCCCGTGATTTCGGTCTTCGAACAGTTCGTCGGGTTGATCGTGAACCCTGGCCGGGTGATGTTCACGTCGACGTGCTTGATCTGCAAGGGGATGCCGTCGATGATGTTCGGGATCGCGTAACCCTGCGCGGCGGTGTTCGTCGTGACCGTCAACGCGGCGGTCGTGGGGTTGATTTCGATCTTCGCGCGCACGACGACCGGGCGGCCTTCCTGCAGGTCGAACGGGCCCGCCTTCGCCGGGTTCACGATCGAGAGCCCAAACGGCGCGCCCTCGTAGGGGCCGGTGATGTAGACCTTGCCGCCGGTGACCGTGAACGGGTCGTTGCCCAAGCCGACGCTGACGATCGTTTCACCGATTTCGCTGGCCGAAGTGCAGGTACCGGCGTTCGCTTCGGCTTCGCCGCACAGCGCGACACCCGAGAGCAGACCCGTCACACCCGCTGGGTAGTGCAACGTCACCTGCTGGATCTGCTGCTGACCGTCTGCACGCGACAGCGTCGTATCCAGCGGCGTGAACGCACCCGCGTTCGTGACGACCGTGTCCGAGGCGAGCGTCGGGGAGAACGGCAGCGCCTGACCTGGATAGGTACAGGAGCCGCCGCCCGGACCCGAGGAGATCTGGAAGCTCGCGGGCGGGTGCGCCGCCGGGTTGCCCGACCACGGCACAAACGACGATTCGGTGTTGTAGGTCCCGCACAGCGCCGGTGTCGCCAATGGCGCGCGGTCGGTCCCGTAGAATTCCAGTTTGAGGTCTTCGAACGGCAGCGACGGTGTGTTTTCGAACGTCGTCGTCAGCTGCCCCGTTTCGGGGTTCGGTTCGACCCTGCCCGCGACCTTGATCAGGATCCCGCGCGTGGGGTCTTCGGCGACGAGATACATCGAGATCAGCGAGCCGAACGGGTTTTCCTGGGGAAATCCCTTCAGCGTGCTGTAGTTCTGCGGCGCCGCGAGGTAGACCGAGCCTTCGAGTTCTTCTTCGAGCACGGGCGTCTTGATTTTCACGGTCGCGATCTTCGCCGCGTTCGGACAGAAGTTTTCGCCCGGCTTCAGCTGTTCGGTTTCACCGGCGTCGGTCGCCGCGAGGCTCCCGGGCATCCGCGGGGTGAACAGATCGGTCTTGACGCCCGGTTCGGTAACCGGGTTGAATTCTTCGTAGCCCTCGAAGCCGATCTGATCGCCGGGAGTGCCGAGCTGACCTTGACCCGGCTCCTCGGCGGGATTGCCCGTACACGCTTCCAGACCGTCCGCGGCTGCCGGGCTGATCTGCACGCCCGCGGGGAGCGTGACGGTCGTGTCCTCGACGTCGGCCTCGCCGAGACCGTTGGGGTTGGTCGTCGATTCCTGGTTGACGTGGATACCGACGTTCAACCCCGTCGGAGTGCTGCCCTCCTCGCCGTCGGGCTGGACGCTGATCGAGGGGCTGAAGTCGAGCTTCCCACAGCCCGTCAGCGGCGGCAGCGTCACTTCCTTCGTGATCACGTTTTCGCCAGGGTTGGTCCCCGGTTCGGTGGCGAAGTTGCCCGGGTGTTCCCAATCGTCGACGCTGAGCGTACCCGTACGGGAGGTGGCGCACGAGGTCGGGTTCGTCAAGAACGGCAGTTCGGTCTGGGGGCCCGGTTCCGAGCACTGCGAGACTTCTTCCGGCTGCGGTTCTTCTTCCAGTTCTCCCTGAGCTTGACCATTTTCTATGGGGCGCAGGCATTTCCCGCGGAAGGGGTCGTGGCTGGCTTCGGCGGGGACACCCCAGATCTTGACCTTCGAACCCAGCACCGGATCGATCTGGGGGACGTCGCTGTCGATCACCGTGAGCCCGTAATCCCCACCCGTGCGCACCGAGACGTCCAAGTAGATCGGGGCGGTATTGAACACGAGGAAGCCGAACTCGGCGACGACGCCCGGCGGCGCTTCGAGGTTGTAGACCGGGTCTGCGACCCGGCGCCATTCGCCAGTCCTGGAGGCATTGATTGTGCGTGTCACCGCCGTGCCGACGGCAGTGTCGTTCGGACACGTCCGTTGCAGGAAGTCGTTGCCGCTGCACTTCGGCACGGCGTTCGGGTCGCCGACGAACCCGGGCGGCGTTTGAGCGACGATGTCGCGCAGACCGCGCCCGGGGGGCAGGAACCTCGACGTCGCGGGCGGGACCGTGACGTTTTCCGCGGGGTTCAGCAGAAAGCTCGTGACGAGCTCATACGGATGCGAGCCGGCCTGCGTATCGGGCGAGCCGACATTATCGGCGAACTGGGCTTCGGGTCCCTCTTTTTCGTAGGTTTCCTGCTGTTCTGGCGTGGGTTTTTCGATCGCCGCGGCGCTGAAGGATTTTAGACCGAAACCTGGGCCGGCCAGGGCGGGTGTTGCGGCGAAGGCGAGGGTACCCAGGAGCGCTATGAGCGGGGTGAGAATTAAGAGACGGGTGGGTGGGTGGGGTTGATTTGTGGGGTTGGCTAGGGATGAGCTACGCAACAGGGCTAGGCGGTTACCCTCGCGTGCTTGCTTGCCGGCCGTTGCGTGCCTTGACCCACGGTTGCTATTCCGCGTAAACGTTTTTGCCGCTGCTGTGCGCCCGAGAGAGATTAGATCTGTGAGCTTAGTGGTGCTCATGACTTTGCCCTCCCGTTGTGGCTGGCTTTCTTTGCCCGCTTTGACTTTTTCTTTGGTTTCTTGATGCACTTACCCTTCTTGTTCTTCACAAAGCCCTTTTTACAGGTCACGGTCTTCTTGGTGACCGTCTTTACGACGGCCGGTGGTGGCGGCGGTGGGAAGTTGCCGAGGCCGTTGAACGTCGCGCTGCCGGTCGGGGCGAACGCGCTTGGCTGGGGGGTCTCGGGGGATTTGCAGGAGTCGGCGTTGTCGCAGACCGGCGGGGCGGGGGTTACGGGGAAGCCGCCGCCACTGCGCACGTCGTAGACATCGACCTTGTCATCCGTATCGGAGGGCACGAGCTGGTCGGCGGTGGCGATGAAAACGTCGTCGCCGCTCGGGGTCGCGTCGAGGAAGAACGACGGGTTGTCGCCGGCGACGTCGGAGATCGGAAAGACACAGCCCCCGTCGGCCGGACTGAAGTCCGGTGAGGCCTGCGTGCAGGAGCTTTCGCCCTTTTCGGTTTCGGCCGCCGTGGCCGGCAGCTCCCACTCATACACATCCTGGCAGGATGGGATTATGGACTCGGGTAAAAGAGGGCAGCCGCTGGCGCCGTCGCTGTCGTGCGGGACGAGCGGATCGGGGGTCTCGAAGAACAGGCGATCGCCGTCTTCGGAGAGGTTGTGCGGTTCATAGAACGGCGAGCGGTGGATTTCGGGCGATCCCGATTCTTCTGGACCAAGCTTCGCAGGGCCGATCGGACGGGCGCCCGACGGATCGCACGACGCGCAGGAGATACGGCCCGTCGTCGCGTCATAAACGTAAACCTCACGGCAAGGCAGCCCCGGAGTTTCAAAAGACGCAGGGCCTTTGAATTGTTCGCCGCCCGATTCTACGCAGTCTTGCGGTCGCGCCGGCTCGTTGTCATAGCCCGTGAGGCTCTGCTGAGATTCAAACGCCAGCGTCGTCCCGTCCGGCGTCACGCGGACCGTATGCTGTCCTGGGCCGCCGTCGTCGTGGGTACCGGGCGTTTCAGACTTTTCTCCGGCCCAGTCGCTGCTGTCTCCGCCAGTTTCAAGGCTTTCTAGACTTTTTGCGTTCTCGGTGGCGGGTGCGAGCGTCGCGATGAACGAGGTACGGCCAGCGTGATAGAGATACATGTTCGGCTGGCCCGAGGTGGCCCCTTCGGCGAGCTTGCCTTCGGCGACGAAGTACACGTATTCCCCGTCTTCGCTCGCGGTCACCAACCCCAGGACCGCGGCGCCTTCTGTATTTTCAGGAGTGAGATCGGTGAGCTTACATTCTTGTTCTCCGTGTTCGTCGACGAGTTCGCATTCATAGAGATTTGCGACTGCATCTTCTTTGGTGTTTGCGTCGTTGGTCAGCTCGACCCTACTCGTGAAGAAGACCTTGGAGCCTTCCGCGTTGGCGCCCCAGTACCTTGGCACCCTGGGTTCGCCGTCGAGACGACTTCCGTGGGGATCGGGATCGGGTTCCCCATGGGGCCCGGTCCGCTGCGAAGCCGACACTTCGACCGTACACGCATCACCCGCAACCGCGCAGTTTTCGGGGCTGGTGGGGTTCTCGCGCACGTACAGCTGACCCCCCAGTCCTTCGGATTTTTGGATGGCGGTGAAAAAGACCCGCGAAGCGTTGGCGGAGACCGCGTGCCACACATCGCCTGCAGATGGTTTGCCGCCGGCGCCGCGTGTTCCGACAATGCCGCCGCCTTCGCCGGCAAAGCTCTTGCCTTGCGGCGGGACGTTGACGAGGTGCAGTTCGCCCGAGCCCTGCGCCCACTCGTACACGTTGGCGCGATTGGCGTGGTCATTTGCGAACGGATTGTCTCCGTATCCCGCCGCCCCCGGGATCAGCGCCGCTTCCTGGCCGAAGACGACATGGCTGAGGTCGGTCGAGGCGCCGTCAACATAAAGGTCCAGCGCGTTGCTGGCATACTCGTACGGTGGCAGTTCCGGATCGTTGATCGTGTTGACGAGCCGGTATGAGCTTTCGCTGCTCGGGGAGGCGCCTGCGGCGGTGTTGGTGAGGTAGAGGTAGGGGTAGCCCGCGGGGGATTCGTTCGTCACGGGCGTCAACGGGTCGTTTTCGCTCTCGAGCAGACCCGCCGACAACGAGGGCGTGAACCACAATGCTTCAAAGGGCTCGTCTGTTTCCAGGTGCACCGGGAGGTCGGGCGGTGTGATGTTCTGCGCCGACCAGCGATCGTGTTCGGGTTCGCGACGAGAGATGTAGCGGTCCCCGCGGTCGGTGGCAGCCGGGTTAGAGAACGCGCCCGCGGACCCATACGCGATCGCTTCGCCCGATTCCGAAGCGCGAGCGTCGGTTTCCTCGATGCCGTTGTCGTCCTTGTCGAGCGGCGAGACCATCTCATACGCGCGGCAGTCGGGGAGCGTGAGGCCGTAGGGCTGTTCGGCGCGGAGCTGGGCGTTGGGGCAGGGTTCCGCCGTCGTGGAGCTCGGCAGGGCGGGCGTCGCGAACGTCGCGTCCGGGCCGGGGGCGCCGCCGGGGGCCTGGGAGTTGGTGGCCACGGCGCGGTAGTGGTAGGTGGTGTCGGGCTTTAGGCCGGTGAGTGCGGCGCTGACCGTTTCGGTGCCCGTGAGTCCCGTGAGAGCCCCTTCGGGTTCAGGGGTGGTCGCGCCCTTGGCATAGGGGTTTGCGGCCGATTCCGCGAGCGCCGCTTCATAGGAGGCCTGGTCGATGTATTCGAAGCGATAAGTCGTGGCGAGGCCGTTGGGGTCGATCTGCGCGTTGATGGTCACGCTTTCCGGCTTGAATTCCGTGGGGTACTCGCCGACGATCGTGGGCGGCGTCGGGAGGGTCGTGAACGTGACGGGCGAGCTGGCGGCCGTTTCGCCGACGCTGTTGTGGGCGATCAGACAGAAGGCATAGGTGACACCAGGCAGCAGGCCAGTGATTTTCGCTTTCTCCGGTTCCGGCGTGCCCCCGGACGAGGGATCCGCCGGTGCGGGGGTGGTCTTGCCACCGGTACATTCTGATTCAGAAGCCTTGTACGCGAATTCGTAGGTGCCGGCTTCACCCGCTTTGTTCGGGTTCAGGACGCCCTTCAAGGTCGCCGTGGTGGCCGTGATCGAGGCCGGTTCCGCTTCCAGGTCTTCCGGGGCTTCCGGTTCGATCGCGTTCGTGAACGACTTTTCTGTGCCGGTTTCCTGTTCGCCTTTCCCGTTCTTGGCGACGATCCGGTAGTGGTAGGTCGTGCCCGAGCTCAGCCCGCCGACGTTCGCGGCGACACCCTGCCCACCAGAGCCTTTCAGGAGTTCCGGTTCGCACGACACGGTGTTTTCTTCCACCAAGAGCGCGCCGTATTGGAAGTGACATTCGGTGAGATCGCTGTTCGGGTTGACGAGCCCTTCGAGACGGACTTCATGAGCTGCGCTCGGGTGGGGGTTGGCTTCGGTTGGGGGGACGGGGGCGGTGGACTCGGATTCGATTGTGGGGTGAGCGGCGAGGGCCGGCGCGGCTGTAAACGCCAGGGTGCACAGTGACACCAGCGCCGTCAAGAGCAGCGCCCGACCCGAAGTCGTACTACGCCCTTGGCTGGTTTTAGACACACGTGTCCCGTCGGCGTGGAGAAACCCACAGAGCATGGCGAGAAGACCGGTCTCCCTCGACGGCTTCCGGGCGCTTTGCTGTGTGGGTTTCATTTTGATGCCTTTCATTGGTGACAACGGACTGATCCTTGGCAGCTCGGTGCAAACGCAGGCACACGCGCCCAGCGAACGGCGATTAAGGACCCACCCACCCCGTGGCAAGGATGGTTGGCAGAAAAATGGGCGCCGCGGCCAGAGAGGTTTGACCGCGACGCCCTGGAGACCAGGGCGCCGGAGAGGGGCTTAGCGCTGTGGCCTCCTTGACCGCAACTCCAAGGGGTATGGGGAGAGCGGCCAATGAGTGAGAAGCTGCTGCGCGCGTTGCAGGCGACGGTCAGGGAGCCGCGTGGCGCGCGCGGATAGTGCGCCCGCCGGGCATTTGTCGCGCTCGCACTCGATGGCGCTGCTGAGATCCGGCGGTGCTTCCCCATTCCCTCTCCTCCTCATTCCCCTCCCCCTCCTCTCCGCCGACCCGGCGCACTGGAAGGGCAGTCCTCTCCAAAACTTCCTCCTCTCATCATGCCTCGGGCAGAGCGATTTTGAAAGTGACGTTGTCAGCGTTTCCATTGTCACTAGTAACGCCGGAACTACGTCACGGCCGGCGCATGGCTGCGCTACGCCTACGCGGTTATCCGCGAGGTGTGATGATCGTGTCGATCTGTTCTTGGAGGTGCTGTGCTCGTGATGCGGCTTGTTGGCCGTAGCCGTGTAGGGCGCTTTCGATCAGATAGGTGAAGTACCGCTCTTCACGGAGCGTCGCCAGCTCCCCAGCGATGTAGCGTTGGAGCTCGAGCGCCTGCGCGGCGATTTCGTCTGGCAGCTCTGCTCTGCCATCGATCAGGACGAGTATGTCGTGCAGGTCGAGGCTGCTTAGCATGTCGTTGTTGCCGCGGCCGTGCCAGGCGACGAGCTTGGTGGCGACGATGCTGGGCGGGGTGGCGGCGTGGATCTGCGTGCCGGATGGCAGGCGATGGACGACCGCGGTCTCGATCGCGTGCTCATACCACTCGTTTGAGAAACCGAGCACGTCCTCGTCATCGGGCATCACGTCGAGTAGAAGCCCAGTCTCGCGGTGGCGCCAGCGGCAAATGACGTCGGAGTCGATGGCCTCGCTGAAGCCTCGCTCGCGTAGGCGCTCGCCGAGCCGGTAGTAGCCGGTCAGGCTCGTGATGTCGCTGATCACGTCGACATCGTCGGTGACACGCGCCGCCGGCGCCGCGGGGTCGCTCAGCCACAGCTGAATGCTGGCGCCACCGAGAAAGACGACCTCCTCCAACAGCGGTCCCAGGGCCCTCGCGGCGATCTCGAGCGGGTCGGTGCTCACGCGGCGATCCGGCGCGGTGTCTCCGAGCCGCGGAGCGTATCTGTAAGCGCCGCTGCGGCTATCTTGCGCACGCGGACATCGCCCGCTCGCAGCGAGTCGATGATCGCCAGCAGCCCGGCAAGTGGTGCGTCATCGGATGCCTGGACCGCCGCCGGGTGCAACGGCGCAAGCGCCTGGCCTCGGACTGCTCCGCGAGCGCTCGGCCAGACCGGCGGCGGTTCGCTCGGTGCCTGGTGAATGAGCGCTGAGATCGGCTCCGCGGCCCACGCCGCCGGCAACCCGCGCGTGAGCTCACCGAGTCGCCCGGGAGCGATGAAGCGCGCCGCGTGGATCGCCAACTCCTCGAAGTTCGCCAAGTTGACCTGCCTGGAGCTCTCTCTGTAGAGGCCCGCGTTCTCAGCGCGTTTGAGCGCACGATGCACGAGCGTGTGATCCACATGCAGCCTCGCCGCGAGCGCACGCAGAGTAAACGTCTCCTCCTCGCTCGACAGGACGCCAGCGAGGACGTAGAGATCCGTCGGCCCGATCATCAGCACACTGTAGCATGTAGCGCAACACGCAACAACCAAAGTCGGCCAGCGGTCAAGCGACGAGGGAACGGCCTCAACCGATGAAGACCGTGGTGCTCGCCTTCAGCTTGGCGCCCTTGCTGGGAGAGAACGTCAGATTGATCTTGGCCTTGAGGCGCTTGGCGTGGTGCTTTTTTAGGAAGGCCTGTTCCTTTTTAGAGAGAGACAGCTTGACCGTCAGCGTCGTGGCGCCAGTGGCGGTTTTAGAGCCTTTGCTCAGGCCCTTTCCTGTTGCCACCAACTTGCCGGCGCTAGGTACGGACACTGTGATCGTCGCAACCTTCCCCTTCACGCTGTGCTTGACGACTGTGATCGCTGGGGCGCAGCCTGTCACCGCGACGCTCGAGTCCTGCTTCAGGGGGGCGCCTCCGGACTGGGGGACGAATTCGTTCGGGAGGACCAGTTTTTGGGTACATAGATTTCCGTTAGCCGCTAGCGCGCTAAATGGGCCTTGGGGGAGGACCAATTCAAATGTGGAGAACGGTTGGTCTGGGACGGCCTTAAACGTTGTACT
This sequence comes from uncultured Solirubrobacterales bacterium, assembly GCA_963701035.1. Lineage (GTDB taxonomy): Bacteria > Actinomycetota > Thermoleophilia > Solirubrobacterales > Solirubrobacteraceae > Palsa-744. Next base: position 749,997 of record OY969562.1, read on the forward strand.
TGTTATGCCTGACTTACTGATGAATGTTGTGCCGACCAGATCGATTGTCACACCGTAACCCTGAAGGACCATCGTGAGGCTGGGGAAAGCTTCTCCTCCATGCGATACGAAGATCGCCGGGCCTTCGAGCGGGACCGGGAGCAACGGCGTGTGGACGACCGCGTAGCCGATCTTCGATTCGTTGGGGCAGGCGGCTGGGTTCAGTTCGAACTGCTTGAGTGTGCAGGCCTTCTGCAGGGTGGTCAGCCTGGAAGGCAGGGCCTTGGGGAGTTCGACTTTGACGTATCCCACGTTTGCATACGTGCCCGGCGCGGAGCTGGGGTAGGTGATTTTGGTGATCAGGTCCGCGCCGTCTGCTTTCGAGGTTTTACCGCTTGTCGAGAAGGAGATTTGGGGGTTGAACTTCAGCTGGGCGCAGTTTGTTACTTGGAAGGTGTCTTCCACTGGGGTTGTTGAGCCTTCTGCGCTTTTTATTTCCCCGCTTATTTTTGTGGGATTGCAATTTGTTGGGTTGAAGGTAAACCCAGGTCGATTTATGTTTACGTACACGTGCTTGATCTGTAGCGGGATGCCGTCGATGATGTTCGGGATCGCGTGTTCGCCCGACGGGTCGGTCGTGATCGTCAGCGCCGCCGTGAGCGGGTTGACTTCGATCTTGGCGCGGACGATGACCGGCCTGCCTTCCTGCAGGTTGAACGGGCCGGCCTTCGCCGGGTTGACGATCGAGAGGCCGAACGGAGCACCCTGATACGGGCCGGTGATGTAGACCTTGCCGCCGGTGACCGTGAACGGATCGTTGCCGAGGCCGACGCTGACGATCGTTTCGCCGATCTGCGATTCAGGGCCGCACGTGCCGGCGTTCGCCTGCGCTTCAGGACAGAGAGGTACGCCTGAGAGGAGGCCGGAGAGGCCCGCGGGGTAGTGCAGCGTCACCGATTGGATCGACTGCTGGCCGTCTTCGCGGGAGAGCGTCGTGTCGAGGTTGCTGAACGAGCCCGCGTTGATGTTCGTCGTACCGGACGCAAGCGACGGGGAGAACGGGAGCGCCTGGCCCTGGTAGGTACAGGAGCCGCCCCCCGGACCCGAGGAGATCTGGAAGCTCGCGGGCGGGTGCGCCGCCGGGTTGCCCGACCACGGCACAAACGACGATTCGGTGTTGTAGGTCCCGCACAGCGCCGGTGTCGCCAATGGCGCGCGGTCGGTCCCGTAGAATTCCAGTTTGAGGTCTTCGAACGGCAGCGACGGTGTGTTTTCGAACGTCGTCGTCAGCTGCCCCGTTTCGGGGTTCGGTTCGACCCTGCCCGCGACCTTGATCAGGATCCCGCGCGTGGGGTCTTCGGCGACGAGATACATCGAGATCAGCGAGCCGAACGGGTTTTCCTGGGGAAATCCCTTCAGCGTGCTGTAGTTCTGCGGCGCCGCGAGGTAGACCGAGCCTTCGAGTTCTTCTTCGAGCACGGGCGTCTTGATTTTCACGGTCGCGATCTTCGCCGCGTTCGGACAGAAGTTTTCGCCCGGCTTCAGCTGTTCGGTTTCACCGGCGTCGGTCGCCGCGAGGCTCCCGGGCATCCGCGGGGTGAACAGATCGGTCTTGACGCCCGGTTCGGTAACCGGATTGAATTCTTCATAACCCTCGAACCCGATCTGATCGCCGGGAGTGCCGAGCTGACCTTGACCCGGCTCCTCGGCGGGATTGCCCGTACACGCTTCCAGACCGTCCGCGGCTGCCGGGCTGATCTGCACACCCGCCGGCAGCGTGACGGTCGTGTCCTTGACGTCGGCCTCACCGAGCCCGTTCGGGTTGGTCGTCGATTCCTGGTTGACGTGGATACCGACGTTCAACCCCGTCGGAGTGCTGCCCTCCTCGCCGTCGGGCTGGACGCTGATCGAGGGGCTGAAGTCGAGCTTCCCACAGCCCGTCAGCGGCGGCAGCGTCACTTCCTTCGTGATCACGTTTTCGCCAGGGTTGGTCCCCGGTTCGGTGGCGAAGTTGCCCGGGTGTTCCCAATCGTCGACGCTGAGCGTACCCGTACGGGAGGTGGCGCACGAGGTCGGGTTCGTCAAGAACGGCAGTTCGGTCTGGGGGCCCGGTTCCGAGCACTGCGAGACTTCTTCCGGCTGCGGTTCTTCTTCCAGTTCTCCCTGAGCTTGACCATTTTCTATGGGGCGCAGGCATTTCCCGCGGAAGGGGTCGTGGCTGGCTTCGGCGGGGACACCCCAGATCTTGACCTTCGAACCCAGCACCGGATCGATCTGGGGGACGTCGCTGTCGATCACCGTGAGCCCGTAATCCCCACCCGTGCGCACCGAGACGTCCAAGTAGATCGGGGCGGTATTGAACACGAGGAAGCCGAACTCGGCGACGACGCCCGGCGGCGCTTCGAGGTTGTAGACCGGGTCTGCGACCCGGCGCCATTCGCCAGTCCTGGAGGCATTGATTGTGCGTGTCACCGCCGTGCCGACGGCAGTGTCGTTCGGACACGTCCGTTGCAGGAAGTCGTTGCCGCTGCACTTCGGCACGGCGTTCGGGTCGCCGACGAACCCGGGCGGCGTTTGAGCGACGATGTCGCGCAGACCGCGCCCGGGGGGCAGGAACCTCGACGTCGCGGGCGGGACCGTGACGTTTTCCGCGGGGTTCAGCAGAAAGCTCGTGACGAGCTCGTACGGATGCGAGCCGGCCTGCGTATCGGGCGAGCCGACATTATCGGCGAACTGGGCTTCGGGTCCCTCTTTTTCGTAGGTTTCCTGCTGTTCTGGCGTGGGTTTTTCGATCGCCGCGGCGCTGAAGGATTTTAGACCGAAACCTGGGCCGGCCAGGGCGGGTGTTGCGGCGAAGGCGAGCCCCGAAAGGACTATTAGAGCCAGGAGCGGAGCGAGGATTAAAAGGACGTGTGCGTCCGAGAGAGATTAGATCTGTGAGCTTAGTGGTGCTCATTACTTTGCCCTCCCGTTGTGGCTGGCTTTCTTTGCTTTCTTCGGCGCGCCGTATTTCTTCCTAGCGGTGGCTTCGCAACTCTTTCGTTTGTCCTTTTTCTTATCTTTCTTGCAAGCCTTGAGTGCTGCCGCCAGCTTTTGGGCGCGGGTCAATGGCTTTGGTTTGACCGCAGGTTTGACAACCACTGGGGGTGGCGGTGGGGGGTTGGCGGGGCCGGCGAAGGTTGCGCTGGCGGGGGCTCCGAATACCGTTGGCTGGGGGGTCTCGGGGGATTTGCAGGAGTCGGCGTTGTCGCAGACCGGCGGGGCGGGGGTGACGGGGAAGCCGCCGCCACTGCGCACGTCGTAGACATCGACCTTGTCATCCGTATCGGAGGGCACGAGCTGGTCGGCGGTGGCGATGAAAACGTCGTCGCCGCTCGGGGTCGCGTCGAGGAAAAACGATTCATGGTCGCCGGCGACGTCGGAGATCGGAAAGACACAGCCCCCGTCGGCCGGACTGAAGTCCGCTGAGGCCTGCGTGCAGGAGCTTTCGCCCTTTTCGGTTTCGGCCGCCGTGGCCGGCAGCTCCCACTCATACACATCCTGGCAGGATGGGATTATGGACTTGGGTAAAAGAGGGCAGCCGCTGGCGCCGTCGCTGTCGTGCGGGACGAGCGGATCGGGGGTCTCGAAGAACAGACGATCGCCGTCTTCGGAGAGGTTGTGCGGTTCATAGAGGTATGAGCGGTGGATTTCGGGCAATCCCGATTCTTCTGGACCAAGCTTCGCAGGGCCGATCGGACGGGCGCCCGACGGATCGCACGACGCGCAGGAGATACGGCCCGTCGTCGCGTCATAAACGTAAACCTCACGGCAAGGCAGCCCCGGAGTTTCATAAGACACAGGGCCTTTGAATTGTTCGCCGCCCGATTCTACGCAGTCTTGCGGTCGCGCCGGCTCGTTGTCATAGCCCGTGAGGCTCTGCTGAGATTCAAACGCCAGCGTCGTCCCGTCCGGCGTCACGCGGACCGTATGCTGTCCTGGGCCGCCGTCGTCGTGGGTACCGGGCGTTTCAGACTTTTCTCCGGCCCAGTCGCTGCTGTCTCCGCCAGTTTCAAGGCTTTCTAGACTTTTTGCGTTCTCGGTGGCGGGTGCGAGCGTCGCGATGAACGAGGTGTGCCCGGCGTGGTAGAGATACATGTTCGGCTGACCCGAGGTGGCGCCCTGCGCGAGCTTGCCTTCGGCGACGAAGTACACGTATTCCCCGTCTTCGCTCGCGGTCACCAACCCCAGGACCGCGGCGCCTTCTGCATTTTCAGGAGTGAGATCGGTGAGCTTACATTTTTGCTCTTTGTGTTCTTCGACGAGTTCGCATTCATAGAGATTTGCGACTGCATCTTCTTTGGTGTTTGCGTCGTTGGTCAGCTCGACCCTACTCGTGAAGAAGACCTTCGAGCCTTCCGCGTTGGCGCCCCAGTACCTTGGCACCCTGGGTTCGCCGTCGGGCTGATTCCCGTGGGGATCGGGATCGGGTTCCCCATGAGGCCCGGTCCGCTGCGATTCGGAGATCTCGATCGTACACGCATCCCCAGCCACGGCACATTCGCTTCCGTCTACAGGCGGCTGTTCGGGGTTCTCGCGCACATACAGCTGACCCAGGAATCGTCGTTTGTCGATGGCGGTGAAGAAGACCCGCGATGCGTCCGCGGAGACCGCGTGCCACACATCGCCCTGAGATGGTGCGCCGCCGCCGCTGCGTGTTCCGACGCTGCTGCCGCCTTCGCCGGCGAAGCTCTTGCCTGGCGGCGGGACGTTGACGAGGTGCAATTCGCGCGAGCCCTGCGCCCACTCGTACACGTTGTTCTTGACATCGGTAAACGGACTTTCCCCGTATCCTGCCGCCCCCGGGATCAGCGCCGCTTCCTGGCCGAAGACGACATGGCTGAGGTCGGTCGAGGCGCCGTCAACATAAAGCCGCGTCGTATTGGTAGCGAAATAGTATGGTGGCAGTTCCGGGTCGTTGATCGTGTTGACGAGCTGGTATGAGCTTTCGCTGCTCGCGGAGGCGCCCGCGCCGGTGTTGGCGAGGTAGAGGTAGGGGTAGCCCCGCGGGGATTCGTTCGTGACGGGCGTCAACGGGTCGTTTTCGCTCTCGAGCAGACCCGCCGACAACGAGGGCGTGAACCACAATTCTTCAAAGGGCTCGTTTAATTCCAGGTGCACCGGGAGGTCGGGTGGTGTGATGTTCTGCGCCGACCAGCCCTGCGGGGTACGGCGAGAGATGTAGCGGTCCCCGCGGTCGGTGGCAGCCGGTTCGGAAAACGAGCCCGCAGACCCATACGCGATCGCTTCGCCCGATTCCGAAGCGCGAGCGTCGGTTTCCTCGATGTCGTTGTCGTCCTTGTCGAGCGGCGAGACCATCTCATACGCGCGGCAGTCGGGGAGCGTGAGGCCGTAGGGCTGTTCGGCGCGGAGCTGGGCGTTGGGGCAGGGTTCGGGGGTGGTGGAGCTCGGCAGGGCGGGCGTCGCGAACGTCGCGTCCGGGCCGGGGGCGCCGGCCGGGGCTTGGGAGTTGGTGGCCACGGCGCGGTAGTGGTAGGTGGTGCCGGGCAGCAGTTTTTCCAGAGAAGCCGTGGCCTGGTGCTCGGTGTTGTCGGCGCCGATCGAGGCGGACTCGGGGGTCTTTTCGGCGCCCGCGCCGAAGGTGTTGCCGTCCGCTTCGAACTGGGCCTGGGTCAGGTATTCGAAGTGGTAGGTGGTGGCGGCGCCGCCGGGGTCGATCGAGGCGTTCAGGGTGGTGGTTTCCGGTTCTATTTCTGAGGGGTACTCGGCTGTGATGACGGGAACGACGGCTTCGGTCGTGAAGGTCACTTCGTTACCCGCAGTTGTTTCACCCAATTCATTGGTCGCAACCAAGCAAAACACATACGTCTGCCCCGGTTCCAAACCGGTCACTTCCTTGTGCTCCGGCAGCGCTTTGCCTTCGACTTCTGCTTCCTGGGCGGTCGTGGGACCTTCGGTACACGAGGACCCGCCGGGATTGCTGTAGGCAAAATGCCAGCCGGCTTTGCCGGTGGCGAGTGGGTTGAGCGTTCCTTCGAGAACAGCGGTTGTGGGGTGGATCGATTGGGCGGGGGTCGAGGTCAGCGGGGCTTCCGCCAATAGGGTGAAGGTCACCGGTGGGCTTTCAGCCTTTTCGTGTGCGGCGTTTTCCACCTGCAGGCAGGCGGTGTAGGTGGCGCCGGGCTCCAGAGAAGAGATCGTTTCAGGATATTCTTCCCCCTGCACCCCAAAAGACAAACCCGGTGTCGAGTGGCTGCCGTGTTCGCATTCAGTGGGCGATTTGTTGTACAAGAACTCGTAATGGCCAGGTTCCCCCGCGGCACCCGGATTGAGGACGCCACGGAAGGACACTTCGGTGGCGGTCTTGGAGGTGACTTCGAGTTGGGGGGTTTCGGGGGGAGTTCCCGCGAAGGCGCTTGTTGTGAAGATCCCCAATGAACACAGGACCAGAACGGGGGCTAGGTAGTTGACGAGGCGAGCGGAGAAAGACTTTGTAAATTTCGACTCAAGTTCCAGCCCGGTCGGTCGAACAACCTGGGCATGAAAATCAGATTCGTATATCGCATTTGCATCGAAGTTCAGATTGGGACCCGTTGGCTGCTGGCTATTGCTGTCGTTGCGCTGGTAGCTTGGGGGGCGCATGTGATTGTGCTCGTTGGGTGAGGGGGTGGCGGGGGTGGGGGTGATTTTTGACGGACCGGCGCAGGATCGGTCTTCATTTTTTCGACCGGGAGAGCCGCTTTGCGGATCGGTCGAAAAAATGAAGGACCGACCTGCTTTGCCGAGATTATTAATTTTTGACGGACCTCTCCCGTCGGAGGTACGCGAGATGGCGGTGGCAGATACACCCAGACGCTGGAGTAAGGCTGTGGGGGTGTATCTGCGGTTGAGCATTTTTGGGCCTTTCTGTTTTGCTTGGGTGGTGCGGATGAAGTTCATGAAGAGATGGGGGTTGTGGGGTACCGGGGGGCGCCGAGCTGGTCTTGAAAGGCATGGGCGGTGGGCGCTAGACTTGGGGGCATGACGCTCAAAGAGCGCTTGCGCAAACTCGTACGGAAAGACCATTCGGCGGTCGCTGGGGTGGCCTCGCCGCGGCGGGTGAAGTCGGAGTTCGCCTCGCTGAAAGAGTGGGGCGACTGGGTCAACGCCAACTGCGCTCCGCGCCGCGCGGACGACACACCCGTGCTGGCAGGACAGACCGGGCCGCGCAAACGCGCTACCCGCGAAGAGCTCATGGCCATCATCGAAGAGCAACGCGCCCGGTACGGCTGGCCGCCATACGATCCGAACAACCCGACCGCGTGAGCCCGACGGTCTTTCACGATGGCCCGTTTCGTTTCTTCTTCTTTTCGCGGGAGGAGACCCGGGTGCACGTTCATGTCCAGTCGGCAGACGGCGAGGCCAAGTTCTGGCTCGAACCCAAGATCGAGCTGGCACGAAACCATGGTCTGCGCGATACTGATCTGCGTCGCACGGAAGAGTTGGTAAACGAACACGAGCAGGAGATCCGAGATGCCTGGAACGACCACTTCGCCAGCTGAAGTAACCAACATCTCCCGGCACGGCTTCTGGCTCCTCATCGATGAGCGAGAGCTGTTCCTTCCCTTCGACGAGTACCCGTGGTTCAAGCGCGCTGCCGTCGAGGCGATCCTACGAGTCGAGCAGCCGCGACCCGGCCATCTGCACTGGCCCGACCTCGACGTCGACCTGTCGGTCGACTCGATCGAGCATCCCGAGCGGTACCCGCTGAAGGCAAAGCTGTAACTCTCGATCGCGAAGCGTTGCCCGAACTGCGCCGGCTGCGCGAGGAGATCGCCGACTGACGCAAGAGCGTTTTCCCGCCAACTTTTTGACGCGATCCCCTGGAAACACTGGGGCGAACCTAAAGATTTTGTGCCAACTTTGCGCACGGCCCTGGACACGAACATATGTTCTGGTAGGCTTGCCGCATGCTGATTCGCGGACCCACATAGACGACTGGCCCTTGGGGGGAATCCACCCATCCGGATCAAGTGCCCACCCACCCGCTTTTTATTACTCAAAAAAATCATCCCAATCCACACAACGCATGGGTGCACGAGTAGTTGCTGCGATCATAGACCTGCGTCCGAAGATTAAGACTGTCCGGTATGTCCACACCGCGCGCTGGATTGTGGACGGCTTGTCCTATGGCGGTTTGGGGAGATTGCGTGCGGTCACGACGCGTGCGGATACCGGCGCGTGCTTTGCACGCGCTCGATGGCGCTGCTGAGATCCGGCGGTGCGTCCCCACTCCCTCTCCCTTTCATTCCCCTCCCCCTCCTCTTTCGCCGACCCGGCGAATTGGAAAGGCAGTCCTCTTCCTGCGCTCATCATGGCGCGGCCTGAGAGCTTTTGAAAGTGACGTTGTCACGGTTTCCGTTGTCACTACAGCGAGCGGAGTAAGCGCCATCGCTCGAGGCTTGCTGGACGATGCCCGGTAAAGACCGCTGAGGTAAGGACCCACGGGCTCTCTCCAAAAAAACCTCTTCCCAAGCCCGTGCTCTTCCGTGCGAGAGTAACTTTGTCACGGGTTAGTCGGCATTAGTGACAATGTCACTCTTTTGGGGCTTGTAAAACAGGGGGCCCCTGAGGTACGCTGTTGTAGGAGATGGGAGAGAGGGTCCTCATAGACGGCAGTGAGCGGCGCACCTTCGCGATGCGCTCGCGCGTGAACTGGGCGGTGTTGGGACTGCTGATCGAGCGACCCGGGTACGGCTACGACCTGTTCCAGCGCTTCAAGCGCACGTACGGAAAATCGATCGAGCTCTCCCACCAGGCGCAGATCTACAAAGCGCTCAACGCCTTGGAGAAACGGGGGCTGATCGAGGAGGTCCCGGCAGACGTTGCGCCGCGCGAAGAACCGCGCCAGCCAAAACCTCGCTACCGCGCGCTCCCCGAGGCCGTGCCCGGCTACCGGGAATGGCTGATCGCCCACGTCACGCAGGAGCGCCAGAACTTGGAGCTCGTCGCGCTGCAGGTTGGGGCGCTGCCCCCGCACGACGCGCTGATCGTGGTCGACCACTACGAGCGACACCTGCTCTCAGAGCGCGAGCAGGCGCCGCCGGCGCTCGACCGCGCATCCGTGCTCGCGCGCGACCTGGCCCAGCACGCAAAGCAGTTGGAGACGGGACCGGCGCTCAGATGGACCACCTACGCCCGCCGCAAGCTCGAAGCGGCGATCGACGGATGATCTTGCTCGCCTTGGAGCGGGTCTGTAAGCGCCATCGAGATGGCCGCTCAGAGCGCGCGGTGCTCGACGATGTCTCGATGTCGCTGCACGCGGGCGAACTGGTCGCGCTCTTGGGTATGCGCGGCTCCGGGCGCTCCACGTTCTTACGGATCGCCGCGGGTATCGAGCCACCGGACTCGGGCCTCGTGCGCTTCGCCGGCCGCGAGCTGGGCGGGCCGCGCGGCAGCGCGCTGGGCGACGGGATCGGGTACTGCGCCCCCGCCGGCGCGGACCGCGAAGCGGGCGCCGTGCTGGAGGAGCTGATGATTACCCCCCGTATCCGTGGCGTGGGAAAGTCCGACGCGCAGGCGCGCGCACGGGCGGCGCTGGAGCGCGTCGGCGCCGCCGCTTGCGCCGGGCACCCCTTCGGCGAGCTCGACGGCGCCGAGGCTGTGCGCGTCAGCCTCGCGCAAGCACTCGTGCTCGAGCCGGCGCTGCTGGTGATCGACGAGCCGCTGATCGGCGTCGATCTGCTCGAGCAGGGCGACATCCTGGCGCTGCTGCGCTCGCTCGCCGACGACGGGATCGCGGTCCTGATGAGCGCCAGCGAAAGCACCGGGTCCCCAAACGTCGACCGTAAGCTGCTGATCCGGGGCGGTGTCTTGGCTGGCGATGTCGATCCCGAGATCCCCTCGGTTCATGCGCTACTGCGCGAGGCCACCGCGTGAGCCAAGGCTCGGCCCAGGCTCTGTCGATACCAACACAGGTATAGGTAGAGGCCGATGCTCGAGCTGGAGGGGCTGGTCAAGCACTACCGCACCGCGAGCGAGGAGGTGTCCGCGATCGACGGCGTGAGCCTTACGATCGAGCCCGGTGAAATGGTGGCTGTGTACGGCCCCTCGGGCTCCGGCAAGAGCACGCTGCTGCTGCTGATCGCCGCGCTGCTGAAGCCGGAAGCCGGCACGATCCGCTTCGCCGGACGCGATATCGCCTCGCTCTCGGGCGATCAGGCGTGCGATTTCCGCATGCGGGAAGTCGGCTTCATCCCCCAGACCACCAGGCTGATGTCGCACGTCTCCGCGGTCGAGAACGCGGCGAGCGATCTGATGTTGGGCCGGGTGCGAAGGCGCGAGGCAAAGGCCCGCGCGAGCGAATATCTACAGCGCGTCGGCCTCGGCGATCGTCTGGCGCATACCCCCGAGGAGCTCTCCGCCGGCCAGCGCCAGCGCGTCGCGATCGCGGGCGCGCTCGCAACCGAGCCGAAGCTGATCCTCGCCGACGAGCCGACCGGCAACCTCGACAGTGCCGCCAGCCTCCAAACGATCGAGCTGCTGGCGGAAATCGCGGATGACTCCGGCGCCTGCGTGCTGCTCGTCACCCACGACCCCGAGGCCGCGGCCCTCGCCGGCCGGCGCTTGACGCTGCGCGACGGCGCCCTCAGCGAGTCCCCGGCAGTGGACACGACCTAGGAGTGCACGACCTTGGCGCCCTCTGAACCGATCGCCCCAGCGAAGCCACAGGCGCCTGCAGCGCCCGTGCAGCGCAAGGCCCTGAAGACGGGCGCGCTGATGGGAGCCTCGATGCTGGTCTACCTGTACCGCAGGCGGTTGCGCGTCCACGCGGTCCAGGAGCTGCTCGCGGGCCTCGGCGTCGCGATTGCGGTGGCGCTCGTACTCGCGAGCACGATCGCCAGCCAGAGCATCGCGGGCTCCGCCGGCGAAGTCGTCCACACCGTCATCGGGCCTGCGTCGCTACAGCTGCGCGCGCGTAGCGCTGACGGCTTCGAAGAACACCTGCTCGCGCGCGTCGAGCACCTCCCCGGGGTCAAGCAGGCCGCGCCGATCTTCGAACAGACCGCGACGCTTCGCACCGCCGGCGGCAAGCAGGTCACCGTCGATCTCGCGGGAGCGGATACCAGCCTCGTCGTGCTCGACGGGCTCGCGCACAGGCTGCCGATCGCCACCCTCTCGCCCGGCGGTCTGGGGCTCTCCACGACGACGGCACACGCCCTCGCATTCGCGAGCTCAGGCAGCAGCATGGCCGGGGTGCTGACACTCGATTTGCGGGGAACGGCCACTCAGATCAGGGTCTCCGCCGTGCTCGGCCGCGAAACGTTCGGCGCGCTCTCTCGTGCCCAGGTTGCGGTGATGCCGCTGGCCGACCTGCAGCGTCTGGCCGCGCTGCGGGGTCGCGTCTCGCGCATCCTCGTCCAGGTGGCGCCCGGCCGCGAAACCGCGGTGCGCTCCGAGCTGCGGGCAGTCGCCGGCGGAGCACTCACGGTCAGCGCGGCCGACCAGGATGTCGCGGCGTTGAAGCTCGCGTTGGCGCCCGCAAATCAGGCGAGCGAGTTCTTCGCGGCGATCAGCGGCCTCCTCGGCTTCCTGCTGGCCTTCAACGCGCTGCTGCTGACGGCACCCGAGCGCCGCCAGGCGATTGCCCGGCTGCGTGTGAAGGGCACGCGGAGCACTGCGATCGTGCAGATGCTCGCAAGCCAAGCGCTTTTTCTGGGGATCGTCGCCTCCGCCGTCGGCGTCCTCGGCGGCTACCTGCTCTCCCGCGGCGTCTTCCACGAGTCCACGGGTTATCTCGCGGAGGCGTTCACGCTCGGCAATGCCACCAACGTTGCCGCCTCGACAGTCCTGCTCGTCTTTGCCGGGGGAGTGCTCGCCACGTGCGTGGCCTCGGCGGTCCCCCTGCTCGACCTGCGCGGCGGTCAGGCGCTGAACGCCGTCTACGCGCAGGGCGGCGTGCCCGGCAACGCGCTCAGCGACCGGGCGCAGCGCAGCCTCGCGCTGGCCGCCGCGATCCTGCTGGCGCTCGCGACCGCGCTGTTCGTGCTCGCGCCCTCGCTCGCGCTGCTCGCCTGCGCGGTGCTCGCGCTCGCGTCCGTCTGCACCGTGCCGCTCGCGTTCGTGGGCGTGCTGCGCGTCGCCCGGGCGCTGAGCGATCGGTACAAGCGGCTCAATCTGCTCGAAGTCGCGCTCACACCGCTGAAAGCGACGACTCTGCGCACGCTCGCGCTCGCGGCCACCGGCGCGGTCGCGCTGTTCGGCAGCGTCGCGCTGGGCGGCGCCCGCAACGACCTGCTGCGCGGAATCCACGGATTTGCCCACAGCTACTCAGCCGACGCGAGCATCTGGGTCTCAAACCCGGGCGATAACCAGGCGACGAGCGACTTCTCAGGCGACGGCCAGGCCGCCCGCATCGCTCAGGTTCCGGGCGTCGCGAGCGTCAGGACGTTCCAGGGTGGCTTTCTGGAATTGGATCCCACCCAACCCCGCCGCGTGTGGGTGATCGCACGGCCGGCGGGCGCCAATCGCAAGGTGCTGCAAAGCCAGGTGACGGGCGGTAACGCGAGCCAAGCGATCACGCGGCTCGGCGAAGGCGGCTGGATCGCCGTCTCAAAGCAGATCGCAGAAGCTGAGCACGTGCGCGTCGGCGGCATCCTCACGCTGCCGACCCCAACCGGCAATGCCCAATTCCGGCTCGCCGCGACCACGACCAACCTCGCCTGGCCCCCGGGTGTGATCTTCATGAGCACCGCCGACTACAGTCGCTTCTGGTCGACCACGGCACCCACGGCGCTCGGCGTCGATCTGCGGCCCGGCACGAACGTCGAGCGCGCGCGACGCGCCATTGCCCGCGCGCTCGGGCGGGCAGACACGGCGGGGTCGCCGGTGGCGGCTGGGGGCGGGCGGGTGGGATCTCAGAACGGCCTGGAAGTGGCCACCGCCGCTACCCGCGAAGCGAGCATCGACTCGCTGGCGAGCGAAGGGCTCGGCCAGCTCGGGGAAATCTCGACGCTGCTGCTCGTCGCGGCGATCTTCGCGCTCGCGACGGCTGGGACCTCGGCCGTGTGGCAGCGCCGAGCCTCGCTCGCGAAACGCCAGCGCTCCGGCGTGAAGCCGCGTCGGCTGTGGTGGGTCCTGCTGGTCGAGTCGGCCTTGATCCTGCTCGGCGGCTGCCTGACCGGGGCGCTCGCCGGAATCTACGGCCAGGTCGTGATCGACGCCTATCTGAAACACATCACCGGCTTCCCGGTCGCCAGCCCGGCCGCGAGCTTCAGGCCGCTGGAGCTGTTCCTGTTCGTGATGGCCGTCGTGCTCGCGTTCGTGGCCGTCCCCGCCTGGCGAGCGGCCCACGTCGACCCGATGTTCGGGCTCAATGACTAACCGCTGGCTGCTGGCACGATCGGGGATGGCGCTCGCGCTCGCAAACGTTCGCTACTGGAGCACCGTCGCGCCGGTAGTGCGCACGCAGCTGGCGCGCTGGGAGCGGGCCGCGCACGCCATCCCCGATCCCGAGCTACGTGCTCTCGCGCTCGGCAAGCTGCGCGACGAGCGCTTCAACGCAGAGGTCGCGGCCACACTGGGGACACTCGCCCCTCGTGCGCATCGCGCCCGTGTGGTGGAGGCGATCGTCGCCCTTCAGATCCTCTACGACTACGTGGATGTGCTGAGCGAGCAGTCCGCGACCGCGACCGCGCCCTCGATCGACGGACGTCAGTTTTTGCAAGCCCTGACCGACGCGGTCGCGGTCGACATCGAGGCCGGCCGCACGCTGGATCTCGGGGACGACCGGGATCCAGATACAGACGACCCTCGCGATTACTACCGCGACCGCCCACGGTCCGACGACGGCGGCTACCTTCAAGCGCTCGTCGAGATCGTCAGGACCGCCCTGGCCCGATTGCCGAATGCGGCCACGATCGCGGCGGTCGCGGCGGACAGCGCGCGACGGTGTGCCGAGGCTCAGATCCTCAACCACGACGCTTCTCGCTCCGGGATCGCGCAGCTGCGCCGGGCGGCCACCGCGCAGGCATCCGGCACGGGCCTCGGCTGGCAGGAATATCTCGCCGGCGCAACGGCCTCCGTGCTGGCGATCGGAGCGCTGATCGCCATCGCCGCCGATCCCGCTACCACGCGCGTGGACGCCGAAGAGCTCGATGCGCTCTACCTGTCGATCGGCGCACTGACGATGCTCGACAGCCTCGTCGACCACGAAGAGGACATCGCTGCCGGCCAGCTCGGCTACGTCCAGTACTACGCCGAACCCGAGGAGCTCGCCTCTGGCCTCGCGACGCTTGCCCGCGACGCGGTGCAGCGGGCTCGCGTACTGCCCGATGGGGCACACCACATCGTCACCCTCGTCGGCATCGTCGCCTACTACGCCTCCGCGCCGGCCGCGAACACCGAGTTCGCCCGGCCGCTGACCGCGCCGGTCCGCCGAGAGCTTCGGCCCCTCCTCACACCGACGCTCGCGCTGATGCGGGGCTGGCGCCTGGCAAAGCGGCTACGTCATGCCTGACTCCACAAACGGTCGGCCACGATCCGACCAGCCGTACCGAGCGCGGTACGTCGCGATCATCACCGACGGTAACGGTCGCTGGGCGCACGCCCGCGGCCTCTCCCCCACCGCCGGACACGACGCCGGCGCCGACACGCTCAAGGCCCGTTTGCGTGATGCCGCCGAGCTCGGTGTCCAGGAGTTGACGGTGTACTCGTTCTCCACCGAGAACTGGTCGCGCCCCCAAGCGGAGGTCGATGGGCTGATCGCGATGATGGCGAGTCGCATCGCGCGAGAGACCCCCGAGCTCCATCGGGAGGGCGTGCGGATGCGCTTCATCGGCCGCCGTGAGGGCGTCCCGGCGCACCTGCTCGAGCAGATGGACAGGGCGCAGGCACTGACCGATTCAAACCGCGGGATCACGTTGTGTATCGCCTTCAACTACGGCGGGCGCGCGGAGATCCTCGACGCGGCCACGCGGTTCAACGGAGGTACCGAGGAGCAGTTCGGCCGGCTGCTGTACGCCCCGGATATGCACGACCCCGAGCTGCTGATCCGTACCGGCAAGGAGCACCGGATCTCGAACTTCGTGCTGTGGCAGGCCGCCTACTCGGAGATTGTGTTCCGCGACGAGCTGTGGCCCGACTTCACCCGCGAGTGCTTCGTTGAGTGCCTGCGGGAGTTCTCAGAGTGCCGGCGCAACTTCGGCGGACGAGCGGAGATGGCGGCCCAACCGCACCACGACGAGGCCGCGGGTGTTACAACTGTTTTCGAGAGAGAGGAGTAGGGCATGATCGGGGATTTGAATCATCGAAGGATCGGGGCAGCGAGCGGCGCGGCGCTGCTCGGTGTCCTCGCGAGCGCGGCGCTGCTGCCCGCGACCGGCTTCGCCGAGGCCGGCACGTGGAAGCGGCCGCCGGCGGCCCACGCGGCGCGCTCGTTGAGGGCAACCGACACGGCCAAGCTGCGCTACGTGTCGGCCGCGGGGTCCGAACTGCTCGAGCAGGGCAAGGCCACCGGCACTCTTCCCGGCAGCATGCGCGCCCTGGTCGAAATCGGCGCCACGATCAGCGGAAGCTTCACCTTCTATCTCCGAGACGGCACGCTCAAGGGCCACGGCGTGGCGACGCCACACGGCGCCGGCGTCTATGAAAGCTTCGCCGGCACGGTGACCATCACCGGCGGCACCGGCCGCTTCGTCCACGCGCACGGGAAAACCGGCCTCTACGGCACCTTCGACCGCGAAACCTACGCCCTGACGATCCAAACCACCGGCACGTTCTCCTATTGAGAGTCGCCGGTGAACCGCACGACACCCCTGCGCCGGACAGCCCTCCTCGCAACGGTTCTCGGCGCCTGCGCCTCGTTCGCGGCCACGTCCGCCATCGCGCAGGCGGCGCCCGGCAGTGCAAGCTCGGGTGCGCGGGCACTCGGTCCACACATGGCCGCGAGCTCGCCGACGGCGAGTCTCACCGCGGCCTTCGAACCCGAGCGGCTGGGGGGCCGCACGACGCTCAGCTTCGGCTTTCAGATCGCCGGCCCCGGTGGCCAGGTCCCCCCCGCGTTGACCGCCGTCGATCTGAGCTACCCGCCGAAGCTCGGAATCGCCCTCAGCGGCCTCGGTCTGGCCACCTGCACGGCGGTCCAGCTCGAAGCATCCGGCCTCGCGGGATGCCAGGAGAACTCGATCATGGGCTTCGGCGAAGCGAGCGCCGAGATCTCGCTCGGTGCGGACGTCGTCGGCGAGCCCGTCCCGCTCACGATCCTGCGCGCGCCCAACGAAGCAGGCCACATCGCGCTGCTGTTCGACGCCGTCGGCACGGCTCCGCTGAACACGAGCGCGGTCTTCCCCGGCGCACTGCTCCCCTCGCCGGCGCCGTTCGGCGGACAGGTAGCCATCGATGTTCCCTTGATTCCAAGCCTGCCCGGCGCACCGGACGTCGCGATCGTGCGGCTGCGCGCCACCCTCGGCCCCAGCGGAGTTACGTACTTCAAACCGCTCGAAGGCCGCACGATCGTCTACCAGCCCCCGGGGATCCTGCTGCCCCCCACCTGCCCCAAAGGCGGGTTTCCATTCGCCGCGCAGTTCAGCTTCGTCGACGGGAGTCACGCGAGCGCGCGGACTGTGGAGGCTTGTCCGGCGCGGGCGGCTCGGCGCAGGCGGCGCTAACCAGCGAGCCCACCCGCGCAGCAGGTTCCTCGCGCCGCATCCGGTACGTTCCAATTCGTCCCAGCACCACGAGCAGTCAGGAGTGAACGTGACCGACTTTCTTGAGGAGAAGCGCCGAGAGATCCTCGAGCGGATGGAGGAGCTCAAGCCCGTGGTGGACGAGTACGGCCGCCTCGAGGCCGCCGCTTCGGCACTTGCCGACTTGAACGGATCGGCGACCACCCTCGCCGACACTGCCCGCCCCACGAGACGCGGAAGCCCAGGCCGTCCCCCGGGACGCCCCAAGCCTCGCACCGCACCTCCGAAACGCGTCGGCCCGCGTGCCGAGGAGACGCTGAAGCTAATCCGCGCCGAGCCCGGTATCAAGATCGCCAGGCTGAGCGCAAAGATGGATATGAACGGGGTCTACCTCTACAAGCTGCTCCCATCCCTCGCGCGGGAGGGCAAAGTCCGTAAACAGGGTCGCGGCTGGCATCCGATCGACGGTTGACCGCCACTCGCTCCCCGCCGCGCCTGATGCTCGGGCGCACATTGGCTGCCGTGCAACGCAGCATAGGTGCGAAACGCAAAAGGATCGCACTGGTGTTTGCAGTTGGGAACTGCAAACAACGAACATTGTGGGCTGGTCGAAGAGATCGGCCACGCGGCGTCAAGTCCTCTGATCCTCTCCAGACGCTCTCGCACTACCTTGACACCGCTTACTGACACCTTGAGCACATTTCACCTTTGGCGCCTCCGTCACCGCGCGGCGGCGCTTCGCGCCGCCTACCCATAATCCCTCGAACGCTCACCCGTCTCCGTCACACACCCGGCGTCGTGAGTCGCGCCGGGAAACCATCCACCAGTTTCACACAAATGCGCTAAAGTCAGAACAGCGCATCGCCAGCGCCTTTCAGGCCAAGGTTTTCAGCGGCGACGTCTACGGGCGTTCATCCCTGGGCCAGGTTGAAGCCTGCGATCCAGACGGCAACATCCGTCAAAACGAAACCTGGCCCACCCGCGGCGTTTGGCTCCAGGACGCAGAAGCCAGTGATGCGGTTGTTACCTCAACCAAAGTGTAAAAATTGTGTGCCAGATTTGCACCAATTATGCACCAATTTACCCTGCGAGCCCCGATTCCGTCCGGCGCCGGAGTATAATTAATAGGTCAAGTAAACGCCCTGGCTTCATCTGAAAGCTAGGCCCGGCCCCAACGGTGAGCGTCAACTCACCGCCGGGACCTAAACATAAAGAGAAAGGTACTTCTCCTCATGCCTAAGACACACTCTACCCCCACGCCCCGAGACGCGGTCACTCCGCCGGCCGATCCGCCGCCGGCCCGTACCAAAGAAGCACCGAGGGGTCACGTGACCCCTAAACCTCGAGCGGTCGCGAAGCGACCATCTCCAGAGCAAACACCCGCCCAGGAGGTGCTGCCGCCACCGCTCTCCAAGAGCGAGCTGCGACCGATGATCAACAAGGCCAGAAGGCACGCCCGCTCCGTCAAGCGAAACACCATGCAACTCGCCGCCTCGCTCCGCCAGCTGCAGGACGCCGGCGCGCACCTCACCTACGGACGCAAGTCGTTCCCGCAATGGGCCGCCACCGAGTTCGCCGACCTCGACCTCACCCCCGACGCCGTCAAGAAGCTCGTCAAGGCCGGACGCGCACTGCTGCTCCTCGAGCGCGAAGGACGCATCGATCTCTCAGACCCCCGCACGATCCCCGCCACCACCGGCGCCCGCGCGCTCTCAGCAGTCATCTCCAGCCACGGCGAGCAGGCAGCGCTAGAGGTTTTCGACGCCTGCCCCCCGGAGGCCGTCGTCGCAACCAACGTGACCGCTACGGCCGGAGCCCTCCTTCCCCCGCCGCCGGCCACGGCGCAGCGCGCGGACGATCAATCGCCACCGGACGAAGACGACGAGGACGAGGAACCCGAGGAGATCCCCGAGGAGGTCGAGAAGCTACGCAGCCACGTCGAACGTCTCCACGACTACCTCCACGACATCTCCTGCGCCGACGACGCAGACCCCATCGCCGTCAGCCGCGCCTACGACCACTTCCTCCACGACGCCCAAGCACTCAAACCAGTCCTCGACGCCGTGCTGCCGATCGAGGACGACACGGACTCGGCGGATGGGCCGCGCTCATGATCTGGGTCAGGCTCGGCGCCACCGAACACGAACCGACGGCACCGGACGGCTCGCTCTGGTTGTCAGGGTCGTGTACGAGTGATCTCGCACAGCACGTCCACGAGTACGATGCGGTTGTGCCGCCTGCTGGATCAAGGAACACGCGACTGATGCAGCACGACGACGAGAAAGCTCCCCACATCGAGCCGATGGCCTCCGGCCAGCGCATCGCGATAGCCCGTCGCGAGGCGGGACTCACCCAGCAGCAGCTCGCCATGAGGATCGGCGTCGCGCCCTCGACGATCGCGCACATCGAGACCGACATGACCAAACCGACATTCATGGCGCTCGCGCTCGCACGCGAGCTCGGCATCCCTGCCGAGATTCTCCTGACAGACGCTGAGCGCTGACGGCGAAAGAAGACGCGGTCCCGCGCCGCGGACGATGAGCGGTGTGAAGCTCTCCTGGAGGGCGCTATCGAAGCGCTACGCGCATGCGATCTCGGAGTGCTGCAGCTTCTTTTCCAGGTGCCGGCGCACGTCCTGCAGCCACTTGATCTTCGTGTCCCACTCCATGGCCTCGCGATGCGTCGCGAACAGCTGGATCGTCCGCGCCCACTCGCCTGGATCCGCAGCTTCCCCCGCGGGCCGCGTTCGCCGGTTGCATTCCTGAAGCTGTTGCATGCAGACCGTCTCGGCCTCGCGGACGATCTCGACCATCTCACGCACGTCCTCCGGCTCGGAGCCTACGATTTCAGCGTGCAAGTCTTGCCCCACGAACGGCATTGACACCGTTGCCGTCACCCAGCGCCTGAAGTGCTCACTGGACATACGGCTCCAAACCCGGGCTTTGACCTAACTTTTGAGACTTCGGCTTCGTTGGTGGCATTTGCCGTCTCTACTGGACTAGCGGGAACTAACGGATGTCAGGCCATTAGACTAACAAACGTTAGTTTGCATGTCCAGTCGGTGATGGTTAACGTGGGGCTCGGGGGGATATGAGCGCCGAGCACACGACCGAAGCGCGCATCCTGGAGGTCGCAAGCCGGCTCTTCTACGAGCGCGGCTACAAGGCGACGACCACGCGCGATCTCGCCGAGGCGGTGGGAATCAAGGCTGCGAGCCTCTACAACCACTTCAAAAGCAAGCAGGACATTCTCGTGCGCATCTGTCTGGACACGATGCGCGAGTTCCATGCCGGGGCGCGCGAGTGCGTCGAGGGCATCGACGATCCGGCGCAGCGCCTGCGAATCCTGATCGACTGGCAGGTTCGGTTCGAGGCCGGTCACCCCTACACGGCGAGCGTCGCCGATGGTCAACTGGAGGCCCTGAACCTCAGAAGCCGGGGCGAATTGATCGAGCTGCGCGACGCTTACGAAGAAATGATCGCCAACACGCTCATAGCGGGCCATGAGCAGGGTGCCTGGAGGGTTGAGCACCCCCGCATCATCACGCTCGGGATCGTCAGCATGACCAAGATCGATCCGTGGTACCGAGAGGATGGACCGCTCAGTCCCGAGCAGATCGGCGACATATATTTCACGTTCATCCTGGCGGCGCTCCAGGCCGGCGGCCCGAGCTGAGCGCGATCTCGCGCAGGCGCACGCGGTCGATCTTCTCGTTGCGCAGCGTCGGCAGCCTGTCGA
The DNA here is from genome assembly GCA_963701035.1 of uncultured Solirubrobacterales bacterium. Classification (GTDB taxonomy): domain Bacteria; phylum Actinomycetota; class Thermoleophilia; order Solirubrobacterales; family Solirubrobacteraceae; genus Palsa-744. The sequence goes on from OY969562.1 coordinate 770,378, forward strand.
TTACGGCGATCGACCGGGGGATCTTGTAGCGGGCAAGCGAGGCCGAGCAGTGCTCGAAGAGCTCCTCGGCGGTGGGTTTCCGAGCGCCGTCGGCCGGCTCGACGAAGGCGTGGCCGGCGGCCTGAAAGAGATCGTCGGGCACGCTGACGACGGCCGCCACTCCGACCGCTGGGTGGGATTCGAGGGCGATCTCGATCTCCCGTGGGTAGATGTTGTAGCCACCGGACTTGTAGGTGTGGTCGGCCCTTCCCAGGAAATCGAAGGTTCCGTCGGGGTGTTCGCGCAGCAGATCGCCGGTGCGAAACCAGCCGTCTTCGGTGAAGCTGTCCGCGGTCTCCTTCGGGCGGCCCAGGTATCCCAGGAACAGCCGGGCGCTGCGAACCTCGAGTGTCCCCACCTCGCCGCTTGCGAGGAGCTTTCCCTCGGGTGAGACCAGCCGTGTGCAGACGCCGTCGATCGGCCTGCCGACGTGGTGCTCGCACATGACCTCGAGCGAGGTACCTTTGTCGGTGAGCATCACCGCGTCGGAGGTCTCGGTCATTCCGTAGCCGGTGCAGATCCTCGGCGCTATCTGCGCATAGCGTTCCAGCAGGGCCCGGGGCGGGGGCCCGCCGGCGTAGCCGATTACCTGCAGCGATGAGAGGTCGTACTCGTTCAGCAGCGGGGCGCACTTGATCCACTGGGTCAGCTCTCCGTTCCAGCTCGTGATGCGCTCGCGCTGGATGCACGCGAGCAGCTCCCGCGGATCGAAGCGGCGCAGAAAGACGATCAGCCCACCCTCGATCAGGGCCAGGAACACGCGATCGAGTCCGCCGACGTGGTCGACCGGGAGCTCGGCTGTCAGACGCATCTCGCTCAGCGCGAGGTAGGCGGCCCAGCGCCGGTAGGTGGAGATCAGCCCGTAGCCGCTGAGCAGCGCGCCCTTTGGCCGGCCGGTGCTGCCGGAGGTGTAAACGATCATGCTCGGCCGGGCGCCGGCCTGCCCCCGGGCCCCGGTGGGCGGCTTTTGTGGTCGCGTCGTGGCGGCGGTGAGCACCGAGAAGAATCGTGGGTCGGGCTCCTCGCCGGCGATCATGAGCGGCTCGGTGATTAGCTGGTGCTGTGCGCTCAGCGCCCGTATGTCCTCTGTGTAGTCGCGTCCTCCGAAGCGGTCGATCGCGATCAGCATCCGGCAGTCGGCGTCGACGAGCACGTACTGCAGCTCGGCGCGGGTGTGGCGCGGGTTCAGCCCCACCCACACAGCGCCGATCCGGCTGAGCGCGAGAAACACGATCAAGAACTCGATCCGGGGGGTGGTCAGCATCGCGACGCGATCGCCCTCGCGCACGCCGACGGCAAGCAGAGCTTGGGCGCATTCCTGCACCCTCTCGGCGAGCTGCGCGTAGGTCAGGCGGCAGCTTCCGTCGACGGCGGCCTCCCGCTCGGGGGCCTCGGTGGCCCAGTGGTCCAGGTAGTCGATTAGCGCGAGTGGCTCGCCGCGATAGTCGGGTGGGAAGCCGATCGTCATCGTCCGGGCTCCAGGTGTTCGCCGAGCTCGATGCGTGCTCGCAGTAGCTGTGCGGTGTGCTCGTGGGTGGGGTTGGCGAAGATCCCCTCGGTCGATCCTCGCTCGAGGATTCGGCCGCGGCGCATCACCAGCAGCTCGTCACACAGCGAGCGGACGAGCGCCAGGTCGTGGGAGATCATCACGATCGCGAGCCCGAGCTCCCGTGAGAGCTCCGCGAGCAGGGCGATGATCGCGGCCTGCACAGTGCTGTCGAGCGCGGAGACCGCCTCGTCGGCGATCAGCACGCTGGGCTCAAGCGCGAGGGCCCGGGCGATCGCGACGCGCTGGCGCTCACCGCCCGAAAGCGATGCCGGGCGCAGATCCAGTGTGCGCGCCGGCAGGTGGACGAGCTCCAGCAGCTCCCGGCAGCGCTCGGTGACCCGATCGGCGCCGGCGAGCTCGTGGAAGCGCAGCAGCTCGCCGAGCACACGTCCTACCGTGAGCGCCGGGTTCAGGGAGCTCCCTGGATCCTGGAAGATCATCTGGATCGCCCGCGTGGCGGCGGGGTCGCGCTTTGCTGCAAGCACCGTCCCCCGGTAGCTGACCGTCCCGGAATCGGGTGTGAGCAGACCGGCGAGGACCTTGGCCAGAGTGCTCTTGCCGGCGCCCGATTCACCGACAATTCCGAGCCTTGCGTGCGCCTTTATGGACAGATCGACTCCTTCCAAAGCGATCAGTGGTGGCGGTGCGCGAACGAACAGCCGCCGCTGAGCGGCGAAGCTGACGCATACCTCCCGCGCTTGAAGCAGGGCGCTCACGTCCGCCCCACTTCGGGAACGCGGGTCGGGCGCCTCTCCGGGAATCGTCTTGGCAGCCGAGTGGCCGTCGATCAGGGGCACGCTTTCGAGCAAGCTCGCGGTGTGGGGGTGCCGTGGCCGGGAGAGTACCTCGGCGGCCGGCCCGTACTCGACGATTTGGCCCGCATACATCACCGCCAGCTGGTGTGAGACACGGGCGATCACCGATATGTCGTGAGTCACAAACACGACGGCCAGCTGGCGTGTTTCGCGCAGGCGATCGAGCAGTATGAGGATCCGCTCCTGCACGATCACGTCGAGAGCCGTCGTGGGCTCGTCGCACAGCAGCACCGCCGGTTCGGCGGCCAGCGCCATCGCGATCGCGACTCGCTGGCGCTGTCCACCGGACAGTTCGTTGGGATAGGACAGACAGCGGCGCTCGGGATCCTCGATGCCCACCTCCGCCATCAGCTCCACCGCCCGCCGCCGCAGGGCAGCCCCCCGCACTGATCTCACACGCAGACCCTCTGCGATCAGCTCACCGACTCGCATCAGCGGGTCGAGCGAGGCACCCGGCTCCTGGAAGACCATGCCGATCCGCCGATCGCGCCGGGGCAGAGAGGCGAGCGGGCGCCCCTCGAGCAGCACCTGCCCGCCGGCCAGGCGAGCCGAGCGGCCGAGCAGGTCGATCGTCGCCCGCAGCGTCAGGCTCTTGCCGGCGCCGGATTCCCCCACCACCCCCAGGCACTGCCCGCCCATCACATCGAAGCTGACGCCGTCCACCGGGTGCAGCCGGCCGCCGTCCACCGAGACCCGCAGACCCCGCACCTGAAGAACCGGGGGGCTCATGTGGCCCACCGGTCCGCGAGCGCGTCGCCGATCAGCGAGAAGGCGATGCCGAGCGTCAGGATCGCGATTCCGGGTGGCACGATCAGCCATGGCCTCACGCGCAGGAACGGTTCGGCTTCGGCGATCATCACGCCCCACTCGGCCGTCGGGGCCGGGACCCCCACCCCCAGGAACGACAGCGAGGTGAGCGCCAGGATCAAGAGGACCATGTCGGACATCATGTAGATGATCGGCTGGGCGATCACGTTGGGAAGCACGTGGCCGAGCAGCACCCGCCGGCGCGGCAAGCCGGACGCGCGGGCCGCGGCGATGTAGTCCAGAGCCTTGACGCGCAGCACCTGCCCGCGCACGAGGCGTGCGTAGATCACCCAGTCCACCAGCGCAGTGGCGATGATGATCGACGAGACCCCCGGTCCGAGCACCGCGATCAGCGCGAGCACGAGCACATACACGGGGAAGGCCAGCACCAGATCGCCGCTACGCATCAACGCGGTGTCCGCGACCCGCCCGAAGTAGCCGGCCAGCAAACCGAGGCATGTCCCGAGGAGCGCGGGGATCGTCACGGCGATCGCAGCCACCGGGAGGTCGACGCGGGCGGCGTAGATCAGCCTCGAGAGCACGTCGCGTCCGACCGCGTCGGTGCCGAGCAGATGAGCGCTGCTCGGCCCCGAAAGACGATGCAAGAGGTCCTGGCTGTCGGGCCCATATGGGGCCAGGAGCCCAGCGAAGATCGCCACGAGGATGTAGATCGCCACGATCCCCAGCCCGATCCGCAGCTTCAACGAGCCGCGAGGGAGCAGCGCCGTACGCCGCTCAATGGCTTGTATCGACGCGGCGCTCATCGGAGATCGATGCGTGGATCGAGCGTCACGTACAGAACGTCGACGAGCAGGTTGATCGCGATCACGAGCACGGCCGCCAGCAGCGTCAATCCCTGCACCACCGGGTAGTCACGCTCGGCGACGCCCTCGAGCATCGCCTGGCCGAGACCCGGCAAAGCGAAGACGTTCTCGACGATCACCTCGGCAAACAGCAGCACCCCGACCTGGGCGGACAGCAGCGACAGCGAGGACAGCAGCGCGTTGGGCAACGCGTGGCGCAGTATCACCCGCCGCTCCTTCACACCCACGGCTCGCAGGGCGGCGATGAAGTCGCTGTCCAACACGGAGATCAACGCGATCCGCAGCGCCCGGATCTGGATCGGGGCGACCGCGACGGCCAGGGTGAGAGCCGGTAGCACGATCGCGTGCAGATGCCCGAAGAAGCCCGAGCCGAACCCCGAGACGGGAAACCAACCGCTGTCGAGCGCCACGAAGCTGACCAGCATCAGCCCGAGCCAGAACGTCGGGATCGACAGGCCGAGCACACTGATCGCACGGATCGCGTGGTCCGATCGCTCCTCGGCGTGCCTGGCGGACACAACCGCAAGTGGCACGGCGATCGCGAGGCTCACGAGCACCGCGCAGATCAGCAGCCACAGCGTCACACCGACACGATTGGCGATCACAGTCGTGACCGGGACCTGTGCCTTGACCGAGTTGCCCAGGTTGCCCTGCAGGGCACGGGAGGCGTAGTCGAGATAGCCCGAGAGCAGTGGCTGATCGAGTCCCAATTCGTGGTCGAGGCTCGCGACCCGGGCGGGGGTGGCTCTCAGCCCGAGCTGGGTGCGGGCGGGGTTTCCCGGCGCCAGGCGCACCAGCGCGAACACCACGAACAGGACGACCGCCAGCAGGGGAATCGCCTGCGCCAGGCGCCTGGCGACGAGACCGAGCGTACGGGTTCTCATCGCCGTGGAGCGCCCACCTTGTGAAGATTACTTTTCCAGCTGCAGCGTACCCAGACGGTATGTCCCAAACGGGGTTATCTGAAGACCCCGCAGGTGCTTGTCGATCCCGAAGAACACGTATGGATTACCGATCGGATTGGCGACGAAGCCCGCATGGTTCCAGCGCTCGAAGGCGAGCGCCGCCTGCTTACGGCCTTCCAGGCTCCGTGCCCTTGAGAACTGGGTCACGAAGCCTTCGGCCTGGGCCGCGTTCCAGTGCGCAAACGGGGCCACCAGCGTCGCGTAGGCGGTCATCACCTCACCGGCAGTCGGCAAAAAGGAGCTCTGCGGCGTCAGGAACATGCTGAATTCACCAGAGAGCAGCAGCGGCACGGCGCTTGCGAATTCACGCACCTGGGCCTTCACCCGAAACCCCGCTTCCTGTAGCTCGCGCTGCAGGACGTCCACGAGGCTCGAATCGATGCCGCGTTCGTAGCTGGCCAGCAGATCCACCGAAGGATGAGAGCCGGCGAGCAGCGCCCTAGCCTTCGCCGGGTCATAGTCCCACGCTTCGGACCCGGTCGGGGTGGGATGGGACTCGGGCAGCCCCGGCGGGATCAGCCCCTGCGTGGGCGCGCCATCGGAATCCCAGATCGTCTTCAGGATCAGCGGCCGATCGATCGCCAGCGCAGCCGCCTCGCGGTACGTCGGATCGTTGAACGGCGCGCGACCGTTATTGGTCACGAGCATCACGAGCGTCGAGCGAGGCTTTGACTCGAGCAACTGATCGTTGGCGAGCGCCGGCACCTGCTCGTCGGGCACGTACTCGTCGAGGTTCACGTCGCCGGCCTGCAGAGCGTTCAGACGCGCGTTCTCATCGGGAATGATCCGGAAGACGATCTGGCTCGGTGACACCTGGGCAGCATCCCAATAGTGAGGATTCGGATCGAGCACCATCTGGTTGTTCGGATCCCAGGATGCGATCCGGAATTCGCCCGAGGCAATCGGATCCTTGAAGAAATCGACCGGCTTCTCGCCATTCAAGTTGCGCGGCAACACGAACGCAAACGCCAGCCCGGGCAGCACGAGGTTCGAGTAGCGGCTCAGCTCGATCTCGATCTCGTTCGGCCCAGGTGCGGTGACCGACCTGATAGCCGCGAACAGGGGCGCGTACTCGGCGCCCTTGGCGGCGTACTCGATCGAGTAGATGATGTCCTGCGTGGTGATCGACGTCCCGTTTGAGAACTTCAGTCCCGGGCGCAACTTGAAGGTATAGGTCAGGGTTGGTTCGTCAAAGCTCCACGAGGAGGCCAGATCGCCTTCGATCGTCTTGCCGTCCGCGCTCACACGCACGAGGCCCGCATACAACGCCTGCTGGGTCTCGTAGTCCTCACTGATATTCAGTTCCTGGGGATTCAGGCTCGTAATGTCCGACGAACGCGCGATCGTGATCGATGAACGCGACGAAGCAGCCGAACCCGGCGGCGTAGCGTTGACGGCGATCTTGCCCGACCCCGAAGAGCCACCGCACCCGCCGAGGAACGCGGTCAGCGCCACCAGCCCAAGGCCAAGCAATTTCCTCAGCTTCATGGTTTCTTCCCTGATGACCTTTGATGACCGGCAGCGCCCGGCGAATTCTTGCTGCCGATCGGCGGCAGGATGCTCTCGTCTTGCGTCACTGGACTGGAAGCCTATACCGATCGATGTTCGGTGTCCAGGCAGCGCGAGGCTCGCGTTCCTAAACGGCACCGTCCCCTGCGATGTGGGAGGCTGAGATTTTACTCGCCGTCCGCCGGTATTCACGCGTCACGGGGTCGCGCTCCAACAGCCCAACCTCCACGAGGGTGGAGATGTAGCGGTGGGTGGTGCTGACGCCCATGTCGAGCTCACGGGCCACATCCCTGACCGACCGATCGACCCCGTCGGCCGGGAAGCACGCAAGGACCATCAGGCCCTGCAACAGCGAGCGCGAGAAGCGCGGATCGTTCGACTGGGCCAGCGATGCCAGGAATTCGACGTCTCCCAGCCCAGCTAGCGCCTCCACCCCACCAATCAGGCCAATGCGCTCGGCCTCGCCGAGAACCCCGTCGATCTGGGCTTGGGACAGCTCGATCATCACCCTGTTCTCTGGCATCCAACCAGACCCTATGCGGATGACCGGTCAGGCCGCCCGCGCAATCACCCTCCCTTCGGGTACCAGCCGCGGCCTTTCTTCTCCAGTTTGCCCTCCTGCTCGAGCCCCGGGAGGACGCGGTACAAGTAATTCGAGCTGATCCCCATCTTCGCCGCCAGCTCGGGGATCGTAATGCCCGGCTGGCCCTGCACAAACGACAGCGCTTCCGCCGCCCGTTTGCCGCCTTTGGGCCGCCCACCGCGACGAGCTTTGGGACGGCCTACTTTTTTGCCTGAGCCGGGAGGACGACCTACTTTTTTGCCTGTCCCCGCGGGCCGACCTACTTTCCCGCTGCCTTTGGGGCGACCCGGCCTTTTGCGCGCCGCTGTGGCTGGGGTGGCGTCTGCGGTGGCCGCCGCCGTGGCCGTTGGGGTGCTGGCGGCCGGCGTGCTGGCCGCAGCTTTGCGTGCGCGTCTGCCCGAGCCGCGCGGACGCCCCGGCGCTTTTTTGCCGGTGCCCGAACCGGGCGGACGTCCCGGCCCACGGCGGCCCGTGACCGCCGCGACGGCGGCCGAGCCGGCGTCAGACGCAGCCGACCCGATCACCCTCCCGAGGGCCGCCGCGGCAGCCTCCAGTTGGTGGTACTCGTCGACCACCGGTTTTAGCTCTTTCAGCCGACCGGTGATCTCTTTACGCCTGTCGTCAAGGAAGTCGGACACGGTTCTCTCCTCCTGCTGCTCGGGTTACTTACCTGAAGAAGACCAACGTATACAAATGCCTCACTGAATACTTCCCCGATGCCCGGCAGCCGCACGCCGAGAGAACAAAAAATGACGCGGCCCCGGGCCGCTTGAGGAACCCTTCGCCGGTCTCGCCTTGCGGCTCAATCAACTCTTGGGTGGCGCGGCCTCACACCTCGGTGGCCTCGCTCTTCGCGACTCGGTTCCGCGTCGAGCAGCAACATAGGCACCTCCGGCAGCGAGCACAAGACCCCGGCCCCAGATGTTCCTGGAGTTTGCGAAAAAAAACGAGTGGATGCGCTCGGACGAGTGCGGGTAGGTTCGTTGGATGAGCAAGATGCCTCCGTTTGTGAAGCCAATGCTCGCAAAGCTCTCGACCCTTCCGGCGGATGAGTCGCTGTGGGCGTTCGAGGTCAAGTGGGACGGCATCCGGGCGATAGCCCGCTGTGAGCCGGGGCGGCTGAAGCTGCTAAGCCGCAACGAGATCGACCGTGCCAATCGCTACCCCGAGCTCGCGGTTCTCGGCGAGGCGCTCGGTTCGCACTCGGCGATGCTCGACGGGGAGATCGTCACCTTCGACGAGCAGGGCCGGCCCAGCTTCCAGGGGCTCGCCTCGCACGATGAGCCGGGCGCAAGGCAGGCCAGCTACATGATCTTCGACCTGCTGTGGCTCGACGGAGAATCGCTCTTGGATCTGCCCTACCTCGAGCGGCGCGAGCGCCTCCTTGCCCTGGAGCTGGAGAACGATCGCGTCAAGGTCCCGGCTAACTACGTCGGTGAGGGCACCGCACTGCTCGCCGCCAGCAGGGAGCAGGATCTGGAGGGCATCGTCGCCAAGCGCCTGGACTCGCCTTATGTTCCCGGAGGCCGTCGGGGGGAGTGGTTGAAGATCAAGAACGTCAGCAGCCAGGAGCTCGTGATCGGCGGCTGGTTGCCCGGTAAAAAGGGCCGGGCCGGACGCCTCGGCGCGCTGCTCGTCGGGCACTACGAACAGGGCGAGAATGGCTCGCCCGTCTTGCGCTTCGCCGGCGGCGTCGGTACTGGCTTCACCGACCGCGAGCTGGAGCGTCTCGGCAAGAAGCTGCAGGCGCGTGCACGAAAGACAAGCCCGTTCGTCGGCGCCCAGCCCCCGCGCGAGGCAAGGTTCGTGCGCCCGGACCTAGTCGCCGAGATCGAGTTCCGCGAGTGGACCCGCGACGGCTCCCTCCGGCACCCCTCCTACAAGGGACTGAGGGAGGACAAGGACCCCAGGGAGGTCGTGCGCGAGCGCCGTGCTTGAACCGACGGGGCTGTCGCGGTTAGGTCACCGGCAGCGCGACTTGTGCGCTGTCTGTGCTCCCGTCGCCGAGGGGGCGGATTTCGCTGGACATCCGATCGGCGGCCAACGGCTCGCACAAGGACAGCGCCTCGGCTGCGGAGATCGCGGGGTCCAGCCACGCCTCGATCCGGTCGGGGTCGGCGAGGATCACGGGCATCCTGTCGTGCACGGGCGCGACCACGCGGTTGCCGGTCGCGCCGCACGTGATGATCGTGCAGCTCGCGACCGGGCCGCCCTCGACGTGGCGAGCGGTCACCCATAGACCGGCGAGACAGAAGACACGCTCGCCCTCGACTGTGAAGCGCATCGGCGGCGGTTTTAGCTTCGCCTTGGCCTTTTCATCCTCCGGCTTCGGCCACTCGTAGAAGCCATCAGCCAGGATCAAGGCGCGGTGCGCCACGTCGGGCTTGACGCCGAAGTAGCTGCCCTTCGAGCGCAGGCCCTCCACCGTGGCGTTGATCCACGGCTTCTTCGTCTTAACCGTGCTGGCGCCCGCCGGGACCAGCGCCCACCGCAACATCCGCGACTCAGGCTGGCCATCTTGCGCGACGATCGCCGGCACCGGGTCGGTCGGTCGTACATCCCACGGATCGGTGCGGATGCTCTCCCGGATCTGTACGCCGAGCTGGCCGCCGATCTTCTCGGTCAGCTCTTCAGGGCCGACGGTGTTGGTGTAGCGCCCACACATCCCCCTCAAGCATAAGGTCGCACCAGGCCCCTTGACTTGGATGCAACCATACGAACATACGTTCTTATGAGACTCCGCTCGAATCACATCGCCTTCCCCCGCGTTCGCGCAGCAATTGACGCGGGTGATCTCGACTTCGTCCGTCGCAACCGAGCGCAGATGACTCTGAGCCTGCCAATCGAAGCTGAGGTGTGTCAGCTGATCGCCGAACAGGACCCGGACAGCCTGGAGGCCGCTCGTCTGCAGTGGATCGGCCGCTTCACTGCAGAGGTCAACCACGCGCGACCCGGCGCCTACCAGGCGGCGATGGAGGCGTTTGAGGCGCTACGCACCGATCCCGAGCCGGCGGTCGCACGACTGAAGGAGTTGTGCGTGACATGGGGGCTCGGCAGATGATCGTGTGTGCCCACCTGCCCCGCTTCGAGCTCGTCGCCGCCGCCGGCGGACCAGAGGCCTTGACCGGTCGGGCGCTCGCGATCGCGCCGTCGGGGAGCGGCCCGGCGCGGCTGGGCGAAGTCTCAGGCACCGCCCAAGCTCAGGGGGTGCAGGCGGGGATGATGTTGGGGGAGGCGCTCGCCCGCTGCCCGACCCTGGAGTTGGTCCCGGGGGATCCCGTGCAGGTCGCGCACTCCTGGGAGCAGACCGCGCGTGCCTTGGAAGGGATCGGTGCGCAGCTGGAGCTCGCACGGCCAGGGCTTGCGTACTTCGACGGGACAGGACTGCGGGGTCTGCATGGCGGCGAGGACGGTTTGATTCTCGCGACGCGCAAGGCGCTCGCCAGGGCGGCGCGGATCGGTATGGCACCGAGCAGGTTCTGCTCGCTGGCGGCGGCGTTGGAGACGCGGACGCGCCGTGTCCGGAGGGTCGGCGAGCGAGACGTGCGCCGGTATCTCGCCGCGCAACCCGTGGGGATTCTTTCCTACCGCCCGCAGACCGCGACGATCGTCGCCTCGCTTCAGCAGCTCGGGTTCGGCAAGCTCGGCGCGCTCGTGAAGCTCGACGCCGGCGCGGTCGCCGATCGCTTCGGCGAGCCCGGCAGCCTGGCGCGGCGCCTCGCGCTCGGGTACGACACGCCCCTACAGACGCGGCGCGTCGAAGATCGAGTGGCGGAGTCGATGCAGCTTGGGGACGCGAGCTCTGGGCTGCTGCTCGAGCGGACTCTCGGTGTGCTCGTCGACAGGTTGCTGGCGCGGCCGCAGCGCCGTGGGCGGACGCTGCGTGCGCTGGTCCTTTCCGCGCGGCTGGTGGAGCGCGGGACGTGGCGTGAGGAGGTCGTGTTCCGTCAGGCGCTTGCCGACCCGCAGCGGATTCGCCTCGCGCTCTCCCAACGCCTGCAGCTGCTGCCCGCCCCCGCTACCGCTTTGCAGCTGGCGGTCGCGGAGTTCGGGCCCGCGGGCGGCGATCAGGGCGGCCTGCTCGACGGGGAGCGCACAGCACGCCTGGCACGGCTGCAGGATGCCGTCGGTCAGGTACGAACGCTCGCGGGCTCGCACGCGGCGCTGCGTGCGCTTGTCGTCGATCCGCGCTCACGCGTACCCGAGCGCAAGGTCCTCTACGCGCCGTGGCAACAATGAGGAGCAGCATGATCGCCAGGCCCGCTGCGCCGAAAGCGCCGACGCCTGTGAAGGTGCGCGCGGAGCGCGGCACGCCCGTCGTGGTCGCGGGTACCTGTGTAAAGGAGACGCGTGAGGACTGGATCGTCCAGGACAGGTGGTGGACCGAGCGGCCGATCCACCGGCACTACTGGGAGCTGGTCACGGTCGATGGTCGCAACGTTGTGGTGTTCCACGACAAGCTCACCGACGGGTGGTTCAGCCAGACGGCGTGAGCGAAGAAGATGTCGGGGACGCCACCGTATGTCGAGCTGCATGCTCATTCCGCCTACTCGTTCCTGGACGGGACCTCCCACCCCCACGAGCTGATCGAACGCGCCGGCGAGCTAGGACACGTGGCGCTCGCGTTGACCGATCACGACTCGGTCGGCGGGGCGATGGAGCTCGCGATCAGCGCACTGGACTCGCCGGTGCGTGCGATCTTCGGCGCCGAGGTCACGATCGACCCTCCCCCGGCCACCGCTCAGAGCGCGGAGCATCGTCACCTGACACTGCTCGTCCGCGACGGTCGGGGTTGGAGCAATCTCTGCCGGCTGCTCACGCGCGCGCACGCGCACACGCGTGACTCGGTCGATCGCCATGCGGGTCAGCCGTCCGTTCCGCTCGAGCAGGTCCTGGACCACGCCGAGGGCCTCGTCTGCCTGACGGGCTGTGCGGAACACGGCATCGAAGACGAGCCCACCGCACGGCGCCTGCTCGACGCGTTCGGTCCTGAGCGGCTGCGGGTCGAGTTGCAGCGCCCCTATGCTCGCGGCGACAAGCTCCGCAACCGTGCCCGCGAGCGCCTCGCGCGCCGGCTGTCGGTACCTACGGTCGCGACCGGGGACGTGCACGCGCACTCGCGTGAGCGTGCGTTGTTGCAGCACGCGTTCGTCGCGATCAAACACGGGCTGACCTTGGATGGCAGCGAGGTGCAGCGCCGCCCCAACGACACGCATGTCCTCGCGACCCCACACGGGATGGCGCAGCGACTGAGCGACTACCCGGACGCGGTAGTGGAGACGGTCAGGCTCGCGGAGACGCTGACGTTCAACCTGACCGGGGATCTCGGCTACCGCTACCCCGGGGCGGATTCGACGCAGGCGACCCGTGAGCTGGCTGAGGTCTGCCATGCCCGGTTCGCGGGTCGCTACCCCCGCGGCTCCCCGAACCACTCGGCCGCCGCCGGGCGGTTAGAGCAGGAGCTTGGGGTGATCGACAAGCTGGGGCTCTCGGGGTTCTTTCTGTTGCATCACGAGGTCCTCGAGCTGGCACGCGAGGTAGCTGTCGAGATCCGGGGACCCGACAGTGCAAGAGCGCTGCTGCCCCCCGGTCGTGGCCGAGGCTCTTCTGTGTCCTCGATCGTTTGCTACCTGACGGGCCTGTCGCATATCGACCCGATCCAGAACGAGCTTGCGATCGGCCGGTTCTTGCACGAAGACATCACGGGGCTACCCGACATCGATATCGACTTCCCCCGCGACATCCGGGCAGGGCTGATCGTCCGTGTGCCCAAGCACTTCGGTCCAGATCGCGCCGCACTCGTGGCCACCTCCCCCACGTTTCGTGCGCGTGGCGCGATCCGCGAGCTCGGCGAGGCCCTCGGCCTGCCCGCCGGTGAGCTCGATCGCGTTGCCCGCGGCTCTGACGGCTGGGGCGGGCACGGCACCGTCGCCGAGGACATCAAGACCGCTCTCGGCGCCGAGCGCTGCAGGCACCCACGGTGGGCGTGGCTCGCACGCCTCGCCGACCAGGCGTGTGGGCTCCCGCGGAACCTCGGGCAGCACCCCGGCGGGATGGTGATCGCGACACGGCCATTGGTCGACTGCGTCCCGATCGTGCCCGCGGCAATGGCGGACCGGCAGATCGTGCAATGGGACAAGGACTCCTGCTCGGACGCCGGCTTCCTGAAGATCGACCTGCTGGGCCTCGGCATGCTCTCAGCCGTCGAGCGCTGCGTGCAGACGATCGCCGCGACCCGCAACGAGCTGGTCGACCTCTCGCGAATCCCCTTCGACGACAAGCAGACGTACGAGATGATTCAGCGAGCCGACACGACTGGCGTCTTCCAGATCGAGTCGCGCGCGCAGATGGGATCGCTGCAGCGCACCCGTCCCGCGAACCTCGACGACCTGACCGTCCAAGTCGCACTGGTCAGGCCCGGCCCGATAGTCGGCGGTGCCGTCAATACCTACATCGAACGCCGCCAAGCGCGGCTCGCCAACCCCGAGTTCGAGATCCCGTTCCTGCACCCCTCCCTCCAAGAGCCACTGAGGGAGACGCTGGGGACGATCGTCTTCCAGGACCAGGTGATCGAAGTCGCCCGCGCGTTCGCCGGCTTCACCGCCGGAGAGGCCGAGAGCCTCCGACGCGCCATGTCGCGCAAGCGTTCTCAGGAGGCGATGGACGACCATCGCCAGCAGTTCGTCGACGGCGCCCATGCCAGCAACCCCGACGTCAGCGGGGAGGTGGTCGAGCGGGTCTGGAGCATGGTCGCCGGGTTCGCCGGCTTCGGGTTCCCCAAGGCCCACGGCGCCGCCTTCGGCCTACTCGCCTACCAATCCACATACCTACGAGTGCATTACTTCCCCGAGTTCCTCTGCGCCCTCCTGAACGAGCAACCAATGGGCTTCTACCCGCCCGACAGCCTGATCCACGAGGCCCAACGCCGAGGTACGAAGATCCTTCCGCCGGACGTGATCCACAGCGACGCCGACTGCACCGTCACCACCAACAGGGAGATCCGGATCGGCCTGAACTACATCAAGGGAATCAAAGAACAGGACATCGAACGGCTGATCGCGGCCCGCCGCACAGGTGGCCCGTTCCGCGGCCTGCAAGACCTCGCCGCGCGCGCCGCCGCGAGCACCGCCACCCTCGAAGTGCTCGCATGGTCCGGCGCCTGCGACACGCTCGCCGGCGACGGCCCCTACGCGCGCCGCACCGCCCTCTGGCAACTCGGAGTCGTGACCCCCGCGAAGCACACCAAGGGCGGCGACCAGCTCGCGCTCGATCTCCCCCTCGTCAGGGCACCCGACCTGCCCGGCCTCACGGACTGGGAGTCGATGATCGCCGACTACACCGCCACCGGCATCTCGATCGCGCACCACCCACTCGGGCTCCTGCGCGAGCAACTCGACCAGGAAGGAGCGCTACCGATCGCCGCGCTCGCGAAGGTGCGCCACAACACCAGGATCAAGGTCGGCGGCTTCGTGATCGCCCGCCAGAAACCAGGCACCGCCAAGGGCATCACCTTCCTGCTCCTGGAGGACGAGAGCGGGACGCTCAACGCGATCGTCCCCGTGAAGCTCTTCGAAGCCCACCGCCTGACCGTCCGCACCGAGCCGCTGATCCTGATCGACGGGATCCTCGAGCGCCACGAAAAAGGCGGCGGCGCGATCAACCTCCTCGCCAAGAACATCGCGCGACTGACCCCCAACCTCGACACACCGACAGCCACCGTCAGAGACCTCCACCCCACCGAGCAGCCGCCCACCACCACGGCCGAGGACTTCGCCGTCGCCGCCCCCGCCGTAATGAACTTCGGACGGGGACGGGGGCGATGAACACCCGGACCAACGGCCCTCGACCCCAGTCGCCCGAGACCAGTCGCGTAAAGCCGTTCCAACACCGGTCCATTTGGGCATCCATCGTGTTTAGGAAGCTACGTGATCCCGGTAGATCGAACATCAGTGGACATCGGTGCTATACCTATCACTAGGTGCGCGGAGGGCGTCGATGCACGACTACCCGGCCGGCACGCTGTCGTCGGTGCGGGTTATAGTCCACACTGACAGACCCTCTGAGACCATGAACGAGGCTTCCCACGAATCCAACGGCGCCACAAACGACTGGGGGCCAGGGGCAACCTTACCTCTCGCCGACGTCCAGTCGATCGTGCCACTCATCCTGAATGTGGCCAAACGCGACCAGGTGCTAGCTCGATTCGACGTACCGCGCCGACTGGCTGCCGAGGACTCCCTGCAATTGGCCGCCCAGCTCACCGAAACCACCAGCTGGAAAGAGAAGGTCCTGCTGGAGAAGCTCGGGTGCGAGGTCAAGACCATTGGCGACTTGGGCGACGCCACCATCGAGCAGCTCGAAACCTGCCGCAAGTTTCTTCGCCTGCTCTCGGTGCTAACCGGGCTCGTCGACATCGTCGCCGACAAGCGCGCTGTCGTGGTCGAATGCGCGAAGCTACGCAAAGCCACCGACTTGGGCCCCGACGAGCTCAGCGAGGTGCTGAAATCAGGGCAACGCACCGACATCAGCAAAATCACGCCTGTCGAGTTCATACGGTTGGGCGAGATCGCCGCTGCCGGCGACCTTGTGCGAGACCTTGTGCCCGCAACGGGGACCGCGCGGCCGAGACCGAAGACTTACGCGGGTCCATTTGGCAACGTGCCGCCAGCGCACCTGAGCACAACTCGCATCGAGATGTACGTCAAGGGGATGCGCGGTGCGCTAGGCACAGAGGTCGCACTCCATATCAGCGCCCACCTGGAGGACTGCCAGGAGTGCAAAGACGCAGTCGACTACTGCCGCACATACACAGCCGCCGACCACGGCCATCGATCACCCGTTGTCGCTTAGATAGGGCAAGCAGACAACCGCATCTCCGTGTACTCTGCCGCGGGCGGACTTATGCCTGCGGAGACGAACAATTTGAGAGGCTGCCACATCCATTTTGGACCGGGCAAGCTCGGTTTGGGGCTTGTTGCCGCCATCAGCTCGAAGGCCGGGCTCGATCTGCACCTAATTGGGCGGGTCGACTCTCAGCCTGACCTCAGTCCGGGGTACACACTCCGAGTCCGAGGCATTGGCGGTATCGAACGCGATGAGAACGTGACGATCACAAGCTTCTCCAAAGCCGACTGCTGGGATCATCTCGATCCGAAGGTACAGGCGGCGCTCATCGAGGCTCCCGAACTCCTCCTGACGACATCCGTCACCACCAAGGGCCTGTCCGCCCGCCAGCACTTCGTCCTGGATCTTGTGCGACGCCGCAAAGCCAGCCCCCATGCGCAGAGCACGATCTTTATCGCGGCCGAGAACGATACTGGGCCAAACTATCCGAAGCTCGCCCACGAGCTCGGAGCCCTGGGCGTGGACTGCCGGCGAACGGTGGTGGACAGGCTCTGTACGCAGACCCACATCGACCCGATCACGGGCATATACGTCGTCACAGTGGACGAGCTTGCCCAATGGATCATCGAGGGCGACCCTTCCACCAGCCGTACGCTCGGGGCACTAGCGCAAAGCTCGTTCGTGTGGTTCGTGCCCGACTTCGAGCCCTTTGAGGTGCGCAAGCGTTGGTTGGTCAACGGCGTGCACCTCGCCCTGGCGATCACCGCCCACGCACGCCCGATGCCGAGCATCGACATCACGCTCGCGGCCGACACGAATCTGGAGTGGACGACACGACTCGAGCGGACGCTGATCCAAGTGTTTGATCACCGGTACCCCGACCTACACAGCAGCCTGGACTACGCGATCAGCCATCTTCCCGGCTGGCTGCGAAATCCCGACCCCGTCACGCGCATTCTGAGTCGCCTCAAGCGAACAGATCTACTCCCATTTTTTGAAGACTTCGACAGCAAGCTGGGCGACGCACTATCCGACCCCTTCATCGCCAAGACCGGACCAACGGACGAGGCGCGCGAAACCTTTGACGCACTACAGGCGATACTCGTAAAGCACACCTCATACGTCGACTTCGGCGATCCTCAGTTGCGCAAGGGCCCTCTGTCGTTGAGCCAGGATCGGCAGGCCCTGAAACGCTACCAAGACCTGCTCAACGGCATTTTCGACTCAGGACAAGCAGCAAAGCGCGTGAAGGCACTGAGCATTGCTTTCAACCGCCATTACGACTACTACAACGTCTAAGTCATGGGTCCAGTAAGTCAAGCGCACCCATCCATTCGCGTTGAGCTATCCGGGTAGCGTGGCGCTGTGTTCGGCACAGTCGGGACATTCATCGCACTGGTCGTGTTTGTCCTACCCGGCTTCATAACCGCGCGGGTCACAAGCGGACGCCGGCCCACCCCGGCGACACTCGGCGATCTGGAGCTTGTGCTGCGCGCACTCGGCTACTCCCTCGTCCTCCATACCGTACTCGCCCTGACCACCTGGACTCCCACCCTCATTCGCGAGATCGACGACGGCAACTGGACCAACCACATCGGCGCTCTAGCACTGTTCGCCCTCGTCGTCCTAATCAGCGCGTGGATGCTCGGGATGTTCCTCGGCTGGGCCTTAGACCGCCTGCAAACTCACGCCGACAAACGTTCCGCAAAGGGGCGAGCGCTCGCGCTGGCTACGTTCCATGCCCTCGGCGGCCAGGACGTTCGCGATGGCTTCGATTACGTGTTCGCCCGTCGCAAGCGCGACGACCGCGACTTCATAGCTGTCGTCCACACAACCGGCGACGGTGGAGACCGAGTCCACGCCGGCCGCTACGGCGACGCTTCGTACTTCGGACTCAGCCCTCGCCCCCACGACCTCTACCTCGAGGAGATGTGGGAAATGCCAGGCCAAGACAAGCTCGAGATCATGAAGCCGAAGCAGGGAGCATGGTTTGCCGCCGAGAGCATCCGCGATGTGTACTTTCGCGACCTGCCGGAAAACGACAAGGAGAGCGGCGTGACAACCCGCGTCGGAATCGCCGGGATCGAGGAGGCAATACGCCAAGAACGGCAACGAATCGCCGCGGACATTGCAGCTGCAATACCAGCGCTCCTCGATGATCCCGACGATTACAGTGCCGCGTCTGCCGCGCTCCGAACCGCACTCGACACCGTACTCGCCTCCTACCGGGACGCACCGAGACAAGACGATACACCGGTATCCGACAGCTACGCCTATTGGACCAGCGTTACCCCACAACTTGTCGAGCTTGGGGCGGCTGCCACGGCTCTCGCCGCCGAGGGCGCGTTTCACCGCACCGCACGGCATATCGCGTCCGAGGCGGCGATGGGGAACCTTCGCCTGCGACTTCCATCCTTCCCCTGGCAACGCTGGACCGCCGTACTCGAACAGGAAGCACACGCGATGCAGGGCCAGCCTGGGACAACGGACCCCTGGGCCTTCCAAGTACTGATCGGACTCATCGTGGAGGAGATCAGCACGATCAACAACGCTGAGTGGGACTTCCCGGACTACTGACAGCCGCACCACTGTGTCATAGGCGAGGGTGCTCACCCGGACAGGTGGGGCGTGTCTGCCGTTCGGCGTCGTCTCGTACCCTGGCATCTCCCATAAGCGCTGCGCAGAAACCGCCACCCTCACTCCTCGGGATCCGCTGGCTCGTCTGGTGGAACATCCGTCGTGATGTCGAGGATCGCGTCGCCTGGAGCATCGGTCACCCCCGCGACCGCGCCAGCCAGCTCGGTGGCGCGCTCCCGGTTGGCCTGCGCCGCATCGACCGCCGGCAGGGCTCCCTCCTCCCCGGCGACCGCATACGCGGTGTAATCCTCTGCCGGCCACACCCGCAGCTTCACTCCAGGGAGGAGGTCCACTTCCACATGGCTCCCGTCAATCCGACGGACCGCCAGCGGCGGGCGCCGCAGCGCCTTGAACTCCCACCCCCACTCCGGCGCCGCTGGAACGGACGGCACAGCGTGGGTCTCCGCTCCCTCCTCGGTCACGACCACGATTCCATGCTGGGTCGGAGCGCCGGCGGAGACATCCTCCGGCGATGCGTCCATGCTCGGCGTGCGGCGGCGCGCCAGCTTGACGACGTCGAACGTCGGTTCTGGCTGGTCCGTGATCGTCTGCGGGTGGTGCTCGATGTAGACGAACTCGCGCCCGTCCGCAAAGAACGTGTCCTGGACCTGCGCTGCGATCCACTCGTCCGCGTTCACGATCGAGCACGCGCCGGCCTGATCGGACAGCTGCCCGGCGATCACGACCGGCCGCTTACCGCGAGCACCCGGGTCGAACACACGCAGATGACACACCCCATCGAACCCGTTCGGCGCCCGGTACGCGAACACGCCATCCGACACCAGCCGCCAGCCGGCAGAACCACCACGCAGCCAACGCCAAAACCGTTCGAGCACACGGCCGATCATAGACCCGGAGCCACCGATGCACTCGTCGATTAGTGAGTGGGCGTGGCGATATCGAGTGGCCGCGTGAGCAGGCCGTCGAGCAGGAGCGCCTCACGGAGACGCGGCTCAGACCACACCAAATCCTCACTCCATCGATCGCTGACTCTCGGCATACACCATCCGTTAGCTAGATCTCGACCTCAGTTCGGCACCGCTATGCCATCAGTTCTTATAGTAGGGTCCTCCGGATTATGAGCCCTAACGTGCCATCGCTCTTCCATTACTGGAAGACTCGTTTAGAGGAAGACCTCGCCGGTTTCGCGGATCCGGGTACGGAGGTGTCGGTCTCAGTTGATGAAAATCTGCTCAGAGCGACCTGGGAGCAGCGAGAGCAGCACCGTGAGGAGCGCTTTCGCTTGAGTCAGGCGGGCGATTTCCGTTGGATCGATGCGAATGAACAGCCTGTGCACTATGACGCGTTCCTTCGCAGTCCGCAGATGGCCGATTTCGACCAGCTCGCGAAAGCCGTATCGCGAGTCTTTGTCCCGTTGCCAAGCTTCGTCGCGACCGATGCGACGGTCGGACTCTCCGATGGCGAGGAGCGTGAGATCGAAGCGTCGCCGGCCGGGCTGCGAGAGACGGTCGTCGAAGCGCGTCGGACGCAGGGCAGGACGAGCTTGTTTTTCGTCAAGGGCGATGCGGGTGCTGGGAAGACGACCTTGCTGAAAGAGCTGACCGCCGAACAGGCCAAGAAGTATGTGCGCTCAGATAGCCAGTTCCTGTTCTTGTATGTGTCTGCGCAGGGTCGGGCGCTGTCCAATCTGCGCGACGCATTTTCCGGAGAGCTGCAGGATCTGCGGGCGGGGTTCACCCGCGATGCTGTGCCGGCACTCGTGCGCGAGGGGCTCCTGGTGCCGGTCATCGACGGTTTTGACGAGCTGCTGGGCGCCGCCGGCTATGGCGATGCATTCAACTCGTTGCGCCAGTTTCTGCTGGAACTGCAGGGGCACGGCACGGTTCTCGTCTCCGCACGGTCGGCTTTCTACAACCTCGAGTTCATCAGTCGCGCACCTGACGTGGCCGACTCCGACTGGAGTCTGCAGCCGGTGTCATTGCTGCCGTGGAATGACGATCAGCTCTATGCCTATCTCAATCAGCATCAGACACCGGCCGCGCAGCAGCGCTACCGGCACACCGTCGATGGCTTGAGCCTGGCCGATCGTGCGCTGCTGACCAAGCCGTTCTTCGCCAGCAAGTTCCCGGACTATGCGACTGCTGTGACCGGCTCGGATTCTCCACAGAGCCTGCTCGATTTTCTCATCAACGAGTACATCGCCCGCGAGACCCGGAAGACATTGGGCGCTTCGGGTGAGCCGCTCCTCTCAATGCGAGGGCATCGCATGCTGCTGGAAGAGGCGGCCGAGCACATGTGGCAGGCCGAGAAGCGGCGACTCTCACTCGAAGAGCTGCAGGTGCTCGTCGAGCTGGTCGCCGAGGAAGAAGGCCTGGGCGGCGACGAGGCGCGGCAGATTGTCGCGAAGGTCACCAGCACGATTGGCTTTCGCACACGCCCGGGCCCGGGATCGGGCCGCTTTGAGTTCGACCACGAAGTTTACTTCGACTACTTCTTGAGCACGGCGTTGATCCGCCATCTGGAACACCCCGAGAACCTCGGCCTCTTTTTCGATCGCGGGGTCTTGCCCGACGACGCCATCCTCTCCGCCCTGGGCACTTATTCCGGTCCCCGCTTTGTCGCGACCGTCATGGAGCCGGTTTCCGCCGCGCTGCGTCACGAGAATCGCCGCCGCAACGCTGGCGCTTGCCTGGCCGCATATGCGCGCCAGCACGGCCCGGTCGCTGGGGAGACGATCAGAAACGCTTCGTTCTTGGAAGTCGACTTCGGCGACGCGACCTTCCGCGATGTCGTCTTCGACAATTGCGAGTTCACGGGCAGCCGGCTCGACCGCGCCCGATTCGACGGCTGTGATGCGACGACGAGCCGCTTTCAGAGCGTAGTCGTCACCAACGAGTCGCATCTCGACTTCACGGGTATTGTGCCGGGCGCCAACTTCGGGAGCTTGATCCACCCCGACGTGGAGGATGAGATCTTCTCGCCGCAGGAGGTCGCGGTCGTTCTACGCAGGCTCGGCACCCCGCTCCCGGGCTCATCGATCGCGACGTTCGAATACTCGCCCAAGGCGAAGGTGCTGATCAAGCTCCTGCAGATCATGGCTCGCGCCTACCGCCGCGCCAACATCCTGTTCGAGTCCGATGACCACCTGGTAAAGCTGTTCGGCGACAAGCAATGGCCCGCGCTCCGCAAGGTCCTGACCGAGCACGGCGTCGTCCGCGAGGAACAGCGCGCTGTCGCTGGGCCCCATGTCCGCGCATACCGGCTCTTGGTCGCCCTGGACTCGCTGGTGTCGGGGGAGAACATGCCCGAACCTCCAAAGGGACCGATCGCGGAGTTCTGGTCGGCGCTACGCGCGTTACCGAGCGCCAAGTCGTAGGCACTGCCTCTTCGATCAATCGATCAATCGGGTTGGTTGATCCCTCTTTATCGCGGAGCACGGACTCGGACACTACCCGGCGATCGACGTCCCCAACAAACGCGTTCGGCGAGCTCGACCGCGTCGAAAGCTGAGCGCCGGCCATTGACCCGGTCGCGTGGGATGATCGGTGGATGTCCCGTGCCACCTTCGTGCGTCAGCCGCTGCCGCAGATACGCGAGCGCTACGACCGCATGGCTCGCTGGTATCGCCTCGCCGAGATCTCGATCCTGCTGCCCCACAGGCTCCGCAAGAAAGCAGTTCAGCGACTCGCCCTTGAGCCCGGCGAGACGGTCCTTGAGATTGGTTGCGGCACCGGCCGGAACCTGCCGCTGCTCTGCGAGACGGTCGGCGATGACGGTCAGGTGATCGGCGTGGACGCCTCGAGCGGAATGCTCGCCCGCGCACAGCAATCGGTCACGCGCCACCACCGGCAGAACGTTCGCCTGCTCCACCAGGACGCCGCCGAGCTCAACCTCCTCGATCAGATCGATGCGGCGCTGTTCAGCCTCAGCTACTCCGTGCTCCCCGACCGCGCGCCGGTGCTGCAGAAGGCCTGGGAGGCGCTGCGCCCCACGGGACGCCTCGTGATCATGGACGCCGGCCTACTGGCCAGCCCGCTCGGCCGCGTGCTCGGACCTGTCGGTGAGACGATCGCGACGGTCTTTCCCGGAGATCCATACTCGCGACCATGGGAGGACCTCACAAGCCTCTCTCAATCCGTGCAGAGCGAGTGGTTCCAACTCGGCATCTACTTCATCTGCACGGTCCGCAAGCCCGCGACGAGCAAGCTACAGACACCCGCCGGGGGAGGCGTGGGAGCTTCTACCGCACCTGAATATGCACGCACCTAACGGTGCTGGGAACAGCAGGTTACGGCCCTTCGGGCGATGTTGAAACGACCTAGGTACCGCCCTACGGCAGGAAGGCGTACAAGCCGAGTTACGGCCCTGGTGGGCAGAATCGGTCCGGGCGTCCATGCCCTGCCCTTTCACAGCAGACTACACGCACCTCTGGGAGCTGAATAGACGAACATGGTCGGTGATAGTTGTTTATTAACTCTTTGCCTTTGATTTGCTTGTACCTCGAACTACCCGGCGCTACGTTCGGTGGGTGCAGACGACCCACAAGATCGAGGGTTCTTCGGCGACGAGCTACGCGGAATATCTGACGTCGACGTCGGCGCGCGCGGACTACTACACAGCTGAGGGGAAGCTCGATCCGAACCTCGATGTGCCGAGCAAGTGGCACGGGTCGCAGAGGGTCCTGAAGGAGCTCGGGCTCTCGCCGGATGAAACGGTCACGACCGAGGATCTTGTCGCGGTGATGAACGGGTACAACCCGGTCACGGAGGAGCCGTTGAGGCCTGTCGGGTCTAATGGCGAACGGGTGGCTGGGATCGAGTTGATGATGGCCCCGCCGAAGACGGTCTCGGCGTTGTGGGCGACCGCGTCTGCGGAGCGTCGCGAGCAGATCGAGCGGGCCCATCGCGATGCGGTGGCGAGCGCGCTTCAGCGGACTGAGCGAGAGGTCGCTCTGGTCAGGCGTAAGACGAAGGGTGTGGTCCGCTTTGAGAAGGCCAAGAGCCTGTTTGCCGCCGAGCTCGTGCATACCTCCAGTCGGTTGGCGAGGGACCAGGAGCGTGGCGGGATCCCCGACCCGCAGCTGCACTCGCATGTGATCGTGACGGCGGCTGAGCGCAAGGACGGGAAGCTCGCCGCGATCGAAAGCAAGCAGCTCTACCGCTCAGCCCGGGAGAACGGTGCGTGGTACCGCGCCGAGCTTGCGGAGAACCTCAAGAGCCTCGGTCTGCAGATCGACCGCAGGACGGGGAATGGGGAGCGTTACTTCGAGGTGACGGGTGTGCCTGAGGATCTCGCGAGCGATTGGTCCAAACGCGCTGAAGACGTCCACCGTGCCGCCAACCTGTTCCGCCAGCGCTACGGACGCGAGCCCCGGGCCGGTGAGCTGGGTTCGCTGACGACCAAAACGAGAGGATCGAAGAGCGCCGCGAGCAGCGTCGACATCAACGGAGCGTGGCGGGCCCGCGGCGCCGAGCACGGACTGACCAAAGAGCACGCCGAGGGGCTCTTCCAGGATCGCGCGGTCGACAAGCAACCCGCGGTTGACCTGCAGCAGGAGCTGTTGAAGGAGGTCAACCGTGAGCGCGCGATGATCAATGGGCACGAATTGAAAGCGAAGGCATACGAGGTCAGCGCCGGTACCTGCCGGCCGGCTGAAGCGGACCGGTTGATCGAGGAGTTGGAGCGCTCCGGTGAGCTGCTCCAGTTGGAGGACGGGACGTGGACGACGCGGCGGCTGCGGGAGCTCGAGCAAGCCACCGTTGAGATCGCCGAGCGGCGCGCCAAGGAGATTGCGGCGCCCGTGTCCGGGCAGTCGCTGAAGCAGGCTCGCCGTGAGATCGGCCGGCAGATCAAAGGGTCGCTCACGCAGGAGCAGCGCGACGCGCTGGACATTGTGACGGGCACTGGTGGGATCGCGGTGCTCGTCGGTCCGGCCGGCACCGGCAAGGGTGTCGTGATCTCCACGGCCGCGCGGGCGTGGCAGCTGGAGGGAACGCAGGTGATCGGCATCTCGGTCGCCGGCGCGACCGCGCAACGCCTGCAGGGCGAGGCGAACCTCGATGCCTCCTACAGCACCGACGAACTCAACCACGGCATCAACGACGGCCGCATCCGGATCGGACCCAACAGCGTGGTCGTGTTCGACGAGGCCGCGATGGCCGACCACGAACGGATCGCCCCACTCGTGAAGCTGACCGCGGAGCGTGGTGCCAAGCCGCTGCTCGTCGGTGACGCTGAGCAGCTCTCCGGCATCGGCCCCAGCGGGTTGTTCTCCGCCCTGGAAGGCAAGGTCCCCACGGCCGAGTTGCACGAGGTGCACCGCGCTAACCACGCGTGGGAGCGCAAGGCCTGGCAGCAGGTCCGTGCCGGCGAACCCGGACCCCCGCTCGCCCAATACCAATCCCGCGGCCGGCTGCACATCAGCGACACCAGAGCGGAGGCCGCGGAGGCGATGGTCGAGAACTGGGACCAGACCCGCAAGACCCTCGCCGACCGCAGGGCCGTGATGATCACCGACGCCAGCAACCTGGAGCGCGATCAGATGAACGCGATGGCCCAAGAACGCCGCATCGAAGCAGGCGAGCTCGGAGCACACGAGGTCGAGTTGCCGGGCAAGCCCTACGGGCTGCGCGCCGGCGACGAGATCATCTTCTCCGCCAAGTACCGCGCCCCCGGCCAGCCACGAATCAAAAACGGGATCACCGCGACCGTGCTCGATACCAGCCGCGAGGAGAGCAAGGTCACGATCCGCACCAACGAGCACGAACCCAGGGAGGCAGAGATAGACACCGGCAACTTCTCAGATATGGCGCTCTCCTACGCCGTGCACGTCAACAAGGGCCAGGGAATCACCACCGAGACCTCCGGCATCCTGATCGGCGGCTGGCAAACAGACAAGGAGCACGCCTACGTCACCCTCACCCGCGCCCGCGAGGAGACCCAGATCTACGTCAGCCGCGAGGACCTCGGCGAGATGGGCCACGACGTCGGCGCGATGGAACGCCTCGCCGAGAAGATGCAACGCAGCCGCGCCCAACAAGCCTCGATCACAAAGCAACTCGCCGACCGCCAACCGCAGCGCCAGCAGACCACCGAACGGACCATCGACCACCAGCACCCCATCGAGCCGACCGTCGACCACCAACACCCCACCGGGCGCCTCGCCGACACGCCGGAGCAAATCGACGACATCAAGCGCCGCGCCGATCTCATGCGCCACGAGGGAGCCAACGAGGCCATGATCGTCAAGCAGATCGCCACGGAGACGCTGGGCTCCGAGGGCGCGTACAACCACCCAACCCTGGCCTCCCAAACCCGCGAACAAGAAATCGACGAGATCCTCCACAAGACCCGCCAACGCCAACTCGACGAACAACGACAACAACAACGGATCGACCGCGACCGAGACCGCGACCTCGGGTACGGGATCGAGTGAGCCACTACCCACCCTAACCCTGGCGTCTGAAATAATTCCAGGCATGCTCAGCGACGATGCTCACGCCCAGCTCTCCGAGGTCTTGAGCTCCTGGGGCATGGCGGATGCCGACATCGAGGACACCCTGCGCTGGGCGACGTTCAGCCCGGGCCTGGTGGACATGAACTCCGATGACCCCGAGATGCCGCCGGGCCTGGGAATCCTCGTCGATGAGAGCGAGGACGAAGACCTCGCCCGGCTGTTTGCGCTGCGAGAGCGACTCGATGACGATCAGTTCCTCGAGCAGTGGGAGGTCTCGCCCGAGCGTGCCGCGCGTGTCGTGCTGGACCCGACGGGCCCTCAAGCGATGTTTCGCTACGCGATGACGATCGAGCGCCCCGAGCGGATCGAGCGCCGATTCCTGTTCTTCGTACGCTCTCTGACACAGCAACTCGCCGGCTTTCAGCGACCAGGTACGCAGCTGTGGCTGATCCCCCAGAACGTCGCGATCACGCAAGCAAACGCTCCCACCGGTGCATACGAGGTGATCTCCCACTGCCTACCCGTCGGCATGATCACAGAGCCATTACCCACACTCGCTCGGGCACTCGCGCACGTCACAAGCGGTCCGTCAACCTAGAGATCAGCCCCAGAAGAGTTACCCGCGGCTGCGCCGCGGAATCGCGCCCCACTCGCTCCGCTCGTCCCCCCTGGGGCGCTCACCCAGCACGATGAAACCCATGGAGCTACTACACGCGCACGCGATTCGCGCGAGCCCCTAGGACTCACATTGAGGTCGGCAGGGAACCTGCCGACTCTGACCATCGTGGGGCTGGTGAAGGGGTCGGCGCCGCCGCGTCAAGGCCCTCCGCTCTCCTATGAAGCGCCCGGGCGGGTCAGCCTTGACCCGGCTCAATCGGGAACCCCGAGCGCCTGAACCCGGCGTCTCCACGGCCCGGAAATAGCGAGCCGCGAATCGCCAAGCTAGGCGATTATCGCCACGGCGCCGGGACCCCAAAAGTCATGAGCGTTTTCCCGCCAACTTTGACCGAAAACCTCGACTTTCCCCAGCACTGGAGCTAAAATGGAGTACACCATCAAGGAATAAATAAACCAAAACGGGACCCCGACCTGCTGACAATAATTGGGTCCCCCACAGGAGACCGACCTCCCATGCAATACGAGAATAGCCTCGACAAAGCACCCGCGTTGAGCGCAATACCGGCCAAAATCCCAGCACGAATCCCGGACTGGTTGGGTCGCGCCGCGTACCTGGAGAGCGGGTCGGTGGCGGACGCGATCGACACGGACGCCGAGCGCGAGCGGGACCTTCGCGAGCAGGTCGAGATCGCACGGGTCCGCGCCCGCTTGGAGCGCGTCGGTGAGCGGCTCGACCAGCTGACCGACACCCAGCTCGACCGGGCACTCGGCGACGCCGAACTCTTCTGGGACACCTACGGCACCAAGACCCACCGGCTCCGCTCACAGATCGACGCTGTGCGCCTCAGGCGCAGCGGAGGCGACACCCACGACCAGCACGTACAGAACCCAAGCAGCGTCATTTCAATTGGAGGTTTCCGATGAGCACCATCGCCGTAAAGTCCCATCACGTCCCGCTCGATTTGATCGATCTGGGAGAGAACGTTCGCGACATCGATGAGGCGAACGTGGATGCGCTGGCCAGTTCGATCGCGCTACTCGGGCTGATCAACCCGGTGACGGTCCGCCCAGTGGGTGGGCGTTTTCGTCTCGTCGCGGGTGGCCATCGTTATGCGGCGTGCCGCAAGCTCGGCCTGGACGAGGTCGAGGTCACGCTCCGCGAGCAGGAGCGCTCCAGCGCTGACAGCGCAGCGGAGAACATCGTCCGCAAGCAGCTCTCGCCGCTACAGGAGGCCCGTGCTGTCGCGCGCATGCTCGACGAGGGCTACACCCTCGACGGTGCCGCGAGCGCCCTCGGCTGGAGCAGCAAGCTCGTCGGCGCCCGCGCGAAGATCCTCAACCTGCCCGAGATCGCGCAGCAGCTTCTCGGCGATGGCAGGCTGCCTGTCGGCGCGGTCGGGACCCTCACGAAGATCGCGGATGTCTCTCCCGAGCTGTGCGAGACGGCGCTCGTGCCGGTCGCCGAGAAACGGATCGACGGCAGCGAGTTCGCAGACGACCCGGCGCGGGCAATCGGCCGCGCCCTACGCGGAGGCGACCGCAAGGCGTTCGCCGCCTACCTGAACACCATCAGCCCGCACGAGATCAGGCGGCTGCGTCTCGGCAAGAAGACCGAGGCCGCCTACAAACAGGCCGAGAAGCTCCACAGGCAGCACGACCGCTACGCCTACGGACCACCGACGATCCGCTTCGAGGAAACCGACATCGACCAGGCCCGCGCCGCGGGCGTGCTGATCGAGTTCGAGCAGAGCGCCCCGATCATCACCGACCGCGCCGTCTACCGCGAGCTAGCCAAGCAGGCCATTGACCGTACCCTCGCCGAGCAGCAAGCCGCCGCCAAGCGAGCAAACGACCGTGAAAGCCGCGTGCATGGCAAACAGCAGCAAAGCCCACAAGCAACGCTCGACGCGGAGCATCGCGCGACGCTTCGCTCGCTGCAGGCCCGCGCGCACGGCACGAACCTCGACCTCGGCGCAGCGCTGATCCAGAAGCTCGCGGTCGTCGACCCCGCAGACATCGACGTCGCACGGTTCTTCGCCTACGGCCTGCTCGGGCCGGACACACGCGGCTACCTCGGCACCAGCGACCACACCGTTCAGACGATCGCAGCGAACGGCATTCGGCTCGTGATCGAAGAACACCGCACCACCACGACACCGACCCTCAAGAGCGGCAACCCGGGGAAAACGAAGGTCGCCTACGGGGACGTCGAGGATGCCGCGAAATGGCTGTGGCAGTTCGTCGAGGGCGCCAATAGCGCCGGCGAGATCTACGGCCGCGTGCTCGTCGTGTTCGCCGCCCAGCACTACGCGCAGGACCTCGTGCTGCCCAGAAGCCAGCGCCGCCACTCGGTCCTACCACGCACGCATAAGGACACCGCCCGCCAGGCCTTCGAGCGCATCACCAAGAGCGTGCTGCCCGCCACGCACACGCAACTGCAGCGCGCCCTGGAGCGCGAGGCACGCAAATACGCCAAACAACAGGACGAGCTCCAAGACGCAACCTGGCAGAACGCCCTCACCGAGCAGGCATCGAACACACCGGAGATCGAGGAATCAGCCTCATGAAAATCGAACGAGCGATAATCCTGCAGATCCTCAGCGAGGACCGTGAACACGAGTGGACTCGCACCGCCCTCGGACACGAGTTCCCCGAGATCAAGCCCGAGATACTCGACGAGGCGCTGCTCAACCTGGAGCACATGGGAGTGATCGAGCGACCAGGCGACACCGTCCGCGCGTCTCGCGCCGTAGAGCGACTGGACGAGCTGGACTTGATCGGCCTGTAACCGGCGAGTCACGAGAAAGCCCATGAGCACAATCGCGCCAACCTTGCTGGACAGGAGAGGGAACGTGAGCGCACGCGTTCCCGTGGTCTCGCTCGGCGCCGGCGTCCAATCCTCAGCGCTTGCGCTGATGGCTGGGGAGGGTCGCTTCGGTGCGGTCCCCGAGCTGGCCGTCTTCGCGGATACGGGCTGGGAGCCAGCGGCCGTCTACGAGCAACTCGACTGGCTGACCGAGCGGTTGCCCTACCCCGTCGAGCGGGTCAGCGCAGGCAACATACGCGACGAGGCGGTGGCGGCAGCGGAAGGTCACGGGGGCCAGTTCGCCTCGATGCCCATGCACCTGCTCAACCGAGATGGCACCAAGGGCCAGCTTCGTCGCCAATGCACCAAGGAATACAAGCTCGCACCGATCCGCCGGCGCCTTCGGGCACTGGGGCTCAACCACGTCGAGATGTGGCTGGGAATCAGCCTCGACGAGTGGCAGCGCATGAAGCCGACGGGCCTGAAGTGGATCGAGAACCGCTGGCCGCTGATCGAGGCGAAGCTCACCCGCGATGACTGCAAGGCATGGCTTACCGAGCAGGGGATGCCCGAGCCCCCCAAGTCGGCATGCATCGGCTGCCCATTCATGAACAACACACGCTGGCTCGACCTACGAGAAACCCGGCCGGCAGAGTGGCAAGACGCCGTGGCCGTCGATCGCGCACTCCGCCACCTGCCACGCATCGACGGCGACGTCTTCCTACACGCGAGCCTTGTTCCTCTCGACGAGGCCGTGCTCGATCCCTCCGACGTCGGCCAGCTCGACTTCGACGCCGAGTGCGAGGGGATCTGCGGCGTATGACCCGGGTACCCCATCAGCGGAAAGAGGCCATCCACTTTGCTGACCGAGAAGGAGAAGTGAGCGGCGCTATGCGTTTCGCTTATGCCGATCCACCCTATCCCGGCCAGTCGTGGCGGCTCTACGCTGACCACCCCGACTACGCGGGAGAGGTGAACCATCGCGAGCTCGTGGCTCGGCTTATGGACGAGTTCCCGGATGGCTGGGCACTCTCGACCTCGGCTGCGGCTCTCCATGAGGTGCTCCCGCTATGCCCCGTTCCTGAGCCGAGCCGCAAGAACAAGGGACGCTATCTACAGGGCACGGGCACACGCGTCATGGCGTGGATCAAGCCACAGCCGCCCTGGCGCCCAGTAAGTGTTCAGTGGGGCTGGGAGCCGGTGCTCGTCTACGGGGGAAGGCCTCGAGATCCCCACGACTACCTACGCGATTGGGTGAGCTGCGTGCCGGGAACGACTTCCGTGCCAGGCGCCAAGCCGGACGTCTTTTGCCGCTGGCTATTCGGCGTGCTGGGCGCCCGGTCAGATGATGAGCTCGTGGACATCTTCCCCGGGTCAGGCGCCATCGCTCGCGCTTGGGAGGCATGGACCGCCCAAGGAGTACTGGCGTGACTTCAGGCCAGCCACGTAGAAACCCCATCAACAGAAAGGCAAGGCACGCCATGACATCGTTTCAATTTGAACGTATCGAAGCCGGAGACGTGCAACCGGGCGATCAGGTGGCTCGCGCGCGCTCGCACCCGTTTCAGCGGGTCACCGCCATCTCGACGGGACCCGTCGCGGTCACCCTGCAATTCGCCGGCAACGACATCGCGCGACCACGTCGCAACGCCAAATGGTGGCGCCTGCGTGAGCCGATCATCTCAAGCCAGTGGCCTGAGACTCTGGTGGGACGCACAATCCGCGATCCTCACGGCCGCGAATGGGAGGTCACCGAAATCGATACGAAGGACGGCGCAAGCACCGTCGGCGGCGATCGATATTGGTGTTATGCGGACGAGGCGGAGGTAATCGACAAGGAGGCTGAGCAATGACAACTGGCGAGAGCCAAGAGCACGAGGCGCTGGAGGCCGCCAAGTCGGCCTTTCCGTGGCTGCACCACCGTCCCGTTGAGGAGGTATTCGATGGAGCCTTCAAGGCGGGTTATCGCGCTGCTCTCGCCGCCCGTGAAGACACCGAACGACCGGCGAGGCAGCGCGAGAAGGCCCTCCAGGCGGCACTCGATGGTGCTAAGGCCATCATTGAGCTGGGTGATCGTCCCCATCCAGGCTCGGGAGAAGTGTGGGAAGAGGAGACCCTGGCCGAAGCCGAGGCGTGGGACGACAAATACTCCGTGTACGAGCTTCTCTTGAAACAGCTCGATCGCGTCGTACGGAACACCGAGCGGAAGCACGTCGATGACTGAGATCAGGCGAGCGGCACCCGCGGGCCTGCGCTGGGCAACCGGCGGCGGAAGCCTGCTGGGCGACTGCAACATCCACCACCTGGCGAAGGCAGAGATCCGCGGGACGCTCTGCGGGCGCTACGGACCTCACACTCCGCCGGACCCGAAAACGAACACGCGAGTCTGCCGCAGCTGCGAACGTGTCTACAAAGCGACCACTCGGAAGAGAGAGGCTGAGCAATGACATCCGGTGAGAGTCAAGAGCGCGAGGCACTACTCCAGCACGAACGAAAAGCCAACGCGCTGAGCCGAATGCCTGACGTTGCTCGTCCTCGTAGGCGTCGAATGATCGTCGCCTACGAGGAGACGCCAACGGCGATTGCGCGAATGCTTCCCCGCGTAGACATGAGAGAGCAGGAGCCTACGCGGTGGTGTGCGGCGTGCGCCGATGGCAAGCGATTTGATGAAACCCTGATCAAGTTCAAGCCGCTCTATCGCACTGGCAAGCTGCCGGGACTCTGCGTGCGGTGCGGCATAGAGCTGAGACATCTGGCGGCGCTATGACGTCACCGCGGCTACGCCGCGGAATCGCGCCCCACTCGCTTCGCTCGTCCCCCCTGGGGCGCTCCCTGCCCGGCCGTTAGGATTCGGCGACGACCCGTCCGTGATTCAGCGCCTCATGGATCCTCGTGCCCATGACGGATCCATCGCGCTGCACTTCCTCCTCACTGGCCACGACGACGTGAGCCGGGATCGAGAGCCGTCCGAGGATCTTTCCGAGCCGCGCTTTCTCCCCTAAGCGATCAGCCACCTCACGCTCGATCACCAAGAAGTCAGAGTCCCCCCGGATCTCGCCATCGCCGCCAATATACGACCCGATCAGGATCACCTTCGCCGGCGCCGGCACCGCCTCAATCAGCGCACGACCAGCGCGCTCGATCTCCTCGCTCTCAGCCATATCGGCAGAGTAGCGTCTGGTCGGCCCGAATCACGTCGCCAGATGGCCTCAGACCAGCCAGATTGCGCCGTCGCGCATTTCGACCGGGAACCTCTTCAATGGGCGGGCACCGGCCGTCGCCTTGATCGCACCGGCCAGCGGTTTGAATGCGCCCTGCGGACCACGCACCATCTTGCCGGTCCCAACGTCGTAGAGCGCCGCGTGCCACGGGCACTCGAGACATCCGTCGTCCGTCACGTGCCCATTGCCCAGCGCGGCAAAGAGGTGGCGGCAGCGATTCGATACGGCGAAGGGCTTGCCCTCGCTCATTCCAACCGCCAGGGCACCATGCGGCGTCTCCTCTACGACAGTGACCTGCGAATCACCGAGGTCATCGATAGCAACAAGGCGGACGACGGACTGCTCGGATGTGCTCATCCACACATAGTCTCACACACACGCGCCAAAGCCGCCCGCGACCGATGCCGCCAACACGCGAGCCGAACAGAATCACCTGAGCGAGCTAAGTGCTTTCCAGAGACCCGCGGTTGAGCTGTGGCCGTCCGCGCTACCGCTGCTCAACAGCTCATCGGGATTGGCCCGCAGCCGGTACGCAGTCAGGTTCGCGCCTCTGGACTCCCGCTCCTCTTCGGCGATCACGCCATGCTGTAAGAGCAGCGCCTTCAGCTCCGGCCAATGTTGCGAGCCGAGGATCGCCTGGGTGCGCCGTTCCTCCGTGTCATAAATGATCGCGGTCCTTTGATAGGCGCGAGCGACCCGCTCTAGCAGCCCGATCAGCTCCTGAGCGTGCTCGGAGTACGTCGGTCGATTGCCGTGCTCATCGGCGATTGGCGCCCCGAGTCCTCGCAGCAACTCAGCGATCGCCTCCGGAGCATAGATGTGGCCAGGGGGCTCGTGATGTATGCGCTTGATGTCGACCCCGGGATGCAGTCCGGCGATCCCGATATGAGACGCCCCGTCGAGCGTGATGCCATCGAAATCCGAGCTCACAGCCTCGCAATCCTCGAAGCGCGCCCCCCGAAGATCGACGTCGACAAACTGACAGCCCTCCATGCGCACGCGCTGCATCTGTGCTTTGCCTGAGCTGACATCGCAGAAGGACAGGCCGTGGATCGTCGCGTCGCACAGCGGTCGTACCTCTCGCGCGTAGGCGAGGACTAGGCTGCCGAGATTGCGGCGTCTGTTCTCGAAGTTGACCCCCGTCGAGCACTTGAGCAGTGTCGGATCGAGCTCATGGGCGCCGTCGCCAGCGAGACTGGTCACGCCGGCGGCGACCACAGCCTCTGGGATCACCCCACGATCAAAGACCCTGACGAGCTCGTCGAGTCTCGACTCGCACAACAGCCGGCCGATCGCGCGGCCGAGGAAATGCTCGAAATACACCTCGTGCTCGAAGGCGAAGCTCGACTGCGAGCTGTGGATTCCCCGTCGCTGCTGAAAGCCTGCGTAGCTCGTCACCTTGGTTTCCAGCTGAAGCGCCTGCCCGGCATCCAGATCGAAGCGTTCGGCCACGAGCAGCGCGATCGTGCAGAGATCGCTCTTGCTCAGCTGACGAGTGCCGTTTTCCCACATCACTTCGACCGCGAGCTCGAACAGGTAGCGGTGCCCCTCGGCGTTCAACACCGGCTCGCCGTGAGCGTCGACGATCTTTTCCGCCTCGCGCTCGATGTAGGCGTCGATCAGATGCTCGAGGAGATGCCCCTCCCCGTCGCCGTCGGCATTGCGCACGAACTCCTCGAACTGGCTCGCGAAGAAAGGCCTGCGCAACAGCTCGCGATCCGAATTGGAAAGCCGCGAAAACGCGGCGATCGTCCGCTTCGGGTCGTGTCCCTGACTACGCGTGGTCAGATACTCCTCCAACTGCTGTTCTGACCACGGTTGTATCTCGGCGGTGGAGATGCTCGTCGCCGCGTCTGCCCGCCTGCCACTGGACCGACCGAACTCCACGTCGTAGAACGCCGACCGCGCAGAGACAACGAGGGTGCCCCGATCTTCCAGTTCGCCGAGCAGCGTCTGCAGCGAGCTGAATGCGCCCCCGTAGCCCGCCGTTCCGAGCAGCTCGTCGAAGCCATCGATGACCGGCACCAGTACGCCCTCGCGCGCCAAACACGCGATTGCGTCGTGCGTGAAGGCCGCGCGCAGCTCGCCAAGCTCTCCGGCGAAAGCGTCGCGCAGATTGCTGAGCTCCCGTCCCTGGGCGGACACATAGAGACATAGGAACTCGCTTTCCCCGTTCAAATAACGCTGAGCTTGCAAGCGAGCCGTCTCGCGTAGAAGCGTTGTCTTACCGGCCCCGGCGTCTCCCATAAGGAAGAAGAGCTGCGTGGCCAAGCCCTCATCTGCCTGCTTGCGGGCGGCGTCGATGAGCTCGGCAAGCGCCGCGGGAGTGAGCTTGATCGCCTCGATATCTGGCCCGGCATCGAGCAGAGCTTCGCTGGCGACGAAGTCGCTCTGGCGGTCGATGTTTGCGAGGCAGCTTCGTGCTAACTGCTCAAAGCTCGCCATCTCCTCGGAGGCGAGGAAGGAATGATAGGGACCCTCGTTGGACGGGCCGGACCAGCTCAGACCGCTGTCGATCTTTACGGTGAACACGGCGTCGCGCTTCTTGCCCTGCACCTGCCATTCGACTCGGAGCATGTTGCCCCCGGCTTCGAACGAGGGCTGCGTGCCGGGATCAGCAAACGCAGTCAGATCCTGTGCGATCATCTCGGTGAAACCATCGATCCGGCTCATAGTCATACCATCCTATCACATGGTACTGATAAACTTTTACAGTAGATGTCATCCACCCGCGACGTCGAACGAGCCCTCCAGCGCTCGCCTGCCGAGATTGGACAGGCGCTCAAGGCGATCCCAGAGGATCAATGGTTCGACCGCAAGTCCTTCCGGATCGCGGCGCGTGATCTGGCCAACGTCGAGATCGGCCTGGCAAACGCGGATGGGGGCGTCATCGCGGTTGGCATTCACGACGGCAGCATCGAGGGCACCGACGGCTCCTCTGAGCATCGCAACGAGCTGAGTCAGGCTCACATCCAGTTCAGCCAGCCCCCCGTACCAGCCAAGATCCGGACAGTCGAGTGCCGGCGTGAAGATGGTCAGACCGATCGACTGATGATTGTCGAAGTCCCTCCCGGCGAGACGGTGTACACCAACGTCAAGGACGAGGTCTTCCTGCGGATCGGAGACGAGAACCGACGCCTGACGTATGCGCAGCGCCAAGAGCTGCTCTATGACCGCGGCCACGGGTCTTACGAGAGCCGTGTGGTTGATAAGACCTCTTCAGGCGAGTTGGATGACAATCTGCTCGTCAGCTACGCCAACGCGCTGGGGCACCCAGAGCCATTGCGCCTGTTACGAGCGCGCGGGCTGGCAGTCGAGGACCATCTGACCGTAGCTGGGGTTCTGCTGTTCGCGAAACACCCACAGCTCTACCTGCCGGAGTCGTTCATTCGCGTGCTCCACTACAGCGGAAACGAGCGCGGGACCGGCGCAAGGCAGCGTCTGACCCGTGACGAGAGAGTGGAGGGCCCGATCGCCCGCCAGATCATCCGGGCACAGGAGGTCGTCCGGGAGGAGCAACCCCGCAGGCGCGCCCTCACAAGCCAAGGCACTTTCGAGGCAGTCCCCCTCGTTCCCGAAGACGCTTGGCTCGAGGGGGTCGTCAACGCAGCGGTCCATCGTTCCTACAGCCTCGCCGGCGATCACATACGAGTCGAGATCTTCTCTAATCGCATTGAGGTGATGAGCCCCGGGCGCTTCCCCGGCCTCTTCAACGCGGCCAGCCCACTCGATGCGCCTCGCTACGCCCGCAATCCCCGAATCGCACGTGTATGCGCAGACCAGAACTTCGGCCAGGAGCTGGGCGAGGGCATCCGCCGCATGTTTGAGGAGATGCGCCTTGCCGGACTGGTCGATCCCCTCTACGAGCAGACCACGGCCAGCGTCAAGCTGACACTGCTCGCCGAGCCCCTGGATCGGCGCCTGGAGGCGCGTCTGCCCCGCGGGTCGAGGCGCATCATAGCCACCCTGCGCGACGGTGGACACCTCAGCACAGGAGAGGTAGCCGAGGCCGTCGGGATCTCACGCCCCACCGCCAGCAACCGTCTTCGCGCCCTAAGAGACGCCGGCCTAGTCGTCTGGACGGGCAAGTCCCCGAACGATCCGCGCGCCTCTTGGTCCCTACCTCCAACCTAACTGACCGTCTCCATGGCCGTGAACCGCTACCAGTCTAGGCTACCCCGCGTGACCTACTGCAAAGCAACTGCAAAGCTGTCTTGGCAGTAGCTTTTCAGTAGGCGCTTGCCTCCACCCCCTTGGCCCGCCCCGCAGATTTGGCCCCCTTGATATGGACTGGCCAGCAGAGACGCCGAGATTGTCCTCGGAAAGCTTCGTAGCGAAGCGCGCTGGGTGCAGCGAGCCGTCGCCAACCACGCCACTCCGAGAGACTACGTAGGCCCCTCGCCAGCGGCACCCGCATCATCGCCTGCCTTCAGGTCACGTTCTACTCGCAAGACGACACCCAAGTCACGCCGCCTTCGCCGCAGAATCGCGCCCCACTCGCTTCGCTCGTCCCCCCGGGGGCGCTCCGTGGCCGAGATCAGGATTCGGCGATGACCCGCCCGTGGTTCAGCGCCTCATGGAGCGTCGTGCCCTTGACGGATCCGCCGCGCCGCACTTCCTCCTCGCTGGCCACAACCACGTGGGCGGGGATCAAGAGCCGCCCGAGGATCTTTCCTAGCCGCGCCATCTCCCCAAAGCGATCCTCCACCTCTCGCTCGATCACCAAGAACTCGTAGTCCCCACGAATCGTGCCATCACCGCCGACATGCAAGCCGAACAGGATCACCTTCGCGGGCGCCGACGTCGCCTCGATCAGTGCACGACCAGCGCGCTCGATCTCCTCGCTCTCAGCCATAGCGGAAGAGTAGTCGGCCGGTCAGCCCGAATCAGGGCTCGACATCGGACGCACCAAGCCGCCTTTGGGCCTCACAGCACGACGCTCGCTGGCCCCAAGCCGCGCGCCCTCAAAGATCGCCTTGCGGTGGTTTTGCGGTGGATTTGCGTCTCGTTGCGGTGGATCTGCGGTGGATCGTCCACCAAACAGCCCCGAACACGGGCGAACCGATCCTCGCAATCCCCAGTGTTTTCGGGCTCTTTTCCTGCTGTTCGGTCCTGTTCGGCCTAACTAAGACAATCGGGGAGACAGGATTTGAACCTGCGACCGCCCGGCCCCCAGCCGGGTGCGCTACCAGACTGCGCCACTCCCCGTGGCCAACATCCAGAGCCTACCCCGTGGGAGCTCTGAGAGCGGGCGACGGGAATCGAACCCGCCCTAGAAGCTTGGAAGGCTCCTGTGCAACCACAACACCTCGCCCGCACGCGGGGCTTCATGTTACCCGCGCCTTTCGTCGGAGCGATGCGCTACTCAGCCTGTCCGCGCCGCTTTGCGCTCCTCCGTCGGCACCTCCCCCGCCTCGTCCGCCAGCCCCGGCGGCGGCCAGGGGCCGAACCAGTTGTCGCGTGCGCCGTCGAGCGTGACCGTCGATCCGCTGAACGCCCTTCCCAACGGCGATGCGAGCAGCGCCACGAGCCAGGCGTGCTCCCGCACCGTGCCGAGGCGCTGCAGGGGCACCGTACGGGCCATTCCCGCGCGCAGGCTCGCCGGGTACTTCTCCAGCGCCTCAGTGTCGAAGTGCCCCGCGGCGACTGCCGTTACAGCGACGCCCTTCTGCACCCACCGGTCCGCCAGTTCGCGCGTGAGCGCCTCCACCGCGGCGCGCGCCGCCCCGGAGTGGGCCATGCCCGGCATGCCGTGGTGGGGGGACAGCGTCACGTTGACGATCGTCCCGCTCCCCGCCGGCTCCATCGCCCGCGCGAAGGCCGCCTCGGCCATGTTCAGCGTGCCCTCGACGTTCAGTCGCCACACCGCCCGCCAGCCCTTCGCCGCGATCCCCTCCGCCGGCGTGAAGTACTGACCGCCGGCGTTGTTCACGAGCACGTCGAGCCGGCCCGCTCGCTCCAGCGTGCTCGCCACGATCCGCTCCGCCTCCCCGCGCTCGCGGATGTCCCCCGCGATCCAGTCCGCGGTCGCGCCGATCTCCGCGACGGCTTGCTCCAGCACCTCCGCGCGGCGACCGGCGATCAGAACCTTCGCGCCGCAGCGCGCCAGCTCGAGCGCGGTCGCCTTGCCCAGGCCGGTGCCGCCGCCGGTCACGAGCGCCACCTGATCTTTCAGCAGGCCGGGCGCAAAGATCTCGGATTCGCCGGTGGGACTTTGCGTCATGCACGCGATCATATGGCTAGGGTCTGAGCGCATCGGACGCCCTTCCCTTCGCTCCAAACGAGTCCTGCTCGGCTTGGCGGCGCTGCTCGTGCTGCTGCTCGCCGTCGTCCTCGGCGGCTACCTCTACGAGCGCCACCGCACGGGCAGCGTCTACCACCCGCACGCGCGCTTCGTGCCCGAGCCGACACCGCGCCTGCCCACGAGCGGCCCGGAACGCTTCGCCTGGCCGTTCTATGGATATTCAAAGGACCACACGCGCTTCTTCCCCGCCCCCTCCGACCTGCACCCGCCATTCCGGCGGCTATGGGTGCACAACAGCGGCGCGCTGCTCGAGTTCCCGCCCGTGATCTACGGCGGCCACCTGTTCCAGCTCGCCGACAACGGGGTGCTCGAGGCGATCGACAAGACCACCGGGCACACCTTCTGGAAGCGCCGCCTGGGCTCGCTCTCGGCCTCCACGCCTGCCGTCGTCGGCGGCACCCTCTACGCAACCGTGCTCGCGCGCACCGACGGCGTCGAGAAGGGCGCGGTGTACGCGCTGGACTCCACCACCGGGGCCGTGCGCTGGTCGCGCGCGCTGCCGAGCCCGAGCGAGTCCTCGCCGCTGGTCGACCACGGGATGGTCTTCTTCGGCTCCCAGAACGGGACCGTCTACGCGCTCAACATTCACAACGGCGCGCCGATCTGGACCTACCACGCCGCGGGCTCGGTCAAGGCCAGCCCGACGCTCTCCGGCGGCGTGCTCTACTTCGGCGACTACTCCGGCCACGTCCAGGCGATCTCCGAGCGAACCGGCCGGCCGCTGTGGGTTTCGAGCTCCGAAGGGGCGCTGCTCGGCAGCGGCACGTTCTACTCGACCCCCGCCGTGATCTACGGCCGCGTCTACCTCGGCAACACCGACGGGCGCATCTACGCCTACGACGCCTCCACCGGCAAGCTCGACTGGGCCGTGCAGACCGGCGACTACGTCTACTCCTCGCCCGCGGTCACGAACGCGCCCGGCCTCGGCCCGACGATCTACCTCGGCTCCTACAGCGGCACCTTCTACGCGCTCAACGCCCGCTCCGGCCAGATCTCCTGGCAGTTCAACACACACGGGCGGATCTCGGGCTCGGCGACGATCATCGGGCGCATCGTCTACTTCTCCGATCTCGGCGAACACCGCACCTACGGCCTCGGCATCTCCACCGGTCACACCGTCTTCACGCTCCCAACGGGTGCCTTCGACCCAGCGATCAGCGACGGCAAGAACCTCTATCTAACGGGCTACACCGGGCTCTACGCCTTCGCGCCCACCGGCTGAGCTCGCCGAGTCGCCTCAACCCAGCAGGCGATCGAGCGAGAAGCGCGCGGCGACCCGTAGCGCTCCGGCCCGGTCGGCATCGACGTAGGTCCACCCCCCGGGCGCCTCAGCGACGCGACCGTTGCCGGCGGTGAGCGTCCAGAAGCGGGTCCAGCGCACGCGCACGAGGAACCTGCCCGGCCGGCTCGCGCGCAGCGCGAAGGAATCGCTCCCGAGCGCGGTCAACCGCCCCAGGCCTTCCAGCAGCGGCGTCGGATCGCGTACCGCGTACACCGCCCAATGCCTGCTCTCGAAGACCTCGTGCAGGTACGGCAGCCCGCCGCGGATCAGCCGGCCCTCCTGGGCGCTCGAGGGATCGAGCGGCGTGTCGGGCAGCGCGACATAGCTCACCGCCTGTTCGTGCAGCCAACGTTCGTACCCCGCGGCGGTCAGCCCCGGTTCGAGCAGCACGCCGTCGTAGCGCTCTTCCAGCTGCTTCTCCCAGCCGCGCGCGAGCGAGATCGTCGGCGCCATCAGCGCGGCCTCCCAGTGCGAGCGCGTGAGCGGCACCTCGACCCGCGCGAGCGGGGCGGGTGGGGCCTGGACACGCTCCAAGAAGCCGAGCACGGGCGCGTAGTAGGCGGCGCTCGTCGATTCGTTACCCGCGATCGCTTCCGTTTCGCGCACGGGGCCCCAGAGGGTGAAGAGCGCGATACCGAGCAGCGCGATCGCCAGCATCGCGCGCGAAGTCCCACCCGATAGCGCTCCCGGCGTGCCCGTCGTGGCCGGCGTGTCCGGGCCGCCGATGCGGGCACACAACAGCAGCGGCCCCGCGAGCAGCACCGCGTAGCGCTCGATGTTGCTGCCCAGCGGCGTGTGTAGGACGAGTGCGAGCACGCACGCCAGCAGGTAGAGAACGCCCCCGGTTCGCAGCAGGCGCTCGCCCGGCGGGAGCGTCCAGAGGAACAGGAGCGTCACGGCGACGGTCGCCGCGAACGAGCGGATCGGGAACGGCTCGAAGCCGCCTTCTTCGAACAGCAGCGCGAGCGGCACGGCGACCACGGCCGCCGGCAG
The DNA here is from genome assembly GCA_963701035.1 of uncultured Solirubrobacterales bacterium. GTDB lineage: Bacteria > Actinomycetota > Thermoleophilia > Solirubrobacterales > Solirubrobacteraceae > Palsa-744. The sequence goes on from OY969562.1 coordinate 811,591, forward strand.
CGCCAGCGCCAAAAGCGCCCGGGGCGAGTGCCGCGTAAGCGCATCGGTGAGCGCTGCGAGCCCGAGCAGGACGGCCGCGACCGGGCTGGCGGCCGCGCACAGCGCCGCCGCCAGCGCCGCCCAGCGGGGATGCCCGCGCACGAGCGCGAACATGGCGGCGACGGAGCAGGTGACGCCGAGCGCAAACGTCAGCCGCCCGAGCCAGATGTCCCCCACGGCCGCGACCGCGAACCACGCGGCGCCCCAGCGCGCGCGGGGTCCGTACACGCCCAGCACCAGCCGCTCGAACAGCGCGGTGGAGGCGAGCACCGACAGCGCCGCGACCGCGCGCAGGCCAAGCAGCGCGGCGAGCGGCGGAAACAGCAGGCTGTAGCCGGGGAGCGCGTGGCCGGCATACCAGTGCTCGTCCCAGACGGCGAAGCCCATGCGTTCGAACAGGCCGGCGCGGTAGACCTGCGCGGCGAGGTCGGGGGTGTGCGGATCGACGAGCAGCCACAGCAGCACCAGAGCCGCGGCGAAGCCCGTCGCCAGAAACCGCGTCGTAAAAAGGACCGGCGTCCGGGGAGCTACCGCCCCGGACCCCGGCCCACCCCCCACCACAGCCGCGACGGGGAGGTACTCGTGGGAACCCCTGGACCGCTCGGAAGTAGCTCTCGCGAGCAGACGCTCGATAATCGGCACGTGGAGATCATGACGAGCACAACTCCGGGAGCGCCCGCACGGCCGCGAACGCGGCGCACGCACCCGTGCGCGCCGCGTCTGGCGCTCGCGCTCGTGGCCCTCTGCCTGGCGCTGGCGGCGGCCGGTTGCGGGACCGGGCACCCGCGTGCACTCGCCGCGGGCACGCTCGCCGAAGCCGAGACGTTCCCCTACTTCCGCGTCTACTGGGCGGGCCCCACCTTTGCCGGCCACCCACTCGCCGCGGCCGACGGCCAGGCGAGCTATGACAGCGGCGTCGGTGACAGCGTCTACTACGGCGACTGCGTCCAGGGCAAAGGCATCTTCGGCGGCGGCAGCTGCCTGTTACCGCTGCAGGTAACGACCGTGATCTACGGTCTGCATTCGAACTCGACGCTCGGCCCGCAGCGCAACACGGTGATCCGCGGGGTCCCCGCCGTCGTCTACGACGAAGGGCGCTCGATCGAGCTCTACAGCGGACGGCTGGCGATCGACATCTTCTCCGACACCTTCGCCCACGCCCATAGCGCGGCGCTGCGGCTGCGCCCGCTCAACGCGCCCGGCTCGGCCGCGGGGAACCTGCCCGCGCCGGTCTTCTGCCCCGGGCTCTCCGGGCCAGTGGACGCGCAGGTGAGCCGCGTGATGGCGAGCCTGCCGGGGAACGCCTGCCAGCGCGCGGCCGCCGCCGAAGCGCAGAAGCGACGCCTACTCGGCACGAGCTGAGATCGTCGTCAGCTCAGGATCCCGCCGCGCCCAGGGGCTTCGGCTTGAGCGGCTTGCCGATCTCGCGGCGCAGGCCGAGGAACGCGAGCGAGCCGATCAACGCCGGAATCCACAGCGAGATCGCCCGGTAGACGAGCACCGCGGCGACCGCGGTGGAGGCGGGACGGACGCCGAACAGGACGAGCATCCCCACGAGGCCCCCTTCGACCGCGACGAAGCCGCCGGGGATCGGCAGCGAGTTGGCGAGCATCCCCACCAGATAGGCCATCGCCACGACCCACACGCCGGGGGTTGCGCCGAAGGCCGCGAGGCACGCGTACAGCGCGAGGTTGTCGAACATCCAGTAGCCGACCGCGCCGAGCACCCGCCAGTCGTGCTCACGGATCAGGCGCAGCGCGTCTTCGACACCGCCGCTCAGGGCGACGAGCGTGACCGCCCAGCGGCCCTGCTCGAGCGGCCTGCGCGCGGCCGCGCGCCGCGCCCACGAGGCGAGCGCGAGCGTGCCGACGATCGTCGCCAGCGCGGCCGCGGCCGGGAGCAGCGTGAGCAGCGGGTCGGTCGAGCCGGGGAGCAGGCCGAGCCACATCGGCACGCCGATCGCGACCACCGCCCCGACGTTCACCGCGCTCGTGAGCACGAACAGCAGCACCGATCGCTTCGCGATTCGCGCCACCGAGATGCCCTTCGTGCGCAACACCCAGGCTCCGAGCGCGAGGCCCGCGAGGCCGCTGACCGAGACGACCGAGTTGACCGCCAGCTCCGCCAGCGACAGGCGCGAGACCAGGCGTTTGCCGAGCATCCCGAAGACGAGCCCGAACAGCACCACGTAGCCGGCGCACGAGAGCAGCTCCAAGCCGACCCCCGCCGCCACCCACCCCGTGTTCGCGTCGGAGATCTGCTCGGCCACCGAATGCAATCCCGGCACCGACAGCAGCAGCGCGACGATCAGCGCGAAGAAGACCGCGAGGCTGATTACGCTGTTACGCAGCGTGCGCGAATGCGCCGCCAGTTCTTCTGGGGTCTCGTCGATCAACGGCTCCCCTCTGTCGGGATCGTCGGGAATCTCGTCGATCAGCGGTTCGACGCCGTCTGGGTTCTCGTAGATTGGAATCTCCTCACCATGGGTGCTTTGCTCAAGCGGCGTCATCGGGTGATCTGTCACGGTAGCCTCCAAGACGGATCACCTCCGCCTCATCGATCGCGCGAACAGCAGTCCCATCCTGGGTAGATACCGCAAATGGCCGAGCAACAAGCACGAGTTCTGGTCGTCGACGACGAGCCCGCCGTCCAGACCGCACTCGCACGGGCGCTGAAGCTCGAGCGCTACGAGGTCGCGCAGGCGACCGATGGGCGCGAGGCGCTCGAGCGCCTCGGCGCCGCGACCTACGAGGTCGTGATCCTCGACGTGTCGATGCCCCACGTCGACGGCCTCGAAGTCTGCCGGCGCCTGCGCGACGGCGGCGACAGGACCCCGGTGCTGATGCTGACCGCCCGCGAAGGGGTCGACGACCGCGTCGCCGGCCTCGACGCCGGCGCCGACGACTACCTCGTCAAGCCGTTCGCGCTGCGCGAGCTGCTCGCGCGCGTACGCGCGCTCCTGCGCCGGGCGAGCGATGACGATGACGAGCAGGACAGCACGCTCACCTTCGAGGACCTGCGCCTGGACCGTCTCGCCCACGAAGCTTGGCGGGGCAAGCGGCTGCTGCCGCTGACCCGCACCGAGTTCCTGCTACTGGAGATGTTTCTGCGCCATCCCCGCCAGGTGTTGACCCGCTCGGCGATCTTCGAGCACGTCTGGGGCTATGACTTCGGTGCGACCTCGAACTCGCTGGGCGTCTACATGGGCTATCTGCGCCGCAAGACCGAGGCCGGCGACGAGCCTCGCCTGCTGCACACCGTCCGCGGCGTCGGCTACGTATTGCGTGCCTGATCGTGAGCTTCCGTCGGCGCATCACACTCGTCTCGGCCGCCGCGGTCGCGATTGCCGTGGTGCTCGCGTCGCTGCTCACCTACTTACTCACCTCCCACCAGCTGCACAGCCAGGTCGACGCACAGCTGCGCGATCGCGGGCGCGAGTCCACGCGGCTGCTGCGGTTTCTCGACGAAGGCGGCATCCAGACTCATCGAGCCGGCACCGCCGAGCCCACGTTCGGCCTGGCTCTCGGCGCGGGCGCCACCGGCCGGACCGGATCGCGAACCACGAAGCCGAGCCGAGCCGCCAACGGGACAGGCGGAACAAGCGCCGGCGCCAACAACCCGTTCGGCAACCTCCCTCCGGAACCCGACCAGGTGCGCGGCTACCAGCAGGTGGTCGGCGCGAAGGGCACGATCATCGTGCGCTCGGCGCGCGGCATCTCGCTCCCGGTCGACGCCGCCACGCGCCGCCTGGCAGCGAGCGGTGGCGCGTCGTTCTTCACCGACGCCACCGTCGACGGCACGCACCTGCGGATCCTCGCCAAGCCGCTCGGCTCCGGGCGGGCCGTTCAGTATGCGCAGCCGCTGACCGAAGTCGACAGCCTGCTCCGCCGCCTGCGCCTGATCCTCGCGCTGCTCGATATCGGCGGGATCGCGCTCGCGGCGCTGCTCGGGCGGCTGGTCGCAGGCGCCGCCGTGCTGCCGCTCAAGCGTCTCACCCAGGCGACCGAGCACGTCGCGCTCACCCAGGACCTCAGCGGTCGGATCGAGCTCACAGGAGTTGATGAGATCGGGCGTCTGGCGTCGAGCTTCAACGCGATGCTCGATGCGCTCGAGCACTCGATGGGCGCGCTCGACGCCTCCGTCCACGCGCAGCGCCAACTCGTGGCCGACGCCTCGCACGAGCTGCGCACGCCCGTCACCAGCCTGCGCACGAACATCGAGATCCTGCAGCAGGCGCATGACATGGAGCCCGACGAGCGCCAGCGCCTGCTCGCCGACGTGGTCGAGCAGATCGGCGAGCTGACGCTCTTGATGAACGATCTGATCGAACTCGCGCGCGGCGAGGCGCCGAGCACCGATACCGAGGACATCCGCTTCGACGTGCTCGTCGGCGACGTCGCCGGACGGACTCGTCGCCATTCGCCCGAGACCCCGCTCCTGCTCGAGCTCGCGCCGACGCTGCTCGCCGGGGTCCCAGCGCGCCTGGAGCGCGCCGTGACGAACCTGCTCGACAACGCGGTCAAGTACAGCCCAGCCGGCGAGCCGGTCGAGATCGAGCTGGCCGGCGAGGAGCTGACCGTGCGCGATCACGGCCCCGGGATCTCAGCGGAGGACCTCGCGCACGTGTTCGACCGCTTCTACCGCGGCGCCGAGTCGCGCGGGCGCCCAGGTTCGGGCCTGGGCCTCGCGATCGTGCGCCAGGTCGTCCGCCAGCACGGCGGGACCGTCACCGCCGAGCGCGCAGCGGGCGGTGGGACGCTGATGCGAGTGCGCCTGCCCGGCGCCGAAACCGTTGTGCCGGAGTCTGCCCCCCCGCGCGAGGCGAGTGTGAAAGCACTATCTTCGCTCTAGCCTGCGCGTGAGCAAAGCCTGTTCGCGAAAGCGCGCCGGCGACAGGCCGTAGCGGCGCCGGAACGCGCGGGCGAAATGCGGTGCCTGACGGTAGCCGACCAGGCGCGCGACATCGCGAACCGGGATCGCCCGCTGCTCGATCAACAGCTCGGCCGCGGCGGTCATGCGCCGTGCGAGCAGGTCCTCCTGGAAGGTCATCTCGCCGAACTGCGCATAGACACGCTGCAGCTGCCGCGGCGAGCTCGACACGGCCGCGGCCACGGTCTCGATCGTGAGCGGCTGGCGGTAGTGGCGCGCGACGACCACGCGCGCGAGCAGGTACAGACGGTGATGGGTGTCGAGTGTGCCGGAGCGCACTCCTCCTACTCCGACCGCCACTCCCAAACGGGACAGAGCCGGGACAGAGACTCTCCAAGGGAGGTGGTTCAGCCGGCGTAGTGGAGCGCGATGCGCTCGGCCGCGGCCGGGTAGGAGCCGCCGAACAGCACGGCATGGACCAGCAGCGGCGCGAGCTGCCACAGCTGGACCCGCTCCTCCCATCCGTCCGCCAGGGGCGCGACCTCGGCGTAGGCGGAGAAGACCTTTTCTTGGTGTCCCGCCCACCCGCCGAACAGCCTCAGCATCGCCAGGTCGACCTCGCGGTGTCCGCCGTAGGCCGAGGGGTCGATCAGCCACGGACGGCCCTCCGCGTCGGCCATCACGTTGCCGCCCCACAGGTCTCCGTGCAGGCGAGCCGGGGGCTCGGCCGGACCCGCGAGCTCGGCGATCCGTCCACACACGCGCTCCACCGCGCGGACACCCCGATCCGGCAGCGCGCCGCGCTCGCGGGCGAGCTCCGCCAGCGGCCGCAGGCGCCGCTCGGCATAGAAGGAGGGCCAGTCGGCGATCGGCCCATTCGGCAGGCTGAGCGAGCCGAAGCTCGCCGGCGCGGCGCCACCCTCCCCAGCGTCGCCATCCCGGGCGGCGACCAGGCGAGGGTCGCCGAAGCCAGGAGCGCCCGCCGCGTGGGTGACCGCCAGCCCACGCCCGAGCTCCTCCACGCCCGCGCCGTCGAGACGGCCGGGCTCGATCCACTCCAGCGCGAGGTAGTCCTCGCCGACCTCGATCGCGCGGGGCGTGCGCAGCGCGCGGGGCTCGGCGAGCCAGCGCAGGCCCGCGGCCTCCGCCGCGTACTCACCCGGACCGGCGTCCGCCCGCGTCTTCACGAACGCCGTGCGACCGTCGGCGAGCGTGACACGCCAAGCCTCGTTGATATCGCCGCCGCCGAGGAGCCTCGGGTCCGTCGCCCCGAGCGGCAGGCTCACGGGACCTGGCCGGCCCGAATCTGGGCGAGCAGGCCCTCACATGCGGCGTGGACGAGGTCGAGCACGTCCTCGAAGCCACGCGGGCCGCCGTAGTAGGGGTCGGGCACGTCGAGCTCGTCGACGCCGAGCCCGGCGCTCGCCGGATCGAACTCGCGCAGCAGCCTGATTCGAGCACGTGCTCGCTCGTCGGGCGCGAGGCGCCGCAGATCGGCGAGGTTTTTGCGATCCATCGCGATCAGGAGGTCGAAGTCGTCGAAGTCCGCCCGCCGCACCTCGCGGGCGGCGCCCTCGATCACGATTCCCCGGGTGCGCGCGGTCTCGGTGGCGCGCTCGTCCGGCGGGTTGCCGACGTGCCAGGCGCCGGTGCCGGCCGAGTCCAGCTCGATCGACTCCTCGAGCCCCGCCTCGCGTACGAGCGCCCGCATCACGCCCTCGGCCGTCGGCGAGCGGCAGATGTTGCCGAGACAGACAAACAGGATCCGCGTCGACCGGCCCGGCACGAGCTACTCCTCGCCCAGCTCCAGCACTGCCAGGAAGGCCTCCTGGGGAACCTCGACGCGGCCGACCTGCTTCATCCGCTTCTTGCCCTCCTTCTGCTTTGCCAGCAGCTTTTTCTTGCGCGTGATGTCGCCGCCGTAGCAGCCCGCGATCACATCCTTGCGGAACGCCTTCACGGTCTCGCGCGCGATCACGTGTGCGCCGATCGCCGCCTGAATCGGGACGTCGTACTGCTGGCGGGGAATCCGCTTACGCAGCTTCTCGGTCAGCGTGCGGCCCATCTCATAAGCCTTGTCGCGGTGGACGACCATCGACAGCGCGTCGACCGTGTCGCCGGCGAGCAGCACGTCGAGCTTGACGAGATCTGAGTCCCTCATCCCGCTCAGCTCGTAGTCGAGCGACGCGTAGCCTTTGGTGCGCGACTTCAGCTGGTCGAAGAAGTCGAGCACGATTTCCGCCAGCGGCAACTCGTAGTTCAGCTGCACGCGCTCGGGCGACAGGTAGTGCATGCCAGAGTGCACGCCGCGGCGCTCCTGACAGAGCTCCATCACCGCGCCGACGAACTCTTTCGGGGCGATGATCGAGGCGGTGATGAACGGCTCGCGAATCTGCTCGATCGTGCCGGGGTCGGGCATGTCCGAGGGGTTGTGCACCTCGAGCTCATCCCCGTTGGTGAGCGTCACGTCGAACTGCACCGAGGGCATCGTCGCGAGCAGCTCGAGGTCGTACTCGCGCTCGAGGCGCTCGCGCACGATGTCCATGTGCAGCAGGCCCAGGAAGCCGCACCGGAAGCCGAATCCGAGCGCGTCCGATGTCTCCGGCTCCCAGCTCAGCGCGGCGTCGTTGAGCACGAGCTTCTCGAGCGCGTCGCGCAGGTCGGGGTAGTCGTCGGAGTCGATCGGGAACAGGCCGCAGAAGACCATCGGTTTGACCTCGCGATAGCCCGGCAGCGCCTCCGTCGCTTCGGCGCCTCCGACGCGACTACCCGGGCCGGAGGTCCGCGTGCGCGTGGTCAGTGTGTCGCCGACGCGCAGCAGCGTAACGTCCTTCAGCCCCGTGATCAGGTAGCCGACCTCACCCGCGGCGAGCTGGTCGGTGGGCATCATCTGCGGGCTGAAGAAGCCGATGTCGTCGATGTCCGCCTCGGTCGCGGTCGCCATCGCCCGGATCGCCTCGCCCTTCTTGAAGACGCCGTCGACGACGCGGATATAGGCGATCACGCCGCGGTACTGGTCGAACTCCGAGTCGAAGATCAGCGCGCGCGGCGGCGCCTGCGGATCGCCCCTGGGCGGCGGCACGCGCGCGATCAGCTCCTCGAGCACCTCCCCGACGCCCGCGCCGGTCTTGCCGCTGATCTGCAGGATCCCGTCGGTCGGCTCGCCGATCAGATCGCTCACTTCGCCGGCCACGCGCTCGGGCTCGGCGCCGGGCAGGTCGATCTTGTTCAGGCACGGAATCAGCTCGAGGCCCGCATCGATCGCCAGGTAGGTGTTCGCGACAGTCTGCGCCTCCACCCCCTGCGCGGCGTCGACGACGAGCAGCGCGCCCTCGCAGGCGGCGAGCGAGCGCGAGACCTCATAGGTGAAGTCGACGTGCCCGGGCGTGTCGATCAGGTGCAGCTGGTAGGTCTCGCCATCTTTGGCCGTGTAGAAAACGCGCACCGCCTGCGCCTTGATCGTGATCCCGCGCTCGCGCTCGAGGTCCATCGAGTCGAGCAGCTGCGCGCGCATCTCGCGTGCGGCGACGGTCTTCGTCAGCTCGAGGATGCGATCGGCCAGCGTCGACTTGCCGTGGTCGATGTGGGCGATGATCGAGAAGTTGCGGATGTGGGCCTGGTCCATGGGGTCGCTACAGCGTAGATGGCGCCCCACGCGCTAGCCTTAATGGTCCGGCGGATCGCCAACTCGACAATGAGCATTCAGCCGCGGCAACGCGCCGGTCTTCGGACCGGCGGCCTGTCCAGGTGTCGAGAGTGTCACGCCGCCCAGGCAAGACACACAGTCCTGGGACGTAAGTAGTAAGCGGCGATCTATGTTCGGGCGCAAGCCGGGTGGGCTCTCGAGCTCACCCGGCCTCTGCTCGGCCTACGCACGCCCCAACCGGGCTCGGATCAGGCGGTTGACTTGGTGGGCCTCGGGGATGTGCATCATCAGCACCGCGCGCGTGTAGATCCACACTCCCGCGCCGGCCGCAGCGGCCATGCTGACGATCTGCGCGATCAACGACTGCCCGAGCGCTGCGTGCAGCGCGTACCAGACCACCCACGACACGGCCGCCAACAGCGCCGAGGCGACGGCGATCCGGATGGTGATCATCGTCGTTTGAGCACCCTCCAAGCGGCCGTTGAAGCCGATCCGCAACCGGCGCAGCTGCAGCGCTGTCATCACCGCATTGGCGGCAACGGTGCCGATCACCAGGCCGGCGATCCCCAGCGGCTTGTAGAGCGCGACGCTGACGACGATGTCCACAACGATGTTCATCGCCGCCAGTTTCGTTGGGATCCACGGTCGCTGCAACGAGAAGAAGGTACGCGTGAGCAACAGGTTGATGCCGGCGAAGGGCAGGCTGAAGGCGAACCAGAAGAGCGCTTCGGAGACCAGCTTGGTCGACTGGGCGTCGAAGTGACCGCGTTCGAACACGAGTCGCGTGATCGGGGTCGCAAGCACGATCATGAACGCCGCAGCCGGGATCAGCAGCAGGTTGATCTGACGCATTCCCGTCCCCACGGTGCGGCGCATCCCCGCCGGGTCGCGGCGGGCGGCCAGGCGGCTGAGGACCGGGAACAGGACGGTCGCGACCGCCACGCTGAACATGCCCTGGGGCAGCATGTAGATGCGGAACGCGTTGTCGATCGCGCGCGGGGCTTCGTCGGAGACGAGGCTCCCGAAGGCCGAGTTGATCAGCTGGTCTAGGTTCACGATGCCCAGCCCGATCGTCACGGGGAGCATCAGCGTGAACACCTGCCTGATCCGCGGGTCGTGCCAGTCGATCGAGAACTGCAAGCGAAAATCGATCCGCCCGAGCGCGCCGAACGCGAGCGCCAACTGCGCGCCGGTCGCCGCGAGGATCCCGATCGCGTAGGCGTAGACCCTGTCGTTGCCGTGGAAGTGCGGCGCGAGCACGACCAGCAGCACGATGATCACCAGATTCCAGACCGCCGGGGAGATCGCGGGGATCGTGAATTCGTCGTAGGACTGCAGGATGCCTGTGAGCAGGCCTGTCAGGCCGAGCAGCAGCACAACCGGGAACAGCACCTGGGAGAGGCCGATCGTCAGATCGTTCAGCGCGCCGCTGAAGGTGGGACCGATGAACAGCGGCATGATCGTCCCCGCGGCGAGGATGAAGAACGCCGAGATCGCGCCGAGTCCGATCAGCATGATCCAGAACAGCGTCGAGGCCAGCCGCAGAGCGTCTTTCTTGCGTCCCTGCTGGAGCAGGTCGGTGAACACCGGCACGAACGCGGCCGACAGTGCGGCGTTCGCGAACAGGTTGCTGACGAGGTTCGGCACGAGGAATGCGATCGTGAAGGCCGAGGCCGCGCCGCTTGTACCGAAGTAGCTCGCGAACACGATTTCCCGTCCCAAACCGACGATCCGCGAGATGCCGGTGCCGATCGAGAAGATCGCTGTGTTGCGGGCGACGCCGCGACTGCCGGCCGAGTGCGCGACTTGCTCCTCCTCGCCCGCCGGTAACGTCGTGGCGGGCGGCTCCGCGACTGGTGGTTCTCCGGGGACGGACAAGGCCGCTATAGTACGGCGCTCCGCGGCGCGCCCCGCAGCTTCTCTGCGGCGCCTGCGGCTTTCAGTCATGGCCAACATCCACTCCCAGAAGAAGCGGATCCTCCGCACCGAGCGCGAGCGCCTGGAGAACCGGCGCTACACGTCGGCGATCAAGACCTACTTCCGTCGCCTCGAGGCGACGATGGAGAGCGGCGACACCGCCACGGCCGATGCCGAGCACCGCGAGCTCGTGAGCACGATCGACAAGGCCGTCAAGCGCGGCGCGCTGCACAAGAACACCGGCGCGCACCGCAAGTCCCGCGCAGCCCGCCTCCTAGCCGGCCGCTGAGCGGCGCGACGCGGCGTCCTCAGTCGCTCGCGTGCTAGCGCACGCCACGCTCCCTGCGTCCTTGCCTCGCTTGCTCATCGACCACCTAGGAGTAGTTCCTCAACGCAACGGCTGCCACTTTTTTTAGCTCGTAATGACCTCGATCGCGCGCAGCGCAATCGAGTCTTCATCGAGCATCGCCACCGGCGAGCGGCTCGCGCCGATCGCCGCCCCGCCGCGCGAGTCGAGCTCCATGTCGGCGAGCACGCCGAGCGCCCGCTTCAAACGCTCGGGGTCGGCCTTGGCGACGTCCGCGACAAAGCGCTCCGCGGCGCGCGGGGGCATGCGCAGACCGCGGCGCACGTCGCCCACCGACTCGCCCGCCTGCAACCGCAGCGCGATTTGCAGCGCCTCGCGCACACGCTGAGCCATCATGTACGTCAGCCCGGCCAGGCGCTCGCCCTGGCGGCGGACACGCAGGTAGGAGAGCGTCGCCTGCGCGGTGTCGCCGCCGACGAGCGCGTCGGCCAGCGCAAAGGAGCGGTACTCGGCGGAGTGGGCGGCGCGGCGCTCGATCTCCTCGACACCGATGCGCTGGGTCTCTCCCTCGACCTCGACTTCCAGCGCGAGCTTCTCCAGCTCGCGCAGCAGCCGCTGCTGGCGTCCCCCAACCTGGGCCACCAGCGCGTTCGCGGCGGCCGCGTCGAGCGCGATCCCCATGTGCGCGCCCTGCGCGCGCGCCCACTTGCCAAGCTCCCACGGCTTCACCGTCGCCTGCGTGACGATCTGCCCGCCCGCGCTCTTGACCGCGTCGTGGACCGCCTCCGGGGCCTTGCTGCGATTCTCCTCGCGCGCGAACAGCGCGACCGTCGTCTCCGGCGGCATCGCCCCCATCGCCGGCGCAAGGTGCTGCTCGACCTCCGCCTGCTTCCAACGCTCGACCCCGTCGACGACGATCACGCGGCGACCGATCGCGAACGTCATCGCGCTCAGCGCCAGCGCCACGCCGGCGGGAGTCCCAGCCTCGCCCTCGAGCACCTCGACGCTCGCCGCATCGCCCTGCCGTTCGGCCAGCGACTTCAACCCCGCGCGGCGCTCGGCGACGGCGCCGTGATCGTCGCCGTGGATCAGGTAGGCGGGCTTCAGCTCTGCCATCAGCGCACCACGAGGTTCACTAGCTTGCCCGGAACGACGATCTCCTTGACGATCTCCTTGCCATCGAGATGCACCCGCACGTTCGGCGCGGCTCTGCACAGCTCCTTCAGCTCCTGCGCATCCGCGCCCGTCGCGGCGGTGACGCGATCGCGCAGCTTGCCGTTGACCTGACAGACGAGCTCGTACTCGTCGCGCTCGAGCAGCGCCTCGTCGGCCTGCGGCCAGGGCTGCTCCCAGACGCGCTCGCCGCTCAAACGGTCATAGATGTCAGCCGACACATGCGGGGCGAACGGGAACAGCAACGAGGCGGCCGTCGCGAGCGCGAAGCGCTTGCTCTCGACGCTCGCGCTCTCGCGCAGCCGTGAGCATTCGTTCAACAGCTCCATCACCGCGGCGATCGCCGTGTTGAAGGCGAACCGCCGCAGGTCTCCAGAGACCTTCTCGATCGCCCAGTTCGCCTTGCGCAACAGCTCGAGATCCTCGGCCTCTCCCCCCTGCCCGGCATCGGCCTGCTCGGAGGTTTCCACCGCCAGACGCCACAGACGGCTGAGAAACCGGTGCACGCCCTCCATACCCTCGTCCGACCAATCCGCGTCCTGATCGGGTGGTCCGATGAAGAGGATGTAGCAACGCGCGGTGTCGGCGCCGTAGCGCTCGATGATCGCCGCCGGCGAGACCACGTTGCCGCGGGACTTGCTCATCTTCGCGCCGTCCTTCGTCACCATCCCCTGCGTGAACAGGGCCTTGAACGGCTCTTGGAATTCGAGGTGCCCGAGGTCGGCCAGCGCCTTGGTGAAGAAGCGCGCGTACATCAGGTGCAGGATCGCGTGCTCGACCCCGCCGATGTACTGGTCGACCGGCATCCACTCCCTCAGCGCCGCCGGATCCCAGGCGGCGTCTTCGTTGGACGCGTCGCAGTAGCGCAGGAAGTACCAAGACGAATCGACGAATGTGTCCATCGTGTCCGTCTCCCTGCGCGCCGGCCCACCGCACTCCGGGCACTTCGTGTTGACCCACTCCTCCGCGGCCTCCAGCGGCGAGCGGCCCTTCGGCGTGTAATCCTCGATGTCCGGCAGCTCCACCGGCAGCTGGTCCTCGGGCACGGGCACGATCCCGCAGCGCTCGCAGTTGACGATCGGGATCGGGCAGCCCCAGTAGCGCTGGCGCGAGACCAGCCAGTCGCGCAGCCGGTAGTTGACCGACGCGTGGCCCTTGCCCTCGCGGTCCAGCCACGCGACGATCGCGCCGAGCGCCTCGCGGTTGGGCATGCCGTCGAAGTCCGGATGCGAGTTGACGAGCAGCCCGTCGCCGGGGTATGGAAGACCCTGCTCGGTGGTCTCGGCCGCGCTCGGGTCGGCGTCCGGCGCAGCGCTGGCTGGGCCTTCGATCACACGGCGGATCGGCAAGTCGTACGCGCGTGCGAACGCGTAATCGCGCTCGTCGTGCCCCGGCACCGCCATGATCGCGCCGGTGCCGTACTCCATCAGCACGTAATCGGCGACGTACATCGGGATCTGCTCGCCGTTGACGGGGTTCGTGACCGTGCGCCCCAGGGGAACCCCCGTCTTCGGCTTCTCGGCGTTGCCGCGCTCCTCGTTGGACTCGTTCAGCGCGTGGTTGACGTAGTCATGGACATCCTGTTCGTACACGGTCCCCTCGGCGAGTCGTGCGACGTCGGGGTGCTCGGGCGCCATCACGAAGAAGGTCGCGCCGAACAGCGTGTCCGGCCGCGTTGTGAAGACCGGGTAGTCGATCGGGTGGGCGGGATCCAAATCCTCGCAGCGGAACGTCACCTCGGCGCCCTCGCTGCGCCCGATCCAGTTGCGCTGCATCGTCTTCACGTGCTCGGGCCACTCGATCCCGTCGAGGTCTCCCAACAACCGCTCGGCGTAGTCGGTGATCCGCAGGAACCACTGCTCGAGCTGTCGGACTTCCACGAGCGCGCCGCAGCGCTCGCAGGTCCCATCCGCTTCCACCTGCTCGTTCGCAAGCACCGTCTGGTCTTTCGGGCACCACTTCACCGCCGCCTCTTTGCGATATGCCAGCCCCGCCCCGAACAACTGCAGGAAGATCCACTGCGTCCAGCGGTAGTAGCGCGGATCGTGCGTCGCCAGCTCGCGCGACCAATCGATCGAGATGCCCCAGCGGCGGAACTCGCGCTGGAACGACGCGATCGACGCAGCGGTCGAGTCGCGCGGGTGCACGCCGGTCTTGATCGCATGGTTCTCCGCCGGCAGCCCGAACGCGTCGTAGCCCATCGGGTGCAGCACCCTGTGGCCCGTGCGGCGGTGATAGTGGGCGATCGCGTCGCCGACCGAGTAGACCTTCAGATGGCCGATGTGTGGCTCGCCGCTCGGGTAGGGCAGCATCTCCAGCACATACGAGGTCGGGGCCCGGTCGCCCCCGGCGCCCGGGCCCGTGGCGCTCTCGTTTGCCACCTCCCAGGTGCGCTCCTTCGCCCACAGCGCCTGCCAGCGGGGCTCGATCTCCTGCGGGTCGTAGCGTTGTTCGGTCATCGGACTCGGAGGTTATCGCCCGCCTCGGGGATCGATTCCGGTGTCGACACGAGCCTCACGCCGCAAACGCGACGCCATCCTCCCCGACGCGTGTGCGTCAACGCCCGCCGAAGATCCGCAGGAGCGTGAGGAAGATGTTGATGATGTTGATGAACACGCCCGTCGCGATCCAGATCACGTCGCGCTCGGTCGCACGGCGGCGGATGATCTGGAAGTAGATCGCCAGGTAGGCGCTCACGATCACGTAGATCGCGAGGTTCAACAGGAAGTGTTCGCCCGAGCCGATCAGGATCAGAACGATGCTCAGCACGAAGACCCCGAGCAGCGCGAAGAACAGCGGCCGCATCCAGCGGATCAAATCGCGCGAGGTGGCAAAGCCGTAGGAGCCCATCACTCCGACCGTCAGCGCGGTGCCACCGGCCGCCTGGTAGATCGCGCTCTGATCGACCATCGCGTACTCGTTGATCACCGGTCCCAAGCCAAGCCCGAGCAGCAGCGCGAGCGCGAACATCCACGTCATCCCCGTCGGGCCTTCGCGCAGGATTGGGACGAACATCTGCACGATCAGCATCCCAAAGGCGCATAGCTCGAAGATCAGACCGGTGCCGTAGCTCAGATCGCGCCCGATATAGGCGCCGGCCGAGGTGAACGCGAGCGCGACCGCGACCAGGAACATCACCTGGCCGAGCAGGAACGTAGAGCTGGCCGCGCGTTCGGTCGCGCGCGGCTCGAACACGCTCAGCGCGGACTGCTTCGAGGAGGTGCTGGTGGTTCCAAACGGGTTGTCGGACATACGCGGGATCTTACTTACGCCGGTGACGTCGGCGCCGCCCTACGTCTGCGCCACCCCACGCCGGCGGCGCCCACTCACGCAGCGAAGCGCGAGTGGGCGCGCACCGCCTCGACGATCTCCGCCGGCGCCGTCCGCGGCGAGCCGGCGTCGAACGGTGGCTGCGGGTCGTACTCGATGCCCAGCTGGATCGCCTGCGCGACCCGTTCGCCTGCGACCTTCGCCGCGAGCGCGAGCGCCATGTCGATCCCGGCCGTGACCCCGGCGGCGGTGGCGAGCTTGCCGTCGAACACCACGCGCTCGGGAACGACCTCGACGCCGTCGAACCGATCCAGCTCCTCGAGCGCCTGCCAGTTGCTCGTCGCACGCTTGCCGTCCAGCAACCCGGCGGCGGCGAGGATCAGCGAGCCGGTGCAAACCGAGCACGTCCACTGCGACGTCTCGTGCGCCGTGCGCAGCCAGGTATGGACCGGGCCGTCGTCCATCAGCGCCACCTGGCCGGGGCCGCCTGGAACGAGCACGACCTCGGGGTGGGCCAGTTCCGCGAGCGATGCGTCGGCCGTGAGCGCCAGCTGTCCCGTGTCGGTGCGCTTCGGGCCGGCCTGCTCGGCGACGAATGTGACCTTCGCGCCAGGCAACCGGCTGAGCACTTCGTAGGGACCGACGGCATCGAGCGCCGCCAGACGGTCGAACAGCAGGATCGCGATGTTCATTGCACTGTCTCCTTTTCGATCGGGGCATAGAAGCGGCGGCGGTACTCCGCCGGTCCGACGTCGAGCGCGCGCAGGAACGTGCGGCGCATCGTCTCCGCGGTGCCAAAGCCGCAGGCATGCGCAACAGCCGCGATCGACTCCGCGGTGTCCTCCAAATGCCGGCGAGCCGCCTCGAGTCGCACCCGCTCGACGTAGCGCGCGGGCGTTACCCCGGACTCGGCCGCGAACGCACGGGCGAAGTGACGCGGGCTCATACACGCGCAGTCGGCGAGCGCCTCGACGGACAGGTCGGCCTCCGGATGCTCGACGACATGGCGCTGGACCTCGCGCAGCGGCTCACGCGCCGGTTCTTGGGCGGACAGCGTTGCGCTGAACTGCGACTGGTTGCCGGGACGGCGCAGAAACAGCACGAGATGGCGGGCAATCTGCAGCGCAGCATCGCGGTCGAGATCTTCCTCGACGAGCGCCAGCGCCAGATCCATCCCCGCGGTAACTCCGGCCGAGGTCCAGACCGGGCCGTCGCGCAGAAAGATCGGCTCGGGGTCGACGTCCACCCCCGGGTAGCGCGCGGCGAGCTCGCCGGCCGATGCCCAATGGGTGGTCGCGCGCCGGCCATCGAGCACACCCGCCGCGGCGAGCAGAAAGGCGCCGGTGCAAACCGAGGCGGTGCGCCGGACGGTCGCGGAAGTTGCGGCGATCCACTCCAGCAGCGCGCGATCGGCCGCCGCCTGCTTACGACCGTACCCACCGGCGACGATCAGCGTGTCGATCGCCTCGGGCGCCGCTGCAAGGCTCGCGTGCGGGGTCACGGTCAACCCGCTCGAGGTTTCGAGCGGCCGGCCGTCGACGCTGAGCAGTTTGATCTCGTACCCGCGCGCACGCCGGCCTGACTGCTCGATCAGCCGCTGGGCTCCCGCGAACACCTCCAACGGACCGGTGAAGTCGAGGCTCTGCACGCCCGGGTAGACGAGAATCGCGATCTGGCGCGGCGATCGAGGGTCGGGGCGAAGCGATCGTGTGTGATCCATCCTCCGATCATCGCTCAACCCCTATCTGTCCGCAAGGACATATTCCCAACATTTTCTGCCATCTTCCGCCACCACGTTTCGAGGGAGGGAGAAGAAGCGCGGCTGAGTCGAGGCTCCCTCTGAGACGCTATGCGCGGTATGAGCCAGCGCTCGCGCATCCTCCTGCTCGCCTCCTTGACCACGATCGTGCTCGTCTTCGCGCTCGTCGTCCTACTCGACCACCCGGCCCCACGATCCTCGACGAGCTCGGCCGCGGCGGCGGCGAGGGCGGTGGCCGAAAACGCGCAGGCCAGCACCGGCTTCGACGGGGCGCTACTGCCCCGCGGTGTCAGCGCGCCCGACTTCACGCTCACCGACCAATCCGGGCGGCGCGTCTCGCTCGGCCAGTACCGAGGGCGCATCGCGATCCTGACGTTCCTTTCCACGACCTGCCACCCGACCTGCCCATTGATCGCCCAGCAGATCCGCGGCGCGCTCGATGAATTCGGTAGCCATCCCCCCTACCCCGTCCCGGTGCTGATCGTCAGCGCCGACCCGAGCGCCGACACGCCCGCGGCCGTGCGTCGCTTCCTCGGCGAAGCCGCGCTCGACGGCCGCGTCGAGTATTTGACCGGCACGCCTACGGAACTGCGGGCGGTCTGGCGCGCCTACGACATCGTCCCCAGCCAGCTCGGCGACGCCGAGTCGCCCCATGCCGCCGCCGTCCTGCTGATCGACCGCGCCGGGCAGAAGCGCGATCTTTTCCAGGTCGAACAGCTCACCCCGGAAGGGCTCGTCCACGACATCCGCAAGCTCGAAGGCGAAACGTAGGCGACGCCAGCTAGGCGTGAACGGTCGAGCAGAAATCCGGGCTTTCCCGACCCCGCTGATACCCTAGCTGCCAGGTAGGAAATGACACGATGATGTTCTCAACCAAGGCCGAGTACGGCGTACGCGTGATGGTCGAGCTGGCTCGGCGAGCCGGCGAGGATCCGATCCCGCTCGCGGAGATCGCCGCGCACGACGGTCTGCCACTGGCATACCTGGAGCACCTCGTCGCGAGACTGCGGAAGGCCGGCCTGGTCGACTCGCGGCGCGGCTCGCGCGGCGGCTATCTGCTCGCGCGCTCGCCAATGGAGATCACGATGGCCGAGGTCGTACAGGCGCTCGAGGGGTCGATCGCGCCGATCGAGTGCATCTCCCAGTCCTCAGACGGCTCGATCGTGTGCTCGCGAGAGTCCGATCCTTCCCACGTCTGTCCCACGAAGCTTTTGTGGACACGTGTGCGCTTTGCGATCGTGCGCACGCTGCAGGAGACGACGCTCGCAGACCTCGTGCTCGCCCCCGCCCTCTTGAATGGAATTAAAAAAACCGAACCACTCACAACTGGAGCTTGAAAACAGAACATGGCTGACCTAGAGATCAGAGACCTGCACGTGCGTATCGAGGAGCGCGAGATCCTCAAGGGAGTCGATCTCGACATCTCGCGCGGCGAGGTCCACGCGCTGATGGGCCCCAACGGCTCAGGCAAGTCGACGCTCGCGAACACGCTGCTCGGGCATCCCTCGTATGAGATCACCGAGGGGACGATCGTCTTCAAGGGCGAGGACATCACCGAGGCCGAACCGCACGAGCGCGCGAAGGCCGGGCTGTTCCTGGCGTTCCAGTACCCGGTCTCAATCCCCGGCGTCTCTGTGGCGAATTTCCTCAGGATGGCGATCAACGCCAAGCGTGACGAACCGATCCAGGTCAAGGAGTTCCGCAACCAGCTCCAGCACGCGATCGAGCTGCTCGACGTCGATCGGGCGTTCACCTCGCGCCACCTCAACGACGGCTTCTCGGGCGGCGAGAAGAAGCGCGCGGAGATCCTGCAGATGGCGATGCTCGCGCCCGACGTGGCGATCCTCGACGAGACGGATTCGGGGTTGGACATCGACGCGTTGCGGACGGTCGCCGAGGGGGTCCAGAAGCTGCACGAGGAGCAGGGCCTCGGCGCGCTGATCATCACCCACTACCAGCGCATCCTGCACTACATCAAGCCCCAGTTCGTGCACATACTGATGGACGGGCGGATCGTTTTGCAGGGCGGCGTCGAGCTGGTCGAACGGCTCGAGCGCGAGGGCTACGATCAGATCCGCCAAGAGGTCGGCGCCCGTGCCTGAGGTTCAGGTCAAGCCCGGCCGTCACCGCGAGGCGAGCCTCTACCACGCGCTCGCGGGAGCCGGGGCCGGCAACGGGCGCACGCTCGATCAGTTACGCGAGGCGGCGCTGAAGACGTATGAGACCTCGGAGCTGCCCGTGTGGCGGCGCTCGGGGTTCTGGACGACCAGTCTGCAGAGCCTCGACCTCGAAGCGCTCTCGACACAGCCGGCGGCCGCTGGGGCGGGCATACCGGACATCGTCACGCGCACGCTCCCCGACCGACCACACGCCGGGCGCATCGTGCAGAGCGCGGGCGAGGTCGTGCACGTCGAGCTCGACCCCGCGCTGGCCGAGCGCGGAGTGATCCTGTGCTCGTTGCAGGAAGCCTTCCAAGATCACCGCGAGCTGGCCGAGCGCTGGTACTCCAAGCGCCTGACGATCGACCGGAACAAGCTGGAGGCCGCAAACGCGGCGTTCTGGACCGGCGGCGCCTTTCTGCACGTGCCGAAGGGTGTCGTCGTCGAGGACCCGTTCGAGATCGTCTACACGATCGAGAGCCCGGGGGTGGCGCAGTACGCGCGCACGCTCGTCGTCGGCGGCGAGAGCAGCGAGTTCAAGCTGCACGAGTACGACCTCGCGGAGGACTTCTCCGGCCAGGCGTTGCACGCGGGGGCGTTCGAGCTGTACCTCCAGGACGGCGCGCGCTGTCGCCTCGCCCAGGTCCAAGATTGGGGCGCGGGCGAGGTGTACGACGCATCGACGCGCTTCGTCGGCGTCGGACGCGACGCCTACTGCCACTGGCTGCCGGCGCTGCTCGGGGGGCACTTAGTGCGCCAGCACCTCGAGCTAGCCGTGTCCGAGCCCGGTGGCGACATGGCCTTCCGGGGGCTGTTCTTCACCGAGGAGCACGAGCACCTCGACGTGTTCGCGGTCGACCTGCACGAGACCGGCCCCTCCGGCGGCGATGTCCACTGGCGCGGCGCCGCAACCGGTGAGAGCCGCGCGAGCTTCGAGGGCCTGATCCAGATCGACCCGGGCGCCCAGCAGACGCACACCTACCTGCAGATCCACTCGATGATGCTCTCGCCGAAGGCGCGCGTGGACGCGATCCCCTCGGTGCTCGTGTCCGCCGACGACGTCTCCGCCTCGCACGGCGGCACGGTCGGCGAGCTCGACGAGGCCGCGATCTTCTACATGCAGTCGCGTGGCCTCGACCGCCCGTCGGCGGTGCGCGTGATCGTCGAGGGCTTCTTCGAGCCTTTGATCGCAGAGCTGGCCGACGAGCCGCTAGAGGAGATCGTGCGCGAGAAGATCGCCGGCAAGCTGGCGGCGGCGCGCGATGACATCGAGGCGTATGCCACCAGTCGCTGAGAGCGCCCTCGGGGTCAAGTCAGACTTCCCGATCTTCTCCCGCCGTTTCGACGGGCGCCCGCTGATCTACCTGGATTCGGGCGCGACCTCGCAGAAGCCCGAGGTCGTGATCGAGGCGCTCGCGAATCACCTGCGCGAGCACAACGCGAACGTACACCGCGGCGTCTACGCGCTGGCGCAGGAGGCCGACGCCGCGTACGACGGCGCACGCAAACGGGTCGCCGCGTTCGTCGGAGCAGAGCCGGAGACGACGATCTTCACCAAGAACGTCACCGAGGCGATCAACCTCGTCGCGTATTCCTGGGGCCGGGCGAACGTCGGTCCCGGCGACGCAGTGCTGATCACGCAGATGGAGCACCACGCGAACATCGTCCCCTGGCAGGTCCTCTGCCGCGAGCGCGGCGCGGAGCTGCGCTACCTCGAGGTCGACCCCCGCGGCGAGATCTCGCTCGATCAGCTCGACGCCGAGCTCGCGCGCGGCGAGGTGCGGATGGTCGCGGTCACCCACGTGTCGAACGTGCTCGGCACGATCCTCCCCGTCGCGGAGATCGTGGCGCGGGCGCGCGCCGCGGGCGCGGTGTCCTTGGTGGACGGCGCCCAGGCGGTGCCGCACATGCCGGTCGACGTCGCGGCGATCGGCGCCGACTTCTATGCGTGGACGGGACACAAGGCGCTCGGGCCGACGGGGATCGGTGTGCTGCACGGCCGCCGCGAGATCCTCGAGGGCATGGAGCCGTTCCTGACCGGCGGCGACATGATCGCCTCGGTCGACTTCCAGGGCGCCACCTGGAACGAGCTGCCGTACAAGTTCGAGGCCGGTACGCCGCCGATCGCGGAGGCGGTGGGGTTGGGCGCGGCGGTGGACTACCTGTCCGCAATCGGCATGGAGCGCGTACGCGCGCACGAGCGCGCGTTGACCGGTTACATGCTGGAGCGCTTGGGAGATGTTCCCGGCCTGCGTGTTACCGGCCCCCCGGAGGCAGACAGACGGGGCGGGTTGGCGTCGTTCACGATCGAGGGCATGCACCCCCACGACATTGCCGAGCTGGCCGACCGCGGCGGCGTCTGCATCCGCGCGGGGCACCACTGCGCGCAGCCCCTGATGCGCTGCCTGGGCGTGAGCGCGACCGCGCGCGCGAGCATCGGCGTTTACAACGAGCCCTCCGACATCGACGCGCTCGTCGATGCGCTGCTCGCCGGACGCGAGGTGTTCGGCCTCTGATGGACGACCTGTATCGCGACTACATCCTCGATCACTACAAGCAGCCGCGTAACTTCGGCGAGCTGGAGCCCCACGACCTCGAGGCGCTCGAGCACAACCCCCTGTGTGGGGACGAGCTCGGCGTGCACATCCGCGTAAAGGACGACCGGATCGAGGACCTGCGCTTCCACGGACACGGCTGCGCGATCTCCCAGGCCTCGG
Source organism: uncultured Solirubrobacterales bacterium (assembly GCA_963701035.1). Classification (GTDB taxonomy): domain Bacteria; phylum Actinomycetota; class Thermoleophilia; order Solirubrobacterales; family Solirubrobacteraceae; genus Palsa-744. Next base: position 833,447 of record OY969562.1, read on the forward strand.
CGTCGATCGCCTCCGAGGAGCTGAAGGGCATGAGCCTCGAGGAGGTCGGCGGGCTCGGCGCCGACTGGATGATCGAGCTGCTCGGGATCCCGGTCTCGGCGACGCGGCGCAAGTGCGCGCTGCTCAATTTGAAGGTCGTGCGCGGCGCCGTCACCGGCGATCACGCATGGCCCGCCTGAGCACCACGATACAATTCCTACTTCAGAGCACAGGATTCAGCGCACAACCGCAGCGAGGAGCCAGATGGCAACGACGGACCGCACCAGGATCACCAAGCCCAGCCCGATCGTCGAGGACGAGCAGGGTCAGTTGCGCGCCCGCCAGGGCATCTCGCGCGAGGTCGTGACGGAGCTCTCGAAGATCAAGGGCGAGCCCGATTTCATGGCCGAGAAACGGATCAAGGCGCTGGAGATCTTTGAACGCAAGCCGATCCCGACCTGGGGTCCCGACCTGAGCGCGCTGAACCTCGACGACCTGGTGCTGTACTCGCCGCCGACCGCGGGCCGCTTCGACAGCTGGGACGACGTCCCCGCCGAGATGAAGCAAACCTATGAGGACCTCGGCATCCCCCAGGCCGAGCGCGAGCATCTCGCCGGCGTCGTCGGCGTGTGGCGCCAGGAGCCGGTGTACGAGGGACTCAAGGAGGAGTACGCCAAGCAGGGGATCCTGTTCTGTTCGATGGACACCGCGGTCACCGAGTACCCGGAGCTGGTCGAGAAATACTTCATGAACAAGTGCGTCCCCGCGCAGGACAACAAGTTCAGCGCGCTGCACGGCGCCGTGTGGTCCGGCGGGGCCTTTTGCTATATCCCCAAGGGCGTCAAGTGCGACCTGCCGCTGCAGTCCTACTTCCGCATGGAGGGCGCGGGCGAGGGCACGTTCGAGCACACCCTGATCGTCGCCGACGAGGGCTCGGAGGTGAACTACATCGAGGGCTGCACCGCGCAGACCTACTCGGTCAATTCGATGCACTCGGCGGTCGTCGAGATCTTCGTCCACGAGGGCGCGAAGGCCAGGTATACGACGGTCCAGAACTGGAGCAAGGATGTCTACAACCTGAACACGAAGCGCGCCGTCGTCGACGCTAATGGAACGGTGGAGTGGGTCGGCGGCTCGATGGGCGCGAAGTACGTGATGCTCTACCCCGGCTCGTTTTTGATGGGCGAGGGCGCGCGCGCCGACCACCTCAACGTGGGCGTCGCCGGCAAAGGCGTGCACAAGGACACCGGCGCGAAGGTCGTGCACCTGGCGCCGAACACGACCTCGAACATCCTCGCCAAGTCGATCTCCAAGGACGGCGGGATCATGGGCTACCGCGGGCTCGTGAAGATGGGCGCCAACTCACAGGGCTCGAAGTCGCGCGTGCAGTGCGACGGGCTGATGATGGACGGCGAATCGAAATCCGACACCTGGCCGGACATCCAGATCCAGAACCCGCACGTCACGGTCGCGCACGAGGCCACCGTCGGGCGCATCTCCGACGACCAGCTCTTCTACATGGGCTCGCGCGGCTTCACCGAGGACGAGGCCGCGGCGATGATCGTCAACGGCTTCATCGAGCCGGTCACGAAGGAGTTGCCGATGGAGTACGCGGTCGAGCTGAACAGACTGATCCAGTTGGAGATGGTCGGAAGTATTGGCTAGAGCGCCTCGTCGACGTTGAGGGCTCCTGTTGACACGATCGTCGCGCCGCTGTTCCCGACCGGGCTTCCCTGGGCGAACGTCGTCGGGCGGCAGGCGAGCATCATCCAGCGCGGCAAGCCGCTGCTGATCGAGTTCTGGGACTTCTGCCGGCCGAACTCGCTGCGCACATTGCCCTACCTGCAGGCGTGGCACGAACGCTACGCCGAGGCTGGGCTGCGGATCGTCGGCGTGCACTCCCCCGGCTTTCCGCCGGCGCGCGACGAGGACGCAGTCAGGGCGGCGGTGGCGCGGCTGGGGATCGAGTATCCCGTGCTGATCGATCGCGAGCTCGAGCTGTGGCGCGACTACGAGAACCAGGGCTGGCCTGCGCGCTACCTGTTCGACGGTCGCGCGCGGCTGTTCGAGTACCACTACGGCGAGGGCGCTTACGTCGAAACGGAGCTGGCGATCCAGGAGCTGCTCGGCGTCGAGCGCGAGGTTCTCGACCCCGTGCGCCCAGAGGACGCGCCGGACGCTCAGCTGGTACCTCAGACCCAGGATCAGGAGGGCGCCTACTCGGGCCCCTACGAGGCCGGCGGCGTATGGGCCGTGCTCGACGGGAGCGGGACCGTCCGGGTCAAAGCCCAAGTCACCGATGACTCCTCCGAGCCGGCCTTCGCGAGCGAGCTGCAGGTCTCCCACCCCGGCGCCTACCCCCTGATCGAGCACGAGCGCCACACCGCGGCCGCGCTCACGCTGGAGATCGGCACGGGCGTGCAGTGCCTGGCAACGTGCTTCACACCGGGCTTGGCGTGACCTCGCCGGCCACGTCCGGCGCGAGCTCGGCGTGCGAGCGGTCCAGCAGCAGGCGCTTCAGCGTCGGGGGCGTCGAGGGGTCATCCTCCACGAGCACGCAGGAGCCGGGCCAATAGGGGGTCTCACCGGCGCCCCGGCCGAGGAACACGAGGTCGTACGTCCAGCAACCGCAGTTCATCAGCCGCGCGCCGCCGCGCCCCAGCCACTCGGCCTCATCGTCGCCCGGAAGCGGCCCGGCTCGATGGGTGTGGCCGAAGATCACGTGGGCGTCGCCGAGGCCGAGGCGGTCGGCGACCTCCCCGATCGCGCGCAGCCCGGCGCGGCGCAGCTCCTCGGTTGAGATGTCGGTGCGCAGCGGGCCCAGCCCGGCACGATTGAGCGCCGCCACGGCGAGCGGGAAGGCGCCCGCGAGCGCCAGCCCGCGCAGTTTTCGAATTCGCGAGGAGCCGCCCGCCTCGCCCGCGAGCGCTCGCCACGCGCGGATCGTGTCGACGCGGTTCACGGCGCCGCCTGCGCGCGCGTCCCTGGCGACCGTATCCCTCCATGCGAACACCGGCGCCCCCACGGCCTCGTAGTCCTCGACGCGACTGAAGGAGGCGGCGGGACGTCCCAGCACGCGGCTCATCAGCGCGACGCTCAGGCGCTCGATCGTGGGCACGGTCAGGTGACAGTCGAGGTAGTGGCCGTGGATCGCATACACGTCGGGGCGTATCCACAGACCCGGATAGACGGCGCTCACGCGCGCCGGCGCGGCCCATGCGGCGAGCTGCGCGAGCATCGGCGAGGCCTGCTCGGGGCGCAGGCGCTGCTCGAGCTCGAACGGCTCCGGCGCCCGCAGCGCACGCTCGCCCAGCCACGACTCGACCAGCAGATGGTCGTGGTTGCCGGCGCTCACCACGATCTCGCGACCGGCGAGCACCCGCCCGAGATCTTCGAAGAACGGCCGCGCGGCGGCCATCGCGTAGCGCGGCGGGCGGTGGCGCAGCTCGAGCACGTCGCCGAGCAGGACCAGCCGATCGACGTCCTCGAGAGCCTCGAGCAACGCCGCGCGGGGCCCGGAACGACTCAAGACATCCGAGCCCAAGCCACTGCCGAGATGCAGGTCGGAGATGATCAGGGTGCTCATCGCGAACCGGACAGGTATGTGATTGCGATCCTCGGCCGCGGCACGCGACCGGCCTCCCGGAGGTTCAGGAGGCTCAGGACGCCTCGCCGACGACGACGGCGGCTTCCCGCACCTGCTTTGGCAACATGAAGCGCACGTCCTCGCGCACCGCGTCGACCTCGGAGATGTCTTCGACGCCCCGCGCACGGAAGAAGCCGACCAGCTCGCCGACCAGGTTCTCGGGAGCGCTCGCCCCCGAGGAGATGCCGACGACGCGCTTGTCCGTGAGCCACTCCTCGCGGACCTCGCTCGCGCTGTCGATCAGGTGTGCATCGGCGCCGAAGTCGCGCGCCACCTCGACCAGGCGCACCGAGTTCGACGAGTTGCGCGAACCGATCACGAGCATCAGATCGCAGCTGCCGGCGAGCTGCTTGACGGCGGTCTGGCGGTTGGTGGTGGCGTAGCAGATGTCGTCGGTGCGGGGTCCGACGAGGCTCGGGAAGCGCTCTTTCAGGCGGGCGAGGATCGAGCTCGTCTCATCGACGGAGAGCGTCGTCTGCGTGACGTAGGCGATCCGCTCGGGATCCTCCACCTCCAGCTCGTCGACGTCCTGCTCTGACTGCACGAGCACGATCCGCTCCGGAGCCTCCCCCATCGTGCCTTCGACCTCCTCGTGGCCATCGTGGCCGACGAGCACGATCGTGTAGCCATCCTCGGCGAAGCGCAACGCCTCGCGGTGGACCTTCGTCACGAGCGGGCAGGTCGCGTCGATCGTCTGTAATCCCCGCGTCTGCGCGTTGGCGTGCACGCTGGGAGCAACGCCGTGCGCGGAGAACACGCACACCGACCCCTCCGGCACGTCGGTCTCCTGCTCGACGAAGATCACGCCGCGCTCGCGCAGGCGCTGCACGACGTGCTTGTTGTGCACGATCTCCTTGCGCACATACACCGGCGGGCCGTGAATCTCGAGCGTCCGTTCGACCGTCTGCACGGCGCGATCGACACCCGCGCAATAACCGCGCGGGGCCGCGAGCAGAACCTTCTCGACGGTGTTGGGGACGGTGTTGGCGACGGGGTCGGACATTCCCCCATTGTAGAGGCGCTACAGGTACGCTAATCGGCAATGGCACAACGTCACCTCGACAGGCTCACTCCGGTCGACGCCTCCTTCCTGCACCAGGAGGGGCCGACCTCGCACATGCATGTCGGCGGGCTGACGATCGTCGAAGGCCCGCCCCCCTCGATGGAGGAGTTCCTCGAGCAGATCCGCCGGCGCCTGCACCTCGTCCCGCGCTACCGCCACAAGCTCGCCCACACTGCGCTCGACAGCGGACGGCCGGTGTGGGTCGACGACCCCAGCTTCAACCTCGAGTACCACATCCGTCACGCCGCGCTGCCGACCCCGGGGGGCTGGGAGCAGTTGCAGGGCCTGACCGCCTGGATCTTCTCTCAGCAGCTCGACCGCTCCAAGCCTTTGTGGGAGATGTGGCTGATCGAGGGGCTCGAGGACGACCGCTTCGCGCTGATCTCCAAGAGCCACCACGCCCTGATCGACGGGATCGCCGGAATCGACCTGGCGACGGTGCTGTTCGACCTCTCCCCCGACCCGCCGCCGCTGCGCCACTCCGGGCGCGCGTGGCAGCCGCATTCGGAGCCAGGCGTCGCCGAGCTGCTGGCCGCCGGCCTGCTCGGTGCCGTGCGGACCGGGATCGCGCTCGCGGAGGGCGCGCTCGACGCGCTCTCGCACCCCGAGCACGCGCTCGCCCGCGCGCGCGAGGCAGCGGAGGGTGTCGGCGAGATCGTCTGGGCCGGACTGAACCCCGCGCCGCAGACGCCTCTGAACGTCGACATCGGCCCGCACCGGCGCTTCGTCGGCGTCGGCAGCTCGCTCGATGACTTCAAGCTCGTCAAGAACGCCTTCGGCGGGACCGTCAACGACGTCGTGCTGGCCGTCGTCGCAGGGGCGTTGCGCTCGTTCCTGATCTCCCGCGGCGTGCGCACCGAGGGCATGGAGATGCGCGCGCTCGTGCCCGTCTCCGTTCGCGCCGAGGACGAGCACGGCGCCGGTGGCAACCGGATCGTCGTGATGCGCGGACCGCTGCCCGTCTACATCGCCGACCCACTCCAGCGCCTGAACTTCGTCTCCGCCGCGATGGACGGCCTGAAGGAGTCAAAGCAGGCTTTGGGCGCCGAGGTGATTGCCGGCGTGCAGAACTTCGCCCCCCCGACGATCCTCGCGCAGGCCTCGCGCCTGAACTTCTCGACGCGCCTCTTCAACCTGCTCGTCACCAACGTCCCCGGCCCGCAGTTCCCCCTGTACGTGCTCGGGCGCGAGATGCTCGAGGCCTACCCCGTCGCCTTCCTCCCCCAGCACCATGCCCTGGCGATCGCGATCATGTCCTACAACGGCCAGATGAACTTCGGCCTGCTCGGCGATTTCGACGCGCTGCCGGACATCGATGCGATCGGCGAGAGCATCGCCGAGGAGCTCGCGACGCTGGTGTCGCTCGCGCGAGAGAACGTCACGACGCCCGCCTAGGCTCTCTCTTCTCGATCATCACTGCGCCTCTACTGGCGTCGCTGGGCAAGCGAGGCAAGACTGATTAGGCCCACCCACCCCGCGTGGCGTGCTGTGCACGCGAGCGACTGAGGACGCAGCATCGCGCCGCCCAGCGGCGTCAGTAGCCAAGCGCGAACTTGGCGTCCTCTGACATCTTCTCCGGCGACCACGGCGGCGTGAAGACCATCTCGGACTCGATCGTCCTCACGTCGTCCAGTTCGCCGACGAACTCGTCGATCTGCTCAGTCACCTGTGGCCCGATCGGACAGCCGGGCGTGGTCAGCGTGAACGTGACGTGCACGTTCCCGTCGTTGACCTCGACTCCATAGATCAAACCCAACTCAACGAAATCCAACCCGAGCTCCGGGTCGATCACGTTCGACAGGGCGTCCATCACATCATCGACTGTGGGTGCGGGCATGCTCCGAGTCTATCGGCAGCTGGGCGCGCACCCGGCTCAGTTATCGCAGCCCAGCCTGTCCCACATGTAGAGCTGGATGCACTCCGTCGCGAGCTCAATCGCCCGCTCGCGTGACAGACGAGGCAGCACGGTATCCAGGGCCTGCTCCTCGGAGACGCCCGCCTGGAAGGCTTCCTCGCCACGGAAGCCCGCCGCGATCTTCAGCGCCTCGCGCCGGTTCTCGCCAAGGCTCGCGAACACGCCGACGAGAAACTCGGTGTTGGGAACCGGCTGACCGACCTCCAACGAGGCGTGCCAGGCGGCGAGCAGGTGCAGATCGTCCTCGTCGAGGTCGGCGATCGCCTTGGCGTAGTGGATCGACAGCTCCTGGTCGGGAATGTCGTCGACCCACGCGCGCACGACCTCGCCGACCAGCTGTCGGCGGGCCTCGCGGCCGACCGACTCGGCGATCACACGGATCGCGTCCTGGGGCTCGATGAAGCAGAGCGGCATTACGGAGACTGTAAGTGTCCGTGTGGACGGCATTTTTGCCGGAGCGGATCTAGACCGGGCCACACGTCCACGCCGGCCACGACCCTCCGCGACGGCGATATCGTCCCTACAGCTCAAATGCCTCCCGGCAGCGTTCGAGCGTGTGCGGATCGCTGCACTCGCTGTGGACGCCAAGCGTCGCCCGGGATTCAGAACCCCAATTCGCCAACGCCAGGTCGAGCGTTTCGATCGGCACCGAGACCGCTTCGGCAAGCGCGCGAGCGCGGCGCTCGAGCAGCAGCGGATCGCCGATCGCGAACACCCGCTTGGCGGCCAGCGTGGTGAGGTCGCCGGAATGCGCATCGCTCGCGCTCGTCATATGCAGCGAGTCGGCGCGCATCTCGTAGCACCCGAGCCATCCCAGCGTGACGAGCAGGTCATAGCGCCCCATGCGACCGAGACCGGGCAACGCCAAGCGCTCGAAGCCCCGCTCGAAGCGTCGCTCCGGGCTCCACTCGGGGTCGCCCTCGAATGCCTGTCGCTGCGTGCCGGCACGCTCGGCCCAGTGACGGTAGGCGAGCAGCGTGCTCGGCCCGCGGGCGGGATCGTGGGATGTGCGCGGGCCGAGCGGGATCTCGTCGAGGTCACCCAGCCGACCCAGGTCATCTGCGTCACCGCGGGTGGCCGCCAATGCTATGCGGATGCCGGCGAAGGGATCCTCGCCCTCCAACGGTGAGAGATAGGCGATCAGGAAGCAGATCCACGTCGCCCGCTCGATGTCCTGCTCGGCCAGCGTGCGAATCTCGCCGTATAGACCGGGCGGCGTCGCGCCGAGCGTCAGCAGACGACCGTGCGCAAAGGCGATCTCCTGTGCCAGCGCCTCGGCGTCGCCGGAAGCACGCAGCCCGGGGAGCAGCCCCGAGCGGTAGCCGTCGTCCCCGGCGCGGTTCTCGCGCCTGACACGCACCTCCCTACCGCCGGCGCGCAGGCGTGGGTGGTGTGGTCTTGCGGGAGCGCCTTTTGTCGCGGCGCGCCTCGGTTTCGTCGCCGACTTTTCGACCGCGGCGGCGGCGAGCGTCTTGCTGCAGATCGGGCAGCGATCGACGAAGCGGTTGTGACGGCAGAAGGTGGGCACTCCCGTTCAGTCTAGGAGCGGCGCGCGTGCCGGCACTGCTATCCGGCTTCGATACCGGGCCCGACGTGCTGCGGCGGGCCCTCGGGGCCTTCGTCGGCATCCTCGTGGCCGGCCGTGCCGTCGTCCGCGTGCAACCCGTCCGCCGCCGCCCCGCCGTTCAGCTTTCCGGCCAGGTAGCGGTCGACCATCCGCGCGCACTGGCGGCCCTCGTTGATCGCCCACACGATCAGCGATTGGCCGCGGCGGGCGTCGCCGGCGGCGAACACGCCGTCGACGGAGGTCGTGTAGGGCTTGACAGATTTCACGTTCCCGCGTCCGTCCTTCTCCACGCCGAGCCGGTCGAGCAGCTCCTGCTCCGGGTGCAGGAAACCCATCGCGAGCAGCACGAGTTGCGCCGGCAGCTCCTTCTCGGTGCCCTCCATCGGCGCAAACGGCGGTGCCTGCGCGGCCTGGGCGATCCGCAGGGACGCGACGGCGCCGGAGCCGTCGTCCTCGAAGCGGACCGTCGCGATCGAGTAGTCCTGCTCGCCGAGATCGAGCGTCTTCGCCTCCTCCATCGCGTAGCTGAGCCGGTACTTCTGCGGCCACTCCGGCCACGGGGTGCGGTCGTCCGGGCGCTTCGGCGGCGGCTCGGGGAGCAACTCGAGCTGGACGATCGAGCGCGCGCCCTCGCGCAGCGCGTTGCCGACGCAGTCGGCGCCGGTGTCGCCGCCGCCGATCACGACCACGTCCTTACCCTTAGCCGTGATCGTGTGCGGGACAGCGGGCTGGGCAACGCTCGGCTCCGGGCCAAACTCGCGGGCCACCCAGCGGTTGCGCTGGTAGAGATAGTCCATCGCGAAGTGCACCCCGTCCAGCTCGCGGCCCGGCACCGGTAGATCGCGCGGCGTGCGCGAGCCGGTCGCCAGCACAACCGCGTCGAAGCTTCCCCGCAACTCCTCGACGGTGACGTCGCGGCCGACCTCCACGCCGCAGCGCAGCTCGACACCCTCGGCGATCAGCTGCTCGACGCGGCGCTGCACGACCGTCTTCTCGATCTTGAAGTCCGGTACCCCGAAGCGCACCAGCCCGCCCGCGGCCTCGTCGCGCTCGAACAGCGTCACGCGATGGCCGGCGCGGCGCAGCTGCTGGGCGGCGGCCATGCCCGCCGGCCCGGAGCCGACGACGGCGACCCCCTGCCCGGTCTCGCGGCGCGGCGGGCGCGGCGTGACCCAGCCCTCATCCCAGGCGCGGCCGATGATCGCGTGCTCGATCTGTTTGATCGTCACTGCGTCGCCCTCGCGAATCTCCAGCACGCACGCCGCCTCGCACGGCGCGGGACAGAGGCGGCCGGTGAACTCGGGGAAGTTGTTCGTCGCGTGCAGCTCGGAGATCGCGTCCTCGAAGCGGTCTTCGTAGACGAGGTCGTTCCAGTCGGGGATCAGGTTGCCGAGCGGACAGCCGTTGTGGCAAAACGGCACGCCGCAGTCCATGCAGCGCCCGCCCTGCTCGCGCAGCTCTCCCACCGGCCGCGTGAGCAGGAACTCCTTGTAGTCGTGCGCGCGCTCGCGCGGGTCCCGCTGCGGTATCCCGTGGCGCTCGATCTGCAGAAAACCCCCCAGCTTGCCCATCAGGCGGCGACTCCCTCGGCCTGCTCGGCCAGCTCGCGTAGGACGCGCTTGTAGTCGTGGGGCATCACCTTCACGAACGCTCCACGAGCCAGCAACCCGTCCCACTCGGCGAGCACCCGCGCCGCCACCGGCGAGTCCGTGCGCTGCGCGTGCTCCTCGATCAGCGTGCGCAGCTCGAGCGCATCGGCCTGGTCGAGCCCGTCGAAGCCCACCATGCCCATGTTGCAGCGCCCGCCTGCCGCAAAGGCGCCCTCCTCGTCGAGCACGTAGGCGACGCCACCGCTCATGCCCGCCGCGAAGTTGCGGCCCGTCGGCCCGAGCACCACCACGCGGCCTCCGGTCATGTACTCGCAACCGTGATCGCCCACGCCCTCGACGACGGTGCTCGCGCCCGAGTTGCGCACCGCAAAGCGCTCGCCCGCGAGGCCGCGGAAGAACGCGCGGCCGGCGGTCGCGCCATACAGAACCGTGTTGCCGACGATCACGTTCCGCTCGGCGACGAAGTCCTCGCCCATCCCCGCCCGCGGGCTGACCGAGAGCACTCCGCCGGAGAGCCCCTTACCGGCGTAGTCGTTCGCGTCGCCGCGCAGCGTGAAGTTCACCCCGGGCGCCAGCCAGCCGCCGAAGCTCTGCCCGGCCGAGCCTTCGAAGTCGACCACGATCGAGTCCTCGGGCAGGCCCTCCACCCCGCGCGCCCGCGCGATGTGGCTGGAGAGAATGCCGCCGACGCAGCGATTGCGGTTGCGAATCGGCAGCTCGATGCGGACCTGCTCTACCGGGATCGCCGCGTCCTGGAGCTCGAGCAACGGGCGGGCCCGCTCGACGAGCTGCCAGTCGAGCGCGTCCTCGAGCACGGCCGGCGGTGCTTCCACGCGGCGCAGGGGACCGCCGTCGGTGATCTCGACGGCCGTCAGCAGGTGCGTCAGGTCGACGCCGCGCGCCTTCCAGTGATCGATCGCCGCGCGCGTGCCGAGCAGGTCGACGCGGCCGATCGCCTCGTCCAGCGTCCTCAGCCCCAGCGAGGCGAGGATCTCGCGCACCTCCTCGGCGACGAAGAAGAAGAAGTTGACGACGTGCTCGGGCGTTCCCTTGAAGCGCTTGCGCAGCTCGGGGTCCTGCGTGGCGATGCCCACAGGGCAGGTGTTCAGGTGGCAGGCCCGCATCATGATGCAGCCGGTCGCGATCAGCGGCCCTGTGGAGAAGCCCATCTCGTCGGCGCCGAGCATCGCCGCGATCACGACATCGCGGCCGGTCTTCAGCTGGCCATCGGTCTGCACCACGATCCGCCCGCGCAGGTCGTTCAGCAGCAGTGTCTGCTGCGTCTCCGCGAGGCCGATCTCCCACGGCACGCCCGCCGATTGGATCGAGGACAGCGGCGAGGCGCCGGTGCCGCCGTCGTGGCCGGCGATCAGCACCCTGTCGGCGTTCGCCTTCGAGACGCCCGCCGCAACCGTGCCGACGCCGACCTCGGAGACGAGCTTCACCGACACCTGCGCCTGCGGGTTGGCGCAGCGTAGGTCGTAGATCAGCTGCTTGAGGTCCTCGATCGAGTAGATGTCGTGATGTGGCGGCGGCGAGATCAGACCGACGCCGGGGGTCGTGTGGCGGATCGAGCCGATGTACTCGTCGACCTTGTGCCCAGGCAGCTGGCCGCCCTCGCCGGGCTTGGCGCCCTGGGCCATCTTGATCTGTAGCTCGTCAGCGTTGACGAGGTAGTGGATCGTCACGCCGAAACGTCCCGAGGCGACCTGCTTGATCGCCGAGCGCCGGCGGTCGCCGTTCGCGTCCGGCGTAAAGCGCGCCGGGTCCTCCCCGCCCTCACCCGTGTTCGAGCGACCGCCGAGCCGGTTCATCGCGATCGCGAGCGTCTCGTGCGCCTCGCGCGAGATCGAGCCGAGGCTCATCGCCCCGGTGCAGAAGCGCCGGACGATCTCCTTCGCCGGCTCGACCTGCTCGAGCGGGATCACCGTGCGCGGTGAACCCGCGCCGATCTGAAGCAGGCCGCGCAGGGTCGCTTTGCGCGCGGAATCCTCGTTGACCTTCTCCGCGTACTCGCGGTACTGCTCGTATGCCGCGCTGCCCCTCACCGTCGCGAGCGCCTCGGCGTCGCCCTGGAGCGCCGCGCCAACGTTCCCGTTGGCCGCGCGCACGGCGTGCTGCACGAGCGCGATCGTCTCGGGATTCCACACGTGGTGCTCGCCGTCGCGCCGCCACGCATAGACGCCGCCGACCGGCAGCAGCCCGCTCGTGTCGACGGGCTCACCGGAGGTCGCCGTCGGCCAGGCGCGGGCGTGGCGCTCGAGCGCCTCGGTCGCGAGCACCTCCAGGCCGACCCCGCCGATCCGCGAGGCGGTGCCGGTGAAGTGCCGGTCGATCAGCGCCGGCTCGAGGCCGACGGCCTCGAAGATCTGCGCGCCGCTGTAGGACTGAATCGTGGAGATGCCCATCTTCGAGATCGTCTTCAGCAGGCCTTTCCCGATTGCCTTGATCGTGTTCTGGGCCGCCTCCTCAGGCGTCAGCGAGACCGCGCGGCCGTCCTCTCCGAGACGTGTGATACGCCGGTCGAAGACCAGCCGGTCGAGCGTCTCGAGCATCAGATACGGGTTGATCGCGTTCGCGCCATAGCCGAGCAGCGTGGCGAAGTGGTGCACCTCGCGGGGCTCGCCCGACTCGAGAATGATCCCCGCGCGCAACCGCGTTCCCTCGCGCACGAGGTGGTGGTGGACGGAGGCAACCGCGAGCAGCGAGGGGATCGGCGCGCGGCTCGGACCCATCACCCGATCGGACAGGACGATGATGTTCACGCCCTCCGCGATCGCGTCGTGGGCTTCGGCGCAGACGCGATCGAGCGCGTCCTCGATTCCCGCGGCTCCCTGCACGACCGGCCAGGTGAGGTCGATCGTGCACGCCTTGAACTCCTCGTAGGAGACGTGACGCAGCGTCTCCAGCTCGCGGTTGAGCAGGATCGGCTGGTCGAGCGCAAGCTTGTGCGCGTGCTCTGGCGTCTCACCGAACAGGTTGCGCTCGGTGCCGAGGCTCGTCGCGAGGCTCATCACGACTTCCTCGCGGATCGGGTCGATCGGCGGGTTGGTGACCTGGGCGAATAGCTGCTTGAAGTAGGAGAACAGCGGCGGCGCCTGGTCTGAGAGCACCGCCAGGGACAAATCATTGCCCATCGAGCCGATCGGCTCGGCCGCCTCACGCGCCATCGGCGTCAGCAGCACACGCAGATCCTCGAGTGAGTATCCGAAGGCGCGTTGGCGCAGCTGTATGGGTTGTTCAGAGATGGTCACCTGGTCGGATGGGGGCAGTTCGGCGAAGGGAACGGAGCGCTTCGCGTACCACTCGCCGTAAGGCCGTTTGCCGGCGACCTCGCGCTTGACCTCGCCGTCCTCGACGATCCGCCCGCGCTCGAGGTCGACGAGAAACAGCTTGCCCGGCTGCAGGCGCCCGAGGCGGCGAATCTGATCGGCGGGGATGTCGAGCAGACCGATCTCCGAGCCGAGCACGACGTGTCCGTCGGTCGTCTCCACCCAGCGTCCCGGCCGCAGGCCGTTGCGGTCGAGCGTCGCACCGACGACGCGCCCGTCGGTGAACGCGACCGACGCCGGCCCGTCCCACGGCTCCATCAGACAGGCGTGGAATGCATAGAAGCCCTTCAGCTCCTCGGGCAGGTCGTCGCGGTCGCGGTAGGCCTCGGGAATCATCATCATCGCCGCGTGCGCCGGCGTCCTCCCGGCGAGCATCAGCAGCTCGAGCACGTTGTCGAACGTCGCCGAGTCGGAGTTGCCCTGGGTGACGACGGGCAGGATCTTCTCGAGGTCCTCGCCGAACAGTTCGCTCTGCAACTCGGACTCACGCGCGCGCATCCAGTTGACGTTCCCCTTCACCGTGTTGATCTCGCCGTTGTGACAGATCACCCGGTAGGGGTGCGCGAGCTCCCAGCTCGGGAACGTGTTCGTCGAGAAGCGCGAATGCACAAGCGCCAGCGCGCTCTTTGTGCGCTTGTCCTGCAGGTCGGGGTAGAAGGCAGCCAGCTGGAAACTGATCAGCATGCCCTTGTAGTTCAGCGTCCTGGACGAGCTCGAGCAGACGTATAGGCCCTCGTCCTCGGCCGTGAGCTCGCAGACGCGGCGGATCACGTACAGCTTGCGCTCGAACGCGTCGTGGTCGAATCCGCCTTCAGCCGGAAGATCGTCCGATCCATCTCCCACGAACAGCTGCCGGACGACCGGGCGGCAGGCGCCGGCGACCTCGCCCGTGTGCTCCGGGCAGACCGGCACGTCGCGCCAGCCGAGCAGACGCTGGCCCTCCGCCGCGACGGTCCGCTCGAGCAGCGCCTCCAAGCGTGCGCGGACCTCATCGTCCTGCGGCAGGAAGCACATCAGCACCCCGTACTCGCCCGGCTGCGGCAGCTCGAAGTCCACGACGGCGCGCAGCAGCTCGTCGGGCATCTGCATGAGGATCCCCGCGCCGTCGCCCGTGCGCGGGTCGGCGCCGTTGGCACCGCGGTGCTCGAGGTTCTCCAGGGCCGTGATCGCTTTCTGGACGACCTCGTGCGTCGGGCGGTTGTCGAGGCGCGCAACCATGCCCACGCCGCACGCATCGTGCTCGAAGCTGGGGTCGTAGAGTCCGACGGCCTTTGGCGGCTGCATGGTGTGCGTGGTCATGGAAGTGCTCCCTTGGGGCGGTGCATCCCGTGCGGGTGGGCAGATCCCGGACGGTTAGGCGGGCACCTGAGGCGGAGCCAGAAAGCGTAGCAGCGCGGAGGTTCGCGAGCAGGGCGTCGACGCTACCCGAATTGAACCCGCTCGCGGATCGCACGGGGTCATCTGGCGGAGATCCGAGGTGGCTCTGGCGTATGCTCAACTCCGGCCGCAGATCGACGCCTCGCGCCCTGCCGCGCCGCTCCGGCGCACGCTCCTGAGGGGACCGCGGAGGCGAAGATCGCGACCGGAGGGAAGTTCGATGTGTGAAAACCACCCGTGCGGGGCACCTATGAACGAAGACGAGAATACGTCAAGCCTCAGGGAGCCATGATGATGCCGGCCACGAGAACACCAGACATGGAGCTGGCACTCCCGGCGCGAGCCGCAAATATAGCCGTCGTACGACACGCCTTCGGGGCGCTTGGCGAGGCGTTTGCGGTCGAGGAGGAGGTTCTCTCCAACATTCGCCTCGCGGTCACCGAGGCCTGCACAAACGTCGTCGTCCACGCCTACCCGGACGATCAGGAGGGTCTGCTCGAGGTGGCCGCGACCCTGAGCGAGGACAAGCTGGAGGTCGTCGTACGCGACGAAGGCCCGGGGATCGGCCCGCGCAGAGACAGTCCCGGACTCGGTCTCGGCTTGCCGCTGATCGTCTCGCTGACGGAGTCCGTGCAGCTCGGACGCGCGGACGACGATTGCACCGAGGTCCGCATGGTCTTCCCCCTCTCGCTCGCACGAACGTGACGCACACGCCCGCACAGGACCGGCGGACCGAGCAGCCCGTGGCAAACTCCGTGACCCTGCGTGTCGCGAACGGCCCGCTGGCCGCGCCCGTGCTCGGGCGCGTGATCTCGATGGTGCTCGCGCGCACCGATTGCCCGATGGACCGGCTCGACGACGCAATGATCCTCTGCGACGCCCTGTCCGCGCACGCACCGGCGCACGCCCGCGACGGCCATATCGACTTTACGATGGCGACAGACGAGCGCGGGATCGAGTTGCGCGTGGGCGAGCTGGCCGAGCGGGGCGCGGACGGGCTGCTCGCGGACGCGGACGTCCCCGGCGTCGGCAACGTGCTCGAGCGGCTGTCCGACGAGCTGCGGATCGAGCCCTCCTCCGCCGAGCCCGCGCGCGCGGAGGAGCTGGTTCTCAGGCTGCGCTTCGGGTGAGCATCCACATCGACCGGTACAGGACCGAGAGCGTCAACCGCCGCCAGCTTCTCTTTGGCTGACTGATCACTAGGAAGGCGGGGGCTCCTCCGGCGACGGGCGCTCGGCGAGCCCAGCGCGCAGGCGGACAAGCGCCTGGCGGATCAGCCGGGAGACCTGCATCTGGGAGACGCCGATCCGCTCGCCGATCTCCGCCTGGGTCATGTCCTCGCCGAAGCGCAGCACCAGAACCAGGCGTTCCCGGTGGGAGACGTGCGCGAGCAGCGGCGCCAGCGTCGCGCGCTCCTCGGCCCGCTCGAAGCCCTCCTCCTCCTCGCCGA
The DNA here is from genome assembly GCA_963701035.1 of uncultured Solirubrobacterales bacterium. Taxonomy (GTDB): domain Bacteria; phylum Actinomycetota; class Thermoleophilia; order Solirubrobacterales; family Solirubrobacteraceae; genus Palsa-744. The sequence goes on from OY969562.1 coordinate 849,386, forward strand.
GCGCGTCGGCCACGCTCTCCCCTCCCAGCTCCGCGTCGGCCCGCCCCCCACGTGGCGCGTCGAGTGAGCCGGCGTGATAGGCCCCCGCGGCCCGCAGCGCCTCGAGCACCTGCTCCTCGGTGGCGCCGACCGCCTCGGCGAGCTCGCTCACCGTCGGCGCGCGACGCCGCTCCAGCGACAGCTCCGCGGCCGCGCGATCTACGCGAAGCGCCAGCTCCTGGAGGTCGCGGGGTACCCGCACCGACCACGTACGGTCGCGGAAGTGGCGCTTGACCTCACCGAGGATCGTCGGTACCGCGAAGCTCGAGAAGGCCACATCGCGGTCGGCGTCGAAGCGATCGATTGCCTTGAGCAGCCCGAGCGAGGCGACCTGCTCGAGATCGTCGAGCGGCTCCTCGCTGCGCTGGTAGCGGCGCGCGAGGCGGCGGGCGAGCGGCAGGTAGCGCTCGGCAAGCTGCTCTCGCGCGCGCTCATCCCCCGTGCGAGCCCGAGCGAACAGCTCCCGATCGGAACGATCGAACGAATCCCCCGCCGTCAAGACCCCACACCCCCTCGCTCGCGGAGTGTCATCGAGTCACTCCAGGAGCACATCCCCGCACGTCCCGGGCAGGTTAGACAGAGACCGCGATGCGGATCCTCACTGACCGTGAAGGAGCCCGCGCGCGCACTCCTCATCAACCGAGCGACCGCGTCCTCGAGCCGCGGCCTCTCCTCCGCGGCGAACACGACACCGACCGGCTCGGCTGGACGGTGCAGGAACCAGTGGACGATCTCGACGCGCGGGGCGCCGTCGGAGAGCACGGCGAGGGCATAAAGCAGCCGCTGGATCGAGTACTCGCGCTCGACCACATCGCGGAGATCCTCGCCCGGGACGACGCGATCGCTCTTGTAGTCCACGACCAGCATGCCGCCGTCGGGCTCGCGGGCGAGGAGGTCGAGCACGCCGGTGAGGAGCACCCCGCCGGGCTGCGGCTCGACGGGGGGGTCGAGGGCGAGCGACTCGACGGGGAAGGGATCGCGGGAAAGCTCCGCCTCGGGGACAGCGAGCGTGAGCGCGAACGGGTGCTCCCTGCGCGCACCGGGAGCGAGCGTCGCAAGACGCGCCGCGAGAGGGGTGCCGAGCGCCGCACGCAACAGCGCCGCGAGCTCCTCGCGCTCGTGCGGCGCGACGCGCACGTCCAGCTCGCGTGCGACCTGCGCAACATCCTCGGCGGAGGGAGCGGTGGAGCGAAGGAAGTCGAGCGACTCGAACAACCGGTGGACGATCGTGCCGCGCACGCGCGCCTCCAGGCCGTCTCCACGCGCCTTGCCTCCGGCGCCCACGGGCGGGCGTTGCTCGGGCATCCCGAGGACTCGTTCGAGGTAGAAGCGGTAGGAGCATCGCGAGAGCTCGGTGAGCGAGGTGTAGCTGAGCGTCTCGAGTGGCCCCGCATCGCCCGGTGGCGCGAGGGGTCTGGGTCGTTGACCATCTCCTGTCCCGGTGAAACCACCACGCGTCCCAATCGGGGAGGCGGAGAGTCGATCGCCGGCCTGTCCCCCTTCGATGGCAGTCGTATTTGTTTGGGTTGGATACGGATACGGATGCCGAGGGCCGTCATCGGCGCCCGGCGGACCGTCGAGTTGCAGGACCGTGCCAGCCGTCTCGGGTGCGTTCAACCTCACGCCCACCCGCACGGACGTCCCATCGTTCGCGACGACGGCCAGCTCACGGATCGGAGGCGGGAGCGTCTGCACGCTCGCCGGCAAGTCGGGCGACAGCGCCGGGCCGAGCCAGGAGATCGTGGGGGCGCCGAGTCGTTGCTCCGGCCAGCGCTCGAAGTCGACCGCGCCGCTCAGCAGCAATCGCTCGCGCGCGCGGGTCATCGCGACATAGAGGATCCGATCCTCCTCCTCGGCCTGCGCCAGCCGGCGCTCCTCGGAGAGCTCTGGCCAGGCGAGGGATGGCGTCGCCGCCGATCCGTCGAGCCGCGCCAGTCGCAGGCCAACCCGGTCGCCGTCCACGAGCAGGTCTCCCACACCGAGATTCTGTGCGCGGCCGAGGTCGGCGACGCAGACGACGCCGAACTCCAGGCCCTTCGCCGCGTGAATGCTCATCAGCCGCACCGCCTCGGTCTCGCCGTCAGCCACCGGGGCGTCCGGCTCAGCGCCGCTGAGCCCTTCCTGATGATGGGCGACGTGGTCGAGGAAGCCACGCAGATCGCGCCCCTCACCCGCTTCATAACGACGGGCAACGCGCAGCAGCTTGTGCACGTTCGCCAACCGCCGCTCGGGCCAGCTCAGCGTGAGCACATGCCCAGCGTAGCCGCTCTGATCGAGCGCGCGCTCGATCAGCTGGGAGAGCGTCCGCTGCCCGGCGCCGGCGCGCTCAGCCCGCAAACGTGAGCGGAACGACACCACCCGGTCACGATCGGCGGCGGGCAGGCGAACCTCCTCCGGAGACTCCTCTCCCATGCGCTCGATCGTTTCCCACACGCCGCGTTTGCTCGCTTTCGCGTCGCGCCCGAGCAGCGCGAGTCCGTCGCTGGAGATACCGACCAGCGGCGAGGCCAGCGTGCCGTATAGAGCCAGCTCGTCTAACGGATTGGCCAGCGTGCGCAGGTACGCCAGCAAGTCGCCCACCTGCTGTGAGCCCCAGAAGCCGCCGACCGTAGCGAGCGTACTCAGACCGCGGTCCTGCAGCGCTCGCTCGTACACCTCCAGGTCGCCGACCGCGCGCAACAACACCGCCACGTCCCCGGCCTGCGCGGCGCCGCGCTCCACCAACTCCGCGACACGCTGAGCCAAGAGCCGCGCTTCGGCCTGGCGCCAGCGTGGCGCGGGAGGAAGCTCGCCGGCGATCCGCGCGGCGCGCTCCTCGTCGTCGTCCCAGCCGCGCTTGTTGGTCAACAGCAGCTCGACGACCGGCTCCTCGGGCGCCGTCTCCTCGACACGACCCGCCCGAAGCGGTGTAAACCCATCCCCCAGACGCTCCTCGAATACCGCGTTGACAACATCGAGCAGCGGTTTGCGTCCCCGGAAGTTCCGGGTCAGCGACAGACTGCCGCCATGCTCGGCCAGTTCGTCATGGCGGGCGCGGAATAGTGAAACGTCGGCATGACGAAAGCCATAGATCGACTGGAGTGCATCGCCCACCGTAAACAGATTCCCGCGCTCCAGCGCACGCAGGATCGCGAGCTGGCGGGGATTGGTGTCCTGGAACTCGTCAACCATCATCAGCTCGAACCGCTCGGCCCAGGCCCTGCGCACCGTCTCGTGATCTTCCAAGAGCGCGCACGCGCGGAGCTCGAGGTCGTCGAAGTCGACGGCGCCGCGCCGCGTCTTCAGCAGCTCATACTCGCGACCGAAGCGCTCCAGCAACTCGCCGAGCAGCGCACAGGCCCGCGCGCCCTCCGCATCGACCTCGCCGGGCTCCTGCCCGTCTGCAACGCTCTCCTCGCGCGTCTGCACCGGGGAGATCTCTCCCGAAAAGACCTCCTCTTCCTCCTCAAACACCTCCTGCGAAGGTGCCTCTCCCAAAAGGACCTCTTCCGCAGGGGTCTCCTCGAAGGCCTCCTCAGACGAAGCCGACCCCAGGCGCATCGACTGAAAAACCGGTGCAGGCAGCGTCGGTTGGAACACGGACGCGGGCAGCCGCGGCAGACGCTCTCCCTTGCTACGTAGCTCCGCATACACACCCGTCACCATCGCGTGCGCGCGGTCGGCGCCCCACGTGGCCACGAGGTCGACCGCCTCGCTGCGCTCGCCCTCCAGGAACCCCCGCAGCGCGGCCGCCCAGGCCTGTCCCCGTAAGCGCGCGGCGAGGCCTTCGTCGAGAATCGTGAACTCGGGATCGAGCCCCGCCGCCAGCGGATGGGCGCGCAGCAGACGCGCGCAGAAGCCGTGAAACGTGCTCACGAACGCCGCCTCGGTGTCCCGCGCCGCCTCGCGCTCCCCCAGCTCGCCGAAGCGCGCGCGCACCCGCTCGCGCAGCTCCCCAGCGGCACGCTCGGTGAATGTGATCGCCAGGATCCGCCCCGGCGCAACCCCGTCCTCGCGCACGGCGCACACGAACCGCTCGACCAGCACCGACGTCTTCCCGCTCCCCGCCCCGGCGGCCAGCAGCAGGGGCTCGCTGCGGCGCTCCACGGCCAGCCCCTGCTCGTCGGTCAGCGGGCGCCTCGGGGGGTCGGCGCTGCCGGAGCTCGGCCGGGTCGCGGCGATCTCGCCGAGGCTCAGCTGAGCGGTCGTCGTGGCCTCGTCGAAGCTCAGCTGGCTCATTGCTCACATCGGCAGATCGTCGGGTACATACAGCCACCGCGATATGCGCAGGTCCGCGGCCGGGGCTCCAGCTCGCCGCGGCCCGCCTGCGCAGCGGCCGCACGCGCCGTCGCGACCGCCTGCACCAGTAGCTCTCGCATCTCCGCATGCTCGCGTACCTCTCCCCTGACACACTCGATCTCTATCCCGCTCTCGAAGTCGAGTACCCCCCGCGCGCGTAAGTCCCCGCCGCTCAACGGTTGGTAGAAGCCGCCGGCTGCCTCCAGCCCCAGCAACTCCTCGACTGCGCGCATGTACAAAGCGACCTGCACGTTCCCCTGTTCGGTCCACTTCGCCGCGGGCGGCGCGTTGCGGCCCTTGTAGTCGTAGACGACCGCCTGACCGCCCCCAGCGGCCACGTCTACGCGATCGATCCGCCCGCGCAACCTCAGGCCCTCGCCGAGGTCGAGCGCCGGCAGGCCGGCGGTGTCCGCCGAGCCCACCGGTAACGCTGGGTCCCTCCCCTCCTCGCTCGCCTCGCCGGCCGGCCGATCCCCGAACCCGAACCCCAGCTCCAGGTAGGTCGGCTCCAGTGGGCTCTCCTGCTCGACGGCGTGCTCGAGGTAGCGCTCCAGGTCGGCCTCCAGCCGGCGGCGCAGGCCCGGTCGGCGCTCGGGCGCGGCGGACAGAGGGAACTCCGCCTCGCGCGTGCCGAGCGCTTCACGTAACAGCTCCTTCGCGAGCCTCAGTCGTGCTCCGCTCAGCCGTGCCGAGCCGGTCCGCTCGCGCAAACCTTCGAACGTGTCCTTCAGCACCGCGTGCGCCAACCCCCCGCGCGCGAGCGGCTCGGGCTCTGGGTCGAGATCGTCCGCGCGGAGCATCCGCTCCACAAACCACTTCACCGGGCATCCAGCCCACACTTCGAGCGACGAGGCCGACCACACGTGCTCGCGCAGCTCCCGCGCGATCTCCTCGTCGCGCAGAGGAGCGAGCGGGGTCGGAGAACGCCGGCCGCCGGCCGGCAGATCCACCGCACCCAGCGCCCGGCACACGCGCCACCGCACCAACTCCTCCTCGAACAGGTCGACGATGTCATCGACGAACAACGACCGCGCCTGCGCTGCGCCGTCGTCATCCGCCGCGTGCCAACTCAGCACCAGCAACTCCTCCGGCCGCGACACGGCCGCGTACAGCGCGTACCGCTCCGCCGCCAGTGCATCTCCCTGCCGGCCACCTTCCAGGCGCAGCCCAGAGGTTTCCGCCAGCCGCCTGCGCTCCTCTTCGGAGAGCAGCGGCTCCGGCCGAGCGCTCGCGGGAAACACTCCCTCCTGCAGCCCGCACAGGAACAGTGCTCGCACCCGCCGCGCCCTCAGCGCGAGCGGATCTACGACCGTCACCTTGCCCTCCCCCGCCCGCTCGCCGCTGACGATCTGCAAGCCCTCGAGCACCATCGCGAGCTCGGCCGCGTCGACTCCCAGCTCGGGTACCCCGGACGCGAGCCCGCCCAGCTCCGCCAGCGCACGCCGCCCCGCCGCCAGAGCGCGCGCCTCGTCCAGCTCATCGCTCTCCAGCAGCACCGCGCTCCCTCGACGGGGGGCGTTGAACAGCCACTCCAACTCGCGCACGGCGCGCTCGCACAGCGCCCTCCCGCCGCGGTGGGCCGCCTCGCTCAAGTGGTCGAGCGCCTCCAACCGCCAGTGCTCCGCCTCCCAGATCGCCCGCGCCCGCGCCGCGCTGCTCACCCCCTCGCGTCTCGCCTTCGCCTCCAGCCGATCGGCCAGCTCGAGGCGTACCAGCAGGCCCGGGGATCGCAACCATGCCAGCAGATCTGTGACCTCGCCCGCGTCCGTCGTGCTGCGCAGCGCCCCGACGAGCGCTCCACCGATCGCGGTGTTCGCAAATCCCACTCGTCGCTCGAGGGCATAAGGGACTCGATGGGCGACGAACACCTCCCCGAGCAGTTCCGCCACCGCGCTGGGCGTCCTGTGCACCACCGCGATCTCCTCAGGTCTGATCCCCTCATCCAACAGCGCCCGCACCTCGGCCGCCACCAGCTCCAGCTCGGCGCGCTCGCCCCCGCCTTCCAGCAGCCGCACCGCCCCGGCCGCTTCCTCTCGCCCAGCCCCAGGCTCGAACAGCGAGCGCTCCAGGTGGTGCAGCGCCGCCCGCGCCCCGGGCGCGTAGTACTCGGCGCGTGCCTGCAGATGCCTGTGCTCCACCGCCAGCGGGCGCAGTGTCTCGAACGTGCCCGCACGGCCGGCGAACGCCGTCCGGCCGGGCTCATACGTCAGCGACACCGTCACCCGCGCGTCCACTACCGAGCCGAGCGTTTCGATCGCGTCGAGCTGCAGCGCGCCGAAGTCGTCGAACCCGTACATCAGCACCGGCGTCGCCCCCCACAACGACGGCTCGAGCCGTATCGCGTCCAGCGCCTGGGCCGCACGGTGCTCGGGGTCGGTGCGCCCGATCCGCCGCAGCAGCTTCCGGTACTCCCCGTACAGCCTCCCCAGCTCCCCCGCGCCCGCCGCCGCACCCGCCCCGTCGGTGCTCGCCCAAGCTTTCAACGACGCCTCCAGACGCGCCGGCGTCACCCGCTGTACCTCCAGCCCCGAGATCGTCGCCGCGAGCGCGCTCACGAACCCGGGCGTGCTCCGCGGTGCGTCCTCTCCACCCCCGGCGACCACCTTCGCCAGCACCCGCTCGCGCGCCACCCTCCCCAGCACCGGCTCGCTCACCCCGGCGCGCCTGACGATCTCGCCGATCAGCTCCTCAAAGCGCTCCACCCGCGCACCCAGCACCGTCCCCTCCAGCGCCAGCTCGCGCCGGTAGCGCTCCACGTCCGCGCGCGTCGGCACGAGGAGAAGGGGTTCCTCGCCACGGGCCAGGTGCCCGCGCACGGCGTCCAGCACCTCGCGGGCCTTGCCCGCGTTCGCGGGGCCGGTGATCAGCGTGATCGGCATCGCGTCTCATCCTTACGCACGTACCCGACACGCCCCGGCCTTTCCTGTCGGGTCTCCCAAAAGCGGTGTCCCGGCCCTACACGAGGCTCCCAGCAGACGCTAGGCGGCGCTCTTGGCCTCCACCACCGCGGGGGCGCCCGCTACCGCAGCCTCCGCCTCTGCCTCCGTGTCCGGGGGTTTTGCGCCCTCCTTGGCCCACGCCTCGTTGAACTCGACGCGCCATTTGCCCTCCTCGGTCTGACTCATCGCGAGGTGGGCGCGGAAGGAGCGGCCGGAGCGGCCTTTGAAGCCCGAGACCGCGCGCGCGGTGTAACCGGTCTTGATCAGTTCGCGCGCGATCGCAATCGGGAGCGTCTTGCCCGCTTTGCTCTTCCAGATCACGAAGCCGCAGCCGGGATCGTCGCGCGCCCAGCAGGAATAGCCCTTGCGATTCTCGACGATCTCGTGCCCGCAGATCGGGCACGGCCCGAGCTTCGCGCGGGGGATCTTCACGTCTTTCAGGGTCTCGTCGAGCTCGGTGATCGTCTCCCGCGCGAACCCGGCGATATCGCCCATGAATGCCTCGCGCGAGTCCTCGCCGCGCTCGATCTTCCCCAACCTGTGCTCCCAGTTGCCGGTCAGTTCGGGAGACGTGAGCGCGTGGGCGTTCAACAGCCTGATCACGTTCAGGCCCTTCTCGCTCGCGACCAGCGAGCGTGCGTCGCGCTCGACGTAGCCGACCTGGATCAGCCGCTCGATGATCGCCGCGCGCGTCGCCGGGGTGCCGATGCCCGAATCCTTCATCGCCTCGCGCAACTCCTCGTCGTCGACCAGCTTGCCCGCGGTCTCCATCGCGCCGAGCAGCGAGGCGTCGCTGTAGCGGCGCGGCGGTTTTGTTTCCTTGCGCGCACTCGAGATCTTCCTCGTCTCCACGTCCTCGCCCTGCTCCAGGCGCGGCAACTGCTGATTGGAGCCCTCGTCCTCGTCGCCGGCTTTCTCTTTTTCCGGTTTCGCCGCGTCAGCCGCGGCCTCTCCGTAGACCCCGCGCCAGCCGGGCACGAGCAGCAGCTTGCCGTGTGTCCTGAACACGTACCCGCCGCCCTTCTCCTCCGCCCCGGCGAGGATCGTCGTCTCGATTTTGGTGTTCTCGAACACCGCTTCGGGGTGGAAAACCGCGAGAAAGCGCCGCACGGCCATGTCGTAGATCCGTTTGTCGTCGCTGCCCATCCGCTCGACGTTGTGCTCGGAGCGCGTCGGGATGATCGCGTGGTGGTCGGTCACCTTCGCGTTGTTCACAACCCTGCCCAGCGGCAGCTCGTCCAGGCTCGTCACGTACTCGGCGGCCTTGCGGTAGTCCGCCTGACCGCCGACGATCTCGGCGATCGGCTTGATCTCGCCGATCATGTCCGTCGTCAAATAGCGCGAGTTCGTACGCGGGTAGGTGAGCGCCTTGTGCTCCTCGTACAGCCGCTGCGCCGCCGACAGCGTGCGGCGGGCGGAGAACCCATAGCGCGTGTTCGCCTCGCGCTGGAGCGTCGTCAGGTCGTAGAGCATCGGCGCGCGCTCTTTCTGCTTTTTCTTCTCGAGCTTGGAGATCTGGCCGCGCTTGCCCTCGCATGCGTCGACGATCGCGACGGCCTCCGCCTCGCTCGAGATCCGCGGCTTGGTGCCGGCATGGAAGCGGCCGATGTAGCTGCGCTCGGGGTTCACGGTGTCGCCATCGCTGCCCGCACCGTCCGGACCACCGTTCTCAGCCCCCTGGAGGGGCTCAGCGGCGAACGTCGCGTCCACGAGCCAGTACGGCTCCGGCTTGAACGCCCGGATCTCCTCCTCGCGGCGCGCGATGATCGCGAGCGTCGGCGTCTGCACGCGACCGAGCGAGACGGCGCCGTCGAAGGAGCTGCGCAACCGGATCGTCGCCGCGCGCGTGGCGTTCATGCCGACGATCCAATCCGCCTCCGAGCGCGAGCGCGCCGCCTGCTCGAGTTTCGCGAACTCCGCCGCGGGGCGCAGCTCCTGGAAGGCCTCCTTCATCGCCGCGTTCGTCATCGAGTTCAGCCACAGCCGCTGGACGGGCTTCTTCGCTTTCGCCTTCTCGTACAGGTAGGCGAAGATCAGCTCCCCCTCGCGCCCGGCGTCGCAGGCGTTGATGACCTGCTCGACATCGTCGCGTCCGAGCTGTTTGGTGACGACCGACATCTGCTTGCGCGAGCGCTCGTCGCGGACGACGAGCTTGAACTTGTCGGGCACGATCGGCAGGTCCGGCATCCGCCAGGTCTTGAACTTCGGGTCGTACTCATCCGGGTCGGCAAGCTGCACCAGATGGCCTACCGCCCACGTGACGACGTGGTCGGGACCCTCCAGGAAGCCCTCCTGCTTCTTGAACGGCCCCTTCAGGACGCGCGCCAAGTCCCCCCCCACGGAGGGCTTCTCGGCGATCACCAGGGTCTTCGACATGGCGCCCAGCGTAGCGGCTGGCGATTTCGCGGGAGCTCGGGGGCTTCGGTGGGGATCGCGGAGAACCGCGGCCGGCGGGGCCCCTGAGGGGACCTCCGGATCTCCGGTCGTGTCGCACGGACGCGCAACGTCCCCCTTCACCCTCCGATTGGGGCGCGGGGGTTGGAGCCCCAGAACACCTGCGACCCCAGCATCCCGATCAAGTTCACGGCCACGAGGTTCAGCACCATCGACTTCGCCGTCGCCGTGCCCACGCCCACGGGGCCCCCACTGGCGTTGTAGCCGTAATAACAGCCCACCAACACGATCACGGTCGCCATCGACATCCCCTTGATCAAGCTGAATAAGAAGTCGTCGGGATTCTGAAACTGCCAGAAGAGCAGGAAATAGCCACCCGAGGAAGCCGATTTGACCTGATCCACCACCGCGATGTAGGAGCCGAAATACGCAACCCCGATCGCGCCGATGTACATGAACGGCAGCACCAACCATGCGGCAAGCAGGCGTGTCGCGCAGAGGAACGTCATCGAGTCGACGCCCATCACCTCGAGCGCATCGATCTCATCCGAGATCCGCATGGCGCCCAGCTCCGCGACGATCCCAGTGCCGACCTTCGCCGCCATCATGTATCCAAACACGTACGGCACCACCTCGCGCAAGTTGCACCACGCCGTGAACACCCCCGCATAGTCCGGCGCGCCCTGCGACTGGGTGAAGTAGGCGCCCTCGATACCGCACGATCCGAGGCCGGCAATGAACACCAGCCCCCAGATCACGAGCGTCGAGGAGATGATCAGGATTCCCGACTGACGCAACGTCTCCCCGAAGAAGCGAAACACACGAAAGCCCCACACATCACGCACGACGTTACTGCCAAAGCGACCGACCTCGCCGACGGACGACAGCCATTCGCGTGCGCCGATACGCAGCTCGTTCATCACTCGCCCCCGAGAACCCGATGCCCCCTCATGCACAGGCCCTATCTCTGCGCGATCAGCCTCCATTTGCATAGTGTACTAGTTCACCAGCACACCATAGCTTCGCCCGTATGAGCGCTATCGTAAGAACATGACCGAGCGGCTCGAAATCGGCGATCCGGACAGATTTTGCGTTGTGATCGACCGCGACGCCGAAGTGCCGATCGGGGTGCAGATCGCGTGGGCGCTGCGAGCCCAGATACGCGAGGGGCGATTCAGGCCGAGCCAGAGACTTCCCGGTCTGCGCGAGCTGGCGGAGACGACCGGCGTGAACATCAATACCGTGCGCGCCGTCTATCAACGCCTCGAGCACGAGGGCCTGATCGACAGCCGGCAGGGCAGCGGCACATTCGTCGCGCCCTCCCAACCCACACCTTCCACCGTTGGCACGATCGCCGGCGAGGCCGCCCGCCATGCTCACGCGACCGGAGTCGATCCCCGGGAGGTCGCGGCCGCCCTCTACATATCCTCAGAGTCGCTGGGCCGATCGGCGCCGATCGATGAGGCGGCTGAGCGCCGTCGCCAGTTGCGCGATCAGATCGCCGGCCTCGAGCGAACGCTCGGGGAGCTGGAAGCGGGGCACCCCGGCGCGGCTCCGACGACGTCCACCGCGACCCGTGGAGGATCCGCTCCGCGACTGCTCGACGCCGGCGAGCTGGAACAGGTGCGCACGTCGCTGGTGCGGCGGCTGGCCGTCGTCCAGACGGCGATCGATGCGCTCGGGCGTGAAGACGACGACGCCTCGGACGAGGCAGCGGTGCAGCGGCCGGAGCGCAAGGCAGCCACGAAGAGCAAGCGCGCCGGCCGATCTCCGAGCAACGGCCGGCCGCGAGTCGAGACGCGTCCCGCGGCCGCGGGGGCGTGACGGAGCTCGATGGCAAGCGCCTACTTTCTGGGCATGGTTGTGGGCGTCCCACTGGCGCTCGCCCTCCTCGCGATCCTCGCCGGCTACCTCTTTCGCTACAGCGACGCCGAGGTACTCGACTGGCGGCCAACCCGCTCTCCCCAGCGAGAAGCCGAGCTCCATCTCAGCGAACTCGATCAGATGCGCGCCTCCCTCGAGGTGCTGAGACAAAGGCGTTCGACGCTACCGGCGCAGGAGAATCGCCTCGAAAAATAGATTGCCTCGCACGAATCACCCCGCCGTACACGGACCCGTGCTCACCTGGGTCTCGGCGCCCGTTTGATCGGCCATCGCCAACGCGTGGGCGACGGTCGAGTTGGCGACCCCATAGCCGCCGTGCGGGCCACCGCCGACGGTGCCGGCGAATACGGTGGTGAGGACCTGCCCGTCTTCATCGACGAGGGGCCCGCCGGAGTTACCCGGTCGCACGAGGCCACGCAGCGGGGTCAGCAGCCGCGAGACCGGACCCTGGCCGTATGCGTTCTGGGTGATCACACTCTGCGTGCGCCCGATCCGGCCGGGCTGCACGTCGAAGGGGCCGTTCTCGGGGTAGCCGAGGATCGCACCGGCGGTGCCAGAGCCAGGTTCGGAGACGAGGCTGAGGGTCGGCTCGGAAAGGTCGGGGACGCGCAGCAGGGCGATGTCGTTCCTCGGATCGAATGCAATCGCGCGCGCCGGCAGGTTCGGCGAATTGCCTCCGGGCTCGACCGTCGTGTCCTGCTCGCCGGCGAGCACATGCGCGTTGGTGACGACGATTTCCGGCTGGATCACCCAGCCCGAACCCTCGATCGCCAGGCCGCAGGCGGTGCCGAGCACGCGCACGACGCTGCGCGAGGCGCTGCGCACACCCGGCGCCCGCGCGACGGCGGGCTGAGGCGCAGCGACATCGGGCGAGGGCCCCGCGACCTGAGGCAGTGGGTCGAGCCGCGCGAGCGCGTTCAGGATCGATCCGGTCGGCGGCAGCAGCTGGTTGAGCTCGCGCAGGACCGCCGAGCGCTGGATGTCCTCCCGTAGCACGCCCTGGCCGGGCGTCTGCGCCGCCACGGCTGCGAGGATCCAGACGATGCCCAGACCCAGGGCCGCACCGAGCGCCGCGCCGAGCAGGCCGTCGAGCAGGCCCAGGCCCGGGAGGAACAGCGCGCGCCGCAGCCTGAAGCCGAGGCCCTCGAGCCCGCTCGCGAGGATCGCGCCGGCGAGCAGCGCGCCGATCAGCCCGAAGGCGGGCGCATACGGCGAGGAGGATCCGCGGGGAAGTAGAAGAGGACCGAGGCGAGTTCCGAGGAATGCACCAAGCGCGAACCCGCCGAAGGAGAGCACCCCAACGATGAAGCCCCGCCGGAAGCCGAAACAGGCGAGGATCCCCGCAAACGCAACGATGAACCAGTCGAGCTCCGTCATCCCCCATGTTCTACCGGTCCCAGCGGTGAGCATCCGCAGCTGGGTGGGGAGACGGTGAACACGAGGCCCCCTCTGCCCGACCGGCCCCCGCCCGGGCGCTCTCGAGGCGCACTGCAGGACGATGCCCAACTACGGCGCCGCCGTGCTCTCGGCGTGCTCGCGCTCGCGGGCCTCGCCTTCGTGATCGGCGCGATCGCCGGCGCGAGCCATTCCCCTTCCTACGCGCACGAGCTCGCCGAACGGTTCACCGCCGCCTGGGCGAAGAGCGACTACGCAAGCATGTACGCGGACATCGACGCCGAGGCTCGGCGCGAAGTGACGCCGAGCGAATTCGCGAGCTCCTACCGCAGCGCGCTCACGACCGCGACCGCCGCCGCGACCGGCCTGCGCGTGATCGGCAGGCCGCGCGGCGCTCGCGACGATGGGGTGGAAGTACCGGTACGGGTGCAGACGCACCTGTTCGGGACGCTCTCCAGCGACTTCACGCTGCCGATGCGGGGCAGCGGCTCCGGCACGCGGATCGCCTGGTCGCGCTCGCTCGCGTTCCCGGGCCTACGCCCCGGCGAGCGGCTGACGCGCCACACGACCCTGCCGCGCCGCGCGACGCTGCTGGCGCGCGACGGGACTGTGCTCGCCGAAGGCGCAGCGGTGGAAGCCGGCCAGCGTGCCTCGCCGCTCGGCTCGTTCGCGAGCGCGGTCGTCGGCACGGTCGGCCCGATCCCTGCAGCGCGCCTGCACGAATTGGAGGCCGAAGGCGTGCCCGCGAACGCGATCGTCGGCGTGAGCGGACTGGAGCTGGCGCTCGATTCGAGCCTGCGCGGCACCCCCGGCGGCGAACTACTCGCCGAAGACGGCCGGTCGGGCGGGAGCGGCGCGAGCGCACGGGTGCTAGCGACAGCGACCCCAAAGGCGGCGAGCGCCGTGCGCACGACCGTGTCCCCGTCAGTCCAGCGCGCCGCCGTGACCGCGCTCGGGGGCCAGCTCGGCGGGGTCGTCGCGATGGTTCCCGTGACCGGACAGATCCTGGCAGTCGCCGGGATCGGCCTCGACGACCTACAGCCACCGGGCTCGACGTTCAAGATGATCACGCTCACGGGCGTGCTCCAGGCCGGTCTCGCCACCCCGAAGACCGTCTTCCCCTACGCGACCTACGCGACGCTCGACGGCGTGAAGCTGAACAACGCCAACGGCGAGGAATGCGGCGGCACGCTCGCGCTGGCGTTCGCGGTCTCGTGCAACTCCGTGTTCGCCCCACTCGGCGCGAAGCTCGGAGCAGCGCGCCTGGTAGCCACGGCCGAACGCTACGGCTTCAACCACAGCCCCGGCGTGCCCGGCGCAGTGGAAAGCACGCTGCCGCCGGCCTCACAGATCCAGGGCCAGCTCGACATCGGCTCGACCGCGATCGGCCAGGGCGAGGTGCAGGCGAGCGCGCTGGAGATGGCGACGGTCGCCGCGACGATCGCCGACGGTGGCCGCCGGCCCCAGCCGACCTTCAGCCCCAGCGCCGCCCCCGCTCGCGGCGGCGGCACGTTCGTAAGCAGCCAGTCCGTTGCCCACACCGTGCGGAGCCTGATGATCGGCGTGGTCCGTGAAGGTACCGGGACCGCGGCGGCGATCCCGGGAGTGACGGTCGCGGGCAAGACCGGCACCGCCGAACTGAAGACCGCCAGCACCTGCACGCCGAGCTCCGAAACGAGCTCGAAGGAAGAAGAACAGGGCTCCTCAGGGGAAAAGAGCCCGGAAAGCTGTGGGTCTGCAGAAGACGAAGCGAGCAACACCGACGCCTGGTTCGCGTCCTTCGCCCCGGCCTTCGCGCCGCGGATCGTGGTCGGCGTGCTGCTCGTGCAGGACGGCGCGGGCGGAGCGACCGCCGCGCCCGTCGCCCGTCAGGTGCTGGAAGCCGGGCTCTCAGCCACCCACTGACGAGCGAATCGTCGTTCCTTGGCAAGGACGCAGAGAGCGTGGCGTGCTACGCACGCGAGCGACCGAGGACGCAGCCAGGGGCGACGAGGCGCCGTCAGGGTTAGACGTCGAGCTCGGCCGAGGCGGTCTGGGTCGGATCGCTCGGATCGACGATCTTCAGCTCCAGCGGCCGGTTGTCGAGCGAGACGACCTGGATCTTGTAGAGCAGCACGGCGCCTCCGGTGGCGCCCTGGCTGGCGACGGACTCCGGCAGCGGCAGTTCGCCCTTGGCCGGGACGAGGCCGCCGCGGTAGGCGAATTCGTTTTCGGAGTCCGGCACGATTGGTTGGTAGATGTTGTTCTGGGTGTCTGAGACTGTCAGTTCGTTCGCTGCCGGCAAAGCGGCGGAGGTGTGGTTCCAGACCTGTATGAACACCGCGAACCACTCCTGGCCGGGGGCGAGATGGGCCTCGGCGGGCGTGAGCCCCTTCAAGTAGGTGGCGTCTTCGATGTTCGCGGGGTTGAGCTCGCGCGAGAGCTGGACCTCGTAGACGAGCGGACCGACGTTCAGGTAGGGGGCGTTCTTGCCCGACTCGCCGGCATAGGTGCCGGTGGTAACCCTCGTGTGGGAGTCCCCGCAGGCGGCGAGTGCGAACACCGCGACGATGGCGAGCGCGGCGGGGGAGATCTTGCGAAGGCGGCTGGACATTGCGACGCGGCAGTCTATCCAGCAGCGACCGTGACGCGCTGACCGCCCCCGGCGTCGGCAACACTCTCGCCCGCCTCGCGCTCGAGGATCGCGCGCAGCCGGCGCATGGACTTCTCGTTCTTGCGCTTCAGCCAGCCTCGTCCGCCGAGGCCCTCCAGCAGACGATCGGACAGCTTTGCGGGCTCGGTCTCGAGCGTGAACCGCACGCGCGTGGCGCCGTGCGAGTCGGCGAGGTCGTAGACGCCGAGCGTGCGAATGCGATTGTTCTTGCCCGTGCGGCCAACCTCGACGATCCGATGCGGCTCCTGCACCTCGACGAACGTGACGTCGCCCCAGCTGAAGCGGTTGCGGGGCGCCTTGATCCGAAAGCGAGCGCCGGCGCCGAGCCCGACGGAGTCAATCCGCGTGAGGTGCCAGTCGACGAGGTAGTGGTCGGTGAACTCGGGATGGTTGGCGATGTCCTGCAGGTAGTCGAAGACCCGCTCACGGGGGACTCCGACGACGATCGACACTGTCAGGGGGTTCACGGGGATGGCAGTTTAGATGTTCAGAAGGCGACGGGCTGAGTGGTTTCGAGCCGAAGCGCCGCTGAGATCGACGCAGTGGACGCCAAACCGAGCTGGATATGGAGCGGGAGCGCTTTCGACACGAGCCGATCCCCGATGCAGCGGGCGAACGGCAACCCTCGGGTCGGGAAAGGCTACGCCGCGCGGGCGGTGAGACGGACGGTGTGGCCGTGCTCTGAGTGGCGCACGATCTCCGTGGCCAGGGGAGCCTCGCGACGGAGTGTGCGGCAGAGCTCGCAGACGATGCGGTGGGCGCGGGCGGACGGACTTCCATACAGGTGCACCTGCTCCCCCGTGAGCGGGGTGCGTCCGCAGTCGGTACAGCGATGGCGATCGGCCTCCAGCGCGCCGACGCCGCGCCGCAGGAGAACGCGCTCGAGTTGCTCGACATGGCTTGCGGGGGCCATGGTCTGAAGGATTCGCTCCCGCGCGCCGGGTTCCTGCTCTCCGGGGACGGTCGAGGATATGCCAGCTTGGCCGAGCGGGAGCCTGTTTGTGACGGCTGGGCGTCGGGTAATACGAGGTGGCGTGCAGCGCAACGCGTGAACCCCGGGTCGCGGCTCTCGGCAGAGCGCCCGCCGCGACCCGGGAATCGCGTAATAGCCTTCCACTTGTCAGAACTCACGAGCATGATTGATATTGACAACCTTGTTATGATCGCCACGAGCGACCGTTACAGGTCTCTCCACAGGAGTGCCCCGAGACGGTCGCCGAGCCGAAGGAGAAGCGGGAAGATGGAGATGCTTACGTCGGGAACGATCACGGGGGCGGGCTCGTTTCGCTGCCAGGGTTGCGATTACGTGCTCACGCTGACCGGTTCGGAAACGCTCGGAGACTGCCCGCGGTGCGGCGGCGAGGACTTTGTCCGCGCCTCCCTGTTCCGCGCCGGCCGGATCGTCGCCGGCGGCGATCCGGCGCATGAGGACACGCTCGCGAGACGACCTGGGAAGGACGAGCAGGCGCTGACGGGCAATCGGCCGGGGGATCTCTCCCAGGCCGAGCGCGAGGCGTTGCTGGCCGAAACGCGAGCGCGCGTGGAGCAGTCAGGCGAGTACGTCGTGTATGAGGAGAGCGGCGAGTGGCGCACGGTGGCGCTCACGCGCGAGTGGACGCGGATCGGTCGCTCGCTCGCGGCCGACGTGCGCTTCGACGACCCGACGGTCTCGCGCCGGCACGCGCTGATCGTGCGCCAGCCCGACGGGGTGCGGGTGCTCGACGATCGCAGCCTGAACGGCGTGTTCGTGAACGGCGCGAGGATTGAGGGGCAGACACTGCAAGATGGCGACGAGATCCTCGTAGGGCGCTATCGCCTGAGCTTCCTCAGCGTCGTCGCCGCCGAGTAGCTGACGCCAGGGCACCGCCCGGGAGGCCTGCCGCGTAGTATCGCCCGCGCATGGCGAAGAAGACCGAGACGATTGCCGTGCTCTCCCAGAAGGGGGGCACCGGCAAGACCACCACCGTCAGGACGTTGACCGACGCCCTGCGTCGCGCGGGCGTGCGAACGCTGGCGATCGATCTCGACCCCCAGGGGAACCTGTCGGACTACTTCGACGTGGCACCGGACGCCGAGCCGACGATCGCGGACGTGCTCTCGGGGCGCGCGAGCACGGCCGAGGCGATCCACGACGACCTGATCCCCGCCAACCTGAGCCTCGCCGAGGCCGAGCTGATGCTGGGTGGGAAGATGGGCCGCGAGCTGACGATGCGGCGGGCCCTGGCGAAGGCGCCGAAGGAGTACGAGGTGATCTTGATCGACTGCCCGCCCTCGCTCGGGCTGTTGACGGTCAACGCGCTGGTGGCCGCCGACCGCGCGCTGATCACCGCCGAGGCGCAGTACTTCGCGCTGCAGGGCGTCGAGCAGGCGATGGAGGTTGTCGAGCTCGCGCGCGACAACCTCAACCCCGATCTGCGACTGCTCGGCGTGCTGCTGAATCTCGCCGACATGCGCACCGTGCACTCGCGCGAGGCGCTCGCGTCTTTGCAAGAGCGCTTCGGCGAGCAGGTCTTCGACACCGTAATCCGCTCCTCGATCGCCTATGCCGAGTCGGCCGAGCGCGCGAAGTCGATCCTCGACCATCGCCCCGATCTCGGCGCCGACTACCTGGCGCTGACCGACGAAGTGCTCGCGCGGCTGCGGAGCTAGAGCTCCCCTACGTAGGCGCCCTGCGGCTCGAACGGCGCCCGCAGCAAAGTCGCCCAGCCGTCGATCTCAGTGCGGAGCGCCTCGACGACGGCTCCTGTCTGCTCGTAGAAGCACCACACGAGCACCGTCGGCCCGGCGCCGGAGATCGTCGCGCCGAGCGCGCCGATCTCGCGGGCGCGCAGGGCGAGCTCGTAGGAGCGCGGGAACAGCGGCGCGCGGCGGGGCTCGTGCAGGCGGTCGTGCAGTCCGCGCGCCACCAGGTCCCAATCGCCGCGGGCGAGGCCGAGCGTGAGCAGGGCGGTGTGGGCGACGTTGAAGACAGCCTCCCCGAGCGGGACCTCAGCCGCGAGCGCCGCACGCGCGTCGCGCGTGCGTACCGGCTCCGCCGGTACGACGGCCAATGCCTCCAGTCCGGTCGGGGGCTCGAAGCGCACGGCATCGCCGTCGGCGCAGATCACGAACCCGCCGCGCAACGCGGCCGCGACGTTGTCGGGGTGCCCCTCCAGCTCACTCGCCAGCGCGAGCAGGTCGGCATCCAGCTCGAACAGGTGATCGGCGGCCACGAGGCCCGCGACGATCGCCGCGGCGCTCGAGCCGAGGCCGCCGGAGAGCGGGATCTGAGAACGGATCCGGAACGTGAAGCCGTCCGCCGGGTGCAGCCGCTCGAACGCCCGCACGCAGAGGTTCTCGCGGCCCCGCGAGACCGTCAGCTCGGTCTCGACCGCGAACTCGCCGGTCTCCTCGACCTCCAGCTCCAGGTGCAGCGCGAGCGCCGCGGCCATGCAGTCGAAGCCCGGGCCGAGATTGGCCGAGGACGCCGGCACGCGCACGACGCGACGGCGGATCATCCCCGCGTGCCCGCGTGTCTCCGGGCCAGCCGTGCACCGAGCGTGGTCGCGCGCACTACCTCTCTCGCGCGCACGGCCCGCCTAGGACGGATCACCCAGGACCGCCTCTTCGATCACAGCCATCTCGGGGGCACAGGAGATCACCATGCCGTCGTTGTTCGCGATCGCCGTCTCGGGGTCCTTCAGACCGCGACCAGTGAGCACGCACGCGACCTGCTCGGCGCCGTCGGCGCCGTACTTGAGCAGTCCCGCGACCGAGGCCGCGGAGGCGGGCTCACAGAACATGCCTTCACGCGAGGCCAGCAGGCGGTAGGCCGCGAGGATCTCCTTGTCGCTCACCACCCTGATCGCGCCGCGCGAGTCGGTCGCGGCGGCCATCGCATCCTCCCAGCGCACCGGGTTGCCGATCCTGATCGCGCTCGCCACGGTTTCCGGGTGCTCGATCACCTTGCCCTCCACCAGCGGCGCCGCGCCCTCGGCCTGGAAGCCGAACATTTTCGGCGCCGCGCCCATCTCACGGAAGCCGCGCCAGTAGGAGGTGATGTTGCCGGCATTGCCGACCGGGATACAGAGCGCTTCCAACCCTCCGTCGAGTCCCTCGTGGATCTCGAAGGCAGCCGTCTTCTGGCCTTCGATGCGATATTCGTTGACGGAGTTGACGAGCACGATCGGGTGCGCGTCGGTGAGCTCGCGCACGAGCGTCAGCGCCTGGTCGAAGTTGCCCTTCAAAGAGATCACGCGCGCGCCGTGCACGAGCGTCTGGGCCATCTTGCCCTGCGCGATCTTGCCCTCCGGCACGATCACCGCGCAGGTGATGCCCGCGCGCGCCGCATAGGCCGCCGCGCTCGCGGCGGTGTTACCGGTGGAGGCGCAGATCACCGCCTTGGCTCCATCGCGCACAGCCGCGGAGACCGCACAGGTCATGCCGCGGTCCTTGAACGACCCGGTCGGGTTGGCGCCCTCGAGCTTCAACCGCACCGTTGCGCCGACGAGCTCCGAGAGCACCGGCGCGCGCAGCAGCGGCGTCGAGCCCTCCTGCAGGCTCACGAGGGGATCGCCGGGCTCGAACGGCAGACGCTCGCGGTAGCGCTCGATCAGCGGCACGTGCGCGCCGGTCGGCGGGATGCCTTCCACTACGGGGACCTTCACGGCGGCTTGGTTCATCTCTTATCCGAACTCCTCTTCGATTACGCGAATCGTCCGCGGAGTAGAGCGTATGAACTCCGAGGCCTCGAGCAGCGCCACGGCCGCGCGCAGGCGCGACTCGGCCACCTGATGGGTGACCATCACCAGGCGCGCATGCTCGCCGAGACCCCGCTGCACGACCGACTTGATCGACACCCCCTGCTCGCCCAGTACCTGCGTGACGGCCGCGAGCACGCCGGGACGATCGGCCACCTCGAGGTGCAGATAGAAGGCGCTCGGAACGTCTTCGAGCAGGCGCAGCGCAAGCGGCGGCGCGGGCGGGCGGGCGCCGCCGGTCATCACGCTCACCACATCGCCCAGCACGGCGCTCGCGGTCTGCAGGCCGCCGGCGCCGGGTCCTGACATCGTGATCTCGGTGATCGCCTCCGATTCGACGGTGACCGCGTTGAACGGGCCGGAGACCGATGAGAGCGGGTGCCCGGCATAGAGAAAGGCTGGATAGACGCGCACCGACAGCCCGCCGTCGCGGCGCTCGGCGGTCCCGATCAGCTTCAGCCCCAGCCCCAGCTCGCGGGCGTACTCGAGGTCGTCGCTCTGCAGCTGCTCGATACCCTCGTAGGGGACATCGTCGAGGTGTACGGGCGCGCCGAACGCGAGCCGCGCGAGGATCGCCATCTTCGCCGCCGCATCGCGCCCCGAGACGTCGTCGCTCGGGTCCGCCTCGGCGTAGCCGAGACGCTGGGCCTCGGCGAGCGCCTGCGCGTAGGTGCTGCCGCGGGCCATCTCCGAGAGGATGAAGTTGGTCGTGCCGTTCACGATCCCGTGGATGCGCTCGATCGGCGTCGCCGCGAGCGACTCCTCGAGCAGGCGCACGACCGGCACGGCGCCGGCGACCGCGGCCTCGAAACGCAGGCGCACATCGTGCTCGCGGGCAACCTCGAATAGCTCCTCGCCGTGCTGCGACAGCAGCTGCTTGTTCGCGCTGACGATGCTCTTACCGGCGCGCATCGCCGCGAGCAGGTGCTCGCGCGCGGGCTCGATCCCGCCCATCACCTCAACGATCAGATCCGCCTCCGCGAGGATCTCCGCGAAATCCCCACGCGAGCGCGTCAACACGCCCGAGACCACCGGCGCGCGGCCGTTGAAGCGCTCGATCTCACCGGCTCGCTCGGAGAGCAGCGCGGCGAATGCCGAGCCGACGGTGCCGTGGCCGAGCAGTCCGACTTTGAAGGGTGCGGTGGTGGACATTGGGAGTGGTTCAGGGGGCCCGGTCGGAAGAGACTTGATCAGTGGACATCGCGCGCAATCAGATCGTCGAAGCGCTCGCGCCTGACGACCTCGCGCGCGGCGCCGTCGCGGCAGAAGATCACCGGCGGGCGCGTGACGCCGTTGTAGTTGCTCGCCATCGCGTATCCATACGCGCCCGTCGCGGGCGTGACGATCACGTCGCCCGGGCGCGGGTCGTCGAGCAGCGCCTCGCGCACGATCACGTCGCCGGACTCGCAATGCTTGCCGGCGAGCACGCACGGGGTCGTGCCGCCGAAACGATCGGCGATATGCGCTTCGTAGGTCGCGCCGTAGAGCATCGGGCGCAGATTGTCGGACATGCCGCCGTCGACGGCGACCCAGGTGGAGACGTTGCGCTTGACGCTCTCGACGGTGTAGAGCGTCACCCCCGCGTTCGCACAGAGGGCGCGGCCGGGCTCGATCAGCAGGCGCTTGCCCGGTGCGTCCATCTCGTGCTCGCGCGCCGCGGCGAGGAGCGTGCCGACGTAGTCCTCGATCGCGGGCGGGCGCTGCTGGGACTCGGTGTAGGCGACCCCGAGACCGCCGCCGAGGTCCCATAATCCGAACTCGCCGAGCTTTGCAAGCTCGGCGACCTCGCGGCGAAAGGCATACAACTCGAGCAACTGCGAGCCGACATGGGCATGCAGGCCGGCGAGCACGAGCCCGTCGATGCCGTCGATCCGCGCGATCGCCGCGGGGACGTCCCCGATCGAGAAACCGAACTTGGAGTCGGCCTGACCGGTGGAGATCTTCTCGTGCGTCTCGCCTCGCACGTCGGGCGTGACCCGAACCAAAACGTTCTGGGGGACTCCACCGCCGGCGACCGCCGCGATCGAGCGCTCGAGACGATCGAGCTCGTCGAAGTTGTCCACCACGATCAAGCCCACACGAGCGTCCAGCGCCATCGTGAGCTCGGACTCGGACTTCGCGTTGCCGTGAAAAACGATCCGCTCGGGCGAGAAGCCGGCGTTCAACGCCAGCCAGAGCTCGCCGCCGGAGGCCACATCGCACCAGAGGTCCTCCTGCGCAAACAGCTCGAGCACGGCGGTACAGGGAAACGCCTTCGAGGCGAATACGACGTTGAAGTCGGCGTGCGCGGCATCCGCACCGGCCTGCACGAACGCCCGTGCTCGGGCGCGCAGGTCATCCTCCGCCACGACGTAGGCGGGCGTCCCGAACTCCTTCGCGAGCTCGATCGTGTCGCAGCCGCCAACCTCCAGCCGGCCGCGCTCGTTCAGCCGGCTGCCGAGCGGGAACACCCGCGAGAGACCCGTTCCTGTCGCCATGTCGATGATTATCGCCTGCGGGCTCGCGACCACGTCGGACGACTCGGTCGGACGATACGGAGCGGGCGACTCGGTCAGGCCGTCGTCGGACGCGGGGCGCGCGTCTTGATGCGTAGGCCATCGAACCCGCCCCCACGCATCATCAGCGCCAACCACACGAGCCCGATCGCGAGCAGCACGAGGCTCTCGACCTGAGGCGCGGTCAGCCCGAGGAGCACCTCCTTGTTGCGGCGGATGAACTCGACGAGGAAGCGCTCGAGCCCGCTCAGTACGAGATACAGCGCGAACACCACCCCCGGGCGCACCCTGTCGCGCAGGCGCCAGAGCAGGTAGGCAACGAGACACATCGCGACGGTCTCATAGATCGGCGTCGGCTGTACCGTCACGCCCGGCGGGGTCGGGAGCGTGCCGTGGGGGTAGCCCATCGCCCACGGCAGGTGCGATCGGATCCCGTAGTCACCGTCGCCGGAG
Source organism: uncultured Solirubrobacterales bacterium (assembly GCA_963701035.1). Lineage (GTDB taxonomy): Bacteria > Actinomycetota > Thermoleophilia > Solirubrobacterales > Solirubrobacteraceae > Palsa-744. The sequence goes on from OY969562.1 coordinate 872,655, forward strand.
ACCTGACAGCCGATCCGCCCGATCGCGTAGCCGAGCGCGAGCGCGGTCGCGCACATGTCGAACATCCTCAGCTCGAACTGCTTACGCCAGCGCATCCACAGCAGCACGCCGATCGCGCCGCCGATCGCGCCGCCGTACCAGACGAGGCCCGACCCGGAGAAGATCGAGCCGAGCAGGTCGTGCTTGACCTGGGAGTAGTTCTGAACCACGTAGTATCCGCGCGCTCCGATCACGCCGCCGAGCAGCGCCGAGAACACGATCTCGTACGCCCAGTCGACCGGCTTGCCCAGCTCGCGCAGCCGCCGCGCGATCAGCGCGCCGCAGGCGAGGAACGCGAGCGCGAACATCACGCCGAAGGTCTTCACCGAGATGCCCAGGATTTCGATTTCGGGCTGCATCGCTTGCGCGAGACTTTATGGCACGTGCATCTGCTTCTGCCACAATCACGCCGTGTCACACGGGCGCGGCAAGCGATCGGACTTCGGCAAAGACACCGGGCTGCAGTCCCGGATGCTACTGACGATGTTCCTGCTCGGCCTGCTCTACGTCGTGTTCATCGGCGTGCTGATCGCGGTCGGCGCCGGCGCCGGCATCATCGTGATCGTCGCGCTCGTGATGCTCGGCGGACAGCTGTTTGCCTCCGACAAGATCGCCCTGGCAACGCTCGGCGCCAAAGAGGTCTCCCCCGCCGAAGCCCCCGAGCTGCACGGGATCATCGAGCGCCTCTGCGTGCAGGCCAACCTGCCCAAGCCGCGCGTCTGCGTGATGGACACCTCGATGCCGAACGCATTCGCGATGGGCCGCTCGCAGAAGTCGGCGACGGTGTGCGCGACCTCGGGCATCCTCCAGCTACTGGAGCCCGCCGAGCTCGAAGGCGTGATGGCGCACGAGCTAACCCACGTGATCAATCGCGACGTGATGGTGATGACGCTCGCCTCGTTCTTCGCCACCCTCGCCGCGACGATCGCGCAGTTCGCCCTGTTCTTCGGCGGCGGCTACGGCAATCGCGAAGAGGAGGAGGACATCTTCATCGTGATCGCCGTCTCGGTCGCCGTCTACGCGATCTCGTTCCTGCTGCTGCGTGCGCTCTCGCGCTACCGCGAGTTCGCCGCCGACCGTGGCTCCGCTGTGCTCACCGGGCGTCCGAGCGCGCTCGCCTCGGCGCTGTTGAAGATCAGCGGCACGATGGACCGCGTTCCCAGTCAGGATCTGCGCAAGGCCGAAACGATGAGTGCCTTCTTCATCCTCCCCGCACGCACGAAGAAGTCGCTGATGAACATCTTCGCCGACCACCCGCCCCTAGAGCAGCGCCTGGCGGCGCTGGAGCGGTTGGAGTCCCAGCTGCAGGGCGCCGCCTGACCGTGGGCCTGCGCGACATCCTCACCGGCCGCCATACGGTCGCCGGACCCGCGCCCGATCGCCTGTTCGCGATCTCCACCGCCTACATCGCGCTCCAGTCCGAACATTCGATCGACCCATCGGGCGCCGCCGCGATCGTCTTCCAGGCTTTGGCGACGAGCGAGTTCGAATCGACGCTCCGTGAAATGGAAGAAGTCGTGCGCGCCACCGGCGGCGACTCCGGGACAACCGTCTCCACGCAGGACGACTCGTTCGGCTATCGCTGGATGGTCCTCCACAACCCCCCCGCCACGCCCTCCGTCGAAGACCTTGCCGTGGGGATCAACGCAGTGTCCGGCTCGATCGAGACCGCAGGGTACGGCGACCGGCTGCTTTGTGCGGTGTTCGCGTTCGTGGACGCTCAGAAACGACCGGTGTACTTCATCTACAACTACAAGCGCGGCTTCTGGTATCCGTTCGTGCCCGTCGGCTCCGCCAAGACGAACGAACGCTCGACCGAGCGCGAGCTCCAGCTGAAGGCACAGATGGGCTCGGAACTGCCGATCGAGCCCGAACTGGAGCGCTGGTTCCCACTCTGGGGAATACCGCTCTAGTCCGGGATCAACCCGTGTCCGGAGAACTCGCTCTGGGCCTCCTGCAGCGTGATGTCCGGCGGCGGCAGCGTCAGATCCGATCCCCGCAGATCGTCGTCCTGGAGCTCCTCGCCCTGGCTGTGAATCAGCTCGAGCAGATGCTCGTAGCAGCCGTGGAAACGCTCGCCGTCGCCGGCCTCGACCGCGGCCTGGCAGGCGTCGTCGAGCTCGTGCAGGCGCCCGAGCGCATCGTCGCCCAACTCGTACTGCCCCTCCGTGGAGACTCGCACGATCATGCCTGCTCACCCTCTGCAGGCTGAGCCGCTGCGGGTGGGACCTGCTGGCCATCCTCGGCGGGAGTGTCGCTGTGCGCCTCGATCTGGGCCGCGGGAGCCGGGGAACCGGGGCCGAGTTCGCCCTTCATCTTCGCAAGCTCCTCGTCGACCGCCGGCTGGCTGGAGAGCTGCTTGAGCTGGCGGTCGATGTCGTCTTCGCCGGAGCCGAGTGCCGTGACGTCGTCGAATGTGCCCGCCGCTTCCAACTCGGAGACGGCGTCGGCGCGCGCTTTCATGTTTTCTGTCTTGTCGACCGCGCGCTGCATCGCCAGCCCAACGTCGGCCATCTGCTCGCCCACGCCCGTGGCGGCCTCGGAGATCTTCACCTGCGCCTCAGCCGCGGAGTACTGGGCCTTGATGACCTCCTTCTTCGTCCTGAACGCCTCGATCTTCGCGCGCAGTTTCTGCTCGGAGTCGGTCAGCTTCTCCTGCTGCTGTTCAAGTTCGGTGACCTGAGTGTCGAGCCCCTGCAACTCGGTCTGGGCGACGTTCTTGCGCTCGAGCGCCGTCCTTGCCAGATCCTCCTGCCCTGCGGAAACCGCCTGGCGGGCCTGCGTGTCGAGCTTCACCACGCTCTGCTTCAGGGTCGCCTCCTGCATCTGCAGACGCTTCTTCGCGGTGACCACGTCGGCGATGCCCTTCTTTACGTTCTGCAGCTGTTCGACCTGCTTCTGGTAGCTGTAGTCCAGCGTCTCGGCGGGATCTTCGGCCCGGTCGAGCAGTTTCGAGACCTTCGCCTTCACGACGGTTGACATGCGCCCGGTCAGACCGGCCATCTGATCCTCCTATTGCTGTTTCTTCGAACGAGGCTCAGAGGCCCCGCTCAAGCGTAGCCGACCCTGAGTCCGGGACTCAGAGACCGAGCGGGTGGCGCACGACGAAGCCTTCGTTGCCCTGACGCAGCGGGCGCCAGCGCGGACCCTGCTCGTTCGACGGGTCGTCGGCCGCGCTCGTGTCCAGGCGCAGGCCGGCGACCGTCATGTAGGCGTGGCCCGGGTTCGCGAAGATCGTGACGTAGCGGCCGGCGCCGTGCGAGCCCCAGCCTTCGAATTCCGAGGAGTCCTCGGGGGTCTGCAGCAGGTTGGCGCCGTGCAGCGCGAAGGAGACGGTGCCGGAGCAGTCATAGCCGGGCGAGATGAACGAGGCGTGGCCGCCGCCATAGATGTAGGGCAGGCCGATCAGTTCGTTGCCGGCCCAGATGATCTCCTGCACGGCCGGGGGGACCGACATCGGGGCCGCCGCCAGCCCGTCCACGTAGCGGGCCGTCGTGCCCGGCACGAGCAGTTGCGGCTTCGTATCGGCCGCGGTGCCGACGGGCATGCCGCCGGTGGTCCCGTTGACCTGGCCCGTCGGCGCTGGGGGCACATAGGGGACGACCTGGCCGGTCACGGTTTTCTCATACACCGGGCCGGTGTAGGCGATGTTCGGGGTGGGCGCGGTGACTGGGTCGGTATGCACCGGTTTCGCGGGTGTCGCCGGGGTGGTGGGCGTCGCGCCTCCGCTCGCTGCCGGGGTCGGCGCAGTCGCGGCGACGCCGCCGGTCTGCGCAGCCACGGCGGGCGTGGCCGCCACGGCCAGGACCGTCAAGCTGGACAGAATCGCGCTGAGAGTATGCAGCCGCAAAACAGTTCCTCTTTCGTCGGCCTGCGGGGTTAGCTGACGGGCTAGCGCTGAAAGAGCCTGCGCTTCTCACGGTTCACCGTGGGATTCGCCCCAACAACTCGGGTCCCCCGTTCCCTGACATCTAGTCAAGGATTCGGCGTTCGGGCGGCAGACTAGCAAAGTGCAATGACGGTTGCACGGGTTGCATGTCGTTTCGCAGGTTTACCCCGCAAATGCCGGGCTTTTGCGGATCGTCGAGGTCTCCGCCGGACTTTTTCGGCCGTGCACGCCCGCTGCCACCGGAAATCTCTCCCAGGACGCGCATCGTGCATCTCGCGGAGCATCGCTTCGTGCGCTGGGACGCCCGATAGTGTCCCGCCCATGAACGCCCGTACGCTCCGCCTCGCGGCCGCCCTGCTCGCCTGCGCCGCGCTCGCCGGCTGCGGCAAGTCCTCGTCCTCCTCCTCGAACGCCTCGGGCGGGCCGATTGCTCAGGTGAGCACCGCCGGCGCCGGGGGGCTTGCGACGAAGAACACGACGCGGCTCGGTGGCGCCAACCCGGTGATCGACGCCGCAGCGGTGGCGCGCGCGGTATACCCCGGCCTGACCTCCGGATCGCAGCCGCAGGCAGTCGTCCTGGTGAACGACGACGACTGGCCGGCGGCGTTGGTCGCCTCCACGCTCGCGAGCGCGCCGCTCGGCGCGCCGCTGCTGTACAGCGAAGGCTCCACCCTCCCCGCCGTCAGCTCCCAGGCGCTCGCGGCGATGCGCCCCACCGGTGACGAGGAGGCGAGCGGCGCGCAGGTGATCCGGATTGGCGCCCCCGCCGCCGCGCCAGCGACGCCCGCCGGCTATCGCACAACCACGCTGCTCGCGAGCGAACCCGCCGCGCTCGCGGCAGCAGTGGCGCGCTTCGCCGGCCGCGCCCACGGCGTCGCTCCCCGTCAGGTGATCGTTCTCGCCGATGACGCCCCGCCGGCGCTCGCGATGCCCGCCGCAGGCCTCTCCGCCGAGAGCGGCGCGCCAATCCTGCTCGTAGGCCCCACGAGCGTTCCCGCGGCCACGAGCTCGGAGCTTGCCGGCCTGCACCGGCCGACGATCTACGTGGTCGACCCATCGGCCCTGCACGGCAGCGTCTTTGCCGAGCTCGCCCGACTCGGGCCGGTCAAGCACATCGGGGGCGCCTCGGGCGAAGAAGCCAGTCCAGCCGCGAACGCGATCGCCGTCGCGCGCTTCGCCGACGGGTCGTTCGGCTGGGGCATCCACGAACCGGGCCACGGTCTAGTTTTCGTGAATCCCTCCCGCCCGCTCGACGCCCCCGCGGCCGCCCCGCTCTCCGCCAGCGGCGACTTCGGCCCACTGCTCCTGCTCGGCGCTTCGAGCTCGCCGGCTCGGGGCTCGACTGCCGGCACTTCGATCCCACCCGAGCTCACGACCTATCTCGGCGACATCAAACCCGCCTACTCGCCGCAGGTCCCGCCGGTTCGCAGTGTCTACAATCACGGCTGGCTGATCGGTGACGAACAGGCGATCTCGGCGGTTACCCAGGCCGAAATCGACACGCTGCTCGAGACCACTCCCAGCGCCACGGCCACCGAAGAACCCTCACTCCCGCTCGCCGAATAAACAACGATCTGAGCAACCGCCTCCATGAGCCAAGCAGAGGACCCCAACCGCATCGAGCGCGAGCGCGAGGTGAGCGTCGAGGACGTGCGCCAGCTGATGGGCGCCTCGACCCCCCATTTCGCGCTCCAGCTGCGCAACCGCATCGCCGCGCTGATCGTCGATCTTCCACCGGAGCACCCAGCGCGAGTCGAAGGCGAGCGCGAGATCTCGCGCCTGCAGCGCCTCGGCTTCGAGGGCGAGACCCGCGGCGAGGGACGCGAGCTGGGCGAGCGCCCGCTCCCCTCGCTCGACTTAGCCTGATTGACCTTGCCTGAGCGAAAAACTGCGGCGATTGCGTGGTCCTGCCGGATGGCCGCCGGAAGGCTTGCTTGACTGGATCGATGCCCGCCTTGCGCGCAAACCCCGCCGGCGAGGCCCGTTGTCCATTCGATACGTGCGACGGCAGCGGCTTCCTCGTCGACGAGGAGACGAACACAGCCCGCGATTGCGCTTGCCGGCCGCAACGCATCGCAAATGCCCGCGCCCGCCGGCTCCGTGACCGCGTGCCGCGACGCTACATGGACCTCTCCTGGGACCGCTACCCGCTCACTCAGATCGCCCAGGACCCAAACGCCGACTCCGTGCGCCAGGTCAAGCGGTTCTGTACTGACATCCATCGCAATCTGACCGATGGCAGGGGCATGTGGCTGATGGGTCATACGGGCACCGGCAAGACGACGCTCGGCTACATGGTCGCCGCCGCGGCGACCCGCGCCCAGCACTCGGTCCTCAGCTTCAACGCGGTCGCACTCCTGAACCGCATCAGGGGGACATTCGACTCGAACAGCCGCGAAACCACCGACGAGGTGATCGAGACGCTCGCGAACGTCGACCTGCTGCACATCGAGGATCTGCGGGTGGTGCGACCGACCGAGTGGGTGCTCGAGCAGCTCTACCTGATCGTCAACGCCCGCTACGAGGGTCAGCGCTCGATCGTCTTCACCTCCGACATCGACTCCGACGTCGACGGGCCACTCGCGCCCGAACCGCGAAATTTGGAGGAGCACATCGGCAAGCGCACGTTCTCGCGGCTGATGGAGATCTGCAGCGACCCGATCGTGATCGCCGGTCGTGACAATCGCGTCGAGAGCCGCGACAACCGTCTCGATCCCGACGCTCCCGCGCCGGACTCGCTCGACATCTTCTCCTCCGCGCCGGCCTGAGCTTCAGCGGCGCCCCGCGAATACGCGCTCGCGCCTCGCGTCGAGGAAACGCGCACGCAACAGCCTGAACAGGACCGTGCCGAGACCCACATCGACGATCAGCAACACGACGTTCAGCAGCTTCGGCACCGTCGTGAGCGAGCTCACGATGAGGATCGTCGCCGAGTGGAACACGAGCAACGGCAGCAACGTCAGCAGCAGGGTATGCGAGCGGTACCCGCTCAGGTGCTCGCGCAGGGTCACCTCGACCGTGCCGATCAACACCGCCGCGATCCCCGCCAACAGCGCCGGCCCGCCATGCGAGATCCCTCCATGGCTCAGGCGGATCAGGCCGATCGCGGCGCCGATCGCTCCGACCAGGATCAACAGCTCCGACAGCGGCAGCGGATGCCATGGCGCCTGCGGGCGCTCACCCACCGACATTGGATCCCGCCCACCGGCGCCGGCCGCGCCGCGGCCCGCACTGCGCTCGGCGGCACCCCGCGGGCGCGCCCGCTTGCTCTGCCGCGGCGCTCCTCCGGGGGAGATCGACTTGCGCTCGCCGGCTGGCTTGCGCGCTGGTGCCGATACCACCCCGCCTGCGCCCTGCGCCGCATCCGCTCCGCCGGAGCGATCCGCGGCGAGCTGCTCCTCCTGGCGTTTCCCGCCCGTCTTCGCGGGGGCTGGGCGGCGCTTGCGCGAGCGCCCGCCACGTCCTCTGTTGCGATTCGCCACGGCGCTAGCTCCCAGACCGGGGTTCAGGCCGGAGTTCGCCGCGCCACATCTCCGTCGATGCTAGCGCCTATGCTGACTTCGATGACGACGCCCGCGCCGCTCGCGGCTTCCGAGACACCCGCCGACCCCGGCATCCCCGGCAGCGCTCTCGTCGGCCCGTTTCCGGTCGGCGAGTACGCCGCCGCGCTGCGCCGGCAGCTGCGCTCCTTCGCGCGTGTCCAGCTCGTCGGCGAGCTCGTCAACCTGCGCGCCGCGCGTGCCCGCGTCTACTTCGAGCTGCGCGACTCCTCTGGCGCGATCGCCTGCGCGGTGTGGCAACGCGACTGGGATCAGATCCTCGCGCGCGGGGGCGGGGCGCCTCCCGCGGAGGGTATGCAGGTCGTGGTCGCCGGTGGTTGCGACTTCTATCCGGGCAGCGCCACCTCCTCGCCCAGCTTCTCGTTCTCGGTCACCGATCTGCGCGTGGCCGGCGAGGGAGACCTGCTCGCGCGGATCGACCGCCTGCGCAAGGCGCTCGATGCCGAGGGGCTGCTCGAGCTCCAGCGGCGCCTACCGATACCGCTACTGCCCCGCGCGATCGGCGTGATCACGGGCGAGAGCGGCAAGGCGCGCGACGACATCCTCGCCGCGCTGCACCGTCGCGGCTGGGCCGGACGGCTCGTCTGGGGCTTCGCGCCGGTACAGGATCGCCACGCGGCGCCCGCGATCGTCCGCGCCCTCGGAGACCTCGCCGCCGTGGGCGAGGTCGAGGTCGCGATCGTCGCCCGCGGCGGCGGCTCGCTCGCCGATCTGCTCTGCTTCTGCGACGAGACCCTCTGCCGCACGGTCGCGCTGCTCGGGGTGCCGGTGATCGCCTCGGTAGGCCACCACACCGACCGTACGCTGCTCGACGACGTCGCCGCCGTCAGCTGCTCGACCCCCACGCACGCCGCGGAGGCCGCCGTAGGGATCGACTGCCGGCGCGCCCGCGCCGAGGCCGCCGCCACCGCCGCGCGCCTGCGGGATCACGGGCGCAGAGCGGTCCAGCCAAGGGCGGACCTGCCGGCGTCGGCATCGCGCCTGCGCGACCACGGCCGCCGCGCCGTGCTCTCTCGCGCGCGCCTGCTCGCAACGCTCTCGCGAGCCCCCGCCGATCACCTCGCCCGTCAGCGCACGCGTCTGCACCAGCAGTTGCGCGAGGCGCGCGCCGGCTCACGCCGGCGCCTGGCCGGTGAGCGCGCGCTTACCCAGCGGCGCGCACTCGTGCTCCAGCGCAAGATCCAGTCCTCGCTGCAGACCTGTCTGCGCCGGCACCCCAACGAGCTCAACCAGCTCGCGCTCACGCTGGCCGCCCACGACCCTCAGCGCACGCTCGAGCGCGGCTATGCGCTTGTCCAGTCCCCCTCGGGCGAGCCGATCTCCACGGCCGCCCTCGCCCGCGAGACGGCGGACGTGCGGCTGCGCTTTGCCGACGACACCATCCCCGCGCGGGTTCTCCCATGACCGACCCCGATCCTCAGTCCATCGCCGACCCCGTGACCGAGCCGCAATCCATTACATACGAGACGGCCGCCGCGCGCGTCGAGGAGATCATCCGCAGGCTCGACTCCGGGGAGGCAAGCCTCAACGAGACGCTTGCGCTCGTCCAGGAGGGGAAGACCCTGATCGAACTCTGCGCCGGCGAGCTCGAGTCCGTCGGCGCGGCGCTCGAGGAGCTGCGCCTGGACGAGCTCGTCGCGCGCCTGGAAGACTCTTCGGCATGAGCACCTACGAGCTACTCGCCGAGCTTCCCGTCGTGATCGACGGCTACGAGCTCGAAGGCCACGAGGTCGCCTTCTCGGAGGAGTTCGTGCGCAAGACGACCGTCATCCGGCTGCAAGGCTTGGGCGAGGAGGGCCTTGGCGAGGACGTCACCTACGCCGCCGAGGACCAGGAGGCGCTCCAGCGCGCAGGCGCGAGCGCGCCGCTGGCGGGCGAGTGGACGCTCGCTTCGTTCGCCGCGCACCTGCGCACGCTCGACCTCTTCCCGCAACCGACCGAACGGCCCGAGTTTCGCCTCTACCGGTATTGGGCGTTCGACTCCGCCGCGCTCGATCTCGCGCTGCGCCAGGCGGGGACGACGCTGCACGCGGCCCTGGGACGCAATTGCGAGCCCTTGCGCTTCGTCGCCTCGCTGCGCCTGGGCGAGCCGCCGACGCTGGCGCCGCTGCAGCGGCGTCTGGAGATCGCGCCGACGCTGCGCTTCAAGCTCGACCCGACGCCATCGTGGGACGACGAGTTGATCGCGCGCCTGGTCGCGCTCGGCGCCGTCGACTCGGTCGACCTGAAGGGGCAGTACGAGGGCACGATCGTCGACAACCCCGCCGACCCGGCGCTCTACCGCCGTGTCGTCGAGGCGTTCGGAGAAGCCTGGATCGAGGATCCGAAGCTGACGCCCGACACCGAACCGGTCCTGCAGGCGCATCGCGCGCGGGTCACCTGGGACGCGCCGCTGCACTCCGTGGCGGACATCGAGGCGCTGCCGTGGCCGCCGCGCACGATCAACGTCAAGCCCTCGCGCTTCGGCGGCCTGCAGACACTGCTCGACGTCTACGACTACTGCGCGGCGCACGGGATCGGCTGCTACGGCGGCGGTCAGTCCGAGCTGAGCGTCGGCCGTGGCCAGATCCAGTATCTCGCCTCGCTGTTCCACGCCGATGCCCCCAACGACGTCGCTCCCGCGGGCTACAACCTGCCTGAGCCACCGCCCGATCTGCCCTCCAGCCCGCTCGCGCCGGCACCCTCCGCGCTAGGCTTTCGCTGGGACTGACGCAACTTCTCTCCCGTTGCTCGGTTTGTGCATGCACAGCGGCTAAGGTCGATGGCCGCCGGTTCGAGGCAATCAGGTTTTCCGGCGCGAAGGGATTTTCTTGGCGAACGGCGCTTCCCAGCGATTCATGCTTTTCATCGCGGTAGTCGCTTCCGCGCTGTTGTGTTGCCTGCTCGGGCTGAGCGCGCCGGCGGGTGCCGCCAACCCCGGCGGCGCCTCCGCTCCCGCCACGGGCAAGGCAGCCCCCCCGAAGACCACCTCCAAGCAGTCGACCAGCGCACACGTCCTCACGGTGCGCATCACGAAAGTCAGCTGCATGCCCGCCGCCAACTGCAACACCAACACGCGCGAGGTCTCCACGCACGGGACGCTCCTGCTGGCGGGCAAGGGTCTTACGAGCGGCATGACCGTGGCCTTCCCCGCCACGCCGGGCGGCCGCGCCGGGCGCACCTCGCCCGCGGCACATCTGCGCTCCAGCAAGCAGGGTCTCGTGCTGACCGTCCCCACCAAGGCCCACTCCGGGCACATCATGGTGCTGCTCAGCCATGCGCGCTACACGAGCTCCTACGGGCCGATCACGATCGTGCGCTACGCGCTGCACCCACCCACGCCGCCGAAGGTCGTCGCCGCTCCGACCGCAACCGCGGCCACGGGCACGGCCTTCGAAGGCCAGGGCATGTGGATCTGGTACGTGAGCGCCTCCGACGGCGGCAACCTCGCCTCGATCGTTGCCCAGGCACACGCGGCCGACGTGACGACGCTGTTCGTGAAGAGCTCCGACGGGTCGAGCAACTACTGGAGCCAGTTCAGCCCCGAATTGGTCGCCCAGCTACACGCGAACGGCCTGAAAGTGTGCGCGTGGCAGTTCGTCTACGGGACGAACCCCGCCGGCGAGGCGAACCTCGGCGCCGAGGCGGTCGCCAACGGGGCCGACTGCTTGGTGATCGACGCCGAGGGGGAATACGAAGGGCGCTACGGAGCCGCGCAGACCTACATCACCGACCTGCGCGCAAAGATCGGGGCCTCCTACCCACTCGGGCTGGCGTCGTTCCCTTATGTCTACGACCACACGTCCTTCCCCTACTCCGTCTTCCTCGGCCCGAACGGAGCACAGTTCAACGCACCCCAGATGTACTGGAAGGACATCGGCAACTCTGTCGACACCCTCTACGCGAACACCTACATCTCAAACCGCATCTACGACCGGCCGATCTACCCCCTCGGCCAGACCTACAGCCATCCCTCGAACGCGGAACTGCTGCGCTTCCGGGAGGAGGCCGTCGACTATGGCGCCACAGGCGTCTCATGGTGGGACTGGCAGGAAACACCGGCGAGCGAGTGGACCGCGCTGGCGGAACCGCTTCAGCCGCTCACGAGCGTCACCCCGAATCCCGGCTACACAGAACTCGAACAGGGCAACCGCGGCGACCCGGTGCTGTGGATGCAGGAGCACCTCGCCACCTCGATACCCGCACAGGCAACGACCGGCATCTTCGACGCGACGACCGCCGCGAACCTCGCCGAGTTCCAGTCCTCCCACGGGATCGCCCCGACCGGTAAGACCGAAGCTGCCACGTGGCAGGCGCTCTTGGCCCTGCCCCCCGTCGCGGTGAATTGGACGGGGAGCGGGCCGAGCGGAGGTTGAGAACTGAGCCGGCTCAGACCCTCTGAATGAGGGTGCCGGTGCCGAGTCCGCCGCCGCAGCACATCGTCACGAAGCCGATCTCCTTGTCGGAGCGCTCGAGCTCGTGCAGCAGCGTGGTGATCAGGCGCGCACCGGTCGATCCGAGCGGGTGCCCGAGCGCCATCGCGCCGCCGTTGACGTTGACGCGGTCCATGTCGGGGTTGTGCTCGCGCCGCCAGGCCGCCACCACGGGGGCGAAGGCCTCGTTGATCTCGATCAGGTCGATGTCGTCGATCGACATCCCGTTGCGATCGAGGATCTTGCGCGTCGCCGGAATCGGCCCCTCGAGCATTTTCACCGGATCGCAGCCGACGGTCGTCTGGTCGACGATCCGCGCGCGCGGGGTCAGGCCGAGCTCCTTGGCCTTCTCGGCACTCATCAACAGCACCGCCGCGGCCCCGTCGGAGATCTGCGAGGCGTTGCCGGCGGTGATCTTCCCGTCCGGCTTGAACGCCGGCTTCAGCTGCGACAGCGTCTCCAGGCTCGTGCCAGGACGGATGCCCTGGTCGGCGACGAGCTCCTGCCCGTCGACGGTCATCGGCACGATCTCGCGCTCGAAGCGGCCCTCCTCGGTGGCCTGATTTGCCAGCCGGTGTGAGCGCACCGCGAGCTCGTCGAGCTCGGAGCGGGAGATCTCCCACTGGTCGGCGATCATCTCGGCGCCGAGGCCCTGGCCGACGATGTTGTGCTTGGCCATCAGCTCCGGCGTGAACGCGAAGCCGAACTCTTCCTGGGTCTTCATGCCCGCGGAGAACGGAAAGTGGCCCATGTGCTCGACGCCCGAGCCGATCATCGCGTCGTGCACACCGGCGGCGATCAGCGCCGCGGAGAAGTTCACGGCCTGTTGGGCGGAGCCGCACTGGCGGTCGACGGTCGTGCCGGGCGTCTCGATCGGCAGTCCCTCCTGCAGCCAGGCGTTGCGTGCGATGTTGAAGCCCTGCTCGCCGAACTGCTGCACGCAGCCGGCGATCACGTCCTCGACCTCTCCCGCGTCGATGCCGGAGCGCTCGATCACCTCGGAGTAGACCTTGCCGAGCAGCGCGTTCGGATGAATGTCCTTGTAGTAGCCCTTCTCCTTGTGCCCGCGGCCGATCGGCGTGCGCACTGCCTCGACGATCACGACCTCGCGGCCCTCTGCTTGCCTCATGGTGGAAATCCTCCTGCGGTCTGTTGCCCGGGATTGAGCGGAGAGGAACCCGTACGCTTCTGGAAGATAGGTGCGCTTCTGGAAGATGCGCGGCTCCTGCGCCCTCTACTGTACCGCGTCACGAACACTAGATTGACTGGTCAGTCAATCGACTGAGAAGACCAGAGAAAGGCACAAGTGGACGAACATCTGGCAATTGTCGGCAGCGGCGCGATCGCCTGCGGCCTCGCCGCGACCGCGGCCCATCATGGGGGTGGGCGGGGTCCTGTTCTTCTGCTCGCCCGCTCGCAGGACTCGGCCGAGCGCGCCCGCGCCACCGTCGAGCGGACGCTCGGCCGGCTCGGCGCGGACGTCGACAGGGTGGGCGGGTTCCATGACGTCCAGATCGTGACCGACCCGCAGGCCCTGGCGCCGGCCACTTTCGTGGTCGAGGCGGTGATCGAGGACGCCGAGATCAAGGCCGGGCTGCTGTCCGAGCTAAACCTGATCGTCGGTCCCGAGGCGCTGCTCGCGAGCACCACCTCATCGCTGTCGGTGCAGCGCCTCGCCCAGGCCAGCGGGCGTCCCGGACAGTTCGTCGGCCTGCACGTGTTCAACCCCGTCACGAAGATGCGGCTCGTCGAGCTGATCTTCCCGCGCGATACCCACGAGGACACGCGGCGGCGAGCGCTCGCCCTGTGCGAGACCTTCGAGAAGCAGCCGGTCGAGGTCCCCGACATCCCGGGCTTCGTCGTCAACCGCCTGCTGTTCCCCTACCTCTTCAGCGCTGTCCGGCTGCTGGAGCAGACGGGCATGGACCCGAGCTCGATCGACACCTGCATGCAACTCGGAGCCGGCCACCCGATGGGTCCCCTGGCGCTGCTCGACCTGATCGGGCTCGACGTCTCGAAAGCAATCGGCGAGACGATCGGCGAGACGATCCCCGCCCGCATCGAGTCGCTCACGGCCGAAGGCGCGCTCGGCCGCAAGAGCGGGCGCGGATTTCACACCTACTGAGCGCCGCCGGCCACTCCACATGGCCCACCTGGCAAGAATTTATCTCAGATCAGACGACTTTTAGCTCGCCTTCATCAAGCTCGCAATACTTCTATCTGCGACGTATCAGTCGCACGCACACCGCCTCCTCCCAGTGCACATTCTCCGGCCCGCTCCCCCCGCGGGCCGGAGGTGTGCCTGGGGCCGGTTCTGTCCCACGGCAGGACGTCCCGGCGTCTACGAATCGGCGCTCTCGCGGATCTCGCGCGGCGGGACCGGCCGGCGCTCGCGAATGCGCACCGCCTCGATCCGGTTCTCGCGCACCGACTCGACCCTGATCGAGAAGCCGTCGGCGTTGACCGTGTCGCCCCGCTGGGGCAGGCGCCCGAGCTCGGCAAAGACGAAGCCCCCAACCGAGTTGTAGGCGTCGCTGTCGACCGGTAGATCGAGGCCATAGTCGGCCAGATCGGTCACTGCCACATGCCCGCGCACGAACCAGTCGCCGCTCGCCAGTTTGCGAACCTCGCCGGCGGCGGGGTCGGTTTCGTCGGCGATCTCGCCCACGACCTCCTCGACGATGTCCTCGACCGTCACGATCCCCACGACCCTGCCGTACTCGTCCACCACCACCGCCAGCGAGGTGCGCTGGCGCTGCAGGTCCGCGAGCAGATCGTCGAGCGGCTTTGTCTCGGGCACGATCGGGGCGTCGTGCACGAGCGGCTCGAGCGTCGCCTGCGGACCGTCCTCCATCAGCGTCTTCACCAGCGAGTTGGCGTGCACCAGGCCCCTTACCCGATCCCGGTTCTCCTCCTCGGTGACCAGCAGTCGCGTGTGGCCGCTCGATATGCACAGCCGCAGCGCGCTCTCCACGTCCTGAGAGACGTCGACGGTGACGACCGCCGGAATCGGGGTCATCACCTGGCGGGCCTCCTGCTCGTGCAGGTGGAACACGCCCGTCAGCATCCCCGCCTCCCCCGGGTCGATCTGCCCACCGGCGTGGGACTCTGCGATCAGACGCTTGAGCTCGTCGGGCGAGCCGCCCTCCTGCTCGCGTGTCATGTCGACCCCAAGCAGCCGCAGGATCCGATTGGACACGGCCGTGAGCACGACGATCACCGGGTGAAACAGCACTCTGAACGCCTGCAGTGGACGCGCCACCCGCCGCGCGACGGCCTCGGCGCGATCGATCGCGTAGAACTTGGGAACCATCTCGCCGGCGACGAGTTGCACGGAGGTCACGATCAGGTAGGCGAGGATCACGGCGATCGCGACCGACACGCCGTGGCTGATCGTGGTCCCGAACGCTTCCTTGAGAAGCTCGGCGAGCGCCGGGGCGCCCAGGGCGCCGATCGCGATCGAGGTCATCGTCACCCCGATCTGGACCGCGGAGATGTAGTCGTTGATGTTCTCGAGCTGTTCGAGCGCCAGCGTCGCCCCCCGCGCGCCCTCCTCCTGCATCACCTCCAGACGCGCCTTGCGCGAGCGCACGAGTGCGTACTCGGCGATCACGAAGAACGCGTTCACCGCGACCAGCACGATCGCGAAGATGAGCTTCAGGCCGTTCACGCGAGCGAGTCGATGCGTGCCGCCATCGCGAAGTCGGCCTCGGTGAGGCCACCCTCGGAATGGGTGCTCAGATCCAGGCGCACCTTGTTCCAGCCGTGCACGTGGATGTCCGGATGATGATTCGCGGCCTCCGCGGCCACGGCTACCTCATCGACGAACGCGATCGCCGCCGCGAAGTCCGCGAACGTCCACTCGCGCACGATCGCCATCCCCTCGCGGCGCCAGTCGCTGTCCGCGAGGCGTTCTTCGACTTCCTGGTCGGCCAGCGCCGTCATCGGGGATAAGAGTAGGCCCTTCAGACGATGCCATCCGCGGGCGGACTCCGTGACGCGGAGCGCTCGCCCGCTCGTGGTCTCGCTGGGCACTGGCATTACAGTCACTGAATGCGCATCATAAGCCTCGTTCCCCATGCGACGGAGCTGCTGTTCGCGCTCGATCTGGGCGAGGAGGTCGTCGCGGTCACCCACGAGTGCGACCATCCGCCCCAGGCGAGCGATCTGCCACACATCACCCGCGACGCGCTACCGATCGGAGATCGGCCAGCAGGACTCTCCGCCGCCGAGATCGACGCGGCCGTGCGCTCGCGCACCGAGCGGGGCGAGGCGATCTACGAGCTCGACGAGGATGCCCTGCGGGCGCTGGAGCCGGATCTGATCGTGACACAGGCGCTCTGTCCGGTGTGCGCCGTCTCCTACGAGGACGTCGCCAAGCTCGCCGCGAAGCTGCCCTCGAGGCCGAAGGTCATCGCGCTCGACCCGCATACCCTCGGCGAGTCGCTCGGCGACGTGCGCACGGTGGCCGAGGCGACCGATCGACGTGAGCAGGGCATTGATCTGCTGGGAGAGATCGCCGCGCGCATCGACCGGGTCAAGCTCGCCGTGCGCAAGGCCGCGCGGCCGCGCGTAGCCGCCCTGGAGTGGTTGGACCCGGTATTCGTGGCCGGCCACTGGACGCCCCAGCTGATCGAGCTGGCCGGTGGCGAGGATGTCCTCGGTCTTCCCGGCGAACACTCGATCGTCGTGCCCTGGGAGGCCGTGCGCGCCAGCGCTCCGGAGATCGTGGTGGTGATGCCATGCGGCTACAACGCCCCGCGCGCGCACCTGGAGGCTCTGCGTCACCGCGAGGAGCTGGCCGGCCTCGGCGCCCGGCGCGTGGTGGCCGTCGACGCCTCGGCCTACTTCTCCCGCCCCGGACCGCGCCTGATCGACGGACTGGAGTTGCTGGCTCACATCCTCCACCCGGACCTCGTCCCGCGCGCGACGGGCGAGGCGCTTGCCGTGGAGCCCTCAGGTGAAGGCGCCGGCGCCGGCCAGGACGCCGTACGCGCCGGCGCGCGTCACTGAGTCGGTTCGACGAGCTGCGTGGGAGCCGAGGCTTCGACCTCGCTCGCCTTGGAGATCGCGATCGAGCCCGCGAACGCCGCGAGCCCGATCACTGCGCAGCCGGCCAGCGCAAGTGCCTGCGAGCGGTAGCGGTCGCCGAGGCCGATCACGAGCGCCGCGATCGCACCACCGATCAGGCCGCCGATGTGCCCGCCCCAGGAGATGCCCGGCAGCGCGAAGCTGATCACCAGGTTGAGCAGGATCAGACCACCGACGCCGCTCTGCATGATCGGGATCTGCCGCGCGCGCATCTCCACGGCGGCCGCGCCCATCAGACCGAAGATCGCCCCCGACGCGCCGACCGTCGGCGAGTGCGGCGTCACGAGCAGCGCGCCGAAGGAGCCGCACAGCAGCGAGACGGCGTAGATCGTCCCGAACTTCACCCGCCCCAGCGCCGGCTCGAGCATCTGGCCGAGGATGTAGAGCACGTACATGTTGAAGCCGATGTGGAGCAGGTCCTCGTGCATGAAGCCGCTCGTCACGATCCGCCACCACTGCCCGTGCGCCACGCCCAGCGTGGGCAGGCCACTGAGGCTGCCGAACAGGGCGCCTTCTTCGTAGACCTTTCCCGAGGGCCCACCGGTGAGGGTGAAGCTGCCCTCGGTCAGGAAGACCGCGACGTTGATGACGATCAGCGCGATCGTCAGCTCGGGCCGGCGCACCGCGCCCCGCAGCGTCTTCACCTGCGTCTTCTGGCGCGCGCACTCCGGGCAGCGCATGCCGACCGGGGTGGTGGTCATGCAGTCGGTGCAGATCGGCCGCCCGCAGTTCGAGCACGAGACCCCCGTCTCGCGCGAGGGGTGGCGGTAGCAGGTGGCCATGTCTCCAGGAGAGCCTATCTCGGCTCTGCCGGATGGACCCGCTACACCGAGGCGACGATCACGGGGTTGCGCGTCGGTTTGAGGCTGCCGCCGGCCGGCTCTTCGGTGACCATCACTTTGCTCACGCCCTGCAGGTCACCCGGCACGCCGACCGTGCCGTCGCCCTGGCCGGTAACCGAGAACAGCGCATCGGTCGGCTCGGGCGCGTTGGAGCCGGCTTTCAGCCACACCTCGTAGATACGCCCGAGCGCCGGCGCCGGCATGCCGCTCACCTGGAGCTCTACGTGCGAGCCGACTTTGCGCAGCTGCGCGGACGCATCGTGCCCGGCGGGCGGCAGGACCATCGCCTGAATCACCCGCGTCTGCTGGCTCGAGCCCGTGTTCAGCGCGAGCGCGCCGATCAGCAGCCCGGCCGCCAGGGCGCCCGTCGCGGCGATCGCCGGGAGCACGCGCCAGCGCCAGACCGAACGTGTGCGCGCAGGAGGACGATCGGCCTCGTTGCCGGCCGCCCGCAGCAGCTCGGCCTCGCCGCGCACAACGGTCATCAGACGTGCCCGCAAGTCGTCCGACGCCTCGGCGCGCGGGACGGCGATCGCCAGCGAATCGGTCACCTCCTGCAGCTGAGCAACCTCCTCGCGACACGCCGCGCAAGTTGCGAGGTGCTCACGGAAGGGCTCCATCTCGTGCTCGTCGAGCGCACCGAGCACGTAGGCCCCAACGTCGACGCAGCGCTCGCACCGATTCTCACCCGTGCTGCTCACGAGAACACCTGCCTCGGGCCCAGCTGGGAGCGCATCTTCTGGAGGCCGAGTCGCATGCGGCCCTTGACTGTTCCGATCGGGGTATCGAGCATCGTCGCAATCTCGCTGTGACTGAAGCCGCCATAGTAGGCGAGCTCGATCACGTGGCTCTGCTCGGCGGGCAGCTCGTCCAGGGCGACGCGGATCTCGCGGGCCTCGTCGCGCCGGCCGACCTCCTCGTCGGTGCGGTCAGGCGCCTCCAGACGCTCCTCGATGCCCTCGTCGCTGACCCGGCCACGCTCGTGGACCTTGCCCCGGCGCAGCGCGTCGATCGCCCGGTTGTGGACGATCCCGAGCACCCACGTGCGCACGCTGCCACGCGTGCGGTCGTAGCGCACGCCGCTGCGCCAGGCCGACAGAAACGCCTCCTGCACGACCTCTTCGGCGACCTGACGCTTGCCGCACATGCGAAACGCCAGCGAGAAGGCGACGTTCGTGTGACGCTCGTAGAGGATCGCGAACGCGGCATCGTCGTTCTCGGCCACGAGCTGCATCAAATCCTCGTCGGCAAGACGCCGCAGGGCAGTTGAGGCGGACTCGGCTGAGCGCTTGGACTTGATCATCTCGGGTACTGATACGCAGCCGGACGCCGCGGCGGATCAACGGTCGCCGAGCAGCTTGCGCGTCTCCCGGCCGAGATCGCGCGCCGTGCGCTCGGCCGCCTCGCGGGCCCCGCTGAAGCCGCGGGAGGCGTGTGACCGGTGACGAGCGCGCAGCAGCACCAGCGCGACGCCCGCGCCACCGCCGGCCACGAGCGCCGCCGCCGGTCGCACCCAGTTGCGCGGATCGCGCATCGCCGATAGCTCCCACTCTTGGAGCTCGTCCGCGGCCATCTCGGTGATGCTCGTGAGCGTGTCCTCCAAGCGCAGGGCGAGATCCTCGGGTGGCTCCACGGGCGCGAGCGCTTCGCGCAGCAGCCCCTCGAAGTTGGGCAATGCCTCACTCATCGCGACATCTCACCTCACTCATTGGAATCCTCCCCGCCGGAGTCGCTCACGAATCCCTCGAGTTGCTTGACGGCACGATGGATCAGAACCTTGGTGGCCCCGTCCGAGCGGCCCAGCGCACGGGCGATCTCGCGATTGTCCATGCCGAGCGCGAAGCGCATGATCAGCGCCTCGCGCCGATCTTCCGGTAGTCGTTGCACTCCGCCGAGCACGCGGGTCAACTCCTCGCGCCCTTCGACCAGCTGCTCGGTCGTGTGCGGCGCGATCAGCGTGGTCGACTCGTCGATCGGCGTCGCCGGCTTGCGCGCGCGGTCGCGATAGAGATTGGCGGCCAGGTTGTGCGCGATGCGAATCAACCACGGCCGCAACGGCCGCCCCCGCGATTCTCGTTGCGCGCGCTCGAAGTGACGGTAGGCCTGCAGAAAGGTCTGCTCGGTCAGATCCTCCGCGTCGTGATGATTGCCGACGCGGTAGTAGGCGTAGCTGTAGACGTCGCGCAGATGCGCACGGTAGAGGTCGGAGAACTCCGCGTCGAGCTGCGCCTTCGGCTTCTGCTGCGACTGCTCTTCCGATTTCTCGGACCTCCCGGACCTCTGCTTTGCCTCGTCCACTCATCGCACCCTATCCCTCCGCCTGTGTGCGCCCGGGCGTGCCGTGCACCTAGGCGGCGCGCGGTATCTCGCGCTGTGGATCCCCGTGGATGAGCACCGGACCCGGAGCCTGAGCGCCGCCCAGCCAGTCCCACTGCAGGCTCACGCATGCCCAGACGCGCTCGGTCACGCCGGCGGCGAGCGCCGGCGAGCAGTTCTCGACCGTGGGGAACAGCAGCGGCCGGCCGACGCGGATGCGCACCTTGCGCGGGCGGATGCGCCAGCCCCGGCGCACGGCGTCGCTACCGATCACCGCGACCGGGGCCACCGGCGCGCCGGTTTCCAGCGCCAATCGCCCGATTCCGCGTCGCGGCAAGCCGAGCGGCCCAGGGCGTACACGGGTGCCCTCGGGAAACACGACCACGCAATCGCCACGCTGCAGGATCGCGCGGGCCGTATCCATCGCGTCCCGATCGCCGGCGCCACGATCGATGGGAAAGGCGCCAAGCGCGTTCAGGATCCACGCCTGCCAGCGCTTTTCGAACAGCTCGCGCTTGGCCATGTAGTAGACGGGACGCCGCACGAGCGTGCCGATCACGAAGGGATCGAGAAAGCTGCGGTGATTGGAGGCCAGCAGCAGCGGGCCGGTGCGGGGCAGATGCTCGCGGCCGACGCGCGCGAGGCGGAAATAGACGAGAAAGAACGGCACCAGCACCGCCCGTAGCGACCAGTAGAGAACCGGGTTCACACCACTCCTCAGCGCGTGCTCTCGGAAGGAGCCCAGGTTTGCCACCCGCTCGTCCGAAGGGGCGCGCTCGGCGTGCAGATCGAGGTGCGGACGGTCCATGATGGGGATACACCGCACGAGGCCACCCCGTTACAGTGACCGAAGCGATGGGAATCGATTACGGGAGAACCCTCCGAGGAGCGATTGCGGGCGCCCTGGCCGCCGGCGTGTGGGCAGCGCAGATGCCGCTCGACAAGCGCGCCTTCAAATCGGACTTCGATGACGTCGCGCTGCTCGGCAAGGGACTCACGCGCGGTGAGAGGTGGCCGGCTGCCGGCTGGGCGCTGCATCTACAGAACGGCGCGCTGTTCGGCGCCGCCTACGCAAACATCGCGCCGCGCATGCCGCTGCCGTCGTGGGCGCGCGGGCCCGTGGCGGCGAGCGCGGAGAACCTCCTCACCTGGCCGCTCACCGCTCTCACCGACCGGGTGCACCCGGCGCGCAAGGAACTGCCGACGCTGCTCTCCAACCCCCGTGCCTTCGCCCAGTCCACCTGGCGCCACCTGCTCTTCGGCGTGCTGCTCGGCGAGCTCGAGCGGCGCCTGAACGCGCAGGAGCCGGTCCCGGCGCCGCCCTCTCCCCCGCCCACCGCCTCGAGCAATGGTCACGGCACGCTCGAGCACGCAATCCCCGTCGGCTGAGACTGAGCGCCGGACGCTGGGAGGCCAGACGCGGCGACGGTAGGATGCGTACGCCACGCCGACGTAGCTCAGCTGGCAGAGCACCGGTTTTGTAAACCGGGGGTCGCCGGTTCGATCCCGGCCGTCGGCTCTCCCTGGCGTATGGTCGCCCGGCCCTACCCGGCCTGCCCCTCTTCCCCAAGCGCCCGTCGCAGAACTTCGTCGAAGGACAGCGGCTCGATCCCGAACGGAGCGGCGCCGGAGGGGTCGGTGACGACCGTTGCCGTCGTAAGACCCTCGACGAGGGGACGGGCGACGTTCGTGTCGACCGGGGTGACCAGTCCGAGCCAAAGCGAGGAGAGCCATGGGGTGACGAACGGGACCGGCAGTTTGCGCCGCGGGCGGATGCCCATCGCCACGGCCATGCGGTCGAGCATCGCCCCGTAGGAGAGCACATCGGGACCGCCGATCTGGACCTCGCGGCCGGCCGACTCGGGCACGTCGGGGGCCCGGGCGAGGTAGGCGGTCACATCGTCGATGCCGATCGGCTGGGTGGCCGTCTTCAGCCACGAGGGGGCGATCATCACCGGGAGCCGGCGCACGAGATGGCGCAGAGTGCGGTAGGACTCGCTCTCGGCGCCGACCACCATCGCCGCGCGGAAATAGGTCAGCGGCGGACCCTCGTCGGCCAGTATCCGAGCGGTTCGGTCGCGGCTACGCAGGTGCTTGGAGACGCTCTCGTCGCCGAGGCCCCCGAGATAGATCACGCGTTTGACGCCCTCGCGCTTGGCCATCCGCGCGAAGTTCAGCGCGCCTTCGTGCTCACGCTGCTCGAACCCCTTGCCGCCGGCCATCGCGTGGATCAGGAAGTAGGCGACGTCGATCTCGCTGCCGGCGCCCTCGAGGCTCGCCGCGTCGGTCACATCGCCCCGGCGAAGCTCGCAACCTTCGCGATCGAGCTGCGACGCCCGCGCAGGATCGCGCACGAGACAGCGCACGCTCACCCCCGAGTGGGCTAGTGAGGAACTGAGACGACCGCCGATGAATCCAGTCGCCCCCGTGACGAGCGCGCGCGTTGCGATCGTTCCAGGTTATCCCCAGTGTCGCTCAGGGGGCAATCGCTGGTACTTGGGAGTAGTGCTCGTCTTCTCAGGCGGCCACCGCGCGCGCGTCGAGGTGCGCGCCAACCTTGCGCTTGACGCGCTGGAGCGCGTTGTCGACCGTCTTGCAGTCGCACTCGAGGCGCTCGCCGACCTGCTCGTAGGAGTAGCCGTCGAGATATAGCCCCAGCACGCGACTCTCGAGCTCGGAGAGCGCCGTCGAGAGGCAGCCCACGAGCGAGCGCAGCTCCTCGGAGGAGATCACCTGGTTGACGGGGTCGTGCACGCTCGGGCCAGGGAGCACCTGGTCGAGCGTCGGCACGTCGTCGCCGGCGCCCGCGGGTGTCGAGGAGAAGGAGACGTACTGGTTCAACGGCGTGTGCTTGTTGCGCGTCGCCGTCTTCACGGCGGTGATGATCTGGCGGGTGATGCAGAGCTCCGCGAAGTTGCGGAAGCTCGACTCGCGATCGAAGCGGTAGTCGCGGATCGCCTTGTAGAGGCCGACCAGGCCCTCCTGGATCAGATCTTCGGAGTCGCCGCCCGCCAGGAAGTAGGAGGAGGCCTTCAGCCGCACAAAGCCGTGATAGCGCCTGACGAGACGGTCATAGGCATTGCGGTCCCCCTGCTTGGCAAGGACGATCAGAAAGCTATCCTCAACCTTAACTTCAGAGTTACTGATACTGGAGATTCGTGCCACGAGCAGATCCTTTCTCAGGCTGCGCGCAGCCCGAATTTGCTCAGTGGCGCACTCCTCCCCTGGCGCCAAAGCTATGTTTGTCTAAGGCTTCTTCAACCTTAGGTTCAGCGTTATGTCAGCGCGAGCCTCTCACAGTTATGGAGTCTTGTCAAGACCCCCGCGCGCGATTCTGCAAGATCTCGTACAGGATCGCCGACGCCGCCGCGCTCACGCCGAGCGACTCGATCGCCCCCAATACCGGTAGCGCGATCAGCTCGTCGCACGCCGCCGCTACCCGCGGGCGTAGACCGTGCCCCTCGCTGCCGAGCACGAGCACCACCCCGCCACCGCGGTAGTCGGGCGCGTCGTAGGCGACCTTGGCCTCCCCGCTCGCGCCGTAGGACCAGCATCCGGCGCCGCGCGCGTCAGCGAGGAAGTCGGCGATGTTCCTTACCCGCGCGACCCGTAGATGCTCGACGGCGCCCGCGGAGGCCTTGCAGACCGCCGGCGTGATCTCGGCCGCGCGGCGCTCGGGGATCACGACGCCGGCGGCGCCCGCGCACTCTGCAGTGCGGCAGATCGAGCCGAGGTTCTGCGGGTCCTGCACCTGGTCGAGCGCCACGATCAGGGGGGTCTCGCCGGCCAGCAATTCGTCGGCGGAGGAGTACGGGTACCCGCCCGCCTCGGCGCAGATGCCCTGATGGGCGGGCGAGCCACAGCGGCGCTCGACCTCCTCGGCGGAGGCACTCCTGATATTCACATCCCGCAACCACGGCTCGCGCGCCACTCCGGCTGTGGCCCAGATCTCCCGGACCGCGTGCTTGCGGCGGCCGCGCAGCGCCTCGCGCACGGGGTTGCGGCCGTAGAGGATCATGGCGTCACTGCTTAGCGATCGGCACGAGCTCCGAACCCCCCGGACCGTCGCGGATCTCCCAGCCGCGCTCGCCCAGCTCTTCGCGCAGACCGTCGGCGGCCTCGAAGTCGCACCGCGCCCGGGCAGCGTCGCGCTGGGCCAACAGCTCTACCGCCTCCGGGTCGATCTCCGCCACGTCGCCAAGCGCCTCCAGCGCCGTCAGATCGCTCAAGCCAAGAACCCCGAGCATCCTGCGCAGATCGGCGTCCCCCACTCCGGCGCCGCGCCGGTTGGCCTCCCGCACCCACTCGAACAGCGCCGCGAGTGCCGCTGGGGTGTTGAAGTCGTTCGCGAGCGCGTCGAAGAACGCCTCGACGCGGGGAGCCATATCGGCCGGGCTCGGCTGGCCGGGCTCGAGGCGGCGGAGGGCGTCGCGGATCCGGTGGACGCGTCGCTCGGCGTCGATCAGCTCCGACGGCGAGAAGGCGAGCGGCTGGCGGTAGTGGCCGCCGAGCAGGTACATGACGACGGCGTCGCGCCCGTACTGTCCGAGAACCTCGTGCAGGAGCGCGATGTTGCCGACCGACTTGGCCATCTTCTCGCCGGTCGTCTGGATCATCCCGTTGTGCATCCAGATCCTTGCCAGCTCCTTCCCCCGTGCGGCGCGGGTCTGGGCGGCCTCGTTCTCGTGGTGGGGAAACAGCAGGTCCGAGCCGCCGCCGTGGATGTCAAAGCCGACGCCGAGCGCGTCCTCGGCCATCGCCGAGCACTCGATGTGCCAACCCGGGCGGCCCTCGCCCCAGGGAGCATCCCACCAGGTGTCCTCGCCCTCCTTGCGGCCCTTCCACAGTGCGAAGTCGAGCGGATCCTCCTTGCGATCTGACCCCTCTTTATCCTCGCCCTGGTCCATCTCCTCGACCCTCCGGTGCGACAGGGACCCGTATCCGGAGTCCGAACGCACCCGGAAGAAGACATCGCCCTCCGTCGCATAGGCATGCTCCGTGTCGATCAGCGTCTGGATGTAGGAGACGATCGAGGAGATCGTCTCCGACGCCAGCGGCTCGCGATCGGGACGCCCGAGTCCGAGCGCGTCGGTGTCGGCGAAGTAGCGCTCGGTCATCTCCTGCGCCAACTCCTCGCTCGGACGGTCCTGCGCGCGGGCGGCGTCGTAGATCTTGTCGTTCACATCGGTGACATTCACAACCAGCGTCGTCTCATAGCCCTCGCTTTCGAGAAAGCGCTTCATCAGGCTGAACACCACGAACGGTCGCGCGTTGCCGATGTGGATGCGGCTGTACACGGTCGGGCCGCAGGCGTAGATACCCACCTTGCCGGGGTCGCGCGGTCGCAGCGGCAACAGCTCGCCGCTGCGGGTGTCGTGCAATCGAATCTCGCGCATCGCCTGGCCTAGCCCTCCTCGAGGCTCGCGATCGCGAGCGCCGCGACACCCTCACCGCGACCGACGAATCCAATCCCCTCGCCGGTCGTGGCCTTCACGTTGAGCCGATTGACGTCCAACCCAAGCACCCGCGCCAGCGTGCCCCTGATCTCCCCGCGGTGGGCGCCAAGCTTGGGCCGCTCCATCACCACGGTGCAGTCGACGTTCACGATCCGTAGGGCGGCGGCGCCAACCATGCCGACGACGCTCGCGAGCAGCTCCAGTGAGTCGGCATCGCGGTAGCGCTCGTCGGTGTCGGGGAAGTGCTCGCCGATGTCACCCAGGCCGGCCGCGCCGAGCAGCGCGTCGATCACCGCATGGGTCAGTACGTCCGCGTCGGAATGCCCCTCCAACCCCAGCTCGCCTCCGGGGATCTCCACCCCGCCCAGGATCAGCCGGCGACCCTTCGCCAGTCGGTGCGAGTCGTAACCGATGCCCGCAAAGCTCATGGGAGGGCGGGTGGGTGGGTTTTGATTCGGTCGGAATCGATGCTCTCCAGCCGCCGCTCACGTCGTTCGAACACACACAGTTCCTGCACACCTGCCCCGTCCAACAGCTCCAGCGCCTGCTCGTAATCGGCGCCGACGTCCTCGGGCCGGTGAGCGTCGCTGGAAAGCGCCACAGGTGCGCCGGCTTCCAGGCACATCTCCAGGAACGCGGGAGCCGGATAGAGCTCCTGCGCGCGCTTGCGCAGTCCCGCGGTGGAGACCTCGATCGCGATCCCCGACTCGGCGATCCCGTCGATCGCCAGCTCGTAGTAGCGGCGCAGGTCGCCTTCCGGGCGCGGGCGGTCGCGTCCCCAGACCTTCACCAGGTCGGGATGCGCGAGGATGTCGAACAGCCCGCTGCGCGCGGCCTCGCCGAGCGTCTCGAAGTAGCGCCTCCAGATCTCCTCGGGGCCGTGGGACCTATCCCACACGCTGTAGTCCTCCATGTCGACCGCCTCGTCACGGAGGAAATGGACCGAGCCGATCACATAGTCGAAGTCGCGCGCCTCCAGCAGGCTGGCCATGCGGTCCTCACCGCCGGGCACGAAGTCCGCCTCGATCCCGAGGCGAAGGTCGGACTGCGTGCGCACGTACTCGCAGTAGGCGTCGAGATCCTCGCGCGCGTTCGCCTGCCAGAACGGGTGGCGCCAGACGTCGAGCGCCTGTTCGAAGCGGTAGACGTGCTCGGAGACTCCCAGCTCGGCGATTCCGCGCTCGCTCGCCGCGGTCCGGTAGCGCTCGGCGTTTGCCATCGTGAAGTACAGCTCGGCGGTCGTGCCGGGCTCGTCGGGGCGGAGGTGGACGTGGTAATCGGTGAGCATGTGATCGAAAATCGAGGGGCCAGGCTCGCCCGCCCATGGCCGGCTGCGCTGCCCTCACGGACGATTCAACCAGGCCGCGAGGCCAGCAGCATCTCCGCGACCACGAGGTCGTGTGGCGTGGTGACCTTCAGGTTCTCACGCGTTGACTCCACAACGCCGACTCGACCGCCCGCGCGTTCGATCAGCCACGCGTCGTCGGTCGCCTGGGCCAGCACCTCGTCAGGTACGTCCAACGCTCGTTCGAGCGCAGCACGACGAAAGACCTGCGGTGTCTGCACTCCCCACAGCTCGTCTCGATCGAGCGTCTCTATCACGAAGCCGTCGCTCGTCACACGCTTGACCGTGTCGGTCATCGCCACCGCGGCGATCGCCCCGTCGAGCGTCTCGTCCGCTTCGAGCGCCCCGATCGTCGCCTGCGCAAGCTCTCCCGTCAGCAGCGGGCGCGCCGCGTCGTGGACCAGCACAAGGTCCCGGTCCCGCCCGCCCCCTGCCGCCGCCAGCGCGAGACGTACAGATTCCGAGCGCACCCTGCCGCCTCTGACGCCGCTCGTGCCCTCGGGCGCATCCGCGCCCGCCGGCAGGGCGACGACGATCTGCTCGATTGCGCGCACGGCGCGGAGGGCATCGACGCTCCACTGCAGCAGTGGGCGCCCCGCGAGCTCGACGAGCGCCTTGGGACCCTCCATCCCGAGACGCTCGCCGCTGCCCGCGGCAACGATCAGCGCGACCGCCAAACCTCGCTACTCGGCCGCGGCTAAGGCCATCTGGCTGGTGGCCGAGTTGGCGAGCAGCTCGTCGAGGTAGTTCTCGGCCTCTTCCTCGTCCTTGTCGAGCGCATACATAAGCTCGGACGCGAGGATCTTCTTGGAGCGCGTGTACATCTGCTTCTCGCCCGTCGACAGGCCCTTCTCGGACTCGCGCAACGAAAGGTTGCGGACGACCTCGGCGAGCTCGTAGATGTCGCCCGTCTTGATCTTGTCGCGGTTGTGCTTGAAGCGCCGGTTCCAGTTCTTCGGCATCTCCGAAACCGTGTCGCGGAGCACGTCCAGCACCTTCTGCACCGTTTCCTCGTCGATCACCCTGCGCAGGCCGGCGATCGCGGCGTTCTCGGTGGGCACGCGGACGGTCATGTCGTTGTGCAGGATCTTGATCGTCAGATACTCGCGCGTTTCGCCGAGCATCTCCATATCCTCCTTCTTCAGCACCTTGCCGGCGCCGTGATGGGGATAGACGACGTGGTCGCCGAGCTCGAACTCGATGTACTCGACTTCGCGAGTGACCTCGAGCTCCTCGATCAGCTCTACCTCTGCGGTTGCTTGTGGCGGAATGATGTCCTCCTTCGTTGCGGCCGACCGTCGGACGGCCCGTGTCTCACTGCTGGGTCAAGTCTCTGTTGCTTCTCTCTGTCTGGGTTTGCGTCAAGTCTGCAGGTAGCGGTCCACGAGGTTGATCTCCTGCAACCTGCGCAGGCCCTCGCGGATGTCCTTCGCCCTGATCTCCCCCACGCCCTCGACCGCCTCGAGCTCGGCGTCGGTGGCGGCCAACAGCTCGTCCAAGCCGCCGAACTCACTCACGATCCGCGTGACCGCCAGCCGCGGCAGCCGCGGAATCCGTCCGAGGACGCGATAGCCGCGCGGCGAGACGGGGTAGTCGAGCGTGTTCAGCTTGCGGTCGTAACCGAGCAGCTCGGCGAGCCGGCCGAAGTCGAGTAGATCCTGGTGTGCGAGCCGCCCGATCTCCTCCAACGCCGCCGCGAACGCCTCGTCTGAGTCGCCGGAGAGGTAGTCGCGCACGAGCGCCGCCTTCTCGGCGGCGGTGCCGACCATCGTCTCCTCGAGTTGCATCTCGATCAGGCGGCCCTCCGAGCCCAGCTCGACGATGTAGCGCTCGATCTCGACCGCCATCCTCGTCACGAGCTCCGAGCGCTGCATCACGGTCAGCACGTCGTGCAGCATCGAACCGCCCTCGAACTCCAGCGCCGTCAGCCGCGTCGACACCTGGTCCAGGCGCGTGCGGTACTTGTCGAGCGTCGCCAGCGCCTGGTTGGCCTTCGCGAGCACCACGGGGATGTCCTCGAGCACGTACTTCGTCCCGTCGACGTATACCGACACCACCTCGCGGCGCTGGGAGACGGCGATCACGAGCGCCTCGGTCTGCTTCGACACGCGCTCGGCGGTGCGGTGGCGGGTGCCGGTCTCGTGCGAGAGGATCGTCGGGTCCGGCATCAGCTGGACGTTCGCCATCGTGATCTTCGTCGCGTTCGCGTTGAGGATGATCGCGCCGTCCATCTTCGCCACCTGGTAGAGGAACGCGGGGGTGTAGTCGATGTCGAGCTTGATCCCGCCCGAGTTCAGGAAGCTGAGGTCCTCCGGCTCGCCGATCACGATCAGCCCGCCGGTATGCGAGTCGAGAATGCTCTCGATGCCCTCGCGCAACGCAGTGCCGGGCGCGATCATCTCCAGCGCCTTCATCAATCCCGGCTCCGGCCTTGCTTCTGTGTCGAAATCTTCACCGGATCGAAGGGGCACGATCGCCCATTTTAGGGCATTCCCCCTTTGTTAAGCCGCTCCCCGACTGGACATCCGTCCATTGGCGCATTCCGGCGCGAACCGGCCGCCGATCACATGTGCGCGGGTCGGGAGCCTCGAGGCGCCCTGGTCAGGAGATCACGGCCAGCGGCCGCTGGTCGCGCTCGCCGGCCGGCAGCGCCGCCCGCAGCGCGTCGCGCAAGGTGCCAACCTCGCGCGCGCCGGCACCGCTGCCGGGGGGAGCGATCGTGTCGCGCAGACCATGCTTGCGCGCCTCTTCGAGGCGGCGCTCGGGGTGGCCGACCCAGCGCAGCTCGCCGGTCAGCCCGAGCTCGCCGAAGCACGCGCGGGGAGTTCCCTTCAATGGCACGCCACGGCTCGCGCTCGCGACCGCCAGCGCAACCGCGAGATCGACACCGGGCTCGTCCACGCGCATGCCGCCGACGATGTTCACGAACACGTCCGCGCCGCCCGTCCCCACGCGGCCGTGGCGACCGAGGATCGCGAGCACCAGCGCGAGGCGATTGCGATCCATGCCCGAGACCACGCGGCGCGGCTGCTCGAGCTCGGAGGGCGCGACCAGCGCCTGCACCTCCACGAGCAGCGGTCGCGAGCCCTCCATCGCCGCCAGCACGACGCTCCCCGCCGCGCGCGTGGCCTCCGCGACGAACCGCGCGGAGGCGTCGAGCACCTCAACCAGGCCGCCCTGGCGCATCTCGAACAGCCCGGCCTCGTTGGTCGAGCCGAAGCGGTTCTTCAGCGCGCGCAGCTCGCGGTATGGGCGCTCGCGCTCACCCTCGAACTGGAGCACGCAGTCGACCAGGTGCTCGAGCACGCGCGGGCCCGCCAGCGCGCCCTCCTTGGTCACGTGACCGACGAGGATCACGGCGATCTGGCGCGCCTTCGCGAGCTCCATGATCCGGCCCGCCACCTCTCTGACCTGCCCAACCGAGCCGGGCGCGCCGTTCAGCTCGGCGGCGTTCAGGGTCTGCACAGAGTCGATCACGCACACCTCTGGCGCCTCGCCGGCAAGCGTGCCGAGGACGGTTTCCAGGTCTGTCTCAGCGAGGATCGGGACCTTCAGCGCCGAGTTCTCGCCGGGGAGCGTCGCGAGCGTACGGCCGGCACCAGGATCTGGGGGACTCAACACGAGCCGCTCGGCGCGCAGCCGGACCTGCTCGGCGGACTCCTCGCCGCTTACATACAGCGTGCGCCGCCCGGCCGCCGCGAGGTTGCCGAGCACCATGTTCGTCAGGGTCGACTTGCCGATCCCGGGCGAGCCGCCCAACAAAACGAGCGCGCCCGGGACGAGCCCGCCGCCGAGCACGCGGTCGAGCTCGCCGATGCCCGTACTCATGCGCGCGACCGGCGCGGAGCCGACCTCGCTCAGCAGGCGTGGAGCGAGCCGCAGTCCCTCACCGCCCGTACCCCCTGGTCCACCGGAGCCGGCGCCGCGACCACGCCCGGAGGCGCCGCCGCGGGCAGCCGCGCGCGCGGTCGGGATGCGCTCCTCGACGAGCGTGTTCCAGGCCTTGCAACTGGGGCACTGCCCCAGCCACTGGGTCGTCTGAAAGCCACACTCCGAGCAGATCTGAATCGTTCCGCGAGCCATGTCAGCAGCCTACGGATCGTCGGGGACGGCTCCCGCCGTTGAAGACCTGCGCGAAAGACTAGGACTCGTCGACGGGAGCGTCGTCCCCGTCGGGCAGGCCACCCTCGTCGGCGGCGAGCTCCTCGGCGGCGCCGACGCCGACGGGCGTCTTCTGCTTCTTCGGCTTGACGATCGTCAGGCGTACCTCGCCGTCCTCGCCCTCGGGGGCGGGGTTCACAACGACCGTCGCGCCCGGGGTCAACTCCTCGCGCAGGACGAAGTCGGCGAGCGGATCCTCGATGTAGCGCTGGATCGCGCGGCGCAGCGGGCGGGCGCCCATCGAAGGGTCCCAGCCCTTCTCGACGAGCAGGTCCTTGGCGGGATCGGTCAGCTCCAGCTGGAGCTCGCGTTCGGCCATCGACTCGCGGATCCGCAATAGGAGCAGCTCGACGATTTGCTTGACTTCCTCCTTCTGCAGCTTGTGGAAGACGATCACGTCGTCGATCCTGTTCAAAAACTCGGGGCGGAAGACCTTCTTGAGCTCGCCCATGATCCGGTTCTTCATGTCGTCATAGGTGATCCCGGTCTCGTCCTCGGATACGGCGAACCCGAGCGGCGTGTTGCGCGCGATCTCGGCGGCGCCGATGTTCGAGGTCATGATCACGATCGCGTGGCGGAAGTCGACCGTCCGCCCCTGCGCGTCGGTCAGGCGGCCGTCCTCAAGGATCTGCAGCAGGATGTTGAACACATCCGGGTGCGCCTTCTCGATCTCGTCGAGCAGTAGCACCGAGTAGGGCTTGCGCCTGATCGCCTCGGTCAGCTGACCGCCCTCGTCATAGCCGACGTAGCCGGGGGGCGAGCCCACCAGACGCGAAACGGCATGCTTCTCCATGTACTCGGACATGTCGATCCGGATCATCGACTCGTCGTCGCCGAACAGGAACTCGGCAAGCGTGCGCGCGAGCTCGGTCTTGCCGACGCCGGACGGGCCGAGGAAGATGAACGAGCCGGTCGGGCGCTTCGGGTCCTTGAGGCCCGCGCGCGAACGGCGGATCGCCTTCGAGATCACCTCGACCGCGGGGTGCTGGCCGATCACGCGCTTGTGCAGTTCGTCCTCCATCCGCATCAGCTTCTGCGTCTCGGCCTCGGTCAGCTTGAACACGGGGATACCGGTCCACATCGAGACGATGTCCGCGATCTCCTCCTCGCCGATCGACGGGCGCTCGCCGGACTCGCCCGATTCCCACTCTTTCTCGAACTCGTGTTTCTTGTTCGTCAGCTTGCGCTCCTTGTCGCGCAGCGCGGCGGCCTTCTCGAACTCCTGTGCCTCGATCGCGGCCTCCTTCTCGCGGCGCGTCGTCTCGACTTCGCCCTCGAGCTCGCGGTTGGCCGGCGGCGAGGTCATCGACTTGATGCGCATCCGCGAGGCGGCCTCGTCGATCAGGTCGATCGCCTTGTCGGGCAGGAAGCGGTCGGAGATGTAGCGGCTGGCCAGTTCACCGGCGGCGCGCAGCGCCTCGTCGGTGATCTGCACCTTGTGGTGCTGCTCGTAGCGGTCGCGCAGGCCCTTGAGGATCTCGACGGTCTGATCGATCGAGGGCTCCTCGACCCGGATCTGCTGGAAGCGGCGCTCCAGGGCGGAGTCGCGCTCGAGGTACTTGCGGTACTCGTCGAGCGTCGTCGCGCCGATCGTCTGCAGCTCGCCACGCGCGAGCGCCGGCTTGAGGATCGAGGCCGCGTCGATCGCCCCCTCCGCGGCGCCGGCGCCCACGAGGTTGTGGAGCTCGTCGATGAACAGGATGATGTCGCCGCGCTGGGTGATCTCCTTCATCACCTTCTTCAAGCGCTCCTCGAACTCGCCGCGGTACTTCGAGCCGGCGACGAGCGCCGCCAGGTCGAGCGTGTAGATCTGCTTGTTCTTCAAGAGCTCGGGCACGTCGGAGTTCGTGATCCGCTGCGCCAGCCCCTCGACCACGGCGGTCTTGCCCACGCCGGGCTCGCCGATCAGAACCGGGTTGTTCTTCGTGCGCCGCGAGAGAATCTGCATGATCCGCTCGATCTCCATCTCGCGACCGACGACCGGGTCGAGCTTGCCGTCGGCGGCGAGCTTCGTGAGGTTACGCCCGAACTGATCGAGCAGCTTCGAGGACTTCTTTCCCTCGCCGGGGGAGCCGCTACCCGAGCCGGAGCCGCCGGAGCCCGAGCCCTGACCCTGACGGCGGCCACCGGGACCGGACAGCATCCGGATCACCTCGTTGCGGATCTTCTCGGAGTCAGCGTCGAAGTCGAGCAGGATCCGCGCGGCGACGCCCTCGTTCTCGCGGACGAGTCCGAGCAGGATGTGCTCGGTTCCGATGTAGTTGTGGCCGAGGCTCAGCGCCTCGCGCAGGGCGAGCTCGAGAACCTTCTTCGCGCGCGGCGTGAACGGGATCTGCCCGGAGGTGACCTCCTCGCCGGAGCCGACGATCCGCACGACCTGCGCACGGACGCGCTCGACGGTGATGTCGAGGCTCTCCAGCACGCGCGCGGCCAGGCCCTCCTCCTCGCGCAGCAGCCCGAGCAGGATGTGCTCGGTGCCGATGTAGTTGTGCTTGAGCGTGCGCGCCTCCTCCTGCGCGAGAACGACCACTTGCCGGGCTCGTTCTGTAAATCGCTCGAACATGGTCTGTTTCCTTCCTCGAGGGTCGAGCCCCGAGCGCTATTTGGTCCTGGTTAGGCCTCATCGGCAGTCTACCAACCGACCAGGAGACCTCCCGCGGTACCCCTCAGTCGCGCATCGCCGGGAACAGGACGACCTCGCGGATCGAATCGCGGCCAGTAAGCAGCATCACGAGCCGGTCGATCCCCACGCCGACCCCGCCGGCCGGCGGCATGCCCTGCTCGAGCGCCTGCACGAACAGCTCGTCGTAGGGCTGAGCCTCCTCGTCGCCCTCCGTCTGCAGGCGCTCCTGGGCGCGGAAGCGCTCGCGCTGGACATCCGCGTCGATCAGCTCGCTGAACGCGTTTGCGATCTCCATGCCCCCGGCGAACGCCTCCCAGCGCTCGACCAGACCGGGTTCTGAGCGGTGCTCGCGGGCAAGCGGCGAGAGCTCGACCGGATAGTCGAGGACGAACGTCGGTTGGATCAACGTCGGCTCGACGTACTTCGACAGCAGGTCGTCGGCCAGTTGCGGCCAGGTAAGGCCCTCGGTGGGCATCTCCAGACCGCGCCCTGCGATCGCCGCGCGCAGATCGTCCGCCTCGCGATGGGCGCGCACGTCGATCCCGGTCGCATCCTGGATTGCGCCGGCGAAGCTCACGCGCCGCCAGGGCGTGGTCGCGAAGTCCAGTTCGCCCGCGTAGCCGGCCGCCTTCGCCGCGGCGCCGACGAGCCCTTCGAGGCGGGTGGCCGCGTCGTTGTAGTCGGCGTAGGCCTCGTAGAACTCGACCATTGTGAACTCGGGGTTGTGCTTCGGTGAGAGACCCTCGTTGCGGAAATCCTTTCCGAGCTCATAGACGCGCTCCAGGCCGCCGACGAGCAGCCGCTTGAGGTACAGCTCGGTTGCGATCCGCAGGTAGAGGTCGCGGTCGAGCGCGTTGTGATGCGTCGTGAACGGCCGCGCGAGCGCGCCGCCGTAAAGGGGCTGCAGGACCGGCGTCTCGACCTCGACGAAGCCCTCCTCGTCGAGGTAGGAGCGGATCGCGGAGATGATCCGCGCGCGGGCGATGAACGTTTGGCGTGCATCTGCGCTTGCGATCAGGTCGAGCTCGCGGCGGCGGTAGCGGGTCTCGACGTCGTTCAGCCCGTGGTGCTTGTCCGGCGGTGGGCGCAGCGCCTTGGCGAGGATCTGGAAGCGGTCGACACGCAGCGACAGCTCGCCGCGGCGGCTGCGCAGGACGGCGCCGTCGACGCCGACGAGGTCGCCGAGATCGAGCGTGGTCAGGCGCGCGAACGCGTCCTCACCGAGCACGTCGATGCGCGCGTGCAGTTGCACCTTGCCGGTGCGGTCGACGAGGTCGAGGAACGCGGCCTTGCCCGAGCCGCGCCGCGCGGCGATCCGGCCGGCGACGCGGTGTTTGTCCTCGGTCTCCTCGCCGGCCGTCAGGTGCTCATAGGCGGCGAGGATGCTCTCGATCGGCTCCACGCCGGGGAACGAGTATGGGAACGCGTCGGGGTCGGATTGTTTCAGCCGGAGCGCCTTCGCGCGGCGCTCGGCGATCAGCTCCTCCAGGCCGTGACGGGCGCTGTCGGGCTCGGGCTCGGGCTCTTGCTCGTCGGTGCCGCTCATCGCGGCGAGACTACTTGAGTCCGACGTCGATCTTCGTGATCTTCAGCTTGCGTGCCGGCCCGCGGGGAACCTTCACCGCGACCGTCTCGTTGCGCTTGTGGCCGAGCAGCGCGCGGCCGACGGGAGACTCGTTTGAGAGCTTGTTCTCCTCCGGCTTGGCCTCGGCCGAGCCGACGATCGTGTACTTGACCGACTTGCCCGTCTTCTCGTCCTTGACGTGCACGACCGAGCCGACCTGCACCATGTCGGTCGAGAGGTCCTTCGTCTCGATCACCGTCGCCATCCGCAGGCGCTCCTGCAGTTGTGCGATCCGGCTCTCGACCATCGCCTGCTCGTTCTTCGCGTCGTCGTACTCGGAGTTCTCCGAGATGTCCCCGAACTCGCGCGCCTCCTTGATCCGCTCGGCGACCTCGCGGCGCTTCGCGGTCGAGAGCAGCTCGAGCTCCTCGTTGAGCTTCTCGAGGCCTTCCGGGGTGAGGATTACGTCCTTCGGCATGAGGGCGGGTGGGTCCGATTCGGGTTCGGGGTTAGGTCAAGAGAGAACAAAACCCGCTTGCAAGCGGGGATCATCGCCGCCCGAAGGCGTCAGCGAGCCGAGTAGTATAGCGAGCCAATTTCGAGTCTCTGAAAGCGTCTCTGCGGCCTGCAGCGCCGCCTGGAGCTCTTTTGCCGTCTGGCGGTCGAGTTCCAGCCGACTGACGTACCAGGGGTAGAACTTGCGTAAATAGCGGGTTGCGCGGGGCTCACCGAGATGCTCGACGGCGCGATCGATCGTCCAGTTCAGCTCGTCCAGCACCTCCTCCCGGCTTGGTCGGTCGCGGCGTGTGTCGTCCTCGTGGCTCGGGTCCAAGGCCTCACGGGGCGGGCTGAGCAACTGGGCGAACAGCCACGGGTTGCCGAGCGCGCCGCGCGCGAGCATCACGGCCGCGGCGCCGGTCCTGTGGAAGGCCTCGCGGATCTGCTCGGGCTCGTTCAGGCCGCCGGTCAGGATCACGGGTGCGTCGAGCGAGGCGACCAGGCGCGCGGCCAACTCGTAATCGGGGACGCCTTTGTGGTGGACGGCAGCCGAGCGGGGGTGAAAGCCGATCGCGGCGACCCCGGCCTCATCCACCAGGCGATGCGCCAGCTCGAAGCCGCTCGTCTCGCCGGGGCGCCGGCCCGAACGCAGCTTCACGGTCACGGGTAGTCCTCCGCCCCCCTCGCGGGCCGCGCGCGCGACCGCGACCGCCCGCTCGGGGTCGGCCAGAAGCGCCGCGCCGGCGCCGGTCTTCTGGACCTTCGGCACCGGGCAGCCCATGTTGATGTCGATCACATCGGCGCCCACTTCGCGCACACGCGCGGCAGCGACGCGCATCACCTCCGGGTCTTCGCCGAACAGCTGGATCGAGATCGGCCCTCCCGTTCCTGCCGTGCGCTCGTCGGGGTGGATCCGCAGCATCTCCGTGCATGTCTTCTCGTTGCGGTGGTAGATCGCATGCGAGGAGACCATCTCCGAGACTGCCATCCCCGCTCCGTAGCGCTTGGCCTGCAGGCGCACGAACCAGTTGCCGATCCCCGCCAGGGGAGCCAGGAGCACGCGATTGGGGACCTCCAGGGGGCCGAGCATCCAGGGGTCTGTGAGCTCACGTGACATAGATCCCATTATGAGGGGGCCACAGGGACTACGAATTGCGCTCGTGCAACAACCGCAGCCCGGTGAGCGTGAGCAGGTCGTCGACCTCCTCGATCTCCTCGGTGTAGGGCACCACCAGCCGCGCGAGCCCGCCGGTGGCGATCGCGGCGGTGCGTTCGCCGAGCTCGTCGTAGAGGCGGCGCAGGATCGCATCGACGGCGCCCGCGTAGCCGAACACGACGCCGGAGCGGATCGCGTCGACGGTGTTCTTACCGATCACGCTCTTCGGCGGCGCGAGGTCGATCTTCGGTAGCCGGGCGCCACGCTCGGAGAGCGCCTCGAGCGAGATCTCGATGCCGGTCATCAGCGAGCCACCGAGGTACTCGCCCTCACGCGAGACGACGTCGAACGTCGTCGCGGTGCCGAAGTCCACGCACACAGCCGCGCCGCCGAAGCGCTCTCGGATCGCGACCGCGTTCACGAGCCGGTCGGCGCCGATCTCGCGCGGGTTGTCGTAGCGGATCGCCATGCCCGTCTTCGTGCCGGGCCCGACCACGAGCATCTCGTGACCGAGGTAGCGGCTTGCCATCGCCGACCATTCCGGCTCGAGCTGGGGCACGGTCGAGGAGACGATCGACGAGGTCAGGTCCTCGAAGGCGCAGCCGCGCAGCTCGAGCAGGTTGCGCAATGCCGCCCCCAGCTGATCGGCGGTGGACTGGCGGACCGTGGCGAAGCGCCAGTGCTCGAGCAGCTCGCCGTCGCGAAACGCCCCGAAGTGGGTCTGCGTGTTCCCGACGTCGACGACGAGCAGCATCGCCTCTCATTATGCTCGGCCGGATGACCGCGACGCTCTACGCACTGCCGGGTTCGCATCCGGTCGCCGCCGTCGAGGTCGCTCTGCGGCTGAAGTCGATCGATTACCACCGCGTCGACCTGCTGCCGAGCGTAGAGATGTTCGCCGGCCCGCTGCTCTATGGCGGCAGGACCGTACCCGGCATGCGGATCGCCGGAGAGCGCCTCGTGGGATCGCGTCCGATCATGCGCCGCCTCGATGAGCTCGCGCCCGAGCCCGCGCTTCTTCCCCCAGTTGGAGACCCCTCCCACACCAAGGTGCTCGAGGCCGAGCGCTGGGGCGATGAGGTGCTGCAGAGCGTGCCGCGGCGGATCATCGACGTCGCCTTCATACGCCGCCCCGCCGCGATGGAGGGCTACGCCGCAAACGCCAAGCTGCCGCTGCCACGGCCGCTGATGCGTCCCGCGCTGCCGCTGACGGCGCGGCTGATGGCGCTCAAGAACAAGGCGCGCGACGACACCGCGCGTGCTGACCTGCAAGCGCTCCCGGGCCTGCTCGACCGGATCGATGCCTGGATCGCCGACGGCCTGCTCGGCGGCGAGCATCCCAACGCTGCCGATCTGCAGATCGGCTCGACGATCCGCCTGCTCGCCACGATCGGGGACGTCTGTCCCTTGATCGGCGATCGCCCGGCCGCGCAACTGACGCGCTACTTCCCACCGATGGTCGGTGAGGTTCCGCCCGGCGTGCTGCCGGCCGAGTGGCTGCCGGCGCCCGACGGCGCGTAGCGGACTCGGACTCGACCTCGGCGCTACAGTCGCAGGGGTGGGGATCGGCCGTCTTGCTCGCCGGGCGACCGCTCCGTCACCTAACTCGATGCGTACCCTGGACCCCCAGTCGCTGACGCAACACGTGGACCGTCTGTATCGCGCCGCGTGGGCGCTGTGCGGCTCGCGTGAGGACGCGGAGGATCTCGTGCAGGAGACATTCGCGCGGGTGCTCGCGCGAACGCGCGTCCTGAACGGCGATGACGAGCTGTACTACCTGATGCGCGTGCTGCGCAACACGTTCTTCACCAGCCGCCGCACCGCGAGCCGGCGACCGGTCACGGTCGCCGCGCTTGACGACGTCGTCGCGGCCGACCCGCGGCCGCTGGGCCAACCCGAGCGGGCACTGGAGATGCGGGAGCTCTACGCGACGATCGCAGCGCTGCCGGAGGATCGCCGTCTCGCGCTGGTCGCAGTCGACGTGCTCGGCCTTTCCTACCGGGAAGCCGCCCGTGCGCTGCGCGTACGCGAGGCGACGATCACAACCAGACTGTTCCGCGCGCGAAAGCAGCTCGCACTGCTACTCGATCCAGCTCCGGATCCCGTTCCCGAGCTTGAGCCCGACACATCGCAGACGCCCGCAGCGCACGGCTCACCCGATCTCACAGATGCGCCCGCAGCCCGCCACCGGCAAATCCAGGGGGCGCGCAGGGAAGAGACGCGCGCTGCCGGAGTCTTACCTGGTAGAGGGACCACATCATCGTGACCAAACGACCCACACAGACCGACGACGAGCAGCGGCAGGTGGCCGAGCTGCTGCGCTCTTTCGATGCCGAGCCGGCGCCGGCCAGGTTGCACCGTCGCGTGGAGGCGCTCGTGGCCGAGCACGACAAGAGTCCCGCGCGTGGAGGCACCGAGCGTCGGGAGTCTCGCTCCGCGGGGCGTACCTCCAGTCGCCGGCCGTTCGCCGTCCCGCGCTTCGCCGGCGCGGGTGCGGTGCTCGCCGCAGTCGTGGCGGTTGCGATCGCGGTCAGCCTCAGCGGTGGCGCCTCGACGATCAGTTTCAGCCAGGCAGCCGCGCCAACCCTGCGTGCAGCGACGCTACCCGCGCCGCCGGAGAGCCGGGCGCACCACGCGCAGCTAGCCGTCGCTGTCGACGGCGTGCCGTTCCCTTACTGGAGCGAGCGCTTCGGCTGGCACAGCACGGGATCGCGCACCGATCGCGTTGACGGCCGCCAGATCACGACGGTCTTCTATGCAGACTCGAGCGGCGGGCGGGTCGGCTACGCGATCCTCGCCGGCACGCCCGCGCCCAGGGTCGGCCGTGGCGTAGTTGCCTGGCGTGGTGGCGTGTCCTACCGGCTACTCACCGAGAATGGCGCCGCGGTGGTGACATGGCTGCGCGACGGACACCTGTGCGTGGTATCCGGCCACGGCGTCTCCAGCGCGACGCTCCTGAAGCTCGCCAGTTGGAGCGATCACGACGAGACCGCTTCGTGAGGCACTCATGATGGGTGGACGCACCGGCACGTCGCGGAGGCATGAAGGGCGAGATCGTCGTCCACTGATCGCTCGCTCGGACATTTATCAGACATTCCTCTTGACAAGTTAGTTAGCAGTCACTCATAATGCCTGCATGGGTTGGCTGACGGGCCAGGAGACAGAGAGGTGATCGCGCGGCTGTCGTCGCTCGCCACCGGCGCCGGGAACGCGCGGCGCGTGCTGATCGGGGCCGGCGTCCTGTTCCTGCTCGCGGCGACGTTCGGCGCCCCCGTGACGACGATCCTGAAAAGCTCGAACACGGACTTCCAGAACCCGAGCGCCGAGAACCAGCGGGTCAACAAAGCGATCGAACGGGCGACCGGGCAGCGCGCCGCCTACGGCGTTGTGGCGCTCGTAACCAGCGCCGGGAACGTGCAGACCGACCGGACTGCCCAGCTACAGGCCGCCCACGTGGCCAAGCTGCTGTCCGCCCAGCCTGGATTTCAGCGCGTGCTCGACTATCCGGCCACGCACCTCGCGGCGCTCGTCTCGCGCGACGGTCGCCAGACCGCCGTGCTGGCGGCGTTCTCCACCCAGGAAGGATCGGCCGCGGCCGTCGCGCGGCTGCGGCCGGAGCTGGCCAGTCAGGACGTGCGCTTCGGTGGCCCCGACGTCGCGTTCAGCGAAATCAACAAGCGCACCTCCTCAGACCTGAAGAACGCCGAGCTGCTGGCCTTCCCGATCCTGCTGCTGCTCTCGTTCTGGGTCTTCCGCGGCCTGATCGCCGCGGCGCTGCCGCTGCTCGTGGGCGGCTTCGCGATCGTGATCACGTTCCTCGTCCTGCGCCTGATCAACGCGGAGCTCACGGGCCTGTCGATCTTCGCCGTCAACCTCGTCACCGGGATGGGCCTCGGCCTGGGGATCGACTACAGCCTGATCGTGCTCTCGCGCTACCGCGAGGAGCTCGCCGGCGGCGCCGACAGCCGCACGGCGATCGCCCGAACGCTCAGGACCGCCGGGCGCACAGTGCTCTTTACCGCGCTGACCGTCGCCGGCGCGCTCGCGTCGCTGCTCGTGTTCCCGCTGCGCTTCCTCTACTCGATGGGCATCGGCGGGATGGTCGTGTCGCTGTCGGCCGGAGCCGTCGCGCTGATCGTGCTGCCGGCGGTGCTCGTCGCGCTCGGACCGCGCGTGAACTCGCTCGCGCCGGCCTGGCTGCAACGCAGCGCCGCGCGCTCGGCGCGGGCGAGCGAAGAGGGCGTCTGGTTCCGGCTCGGCCAGGGCGTGATGCGCCGTCCCGGCGCCGTCGCGCTGGGTACCGCCGCGGTGCTGCTCGTGATCGCCTCGCCGGCGCTGGGGCTGCAGCTGATCCCGGCCGACGCGCACGTCCTGCCGGCCTCTTCCCAGAGCCGCCAGATCGCCGAAGACCTCGACAGGGAATTCGCGAGCAATGGCGCGCAGACGATCAGCATCGTCGTGCCCGCGTCGCCCGCGTCGGGCGCGAGCGTCGATGCGCTCGCGCTGCGCGCGCGTCAGACGGCCGCGGGCCAGGCGAACGAGGTAGCGCCGCCGCGCTACCTCGGCCGCGGCACGTGGGAGATCGAACTGCTGCCGCGCGGCTCCGAAGCCTCGGCCGCCAACCAGCTGCTGGTCAAGCGCCTGCGCACGCTCGCCCATCCGGCGGGAGCGCTGGTGGGAGGCGGGACCGCCTGGTTCGTAGACCAGAAGGCAGCGATCTCCGCGCAGATGCCGCTGGCGCTGGCAATCCTCGTGTGCGTCACGCTCGGGACGCTGTTCCTGATGACCGGCTCGGTCGTGCTACCGCTGATGGCGCTGCTGATGAACCTGCTCACGGTCGCCGTCGGCGCCGGGCTGCTCGTGCTGATCTTTCAGGACGGGCACGCCTCCTCGCTGCTGGGCTTCAGCCCGATCGGCGGCCTCGAGGAGTCCAACCTCGTGCTGCTGTTCACGGTCGCGTTCGCGCTCTCGACCGACTACGGCGTGTTCCTGTTCGCGCGGATCAAGGAGATACACGACAGCGGCGT
Organism: uncultured Solirubrobacterales bacterium; assembly: GCA_963701035.1. GTDB lineage: Bacteria > Actinomycetota > Thermoleophilia > Solirubrobacterales > Solirubrobacteraceae > Palsa-744. Next base: position 914,634 of record OY969562.1, read on the forward strand.
GCCCACGCGCGAAGCCGTCGCGCAGGGGCTGGAGCGCACCGGGCGGCTGATCACCGCCGCCGCGCTCCTCTTCTGCGTCGCGGTCGGCGCGTTCGTGACCTCGCACATCTTCTTCATCAAGCAGTTCGGCCTGGGAACCGCGCTGGCGGTCGCGATCGACGCGACGTTCGTACGCGCGCTGCTCGTGCCCGCGCTGATGGGCAAGCTCGGCGAGCGCACCTGGTGGGCGCCACGGCCGCTGCGTCGTCTGCACACCCGGATCGGCCTGCGCGAGGTCACCGACCCGGCGGGCGCGTAGGCGCCGCGCCCCCACGCGGGGTGGCTGGCCCCGGATGACTGAGGCCGGATACGGTCCCGGTATGCCCCCCCGGATCGGCCTGCTCGGCCTCGGCTCCAACGTCGGCGATCGCCGCCTGCACCTGCAGCGGGCGGTCGACGCGCTGGCCGCTGTGGGGGTCCGCGTGCTCGCGGCATCCTCGGTGTACGACACCGATCCCGTCGGCGAGGTGCTCGACCAGGCGAGCTTCCTCAACGCCTGTCTGCGCATCGAGACGGAGCTCGAGCCGCTGGAGCTGCTCGGCGCGGTCAAGCGCCTGGAGCGGGAGTTGGGTCGCGAGGAGGGCGTACGCCACGGCCCGCGCGCGATCGACATCGACATCCTGCTGCTCGGCGCGCTCGAGCTGGGCCACGAGCGCATGACGCTCCCGCACGAGCAGCTGCTGAGCAGGCGTTTCGTCCTCGTCCCCGCGCTCGAGCTCGACTTCGACCTGGCCACGCCCGCCGGCGAGCGCCTGTCCGACGCGCTCGCGGCGCTCACGTTGGACGAGGGCGTGCGCTGGGCCGGGCCGGCGCTTGCGATTTCCTGAAGGCCACGGCGCGGCGCACCCTCGCGGTGCTCACCCTCCTGACGCATCAAGCTCGGCTCAGGTCCGGCACGGGAGCCCTGGACGGTCCAATGGAAAGGATCTCGCCGTAAAGTGGTCCTCTTGGGTACCTCATCTACCAGGCAGGAGCCCCACATGCACAGATCGAAAACCGCCATCCTCGGCGCCCTCGGCGCCACCGGCATGCTCGCACTCGCGGGCTGCGGCGGCGGAAGCAGCACCACCAGTTCCGCCGCGACCAGCGGCTCGACCTCCCCGCAGAGCACCGCCACGACCACCAGCGCCCCAGCCTCCACCGCGGCGTCAGGGGCAGGCGTTACGACCGTCTCCGTCGCGCACAGCAGCCTCGGCAGCATCCTCGTCGCGGGACCCAAGCATCTGACGGCCTACCTGTTCGTGGCCGACAAAAGCCCGATGTCGACCTGCTCGAGCGCCTGCGCTGAAGTGTGGCCGCCGGTGACCACGACCGGCGCTCCCAAGGCGGCGGGCGGCGCGAATGCCGCGGATCTCGGGATGAGCACCCGCTCAGACGGAACCAAGCAGGTGACGTACAAAGGCCACCCCCTCTACTACTACGTCGGCGACGGCACCAGCGGCGAGACCTCCGGCCAGGGGCTCAACTCGTTCGGCGCGCCCTGGTACGTGCTCTCCCCGAGTGGGAGCGCGGTGAAGTAGGCCCTACCTACGGGGCCGGGGCCGGGGAGTACGGCGGGAGCGCCTACTCCTCGGCCTCGCGCCAGATCTCAACCGAGACCTCGTCCACGCTCAGCGGGATCGGCGGCTCGGGCTTGGTCGCCTTCACCCACACGCCCTCGAGCTCGTAGTCGCCGAGCAGCCTGTCCGCGACCACGCTGCAGAGTCGCTCGAGCGTCTTGTGGGAGCGCTGCTGGGCGACGAGCGCGACCAGCTGGCAAACCTCCGCGTAGTCGATCGTGTCCTCGAGCGCATCGGTCGCGGTCGCGTCGGTCTCGCCCACGTCGAGGCGCAGATCGAGCACCAGGCGCTGGCCGACCTCGCGCTCGGCCTCGCTCACGCCGTGGTGGGTGTAGAGCGAGAGCCCGGTGATCTCGATCGTGACCGACTCAGCGCCGCGCTCGACGTCGTCACGATCCTCGTCGTCCCGATCGTCGGCCGGCTCCTCCAGCTCGTCATCGTCCCCCGGCTCGCCGTCGATCACCGGCCCAACGTAGCAGCCGCCACCGCGAGCGCCTCGCGCACCGGCGCCACGTCGTGCACCCTGAACACGCTCGCGCCGCGCTCGAGCGCCAGCACATTCGTGGCGATCGTTCCCGCCAGGCGGTGCTGTGCGTCCAGCGGCTCGGCCACGCCGGCGTCGTCGGCGGCGATACGACCGAGGAAGCTCTTGCGCGAGGTGCCGATCACGAGCGGCCGGCCCAGCGCTGCCAGCTCGTCGAGGCGGCGCAGCAACTCGAGGTTGTGCGCGGCGGTCTTGCCGAACCCGATCCCCGGGTCGAGCATGATCCGCTCCTCCGCCACGCCCTCCCCCACGGCGAACCTCATGCGCTCTTCCAGGAATGCCTTGACCTCGTCGACGACGTCGTTGTATTTAGGCCCACCCGCCCGCTGCATCGTGCGCGGCTCGCCGAGCATGTGCATCAGGCAACACTCCGCACCGCTCTCGGCGACCACCGCGGCCATCGCCGGGTCGGCGCGGAACGCGCTCACGTCGTTCACGAAGCTCGCGCCCGCGCGCAGGGCCGCCGCGGCGACCGCCGCCTTCGAGGTGTCGATCGAAATCTGGGGGCGGGCGGACATCGCATCCGCGGCCACCGCCAGTCCCTCGATCACCGGCACGACGCGGCGCAGCTCCTCCCCGGCGGGAACCGGATCGGCGCCCGGCCGCGTCGACTCGCCGCCGATGTCGAGGATCTCCGCGCCCTCCCCCACGAGCTCCAGCCCGTGCGCGACCGCGGCCTCGGCCTCGAGGAACTCGCCCCCGTCGGAGAACGAGTCCGGCGTCACGTTCACGATCCCCATCACGCGGAATCCGCCGGGCACGGGGGCGTAGGGATTCAAGCGTCAGTCAGGCTAGTTTGGGGCGATCGGCGTCGGCGCCACGTAGCTCAGTGGTGCCGCCGGCCAGTCCCGGGCGGGGCGTCGCCCGCGGAGCAGGCTCGCGTTCGGCGCGGTCGGCCGTGCTCGGCGGAGCGGGCAGCTCGGGTTTGCTCGGCTCGTCGGCGCCGAACACTTCCTCCTCGCTCTTGCCCGCGAGCAGCGCGAGGAACTCCTCCTTCTCGATCGTCTCGCGTTTGACGAGGATCTCGGAGATGTTCTTCAGGTCGTGCGAGTGCTCGGTGAGGATGTCCGTGGCGCGTTTGTGCGCTGACTCGATGATCCGCCGCACCTCGTCGTCGATCTCGCGGGCGATCTCGTCGGAGTAGTCGGGCTCGGTCGAGAACTCGCGGCCGAGGAACGGCTGGCCGTGGTCGTGGCCGAACACGCGCGGGCCGAGCCGCTCGCTCATGCCGAAGCGCATCACCATCTGCTTGGCCGTCGCGGTCACCTTCTCGATGTCGTTCGAGGCGCCGGTCGTGATCTCGCCGAACACGATTTCCTCGGCCGCGCGACCGCCGAGGGTCATCGCCATCGTGTCGTTCAGCTCGGCGCGCGTCGTCAGGAAGCGATCCTCCTGGGGCATCGAGATCGTGTAGCCGAGCGCCTGGCCGCGCGAGATCACCGAGATCTTGTGCACGGGGTCTGAATGCTCGAGGAAGTGGCCGGCGATCGCGTGGCCCATCTCGTGGTAGGCGGTGATCAGGCGCTCCTTCTCGCTCATCACGCGCGTCTTCTTCTCGGGGCCGGCGATCACGCGCATGATCCCCTCCTCGAGCTCGACCTGGCCGATCTCGCGCTTGCCCGTCCGCGCGGACAGCAGCGCGGCCTCGTTGATCAGGTTCGACAGGTCCGCGCCGGTGAAACCCGGGGTCTGCCCGGCGAGCGCATCGATGTCGATGATCTTCGCCAGCGGCTTGCCGCGCGTGTGCACCTCGAGGATCTTCGCGCGGCCCTTGCGGTCGGGGCGGTCGACGGCGATCTGGCGGTCGAAGCGGCCGGGGCGCAGCAGCGCCGGGTCGAGGATGTCGGGCCGGTTGGTGGCCGCGATCATGATGATGTTGTCCTTCGCCTCGAAGCCGTCCATCTCGACGAGCAATTGGTTGAGCGTCTGCTCGCGCTCGTCGTGCCCACCGCCGAGCCCGGCGCCGCGGTGACGCCCGACGGCGTCGATCTCATCCATGAAGATGATGCAGGGGCTGTTCTGCTTGGCCTGCTCGAACAGGTCCCTGACGCGCGAGGCGCCGACGCCGACGAACATCTCGACGAAGTCCGAGCCCGAGATCGAGAAGAACGGCACGCCCGCCTCGCCGGCGACCGCGCGCGCGAGCAGCGTCTTGCCGGTACCAGGGGGGCCGTACAGCAGCACACCGGTCGGGATGCGGGCGCCGAGCGCCTGAAACTTCTTCGGATTCTCGAGGAATTCCTTGATCTCGTGGAGCTCCTCGACGGCCTCGTCGACCCCGGCGACGTCACGGAAGGTGATCTTCGGCGAGTCGGCCGACATGCGCTTGGCGCGCGACTTGCCGAACGACATCACTTTCGACCCTCCCCCCTGAACCTGGTTCATCAGGAACAACCAGAAGCCGAGGAACAGTACGAACGGCAAGATGAACGTCAACAGGCTGAGCAACTCGTTGCTCTTTTCCGATTCGACGTTGTATTTGACTCCCGCGGTCTTGAGTTCCTTGAGCAATTCGGGCGTCGCCTGCTCGAGGTAGCCGCCTTCCCAGGTTTCCTTGTTCTTCAGCTTGACTTCCAGGACTTTGCCCTTGTTCTTGAACTCGACCGACTTGACTTCGCCCTTGGGGAGTTCTTCGGAGACGAGCGTCTGGTAGCTGTGCGAGCGGCCGCTGCTGGAGCCGGTGCTGGCGAGTTTCGTGAAGAAGAACGCAAGCACCACCACCAGGAGGATTGGGAAGGCGGCGCTCTTGAAGAAACGGTTCATGGCGTTTATCTAACGGGTTCTGGGGCCGACTTCTGCCGTGACCGCCAGTGCCCAAGCGTACCACGGAGGGTCGATTTTCCAGCTACTTCGGTAGGAATAGGACAGCTGGGGGTGGGTGGGTGGGGTTCTATTTATCCAACGCGGCGACGAACGGAAGGTTGCGGTAGCGCTCGGCGTAGTCGAGGCCGTAGCCGACTACGAAGCGGTCCTCGATCTCGAAGCCGACATACCGCGTCGGCAGCTCGACCTTGCGCCGCGCGGGCTTCACGAGCAGCGCGCAGACCTCGAGCGTGCGCGGGTTGCGCGAGCCGAGGTTGCGCATCAGGTACTGCAACGTCAGGCCGGAGTCGACGATGTCCTCGACGATCAGCACGTCGCGGCCCTCGATCGCTGCGTCGAGGTCCTTGAGGATCCGCACGACCCCCGATGAATCCGTCGCCGAGCCGTAGGAGGCGACCGCCATGAAGTCAACCTCGACGGGGATGTCGATGTGGCGCATCAGGTCGCTGAGGAAGAACACGGCGCCCTTCAGCACCCCCACGAGCAGCAGCGGCTTGCCGGCGTAGTCGCGCGCGATTTGCTTTCCCAGCTCGGCCACCCGGCGCTGCAGGTCATCCTCGCTGACGAGCACCTCTCCGACCTCGCTGCCCTGCTCACCCGCGGCGGCAACAGGGCCTGCGGCGGCTGCGGCATCGACGGGCGCTTGCGCGGGGGTTGCCACCTGCGGGAGTGTAGTCATCGCGGCGGGAGCCGGACCATGCTCAGGACCCCGTTCTCGATCCGCGCGCTCACATTCCCGCCCACGTGCAGGTCCAGTCTGCCCCCACCGCCCGCCGCACCGCGCCGGCCCAGCGCGAGGATCTCCTGCACGCGATCGCCCGCCTGCGGCACATAGGTGCCCGCCGCCTGCTCGGCGAGCCGCACGACGACCAGGCGCGCGAGCGCCGGCTCGAGCTCTCCCAGCCGGGCGATCTCGATGCTCCGGCCCCCCGCGAGCGTGTCCGCGACGAGCCCGTCGAGCAACTCGGTCTCCTCACGCAACAGCTCCGCGGTCCGCAGCACGTTCGCCTCCGCGGCCGGGTGCACCGCCCGCAGCGCCGCGCCCAGTCCGTGCCGCACACGCCCGCGCGCGTAGGCGCCTGAGTCGTTGCTCGCGTCCTCACGCCAGCGCAGGCCTCGTGCTTCGCAGTACGCGCCGGTCTGCTCGCGCGTGACCCCGAGCAGCGGGCGCACGAGCCGCCCCTCGACGGCCCGCATCCCCAGCAGCGCGCGGCGGCCAGGCGAGGCCGCCAACCGGTAGAGGATCGTCTCGACCTGATCGCTCGCGGTGTGGCCGGCCGCCACGAGCGCGTCCTCGCGCTCAGCCAGCTCGATCGCCGCCCCGTAGCGAACGTCTCGCGCCCAGGCCTGCAGATTCCCCACCTCGCCCTGCGCCCGGCTCGCGCGCACCACCTCGAGCTCGACCTCCAATGCCTCGCACAGCGCCGCGCAGTGGCGCTCGTCCGCGTCGGACTCCGCGCCGCGCAGCCCGTAGTTCACATGCAACGCCCGCACGCTCCCCGCCGTCCGGAGCGCGACCGCGACGTCGAGCAGGCAGACCGAGTCGCGCCCGCCCGAGAGCATCGTCACGACCGGGCGGGTCGGCAGATCGTCATTGCCCCCCAGCAGGCCCGCGTCCCTGACCGCAGCGCGGATCTGCTCGACGATCACGACACCCTCGTCAGCCCTTGCGCGACGCGTGGAACAACTCGGTCGGCTCGTTGAAGCCCTTCAGCACCACCTCGCCGATCAGCTCGAACTCGAGCCCGTCCTGGCGGCTGGCGGCGTCGACGACGGGGCGCGTCACGAGCACCTCGCCGCCGGACGCGCGGGCGACGACGCGCGCCGCGCGGTTGACCTCGCGGCCGTAGTAGTCACCGTCGCGGTATAGCGCCGCGCCGCTGTGGATCCCGATTCGCGGCGGCGGCGAGCCCGCCGGCAGCTCCGCGGCCAGCCCGACCGCCCAGCTCGTCAGCGCGCCCGCGTCGGCGCCGACGACCATCACCTCGTCGCCGAGTGTCTTGATCACCCGCGCGTCGATCGGGAGCGTCTGCTCGACCGTCTCGACGAAGCGCTCGACCGCACTCACCGCCTGTGCCTCACCCTGCTCCTCGGTCAGCTTCGTGTAGCCCGCGAGGTCCGCGAACGCGATCGCGACGCGCATCCGCCCCTCCTCCGCGGTCTCCTCGTCGTCGAGGTCGGACTCGATGTGTCCGATCACGTCCTGCTCGACGAAGTAGCCGAGCATCCGCCCGTGCAGGTAGTTGATGAACGGCACCGCAAACGGCAGCATCTCGCGCGTCATCCCCTCCATCGCCTGCGCGACCTCCACGCCGGGCACCCCCTCGCGCATCAGCGGCTCGTGCAGGTAGAGGTGGAACAGCCGCACCTCGGCGTCGGCGACCTGCGCCATCGCCTGCCCGTACACGCGCACGATCTGCAGCAATGCAGGCAGTGGTAGGCCCGCCGCGAGCACCTCCGCGCCGTAGCGCAGCACCTGCAGGTCTTCCTGCGTGATCTCCTCGGTCGAGAGCGCGTTCAGCCCCATCGCGGCGACCAACCGCTCGATCAGCTGCTCGTCGACGTCGAGCTCGCGCGCGGCCTGTTTGAGCGTGTAGCGGGCCTCGCTGCTCGGCAGCAGTTCGTCGATGTATCCGAACGCGAGCTTGCCGCTCTGGCTCGCCTCCTTGATCCGCTCGACGCTGTGCCCGCGCTCGCGCAGCCGCGCGACGATCCGCACGTGCGAGGCGGCCGCCGGCGTCCACGTGCCTTCGTACTGGGGCACGAGCCCCTCTCTCACCCAGCGCCTCACGGTCGCCTGCGTCACGCCCGCGCGCGCGGCGACCTGCTTGAGCGTCAGCTCCGCGGGCGTGGGCTCGTCGTCCATGCCGCGCAGTCTAAAGTCGCGCCCGGTGTCCGACAGCGAGCCCATCCACCCCCAGGCGATCCACATACGCCCCACCGCGCCACTGGCCGAGCGGGTACTGCTGCCCGGCGACCCCGGGCGGGCGCTCGCACTAGCGCAGACGTTGCTGGAGAAGCCGCTGATGTTCAACCACCACCGTGGTCTCTGGGGCTACACAGGCCCCGCGCGCGCGGACGGCGAGCCGCTGACGATCCAGGCGACGGGCATGGGGGGCCCTTCGGCGGCGATTGTCCTGACGGAGCTGATCGCGCTCGGCGCGCGGCGGCTGATCCGCGTCGGCACCTGCGGCGCGCTCGCCCCGGACCTCTCGCTCGGCGAGCTCGTCGTCGCGTGCGAGTCCTTCTGCCTCGACGGCACGTCGCGGGCACTCGGCGCGGGCACTCGAGTCGCGGCCGACCCCGCGCTCACCGAGGCGCTGCTGCGGGCCGGGCGCTCGCGGATCGACTCCTCCAAGCGCCCCGTCCACGCGGGCGCGATCGTGAGCGTCGACCTGTTCTACGACGACTCCGATTCCCGCTCGCCCCACCACCCCACCGATGCGCTCGCAATCGAGATGGAGGCCGCCGCGCTGTTTGCCGTCGGGGCCGGCGCCTGCGTGCCCGTCGCCTGCTTGCTGGCCGTCTCCGACACGTTCGACGCCTTCGGCGTCCGTACCCGGATCGACGACGATTCCCTCCTCGCCGCCGGCGAAGCGATGGGAGCCGTCGCCGTCGCCGCGCTCCCTGCCTGAGCGCTCAGGCTTTTTTTGGTCTGGCTTTCGCGGCTGGTTTGGCTTTGGCAGCCGGTTTCGCTTTTGAAGCGGGTTTCGCTTTCGCCGCAGGTTTCGCTTTTACAGTCGTTTTCGCTTTGGCAGCCGGCCGGGCTTTGCCGGCGGCTTTCGCCGCGGGGCGCGAGGCCGGCCGCGGCGCTTTCACTAGCTTGCTCGCGAGCGCGCCCAACTGATCCTCGATCGCCGAGAGCCGCGCATCTACCCCGCGCCCCGAGAGCGCGCGGTCCAACCGATACACGCCGTCCTCGATCCCCTCGAGGCGTTGGGAGACGGAGCGCAACCGCCGAGTCAGCCGTTCGATGTCGGCCGCCGAGGGGATGTTGAACGCGCCCATCGCCACCTCCTGCGCCTGCGCGGCCCGCTCGCGCGCGTCGAACGCGGCGCCGACGACGCCGGTCAGTACAGGGTTCTCGAGCAGGTCGGTAAGGGCCTTGCCGAGGCGGTCTTCGGTGCCGTCCGCCAGGCGCTCCTTGAGACCCTTTACGGCTTTGCTCGCATCGGACATCCTCAGAAGGATACGGTGCGAGCGTGCCTGAGCGCCTGTTCCTGTTCTTGCAGCTCGAGTTTCCCTGGGAGCTCGGACCACCCGACGGGCGCTATCTGCTGCGCAGCCGCGAGGCGGCTGGACCGCCGCCGCCCGGACGTGCGGGCGGCAAGACCGAGGCCGGCGGGGCGGGCGGGGCGGGCGGGGCGGGCGGGGCGGGCGGGCCCCAACACGTGGTCGTGCTGAACACGCTCGGCGCCCGGAGCCGTGCAGACGCGAACGCGGGCCGCGGGGCGCTCGCCCTGCCCGTGCTCAGAGCCCGCCGCGCGCGGCGCCCGCGCGAGACGACGCCTGAGCCGGCGACCGTGCCGAGCACGCGCGCGACGATCATCGACCCCGTCTCTGTTTCCGCCGAGCGCCAGGCGCAGGCATGGCTGAAGGGGCTCGACGCCGAACGCGAGACGCGAGCGGCCACGGCGGTGCTCAACCGCGTGCTGTACGCCCATCGCATCGCGACCGCCGACCCGCACACACACGAGGTGGCCCCCGCCCAGGCACTGGTGATCCGGGCCGGCTGGGGTGAGGGCGAGCAGCTGGCCGACGGGCGGTGGGGACACGCGCTCGAGCTGCCCTGGGCGCCCACGAAACGGGCGCAGCGACGCGCGGCCGCGCTACGCCCTCAGGAGCGTCTCGCGGAGCTGCTCGGCGCGCGGACGCGGGAGTTGCTGTGCGAGGAGCTCGCCCTGCGTGCGCGCCTGGACCTCGACCAGGGACGCCTCACCCACGCCGCGGTCGAGCTCGACGCGGCGCTCGCGGCCGCGCTGGGGGAGCTCGATGCGGAGGCGAACCCGGCGCTCGCCCCACGCCTGGACGAGCTGCGGGCGCTGCGCCCCGGAGTGAGCGCCGTGGCCCAGGCCACGTTGCCCGGGACAAGCGCAGCGACCGGCGCCGGGGACCCGCCCGAGCCCGACGAGGATGCCGTCCGCCATGCCCTCGAGCGCCTCGAAGCCGCGCTGCGGGCACGTACGGCCTCTGGGCTCACAGGCCGAGGTAGGCCGGGCAACCCCTCGTAAGAAAGCAGTCGGGCAGTCCCGTTGTTCGAATAGCCTGTCCAGCCGATGGGGATCGGAACGGGAACGGCCGCGGGACTCGAGCTCGAGCGGGTGGTCAAGCACTACCACGGGGCCGAGGAGGTGCGCGCGGTCGACGGCGTGAGCCTCACGATCGCGCCAGGTGAGATGGTCGCGCTGTACGGGCCGAGCGGCTCGGGAAAGACGACGCTGCTGTTGTTGATCGCGGCGCTGCTGACTCCAGAGGAGGGCTCGATCCGCTACGCCGGGCGCGATCTCGCGTCGCTGTCGGCAAACGAGGCAAGCGACTACCTGCTGCGCGACGTCGGCTTCATCTTCCAGGCCTTTCACCTGATGCCGCGTGTATCGGCGATCGAGAACGCGTCGATCAAGCTGCTGCTCGGCGGCGTGGGGATGCGCGAGGCTCGCGCCCGCGCAATCCCGTGGCTGCAGCGTGTCGGCCTTGGCGAGCGCCTCGATCACACCCCGGGCGAGCTCTCCGGGGGCGAGCGCCAGCGCGTCGCGATTGCCCGCGCGCTCGCCGGCGAGCCGCGGCTGATCCTGGCCGACGAGCCGACCGGGAACCTCGACAGCGCCCGCAGCCGAGAGATCGTCGAGCTGCTCCACGCAATCGCGCGCGAACGCGACGCGGCCGTCCTGCTGGTCACGCACGACCTCGAGGCGGCGGCGATCGCCGATCGGCGCTGCACGCTGCGCGACGGCAGGCTGAGCGTCGACGGCGTGCCCTCCGCGCAGCGGTGAGCGCGCTGTCGCCGTCCCTCAGCCCGGACGGCGCCGAGCGCCGAGCGACGGGACGCCGCTCGCCGACGGAGCGACGCTGATGGGACCGCGAATGCTCGTTTACCTCTATCGGCGGCGCCTGCGCGCGCACGGCGCCCAGGAGCTGCTCGCGGGATTCGGCGTGGCGGTCGCGGTCGCGCTGCTGTTCGCGGTGACGGTCGCCGACGGCAGCATCGAAGGCTCCGCGCGCGAAGTCGTCCATGCCGTGATCGGCCCCGCGAGCCTCCAGCTGCGTGCCCGTAGCGCCGAAGGCTTCTCCGAACGGGGGATCCTCGCGCGCGTGGAACGTCTCCCCGGCGTCAGCCAGGCCGCGCCGCTGCTCGAACAGACCGCGAGCGTGCGCGGTCCCGGCGGGCATCGCTCGACGGTGCAGATCGCCGGCGCCGATCTCAGCCTCGGACTGCTCGACGGCCTCGCCCACACGATCCCGCTGGCGGCCTTCTCCGCCGACGGGATCGGGCTGAGCTCCTACACCGCCCAGGCGCTGCACCTGCCCTCCGCGACGGCCAGCCCCGGTGCGACCGCAGGTGGGGGCGCCGAACCAGGCGGCACGGAAACCGCCCGGGTCCGGGCGCAGGTCGCGCTCGAGTTGCGCGGGCGCGTCACGCCGCTGCCCGTCAACGCGGTGCTCGACGGCGCCAAGTTCGGCGCGCTGGCGAGCGCACCGGTGGCGGTGATGGGGCTGGCCCGCCTGCAGGCACTCGCCGGGCTGCGCGGCCGGGTCACGCGGATCCTCGTGCAGACCAAGCCCGGTCGCGAGGCGCAGGTGCACGCGGAGCTCCGGGCGCTCGCCGGGCCGGGGCTAGCGGTCGCCCCGGCCGACGAAGACGTCGAGCTGCTGCACCAGGCACTGCGCCCGAGCGAGCAGTCGAGCGAGTTCTTCGCCGCAATCTGCGCGCTGCTGGGCTTCCTGTTCGCGTTCAACGCGATTCTCCTGACGGTCCCCGAGCGCCGCCACGCGATCGCCGACCTGCGCCTGCTCGGCGCGCGTAACGCGCAGATCGTGCGGATGGTCCTGTTCCAGGCACTGTGCCTCGGCCTGGTCGCGTCGTTGCTCGGGTTGGTCGCCGGATATGCGCTCGCGGTCGGGCCGTTCCGTCAATCGCCGACCTACCTCGCGGAGGCGTTCACGCTCGGCACGAGCACCGTGATCGGCACCGGGCCGCTCGTGCTGGCGCTCGGTGGCGGCGTGCTCGCCACCTGCCTGGCCTCGGCGCTGACGCTGCTCGACCTGCGTGGCGGCCGCATGCTGGAGGCGGCGCACTTCGCGGACGGGGTCTCCGCCGACGCGCTCGGGCGTGGTGCCCAGCTACGCCTGGCGCTCGCCGCCGCCGGCGTGCTCGTGCTCTCGAGCGCGATCTTCGAGCTGCGATCCTCGCTGTCGCTTGCCGCGCTCACCGCACTCGCGCTGGTGTGCGTGCTCGCCGTCCCACTCGCGCTCGGCCTGGTGCTGCGCGCCACCCGCGCGCTCGCGGAGCGCCGGCAGGGGCTGACGCTCCTGGGAGTAGCGCTGATCTCGCTACGCGGCTCGACTCTGCGCTCGCTCGCGCTCGCGACGACCGGCGCCGTCGCGCTGTTCGGCAGCGGTGCGCTCGGCGGCGCGCGCGCCGACCTGCTGCAGGGGATCCGGGGCTTCGCGCACAGCTACAGCGCCGACGCGGACATCTGGGTCAACCCACCTGGGGCCTACCAGGCGACCAGCCCCTTCCGGCCCGGCGACGATGTCGCCGCGATCGCGCGGCTCGCGGGGGTGCGCGCCGTGCGCTCGTTCTATGGCGGCTATCTCGACCTCGAAGGCCGCCGCGTCTGGGTCATCGCACGTCCACCCGGCGGCGCGCGCGAGCTGCTGAGCGGCGAGATCGTCGACGGCAGCGCGAGCGTCGCAAGCGCCGCGCTCGCGGCCGGCGGTCAGATCGCCCTCTCGCGGCAGATCGCCGCCGCGCGCCATCTAGGTGTCGGCGATCACATCGCGATCCCAACGCCCACCGGGAACACCCGCTTCCGGATCGCGGCGATCACGACCAACCTCGCCTGGAATCCGGGCGTGATCTTCGTCGGCGCCACCGACTATCGGCGCTACTGGATGAGCGCGGCGCCAAGCGCGCTCAGCGTGCAGCTCGCCCCGGGCGTGAACGCCGCGCGGGTGCGCGCGGAAATCGTGCGCGCGCTCGGTCCGGCGAGCGGATTGGAAGTCGCGACCGCGCCCGAGCGCACGGGCGAAATCGACGCGCTCGCCAGCGCCGGGCTGAGCCGACTCGGGGAGATCTCGACCTTGCTCACGATCGCCGCGATCCTTGCGCTGGCGACCGCGCTCGCCTCGGCGATCTGGCAGCGGCGCGTGTCGCTGGCCGAGCTGCGCCTGACGGGTGTGACGCCCGCGCGACTGCGCAAGCTCCTGCTGCTCGAATCTACGCTCCTGCTCGGCGCCGGCTGCGTGACCGGCGCGATCGTCGGCGTCTACGGCCAGGCCGTGATCGACGGCTACCTGCGCAACGTGACGGGCTTCCCGATCGTGACCCTCACCGCGGGCCTGCGCCCGCTGGAGCTGCTCGCGCTCGTCGTCGCGATCGTGCTCGTGCTCGTCGCCGTCCCCGGCTTCCTCGCCGCGCGGGTGGCGCCGACGCTCGCGCTGGAGGAGTAGACGTCCGGCCGGGAGGAGTACACTGTTCCAATGGTCAGACTGAAGGGATTGGCGTCTGTCGGGGTCGTGTTCCTGGCCCTCGCGGCGGTTCTGACGTCCGGCGCGCTCGCCGGGCCGAGCACTGTGTCAACCGGCACCTTCAGTGCCCGCGGCGCCTCCGGAACCTCGACGGGGAGCTCGCTGACGGCGCACTCGGCGAGCACGCTGAACATCACCGACACGGCCAAGCTGCACGACACCGGCGGCTCGGGCTCGCTGTTACACGAGTCGGGCTCGGCTTCGGGGACGCTCCCAGGGAGCATGAAGGCCGAATGCAACATCGGTGCGGAGCTGATGACCAACTTCACGATCTACGCCGCCGGCGGCACGATCAAAGGCCACGGCACGGCGACCCCGCACGGCTCCGGCACCTACGAAAGCTTCGCCGGCACGCTCGTCGCCACCGGCGGCACCGGCCGCTACGCGCACGCCCACGGTCGCGCCGGGCTGTACGGGACGTTTGACCGCAGGAACTACGCCCTCACAGTTCAGACCACCGGCAAGCTCTCCTACTAACCGTGCGGTGAACGAGAGCCCGCCCGCCCGCGCCGCGCACCGCAACCGGGCCGGGGCTGGGACTCGCCGTCGCCGGCTCCCGCTCCCCTCCTCCGCGTCCGTCTATGCGCTCTTCCTCACCCTCGCCTGTGCCTGTGCCTGCTTGCCGGCCGCGGCAAGGGCCGCGCGGCCGGCCCAGACGGCGCGGCTGACCGCGACGCTCACCCCCGAGCAGCTCGGGGAGGGCACGACGATCGGCTTCAATCTACGGATCCTCACGAGCGGCGGCAAGATCCCGCCGCCGCTGACCGAGGTCGACCTGCGCTATCCGGAGGACCTCGGGATCGCCACCAGCGGCCTCGGCCTGGCGACGTGCGCGACCGCGCTGCTCGAAACCGCCGGGCCACAGGGGTGCCCGTCGGACTCGGTGATGGGCATCGGCAGCGCGGTCGCGGAGATCCCGGTCGGCCCGGAAATCGTCAGCGAGACGGCACCCGTGACGATCTTCCGCGCGCCGACCGAAAACGGCCAAATCGCGATGGTGCTCTACGCCAACGGCGCGACCCCGGTCGACGCGCAGATCCTGCTCCCCAGCCTGCTCCTCCCAGCGACCTCGCCGTTCGGTGGACGGGTCAAGATCCACGTGCCGCTCGTCCCCAGCCTTCCCGATTCCCCCGACGTCGCGGTCGTGCGGCTGACCACCACGCTCGGCCCGCTCGGCATTACCTACTACGAACGCGAGCACGGCCGCACCGTCGCCTACCGCCCCCGCGGCCTGCAACTGCCCGACAGATGCCCACGCGGGGGCTTCCCGTTTGCGGCCAAGCTCGACTTCGTGGGCGGGAGCAGCGCGACTGCCCGGGCGATCGTTCCCTGTCCGGGCAGCCGCCCACCTCACAGCGACCGTTCGTAGACCTCCGTGTCGAGCTCGTCGATCGGCTCCTCCGTGGAGGAATCGAGCCGCCCGGCGCCCACCCGCACGACACCGGGCCGTTCGAGCGCGGGGCGGCGAGGTGCGCGCATCAGCCGCGTAACCTTCGGCGAGACCATACGTGTGCGCGGCAGGCGGGGCCTGGTCGGCAGGCGCACGACATTCGTCGACGGCTTGGGGGGCACGGGCGACTCGGGAGCGGCCTTCAGCGCCGTAATCGGCTCCTGATCCGTGGGCGGCTCGGGGGGCTTATCGAGCACGCTGAGATCGGCTTGGAGCCGGTCGTGCTCATCCACCGCCTTGCGTAGCTCGCGCAAGCGTTCGTGCGTCTCTCGCTGGATTCTTGTCAGTAGATCCTCGTCCATCGAATCCTTTGTCAACAGGTCCTCGGTCATCGGATTGCCTCTCTTTCTCTCTTTCTGCTTGCTTGTTTTCTCGTGCTCAGGGCTCAGGCGTGCTCGGTACTCAGGAGGCCACGGCGAGCGGCTCATCCGACGGCGGTCGGGACTGGGTGTCGTCTCGATCGCGGGTTGCGTCTCGATCGCGCTCGACCTCCCCTGGATCGGTCCGCTCCGCGCTCCGCTCGGTCGCGATCCCGGTCGCGGTGTAGATGCCCTGTTCGATCTCCACCGCGATCTCCGGGTTCTCCGCCAGGAACGCCCTGGCCTGTTCGCGTCCATGGCCGATGCGCCGCTCGCCGTAGGAGTAGTGCGCGCCGGATTTGCCGAGGACGCCGTAGCGCACGCCGAGGTCCAGCAGACAGCTCGTCGTGGCAATGCCCTTGCCGTACTCGATGTCGAACTCGGCCTGGCGAAACGGCGCCGCGACCTTGTTCTTCACCACCTTCACCCGCACCCGATTACCCACCGCCTCACCGCCCTCGCCCTTCAGCGTCTGGATGCGGCGGATGTCCAGGCGCTGGGAGGCGAAGAACTTCAACGCGCGTCCACCAGGTTGCGTCTCCGGGGAGCCATAGATCACCCCGACCTTTTCGCGGATCTGGTTTGTGAACAGGCATAGCGTCTGCGTGCGGTTCAGGCCGCCCGCGAGCTTGCGCATCGCCAGCGACATCATCCGTGCCTGCGCGCCGACCGTCACGTCACTCATCTGCCCTTCCAGCTCCTTGCGCGGGGTCAGCGCCGCGACGGAGTCGATCGCGACCACGTCGACCGCGCCGGAGCGCACGAGCACGTCCGTGATCTCCAGCGCCTGCTCGCCGTAGTCGGGCTGCGATACGAGCAGCTCGTCGATATCGACCCCGATCTCCCGCGCATACAGTGGGTCCATCGCATGCTCGGCGTCGATGAACGCGCACACCCCGCCCAGCCGCTGCGCCTGCGCGAGCACGTGATAGACGAGCGTCGTCTTGCCCGAGGACTCCGGACCGTAGACCTCGACGATCCGCCCTCGCGGCACCCCACCGATCCCGAGCGCCAGATCCAACGACAGCGCGCCCGTGGGGATCGCTTCACAACGCACCTGAGCACCTGGGTCGCCCATCCGCATCAGCGTGCCCTTCCCGAACTCCCGCTCGAGATGTCCGAGCGCACCCCGCAGGGCAACCTCCCGAGCCACTGCGGCATCCCCACGGTCGGCGACAGACAAAGCAGCCATCGTGATCCTCCAATCGGTCAAGAAACGGAACCGAGAAAAAACTAGGCCGCGCCTGGGACGAAATCCGTCAGCGAGCACCCCCCGAGCTAGAAAAGCCCGCAAATACGGGCCCAACACCGAAAACCTGGGCGCGAAAAAGGGGTCACGTAAAGTACGAAGGGCGATGGACCCAACCAGGACCGCGATTGGAACTTGGAGTGGCGGGCGCTTCATGCACTTCGGTGAGCCGCTGGACGACGCACGGTTGGAGACGCTGCTGCGGCCGGGGGACGGGATCGACACAGTGATGAGCGCCGACGCCTATGAGGCCGGGGAGGCCGACCGAGTGCTCGGTCGGGCGCTAAAGGGCGTCGATCGCGAGAGCTACTGCCTGATCGGCGCGATCGGGCACGACTTCTACGATGGCGAGCGCGAGGGGGCGAAGGGCTTTCCCCGCTTCACCGACCCGCGCCTGCGCGGCGAGGACGCGTACGGCGACTACATCCAGATGGCGACCGAGCGCAGCCTCGAGCGACTCGGGGTCGAGCGCTTCGATCTATTGCTGCTGCACAACCCCGACCGGGTCGGGTACACAAGCGATGCGGTGTGGGCGGGGATGGCGGCTGTGCGAGACGCCGGCTTGACGCGCTCACTCGGCGTGGCCCCCGGTCCGGCCAACGGCTTCACCCTCGATCTGATCGGCTGCATCGAGCGTTTTGGCGAGCTGATCGACTGGGCAATGATCATCCTGAGCCCGATGGAGCCCTGGCCCGGTGAGCTGGTTCTGGGGGTCGCAGCGAAGCACGACGTCAGCCTGATCACGCGCGTGGTCGACTACGGCGGCCTGTTCCACGACGACGTGCGCGGCGGGCACTCCTTCGCCGAGTACGACCACCGCAAGTTTCGCCCCGACGGGTGGGTCGAGCTGGGCAACGAAAAGCTCGAGCGAATGCGCCCCTACGCCGAGCGCCACGGGCTGAGCCTGCTCCAGCTCGCCTGCCAGTGGAACCTCGCGCACCCGGCGGTGCGCTGCGTCGCCCCGACCCTGATTCAGGAGTCGGATGACAATCCCGCCCACCCCGCCCGTCCGATCGAGGACAAGCGCGCGGAGCTCGCCGCGCTGCCGGCCGATCTCCTGCTCGGCGCGACCGAGCTGGACGAGCTGCGTGCGATCGGCGACAACACCGGGAGCATGGCCCTGAAGGGCGCCAACCCCGCCCACGAGGGCGAGCCGCGCCCGGACCGCTGGGGGATGAGCGACGAGCTCGCGCAGGTCGCGGCGCGCTGGGAGATCGCGCCGGAGCACGACCTCGCCCAGCTCTCGCAGGCCCCGGCCGCGTAGGCGACGACCGCGACCCGAGCCTCCCGCCGCGTAGCCCCGGCCTACTTCCCCTCGAAGTGAGGCGCGCGTTTGCCGAGGAACGCCGAGATGCCCTCCTTGGCGTCCGCGGAGGCGAATACCGACGCAAAGGCGCCCTTCTCGGCCTCGATCCCCTCGTCGAGGTCGCCGGCGGCGGAGACGCGCTTGATCTGCTCGAGCGCGAGCGGCGCCTGGGAGGCGAGCTTGCGCGCCCACGAGAGCGCCGTATCGAGCAGTTCGTGGTCTTCGACGACGCGGTTGGCGAGGCCCATCTCGAACGCCTCGTCGGCGAGGATCGGGTCGCCGACGAGGTTCATCTCCAGGGCCTTGTTCGAGCCAACCAGGCGCGGCAGGCGCTGGGTGCCGCCGAAGCCGGGGATGATCCCCAGCTTGATCTCGGGCTGGCCGAACAGCGCCGAGCGCGCGGCGATCCGCACGTCGCAGGACATCGCGAGCTCGCAGCCGCCGCCGAAGGCGAGGCCGTTGACCGCGGCGATCGTCGCGATCCCCTCCGTGCCCAGCTCGCGGAAGAGCGCGTGTGCGGTGTGGATCAGCTGCTCGCCGCCGGCCTCATCCATCTTTGTGAAGGCCTTGATGTCGGCGCCGGCGGAGTAGAGGAACGGGTTGGAGGAGGCGATCACGAGCGCATGCACGCCGGAGGACTTCGCCTGCGCCCAGACCTTGCCGAGATCCTCGATCACCTGCGGGGAGATCGAGTTCATCTGGCCGTTCGCCAGCCACGCGATCGCGACGCCGTCCGAGCGCGTCTCGAGCTTGATCACCTCCGCGGGCTGCTCGGCGTCGGGCTGGGGGTAGGCATAGAAGCCCTGGCCGCTGACCTGGCCGAGGCGGCCCTGGGCGACGAGCCGGCGCAGGACCGTCGGCGGGGTGAAGCGCTCGCCATGGCGCTCGGCCGCGTTCTCGAGGCGCTCGAGGATCTTGTCGAGGCCTTCGACGTCGGCCTTCATGAACGGCGGCAGCAGGCCGCGGCGCGGATCGAGGCCGGCGCCGGCCATCATCCCGAAGTCGATGTCGCGGTGGGTCGCGACGCCCTCCTCGAGCACCAGGCAGGCCTCGACGAACGTCTTCAGGCTCAGCAGCTCGACCAGCTCGGACACATCGGGCTCCCCGTCGCCGTCGATGTTCGGCTCGCCGTCGGAGTAGAAGCCGTTCCCGCCTGTCTTCGCGCCGAGCTTGCCCTCTCCGACCAGGCGCTGCATGCCCTTCGGCACGTAGAAGCGCTCCTCCCCGTATGACTCCGCGAGGTGCTCCGCGACGTGCAGAACGGTGTCGAGTCCGAGCAGGTCGACCAGGTAGTAAGGGCCGATCGGTACGACGCCCGCAGCGCCGACGCCCGCGTCGATCTGCTTGATCGACAATTTCTTCTCCTCCTGCTCGCGCCAGACCTCGGAGATGCCCGCGTTGAGGATCCGGTTGACGACGAATCCCGGCACCTCGGCGCAGGTGATCGGCTGCTTGCGGATCGCCTGGGCGAAGGTGACGGCCGCGCCGACGGTCTCCGCCGCGGTCTCCTCGCCCTCGACGATCTCGATCAGCGGCATGATCGAGGCGGGGTAGAAGTAGTGGAAGCCGACGACCTTCTCCGGGCGCAGCGTCGCTTCCCCGATCTCGGTGATGGACAGCGAGGAGGTGTTCGAGGCGAGGATCGCGTGACCGGGCGTGGCCGCGTCGAGCTCGGCGAAGACGCTCTGCTTGATCTCGATCTTCTCCGGCACGGCCTCGATCACGAAGTCGACATCGCCGAAGTCCGCGTAGGAGGTCGTGCCGTGGATCCGCCCGAGCACCTCGGCGATCTGCGCCTCGCCCTGCTCGGCTGTGAGCTTGCCCTTCTCGACGAGCTTTCCGATCTGTCCCGAGGTGACGTTGCGGGCCTCGTCGAGGCCGGCCTGGACGAGCGCGTCGTCGATGTCCTTCAACACCACCGGGATCCCGGCGGCCGCGATCGTCTGGGCGATCTGGCCGCCCATCGTCCCGGCGCCCACGACAGCAGCCTTGAATACGAACATCGATTGTCTCCTCTGGAAGGTCTCCGCTTACGGTCGCGCGCAGCCTAGCGCGCACGCGGCGGGCCCGCTAAGCGGAGGGAGGCGAGTCGGCTGCCGGGACAGACCGCAGCTCGCGCACGACGGGAGGCGGCTCCGCCCCGGACTCGGCCTCCGCGACGGGGTCGGGGAGCTCCCCACCTCCGGCGCCGCCGGTCCAGTCCGCCAGGAACAGATCGCAGGCCGCCACGTCGAGTGGGCGGGCGAACAGGAAGCCCTGGCCCGAGTCGCAGTGCTCCTCCTTCAGCAGCGCCAGCTCGCGCGACTGCTCGATGCCCTCGGCGAGCGTCTCGATCGAGAGCGACTTGCCGAGCTGGACGAGCGTGCGGATCAGGGTGTCGCCTTCGGGGTCCTGGGAGACGCGCGAGATGAACGAGCGGTCGATCTTCAGCGCATCGACAGGGAAGCGCTGGAGGTAGGCGAGCGAGGAGTAGCCGGTGCCGAAGTCGTCGATCGCGACCCGTACCCCGAGCGCCTTGATCGCGACGAGCCGCCGCGCGGTCTCGTCGGCATTGCTCATCAAAGTTGTCTCGGTGATCTCGAGCGTCAGCGCGCCCGGCTCCAGGCCACTGTCGGCGAGCGCCCCGTGCACTTCGGCCACGATCGCGTCGGTGTCGAGCTGGCGCGCGGAGACGTTTACGGCGACGCCGACGGGGTGGCCGTCGCGCCGCCAGCTCGCGCCCTGCAGACAGGCCTCGCGCAGTACCCACGCGCCGACCTCGCAGATCAGGCCGGTCTCTTCGAGCAGCGGGATGAAGTCGTCGGGCTGCACGATCCCCCGCACGGGGCTGCGCCAGCGGATCAGCGCCTCCATCCCGGTCGGGGTCATCTCCTGCAGGTCGAACGTCGGCTGGTAGACGAGGAAGAACTCGTCGTTCTCGAAGGCGACGCGCAAGTCCATCTCGAGCTCCATACGGCTTTGGACCGCGTCCTCCATCCCGGACTCGAACACGACGTAGCGGTTCTTCCCGTCCCACTTCGCCCGGTACATCGCGATATCGGCGTCGCGCAGCAGCTCTTCGGCCGAGACCCGGTCGCCGGCGGCGATCCCAACGCTTGCCGTAACGGTCAGGCGAGTCTGCTCGGCGCCCTCCAGCTCGAACGGCTGTTTGAGCGCGTCGAGCAGCCGTTCGGCGATCATCTCCGGGCCCGAGTCGAGCGCCATCCCTTCGGCGACGATCACGAACTCGTCGCCGCCGAGGCGCCCGAGCGCATCGATGTCGCGCACGACGCCGTCCAGGCGCGCGGCGACCGCACGCAGCAGTTCGTCGCCGACGCCGTGGCCAAGCGTGTCGTTGATCGACTTGAAGTTGTCGACGTCGACGAACAGCGCCGCGACCGGCGTCTGGCTGCGCCTCGAGCGCACCAGCATCTGCTCGACGCGGTCGAGGATCAGAGTGCGGTTGGGCAGGCCCGTGAGTGCGTCGTGGGTGGCGAGGAAGGCGAGCTCCTCCTGGCGGCGCGTGAGCTCCTCGTGGGAGCGCTGGCGCTCGGACTCGAAGGACTGGCACATCCGCACCAGCGTCACATCCAGGCTGCGCTGCAGCATCCCGAGCGCCCAGTCGAGCACCTCGGCCGGGATCTCCAGCTGCGCGGCCGTCTCGCGCAGCACGTCGTCGGCCGCGTCGCGCCAGCGCAGGCAGCGCTTGGTGACCTCGTTCAGAGGCGCCTCGCGCTGGGCGGCGAGATGGCCGAAGATCCGCCACGACTCCCTGCCGACCTCGCGCGCAACGTCGGCGCCCTCGCCGGACATCCAGCGCGCGACCGCGAGCGTGGAGACGGTGCCGACGCGCACGAAGCTGTCTTCGACGACCGCGTCGAGCGCCGGGCCCGAGTCCCGGGAGCGGCGGCGGATCCCCTCGACGACGTCGTCGGTGCGTGCGCTTAGCGCCTCGCCGAGGCGGCGCAGTTGCGCTGCGTCGACGGCCACGGCGACGGCGACATCACCGGCGCGCTCACGCTCGGGGGCTGCCTTGGCAGGCGACCCCTGGGGGGACGCCCCCTCGACGGCATCGATCTGTACCTCTCCCCGACCCATGGTCGAGCGGATCGGCAGATCGTAAGAGTTCCTTTAACTTTGGCTTAAGGATGTAAACGCAGCGTCTACCCGAAAATAGACGCTGAGCGCGGGACGCCTGCGCGCCGGACGACGGCGCGCAGGCCCGACTGGAACTTTCGCGCTAGACGGCGACCGCCGCGGGCTCCTCGACGCGACGCGGCAAAAGCGTTTCGCGGGCGATGACCAAGCGCTGGATCTGCGAGGTGCCCTCGTACAGCTGCATGATCTTCGCGTCGCGGAACAGCTTCTCCACGGGGTAGTCCTTGATGAAGCCGTAGCCGCCGTAAACCTGGACGGCTTCCGTGGCGGTCTTCATCGCCGTGTCAGCGGCAAAGCGCTTGGCGTGCGAAGAGACCAGCGTGTTGCGTTCGCCGTTGTCGAGCATCGTGGCCGACTTCCAGGTCATCAGGCGAGCCGCCTCGATCTCGGTGGCCATGTCGGCGATGATGAACTGGATCGCCTGGTGCATCGCGATCGGTACGCCGAACTGGACACGTTCGCGCGAGTAGTCGGTCGCGAACTCGAAGGCCGCGCGGGCGATCCCCGTGGCCATCGCCGCCACACCCGGGCGGGTGCGGTCGAGCGTCATCATCGCGAGCTTGAAGCCGGCGTTTTCCTCGGCGAGCAGGTTCTCGGCCGGGACCTCGACGTCGTTGAAGGAGATCGTGGCCGTGTTAGAGGCCCGCTGTCCAAGCTTGTCCTCCTTCTTGTCTACCACCACGCCCCAGTCGCGCTCCACCACGAAGGCCGAGATGCCGCGGTGACCGGCCTCCTTGTCCGTCTTGGCATACACGGTGTAGTAGTCCGCGTAGCCACCGTTGGTGATGAAGCACTTCGAACCGTTGATCACGTACTTGTCGCCCTGCTTCACGGCTGTCGTGCGCATCCCCGACACGTCAGAGCCGGCGTCCGGCTCGGTCAGGCAGAAGGAGGCGAGCTTGGGTGATTCGGTCAGCATGCCCAGGTACTTCTTCTTCGTCTCCTCCGAGCCGCCCAGCATGATCGGGGCGGTGGCGAGGCCGTTGCAGCCCAGCGAGGTCTGGATGCCCGAGCAGCCCCAGGAGAGCTCCTCCTCGATCAGGCAGCCATCGAGGTAGCCGGCGCCGGCGCCGCCGTACTCCTCGGGAATGTGCGAGTTCATCAGGCCGACATCCCAGGCCTTCTCGATGATGTCCTGCGGCCAGGTCCCGTCCTTGTCGTACTCCCAGGCGACGGGGCGGATCTCCTTCTCGGCGAAATCGTGCGCCATCTCGCGCAGGTTCTTCTGCTCGTCTGTGAGCGTGAAATCGACCATTCTGCGTGCTCTCCTAAGGGGCCGGCGCGGGAGCGGGCCACGAGAGCGGGCCACCGCGCGAGAATAGATTGACTAGTCAGTCAATGGAAAGGGTAGCGAAGGGACGGGCCCCACTCAACTACGCAACAATCATGCGATGGTGGGGCTCCTCACGGTCGTCGTACTCGGAGTGGTGGACGTGTCGCTGCTGCCGCTCGTCGTATTCGGGACGGTGGCCGTGGGGGTCGTGATGTCGATCGTGTTCCTGATCAGCGGCGAAAACGCGTACGACCAGATCGGCCAGGGCGGGATGACACGCGACAGCGAAGCCCCGCCGGAGTCGATGGGCGCGCCACCACCGAGCTCCACCGCGGGCCGCGCCGAGCAGGAGCGGGAGGTACGGCAGATGCTGGGCGCGCGCAGCGCGCGGATGGTCGCCCGGGGAGAGCCTGCGCTCGACATCGACGCTGAGGTCGCCAAGCTGCTCACGCCGGCCGCGACCGACGGGCACGACGCGGAGCTCGAAGCGGAGGTGCGCGAACTCGTGGCGGCAAAGAACGAACGCCGCGTGCGACGCGGTCTGGAGCCCTTGGATGTCGCCGCCGAGGTGCAGCGCACCCTCGCCGAGCTCGATCCCTGAGCACGCGACTGCGCGGTCGGATATAAACGCGGAATGGCCGACCCACGCCGATACGAGCTCGACGAGCTGAGCATCCGCCCGGGGACATATTTCAATCCCCAAACCGAGGTCGTGCTGATCGTCGACGACTCGCCCGACGTCGACCACGAGATCTTCGACGACGTCGAGCCCGGCGAGGGCGCCGACTGGGTGCTGATCTCCGACGAGGCACCGGTCGACGAGCACCGCCGCGACGAGCTGATCGAGAGCTTCCAGGCGACCTACCACCCCGCGGGGGAGCTGGTGGTGGCCGGCGAAGTAGACGACGAGGACGACGTCGAGAACGAGGAACTGGAGCCGGACGAGGAGATCGACGAGCTCGATTAGGGCGCAACTACCTTGTGCCCGAGGGTGTTTCGGGTGCTGCAATGGGCCCTGCAGAGTCGACGAGGATCGTGCGTAGGATGCGCGCCGTGCGCGTTCCCGATCTGCGGGCGCTCGCCCCTGTCACGCTCGTCGCGATATTGAGCGTGTTGCTCGTGGGCGGCGCCGCCACTCCTGCCGCCCTCGCCGGCCAGCCGATCCAGGCTCGTTCGGCGAGCGCCCTTGCCCTCGGGCCGGTTCGCGCGCCTGCGCGCGCCCGCGCCGCGGCCAGCCATGGCCCGACCGTCACCGCCGCGCTCGCGAGCCTGCAGCGCAGCGGCGCGATCACGCCCGCGATCTACCAGAAGGACTACGCGGCTTACGTTGCCGCCGTCAACTCGCTGAAGAAGCTGAGCGGCACGCGGCGTAACGAACTCGGAGCCGTCGTCGCGAACGTGCAGGCGATCGCCGCCGCCGGCGGATTCATCCCCTCGCGGCTGCCCGCGCTGTTCCTCACGCTCGAACGCAACCGCACGTGGTGGACGAGCGGCTCGCTGCTCGCCTCGCGCGTGCGCATCAGCTTTCCCGGCAGCGAGCTCGTCTGGGAGTACTACGCCGGCCAGGGGATCGAGATCCAGTGGCTCGGCACGTTCGGCGAGGGCAACGGGTATTACTCGGGTAATCAGAACAACAACCTCAAGCAGCTCATCTCCGAACTGATCCCGCTCGCGACCAAGCGCGCCGGGGGGATCGCCTGGGAGTACATGTTCCAGTTCGACGGGGGGCTGCCGCCGTGGACGAGCGGCCTCTCGCAGGGCACCGCGCTGCAGTTGCTCTCGCGCGACTATTCGCGCTTCAAAGAACCTACGGTGTTGACGGCCGCCCAGGAAGCGCTTGGGATCTTCAAGACGCCGCCACCGTCGGGCGTGCGCGTGACGAGCTCGCTCGGGGCGCACTACCTCGAGTACACCTACGCCCCCACCGACCGCATCCTCAACGGCGAAATCCAGGCGCTCGTCGGGCTCTACGAATACACCTCGATCACCAAGGACCCGGCCGGCCTTCAGCTGTTCGAAGCCGGCGACGCCGAAGAGCGCGCACGCACGCCGCTCTACAACACCGGCTACTGGTCGATGTACGACCAGTACGGCGAATCGGACCTCAACTACCACGAACTGCTGACCGAATTCCTTCAGCACCTGTGCGAACGCACGCGCAAAGGCGAGCCGATCACAACCACCCCGGCGCCCGCGCCCGCGACGCCGGCCACGCCGACGACACCGACGACGCCCGCCACGACGACGCCCGGGGGCACGCCCGGAGGCACGACGGAAACGAGCGGCGCGAGTGGCGGCGCCAGCGCCGCGCGCTACACGGCGCGAGCGGCCGCGACGACCACGCTCTCGACGCAGATCGCAGGCGATCAGATCTACTGCACGACCGCCGAAGCCTTCACCGCCGACGAGCACACGCCGCCGAAGATCGCGCTCGTCACGACGACGCTGCCGACGAGCGCCCGCGCCGGCGTGCAGCTGTCGCTGTCGAAGGTCGCGACCGTCCACCTGACCGTCCGCCTCGGCGGGACCGTCGTCTACAGCAACAGCGCGACCGTCGAACGCGGCAAACCCAAGCTTTTGTGGCCCACCCCTGCGAAGGGCGGCTCCTACGCGGTCACGCTGACCGCGACCGACCTCGCCGGCAACTTCGCGACCGCGAGCGGCACGATCACCGTCGCGAAGGGCGCGTAGGCGTACTGAGTACCCCGGCCGGCGACGCGCGCCCGTGTCGGCGACATGCCCACACCCGGGGCCGGCCCACTCCCCGTGAGGGCATTTCGGATAGATACCGAGCCGACTGAGCCCTGCCGCCGGAGGGCGACCCTAGACTGCGGTACATGACACGACTGAGCAGCGCCTGGCGGGCACTGACACCCGATCAGCGCCTCGCGGGCGCCGCCTCGGCGGCGCTGTTCGTGACGATGTTCCTGCCGTGGTACCAGCAGAACGCGGTCGTCAACAGCCCGCGCGCAACGCCGCTGCAGAGCCGCAACCTGAACGCGTTCCAGGTCTTCTCGTTCGTAGAGGCGGCCGTGCTGCTCGTCGCCCTGGCCGTGATCTACCTGCTGTTCGCGCGCGGCGAGCGGCGTTCCTTCCAGCTCCCCGGCGGTGACGGCACGGTCGTGTTCGCGGCCGGAATCTGGGTGGCGCTGCTGCTGATCCTGCGCCTGTTCGACAAGCCGGGGATCACCACCCACGGCATCGCCGCGAACGTCGGCATCCAGTGGGGAATCTTCTTCGCGCTCGCGGCCGCCGGACTGCTCGCCGTCGCCGGCTCGCGGATGCGCGCCGGCGCCCGGCCAGAACCGCCGCTCCTGCGCCGTCCCCGGCGATCCCAGTCGCCACACCGGCCGGAGCCACCGCTCTCTCCCCGGGAGCGCGAATCCGGGCCCCGCGAGCGAGCTGCGATCGTGATCGAGCCCGAGCAGCCCTTCGCCGATGCCGCCCGCCGCCCGCCGGCGCCGCGCACGGCGCCGGCGCAGCGCGCACCGCGGCGCCCCGTCTCATCGGAGGACGCCACCGTGCAGCTGTCCTTCGAGGATCACGCCCCGGACCCAGCGCCGGAGCTCCGCTCCGACCCCGCACCCGAGCCCGAGCAGCGGTAGGCGCCTATCATTGCGCGGACGATGTCCGCGCCTTCCGCCTCCGCGCCCGCCTCCGTCGCAGACGTCGCAGCGGGCCTGCGCGAGGTCGGCTACCTACCCGGCGAGTCGACCGCGCTCGTGGCGTTCCTCGCGGCCCGGCTCGGCAAGCCCGTACTCGTCGAGGGGCCGGCGGGAGTCGGCAAGACCGAGCTCGCGAAGTCGCTCGCGCTGTATCTCGGCCGCGAGCTCGTGCGGCTGCAGTGCTACGAGGGCCTCGACGAGGCGAAGGCGCTGTACGAGTGGAACTACCGCAAGCAACTGCTGCGGATCCAGGCCGAGGCATCCGACACCGGCTGGGAGGCGGTACAGGAGGACATCTTCGGCGAGGAGTTCCTGCTCGCGCGACCGCTGATGAGCGCGATCGCCTCCGAGCAGCCGGTCGTGCTGCTGATCGACGAGATCGACAAGACCGACCAGGAGTTCGAGGCGATGCTGCTGGAGGTGCTCTCCGACTTCCAGATCTCGATCCCCGAGCTCGGTCTCCTAAAGGCGCGCACGCACCCCGTCGTGCTGCTGACCTCAAACAACTCGCGCGAGCTCACGGAGGCGCTCAAGCGCCGCTGCCTGTACCTGTGGCTCGACTACCCCGAGCTCGAGCACGAGCTCGAGATCGTGCGGCTACACGCGCCGGAGCTGTCTGAGACCGTCGCCCGTCGTCTCGTCGAGGTGGTCGGGATGGTGCGCGAGCTCGACCTGAAGAAGCCGCCGTCGATCGCCGAGTCGATCGACTGGGCGCGGGCGCTGCTTTTGCTCGGCGCCGACGACATCGACGAGGCCGTCTTCCGGGACACGATGTCGGTGATCGTCAAGCACCGCACCGACATGGACATCGTGTCAGAGCGCGTCGGGCTGAAGCTGCGTCCGGCGGCCGCCGATGCCGCCGCCTGAAGGCCTACCGGCCCGGATCCTCGAGCTCGGCGAGGAGCTGCGCCGCGAAGGCGTCGCGGTCGGGACCTCGGAGCTGCTCGACGCGTTCGCGGTGCTGCGCGAGGTGAGCTGGACCGAGCAGGAGGACTTTCGCGAGGCGCTCGCCGCAACCTTGGCCAAGAGCCAGGAGGACCGGCGCGTATTCGAGCTGGTGTTCGACCGCTTCTTCTTCCGCGCGGTCGAGCTCGCGGCGCTGCGCGAGGACGTGCGCGAGGGCGATCCTTCGCAGGCCCCGCCGGGCGCGATCGACCTCGACGAGCTCTCCCCCGAAGACCTCGAAGCGCTGCGCGCCCGCATCGCCGCGGCGTTGAGGGATGGCTCGGAGGCGGCGATGGCCGACCTCGCGCGGATGGCGATCGCCGCCTTCGGGCGCCGCGAGGAGGGCTCGGGCGTGATCGGGGTCGATGTCCAGCGCATCCGCCGCGCGCTCGGCCTGCGCACCGAGCCCCAGCCCGAGCTGCCTCCCGAGGACCCGCGGCGCGAGGGCCTGCCGCGCGAGCAGCTGCGCCGCTTCGAGGCGCTGCTGCGCCGCGAGCTCGAGCGCGGACAGATCGAGCGCACCGGCAGCCTGCCGCCCGCCCGCCCGCTCGGCGAGCTCGACCGGGCGCTTCCCTCGGGGCCACTCGCCGACCTCGCGGCCGTGCATCGCGTCGTGATCCAGCTACGCCGCCGCCTGGCCACGCAGGGCATGCAGGCGCGCGGGCACCGCCGCCACGCGCAGGTCGACGTGCGCCGCACGATGCGCGCGTCTCTGCAGACCGGCGGTGTTCCGGTCGTCCTCAAGTACCGCCCGCGACGACCGAAACGCCCGGAGATCTACGTGCTCTGCGACGTTTCCACGAGCGTCACCTCGGCGTCTGTGTTTTTTTTATCCGTGCTTCACGCGCTGCACGACTCGTTTCGCAAGATGCGCTCCTTCGTGTTCATCGAGCGCGTCTCCGAGGTCACCGACATCTTCGCCCACGAGCGCAACTTCAAAGCCGTCAGCGAGCGGATCTCCTCCGACGCCGGCGTGGCCGACATCTCCGGCTATACCGACTACGGCCGCGTGTGGTCGGAGATGCTCGAGCTGGTCGGCGAAGACCTGCACCCGCGCGCCACCGTGATCGTCCTCGGCGACGCGCGTACGAACGGTCGCGACCCCCGCGCGGACCTGTTCGCCCAGCTCGCCGCGCGCGCCGGGCGTACGTTCTGGCTGAATCCAGAGCCGCGGTTGTACTGGAACTACGGGGACTCCGTGATCGCCGCCTACGAGGAGTTCTGCACCGCATTCGAGTGCCGGACGACCGCGCAACTCGAGGACTTCGTGCGGGCGCTCACGCGGCCGGTCTCATCCGCGCTGTAGCGATCCGAGCGAAGAGACCGAAGGCACGCCATCGTGCGCTGTAGCATCACCGGCAGAGAAAATCAGGGGAGCTGGCGGGCAAGCCGGCTGAGATGGCGCACAGGAGACGGTCCCCCTGCGCCGACCCTTTGAACCTGTGGGGTAATGCCCGCGGAGGGAGCCTCGTGTCGACCCAATTGCAGTCCCTCGCGCACCACACACCTGGGAACCGCACGCCAGGTGCGACGGGCGAGAACGGCGCCACCGGCACGAGCGATGGCATCAACCTCAGCGACGTTCACCGCGCCTACCGCGATCGGCGCGGCGCCTCGGTGCCGGCGCTCGCCGGTGTCTGCATGCACGCCGACCACGGCGAACTGCTCGCGGTTGTCGGTCCCAGCGGTTGTGGCAAGACCACGCTACTGGAGCTCGTCTGCGGCCTGCAGGCTCCCGATCGGGGCCTCGTCGAGTGCGCGCCGGCGGCGTTGATGGCGCAGCGCGACCTGCTGCTGCCGTGGCTCTCGGCGGTCGACAATGCCGCGCTCGCGCTGCGTATCGCCGGCCGCCCGCGCGAGCAGGCCCGCGGCAGGGCCGCGGAGCTGTTCGCCGAGCTCGGTCTGCAGGGCTTCGAGCGGACGCAGCCGCACGAGCTCTCCGGGGGGATGCGCCAGCGCGTCGCGTTCCTGCGCACCTTGCTCTCGGGCAAGCCCGTCCTCTGCCTGGACGAGCCGTTCGGCGCGCTCGACGCGATCACGCGCGCGGAGATGCAGGCGTGGCTCGGCCGCGCGCTGCAGCGCGAGCCGCGCACGGTCGTGCTCGTCACGCACGACGTCGAGGAGGCGATCGTGCTCGCCGATCGCGTCGTGGTGCTCTCCCCCCGGCCCAGCCGGGTGCGCGCGGAGATCGAGGTCGACCTCCCCCGCCCCCGCTCGCGCACCGATCCGGCGGTGATCGCCCTGCGCGAGCAGGCGCTCGTCGCCCTGGGGATGGGCGACTCGTGAGGCGCCGCCTCGTCAACGCCGCGCCCGCGATCGTGCTCGTGGCCGCGCTGCTCGGCGCCTGGGAGCTCTACGTCGACTCCGGCGCCACGAGCTCCTCGATCCTGCCCGCGCCCCACACGATCGCCGAATCTCTCTGGGGCAACGCCGGCCTGCTCGGCCACAACCTCGCAATCACCGCCGAGGAGGTCGTGCTCGGGCTCGCGTTCGCGCTCGCGTTCGGCTTCGCGCTCGGCGTGCTGATTCACCTCTCCCCGCCCCTACGCCGCGCCTTCTATCCGCTCACGGTCGGCTCGCAGGCGGTGCCGATCGCGGTGATCGCACCGCTGCTCGTGTTCCTGCTCGGCTTCGGCCTGCTGCCGAAGCTGATCGTGATCGTCCTGATCTGCTTCTTCCCGGTGCTCGTCACGACCGTCGATGGGCTCGCCGCCGTCGACCCCGACCAGCTGAAGCTGCTGCGCACGCTCGACGCCTCGCGCCTGCAGGCGTTTCGCTTCGCCGAGCTGCCGGCGGCGCTGCCGGCGGCGATCAGCGGCGCGCGGATCGCCGTCACCGTCGGCGTGATCGGCGCCTACATCGCCGAGTCCCAGACCGCGACCTCGGGCGCCTACTCCGGGCTGGGTCACGAGATCAACGCCGACCTCTCGTCGCTACAGACCTCTCGCGCCTACGCGGCCGCGGTCGTGCTGTTCGCGTTCGCGATCGCCTGCTTCTACACCCTGTCTGAGATCGAGCGCCGGCTGGCGCCGTGGGCCAACCAATCAAGAGGAGACATCCGTTGAGAGTTCTGCCGATTGTTCGTCGTACCGCGATCCTCGCCGCCGCGTGCGCGGCGCTCGCCGTCACCCTCTCCGCCTGCGGAGCCAAGCAGGACACGATCACGGCAGCTCGCGCCAAGCCCTTCACGGTGATGCTCGACTGGTTCCCGAACGCCGACCACGCGCCGCTCTACTCGACGATCGCCGCCGGAGACTTCAGCGCCGCCGGTCTCGATGTGAAACCGGTGATTCCCTCCGAAAGCGCCGAACCGCTGAAGCTGCTCGCGGCCGGCAAGGTCGACATGGCGATCTCCTACGAGCCCGAGCTGCTGCTCGCGCGCGACGAAGGCCTGAAACTGGTGTCGATCGGGGCACTCGTGCAGCGACCGCTGACCTCGATCATCGCGCTGCCCTCCTCCCACATCAAGAGCGTCGCCGACCTCGCCGGCAAGACCGTCGGGACCGCCGGCATCCCCTACCAGGCGGCCGAGCTGAAGGCCGCCCTGCAGAGCGCCGGGGTCAACCCGGCGAGCGTTCACGAAGTGAACGTCGGCTTCAACCTCGTGCCCGCGATGCTCTCCGGCAAGGTCTCAGCGACGCTCGGGGGCTACTGGAACTATGAGGCGATCCAGCTCCAGTTGCTGCACAAGCGCCCCCTCACGATCCCGATCGACCAGGCCGGCGTGCCCACCTACAACGAGCTCGTGCTGGTCGTCCGCGAAGAACAGGCGCGCACCGACGGCCAGGACCTGCGCGCGTTCCTGCAGGCGTTGACCCGCGGCGAGCGCACGGTGCGGGCCGACCCTGCAGCCGCGGCGTCGCTGCTCGTCAAGGCCAACCCCTCGCTCGAACCGAAGCTCCAGCTCGCCTCGATCCAGCAGACGCTGCCCGCGGCGCTGCCCGCCGGCGGCCATCCCTATGGCTACCAGGACCCCTCCGCATGGACGGCCTTCGGCAACTGGATGTTCGACCACGGCCTCCTGCGCCACAGCCCCGACGACACCGCCCTGCCGCCGTTCACGAACGAGTTCCTGCCGGGGGAAGGGCTCGGTAAGAACGGGGAAGAAGAATCGCTCTGAGCCGAGACCCGTTCAAAGGCCCTGCATGTGCACCGCGGCGAGACCGGCCCATTCGCCGTAGCCGGCGAAGAACGCGCGTACCTCGTGCTCTTCCGCGCGGGCCCGCGGGTCGCCGCCGCTGAGACGGCGCCCGACCAGCTTCAGCAGGCCCACGTCCCCCGCCGGGAGCTGGTCGTGGCGGCCCTGGCCCCGCAGCGCCATCATCTCCACGGTCCACGCGCCGATCCCGGGGATCCTCCGCAGACGCCGCCAGCCGCGCTCGTGATCGGCGCCCCTCAGGTCGATCCGTCCGCGCGCCACCTCCCTGGCGACACGTGTCAGCGCCAGCGCGCGAACGCCGGCGAGGTCGAAGGACTCGAGCAGCGCCGGCGCGGTCCCGGCGAGCGTCGCCGGCGTCGGGAGATCGCACAGGTCGCGCGAACCGCGCGGGTCGGCGTCGTCACCGTCCCAGCCGGCCCGGCGTCGTCCCAGCCGAACCACCACACGGCGCTGGATCTCCACGGCGCGCTCATACTCGATCAGCTGCTCGCACACAGCCCACGCGAGCGCCTCCCACGGCTCCGGGCGGCGTCCCACCCGCAGCCACGGACGCATGCGCACCGAGCGTCCGATCAGTGGGTCATCCGCGAAGCGGCGGTGGAAGGCGCCCAGGGCATCGTCGACTCCGAGCGCGAATCGCATCCGCTCGATGCCGTACCGCGCGGCCGTCCTCGTACGGGCGCGCGCGCCGAACAGAACCGCGTCCGGCGCGGTCTGCGCGACGCGCACCACCACCGGCCTGTCCTCTTCGTGGTGCAGCAGCCGTTCCAACAGCCCCCCGCGGCGGCGCAGCACGCCGTCCATGCCGTTGCGCGTCGGCAGCCTGTACGGTCCGGCCGGCCGGACCTCCTCGCGCAGTTCGACGAGGTCGCTCAGCGCTCGCCGCCCAGCAGATGCACGTCCACCAGCAGCGAGCGACTGCCGACGATCTGCAGCAGCTCGCCGGCGGACCTGTTCGCTGAGCGCCCGCCGCGGCTCAGGCGTCTGGCGCCACGCCCCTTCGCGAGCGTTGTCCTCCGACGGCGGTGTACGAGGCCGACGACCGCGGCCCCCGCCACGAAGCCCCCGGCAGCCACCGCGGCCGCCTGCACGGCCGGTACGACCGCGCGACCCTGGCCTGCCTGCGCCGGCAGCGCCCCCGCCGGCGACGCGATCACCGTCGGCTCCTGTGCGAGCACCGGCAACGCATCGACTTCCTCGGTGTCACCCATCCTTCGCAGTGTACGCGGCGGTCCAGACTGTTAGTCGAGGACCCGCTCGTAGATCCGGTAGCGCTTCACGACCTTCCCGCCCATCGCTTCCATGCCCCGGTTCATCGGCGTGTTCGTCTCCAGGATCCAGCCCATCTCCCCGCCCTTCTGCGGGCGGTGCTCGGCCGCGTCGAAGTGCTCCTGGTAGAGCTTCGCCGCCACACCCGTGTGCTGGTACTCGGGCTTCACACCGAGGAAGCCGACGCGCACCCGCGTCGTGATCTTGCTCCTACGCAGGAAGTACCACCAGCCGAGTGGCAACAGGCGGCCCCGCATCTTTTCGAGCACCTGATTCAGATCCGGGATCGTGATCGCCATGCCGACGACCTCGCCCGTATCTTCTTTCTCTGCGATGAAGAACCAGTGCTTGTCGAACGCCAGGTGCATGTCCATCGTGTAGGCGTCGAGATCCTTCTTCGAGTACGGCACAAAGTCCCAGTTCTTCGACCACGCGGCGTTGTAGACCTCGGCGAAGGAGTCCATGTCTTTGCGCAACTGCCGGCGACGCATCGGGCGCACCCGGATCCCGTGTTCTGACTGCACCTTCCCCGCCAGCTCCCAGATCACAGGTAGCACCTTGTCGCGATCTTCGACCTCGAGGTTCCACATCAGCAGATCCATCGCCTTGCTCAGCCCGGCCTGCTCCAGACGCTCCTTGTAGTACGGCGGGTTCCACGGCTGCAGGATCATCGGGCGCACGTCGTAGCCCTCGACCAGCACTCCGCTCTCGTCGTTCATCGCAAAGCTCGCCGGCCCCACCATGCGCTCCTTCCCGCGCGCCCTGCACCACTCATCGGCGGCGGCCAGCAGGGCCTCCACGACCTCCTGGTCGTCCTCGAACTCGAGGAAACCGAACCAGCCCCAGTTCTTCTGCTGGTACTCGTTGAAGGCGTCGTTCACCTGGGCGGTGATCCGGCCCACCACGCGGCCGTCCTTCCAGGCGAGGAAGTACTCCGCCTCGCCGTGGCTGAAGAACGGATTCATCTTCCGGTTCAGGAACAACCTTCGCTCGAGCTTCAGCGGAGGCGTCCACAACGGGCGGTTAGCATGCAGACGGAACGGCAGGTCGATGAAGGCTTTCAGGTCTCCCCGCCCGGAAATCGGTGTGACCCGGACGCCCGTTTTTTGCCCAGACACGCTCACTGACCCAGACCCTATATGCACACTTCGACAGACGTCTTCTCCAAGGTCCGCGGCCACGAGCGCGAGGAGCTCCTGCGCGCCGCGCGCGAGGCCGACGTGCTGCCCTACTTCCACGTCCTGACCTCCGCGGCGATGCCCGTCGTCGAGATGGAGGGTGCCGAGCGGATCATGCTCGGCTCCAACAACTACCTCGGGCTGACCGGCGACGAGCGCGTGATGGTCGGCGCCGAGGATGCGCTGCACCGCTACGGCACCGGGCTGACCGGTTCGCGCTTCCTCAACGGGACGATTCCGCTGCACCTGGAACTGGAGCAGGAGATCGCCGAGTGGATGAACACCGATGCCGCGCTCGTGTTCACGACCGGGCACCAGGCCAACCTCTCGACGCTCGGCACGATCCTCTCGCCTGCGGACACGGTGATCGTCGACTCCGGCGACCACGCCTCGGTCTTCGACGGCTGCCTGCTCTCGCGCGCGAAGCTGCGCGCCTTCCGCCACAACCGCCTCGACAAGCTCGAGAAGATGTTGCAGCGCGCCCAAGCCGATGGCGGCGGCGTCCTGGTCGTCGTCGACGGGGTCTTCTCGATGGAGGGCGACATCGCGCCGCTGCGTGAGATCTGCGAGCTCTGCTCCCGCTACGGCGCGCGCCTGATGGTCGACGAGGCCCACGGCGCCGGAGTCCTCGGCGCGCGCGGCGCCGGGACCGCTGAGCTGCTCGGCGTCGAGGATCGCGTCGACCTGCGCATGGGCACGTTCTCCAAGTCGCTCGCCTCCTGCGGCGGCTTCGTCGCGGGACCGGCCGACGTGATCGAGTATCTGCGGATCTACTCGCGCCCGTTCCTCTTCACCGCCTCCGCGGTCCCCGCCTCGCTCGGGGCGGCGCTCGCGGCGCTGCGCGTGATGCGCTCGCCCGACGGGCCGCCGCTGCTCGAGCGCGTGCTCGCCAACGCCCGCCTGCTGCGCGACGGGCTCGAAGAGCTCGGCTTCGCGGTGGTCGCGCCCCAGGCACTCCCCGACGACGTCGCGCTCGCACCGGGCGTCGTCTTTGCCGGGGACGGCGCGCCGCCGCGGATCGTCACCCCGATCGTCCCCGTGCTCGTCGGCGACGACTGGAAGGCGGCGCTGCTCTGGCGCGCGCTCTACGACCGGGGCGTGTTCGTCAACACCGCCCTGCACCCGGCCGTCCCCCCCGGCGGCGCGCTGCTGCGCACCAGCGTGATGGCTACGCACGACGCGCCCGTGCTCGAGCGGGCGCTCGCGGTCTTCGCCGCGGTCAAGCGCGAGTTCGAGGCCGAGCACGGCCCCCTGCCCGGCCCTGGTTGATCGGCACCTGCCGATGCGACCGGGGTTGATGAGCCCGGTATGCGACGTGCCCCGCATACGACGTGCCCCGACGGGCGACGTTCCACCAGTCGATTTCGCTTGTCCAATTCTTCACAAGTCCTTCGAGCAAGAAAAAAGGTCGCTTCTAGCGCACGAACCACGCTCGCGCGGTTGACCGGGAACCCCGTCCTCGCGTAGCTTCTGGGAGCGCTCTGCATGACCGTCTGAAGTTCGCCCCACAGGAACAGGGGTCAAGTACCGGGATCCGTCCGCGACTTGTTGTGGGACGTTTTTCAGACGGACGTGACGGGCGCATACTTGTCAAAAATCAAGCAAGGATGTTGTCGCCGCGGGGTCGCGGAGGCAACGGGGAGAGTGCCCACATGAACGCGACAGCGACGATGGCCCCTACCGATCGGGCGGGCGGGCCTCAATACATGCGCGCCTTGGAACGCGCCAATCAGGTCCGCCTCGCCCGCGCCTGCCTCAAGCGCCGCATCGCGCTGGGGGAGATCTGCGTCGCCGCGGTGATCCTCGAGTGCCCGTGGGAGGCCGAGTCGATGGCTGTGGCCGACCTGCTGATGAGCCAGCGTCGCTGGGGTCAGACACGCTGCCGCAAATTTCTAGCCCAGCTCGCGATGTCCGAGAAGAAGACGGTCGGCTCGATGACCGATCGTCAGCGTCGCACACTCGCGGCGATGCTCACCGCCGTCCCGTCCGGCTGCGAGGGCGCCGAGGCCGCAGAGGCCGCAGAGGCCGCCGAACTCGAGAACCCGCCTTTTGGGCGGATATCAGCGCACCGCACCCCGCGCAACGAGCACCGCCCGATGGCGCTCAGCAGCTGATCGATTAAAACCCACCCACCCCGGGGCCGCGCTCGACGCGCGGCCCTACGACCGATTGAACCCATCCACCCCGGGGTCCTCGGGGTCCTGCGTTCGCCGGGGTCACGCGTTCGCGTGACCCCTATCCCTAGGGACAGCCGGAGGAGAGCTTCACCTGCCACCATCCGGAGAGCATCCCGATCAGCCCGAGCCGAGGTCGCACCTCCCACACACCGCAGCCGCCTTCGCCGAGGTCGCGTACGGGCAGACGCGCGAACTTGTAGCGGCCCGGTTCGAGCTTCATCGCCTCCAGCCGCTCGTGCGCGCGGCGCTCGTGCTCGACGCGCTCAGCCGCGAGCCGGCGCAGGTCCTGCGTGTGGCCGGCCAGGCGGTCGCGCACCCGCTCCAGCTCCGCGAGCGTCAGCAGACGCGGGCCGGCGACGACTTCATCTCGGAGCTCCCGGGGGTCCGGCTGGTCCGCCGGCGAGATGTGCGGGAACGCGTCCGCGACGATCGCCGAGCTTTCGCGCTCGAACCTCGCGATCTGCCCTCTCAGGGTCTCGCGCACATCGCGCTCGGCGACCTCGACCCAGGCATCCGCCGCGACGGCGCCTACCTCAATCGCCGATCGGCCACGCTCCCACTCGTGAGTCCGCTCCATCACAGGCCCGGACTGAGTCACACCCATCTCCTCCTGATAGTGCCTGAGGTGAGGATTCTACCAGCGAGCCGCGGCGTCAGATCAGGGCTGCTCCAGCGCCGCGCGACACATCCACAGCGCCTCCTCCACGTACAGCGACGGAACACCGGGGACCTTGATCGCGAACAGCGTCACCTCGGCCGTGCCCCCCTTCGCCTCGTGATCGGCGGCCAGCCCTCCGAACAGCATTGCCAGCGCCGCGGAGGCGTCGGCCACGACCAGCCGGCCCGCCGGCAAGGGCCCCTCGGCGGCGCGTGGGGACCGTCCCAGGGGCTCCCCCTCGACGCTCGTGCGGATGCCGAGCGGGCCATCCACGGCCGCGGCGTCCAGCGCCCACACCGGCACGCCCGTGTCCACCAGCGCGATCAACAGGCTGTCCTCGATCAGTCCACCCGAGTGCAAGCCGCCGCGCAGCATCCGATCGAGCGCAACCGCCTCGATCGGCGTCCGCACCACGTCGGGGTCGAGGCCGACGTGACGGAAGAAGGCGCGATAGGCCGCCGGCACCGGCTCGCGGCGCAGCGTCACCGCCCGCGCCCCCCGAAACCTGTTCGACAGTTCGCGCAGGCGGTCCTCGACCCCCGCCGGCGAGCGAGCGTTTAGCGAGGCGGCCCGCGCGATTCGCGCCTGCATGACGATCAGGCCCAGTCCGGGCAACTCCCGCTCGATCTCTCGCGCGCGCCAGCCCAGCTCGGGCTTGGACTCGGGTTCGGTGGCGTCGTCGCCGCTCATCAGGCCGGCGGCGTCCTGGAGCCGCGCGCCCGCGTGGCCCGCACCAGCTCGCTCACGCGCGCGCGCAGCGTCGCTATAGCGGGGCGCTCCAGCAACGCCTTGCTCTGCACCACTCCGCCGGGATAGGCGAAGGTAACCTGGGGACAGCTCACCTGCTTGTACAAGCCCGCCAGCGCCCCTTCGCTGTCGAAGCCGATCGGGATGCTCAGGCCCTTTTCCCCCATCAGCTTCAACAGTTCGCCGCGACCGCCCTTGATCGCAACGCCGGCGAAGCGCACATTTGGAAACGAGGGCGCGAGCGCCTGCATGTCGCTCAAGATCTGCGGACAGGAGCCTTCGTCTACAAACAGCGCCAGCACCACCGGTCCCTGTTCGTAGAGTTCGCAGATGTTCAGGATTCCCTGCCCCCGCTCCTTGCACGCGGGGACTTTGCCCGCCGCGCCGTCGTTCGCGTGCGTCGCGACGTCGGCCGCGCCGTTCAGATCGCCCCGAGCGAGGGGCACGGCAAACGGCGGCAGACGATGGCCGGGTTCAACGCCGACCGAGCCGGTCGATCTCGTCAGCGCCGCGTTGATCGAAACCAATACGACGATCAACAGTCCCAGCAGTCCCACATAGCGTCCGTAGGGGCGAACGCTGGGGGTTGTGTCGTCATCGCTCATGCTCGGCTCCCGATACGGATCGATCCTCCGCGCGACGCTCCGCGAACATCAGCGCCGCCGGCAGCGCCACCAGCACGCCCAGCAGTGAGACGCTCAGGTCGATCAACGTGACCAGCCCAAAATCGCGGAGCATGCGGATGTCGGAGAGCACGAGCACGCCGAAACCCGCGATCGCCGTCACCCCCGAAGCGGCGACCGCGGCGCCCGTGCGGGTGTACGTGCGTCGCAACGCCTCGATCGCGGCCGCTCCCCGTAACCGCTCCTGGCGGTAGCGCTCGGACAGCAGCACGCTGAACTCGGTCGAGATCGCGATCACCAGCGCGCCCAACGTGACCGACATCGGGTTCAACGGCACCCGCACCGCGAACAGGACCAGCGCGGACCATCCCGTCGCCAGCGCGATCGGCACGAGCGGCACGAGCGCCCGCCGGCGGTCGCCTCTGAACGCGATCAGGAGCACCAGCGCGACCGCCGCCAGCCCGATCAGCAGCGTCTCCAGACGTCGCCACGGGGACGCCACCTGCGTCCCCGACTGGGCCGTCAGCACCGCCAGCCCGACCAGCTGCGCACTCACCCCCGCGGGCGGGTGCAGGCTCGAGCGCATCGTTTCGATCAGCTGCTGCTGTTCGGCCAACGACATCAGCCGGATTCCGAACGCCAGCGTCGCCGTGCGGCGATCGGGGGTGATCACGTCCCGGGAGAAATATGGCGGGATCGCGTCGAGTAGGCCGTTTACGTTGGCCTGCGTGAGCTTCGACGTGCTCGCCTTGCCGGCGGCGCCGCCGCTCGCTCCCGGCTTGCTCGCACCTGACCCTTCAGTCGCCGTCGCCGTGGCGCCCGAGAACAGGTCCGGGAGCGAGAACGCGGGACACAGCCGCGCCTGCCCGCACCCACGCACTTCGCTGTAGCCGAAGCGCTTCAGCATCGCGTTCTCATACGAGCTCATCCATTCGATCGTCGCCGGCTTTGTCAGGTCCTTCGCGCTGACCATCAGGTCGAGCTGCCCGGCGACGCCGGTGGCACGCTCGAGCGCGTCGAGGTTCTGCAGCGATTCGAGGTTCTGCGGGACCAGCTTTTCGATGTTTGTCTCCACATGCGTCTGCGTATCCAAGCCCCACCCGAGTATCGCCAGCGCGAGCCCCACACAGAGCACGCGTCCCGGCCGGCGCGGGGCCTCGACGAGCGCCACCCTGCCTACGAAGCGATTGACCGGGTTATCGAGCAGCAGCTCACGCGCTCCCCGCCAGGCGGCGCCCAGGTTCGTGCCGAGCGTCCAACGCCTACCGGGCGCGCGACGGTCGGCCAGCACGAGCACGGCCGAGCCCGCGGTCAGCGCGCAGAGAAAGGCGATCACGACGCCCGCCACCAGCAGCAGCCCGAAGCCGCGCACCATCGGGACCGGGGAAAGCAGTAACACGAGCATCGCGCCGATGCTCGCGATCCCGGCCGTCGCGATCGTCGGCGCGCCCGCGATCGCCGCACGTCTCACCGCCGCCCGTGCGTGCGCCGGCTGGTGGGCCTCCGCGTCAGCGAGTGCGTGGCCGGTCGCATCCACGGACGCGTGGTGCGCCTGCGCCAAGGCCTCGTCCACGCGCGATTGGAATTGGATCGCGTAGTCCACCGCCAACCCCACCAATACAGGCAGCACCGCGATCGAGGCGACCGTCAGCGACGCACCCACGACCGACAGTGCGCCGAACGTGAGCGCAGCGGCGAGTAGCGCAACCCCCAGCGGCAACAGCCGTGGCAGGGATGGGTGGGTCCCAAACACGAGGCTGAGGGCGAGCGCCATCACCAGCACAACCGCCACCAACAGCAGCTCGATCGAGTGCGCGATCTCGCCGGTCAGGTCGGCGACAATCACCGGCTCGCCCGTCACCAGATAGCTCTCGCCGTGCTGCAGGCGCCACTGCTTCATCGCCACCGCCTCGCGGATCAGCGCGATCGTGCGCGTGCGCTGGCGTTCGCTCAAGCCGGCCTTCAGCCGCGCCGAGATCAAGGCCGCTTCGCGGTTCGGGAACAGGTAGGCAAAACGCGCCTTCGGCGTGCCCGCCGTCTTGGTCGAGTCGAACACGAGCGTCGAGACGAAGCTCTCGTCGTCGAGGCTCGGCCGCGCCGTGAGCCCGTACTGGAGCGCCAGCGTCGCGAGGCCCTCCTTGAAGCGCCCGAGCGTGATCGAGCTCGCCTGCTTGCCGAGCTTCTCCGCCGCTTCGGCGCTTTCTCCGCGCGCGAGCGCGGCTTTCCGCACCACAGTTTCGGCCTGCTTGGCCTCGGCTTCGGTCTGCTTGGTCTCGACCGTCAGCAGTTCGTCGATCC
The DNA here is from genome assembly GCA_963701035.1 of uncultured Solirubrobacterales bacterium. Classification (GTDB taxonomy): domain Bacteria; phylum Actinomycetota; class Thermoleophilia; order Solirubrobacterales; family Solirubrobacteraceae; genus Palsa-744. Next base: position 955,840 of record OY969562.1, read on the forward strand.
GTTCGGCCGACTCGTTGATGAACGTGCCCGGCCCGAACACGACCTTCACCGTCCGCGCCTTCGCAAGCTGCCCGCACGGCCCGTTCGGCCCCCCCTCCCCCGCAAGCGCCTTCGCCGGGACGTTGCCCGACAGGCATCCCTCCAAGCCCACCAGTCGGTCGACATCGTCGCTGAGCACGAGCTGCTGCAGGTTGCCCTTCACCAGCACCTCGATCGGCTCTTCTCCGAAGCTCTTATAGAACTTCTGAGTGGCCCTGTACTCCGGGCTCGAGCTCGACACGAACGTGCTCTCGGCCGCGCTCGGGCTCAGCCGCAGCGCGAACGCGGCGCCTGCCAGCCCAAGCACGGTCGCAAGCACGAGCACCACCACCGGCCGGCGCGCGGCGCCGCCCGCTAGGGCGGCTAGCAGTCGGGCGGAGCTCACTCCATTCCGAGAGGCCCTTGCGCTTCGCCCGAGAGGAACTGGCGAACGAAGGGGTTCTCGCTTGCGAACAGCTCGGCCGCCGGGCCCGACTCTACGACCCTGCCCTTCCACAGGACCGAGATGTGTTCACCGACGCGCCGTGCGCTCATGATGTCGTGGGTGATCACCACGTAGGCGCCGCCGTTCTCCGCGTGGACTTCCTTGATCAGCTCGCACAGCAGCGCGGTGCGCACCGGATCGAGGCCCGAGTCCGGCTCGTCGAACAGCACGATCTCGGGGTCGAGCACAAGCGAACGCGCGAACCCGGCGCGCTTGCGCATCCCGCCGGAGAGCTCGTTCGGCATCTTCGTGCCCTCGCCCCCGAGACCGACCTCGCGCATGCGGCGGTTGACGATTTCGGCGATCTCCTCTTCGCTCTTCTCGGTGTGCTGGCGCAGCGGGAAGGCGACGTTGTCATAGAGGTTCATCGAGCCGAACAGCGCGCCGTCCTGAAACAGCACGCCGAACTTCTTCCTTATCTCGAACAGGTCGGCGTCGGCGAGGCTCGGGATCGACTGCCCGTGCACGATCACGTCGCCCTGATCTGGATAGAGCAGGCCGACGATGTGCTTGATGCACACCGACTTCCCGGTGCCCGAGGGGCCGATGATCATCGAGACCTGCCCCTCGGGGATTTCCAGGTTCAGCCCGCGCAGCACGTGATTGCTCCCGAACGACTTGTGCACGTCGACGAACTCGACCGCGGCGGGCACCTTCGAGGCGTGGGTGACACCGGTGTGGAAGCGAAATTCCTCACCCTCAGCCTCGCTCGGCTCGGGCTCGAACGTGACCCCGGCGCTCGCGATCTCCGGCTCGGCGGGCTCGAGCTCCCCTGGCGCCTCCTCGGGCTCGGCTCCTTGATCCTCGGCCATCGTCCTAGCCTCCGATTGGGGCGCGGGGGTTGGAGCCCCAGAACACCTGCGAGCCGAGCATCCCGATCAAGTTCACGGCCACCAGGTTCAGCACCATCGACTTCGCGGTCGCCGTGCCGACGCCCACAGGACCACCACTCGCGTTGTAGCCGTAGTAGCAACCCACGAGCACGATCACGGTCGCCATCGTCATGCCCTTGATCAAGCTGAACAAGAAATCAGGCGGGTTCTGAAACTGCCAGAACAACAGGAAGTAGCCCCCTGAGGACACCGAGTCGACCTGATGCACCACCGCTATATACGAGCCGAAATACGCCACGCCGATCGCACCGATGTACATGAACGGCAACACCAACCAGGCAGCCAGCAGGCGTGTGGCGCACAGGAAGGTCATGGAATCGATCCCCATTACCTCCAGGGCATCGATCTCATCGGAGATCCGCATCGCACCGAGCTCCGCCACGATCCCCGTGCCGACCTTCGCCGCCATCATGTAGCCGAAGACGTAGGGCACAGCCTCGCGCAGGTTGCACCACGCCGTAAACACACCCGCATAATCCGGCGCACCCTGCGCCTGGGTGAAGTAAGCGCCCTCGGTGCCGCACGTCCCGAGGCCCGTGATGAACACCAGCCCCCAGATCACGAGCGTCGAAGAGATGATCAGGATGCCCGACTGACGCAACGTCTCCCCGAAGAAGCGAAACACGCGAAAGCCCCACACATCGCGCACGACATTGCTGCCGAAGCGCGCGATTTCGCCGGTAGAGCCCAGCCATTCACGCGCACCGATGCGTAGCTCGTTCATTACTTGATCACCAAGATTTGTGGGTGTGTGGCGAGCAGGGTCTGGGTGAAGGCGTAGTTGAACGCGCCGATCCCCAGGAACGAGACCACGACCGCCTGGTTGACGGCGCGTCCCACGCCCTCGGCGCCGCCGGAGGCGGACATGCCCTTGTAGCAACACACGATCGCGATGATCGCCCCGAAGATCGTCGTCTTCAACACCGACCCCCACAGATCGGTCGTCGTCGTGTTGGCGAAGAACGTCGCCCAGAACGGCCCCAGCGGCTGGCCGCTGACGAGCGAGGCGGCCAGGCCGCCGAAGATCCCGAACAGGATCGCGTAGATGTTGAAGAGACCCGTCACGAGCATCAGCGCGAGGAAGCGGGGTACCACGAGGTTCTTCACCGGGTCGACGCCGAGCACCTGCAGCGCATCGAGCTCCTCGCGCACCTTGCGCGCGCCGAGGTCGGCGGTGATCGCGGTGCCCGCGACGCCCGCGAGCACGATCGCGGTGATCAGAGGGCCGATTTCGCGCACCGCCGCGAGCACGAAGAACCCGCCGAGGCGGTCGAGCGCGCCGAAGATCGTGAGGAAGTTCGCCGCCTGCAGCCCCGGAGCGCCGTAGTTGATCGCGACCGTCGAGATCAGCAGTGGCAGCCAGCAGAGACGCAGCGCGAACAGGAACTGCGAGACGAACTCGCCGCCATAGGGATACGGCGCGCGCAGGGCCGAGACGATCGTCCTGCCCGTGAGGATCATCATGTCCCCGATTTCCTCCATCGCGCTTCTCGCGGGGAGGTAGACCCGTTCTGTGGCGCTGCGAACCATCTGCTTCCCCTCCTCAGGTGACGTTCGACGGCCTGTCGAACTCTACGACATGCGCCCCCGGCACGCCACCGCCACTGGTATCGTGGCCCGACCGTGAGGGGGAGGAGAGTCTTCGCGATGTTCCCCGGCGCCTGTGGCGTCTGTCTCGCCCTGCTCCTCAGCGGTTGCGGTGGTGGGACCCGTCAGGACGCGAACGAACCGAAAGGCACCTTCGCGGTCAAGATCGCCAGCGCCTCCTTCCCCACCCAGCAGTCGGTCGCGCGCGAGACCCGCATGATCCTGCGGGTACGCAACACCGGCACGCAGACGGTGCCGAACGTCGCCGTCTCGATCGATTCCTTCGCCTACACGAGCGACTACCCCGGACTGGCCTCGAACAAGCGCCCGATCTGGGTGATCGAAACCGGACCCGGCGCGATTCCACAGCGCCCGGTCGAGAGCGAGGCGATCAGCCCGCCCGGCGGCGGCCAGACGGCCTACGTGAACACCTGGGCGCTCGGCGCGCTCGCGCCCGGGCGCACGAGCACGTTCGTCTGGCACGTGATGCCGGTCAAGGCCGGCCGCTACACCGTCCACTACACGGTCGCCGCCGGGCTCTCCGGGCGCGCGCGTGCCCAGCTCGAGCACGGCGGCCCCGCGGTCGGGCACCTCACGGTCGAGATCGCCCCCCGGCCGCCGGCGACACACGTCGATCCCGACACAGGCGAAGTCGTGCCCGGCGCCTACCCCGCCACGCCGTAGGCTCGCGCGCGGCTGGGCGGGGCGCGGGGCTTGGCCCGCTGTCGAAAGATCCTTCCCCCGCTTTCGCCAGGCGGAGATGCCAATCGGGCACCTTCGCACTACGATTCCCTTCGGCCGTCGCGGCCCCCTTTCGAGCCCAGCCGTCGAGGCTGTCGGCCGACCCCAAACGCTTTCCCTTCCCGAGGAGGAATCGATCCCGCTCATGCCACGGACCCGCCAGCAGAACGTCACCGCCGCACAGTGGAGCGCCAACGGCTCAGCCCTCGGCTCGCCCGACCTGACGCTCCAGGACAACCAGGTATTCGGCTCCAACGTCTTCTCCTCCTCCGTCCAGCGCCACCGCCTGCCCAAGCACGTCTACCGGGCCCTGCAGGCGACGTTCGCGCGCGGCGAGGCGCTCGACGCCACGATCGCCGACCAGGTCGCCCAGGCGATGAAGGAGTGGGCGATGGAGAAGGGCGCCACCCACTACACGCACTGGTTCCAGCCGCTGACCGGATCGACGGCCGAGAAGCACGACTCCTTCTACGGCCCCGACGGCGAGGGCAACGCGATCGCGGAATTCTCCGGCAAGGAGCTGATCCAGGGCGAGCCCGACGCGTCCTCGTTCCCGACCGGGGGCATCCGCGCGACGTTCGAGGCTCGCGGCTACACCGCCTGGGACCCCACCTCTCCCGCGTTCGTGCTCGAGAACCCCAACGGGACGCTGCTCTGCATCCCGACCGCCTTCACTTCCTGGACCGGTGAGGCACTCGACAACAAGATCCCGCTACTGCGCTCGATGGACGCTCTCTCCGGCGCGGCCGTGGACGCGCTGAAACTGCTCGGTATCGACGATGCCAAACACGTCTTCACGACCACCGGCTGTGAGCAGGAGTACTTCCTGATCGACGAGCAGTACTACTTCGAACGGCCCGACCTGCTGACCACCGGCCGCACTCTCTTCGGCGCGAAACCGCCGAAGGGCCACGAGCTCGACGACCACTACTTCGGCTCGATCCCCGAGCGGGTGCTCGCCTACATGCTCGAGGTCGAGCTCGAGCTCGCGAAGCTCGGCGTGCCGATCAAGACGCGCCACAACGAGGTCGCCCCCAACCAGTTCGAGGTCGCGCCGATCTTCGAGAACTCGAACGTCGGCTCCGATCATCAGATGATCACGATGCAGATCCTGCAGAACGTGGCGCGCCGCTATGGCCTGGTGTGCCTGCTGCATGAGAAGCCTTTTGCGGGCGTCAACGGCTCAGGCAAGCACAACAACTGGTCGATGGGCACCGACACGGGCCTGAATCTGCTCGAGCCTGGCGACACGCCATCGGAGAACCTCTCGTTCCTGTTCTTCTGCGCCGCCGTGATCCAGGCGGTCAACAAGCACCAACAACTGCTACGTGCCTCGATCGCGAGCGCCGGGCAGGATCACCGGCTCGGCGCTAACGAGGCGCCACCGGCGATCATCTCGATCTTCCTCGGCAGCGACCTCGAGAAGATCTTCACGGCGATCGAGGCCGGCAAGGTGCAGCCCTCCAAGCCCGGTTCGTTCCTCGGCTTCGGTACCCCGGTGCTGCCCCCGCTCCCGCTCCACGGCGGCGATCGCAACCGCACGAGCCCGTTCGCGTTCACAGGCAACAAGTTCGAGTTCCGCGCACTGGGCTCGAACTCCTCGCCGGCCTTCCCCAACACCGTGCTGAACACGATCGTCGCCGAAGCCGTCGACGATCTCACCGGCAAGCTGAAAGCGGCTCTCAAAGGCTCAACCACGCTGGAGAAGGCCGTCACAACCGTCGTCAAGGAGGCCTGGAAGGAGAACAAACAGGTCGTCTTCGACGGCGACGGCTACTCCGAGGCCTGGCACAAGGAGGCTGAGAAGCGCGGGCTGGCCAACCTCAAAACGACGCCCGACGCGCTGCCCTGGATCGTTGAGAAATCGACGGTCGCCGCGTTCAAGAAATACAAAGTGCTGACCAAGCGCGAGCTCGAGTCCCGTTACGACGTCTACACCGAGCAGTACGTCATGAACCTCAACATCGAGGCCGAGACGGCCGCCTCGATCGCGCGCACGATGGTGTTGCCGGCGGCCGTGCGCTACCTCAACGAGCTCAAGGCCACAGGCCTCGATGATCTCGTCGGCGAGGTCGAGCCGGTCGTCAAGGAGTTCCACTTCGCGCTGCGGGGGCTCGAGGACGCAAACCTCGACGAGAACCATCCCGACAGCTCTCCCCAGAAGGAGGCCGTCTACATGCGCGACACGGTGATCGCCGCGATGGACGACGTGAGGGATGCGGCCGATCGGCTGGAGAAGCTGGTGGCGGACGATCTGTGGCCGCTGCCGAAGTACTCGGAGATGCTGTTCATCAAGTAGGCCCTCGATAGCATGGCCTTGTGCCACGCGACTATCTAAAAGCCGTCCAGAGCCGCGTCGTCATCTATGACGGCGGCATGGGCGCGACGCTCGAGCAGTTCGACCTGACGGCCGAGGACTACGGCGGCCTGCAGGGCAAGTGCCACGAGGCGCTCGTGCTGAATAGGCCCGACGTGATCGAGGGCGTGCACACTTCGATGCTCGAGGCCGGCGCCGAGGTGGTCGAGACCGACACGTTCCAGGCCTCGCGAATCAAGCTCGAAGAGTGGGGTCTGGCCGACTACACGGTCGAGATCAACACGAAAGCCGCGGAAATCGCGCGCAAGGCCGCGGGCGAGGATCGCTACGTCGCCGGATCGATCGGGCCGACCGGCTACCTGCCCGCCTCCGAGGAGGCCTCGCTCGGTCAGATCCGCTTCCGGGAGCTGGTCGAGGTCTTCGCCGAGCAGGCTGCGGGTCTGATCGACGGCGGCGCGGATCTGATCATCATCGAGACCGCCCAGGACATCCTCGAGGTCAAGGCCGCCGTGTTCGGCGCGCGCGAGGCGTTCGCCTCGACCGGCCGCACGCTGCCGATTCACACATCCGTATCGCTGCTGCCCAACGGCGGCAAGATGCTGCTCGGCACCGACATCTCAGCGGTGCTGACGACGCTCGAGGCTCTGAAGGTCGACGTGATCGGGCTGAACTGCTCGACCGGCCCCGAGGACATGCGCGACGCGATCCGCTTCCTCGGCGAGTACTGCCCCGTCCCCGTCGCCTGCATCCCCAACGCCGGCCTGCCGCTACAGGGGCCCGACGGCGAGACGATCTTCCCCGAGAAGCCCGCTCCGCTCGCCGATGCGCTCGCGGAGTTCGTCGAGCGCTACGGCGTCGGCGTCGTCGGCGGCTGTTGCGGGACCACGCCCGATCACATCTCAGCGATCGTGGAGCGCGTAGGCCGCACCGCCGCGCGACCGGACGGCCGTCCGGTCGCCTCCCGGCCCGCGCCGCGCCCGCCGCATCTCTCTTCGATGATCGCCGCCACACCGCTCGTGCAGGAGCCGCGCCCGACGATGGTCGGCGAGCGCGTCAACTCACAGGGCTCGCGCAAGGCCAAGGAGCTGCTTTTGGCCGATGACTACGACGGGCTCGTGCAGATCGCCGAGGACCAGGTGCAGGGGGGCGCGCACGTGCTCGACCTGTGCGTCGCGTTGACCGAGCGCTCCGACGAGGACGAGCAGATGCGGCTGGTCGCGAAGAAGGTCTCCCTCACCCAGCCCGCGCCGATCCAGATCGACTCGACCGAGCCCGAGGTGATCGCGACGGCGCTCGATCAGATCCCCGGCCGCGCGATCGTCAACTCCGTCAACCTCGAGGCCGGCCGCGAGAAGCTCGACCGCGTCGTGCCGCTGGCGCTCGCGCACGGCGCGGCACTGATCGCGCTGACGATCGACGAGGTCGGGATGGCGAAGACCGCCGAGCGCAAGGTCGAGATCGCCAAGCGCATTCGCGACCTCTGCTGCGAGGAGCACGGGCTCGATCCCGAGCTGTTGATCTTCGACTGCCTGACTTTCACGCTCACGACCGGCGATGAGGAGTGGCGCCCGTCCGCGGTGGAGACGATCGCGGGGATCAAAGCGATCAAGGAACAGGTCCCCGGCGTGAAGACCTCGCTCGGCGTCTCGAACGTCTCCTTCGGCGTCTCGCCCGGCGCGCGCGCGGTGCTCAACTCGATCTTCCTGCATCACTGCGTCCAGGCGGGCCTCGACCTGGCGATGGTCAACCCCAACCACATCACCCCCTATTCGGAGATCTCCGACGTCGAGCGCGAGCTCGCCGACGACCTCGTCTACAACCGTCGCGAGGACGCGCTCGAGCGGTTCATCGAGCACTTCGAGTCAAAAGGCGAGGAACAGGTACAGAGCGCCGCCGATCCGACCGAGGGGATGGAGCCCGAGGAGGCGCTGCACTTCCACATCCTGCGCCGCCGTAAGGAGGGCGTCGAGGACTGGATCGACCGCTCGGTCGAGAAGATCGGCGCGGTACCGACGCTCAACGAGGTGCTGCTGCCGGCGATGAAAGAGGTCGGCGACAAGTTCGGCGCCGGCGAACTGATCCTGCCGTTCGTGCTGCAGTCGGCCGAAGTGATGAAGCGCGCGGTCGCGCAACTGGAGAAATACCTCGACAAGATCGAGGGCTACACGAAGGGCACGGTCGTGCTCGCGACCGTGTTCGGCGACGTGCACGACATCGGCAAGTCGCTCGTCAACACGATCCTCACGAACAACGGATATACGGTCGTCGATCTCGGCAAGCAGGTGCCGATCCAGACGATCCTCGACGCGGCGGTCGAGCACGAAGCGACCGCTATAGGTCTTTCTGCGCTGCTCGTCTCGACCTCCAAGCAGATGCCTGCCGCGATCCAGGAGCTGCACGCGAAGAACCTCGACTATCCCGTCCTGATCGGTGGCGCGGCAATCAACCGCGCGTTCTCCTTCCGCGCTCTGTACCCAGGCGGTAAGGAGTCAGAGGAGTCCTACAGCCCCGGCGTCTTCTACTGCAAGGACGCCTTCGAGGGCCTCTCGGTGATGGACCAGCTGATCGACGAGGACGCGCACGCGGCGCTGCTGGAGAAGCTCCGTACCGAGGCGACCGCGTTCCGCGCGAAGGGCGAGGAGCCCGTCGAGGAGCTCAACTTTGCCGACGACTCCGTGCGCTCAGCCGCGCGCACCGATGTGCCGATCCCGACGCCGCCATTCTGGGGCGTGAGGGAGATCCCCGTCGAGCTCGACGAGGTCTACCCGCACCTCGATACCCACGTCCTGTTCAAGCTCCACTGGGGCGGCAAGGGCGTCAAAGGCGAGGCCTGGAAGACCCTTCTGCGCGAGGACTTCCGCCCACGCCTGGAGCGCATGTGGAAGGAGCAGACCTACCTGCACCCACGCGCGCTGCTCGGCTTCTTCCCCTGTTATTCGGCAGGCAACGACATCGTCGTCCTAGACCCCGAGGATCGCGAGACCGAGCTGACGCGCTTTGTCTGCCCGCGCCAACCGAAGGGCGACCGCATCTGCTTGGCCGACTTCTACCGGCCGGCCGTGGATGCTGAGGGCAAACCTTCTGCAAAGGGCTCGCCACCGGCCGAGCTCGACGTGATCGCGGTGCAGGCCGTAACGGTTGGTTCGGAGGTGACAGACCTGATGGCCAAGCTCGAGTCTGACGGCGAGTTCGCCGAGCAGCTGTTCGTCCACGGCCTCGGCGTGCAGACTGCCGAGGGGCTGGCCGAGTGGCTGCACTACGAGGCGCGCGGAATGCTCGGCATCCCCGCCACGCAGGGCCGGCGCTACTCGTGGGGCTATCCCGCGGTGCCCGAGCAGTCAGAGCACCTGAAGGTCGAGCAGCTGCTCGGCTTGGGGACGATCGGCATGACGATCACCGATGGCTACGCCCCTGTGCCCGAGCAGTCGACGCTCGCGCTGATCGCCCACCACCCCCAGGCGATCTACTTCGGCACGCGCCAGGGCCGGCTACTGCCGGACGGCTCGCCCGACGACGTGATCAAGGGCTCTCCGCGCGATCCATCGCTGTTCGCCGACCTCGACGACGAGGATCCGCCGGACGGCGTCGTCGAAGCCGAGGACCCGCTACCTCTCAACGCCTAAAACTGCGCTGTAGGAGGGCCGTAGACCAAGCGGGGCGAATCGAAAGAGACCCACCCACCCCGCGTGGCGTGCCTGCCCCTGACCTCCTGAGGCGAAGCTCTACCCCTCGACGCCCGAGGGCGTGCCCTTGACCACTTTGGAGCGCGCGCTCGCGGGCAGCGGGCTGAGCTTCACCGGGGCGCCGTGCATCGTGCGCAGGCGCACGTCCTTCCAGGAGAGGCCCTCGGTGATCAGCGCGGGGATGCCCATCAGCACCGCTGTGGCGAGCTCGACGACCTGCAGGACGATGCCGTAGGCGAGCGCATCAGGTGTGGAGACGTGATAGGCGCCGGCGAGCACCGCCACGCAGGCGGCCTGGAAGACACCGATGTTGGCCGGGGTGGCGGGGATCACCGCCGTGACGTTGACGGCAAACAGCACCGCCGCGGCACCGGCGATCCCGACGCGGTGATTGAGGCCGAGCGCCATCAGCAGAAGCCAGCAGGACATGCACTGCAGCCCCCACGCGCCGAGCTGGGCAGCGGTCGCGAGCGCCGCCTGGCGGGGATGGCGAAACACGCGCAGCCCTTCGCGCACGCGTACGAGCGAACGGCGCAGGCCTACGATCAGGGCCCGCAGGCGTAGCGAGCGCGAGATCGCGGCGCTCGGCACGAGCACCGGGGCGAGCAGGATCGCGGTCACCGCGGCGAGCGGCGCCAGCGCGACGGCGACCAGCGCTCCGTGATGACCGTTGAACGGATCCACGCTCGAGAACATCACGATCCCGAGGATCGCCAGCGCGAGCAGGTTGAGCAGCGTCTGCGAGACCATCGTGCCCAGCACGACCGGCAGCGTCTCGCGCGCGCGGCCGAGGCGCCGCGCGACGATCAGCGCGCGCGAGGGCTCTCCCAGACGCGCCGGCAGCGTGGCGGACATCAGCACTCCGATGAACGTGCCCTGCATTGCGTCCCTGCGTTTCGCCTTGCGCCAGGTCGGTGCGGCCGCGAGGATCTCATACCAGGCGACCGCGCGAGCGAACATCGCGATGCACATCAGCCCCAGGCCGGCGACGAGCAGTCCCGGACTCGAGGCGAGCAGACTTTCGGCGACGCGGCCGACGCCGATATGCACGAGCGCGAGCAGCGCGAGCACGAGGCCGCCGAGCGAGGCGGCCACCAGCGCGCCACGACGCAGCGTGCGCAGCGAGCGCTCGCGCGCTGAGCTCCCCGACCTCGATCGCTCGCCCGACCCATTCGCCGAGCCGTCCCCCGCAGAGCCGTCCCCCGCAGAGCCGGCAAGCGCCACGCCGGCAGCGACCGCGCGCGGAGCCTCGAGACTCGGCAAGCGTTGAGCGGGGATCCGCGGCAAGAGATCGGCGGGCACCAGGCCGAGGCGCACCCCAAGGCGGCCGGCGCGCGTGGCGGGCCGGCCGACGGCCTGAGCCTGCTCGTAGCAGTCGAGCACCTCGGCGGCGACGTGCGGCCAGGCGAAGCGCTCCGCGCGCTGGGCTGCGTCGGCGGCCATACGCGTGCGCACGGTGGGGTCGAGCGCGAGCGAGCGCAACGCCTCGGCCAGCGCGAGCGCGTCGCCGGGCGCAGTCAGCACGCCCTCGATCCCGTCGCGCACGACGTCGCGGTAACCGGGGATGTCGGAGGCGATCACAGGTGTGCGGGCGGCGAGCGCCTCGGTGAGGACCATGCCGAAGCTCTCACCGTGCAGCGACGGTGCGCACAGCACGTCGGCGTCGGCGAGCTCGGCGTGCTTGCGCGCCTCGGAGACCTTGCCGAGCGCGTGGACGCCGCGGTCGTCGAGCATCATGTGCGCGACCTCCTCGGCGTCGGCGCCGACGAGCGTGAGCGTGGCGGGGACCTGCTCGCGCAGCGCCTCGAATGCGCGTAACAGCACGGGCAGACCCTTGCGTTCGACTGCCTGGCCGATGAACAAGATCCGCAGCGGGGCGCCGGCCTCGGTGTCGGCGTCGAGCGCGCCGTCCCCGGCCTGCGCCTCGCCGAGCTGGACCCCGTTGGGCACGATCCGGTAGCGGCCGCCGTAGAAGCGCCGCGCGGTCCATGCGGCGGCCTCGGAAACGGCGATGCGGACGTGCAGGTGGTTCATCCGCCGCCGCGCGCCGAGCGCGTTCGCAATCCCGTTCGTGAGCGCGTTCTCGGAATAGGTGTGGAAGGTGCCGACGAGCGGCAGCTCGGGCGCGGTCGAGCAGAGCGCGTCCCAGCCGAGCAGCGGCACGACCGGCTCGTGGATGTGCACCACGTCGTAGCCACCCTTGCGCAGCTCGCGACGCATCGCGAGCACTCCTGGCGGGATCGGTACGAGGTTCGAGACGGCGCCGTTGGCGGGGAAGCCGGCCGTACGCCCGAGCGGGACAAACCCCGCGGGTGGATCGAGGCGCTGGGGGCGCGCGCCGCGGTGTAGATGGCGCGAGAGCGCGTCGTCGGGGTCGAACGGCGCGAGGATGCGGGCGTCGTGCCCCAGCGCGGCAAGCTCTGCCGCGAGCGCCTCGACGTGGCGTGTGACCCCGCCGGGGTACGTCCACGAATACGGCGAAAGCAGCGCGATTCGCATGACTACCACTCTATCCCGTGAGGAGGTCGATCACCAGTGTCTGCGAAGAGCTTGCGATAATCGGAAAATGAGCGCGCGGCACTTCGTCAAGTACACGTTCCTGAAGCTCGATCCCGCCTGGCGGCGGCTGCAGGACTCCCAGCGCGAGCAGGACAAGCGTGAGTTCAACGCCGCCTGCGAGGACTTCGCCGACGGGCATCTCCTGCAGGCCTTCTCGCTCGTGGGCACGCGCGGCGACGCCGAGCTGCTGCTGATCTCAGAGGCGGAGAACCTCGACCGGATCCACGAGCTGCACGTCGTGCTGGGCCAGAGCGGGCTGATGAAGTGGGCACAGACCCCGTACTCCTTCTTGGGGATGCGCAAGAGCTCGGAGTACTCCGAGGACGAGCGTACGACCCCGCGCGGGTTCAGGGGTAAGTACGTGTTCGTCTATCCGTTCGTGAAGTCGCGCGCGTGGTACGCCCTGCCCGCCGATGAGCGCTGGCGGATCATGCAGGGCCACATCCAGGTCGGGCGCGAATATCCGGGAGTGGACAACCATACGACGTACTCGTTCGGGCTCGACGACCAGGAGTTCGTGGTCGCGTTCGACACCGACGACGTCGGCACGTTCCTCGATCTCGTGCAGCGGCTGCGCACGACCGAGGCATCGGCCTTCACGGTCCGCGACACGCCTAGCTTCACCTGCCTGGCGATGTCACTTCCGCGCGCGCTGAACGCGCTCGACGGCGAGCCAGTGGCGTTCGAGGCAGCTTCCACTGTCTAGTCGCGGTCTTACCCAGCTGAAGAGGAGCGACCCGATCCTGGCGGAGATCATCGCCGCGGTCGGGAAGCTGGGAAGCGCGAGCGAGGGACGCCCGAACAAGGAGGACCACTACGGCGCGCTCGTACGCACGATCGCCGGACAGCAGCTGTCGGTGCTCGCCGCGCGCGCGATCTACGGACGGCTGACGGCGCGCTTCGGCGATCGACCGCCGACGCCCCAGCAGATCCTCGACGACGAGCCCGAAGAGCTGCGCGCCGCCGCGGGGCTCTCACGCGCGAAGGTCTCCTACCTGCGCTCGCTGGCCGAGCACACGCTCTCGGGCGAGCTGGAGCTCGAGCGGCTGAACGAGCTCGACGACGAGCGGGTGATCGCGGAGCTGACCGCGGTGAAGGGCATCGGCCTGTGGAGCGCGCAGATGTTTCTGATGTTCCACCTCGAGCGCCCCGACGTGCTGCCGACGGGCGACCTCGGCATCCGCCGCGCGATCGAACGCGCCTATGGCCTGGACGGCCTGCCCGACCCGATCGCGATGACTGAGATCGCCGAGCCGTGGCGCCCGCACCGCACGCTTGCCTGCCGCTACCTGTGGCGCTCGCTGGCGAACGAACCGGCGTAGGTCCGAGTAGGACATCCGTCGAGAACGCGGCCGCCTGAGACAGCATCTCGCACGCGCGGGTCGAGTAGCCGGCAATGGGCTATCGGCGCGACGCGCGATGAAGGTAAGTCTTGCAAGCAGGCGTGCGAGCGAGAAGCGGCGCAAGCGGGCCAAAGAGCACGAGCAGCACAAGGCTAAGCACAAGCGCCGGCGCAAGAAGCACAAGGCCGTACATCACCCCGCGAAGCTCACCAAGCCGCACGGCACCGTAGGGGTAACGCTGCCGATCGCACCCGCGTCGCCGCCTGCTCCCTCCCCCGCACCGGCTCCGTCGGTCGGCTCGCCGCCGATCACACTCGCCCAGGCGCGCCGGCTGCTGTGGCGCGCGGGCTTCGGACCGACCGCCGGCCAGGCCGAGGCGCTCGTCGGCCAACCCCTGGAACAGGTCGTGTTCAGCCTCACCCGCCCCTCCGGGCCGGCGACGCTGACCGGGCCGGAACCGGTGGAAGAACAGGGTCAGCCGCTCGACCCCTACGACGTCTGGGGGGACGATCACTGCTGGTGGCTGGATCGCATGGTCCGCTCCGACCAACCGCTCGTTGAGCGGATGACGTTCATCCTGCACGACTGGTTCGCCAACTCCAACGAAAAGGTCAACAGCCAGCGGATGATGCTCGAACAGAACGAGCTGTTTCGCTCGATGTGCTTCGGCAGCTTCCACGACTTGTTCCTGGCGGTCACCGGCAATCCGGCGATGCTCGTGTTCCTCGACGGGATCTACAACGAAAAGCACAACCCCAACGAGAACTACGCGCGCGAGATGATGGAGCTGTTCTCGCTCGGCGCCGACCGTGGCGCCTATACCCAGGAAGACGTGAAAGAAATGGCCAGGGTGCTGACGGGATGGACGGCGGAATGGTCCGCCAATGAAGGGCTGCACGAATTCGAATTCGACACCGCCCGCCACGACAAGACCGAAAAGACCCTGTCCGCCGCGTTCGGAACCTCCGGCAATCCGATCAAAGGCAACTGGGACTGGGAAGACGCCGTTCGCCTGTGCGTCGAACATCCCCTCCACGCCTCGTTCTTCGTGACGAAGCTCTGGGGCTACTTCATCCCCAGCCCGCCCGACGAAGCCACGCTCGCGTCGCTGCAGAGCCTCTACACGAGCTCCGGCTACTCAATCCGCGCGGTGCTCGAGGCGATCCTGCAGCACCCCGACTTCTACGAAGGCCCGGAGCTCGTGACGCCGCCGGTCGTCTACAACGCCGGGCTGCTGCGCGCGATCGGGCGCCCGATCGACACGAACGCGTGGGCCTGGATATCCGCCAACGCCGGCCAGCAGCTGTTCTACCCGCCGAACGTCTCCGGCTGGGACTTCGGCGCTTGGCTCGACACCTCGACCACGAGGGCGCGCTGGGAAATGGCCAGCGCGGTCACCTCGAAGACCTACGCGAACCCCTGGCCGCAGACGGGCGAAGCGAAATACAGCGAAACCGAGGAACCGTCCGCGGCGCTCGCGAGCGCGATGAGCTACTGGGGCGAGCCGCTGCTCTCCAGCGAATCGGCCCAGTGCATCGCCCGCTTCTCGGAAACCTGCCCCGCGGGCACGAGCAAGACGAAGTGGGAGCTGAGCCCCTACCGGGCGATGCGCCAGAACGCCCTGCGGATGCTGATCGCCACCTCCCCCGACATGCAGGTGAGCTGATGGCCCGGAGTTGCTCATGTAACGACTTCAATCGCGCCGCGCTGCTGCGCCGTGGCGCCGCCGTCGCGGGTAAGGGGCTGCCGAACATCGAGCCCGGGATGCCGACACCCGCCGGCACGGGTCTCGACCGGCGCACGTTCCTGCTCGCCTCCGCCGGGGCGGCGCTGTCGGTATACGGCGCCTCGATGTTCTCGCCGCGCCATTTCGAAGAGGGCATCGCCGCGGCCTCGGCTGATGCCGGGCCCGACGGCCCACCGGTGCTCGTCTCGATCTTCATGGAAGGCGGTTGGGACGCACTGTCTGTGCTGGCGCCCGTCGAGGAAGCGAAGTACAAAGAACTGCGTCCCGTCCTGGGACTGGAGGAAGGCTCCGGCAGAACCTTTACCGAGGATCCGTCTCTGATGTGGCATCCCTCCGCCACGGGCCTGGCCGAACTTCACGAAGAAGGCAAGGTCACGGCGTTCCCCGCGATCGGCTACGAGCCCCAGGACGAGAGCCACTTCACCAGCCGCCACTACTGGGAGGTCGGCCAGCTCGACACGAACACGCGCACCGGCTGGATGGGGCGCTACCTCGACATCGCCGGCGAACCCAACAACCCACTCCAAGGACTCTCGCTCGACTACTCGCTCGCGCCGGCTCTGGCGACCGAGACGATGCCCGTCGCCGCCGTCTCCTCGCCCGCCGACTACACGATGTGGGCCGAGGGTCTCGGCTCGCCCGTGATCGAACCGGCGCTGGAAACCTTCGGCGCGCTCGGCGCACTTTCGGCCCCGTCGGCGGCGTACGCCCAGGCGCGCGCCGCCTCCTACGACACCGACCTCGTCCTCAACAAGATGGCTTCATTCGTCGAATCGGAGAAAACCTCGGGCGACAAATCAGCGGTCACCTACCCCACCGGTGAATTCGCCGAACGGCTCGCCGTGCTCGCGGCGATGCTCCACACGGGGATGCCGATCAAATGCGCCTCGCTGAACGCCGTCGGCTCCTACGACACGCACTCTGACGAGGCCGGCACGCTCGCCACGAACCTCGCCGAAACCGTCGCCGCGGTCCTCGCTTTCCAGCGGGACCTCGAAAAGCGCGAACTGGACAACCGCGTGCTGATCCAGCTGTGGTCGGAGTTCGGCCGCCGCCCCCAGGAAAACGGCTCGGGCACCGACCACGGAGCGGGCGGCAACGCGTTCCTGATCGGCACCCGCGCCGCGGGCAAGATGGTCGGGGAATTCCCGGGCCTGACGAAGCTGGACGAAAACGAAAACGTCCTGCGGACCTCGGACTTCCGTGGGATGTACTGCTCGTTGCTGGAGCAGTGGTTCGAAACCGACGCCGGCCTGGTGATCCCCGAAGCTGCGTCGTTCGAACGGCCTGTGTTGGTCAAGAGCTGATGTCCGGGGCATCGCGCTCCTTGCTGCTCCTCGGCGTGCTCTGTCTCGTGAGCTGCGCCGCGGCCACGATCGCGCTCGCGGCCCCCGAGCACCGTTCCGCCGACGCACTCCATGCCTGCCGCCACGTCAAGCACCGTCGTTGCCGGCGGCATTCCACCGGAAAGCAACTACACCGCAAACACAAAGCGGGAGCCCCCAAGCCCTCCCTGCCCAAGAGCCCCGGCGCGGCGAGAATCCTGAAAGCGCCTCCCGCTCCTGTGATTCCAGGCGCGGGCTCCACGGGGTCCGGCTCTGGTGGTAGCGGTACGTCTCCCGGCGCCACCGGCAGCGCTCCTGCGGCGACGGAAGCTCCCGCCGCCCCGGCGGGCCCGGCGCACGTGCAGGTAACCGCCGAAGACACCGGCGCCTTCCGCTTCATCCTCTCGCGCTCGAGCGTGCCCGCCGGCCCGGTGGCGATCGAATTCGTCAACCACGGCCAGGACGAACACAACCTGAATGTCCAACCGGGCGAAGAATCGCTGGTGGGTTCGCTTCCGGACACCGCGCCGGGGGCCCATCCGAGCCTGCCGACGCTCGACCTCCACGCGGGCACCTACACGCTGTTCTGCTCGCTCCCCGGGCACGAGGCGAAAGGAATGAAAGCGACGCTCACGGTGGAATGAGCCTGAGCCTCAGGCCACCCGCCGCACGACCACGGTGCGGTCTGCCTCCGCCTCGATCTCCCAGCCTGATGTCGCCTCATTCGAGCGGAAGTGGCGAGCAACGACGGCCGTCGGCCCCGGCAGCCCGCGGCCCCCGGGCTCCTCGGCGCGCGCGTCGTGGAACACCACGCGGCCGCCGCGCGCGACGAATGGATGCCACTCAGACCAGTCGATCTCGCAACCGGCCTCGGAGTGATCGCCGTCGATGAAGACCACGTCGACCTCGCCCTCCCAGCGTGCGGCCAGCTCGTGAGAGAGGGCGACGTGCCAGTGAACGCGTGGCGCATCGGGACCACGCGCGCGGAGCGTGCGCGCGACCACGCGCCGAGTTGCCCACTCGGTGGCGCCCCAGCCGCTCGGCAGCGCGTCGGGGTGCGCGCCGAAGGGATCGACGAGATGCAGCTCGGCGTCCGGACCGAGCGTCTGGCATAGCGCCAACGCCGAGGAGCCCTCGTAGACGCCGATCTCGACCACGCACTTCGCATCGCGCGCCGCGCCCAGCAGCACGCGCGCGTCCTCCGAGGAATGCATCGCCCGCGGCGGGATCAAACCCGAGCCGACGGCCAGCGCGCGCAGGCGCACGTCGTCACGCAGGCGTTCCGGCGTCAGACGACGCAGGCTTACGGGGAGAGCTGCCATCGGGAGCGCACCCTACGCGCTCCGAACCTCAGACTGCGGAGACCTGCTCCTCCTCCGCTACACGGAAGGATGAGCCGCAGCCGCAGGCAGCAACGACATTGGGGTTACTCACCTTGAAGCCCGCGCCCTGGAGGCTCTCCTCGTAATCGATCACCGAGCCGCGCACGAACGGCAGGCTCTCCTCGTCGACGAGGAGCTTCAGGTCGTGGCTCTCGAACACGATGTCGCCGTCGCGCTGCTCGTCGAATGCGAGCTGGTACTGGAAGCCAGAGCAGCCGCCCCCACGAACGCCCACACGCAGGCCCGCCATGCGCACGTCAGCCTCTTGGGCGGTGAGGAACTCGTGCACCTTCTCGGCACCCTTGTCGCTAATCGTGATCATCGCTTTCCAAAGTATAGCGGCTAAGCTGAGAGCTGAAATGCCATCCCCAGAGGAGATCAAGCAACGGATCGAGGCCTCGATTCCGGGCGCCGCAGCGGAGGTCGAGGACTACACCGGCACCGGCGATCACTTCCGCGCGACCGTCACCGCAACGGCCTTCGAGGGGCGCAGCCGCATCCAGCAGCACCGTCTCGTCTACGAGATCTTCGGCGCCGAGATCGGCGGCCCGATTCACGCCCTCTCGTTGAAGACCCAGAGTCCCCAATAGCCAGGAGCAAGCCATGTCAAGCCAGCCCAACAGCGCCCAAGATCTTCCGATGTCGCAGCCAAGCGCCGCCCCCGAGGCCCCGACCGCGAGCGGCGAGTCCAACCCGATCCGTGACGCGATCAGCGAGGCGATCGCCGAGCACAAGGTGATCCTGTTCATGAAGGGCACCCCCGAGGCGCCCGCCTGCGGCTTCTCCGCGCGCACCGTCGCCGCCCTGCAGTCGCTGGACGTGCCGTTCGCCGCCGTTGACATCCTGCCCGACCCGCGTCTGCGCCAGGAGCTCTCGGCGATCTCCAACTGGCCGACGATCCCGCAGCTGTTCGCGAACGGCGAGCTCCTCGGCGGGTGCGACATCGTCGTCGAGATGTACGAGTCGGGCGAGCTTGCGGAGGCGTTGCAGTAGGGTCCCGGCGCGTGCCCCCCGTCGCAGTCGCCACCGACAGCACCCAATACCTGCCGCGGGCCTTCGCGGACAGTCAGGAAATCCACCAGGTCAGCCTCTACGTCGGCTGGCAGGGCCAGCCCGAACGCGAGCTGGACATGGACGACTTCGAGGCCTTCTACGACCGCCTGCGCCGCGATCCCGAGCTGCCCACGACCTCGCAGCCCTCGATCGGCGACTTCCTCGCGGTCTGGGAGCCGTTGCTGAACGAAGGCCGGGACATCGTCTCCGTCCACCTCGCCGGCGGCATCTCCGGCACCTGTGACGCCGCCCGCCAGGCCCATGGGCTGCTAGCCGAGCGCGGCCTCGGCGAGCGCGTCGAGGTGATCGACGGGGAGACCGCCTGCGGCGGGGTCGGCCTGCTCGTGCTCGCCGCCGCCGCCGCCGCCCGTGCGGGGGCAGACATTGCGGCTGTCGCCGCGCGCGTGCGCGAGACGCGCAAGGCGCTGCGCATCTGGTTCTGTCTCGACACGCTCGAGTACCTGCGCCGCGGCGGACGCGTCGGAAAGGCTCAGGCATGGCTCGGCGGCACGCTGAAGATCAAGCCGATCCTCTCGCTCGAGTACGAGATCACACCCGTGGAGCGCGTACGTACGGCCGGCCGCGCGTTCGAGCGGATGGTCAAGTACGCGCAGGAACTCCACGACTCAGGCGCCGACGGCTGGGTGGTGCAGCACATCCAGGCGCCCGAGCAGGCCCAGCGACTGATCGACCGTTGCCGTGAGATCTTCGACTCCGAGCCGGTCTTCACATCCGAGGTCGGCCCGGTGATCGGGACCTACACGGGCCCTGGCCTGATCGGCGTGGGTGCGATCCCACGCGCGCTTCTGGTCTGAGGATTCAGCCCCGACGTCTGCGGCGGCGGCGCAGCAGGCCACTGGTGACGAAGAGGCCGACGACGACCGCGCCACCGATCTTCAGCTCGCGCTCGTGGCGCGCGATGTGCCCGCGCCAGTCGGTCAGGTGCGTGACCTCGCCGCGCAGCTTCACGATCGAGACCGCCAGCTCCTCGCGGTTGGCCTCGATCGAGCTGCGGATCTCGGCCGCGGAGCGTTGCGCCATCAGATCTTCCCCTCGGTGCTCGCGTGCGAGTCCGCGCCGGCGGTGACCGTCTCGCGGATTTTCTGCGCCTCTTCGATCGCCATGCTCGGGACCGGCGGGGAGCTTTTTTTGACGACTTTCGCGGCAATCAGACCGGCGATCAGGCCGAGCACCACGAGGATCGCGGCCATCGCGAAGAAGCCCCAGAAGAACGTGTAGTCGTTGCCCGGGAGGTAGTAATAGAGCAGGAAGGCGAACCCGATCAGCACGAAGAACAGAGCCGTGACGAGAAAGATGCCGGCGGCGACGGCCACGACCGCGCCCTTCGCGAGCTTGCCGACCTTCTCGGTGACCTCCGTCTTCGCGAGCTCGATCTCCTCACGCACGAGCAGAGTTGCGCGCTCCGATACCTCGCTGATCGCCGCGGCGATGCTCTTCGGGGAGTCCGGCCGCTCGCCGGACGGCGGCGGTACGGCGCTCACTCCGGCGGCTCCTCGTCGAACAGCCGCCTCCACACGAGCCCGGCCGCGCGGTGGGCGATGATGCTCGACAGCGCGCCGAGGCCCGCCAGCAGGCCCGACCAGATCAAACGCTTGACCATCTCGTTCTCCATATTCAGAGGAGTCTATTCCCCGTGGTGGTCGTGTTCACACTTCCTCGCGACTTCATCCGACCCGCGCCTGGTTGGCCGCGCGCGTCTCGAGACCTCCGCAGACCGCTTCGACTACCAGCCACTTGGCCCGCTCGAAGTGCTCCTCGCCCTGCGGCAGCAGCCCGAAGATCCAGCCCGTGAGCATCTGCTCGATCGCGCCGTAAAAGGCCATCGCCGCGAACTGCGCCTCGATCTCCGCCTTGAACACGCCTTCGGCCTGCGCCTTCGTAACGATCTCGCCGATCAGCTCGTACGCCGCGCGGATCTGGCCGAGATGGGTCTGCCCGAACGAGTTCGCCGCGCGCGTGACCTCAACGATGATCACCTTCATCAGATCCGGGTCGTGGCGGTAGCTGTCGACGATGAACGAGGCGATCGCCCCCAGCTTCTCGCGCACCGGCAGCGGCTGGGCGTCGACGTCGCGGATCAGCTCGAGCATCACGTTCCAGCGCTCGAGGAACAGCGTGTCGAGGATCTCGTCCTTCGAGGCGAAGTAGTGGTAGACGAGCCCGTAGGCGACGCCCGCCTCATCGGCGATGTCCGAAACCCGGCAGGCGTGAAAGCCCTGGCGCGCGAACACGCGCACGGCCGCGTTGAGGATCAGGCGGCGCTTGTCGGGGGCGGCGGCACTCATCATGATGTTCCCTTCCGCGGCATCTTCCGATCCCCGCAGAAATAGATTGACTAGTCAGTCAACAATCCCAAGCATAGCGCCCGCTCCCGTCGGGCCGCCGCTCGACGCACCCCTGTTTCGCGGCTCGCGGCCGTTGAAGCGCTGGCGCTATGTGGCGGTTTTCTGCGACGAGCTGATGGCCTGCGCGGCGCTCGTGCAGATCGGTCCCGCCCGGCAGTCGTTCTGGGCGCTGTACATGCGCAAGCAGAAGCTGATGCGCGAGCGCACGCGGCTGCTGCCCCGCCGCGGCGAAGTCGAGCTCGACCATGGGCTTACCGGTACGGAGACGCTCCACGCCACCCCCGGTCGCCTGCGGGTGCATGGCCGCGGCGTGCTGCTCGATCTGCAACTGGAGGAGCAGGCGGGCATCGAAGCGCTCTGCCCGAACGGGCGCGCGCAGGTGTGGACGCGCAAGCAGGCCGGCGTTGCCGCGCATGGCGTGCTGCGGATCGACGGCGGCCCCGCGCAAGAGATTCACGCGCTCGCCGTGATCGACGACACGATCGGGCATCACGCCCGCCACACCGAGTGGCACTGGAGCGCCGGCGTCGGCGAGAGCCCGGACGGCACCCCGCTTGCCTGGAACCTGGTCAGCGGTGTCAACGACCCACCGCGGGGCAGCGAGCGGGCCGTGTGGGTCGCTCACTCGCCCACAGAGGTCGCGCCCGTCAGCTTCGCCGCCGATCTGTCGAGCATCCGCTGCGAAGACGGATCCGAGTTGCGCTTCCTCGCCGAGGCGCAGCGCAGTCGTCACGACGAGCTGCTGATCGTGGGCAGCGACTACCGCGCGCCCTTCGGTTCGTTCACCGGGGAACTGCCCGGGGGTACGCCGCTCGCGCACGGGCTGGGCGTCGTCGAGCACCACCGCGCGCGCTGGTAGCCACGGCTTTGCGCCTCCTTGCTCCGCCGCGACTGTGGCCTGCCTGCTTGCCCGATAGCTACGGCTCGCGCTGCTTGCGCAGCTCCGCGAGCAGCAGCTTCGAGTGCATCGCTCCGATCAGCTCGCGCAGCGGCTCCGCGCCGGCGGCGACGATCTCGAGCGCCCGCTCGATCTCGACCTCGCCCGCCAGGCGGTCGAGCAGCGCGCGGACCTCCTCGCGCACGAGCGGCTCGAGCGCCTCGCGGTAGCGCAGCGTGTCGTAGACCGTGAATCCGAGCGCCTCCTCGTAGCCGCCCGCACGGAAGCTCGCGATCGCCTCGATGATCTTCACGTCGTCCTGCTCGTAGCCGCGTCTGCTTGGCGTCAGCACGCCGATCTCCGCCAGGCGCTCGAGCACGTTGCGCGGGATCTCGTAGCGCTCGCGCACCTCCTTCGCCGATGTGCGCCCGCCTTCCTCGGCGCCCGCGAGCGCGCGCTCGAGGATGCGGTCCTCGAGCTCGACCAGCGCCAGCACGTGCTCGGGGTCCTCGTCGAGCACGACCTTGATCATCCGCAGCGGCATGAACCGCTCCTCCTGCAGGCGCTTGATCAACCCCACCCGCTCCACCAGCTCGGGTGGGTAGTAGGCCATGTTGCGACTCGTCCTGACGATCCCGTCCCCCTCGCCGAGCAGGCCCTCACGCAGGTAGTGCCTGATCGTGCCGGTGCTCACGCCCGAGCGCTCGGCCAGCTCGCTGATCTTCAGCAGAGGGCGCTCCACCGACATTGGCCTCACGCCCGGAACGTTGCGCCAGAGGGCGTCTCGGCCGGTCCGGCCGCGGCGCCCGTCCTCAACAGCTCGGCCACCTCAGCCTCGCTGTAGCCCGCGGCGCGCAGCACCTCCTCGGTGTGCTCGCCCAGCGCCGGCCCCGGCAACCGCCGCGGCTCGCCCGGGGTACGGCCCAGCTTGACCGGGATGCCGAGCTGACGCACGGGCCGCTCGGCGCCGGGCTGGTCGATCTCGACGACCATCTCGCGCTCCCGCACCAGGTCGGAGGCGAGCGCCTCGTCGAGCTCCAGCACCGGCTCCAGGCAGCAGTCGTGCTCGCGCGCAAATGCCTCCCAGTCGGCGCGCGAGCGCGCCTTGAAGATCTTCTCGACCTCCGCGTGCGCCTCGGTGCCCGGGCGCTCGAACTGCTTCTCGATCAGATCCTCGCGGCCGACGCCCCGGCACCACGCCTGCCAGAACTTCGGCTCGAGCGCGCCCAGCGAGACCCAGCCGTCGGCGCACTCGTACGGCCGGTAACAGATCACCGATCCGGCGAGCAGCAACTCACCGCGTTGCGGTCGGTTGCCGTCGGCGAAGTATGCGCCCGCGACCATCGCCAGCCACGACAATGCGCCGTCGGCCATCGACACGTCGACGATCTGCCCTTCGCCCGAGCCAGGCTTATCTGGACCACCATCCCGCTCGCGCAGCGCGGCCATGATCCCGAACGCCGCCATCAGCGCGCCGCCGCCGAGGTCGGCGATCTGGCCCGCTGCCTGCACCGGCTCCCCCCCGCGCTCGCCCGTCAGGCCGAGCAGACCGACGAGGCCGAGGTAGTTCATGTCGTGGCCCGCCGCCTCGCGCTTGGGGCCGGTCTGGCCGTAGCCGGAGATCGCGCAGTAGACGATCCCCGGGTTCTCCTCGCGCATCCGCTCGTAGCCCACGCCGAGCCGGTCGAGCACGCCGGGGCGGAAGGACTCGAGCACGACGTCGTACTCGCGCACGAGCCTCAGCAGCGCCTCGCGACCGCCCTCGCTCTTCAGGTCCAGCCGGATCGAGCGCTTGTTGCGGTTCAGGGAGAGGAACAGCGCGGACTTGGCGCTGTCGTCGGCACCGGCGATATAGGGCGGCGACAGGCGGATGTAATCACCCATGCCGGTGTCCTCGACCTTCAGCACGTCGGCGCCGAAGTCCGCCAGCAACAGCGAGCAGAAGCCGCCGGGGAGCAGGCGCGAGAAGTCGAGCACCTTGATGCCTTCCAGGGGGAGGCCCATCTACGCTCCACGCGCAGGAATGTTCAGCGCCGCGCGCGCCTCGGCGACGGTCGCCGGGCGGCGACCCATGTCTTCGGTCATCTGTCTGGCCTTGGCGATCAAATCGCCGTTGGACTTCGCCATCTCCCCGTTCGGCAGGTACAGGTTGTCCTCGAGCCCGACCCTGATCGAGCCGCCGAGCGAGAGCGCCGCGCCGACGAGCATCCACTGGTCGCGCGAGATCCCGATCACGCCCCAGTGAGATCCCGCTGGGATGTTCTCGACCATCGCCGCGAGGTTCCGCGCGGTCGGCGGAATGCCGCCGACGACGCCCATCACGCAGTCGACGTGCAACGGGGTTTTCAAGACGCCCATGTCGATCAGCGGCGCGAGCGAGCCCACGTGGCCGATATCGAAGCACTCGTGCTCCGGTTTGATTTCCAACTCGTTCATCGCCTCCAGCAGCTCGACGATCTCATCGAACGGGTTGGCGAAGACCATCTTGAAGACAAACTGTTTTTTCGATCTCGAGTACTTCGCATAGTTCATCGAGCCCATGTTCAGCGCTGCCACCTCGGGACGGCAGGCACGCAGATATTCGATCCGCTTCTGGACCGGGACTCCAATCGTGCCCGTGGAGAAGTTCACGATCACCGCATCTCCCACCTCACCTCTGATCGCATCGCTGATCGCTTTGAAATCCTCGATCTCATAGCTGGGCGTTCCATCGGGTTTACGCGCGTGGATGTGGATCATCACCCCGCCCTCATCGACGATCCGCCGTGCCTCCGCCCCGTACTCGGCGGGCGTGTACGGGATCGCCGGGCACTGCGCGCGGTTGGCGATCGCGCCGGAGATCGAGCAGGTGATCACCACCGGGTCGTCGAGGCTCATACGGGCACCACCCCCTGCCGCTTCCACGGACGCTCGACTTTCTTGCTCGCCGACATCTCCAGCCCGCGGCAGATCGTCTCGCGGGTCTCGCGCGGGTCGATCACGTCATCGATCAGGTCGTTCCCGGCGGCGATATATACATCGAAGATCTTGCGGAACCCCTCGATCAGCTCGGCCTTCTTCGCTTCGGGATCCTCCGCCTCGTCGACCTGTTTGCGGAACGCGATCTCGACGACACCCTCGGCGCCCATAACGCTGATCTCAGCGCTCGGCCAGGCGACGATCAGGTCCGGTTCGTAGGCGCGCCCGTTCATCACGTAGTAGCCGGCCCCATAGGCCTTGCGGGTGATTACGGTGAGCTTCGGCACGGTCGCGTTAGCGACCGCGTACAGCATCTTCGCGCCGTGTCTGATGATCCCCCCGGCCTCGACCTTCGTGCCGACCATGAAGCCCGGCACGTCCATCAGGAACACGAGCGGGATCCCGAACGCGTTGCACAGGTTCACGAAGCGCGCGGCCTTGTCGGCCGAGTCGTTGTCGAGGATCCCGCCGAGCTGCTTGGGCTGGTTGGCGACGATCCCCGCCGGGCGCCCACCGAAGCGCGCGAAGCAGGTGATGATCGTCTTCGCCCACTGCCCCTTCATGTCGAAGTACTCACCATCGTCCGTGATCCGGCGGATCACCTCGTACATGTCGTAAGGCTTGCGGTTGGACGCCGGCAGCACGTCGAGCAGCGCCTCCTCGCGACGGTCGATCGGATCGCTTGACGCGCGTACGGGTGGGGTCTCTTCGCAGTTCTGGGGCATGAACGACAGGTAGGCCTTGATCGCCTCGATGCACTCCTCGTCGCTAGCGACCTCCATGTCGCCGACGCCCGACTTGCGCGTGTGCACGCGCGAGCCGCCCAGTTCCTCCTGGGTGACGTCCTCGCCGACCGCGGCCTTCACGAGGTGCGGCCCGGCGAGCGCCATCGAGCCGCGGCCCTTGACCATCGGCACGAAGTCCGCGAGGCCGGGGATATAGGCGGTGCCGGCAGCGCAGGGTCCCATCAGAGCGGCGATCTGCGGGATCACGCCGCTCATCACGACCTCCTCGCGGAACAGGTGCCCGGAGCCGGCGAACAGCGATCCCGCCGCCTCCTGAACGCGTGCGCCGGCGGAGTCGAGCAGCCAGATGAACGGGATCCGCTTCGTGAGCGCCAGCTCGCGCAGGCGCGTGACCTTGATCTCGCCGGTCATCCCCATCGAGCCGGCCATCACCGTGAAGTCGTACGCGCAGACAGCCACGAGCCGCCCCTCGAGCTTGCCGTAGCCGGTGATCACACCGTCCGCGGGCGCCTCGACCCCGTCCATCGCGCGCTGGGAGAAGTGCGGCTTGCCGTGAATGCCGAGCTCGGTGAAGGTGCCCTCGTCGATCAGCAGCGCGATCCGCTCGCGCGCGGTGAGCTTTTCGCGCTCGTGCTGCTTCTGGATCTTCTCCTCGCCGCCGCCGAGGCGGATCTTCGCGCGGCGGGCCTCGAGGTCCTCGACGAGAGGGCGCAGGAGGCTGGTCGTCTTGGTCGTCTCAGGCGTGCTTGTCGTCTCTTGCGCACCCATCAGCGGCCTTTCCATTGGGGGTCGCGCTTCTCGAAGAACGCGGTCACGCCCTCGACGATGTCTTCGGTCGAGAGCGCCAGCGTGAGCTGTGCGCGCAGATAGTCGAGCGCATCGTCGAACGGCATATCGAGCTGGCGGCGCATCGCCTCCTTGCCGAGCCGCATGATCACCGGGGACTTGCCCGCGAGCTTTCCTGCCCAGTCGGTGACGGCCGCGTCGAAGTCCTCGGCGGGGACGACCTTGTTGACGATCCCCGCCGCGAGAGCCTCCTGCGCGCTCCAGCGCTCGCCGAGCAGCAGCAGCTCGTTCGCCTTCTTGCGTGGAACGTTGCGGTAGATCAGCGCCATGATCATGAACGGGAACGTGCCGATGTTGATCTCTGGCGTGCCGAACGTCGCTTTCTCGGAGGCGACGATCAGGTCGCAAGCGAGCGCGATGCCGAGCGCTCCGGCGAGCACGTGCCCATCCGCCGCGCAGACCGTCGGCTTGGGCAGGCCGACGATCAGCCTGAACAGCGCGACGAAGCGCTCGGAGCCGAAGTGCTTCTGCACGAGCGTCGCGTCCCCCGCGAACCCGCCGAGGTTGGCGCCCGAGGAGAAGACCTTCTCGTGCGAGGACGCGAGCACCACGCAGCGCACGGCCTCATCGTCGCGGGCGCGTTCGAACGCCTCCGTCAGACCCAAGAGCAGCTCCGCGGAGAGCGCGTTGCGCGTGTCCGGGTCGTTCAGCGTGATCGTCGCGACGCCGGTGTCGGCAAGGGCGTATAGGACCGTGTCGGTGGGCACAGCGGCATCCTAGCCGGATCTACTCATCGCGGGAAGTAAGCAGCTCTACTGTTTACTTTCTCACCCGCCTGCGTTAGCGTCTGCGCCGCACCCCAAAGAACGAGGAGATCCCCACGATGGCCGTCACCGCCCCGAGCGTGCAGAAGCCCGACTTCGAGTCAAAGCGCAAGCACTTCATCTTCACCGACGAGCACGAACAGCTGCGCGAGTCGATCCGTAACTTCGCTGTGAAAGAGCTGGCGCCGCACGCGGAGGAGTGGGAGGAGACGACGTTTCCCGACTCGGTCTTCCGGCGGATGGGCGAGCTCGGCTTCCTCGGCCTGGACAAGCCTGAGGAGTACGGCGGACAGGGCGGCGACTACTACACGGCGCTGGTGCTCGCCGAGGAGATCACGAACGCGCAGTCCGGCGGCCTGGCGATGGGGTTGGCGGTGCACACCGACATGGCGATGCCGCCGATCCTCGCGTTCGGCACCGAGGAGCAGAAGCAGGAGTGGGTCGTGCCCGCGATCAAGGGCGAGAAGATCCTCTGCCTCGGCATCACCGAGCCCGACGCCGGCTCGGACGTCGCAGGGATCAAGACGCGCGCCGTCAACGACGGCGACGACTACGTGATCAACGGCTCCAAGACGTACATCACCAACGGCCACCGCGCCGACGTGATCGTGCTCGTCACCAAGACCGATGCGGATGCCGGCTACGACGGCTTCACGCTGTTCCTGGTGCCGATGGACGCGCCCGGCGTGATCCGCGAGAAGAAGCTCGAGAAGCTCGGCATGCACGCCTCCGACACGGCGCTGCTGGCCTTCCAGGACGTACGCGTACCGGCCTCTGCCGTGCTCGGCCAGGTCGGCAAGGGCTTCTACCACATCATGTGGGAGCTCCAGGGCGAGCGCCTGATCGGCGCCGCCGGAATGGTGTCGGGCGCGCAGAAGTGCTTCGAACGCACGCTCCAGTACGCGCACGAGCGCAAGGCGTTCGGTCGCGAAATCGGCAAGTTCCAGGTGATCCGCCACAAGTTCGCGGAGATGGCGACCAAGATCGAGTCCGCGCGCCAGATGACCTACATCACCGCGTGGCGCTTCAACAACGGCGAGTACCCCGTGCGCGAGATCTCGATGGCCAAGCTCCACGCCTCACGCGTGCTCTGCGAAGTGGCCGACGAATGCATCCAGATCCACGGCGGCGCGGGCTACATGCGCGAGTACGGCGTCGAGCGCGTGTGGCGCGACGTGCGCCTGAACCGCATCGGGGCGGGCACCGACGAGATCATGCTCGACGTCATCGGCCGCTCGTACGGTCTCTGATCAGTTGGCGCCCACGCTGCCGTTCACCGAGGAGCACGAGGAGCTGCGGGCATCCGTCCGCGGCTTCCTCGAGCGCGAGCTCGCTCCCCACGCGCAGGAGTGGGAGGACGCGCGCTGGTTCCCTGACGAGGTGTTCCCGCAGCTCGCCGCCCAGGGACTGCTCGGGTTGAAGTACCCCGCTGAGCTCGGCGGGCAGGGCGGCGACTACCTACACGAGGCGGTGCTCGTCGAGGAGCTCGCGCGGATCGGCTCCGGCGGTACGGCCGCCGGGATCGGCGCGCACACGAACATCGCAACGCCGCCGATCTGGAAGTTCGGCACCGCGGATCAACATCAGCGCTACCTCGTACCCGCGATCAAGGGCGAGAAGATCGGCGCGCTCGGGATCACCGAGCCCGGCGCCGGCTCGGACGTCGCCGCGCTGCGCACGCGCGCGACACCCGTCGACGGCGGCTGGGTCGTCAACGGCGAGAAGACCTACATAACCAACGGCGTGCGCGCACACTTCATCGTCACCGCCGTGAAGACGACCGAGGAGGGCGGCCATCACGGAATCTCGTTCCTGATCGTCGACCGCTCCGAGGGGGTCACCTCAGCGAAGCTCGAGAAGCTCGGCTGGCACGCCTCCGACACCGCCACGATCGCGTTCGAGGACGTGTTCGTCTCCGCGGAGAACCTGCTCGGGGAGGAGCACGAGGGCTTCAAGCAGATCATGGCCAACTTCCAGTGGGAGCGCCTGGCGATGGCGCTCGGGGCGGTCGGCGCGATGCAGCTCGCCTGGGAGCGTACAGCCGAGTTCGCGCGCGAGCGCACCGCCTTCGGCCGCCCCCTCTCAAAGCACCAGGCGATCCGCCACAAGCTCGCCGACCTCGCCACGAGCGCCTATACAGCGCGCTGCGTCACCTATGACGCGCTCCGCCGCTTCGTCGCCGGGGAGGAACCGCTGAAGGAGGTCACGATGGCGAAGCTCATGACCCAGCGCGCATCCTTCGAGCTGATGGACGCCTGCCTGCAGATCCACGGCGGCGCCGGCTACATGAAGGAGGTCTGGGTCGAGCGCGCCGCGCGCGACTCCCGCCTGGGCCCAATCGGTGGTGGCTCAGACGAGATCATGCGTGAGATCCTCGCCCGCGTGCTTGCGTTGTAGATAGGCGAGTCGGGGGGTGGTCGGGAGGGGGGCCTGCCCCCTCCCGTTGAGACTTGCGTGAGATCCTCGGGCGCGTCTTGGCCCTGTAGACGAGCTGGGAAACCGTTTGCAGGGTTGTCCAAACCTGTCCTTTGAGGCTCATGCACCCGCCGGAAGCGACCGATGCATGACACGTGTCTCGCCCCCGTTCCGCACTCGGCGTACTCGCGCTCGTGGTGTGCCTATGCGCCACGGCCGCAGGCGTGACGCCGCTCGCCCAAGCCACGAAGCCTCACCAACACAAAGCCGACCACGGTCACAAGACCGGCGGGCGCCATCACCGCCAGGCCCGAACCGCAGCGCATTGCGCGAAGAAGAGCAGCTTTCACGCGCGCGGCGGCCGCCTCCACCGCAAGCACCGCCCCGCCGACTGCGTCAAGCGCCGCTCCGAGCAGCGGAAGGGCCATCATCACGCCAAGAGTCTTCATGCCAAGCGCCATCGCCCCGCCACCGTCAGGCCCGCCCACGCGGGCGACTCCTGCCCCGGCGCCGGCGAGCAGCCAACACAGAGCAACATCGAAACGATCCGCTCGGCCACGCTCTGCCTGGTCAACCAGGAACGCACGAGCCGCGGCGAGGCGCCGCTGCAGCCCAATGCACACCTGCAGCAGTCCGCCCAGTCTCACACCGAGAGCATGGCCTTCGGCGACTACTTCGAACACGATGGGCCGGGCGGCGACACCCCGCTCAGCCGCATGATCGCCGCCGGCTACCTCTCCAGCAGAAACCGGGGCTACGAAATCGGCGAGAACATCGGCTGGGGCACCCTCAGCCTGGGGACTCCACGTGCGATCGTCGCCGCCTGGATGGCCTCGCCCGGGCACCGCGCGAACATCCTCGACACCAACTTCCGCGACACGGCGGTCGGCGTCTCTTCCCACGTTCCCTCCTCGCTCAGCGGCGGCCAATCCGGAGGGATCTACACACAGGACTTCGGCGTCATCACCACCGGCTGAGCGGGGCCGGTGAGCGCTGAGGGCCCGTCGACCCATCGCGTCCAGAGCGAGTCGATGCCATCTCACCCCCTTGCAAAACCTCAGAGCTAGGATCGAGGGGTGCCCGACCGCCTGTACTTCACGGACTCCGACGAGGCCAACGCCCTGATCGCCGCCGACCCGATGGCGCTGTTGCTCGGATTCGCCCTGGATCAACAGGTTCCGGTCCAAAAGGCCTTCGCTGGGCCGCTGGAACTGCGCGAACGACTCGGCGCGCTCGACTCCGCGACACTCGCTGCGGCCGACCTCGAGCCGGTGTTCCGCGCGAAGCCCGCCATCCATCGCTATCCCGGCATGATGGCCAAGCGGGTGCACGACCTGGCCGAGCACGTGCAGGACCACTACGCAGGCGACGCGGCACAGGTGTGGATGGCCGCGCCCGACGCGTCTGCCCTGCACTCCAATCTGGCTGCGCTACCCGGCTTCGGTGAGATGAAGGTCAAGTCGATCAGCGCCGTGCTCGCCAAACGATTCGGCGTCGCGGCGGCGGCCGGCCTCGTGCCGCCGCATCCGACCCTCGGCGATGTGGACTCGCCGCAGGCGCTGCTCGACTACCAGGCCGCAAAGCGCGCCCACAAGGCTGAGTGGAAGAGGATGTAGAGCCGCGGCTAACCGGTGAGACGACCTTTCGGCCTTCACGCCGGAAGCGAGGAACAGAGGTAATCTCCGGGCACTGACCACGACAAGGAGACGCAACGGCTATGGGTGTACTCGACGGCAAGTCGGCGATCGTGACGGGCTCGGCCCGCGGTATCGGACGCGCAACGGCTGAACTGCTCGCCTCGCAGGGCGCGCAGGTTCTGATCAACGACCTCGACGGAGACGTCGCCGAGCAGGCGGCCGGGGAGATCCAGGGCGAGACGGCTGTCTTCGCCGGCGATCTGACCAAGTCGGATGCACCCGAGGCGCTTGTGAAGGCGGCGGTCGACGCGTTCGGCAAGATCGACATCCTCGTCAACAACGCCGGCTACACGATCGACGCACCGATCCACAAGATGTCCGACGACCAGTTCCAGGCGATGCTCGACATCCACACGGTCGTCCCCTTCCGCGTCCTGCGCGCCGCCGCCCCCTACCTGCGCGATCCCGCCAAGAAGGAGCGCGAGGAAGGCGTCGAGGTGTTTCGCAAGGTCGTCAACGTCTCCTCCACCTCGGGCACGTTCGGCAACCCCGGACAGGCGAACTACTCGGCCGGTAAGGCCGGCGTCGTGGGCCTGACGAAAACGCTCGCGAAGGAGTGGGGCCAGTTCAAGATCAACGTCAACGCGGTCGCCTTCGGCTTCATCGACACCCGCCTGACCCAGGCGAAGGACGATGAGAACAACATGGAGATCGGCGGCGAGAAGGTCCAGCTGGGTATCCCCGAGCAGCTGCGCCAGATGGCTTCGATGTTGATCCCGCTAGGTCGCCCCGCGACCCCCGAGGAGGCGGCCGGCGGCGTGTTCTTCCTCTGCTCCCCATGGTCGAACTACGTGCAGGGACAGACCCTCCACATCACCGGCGGGATGTTCGGCGGGATGACCGGCTGAGGTCCCTCTAAGGACCCCGCAGGTCGAGCAGGCAACCCGAGAAGTAGGCCCCGGCGGGCGAGGCCAGGTAGGCGCACAGCGCCGCCACCTCGCCCGTGGCGGTCGTCTCGCCGGGGGCGATCGTCACCAACGTGATCCCGTATCGCGCCCACTCGGTCGAGAGGGTGCGTCCCAGGTTCTCCAGGCCCGCCCGGGCGGCGTCGGCCTGCGGTCCGGCCGCTGGGGACGGCGCGAGGTACACGATCCGCCCACCGCGGCCACCGTGCAGGAACGCGCCGTTGACCACTGCGCGCGTGGCATCCCAGGCTCCAGCCAGGCACTCATGCAAGCCCTCTGCGACGAACAGCCCGGCCCCATCCACGACCAGCATGTCGACTTTCTCCTCAGCGAAGTCAAGCGCACAGACGTCCGCGCCCAAATGCCGCCCCACCTCACGGACCGCCGGTCCGTATGCCTCCCCGACGACAGCGATCCTGAGACCGTCCAGCAACCCCGGACGCAGCAGCTCGCTGACCACGCCCTGGCTCAGGGCGCCGCGGGCGGGAACCCGCCGGCCTGGAACGGGCCCGAGGGGTCTGGCTCAGGAGGTCCGCTCATCTTGTCGCCGCGCAACTCGAAGTACAGCACAGAGGCTGCCAAGGCGGTCAGCGGCGCGATCAGAATCTGGACGATCACCCTGACGACTATGCCGACGCCGGTTCCTCCGGACTCGCCGATCGCCTCGATGATTCCCGCGACGATATTGACGCCGATCACGAGCACGACGATCACCCCGAACACCTGCCAGCCGTTACCTTTCACGAGCTCGCGGCTGCGCCCGAGGGCCTTCAGCGCGCCCGGATGCTCCAGCACGACGACCGGCGCGGCAACCGACCAGATCGTGATCAGGATCAGCCCGGGGATGATGATCAGGACGAAGCCGATCGCGATCCCAATGCCGGCGATGATTCCCACGAGGATCAACTGGCCAAGCACCGGAGTGGCCGCATTCAACAGCTGACCGACGGTGGCGTCGCGCCGCCCATCCTGAACATCGGCCACCAGCTCGACGACCATGCCCGTGTACAGGGTTGTGCCGATGAGGATCACGACGAGCGCGAGGATCGCGAGCACTGGAGCGATCACGACGAGCAGCGCGGTGATCACACCGATCACCACGAACACGACAGCGGCCGCGGGCAATAGCACTGAGGCCTGGTCAGCATAGATGCTGAACGTCCGGCTGATGACCGAGCCGATGTCTATCGAACGGTTCATATCGCTCCTCGCGGCGTCGTTTAGGGAAGGCGGCGAGCCAAAGATACGCGAGCGACCCGACGCCGCTCGCGCTCGCGCTGCAGCACGCCCTTGCGGCCGTACTCATCCAGGCCGTCGTACAGCGCGCGGATGCGCAGGAGGATCTCGTCGGCCACCGCCTGCTGCTGCTCGCGGGTGGGATTCGGGATGCGCTCCCAACGCACCGGATCCCCGTACTGGACGGTGGTCTTCGGGAACTGCAGGCGCTTCCAGTTGCGGATGCGCGAGGAGCCGTGGATCGCGATCGGCACGACCGGCGCGCCGGTCTCCAGCGCGAGGCGGCCGATCCCGCGCTTGGCCTCCGTCGCAACTTTGCCCGTGCGCGAGCGTCCTCCCTCGCAGTACATCGTGATCGCCCCACCACGCTCGAGGATCGTCTCGGCGGTGATCACCATCTCCTCGTCGCGCGCGCCGCGACGCACGGGGAACACGCCGCCATGGGTGTAGATGAACTGCATCGGTTTTTTGAAGAGCTGAGACTTGGCCATGAAACGGACCTTGCGGCGGATGTAGCAGCCCATCAGGAAGTGGTCCATGAACGAGAAGTGATTCGGCGCGAGGATCACCGCGCCCGCGCCGGGCGCCTTCTCGGGAGAGATCGCGCGCGCGCGCAGGAATGTGTAGGCGTAGATCGAGGTGAGCACGCGGGTGAGGTCATACGCCCAGTCCGGTTCGCGCGTGCGCGCGCGCTCGTGAAAGCGATCGAAGTACTCCTTCGGCCGGGGGTCGTTATAGACCTGCTCACGCATCGATGCGAGCTCGCTCATCTCAAGCGTTCTACCTCGCGCGAGCGGGAAGGTTACGCGCGCGCTCCAGCGCACCGTCCCAACCGGCGAGCAGCGTCGCGCGCTCGTCCTCGCCGATCCGCGGCTCGTAACGCTCGGCTTCCCGCCAGGAGTCGCGCACGTCCGCCACCGTCCACATGCCCACGCCGACCCCCGCCAGGTAGGCGGCGCCGAGCGCCGTGGTCTCGGTGCTCTCGCCGAGCACGACCGGCGCGCCGAGCACGTCGGCCTGGAACTGCATCAGCCAGCGGTTCGCGCTCGCACCGCCGTCGGCGCGCAGCTCGCTGAGCGGGCGGGCGGTGGCCTCCTGCATCGCGCGCACCGCGTCGAGGGTCTGGTAGGCGATTGCCTCGAGCGTCGCCCGCGCCAGGTGCGCGCGGCCGGTCCCCCGTGTGAGCCCGACGATCGTGCCACGCGCATGCGGGTCCCAGTGCGGTGAGCCCAGGCCGGTGAGCGCAGGCACGAAGTAGACGCCGTCGTTTGCGTCAAGCGACGCCGCCAGCGCCGCGGTCTCCTCAGCGCGCTGGATGATCTGGAGCTCGTCGCGCAGCCACTGCACGGCGGCGCCGGTGACGAAGATCGACGCCTCGAGCGCGTAGGCTCGCCCTTGGGTGGGCGGAGATCCAATCTCCGAAGCAACCGTCGCGAGCAGACCCGGGCCTGGCTCGGGCACCATGAAACCAGAGTGCAGCAGCACGAACGAACCGGTCCCGAAGGTGGCCTTCGCCATGCCCGGATCGACGCAGGCCTGGCCGAACAGCGCGGCCTGCTGATCGCCGGCGACGCCGGCGATCGGGACGGCGTGACCGTGAAGCGCCGCGGGTCGGGTCTCGCCGAGGATCCCGGCGCTCGGGCGAACTTGCGCAAGCGCGCCCGCGGGCACGTCGAACAGGTCCAGCAGCTCCGGATCCCAGCGCCCGGCGGCAATGTCGTAGAGGAGCGTGCGCGATGCGTTCGTCGCGTCGGTGACATGCTCGCCGGTGAGCTTGAAGATCAGCCACGAGTCGATCGTCCCGAACACCGCCGCGCCGTTCCGCACGCGCTCGCGCAGGCCCGCCACGTTCTCGAGCAGCCACGCGATCTTCGTGGCCGAGAAGTAGGGGTCGAGGATCAGACCGGTGCGCTCCCGGATCAGCGGCTCGTGCCCGGCGGCGCGCAACTCCTCACAGCGCTCGGCGGTGCGACGGTCCTGCCAGACGATCGCGTTGTGCAGCGGCTCTCCCGTGGCCGGGTCCCAGACGCAGACCGTCTCGCGCTGGTTGGCGATCCCGACCGCGGCCAGCTCACCGGCCCGCACCCCGGCATCTTCCAGCGCCTCGCCCGCGACGGCGTGCGTGACCGACCAGATCTCCCCCGCGTCGTGCTCGACCCAGCCGGGCTGGGGAAAATGCTGGGTGAACTCACGCCGGGCCCGTCCGATCGGCTCGGCGCGCTCGTCGAACACGAAGCACGTGGTGCCGGTGGTGCCCTGGTCGATCGCGAGGATCATCTCGGCGCGAGCCTACCGCCGAGCGATGTAGACGCGCACGAAATCGACGAGCTGGCGGCCGCGGTGAAGGAAACCGGAGAACGTGCGCCCGGTGGCGCGATGGGCGAGGTCGAGCTCGACCTCGGCGATGCGATGCCCGGCACGGGCGGCATCGATCGTCATCCCGATCTCCATCCCGAAGCCGCGAGCGAACGGCAGCACGTCTTCGAGCACGCTCGTGCGCAACGCCCGCTGACCCGAGATCGGCACGCGCATCTTCAAGCCACACCGCCGGCGGATCGCCCAGCGCGCGAAGCCCACGGCAAGACCGACTCCCCCGCCGACGCGCGTGGCGAAGACCGCGACGGTCATGTCCGCCTCGCCACCTCGCACCATGTCGACGAGCGCGCTCAGCCTGCCTGCGGACGCGGCGAGGTCGCCATCGCAGAGGACAAAAATCGGTTCGTCGTAGTTCTTCCGGGCATCTTCCAAGGCCTCCCGCGCGGCGAGCGTGGCGGCGGCGCCCTTGCCGATCATCCGCTCGCTGCGCACTACCCGCGCGCCCGCTTGGCGAGCCAGCAGCGCGGTGGCGTCGGTCGATCCGTCATCGGCCACCCATACCGCCGCGCTCGGGAAGGCGGTGGCAAGCGCCTCCAGCGTCGCCTCGATCCGCGCGGCCTCGTTGTAGGCGGTGATGATGACCGCGACACGACGGCCTGGGATCGGTGGAGTATCGGCGGTCTCGGGACTCATCGGATCGATCGGCGTCGGAGGCTATTGTCCGAGCCGTCCTGGATCAACGAGGAGGCTGCACACATGCCCGAGGTAGAGGCCCACATCACCGGCACCGTATGGAAAATCGAGTGCGCCGTCGGCGACACGATCGAGGAGGGCGACACGGTGGCGATCCTCGAGTCGATGAAGATGGAGATGCCGGTCGAGGCCGAGGACGCCGGCACGGTCACCGAGATCCGCTGTGAGGAGGGCCAGGCGGTCAACGAGGGCGACACGCTGGTCGTGCTCGGGTAGCCGAGGATCCCACACAGCTTGGCTCGCGCCGGCGCAGGCGCGAGCGCTCGGCTAGCCTGTCGGGCCGGTGTCATCCAGCGCCATCCAACGTGAGCTCGCCGACGGCAAGCTGCTGATCGACGAGCCTTCGAGCGGCGTCGTCCGCCTGACGATCTCCAATCCGGCCAAGCGCAACGCGCTCGACCACCCGATCCTCGACGCGATCACCGCGACGCTCACCGAGCTCGCGACGGTGGATGTGACAGGCGGGGAGTCCGAGCCCCAAGCGCGCTGCGTGATCATTACCGGCGCCCACGGGATGTTCTCGGCCGGGTACGACATCGGCGAGATCCCCGACGAGGAGTTCGAAGAGCGCGCCGAGCGGCTCGTCGCGCACCCCTTCACGGAAGCGATCGATGCGCTGGAGGCGTTCCCCTATCCCACGCTTGCGGTCCTGCCCGGCCACACGATCGGCGGCGGCCTGGAGCTCGCGCTGGCCTGCGATCTGCGCCTCGCACAGGCGGAGATCAAGTTGGGAATGCCGCCGGCGAAGCTGGGGCTCGTCTATTCGCACACCGGCCTGCGCCGCTTCATCGACGCAATCGGCGCGGCGCGCACGCGCGAGCTGTTCCTGCTCGGTCGCTACATCGACGCGCCCACGGCGCTCGCCTGGGGACTCGTCAACCGTCTCGCTCCGACCGCGGAGCTCGAGGCTACGGCACTGGAGCTCGCGGCCGAGCTCGCCGGCAACGCGCCGCTCTCCCAACTCGGCAACAAGCGCGTGATCGCCGAGCTGCTGGGCGCCGAGGGGGAGTTGCTGGCGGAGGTCGAGGAGCAACTGATCGAGTTGCGACGAGCATCCTTCGCCTCGCAGGACATGCGCGAGGGAATGAAGGCCTTCGCCGAGAAACGACCCCCGCGATGGCGCGGGGTGTAGCGTCCGCGGCGCTCCGTAACGTCAATCTTCAACAAACGAGGAGAGGTCGCTCGCAAATGCCGCCGCTGATCACCCGCGAGGAAGCTCTGCAGCTGGGCGAGATCGAGGATCACGCCCAGATCGAGGCGCTGATCGGACGCGCCTGGGAAGCACGCGTCGAGCGCTTCGCCGACTCCACCGACATGTGCTCGCTTGTGAACGCCAAGTCCGGTGGCTGCGCCGAGGACTGCGGCTTCTGCGCGCAGTCGCGCTTCGCCGAGGCCGAGACGCCGCTGCACGCGATGATGGAGCCCGAGCAGGTGCTCGAGCACGCGCGCGCCGCCGAGGCCGCGGGGGCGCACCGCTTCTGCATGGTCACCCAGGGCCAGGGCCTGTCCAAGCGCGACTTCGAGAAGTATCTCGAGGGCGTCCGCCTCGTTTCCGAGCACACCAATCTGAAGCGCTGCGCCTCGGTCGGGCACATCTCCACCACACGCGCGCAGGCGCTGAAGGAGGCGGGCATCCAGCGCGTCCACCACAACGTCGAGACGGCCTCGAGCTACTACGACGAGGTCTCCACCACCGTCCGCTACGAGGGCCGTCTGCGCACGATCGAGGCCGTGCGCGAGTCAGGATTGGAGACCTGCGTCGGGGGCATCCTCAACCTCGGCGAGAGTCGGTCCCAGCGCGTGGAGATGGCCTTCGAGCTGGCGGCGATCAACCCGACCAGCGTGCCGATCAACATGCTCAACCCGCGGCCGGGCACGAAGTTCGGCGACCGCGAGTACATGGATCCGTGGGAGGCGGTCAAGTGGATCGCAATCTTCCGCCTGATCCTCCCCGAGGCGCTGTTCCGGCTGTGCGGCGGGCGCGTGGAGAACCTCGGCGAGCTGCAGACGCTGGCCGTAAAGGCGGGCATCAACGGCGTGATGATGGGCAACTTCCTGACCACGCTCGGCAACGAGCCCGAGCAGGACCGGGCGATGTTCGAGGGGCACGGTCTGAACGTCGCTCGCCACCCCGACAACGCCAGCAACCCGCGCCCGGACAACCGCTCGGGATGGCTGGAGGGCGAGACGCCAGATGTGGTTGAGGAGTTGCTCGAACACTCGCAGGCTATGGCGCCGATCGACTTGAACGTGAAGCTGTGGGATCCGTCCAGCCAGCTGCGCTTCAAGGCCAAGCGCACGGTCCCTCCGCGCCCCGACGGCGCGCCGAATGCGGCGCCGGCAGATTGGGCTCGACCCTCGGGCCAGCTCACCGACCCGCTCCCGGAGAGGACGCCGGAAACCGTTGCCGCCGGCTGGGGCGACTGACCGGGCTGGGTGGCGGACGCACGCGATGAACGAGATCGAGCATCGCCTGGAGGAGCTGGAGCGGCTCGGTCGCAGCCGGCGCACGCGCATGGTCAGTGGGCCACAGGGACCGCGCGTGCTGCTCGACGGCAAGCCGGTGCTACTGCTCTGCTCGAACAACTACCTCGGGCTCGCCGACCACCCCCGCGTCCGCGAGGCGGCGGCCGACGCGGCGATGCGTTGGGGAGTGGGCGCGGGCGCCTCGCGGCTAGTGTCGGGGACGATGACGATCCATCGCCGCCTGGAGCAGCGCTTGGCGGCGTTCGAGGGCACCGAGGAGTGCGTGCTGTTCGGCTCGGGCTATCTCGCCAATGCCGGCGCGATCGGCGCATTGGCCGGCCACGGCGACACGGTTTTCTCCGATGAGCTCAACCACGCCTCGATCGTCGACGGCTGCAGGCTCTCGCGGGCGGAGGTGGTCGTGTACAGGCACCGCGACGTCGACAATCTCGAGCGGTCGCTGCGCCATCACGGCGGCAGCGGCCGGCGGCTGATCGTCACCGATTCGGTGTTCTCGATGGACGGCGACCTGGCGCCGCTGGCGGAGATCGTCGAGCTCGCCAAGGCCTATGACGCGCGAACGATCGTCGACGAGGCCCACGCGATCGGCGCGATCGGCTCCGACGGGCGGGGCGCGATCGCGCAGGCCGGGCTGGAGGGCGAGGTCGATATAGCGATCGGCACGCTCGGCAAGGCGCTTGGCTCCTACGGCGCGTATGCGTGCGCAAGCGAGGAGACCGTCCGCTACCTGATCAACACCGCCCGCCCACTGATCTTCTCGACCGCCCCACCGCCACCGGCGGTCGCGGGCGCCCTGGCGGCGCTCGAGCTGCTGGAAGAGAAGCCGCATCGCATACAGCGACTAAGCTCAAACGCGCGCGTACTGCGCCGCGCGTTGGCGGCGGAAGGCATCGGCGCGGACGACACCGAGATGCACATCGTTCCGCTGATCGTCGGCGACGAGCGCGCGGCGATGGGTCTCTGCGAGGCTGCACTCGAGCGCGGGATCTTCGCCCAGGCGATCCGCCCGCCGACCGTCGCGCCGGGCACCTCGAGGCTGCGGCTGGCGGTAATGGCGACCCACACCGCCGACGAGCTGCGCGAGGCGGCTAGTGTCCTCGCCGAGGCGGCGCGGGACCTGGATCTGGACCTCGCGGGAACGCCATCGCCCGCGACAGCACTCGCGGCCTAGCGCCGCCGGGCACGAGCGCGGTTACAAGGTATGCCTGGCCTGTTTGTCACGGGCACCGGGACAGGGGTCGGCAAGACGGTTCTGAGCGCGGCGCTGCTTGCCGCGATGACCGCCGCCGGCGCGCGCGTACGTGCGCACAAGCCAGTCGTGACCGGTCTCGACGATCGCTCACAGAGCGAGTGGCCGCCCGATCACGAGCTGCTCGCGAGCGTCGCCGGCATGAACGGCGAGGAGGTCGCGCCGCTGCGTTACGGACCCGCCGTCTCACCCCATCTCGCGGCTCGGCTCGCGGGCGAGTCGATCGACCCCGTCGGCCTGGTCGCACGCGCACGCGCGGCGGCGATTGGCGAGGAGACGCTAATCGTCGAGGGAGTCGGCGGCCTGCTCGTCCCGCTCGCCGACGAGCTCACCGTGCGCGATCTCGCCGTCGCGCTCGGACTACCCGTGCTGATCGCCGCCGGGCCGGGGCTGGGCACGATCAACCACACGCTGCTCACACTCGACGCCGCGCGCGCGGCCGGGCTGGACGTGTGCGCGGTCGTGCTGACACCGTGGCCGGAGCAGCCGTCGAAGTTGGAGCAATCGAACCGGGCGACAATCGCACAGCTCGGCGACGTCGAGGTTGTCTGCCTGGGACACGTCGGGAGCCCCACCGTTGCCGATCTCGCTCGCGCGGGAGACACCCTCCCATGGCGGGAGTGGCTCTCCACGAGCTCTTAACTCGAGGTAGCCCGAGCTCAACGCGATCGTCAGCCAGCGGCCGCGGCCACGATCGCCCCGGTCACCCGCGCCAGATCGTCCTCGCCGATCACATATGGCGGCATCGTGTAGATCAGATCCCGGAACGGACGCAGCCACACACCGCGATCGACCGCCGCTGCGGTCGCGGCGGCCAAGTTCACCGCATGATCGAGCTGCACCACGCCGATCGCTCCCCGCACGCGCACGTCGACGACGCCGTCCAGCTCCCGAGCCGGCTCGAGCCCGGCGCGCAGCGCGGCTTCGATCGTGGCTACGCGCTCGCGCCAACCACCGTCGGCGAGCAAGTCCAGCGACGCGAGCGCGACCGAGCAAGCGAGTGGATTTGCCATGAACGTCGGTCCATGCATCAGCCCGCCGCCCTCGCCCGCGGAGACCGCATCGGCCACCGTCCGCGTGCAGAGCGTGGCGGCGAGCGTGAGATAGCCGCCGGTGAGCGCCTTGCCGACGCACATCACGTCGGGCGCCACGCCGGCGTGCTCGCAGGCGAACAGCGTGCCCCCGCCGGTACGGCCGAAGCCGGTGGCAATCTCGTCCAGCACGAGCAGCAGACCGTGCTCGTCGCAAAGCCGGCGCAGCAGCGCGACGCACTCCGGCGCGTGGAATCGCATCCCCCCCGCCCCCTGCACGACGGGCTCGACGATTACGGCCGCCAGCTCGTGGGCGTGCCGGGCGACCAGCTCGCCGACGTGCTCCGCCCAGCCCGCGTCCAATCCCGAGTCGAAGCCGTCGGGCGGACGCTTGGCGAACACGTGCTCGGGGAGCACGCCGGTGAACATGCTGTGCATACCCCCGACCGGGTCACAGACAGCCATCGCACCGAACGTGTCGCCGTGGTAGCCGCCGCGCACGGTCAGCAGCCGCGTGCGCTCAGGACGCCCGATCGCGCGCTGAAACTGCAGGCACAGCTTGATCGCGACCTCGACGGAGACCGAGCCGGAGTCGGAGAAGAACACCCGATCCAACCCGTCGGGCGCGATCTCGACCAAACGCTCCGCCAGGCGCAACGCGGGCTCGTGCGTGAGCCCGCCGAACATCACGTGCGCCATCCGCCCGAGCTGCTCTCCCACGGCGGCGTCGAGCGCGGGGTGGCGGTAGCCGTGGATCGCACACCACCACGAGGACATGCCGTCGATCAACTCGCGGCCGTCCGCCAGCTTCAGGCGTACGCCCTCCGCCGCGACGACCGGCAGCGGCGCCCGCGCGCCGGGCAGCGCACCGTAGGGATGCCAGACGTGCTCGCGGTCGAACGCGAGCAGTGCGTCCCAGTCGCTCAGATCAATCCTCGTATAAAACGAAATCGCGCTTACGAGCTCCACAGACGGGGCAGAACCACGTGTCCGGGATGTCCTCGAAGGCGGTTCCCGTGGGGATGCCCCCGTCGGGGTCGCCCTCCTCGGGATCGTAGATGTAGCCGCAGGACTCGCAGATCCAGCGTTGCAGAGTTTGGGTTGCGCTCATGCACGTAAGATTACCTGGCAGTAGGGTGCTTGGCGTGAGCGATTCGACCCCCGGAGGCGGCGGAGAGCCCGGCCAGGAGCTCGACCTCGATCGTCACTCCGGCCCAGGCCAGAGGCTCAACCCTGGCATGGCCACGGGCGTACGCCAGGCGGCGACGGTGATCCTGCTGCGCGGTGACGCGCAGGCGCTCGAAGTGCTGCTCGTGAAGCGCACGCCCGAAGCCCGGTTCATGGGCGGCGTCTGGGTGTTTCCGGGGGGCGCCGTCGACGCTGGCGAGGGGGAGGGCGACGGCGCCCACCGGGCGGCGGCGATCCGCGAGCTGCGCGAGGAGGCCGCGATCGCGCTCGAGGACCCCGGCGCGCTCGTGAAGTTCTCGCGCTGGATCACCCCGGCCGAGGTGCGCACGCGCTTTGACACCCATTTCTTCCTCGCGCCGCTGCCCGACGGCCAGGAGCCGCGGGTGGACGGGGAGGAGTGCGTCGAGCTCGGCTGGTTCACGCCCGCGG
The DNA here is from genome assembly GCA_963701035.1 of uncultured Solirubrobacterales bacterium. Classification (GTDB taxonomy): domain Bacteria; phylum Actinomycetota; class Thermoleophilia; order Solirubrobacterales; family Solirubrobacteraceae; genus Palsa-744. Next base: position 999,256 of record OY969562.1, read on the forward strand.
CGGCGCTCGAGGCCCATGGCGACGGTCAGATCCTGCTCGTGTTCCCCACGATCAAGCATCTCGAACAGCTCGCCGCCTTCTCCTGCGCCGACGATCTTCTCGAGTATGCACGTGGTCGCGAGGTGCGGCCGATCCAGCCGCGCGTCGTCGTCGAGGGCGAGGTCGCCCGCGTGTTGCTGCCGGACGAGCCCGGCTACGACGAGCGGTAGCCCAAAGATGCGCTAGAACGAGAGCATGCCCGCCGCGGCACGCGCTCCGAAATCTCCTCGCCTGACGGTCGCCGTCACCGGCCCGACGGGTGAGATCGGCCGGGCGGTTGTCGGTGCGCTGGAGCGCTCGAACGAGGTGAGGCGCGTGCTCGGGATGGCGCGGCGGCAGTTCGACCCGGCCGCGCATGGCTGGAAGAAGGTCACCTATCGGCAGGGCGACGTCCTCGACCCCGCCACCGTGGCCGGGCTGGTGGCGGATGCGGACGTGGTCGTGCACCTCGCGTTCCTGATCATGGGCGGCCAGCGGGAGACTCGCGCCGTGAACCTGGAGGGCTCGCGCAACGTCTTTCAGGCGGCCGTCTCGGCGAAGGTCAAGCGGCTCATCTATGCCTCGTCGGTCGCCGCATACGGATTCCACGGCGACAACCCCCAGCCGCTGACCGAGGAGACGCCCGCGCGCGGCACCGCGGCCCACTACTACTCGGCCCAGAAGGCCGAGGTCGAGGCGACGCTGGCGGAGGTTCTGAGCGGTAGCTCGACCGACGCCTACGTGCTACGACCGTGCATCGTCGCCGGCCCGAACGCACCGCTGCTGATCGACAGCCTGCCCTACACCCAGCTCTCCGAGCGGCTGCCGGGTCCTGTTCTGAGACTGCTTGACGGCGTGCCGATCCTCAGGCCGGTGCTGCCCGATCCGGGCGTACCGTTCCAGCTCGTCCACCACGACGACGTCGCGAACGCGATGCGCGCCGCCGTGCTCGGCCGTGGCGCCCCGGGCATCTACAACCTCGCCGGCCCCGGCGAGCTGACGGTGAAGGACCTCGCGCGCGAGCTCGGCTGGTATTCGATCCCTGTGCCCGAGCTCGCGGTGGATGCGGTCGCCGAGATGATCGGGCGGCTGGGCTTCCTGCCGGCCCAGGCCCAGTGGGTGGCCGCGTTCCGCGAGCCGGTGATCATGGACGCCGCCAAGGCTCGCCGCGAGCTGAAGTGGCGCCCGCGGCACGACGCGCTGGAGACGCTGCGCGAGACGATCGCCGCCGAGCGGCTCGACCGCCTCGTGCGCTGATCGATCGAGACCGCGCCGGCTCAGCCTGCCTGCTGGGCCTGGATCACGTGGGTGACAGCATTGATCAGCGCCAGGTGGGTGAAGGCCTGCGGGTAGTTGCCGAGATGACGCCCCGAAGAGGCCTCGAGCTCCTCGCCGTACAGGCCGAGGTGCGATGAGTAGGAGAGCAGCCGCTCGCAGAGGTGCTCGGCCTCGCGCCGCTCGCCGATCTCCGAGAGTGCGGAGACCAGCCAGAACGAGCAGATCAGGAACGTCCCCTCAGCGCCGCTCAGGCCATCGTCGGTCTCATCGGTGCGATAGCGCAGCACGAGGCCGTTCTCGGTCAACTCCTCGCGGATCGCGTTCACGGTGGCTACCACGCGCTCGTCGTCGGGCGGCAGGAAGCGCAGCAGCGGGATCAGCAGAGTCGAGGCGTCGAGCGCGTCGGTGTCGTAGTGCTGGCGAAACACACCCCGCTTGTCCACGCCGCGCTTGAGGATGTCCTCGTGTATCTCATCGGCCACCGCCTGCCACTCTTCGGCCTGTTCATCCTCGCCGCGGCGTTCGGCCAGACGCGCCCCGCGATCCATCGCCACCCAGCACATCAGCTTTGACGAGACGTAGTGACGAGGCTCCCCGCGCGCCTCCCAGATGCCCTGATCCGGTTCCTTCCAGACCTTCGTCGCGCATTGCACCTGATCGGTGAGCACCGGCCACAGGCGCTCGGGGATGTGGTCGCGCTTCTTGGAGTGCAGGTACACCGAGTCGAGCACCGCCCCGAACACGTCGTTCTGGCGCTGGTTGTACGCGCCGTTGCCGATACGCACCGGGCGCGCGCCTTCATACCCCTTGAGGTGCTCGAGCGTCGACTCCTCCAGGTCGCGGTCACCTGTGATCCCGTACATGATCTGTAGCGAGCCGTCCTCGTTGCGCTCGAGATCCGCCACGTATTGGATGAAGTCGTCAGCCTCCCAGTCCAGCCCGAGCGCGTGCAGACCCCAGAGGGTGAAAGAGGCGTCCCGCATCCAGCAGTAGCGGTAATCCCAGTTGCGTTCCCCGTGCGGCGTCTCGGGCAAGGAGGTCGTCGGTGCCGCCACCAGCGCGCCGGTGGGCATGAACGTGAGGCCCTTCAGCGCGAGTGCCGAGCGCTCGAGGTGATAGCGCCACGGATGATCGGGGTAGGTGCCGTCGGCCAGCCAGCCGCGCCAGAAGTGGCTCGTACGGTTCAGGTACTCCTCGGCCTGCTCAGCCGTGCGGGGGCCGGCGAGCCCCTCGGTCCAGGAGATCGCACAGAAGCGCCGCTCGCCTTCGCTCATCGTGTGACGAGCGTGCACGCGGTTACCCTCGATCCCCATGCGGACGTCGCTGAACAGGCGAAACTCGGTCCGCCCGTCGCTCGCGTCGAATGCGTACCCGCCCTCGGAGCCGGTGTCCGCCACGCTCCACTTCGCCGGCATGCTGCCGTACTGCAGCATCGGCTCGCACACCATCTCGAGCTGCACCTCACCCTGGGTGCATTCGATCACCCGCACGAGCAGGTGGTCGGCGTCGAAGTCGGTGGGCGCCCGCGTGTGGCTGGAGCCCTCCTTGTTGTCGTGCCATTCCCCGATCGTCAGCCCGTCCACCACGCGCAGCCACCCCTGCGGGGTCATCCAGGTCGTCTCGATCAGGTTCGTGCCCGGGATGTAGCGCCGGCCCGCCGGCACATATACGTCGTAAGGACCAACGCGCCAGCTGCCGGCGCCGCGGTCGAGCATCGCGGCGAATACGCTCGGCGAGTCGAAGTGGGGGATGCACATCCAGTCGATCGAGCCGTCGGAGGCGACCAGCGCACCGGTGTGGCAGTCCGACAGGAAACCGTAGTCTGCGATCGGCGGAAACGGGGAGTCGGGCGGGAACGAAGCGCCCGAGCGCTCTACGGAGAATTTCCGCACCGCCGGCGGCGCGGACTCGGCCTGCTTGGCCTGGCTGGCCTTCGGTGCGGGGCTGTTCGAGGTCGCCGAGCGGGGAGACATGCTCATCGAACCGTAGCGTGAGCACGCGTCGGGACGGTATCGCTCACCAGTAGGGAAGCTCCACATCCGCGGGCAGACGATGCTCATCCTCGAGCTTGTCGAGGTGCGCGCGCAGCGAGACGGCGGCGACGGGGCGCAGCTCGGCGGGCACGTCCCGCCACGCGGCGTCGAGCAGCTCGGCGGTCGAGCGACGCCCCGCGGCGAGCGCCGCCAGCAGCAGCCGCTCGCGCTCCAGGCGATGATCGATGTACTCGTCGAGCTTCGCTCGGGGATCCCAGATCGGGGGGCCATGACCTGGGCAGAGAACATCGAGATCGAGCTCGCGCAGCCCGCGCAAGCCGTCGAGATAGCCGGTGAGCGCTCCGGGGTCGGGGGCGATGAACACGCTGCCTTCTCCGAGCACGGCGTCGCCGGTGAAGCACACACGGCCATCGATCAGCGCGAGATGATCGATGGCGTGACCGGGCGTGGCGAGCGTGACAAACGGCCCGAAGCGAGCACCAGAGACCAGCTCGACATCGACCTCGCCCCGCCCCGCCGCCAGCGGCGCGGGACGCCGCTCGCGCAAGGCCTCGACCCCCTCGGAGTGGTCGATGTGGTCGTGCGTGAGCGCGATCCCACCGAGCCCGCCACGCGCGTCGACGGCCGCGACGAGCCGCGCGATGTGCTCCTCCAGCGCGGGACCGGGGTCGACCACGTAGGCGGGGTCGCGGCCGACGATCCAGGTGTTGGTACCCGACAGCGTCAGCGGGCTGGGATTCTCAGCTCGCAAGCGCACAACACCGTGCTCGGCCAACCGGCGGGCCTCGACGGCGGGATCGCGCGCGTCACGTTCTAAGCTGGGCGGCACGCTATGAGTCTGGCAGCCCTTCTTCCGATCGCAAACGACCCACACGCAGGCGACCGCACCTCAGCGGGTGGAGGGCCGGCTCTCCACCCGCTCCACTGCCATTGCCACCATGCTCGCCAATACTGAGCCGCTGCGCCGCGAGCTGGCGCAGGCGCTGCCCGACCGTCCGTTCGCGCTGCGCTTCTGGGACGGCTCGGAGCTCGCGCCCACCACCCCTGGCGGACCGGTCTTCACGGTGCGCTCCCCCGCCGCCGTCGCGCACCTGCTGCGCGCTCCCGGGCAGCTCGGGCTGGGGCGCGCCTATGCCGCCGGCGAGCTGGAGGCGGACGACCTCGACCTCGTGATCGGGTTGCTCGACACGTTCAAGGCGCCTACGATCGACACCGCGACTCGGCTGCGACTGACGCTGGCCGCCGTCCGCGCCTGCGGGCTGATGAAGCCGCCGCCGATCCCCGCGAGCGAGCTGCGCCCGCGCGGGCGGCGTCACAGTCGCGAGCGCGACGCGCGTGCGGTGCGCCATCACTACGACGTCTCGAACGAGTTCTTCGCGCTGTTCCTCGACGAGTCGATGACATACAGCTGCGCGCTGTTCTCGCGCGAGCTCGACTCACTCGAGGGCTCGTGGGGAACCCATCCGCCGCCGGCGAAGCGACGCCCCCTGACGCTCGAGCAGGCGCAGGCGGCCAAGCGCGAGCTGATCTGCCGGAAGCTCGCGCTGAAAGAGGGCGAGCGCGTGCTCGACGTCGGCTGCGGCTGGGGCAGCTTCGTGATCCACGCAGCCGCCAACCATGGCGTCCAGGCGGTGGGCATCACCCTCTCCCCCGCCCAAGCCGAGCTGGCGCGGGGGCGCGTGGCCGAGGCGGGCCTCGAGGACCGCGTGGAGATCCGCGTCGCGGACTACCGCGATCTCGGTGCAACCGGCGAGGGCTATGACGCGATCGCCTCGATCGGGATGGTCGAGCATGTCGGCGCCAACCAGATCGACCTCTACGCGCGACAGCTCGCCGGCCTACTGCAGCCGGGCGGCAGGCTGCTCAACCACGGCATCTCCCGCCTGCGCCACGGCGAGGCGGAGGCGGGACCGTTCTCCGAGCGCTACGTGTTCCCGGACGCGGCGCCGCTGCACGTCTCGCGCGTCACGCTCGCGCTCGAGCGCGCCGGCATCGAGCCACTGCACGTCGAGGGTCTACGCGAGGACTACGCCGAGACGCTCAGCCACTGGATCGAGCGCCTCGACGCCAACCTCGAGCAGGCCGAGCGTCTGGCCGGCGCGGAGCGCGTGCGCGTGTGGCGGCTCTATCTACGCGCCGCCCGCAACGGGTTCCGGACGGGCTTTACCTCGATCTTCCAGGTGTTGGGAACCCGTCCACCCGAACCCGCCCACCCTGGCGCGCCTGATTGAAGAACCCGAGGAGACCGAACGAACAGCCTCCCCGGGAACCGGCTTCTAGCGCCGCCCGCTGCGCGCTGCGGCGCTTCTGCTCCCGGAGCCGGAGCCGCCACGGGCGGAGCCCGTCCGGGGAGAGCCGGAGCCGTTGCGCGCGGGACCGCTGCGGCCACGGTTGCGCGAGGAGCGCGTGCGCTGCTGCGATCCGCCGGAGCGCTGGCCGGTGGCGTCGCTCGGCAGGCCGCCGAGCTCGAGCTCGCGGTGCAGGCCGAGGTCGCGGACCATCGAGACGAATTCGCGCGCCTGATCGTGGACGACGAACGTGACGCCGGTGCCGCTGGCGCCGGCGCGGGCGGTGCGGCCGATGCGGTGGACGTAGTCCTCGCGCGTGCCGGGGATGTCGAAGTTGATCACGTGCGTGATCCCCGCGACGTCGATCCCGCGCGCGGCCACGTCGGTCGCGACGAGCGTGTCAACGGCGCCCGACTCGAAGCGCGCGAGCGCCTTCTCGCGCTGGGACTGGGACTTGTCGCCGTGCATCGCGACCGCCTGGACGTTGCTCTGAGCCAGTCGTTTTACGAGCCGGTCGGCGCCGCGCTTGGTGCGCACGAACACGAGTGTCCGCCCGCGCTCGGAGCCGTTCAGCTCGGACACGAGCCGCGCGACCTTGCCCTCGTGGGAGACCGAGACGAAGCGGTGCTCGACGTCTCCCTTACGCTCCTCGGAGTGGGCGTGCTCGTGGCGACGGGGGTCGGTGGTGTAGGCCTTTGCGACCTTGCCGACATCGCCCTCGAGCGTGGCGCTGAACAGCAGCGTCTGGCGCTCGCGCGCGCACATCTTCACGATCCGGTCGACGACGGGCTTGAAGCCCATGTCGAGCATCCTGTCGGCCTCGTCGAGCACGAGTAGCTTCACGCGGTCGAGCGAGACGTCGCGCCGATCGATCAGATCGAGCAGCCGTCCCGGCGTGGCGACGAGGATGTGGGCGCGCGCGGCGAGGCGCGCCTGCTTGACGATGCCGGCGCCACCGTAAACGGCCGCGATCGAGAGCGCGCGGGCGTGGGCGATGTCACGCAGATCGTCGACGATCTGCGACGCCAGCTCGCGCGTAGGCGCCAGCACCAGCGCCGAGGGACGCACGTTGGTGCCGTGCAGACGTTCGATCATCGGAATCCCGAATGCGAGCGTCTTGCCCGACCCGGTCGGGGACTGGGCGAGTACATCGTGCCCGGCGAGCACGTCGGGGAGAACCATCTTCTGGACTGCGAACGGCTGGGTGATCTCGCGCTTGGCAAGCTCACTGGCGACGACCTCGGACACGCCGAGGTCGGCGAACGTTTGATGCTCCATGTTGGTGTTGCTCCTTCTGGCGACCCTGTGGCCGCCTATGCAGATGGAGATTCGACTGACCCCATCCGCGCAACTAGAAGCGCCAACAAAGACAAAGAACCTCGCGGGCGACGTCGCCGCCCGGTGTGAGGACCGTAGCAGACAAAGCGCCGCCCGCCGCCGAACTGTTCCTATTGCAAGTTGGCCATCACGTGCTTGACAACCGTGTAGTCCTCCAGCGAATACACGCTCAGATCCTTGCCATAACCCGACTCCTTGAAGCCACCGTGGGGCATCTCCGAGACGAGCGGGATGTGGTCGTTGATCCACACACAGCCGAAGCGCAGCGCCTTCGACACGCGCAGCGCACGGCCGACATCGCGCGTCCACACCGACGACGCCAAGCCGTAGCGGGTCGCGTTCGCCCACTCGATCGCCTGCGCCTCGTCGGAGAACCGCTGCACGGTGATCACCGGGCCAAAGATCTCGCGCTGGATCAGCTCGTCGTCCTGGCTTAGACCCGCCACGACCGTCGGCTCCATGAAGTAGCCCGCGCGGTCGGGCGCCTTGCCGCCGGTAACGATCTCCGCGTGGTCGGGCCGGCGCTCCAGAAAGCCGGCCACGCGCTCCTGCTGTTTGGCCGAGTTCACCGGCCCGAGCGTGGTGTCGGCTGAGAGCGTGTCGCCGAGCACCAGACCCTGCGCCTGCGCGGCGAGGCCGGCGACGACCTCGTCATAGACCTTCGCTCCCGCCAGCACGCGCGTCGCGGCGGTGCAGTCCTGGCCGGCGTTGTAGTAGCCGGTGCCGGCGATCGTCTCCAGGGCGCTCTCGAGCGAGACGTCGTCGAATACCACGACCGGTGCCTTGCCGCCGAGCTCGAGGTGCACGCGCTTGAGCGTGTCCGCGGCGGTGCGCGCGAAGTGCTTGCCCGTCTCGACCGAGCCCGTCAGACCGAGCATGTCGACGTCGGGGTGGCCGATCAGCGCCTCGCCCGTCGGCCGGCCGGGGCCCATCACAACGTTCAGGACGCCTGGCGGGAGCACGTCCGCCGCCAGCTCGGCGAAGCGCACGGTCGTCAGCGGCGTCGTCTCGGCCGGCTTCAGCACGACCGTGTTGCCCGCCGCGAGCGCCGGGGCGAATTTCCAGATCGCCATCATCAGCGGGTAGTTCCAGGGGGTGACCTGCCCGATCACACCGACCGCCTCGCGGCGCGTGAAGGAGGTGTAGCCCTCCATGTACTCGCCCGCGGCGCGGCCCTCCAGCACGCGCGCCGCGCCGGCGAAGAAGCGCAGGTTGTCGGCCATCACGGGCAGCTCGTCGTCCGTGACCGCGGCCAGCGGCTTGCCGGCGTTCAGCGCCTCCAGCCGCGCGAGCTCCTCGGCGTGCTCGTCCACGAGGTCGGCAAGCGCAAGCAGCGCCTGCGAGCGCTGGGCGGGAGTCGTCTGCGACCAGCCAGCAAATGCTCGCCGGGCAGCTTTCACCGCGCGGTCGACGTCCGCGGCGCTCGACCGCGGCGCCCGCGCCAGCTCTTCGCCGGTGGCGGGATTCAGGACGGGTTCGTCTCCATCCCCCTGCGCGGGCACGCGCTCGCCGTCGATGAAGTTCTGCAGTGTGTCGGTCCTCGTCGCCATCTCAGTCCCTTCCCGTTCAGTTCAGTTCGTCAGACGCCGAGCGCTTCCGCGACGGCCCCATAGGTGATCTCGCCCGCGCGCACGTTCAGCCCCTTCGCCAGACCCGCGTCGCGCTCCAGGGCGCCGTCGACCCCATGCTCAGCGAGCTCCAGCACATACGGCAGCGTCGCGTTCGTGAGCGCGTACGTCGAGGTGATCGGCACGGCGCCGGGCATGTTCGTGACGCAGTAGTGCGTGATCTCGTCGACCTCGTATGTAGGGTCGGAGTGGGTCGTCGGATGGGAGGTCTCGAAGCACCCGCCCTGGTCGATCGAGACGTCGACGAGCACCGCGTGGCGCTTCATCAGCGAGAGCTGCTCGCGCGTGACCACGCGCGGCGCGCGGCCGCCGTGCACGAGCACTGAGCCGATCACGAGATCGGCCCGCGGCAGCATCTCCTCGATCGCGAGCGTCGACGAGTACACCGTCGAGGCGCGGCCGCCGAACGCGACTTCCAGCTCGCGCAGGCGATCGATCGAGCGGTCGAACACGAATACGTCGGCCTGCATTCCGATCGCGATGAACGCGGCGTTCATCCCCACGACGCCGCCACCGATCACGAGCACCGTCGCGGCCGCGACGCCGGGCACCCCGCCCAGCAGGATTCCGCGGCCACCGAGCGGCTTCTCGAGCATAAACGCGCCCGCCTGCGTGGCGATCTTGCCCGCGACCTCGCTCATCGGCGCCAGCAGCGGCAGCCGCCCCTCGGCGTCTTCGACCGTCTCGTAGGCGATGCACGTCGCGCCCGACTCCTGCAGACCGTGCGCGAGCTCGGGCTCGGCCGCGAGGTGCAGGTAGGTGAACAGCGTCTGCCCCTCGCGCAGCAGCTCGACCTCCCCTGCCTGGGGCTCCTTCACCTTCAGCACCATCTCGGCCTCGCCGAACACGGCTTCGGCGTCGGGCACGATCCGCGCGCCCTGGGCCGTGAAGTGGTCGTCGTCGAACGCACTGCCCAACCCCGCGCCGGTCTGCACCAGCACCTCGTGCCCACGCGAGCTCAGCTCGCGCACACCCGCGGGGGTGATCGCAACCCTGTACTCATCGACCTTCACCTCGGTCGGAACCCCGATCCTCATCGTGCCAACTCCCTTCCTCTTAGGGCCAGCCAGAACTCGATCCGATCGCGCGCCTGGGAGAAGTCGCGCCCGGTCAACTGCTCGACGCGGCGGATCCGATAGCGCAGCGTATGGCGATGGCAGTAGAGCGCGCTCGCGGCCTTCTCCCAGTGGCCGTTGTGCTCGATGAACACGTCGAGCGAGCGCAGCAGCTCATCGCCGTACTCGCCCTCGCCCTGCTCGACCGGGCCGAGCACACCACGGCAGTAGGAGATCAGCGCGTCGTCGTCCTGCAGGGACAAAAGCAGCTGGAAGGCGCCGAGATCGCGGTAGGAGGCGACCTCGGGCGCGGCCCCGTTCTGCAGCCGCACGGCCTCCAGCGCGCAGCGCGCCTCGTGGAAGCTCAGCCGCAGCGAGTGCGTCGGGGCGGCGCGACTCGCCGCGGCCGTAACCGTGCCGAAACGCTCGGCCAACTCACCGCGGAGCTTGCGCGCAAGATTGATCGGATCCCGCCCACCCCCATCACCGTGGCCCTCGGCGTCCCCCTTCCCGTCCCCGTTTTCATTCCCCTTCCCAATCCTCTCCAGCCCGTCCGCGTCGATCACCGCGCACAGCAGGCCGGCGCGAATCGCGACGAGGTTGTGCACGCCCTCGCGCTCGAGCACCCGTTCCAGAAGCGCCGCCGCGGCGGTCGGGTCGGGCGTCGAGAAGGCCAGCACAGCGACCTGCTCGCCGATCCCGAACGGGCGCAGCCGCGCCTGCAGCTCCTCCGGGTAGAGGTGCCCGGTGAGCGCCTCCGCGAGCACATCGCCGACCATGTTGCGCTGCAGCATTTCGTAGCGCTCGTTCACGAGCTGCGTAAACGCGCGCTCGGTGATCGCGATGAACGGCAGCTCGTAGGGAACCTCGAACAGCGGGAACTCTCGCTTGCGCGCCGCCGTCACGAGCGCCGCGGGCAGTTTCCTGTGGCTGAAGCCGGTGCCGAAGCCGAGGCCGGCGATCTCGTGGTCGGCGAGGCGGTCGATCAGCTCGCGCTGGGCCTTCGGGCCGTCCAGCTGGATGCCCATTGTCAAGAGCAGCTCGCCCCCTTTCAGCCACGGCGTCGGGTCGGTCAACTCGGTGCTGTGCACCCAGCGCACGTGCGCCTGCGCGGACTGGAGCCCGGAGACGAGCGTCAGCCCGAGCTCCGCGACGAGGCTCTCTACGGTGAGCTCCATCTCCCGATCAAACCCCAGCTCCCCCTCGGTACCGAGCTCACCATCAGCTCCAGCTCCCCACTCGCTCGCCGGCCTCGGTCAGCACCGAGCGCAGGATCGACTCGATCTCCTTGAACTGCTCCTCGCCCGCGATCAGCGGCGGGGAGAGCTGCACGACCGGGTCGCCGCGGTCGTCGGTCCTGCAGATCAGCCCGCGCTTGTACAGCTCACCGGAGAGAAAGCCGCGCAACAGGTGCTCGGACTCCTCGGGGCTGAACGTCTCCTTGGTGTCCCTGTCCTTCACGAGCTCGATCGCCTGGAAGTAGCCCGCCCCGCGCACGTCGCCGACGATCGGCAGGTCGCGCAGCCCCTCGAGCATCTCGCGGAAGCGGCCCTCGTTCGCGCGCACGTGCCCGCACAGATCCTCGCGCTCCATCACGTCGATGTTCGCGAGCGCCACTGCGCACGCCATCGGGTGCCCGCCGAACGTGAAGCCGTGCGTGAACGTCTCGGTGCCGTGCAGGAACGGCTCGGCGACGCGATCGGAGGCGAGCACCGCGCCGAGCGGCGCGTAGGCCGAGGTCAGGCCCTTCGCCATCGTGATCATGTCCGGCTCGTAGCCGAAGCGTTCACAGCCGAACCAGTAGCCCAACCGGCCCCACGCGCAGATCACCTCGTCGGAGATCAACAGCACCCCGTGCCGATCGCAGATCTCGCGCACGCGCTGGAAGTAGCCGTCCTGCGGCACGAAGCAGCCACCGCTGTTCTGCACCGGCTCGAGGATCACCGCCGCGACCGTCCCGGGACCCTCGAACAGGATCGCCTCCTCGATCTGATCGGCCGCCCACAGCGAGTCGCGATCCTCGCTCCAGCGGTATGAGTTCGTGTTCGGCACGTGATGCCCGCCGGGGGTGAGCGGCTCGAATGGAGTGCGCAATGCCGGCACACCCGTCGCCGTCAGCGCCCCCATCGAGGTCCCGTGGTAGGCGAGCTTGCGCGAGATCAACTTTGTTCTGGTCGGCTCGCCCTTGGCGGCGTGATAGGCCTTCGCAAGCTTCCACGCCGACTCGACCGCCTCCGATCCCCCCGAGGTGAAGAACACGCGGTTCAGATCTCCCGGCGCGAGCTCGGCAATCCGCGCGGCGAGCTCGATCGAGCGCGGGTGGGCGTAGCTCCAGTTCGTATAGAAGCCGAGCTCCTCCGCCTGCCTAGCCGCGGCCTGCCCGAGCTCGGCGCGGCCGTGGCCGATGTTCACGCAGTACAGCGCCGAGAGCCCGTCGAGGTAGCGCTTGCCGTGCTCGTCGTACACGTAGCAGCCGTCGCCCTTCACGATCACCGGCACGTCGCTGTCCTCGTACACCCCCATCCGCGTGAAGTGCATCCACAGGTGGCGCTTGGCCAGCTCCTGCAGGTTCGCGCCGCCCGTGTAACCGCCCTCGGCCTGCTCGCTCAATGCGGGGCTTGTCGGTGTGATTGCCATCGCGCACTCTCCTCTCGGACGCGTTGTTACCTGCAGCTAGACACTAAGGACAACCGTACTCCGCCGAGATGTCTAGCTCAAGGCGTCGCCCGGTCAACAAGCGCTACGGCGATTGTACGAGATGTACAAGTTCGGGGGGACGTTTTGGGGATCGCGCCCCTTGCCCGCCGCCGATCGAGGACGTAACTTCTGCCACAACTCAGGTGGAGATCACGGCAGACCAGCGAGAGAGCGCGACCAGCCAACCAAAACGAGCCGGCAAAAGCAGTAGAGAGGAGCGGGAATGGCCACCGTCAGCGCAGCCGCACCGGGAGCCCCCAAACAGGAGGGCGTGATGGACAAGGGGCTGAAGAAAAACGCGATCGGCTACCTGTCGAACATCGTGATCGGGGTGGCCTCGACCGCGCCCGCGTACTCGCTCGCCGCGACTCTGGGCTTCATCCTTGCGGTCAAGGGCGTCGGCGTGCACGCGCCCGCGGTGATGCTCGTGGCGTTCATCCCGATGCTGCTCGTCGCCTCGGCCTACAAATACTTCAACCGCGCGGACCCCGACGCTGGCACGACGTTCGCCTGGGTCACGCGCGCTTTCGGTCCGATGACAGGTTGGATGAACGGCTGGGCGATCTTCCTCTCGGACGTGATCGTGATGGCCTCGCTGGCGGCGATCGCGGCGATCTACACGTTCAAGCTCTTCGGCTTCACCGAACTCGGCGAATCCAAAGCGGCGATCATCGTCGCCGCGGTCCTGTGGATCGCTTTGATGACCTGGATCTGCTACCGCGGCATCGAGCTCTCAGCACGCATCCAGCAATTCTTGCTCAGCGCCGAGGTCTTCATCCTCGGACTGTTCTCGGTGGTGGCCTTCGTCAAGGTCTACGGCAGCCATCCCCCGGCCGGCTCGATCAAGCCGTCACTGTCGTGGATCAATCCGTTCGCGATGAACTTCTCCGACCTTGTCGTCGCGCTGCTGCTCGCGGTCTTCATCTACTGGGGCTGGGATTCCGGCGTGTCCGTCAACGAGGAGTCGGAGGACCCGGCCGAGGGCCCGGGCAAGGCCGCGGTCGTCTCGACGATCCTGCTCGTGCTGATCTACGTCGTCGTCACGGCAGCCGCCCAGTCCTTCCACGGGACAGGATTCCTGACCAACGAAGCTAACCAGGAAGACGTCCTCAACGCCCTCGGGACGGGCGTGCTCGGCGGCACGCTCGACAAGCTGCTGATCGTCGCGGTGCTCACCTCAGCGTCGGCCTCGACGCAGACGACGATCCTGCCGACGGCCCGCACCACGCTGTCGATGGCGCACTGGAAAGCGGTCACCAACCTGCTCGCCCGCGTACACAAACGCTTTCTCACCCCCACCGTCTCGACGCTCGGCTTCGGCGCGCTCTCGATCGTCGTCACGGTCGTCCTGCTGCTGCTCTCTTCGAGCGTGCTCGAAGACTCGCTCACCGCGATCGGCTTTCCGATCTGCTTCTACTACGGCTTCACGGGCGTCGCCTGCGGGTTCTACTACCGCCACGACCTGCTGAAAAGTGCGCGCCACTTCCTGCTGCTCGGACTCGGCCCGATGATCGGGGGGCTGATCCTGTTCGGGATCGGGGTCAAGGCGGCGTTCTATTACGGGCACGCGGAAAACGTTGGATCGAAGCCTATCCTCGGCATCACGCTGCCGCTGTGGATGGGCATCGGCGGCATGGTTCTCGGCGCGGTCATCATGGTTGTCTCGCGGCCCTACTTCAAAGAGTTCTTCTCGCGCAAGACCGAAACCGCGCCGCCAGGCGTGCTCGACCGGCCCCCGCCGACTGAGCCGACACCGGCACGCGTGGACTTCTAACCCAGCTCCATCTGCCCGTGCGGTGAGCCGTACTCCCCCAGCAAATCGAGGAACGGCTTCGGTGGGAACGCCTCGGGGCCGAGCACGCCTACACCCCGCCACTCCCCCCGGTCCAACAGCTCCAACGCGACGACCGGGTTGATCGCCGTCTGCCACACCACCGCCTGATTGCCGTACTCGCGCATCGTCGTCTCATTGTCGACCACGTGGTACAGGTAGGTCGAGCGCGGCTGGGAATCCTTGCCGAGACCCGTCACCCACGTCCCCGCGCAGGTGCGCCCCGACATCCGCTCGCCGAGCGTCGCGGGATCGGGCAGCGCGGCGGCGACCACGTCGCGCGGGGCGACCTTCACGCCGCGGACCGAGACCGAATCGGTCGAGTCGAGCCCCAGTTTGTGGAGGGTGGAGAGCACATCGATGAACTCCTGGCCGAGCCCGTACTTGAACGTCACGCGCTCGCAGTCGACCCAGCGCGGGATCAGCACGACCTCCTCGTGCTCGACGTTCACACACTCGACCGGCCCGATGCCCTCGGGGAACTCGAACACCTCGGGCTCGGAGAATGGGGCGGTTGTGTAGAAGCCGCGCCCGCGCTCCCAGACGAGCGGCGGGTTCAGGCACTCCTCGATCGTCGTCCAGATCGAGAACGTCGGCGCGAAGTCATAGCCCTCGACGACCAGGTCGGCGCCGTCGCGCACGCCGACTTCGGCGATCTGCGAGAACAGCTCGTCGGCGGCGTGGCGGGCGAAGATGTCCGACAGGCCGGGCTCCACGCCGATCCCGACGAGCGCGAGCAGTCCTGCCCGCTCCCATACCTCGTTGCGGTCGAGCTGATAGTCGCCGAGCATCGTCCCGGGCAACTCGTGGGGGTGCTCGGGATGGGGATGCGACAGCGTCATCGCCATGTCCAGGTAGGTGACCCGAGCCTGCAGGCAGGCATCGAAGATCGGCTCGTTGAAGCGCGGGTCGCAGGCGTTCAGCACCGCGTCGGGAGCGATGCGACCGATCAGCTCGACCAGATCGGCAACGCTCGAGGCGTCGACGCGCTCGGCGCCGAAGCGATCGGGCTCCCCCAGCCGCGCGGTCGCGGCCTGCGCCCGCTCGAGCGCGACGTCGGCCATCACGACCTGCGTGAAGGCGGGGCGTCGCTGCGCGATCGCCGCGAACGCCGCCCCGACGCCCCCTGACCCCACCACCAAGACCCGCATGGCTTGCAGTGTGACGTAGATCGAGCCGACGGCATGGCCCAAGCGAATGATCGCCGTGCGCCACAACGGACATACCCCGGCTGCGCCTGACAGCAGACACCTCCCGTATGCTCCTCGGCGAATGGCGAGCACGCTGATTGAGAGCCCCTCGACCGCCCCCGTCGAGCGGCGCGAGCGACGGTGGGCCGCCTCGCCCGCGATCGGGCGCGCGGAGCTGCTGTGGGTGATCCTCGCCGGCGTCCTGCTGGCGGTCCTGACGAGCTGGCCACTCGTCCTGCACATGTCGAGCCGGATCGCCCCCGATCTCGGCGACCCGGTCCGCACCGCCTGGCAGGTCGCGTGGGTCGGGCACGCGATGCTGCACGACCCGCTGCACCTGTTCGAATCCAACGCCTTCTACCCACACCCGCTCAGCCTCGCCTTCTCCGATTCGCTGCTCGGCTACGGCCCGGCGGCGTTCTTCGGTCATGGCACGGTGGCCGCGCTCGTTCGCTACAACCTGCTGTTCCTGTGGATATGGTCGCTGTGCTTCGTCGGCGCCTACCTGCTCGCGCGCGAGCTGGGGCTGCGCTGGTTCGGCGCCGCGGCGACCGCCGCCGCCTTCGCCTACGCGGACTACCGCGTGACCGAGGCCGGCCATTTTCAGGTGATCTCCTCCGGCGGTCTCGCGCTGGGGATGTTCCTGCTGCTGCGCGGCTACCGTCGTGGCTCCCGCGGGCTGGTGCTCGCCGGCTGGCTCGTCTCCGCCTGGCAGGTCAGCCTCGGCTTCACGCTCGGCCTGCAGTTCACCTACCTGCTCGTCGTGCTCGGGCTGCTGGTGCTCGCGTACTGGTGGTTCGGGCGCCTGACCCCGGGGCCGTCCTGGGGCTCCCCTGAGCAACGCGCGACCCGCGGCCCCCTGATCCCGCGCCGGCTGCTGGCGGTGACGCTGATCGGGATCGCCGTGCTCGGCGCCGTCGCGGTCTACCAGGCGCGGCCCTACCTGAAGGTCGCGAACGAGTACCCGACCGCGAAGCGCACGATCAAGGAAGTCGAAACGTACTCCGCCGGGCCCGCAGCGTTGTTCGCCGCCTCCTCGGAGAACCGCGTCTGGGGCAGCGTCACCTCGGACGCGCGCGCGAAAGTGCACTCCAAGAACGAGAGCGTGTTCTTTCCCGGCGGGCTCGTGCTCGTGCTCGCGCTGATCGGCCTGATCGGCGGCTCGGTTTATACGCGCCGATTACGTCTCGCGCTGGCGTTCGGGATCCTCACGTGCTCGATCCTCGCGCTCGGCTTCGGGCTGACCGGCGCCGGCTATCCGTACAGGCTGCTGTTCGACTACGCCCCGGGCTGGGACGGCGTGCGCGTGCCCGGTCGGATCTTCACGCTCGCGACGCTGTTCTACGCGCTGCTCGCGGGCGCCGGCGCGCAGCTGCTGGCCGGGCTTGCGGGCGAGTGGGGCAAACGGCATTCCGTCCGCGCGCTGCCCGGGATCGTCGGCGTGGTGCTCGTGATCGGGCTCGTCGGCGAAGGCGCGGGCCACCTCGGCCATCCGGTCGTGCCCCAGCCCGCGCCCGCGGAGATCGGCCTGCAGGGGCCGGTGCTCGACCTGCCGACCGACGGTGCGCTCGACCGCGTCTGGCAGTACTTCTCCACCGACGGCTTCTACAAGATCCCAGTAGGCGAGAGCACCTTTGACATTCCGGCGGTCGACGACCTGCGCGGCGGCATGAACGGCTTCCCCGACAAGGCCAGCGTCGAGAAGCTGCGCTACTACGGGATCAAGACCGTCGTGCTGCACACCGTGATCCCGCCGGGCCTGCCCCCCGAGCAGGGCTGGGTGATCGCCGAGCCGCCGGACCCCGCCGCCGCGGCGAAGAAGCCGATCGCGGGGTTGGGCATCACCAAGCGGCAGGTCGGCTCGATCGTGATCTACGAGATCGGCCCCGGGCCGGCAGCCCTCCACGGGACCGACTGACCATGAGCTCGCAGGGCAAGCTGGGCAAGGACGCAGTGAGCGAAGTGTGCTCCGCACACGAGGGATCGAGGACGCCGATCCAGCGCCGCCATGCGTGCTCATGGCGCCTCGCGCTGGCCGCGATCCTGCTTGTCGGGCTCGCCAACGTGACGATGATCCAGAGCTTCTCCTGGAATCAGACCTCGCACTACGACCTCACACGGGCGCTGAACCAGGACAAAACGACGATCGACCAGTACGCCGCGAACACCGGCGACAAGGTCGAATACAAGGGACACACGTACTCCGCCCGCGCGCCCGGCCTGGCGCTGTTCGTGCTGCCCTTCTACGACGCGCTCAACGTGGTGGGCGCCGAATCGTGGACGGACAACCACGTCGCACCGCCGGATCACCCGGGCGACGAGATGATCTACCTGATCGGCCTGTGGGGCAACGTGCTGCCCGGGCTGCTGCTGCTGCTGCTCGTCTGGCGCGTGGCCGAGCGCTTCCAGCCCGGCTACGGCGCCGCGACGGCGGTCGTGCTCGGCCTGGGCACGATCGTGCTGCCGTTCTCGCAGATGCTGTTCAGCCACGTGTTCACCACGTTCCTCAGTTTCGCCGCCTTCTGGTTGATGCTGCGCGAGCGCGACGGCCCGCCCAGCCCGATGCTGCTGGCGCTCGCCGGCCTGGCGATGGGTTACGCGTTCTCCTCGGAGTACCCGACGTTCTTCGCCGCGATCGTGCTCAGCCTGTTCCTGCTCTCGCGCAGGGACTCGCTCAACCCCCTGGGAGTCCTGCGCCGCGGCGGCGCGTACGTGGCGGGCGGCCTCGTGGGCATCGTCCCGCTGCTGCTCTACAACCACTACGCGTTTCACTCCTGGACGCACCTCGCCTACTCCGACGTGCCCCGCCAGCAGAAAGGCTTCTTCGGGATCGGCGCGCCGAGCCTGCGGGTGCTCTCCACGCTGCTGCTGGACTCGCGCGGACTGCTGACGCTCTCTCCCGTGCTGCTGATGGGCGCGATCGGCACGGTGATGCTCTATAAGCGCGGCAAGCGCGCCGAGGCGCTCACGATCGGCGGCATCTGCCTCTGCTTCCTCGGTTACAACTCGGGCTACTACCTGCCCTTCGGCGGCGGCTCGGTCGGCCCGCGCTTCCTCGACACGATGCTGCCGTTCCTGGCCTTCCCGATCGCGCTGACGCTGAAGCGCTTCCCCGGCCCCACGATCGCGCTCGCGGCGATCTCGATCGTGACGATGACGATCGCCACCGTCACGCACCCGCTGGTCGGCTACGAGAACGAGACCGTCACCTGGGTGCGCTACCTCTCCAAAGGCCTGTTCCAGCCGACGCTCGCCTCCGCCTACGGCCTCGGCCGCGGCTGGGGCGGGATCTGGCCGTTCTTCCTCTTCGCCGGCGCGGCGGTGCTGGCGGCAGTGTGGGCGACGCCGCGGCCACGCCTGTCGCCGGCGACGCTGGGATGGGGCGTCGTGGCAGTCGTCGGCTGGGCGCTGTTCGCGGCGCTCGCACCAACCGTGCTCGGGATCGACCACGCCGGCCTGCAGAGCATCTACAAAGCCGGCGACCACACCGCTTTTAATCTAGTTCTGCACTCGGGCTCCCGCTACCCGTTGAAGAAGCTCGCCCTGATCGCGGCGGCCGCCGGCCTGCTGGCGCTGCTGGTCGCGTGGGTGTGCGGCGAGTGGGGCCGTTACGCGCCCGACGCCTCTGCGCGTCACGGCGCAGACCGCGACTCGCCCGTCGCGGTCTCGACCTAATCCGCCTCAGAGGTCTGCGGCTCAGCCTCCCCCGCCTGCCCGCGCAGCGCCGGGTCGGCAATGATCCGGATGTCGACGCCCGGCAGCCCGCGCAGCAGGCGCATCGGCAGCGCGCGGTCGGAGGAGCCCGCGCCGAGCCGGCGCAGCCCCTTTGGCGCAGACGGCGCGCCGAGCAGCACGTAGGTCGAGCCGAGCGAGCGCGCGAGGCCGATCGCGACCGTGGCGACGTCGTCGCCCTCCTCGACGTGCAGCCGCGCGCCGAGCATCGCGCACAACCGCCGCAACGCCTCCAACCGCTTGCGGTCCTCCTCGCTGGGCGCGCGCCCGGAGGGCCGCACGACGAGCACGTCGAGCTCGGCGTCCAAGCGCTGCGCCGAGCGCCAGGCCCGCCGCACGACGCGCTCGGAATGTGGCTCGAGCGTCGCCAGCGCGAGCAGCCGCTCGGCGATCGCCTGCGGCCCGTCCTGCGGCTTGGCGGGCAGCCCTTCCTCGTCGCGGCGCGTAGCCGGCACGAGCCGGTCCGAGCCGGGGACACGCACGAGCCGCTTGACCTCGACGTCCTCGGCCACCTGACGCAGCGCGGTCTCGCGCAGCGCGGCGAGGTTCTCGATCTTGAAGAAGTTGTTCAGCGCCGCCTGTACGCGCTCGGGCCGGTAGACCTTGCCCGCTTTCAAGCGCGCGATCAGCGCCTCGGGCGTGAGATCGATCAGCACGATCTCATCCGCCATCGAGAGCACTTCGTCGGGGATCGTCTCGCGCGTGCGCGAGCCCGTCAGCTGCGTGATCTGGTCGTTCAGCGACTCCAGATGCTGGACGTTGACGGTCGAATACACATCGATTCCAGCCTCGATCACATCGCGCACGTCCTCATACCGCTTCTCGTGCTCGACCCCCGGCGCGTTCGTGTGCGCGAGCTCGTCGATCAAGCACAGCTCCGGTTTCCGCTCCAGCACCCCCGGCAGATCCATCTCCTCCAGTGGCGTGCCCCGGTAGATGACCTTCCTACGGGGAATGACCTCCAATCCCTCAGCCTGAGCAACGGTCTCCGCCCGCCCATGTGACTCGAGATAGCCAACGGCGACATCCCGCCCGCTGTCAGCTTCGGCAACCCCCTCCTGCAACATCCGATAGGTCTTCCCCACCCCGGGGGCCATACCGATGAAGACCTTCAGATGCCCGCGATCAGACGTCACGCGGGCATTGTCGCCTACGGCGGCTCAGCGGTGTGGGTCTGTGACTTCCTCCCGGGCGCGATTTGTTTGGTCGCTGTACGGAGCCTTGGGCGAGACTCAGAGGCTGGAGCTTGGCTGCGGCCGTGCCGACACCGAGTGAAGGATGAATGGGCAAGGGCAGATCCTCGCCGAGTTGCTGGCCAAGAGGTGCCCTGACATTCAGGTGCTTCACGATCGTCGAATGCCACACAGCAAAGCCAATATCGATCACGTTGCGATATGTGGCTCGGGTGTGTACGTGATCGACACCAAGCGCTACCGCGGCAAGATCGAAGTGCGCCAGCCGCTGTTCGGCGCGGCGAAGCTGAAGATCGCCGGCCGTGACCAGACCAAGCTCGTCGATGGCCTAGCCCGACAGGTCGCGGTTGTTGAGGCGACGCTCGGGGGAACGTTGAGGGATGGGGATCAGGGGGTGCTTTTTATGGGAGACAACAACACCACCCGCCCGAAACAAAGGTGAGTGTCGCCGGTCACAGAGCTGGGAGGGTCGAGCCAAAGGATGAGAGCCGGAGCCGAGGGGCCCTTAAGATCGCCTAGGACGAACTAGCATGTTTTGTGCTATTTTATCCAAATGCCGGGAGCAGCATTCAACCAGCTGGCCGATCTCGCGGCCGATCAGTACGGCTTCGTGAGCCAGCAGAACGCCCGCGAGTTGGGTATCCAGCCAATGACGCTGGTACGGATGTCCGAGCACGGAACGCTCGAGCGTCGCGGGCATGGGCTGTACCGCTTGCGTTACTTCCCGGTGTCCCAGCTCGACTCCTATATGGAAGCGACGTTGTGGCCGCGCGGCACGCGCGGCGTGCTCTCCCATGAGACCGCGCTGCAGCTGTATGAGCTGAGCGATGTCAACCCGAGCAAAATCCACCTCACGGTCCCCCGCGAGCACCGGATTCGGCGTGAGATCCCCGCCCTGTATCGGATTCACCGGGAGACCCTCGACGATGCGGACATGACGTTCCACGAGGGGATGCCGATCGTGACCCCGGCACACGCGATCCGCCAGAGTCACGCCGCCCATCTGGGCCCGGCCCTGATCGGCCAGGCGATCGACCACGGCGTGAGCAACGGCAGGCTGACGCGCACGGAGGCCGCGCAGTTGCGCAGGGAGATGGGCGTGAGGGCGGGTTCGGGGATGCGCCGATGAGCGACGATTTCAAACCGCCCAAGCGCACGCCGAGTAGGCACAGCCATCTCGAACGGCTACTCGGCGACTACTCGAAAGCTCACGGCATCCCCCCCGATCGCAGCCCCCCGAGCGCGTCACGTGCCTCTCGCTGCGTTACCAGATCGCCCAGAAGATCCATGCGGTCACCGAGGAGCCGGCCGACGGCCGACCCAACCTGCGCTACTGGGACCTGATCGACCTGATCCTGCTGCGAGCCCTGCTCGAAGAAGACCTCTGGCGCGTCCGAGAGGCCTGCCTCAAAACGTTCGAGGATCGCGGGACGCACAGCTGGCCCCCCGAGCTCGTCGTTCCCGATGCCTGGGAGCAGCCGTATATGGCCGAGGCCGAGAAGCTGAGGTTCACACCAGCTGATGTCCGCGAGGCCGCCGCTGAGATCCGCGCTTTCATCGCTGAGATCGATGCTGCAAAGATTTCAGCGGACGACAGACCCTGAGAGGCCATACCTACTGAGCTGCAGTTTGGCGCTAACCGCCATTCGCGGCGAGCTCGTCTGTAGTCATTGGGGTCGGTCGCAAACACGAGAGACCCCCGATCACCCACCCGCCCGGCGTTGATCCAGGCGATGCGCCCGTTTCCCCCCTCGAACTCTCGAGCCCAAGCGAACAGGTCGGTCTGGGTGCCAGTGGCTGTGGTCATGGGTTGATCTGCCCCATGTGGTTCATCTTGCCACGGGGTTGGGACGGGAACGTTGAGGGATGGGGATCAGGGGGGTGCTTTTAATGGGAGACAACAAAGCAAGTCGCCCGAAACACAGGTGAGTGTCGCCGGTCTCAGAGGTGGGATGGTCGAGCCCGAGGAATGAGGGTCCGAGCTGGGAGGCGGTCGCATGATTGCGGCACTCTCGGTCGTTGGCTGGATCAGCGCTTCCGGCGGCGATGTGCTCGATGACAAACCCAAATGGGGCTTCGAAACGTCTCGACAGAACGCGACCAACATCGTCGCGCAGAAGTACTTCCGTGGCCAGACCGGCTCGCTGATCGGGAGCGCTCGGTCAAGGAGATGATCAGCCGCATGGACGACGCGATGAGTCGATCCGCCGGGCGGTCTTGGGCTGCTTGAGCATCTGCCATAACGTTCCGCGGATGCCTAGAAAGCTCGCCAATAGCGGCCATAGGGTGGCTCAGAACCCGATTCCCGCCGGTTCGTGCTGTATGTATTTCTGTTGGCCCTTGGCCGTCGCCGCTTTCTAAGGGTCGACGACGACGCAGGGGGAACCAACAAACGAAAGGGGATGCCCATCGTGGCTCCCACCATCCACCGCCCCGGCAACATCGTGCCGGTCAGCGGTATCTACAAGGTAGTTGACGCGCTCGGGGTCGGAGTCGGCCGCGAGGTTACGTGCGAGGAAGGCGAGGCCTTTCCTCCGACTATGCACTCTCGTGAGCACGGCTTCGTGCTGGTGCGGCAGACGGTCCACGAGGGCTAGCACTCGCCGCAGTATGGGTCGTCGGTCGGACGGTCTTGACCGGCGACCCATGCGGGCGCATCGAAGTGGGCTAGGAGCCACGTGTCGTCAAGGACATCGGCTTGCAGGGGTCGCCCGGTGGCCTCAGCCATCCTGAGCAGCATCTCGGCATTGGAGGCGTGAACCTGCTGCGCCACCAGCTCATCCGACTTCAACTGCTCCCAGAGCCGCCCGACCTCCACCCCGCGCACGAAGTCCGAACCGGCTGTGTCGAAAGGGAGCACGAGGGAGTGGCTGTCTGCGTCCATCTCCCAACTCCAATTCGGACTCGTGGTTGCATATCCTCCATGCGACCCACCGATCGACTACGTTCACACAGTGCGTCTCGCTTGTAGAGTTCGACAAGATGCGGCGGCCCAGCCCTTATGGTCTTCAGCGCGCATGGGTCCGCCGTGGAGGAGGCGCGGGAATGGCCGGAACTCAGCAGCGCGATCAACATACGCTGATCCCACAGCCATAACATCAAGCCCGATCTCACGGGCGCATGGAGATGACGCGATGGGAGTTTCGAACCTTTCCGACCAGCAAGTACTGAATACTGAGAAAGGTCTGCCCGACGCAACTCTCGGTACCCCTTGCCTGACGTCAACTTCAATCACTTTCTCCAGGAGGGCGATGCCGCCGCGCGTGTGCGCTTCGACAGCTTCACGCTGGCTCTGGTGAGCGCCGCGCGCAGCAACGTGCGGGGCATGCGCCCGGCGCCCGGCGACTGGGGCATCGACGCGTTCATCGGCGACCTCGCCGACTCGATCGCGATCTGGCAGGCAAAGTTCTTCCCACGAGACGTCGGCGAGTCACAGCAGGCCCAGATCCGCGAGTCATACGCAAGCGCGAAGAAGGCCGCGTCGGCACACGAATACGAGATCATCAGCTGGACACTCGTGCTCCCGATCGTCCTCTCCCCGGATGAGCGCAAATGGTGGGACGGCTGGGTCGCGCGGCAGAAAGGCGACGGCATAGCGATCGAGTTGTGGGAGCTATCGACACTCCAGGAGCTGTTGCGCTCCCCCGACGCCGCCGACGTGCGAGCCGAGTACTTCCCGCATCTGGACCCCGTGCACCCGCCGCAGCCGCCGCCGGTGCTGCCCGCGCCGCCCGGCGCCGTCACGCAGGACATGCTGTTCGTCAAGCAGCTGCAGGCCGCCGGGCTGACCGAGCTCGAGGTCGCAAGCGAGCAGTTCTACAACGCCGAGATCCTCGAACGCGACCTCGCCGACAAGCGCCTCGAGCGCCAGATGGCCGCCTATAAGGGCCTGCGCGCTGACATGCGCGGCACCTGGGCCGACCGCTACCAGCACCACTGCGGCGCTACTCCCCAGGGCGAGGACCGACTGCCGGGCCTGCACGGCGACGTCATGGAGCGCATCGACGCCGACCACCAGGCCCAGCCTATGCATCCGCTGCCGCTCACCCGCACCCACCGCAAGGGAGTCATGCATCAGGTCGTCGATGGCGGCGAGGCCGGGTGGACCCGTGGCTACCGCAGGATCGCCGAGGAGCACGCTAGATGACTGAGCCCGACCGCGACCTCACGCCGCGCCCTGACGACCTCACGATCACTCGGCTCGCGCGCCTGACGCTCCTGCTGGCGGCCGCCCCGGGACAACCCCAGCCCAAGCCACTGGATGTCGAGCGTCTCGCGACTTATGATTTCTTCGCCGACAACCCTCTCTTGGTGTTCGCGTCGGGAACTCCCGAGCGCACCTCTGCCCTTCTCGCCGGGTTTGAGCCGCAAAGTCTCAGCTATAGCTCGGCGAGCCAGCGCTTCACCAACAGGCGGGCCCGCCTGCAGAACGACCTCGCCCTGCTGCTCGCCCGCGGGCTCGTGCGCGCCCGCACCGAGGGCAAGCGCGTCGTCTATGAGCTCACCGACTCCGGCCAGACGCTAGCCGCGGAGTTCTCCTCGGTCTACGCCCAGGGCTACCGTGTGAGCGCGCGCCTGGTTGCGCGAGCGCTGAACCGTCTCGGCCCGCGGGCGCTGCCGGAGCGCACGGCGAGCATGCTGCGCGCCGAGGCGTTCCTGGTCGACCTCGACCTTCCCGAGCAGGCGAGCGCGTGATCCGGCTGCGCCGGCTGCGCCTGAGCGGCCCCACCAACGCCTATGAGGTCGACTTCGACGCGCTCGATAGCAACCTGGCGATCATCGCCGGGCAGATCCTGACGGGGAAGTCGACGATCCTCGGGTTCCTCGACTACTGCCTCGGCAGTCACCAGCATCCCACGCACCCCGAGGTTGCCAGGAAGGTCCGGTCCGTCGCGCTCGAGCTCCAGATCGACGATGTGACCTGGACGATCGAGCGCCCGGTCTTCAGCCACGAGCAGCTGGCCTGGGTGCACGCCGGCGGCCTCGATGAGACGGCGGCACCGACGACCCGAAAGAACCTGGAGGCGCCGAGCGTGCCCGACTCGCTCTCGTCATGGCTGATTCAGAGCGCCGGCCTGGAGGGTCTTCGCCTGAAGGTCACCCCGGGCAATCCGAACTCTCCCACGAACCTGATGTCCTTCCGCGACCTGATGTGGCTCTGCTACCTGCCCAATCGCAGGCTCGACAACCAGGAGCTCCTGTTCGAGGGCGATCGGATCAAGCAGTACAAGCTCCAGCAGGTGATCGAAGTCCTCTTCGACGTCGCCGACCAGCGCCTCGCCGACTTGGTGGACCAGCTTGCCCGCCTGCGTACTGAGCACCGCGACCTCGTCGCCGAGATCAAATCGCTTGAGAGCTTCCTGCACGAGAGCCACACCCCGCCCCGGCCCGAGATCGACACCCGCCGCGCCGAGATCGCCGGCCAGCGCACCGCGATGGCAGAGCGGCTCGCGAGCATCGAGGGGCAGATGGCACAGGCGACGAGCTACGCCCAGGAGCTGCGCGCCCAGTTCGCTGCTGCCCGCGAGCATTCGCTCGCCGCCGCCAAGCAGCTGCGCGACCGCCGCGCGCTGATCGAGCGCCTGCTGCCGCTGCGTGGCCAGTACGCCGAGGATGAGCGCAAGCTGACGTTCGTCGGCGAGGCACGCCGCCTGTTCGATCCACTCCATGTGCTCGTCTGCCCGAGTTGCTTGCAGAACCTCCCTGAGGCTCCGCGCATCGAGGACTCCCGCTGCACCCTCTGCGGCCGGGAGCTGCTGGAAGACCCGGACTCTGGTTTCGACGTCGAAGCCGAGCGCCGCGCCACGAACGAGCGCATGCGTCACCTGGATCGCTACATCGACGAAGTACAGGACGAGGTCCGGCTCGCCACGGCAACGATGGCCGAGACCAGCTCCGCCGAGCAGCGGATCGAAGCCGAGCTCAACAGTCGCGTGGCGAGCGACCTCAGCCCGTTCGTGCACGACCGCGAGATCCTGATCCGGGGCCGCGAGCAGCTGCAGGCCCAGGACGCCGCCCTCGACCAGGCGCTCGGCTCGCATGAGGCGCTCGAGCGCCGCAAGGCGGATCTCGCCAAGCTCGAGGCGCGCCAGCAGGCGGTTGGCAAGGAGCTCGATGGGCGTCGCAAGAACCGGCCGGAGAAGGAGCAGGTCGTCGCTGACCTCAGCGAGCACTTCGCCGACCTGCTGCGCGCCTGGGGATTCCCCAAGGTCGACGAGGACGGCGCTCCACGCCTGGATGAGGGCTTCGTACCGTGGGTTCATGGCAGGCCCTATCGCGAGGTCGGCTCCTCGGGCGCCCTGACCCTGATCGCGGTCGCCTGGCATCTGACGCTGTTCGAGCGAGCCATTGAGGAGGGACTGCCGCACCCCGGCTTCCTGATCATCGACAGCCCGCAGAAGAACCTTTCTCCGGACGCCGTCGGCGACACCGAGTTTCTGGACCCCAAGATCGTCGAGAGCATGTGGTCGCACATGGCCAACTGGTGTGAGCACCATCCCCAGGCCCAGATCCTCGTCGTCGACAACACACCGCCTGCCCTGGTCGGCGACCAGGTCATCGTCCGCTTCAGCCGAGACCCCGCAGTACCGCCCTACGGCCTGATCAGCGACGAGATGGGCTAGAGAAGGCACGGCTAACGTCCGCGTTTGCCGCGAGACTTCCTACATGGACATTGACCGCGCAGACGCACGTGACCGGTTGGGCAGGCGCCGGTCCCCTGCAACGTTTCCTGGATCTCGCGCCGGAGTTCCGAGCAAGAATAAGGGCCGTCGTCGTGCAGAGGTCGTGCTGACACCTGCCGAGGTTCGCCAAATCATGGATTATTGGGCGAAAAAGGGCGTGAAAGGAACACGCAATCGTGCGATTATCCGGCTTATCTACTGGGAGGGGATCAGGGTCCAGGAGGTCCTCGACCTGGAGCCAGGCGACTGGGATCGTGACCGCAGCGAACTTACGCTCCCGCCCCGCAGCAACGCGCCTCGAACGCGCGAGGGAGTCAAGCGCAAGAAAGTCCGACTCAGCGCAAGCTCACGAGAGCTTCTAGTCACGTGGTGGGAGACCCGCTCCAAGCTCCACGTGGGACCGCGCGCCCCATTGTTTTGCCAGGTGGCGTCCGGACGGACTGACTTCACAGTTTCAGGGAGCAGCTTTCGCGGATCCCTGCGTACGTGCGCCAAGACGCTCGGCCTCACGAAGCAGGTGAATACCGAGGCCCTTCGTGCGTCAGGGCGTGCGCATCGACTCGGTGGCGCGACTGCCGTGATCGAGGGGGACGCGCTGGGCTATCTGCATGAAGACCTCTTCCAGTTATCGAATCCAGAGGCATACGCACACTGGAATCGCGCAAGCGAGCTAATGCGAGCAGGCCCGGAGCAGAACGCTACCGCCATCGGACACGAGTGCCGGGAGGCACTCACACGCTTTTCACTGGACCTGACTTCGCGCTTTGTAGACGGCGATTATTCATTCAAAGGATCGATTGATCGCCTCCGGGCTGTCGTGAAGGCTACTGGCCCTCACAGCAAGAAGGTCGCGGCTCACCTTGACGCTCTAATTGTCTACTGGGGCACAACCCTTGATCTCGCCCACCGACAAGAGCACGGCGCCGAGCGAAACGAGGCCCTTGATGCAGAGGATGCGCGGCGCTTGGTTTTTCACACCATGATCGTCATGTACGAGTGGGATCGACTGCTCGTCGGGTAGGGGATCTTCCGAAGGTGTAGGGCGCTCAGCTCAATATTTGCCAGGCCTGCATCCCCACAGCGGCGAGCAAGTCTTTGACCGCTTCGAGCCGCGACGCGATCTCCTCAAGGATGTCGGCGTACCGTTGCCTGTCCTCGGGGCTGACTGGCGAGACGCTGGGCATAGACACACCACTGTAGAGAGCGCATCATCCTCCTCAGGAAGCAATAGCGCGCTTCAGCGAGCAGTTGTCCGGTCTGTACCTGACGCGCGTGGTGCGTCCGAGGGTGCGCCGTACTTGGGCGGAGGCACCGTCGTGCGCCGGGCGGTCCTATAAAGTCGCTACGCGATGTCGGCGCCTGAGCGCGACCATCTACACAAAGCATTCCCCGACGCTGTCGCTGGAATCACGAGCGAGGTCCACGCTCGCCTAGACGCCGAGCTGTCGGAGAAGGATGCTCAAGCGGTCACGACCGCGATCGAGAAGGCAGTCGTCGCCGGCGTGCGGCTCGGCTTTGGTGAGGCCACGGCGCAGGTCGACGAATCTGACGCCCCGGTCCATATCACGCGCTTCAACCTTACGGTCGATGTCACCGACGATTGGGCCGAGCGGTACAGCGACGGGGCGACATGACCGAGCGGTTCTACACATCGGCCGGCACGGGGGCTGTCAGGGCGGGCTACGACTGGCTATGCGAGCAGCCTGCACTGGAGATCCAGATTGTCGTATGCACGAAGCGCCACACCGAGGACTTGGCGGCGGTTCTCGCCGGGGACACGATGAAGCGCTTGAGCACGACCGGCGAGGCGTTCGATGCCCAGGCGTTCAAGACCCTGAAACTTTGCACGTACAAGCAGCGAGCAGGGGTTGGCGGTCGGCCGGTCCTAGCGGTCTACCTCGATGACAAGGAACTCGCTGAGATCGAATCGATGCGGCCGGCGGCGTTGTGCGTCGCGCCCTGGACTCTCGGGGATGTCGATATCTGGATGCAGGTCGCGGCACCCGTGGGCGGTGCATCTGAGCCCGATCGCGCGAACGGGCCGACCGGCGCCGTGGCGGCAGCGCTCGACGATTTGGCGGCTCCGATCGTCGCCGATAGCTCGATCATCCACTCGAGCGACAGGACCAAAGCAGCACAGGCCTTCAAGAAACTGCACAAGGGCGGCGAGCGGCTTGATCCGCGCGCCATCCAGATAGGCGCGATCCGGCTTGGCTGGCAAATCAGGCACGCGCGGGACCTCGCCCATATGGCGGTGCGCATCGCCGAAGGCCGCGCCGTCAAGGGAGCGGGCGGACGCAGTGTCTGGCGGCCGAACATCCTTGCCGAGTGGCGTGGCCACGACGCAACGGATAGCGGCTAAACGGCCACTCCCCGGCTAGGCTGCGGCGATGGAGGCGGAATCGAGAGCACACCTGGCGTGCCCAGCAAAAGGTGGCTGGTTCTACGCCACCCAGCGGGCGTCTGCGAGCTCGTGCTTGTACTTGCCGGTGGCCAGATACGCATGCAGGAGTCGCCCTTCAGCAAGGGGCCGGATCTTGTTTGCCGCCTGGTTGGGAGTCCTTGCCTCGGTGGCATAGATCTCGCAGTAGCTTGGGTCTTCCGGAGAGACGGCCGGGTCGGTGGCGAACACTAGCCCGGATCGTGCAGTAGGTGCGTGGGGGTGACTGCGGGTCGTTTTTTGGCGGGCCTGGGGTGTGTTGATCGGTGATCTGGTTGGACGGTGTTGTCTGTGACGCGCTCTTGGGGGAGCGTTGTCGTGTGCTGGACCCGTTTCGGGGTAGCGGTGATCATGGCCGGGTGGCCGGGTGGTCTGCTGGGTGGTTGGGGGGTCGCTGGTGGCTGTTGTCAGCCGGTGGCGGCGTGAAGCGTTTCGAGTTTCTGAAACGCGGCGAGGAGCTCGGCTGCCCACGGCCAGGTGTCCTGGAGGTGGAGCTTGCAGCGGCGGCCGGAGAACGCGAGTCGCCCGGCGACGTGCAGCAGCTGGTAGCGCAGCCGCTTGGGCTCGGCCTTGGCGAGCTCTCCGGTAAGGGCGAGTGTTTGGGTCCAGACGATCAAATCGTGCGCGAGCATCACGATCTCCAGCCACACCTCGTTGAGCGCAAACGTCTTGAACGGGAACTTGGATAGGCCGGTGTCCTTGTCGTCACGGATGCGGTCCTCGACGTGCGCGTGCTGGCGGTGGCGGCACTCCAAGACGTCGATGTCGGGGTCGGTCTGGTCGGTGAGGATCGCTTGGAAGCGGTAGCCGTCGTGGTCGGTGAACGACAGCTGCGCTCCGGGGTGCGGGCGCTCACGGCGCACGATCAGCCTGGAGCCCTCGGGCCACGCGGACAGATCGACCGTGCTGGTGATCTCTGTGACCTCGCCGTTCTTGCGGGTCGAGCCATCTTGGTCGAGCGCCGGGACCCACGCGTTCTCGGGGATCTGGAGGATCGCGCTACGAACCTTCTCGGTGAGTTCGTAGCCGACCGAGAAGCGCATCCGCGCGTCGCGGCAGTAGTCAACGAGACCATGCGTGGCGCCGGCCGTGTCCGCGCGCACCAAGATCTCCAGTGCCTCGACATGCTCGGCCGGGATCTGCGCGAGCGCCAAGTCCAGCGCCGCCACATGATCATCGGCGGTGTTCGAGCCAGCGTTCCCGGGCCGCAAGAGGCCGCCGAGCGCCTCCCTGGTCTCATCCAGGTAGACCTGCAGCGGGTGAAACCCGTAGCCGCCCTTGTAGTTCCCGGCTGCCTTCTCCTTCTCCGAATGCGCTGTGATCAGCGTCGCGTCGACATCGAGCGTCAACCGCTCAGGCGCACCATCAAGCTCCCAGAACCGCTCCCGGGCGCGCGCGCGCGCGACACGGAGGGCATCCAGCAGCCCCGGCTCAGACGCGACCCGGTCGATCACACGAAACGCTGTCGAGTCAGACGCGACCTGCCCGAAGAGCGCGTCCTGCTCACGGACCACACCGAGGTCCGAGACGCACTCCCCGCCGTCGACGAGCATCACCGCGAGATCGCGGATCACCCTGCCCGGGTCATGACCACGACGCCGCCGCTTGACCCCAGCCAGCCCCAGCGACAGCGCTCTCGTAAGACCGAGTTGGTCGGCCACCTGCGCGACCAGCGCGCTGCCCGCATGCGAGACCAAACCCGCTCCGTCCGACGTGACTTCTACGGTTACCGGGCGTCCATCACGTATCACCTTCAAGGTGAACCTCCTGAGTTCGGGAATCGGTACTTCAGCAAGCCCAATTCTCCAAGCCCAGCCGGACGTTCCCGCGCCCCCGCTCACCCCGGGGGCGCGGCCGTTACTGCACACTCCGGGCTAGATACCCGCGATTGCGCACCCGCTCGGCGTTGATCTCGGCGATGCGCTTGTTTTCCCGCTCAAGGTCTTTCGCCCAGGCGAAGAGGTCGATCTGGGTGTCGATCGTCGTGGTCATGGATTGATCTGCTCCATGCGATCCCATCTTCTCACCGGGTTGGGACGGCCCATTCATAGAGCGGCGATCAACTCGCGTGCGCGGGGTGTGGGCATTGCATCCCACGTGCGTGCATCGAGTTCGCGGCCGCCGCTCTTTGGGCGCTGGCCGCCCCACTGCTTGAAGAAGAAGGCGACGCCCTCGTGAAGGCAGCGGTCGCGCAGTTCTGTAGCCCATATAGGGTCGATGCGGCGGTGACGCGGCCCGGACTCGCCGCCAGCAATCAACCAGTCGATGCCGCTGAGGTCGAGTCCTTCCAGCGGCCCGAGCAGCGGCTCAGCGGAGATGAAACGCACGGCGGCGGGCACCTCCCGCAACGAGTCGGCACGGTGTACGAAGCGACGGTTCTCGATTGTCACGCCCATCCAGACGTTGCGCGGCCACGGCAGTTGTGGCGCGAGCTCGACCAGCCGCTCGTGCCGCTTGGTCAGGATCTGGAAGGTGTGCTGCTTCGCGCGGACCATCACGTCGAACACCTCGGCGACGTACTCATCGGGGATGTCCTCGTGGAAGAGGTCGCTCATCGAGTTGACGAACACGACGCGCGGGCGGCGCCAGCGCAGCGGCACCTCCAGGCGATCCGGCCACAGGCGCAGGTCGAAGCCCTGCTCATAGGGGTGGCCGGGGATGCCGCGCCAGCGCTCGGCAAATGTCTCGGCGTAGCAGTGGGCGCATCCGGGCGAGACCTTCGAGCATCCCGTGACCGGGTTCCAGGTGGCCTCGGTCCACTCGATGGTGCTCATTTGTGCCATGCGGACTGATTCTCCCTCCTAGGCTGGAATCCCGCCTGAGTGGTGTGACGAACATATGTTCGTTTCCGGATCGGACGGGTCATTTGAACCGCAGCGTGATCCCTTTTCCCTCCTTGAATTGGCGCGCCCCAGCGGGGCGTTGAACCTCAAGCGTGCGGTCGCTCTCAGCACGTGACAGGGTCATCCGCTTGAGATGGGTCTCGAGGAACCGCGATCTTGCGGTGAGCTCGATCGCCTGCTCGACGGTGAACGAAGTATTACCGAAGCGCTGGCGCAACAGCCCGAGGAGGGGCGCCGTGTTCGGATCCTGCGATGTGGTGTCCTCGAACACGAAGGTCTCCTGGCCGGGCGGCGCGGCTCGTGGCGCCGCATAGCCCTGGCCGCTGAGTTTGTCGACCGTCCAGTAGGCCTCCTTGATAGTCGCAAACCCCTTGAGATGACTGGAGCCCCCGACTATCCAATACTCGTTGCCACCGTCCGGCTTGAGACGAAAGGGCAGCACCCACTTCAGGCCGGCGGTCCGTAGCTGCTGCTGAAAGAGATCCAGCAATGCGGCGGGACGGCCTGGTCCGTCGGGCACATCGCGCCATGAAGAAGCTCCGAAGAAGCGATCCAGCGCGCGTCCCTGCCCGTCTCGCCCGACGAATCGGTTCACGAAGCTCAACGGGAGGAAGATGAGGGTGTCGCTCTTGGGCTGCTGCACAAGGTCGCGCGTCAGCGTCATCGGCGAGTAGCTGTAACCGAACGGGTCGAGGAACAGGAACAGCGCCGAGTCTCGACCCGCGACCGGTTGGGGTACGTGCTCCTCATAATTCCCGCAGGTGACCGACCACGACACGTGCTCGCTCCACGAGCCCTCTGCGCGCATCTCCGTCTCGAGCTCTTCGAGCTTGGCGCGCAGCATTACGGCGCGTGCGGGGTGCTTCTCGACGTAGTGCAGCTCGTAGTCGACCGACGCCCACCGCTCTCGCAGCCGAGGATTGGTGCAGAGCGAGCGCATCAGGATCAACGGCGAGCCTGGCTCCCCGCCGACGTAGACGCCGGGTCCGGCGAATCCGTCGTAAATGCGCACGAGACCGCCCCTACGTTGGGCGAACCACTCGGAGTGGATGCTGACCCACTTGTTGAAGAACGCGCGCAGCAGCTCGTGCTTGGCCTTGGTGTGCTCATCGAGCTTCCACGTGACGGGCTCCGTTCCCATCGTGCAAGCATGTCGCGTTGATCAGATGTCTTGAATAGCCAAACGCTCGCGTTGCGCGCCTCGAACGGTGCTTACGTCTCGGCCGCCTCGGTGCCGCGCGCGCTGTTTAGTTGAGGGGCGAGCTTGCCGCGGGCAGCGCCGATCGATCTCGTCCGCTCTCTCCCGGTGACCCTGGGATGGCATTATGTCGGTATCTAGTAGTCCTTGACAGGGGATCAAAAGTTTTGCAGATTTTCGATCTCTGTGTCGACGGACTAGAGGAGGACATAAATGCCGGGGCTGACGGGAAGAGATCGAGACGTGGCGTTGATTGCAATAGAGCTGCTGCGCAACATTGAGCATGCGACTGCGGAGGCGGGAGCGGCATTGACTGGGATGCTCGACGAGGGCGTGGACGAGCCGACCCTGGCTGTACGGGGGACATGGCAGAAAAAGATCGCACCACTCGCCGGCTTCTCGCTGGTGCAGGGTCTCACGGCCCCCGAGGTTGCTCGGGAGGTCGGGTATGACGAAGCCAACACCTACACGGTCCTCGCGTCCCTGGAGAAGACCGGCCTGCTGGAGCAGATCGACGGCGCTTCACCTAAGCGGTGGCGTCTGGCGGATAAGCACCGCAGCGATCGGATCCTGCGCGCGAGTCAAGTGATCGAGAAGGGGGAGTGGACGACCTATGGCGATATAGCTGCCGCCGTCTCCGGCAACGTGAATCACGCGCGGTCGGTCGCGCGGGTGGCCTCCACGAATCCGGCGTTCGCCAACCCGCACCGAGTACTGAACGCCGGTGGAAAGATCCATCCCGATTGGCACGACGACGCGGGTCGTGGCCCGGAGGAGTGTGAGCGCCGCCTGCATGAAGACGGGGTCGGCTTCGTCGACGGCAAAGCTCAAGGGACCCGCATCGACTACGAGACGATCAAGGAGCGACTGGCAGCGGGCAACACCCCTGATACACCGGATCCATCGGGGCCGAACATGAGCCTGAAGGCGAGTGAGATCGACGATCCGGCGATGCTCGTAAAGCGAGTCGCCTACCGAACAACGAGGATGCTCGACAAAATCGACGAGAAGGACGATCCTGCGGCCTTCGTGCGAATCATGGCCGGCCACGACCGGGCTGACCTACGCCGGATCGCAGAGCTTATGGCCGATTCGTTGAGAGGATAGTACGCGGCTGCGAGATGATCACGGACGGAGGTTGCTGCCCACTGGATCGAACCGTCCCCTCTAAAGCAATTCATCGCGAATACCGAGAGAATGCGCGGTGAGATGCTCGCAGTTACCCTCGATACCTCGTGTGCCCTCAACTTTCTCGGTCACGACACCGAGGCAGATGATGCGCTGATCGATCTCGTTGCCGCTGCTATCGACGGGCGCCTTGATCTGCGTGTCACTGAGCAGGCGTTTGAGGAGGTCGGGGGCACGTCCGAGGAGACGACACGAGAGCAACGGCTGTCGCGTTTGCGAACCTTCGGCCGCGTCGAACTTGACGCTCACCGGGTGGGGGAGCGCGACGATCTCAGCCAGCGTCTCAAGGCTGCGGTGTTTCCTGCCTCACGAGCAGGTTCGCGGACAGACGGGCACAATCGACACGACTGCCTGCAGCTCGCGACGCATGCTCTTGTAGGTCGCGATGTCTTTTGCACGCGTGACGCAAAGCTGTTGAAGCGAGCCGAGAGCGCCCGTGACCTTGGTGTCACTGTTCTCAGTCCGGCCGAGCTACTCGAGCGCGTTAATAATCAAAAGACGTCCGAGCAGTTGCAGAGCGTGTCATCGCTCGCGGTCAGAGACGCAGACATCGACAAGGACGAGGGCGTGATTCGCGATGTGCTTGCTCCGCTGGGCAACGACTATCCAGACTTCTCGGGATGGCTGAACAGTTCGCTGAAGAAGGCGCGAGCCGGTCAAGTGCGCGTGCGAGTGGGATTGGCCGACAAGCGAGTCGGGGCAGTGGCGCTCAGCACGTACAAGGACGATCGCGTCGTCAAGCTGTCGGCCTTCTATGTGACCGAGGACGCTCGGGCCGCCGGTCTCGGCCAGCATCTGCTTTGGTCGGAGCTACGAACCTGGGCGATCAGCGGTGTTGAAAAGGTCTACGTCACTGTTTCTTCACGCCACGCTGAGCTCATTGGATTCTTTCGCGAGTTCGGGTTCATAGTCGAGGGAATCTCCGCGCGCCGATATCAGAACGACACAGCAGAGATCGTCCTCGGGAAGCACCTGGTACGCCGCGTAATAGACGATCAAGGACTCGGCTTATTTATAGACGAGGTTGCAAGTTGTGTGTTCTCGGCGCCGGAATCAGTGACGGCGGGCGGCGAGACATGGGCGCTGCCGCCGGCAAGCACACACCCGAGCTTCGAGTGGTCGGGTGAAGGAGCGTCGCTGGAGCTCGTATCAATGGTGGACGGCGTCGCTGAACGTCGCTGGGGGCTGCTGGAGCTCGAACGAACGTTTCATCCGGTTCGCTTCTCGCTGCAAACGCGCAAGGCGCTGCTCGTGCCGATCCAGCCGCAATGGGCGGGCGCAATGCTCGAGTACACTGGCCAGCAGCCGAGCCTCTTCGACCCTCCCTCGGAGAAGCTGATCCTGAGGGCCGATAACGCCTACTACTGCTATCCAAGGTCGCTCAATGTCGCTCAACCGGGGACACCGATCCTGTTCTACGTCTCAGGTGGCACGGGGCTGGTGGGCGAAGCCAGGATCATCGACGCGGTCGTCGGCGAGCCTGAGGAGCTCTTTGCACGGTTTGGCGGCCTTGGCATCTACGAAATCAGTCAGATCCGTGGTCACGTCGGCAAGAACGGCAAGCGTCTTGGCGAAGCTCTGGCGCTGCGCTTCGGGTCTTACGTTCCGTTTCCTGCACCTGTCAACATTGGGAGGATGCGCACGTCTCTGGAGCGCAACGTCAATCCGCAAACCCTCACCTCCATCCCGAGCGAGGAGTTCGAGCTTCTACGGCGAACAGGTGGGCTAGAATGGTGACCGACGTTCTGATGAGCATTCGTCCCGTCTACGCGGAGGCGATTTTTGACGGCACCAAGACTGTCGAGCTGAGACGTCGTCGTCCGTCGTTCGTGGACGGCACGCGTGTGCTGGTCTACTCGTCTTCGCCTCACCAGAAGCTCCAAGGTACGTTCGAAGTTGGCGGCATACTCGCCGATGAACCCCGTGTCCTATGGGAGAAGATAGGTGAGCGTGCCGGTATCGAGCGAGGAGCATTCGATGCCTACTTCGATGGATGCTCCACTGCCTACGCAATCGAGATCGAGAATCCGCGACGCATCAAGCCTACACGCCTATCAATCAGGCCACCTCAGTCATATCTCTTCCTGCGCTCGCGCGAGCGACGACACCGCTCGCTGCTCCGACTCGCGTCGGGGTAGCCGCTATACCAGCCGCCTGCGAGCCAAGAACATGTCAGCGAGCAGCTGGTGCTCGCGTCTGCTCACTTGCTTGCTTACGACGCCGGCAGCCTGATGTTCTCAGGCATGTTGAACTCCAGGCCGTCTGCCCGGTAGTCTGCCGACCATGATCACCGGGGAGCTGAAGAGCAAGATCGATCGGATCTGGGATGCGTTCTGGGCGGGCGGTATCGCGAATCCACTTGAGGTGATGGAGCAGATCACCTATCTGCTGTTTATTCGGCGGCTCGATGACCTGCAGATCACACGGGAGCGGATGGCCAGCCGCGCCAAAGGGACGGTCAAGGATCCGATCTTCCCGCCCGGTGACGAAGCTGGTGGGAAGCCATACACCGATCTGCGCTGGTCGCGCCTCAAGGACATGGAGCCGGGCGCGATGTACGAGATCGTCGGCGAGCGCGTGTTCCCGTTCCTGCGTTCGCTTGGAGGCGAGGGCTCGACCTACTCCCAACACATGCGCGACGCGCGCTTTACGATCCCGACGCCGGCTCTGCTTGCACGGGTTGTCGACATGCTCAGTGACCTTCCAATGGAGGGACGAGACACCAAGGGCGACCTCTACGAGTACATGCTAAGCAAGATCGCCACTGCCGGACAGAACGGCCAGTTCCGTACCCCGCGCCACATTATTGCCCTGATGGTCGAGATGACGCGGCCGCAACCGGGCGATGAAATCTGCGATCCGGCGTGTGGCACCGCAGGATTCCTTGTCGCTGCAAGTGAGTACGTGCGGCGCGAGCACCCGAAAATCCTCCACGGTGCGGCCACGGGCAAACATTTTCATAACAGCATGTTTCACGGCTTCGACTTCGACTCAACGATGCTGCGGATCGGCTCGATGAACATGCTGTTGCACGGCGTCGAGGAATCCGACATCCGTTACCGAGACTCCCTCTCCGAAGGCACGGGCGGGGAGGAGGAGCTGTACTCCTTGATTCTCGCTAACCCACCCTTCGCTGGCAGCCTCGATTATGAGACGACCGCAAAGAATCTTCTCCAGGTCGTTAAGACGAAGAAGACTGAGCTGCTGTTTCTCGCGCTGTTCCTAAGACTGTTACGTCCGGGCGGTCGCGCAGCGGTGATCGTCCCCGACGGCGTGCTGTTTGGTTCCAGCAAAGCCCACAAGGAGCTGCGCCGCGTACTCGTCGAGGACCAGAAGCTCGACGCCGTCGTAAAGCTTCCGAGCGGCGTCTTCAGACCTTACGCCGGAGTCTCGACTGCAATCCTCTTCTTCACCAAGACAGAGAGCGGCGGCACCGACCACGTTTGGTTCTACGACGTGACGGCAGATGGCTACAGTCTCGATGACAAGCGCACGCCGCTTCTTGACGAGGACAAGTTGGGACCTACTCCCGACGCTGAACTTTCCGACGAGGATCACGAGAAGAACAACCTGCCGGACGTCCTCCTTTGCTGGGCCGAGAAAGATGGCGACGAGCGAGAGCGACCATGGGCCGACCAAAGTTTCTGTGTGCCAAAGGCGGACGTCGTCGCGGTGGGCTACGACCTCTCTATCAACCGCTACAAGGAGACTGTCTACGAGGATGTCGAGCACCGCCATCCGGCGGACATTATTGCCGAGCTGGAGTCGATTGAGACTGAAATCCGGTCAAGCTTCGACGAACTGAAGGGAATGTTGAGTTGAAGGTGGGCTGGTCCACCATACCCTTCAGCCAGGCCTGCCGTGACGTCTCTTCGCAGAGTGGCAAGGTACCTAAGACTAGGTGGCAATCTGAAGGACTGCTTCCCATAGTAGATCAAGGTGACTCAATCGTCGCTGGATATACCGATGACACTACGGGTGCCTACCGGGGGAGCTTGCCTGTAATCGCCTTCGGCGATCACACGCGTCGTTTCAAGTTTGTTGACTATTCATTTGCTGTCGGTGCTGACGGCGTGAAGCTTCTAGCGCCAGATCCGATGTTGGATGCACGCTACCTTTTCCGTTTTCTAGCGAGTGTCGCGCTACCGTCCGCAGGATATTCACGGCACTTCAAGTTCCTCAAGGCAG
Source organism: uncultured Solirubrobacterales bacterium (assembly GCA_963701035.1). Taxonomy (GTDB): domain Bacteria; phylum Actinomycetota; class Thermoleophilia; order Solirubrobacterales; family Solirubrobacteraceae; genus Palsa-744. The sequence continues at coordinate 1,038,038 of OY969562.1, forward strand.
TCACCGTGCCGGTTCCGCCCCTCGAGGAGCAGCGGCGGATTGCCCACATACTTGATGTCGCCGACCGCATGCGTTGCGCACGACGCACGACACTCGATGCTCTTGCTCAACTGCGCGCCGCGATTCTTATGGAAGCGCTTAGCCCGGAGTGTGCAGTAACGGCCGCGCCCCCGGGGTGAGCGGGGGCGCGGGAACGTCCGGCTGGGCTTGGAGAATTGGGCTTGCTGAAGTACCGATTCCCGAACTCAGGAGGTTCACCTTGAAGGTGATACGTGATGGACGCCCGGTAACCGTAGAAGTCACGTCGGACGGAGCGGGTTTGGTCTCGCATGCGGGCAGCGCGCTGGTCGCGCAGGTGGCCGACCAACTCGGTCTTACGAGAGCGCTGTCGCTGGGGCTGGCTGGGGTCAAGCGGCGGCGTCGTGGTCATGACCCGGGCAGGGTGATCCGCGATCTCGCGGTGATGCTCGTCGACGGCGGGGAGTGCGTCTCGGACCTCGGTGTGGTCCGTGAGCAGGACGCGCTCTTCGGGCAGGTCGCGTCTGACTCGACAGCGTTTCGTGTGATCGACCGGGTCGCGTCTGAGCCGGGGCTGCTGGATGCCCTCCGTGTCGCGCGCGCGCGCGCCCGGGAGCGGTTCTGGGAGCTTGATGGTGCGCCTGAGCGGTTGACGCTCGATGTCGACGCGACGCTGATCACAGCGCATTCGGAGAAGGAGAAGGCAGCCGGGAACTACAAGGGCGGCTACGGGTTTCACCCGCTGCAGGTCTACCTGGATGAGACCAGGGAGGCGCTCGGCGGCCTCTTGCGGCCCGGGAACGCTGGCTCGAACACCGCCGATGATCATGTGGCGGCGCTGGACTTGGCGCTCGCGCAGATCCCGGCCGAGCATGTCGAGGCACTGGAGATCTTGGTGCGCGCGGACACGGCCGGCGCCACGCATGGTCTCGTTGACTACTGCCGCGACGCGCGGATGCGCTTCTCGGTCGGCTACGAACTCACCGAGAAGGTTCGTAGCGCGATCCTCCAGATCCCCGAGAACGCGTGGGTCCCGGCGCTCGACCAAGATGGCTCGACCCGCAAGAACGGCGAGGTCACAGAGATCACCAGCACGGTCGATCTGTCCGCGTGGCCCGAGGGCTCCAGGCTGATCGTGCGCCGTGAGCGCCCGCACCCCGGAGCGCAGCTGTCGTTCACCGACCACGACGGCTACCGCTTCCAAGCGATCCTCACCGACCAGACCGACCCCGACATCGACGTCTTGGAGTGCCGCCACCGCCAGCACGCGCACGTCGAGGACCGCATCCGTGACGACAAGGACACCGGCCTATCCAAGTTCCCGTTCAAGACGTTTGCGCTCAACGAGGTGTGGCTGGAGATCGTGATGCTCGCGCACGATTTGATCGTCTGGACCCAAACACTCGCCCTTACCGGAGAGCTCGCCAAGGCCGAGCCCAAGCGGCTGCGCTACCAGCTGCTGCACGTCGCCGGGCGACTCGCGTTCTCCGGCCGCCGCTGCAAGCTCCACCTCCAGGACACCTGGCCGTGGGCAGCCGAGCTCCTCGCCGCGTTTCAGAAACTCGAAACGCTTCACGCCGCCACCGGCTGACAACAGCCACCAGCGACCCCCCAACCACCCAGCAGACCACCCGGCCACCCGGCCATGATCACCGCTACCCCGAAACGGGTCCAGCACACGACAACGCTCCCCCAAGAGCGCGTCACAGACAACACCGTCCAACCAGATCACCGATCAACACACCCCAGGCCCGCCAAAAAACGACCCGCAGTCACCCCCACGCACCTACTGCACGATCCGGGTTAGCCGTGGGCAGGCACACGTGAAGCGCTTTGCTGAACTACTACTGTATCCACTCAGAAATGGTCTCTCGCCAGCGAACACGGGGCAGTATCCTGGATACGTCCTCACGCTTTCTGCGCTGAGAGGAGGTCACCTCGACGCTACTGCTCGCAAGTCATGTTTTTTCGATCGTCTGCCAACGCCGCACCAGATGGTGACACGGGAGACGTTCTTGATATCGCGCGGCAACGGAAACCTCCGCTTCGTGGGCGTCGGAGCGGTCGTACCTTCAGATGCTCCTGGGGTCACATTCCCCGACACGATGATTGGTGCGGAGCTCGACCCAAAGACAGTTAACCACGAATATTTTGCGGCAGTATGGGCGTCGCCTGTGATACGCAATCAAATTGAGCGCGCTGCTACTACAACGAATGGCACATTCAAGATCAACCAGGCGAAGCTGGCGGCGGTTGAGGTTCCCCTTCTCGACGCCGCGGCGCAGCAGGAGTTTGGCACGGTAGCTGCGCGCATCGCGTCCCAAAGTCAGCGCTTGCTGCGCCATCTAACCCATTTGGACTCCCTCTTTGCGTCGCTGCAGCACCGCGCGTTCAATGGCGAACTCTGACGATGTCCGTTCCAGGTCAGCAAGCGACGTCTAACTTCGAGTTCCTGGCCGCTAGGTGGCCCGAGCTCGCCGCCGAGGCGATCAAAGCCGAACGAAACGTTAGCGCCGATCCCCGTGCCGGCTGCTTCTACGCCCGACGGGCACTCGAGCTTGCGGTCCACTGGATGTATGACGTCGATACATCATTGCGTCGCCCGTACAAGAACGACCTTTCAGCGATGCTGTTCGACCCGTCGTTTCAGTCGACGATCGACAAGCGGATCAGGACGAAGATGGACTATGTGCGCCGTCGGGGCAACGCGGCGGTCCACGATCGCCGGCCGATCACGCACGACGTAGCAATCGGGGTGGTCCGTGAGCTGTTCCACATCATGTTCTGGATCGCTCGAACATACTCACGCAATCCTGCTGACGCGCCACCAGCAACGCTCGCCTTCGATGACACCGCGATCCCTCGCTTACAGTCGCCCGAACAGCGGCAGGCGTCGATCGAGGCGCTCCAGAAGAAAGAGGGTGAGCACCTGTGGCGAGATGAGGAACTTGCCCGAGCACAGGCCGACAACGCCCAGCTACAGGCTCAACTGAAGCATGTGCAGACCCAGATCGCTCGGGCCAAGGCGGTCAACCAGGCCCAGCCCGACGAGCACGACTACGACGAGCAGGAGACTCGCGACCACTACATAGATCTGTTGCTGCACGAGGCCGGATGGCCCCTCGACGAGGATCGAGACCGCGAGTACGAAGTGCACGGTATGCCGACTCGCAGCGGTGTTGGGCACGTGGACTACGTGCTGTGGGGAGCCGACGGCAAGCCGCTCGGACTCGTCGAGGCGAAGCGGACGCGACGCGACGCGCGTGTCGGTCGTCAGCAGGCGAAGCTGTACGCCGACTGCCTCGAGCGCGAGTTCGGCCAGCGGCCGGTGATCTTCTACACAAACGGCTACGAGACTTGGCTGTGGGATGACACTTGTTACCCGCCCCGCGGCGTCCAGGGCTTCTACACCAAGGACGAGCTCGCGTTGCTAATCAACCGACGCACAAGCCGGCATCCGCTGGGCGAGCTCGAGATCAACTCTGCCATCGTCGAGCGCCATTACCAGCACCGCGCGATACGCAGGGTTTGCGAGGCCTTCGATCGTGACAGCCAGCGCAAGACGCTTGTTGTGATGGCGACGGGTGCGGGCAAGACGCGCACAGCGATCGCCCTAATCGACCTGCTGATGCGGGCTGGATGGGTGAAGCGAGCACTGTTCCTCGCCGATCGTGTCGCGCTCGTCAACCAAACGGTGGGCGCTTTCAAGACACACCTGCCGGATGCGACCACGGTTAACCTCGTGACCGAGCGTCGTGAGGAAGGACGGGTATACGTCTCGACGTACCCTACGATGATGGGGCTGATCGGGGAAGCGCAAGCGGGCGAGGAGCGGCGGTTCGGGCCGGGCTTCTTCGACCTTGTCGTGATCGACGAGGCCCATCGTTCGGTCTACCAGAAGTACCGCTCCATCTTCACGTACTTCGATTCCTTGCTGCTCGGACTAACAGCCACCCCCAAGGACGAGGTTGCCCGGGACACCTACGGATTGTTCGATCTCGAGCCGGGCGTCCCGACCGATTACTACGACCTCGATCAGGCGGTCGCCGAGGGATATCTAGTACCACCTCGGGCGATCACCGTCCCCCTGAAGTTCCCGCGGGAGGGAATCCGTTACGACGATCTAAGCGAGGAGGAGAAGGAACAATGGGAGGCGCAGGACTGGGGGGACGAGAGCGAGGAACTACCCGATTCGGTTGCGGCCGAAGCCGTCAACCGCTGGCTGTTCAACGCTGACACGGTCGACAAGCTGCTCGAGACGCTAATGACCCACGGCCACCGGGTAGCTGGTGGCGATCGACTTGGCAAGACGATCGTCTTCGCCAAGAACAATGAGCACGCTGAGTTCATCGCACAACGCTTCGACGCGAACTATCCCGAGCAGGCGGGCCACTTCGCGCGCGTAATCACCTATCGCACTGAGTACGTCCAGTCGCTAATCGACAGCTTCTCGGTTGCCAACAAGACTCCGCATATCGCGATCTCAGTCGACATGCTTGATACCGGCATCGACATCCCGGAGGTCGTCAACCTCGTGTACTTCAAGCCGGTTCGGTCGAAGACCAAGTTCTGGCAGATGATCGGGCGAGGTACCAGACTTTGTCCTGATCTGTTCGGCCCCGGCGATCACAAGCGCGACTTCTACGTCTTCGACTGTTGCGAGAATATCACTTACTTCAATCAGCGCATCGAGCCGAGCACCGGCGGCGTAGGCGAGTCATTGCGGCTCAGGCTGTTCCGGGAACGGGTGCAGCTGATCCTCTCGCTTGCAGAAGCCGAGGACGAGGGCAAAGAGACTGGCGGCGAGGCGGGGTTGCTGTCAAGGCCGGTTGAGAATTGACCCTGTAGCGCCGGTTGAGAATTGACCCCCCTGTGTGGGTTCGCCGGCTGCGTGTGGAGCGAGGCGCGTAGCGCCGAGCGGAGCGCGCTGCCGGCGGCGCGCTCGCCGTGGGGGTGTCGGATCATCGAAGTTCCCCGGTCCTGCTCACGGAAACTCCCCACTTCTGCTCACGGGAATTCCCCACCCTGCGTGGGGGGCTGGTCAGGCTGTGTCGGGGTTCTGGCGCGGGGGTCTGCTGCCGAGGTCGTGGTTCTTCAGGCGGTAGCTCTCGCCCTTGAGGCTGATGATTTCGGCGTGGTGGACGAGGCGGTCGATCATCGCGGTGGCGACGGTGTCGTCGCCGAAGATCTCGCCCCAGAGGGAGAAGTTCTTGTTGCTGCTGACGATCAGGCTTGCTTGCTCGTAGCGGCGGCTGATGAGCATGAACATCAGGTTCGCGGCTTGGGGGTCGAACGGGATGTAGCCGATCTCATCGCAGATGAGGAGGGGGTAGCGGTCCAGGCGGCGTAGCTCCTGCTCGAGGTCTCCGTTGCGTTGTGCCTCGGTGAGCAGCGCGACCCATTGGGTGGCGCTGCGGAAGATCACTCTTTCCCCGGCCAAACAGGCGCGGATGGCCAAGGCGATCGACAGGTGCGTCTTGCCGGTCCCCGGCGGGCCGAGGAGCACGACGTTCTCGCGGGCGTGAACGAAGTCGAGCTGTCCGAGATGCTCGATCACCTGCTTCTTGATCGAGGTCTGGAAGGTGAAGTCGAACTCCTCGAGGGACTTGCGGAACGGGAAGCGTGCTTGACGGATGCGGCTCTCCGAACCGTGGGCCTCGCGTGCCTGGTGCTCGGTGCTGAGCAATGCCTGGGTGAACTTCTCGTAGGTCCACTCCTCAGCGCGGGCTCGCTCGGCGAGTTTCTCGAACGCCTGGGCGGCCGCGGGCGCCTTCAGCGCCTTGAACAGGAACGCGAGCTCGCTCGTGTCGCTCATGCGATCAGCGCGTCGTAGACATCCAGGGAGCGCTGCTGCACCTCGATCTCCGGACCAACACGCTGCACGCGTAGCGCCTTCAGCGCCCGGGCGTGCCCGAGCGCCGTGATCGTGCGGTGCTTCGCGAAGCAACGGTCGTGGTCGGCGGCGAGCTCGCCGGTATCGAGCACCGTCGCGCTCAGGCGCTGCTGGGAGACCCGGGCCTCGACCCGCCGGCCAACGAACCCGGGGTCAAGCGAGTAGTCGTTCGTATCGAAACGCAGATAAGGATCCGGCGGGACCCTGATCACCCAGCGGCGGTCCAGATCGGGCTGCTCTCCTAGCGCTCGCATCACCGGGTGCTCGTCGACGAGCCGGTCGACGGGCCGCGCGCGCAGTCCGCGATGCAACCGTGCGTTGGCCTTCTCAAACCACGTGTCGAGCTGCAGCTGGAAGTCCAGCGGGTTAGCGAACGTCCTGGCGGGCTCGAAGTTCGTCTCGAAATACTGCTGGAGCTTCTCGACCGCGCCCTTGGCCTGGGGGTCGCCCTTCCCGCAGAAATGCCAGTCGAGCTTCAGCTGCCCACAGAACGCGGCATAGACATCCGTCGGGCGCCCGCGGTGAGCGTGCAGCGCGCCCTCCCTGTCCCAGACAAGCGTCGAGGGCAAGCCTCCCAGCGACCACAAACAGCGAGCGATGCCCCAGAGCAGATCCGGTGCCTCCTTGGAGAACACCAGCGCGCCCGCACCGACCCTCGAATAGCCAAGACACGCAACCACGACGTAGGCCTTGCGTGCCTGACCATGGCCGACCGGGACCTCACGCTTCGGCTTCCACAGATCGAACTGGCAGATCTCCCCAGGCCGATAAACAGTGCGCTGGAACGTGCGCTTCGGCGCGAACAGCGGGCGCACCTCACGCAGATAGTCATCAACAATGCTCTTGCCGCCCGCATAGCCCAGCGGCTCGATCAGCTCACGAATCCGAACCCCAGTCAGCGTGTGGTCCGAGCGCAGCTGCTCGCAGATCTCCGCCTTGAACGGGTCCAGCTTCGACGGCCGCAAAGGACAGCGAAAACCCGGCGGGGCATCCGAGCGCAACGCCACCCGGATCGTGTTGCGAGCCAGCCCAGTGCGGCGCTCAAGCTCCTTGATCGACACCCCGCGAACGAAGTGCTCCCGGCGCAGCTCTGCCCACCGCTCCACGTCCAGCACGCTCCTTCTCCCGGTCTCGATAACAGCAACCGAACCAGGCTAACCAGACCCCGGGCGCCTCCGCCACCGCCCCAGGGGGGTCAATTCTCAACCGGCGAAGAGGGGTCAGTCTCTCACCGGCACGGACAGGTTGCGAGCTGAAACGATCGCATTGCTTCGTAAGCAGATCGCAAACATGAACGTCGATAACTTTCTCGTGCGCCCACAACGACAGTGGGTCGAGCGTTACCGCTCCGAGGAGCCCTGGAATGAGCTCGATCTCGAGCGAGCGATCGAACTCGCCGATCGCCTTGCCGACCTTCCGACCGCGCTACCGGAGGACGACGAGGAGGCCAAGCGCTTCGATCTGCTGATTCTCAAGCTGCAACTCTGCAGGTTGCTCGGCGAGCCCGGACAGGAGCGGTTGCGACGTCAGGTCCAGGAGATCGCTTCCGGCTTGCTGGAACAGCTGGCGATCCCCGCGATTCGCGAGCAACAAGCGCTGCTCGATGAGCTCGTTAGCGATGAGTGGTGGGTGGACGTCACGCTGCCAATGCTCGAGCACGTGCGGCGACGCATCCGTGGCCTCGTGAAGCTGCTCGAGAAGCGCAGGCGAGCCTTCGTATATACGGACTTCACGGACGAGCTCGGCGAGATAGAGCAGGTCGAGCTGCGTGGAATCCAAGTAGGGACTGACTACGAGCGCTTTCGTGAGAAGGCGCGCTCATACCTACTCGAACATGAAGACCACGTAGCGCTCCAAAAGCTGCGTCGTAATCGTCAACTCACAGAAAGCGATATCGCCGGGCTGGAAAGCATGTTGGCCGATGCCGATATCGGTGACGTTGCCAATATCGACCGTGCGCGTAGTGAAGCTGACGGCCTTGGTCTCTTTGTCCGCTCGCTTGTCGGTCTCGAGCGGAGTGCGGCATCGGAAGCGCTCGCAGGTTTCATCGATGGTCGCACCCTGAGTGCAAACCAGCTTGACTTCCTTGGGCTCATCATAGATCACTTGACAGAGAACGGTATGATGCCGATTGATCGGCTCTACAAATCTCCCTTCACCGATGTAGCTCCACAGGGACCTGAGAGCATCTTTGCGGTACACGAAGTCGATGAGCTTGTAGTCGCTATCGAGGCTGTGAGAAAAGGGGCCGAGCCCAGGGATGAGGTGGCATAGGACACCGCTCTCGATTGTTCGCCCGAGTAGACGGTTGGTGCCAGTTGTGGCAATGTTCTGACCGGATCCAGTCAGGTACTGATCTCGCCATTCGCCGAGCGCGCTCCAATCGTCTCAAACCCCTCACGGATGACCTGCGCCATCAGCTTGCGGCGCTCCACGAGGAACTGCTCATAATCCATCTGCGCCCAATCCTCCGGCAACGCGTGATGAAAAAGATCCTCGCTGGAGAACTGATCGACATAACGCGGCCAATAGGAGGACGGCGCCGTGTCTGAGATCTCGATGTTCTCGGGCCACTCGACGTAGGAGAAGTTGGCGATTTGATTGACGCTGCGTGTGTCATTGGTTCCCTGCTTCTCCAGATACGCGCGCGGGAAGAGGTGGTGGCGCTCGACGGGGTTCTTCTTCGGGTGGACGATCGGATCGAACAGGTCTCGGATGAGCAGGCTCGACTTTCGCTCCTGCCCCGCGTTACCGGAGACAAACGGCGGCACACGTGCGTTGAGCAGGCACAGCGACGCGGCGTAGGCAAATAGCCCGGGGCTTCGCGCGGATGAACTCGCTAGCATCTGAGGCAGTCGGATCGTCCAGTAATCAGGGGTCAGCTCTGTGGAGATCGCTTGACGCAGGCGATCCAGGTAGGCAGTTCCGTCTGCGGCCTGGGTAAACGCCTGGACATCCTGGGTGATCTGCGTCTCGAATGACCCGGTATAGCGTCCCGTCAGCGAGGACATGAAGAAGTAGCGCGCGATCGTCGTGCGCAGATCGCTGTGGGACAGGCCGTAGCTGCGACCGATCAGATACAGGGCATACACGAGCAAGACGTTGTTCTCGGAGGAAATCTCGTTTGAGCGGCGGAACCCTGCCGACATTGGGGCCTTGATGTACTCGTGCCAGCTCGTCAGATCGAGCACGTGGTCGATCGCCGCGGTGAGCTTGTCCAGCTGTGCATTACGATCGGCCTCGCTGGTAACAGCGTCGTCATCGACACCGCCGCCTCGCAAGAGCGCAAGTACGGACTGGAGTCGCCCACGGTGGAAGGCGACAAGCACAGCAACCCGCAAAAGTTGATCGGCGGCCGGTTTGACGAGATGGTTGTATGGGCTCGGTAGCCCATCGGCAGGAACGACGCTTGCGGTATGGGCAAAATGTTCCAAGCGACGACGGTCGTCCTCCCGGAAGACCGACAGATGGGTGAGGATGAAGTCCGCCTGGGTCAGCTTGGTCCCGCCGCTGTTGACGCGCAGAAAGATCTCAGCGACGTCCTCCTCGTCTACCTCATGGCCGATCTGCACAGCTTGAAGCGGGAAGTCCTCCAGGCTGCGGAGATGGCTGAGCGCGTGGCGCAGCTGCTTCTCTTGGCCGTCCTGGAGCGCCTCCGGCCTCGTCTTGCGCAGCCGCTCGAGGAACGCCTCGATGACTTCCCAGTCCTCGCCCTTCCACAGCTCAGTGACATCGGGCAGGAATTCCGGATCCCTCTCAACCGCTGCGTCGGTGACCTCAAATCGCGCATCGCGAGGTCGAAACGCGATCCTGATTCGTCCTTTGCTGAAGTCCTTGAACGTGATCTCCGCGCCCGTCATCACCGCGTAAAGGCTCGTCAGGCGCTGCTGTCCGTCGATGATGAATTCCGTAGGTGTGTGCTGCTTACCGTTTGTGCCAATGACCTTCCAGTCAGCGTCGGCGGTGTTCCAGAGCATCAGATAGCCGATCGGAAACCCCTTGTACATCGAGTCGAGCAGGTTACGTACCGCCGTCTTCTGCCAGACGAACGGACGCTGCAGCTCGGGCAACGCGAGCTTGCCGAGATCGATGTCGCCGAGAAGCTGGCTCAGCGTTGAGGAGACCGGCTTGAAGATCGTCTTGGCCATCGAGCGAATCCTAATCGGCTGCCTGCACTTGTGGCTTGAGAAGCCTGGATGCCTCGAGGCTCCCGAGTCGACCGGACCCGTAGTCTCGACGTCCGCGCTCGGTGCGACGGTGTGGGGCCGTGAGCGAAGCAGTCGCAATCATTTCCGTCTCCGCGTCGGCCTTGGTCGGTGTCGGTGGCCTTGCCGCTGCGGCCTGGGGAAGCTCACGGGAACGTCGGTGGCAGTCTCGAGAGGAGAGGGCGACCGAGCTTCGTACCGTGCTTGAGGATGGCGGCTCTCAGCTCACCCTGCTGTTACTCAAGGTCGATGAGGCTCATGATGAGGTCCGGCGTCTCAAGGTGCTGGGTCGTGACAGCAAGACAGGCCTAGAAGCTGCGGAAAGAGCATCGTGCTCACAATCAGCCGTGTCGGCGTGCGCCTGGGCTCGCGCGCGCCAGAGTACGCGACCTTCGGTCACTACTGGCTTGCGATCTCCAGACTGGGCACCATCCTGGGGGAAGCAAACGGCGAGGGTCTGGACTCTGAGCAGGAGGCCGCTTATTCGCGTGGCTGGACAGAGGCTCTGGCCGCGCAGGACGCCTACCTCAATGCCACCGCCAAGACGCTGGCGTGGGCAGGACCGCGGCCTCGTTGGCGGAGGCTCTTTGCTCGGTCTCGATCGAGTTCAGGCGATCATGAGGATCCGCAACTCGATTCGACTGCCGGCTGAGCCTCGACGCAGCCCACTGGCACGGACAGCATCGACCCGAACGTCGGCTCGATTACGCAAGCGCCAGCAGGTATCCACCCCCTGCAAGTCAAATAAACCAACGTGTCCGACGCCTGGGTCTACATGTTGCGCTGCCGCGACGGCTCCCTGTACACGGGCTGGACCAGTGATCTCGACAGGCGCATGGCTCGCCATCAGGCGGGTAAGGCCAGCCGCTACACAGCCAGTCGTCTGCCGGTGGAGCTGGCACTGGCGTTGCCGATGCCCAATCCACGGCCGCTCGCCGTGAGGAGGCAAGGATCAAAATGCTGCCCCGCTCAAATAAGCTGGCGCTGATCGCGACACGAGCCGCCTGAGATCCGGACGGCATGGGGGTTTACGGCAGGGCGCGCAGATCCACGTGGGCGTTTTGGCGCCATGTTTTCTGCGGGGAGGCCCGGAAACACTGGTGGTTAGGGTGGTGAGTAGGTCGTGATCGAGCGTTCCATCGCAAGCGCGGCGTAGCTTTGGGGGATGGCGAAGAGCACCAAGAAGCGAACCCCTGAGCGGTGGCAGCCCGTCTTCTATGAGACGGCTCGCGGCCGTCGGCCGGCATGGGATTTTCTCGTTGGCGAGGAGATGCCGATCGGGGTGCGTGCTGAGCTGTTGGTGACGATCCGGGCTGTGCTTCAGGTCGGGCCACCGCGCTTTCCGACATCGACACCGCGTTGGCGGCTCATGCACAAGCCCGCCGGCAAAAGAGAGGTTGATCTCAGTGGGATCTGTGAGGTGCGCGATAAGCACTCCAATAAGCTCTACCGGCTGTTCTGCTTGATTGACCGAGACGCGCCGGCACACGGGCTGGCGCTGTCCTCGCTGGTGCTGCTCGATGGCGTGGCCAAGCCCATCCGGACGGAGGTGCCGCAGTCCGAGTATCGGCGGATCGATCGATACCGCAAGGACTATTGGGCAACGAACCGCGTTGCACTCGGGCGCGATGGCATTGAGTGGTGGCCAAATCTCAACTCCGACCTGCCATAGCTTCTATGCTACGATCCGCTTCCCCGATCGAAAGTGCTCAGATGCATAAGTCGAAGGAAAGCGCAGTCTTTGCCGAGCTCCTGGCTGAGACCTTCCCGACCGCTGGGGAGCGTGTTGCCCATGAGCGCGAGGTCGCCAAGCTGGTTGCCTTCGCCGAGCTGCTGATCGCGCTCGATGAGATCCGTGCGGGCAGCCAGATCTCCAAGGCTGAGCTGGCACGCCGGATCGGGGTGAAGCCCTCGGTCGTCTCGCGTTTGCTGGACGGTAAGGGCCGCAACGTGCAGCTGGCGACGATCGCCGATGTCGCCGACGCGCTGGACGTCTACATCGAGCTGCGCGTGCGCCCTCAACCCAAGCGCAAACAGGCCCGCCACGCCCCAATCGAGGTCCTCGCCGCATGACGGCTCGCGCTCGGGCCGGTGAACAGGATGGCCGCTCCAAACGCGCACTCAATTGAGCTGAACCAGCTCCACCCAGAGCGCCCAGCCAAGCGTTGCCCGGAACCCTGTCGTCGAGCCACCATGAGGTCAACACCATGACGCCCGAGGAGTTTTCGTCGCTGTCCGCATGGGAGATGGAGGCGATGCGAGTCGCGGTACTCGCCAGGAATGGCGTCGAGAACCTGCATGCTGACGGGGCTTTCGACGACACGCAATCTCCGTGCTTGAACCGGCTTTTCCGCCAAGAGGCCTATCAGGTGATGTATGCAACGCGGCGCCTCGATGAAGGCAACGGCGAGGAGTTCGTCGACTATTTGGTGGAGGTGAGCCAGGATGGCCACCCAGACGCCGAAGACGACATGCGCCTGCAGTGCCTCACGGGAGCTGTCGCCCGTGCCGTAGGGGAGTTCGCTGAAGAGCAAGACATCGATGAGCGTATTGCCGGGGAACTGGCTGAGGCTGCACAACTAGGCGTGTTGGACCAAGCCGAGGCGGCTATCACAATTTTGTTATAATCAGGCTCGACACGAAGGAGCCTTCCCATGAAGCTGTCCGATCTTCCTACCCACGAGGAGGTGCTCGCCGAGCATCTCGACGCCGACCCCGAGTACCGGCGGGAGTGGGAGCGCACCGCGCTGGCCCGCGCGGTCGCAGTGAAGGTGAGCGCCTACCGGGCAGAGCACGACCTCAGCCAGACCGCGCTGGCTAAGCGCCTGAAGATGACCCAGCCCGCGGTCGCGCGGCTGGAGAGCGGGGAGCACAACCCGGCATTCCCGATGCTCCTGCGTATCTCCGAGGCACTGGGCGTCGAGCTCGCGATCGACATCTCACCCACCGGACAGGAGCCACAGCTGATCGGCAAGCGCGCCCAGCGCAACGCCCTGGAATCCTTCGAGGGCAACGGCTGCACCGTGGTCGTCGCCGCGGCCTAAAGCTTGCTCGTACGCAGCTGCGTACCATGATCCCGTGGCTCTACCCGCGTGGCTCCAAACCCTCCTGACGCGCCTGCCCGAACAGCGCACGCCTATGGTTTCGCTGACTGGTTCGGGCGGCGGGAATCTCAGCAAGATCGATCACATCGTCGTCCTGATGATGGAGAACCGCTCGTTCGACCACATGTTGGGCTACTTGAAGCTCGACGGTGTCATGCCCGAGGTGGAGGGGCTGGGAGCGTTCTCGATCACCGGCGGTGCGAAGAGTCGCGAGGATGAAAAACCCCCGATTTATGCCGAGCGCTCATTCGTGCGCAAGCTGGAAAGGACGAGCCCGCAGGCCGTCGATTCCGGCAAGCCCGCGCTGGGTGCGCCGCTGCGCTCACCCGAAACGCTAGATGAGTTCAGGAGTGGGATTGTGGCCGCTTCACGTCATCTCCATAAGAGAGGGCTGCAGGACAGGCAACCCTGAGCAGGTCGGCTGAGCTTAGGTCGACAGCGGCCATCGTGGGCCGGCCTCCTCGACCCTCCAGTGACCCATCCACGAAGCGGCCCCGTCCGCAGGGCTGGGTACCCTGAGGCCATGCAGTCTTCACCGGTTATCTGGACGATCGGGCATTCCAACCACACGTTTGAGCACTTTGCGAAGCTCTTGCAGGCTGAGGGCATTGAGGTGGTCGTCGACGTGCGGTCCTACCCGTACTCGCGCATCGCTCCGCACTTCAATCGCGAGGAGCTCGACGCGGCGCTTCGCCGGGCCGGCACGCGCTATCTCTTCTTTGGGGAGGAGCTCGGTGGCCGGCCGTCGCGGGAGGCGGATTACGACGAGGACGGCCACGCTCGCTACGACCGCATGGCCGAGCAACCAGGGTTCCAGACGGCGGTTCAGCGCCTGTTGAGCGGTGCTCGAGAGCATCGGGTGGCGCTGCTTTGCAGCGAGGGCCAGCCGCGCGAGTGCCACCGCCGGCTGCTCGTAGGCAAGGTCCTGGCTGACCACGGGGTGGCACTCCGTCATATCCTCCCGAATGGAGTCGTCCATCAGGAGGACTTCGTGGCTCTGGACTTTCCAGACGGGCAGGAGTCGTTGTTCGGCGAGGAGGAGCCAGCGTGGAGATCTACACAATCGGTTTCACACAGACGACGGCTGAGCACTTCTTCGGTCGCCTGAAGGCAGCCGGCGTCCAACGCCTGCTCGACATCCGGCTCAACAACTCCTCCCAGCTCGCGGGCTTCGCCAAGGCGAAGGATCTGCCGTACTTTCTGAGCGAGCTGGTCGGCGCAACCTACGAGCACGAGCCGCTGCTGGCTCCGACCCAAGAGCTGCTCGATGAGTACAAGAAGCGCAAAGGCGACTGGGAGTCCTACGAGCGTCGCTTCCTTGACTTGATGGCCGAGCGTCAGATCGAGCGCGCCCTCTCGCCCGCGGAGTTCGAGCTGCCGACCGCACTGCTCTGCAGCGAGGCGACCGCGGAGAACTGTCATCGCAGGCTCGTGTGCGAGTACCTGGCTGACCGCTGGTCGGATGTACGACCGGTGCACCTGTGAGTCGATGCGATGCGGATCGTTCTCAACCACATAACCCGCTTCACGGGAACGCGGATCTGCATCGCCGGCGTCGAGCTCGCGGAGCTCGAGCACGTCCGACCCACTACGCCGAGTAGCGATCCGATCACACGAGAACTCCTCTCAGATGAGGGCGGACCCATCCAGATAGGGGCGCTCCTTGACATCGGCAAGGCGACCCCGGATCCCTCGGCGCCGGAGACCGAGGACCACCTGTTCGCCACCAGTGATGCCGAACTCGTCGAGCTGCTCGACGGGGACACCTACCTCGAGATGCTGAACTCCGTCAGCGACCGAGACATCCAGACCGCCTTCGGACCCTCGTTGCACCGCGTGAGTAAAGGCTACGCGATCGACGCCGGCCAGGGCAAGCGATCGCTCGCCGTCGTCCGCGCACGCGAGACACCAACTTTGGCCGTCGATCCCTGGGGGAAACTGCGGCTTACGATCCCCGACATGGAGCACTCGCCCGCTCTGTCGGTCACCGATGTGCGATTCGTCGAGAAGGACCACAAGACCATCAAGCACTCCATCGTCAAGGACGTAAATGATCGGCTCGCCGCGGGCGTCGACGCATTCCTGATGCTCGGCCTCGCTCGCGCGATCCAGTTTCCTTGGGACACCCAAGAACGCCATTGGCTGCAAGTCAATGGGATCTGCATGACCGATCGTCCCCTCGGCGAATAACAACAACTGATGGGTTAGGAGCAGGGGAGCAGCACCCTGCTGACGTGGGTCTATGCAACCATTTGTCTGCATGGCCAATCACAAGCGCAAGGGTCCAAAGAGCACGCGCGCGGGCTGTCTGATGTGCAAGCCGCACAAGCACCAGGCTGAGCATCGTCGCGACCGCACCCGCGGCGATCGGCGCTGGCGCGAGCAGCAGGTGGCTGCAGAGCACGACGGCCATCGAGACCGCTCACGGTATCTGGATTAGGCTCCTCCATTCACGCGCCAGCGGCCGTGTTCGATCTCGTCAAGGCCGGGAGCACCAGGTCCTGCTCGACCTGAGCTTGCTGCGGCCATGGCGCCTGGGATGCCCACTCGTTCAGGTATGCCTGTGCGATCACAGGTCGGGCTCCACCGTGATGTTCATACGCACTCTCCAGGTCGGGTCGGCGCGTCCTCGCCGCGGCCCCGAAGAACTCAGGAGGGCGGGCTCCCCCAGGTCGAGCCTGGCGGCCAGGCGCAGCGGCCCCAGGTCTTGGCAGGAGCCGTAGTTGTCGACCATCCATCCGGTGCGGCGTGCGAGCGTCCGGCCGTGGCGTGCCGCGAGGGTGGCCAACGCCGAGCCGTCCAGCTCGCCGATCTCGGTGAGGATCGTCGCGACGTTGCTGATCCCGCCGCTCGCGCGAGGCTCGCGCACGAGGTCGACGACGGTGGCCTCTCGCGATGACACGCTCATGTAGCCCGTGTGCACGATGACCTTCTCGATCGGCGTATCCGCGGTGTGCTCGCTCGAGTAGAAGCGCAGACGCACCCGCTCAATCGCCCTGTCGAGCACGCGCCCATCGGTCATTACCTGGAAGACCTGCGGTGCCTGGTGGGAGGCCCCGTGATACGCGGCGGCCGACAAAAGCGCGACGTAGTAGCGGCGTCCGAGATGGCCCATCAAGTCGTCGATGAACCAATCCGCAGGAACCACACCCCAGGAGCGAAACTCCGGCGGGATCACAACATACAGCCCACGTGTCGGGGTAAACATGCGCTGCTGCTTGCGTAAACGCTGGATGCCGCTCGTAATCGCGGCGTAGCTCAGCCCCGTCATCTCCCTGATCTCCTCCAGCGACGCGCTGTAGCGCCCCCGAGACATCAGCAGGTCCGGTAGATCTTGAATCGAGACAGCTTGTGTGGTCGACATATGCATCAAGATAGCGAAAATAGATGATTCAGCCCATCTATATACCCATCACATGGTGTTGAAGCGCATCAAAACATCGCTAGACACGATTTAGATGCAGACATATACTAGATACGGTCAGCCAGTTTCCGCCATCTCCTGGCCTGGAAGGATCCGACCAACCGATCAGCCTGTCTGAATCTCCTCCTAGGAGACAGGGCGTTTCCAGAAGTCAGTTGACGCAACCCGCGTCTCCAGCTAGAACCCTCTTCGTTTGAGCCTGCGAGCGAATCTCAAGGACGTAAGGCTTTATGAGGAGCACATTCCTGGTGACTTAGATAGAGAGGAGACGTCGAGGACGGATGGTGCCTCGGGCATCTGGGATCTGATCAGAAGAAAGCGATCGCGTGAGAGGGCTGGCTGAGCCCAGGTCCGACACCTGCCATCGCCAGCCGTCCCAAGCTCGGCGTGGCCTGATCGCCGCTAGCCTCGGAGCCGGCCCCGCGAAGCGGGCTTTCCGGCCGGCAGGGAAGGCCGATCCTGAGTCGGTCAGGCCCCCAGCAGGTTGTGCACGACCAGGTCGATCAGCTTGATCCCGATGAACGGCGCGATGATCCCGCCGAGCCCGTAGATCCAGAGGTTGCGCCGCAACAGCGCGCTGGCCCCGATCGGCCGGTAGCGAACCCCACGCAACGACAGCGGAATCAGCAACGGAATCACGAGCGCGTTGAAGATGATCGCGGAGATGATCGCGCTTTCGGGCGTGCCGAGGTTCATGATGTTGAGCACGTGCAGCGGCCCCTTGCCCCCCGGCGAGGTGGCATACGTGGCGACGAACACGGCAGGCAGGATCGCGAAGTACTTGGCGACGTCGTTGGCGATCGAGAACGTCGTCAGCGCGCCACGGGTGATCAAGAGCTGCTTGCCTACCTCGACGATCTCGATCAGCTTCGTCGGGTTGGAATCGAGGTCGACCATGTTCCCGGCCTCGCGCGCGGCCTGGGTCCCGGTGTTCATCGCGACCCCGACGTCGGCCTGCGCCAGGGCGGGCGCGTCGTTCGTGCCGTCGCCGGTCATCGCGACGAGCCGACCGTCCTCCTGCTGTTCGCGGATCAAGGCCAGCTTGCGCTCCGGAGTTGCTTCGGCGAGGAAGTCGTCGACGCCGGCCTCCTCCGCAATCTTCGCCGCGGTCAGGCGGTTGTCGCCGGTGACCATCACGGTTTTGATGCCCATCGCCCGCAACTGGTCGAAGCGCGCGGCCATCCCCTCCTTGATCGTGTCCTTCAGGTAGACCACACCGAGAACCTGATTGTCGCGAGAGACCGCGAGCGGAGTTCCGCCCTCGTTGGCGATGCGGTCGAGCTGCACCTGCAGCTCGGGTGGCGGGGAACCCCCTTCGCTGGAGACGAGCTCGATGATCGAATCGCCGGCGCCCTTGCGCAGGCGCCGGCCGTCGATGTCGACGCCGCTCATGCGCGTCTGCGCGGTGAACGGCACGAACTCGGCCTGCATCGTCGTCATGTCGTGCTCGCGGATGCCGTACGTCTTGGCGAGCACGACGATCGAGCGGCCCTCGGGCGTCTCGTCGGCGAGCGAGGCGAGCTGCGCGACCTCGGCCAGCTCGGACTCGGGCACGCCCGGCATCGGCACGAATTCGGAGGCGAGGCGGTTGCCGATCGTGATCGTGCCGGTCTTGTCGAGCAGCAGCACGTCCACGTCGCCGGACGCCTCGACCGCGCGGCCGGAGAGGGCCAGAACGTTGCGGCGCACGAGCCGGTCCATGCCCGCGATCCCGATCGCCGACAGCAGCGCGCCGATCGTCGTCGGGATCAGCGCGACGAGCAGCGCGATCAGCGTCGTCTCGGAGATCGCGGTCCCGGCGAACAGGCCGAACGGGCGCAGCGTCGCGACGACGATCACGAAGATCAGCGTGAGCGCCGCGAGCAGGATGTTGAGGGCGATCTCGTTCGGCGTCTTGCGCCGCTCGGCCCCCTCGACGAGCGCGATCATGCGGTCGAGGAACGACTGCCCGGGCTCCTGGGTGATTTCCACGACGATCTGATCCGAGGTCACGCGTGTCCCACCCGTAACGGCGCTGCGGTCGCCGCCGGACTCGCGGATCACCGGTGCGGACTCGCCCGTGATCGCCGACTCGTCGACGGTCGCGATGCCCTCGATCACGGTGCCGTCGCCGGGGATCAGCTCTCCCGCCGGGACGACGACGACGTCACCGCGTGTGAGCTCGGCGGCGGCCTTGGTGGAGCCGTCGCGCATCATCGCGACCGTCTCCTTGCGCATGTTGCGCAGCGTGTCGGCCTGGGCGCGCCCGCGGCCCTCGGCGAACGCCTCCGCCATGTTCGCGAACACGACCGTCAGCCACAGCCACACGGAGATCGTGAACGTGTACCACGCCGGCTCGCTGCCGCCGAGCGACTGGCCGCCGCCGAGCTGGATGAACCATGTCACGGTCGTGATCAGCGCGCCGATCTCCACGACGAACATCACCGGGTTGCGGATCTGGATGCGCGGGTCGAGCTTCTTGAAGCTGTCGATCAGCGCGCGGGTGACGATCTCGCGCTGGAACAGGGAGACGGCCTGACGTTCGTTTTTGTGGGTCCCGCCCGCCCTAATGGTTGACATCAGCCTGCTCCTCTGACCAACGGCTTCGCCGTCGGTGCCCGCCGGTCGAGCGCGAGGTTCAGCTCGAGCACGTTCACGCCTTCCTCGCCGGAGAAGCCGAGCCCGCGCCCCGCGGTGTACTTGGCGATCAGGCCGTCCACGGTCGTGAGCGAGAGGTGACGCACGGCCGCCACGCGGTGCGCCTGGATCCAGGCGTTCGCCGGGGAGATTTCGGGGTCGATCCCCGAGGCCGAGCTGTTGACGGCGTCGACCGGGATCTTCGCGACGGTGAGCCCGGGGTCATATTCTGTCTTGGTGGTTGGGTTCTTGTTCAGTTCGAGGTAGGCCTTGATGTTTTCTTCGTCGGCTTCCTTGGTCTTCACGCTGTTGGGCCCGTGGTTGGAGAACGTGCTCGCGGCGGCGTTGTATGCGCCGCCTTCGGTGGCCGAGGGACGCGACTGGAAGTAGCGCGGGTCCGGTTCGGTCACGAGTTCGCCTTCCTTTTCCTCAGGCTTGCCGTTCTTGCCGAGCACCGGCGAGGCGAAGCTCTGGCCGATCAGCTTCGAGCCGACGAGCTTGCCGTCGAGATGGATCTGCTGCCCGTTTGAATCACCCGGGAACGCGACCTGGCTGACGCCGGTGATCGCCAGGGGATACACGATCCCCAACAGGACCGTGAACACCACGATCGCGATTGCTGAAGTGACGATGTCGCGGCGCATGTCAGTAGAGGTGTCCGGTCAGGCCTTGCACGATCGGGCCGAGGAGCAGGGCGGGGAAGAACGTGAGCGCGCCGACGAGGATGATCACGCCGATCAGCAGCACGACGAACGTGCCGTTGTCGGTGCGCATCGTGCCGAGGCCGGCCGGGGTGACGCGCTTGCCGGCCAGTGCGCCGGCGACCGCGAGCGCGAACAGGATCGGCGCGTAGCGCGCGAGGAGCATGTCGAAGCCCCCGAGCAGGTCGGCGAAGGTGACGCCATGCGAGCCGACGCTGCCGGCGTTCGGCTGGATGAAGCCGGTATAGCCGGCGAACGCGGAGCCGTTGTTGTTCGCCTGCGAGAGGTAGGCGTAGAAGCTCTCGGAGAAGGCCTGCGGCGTATGGATACCCAGCTTGCCGGCGGACGTCGCGACTTCGGAGATCGACGCGCGCCCGGCTTTCGACGCAACCGCCAGCGCCGTGCAGAACAGCGCCGCCAGCGGCGTGATCAGGATCGCCAGCCCGGCGAGCTTGATTTCGCGCGCCTCGAGCTTCTTGCCGAGCCACTCGGGCGTGCGTCCCACCATCAGCCCACCGATGAACACCGCCAAGAGGACATACAGCAGGATCGAATAGAGCCCCGTGCCCACGCCGCCGAAGATCACCTCGCTCGCCGAGAGGTTGGCGAACGGCACAGCTCCGCCGATGCCGGTGAACGACTCGAGCGCGCTGTTGACGGCGCCGCAGGAGGTGACGGTGGTGATCACGTCGAACAGCGCCGAGCCGGCGATCCCAAAGCGCTGCTCCTTGCCTTCCATGTTGCCGCCGGTCGAGCCGTTGATCACGCCGGTGTGAAGTCCCGCGGCGTGCTGGGCGGGCGAGCCATGCGCCTCGGCGATGTAGGCGACGCACACCGCGCCGAGGAACATCACCATCATCGTCGCGTAGATCGCATACCCCTGACGGCGGTTGCCGGTCATCCGCCCGTAGAAGAACACGAGCGCCGCCGGGATGATCAGCACCAACAGCATCTCGAAGAAGTTGGTGAACTGGGTCGGGTTCTCGAACGGGTGCGCCGAGTTCGTGTTGAAGAACCCGCCGCCGTTCGTGCCGAGCTCCTTGATCGCCTCCTGTCCTGCGACGGGACCCATCGCGATCGTCTGCGTCAGGCCGGTGATCGTGTGGACGGTGAGGTAATTTGAGAGGTTGGCGATCACGCCCTGGGAGGCGAGCACGAGCGCGGCGAACACCGACAGCGGCGCGAGCACGTACAGGATCGTGCGCACGAGGTCCTGCCAGAAGTTGCCGAGGCTCTTGCCGGTGCGCCCGATGATCCCGCGCACGAGCGCGACCGCGACGACGATCCCGATCCCCGCCGACAGCCAGTTCTGCACCGTCAGCCCGAGCATCTGGGTGAAGTAGCTCATGGTCGTCTCGCCCGAGTAGAACTGCCAGTTCGTGTTCGTCATGAACGACGAGACGGTGTTGAACGTGACGTTCCACGGCGCGGAGTGGTAGCCGAGCGGGTTGAGCGCGTGCGGCACGAAGAACGCGTCCTGCGTGCGCAAGATCGCGTACAGGACGAGCCAGCCCGCGAGCGAGAAGACGATCAGGCTTTTCGCGTAGGACTTCCATTCCTGCTCGAGCTCGGGGTCGACCCGCAGCACCTTGTACAGCAACCGCTCGGGCCAGGCGAAAACCGGTGTCAGGAACACCCGCTTGCCG
The DNA here is from genome assembly GCA_963701035.1 of uncultured Solirubrobacterales bacterium. Taxonomy (GTDB): domain Bacteria; phylum Actinomycetota; class Thermoleophilia; order Solirubrobacterales; family Solirubrobacteraceae; genus Palsa-744. The sequence continues at coordinate 1,059,645 of OY969562.1, forward strand.
GTGTACACATTCGCCATGTACTGCCCGAGCGGGAACGCGAGTGCGGTGAGGATCACCACGAACAGCACGATCGTCAGCCAGCCCGCGAACGTCACTAGAGCTTCTCCCCGCGGATCAAGGCGTAGAACAGATACGCGATCACCAGCACCGAGACGACCAGGCCGAAGAAGTCGGCGCCGCTCATGTGCGCGACGAAGAAGCCGAGGGGGAGGTCAACCGTCATATCCGGTCGATCCCCTCGATCAGGAGCAGCAGAATCGCGAACATCACGATCCCGAGAGCTATTGAGAGAACGTCCATGTCCTCAATATGCACGCCCTCTCATTACGGGCGCGTGACGAATCCCCCCATGCGCATAACGATTGCGTTACGGATCGGCAACCAGGCCCCGAGATAGGGCCTTATAAGGAAAATCGATACCCCACCCCAGGGTCGGTCACGATATATCGCGGTCCTTCCCCACCCTCCGGCTCGATCTTCGCCCGCAGCCGCGCGATGTGCGTGCGCAGCGGCTGGATGTCGTCCACGTAGCCCGGCCCCCACACCTCCGCGAGCAGCGCCCTGTGGGTCATCAGCCGGCCCCTGTTTCGCACGAGCGTACGCAGTAGTTCGAACTCGATCGGTGTCAGGTGGATCGGCTCTCCCGCGCGGCGCACCGCGCGCGCCGCGAGGTCGATCTCCAGGCCCTCGACCGCGATCGCCGGCTCGCCGGCGGCGGGCGTCGTGCGGCGCAGCGCGGCCTGCAGGCGTGCGATCAGCTCGCGCGCGCCGAACGGCTTGGTGATGTAGTCGTCGGCCCCGGCCTGGAGCGCCCTGACCTTCTGCTCCTCCTCGCCCACCGCAGAGAGCACGAGGATCGGGATCTCGCTCCATTCGCGCAGCCTGCGCGTCACCTCGACGCCGTCGCCGTCGGGCAGCACCAGGTCGACGATCGCCGCTTCCGGCGGATGCACCGCGGCCAGATCGAGCGCCTGCGATGCGGTTTCGGCGGCAACCGTCTCGAAGCCCGCCTCGCGCAGCACCACTTTCAGCGCGCGCACGATCTGCGGCTCGTCGTCGACGACGAGGATCCGCGGGCGCTGCTCGGGCGCCTCAGCCGCCATCGCGCTCGCCCACGCCGAGCGGCGGCTCCGGCTCCGCTGCCTCTCGCGGTCGCGCCCTGGCCTCCAATGGCAGCTCGAACACGAACGTCGTTCCCTGCTCGGGCAGCGACTCGGCGCGCAGCTCACCGCCGTTGGCCTCGATGAACCCGCGCGCGATCGCCAGGCCGAGACCCGAGCCGCGATGGCCCGTCTGGGCCGTGCCGGCGCGGTAGAACGGCTCGAACACGCGCTCCAGTTGCGCCGGGGGAATACCGGGGCCGCGGTCGACGACGCGCACGATCAACTTGCCCCCCTCGCCGGCGAGCGGGCGCACCGCGCGCGCCCTGACCGACACGGGGTGCCCGGCGGAGTGCCGGCGGGCGTTCTCCAGCACGTTCACGAACGCACGCTCCAACTGCGCCGAGTCGGCCCTGATCAGCGGCAGGTCGGGGTCGATCGACAGCGCGAAGTCGTTTGACGGGAGTCCCCCGCCCGCCCCGAGATCGCCCAGCGCCGCACCGATCACCTCCTCGACCGAGATCGCTTCGCGCCGCGGCTCGGCCGCGCCGGCCTCCAGCCGCGAGAGGTCGAGCAGGTTGTCGACCAGGCGCGAGAGCCGCCGCGCCTCCTCCACGATCACGGCCGCCATCTCCTTGCGCTCATCCTCCCGCAGCGAGTCCGCCCCAACCGCCTCGCCCGCGGCGGAGATCGCGGTCAGCGGCGAGCGCAGGTCGTGGGAGACCGCGCGCAGCAGCGCCGTCTTGACGACGTCCGCGCGGCGCAACGACGCCGTCTCCACCACCCCACCGAGCAGCTCCTCGCGCTCGAGCGCCGCGCTCAGCAGCGCCTCCAGCGCCGGCACCACGCGCTCCTGCAGCCTGCGCAGGCTCTGCTCGGAGGCGTCGGCGCCGACCAGCAGCGTCCCCAGCCGTCGGGTGCCCTCGCGCAGCGGGAACGCGACGCTGCGCTCGTCCCCCTCCACGGCCTCCATCTCGATCGCGGCCGAGCTCAGCTGGAGCGTCTGCGCCAGACGCGCCGCGGCCGTGGGCAACGCCTCGCTCAGATCCTCCCCGCGCAGCAGCAGCCGCGCCATCTCCGCGGCGAGATCGGCCTCGCGCCGGCGCTCCTCCGCGTCGCGCGCACGCGCGCGCGTCACCTCAGCCACCGAGCTGGCGAGCGCCGCCGCGACGAGGAACGCGATCAGCGCGACCCAGTCCTCCGAGCTGCGAATCGTGAAGCGCCCGACCGGGGGCAGGTGGAAGAAGTTGAACGCCGCCGCGCTCAGCACCGCCGTCGCCACGCCCAGCCCCGCGCCCCAGATGACCGAGACGACGAGCACCGCGAGCATGTAGACGACGCCGAGCGATACCGCCGGCGCGATTTCCTGCAGCGGGTAGAGGATCAGCGTGCACAGCGCGACCGCACCGACCGCGACGATCGCGCCGGTGCGCCGCGAGGGCGGCTCCGCGCGCAGCAGGAATCCAAACGGGCTCGACACGCTCATCAGCGTATGGGAAAAATGTCGGGGCGAGCGAGACTCCGTGTCTCGCCCGCCCCGTGCGCCCTGCCAGGCGATGCCCGGTGTCAACCGAGCTTCACCGTCTCGGTGTCCTAGAGACGCACCACGCTGGAGACGCTCGTCTCGCCGGGGATCTCCACGAACAAGGTGTAGCGACCGCGCAGGGATCCTCGGTGCTCGAGCGCGATCTTCGAGCCGAGCCGGCCGCCGCCGTGCGCCACCACCTTGTGGTCGCGGGCGAGCGAGACGAGCGCGTGCACGCTCGCGGCGATGCCCTTCTCGGTGCAGATCACCGTGAGCCTCGCACCCCTGCCCGTCACCTTGCAGGTGACGATCGGCGTCGGACCGGCGGGACCCTGAGGGCCGGCCGGACCCGTCTTGCCCTGAGGACCGGCGGGACCGGTTGCCCCGACCGGGCCGGCGGGACCAGTTGAGCCCGTGGGACCGACAGGACCGGTTGCGCCGGTCGGGCCTTCTTTGCCTTCTTTCCCTTCCTTACCTTCTTTGCCTTCGGACCCGGAGGTGGATTCACCGGATGCCACTTCGCTCTCGATCTCGCCCGTTTCGTCGTTCAACAGGATCGCCGGCGAACGCGGTTCGCTGCGGTTGAAATCGAACATGTCATCGAGCGTTCCCGAGGTCGCGTCGAGCGAGCCGGCACCGATTTTCCCGAGGTTCCAGTTTTCCTCGATGAATTTCGTGATCGAGGACTGCTCGGTGAACGTGCCGTCGACGTGGTTGCGACGCGCCCAGGGCGAGATCACGAGCAGCGGCAGCCGCGGGCCGACCCCGCAGCGATCCTTCCGTTCCGGGCTTTCGGCCGTGACGGTGCCGCACTTGCCGGCGCCGTTGAGCTGATCGCCGGTGTCGTTGGAGGGATCGACAATCGGTCCGAGCTGGTGGTCGTACCAGCCGTCGGAGTCGTCGTAGTCGATCACGATCGCGGTGTTCGGCCAGTACTTCGACTGCTCGATCTCGTTGATCTCGTCGACCAGGAACCGCTGTTCGTCGAGCGGGTCGGAGTTGCCGGCGTGGCCGTTCTCGTACGCCGGGGGCTTGACGAAGGAGACCTGCGGCATGTTGCCTTCGGTCACCGCCTCGTTGAACCAGGACAGGTCGTACTGGTGGTTGACGGCTTCGCCCAGTTTCGTGCCGGACGGGTCGCTGTAGCCGACCTTTTCGAGCGAGCTCGGCGCGACGTGGTTGGGGTTGGCGGTGCTTTCGTAGAACTCGAACGGCTCGTGGTGCTGGACGTAGTCGGTCACGGTCGCGCCGCCGATGTTCTTGTGGTTCGAGCCGCACACGGCGCGTTTTTCATGGGCGGCGTTTTCCGCCGCCGACGGGGCGAAGCCACCCTGGAACCAGCCCCAGGTGACGTCCTTTTCGTTCATCAGGTTGCCGATGTTCTTGCCGCTCAGCGAGACCGTCACGCCCGTCGGCAGGCCTTCGGCCCCGAGCGGATCGCCGGCGTTGCTGCACTGGTCGAAGTACGGTTCGCCGTCGCCCTGGAGCACGCCGTTGACAACGGCCGAGCTCGAGCCCCCGTGGGCTTCGGCGCCTTCGGTGTCGCCGCTGACGAGGTTGATCGCGCCCGGCGAGGAGGGCCCGAACTGGTCGCCGTAGGAGTTGTCGTTGAGGGAGAAGTGCTGCGCGTAGTTCCACAGCGCGGTGACGGTGTTGCCGTCGTAGTAGTCCATCACGATGCCCTTGGGCCCGTATTTGGAGGAGTCGAGAGCACCGGCTTCTTCGCAGCCGCCGCCCGTGGTCTTCTCGACGAAGTCGTTCATCTCACCGCCGTCGAACGCTTCCTGCTCGGGCGTGTAGCTGTGGTTCTGGTCGCAGGTCAGCGCTTCCGCCGGGCCGAGTCGTTTGGGGTTGTCCTCGTTCGGGTTGTCGTCGAGCAGGCCGTTGCTCAGGCCGTTGACGGCGGGTGTGCCTCCGAGCGCATGGAACTGGGGCTCGCCCGCGGGGTTCGTCGCGTTGGGGTAGGTGCCGAAGTAGTGATCGAACGAGATGTTCTCTGGAAAGATCACGACCACGTGTTCGATCGGGGTGGTCGCCGCCGGAAGGACCGCGGCCGGGCTCGGGGAGGATGCGCTCGACAGCGAGATGCCGATCAGCGCGGCCCCCACGACGAGCACCCCGGCGCCGGCCGCCAAGGACTTCTTGCCGTTACGCAACGTGATTCGTCGCACGTGGTCTCCTTTTGACTTCGTGGGCGGTCCCTTGAGGAGAGCGACGCGCCCCGGCCACCCTTTTCGGGAGCGCGTGATGCATCCTGCGAGCGACGTGGGGAAGGCGTGTCAAGAACCCGTCACGGAGTCGTTTCTTTTCTGTGATTGCCCTTTTTGTTAGAAATTTGTTTTATATATGTAAAAAATAATTACGCTCTACCGCCGGTGAGACCGTTGACAATCTGGACGCAGCGACGCTACGTTCTGGTAACAAACGGCGGGACGATCCTCGCGATCCTGATCCGGTGAAGCCAGGTCGCAGAAGTCTCTTCTGGTTGACCGCCGCGGTCTTCGTCCTGGCGGTTTGCGCCTTCGCCGGCTCCGCACTGGCCCCGGACGGCTCCTCTCACAACACGCGCCCCTTCGCGGTCTCCGAGCTCGCGGCCAAGAGCGCGCCGAACCCGCTCGCGGGGCGCCTGCGGAAGGTCTACGGCACGAACACGCCGGCGAGCCGCTACGGCACCGAAGTCGCCGACCTCGAGGACGAGGGCACGAACCTCGCCGGGGAACAGATCTCCGAGCTCTCGCCGCTACCGCCCCGCGCCTTCGACGCGCCCGAGCACGAGTACCGCGCCTACGCCGAGCGCTGGATCGCGCACGCGCTCGCGGGCGCCGCGTCGCTGCGCCGCGCACTGGCGGCCGGTGACCGTCCGGCCGCGATCGCCGCCTGGGAGACGACCTGGAGCGACTATCTGCACCTCGGGGCGGTTTACCTGAGCGGCGAAGCCGCCACCCTCAACCGGGCGATCGACGGCACCCCCGGGGGCCTGCCTCAGGGCAGCTCCGACCCCGGCTTCACCGGCCTGCACCGCATCGAAATGGGGATCTGGAGCGGGGCCGGCCTGCATGCGCTGATCTCCTATGACAGCCGTCTGGAGAGGGAACTGGAGCGCCTGCGCGGCGTCGTCGCACGCGTGCAGATCACCCCGCTCGAATACGCGACCCGCTCGCACGAGATCGTCGAGGACGCCCAGCGCGATCTGCTGAGCGGGATGGATGTGCCCTGGAGCCGGCAGGGCGTGCTCGGCACCGCCGCCGGCGTGGCCGCGACGGAAGCGGTCTTCCACACGCTCGAACCGCTGCTCTCAGGACGTGAAAACACCGAGGGCGAAGTGCGCACCGAGCTACAGATGTTGAGCGGCGTGCTCGCTGCGATCCGCCGCCGCCACGACGGCCGCTACCCGAGCCTGGCGGAGCTCGGCTCCTACGAACACGAGCAGCTCAACGGCTACACGGCCGGCGCGCTGACGGCGCTGCAGGAGATGCCCGGCACGCTCGAGACCGAAGCTCGCCCCCCTGTTCCCAAGCTGCCCGCGCCGTCACCGGCGGAACGGACGGCGGAACGAGCCGCGGAGCAGGCGGCGGAAGGCGCCCAGTGAGCCCGCTCGATCGCCGTCAATTCCTCACCGGCTCCGCCGCGCTGCTCGGCGCCGGGGCCCTCGGCGCGATCGCGGGCGCCGAGGCCGAGGCCGAGAGCCGCGCAAACGCCGCGACGCAGAGCACCTCCGCCGCCACACGGGCGCGGATCGCGCTCGACGACGAGCTCGCCACGCACATCCCCTTCGACGGCCCCCACCAGGCCGGGATCCTCACACCGGCGCAGGCACAGGCGACGTTCGTAGCCCTCGATTCGATCGCCCCCGACCGGAGCGTGCTCGCGACGGCGCTGCAGAACCTCAGCACCCGCGCTCGCTCGCTGACCCGGGGAGATACCGTCGGCGCCGAGGAGCTCGACGACCCGCCGCCGGACAGCGGGATCCTCGGATCCGTCAACGCTCCGGACGGGCTGACCGTCACGATCGCCTTCGGCGCCTCGCTGTTCGACGATCGCTACGGCCTGCGGGAGTTGCGACCGGCGGGACTGGAGGAGATGCCGCACTTCCCCCACGACGAACTCGACCCGGCGCGCAGCCATGGCGACGTGCTGCTCTCGGTCTGCGCCGGCCAGCGCGACACCGTCGTGCACACCGTGCGTGAGCTGATGCGCTCGGTCGCCGGCCATCTGACCCCGCGCTGGAGCATCGACGGCTTCCAGAGCGCGCGGCGCGGACCGACACCCGCGAACCACCCTCGCAACCTGTTCGCCTTCCGCGACGGCACCGCGAATCCCGATGTCAACGACGCGAGCCTGATGGACGAGTTGATTTGGGTCCCCCCCACCCCGTCGACCCCGTCCATCCGCATCCCGGCCACCCTGCCGACCCCGACCTCCTCGCGTGGCACCGGCGCACGCGGGGCCGCAGAGCCGGCCTGGGCGGTCGGCGGCACCTACCAGGTGGTGCGCACGATCCGCATGCACATCGAGTTCTGGGACCGGGTGGGGATGTTCGAGCAGCAGAAGATGATCGGCCGCGATCGCGTGAGCGGCGCACCGCTGGGCGGCACCAACGAGTTCGAGGACCCTCGCTACGACCTCGACCCGGAAGGCAAGCGCATCCCGCTGGTGGCCCACATCCGACTGGCCAACCCGCGTACCGCGCAGACCGCGAACCAGCGCATCCTGCGCCGCGGCTACAACTACGATCGCGGGATCGACGAAGCGGGGAACCTCGACCAGGGGCTCGTGTTCGTCGCCTTCAACCAGGACATCCAGCGCCAGTTCGCGACGATTCAGAATCGCCTGGAGCAGGAGGAAATGGTCGACTACATCACCCCGGTGGGCGGCGGCTACTTCTTCGCGCCACCGGGCTCGCGAGGGCTTGGCGACTGGGTTGGCTCTGGGTTGTTCGCCTGAGTCGGCCGGCGCGGCTCAAGCAGCGCCCGCGATTGACGATTACCGTTAAGTTGGAAAGCGACGCGGTCGATGCCCTAACCCGGCGACGATCGAAGGCGATTGGAGACGGGGCGTGACACCCACGCAGGACCTGAGGATCGGAGTGAGAGCGTTGCGCGCCGTGCGCGCGAGCGTGGTTACGCTGTTTGCCCTGATCGCGTTGCCCTGTGCCTCGGCCGGCGCGGCCGAAGGCGCCGTCTCGCCGTTGCCCGCCTCTAACTACGAAGTACGCCACGTATGCATGGCACCCGCCCCGGGGTATGCCGGGTGTCTGGCGATGCGACTGGTGCCGAAGACCGAAGCGGCGCGCGCCCGCGTCGCGCATCCGTTGGCGATCTCTCCCAGCGTCAAGACAGGGGTCGAAGTCGAAAAAGCCAGCGAATGCGCCGCGGCCTACGGGGCCTCCTGTTTCTCTCCGCGGGAATTGCAGTACGCCTACTTCTCCGGCCCGAGCGAACTACCCGATGCCCCCGCGTCCGAACCGCAGACGGTCGCGCTCGTCGATGCCTACGACGACCCCAACGCCGAAGCCGACCTGAAGGTCTACGACAAAGAATTTGGGTTGCCGGAATGTACGGAAGCGAACAAATGCTTTGAGAAGGTCAACCAGTACGGCGAAACCAAAAAACCTCCATCCGCCACAGGCAAAAAGAAGAAAGAAGAAGCTGAGGGATGGGCACTCGAGATCTCAACCGACGTCGAGGTCTCCCACGCCATCTGCCAGAACTGCCGCATCGTGCTCGTCGAGACCAACTCGCCGGAATTCGCCGACCTCGAGGCCGGCGAGGATACGGCCGTGGCGCTCGGTGCAACCGAGATCTCCAACTCTTGGGGAGGCGAAGAGCCAACGATCGACAGCGCGGCCTTCAATCATCCCGGCATCGTGATCACGGCCGCCGCCGGTGATGAGGGCTACCTCAACTGGACCGAAGCCAAAAGCGGCAAAAAGTACTACGAAGGCGCCGACTATCCCGCCAGCTCACCCCACGTAGTCGCCGTCGGTGGCACCAGGCTGACCCTCAGCGGCGGTGTGCGCCAGAGCGAGACCGTCTGGAACGACGGTGAAGGCGCCGGCGGAGGTGGCTGCAGCCTCAAGTTCACCGCCCAGCCTTGGCAGCAGTCGGTTCCCGACTGGAGCGCCGTCGGCTGTGAAGACAGACGCGCTGTGGCCGATGTGTCCGCCGACGCCGACCCTGAAACAGGCGTCGCCGTCTACGACTCTATCCCTTATCCCGAAGAACAAAAAGGCAAAATCGTCACCACGGAACTCGGCTGGGTGCCGATTGGAGGCACCAGCGTCGCCTCTCCGATCATCGCCTCGATGTTTGCGCTCGCCGGCGGAGCGCACGAGGTCGAATACCCATCTCAAACGCTCTACTCACGCCTCGGTTCGACATCACTGTATGACGTCACAAAAGGAGGCAACGGCAAGTGCGACGATGAATATTCAGGCTGCAGCGGGTCGCTCTCCTCGCCGCTCGACTGTGGCGAAGACGCGTTGATCTGCAACGCCACTTCCGGCTACGACGGCCCCACCGGGGTCGGTACGCCCAATGGGATCGCCGCATTCGTGCCCACAGGCGAAGCCGGCAAACAGAAGACCGAAAAGCAGCGTGAAGAAGAAAAACTACGTGAAGAAGAACGGCTACGCGAAGAGAATAAAAAAGCAGAAGAAACGGAAGACGGCTCCGGCGGTAGCGGTTCGACCAACAACAACACGAGCGGCACCCCCTCCACGAGCGGCGTATCCGGCAGCCCCTCATCCGGCACGACGGGTCCCTCGCCCGCCACAGGCCAGCCTACGATCAAGCTGACCGCCTTCGCCCTCACCCCGACAGCCCTGCTCGCCCTGAACCGCGCTCGGCCGAAGGTCTCCTCCGTGCACTTCGCCTTCACCCTCAGCGCCGCCGCCCGCGTACACGCCGCGCTCGCCAGGCTCGTCCGGGTTCATGGCCACAGCCGCTGGGTTTCCGTGCCGGTAGCGCTCACGTTCAGCGCAGTCAAGGGACGCAACCAGCAGCATCTGACGAACTCCGACGGGCTCGCCTCCGGGCGCTACCGCCTGACGCTGGTGCCGCAGGGCGGGGCCGCGCGCACGCTCACGTTCCAGGTCGCCTGAGTTGGGCCGCGGTACGCCGCCGCTGTGCGTCTCCGCATCCCGGCTCACGGCATAGGCGAGAATGTCCTCGATCATGGATGAGGAGATCTCGGACGATCCGATCCCGCTCGGCCCCGAGGACCGCGCGATCCTCGCGCTCGAAAGCCCAACGATCGCCGGGCACACCTGCAAGGTGGCGCGCCTGGGCGGCGCCCCGCTCGACGTGGATGCCCTCCGCGCACGCGTGGCCGAGCGCATCGCGCTCGCGCCGGCGTTGACCCGCAGGCTCGGGGGCGACGCCGGCGAGCCGAGCTGGGTTCCCGACGTGGACTTCGACGTTGCCCACCATGTCGGCCCGGCGCCCGTCGAGGGGCCGGTCGATCGCGCCGGGCTGCTCGAGCTCGTCGCGCGGCTGTTCGAGCAGCGCCTGGACCGTGCGCGACCGCTGTGGCGGATCGACGTGGTCGCGCTCGCCGACGGCGGCAGCGCGCTCGTGTGGCGGATCCACCACGCCCTCGCCGACGGCACCGCGTCGGTGCGCTATGCCCGCGCGCTGCTCTGGGACCACCCACCCGACCAGGACGGAGCCACCCCGGCCCAGGCGGCGGTCGCGCACGCCGCGGACGAGGCGCGCCGGCGCGCGCATCTCGCCGGCTTCCTACGCCGCGAGTACGCGCGTGGAGCGCGCCACTCACCACTTGACGGCCCGATCGGAGGCCGTCGCGAGATCGCCTTCGCGGCCGTTTCGCTGCCGGCTCTCCACGACGCCGCCAAGGGCCTCTGCGGCGCGACCGTCAACGACGGCGTGCTGGCGATCGTGACCGGTGCGCTGGCGCGCTGGCTGCGCACGCGCCACGGACATCTCGGCACGATCCGCGTGAAGGTTCCCGTGAGCCTTCACCACGAGGGCGACGCCACGGCCAACCACGACTCGTTCTTCTCGCTGGCGGTGTCGTTGAGCGAGACCGACCCCGTCGTGCGCCTGCACACGATCCACGCCGCCACCAGGGCGCGCAAGGCGGCCCAGGACGCGCGCTATCGCGAGCACCTGTTGCGCGAGCTCGCGGCGGTGCCCTCGCTCGAGCACTTCGCCGCGCGCCTCGAGCACAGCCCACGCACGTTCGCGCTGAACGTCTCCAACGTCCCCGGCCCCCGCGCTCCGGTGAGCGTGTTGCAGGCACCGGTCGAGCACCTGCATTCGATCGCCGAGATCGCCGAGCACCACGCGCTGCGGGTCTCGGCGACTTCGCTCGCGGGCATGCTCTGCTTCGGCCTCTGCGCCGACGCCGATCTGATCGACCACCTCCCGCTGATGGCCGAGGGCATCGAAGCCGAAGCGCAGGCGCTGGAAGCCGCGGTGCAGCGGGTCTAGCCGGTAAGTGGCGAGAGCGAAGACCCTCAGCGTGGCGCGGCGGCGACCGCCCCGGGACGCTCCATGGGGCGCCCGGACACGACAGGCGGAGCCTCGGCGCGGCGGGCGACCTGTTCGCCGCGGCGGCGCGGACGCCAGATGCGCACGTACTGGGCCGCCACGTAGGAGCCGAGCACGAGCACCAGCGCGAGGAGCTGGGCGGCGATCGTCTCGACGTTGGGAAAGACCGAGAACCAGGTGCCGGCCCAGCCGGGGATGCTCAGGCCGGGGATCGGGGTCGTGCCGATCCAGCCGGCGAGCTGCATCTCGTTGACCTCCTCGCCGACCATCACCCACAGCACGACGACGAGCATCGCGCCGGTGATGATCAACAGTTTCTTGTAGGGCAGGCGCTGGTGCAGGCTGAAGGTGAGCACGCCGACGGCGGCGGTGAACAGCAGGCCGAGGACGACGCCCTCGAGCACGACGCTCGAGCCGAAACGCTCGCGCAGGCCCTGCAGGAAGATCACGATCTCAAAGCCCTCGCGGTAGACGGAGGTGAAGCCGAGCAGGCCGAAGCCGAGCAGCGTGGCGCGCGTGAGCGTGCCGTCATCGCCATCGGTCGAGCCGAGCAGCCCGCGCCGGCGCTTGTGGTGGTGGGAGATCCAGCCGGTCCAGTAGAGCTTGTGGAAGAACCAATTCATCACGAGCAGCAGCACGATGATCGCGGGGATGCCGGTGGCCGCCTGTACCGCCAGACCATCGCCGCCGAACATGCCGATGACCCAGATCGCCACGAACCAGGTCGCAACCGCGGCCAGCAGCGCGAGCCCCCCGCCGACGGCGACGGGCTTGCGGTAGGCACGGTTGGCGCCGAGAAAGCTCGCTGTGATCGCCGCCAGCACGAGGATCGTCTCCAGGCCCTCGCGGAAGACGAGCACGCCGCTGTTGATCACCGCGGTCGTGGGGCTCATCTGGTTGGCCGCATCGGTCGGATCGGGCGTGCCGCCGCGAGCGTGCCAGCCGAGGATCACGCCCGTCACGCAGACCGCAAGCACCACCGCCGTCCAGATGTACAGGTTCCTCTGCGACCCCGGCCGCGGCGAGCGAGAAGCCACAACCGGTCCCGCCTGCCCTGCCTCAGCCGGCACGGCGCCTCCCGGCTCCGGCTCTGCCGGCCCTGAAGATGTGGCTTTCTGCTCCTGAGGCAAGTGCATCTCTTTCCGGAATCCCGACCTGGCGACTTGGTTATGCGGCCCGGGGAAGATAACACAAGTTAGGTTACCCTAAGCAGGCGGTTTCGAAGCCAACCGCGGCGGTGCGCCGTAGGGCACGAGGCACTCCGGCAGCTCGACGCCGCCGTCGGCCTGCTGGCCGTTCTCGAGCAACGCGACGAGCGTCCGCCCGACCGCGACGGCGGTGCCGTTGAGCGTGTGGAGCGTCTGTATCTGCTTGTCGCGGCGTACGCGGATGTTCAGACGCCGCGCCTGGTAGTCGGTCGTGTTCGAGCACGAGGTCAGCTCGCGGTAGCGACCCTGGCTCGGTAGCCACGCCTCGCAGTCGTACTTCTTCGCGGCCGAGTTGCCGAGGTCGGTGACGGCGATGTTCACGACGCGGTAGGCGAGGCCGAGCTCGGCGAGGATCTCCTCCTCGATCGCGAGGATCCGCTCGTGCTCGCTCTCCGACTCCTCGGGGGCGACGAAGCTGAACATCTCCACCTTGTCGAACTGGTGCACCCTGAAGATGCCCCGCGTGTCTTTCCCCGCCGCGCCGGCCTCGCGCCGGAAGCAGGGCGAGAACCCCGCGTAGCGCAGCGGCAGGCGCTCCGCGTCGAGGATCTCCTCGGCGTGCAGCGAGGCGAGCGCGACCTCGGAGGTGCCAACGAGGAACAGCTCGTCCTCTGGGAGCGAGTAGATCTGCTGCTCGGTGTCGGGCAGGAAACCCGTCCCGTACAGAGCCTGCTCGCGCACGAGCACCGGTGGGATCACGGGCTCGAAGCTGCGCCCGCGCAGCTTCTCGAGCACCCAGCGCACGAGCGCGAGCTCGAGCATCACGAGATCGCCTTTCAGATAGGCAAAGCGCGACCCCGACAGACGCGCCGCGCGATCCATGTCGATCAGGGGGCCGGCCAAATCCAGATGATCGCGAGCCTCGAAGTCGAGCTTCGGTACCTCGCCGACCTCGCGGATCAGCTCGTCCTCGGGTCCCGCCGCCGCCGTCGGGTCGGCAAGGTTCGGTAGCGGCGCGAGGGCGCCCTGCAGCTCGCCTTCGACCACGCCCAAATCGCGCTCCAGGTCCTTTGCGCGCGCGGCCACCCCCCGCATCGCCGCGATCTCACGCTCGCGCTCGTCCGGTCCGTCCGCAGACTTGATGCGAGCGTTCGCCTCGTTCTGCTCGGCGCGCAACCCCTCCAGCTGCGGCAACAGCTCGCGCCGGCGCGCGTCCAGCTCGATCACTCGATCCAGCTCCGCGGCCGCCTCCGGCCCGCGCCGCTCCAGGGCCGCGCGCACGGCATCCGGTTCCTGCCTGATCCGCTTGAGGTCAAGCACCCGCGGACTCCCCGACGACTATTTCGTGGAGAGGGTGATGCTAGTGGTAGGCACTTTCTGTGCCTGCAGGCCGGAGTACTTCGCAAGGAATTTGGCCACTTCGCGCGCTTCGGCCCCAAGGACGACGTTCTCAGGCATGATCGCGCCGGAGAAGCCCCCGTTGTGGATCGCGTACATGACCTGTTCGTATTCCTCCTTGCGGAAGTTGAAGTTCGGTCCGTTGGTCTTCACGCGGTTCTTGATGCTCGTCGCCGAGCCCTCCGCACCGACCGTCGCCAGCGTGTGGCAGCCCGAGCAGTGGTCGCGGAAGATCACGGCCCCGCGATAGTAGGGGCTGGTCTTCGGGACCGAGATTTCCTGAGAGCCACAGGCGCTCAGGATCACGGCGCAGGCGAGCAAACCGATCGTCATCGCAGCGAGCTTCATGCGCCGGGAATATATAGGGCCGTCCAGAACCCGTGTGCGCCGATGGCCCACAGCCACTCAGAACCCGTGCGCCGTCCCCGCCGCGCGCAGCGCGAGGAACACCACCACGAGCGCCGAGATCGCCATCACGCCAAGCTCCCGGCGCACGATCTCCGCGACGACCGCGCGCTGCTCGGCCTCTCCCAGCTCGCCCACCGCCTGGGCATCCGCGAGCTCGCGCCGGTCGAGGATCGTCTGCGCGGAGATCACCCGCAGCTGCTCGGCCACGAAGGCAACCGCGAGCGGGAGCAGCGCGTAGAGATAGAAGAGGCGTTCGCTCGAGTAGCTGCCGGCGATCGCCAGCGCGCCGATCGCCAGCGCGAAGGTCACCGCCGAGCCCTGACCGACGCGCAGCAATAGCCAGAAGGCCCTGCTGGCTTCGCAGCGATACCAGCGCCAGCCCCCGAGCAGACCCGGGAGCGCGTTGAGCAGGGCGAGCGCCAGCGCACCCGCCACGACGGCTTCAGTCAACGTGCCCAGCCCCCGGGACGGCCGTCGCCGATATCGAGTCGATTGCCACCAAGTAACACCCTGACACAAGCGGTGATATAACAGCCTCGGTGCTGCGCAGCTATCTCCCGGCGATCGTCTTTCTGGTGCTCGGCGGCGCCGTTGGCGGCGCGTTCGGAGTGCTCAACTCGGTGCTCGGGCCACGCCGGCAGACCCCGCACAAGCAGGATCCCTACGAGTGCGGCCTGCCGTCGGAGGTCAAGCAGGGAATGCGCTTCGGGATCAGCTTCTACCTGATCGCGATGCTGTTCATCCTGTTCGACATCGAGGTCGTCTTCCTCTACCCGATCGCCGTCGAGCTGCGCGCCTACGGCAGCTATGCGCTGGCCGAGACGATCACGTTCATCGTGCTGCTGTTCGTCGCGTTCGTGTACGTCTGGCGCAGGGGGGCTTTGGCATGGAAGTGAAACGAGAGTTGATCGGTGCCCGTCCATCCGGCGGCAAGCCCCCCGGATCAGGGGGAGCTGGCCAAGATCTGCGCGTGAAGTCGCTCAACCCAAGCCAGCTGCTGCGCGGTGGAGACCTGGAGGGCGCCAACCATCCGGCGCACCTGGAGGGCACCGAGCTCGAACGCTACGTGGAAGAACGGATGCTGACGACGACGCTCGATCAGGCGGTCGCGTGGGCGCGCTCGAACGCGTTCTTCCCCCTCGCCTTCGGACTGGCCTGTTGCGCGATGGAGCAGTTCCACGCCGCCGGCCCGCGTATGGACATCGGCCGGTTCGGGTTCGAAGCGTTCAGAGCATCACCGCGGCAAGCCGACCTGATCATTCTCGCGGGGCGGGTGTCGATCAAGATGGCGCCGATCATTCGGAGGCTCTACGACCAGATGCTCGAGCCGAAGTGGGCGATCTCGATGGGCGCCTGCTGCAGCTCGATGGGAGTGTTCAACAACTACGCGCTCGTGCCGGCCGACAAGTTCATGCCGATCGACGTGCACGTCCCCGGCTGCCCGCCACGCCCGGAGTCGCTGATGCACGGCGTGTTGAAGCTGCGCAAGATGATTCAGGACGATCCCGACATGGGCTGGCGCGATCGCTACGACGCCCGCGGCACGGAGGAGATCTTCGAAGCGGGAGAGGGGCAGGACCCCCTCCCGACCACTCCCCAGGGACCGACCGCGTCGACGGACTCTGCCTCAGCATTGGCGGGATCGGAGCAGGACACCCTCCCGAGCACCTCGCCTGATCCCGAAGACGCCGATGCCTGACGCGACCGGGTTGGAGTTGATCGCCCATGAGCTGGGCGACTCCGTGATCGAGACGGTCTACTTTCGCGAACGCGCCACGCTTCGGGTCGACCCCGCCACGATTGGCGCAACGCTCCAGCACCTGCGCGCGCAGGGATACGCCTTTCTGGCGAGCGTGCACGGCGTCGACTACTACCCCGAGGAGCCGCGCCTCGGCGTCCACTACGAGCTGTTGGACATGTCGAAGGTCGACCGGATCACGGTCGCGCTGCGAGTGCCGATCGACGCGCCGACGGTCGCGTCGGTGACCGCGGACTGGCCGACGGCCAACCATCAGGAGCGCGAGATCTACGACATGTTCGGGGTCGTCTTCGACGGCCACCCAGACCTGCGCCGGATCCTGATGCCGGAGGACTACGAGGGCCACCCGCAGCGGCGCGACTTCCCGGTCGGCGGCGAACCGGTGATCTTCACCTACGACGAGGCCAAATGGCTGGAGTCGCGCGCGTGAGCCCGACGCCGACCGAGAGCTCCACGCCCGCCGCGGGCGGGGCCGTGGCCGATGAGGGCCCAACGCTGTCGGAGTACCGCCGCCGCGAGCAGTCGATCACCCTCTCCCCGCTGGAGCAGCCACTCGAGGGCGGAAGCGTTCTGACGGACGAGCTGCTGACGCTCAACTTCGGCCCGCACCACCCCGCCACGCACGGCGTACTGCGCCTGCTCGTGACGCTCGAGGCCGAGGTCGTGCGCGACGTCAAACCGATCATCGGCTACGTGCACACGGGGATCGAGAAGACCGCCGAGGACAAGTCCTATTGGAAGGTCATCCCCGTCGTCGAGCGGATGGACTACCTGGCCTACTACTTCAACGCGATGGCCTACGTCGGGGCCGTCGAGCAGCTGCTCGAGGTCGAGGTGCCGACCCGGGCGCAGTACCTGCGCGTGATCCACCTCGAGCTCAACCGCATCGCCTCGCACCTGATCTGGCTGGGCACCAGCGCGCTCGACCTCGGCTCGACCTCGATCTTCCTGTACTGCCTACGCGAGCGCGAGCTGATCCTCGACCTGTTCGAGATGTCCTCCGGCGCGCGCATGCACACTCGCTACTTCCAGGTCGGCGGCGTTGCCGAGGACATCCCCGCAGGCTTCGAGGCCAAGCTGCGTGAGTTCCTGGCGGTCATGCCCAAACGCGCCGACGAGTACGGGGCGATCCTGAACGCCAACGAGATCGTCCTGCAACGCCTGCGCGGCACCTGCCCGCTGGATGCGGAGACGCTGCTCGGGCTGGGCGTGACGGGGCCCCTGCTGCGCGCCGCGGGCAATCCCTGGGACCTGCGCAAGGCGGCGCCCTACAGCTCCTACGAGCACTTCGACTTCAAGATCCCGGTCGGCACGGTCGGCGACAACTACGACCGCTACGCCGTGCGCCTGGCCGAGATCTACGAGTCGGTGAAGATCATCGAGCAGGCCATGGACGGGCTGCCCGAGGGGCCTTGGATCACCGGCGATCGCAAGGTGGCACTGCCTCCGCGCCACGAGCTGGCGACCTCGATGGAGGCCCTGATCCACCACTTCAAGCTCGTCACCGAGGGCTTCCGCGTGCCACCCGGCGAGATCTACCACCCGATCGAGTCCCCCCGCGGCGAGCTAGCCTGTTACGTGCGCTCCGACGGGTCGTCGAAGCCCGCGCGGGTGCACATGCGCGATCCTTCGTTCGTCAACCTGCAGGCGCTCGCGCCGATGACCCGCGGCAGCTACATCGCCGACATGATCGCCACGACCGCGATGCTCGATCCTATTTTGGGAGGGATCGACAGATGAGCGCGCGGGAGAGCGTGCCGATGGACAAGGGCGTCCCCCGCTTCGCGCACGGCTCGCGCGTGCCCGGCTGGGATACGCCCGCGGATCTGGAGAAGGACCCGGCGACGGTTCCCGATCCGGCAACCACAAACGTTCCGGCCGAGCTGCGCGCGGAGATCGAAGCGCACATGGCGCTCTACCCCGAAACGCGCTCCGCCTCGCTGCCCGCGCTCGAGGCAGCGCAGCGCGTGCACGGCTGGTGCTCGCCCGAGGCGATCGAGCAGGTCGCGTGCGTGATGCGGCTCACCCCCGCCGACCTCGCCGCCGTGGCCACGTTCTACGACATGCTCGAGACCGAGCCCGTCGGGCGCCACAGCGTGTACGTGTGCACGAACATCTCCTGCTCGCTCTGCGGCGCCGACGCGCTGCTCGCAGCGGTCGAGGACGCCGTCGCGGATGCCGCGGACGGCAAGGCTTTGTTCAACGTGCGCTCGTTCGAGTGCCTCGGCGCCTGCGACATCGCGCCGATGGCCTCTGTCGACGGCGTCTACGTCGGCCCGCTCACGATCGAGGACGTGCCGGCGCTGCTCGACGACGTCCGCGCCGGACGCCCGGTCCTGCCGGAGAAGCAGCTCGCGCGCAAACGGGTCGCCGACCCCTACGCCAACACGCAGGAGTTTCCGCTGCACGACCCCGAGGGAGGCGCGTGACGATGGCGGCGAGCGCCACGGTCGGCGGGGAGCCGATCCTCCTCTTCAAGGACATCGACGAGCCTGGGCTGAACACGCTCGGCGTCTACGAAGCGCGCGGCGGCTACGACTCGCTGCGCAAGGCCTTGCGGATGTCCCCCGAAGAGGTTTTGCAGGAGCTCGAAGCTTCGGCGATACGCGGGCGCGGTGGCGCCGGGTTCTCGATGGGCAAGAAGGTCTCGTTCCTGCCCAAGGGCACGATGGACAAGTATCTCGTCTGCAACGCCGACGAGTCCGAGCCGGGGACGTTCAAGGACCGCGAACTGATGCAGAAGAGCCCGCACATGCTGATCGAGGGGATCGTGATCGCCTCCTACGCGGCCGGGACCAACCGCTCGTTCATCTACATCCGCGGCGAGTACGTGCTCCAGGCCGACATGCTCGACGCGGCGCTGCGCGAAGCCCGCGACGCGGGCTTCGTCGGCGAGCGGATCCTCGGCTCCGAGCACTCTTTGTCGCTCGTCGTCCACCGCGGCGCGGGCGCCTATATCTGCGGCGAGGAGACCGGCCTGCTCGACTCGCTCGAAGGCAAGCGTGGCAACCCGCGCCTGAAGCCACCGTTCCCAGCCGTCCAGGGTCTCTACCAGGGACCGACTTTGATCAACAACGTCGAGACGCTCGCCACGGTCCCGACGATCATGCGGATGGGCGGCGCCGAGTACGCGAAGCTCGGCGTCGAGACCTCCACCGGCACGAAGCTCGTCTCGATCTCCGGCCAGGTGCAGCGTCCGGGCAACTACGAGATCGAGCTGGGGATCCCCTCGCGCGAGATCATCTACGGCCTCGCCGGGGGGCCGCCGCCCGGGCGCGAGGTCAAGTGCTGGTTCCCCGGCGGCTCCTCGGCGCCGGTGCTGACCGCCGAGGATCTCGACGTGCCCTACGACTTCGACTCGCTCGGAAAAGCCGGCTCGATGCTCGGCTCCGGGGCGATCATCGTCGTCGACGACTCCACACCGATCGTCGAGCTGGCGATGAAGCTCGCGAAGTTCTACCGGCACGAGTCCTGCGGCAAGTGCACCCCCTGCCGCGAGGGCACGAACTGGACCGTGAAGATGCTCGAGCGGATCGACTCCGGCGAGGCCACGCCGATGGACCTCGACATCATGGCCTCCGTCCAGGAGCACATCATCGGCAACTGCCTGTGCGTTTTGGGTGATGCGATGGCGATGCCGATCGGCTCGATGATCGCGAAGTTCCGCCCCGAGTTCGAGGCCCACATCGAGGCCGCACGCGCGCGCAATTACGGGGAGATAGCCAGCCCGGCCGACTCCACCGACTCGGCCGTCGCCTCCGAGCTCGCGCTCGTGGCCCAGGGCGCGGTCGAGGCGCACGCCGAGCCGGCGGACCACACGGCCGGACAGCATGGCGCGGGCGAGCAGGCGCCGGGCGAGCACGCGGGCGAACCCGGCACCCATCAGGGAGGGCTCTAGCGATGCCGCGGCCCGAACCGAAGACGATCACCTTCACGATCGACGGCCTCGAGGTCCAGGCGCCCGAGAACGCGATGCTCGTCGACGCGGCCAAGCACGGCGACGTCGAGATCCCAGTCTTCTGCTACGAGCCCAAGCTCGGCAACCCGGTCGGCGCCTGCCGCATGTGCCTGGTCGAAATCGAGGGCATCCCCAAGCTGCAGACCGGCTGCTCGACGCCGGTGAAGGACGGCATGGTCGTGCACACCCAGACCGATCGCGTGAAGACCGCGCAGCAGTCGGTCGTCGAGTTCCTGCTGATCAACCATCCGCTCGACTGCCCCGTCTGCGACAAGGGCGGCGAGTGCCCGCTGCAGGACATCACCTTCGGCTGGGGCCCGGGCCACTCGCGCTTCATCGAGCCCAAGCGCCACTTCGTCAAGCCGCTCGAGCTCTCCCCCACGATCGCGATCGACCGCGAGCGCTGCATCCTCTGCTACCGCTGCGCGCGCTTCTCCCAGGAGATCTCCGAAGACAACCAGCTCGTGCTACTCGAGCGCGGTGCGCACTCCTACATCTCGACCTTTGACGGCCACCCCTACGTCGCGCCGTTCAGCGGCAACATCGTCGAGCTGTGCCCCGTCGGCGCACTGACCTCGCGTCCCTACCGCTTCCGCGCGCGGCCGTGGGACATCGAGGATGCCGGCTCGGTCTGCACGCTCTGCCCGGCGCAGTGCAACGTCACCCTGACCGTGCGCGACGATCGTGTGCTGCGCGTGCTCGCCCGCGAGAACGACGAGGTCGACGACGGCTGGCTGTGCGACGCCGGACGCTTTGCCTACCCCGCGCTCGGTGGCGACGAGCGCATCACCGAGCCGCTGATCCGCGACGGCGGCGAGCTGCGCGCCGTCTCGTGGGAGCGTGCGCTGGGAGAGGCCGCCGCGGGCCTCGCGCGCGCCGGCGAGCACGCGGGCGCAATCGCCGGCGGACAGACCTCGAACGAGGAGGGCTTCCTGCTCGCGCGCCTGTTCCGTGAGGGGCTGGGCTCGCCGCACCTCGACTCGCGCCGCGCCGGCACCCTGCCTTTGGAGCTGCATCGCGCACTGGCCGACCCGGCCCTGCAGGCGAGGGTCTCCGACCTCGAGTTCGCCCACGCGGTCCTTGTCCTCGACGCCGACCCGATCGAGGACATGCCGATCCTCGACCTGCGCCTGCGCAAGGGCGTGCGCCGCCACGGGCTGCGTCTCCTGCAAGCGAGCGCCTCCGACCTGCTCAACAGCGAGCGCATCGGCGAGCTGGCCGGGCAATTGAAAGAGGCCGGCGAGGAGGTCGTGATCCTGTGGGGCGAGCGCCTGACCGCCGGCCCCGACGGCGCCGCGGCCCTTCGGGCGCTGCTCGAGTTGACGCAGACGCTGTCCCTGGCGGATGTCTCCGGCGCGGGCCTGCTGGAAATTCCCGCCGGCGCCAACGGTCGTGGGCTACGCGAGGTCGGGGTGCTGCCGAACGCCGGGCCGGGCCTCTCCGAGCTCGACGCCGAGTCCGGCCACGATGCTCGTGCGATCGCCGAGGCCCTCGCCGACGGTGAGCTGGCGGCGCTCTACCTGTTCCAGACGGATCCCCTCCATGGCCTGCCCGATCGCGAGCTGGTCAACCCGATCGCAAAGGCACTCTCGCGCAACGGCGACTCGGCCGCTGTTCCTGATCCCGCGCCCGACCGCGAGCTGTGGGAACGGGCGTTGGAGCGTGCTTCGACGGTCGTCGCGCACGCCACGTTCCTGACCGAGGGCCTGCGCGAGCATGCCAACGTCATCTTCCCGGCCGAGGCCTACGCGGAGAAGGAGGGCACGATCGTCCATCCCGACGGACGCCTGCAGCGGCTGCGTCCGGCCGTCGGACGCGTTGGTGAGTTTGGCTCCTCACGCGCGGGGTGGCAGGTGCTCGCCGACCTTGCCTCACGCCTGGATCTGGACCTCGGCGCCCTCACCGGCTCGATGGCCTCCCAGCAGCTGTTCGACACGATCCCCTTCTACGCGGACCTCACGCTCGAGGAGATCGGCGGGCGGGGAGTGCGCTGGCAGGAGCGCGACGCCGCCGACACGGTCCCCGGGGGAACACGCGTATGAGCACCCTCGCGATCGTGGGCTACTACGAAGAATGGTGGGTCCAGATCCTGAAGGCGATCGTGATCTTCGCGGTGGGTCTGCAGCTCGTGCCGGTCGTGCTGCTCGCCGAGCGCAAGCTGCTGGGGCGCTTCCAGGCACGCTATGGCCCCAACCGCGTCGGCCCCTACGGCGCGCTGCAGCCGCTCGCGGACATCCTCAAGCTGCTGACCAAGGAGCAGTTCCGGCCGAGCACCTCGATCGGGTTCCTGTTCGTGCTGGCGCCGATCATCTCGATCCTCACGGCGGTCGCGGCGTTTGCGATCATCCCGTTCGGCAACGTCCAGCACATCGCAGGCGTTCGCGTCGGGCTGTATGGAATCGACGTCTCGATCGGGCCTCTGTACGTGTTCGCGTTCGGGGGGATCGCCTTCTACGGAATCATGCTCGGCGGCTGGTCCTCGGGCTCGAAGTACTCGTTCCTCGGCGCGATGCGCGCCGCCGCGCAGCTGATCTCCTACGAGGTCTCGCAGGGTCTCGCGCTCGTCGGCGTGATCTTCACCGCGCAGACGCTCTCGCTGACGGGGATCGTCGAAGCGCAGAAAGGCATGTGGTACATCGTGCCGCAGTTCTTCGGCTTCCTGATCTTCCTGACGGCGAGCTTCGCCGAGACCAACCGCGCGCCCTTCGACCTGACGGAGGCCGACGCCGAGCTCGTCGGCGGCTACAACACCGAGTTCGGCGGGGGTCGCTTCGCCTCCTACTACTTCGCCGAGTACCTCAACGTGCTCGTCGTCTCGGGGATCGTCACGACCGTGTTCCTCGGCGGCTGGTTGATGCCGTTCGGGATCCACCCGCCAGGCTTCCTCGACCCGATCGTCGTGCTCGCGAAGATGGGCCTCGTCACGTTCCTGTTCATCTGGGTTCGTGCGACGCTTCCCCGCCTGCGCTATGACCAGCTGATGAGCTTCGGCTGGAAGGTGCTGCTGCCGCTGGCGACCCTGAACGCGCTCGTCACGGCCGTGCTTGTTGTGGTGACTCACTGATGACAGATCAAAACAAACCAACCGCCGAGCTGAACGTCACGGCCTGGAGTCCCGGGGAGGATGTGATCCAGGTTCAGCGCACCCCTGCGCCGGGCGCGGCACGCGCGACCTGGCGCACGTTCCGCGAGACCGCGCGCGGCATGATGACGACCTTCGGCCGCCTCACCGAAAAGGGCGTCACGGTCGAGTACCCGGAGGAGAAGACGCCCGTCTACCCGCGCTTTCGCGGCCGGCACAAGCTGCACCGCTTCGAGGACACGGGCCTAGAGAAGTGCGTCGGCTGCTCGCTCTGCGCGGCCGCCTGCCCGGCCGACTGCATCCGCGTGGTCGCCGCCGAGAACACCCCGGAGAACCGCGTCTCCGCCGGCGAGCGCTACGCGGCGGTCTACGAGATCAACCTCTCCCGCTGCATCTTCTGCGGCTACTGCGAGATCGCCTGTCCGTTCGACGCGATCACGATGGGCCACGACTACGAGCTCTCCGACTACGACCGCTCGGATCTGATCTTCACCAAGGAGATGCTGCTCGCCGAGCCGCTCGAGCGCACGCCCCTGAGGAACGAGGGCGAGTGAGATGACCTGGACCCCGCCCACCCGATGAGCACGATCCTGTTCTTCATCGCCGGCATCGGCACGATCGCGGGCGCGGTCGGCGTGGTCGTGCTGCGCGACCCGTTCTACAGCGTGCTCGCGCTCGTCGGCCACCTGATCTCGCTCGCCGTGCTGTTCCTGCTGCTGCGCGCGGAATTCGTCGCCGCCGCGCAGGTCGTCGTGTATGCCGGCGCGGTGATGGTCCTGTACGTGTTCGTCGTCGCCTATGTCGGTGCCAGCACGGACTCGTTCGGCGACGAGCCGCTGCTCGGCCCGCGGTTTTCCGCCTCGAATCTGCGCCTCGGCGGGACGATCGCGGGCGGGGCATTGCTGATCGAGCTGCTGATCGCGCTGCTCGGCACGGGGCTGAAGGCGATCGGCGGGGATGGCGCCCCCTACGCGCCGGGGCCGCGTACGTTTGGCACGCCCGCCTACATCGGCAACCTGCTGCTCACGCGCTTCCTGCTCGCGTTCGAGGCGGCCTCGTTCTTGCTGTTGATCGCGGCCGTCGGCGCGATCGTGCTCGCCGGCCGCAGAGGTGGCCTGGAAGACGAGGAGGAGCAGCGGCTCACGCCCCTCGACCTGATCCGCCCCCAGGGCACAGGCACGACGGCCGAGGGCGTCGGAGGACCGCATCGATGAGCATCGCCTGGTACCTGGCCGTCTCGGCGATCGTCTTCTCGCTCGGCGTCGTCGGCGTGATCACGCGGCGCAACCCGCTCGTCGTGCTGCTCTGCCTCGAGCTGATGCTCAACGGCGCCAACCTCTCGCTCGTCGCGTTCGCGCGCATGTGGGGCAACGGCGACGGGCAGATACTCGCGCTGATCGTGATGACCGTCGCCGCCTGCGAGGTCTGCATCGGGCTCGGCATGATCGTCGCGATCTACCGGCGACGGTTGCCGGTCGACGTCGATGAGCTACGGGAGCTGCAGGGTTAGATGAGCGCCACCACCTACGGCTGGCTGGTGCTGGCCTTCCCCCTGCTCGGCACGCTCGTGATCGCGTTCGGCTACCGCGTGTTGCCGGGCAACTGGGCCGGGGCGATCGGGACGGCGGCGATCGGCCTGGCGTTCCTCGCGGCGCTCGGCGCGTTGATCAAGCTGCAAGGGCATTCAGCCAGCCACCGCGAGCTCGAATCCTCGCTCTGGAACTACGCCTCGACGGTCGGCATCAACGCGCGGTTGTCGATCCTCGTCGACCCGCTGTCGGTGTACATGATCCTGATCGTCACGGGGATCTCGACGATGATCCACCTGTACTCGATCTCATACCTCGAAGAAGACCGTGGGTTCGCCAGGTACTTCGCCTACCTGAACTTCTTCGTCTTCTCGATGCTGCTGCTCGTGCTCGCCGGCAACTTCCTGTTGCTGATCGTCGGCTGGGCGTTCGTCGGCGCCGCCTCCTACCTCTTGATCTCCTTCTGGTACCGGCGCTCGACCGCCACGAAAGCCGGGATCAAGGCGTTCGTGATCAACGTCGTCGGCGACGTCGGGCTCGTGCTCGGCACGTACTTCATCTTCAAGCACACGCACACGCTCAACTTCCTCGCCACTTTCAAGGCCGCCCCCCACGTCTTCGTGAAGGGCGAAGCGGACATCGTCGCCGGCTGCCTGCTGCTGCTCGTCGGCGCGATCGCGAAGTCGGCCCAGATCCCGCTGCACACCTGGCTGCCCGACGCGATGGAGGGCCCGACCCCCGTCAGCGCGCTGATCCACGCGGCGACGATGGTGACCGCCGGCGTCTACCTGATCGCGCGCATGCACGTGCTGTTCGAACTCGCCCCCGCCGCACAGGACACGGGCGCGGTGATCGGCGCCGCGACACTCTTGATCGCGGGCACGATCGCGGTCACCCAGACAGATATCAAGCGTGTGATCGCCTATTCGACGATGTCGCAGATCGGCTACATGATCATGGGCGTCTCCGTCGGCGCCTACGCGGCCGGGATGTTCCACCTGATGACCCACGCGTTCTTCAAGGCGCTCCTGTTCATGGGCGCCGGCTCGATCATCGGCGCGATGGGCGGCGAGCAGTCGCTGCAGAAGATGGGCGGCTTTCGCAAGGCGCTCCCGTTCACATTCGTCTGCTTCATCATCGGCGGCCTCGCGCTGTCGGGAATCCCGCCGTTCTCGGGCTTCTTCTCCAAGGACGACATCCTGCTCGTGACCGCCGAGCGCGGCGGCTGGCACTGGGCGCTCTATGTCATCGGCTACATCGGCGCGTTCCTCACGGCGATCTACACGTTCCGGATGATCTTCCGCGCCTTCTACGGCGATCCCGTCGCCGAGGCGAAGGAGCTCGAAGCCGGTCACCTGCATCACGCGGAGGTACCTACGAACCCCGCGAACGGCGAGGTCGAGGACACCGACGTCGGCTTCCCCGGCCCCCACCACACGATCGCCGAGCGCGCTTTGCCGATGAAGGTCGCGATGACCGTGCTCGCGATCGGCGCCGTCGGCGCCGGCCTCGTGCAGGTGCCGGGGGTCGACGACGTGATCGTCAACTTCCTCCGCCCCACCTTCGCAAGCTCGCCGCTATACGAACCGCACACCAAGGACGGGCTGCTGATCTTCGGGATGGTGCTCGGCACCGTGCTCGGGCTCAGCGGTATCGCGATCGCCTACCGCATATGGGTCAAGCAGCCGAGCATCGCGGTCACCGCCCGTGAGCGCTTCGCGCCGCTGTACGAGCTGTTCGTGAACAAGTGGTACTTCGACGAGCTGATCGACCTCGCGATCGTGCGCCCCGCCACCGCCGTGGGCAGCTTTGCGATGGGCACGTTCGAGCGGGTATTCGTGCAGGACACGATGATCGGCGGCACGACCGGGCTCGTGCGCGCGGGCTCGGCCGCGGTGCGCGCCGTGCAGAACGGCTTCCTGCGCTACTACGCCGCGCTGCTCGTGATCGGCGTGGCGGGCGTCGGCTTCTACTTCCTCCTGCAAGCGTGACCCACCGGACCTCTTAGCTCGATGCCCCCTCTTTCAATCCTGATCTGGCTACCCGCGCTGTGCGGCGTCCTGGGCGCGATCGTGCCCTCACTCCTGAGGAGCGGCGCTCACGCCACGGGGACGGGCGCGGACGGCGCGGAGAGCAGCGTCGCCCGCCCAGACGCGTCCGGCGCGGCCGGCGGCGCCTGGAGCACTTCCGGCATCCTCGCGCTGCTCGGATCGGTCGTCGCGCTGGGCCTGGCGATCGGCTACATCGCCGACTTCCACAGCGGCGGACCCGCGCTGCAGCACGTCACCGACATCGTCTGGATCTCCACTCTCGGCATCCACTACAAGCTCGGCGTGAGCGGTCTGAATGTGTTCCTGATCGGGTTGACCACGCTGCTGTTCGCCGCCGCGACGCTAGCCGCGAACCTGCGCTCGTGGGAGCGGCCGAAGCTCTTCTACTTCCACTTCATGCTCGCCGAGTCCGCCGTGCTCGGCGCCTTCCTCGCCCAGGATCTAGCGCTGTTCGTCGCGTTCTTCGACCTGATGCTGATCCCCTTCTACTTCCTGATCGGCGGCTGGGGACGGGAGCCGGATCGGGTCAAAGCGACGATCAAGCTGGTGATCTACACGCTCGTCGGCTCGCTCTTGATGCTCGCCGCCGCGATCGCCACCGGCGTGCTGGCCTCAGAACAGGGCGGCGGGCACATCACGTTCGTGCTCACCTCGCTGCAGGCGCTGCCGCTTAGCAAGGGCTCGCAGGAGTGGATCTTCCTGTTCTTCGCCGCCGCGTTCCTCGTGAAGATGCCCGCGTTTCCGCTGCACGGCTGGATGCCAGATGGGTATCGGGCGATGCCGATCGAGGTGTTGATGGTCTTCTCCGGCGTGCTCTCGAAGGTCGGCGCGTACGGCTTCCTCGCGATCGTGCTGCCGCTGTTCCCGCAGGCGGCGGCGCACTTCCAGGTGCTGATGCTGCTGATCGCGCTCGCCTCGATCCTCTACGGGTCGGTGCTCGCCTTCTCGCAAACCGATGTGCGCCTGATCGCGGGATATTCCTCCGTGGCGCAACTGGGATTCATCACGCTCGGGATCTTCGCTCTGAACCCCCAGGGGGCCCAGGGCGCGTTGCTGCAGATGGTCAACCACGGGCTCGTCGTCGCGCCGCTGTTTTTCATCATCCTGCTGCTCTCCCGCCGCGCCGGAGGTTCGGAGGACGTCCGCGAGATGGGCGGGATCGCCTTCCGCGCGCCGGTGCTCGCCTCGCTGTTCCTGATCGTCGCGCTCGCCACGCTCGCGATCCCCGGCTCGAGCAACTTCGTCGGCGAGTTCCTGATCCTGCTCGGCGTCTTCAAAGCGAAGCTCGCGATCGCCGTGATCGCCTTCAGCGGTGTCGTGATGGCAAGCGTCTACGCGCTGCGCCTGTTCATCGGCGCGATGCACAACCGCGTCGGGTCGAAGGTCGAGTCCCGTGACATCTCGATCCGTGACGGCCTCGTGCTCGTGCCGCTCGTCGCGGTGATCCTGTTCCTCGCGCTCTACCCCCAGTTCGCGCTGCACCGCAGCGAAGGGTCCGTTAAGACGGCCGTCGCCTCGGCGCACATCGCGCTGACTCCCCTCTCGCCCCAATCCACAGCGAGCACCACTCCGTGATGAATCTGCTCGCCACCGCCACCCTGAAAGGCCCGCACGTCGACTTCGCCGGGCTCTCGCCGCTGATCGCGCTGCTGGGCGGCGCCGCCATCGTCCTGCTCGTCGGGCTGCTCAGCTCGAAATGGGCGCGCGCACAGCTGGTGCCGGCGCTCAGCCTGGCGGTGCTCGGCGCCGCGCTGGGACTGACGATCTGGCAGTGGGGCGAAGAGAAGTCGATCGTCTCGGGGGCGCTGCGGATCGACGACTTGTCGCTGCTGCTGAACATCGTGTTGATCGCCGGCGGCGCCGCGACGGTGCTGCTCGGCTGGCGCTCGCGCGCGGCGGAAAGCACCGCCCACGGCGAGTGGCACGCGCTGTTGCTTACCTCGATCGGGGGCATGTTCCTGCTCGCGAGCGCGCAGAACACCGTGCTCGTGTTCCTCGGCCTGGAGCTCCTGTCGATCCCGCTGTACGTGCTCTGTGCCACAGGCATGTCCAAACGCGGCCAGCACCAGGAGCGCTCGCTGGAGTCGGGGCTGAAGTACCTGATCATCGGCTCCGTCGGCTCGGCCACGCTGCTGTACGGGCTCGCGCTGATCTACGGAGCGACCGGCGCAACCGACTTCAGCGCGATCGCTTCCGCGCTCTCGACCGGCAACCTCGTGACCGACCCGCTGACGCTGACGGGAATCGCGCTGTGCGTGGCCGGCCTCTGCTTCAAGGCCTCCGTCGCGCCCTTCCACCAGTGGACCCCCGACGTCTACGAGGGCGCGCCGACACCGATCACGGCGTTTATGGCGGTCGCCACGAAGGTCGCCGCGCTGGGCGTGTTCCTGCGGTTGTTCGATGTCGCCTTCGTCAGCGCCCAGCAGAGCTGGGCCCCGGCGGTGGCGGTGCTCGCGACGATCACGATCCTCGTCGGCAACGTCGGCGCGCTCGGGCAGTCCTCGCTGAAGCGGATGCTCGCCTACTCGTCGGTCGGGCAGGCCGGCTACATGCTCGCCGGGATCGTCGTGGCCACCAAGCTGGGCGTCGAGGCGACCGTCTTCTATCTCGCGATCTACGTGGCGATGAACATGGCCTCGTTCGCCGTGATCGTCGCGCGCGAGCGCGAAACCACCTTCGGCGACTCGATCGACGCGGTCGCGGGGCTCGGCCGCGAGCGGCCGTGGCTTGCGTGGCCGATGACGATCTCGATGCTCGCCCTCGCAGGCATCCCCGCGACAGCAGGCTTCATCGGCAAGTTCTACCTGATCGATGCAGCCGTCTCGGGCGGCTACACGTGGCTCGGGGTGGCGATCGTCGTCGGCTCGATGATCTCGCTCGGCTACTACCTGCCGGTGATCGCGGCGATCTGGATGCGCGAGGCGCCCGCGGGCGCGGGCGCGCGACGGCCCGGCTCCTCGCTCTCCCCAGCGCAGCCTCCCACCCCCGGAGCGGGTGGGCTGCCGGCGCTGGCCGGAGGGTCCCCCGAGCTCGACGCCGAGGCCGAGCGCCAAGACGCGGGTCCTGCCGTCACAGCCGGCGTTCCGGTGCAGCCTATCGCTCCCGAAATCACCCGCCCTCAGCCCGAGGTCGTGTTCGTCGCGGTGCTCGCTGCGGCCGTAACGCTGTTCTTCGGCATCATCCCCCAGCCGCTGTTCAACCTCGTCGCCCACGCCGGCGGGGCGCTCGGCGGCCTGTTCTGAGCCGATGACCGCAGCCGGCGAGGCCACCTTCGGCGTCCTGCTCGACATCGACGGCGTCCTCTACGTCGGCGACGAGCCGATCGCGGGCGCCCACGAGACGCTCTCGCAGCTGCGCGAGCAGAGCGCGGGCGTGAGACTCGTGACGAACACGACCTCGCGCTCGCGGCGCGACGTCGTCGAGCACCTGCGCGAGCTCGGCTTCGAGGTCTCCCACGAGGAGGTGCTCACACCGGCGGCGATGGCGGTGAGCCACTGCGAAGAGCACGGCTACGAGTCCGTTGCGATGCTCGTCAGCGAGAAACTGCGCGAGGATCTCACCGCACTCCGGGAGCTGAGGAGCGGGGAGCGCGCGGACGCGGTGGTCCTCGGCGACCTCGGCGACGGCTTCACCGCGGAGGTCCTCAACGACGCCTTCCGCCAGCTGATGGACGGTGCGGAGCTGGTATCGCTGCAGCACAACCGCTACTGGCGGCGCAAGGACGGCCTCGCGCTCGATGTCGGCGCCTACGCCGCGGCGCTCGAATTCGCGAGCGGTCGCGATGGGGTCGTCGTCGGCAAGCCCGCGGAGGCCTTCTTCAAGGCCGCGATCGACGACATGGGACTCGAGCTGGCGGTGATGGTCGGCGACGACGTCGAGGCGGATGTCGGGGGCGCGATGATCGCCGGGCTGCCCGGAGTGCTCGTGCGGACGGGCAAGTTTCGCAAGGACGCGCTCTCCGCGCGGGTCACCCCCACGGCGATCGTCGACTCGATCGCCGACGTTCCCGACCTACTCGCGCGCATCTTCCCGGGCTCCTCCTAGCCTGAAACGAAAAGCCTCGCGCCCCCCGCGAGGACTACAGCCGCCCCGAGGCCTCCGCGGCCGCTTCGGCATCGGTCAGCTGGCGCTCGACCAGGTCCAGCCCGGCGTCCCAGAAGCCCGGATCGGCGAGGTCGATTCCGACGATCTGACCCAGCTCCTCGGGGCTGCGCGAGCCGCCAACGGCGAGCATCTCCAGGTAGCGAGGCACGAGCTCCGGGCCCTGCTGCTCGTAGCGCTGGTAGACCGACAGCGCAAGCAGTTGACCGTAGGCGTAGGCGTAGACGTAGCCGGGCGAGCCGATGAAGTGTGGGATGTAGGACCACCACGAGCGGTAGCCATCGGTGATCTCGACGGAGTCGCCGAGCAGCTCGGATTGGCTCTCGGCCCACAGCTCGCCGAAACGCGCGACCGACAACTCACCCCGCTCGCGCCGCTCGGTGTGGACGAGATCCTCGAAGCGGTTCATCGCGACCTGGCGGAACACCGTCGCGATCGTGTCCTCGAGGTTGCTCGCGAGCAGCGCCAGGCGCGAGGCGGGCGAGGAGTCCTCGGCGAGCAGCCGCCCGAAGACGACGGTCTCGGCGAACACCGAGGCGGTCTCGGCGAGCGTCAGCGGCGTACCCTGGTGAAAGACGCCCTGGCGCGCGGCGAGCGCGAAATGGACGCCATGGCCGAGCTCGTGCGCGAGCGTGAGCACGTCGCGACGGCTGGCAGTGTAGTTGAGCAGCACGTAGGGGTGCATCGAAGGGACTGCCGAGGCGCAGAACGCGCCGCCGCGCTTGGCGGGCCGCACCGGCGCGTCGATCCAGCGCTCGTCGAAGAAGCGTTTGGCCAGCGCACCCAGCTCTCCCGAGAAGGAGGAGTAACAGTCGAGCACGATCTCGCGGCCCTCGGCGAAGGAGTAGGTGACCTCGTCCGCGGTGACCGCCGCCATCCGGTCGTAGTCGGCCAGACGCTCTACCCCGAGCAGTCGCGCCTTCAGCCGGTACCAGCGGCGCGCGATCTCAAAGCGCCCACGGACCGCGTCGATCAGCGCCTGCACCGACTCGTCGGAGGCCTCGTTTGAGAGATTGCGTGCCGCCAGCCAGCTGGGATAGCGGCGCAGGCGATCGTCGGTCGCCTTATCGGCGAGCAGCGTGTTGAACAGGAACGCCCGCGTGCGCAGCCCCGGCGCGAGCGCCGCGCTGACCGCCTCGGCGGTGCCGCGCCGGACCTCGCGATCGGCGTCCATCAGTTTGCTCAAGGCGACGTCGAGCGCGACCGGCTCCGCGGGGGCTCGATCGCCCGGCAGCTCGACCTCGATCGCCGAGGTCAGCTCCTCGAACAGGCGCGACCAGGCGCCGGCGCCGGTGAGCGCCTTCTCGGCGAGGATCTTCTCCTCGGGCTCCGTGAGCAGGTGCTCGCGGTAGCGACGCGCGTTGCGTAGGTAGTGGCGGCAGAAGTCCAGGCCCTCGCCGGCTAAGAGCTCCTCGGCGCGCTCGTCGCTCAGCGCGGCCCACTCGAGCTCGAAGAACAGGAGCGTCGTGGAGATCTGCGTCTCGCCCTCCTGCACCTTCTGCAACAGCGCGCCGTTCTCCGGCGCGGCCGTGTCGGTCGAGAAGCGCAACGCGGCGTAGGAGCCGGCGCGGCCGACTAGCTCGTAGATCTCCGCGAGCTCCGTCATCGCCTCGCCAAGGCCCGCGCTGTCGAGCCCGTCGAGCTTGCCGGCGTAGCGCTCGGCGAACGCCTGCGAACGGGTCAGGGCGTCCTGCAAGCGACTCTCGACGCCGGCCTCGCCCTCGCCGTCGACGAGCGGCTCGAGGTCCCAGGCGGTCTGCGCCAGCTCGGGGTCGTTCGGCTCGGAGGTACTTACCGTGGTCGCCATCGTCTCGGCAGCTTAGCCGCGATCGGGCTACTCGCTCGCGAGCGCCCGCAGGACGTCCAGGCGCGCCGCCCGGCGCGCGGGAAGCTGCGAGGCGATCAGCCCGGCGAGCGCGGAGACGACGAGCAGCAGGATCAGCGTGCCGACGGGGATCGAGAGGACGAAGCCCGACCCGGAGAGCGCGAAGGTGCTGACGAGGATCGCCCCGACGGTCCCGATCACTAGCCCGAACACGCCACCGATCAGGCCGGTGATGATCGACTCGTAGCGGATCATCTGGCGGATCTGCCGGCGCGAGGTACCGATCGCGCGCATCATCCCCAGCTCGCGGGTGCGCTCGTAGATCGAGAGGATCAGCGTGTTGACGATCCCGAACAGCGACACGATCACCGACAGCGCCAAGAGCACGTAGATCAGCAGCAGCAGCTGGTTGATCTTGCCTTCCTGGTCCTTCTTGAACTGGGCGGGAGTGCGCGAGCGGGCCTGCGGAAACTGGCTGGCGAGCAGACGATCGACCGAAGCCTGGACCTGGTGGCCGTCGACGCCCTTCGTGTAGGAGACGAAGTCGACGCCATCTTCGCGCTGCCCGAAGTCGGCCTGCGCGAGCGCGCGGTTGATCGTGAGGTTGGCGAGCAGCCGCGCGTTGTCTTTGGCGATCCCGACGACTGTGAGGGGAACGTTTTGATTGGAGGGGGTCAGCACCGACAGGCGGCTCCCCACCTTCAGGTGATTGGCGCTCGCGAAACTCTTCGTCAGCACGGTGCCGGTGTTGCCCAGCGCGAGCAGCGTCGCGTTCGAGCCCTTTTCCCATTCCACCCGGTAGACCCGCGTGAAGGAGGCCGGTTCGATCGCGGTGATCGAGGATTTTTCGGCGATCGGCGCGGCCTTCGGTTTCGAGAGGTCGCGCACGCGGCCGATCGTGAAGGAGATCGGCGTCACGCTCGCGACGCCCGGCACGCGCGCCACGCCCTGCGCGACCCCCGGCGGGATGCCCTGCGAGCCGCTGGACTGCGAGCTCTCGACGATCAGATCGCCCGCGAACGAGCGCGACACGGCCTGGTTGATCGTCGCCTTCGTTCCCGCGGCGAGCACCGAGATGAACGCCACCAGCGCGAGCCCGACGGTCAGCGCGAGCGCGGTCACGAGCGTGCGGCCGGGCTGGCGGATCGAGTTCTCGCGCGCGAGCCGGCCGGTGATGCCGCGCCAGCTGACGAGCAGGCCGATCGCCGAGCCGAGCGCCGGGACCAAGCGGTAGTGCTTGGGTTCTCCGGCGCGTTTCATGCGCGCGATCAGCACCGCCAGCCTGATCGCCAGGATGATGATCAGCGTGAACCCGAGGGCGCCGCTGATCAGGGAGATGGCAATGGCGATGATGAAGAGGATCACGAACCGCCTGATCAGCACCTTGCGCGAGGGCAGTGAGCGTGGCGGGATCACGACCCCCTCGCGCATCGCCGCCAGCGGCGGCACGCGGGTGGCACGGATCGCCGGGAAGATGCCGGCGGCGACCGTCACGACGATTCCCACGAGCAGCGAGACGATCACCGTGCGCGCCTCGAGCACGGTGCCGTTCGTGGGCAGTTCGGCGCCGAAGGCGATGAACAGCTGGTTCAGCGCCGGCGCCAGCAGCAGCCCGAGCAGCAGTCCGAGCACGGCCCCGACCACCCCGAGCATCAGGCCTTCGTAGATCACCGAGCTCAGCACCTGCCGGCGCGAGGCGCCGAGCGTGCGCAGCAGTCCCAGTTCGCGCGTGCGCTGGGCGACGGTGATCGAGAAGGTGTTGAAGATGATGAACGCGCCGACGACGAGCGCCACGTAGGCGAAGATCAGTAGGAACGTGCGCAAGAAGCCGAGCGTGGATTCGAGGTTGGAGGTCTGCTTGGCGGCTTCCGCGGCGCCGGTGCGCACGCTGATCGTTGGAGGCAGCACCGCCCTGATCCGCGCACGCAGCGCTTCCGCGCTCACGCCACTCGCGGCGGCGACCTCGATCGTGTCGTAGCGCCCCAGCTTGCTCATTACCCGCTGGGCCTCACCGAGCGTCAGCAGCGCCGTGCCCGACCCGCCAAAGGATTGGCTGCCGGCGAACTTCGCGATGCCGACGATCTCATAACGCCGGGCGGGCGCCAGGCCCGCGACCACGAGCTGGCCCCCGAGCTTCAGTCCCTCGCGTTTCGCGGTTCCCTGGTCGATCGCGACCTCACTCGCGTTCTCGGGAAAATGCCCTTCCACGGGGGTGTAGGACTCAAAGCGCTTCGGTTCGACCGAGCCGACGAACGACGGGGCGCCGCCGGTGGACAGTCGCTTGCCGTGGGTGTTGAGCAGCGCCGCTTCGCTGAAGATTCCTCCGCTCGCCGCGGCCACTCCCGGCACCGAGCGCACCGTGGCGAGCGTGCGTTCGGTGATCGGCGAGGTTTCCGAGCTGATTTCGCGCCCCAGCGTTTCCGCCGGGCTGATGACCACGGCGTCGCCCTTGTAAGCGGTCGAGAAGATGCCCGCGAACGAGTGGTTGATCGTGTCCGTGAGGATGTACGTGCCCGCCATCAGCGCCACCCCGAGGGCGATCGCGATCGCCGTCAGCAGCACGCGCAGCTTGCGCTGCAGGAAGCCGCGCAGCACCAGTGCCAGCATCTCAGCCCTTCACTGCGGGCGGGGACGCGCTCGCGAGCATCGCCCCCATCAACCGATGTCCTTCATCAGGTCGAGCGCCTGCTCGACCGTCGCGGCGTCGCCGTCGTGGGCGATCCGCCCGTCGACGAGCACCAGCAGGCGGTCGGCGAACGACGCCGCGTGGGCGTCGTGGGTGACCATCACGACCGTCTGGTCGAAGTCGTCGACCGCGCTGCGCAGCAGCCCGAGCACCTCGTTCGAGGCTTTCGAGTCGAGATTGCCGGAGGGCTCGTCGGCGAATACGACCGCCGGACGCGAGATCAGCGCACGCGCCACCGCCACGCGCTGCTGCTGGCCTCCGGAGAGCTCGGCAGGCCGGTGGCTGAGGCGATCGCGAATCCCGATCGTGTCGACGAGCCGATCGAACCACTCGCGGTCGGGCTT
This sequence comes from uncultured Solirubrobacterales bacterium, assembly GCA_963701035.1. Classification (GTDB taxonomy): domain Bacteria; phylum Actinomycetota; class Thermoleophilia; order Solirubrobacterales; family Solirubrobacteraceae; genus Palsa-744. The sequence goes on from OY969562.1 coordinate 1,095,072, forward strand.
GCGCCCGGCGATCGAGAGCGGCAGCAGGATGTTCTCTTCGGCGTTCAGCACCGGCAGCAGGTTGAAGGTCTGGAAGATGAACCCGATCCGTTCGCGGCGCAGCTGGGTGAGACGCTTGTCGTCGAGCTCTGTCAGCTCGATCCCGTCGACGTGGACGCTGCCCGAGGTGGGCCTGTCCAGGCCGGCGAGGGTGTGCATCAGCGTCGACTTGCCCGAGCCCGAGGGGCCCATGATCGCCGCGAAGCGGCCGGTGGGGAAACCGACGCTCACCCCCGCGAGGGCATCGACGGCCGCCTCGCCTTCGCCGTAGCGGCGGCTGAGATCCTCGGCTTCGACGATCTGCTCCGGCTCTGCGCTGCCGTTCGTGGCGCTCACCGGTCGCAGTCTAAAGAGATGCCCGGAACGACATGTAGCATCGTCCGCCCGATGCACGCGACCACCCCCCAAGTGTTCCTGATCGCCCGCCCCTCGATCGACGTCGAGGGGATGCGCGGCTACCTGGCGGATGTCGGCGGCGAGTCGTGGCTGGAGCGCCGCATGGAGGAGGCCGGGGACGCCGCGAACGGCGGCGAGCTGCTCGTCGAGTTCGGCGGGCGTGCCTGCTACCGCAGCTGGGAGCCGGGCCTGAATCCCAACGTCAGCCGCGTGCGGACCGACCAGCGCGAGTACTTCGCGAACATCCTCCGCTCGGCCCACGGGAGCGTGCTGGAGCACGCCAATTACTCGTTCGCGCTGCGGAACGTGAGCCGCGTCTTCACCCACGAGCTCGTGCGCCATCGCGCCGGCTCGGCCTTCAGTCAGGAGAGCCTGCGCTACGTGCGCCTGACCGACATCGGATTTCGCGTCCCCCCCGCGCTCGAGCCCGTGCGCGAGCAGGTGCTTCAGATCGTCGAGCAGCTCGAGGAGTTCCAGGTGAGCGCCGCGAAGGAGCTCGGTATCGACGCGGACGGTGTGCCGTTCCATGTGAAGAAGGAGGTCACCTCCGCCCTGCGCCGCCTCGCCCCGATTGGGCTCTCCACCGACATCATCTGGACGGCGAACGCGCGCACGTTGCGCCACGTGATCGAGATGCGCACCTCCGATGGCGCCGAGGAGGAGCTACGCGGCGTGTTCGACGAGATCGCCCGCATCATGCAGACCGAGGCGCCCGGTCTGTTCCAGGACTTCGCCCAGCAGGACGACGGTAGCTGGGTACCCGAGCACCGCAAGGTCTAGATGAGTGGCGGGCGTCCGGCCCCGAGGCTCGTTGGCGTCCTCGGGGCCGGTGTGTTGCCCACCGACTGACTACCTGCGGTAGTGCCTGCGACCACGGCCAGAGTCGTGTCTGCCGTGTCCCCGACCCGGACCTCCGTGCCCGTGACCCGAGCCACCCTTGCCGCCCGAGCCGCCGGAACCGCCCTGGCCGCCGGAACCGCCCTGGCCGCCTGAACCACCCTGGCCACCGCCGGCGCTCGGCGGGTTCCACGGCAGCAGGTAGGCGCGGTAGGTGTTCACGCCCGCCGGAAACTCAGCGTTGAAGAGCAGCTGGCCGGAGGGGCTGAACTCCGAGATGTAGGGCAGGATGCCCCAACCGACAAAGAGGTTCCCGTCGGCCGTCGTCTGGGCGTTACCCTGCGAGGCCGCTGAGAGCCCCTCGGGCTGATCGTCGGAGGAGATGAGCGTAGCGGTGTGGTTCCACTCGTTCAACTTCACCGTGATCGCACGGCTGTAGGGCAGGTTCGGCGTACCCGAGGACTCGTTGTCGAAGAACGTGTACTCGTCGTTGCCGATCGGCTCTGGGTCGTGCTGCCAGGAGAAGATCTCCCCCGCGCTGTCGAGCGTCTGCCCCGGCGCTGCCTGGAGCGTGAAGCTCGAGTCCTTGCCGCCGAGCTGCCAGATGATGTTGCCGGTGGCGAGGCTGACCTTGTAGGTCGTCCATGTGTCGCGAGCGTCGATCAGCAGGTTGCCGTCGGAGTCGAGCTTGACCGCGTTGATGTGGAACCAGTCCCATGGATCGCTCGCCGAGGCGGGCAGCGGTTGCTCGCTCTGGCTGTAGGGGACGTGATCGGCGCTGTTCCATTGGAACAGGACCTGACCGGTGGAGATGTCGATCTCCTGAACGACGCCGTTGATCACCGTTTGATCGGCGGGACCGCCGATCGATGTGAGGTTCGCCGTCGTCGTCTGGTAGGAGAGGATCAGCGCCGTGTTCTGAGGGGTGATCAGGAACTCGTGGCCATCGGCGCTCAGCCCGTTGCCGGCGTTGACCGTGGCGATCTGCTGGTAGTGGTCGTTGTAGATGTAGTCCGTACCGCTGGATTGACCACCGAGTCCCGTGCCCTGCCACCACGTGAGGACCGGCTGGCCGTCGTAGGTCTGAGTACGGAAGTCGCTCGCCTCCTCACCCGCGGGGACCGCCTGGAACCAGACGACGTCGCCCTGGGAGTTGAGGATCTCCGGGCCGTTGGCGTACGTGGTCGCATCGCCGAACGGGGAGATGAAGATGTCTCCCTGCCCGATGTTGCCGGTCGAGGTGAGGATCGAGACCGGCGGCGGGGCGGTCGGGACGGCCTCGGCCGCCGGTGCTGCAGCTGCGGCGAACGCGACCGGTGCCCCGACGGCGAGCAACGCCGCGGCCCGTCTGAACGAGGCGATTCGTGGTTTGAGACGAGAGAGACGAGACATTCGGCTTCCTCCTTTGGCTGGTGGGGATGGAGGAATACAAATAGCATATTCCTGATCGAGTTTATGAAGAATGGACCAAATGACTACTCCTGCGAGCGACCGAGGACGCCGACCGATCGTCCGGGATCGGCCAGCGCCGCTCACGCCGCCCCGATACCAGGGAGTCGCTGGGCAAGCAGATCAAGGACGCAGGAAGCGAAGTGTGCGAGTAGCACACGAGCGACCGAGGACGCCGAGATGCGCCGCTCAGCGCCTCCCTGGTCAGGCGTCCATCGTGCGCGTGCGCCAGGCGCCGAGCGCAAGGAACACGGCCAGCCAGCCCACCAGCACGAGCAGGGCGGCACCCGCGGACAGCGTCAGGTTCGTGGCGTGGCCGTCGAGCGTGATCGGGCTGAAGTGTGAGACCGCTTGGCTGAGGATGATCTCGCGCGCCTTACCCAGCGAGCCGATGCTCGAGATCAGTGGGCTGGCAACCACCTGCCACGCGATCAGCGCGACGATCGCGCCGGGCTTGGACGTCACCAGCGAGGCGAATCCGACCGACACGGCACACAGCACGCCCGTCGCCAGCAGCAGGAAGCCGAAGCCGTTGAGGACTTCGGCGCCGTCCGGTGTGACCAGGCCGCCGGCGAACACGAACGTTCCGATCACCACGAGGACGTATGCGGAGACGATCAACAGCCAGCACATCAGCAGCGCGGCCGGTACACGCGAGCAGAACAGCGCCAGCCTGGAGCGCCCGGTGACGACGAGGTCGCGGAATACGCCGGCCGAGGCGTCCCCAGTGCCCGCCTCAACGCCGATCAAGATCGCGACGAGCGGCCCAAACAGCAGTCCGCCGAGCAGGCGCAGGCCGTCGTGGAAACTGTGCAGGCCTCCCGCGGGTTCGTGCTTGGCGGCGTCGGAGGCGTGCTGGATCGCCTCGACCACGAACATGATCACGATCGGCGCGAGCGCCAGCACCAGCGCCCAGATCAGGATGCTGCGCTTCTTGCGCAGCTTGAGGAAGTCCGCGCCGAACATCTGTACGGCGACCGTGACCGACGAACCTCCCTGGCCCTGAGGAACGGGAGCGCTCGTGGTGAGCGCTGCCGGAGCAACGGCGCTCATGCTCTCACCTCCGCGCCATCTCCAGCCTCGACCGAGGTCTCGCTCGCGGCCGGAGCATCCAACCGCGACGTGACCTCCAGGAAGCGCTGCTCGAGGCTGTGGCGCACGGGCTCTAAGCGCGTCACACCCACCCCCGCCCGCACGAGCGTCGCGTTGACCTCAGCGACCGTCCGTGAATCGCCGTCGAGCTCCACGCGCAGGCCCTCGTCGGCACGGCGGACGTCGCGTACGAGCTCGCTGGCGCCGAGCGTGGTGAGCGCCAGCTCGACATCATCGACGCCGAGGATCAGCTCGTTGCGCACGCCCCCGCCCTGGGCGAGCTCGGCGATCGAACCCTGCACGATCACCTTGCCGCGATCGACGATCGCGGCAGCGTCGCAGGTCTTTTCGACCTCGTCGAGCAGGTGTGAGGAGATGAACACGGTTCTACCCTCCTGCTCGACCATCGCGCGGATCATTTCCCGGAACTCCTGGATGCCACCCGGATCGAGCCCGTTGGTGGGCTCGTCGAGGATCAGCAGCAGCGGGTCGGCCAGCAGGCAGCGCGCGATCCCGAGTCGCTGGCGCATGCCCATCGAGTAGCTCTTGACCTTGTTTCCGGCGCGGTCGGACAGACCGACGCGGGCCAGCGCCGGCTCGATCCGCGCGCGGGTCTCGGGACCGCGCACGGCCGCGACGAGGCGCAGGTTCTCGCGACCGGACATGTTCGGATGAAAGCGGGGCTCCTCGACGATCGCGCCGACGCGCCGCAGCGCCTGTGCTCGCTCGAGCGGCACGGGGTACCCGAGCACCTCCATCGTCCCGGCGTTGGCCGCGGTCAATCCGAGCAGCGTGCGAATGATCGTGGTCTTACCCGCGCCGTTGGGGCCGAGGAAGCCGAACGCGCTGCCCCGTGGCACGCGCAGATCGATGCCGTCGAGCGCCGTGCGCGCGCCGAAGCGCTTGGTCAGACCGTGCGTCTCGATCGCGAACTCCACGGCGGGCAGCCTCCCAGATACACCTAAAGATTCAATGAGAGCACGGCCCCTACCGGCCGAGACCGTCGAGCGCGGCGTTTACCGCCAGCGCCCAGCGCCTGTCGATCGACTTCCGCGTGCTCCCCAGGCGATCGGAGCTCTCGGCGGTGGCGAGGCCCTCCGTGAGGGCGATCAACACCAGCGCGATGTCCGCCTCGTTGCCGTGCATCAGACCCGCGTCGATGCAGCGGCGCACGCGCTCGACGATCAAGCTCCGCACGGCGCCGGCCGCGCGCAGTTCGGGTCGGCTCGCTTCGAAGTCCGTGAACGGGTGGGCGAACATCACTTCTGAGAGCACGCGGTTCTCGCGAATGAAGCCACGGTAGAGCTCGACGATCTGGATCACGTCGGCACGAGGGTCCCCAGTTTCGACGAAGGCCTCCAGATGGAGGCGGAGCAAACGGAACCCCTCGAAGAACAGCTCGCGGATCAGACCGCCCTTGTCGCCGAACAGCTCGTATACCGCCGGCGTCGAGGTCTGCGCCTCGCGGGCGACGTTACGGGCCGTGAACCCGGCCACCCCGTCCCTCGCAAGCAGCTCGATCGCGACCGAGAGCACGTGATCGCGCATCTCCGGGGTTCGTTGCTTGGGCCGCGGCACAGCCCCTATCTACCCTTTCAGGACACTGTTTCGGAACATCGTTACAGTATATGACCTCCACCCCATCCATCGACCGACCGGAGATGAAGATGACTGAGCTGGTGACGTACGAGCGCGCCGAGCGGATCGCGACGATCGCGATGGACGACGGGAAGGTGAACGCGTTCTCGATCCCGATGCTGAAGGCCCTCCACTCCGCCCTGGACCAGGCCGAGCGCGACGGCTCGATCGTGATCCTGACCGGCCGCGAGGGCTACTTCTCCGCGGGCTTCGACCTGAAGGTCTTCGCCGGCGGCGATGTCGAGCAGGTGATCGAGATGCTGACGCTCGGCGCCACGCTCGCCGAGCGGATCCTCGGATTTGAGCAGCCGGTGATCACGGCCTGCCCCGGGCACACCGTCGCCGCGGGGGCCTTCATGGCGCTGGCCGCCGATCTGCGCATCGGAACCGATGGCCCCTTCAAGATCGGCCTGAACGAGGTGAAGATCGGGCTGACCGTCCCCTGGTTCGTGATCGAGCTCGCCCGCCAGCGCCTGAACCCGGCGCACTTCAACCGCGCGGTCGTGAGCGCCACGATGTACGGCCCGGCCGAGGCGGTGACGGCCGGCTTCCTCGACGGGATCGTTCCGGCGAATGAGCTGCGCGCGGCGAGCCTTGCCGCCGCCGCGACCCTGGCCGAGTTGAACCCCCAAGCGCACACGGCCACCAAGCTGCGAGCTCGCGCAGAAGCGTTGAAGGCGATCCGCTCGGCGATCGAAACGGAGCTCACGGTCGAGGGACTCGGGGGAACGCAGCCGCCCTCCTAACGTCGAGATCTCCTCGCCTTCGGCGGCTCAGTCCTCCGTGGCCTGCAGCTCCTTCACGCGCCCCTCGAGCTGGGACATCACTTCGGGGTCGCGTAGCGTCGTGACGTCGCCCAGAGCGCGGCCCTCGGCGATGTCGCGCAGCAGCCGGCGCATGATCTTGCCCGAGCGCGTCTTCGGCAGGTCGTCCGCCCAGATGATCCGCTTCGGGCGCGCGAACTTGCCGATCCGCTCGGCGACCGTCGCGCGGATGCCCTCGACGGTCGACTCATCGCCCTCCAGGTCGCCCTGCAGCGTCACGAACGCGACGATCGCCTGGCCTGAGTCCTCGTCGTGCTGGCCGATCACCGCCGCCTCGGCGACGTCGGTGTGGGCCACGATCGCGGACTCGACCTCGGCCGTGGAGAGCCGGTGTCCGGAGACGTTGACGACGTCGTCGATCCGGCCAATCACCCACAGGTAGCCGTCTTTGTCGCGACGGGCGGCGTCGCCAACGAGGTAGGTCTCCTTACCGAACTTGGAGAAGTAGGTCTCGATGAAACGCTCGTCCTCCCTGTAGAGCGTGCGCAGCATCGACGGCCAGGGCCGCGTCAACACGAGCAGGCCCTGACCCTCCTCCACCACCTCGCCGGTGGACTCGTCGCGCACCTCGGCCCCGATCCCCGGGAAGGGGTGCGTGGCCGAGCCGGGCTTGGTGGCGGTGATGCCGGGCAGCGGCGTGATCAGGATCGCCCCGGTCTCCGTCTGCCACCAGGTGTCGACGATCGGGCAGCGTTCGCCCCCGATCACCTTGTGGTACCACAGCCAGGCCTTCGGGTTGATCGGCTCTCCCACTGAGCCCAGCAGGCGCAGAGAAGACAGATCATGCTCGCCGGGCCACTGCGCGCCCCACTTGATGCAGGCGCGGATCGCGGTCGGCGCGCAGTAGAGGATCGTGACGCCGTAGCGCTCGACGATCTCCCACCAGATGCCCTTATTGGGGTAGTCCGGCGCGCCCTCCCACATCACGGAGGTCGCGCCGTTGCAGAGCGGGCCGTAGACGATGTAGGAGTGGCCCGTCACCCAGCCGACATCGGCCGCACACCAGTAGACGTCCTCCTCGGGCTTCAGGTCGAAGACGTAGCGATGGGTGGCCGAGACGCCGGTCAGATAACCGCCGGTCGTGTGCAGGATCCCCTTCGGCTTGGCCGTCGAGCCAGACGTGTAGAGGATGTACAACGGATGCTCGGCGTCGAGCTCCTCCGCCGGGCACTCCGGATCGGCCGCCGCGCAGATCTCGTCGTAGAAGACGTCGCGCCCGTCCTTCATCTCGCAGGGCGTGCCCTTGCTGCGAACGACGACGATCTTCTGCAGCGTCTCCAGATCGCCCATTACCTCGTCGACACGATCCTTCACCGGCGCGGTCTTGCCCTTGCGCGCGGCCCCGTCCACCGTGATCAGGACCTTTGCCTCGGAGAACTCCATCCGCTCGCGCACGGCCTCGGCTGAGAAGCCGCCGAAGACGACGTTGTGCGGGGCGCCGATCCGCGCGCAGGCGAGCATCGCGACGACGACCTCGGGGATCATCGGCAGGTAGATCCCGACCACGTCGCCCCGCTGCACGCCGAGATCCTTCAGCGCGCTGGCGAAGCGCTTGACCTCGGCAAGCAGCTCGGCGTAGGTCAGGTCGCGCTCGGAGCCGTCCTCCCCGCGCCAGTGGAACGCCACACGCTCGCCCCGCCCCGCCTCGACGTGCCGGTCGAGGCAGTTGTAGGACACGTTCAGCGTGCCGCCCGTGAACCACTTGTAGAACGGCGGATCGGAGTCATCGAGCACCGTGTCCCACTTCTGAAACCAGTGCAACCGCTCGGCCTGCTCGACCCACCAGGCCTGCGGATCGCGCTCCGCCTGCTCATAGACCGCCGGGTCTTTCAGCAGCGCGTGCTCACGAAACTCAGCCGGCGGGTCAAAGGTCTCGACATCGAGCAGTCCCGCAAGCTCCTTGTCGAGCACCTCGCCGGTGGACGACTCCGATCCGATCGCCATAGCCGGACCCTAACGCCCGCTCAACGGGTACACGGGCAGGACCGTGCGACCGAAGGTCGAGTTCGTGACGGCCGCAAACGAGGCATACCAAGCCGCCGCGGCGGTTGCGAGACCGACGTATCCACCCCAGTGAAGGACGGTTGGATGCGGTCCGATGTTGCCGATCGCCAGCAGAATGAAGGTGATCGTCAGCAGCACGAAAACGAGCAGCACCGCGCCGCTGACGCGCAGCGCGGCGACGGTCATGTAGGCGGTAAAGATCGCCCATGCCACCAGATACACCCCGACCGCGTGTCCCGCGTTACCGGTGATGTCCTTGGCGTAGAAGACGTTGAGAGCCCAGAACGAGATCCAGAAGGCCCCGAACGAGCAGAACGCGACCGCGCCGAAGGTGTTCCCCGTACGGAACTCCCACAGCCCGGCGAGCAGCTGCACGATCCCGCCGTAGGCGAGCGCCAGGCCAAGTACGACGGCTACGCCCTTGGGATTGACGAGATTCGAGTTGAACATCGACAGCACGAACGTGGTCATCGCGAATGCGCCGAGCCCCAACGGCCCTGGGTCGGCCGGTTTCCAACCGACGGACGGCGCCGGCTCACCCTCACCGCGCGTCGGATCCTGACGCTGGATTGTCGCTGCCTCCATGGAAGTCCTCCTCCTGTCCCGCGCCCGCTGCCGGGGCGGAATCGACGATGCATATAGCTGCTGACCCGAATCGCGGAAGACACGTCTGTTGGGCGGTTTCCCGCGCTCTCTCAACTTATTCCCAAAAGTCGAGTAAACCAACCGTCCGAACGCAAGATGATCCGCTCGGGCCAGCGACCGGGGGCACAATAGGACGTTATGGCCCACTGCCGAGGGGGCCGCCGTGGGTCTGCTGCTACTCCCGCTGTCCTTCGCCGCTGCGCGCGCCGCGCTTACGCCGGCGCTTGCCCGAGGAGGCGCCATTGGTGCCTTCGAGCGCCGGAGCATTGCCGCCCCCGGCTCCAGCGCCGGCGAGCGCCTCGCCCCCACCGGCTTCTCGCGCGGCGCGTTGATCCGCGCGCGACGGCCAGGGGCGCGCTTCGCCCGAGGTCCAGGCCGGTGGATCGCCGCCCGGCCAGCGCTCGGCGCAGAGCATGCCCATCGTGACCAGCCAGAAGGCGGGCACGAGCTCGAGCGTCGCGCCGCCGATCGGCAGGAAGATCAGCACGCCGGTGATGATCCCGAGCACGCCCACCCAGCGGACGAGCAGGCCGACGCGCATCGCGCCGAGCATCGTCACGATCATCCCCGCCGCGAGCGCGAACCCCGCGAGAAGGTCGAGGTAGTCGCTGACGGTGTTCGCGGTGCCCTTCGTGAGCGCGAGTTCGACCGCGTGGCCGGAGAAGTCGTGGCCGACGACGAAGTGGTGGGTGAGCAGCGCGCTGATCACCTGGTGGCCGATGCTGACCAGCGCCACCGCAATGCCGCCGAACAGCACCAGCGGACGGGCCAGCCGCCAGGTCTCGGGGCGGCGAAAGCGCGTCGCGTTGACGAGCAGCAGCAGCACCAGCGTGAGGCCGGCGATCGCGATCCCCGCGAGGACGCTGCCCGCGATCAGCGGCAGGGAGTGGTCGCTGATGAATTTGACCTCGCCCGCGCGCGGGCTGACGGCCGGGTTGGCGACGCCCGAGAGCGCCGGTTCGATCCCCTGCAGCAGGCCCACCGTGGGCGCGCCTTTCGAGCGTCTCCGAGATCGTGATCCCGCTCAAGAGGTAGAGGAACCCGCAGGCGAACGCCGGCACGCTGAGGCGACGGCGCCAATCGGCCTCGCGGGCGAGCTGCTCGGTGATCTCGCTTTGGCTCGGCATCGGCAGGGCAGTCTACGAGGTCGCCGCTAGGATGAGCGTATGGAGAGCGGCGGCCTTGGAGATCTGTTCGGCGATCCCGAGGAGCTACAGCGGCGCTTGGCCGAATTCGCCGAACAGATGCAGGGCAACCAGAAACTTGCTTGGGCGGATAACGCGATCAAGCTGGCGGTCGACATGACGGTCGCCGCCGTCGAGCGGATCAACCTGCAGGGCGACGCCGAGGCCCAGGCAGACCAGATTCGCACGGTGATGGCCCGCGTGTTCCCCGAGGCCGTCGCCCTCGTGCGCGAGGCGCGCGAGGGGCTTCAGTAGCGCGTCGGCAGGCTGGGACGGGGGCGCGGGTCCGGCGGAGGATCTTCGTACGGAGGGTCCTCGTCCAGGGGCACTCCGGCGCGCTCCGCCGCCCGCTCGGCGTCGCGTGAGGCACGACCGGCGTGGAGCACTTCCCCGAACGAGCGGAAGCGGAAGATGAAAACCACCGCGCCGAGGCCGATCAGCGCCGTAAAGACGGCGATCGCGAGCTGCTGTCCGACCGAGTAGGCCGCGACCACCGCGGTCGGGGCGGATGTGGCGAAGACCTTCACGAGCAGCGCCTGCTGCACGCCGGCGCCGCCCGGCGTGAACGGCACCGCGCCCGCCACCTGGTTGACGCCGAACACGAGCAGCACGTTCGTCACCGAACCGCCGACGCGGAACGCGTCGAGCATGAACCAGAAGGCGGCCGCCCGGCACAGCCACCCGAGCGCCTGTAGCGAGGCGACTTCGCGTAGGTAGCGGGGCCGGTCGGAGAGGATCGTCATGCCCTGTCGCACGCGCACCCAGAATGCGCGCGCGCGGACAGAAAGCACCGCGAAGGCGATGAGTGAGAGGATCGCCAGGGCCGTGATCAGGAACAGCGTGAAGCGGAAGTGCGCCGCCAGGTAGGAGATGTCGAAGGAGTTCAGCTTCGAGAAGTCCGGTGGCTTCGGGAATACCCCCCGCGTGAACGCGAAGATCAGCACGAACACGCCGACGGTCACGTCGAACACCGCCTCGACGAAGAACGCCGCCGCGACCGTCGGATAGCTCGATCCAGGGATCGAGGAGCGCGCGAGGAACAGCTTGATGATGTCGCCCCCGCGTGCCGGGACGACGTTGTTGAAGCCTACCGCCGCGAAATATGCCCCCCAGATCCGCCGCCATTTGATGACAGAGGCCGGGTAGGCGGCCCGCAGGCTGTTGAAGAACGCGCGCGAGCGCAGCGTGAGGTTCAATCCGAAGAACAACAACCCAAGCAACAACGTCCCCCAGTGCACCGCCTCGAGGTCGGCGAAGAACTGGCCGACCGCCGCGAAGAACGAGCTGAGGCTCTGGCCGATCGAGGTCGAGGCGAGCAGCAACTGGGGCAGGAACTGGGGCACGACCTCAAGCGTACGGGGGAGCGTCAGGCCGCGCGGGCGCGCGGAACCAGCCGCACGCGGTTCGGCAGGAACTGAATCACCGCGCGCGGCCCTGAGAGGGCGACCGCCTGTCTACTTACCCCTGCGAGCGGTCTCTGATGTTGATCCGCCAGTTGGCGAGCGGGAGCAGGAACAGCGCGGCGCCGAGCGCGATCAGGATCCAGCCGGCCAGTGTGGCGATCATCCCGATGACCGACCAGCCCCAAGCGTTGAGCAGCAGGCCGTTCAGCGTCTCGCCCATGAACAGGGTGGTGCGCTCACCTGCGAGCTTCGTGCTCTTCATGCCACCGGCGATCCATTCGTCGCTGACCTGCGAGTAAGTCTTGCCGCCCGCGACCTTTGTCAAATCGACGCCGATCTGATCCTGGGCGTAGAGCTTCGCCTGCTTGCCGGTGAGCACCTGCTGACCGGCGTAGGCGGACAGACCCGCGTTTGTCGCGGGCTTCGGAAAGAAGATCTTCTGTGGAGCGAGTTGGTCGCGGACGACCTGCTTGTCGTAGTGGCCGCCGACGACGGCGAGCGCGCCGACGACGATCATTCCCGCCGCGGCGACGGTGGCGATCCAGGTCAGGCTGGTTAGTTTCGCAAGCAGCCGGTTGCGCGGCGCGTGATCGGGCTGGGGGCTCTGGTGGCGTCCGTTGGGTGTGGAATCGGCGACGCTGGGGGGCGTTACGCCGTTGGGAGTGATGCCGGGAGACGGATGGGACAGGACTGAGCTGGGCATGTTGAGCCTCTTTTCGATTGGTGTGCGCAAGAGCGCCAGCGACCGACGAGGCACCGCGGACTTGAACAACATAGCATGAAATCTATATCCATGAATTTGATATCTAGATACGCTAGTCTTGACAGATGCCCGAGGACACGACACACCGCTGGAAGTTCCTGACCAACCACGCCCAGGTTCTCGCCTGCATCGCCCACGATCCGGGCGTGCTGCTACGGGAGATCAGCGAGCGAGTCGGAATTACCGAACGCGCCGCTCATCGGATCGTCACGGAGCTCGCGGACGGGGGCTACATCACACGGGAGCGCAACGGGCGTCGCAACCAGTACACGATCCAGGCCGGCCTGCCGCTCCCCGATCGCCTCGGACGCGTGCGGCGGATCAGCGACCTGCTCACGATCCTGATCGGCACCGACGACGGTCAGCGCACTTCGTAGCGGACGTGGCCAGAACGGCGAGCGACCCTACGCCGCCGTGAGTTGCTCCAGCGCTGCCAACACGAGCCCGTCGTGCTCGGCCGGCTTGACCTTGCGCAACACCTCGGCGACCTTCCCGTCGGCATCGATCACGAACGTCGTGCGCTCGTTGCCGAAGTACTTTTTCCCGTACATCGACTTCTCGGCCCAGACACCATAGGCGTCGGCCACCGCGTGCCCCTCGTCGGCCAAGAGGGCGAAGTCGAGGTCGTACTTCTCATGGAATTTCTTGACCTTCTTCACCGGGTCAGGCGAGATGCCGAGCACGACCGATCCGACCTTGGTGTAGTCGGCACGATGGTCGCGCACACCGCAGGCCTGGATTGTACAGCCAGGGGTGTCGGCCTTCGGATAGAAGTAGACGACGACCGGCTGGCCGCGTAGATCCGAGAGCTTGACGGGGTTGCCGTCCTGGTCGGGCAGCTCGAAGTCGGGGGCCTGGTCTCCTTGCTCGGTCATGCTCGGATCCTAACCGCAACGCGCTTTCTATCCGCGCCCGCTGGGGCCGCCCTACTTCAACAGCTTCGACAACCGCCGGTCCTTGAGCGTGCGTCCTTCCGTCTGGCAGGTGGGGCAGTAGGCGATCACGTAGCTCTCGAAGTGGACCGACTCGAGCGTCGTTCCGCAGCGCGGGCAGGGCTCGCCCTCGTGGCGATGCACGCGCAGCGGCATCGGTAGCTTGTCGGGGATCGGCAGCGTGACGAGCGCCTCGTAGTGGTCGATCGCGCGCCCCAGCGTCACCACGATCGCCTCCCGCAGCACGCCCAGCTCCGCGGAGTCGAGGTCGGCGCCGCGCTTGTACGGCGACAGCTTCGCCTCCCAGAGGATCTCGTCGACCCACGAGCGGCCGATCCCGGCGATCGTGCGCTGGTCGCGCAGGAGCGTGTGCAGCGGACGCGGCGCGCCGAGAACCTCGCCCAGATCGGCCGGCGGGTCCGGCCACGCTTCGGGGCCGAGCGTCGCGAGCGAGGGGTCCTCGTCGAGCCCGGAGGCGCGCAGCAGCTTCACCCAGGCGGCCTGCTTGGAGCCGAACTCGCGCAGGCGCAGCTCGCGGCCATCGGCGATCCGCACGAGCAACCGCGACGTGCGATCGCGTGGGCCGGCGTGCTTGTCATACAGCTGCAGGCGCCCTGCGGACATCAGGTGGATCAGCAAAACCAGCGGATCGACCGGCCCGTCGACCCGCACCACGAACTGCTTCCCGCGACGACCGACGCCCGCGATCTTCTGCCCCGCAAGGACGGAGAGCGGCGGATCGAACGTCTTCAGCGCGTTGATCCCAGGCGCGAGCGCCGACTCGATCTCCGCCCCCGCCAGTGCACGGTCGAGCAGGCGCGCCGTGATCTCGACCTCGGGCAGCTCTGGCATCGTTCTCACTGTAGGTACGTGTAGCGTTGCGCGGATGCCCGGCACGATCGCGCCAGACGACATCGTCGAGACGTTCGCCCAGGCGGAGGGCAACGACCGGCCGCCGCTGCTCGTACTGGAGCCGCTCGCGCAATTCCTCGACGCCCACTCGATCGGCGCGGGCGGCGAGATTCGGGCGAGCCCGATCGGCGAGGGACACTCCAACGTGACCTATCTGATCGAGCGCGCCGGCGCCGAGGTCGTCCTGCGCCGCCCGCCGCGCGGGCCGCTGCCTCCGAGCGCGCACGACGTCCTGCGCGAGGCGCGCCTGCTGCAGGCGCTCGCCCCCACGCCCGCGCGTGTGCCCGCGGTGCTCGCGGTCTGCGACGACGAGCAGGTGATCGGCTGCCCGTTCTACGTGATGGAGCTGGTCCCCGGCGAGGTGATCGTCTCGAGCGTGCCCGCCACGCTCGACTCACCGGCGGAGCGCCGGCGGATCGGCGAGCAGCTGATCGAGGCGCTCGTGGAGATCCACGCGGTCGACTGGCAGGCGGCCGGACTGGAGGGCTTCGGCAAGCCGACCGGCTATCTCGAGCGTCAGCTGCGCCGCTTCGGCGGGCTGTGGGAGATCAACAAGACCCGCGAGATCCCCGCCGTCGAGCGCGTCGGTGCGTGGCTGGCGGAGCACCTACCCAACCCGACCCCCCCGACGCAGGCGACGATCGTGCACGGCGACTACCGCCTCGGCAACACGATCTTCGCGGCGGACGCCCCCGCGCGACTTCAGAGCGTGCTCGACTGGGAGATGGCGACGATCGGCGACCCGCTCGCAGATCTCGGCTATCTGTGCATGATGTGGACCGAGGGCGGCGACCCGAAGGGCGGGATGCGCGAGTACCTCGGGGGTGTGACACGTCGCGAGGGCTTCCCCACGCGCGCGGAACTGATCGACCTCTACGAGCAGCGCTCGGGGCGCTCGATGCAAGACATCCGCTGGTACACGACGCTCGCGCTGTGGAAGTCGGTCGTGTTCATGGAGGGCAACTACAAGCGCGCAATCGCCGGCGCGACCGACGATCCCTATCTGAAGCAGTTCGGCGAGGGCGTCGTGGAGCTGGCCAAGCAAGCCGAGGGAGTGGCGCTCGGCGATGACTGATGACCCTGTGGAGCGCAGCGTCGACTCGAAAGACACCCCCGTGCTCCGCAGCGGCCTCCTGATCGACTGGGGCGGGGTGCTGACGACGAACCTGTTCGCTTCCTTCCACGCCTACTGCCTGCGCGTCGAGCTCGATCCCGAGATCCTCGCGGGGCGCTTTCGCAAGGATCCCGAGGCGCGCGAGCTGCTGATCGTGCTGGAGAAGGGGCAGATCGACGAGCCGGCCTTCGAGCAGCGCTTCGCCAAGCTGCTCGGGGTGGCGCCCGAGGGGCTGATCGACGGGCTGTTCACCGATGTGGCACCGGATGTCGAGATGCTCGACGCCGTGCGCCGCGCCCATGATGCCGGGATCCGTACGGGGCTCGTGTCGAACTCCTGGGGCGTGCACCGCTACCCCCACGAGCTGTTCGACGAGCTGTTCGACGGCGTCGTGATCTCCGGCGAGCTCGGGATCCGCAAGCCCTCGCGGCGCATGTACGAGCTCGGCGCCGAGCGCGCCGGAGTGGCGGCCGAGGACTGCGTCTACGTCGACGACCTACCCTTCAACCTCGCGCCGGCAGAGAAGCTCGGCATGGCCACCGTCCACCACACGAGCGCCGAGACGACGATCCCCGAGCTCGAACGCCTGCTCGGGATCCCGCTCCGCGACTGACTAGTCGCGTTTTCCTCTGCCGTAGAGCAGCTTGAACGCGCCAGCGAGCAGCTTGGTGGTGCGCGCCTTGTAGGGAAACATCGTCAGGTCCTTCTTCCGAGCGAGCGCGCGCGGGGTGACGAGGATCGCCTGCTGGGAGGAGTACTTGCGGATTCCGCCCGCGCCGTGGCGCGAGCCCAGGCCCGAGGCCTTCGCGCCGCCCATCGGCAGCTCCAGCGCGAAGTAGTTGACGATCGCGTCGTTTACGCAGACGGCGCCCGTGTCCAGCCGCCGCGCGACCGACTCGGCGTGCGCGGTGTCGCGGCCGAAGACCGAGCCGGCCAGGCCGTAGATCGAGTCGTTCGCCAGGCGCACCGCCTCGTCCTCGTCGGCGACCTTCATGATCGGCAGCGTCGGCCCGAAGGTCTCCTCGGTCATGATCTTCATCGTGTGGTCGACGTCGACGAGCACGGTCGGCTCGAAGAAGTCCCCACCGCCGCCCTCCCCGCCGCGCTTGCCACCGACGAGCACGTGCGCGCCCTTCGCGACGGCGTCGCCGACGTGGTCCTCGAGCACATCGAGCTGCGGCGGGAACGTCACGGCACCAACGTCAACGCTGCCCGGAGCACCGCTCTCGCCCTGGCGCAACGCGCGCACCTTCTCTGAGACCTTCGCGACGAACTCGTCGTAGACGGGCGCCTCGACGTAGGCGCGCTCGATCGAGATGCACGTCTGCCCCGCGTTCATCATCGAGCCCCACACCGCAGTGTTCGCCGCGCGCTCGAGGTCGGCGTCGCGCAGCACGACCATCGGGTCCTTGCCGCCGAGCTCGAGCGAGGCCGGGATCAGGCGCCGCGCGGCGGTTTCGGCGACCTTGCGACCGGTCTTCGTCGAGCCGGTGAACATGATCATGTCGACCTGCTCGATCAGCGCGGCGCCGGTCTCGCCACGGCCGGTGGCGATCTGCAACACATCCGCGGGCAGCCCACTCTCGCGCAGCCCCTCCGCCAGCAGCATCGAGGTCAGCGGCGTCACCTCCGAAGGCTTCAGGATCACGCTGTTCCCGGCGGCGAGCGCTGGGATGCAATCGCCGAAGGAGTTGATCAGCGGGTAGTTCCAGGGTCCGATCACGCCGATCAGCCCGAGCGGGCGATGGCGCAGGATCAGTTTCTTGCCCTTCACCGCGACCGCCGCGCTGCTCACGCGCTCGTCCTCGAGGTACTTCTCGGCGTTCTTCGCCCAGAAGCCGAACGCGGCGGCGCCGTAGGCGATCTCGGCCAGGCGCGCGTCCTCGTAGGTCTTCCCCGTCTCCGAGACGATCGTCTCGGTCACGCGGTCGGCGTTGTCCATCAGCCACTTCTGCATCCGCCGCAGAACCGCCGCGCGTCCCTCGAAGCCATACGCGTCCCAGCCCACCTGTGCGACGCGCCCGCGCTTTGCAAGCTCGGCCACCGCGGCCGCGTCGAGATCCGGGACGGTGGCGATCTGCGCTCCCGTCCCCGGATTGATGACGGGAATCCTCGGGTGGGCGGAATCCTCCTCCTGCACCGCGCCGTTGGAGGACTGGGGTGCCTGCTGCTCGACGGTCGCCATCTCTATCTCCCCTGCTCGTTTCTCGCTCGTACGAACAGGCTACTCCGACGAAGGCGCTGTTACGAGATCGCGACCGTGACGATCCCAACGGGGTCGGTCGGACGATCGCCGCCATCGGTGCTCACGCCGTCGAGCTTGTCGACGACATCCATCCCGTCCTTCACCTCGCCGAACACCGTGTGCTTGCCGTCCAACCATGGACACGAGTCGGCGGTGACGATGAAGAACTGGGAGCCGTTCGTGTTCGGGCCCGCGTTCGCCATCGCGAGCGCGCCACGGACGACCTTGTGGGAGTTGAACTCGTCCTCGAACGTATACCCCGGGCCACCCGTACCGGTGCCCTGGGGACAGCCACCCTGGATCATGAAGTCCTTGATGATGCGGTGAAAGGTCAGCCCGTCGTAGAAGCCGTCGCCGGTGAGCTTCTTGAAGTTCTCGACCGTCTTCGGCGCGTCCTCGTCGAACAGCTCGAACGTGATCGTGCCTTCGGTCGTCTGCATCGTGGCGGTGGACATTCGTCTCCTCTATCCGGTCGAACGGGGTCGGCGAGACACTAGCGCGCCACGCGCTCGAGGCTCAACGTCTGAGTCTGGCTCGACCCGATCTGCGTGCCGTCGAGCGCCTCGATCACACGCTCGGCCTCCCCCTCTGGGACCGACAGGAAGGAGAAGCGGTCGAGCACCATCACGTCGCGCACGGCCTCGCCGTCGAGACCGGCCTTCGAGGTCACCGCGCCGACGATGTCCGCGACACGCAGCCCCGCCGCGCGACCGCCGCCGAGAACCAGCTTCGCGTAGGTCGCCTGCTTGCTCTCGGGACGCTTGACGCCCGGCTTGGAATGCCGGCGCGGGCGCTCCTTGACCGGCGTCGGCTCGCTCTTCGCGCCCGGCTCCCAGGCGGCGATCGACATACCGATGTGCTTCTCGATCGCCTCCAGCTCGCGCTTCTGGCGCGCCTCGACGAACGTGATCGCCCGGCCCGAGCGCCCCACCCGCCCGGTGCGCCCGATCCGGTGTACGTACGTGTCGGGGCTGGTCGGCACGTCGTAGTTGACGACGTGCGTCACGGTCGAGATGTCCAGGCCGCGCGCGGCCACGTCGGTCGCAACCAGGATCGGCACGCGCCCGCCCTTGAACGCGAGCATCACACCGTCGCGCGAGCCCTGGCTCATGTCGCCGTGGAGGGCCCTGACGTTCATCCCGCGATCACGCAGGATCTTGAACAGCTGGTCGCAGCGGATCTTCGTGCGCACGAACACGATCGCCTGGTCGGGCCGCTCGGCGCGCAGGACTTCCACGAGCTTGTCGGCCTTCTCCTTCGTCTCCACGGGCAGTTGGAACTGCGCAACGGTGTCGATCGTCAACGTCGCCGCCTTGACCTGGATCGTCACCGGGTCGTACAGGTACCGATCCGCGAGCGCCCTGATCGGCGGCGGCATCGTCGCACTGAACAGCGCCGTCTGGCGCCCCGAGGGGGTCAGCGAGAGGATCTTCTCGACGTCCTCCAGAAAGCCCAGGTCGAGCATCTCGTCGGCCTCGTCGAGCACCACGAAGCGGCAGTCGTGCAGCACCAATGAGTGGCGCGAGATCAGGTCGAGCACGCGACCGACGGTCCCGACGACGACGTGCCCGCCGGCGCGCAGCTGCGCCTGCTGGGTGCGGATCGGGGCGCCACCGAAAACCGCGACGACGTCGATCCCCTTGTGCGCGCCGTAGGTGCGTAGCGCCTGCGTGACCTGGATGCAGAGCTCGCGCGTCGGCGTCAGCACCAGCGCCTGCACCTCGGAGACCTCGGGGTCGATGTACTCGGCGATCGGCAGACCGAACGCCGCCGTCTTGCCGGTCCCAGTCTGCGCCTGGCCGATCACGTCCCTGCCTTCGAGCACCGATGGGATCGCCTGCTCCTGGATCGGGCTCGGCGACTCGTAGCCCACGTCGCTGAGGGCCTTCAGGGTGGACTCGGACAGGCCGAGCTCGGCAAACGTCTTCGGCATCGTTCATCCATGAGCTTACGGACTTCCCGCCTGCACCCTGTTACCGCCTCGCTCGATGCGAGCTCGCCGGCCCCTTCAGCGAGCCCACTTGCCTCCCACCACCCCGCTGATCATCCATTGGATAAGGTCCCGCCGATGTCGATCACCGTTGTCGGATCAATCGCCTATGACGCCGTCAAGACCCCGTTTGGGGAGCGCGAGCGGATGCTCGGTGGCGCGGCCGTGCACTTCGCGCTGGCCGCCTCCTTCTTCGATCGGGTCCGCGTCGTCGGGCCCGTCGGCGAGGACTTCGGCGAGACCGAGCTACAGGTGATGCGCGACCGCGAGGTGGACGTCACCGACGTCGAGCGCGTCGCCGGCGGCAAGACCTTCTTCTGGCGCGGCGAGTACGGATGGGACCTGAACTCACGCGAGACGCTCGATACGCAGCTCGGCGTGTTCGAGGGCTTCGCCCCCAAGCTCTCCGAGGCTTCCCGCTCCAGCGACGTGCTGTTCCTCGCGAACATCCAACCCGACCTCCAGCGCGAGGTCCGCGCCCAGCTCCCCGCCGCGCGCTTCGTCGCGCTCGACTCGATGAACCTCTGGATCGACATCGCCCGCGACTCTCTGGTGGAGGCGATCTCCTCGGTCGATTGCGTGATCCTCAACGACGCCGAGCTGCGCCAGCTGACGGGCAAGCCGAACCTCTTCTCCGCCGCGCGCGAGGTCCTCTCCTGGGGTTCTTCCACCGGATCTTCCCCGGATGAGGCCCACCCACCCTCCGGCGCCCGTGGACCGAGCGTGATCGTCGCCAAGCAGGGCGAGTACGGGGCCGCGCTCATCACACGCGAGCGCTTCTTCTCGCTGCCCGCCTACCCGCTCGAGAGCGTCGTCGATCCGACCGGCGCCGGCGACACCTTCGCCGGCGGGTTTGTCGGCTACATCGCCGCGCACCTCGACGACGATCGCGCCGCCGCGGAGCAGGATCACCTCTCGGACGAGCTGCTGCGCGCGGCGATGGCCCACGGCACCGCGCTGGCCTCGTTCAACGTCGAGGAGTTCGGCACCGAGCGCGTCGTCCGCCTCGGCGAGGCGGAGATCGCCGGGCGCGTGGCCGAGCTGCGCGAGATCACCAGCTTCAGCGGTGCCCCCGCGATCGGCTAGGAAGCGACCCGCCGGGGAGAACGCCGAGAGGGAGGCCGCCCGAAAGCGACCTCCCTCTGTGAAGCGCCCTGCGGGTGGGGGTCCCGGAGGCTCGTTGTCCGATGAGGGCGCTCAGGCGATGAAGCCCGTGCCTTCGACGGCCTTCAGCACCGCAGCGGCCGTCAGCGGTGTGTCGAACGGGCCGCTCGGGGTCATTTCCGTGCCGGCCGGCGAGGCGCCTTCGTTGAGCAGGCCGATCACGCTCGCGTGACGCGCCTCGATCGTGAGGATCGACAGGGCGGCCTTCACGTAGGCGGGGTTCTTGATGTTCAGCGCCTGACCGGAGTAAGCGTGCACGCCGGTGTTCTCGAGCACGGCAGCGGTCTTCATGAACATTTCCGCGCTCGTGTTGGCGCCTTTGAAGTTGAAGGTCGGTTCCTTCGCGGCCTTCGAACCGAGCGCCTTCTTCAGGAACGCCACGTGTGCGTTCTCATCGCGGGTGGCGATTTTCAGGAAGGCCCCAACCTGAGCGCTGACCGGCAGGTTGGCCTTGGTCGCACCGTTGTAGAAGGCCGCCTCCAGGTACTCGAGCGTGAGGGCGTAGTTGAGGATGCCGATGTCGCCCTTGCCGAACTTGGCCGGGGGCCGTCCGCCACCCGCCGCGAGCGCGCTCGGGGCGAGCGTGCCGAGCAGCGCGCCGCCGCTGACGGCCGCGCCGCCGGCGATCGCCGACTTGCGCAGGAACGAGGCGCGGGTATCACCCTTGGGCAGGCCGTCGAGCGCCTCTTCATAGGCCTCCGAAACAGCACCATCGGGGTTGATCTCTTTGAGGTTGATCGAGTGGCTCATGGTGATTTCTCCTAGGTCATCTGCGGATGGTTGGATGAGCGGCTCCTTGTCCAACTCGCCCAATGACTTACTGCCGACCTATTCGCAGTGCAGCCGCCAGCGGATCAACCAGCCATGCGAGCCGTGTATCTGCCCCGCGGCGCGCGCATCTGCAGCGCACATGCGAGAATCGCGCAAATGAGCGCCGATCCCCTCTCCTCCGTCCTCTCCGACGGCACGATCGCGCGACTCGTGGGCGAGGGCCGGATCCGGATCGACCCCTGGGACGAGGGGCTGATCCAGCCGGCGAGCGTCGACCTGCGCCTGGGCGACTCCTTCCGGGTCTTCCACAACCACAAGATCACCGCAATCGACCTGCGCGAGCCCCCGCGCGAGCTGACCGAGCAGGTCAGCCCCCCGCCGGGCGAGCCGTTCGTGATCCATCCGGGCGAGTTCTGCCTCGGACGCACGCTCGAGCACGTCGAGTTGCCGGACGACATCGTCGCGCGGATCGAGGGCAAGAGCTCGCTCGGCCGCCTCGGTCTGATCGTGCACGCCACCGCCGGCTTCTGCGACCCCGGCTGGAAGGGCACGCTGACGCTCGAGCTCAACAACCTCACGCGCGTGCCGATCAAGCTCTATCCCGGCCTGCCGATCGCGCAGCTGTCGTTCATGACGCTCGACGCACCCGCCCTGCGGCCCTACGGCCACGAGGATCTGGGCAGTCACTACCAGGGGCAGGTCGAGGCAACGGAGAGCCGCTACGGAGCCCGCGCATAAAACGTAGATAAACAGCCGGCCCCGAGCCTGGGATCGCGCATAATCGGGTAGAACCCATTCGATAGGAGAAGCTCATGAGCACCCCGGAGACACAGGCGCAGGGACAGGGATCGCCTTCGGATAACGGCGCCGGCTCGCGGGAGACGCTCAGCGTGACCGACAACCGCACGGGCACGATCTATGAGCTGCCGATCGAGGACGGCACGGTCCGCGCGAGCGACCTACGTCAGATCAAGGTCGATCCCGACGAATTCGGGATGATGTCCTACGACCCGGCGTTCATGAACACCGCGTCGTGTCGCTCGGCGATCACCTACATCGACGGCGAGGCCGGGATTCTGCAGCACCGCGGCTACCCGATCGAGCAGCTCTGCGAGCATTCGACCTACCTCGAGGTCGCCTACCTGCTGATCAACGGGCGGCTCCCCAACCGGGTCGAGCTGCAGGGCTGGATCGACGAGATCACGATCCACACCTTCGTACACGAGAACGTCAAGGACTTCATGCAGGGCTTCCGCTACGACGCCAACCCGATGGGCATGCTCGTCGCTTCGGTGGGCGCGCTCTCGACCTTCTACCCGGACGCCAACAAGATCCGCGAGGAGCGCGTTCGCGCGATCCAGATCATCCGCCTGCTCGCGAAGATGCCGACGCTGGCCGCCTTCGCCTTCCGTCACAACATGGGCCAGCCCTACGTCTACCCCGACAACGAGCTCAGCTACGCGGGGAACTTCCTGGGAATGATGTACAAAATGACCGAGCTCAAATACGAGCCCGATCCCCGCCTCGAGCGCGCGCTGGACGTGCTCTTCATCCTCCACGCCGACCACGAACAGAACGCCTCGACGAGCGCCGTCCGCGCGATCGGCTCCACCCAGGTCGACCCCTACTCGGCGGTCGCCGGTGGCGTCGCGGCCCTCTACGGCCCGCTTCACGGCGGCGCCAACGAGGCCGCGCTGCGGATGCTCGCTCGGATCGAGAAGGTCGAGAACATCCCCGCCTTCCTCGAGGGTGTCAAGGCCGGCGACGAGCGGCTGATGGGCTTCGGCCACCGCGTCTACAAGAACTACGACCCGCGCGCCCGGATCATCAAGAAATACCTCGACGACGTGTTCGAGGTGCGTGGCAAGAGCCCACTGCTGGAGGTCGCCACCGAGCTCGAGAAGCAGGCGATGGACGACGAGTACTTCACCTCGCGCAAGCTCTACCCCAACGTCGACTTCTACTCGGGCCTGATCTACGAGGCGCTGGGCCTGCCGGTGGCGATGTTCCCGGTGATGTTCGCGATCGGGCGCACCTCCGGTTGGATCGCCCAATGGCTGGAGATGGTCGAAGACCCCGAGCAGAAGATCGCCCGCCCCCGTCAGATCTACACCGGCGCGGCCGAGCGCGACTACGTGCCGATCGACCAGCGCTAGCGGCGCGGTACGGTGCCAGGCAGCGCCCTCGGTCGTACGCCACGCTGGGTGGGCGGGCTTTTTCGTCTTGCCTGGCTTGGCCCGCGAACCGCTAATGGCGAGTGCGCGGACAGGGCACCGTGCTGTTGGCCGTGGCGCTGCTGCCGTCGAGGAAGTCGAAGCTTGCGGAGAACGGAAATCCTCCAGTGGGGCAGCGCGTCGGGATCGACACACCTTGTGGATCGAAGGCGACGCTCCGGCCATGCGCGCGCCTGTAGTAGGTGAGATGACTCGGGCCGATCGTCGCCTGGACGCTCAGGATCGAGACGGGAAGCGCATCGGGAATGCTCGCAACCAGCGGCACGGCTATCTCAAGGCTCCCTCCGAGCACTTCCGAGCCCGTCGCCAATTCGCCCTGGAAGACCAGTTCCGCGGGGATCGGATCGAACGCTTTGGTGTAGAACAGCACGACCAGCTTGCCCTGGCGGGACGGGCCCATCAGCACCTGCACGTCGGCGGTCTCGCGCACGCTTTCGGAGCCGAGCGGCGCTTCCACGAGCGCGGTGCCCATACCCAGCCGCGAGTTTGGCGAACAACCGTTCAACCCCTTGCCAAACAGCTTCGCCGGGCTGCAGACGGCCAGACCGAGTGTCGTCGCGACGTAGTCGATGCCGGGCGGCAGGCTCAAGCGAACGCTCGTCAAGGGGGACGGTGTCCCACCGGTCGTACTGGCGATGTGGAAATCGAAGCCGATCGTCGTCGAGGCGCCGAGCCTGTCGGGCGAGAAGGACGTCCGCAGGGTGACCGTCTGCGCGGCGCCGGCCGCCACCGGCAGAAAGCAGCAAACCGAGAGCGCGACCGCCACAATCCCGAGCCTGAACAAGAATCCCTCTTTCATAATCGACCCAACCACGGTACATCCGTCAGGCGCATCACGGTGCAGCGCCCGACGAGGAGCTACAGCACGAGCGTCGCGCCGTTGCGGGTCAACCACGCGCGCTCCTCGCGGTAGCTGGGCCAGTGGCGCTCGACGAGCGCCCAGAAGCGGGGTGAGTGGTCGAGGATCTGCAGGTGGCAGACCTCGTGCCAGATGACGTATTCGAGCACGCGCTCGGGGGCGAGCAGCAGGCGCCAGTTGAAGCTCATGTGCCCTGTGGCCGAGCACGAGCCCCAGCGCGTGCGCTGCCCACGGATGCTGAGGTCCTCGTAGCGGGAGCCCGCGAGCGCGGTCGCACGATCCAGGCGCGGCGCGATCTCCGCGCGCGCGGCACGGCGATAGAAGCGCTCGAGCGCCGGGCGGGCGTCCCCGGCCGGGACCAGCAGGCGCTCACCGCGGCGATGCACGCGCGTGCGGCCGGGCTCGGGGACGAGCTCCAGCGGGGTGCCGAGGTAGGGCACCGTGCCGGCCCGCTCCGCGATCTGCGCGATCACCTCCTGGGCGTCGGACAGCCGGCGCTCGATCCACGGGCGCAGCTCACGTACCGCGGCCGCCGCCGCCCGCTCCGGCGCGCGCGCAGGGAGCACGACCTCCACCCCTGTATGCATGTGGACATTCACGCGCACACGCCGCGCGCGGGCGGAGCGACGCACGGTGTACGGGATCTCGGTCACGCAGCCGAGGGTACGGGCACCACCGGCTTCCACGGCTTGGCGAGCTTCAGCGCGCTCACGATCGCGCGCGTGGCGGGCGATCGGTTGAGCGTGATGAAGTGGATGCCGGGCGCGCCCGCGCTCAACAGCTCCTGACACTGAAGCGTGGCGTAGGCCACGCCGAAGTCCAGCACCGCCTCCGGGTCCTCTTCGCGAGCGTGCAGCTCGCGGCGCAGCCCGTCGGGTATCGAGGCCTTGCAGAGCTTGGCCATACGCTCCACCTGCCCCACCTGCGTGATGGGCATGATGCCGGGGATGATCGGCACGTTCACGCCGGCTGCTCGCGCGCGCGCCACGAAGTCGTGGTAGAGCGCGTTGTCGAAGAACAACTGCGTGATCAGGAAGTCCACTCCGGCCGCCACCTTCTCGACCAGGTGTTCCAGATCGTCCTCGGGGCTGACCGCGTGGATGTGGGTCTCCGGGAAGCAGGCGCCGCCGATCGCGAACGGATAGTCGGCGGCGATCAGTTCCACCAGTTCGCGAGAGTACTCCAGGCCCCCCTCCGTCTTGCGCCAGTCCTCCTGCCCGGCCGGCGGGTCGCCGCGCAGCGCCAGCACGTTGTCGATCCCCGCGCTCTGCATCTCGTCGAGCGTGGCGCGCAGTTCCTCCACGGTGGCGCCCACGCAGGTGAAGTGCGCCATCGCCTCCATCCCGTACTGCTCGCGGATGCGCTTCACGATCTCGATCGTTTTGCCCCGGGTGGTGCCGCCGGCGCCGTAGGTGACGGACACGAACGACGGCTCCAGGCCGCGCAGCTCGGCGAGCGCCGCACGCAGGTTCTCCTCCCCCACCTCCGTCTTGGGCGGGAAGAACTCGAACGAGAACGTCGGACCGGCGCCTGTGGCGAGAATCTGGTCGATACGCATCGTTTGATCGTATGCGACCCGCCCGTTCAAAATCCTCCGTGCCGGCTGGTGCTCGGTGCCGGCGGCAGACCG
Organism: uncultured Solirubrobacterales bacterium; assembly: GCA_963701035.1. Lineage (GTDB taxonomy): Bacteria > Actinomycetota > Thermoleophilia > Solirubrobacterales > Solirubrobacteraceae > Palsa-744. Next base: position 1,121,197 of record OY969562.1, read on the forward strand.
CAATCCCCTACCAGCCCGCAGCCGCGGTCCAGCGCTCGGGCTCACCGACGATCCGCCGCGCGCGGTCGGTGACCTCCAGGTGGCGCAGCATCGCGAGCGTCTCGGTCAGCAGCCACTGCGCGGTCATCGGCGTCAGGTGAGACCCGTACATGCGCGGAAGGATCTCAAATGCCGTCAGCGGCTCACCCGCCTCGGCCTCGCCCTCCCGCACCACGGCCACGATCTTCGCGAGGTGCTCGGCCACGAGCTCGCGGTTGCCTTCGATGTGGGCCTCGACGTCGGTGAAGGTGCGACCGTGGCCGGCCAGGCACAGGCGCGCGTTCAGGCCCTCGACGACGTCGAGTGAGCTCAGGAATTCTCCGACGGGGTCGGGTGAGTAGCCGAAGTCGAAGAACGGGAAGACGCGCCCGAGCAGATGATCGCCAGAGATCAACAGACGCCGCTCGGGCTGAAACAGGCACACGTGCGAGGGCGCGTGACCGGGGGTCTCATAGACGGTCCACTCGCCGAGGTCGGTCTCGACGACAACGCCTCCCAACAACTCCCGGTCGGGCTCGATCACCGCGGCGATCCCCGATTCGCGCGCGCCACGCTCGGCGGCGTAGCGGCGCAGCGGCTCCTCGGGCACACCGCTCTGGCGCGCGACCTCCAGGCGGCGTTCCAGCGCGGCGTCGGGATCTTCGGCCCCCAGCTTCATGTGCGCGTGGTTGGGGTGCATCCACAGCTCGCAGCCGGTCCGCTGCACGATCGTCGCGGCCTGACCGTAGTGATCGGAGTGGGCGTGCGTGCAGACCACCAAGCGCACGTCCTCGATGCTCAGCCCGCACATCTGCATCGCCCGTTCCAGCTGCGCAAGCGAGCCGGGCTGGTGCATCCCCGTGTCGAACAGCACGACCCCGTCGCCGGCCGCGACCGCCCAGGCGTTGCAGTGGGGGACGCCGGGCCAGGGCAGCGGCAGGCGTAGGCGAAAGACGCCGGGCAGGATCCGTTCGCCCCGGCCCAGCTCGGGCTTACGGTTTGCCTCGGTCATCGAGCGAGAGACTAGACTAGGAAGATGGCCGAGGAGGAGAGCGCCAGCGACGCCGCCGCGAAGGTGCAGGAGGTCGCGGCGAACGTGCGTCAGGCGTCGAAACGGCGCAAACGCGCGGCCGGCAGCGAGGTCGAGGCGGTCGCACGGCGGTATTTCGACGCGATCAACGCGCGTGATCTCGAGCGGGCCGTGGGAATGTGGGCGCCGGGAGGCCGCGAGCACGTCCGCGGCCAGGTCGACGCGACGGCGCCGGAGGGCGTGCGCGATTTCATCGGCGGCATGCTCGAGGCCTTTCCCGACCTGCACTTCGAGGTCTTGAGCACGACGACCGAGGATCAGCGCTGCGGCGTGCAGTGGCGATTGAGCGCGACCTTCGCCGGTCCGGCGCACTTCAACGGCGTGGCCCCGACGGGCGACCGGATCGAGCTCGAGGGCGTCGATCTGCTGACGGTTCAGGATGGGGTGATCCAGGCCAACGACGCGTTCAGCGACACGATGTCCGTACCGCGCCAGCTCGGGCTGCTGCCCCCGCAGGGTTCCGCGGCCGAGCAGGGATTGACCGGCGCTTTCAATCTCAAGACGCGGCTCACGCAGAGCCTCGGCGCGGGCGAGGCCGAGCTGATCGCCACGGGCGTGTGGGTCGTGCAGGGGCAGCCGGGGCGTTGCAACGTGTACCTGATCGAGAATCCCGGCGATCAGGGTGGCGTGACGATGTTCGATGCCGGCGCGCGCACGATGACGCGCGCGGTGGCCTCGGCGGGCGCAAAGCTCGGCGGGATCACGCGGGTCGTACTCGGCCACGGGCACACCGACCACCGCGGTGTCGCGCCTGCGCTGGGCGTGCCGGTGCTATGCCATCCCGAGGAGGTGCAGGACGCGGAAGGTAGCGGCGGCTGGCGCTACTGGCCGGCCGACCTCGCGGGGTTGCCACAAGGGCCCAAACAGATCCAGAAACTGCTCCACCGCTACGCCTGGGACGGCGGACCGGTACAGATCGCCGGCACCGTCGGCGAGGGCGACGAGGTCTCGGGCTTTCGCGTGGTCGACCTGCCCGGCCACGCCCCCGGCCTGATCGGGCTGTGGCGCGAGTCCGACCGGCTGGCGCTCGTCAGCGACTGCTTCTATACGCTCGAAATGTGGGGCAGAGACTGCCCACCGTGCGTGCCGGCGAGCACGTACAACTACGACACCGAAGAGGCGCGCGCAAGTATCCGCAAGCTCGCCGAGCTGGAGCCCGCCGCGGCTTGGGCGGGGCATGCGAAACCGGTCACGGGCGACGTGCGCGGGCAGCTTTTGAAGGCCGCAGGCCAGCCGGACTCTCCTACAACCTGAGATCGCGCGTGGGCAAGCGCAATCGCCGCCGCTCGGCGGAGAACAAGCGTGACGTGGACGAGCTCGTCGCGTCGAACAGCGACTACACCGGCGCGGAGGGCTCCGTGCTGACGCTGCGCGGGGCGCTCAGCCCGGCCTCGCGACGCGAGTACGCCCGGGTGCTTGCCGGCGAGGACGGGCGGCCGGCGGCGAATCGAGAGGACGCGTGGCAGCGGGCGGTCGAGCTGCTGTTCGAGCGGCTCGCGGTGCGCTGGACGATCGCGGGGGCGCCGATCGAGCGCCAGCGCGAGCTGCTGCAGCGCTTTCGCGCGGCCTCGTCCGACGAGCGTGCGTGGATCCGCACGGTGCTGCGCGAGCACTGCGCCGAGCACTTCCCCGACGTCGAAGCGCCCTGACGGGGGCTATTCGCTGGCCTTGACTGCGGGGGCGTTCGCGGTTTGGAGGGTGCCGCTGAGGATCGCCTCGTTGCCGCCCGCGGCGACCGGCAGGGCGAGCTCGGCGTTGATCGCGGGTTCGACCAGGAACGCGAGCGCCCCGCCGCAGCCGGTTGCGCGCGGCGCCGGGAAGGAGTCGTTGACGAGCGCGTCTTCCTCGAGCGTGACGAGGTTGTATTCGTCCTTGAAATGGGCATGACCGGGTTTGCCCGTGAGCGAGGGGCGCCCCGGCATGCGGGCCGTCGCGCCGGTCGTGAGCGGGATCAGGACAGGATCGGCGTCCGAGCCGATGTAACAACTTGCGCCTAGCAGCGGGTTACCGAGCTTGATCTCGACCGGCAGCGACAGGCCTCCACCCCGGGCTTCGATCAGGTTCTGCGTGTCGATCTGGACTGCGCTCGGGGGCGCGGCGAATTCGGTCGTGATCGTCAGCTCGGTGGCTTCGCGATCGATGAATTCGTCGAAGATCGCCCGCACATACCCCGGCAGCGAGCGCGGAGCCGCGATCTCGAAACGTCCTCCCGGGATCGCCTGGGGGACCCTGGAGAATGTTTCGCCGCCTTCGGCGCCGATGAACTGCTGGCGTCCGCCCGCCTGGTCTTCGTGGATGCCGCCCTGCATCGTGATCGTCGCGGCGATCGGGATCGCCTTCTGGCCGATCCGCAGCTCGCCGCCTTCGGCCTGGGCGAAGAAGCAGACGTCGGTCTGCGGGTTATCCAGCGGACAGGCCGCGAACGGGGCGTAGTCGCCGGTCGGGTGATGGGCCGCGGATGCGGGTGCGGCGCCAACGAGTGATACGGCCAACCACCCAAGCAGCAACCCGAATGCAGGCCGGAGACATCCTCGCCCGGTCATCGCCGCTTGGCTTTCCGCTCGGCGCGCCCGGCCCGCTTTACACGCTCGGTCCGCTTCCCTCGCTTGGCCGGCCTCGCCCGCTTGGGCTTCGGACAGCCGGATACCGCGATGGCGGTCGTCTGTTTGACCTGCGCGCCGTTCTGGCCGACGATCGCGGTCGGCATCTTCAGCGTCTGCGCGCACAGGCCGCCCTTCGCCTTGGCTGGGAGATTCGTCGCGAAGGCGGAGTGCGGGCCCGTCGGCAGCACCAGGTCGAGCGTGCCGATCGGCGTGTCGGGGAGCGATCTGAACGCGATCGAGGTGATGCCCTTGGCGATGTTCGTCTGTCCTTCCAGTTCGATCTTCACCCCGTCTCCCTGGAGCACGAGCACGACCGCGGGGAAGGCGGCGGTGCCGTGCGAGACGAGGTAGGCCGGTCCGCTGAGCGTGCCCGGCAACATCGGCGTCACGACCGTCGCCGTGCCCACGATCGAGGCCGCCGGGCAGGCCGCGGCACCGGCTTCGAACACCTTGGCGCGGCAGGCCCGCTGCAGCGTGGTCAGGCGTAGGGGCAGCTGCTTCGGCAGGTCGACCTTGACCTTCGCGATATTCGCCTGGCCGGGGCCGGAGACGACCTTCACGTGCAGGTAGGCGCCGCCGGCTTTGCGCGTGCGCGCGTGCGTAAGCGCCAGCAGCCGCGCCCGGAACGGCTCCCGCGCGCAGTTCACGGCCTGGAACGGGCTCGACACCGCGGCGCTCGCGCCGGCGGCGGAGACGATCGTGCCGGCGATCGACTGGCGCGCGCAACCGGTCGGGTTGACGATCAAGCCCGGCCGATCGATGTCCAGCTCGAGCGTGCGGATGTCGAGCGGGATACCTTCCTCGACGAGCGGAATCCCGCCCACCCCCGAGCCGCTGGAGATCGTCAGCTGGGCGGTACGCGGGTCGATCGCGAGGCTCGCGCGCACGACGATCGTGCCGAGATCGAACGGGCCGACGATCGCCGGCACGACGATGCTCAACCCGAACGGTGCGCCGGCGTAGGGACCCGTCAGGTAGATCCTGTTCGGCGGCTGACCGGGCGCGGGCAGGTAGAAGGGGTCGGAGCCGGGACCGGCGCCGACCGTCGCCGTGCCGAGTTCCGCGCCCGGCGGGCAGTCGCCCTGCGATGCCGCCGGTTCCGGGCAGGGCGCGACGCCGCCGAGGATCCCCGACAGCCCCGCAGGCAGCTTCACGCTGAAGGAGCCGAAGCGCTGTTCGCCGTCCCGGCGCGCGAGCGTCAGCGTGAACGCGCTCGACGCGCCCGCCTGGTTCTCGACTGTGCCGGCCGTGAACGACGGCGCGAATCCGCCGCTCGGGCACGCGCCGCCGCCGGGTCCCGAGTCGATCTCGAGGTTCGCGGTCTGCGTCACCGCGGGCGTGCCGCTCCACGGCGTCAGCGTGCTCTGGACCGCGTAGGAGCCGCACGATGCCGGGGTCGCGAGCAACGCCCGTTCGCCGCCATAGAGGCTCAGCTCGATTTCGCCGATCGGCAGCTGCGGGAGGTTCGCGAACGCGATCGTCAGCTGGCCTGTCTGCGGGTCGGCTTGCACCTTTCCCGCGAGCTTGACCAGCACCCCATCCGCTTCCGCCACCAGGTACACCGCCAGCAGCGACCCGCCCGGGTGTTCGGGCGAGCCGAAGGCCGATTCGTTCGCGTAGGGCTGCGCGAGGTAGAGCGAGCCTTCGAGCGGGTCTTCGAGCAGCGGCGTCACGAGCTTTGCCGTGCCGACCGTCGCCGCTTCGGGGCAGGTCGGAGCCTTCCCATTGCCCAGTTCAATCTCCGCGGGAGTACACGCTTCGCGGCCACCGGCCGCCGAGGGCGAGATCGCGAACCCCGCGGGCAAGGTCACCGCCGCTTCCTTCGGCTCCGCGCCGGCTACGCCGTTCACGTTTTCTTCGAGCGGCAACTTGAGATCGATGCTGAGACCGCTCGGCGATTCCGCGCTCGCGGCCTCCGGTTCGGCCGTGCTCACGGTCAGTTCCGGGTTGAAGTCGAGGCCACCGCAGCCCGTCAGCGGCAGTGAGGATGAGCTCGCGGTCTGCCAGCGCGGATCGCCGAGGTCGGGGTTCCCGTCCTGGTTGAGGGCGCCCGGCTGCTGCCAGGAGTCCGTGTTGACCGTCGACGTCAGCGGTTCTTCCGTGCACGAGGACGGCAGCGTCAGGAACGGCTTTTCGGTCTTTTCCACCGGACAGCTGCTGCGGACATTGGTCTGCTTGAAGATCTGTTTGGCTTCCCCGTCGGCGCACAGGCCGCGTTCCTGGTCGTGGCTCGCGGCCGAGGGGTCGCCCCACAGGGTGAGCTTCATACCGTAGATCGGGTGTTCGTCGGGGATCTCGGAGATGTCCGCCGATAGGCCGTAGTCCTGACCGGTGCGCACCCTGCCACCGACGTGCATGATCAGCCCGACCCCCGTGGCGTTGAAGCCCAGCTCGGCCGACACGCCGGCGGGAGGAACCATGTTGTAGACGGGTTCTTCCAGCACTTCTGTGCCGTCGAGGTAGATCGAGAAGACGCCAACTGCGGAGGCGTTTGGACAGCTGCCGGGACCCTCCGGGCTCTCGAGCTCAGCCTCCGTGCACCTCGCCCCGGTCGCGCGGGGATCGACGATCACACCCTGGGGCAGGTTCACCTCGATGTCCTTCGGGTCGCCGTAGGTGCGGACACGTGGAGGTTCTCCTTCTTCGGTTTCTGTCACAACGTGGTTGAACGTGATCGAAGTCGTGATCGCATCGGGATGCGAGCCGGCCTGAAGCGCCGGGGTAACGCCTTCGTCGCTCGTGATCGAGCTCGCAAAGCTTTCGACGCCGAAGCCTTCGCCGGCCCATGCGGGGGCGGCAAGCGCAAAGGCGATCCCGATCGTCAGCAACCCGGCGAGGCCGCGGCGACCGATCATCGTTTCGCCCGCTTGCCGTAGCTCTTTCTGGCCCGCGCTTCACAAGTGCGCCGCCGCTGCTTCTTTGGCTTCCTCGCGCATGCCTTCAGCGCCCGCGCGAGCTTCTGCGCGCGCGTCAGCGGCTTGGATTTAGCAGCCGGTTGCGGAGAGGAGCTCGCCGGCCCCGCAAACGTCGTGCTCGTCGGCGCGGCGAACACAGGCGCGGCGGCCACAGGCGCCAGGCAGCCTTCGCCGCTGCAGCTCGTCGTCGCCGGCGGGTTCTGCGCGACGATGCCACCGTCGACGCGCGCGTCGTAGAGGTCGTCGTTTTCATCCCGATCCTGGCCGACGAGCGACTGACGCGTGAAGAAGAAGACGTCATCGCCGTCGGCGCTCGCGTCGCCGAAGTAGGACGGATCGCCGCTTTCTCCCGTTGAGATCAGGTATAGGCAACCACTTAAGCTCGAACTGAAGGTAGCGCTCGAGCTGGAGCAACCGTCGGACCCGCCGGCGCCTTCGTGCTCCCACTCGTACACATCGGTCTGTCCGTTCTTGTCCTGCTGCGGCAGGAGCGCTTCCTGCGTCTGGAAGAAGACGCGGCTGCCGTCATCGGAGAGGTTGCGCGTCAGGAAGGCGTTGCGTTCCGGGGCAGGCGCAATCGACAGGTTGTCAGCTAGATAGGCTTCGCTCGTGGCCGGCGTCCCACTCGGGTTGCACGACACACACGTGAGCGTGCCACTCGTCGCGTCGTACAGATACAGCTCGCCCTGTTCGTCGTTGTCGTAGCTCGTCAGCCGTCTTCGCGAGCTAAAAAGTACCGTGGTCCCCCCAAGAGTAACCCGTGAGCTCTTCTCTCCCGTGGCAGGCGCAAAATCGGGATTCGCCCGGTAAAAGTCGCGCCAGTTGTACTCGTCGTAGAGATCTTCCGTGCTCAGCCGTGCGATGAAGGTCGTTTCGCCGTTGTACCACTCGTAGAGATTTCCTTCACCTACTTCCGCTACTTCTTTGTTCTTGTTTTCATTATTCGATAAAATTTCAGTAGCAACGAAATATACATACGAGCCGTTTTCGGTCGCGATCCCCAGGGTTCCCAGCACGCCGGCCGTCCCGCTCGTGAGCTGTTCCCGCGCTTCCGCGAGGGCCTCCGCTTCGGGCTTTTCGCTCGCCTCGTATGCGTTGAGGTTGAACCGGTAGAGAGCTTCGCCTTCGGTGTAGAAGACCTTCGAGCCGTCAGCGGTCGCGGCTCGCCAGTATGCCGGTTCGGTCCCCGCCGAAACCGGAATCGTCCGCCCGGCTTCAGGTTCGCGCATGTAGATCCGCCCCGTCCCTCGATCGCTGAAGAACACGCGCGAGCCGTCTTCGGAGATCGTGTCCTGGGTGTAGGACCCACCCGTCGCGCCACTTCGACCGTTGCCGACCGCGGGTCCGCCCGGGCCGGCGGACGAGCCGGAGGGTGGCGCCTGACCGCCTTCCGACGCCGGCAGGATGCCCACCACGCTCAGCCGGCCGTCGGCCCACTCATACAGGTTGACGACGCTCGGCGCGGCTTCCGGCAGGAGCTGTTCGCTCGATTCAAAGACGACCCGCGAGTCTTTGGCCGCAGCGTCCGCGAACTTCGCGATCCCGCGACCGAGCAGCTGAAAGGCGCCAGTCGAGTTATCACGTAGGTAGGAATAGCGACCAGGCGTCAAGCTCGATTCGATCCCAGGTTCTGTATCAACGATCGTCGCGGATAGGTCTTCTGTCAGACTCAGCACGAGTGCGGAGCCGTGTTCGGGCTGGGAGCGGGGGGCCGTAGGCGGCACGAGCCCCTGGGTCGACCATTGGCCGTTCCCTCGGGTGCTGAGATAGAGCGAGGGACCCGTCGCACTCAGCACCCCCGGGAACGGCGCGTCGGAGAAGAAGGTTACGCCTTCTCCCGACGGCGAGCTCTGTACTACATCGGCTTCCCCGAGCGCATCCGTGAAGTTCTTGTCGACGGGTGAGACCTGCTCGTACGCGCGGCAGTCCGGGAGCCGCAGCGCGACTCCCTCCTGGCCACGGAGCTGTTCGTTGCGACAGCCTTCCGCGCGGGCGTGGGCCACCAGGATCCCACCTCCCAGGCCGACGATGACAACTGTCAGCAACAGCGCTCGACGGGTACCGCTCCCCACGATCCCATGTCCTCCCTCAACCCTCGACGCCATCGCCGCCAAGCCTACAGACGCCCGGCGCCCCCCTTACATCTTGCCCCGGACGCGGCTCGGGGGCGGATCGCCCGCCCCCGAGAACATTTACGTAGCCATTTGCCTGAAGGCCTAGGTGTGTTCTTTGACGCTCCAGGCGTCGTGCGCTTTGGCGCCACTCAGTTCGACCGTTGCATCGTCGCTGATTTCAGCGAGATTACCGCCGATTTTGAGGCTGCCACCGGAGGGGCTGCAGTTGAGCTTGTGCGTGGTTGTTTCCGCTTCCGCTGCGGTGTTGCTCGAGTCGAGTTCACACAGTTGTGAGCCCGTGACATTGAAGGTTTTTGGAGCACCGACTTCAGCAATAACACATGAATTATTCACGCCTTCAATGCTGATTCCGGCAAAGGCACCGGTTTTTGATTCTAGCTTGTCCTCGATCCTACCCGAGTTCAATTTGAGTTCACCCTTGAGTTCCGTCGTTTCGATTTCTTCTTCCTGGGCAGCGGTGAGCTTACAATTTGTCGGTTTGACGAGCTTACATTCTTCAAATGTGATCGTCGCCTTGGACTTGCCCACGGTCCCACCGGCGCCATCTTCGATCGTCCCTTTGGATTTACCCTTGCCGCATTTGACTTCCGATGTCACGGATGCGACCGTACCCCTGAGGATCGATTCCCCGTTTGTCCCGACGACTTTTTCGGAGACGGCTTCGCCTTTTGCGTTTTCCAGCTGGTATCCGGTAACGCAGTAGTTCGGGGTCGTCGTAACTTTCCCGCCGCATTTGACCGGCGGTTCCGATGCCGACGCCGACGCGACCACGCCGATAGCCACGACGGCCAGCAGGCCCAGCAGGATCAACCTAGTTCGGGACATCAGCAAGCAGCCTCCATCCGCCCCGGACCCCGCCGGAGCGCTCGTCGTCGGTGGACTCGGAACCGGTCGAGCAGCCCGTATCGGCCGGTGAGTTCAATAGGTTCCAGCGATTCATTGCGGGAACCATACAGCACCGGTCCCAAAAACGCTACGCATATTTCGAAAGATCCCCTCGCCGTCCAGCCCACCCCTCCTCCCGTTCCCTTGCATCAGACGCGCGCGCACGTGAGGCTCCGCCGACCCCGGTTCTGACAGGGGGGTGGTCGGGAGGGGGGCCCGCCCCCCTCCCGTTACGATGCCGGCATGCGCCGCACGAAGATCGTCGCCACCATCGGCCCCGCCTCGCGCGAGCCCGCCACCCTCCTGCGAATGGTCCAGGCGGGGATGGACGTCGCGCGGCTGAACTACTCCCACGGCACGCTCGACGAGCACGCCGAGACCGTCCGCCGCGTGCGCGACGCCGCGGGGCGCGCCGGGCGCCCGGTGGCGATCCTCCAGGACCTGCCCGGCCCGAAGCTGCGGATCGGCCCGCTGCGGGACGATGTCGTCGAGCTGAAGCCGGGCGACCGCGTCACGTTCGCCTGCGGGCCGGGCGACGGCAAGGAAAGCCTCGGCGACGCCAAGCACATGAGCATCACCTGGCCCGGCCTCGCCGACGCGCTGCAGCCAGAGGCCGTGATCTACCTCGCCGACGGCTCGGTCCGCCTGCGTGTGACGGAGGTGCGCACGGGCGCGGGCGAGGTCGAAACGGAGGTCGAGATCGGCGGTGCGGTCGCCTCACGCCAGGGGCTGAACATCCCCGGGCCGACCGTGGGACTGCCCTCGGTGCCGGAGGAGGACCTCGAGCTGCTGCGCCACGGCGAGTCGATCGGCGTCGACATGGTCGCGCTGTCGTTCGTGCGCAGCCCCGAGGACGTCGAGCTCGTGCGCGAACACACGCGCCTGCCGCTGATCGCGAAGATGGAGAAGCCCGAGGCGGTCGAGCGCGCCGAGGAGATCCTGCAGGCCGCCGACTGCGTGATGGTCGCGCGCGGCGACCTCGGCATCGAGCTGCCGATCGAGCAGGTCCCGCTCGCGCAGAAGAAGCTCCTGAAACTGGCCGGCTGGATGGCGCGCCCCTCGATCACCGCCACGCAGATGCTCGACTCGATGGTCGTCTCCTCGCGCCCCACGCGCGCGGAGGTCGCCGACGTCGCCAACGCGATCCTCGACGGCACCGACGCGGTGATGCTCTCGCAGGAGACCGCGATCGGCGCCTACCCCGTCGGCGCGGTCGAAATGATGGCGGCCGTCGCCGTCCAGGCAGAGTCGATCGCGCCATATGAGGACTGGAACAACTCGCGCGTGCGACGCACCGATGCCGACACCGCCTACACGGTCGCGCACAACCTCTGCCTGGCCGCGCGCGAGCTGAAGCTCGACGCGCTGATCGTGCCGACGCTCTCGGGGCGCTCCGCGCGCCTGGTCTCCGCGCACCGCCCGACCGTCCCGATCTACGCGCTCTCGCCCGGCAAAGAGACCGTCCGGCGCTGCTCTTTGATGTGGGGCGTGCAGGCGGCCTCGATGCGCCGCCACGAGACGACCGAGGCGCTGATCGCCGACGCCGCGCGGCGCGTCGTCGAGCTCGGCTGGTGCGAGCGCGGCCAGCGCGTCGGCATCACCGCCGGCCTGCCCTCCGGGCGGCCGGGCACCACGAGCCTCGTGCAGATCCAGACCGTCTGAGACGGGGTCTGGGTACTCTGTTTCGTCGCCTGAGTAGGCTTGCGTCGCGAGGCACTCCAAGAAGGGGGATCCGATGACCGAGGCAGCGAAGGCGACCCAACCGTCGAGCGCCCCGGCCCGCCAGGGCCTGGTGCTGACGACGCTGATCCTCGTCGCGGCCGTCGCCAACCTCAACCTCACGGTCGCGAACACGGCGCTGCCCGACATCGGCAAGGCGTTCAACTCCTCCCAGACCGCGCTCGACCTGATCGCGGTCGGCTTCTCGCTCGGCCTCGCCGCCTCGGTCCTCTACCTCGGCGCGCTCGGCGATCGCTACGGGCGCAAGCTGATGCTCGTACTGGGCACAGCACTCTCGATCCCCGCGGCGATCCTCGCGGCGACCGCCTCGAGCGTCGGGGTCTTGATCGGCGCGCGCATCTTCGGCGGGCTGGCGGCCGGGATGGCCTACCCGACGACGCTCGCGCTGATCACGGCGCTGTGGTCGGGTCCGGGACGCACCAAACCGATCGCGCTGTGGTCGGGCATCGGCGCCTCGATGTCGGCGCTCGGCCCGCTGCTGTCGGGTGCGCTGCTGCTGCATCACGCCTGGGGCTCGGTGTTCCTGCTCACGCTGCCGCTCGCGGTGCTGGCGATCGTGCTGGCGATCCTGTTCGTGCCGAGTCATGTCAACGAGACCTCCAATCCGGTCGACAACCTCGGCGGGATCCTGTCGATCGTGCTCGTCGCCGGGCTGATACTCGCGATCAACTTCGCGCCGGTCCCGAACAAGGGGACGCTCACCCTGATCCTCGCGGCGCTCGCGCTCGTCGCGCTGGCCGGCTTCTACCTGCGCCAGCGACGCACGAAGTTCCCGCTGTATGACCTCCACGTGGCCTCACGGCGGGTGTTCTGGGTGGCGGCGGTGGGCGGGATCGTCGTGTTCGGCAGCCTGATGGGCGCGATCTTCGTCGGCCAGCAGTTCCTACAGAACGTGCTGCACTACTCGACACTCGGCGCCGGCGCCTCGATCCTGCCGGCGGCCTTTCTGCTGGTCGTGATCGCGCCTCGTTCGGCCAAGCTCGTGGAGACCCGCGGCGCGCGGTTCACGCTGCTCGTCGGCTACTGCTTCTGCCTGCTCGGGTTCATCACGATGCTGCTGCTGTGGCGCGCGGGCATCCCCTACTGGAAGGTGGGGCTCGCCTACGCATTCATCGGCGCCGGCGTCGGCTTCGCCGGCACGCCCGCCTCGCACTCGCTGACCGGTTCGGTCCCAGTCCGCCGCGCGGGTATGGCGTCGGGGACCTCCGACCTGCAACGCGACCTCGGCGGCGCGATCATGCAGTCGATCATGGGCGCGCTTTTGACGGCGGGCTTCGCGACGTCGGTCTCGAAGGCGATCGCCGCGGCGCCCAACAAGGCACTGGTCACCAGCAGCGTCGAAAACACGCTGACCAAGTCCTTCTCGAGCGCCGAATCGGTCGCCCATCAGTACCCGCATTACGCGGGCGCGATCACGGCCGCGGCGAGCTCCTCGTTCGTGTCCGGTTCGAACTGGGCCTACGGGGCGGGCGCAATCGCGATCGTGGTCGGCGCGGCGCTGATCTTCTTCATGTTCCCCGGCAAGGAGGACGAGCGGCGACTGCTGGCCGAGTATCAGACCGAGGACGCGGCGCCGATACCGGTGCGGCCGTAGAACTCGGCCTCCTCGCGGCCGAGCTCGGTGACTGGATCGTCCCCGTAGATCCACTCGCGCGCGATCCGGTTCCAGTTGGCCTTCGCGCGCAGCTGGCTGAGCACGGCCAGCGTCAGCACCTCCAGGCGGCGTCCGAACAGGTGGTCGGGCGGCAGCGTCTCGTGGCGCATCGTCGCGAAGTGCCGCGAGCGGGGGTCGCTCATCTGGATCAGCACCTCGCTGGCGATCTCAGGGTCGAGCGCGATCTCCCGGTCCTGCGTGTACCACCAGGTCATGTCGTCGACCATCGCCATCGCCTTCTCCTCGGTGTAGTACTTCGGGTCGCCGACCCAACCGCCGGAGTACATGTGCTGGACGAGCTCGCCCGCGCGCCGCTCGATCGCCAGCCGCTGAGCCTGCAGCTCGAACTCCGCAGCCTCCGCGGGGATCGTCTTGAACAGCCCGAAGTCGAGGAACGCCATGCGCCCGTCGTCGAGCAGGATGCAGTTGCCCGGGTGCGGATCGCCGGAGAACTGGCGGTGGCGATACATGCACTCGAAGTAGAAGCGGAAGATGATCTCGCCGATCCGGTCGCGCTCGGCCTGGGGCAGTTGCTTCATCTCCTCGAAGCCGCGGCCGTGAACGAACTCGCTGACGATCACGCGCTCGCGCGAGAGCTCGCCGACCACGCCGGGCACGACGATGAACGGGTGGCCGTCGTAGATGCGCGCGATCCGCCGCTGGTTCTGGGCCTCGAGCTCGTAGTCGAGCTCCTCCTCCATGCGCTCCCTGATCTCCCCGGTCAGCGCCTTCACGTCCATGCCCGGCGCGATCCGCTTCATCAGCCGCATGATCATCCCCAGGTTCTGCATGTCCGCGCGCACTGCCCCGGCAACGCCCGGGTACTGGACCTTCACGGCGACCTCGCGGCCGTCCTCTCTGAGCGTCGCCCGGTAGACCTGGCCGATCGAGGCCGCCGCGACCGGCTCCTGCTCGAAGGCGGAGAAGACCTCCTCGATCGGCGCTTCGAGGTCCTCCTCGATCACCTTGCGCATCTGCTTGAACGAGACGGTCGGCGCGGCGTCGCGCAGCTTCGCCAGCTCGTGCTGGAACTCCTCGCGGTGCTCCTCCGGCACGAGCCCGACGTCGAGGAAGCTCAGCACCTGCCCGAGCTTCATCGCGGCGCCCTTCATCGTCCCCAGCGCCGCGACGATCTGCTTGGCGGTCTCCAGCTGGCGGCGGCCCATCGCCTCCTCGGAGGCCTGCTCACCGCGCGTCGTGTTCGCCGCGCGCGTCCCGAACTGCTTCACGGCCTCGCTCGCCGCCAGTTTCCCGACGGTCGCCGTGCGCCGCACGCGCGAGGTTGGGATCTTCTTGTTGCTTTCGCGCGCCATAACCCTTGATGTTAAGGCCCAGCGCGCCGGTGCCCGGGTTTTAGCCCGCCGGTTGCACCTGGGATCCGGGGACGATGTCGTCTTTCCCGTCCTCCCAGCGCACCCAGGCCTTCTTGCCACCGTCGTAGTCCTCGCCGAGCAGGATCAGCGTCGCCGGCTCGCCCAGCGCCTCACAGCGCTCGCTCCCCTCGGGGTCCAGGCCGCGCCAGATGCGGATGAAGCCGTTCCGCTCCCACTCGCGCGCGACCGTCGTGGGATCGGCGTGGCCGGGATGGATGACCGTGTTCGGGGGCAGCTCCATCAGCGTGCCCATGATCGAGTCGCGCAGGTCCGTATAGGTGGTGTGGCCGGGCGCGCGCACGCCGCCGACCGAGCCCTTGAAGAGCGTGTCGCCGGTGAACACGACCGCCTCGCCGCCGGTGAAGCCGCCCGGCGCGGCGCTCGTCGCGGCACGCCCGTGACCGCGGCCGGGGCCGGCACCACCAGCGCCGGCGACCTGCGAGCGCTCGCCGACAAGCAGGGACAGCATCCCCGCGGTGTGCCCGGGCGTGTGCAGCGGCCGCACCTCCAGGGCACCGAACGTGAGCGTCTCGCCGGCCTGCATCGTCTCGGCCTCGATGCCGTTCAGCAGGTCGACCTCCAGCGGAGAGATCAGCACCTTCAGCTTCGGCCAGCGCTCGCGCAGCTCAGGGACCTCGCTGACGTGGTCGAAGTGGTGGTGGGTCAGCAGCACGTGCGTCGGCTCCAACCCGAGCCGGTCCGCCGTCGCGATCAGCCCCTCCACCGGCCCGCCCGCGTCGACGAAGAACGCGGGACCCCCAACGCCGTCGGCGACGAGGTACGTGTTCGAGATGAACTGGGGATGAGTCGCGTACTCGACGATCACGCCGTCATCCTCGCATGTAGGGCCCTGCGCGGTGCGCTTACACTCCCAGCATGGCTCTCATCCACACCTGTTACCGCATCACCGACATCAACCGCTCGGTCGCGTTTTACAACGCGCTCGGCTTCGAGGAGATCGGGCGTATCCCGATCAAAGATGAGGCCGTGAACGTGTTCATGAACCAGCCCGGCGACGGCAACATGCCGCGGCTGGAGCTGACGTACAACTTCGGCGTGGACTCGTATGAGATCGGCAGCGGCTACGGCCACATCGCGATCACCGCCGACGACCTCGACGCGACGCTCGCGCGGTTGGCCGAGCAGGGGATCGAGCCCGAGAGGCCGCCCTATTCGGTCCGCGAGGGCGGGTCACGGCTGTGCTTTGTTAGAGACCCCGACGGCTACCGGATCGAGCTGATCGAGCAGTAGCTGGATAGCCGCTCGGGGAGCTACGAGAGCACCCGCCCCCGGAATTTGCGCAGGCCGAATGTGAGGAACACCGCGCAGAAGCCGAGCAGCACCGGGTAGACGACGTAGAGGTGCATGTGCGCAGCGTGGGTGAGGCCCGCGCGCAGGCCCTCGTTGACGTAGATCAGCGGGTTGATCAGCACCACGATCTGCAGCCAGTGGATGCCGGCGACCTGGACGGGGGCGAGCTTCGTCCACTGGTAGTAGGTGCCGCCGAGGAACGTGAGCGGCAACACCACGAAGCCGAACATCAACCCGAGATTGCGCGCCTCGAACGCCGTGCCGAGCAGCAGGCCGAGCGAGCTCATCGTGATGCATGCCAGCGGGATCAGCGTGATCACGATCAGCCAGTGGACGGACAGATGAGCATGCACTCCGGGCGCGTGGACGACCGCGGCGATCGGGAACACGATCAGCGCCGCGAGCAGGCCCTGCATCGCGCCCGAGAGCACCTTCGCGGCGGCGACCAGCCAGATCGGGCAGGGCGCCTGCACGCGATCCTCGATCTCGCGCGTGTAGCCGAACTCCTGGGCCATCACCATCGCGACGGCCTGGATGCCCTGGAACATGATCGAGATCCCGACGACCCCCGGAACGAGCACGGTGGCAAACGCCGACTCCGCGACCTTGCCGCCACCGCCACCCACTCCCTGGCCGATCGTGGGGAACACGTAGAGGAACACGAACACGAGCAGGAACGGCTGGATCAGCACACGGATCACGAACTCGAGCGAGTGCTTTCTCAATACCGTCAGGTCGCGCAGCACGAGCGCGAGCAGCGCGGTGCGGCTCGCCGCCGTCGTCGAGCGCGCCGGCTCGATCGTGATGCGGCCGGGCTCAGGCGCCGGGCCGGATGCGGCCGCACCCGGCGCGGCGGTGGCAGGAACGGTCGCGGCCATCAGTCGCGCAGCTCCTTGCCGGTGAGGCTGATGAACACGGTCTCGAGGCTCGGCTCGGCGATCGACAGGTCGGCCAGCTCGAAGCCGGCCTCCTCGGTCGCGCCCACCAGGCGCGGCACGAGCCGCTCGGCCTCTTTGACATGGAGCTCGACACCACCTTCGATCACGCGCGTATTGGTGACCTCGGCGATCGCGCCGGAGAGCCGCTCGGCCAGCGCCGGCAGCTCGCCGCCCGTCGCCTTGATCGTGGCGATCGTGTCCACCCCCACCGACTTCTTCAGGTCGGCCGGCGTATCGAGCGCGAGGATCTTGCCGTGATCCATAATCGCCAGTCGATCGCAGAGCTCGTCGGCCTCCTCCATGTAGTGCGTGGTCAGCAGGATCGTCTGTCCCGCCCCGTTCAGCTCGCCGAGGATCTCCCACAGCGCCAGGCGACTCTGCGGATCGAGGCCGGCGGTCGGCTCGTCGAGGAACAGCACGGCCGGGCGGTGGAAGATCGCGCGCGCCATCATCAGCCGCTGCGCCATCCCGCCCGAGAGCGCGTAGACCGAGGCCTTCGCCCATTTCGTCAGGTGCAGCTGCTCGAGCAGCTCGTCGGCCTTGCGCCGCGAGTCCGACGCGGAGATCCCGAACAGGCGGCCGTGGAAATAGAGGTTCTCCCACACGGTCAGCTGCCGGTCGAGGGTGTTCTGCTGGGAGACGATCCCGATCAGCTGCTTCGCGAGCGCCGGGTGGGCGACGACGTCGACCGCGCCGACGTAGGCGGCGCCCGAGGTCGGAATCACGCGCGTGGTGAGCATCCCCGCCGTGGTCGTCTTGCCGGCGCCGTTCGGGCCGAGCAGTCCGAAGATCTCGCCCGCGTGGACGCTCAGGTCGAGCGCGTCGACCGCGGCGACGTCCATCCCCGGATAGACCTTCGTCAGCGCCACCGTACGAATCACCTCGCGGCGATCCCCGCCGTCGTCCGTGTCGAGCGCCGGATCGATTCTCGGCGCATCGACTGGCTGGGCGCTGGACACGCTTCCCAATGTATAACGCCCGCGCTACCACGCCCGCGCTACCCTCCCCCGGAGAGATGACCGACACGACCGGGAAGATCGCAAAGAACCTCGAGCGCTTCGCCCAGGCGGTGGCCGCGCACGATCGTGAGAACCCGACGCACACGGCCAACGGCATCGGCCTCGCGCACTTCGACCTCGAGCGCCTGGGGCTGGAGGAGGGCGAGGAGATCCTGCCCGGCATCACGATCCATGCAGACAGCGGCGTGACGGGGAACTTCAGGGTGCTCTGCGACGGCGAGCACGACGAGGGCAAGACCGAGGCAGAGGAAGAGGTCGTCGAGGCGGTCGCCACCCAGGCGGTCCCGGCCGGAGCGCCCGGCGTCTCGCCCTCGGAAATCCCCTTCGGCTCCTAGCTCGCGACGACGGGGGCCGGAACTCCCGCGCGCGCGGCGATCAGCCCGACCAGCAGCTCGATCGTCGGACACTCGATGCCATGGCGGGCCGCGGCGCGGAGCACCGACCCGGGGATCGCGTCGAGCTCGGGTTCGCGTCCGGCGGCGATGTCGCGCTGCATCGAGCTGCCGAGCGTGGCGTGCGCCTGCTCCAACTCGCCGAGCGCCTTGGCGGGATCGACGTCGGTGGCGCCCTCGGCCTGCCCCACGGCACAGCCCTCTTCGATCGCCCCGACGAGGGCCGCGCGCAGCTCCGGGGTGGAGCGGATCTCGCCGAGCAGCGTGTCGTAGGCGCTTGTAGTGCACGCGAGCGCATTCAGGCGCACGAGCTTCGACCACATCACCTGCGCCTCCGAGACTCCCACGCGCGCGGAGACCCCGGCTTCTTTGAGTAACTCGGCCAGGCTTTCCATGCTTGCGCGCTTGTCCGGATCGCGGCTGGCCATCTCGATGAGCAGGAACGGGCTCGTATGCACCACGACGCCCGGCTCGGGCCGGTCGGCCTCGACGCGGATCGTGCCGGCGAGCACCGCATCGGCGCCGAAGCGCTCGCGCAGGACGGCGAGGTGGTCGAGGCCGTTCAGCAGCGGCAGTACCAGCCCCGGCTGCGCCCCCACCCGCTCCAGCGCCGGCCCCAACCCCGAAGCCTTCGTGGCGACGATCAGCACGTCGACCGGCTCATCCAGATGCGAGACCGCGCGCGGGTGGCTGACGAACTCGCCGAAGCTGACGCTGTCGATGCGCAGCCCGCGCGCGGAGATCGTCTCCGCGGTCTGCTCCCTGGCGACGACGAGCACCGGCGTGCCGGCGCGCTCGAGCAGCCCCGCGATCAGTCCGCCCACGCCACCGGGGCCGAGTACAGCGATCTTCACCGCTCGCAGTCTATGTGTCTCGCGATCGATTCCCAGAAGACACACGGCCAGGGATCAACCATTTAGCCTTACGTCCGAGATGTCCTCGCAAAGCCCCCCAACGAGCACCGATCTACCCGAGGTTCTCGCTCGCGGGCCATGGCCGCTGGAGCAGGTGAAGGCGCACTGGCGCGAGGAGTACTTCGAGCCATCCGCGGAGCACGCGCGCGCCGCCGACGCGGCAATCGCCGAGCTGCAGCAGCGGGGCTCGCCCAGTCACGACGGGGTCGCCGCGCGCCTGGTCGAGTACAGCGAGGGCGCGGATGGAGTCGCGCTGGAGCTGCAGCCGCTGCGCTGGGGTCTGCGCCTGGTCCCCGGCGACGCGTCGGAGAGCGTCGCGGCGAACTGCATCACGCGCTCGGCCGACGGCCGCTGGCTGGCGGGGCGGCGCGCGCAATGGGTCGCCTCGTGGGCCGGGCGCTGGGCCCTGGGCGCCGGCGGCGCGGTCGATCTCGGTGAGAACCCTGCCGACACGCTGGTGCGCGAGCTGCAGGAGGAGTGGTCGGTCGCGCCCGCGCGCGTGCAGGGCGAGGCGCTGCTGCGATTGCCCCACAAGATGGTGATGTTCATCGGCCAAGCGTGGCTCGCCGAGGGCGCCGAGGAGGAGGTGGTGCCCGACCACGAGCACGACGCGTTCGCCTGGTGGCCGCGCGAGATCGACGAGTGGCCGCCGGAGGCTGGGGAGATACTGCCGCGGTTGGCGCGCTGGCTCACGCAGTGAGAACGGAGGCGCCTGCAGTGGCGAACGCACCCGCGCGCGCGGACGCTCCCCCGGCCCCGGCAACGAACGCGTCACCCGAGCGCTCTTTCGGGCCGCTGCGGTTCAAGCGCCTGAAGTGGATCTCGTTCACACACTCCTGCATCTATATGGCGCTGCTGGTGTGCGCCTTCGTGATCGGCAAGCCGCAACCGTTCACGTTCGTGCTCGGCCTGAGCCACGGCCTGCTGTGGATCTTCATGTCGCTCGCCTGCATCGCCGCCGCGCGCCTGCGGATCGTCTCGCTGAGGCTGGCCGTCGCGGTCGCGGTGCTCGGCGGGATCGGCCCTTTCTTCGGCAGCTACGAGTTCATCCGCGAGGAACGCCGGCACGCCGATTCCGAGCCGGCGCGTTCCACTTCTAGAGACGAAATGGAGCCTGGCGAGAAACTGTGAAAAAGCTCACGGAGCCTGTGGGGATGTCCGCCGGGTCGCCGCGCTAGAGTGGGAGTAGATGGCGACGAGCACCACGGCCGAGCAGACAATTGATGTCATAACACCCGCAGCAGGCGAGTCGGTCACCGAGGGAACGATCCTCGAATGGCACGCGAAGGTCGGCGATCCGATCAAAGTCGACGACACGATCGTCGAGATCTCCACCGACAAGGTCGACGTCGAGCTGCCCTCCCCGGCGACCGGCACCGTCAGCGAGATCCTCGTGCAGGAGGGCGACACGGTCACCGTCGGCCAGGTGATCGCACGGATCGTCGTCGGCGCGGATGGTGGCAATGGCGCGAGCGGCAACGGAGCTCCGCAGCCTGCCGCCGACGGAGCCAACGGCACTACAACGGCGGCGCCCCCCGCCGAGGACTCCACTTCCAGCGGCTCGACCCCGCGGGCAGGCGACGGCCCAGCAAGCGCTGAGGCCGGCAAGACCGTCGATGTACTCACCCCAGCCGCCGGCGAGTCCGTGACCGAGGGAACGATCCTCGAATGGCACGCGAAGGTCGGCGAGTTCATCAAGGCGGACGACACGATCGTCGAGATCTCGACCGACAAGGTTGACGTCGAGCTGCCGGCGCCTGCCAGCGGGACCGTCAGCGAGCTGCTTGTGCAGGAGGGGGACACGGTCACCGTCGGCCAGGTGATCGCGCGGATCGTCGTCGGCGCGGCCGACGCCTCCTCAGAGTCGGACGGCAGCTCGGGATCGGCGACCTCCGCACCTGACGTCTCTCCCGCCAACGGCTCTGGTGGTGTGCCCGACGGTGTGAAGGCCACCCCGGTCGCGGCCCGTGCGGCGGCGGTCGAGGGTGTGGATTTGGCGAACGTCTCGGGTAGCGGCCCGGGCGGGCAGATCAGGAAGTCCGATGTGCTCTCCGCCGGGGCAACCAACGGCGCCGGCCAGGCAACGGCGGCCACCACCGGCAACGGCAAGCCCGCAGCAGCGAGCTCCGAGCGACTGAAGGGCAGCGCGGCGGCGCTCGCGCGCTACATGGAGCAGTCGCTCGAGATCCCCACGGCGACGAGCTTCCGCACACTGCCCGTGACCGTGCTCGACGCCCGCCGGCGCGAACTGAAGGCGGGCACGCGGAAGGTCTCCTTCACGCACCTGATCGCCTACGCGATCGCGCGCGCGGGAACCGACGACATGCCCGTGATGGCAAACCACTTCGAGCAGATCGAGGGCAAGCCGCACCGGATCGAGGATGGTCAGGTGAACCTCGGCCTCGCGGTCGACGTCGAGAAGAAGGATGGCTCGAGGACGCTGATGGTGCCGGTGATCCTCAATGCGGGCCGGCTCGAGTTCGACCGCTTCCTCGATGCGTACGACGCGCTGGTCGAGAAGGCGCGCACGAACACCCTTACCGCCGATGACCTGACCGGGGCGAACGTCACGCTGACGAACCCCGGCGGCCTCGGCACGGTCGCCTCCGTCCCGCGGCTGATGGCCGGTCAGGGCACGATCGTCGCGACCGGCTCGATCGCCTACCCCGTCGGCCTGGCTGACATCGGCGCGATGATCGGCGCGGAGAAGGTCCTGACGATGACCTCGACCTACGACCATCGCATCATCCAGGGGGCCGAGTCGGGGCGCTTCCTGGGCAAGATCGAGGAGTACCTGCAGGGCGAGCACGGCTTCTACGAGGACATCTTCGCGGCGCTCGGCGTCGAGCTCGGCCCGGCCCCCGCTCCCCCGGCGCCGGCCGCCGCCGCATCCGCGGCCGCCTCCTCGGCAGCGGAGAAGACGCCCAGCGTGGTCCCCGACGAGGAGCTCCTGCAGGCGGTGCAGGCCGCCAGCACGCTGCTCTCGCGCTTCCGTAGCCACGGCCATCTCGCCGCGCGGCTGGACCCGCTCGGCTCCGAGCCCGAGGGCGACCCCGGCCTCGACCCGGAGGCGCTAGGCCTGACGCCCGAGATCACCGCGAAGATCCCCGCGAAGATCCTGCACATGTACGTGCCGGGGGCGACCCTGGCCGACGCGCTGCCGCACCTGCGCGAGACCTACTGCGGCACGATCGCGTACGAGATCGAGCACATCGCCTCTCACCGCCAGCGGGTGTGGCTACGGGAGAACATCGAGTCCGGCGCCTTCCGCCAGCCGCTGACGAGCGACGAGCAGAAGACGTTGCTGCGGCGCCTGACGAAGGTCGACGCGCTGGAGCGGTTCATGCACAAGGCCTACCTCGGCCAGCACCAGTTCTCGATCGAGGGCCTCGACATGACGGTGCCGATGCTCGACGAGCTGATCCAGCTCTCGGCGGTCAACGGTGGCAAGGAGGTCGTGGTCGGGATGGCCCACCGCGGGCGCCTGAACGTGCTCGCGCACAATCTCGGCCGGCCCTACGACACGATCTTCGCCGAGTTCGAGGGCGCCTCGACGCTCGAGGCGGTGACGACGATCCCGCAGGGGGGCACGGGCGACGTGAAGTATCACCACGGCACCCAGGGCTCCTACGAGCTGGGAGACGGCGAGAGTATCCAGGTCAACCTCGAGTCCAACCCAAGCCACCTCGAGTACGTCTCGCCGGTCGTCGAGGGCGCCACGCGCGCGGCCCAGACCACGCGCCAGGGGCCGCACGCCCACCAGGACACGGACGCGGCGGTGCCGATCGTGATCCACGGCGACGCCTCCTTCCCCGCCCAGGGCGTGACCGCGGAGACGCTCAACCTGCAGGCGCTCGACGGCTACAAGGTCGGCGGCACGGTGCACCTGATCATGAACAACCAGATCGGCTTCACCACCGATCCCGACGACGCGCGCTCGACGCGCTGGGCCTCGGATCTGGCGAAGGGCTTCGACGTGCCGATCATCCACGTCAACGCCGACGACGTGCCCGCCTGCATCAGCGCCGTGCGGCTCGCGTTCGCCTTCCGCAAGGAGTTCGGCCACGACGTGCTGATCGACCTGATCGGCTACCGGCGCTTCGGGCACAACGAGTCCGACGAGCCCGCCTACACCCAGCCGGAGATGTACGCGACGATCAAGGCGAAGAAACGCGTCACGGATCTGTGGGCCGAGCGGCTCGTGGCCGACGGCGTAGTCACCCAGGAGGATGTCGACAAGCAGGCGCAGGGCGTGTGGGACGATCTGACGCTCCTGCACCAGCGCCTGAAGGCGAAGATCGCGGCCGCGGCCGAGCACGGTGGAGACAGCGAAAGCACCGGCGAGTACCAGCTCGACCGCTCCCCCAGCCCCGAGGTGAGCACCGCGGTGCCCGCCGAGCGGCTGCGCGAGCTGGGCGAGGAGCTGCTGAAGGTGCCCGCCGGTTTCACGGTCCACCCGAAGCTCGTCAAACAGCTAGAGCGCCGCCGCGAGGCGCTGCTGGTCGGGACCGACGCCGCGCAGACGGGCGGCGCCGCGGCGCCGGGTTCGGAGGATGCGCCCGCTCCGCCCACCCCCGCGCTCGACTGGGCGCACGGCGAGGCGCTTGCATTCGCCTCGCTTTTGACCGAGGGCACCCCGATCCGGCTGACCGGGCAGGACACCGAGCGCGGCACCTTCAGCCAGCGCCACCTCGTGCTGCACGACGCGAAGACCGGGCAGACCGTGTGCCCGATCCAGAGCCTGCCCGAGGCGCTGGCGCCGCTGGAGCTGCACAACAGCCCGCTGTCGGAGCTCGCGTGCATGGGCTTCGAGTACGGCTATAGCCAGGAGGCCCCGGAGACGCTCGTGCTGTGGGAGGCGCAGTTCGGCGACTTCGTCAACTCCGCGCAGGTGATCGTCGATCAGTTCATCACCTCGGGCCTGGCCAAGTGGGGCCAGACCTCACGTCTGACGCTGCTTCTGCCGCACGGCTACGAGGGCTCCGGGCCCGAGCACTCCTCGGCGCGGCTGGAGCGCTTCCTGACGGTCGCCGCGGAGGGGAACATCCGTGTCGCGAGCCCGACGACCCCGGCTCAGTACTTCCACCTGCTGCGCCGCCAAGCACGGATCGCCAAGCAGCGCCCGCTCGTGGTGATGACGCCGAAGTCGCTGCTGCGCCTGCCGCAGGCGACCAGCACGATCGCGGATCTCGCGGAGGGCACGCAGTTTCGGCCGGTGCTCGCCGAGCCCGGTGTCGAGAACGAGCAGGTCACGCGTCTGGTGCTGTGCACCGGGAAGATCTACTACGACCTCGTCGGCCACTCCGAGCGAGGCTCGCACCCCGGCCTGGCGGTCGGGCGCGTGGAGCTGCTCTACCCCTTCCCCGAGGGTCAGATCCTCGAGCTGATGAACAGCTACCCGAACCTGCAAGAGGTCCTCTGGGTGCAGGAGGAGCCGCGCAACATGGGCGCGCGCGCACACATGTTCCCCAGGCTGATGCAGATCATGCCGGAGGAGATCCACTTCGGCTACATCGGCCGCCCCGAGCGCGCGAGCCCGGGCGAGGGCTATCCGGCAGCGCACATCAAAGAACAGAGCCGGATCGTCGGCACCGCAATCAACCTCGATCAGCCGATCTCGCAGTACCCGCGCAAGAC
This sequence comes from uncultured Solirubrobacterales bacterium, assembly GCA_963701035.1. GTDB lineage: Bacteria > Actinomycetota > Thermoleophilia > Solirubrobacterales > Solirubrobacteraceae > Palsa-744. Next base: position 1,145,821 of record OY969562.1, read on the forward strand.
GCCGGGTGAGCGCTGATGGCGGCGCTGTGGCGACGGTTCAGGCTCGTGATGCAGCAGCGTAAACGTCGTAAGCGCTTGCGCTAAACGGCCTTTCCGGACCCTACAAGGCGCGAGTTTGGCCTAGAACGCCGGCTCAGCGCGAACGCCACACGGGGTCGCGCTTCTCCTTGAAGGCGGAGGCTCCCTCTTTGGCGTCCTCCGAGGCGAACACCGGCCCGGAGATCGCGCCCTGCTTCTCCCACATCTCCGCCGTGCTCCAGTCGTACTGCTCCTGCAGGATGCGCTTGGAGGCGACGAGCGCGAGCGGGCCGCTCTTTGCCAGGCGCTCGGCGAGCTCGATCGCGACCTCGACGGCCGATCCCGGCTCGGCAAGGCGGTTGACGACGCCATACTCGTGAAAGCGCTCGGCCGGCAGCAGATCGCCGGTGAGCGCCAGCTCCATCACCACGTGGTAGGGCATCCGCTGCGGCAGGCGCAGCAGCGCACCGCCCGCGGCCACGAGCGAGCGTTTGGCCTCGGGGATACCCATCTTGGCGCCCTTGGCGGCGACGATCAGATCGCACGCCAGTGCGATCTCCATGCCCCCGGCAACCGCGAAGCCCTCGATTGCGGCGATCAGGGGCTTGCGCGAGGCGCGCTGAGCGATGCCGGCGAAGCCGCGGTCGCCGAACCAGGGCGATTCGCCTTTGACGAACGCGCCGAGATCCATCCCGGCACAGAAGAAGCCACCGCCTCCGGTCAGCACGCCCACCGACAGGCTGTCCTCGGCGTCGAGCTCGTCCAGCGCGCCGGCGATGCCCTCGGCGACGGCGCCGTTGACCGCATTGCGCACCTCCGGCCGGTTGATCGTGATCAGCAGAACGTTGCCGCGCCGCTCTGTGAGTACTGCCTCGGTATCGCTCATCGGCGCATCCTACGCCGCGAACAGCGTCAAGTCCGGCTCCCGCTCGCCGCGCAGAACCTGCAGGTCTACCTCGACGCAGTCGATCCCCCGCGACTGCGCGAGCACACGTGCCTGCGGCTTGATGGTCTGCGCCGCCAACACTCCACGACAGGAGCCGAGCGCGGGGTCCAAGCGAATGCGCTCGAGGTAACGCGTCAGCTGCTCGACCGCATCGATCGTCGCGATCCGCTTGATCTCAACGGCGATCCACTCGTCCTCTGAGTCGCGGCACATCAGGTCCACCGGCCCGATGTCGGTCGGCCACTCGCGCCGCACCAGCCGAAAGCCCTCGCCGCACCACTGCGGAGCGTCGGCGAGCAACTCCTGAATGTCTGCCTCCACACCGTCCTTCTCGAGTGCGGCAGCCTCACCCATGTCATGCATGACGTCTGAGACCATCTCGACGATCCGGATGTCGAGGCGATCCTCGCTCGCGCCCGCGCGCTTGCGGACGACAATCGAGCCATCCTCCTCTTCGATCACCGTGGGAGGCGTCATCCAATTCTGGGGCTTGTATCCACCGGTGTCGGCATGCACCATCACCGAGCCGTCGGACTTGACCATGATCAGCCTCAACGCCTCGGGTAGGAGAGCCTGAAGCCGGCCCGTATAGGCGACCTCACAGCGGGCAACGATCAAACGCACGGCGAAAACTTATCCGGCGGGCCGGATCGCTTATCGAGCTGAGCTCAGGAGGCTGGGGGAGGTGCAGGCTGCTCGACCGCTTGCGTCGCGTCCACTTGTACTGGAGCCGCCGGATCGACGACCACCGCATCCGCGGGGGTCGCCACGGCCGGCTGTGGGGCGACCACGAGTTGCGCTTGGTCAGGGACGAGCGTCCCGGTCACAGAGCCGTCGTCTTTGACGGCCTCGCTCATCGACTCGCGGAACTCGCGCATGCCGTGACCGAGCGAGCGGGCGAGGTCGGGCAGGCGCTTGGGGCCAAGCACGATCAGCGCGACGGCCGCGATGAAGATCAGGTGGACTGGATTGTCGATTCCCATTTGACCCTTCCTACGCTCTCGATGCCCGGTTCGATCACTTTCAAGGGTATCGCCACCGCCGGGCCGCCCCCTAGGCTCTGACCGTGGCCACCGAAGCGAGCCCACCGCAGCGCTCCGCGCAGCCCGGCCGTCCCTACCCGCCGCCCGCAGCCGCCGAGCCGTTTTGGCCCGCCCAGCTGACTGTGCTCGTGGCGATCGGGATCCAGCTGTTGCTGCCCAAACGGCTCACGGTCGGGCCTCCCCTGCTGGTCCCCGGCTTCGAGGCGGCGCTGTTGATCGGCATGTTCATCGTCACTCCCAACCAGATCGAGGACGAGCACCCGCGGCGCCGGCGGATCGCGCTTGGGCTGACCGCCTTCGTATCGGTCGCGAACATCTACTCGCTCGGCGAGCTCACGCACTATCTGCTGAGCCACAACGTCTCCGAGGGGCGGGCGTTGATCGGCGCGGGCGTGCTGATCTGGCTGACGAACTTCCTGATCTTCGCGCTCTGGTACTGGGAGATCGATCGCGGCGGGCCGGGACGGCGGTCGGCCGGCAATGACGGCCCTCCCGACTTCCTGTACCCGCAGATGGCCGACGACCGCATCGAGCCACTGTCGTGGCGGCCTAAATTCCTCGATTACCTGTACGTCTCGCTCACCAACGCGATGGCCTTCTCCCCCACCGACACGATGCCGCTGACGCCGATGGCGAAGGGCGTGATGGGTGTCCAATCAATCGTCTCGCTGATCACGATCGGACTGATCGTGTCGCGGGCGATCAACATTCTCTAGCTCTATTTCTTCGCCTTGCCGTGCGCCTTCTGCTGCACGAGTCGGACGTTCTCGATGTGCGTCTGCGATGGACCGGGGGAGGACTTCAGGATGGTCAGGCTGGCGCGTAGCCGCCCGTGATCTGCGCTGAGCAGCGCGCGCCCAGCGGCATTGAGCTCGAGATCGACGATCACGGTCCTGCCCGCAGGAATCGAGAAGCTGACGGTCCCAATGACGGTCGTCTTGAATCGCTTCGTCTTACCCCCCTTCCGCGTCCTGACGGTCAAGGTCAACCTGCCCCGGCAAGCGCCCGTGCCCGCGCACGTCAGCTTGACCGCGGCCCGGCCGTTGCTCTGAACGACGATGCTCGTGCCGGCGATCGACACATGGCCGGAGGGCGCCGCCGCCGGTTCGGTTTCGGCTGCCGGAGCGGGTGCGACGGGGGTCGTGGGCGGAGTTTGCTCACGGCCAGTGCCACCGGAGTTAGTGGCCTGCAAGCGCATGAACACGGTAGCGCCCGTATCCGCGGCGGTGAACTTGTATTCGGACGAGGCGCCCGACTGCAGGATCTGCCCGGTCGCACTGTCGAGGAACGTGTAGATGAAGCTCGGTTCGTTACTCCAGGTGCCGGGGGTACACGTCATCGAGCCGCCGACGATCGGGTTGACGGCCGTGCAACCCGCGCTTCCTCCACGCGGCGCCCGCGGCGGAGATTCGCTGCCGTCGATGAAGTCCTGAATCTCAGGCGCGGCAACGTTGGCGAAGCTGTTGCTGGCGCCAGCCGTGCACCCCCTCCCACCGATGATCGCCCCATCGTTCATGACCCCGATCAGCGCCAGCGGGGATTCGAGCGTGGTCAGCCCGCTGCCGCTGTCGCCACTGCACGGCGATCCCGACGGAGAGCTTGCACAAAGCAACACCGCGTTGTCTTCGCCTTTGTTCTCGCCGCACTGTTCGGTCGAGCCGAGGCTCATGCCCAGTGAATACAGCCTGCCGTTGAGTTCCTCGGGGCTCGAGCTCTCATCGCCGAACCCGGTGAAGCCGACCGCCATGCCTTCAGCCGGATAGACGTCCAGTGCAGCCAGCGGGATCGACCTGACAACGGGCCCGAAAACGAGCGGTTCCGCAAGTTCGAGCACTGCCACATCGTCGGGGTTGACATGACCGGAGTCGGGATCGTAGGTGTAGTAGGGATGCACGCGAACGCCCGAGACGGCGACCGCCTGTTCTTCGGCTTCGTGGGATTTGAGGTTTGCGGTACCGGCTATGACGATGAAGTCCGCTGGCGGGATCCGTTCGTCGGGCGGGGCGATGAACACGCAGTGCGCAGCCGTGAGAATGTGGCTCGCGTCGACGATCGAGCCGCCGCACAGGATGCTTTCGGTTGATCCTTTGACAGTTTTGAACACCGCCTCGACCGTCACCTGCCAGGGGGCCTGTGCGATCGAGGTCGGAGCTCCTCCGGCGATCGCCGCGTGAGCGTTATCTCGATGTCCACGCACATCGTGTCCACCCCGCGCCGCGCCTGCCACAGACGTCGACGCCAGCAACGAGCTCGCGGTCACGAGCACGCACAGCGCACGAGCGGTCCTCGAGGTCAACTGACCCGCACCGTCTTGACGATTGTCTGGCCGTGAGCGACGGAGACGGTGAGCTGGACGGTGAGGGGGTGGCGCTTGACATGAGCGAACCGCTGCTTGCCCGCGGCGGTCAGGCGCAGGACGACAGTTCCGCTCTTGCTCGCCGAGAGTGAGTAGGTCCCCTTGGCGAGCACGAGCTTTTCCTTACGCGAGACCGTCTTCTTCCCCTTGCGTCGTTTGACCGTGATCTGCAACGTGAGCTGCGCCGACCCGCTGCAGGTCGCACCACCGCAGACGATGTGCACGGTCGCCGACTTGCCCGACACGACGGCCTTCGCTCCCGTGATCGTGACCTTGGGCGTCGGAGCCGGTGGCGGAGGGGGACTGACAGGATTGGCGGGGATCGCCACGCCGGCGCTGGTCGCACCCTTTTCGCCCTTGCTGTTCTTTGCGGTGACCTGACAGGAGATGCTGGTGCCCGCGTCGGCGTTCTGCACCGTATAGGTGGTCGCGTTCGCGCCGGCGATCGGGGCGCCGCTGCGCAGCCACTGGTAGGTGAACGTCGGCGACGGTTTACCCGTCCACAGGCCCGGCGCGCACAGCAGGGCGCTGCCAACGGCCTGTGTTCCGGAGACAACAGGTGATTTCGTGTTCGCGGGCGCCGTGGAGACCGGCTGCATCGCGGCGTCGATCCCCGAGCTGGTGTTGGGTGCGATAACCGCCACCAATTCAGCTTCCGTGGCCGAGGACTTGTTGTTGTAGTACTGGACGGTATAGTTTTTGCCGGCTTCGAACTCGACCTTGTAGTCACCGCTCGCCAGTGCTGAGATCGTGTATTCGCCGCTCGAGTTCGTAAACGCACAGTCTCCCAACGAGCCTTCACCGCTGGCCGTGCTGGCGCAGACAAAAACATCCGTCAGCGCTGCGCCTGTCGAGGCATCCGTAACTCTGCCCTCGATGCGCCCACCTTCTTGCAGTTTTGCATCGATATTCGATTTGGTTTCAGGTGCGATCAACGAAACCGCCGTGGCTTCCGAGCTGGAGGACTTGTATTCCCAATATTGAGATACAAAGTCGAGCTCACTGTCGAAGGGGGATGAGAATGAGACGTCGTATCCGCCGCCGGGCAGTCCCGTAATGGTGTAGTCGCCGTTCGATTTGGTTTTCGCGCACCCGAAGCCTTCGGCGTGCACCGCAGACGCACACACCTCGATACCTTCGATCGGCGCCCCGCCTGATGCACGTGTCACTTCGCCGGTGATCCGCCCGCCTTCTTCCAGCGCGGCATCGATCCCCGACGTCGTACCCGGTGCGGCGACCGGCACCGCTTTCGCGTCTTCGTAGGAGGTCGTACCCTGGTAATACTGGGTGACATAGCCAGGTTCACTTTCCGAGGGTGAGGCGAATTCAACCTCATAGTCGCCGCTCGCCAGTCCCGTGATGGTGTAGACACCGCTCGAGCTCGTCGTGGCGCATCCGTAGCTTTCGCTGCTGAATTCTTCAGCGCTCGTCGAAGACGCACAGACTTCGATCCCTTCGATCGGCGTCCCGCCCGCCGCGCGTGTCACCGTGCCGGCGATTTGCCCGGTAGTGGCAGCGAGCGCGCTCGGAGCAACACCGAGCGAGATGGGTGCAGCAATGACAATGAGCACAGTCAGTACACCCAGCGCACGGGCAGCGGCAGCTTGTCCGCCAGCCCTCGCCCCGCCAAATCCGCCCCGGTCCATCAACCCAGCAAACCTCACCGCACCGCCCCCTCCAAGCCGCCGATAATGCGCCGGGAAGATACCAGATGCCAGAAGTTCCGTCTAATCGGCTCCGCGCATGACTCGACGGCACGGCCCTCAGAGACTCTGCGAGGCGGACATCCTCGGTTCCAGCGCCAGCGCCTGCGCCAATAGATCCCGCAGCTCCCCCTCCGCCCCAAGCGCTCCCGCGCGCTCGAGCGCTTCCAGCGCCCCCTCGCGATCCAGCAATTGCAGCCTCAGCCGCCCCAGCCGCTCCCACGCTCCCATATCTGTCGGCCCGCGCTCGACCGCTCTGGCGGCGGCCTCCTCGGCGAGGTCGATCGCGCCGATGTCCTCGTAGATTCGTGCCGCGAATCTATGCGCCGCGGGACGGCCATCGTCGGCGCGAGCCCATTCGTGCACCACGCGGGCGGCGGCCTGCAGCTTGCCGGCGTTCCAGAAGGCGAGCGTCAATAACCGCAGCACCGCGACGTTCGCCGGCTCGGCGTCGCGGGCGTAGATCAGGCGCTGGGCGGCGAGCTCGTACTCGCCTTCGGCCATCGCCCTCTGCGCGGCGATCAGGAAGCGCTCGGTGCGCTCCTTCCCGGGATCTGGCTTGGAGAAGTCGACGAACTTCATGCTCCCCGCCGGCACCGTCCTGATGCCGTGGCTGAACTGTACGCGCGCCCACTGCTGCATCTCATCGTCTTCCCCGGTGAAGTAGATCCCCGCCACGGTGCCGACGCCCCACTCCGGGTAGGACTCGCAGCGCGCATAGCGGTGCACGACCGAGTGGTCTGGCATGCGACTGCCGAAGGGATCGTATTTCTCCTGCTCCTCTGCATGTTTCCGCGCGCGCTGCTCGGCCTCGTACGCGCGCCTGCCTTCCTCTTCGCGCTCGCGCCGCGCCGCCTGAGCGCTCGCGCGCACGGCGTTCCGCGAGACGCTGCCGCCGCGCGAGCCCTCCGCCAGGCGCTCCAACTGGTCGGCCGCCTCGTTGATCGCCTTCAGATGGCGCTCGTGCTCGAACTGCCGGCCCTGCGGCGCCACATCCGGGTGCCAGCGCTTGGCCATCTTCCGCCGCGCCAGCTGCACCGCGCGCTTGTCGAACGGCGCCTCGAGCTCCAACAGGAGCAGGTGCTGCTCGACATCGAGGACGGTCGTGGGCATGACCCAAACACGTTAGCGAGCTGCGCAACCTCTGGCGAGCTACGCAACCTCCTATCCTGCGTGCGGATGTCCTCCCAATACATCTTCACGATGCACCGGCTCTCCAAGCTGCACCCGCCGGCCAAGACGGTGCTCGACAACGTCACCCTCGCCTTCTATCCCGGCGCGAAGATCGGCGTGCTCGGCTACAACGGCTCCGGTAAGTCAACGCTGCTGCGGATCATGGCCGGTGAGGATCAGGAGTACCGCGGCGAGGCCGCGCTCGCGCCGGGCGCCACGGTCGGGATGCTCGCTCAGGAGCCCCACCTCGACGAAACGAAGGACGTCAAGGGCAACGTCGAGGACGGCGTCGCCGAGACCAAGGCACTGCTCGACCGTTTCAACGAGCTCGCCGCCAACTACTCCGATGAGACCGCCGAGGAGTTCGGCAACCTCCAGGCGAAGATCGACGCGGCCGACGCGTGGAACCTCGACACGCAGCTCGAATACGCGATGGACGCGCTGCGCCTGCCGCCGCCGGACGCCGACGTCAGCCTGCTCTCCGGCGGCGAGCGCCGGCGCGTGGCGCTCTGCCGGCTGTTGCTACGGGCGCCCGATCTGCTGCTCCTGGACGAGCCCACCAACCACCTCGACGCCGAGTCGGTCGCCTGGCTGGAGCAGCACCTGTCCGAGTACAAGGGCGCGATCGTCGCCGTCACCCACGATCGCTACTTCCTCGACAACGTCGCCGGCTGGATCCTCGAGCTCGACCGCGGCAAGGGCATCCCCTACGAGGGCAACTACTCGAGCTGGCTCGAGCAGAAGCAGGCCCGGCTCGCGCAGGAAGAGCGTTCTGAAAAGGGCCGCGAGCGCACGATCGCCGCCGAGCTCGAATGGGTGCGCACGAACCCCAAGGGCAAACGCACGAAGTCCAAGGCCCGCCTCGCCCGCTACGAGGAGTTGATCGCCGAGGAGCGCAACGTCAAGCTCGACGAGGTCCAGATCCACATCCCGCCCGGGCCGCGCCTCGGCGACAAGGTGCTGACCGCGACCGATTTGGTCAAGGGCTTCGGCGAGCGCCTGCTGATCGAGGATCTCTCCTTCGATCTCCCCCGCGCCGGGATCGTCGGCGTGATCGGCGCCAACGGCGCCGGCAAGACGACGCTGTTCAGGATGATCACCGGCGAGGAGGCCCCCGACAGCGGCAAGCTCGAAGTCGGCGACACCGTCCAGCTCGCCTACGTCGACCAGTCGCGCGACTCGCTGAACCCCGAGAAGACCGTCTGGGAGGAGATCTCCGAAGGCTACGAGCACATCAAGGTGGGCGATCGCGAGCTCAACTCGCGCCAGTACACCGCGGGCTTCAACTTCAAGGGTCAAGACCAGCAGGCCCGCATCGGCAAGCTCTCCGGCGGCGAGCGCAACCGCGTGCACCTCGCCAAGCTGCTGCGCAGCGGCGGCAACCTGCTGCTACTGGACGAGCCCACCAACGACCTCGACGTCGACACGCTGCGCGCCCTGGAGAACGCGCTGCTGGAATTCCCCGGTTGCGCGGTGGTGATCTCCCACGATCGCTGGTTCCTGAACCGTGTCGCCACCCACGTGCTGGCTTTCGAGGGCGACTCGCAGGTGACGTGGTTCGAGGGTAACTTCGACGCCTACGAGGAGCACCGCCACGCGGAGCTGGGCGCCGCGGCCGACCGGCCTCATCGGATCACGTACAAGCGCCTCGTCCGCGGCTGAACGCCACGCCGAGGCCCGGCTGGCCAGACGGCCAGGCCCGGCGGCCGACCGATATGCTCGCCTTGCATGGACACGGTGTTTGACCGCGACACGGCCGTCACGCCGTTGCAAGACGGCACGTTCGCGGCGACGATCGCCCCCGGCTGGCGCGCCGGACGCGGCCCCCACGGCGGCTACCTCGCGGCGATCCTGCTGCGCGCGCTGATCGCAGCGATTGACGACCCGGAGCGTACGCCGCGCTCGCTCACGATCCACTATGCCGCCTCCCCGGAGCTGGGACCGCTCGAGATCCGCACGACCGTCGAGCGCGCCGGACGCTCGCTGAGTACGCTCTCGGCGCGCATGGAGCAGAACGGCCGCGTGATCGCGCTCGCGCTCGCCGCCTTCTCGGTGCCGTGGCAGGCGCCGGGCGCAAACGAACTGCCGATGCCCGAGCTGGGCGCGCCGGACGCCGAGCGGCGCTCCACGCCGGGGCTCTTCAAGGGGGCGCCGGAATTCACCAAGCAGATCGTGCTGCAGCCGCGCGTCGGCGCGATCCCGTTCGCCGGCAGCGGCGCGCCGATGCGGATCGGCGGCTGGACCGGCCTGCCCGAGCAGCGCCCGGTCGACGCGCTCGCGCTCGCGCTGTTCAGCGACGCGTGGTTTCCCCCCTCGTTCATCGCGCTCGACTCCCCCGCGGTCAGCCCCACGATCGACCTCACGATCCACTTTCGCCAGCCGATCTCCGACTGCGACTGCGACCCGGCGGCGCTGTGCCTCGGAGTGTTCGAGACGCGCCTGCTCCACGACGGCCTGTTCGAGGAGGACGGCGTGATCTGGGCGCCCGACGGTGCGGTGCTCGCGCAGTCGCGCCAGCTCGGGATCATCATGCCGACCGACAAACCGGTGCTCCAGCCGGCGCCGGCGGCGAGCGACTTAGACACCACCACACCAAGACAGGAGCAAAACGCATGAGCGACTACACAGCAAAGCGCATCGGAGACATGGAGGCCGCCTTCGGAGGGGGCCTCGTCAAGGCTCGGGCCGAGCTCGGCGTCACCTCGTTCGGGCTCCAGGTGGTCCGGCTGCCGCCCGACTACGCCGACTACCCCGAGCACGACCACGAGAAAGACGGCCAGGAGGAGGTCTACCTGGCGATCGCCGGCTCTGGTGAGATCGAGATCGAGGGCGAGCGCATCGAGCTGGCCCCCGACCTGCTCGTGCGCGTCGGCCCGGGCGTCAAGCGCAAGATCTACCCCGGCCCCGAGGGCCTGCAGCTGATCGCGCTCGGCGGCGTCCCCGGCAAGGCCTACGAGGTGACAGAGTTCACCGAACTCACCGCGGCGTAGAAACGCGCTTCAGCGGGAAAACGCCGCGCCGCCGTCCAACCTCAGGGCGGCGGCGGCGATCAGGCGGGCGCAGGCGTGGACGTCGTCGAGCTGGACGAGCTCGACCGGGGAGTGCATGTAGCGGATCGGGATCGAGACGAGGCCCGTGGGGACGCCCGCGCGGCTGGTGTGAACGGCGTCGGCGTCGGTACCGGTGCTGCGGGCGGTGGCCTCGACGGTGAACGGGATCTTCTCTTGCTCGGCGGTCTCGTACAGCAGCTCGAACAGCTGCGGATGCAGGGTCGAGCCGCGGCCGATCACCGGGCCGGAGCCGAGCTCGTGCTTGCCGATCTCCTTCACGTCGATCCCCGGCGCGTCGGTCGCGTGCGTGACGTCGACGACGATCGCCGCGTCGGGCTCCAGCGCGAAGGCGCTCGTGCTCGAACCGCCGAAGGTGATCTCCTCCTGCGCGACCGCCACGGCCGCGAGCTCCCACTCCGCGCCGCCGGCCTCGGCCACGAGCCGCGCCGCCTCGAGCGCCACGAACGAGCCGAGGCGGTTATCGAGCGCGCGTGAGATCAGCCGGCCGTTCGGCAGCTCCTGCGGACCGGCGTCGATCACCGCCACGTCGCCGATACGCACGCGCGCGCGGGCGTCCTCGCCGTCGCGCGCGCCGATGTCGATGTGCAGGTCGCGGATCTCCGCGACCTTCTTGCGCTCCTCGTCGCGCAGCAGGTGGATCGGCTTCTTGCCGACGACGCCGGTGACCTTGCCCGCGCGCGTGTCGATCACGACGCGCTGGCCGACGAGGATCTGCGCGTCCCAGCCGCCGACGGAGGTGAACCACAGGTAGCCCTGATCGTCGATGTGCGTGACGATCAGACCGATCTCGTCGATGTGGCCCATCACGAGCAGCCGCCGCGCCGGCGTGCGCGCGTCGTGCTTGGGGGCCACCAGCGCCAGCGGCGTGCCGACGACATCGGTCGAGACCGCCGCGAAGCCCTTCGCCGCGTCGCGCCAGACCGCCGCGGGGGCGGTCTCGTAGCCGGAGGGGCCCTGCGCGTTGAGCAGGTCGAGCAGGACCTTTGGGGTTGGGCTGGCCGCGCCTTTTTTCGTGGCGCCGCGTTTTTGCGGTTTTTTCGCGGTTGTCGGGCTCATCTATTACATATACTTTCTAAACTGCGTATAACGATGGTAGTACGCAGTTTTTAAAATCTTCTATCAACATCCCGGCTGCCGTTAGCTATCGTCAGGCGAGATTCCAACCTTTATATCTACACCATTGTGCGCAGGATTTATTCAGCGATCAGCAACTGGCGCAGGACGAACTGGAGAATCCCGCCGTGGCGGAAGTACTCGGCCTCACGCGGAGTGTCGATTCGCACGCGCGCGGCGAAGCTCACGGGCTCGCGGCGGGCGGGGTCCTCATTGAGGGCCGTGACCTGAACCTCGCTCGGCGGCGAGCCGCCATCCTTCATCGCCGTGGCGATCCCCTCGATCGAGAAGACCTCCTCGCCGGTCAGCCCCAGCGAGTCCGCGCTCTGGCCGTCGGGGAACTGCAGTGGCAGCACGCCCATCCCGACCAGGTTCGAGCGGTGGATGCGCTCGAAGCTCTCGACGATCACCGCGTGTACGCCGAGCAGCTTTGTGCCCTTCGCGGCCCAATCGCGCGAGGAGCCCGAGCCGTACTCCTTGCCGCCGAGTACGACCAGCGGGACGCCGTCGGCGATATAGCGCATCGCGGCGTCGTAGATCGACAGCTCCTCGCCGGAACCGTCCCCCAAATAGCGGGTAACGCCGCCCTCCGTGCCAGGCGCCAGCTGGTTGCGCAAGCGAATGTTCGCGAACGTGCCGCGCATCATCACCTCGTGGTTGCCCCGGCGCGAGCCGTATGAGTTGAAGTCGCGCACCGCCACGCCCTGCTCCTGCAGGTAGCGTCCCGCGGGTCCGTCGCGCTTGATCGAGCCGGCCGGGGAGATGTGGTCGGTCGTGACGCTGTCGCCGAGCTTTGCGAGCACGCGCGCGCCCGCAATATCCTGCACCGGCGCGGGCTCGGCGGGCATGTCCTGGAAGTACGGCGGCAGCCGCACGTACGTCGAGTCCTCCGCCCACGCAAAGCGATCGCCGGTCGGCACCTGCAGCCCGTTCCAGCGCTCGTCGCCCTCGAACACCTCGCCGTAGCTCTTGCGGAACATGTCCGACTGGACCGCCTGCTCGATCGTCTCGGCCACCTCGCGCTCGCCGGGCCAGATGTCGCGCAGGTACACGTCCTGGCCCTGCTCGTCCTGACCGAGCGGCTCGCCGACGATGTCGATATCCATCGTGCCCGCCAGCGCGTAGGCGACGCACAGCGGCGGCGAGGCGAGGTAGTTCATCTTCACGTCGGGGTTGATCCGCCCCTCGAAGTTGCGGTTGCCCGACAGCACCGACACGACCGCCAGGTCGGCGTCGCCGACCGCCTTGGAGACCTCCTCCGGCAAAGGTCCCGAGTTGCCGATGCAGGTCGTGCAGCCATAGCCGACGAGGTTGAAGCCGAGCCGCTCGAGCGGCTCGGTCAGACCGGCCTTGTCGAGGTACTCGGTCACGACCTTCGATCCCGGCGCCAGCGAGGTCTTCACCCACGGCTTCGTCCGCAGGCCCCGCGCGAGCGCGTTGCGCGCGAGGATGCCCGCGCCCACCATCACCGACGGGTTTGAGGTGTTCGTGCAGCTCGTGATCGCCGCGATCACGACATGCCCGTGGTCGAGCTCGGTCTCGGTCCCATCGGCGAGCGTCACCGCGACGGCGCTGCCGGACCCGGGCCCGGACGTGCCGCGCTCGGCGGTCGCCGTCGCGCCCGCCCCCTCCGCGCCCGCGCCCGCGTGCTCATGCGCGTAGCTCGGACCGCCGTCGTTGCCCGCGACCGGATGATCGTTGCCGTTCGCCGGCGGATCGCTCGAGGGGAAGCTCTCCGCGGAGGCCTCGTCGCGCTCGTCGTAGTCGGGTACGTAGCCGGTCAGGACGCGGCGAAAGTCCTCGCGCGCCTCGCTCAGCGCGACCCGGTCCTGCGGGCGCTTCGGGCCGGCGATGCTCGGCACGACGTCGCCGAGGTCGAGCTCGAGCGTGTCCGAGTAGGTCGTCCGCTCGGAGCTCTCGTCGTGCCACAGGCCCTGCGCGCGCGCGTAGGCCTCGACCAGCTCGATCTGCTGCCTGGGACGACCAGAGAACTCGAGGTAGCGCAGCGTCTCCGCGTCGATCGGGAAGATCGCGCAGGTCGAGCCGAACTCCGGCGACATGTTCCCGATCGTCGCGCGGTCGGCCAGCGGCAGGCCGGCCAAGCCGGCGCCGAAGAACTCGACGAACGAGCCGACCACGCCGCGCTCGCGCAGCATCTGCGTGACCGTCAGCACGAGGTCGGTCGCGGTCGCGCCCTCGGGCAGCTCGCCGTGCAGCTCGAAGCCGACGACGCGCGGGATCAGCATCGACATCGGCTGACCGAGCATCGCCGCCTCGGCCTCGATCCCACCGACGCCCCAGCCGAGCACGCCGAGGCCGTTGACCATCGTCGTGTGCGAGTCGGTGCCGACGAGCGTGTCGGGGTAGAGCTGCGGCAGCTGCCCGTCCGGGCTGGACCCGTCCGGATCCTTCTGGAAGACCACGCGCGCGAGGTACTCGAGGTTGACCTGGTGGACGATCCCCGTGTCCGGCGGCACGACCGCGAAGTCGTCGAACGCGCCCTGACCCCAGCGCAAAAAGGCGTAGCGCTCCTGGTTGCGCTCGAACTCGCGCTCGGCGTTGATCTGAAAGGAGTCGCGCGTGCCGAAGGCGTCGACCTGCACGGAGTGGTCGATCACGAGCTCGGCCGGCGCCAGCGGGTTGATCTTGGCGGGGTCGCCGCCCATCTGCGCGATCGCGTCGCGCATCGCGGCGAGGTCGACGACCGCGGGCACGCCGGTGAAGTCCTGCATCAGCACGCGCGCGGGCGTGAAGGCGATCTCCTTGCTCGGCTGCGCCTGCGCGTCCCAGCTCGCGAGCGCCTCGATGTCCTTCGCGCGCACCGCGCCGTTGCCCTCCGTGCGCAGCAGGTTCTCGAGCAGCACCTTCAGCGAGAACGGCAGCCGGGCGACGTCAAAGCGCTGCTGCAGCGCGTCCAGCCGGAAGATCTCGTACTCGCGGCCGCCTACCTCGAGTGTTCCTCTCGCGCCAAAACTGTCGTGTGACATGCGCCTCCTCGGCTGATGATCGGGTACTGAGACAGTGATATCAGCTCAGTCCTCGAGGCAGCCGAGGAGGCGCGGAGCTACGACTTGATCAGCGGCTTGACCGCCGTGAGCACCTGCTGTTCGCTCAGTGGCTTGTCGAAGGCGCCGTTCGGCGTCGGCGACTTGCCGATCAGCAGGTTGATCGCGGCCGCGTGACGGGCCTCGATCTGGACGATGCTGCCGGCCGAGGCCAGCACTTCTTTGCTCGAGATCATCGGCGCCGCGCCGTTGTAGGCGCCGACTCCCGTGTTCTCGAGCGTCGAGGCGAGCGCCAGGAACGAGCTCTGGTTGCTCACCGGGAAGACGAACGTCGGCTTCGCCACCGGCGTCCCGCCGAGCGATTTGATCGCCGCCGTCAGCGCCTTCACGTGTTCGGCCTCCTGCGCGCCGAAATCGGTCGCGTAGGTCTTCGCCTTGCCGCTGAGACCGACCGTCTTGCCCTTTTCGTTGTAGAAGGCCGACTCCAGGTACTCGAGCGTGAGGGCGAAGTTGAGGATTTCCGCATCGCCACCACCGCCCGCGGCGAGCGCCTGCGAGACGAACGGCGCGACCGAGGAGACGCCGTAGACGGCGCCTGCCGCCAGCGCGCCGCGCACCATGAAGCTCGCACGGGTCAGGCCGTGCACCTCGATCTCGGCCAGCTCCGGGTTCTGCAATTGAGTGCTAGTAGACATTTTCAATGGCTCCTTTTCGCGCTAAACGCTTAGGCCAGGAACGGCTTGACCGCCGCCAGGACTTCGGACATGTCGGCCGGCTTGGCAAATGCGCCATCCGGCGTGAGGGACTTCTTCACCAGCGTGCCGATGCTCGCCGCGTGGCGGGCCTCGATCGTGTGAATCGCCAGGGCGGAAGCCAGCACCTGCTTGCTCTGGATCAACGGCGCCTGACCGAGATACGCCGCGGCGCCGAGGTTCTCGACGGTGTAGGCGAGTTCGGCGGTCGCGGCCGCGGTGGTGATCGGGAACTTCGCTGCCGGCTTCGCCACCGGGGTCCCGCCGAGCGACGTCACAGCGGCTTTCAGCGCGGCCACGTGCTGGGCCTCCTGCGCGCCGAAGGTCTTCAGCAGCGCGGCGTCGGCGCCGCTGAACAGTTTCGCTTCGATCACCTTCGCGTAGAACGCGGTCTCCAGATACTCGAGCGTGAGCGCGTAGTTGAGGATCCCGATGTCACCCGAGTTGGCGCTCGCGGACGAGGTCGATGAGGTCGTGGCCGCCGGGGTGGCGGCGGTCGTGGCGCTGCTGCTGCTTTTGCTGCTCCCGCAGGCGGCCAGCACGAAGGCGCCGAAGCTCGCGGCACCGGCGCTGCCGGCCATCTTCAGGAAACGCTTGCGATCGGAGTCGTCGCGCACGAGGCGCTCGACGATCCCCATCGGCTGCGGTGCTTGATCTTCCGTTCGCTGTGGAGCTTGCGCTTCAGTTCCAGAATCGACAGGCATTTTGAACCTCCAGTAGGTGTTCACTGCCCATCTATTCGCGGCGCGCCCGCGAGCGGATCAGTCCTACGCCCGCGTAACCCGTCCCTTGCCCTGACGCTTGGAGCGCAGGAGCGCGGCGTCACAGGCCTCGAGCAGCTCGTCGATGCTCATCGGCGCCTGCCACTGGGCGACCCCGATCGAAGCCGAGGCGCCGGGGTTCGCGTCGAAGGAGGGGATCGCCAGCAGCCGCTCGAGCGCGCGCTGGGCGGCAGCGGCGGCGCTCTCCAGGACGGCGTTGGGGAGGATCACGACGAACTCGTCGCCGCCGTAGCGGGCGACGCGGTCGAAGGCGCGGAACTCGCGCACGAGCGTCTGGGCGACTTCGCGCAGCAGCACGTCGCCGGCCTGGTGGCCGTGGCGGTCGTTGACGAGCTTGAAGTTGTCGAGGTCGATCAGCAGGGCGGAGAGCGGGGTTCCGGCGCGAGCCGCGCGGTCGACCTCCTCGTGCAGCCGGCGGCGCATCCCGCGGTGGTTCATGCAGCCCGTGACCGTGTCGGTGCCGGCCTCGGCGCGCGCGCGCAGCAGCGCCAGCGCGGTCGCGGTCTGGTCGACGAGCGTGGCCGCGAGCTCGATCGAGCGCTCGGCGAACGGCTCGGCGCGGCGGCGGGCGAGCAGCACGACGGCCTCGACCTCGCCACGGACGCTCAGCGGCAATAGCAGCGCGCAGCCGGCCGGCTCGGGCGCGCCGCCGACGAGCGCGAGCCGCGGCACGCTGGCGGCGAGCTCCTCGCCGCTGCCGGCGAGGAAGCTGCGGCCGGTGCCCGCGACCCAGCTCACGCCCGGCGGGCGCTCGTCACGGCGCGCGAGGTAGCTGAGCCGCCCTTCGCCCTCGAACAGGTAGATCACCGTCTGCTCGGGCTCCTCGCCGGCGCCCGCTCCGGCATCGGCCAGGTGGTAGACGTGGATCTCGTCGGCGCCCGGCGTGCCGAGCAGCTCGCGGGCGAGCGTGCGGAAGATCGCCTCCGCGCCGTCGGCGTGGTCGGCCAGCAGCGTCATCCGCCGCACGCCCGCCAGCAGCGGATCGCCGGCGGATGGCAGGGGCGCGTCGCCGCTCAGCGGCGAGCCCCGTTCGGGCGCGTTGCCGAGCGGCAGCTGCGAGGTATCCGTACCCATGCCAGCTTCATCCATTGCTTCAATCTAGGGCATCGGCCCGTCGCATGGGCCGGCGGTGGCGATTTTTCTACTACTTGAACTTCACCGCCACCGAGGCCGCGGAGACGGATTCGGTTTTCGTCTTCGGGACGAAGCCGACGCGCACGCTGATCTTCAGCTTGTGGTGCTTGGACAGCGCGGCCAGGCCCTTGCGCGAGAGCGGGACCGTGAACGTCGCGATCTTCGCCTTCGCGAGCTGTTTGTAGCGCGGCGCCTTCAAGTTCTTGCCCTTGAGGCTGACGCGCCCGGCCGCGAACGTCTTGACCCGCACCACGAGCTTGTGGCCGACGACCTTGTGCGAGACGATCTGCACCGGGCAGCTGGTCACGGACAGCTTCGTTTTCTGCGTCAGCTGCGCGCCGCTCTGGGCGTCGATCGTCGTCGGCACCGTCAGCGCCTTTGAGCAGAGGCTGCCGTTGGACGTCAGCGCCGAGTGTTCCCCGACGGGCAGCGTCAAAACGAAGCTCGAGACGGGCACGTCGGGGATCGCCGCAAACGTCGAGCTCGTGATCCCCTTCGTGATTTTCGTGTTGCCGGTGAGGATCACGGTGATGCCGTCGCCTTCGAGCACGATGTCGAGGTCGGGGAACGCCTCGCCGCCGTGGGAGACGAGGTAGGCCGAGCCCTTCAGCTGGCCGGGGAGCACCGGGGTCGTGACGACGGCGGAGCCGACTTCGGAGCCGAGCTTGCGGCAGTTGACCGGGTTCGCCGCGAACGTGCCTTCCGGGCAGGCTTTCTGGAGCGTCGTCAGGCGCGAGGGCAGCTGCTTGGGCAGCGAGACGTAGACCGATTTCATGTTCGCCTCGTGCGCGGGCTGGGTGAGGCTGACCACGAGGCTCGCGCCGTTCTTTTTCGAGGTCTTCGCGCTCGTGGAGACCTTGAACACAGGTTTGAACGGGAGCGCGGAGCAGTTGCCGACCTGGAAGGGGGTGGAAAGGGACTGGGTCGCGTTGAACGTCGAGGTGAGCGTCGATTCCGTTGCGAGAGCGGAACAGTTGGTGGGATTGAAGATAAATGAAGGACGGTTTACTTCAACCTTGAGCGTCTTTAGACGAACAGGCACCCCTCCCACGATTGTTGGCAGGTTGGTCGTCGCGACGGTCACCCGCGAGGTCTGGGGATTGACCTTGATCGTCGCGCGAGTCGTGACCACGCCGAGGTTGAACGGTCCGGCCACGACCGAGACGGGGATCGAGAGGCCGTAGGGAGCACCGTCGTAGGGGCCCGTCAGGTAGACATTCCCGGAGAGCGGGAACGGTTCTTTGCCCGCGCCCGCGGTCACCGAGGCGACGCCGATCAGGCTCGCCGCCGGGCAGCTCCCGGCCGCCGCCTGAGGTTCGCCGCAGAGAGTGACGGAGGGGATCGCGCCGAGCAGGCCCGCGGGCAGGGTCGTGGAGACCTGCGAGAGGTACTGCTGGCCGTCGGCGCGGGACAGGTTGAACGTGTAGGGGCTGTAGGCCCCGGCGGTCGTGTTCGCGGGCGTGGCGGACTGGGTGAGGGCGAAGGGAATCGAGGACGGGCAGCCTGTAGTGGTGTATGAGGTCGGTATCAGGGCCTGGAGAATGCCCGTGGTGTAGGGCGAAAACATCGCTTCCGTGGGCGCGCTACCGCAGACCAGCGGGTTGGCAAGCGGCGCCCGAGGGCCACCGTTGAGCGTCAGCGTCAGGTCGCTGAAGGGCAGTTGCGGGTTGCCGAGGAAGCTGACTTCGAGGCGGCCGGTGGTCGGATTCGGCACGGCCTGTCCTTCGAGGCGCACGGACACGTCATAGACGCTCTCGGTGTCGATGAAGATCAGGTACGGCGGGCCGGTTATCGACGATGTGCCGTTGGCCTTGCCGAGATAGACGTTGCCGGCGAGGCTGCCGGGCGGCAGGTCGGTTTCGATGTTGACGGTACCGATCTTCGAGCTGGCCGGGCAGCTGACCGGGTTGCGCGTGCCCTTGCCGAGCTGCGCCTGCGTGCAGGCTTCCAGGCCCTGCGCGGCGGACGGGTTGAGCGTCAGGCCTTCGGGCAACGTGACGTGGGCGTCCGCGATGTCGGAGGTGTTTGTTTCGTTCGATTTTTCTTTCTGCGGGACGTGCACATTGGTGACCGCGCCGTCGGGCGTGTCGTACTGAGACGTTTCCGGCGTCACCGCCACAGTGGGTTCGAAGGGAACGTTTCCGCAGCCTTCGACGCCGACGGGCGGCGTCGTGGGTGCGCTGAGGTGTTCGACGGTGGGACCGTACGTTTCAAGTTCGAGATAGGAGTGAGGCGCCGTGCAGCTGCTCGGCATCGTGAGGAAGTTTTCCTTGCCTTCGACGCCGGCGTGGCCGTTGAAGAAGAGCTTCGATTCGACCGTCTTCAGCTTGGTTTTGCCGAGCGTGATCGGACCGAGCTTGACGGCGACTTCCGGCGGCACGTTGTTGATTTCGAACCACTCGTGGAAGTCGCCGGAGGGGATGCCGCGAGCGGCGAGCGACGGTTCGGGTCCCCAGCTCACATGTCCTTCGAGGTAGAGGTGGACGTCTTCGACGAGCGGTTCTACGCCTTCGACGTCGATGCCGAACAGCAGCGGCAGGTTGGGTTCCGCTTTGAGGTTGTAGACCTTGCCTTTGAGCGGCAGCACCGTCCCCGTCAGTTCCAGGTAGGCCTTCAGTTCGACGAAGCCGGCCTGGCTGCTCGCGTTGCAGGAGTTCGCTTCGAATTCGGAGCGCGAGCATTCGCCGTGGGCCCGGTTCCCCGGGCTCGCGAACGCCTGAGGGTCGGCGGCGAGCCCCGGCGGGACGTCCACGCGCAGTCGCTTGACCGCGCTGCCGTTCGGCGCTTCGCCGCTTTGTTCAAGTTTGAAGCCGGTGAGGCCCCAGTTCGGGTGTCCGGCCGCCTGGGTGTAGAACTTGCTGGGGTTGCTCGCGTAGCTGCAGTTCGCCTTGACCGCCACTTCGGCTTCCGAGCCCTTGCACGTGCCCGCTTCCCATTCTTCTGCGAGCCTCAGGGTGCCGGCGGCGTGGGCAGCGGATGCCCATATCCCGACCAACAAAGCGGCGCTGAGCAGCGTTAGAAGCGATGTCTTACGAGCAGCGTGCGTCATCCATACCCCTCCTCTAAAACCCATACGAAGACAGGAGCCTGTTTACCCACTCCTCCAGCTTCTAATCATCGAATCGCGGCGGGGTGCTAGCCGAAGACCACCGTCGTCGTCGACGCGGAGTTGCCGACGCTCTTCGTCTTGGGGACGAAGCCGACCCGCAGCTTGACCTTCAGCGGACGGCCCCTGCGCAGGCCGCCGTTGGAGAGCGGGACCTTGAGCGTGGCCGTTTTCTCGGCCTTGCCCAGCTTGCGGTAGACCGTTTTGAGGTTCGAGCCGCTGCCGCTGATGCGCCCGGCCGAGTAGGTCTGCACGGTTATGTACGCCGTGTTTCCAATTACCTTCTTGCCGGCGATCCGCACGCCGCAGCTCGCCACCGTGATTTTGGTGTTCTGTTTGACCACGAAGCCGTTCTGGCCGGTCAGGGTCGTCGGCATCGTCAGCGGGTTGATGCAGAGGCTGCCGTTTGCCGTGACCGCCGAATGCGCGCCGATCGGCAGGTTGACGGTGATGCTCGAGACCGGCACGTCGGGCGTCGAGGCGAACGTCGTCGTCGTGATGCCCTTGCTGATTTTCGTGTTGCCGACCAGGATCACGCGCACGCCGTTGGCTTCCATCACCAGATCGAGATCCGGGAACGCCAGCCCCGCATGGGAGACGAGGATCGCCGGCCCCTGCAGTTTGCCGGGCAGCGTCGGCGTGTTCGCCCGCGCGCCGCCAACGAACGAGCCGCTGGGGCAGTGGAAGGGGTTCGCGGCGAACACCGCTTCGGGGCACGCTTTCTGCAGCGTCGTCAGTCGCGACGGCAGCTGCTTGGGCAGCTGCACCATGACCGATTTGAAGTTCGTCTGGCCGGTCCCGATGTTGAGCGTCGTTTCGAGGCTGGCTCCATTGGCTTTCGAGGTCTTCGCGCTGGTTTTGGCCTTGAACGAAGGCTTGAACGAGAGACCGCCGCAGGCGCCGACCTGGAATGGGGTCGACAGGCTCTGGGTCGCACCGAACGTCGAGGTCAGCGTCGTTTCGGTGGCGAGCACCCCACAGTTGGTCGGGTTCTGCAGGAAGCCCTGTTTGTTGATGTTGACCGACACGCGCTGCAGGCGCAGGGGAATGCCCTTGTAGATCGTCGGCAGGGTCGTCGTGGCCGTTACGCGCGCCGTATACGGGTTGACGGTGAGCGTCCCCCGCGTGACGACGTTGCCGAGGCTGAACGGCCCCGCCGTCGCCGGCACCACGACCGACAGCCCGAACGGAGCGCCGTTGTAGGGCCCGGTGAGGTAGATGTGCCCGTTGAAACCAAAGGGCGTCGGACCCGCTCCGGCCGCCACGCTGACCGCACCGATTTCGCTGGAGCCAGGGCAGGTGCCCGCGTTGGCTTCCGCTTCGCCGCACTGCGTCACGGCCGGAATCAGGCCGACGAGACCGGCCGGCAGTGTCGTCTGGATCTGCGACAGGTACTGCTGACCACCGGCACGCGCGATGTTGAGCGTGTAGGACGTTTTCGCGCCCGCGGTGCCCGGCGCCTGGTTGGCGGTGGTCTGCGAGAGCGAGAACGGCAGCGGTGAGGAGCACGCGCCGCCGGCGCCGTTGCTGTCGACGGTGAAGGCGCTCGTCGGTGATTGTGCAGCCGTACCCGTGAACGGCGACAAACTTGTTGTAGCCGTCGCGGTTCCACATACGAGTGGGTTGGCAATCGGAGCAAGCGATCCGCCGTTGAACTTCAATTTTACGTTGCTGAACGGCTGTTCGGGGTTTTCAGAGAAGACCGTCGTCACCTGTCCCGTCGTCGGGTTGGGTTTGACCGACCCCTGGAGGCGCACGTCAACGTCGTACTTGGTCGATTCGGCATTGAAATAGACCGTGTATTCCGGCGCCGCGACAGAGCCACCCGTGATCGGTTCAGGCCCACCACCGAGATAGAGGCTCCCCGTTAGCGGTTCCGACGCCGGTAGGTCTGGGACCGTCAAGCTCACTTCGCCGATCTTCGATGCCGCCGGACACGTGATCGGATTCTTCGTTTTGATCCCGATCTGAGTGGGCGTGCAGGCCTGTAGGCCACTGGCGGCCGACGGATTCAAAGTCATGCCTTCGGGAAGGGTGACGCTGGCCGTCTTGAGCTGAGATGAGTCGATACCAGTCGGACTTGGGTCGTGAGGGAGCGTCAATTCGGCCGTGACCCCATCGGGTTGATCCGATTGAGTTTCTCCCGCTCCTGGCGTCAGACCAAATGTAGGAGCAAAGGGAACCGACGTAAACGGCGCGGCCCCGTTGCAGCCTTCAGTGCCTAGAGGCCCGCTGTAGCTGGAATTAGCGAATCCCCCTTCATATGATTCCAGACGAATTCCGGTGGTCGTCTGTAGCCCGGTACCTGAGCAGCTGCTTGGATTTGTTACAAATCCACCCTGGCCGGTATTTCCCTTTGTCCCATAGAAAATGAGACGCGATTTGATAAGTCCTTCCGCGACGTTCTTGATCACATAATAGTCGTGATAATCAGCTTTGCCCGTACCTTGTGATTCGACTTTGCTCGCTTCCGACGATTCGGATCCCCATTCGATGTGCCCTTCGAGGAAGGTATGGGTATAGAGCCCCGGATGACCAGCTTTTGCAAGGCTAAGGGCAACACCGAAGTAGGACGAAAGACTACTACCTTCAGGCTGTTCGAGGTTATAGAGCTTGCCTTCCAGTTCTATATTTGCGTAATCGCCTTCAAATGGTTCTCCCGCCGGAATCTTGGTGACGATCGTCACGATCTGCTTGCCAATTTCGCTTTCCGGGCATTTTGGTTCCGTAAAGAATCCTGGCGCTTCTTCTTTCCCCATGAAGTTCGCTACTGAACACTTTGTAACTGCCTCGGGATTTGTCGATACCCCGGGCGCAACGTTGGTCCGTACGTTCTTCGCATTCCCTTCGGGTGCAACGGCTGTAAAGGGTGTCGTCTGTATGACGTGAGTTTTGAGGCTGAATTCAGTAACTCCGGCGACGGGGTGGCCGGCCGCCTGGGTAAAAAGTTCCGAGTGATTTGCTTCGGTACTTGCGGCCGTGCACGGTTCTTCCACCTTGCAGTTGGCCGCAAAGAAGCTTTCCACGCCGAACGAAGCCTGCGCCGCGGGAGCCGAGACGGCGACGAGCGCGAGAATCGCGCCGACGAGGGGCGCCAGAAGAGCGAAGCGAAAGCGGACCTTGGACCTCATGCAGACCTCCCTATCGGACCGGGCTTGGATACCCGGCTTTGACTCCCCGTGCCTCTAAAAGTTGCGGCGACCCGTTGCCGTCCTTCAAAAGTTCTTATTCATAGTTCCCACTGAACGAATCCTGCTACTCAGATCTACTTTAGACGAAGCTGAGCCGAGTCCTGCATCCCTCTTGCAAATCGCAGCTTACACGATGCAACGGGTGGTGTCCAGAGGGAACCGTTCGGGGAGATTAGTCAGCAGTAGAGTGAGGAAACCCTGGCTGGCCGGCCAATCCAGAGGGTGGCGATCGACCGAGCCGCGCGGTCAACCGGGGGCTACAGCGCCACAAGCTCGCGGTCGGGCTCGCCGTCGGTGGCGAACTCGAAGCCGAGTACGGCGTGGCCGTCGAGCGCTATAGCGAGGCGTCGGAGCGTTTCGGTGCCGGTGCGGTGTTGGCCGCTCTCGATCCGCGAGATGACCGAGGTGGTGGTGCCCATGCGCTTGGCGACCTGCTGTTGGGAAAGGCCGAGGTGAGCACGTCGCATGATCGCGATCCGCGCGATTTGCTCAAACGGCGCGAGGCGCTCGTACTCCTCGCGGTAGCTCTTGCTGCGCGTGAGCTCACGCTCGATGTGGTCGCTGACGCTCGTTCCGATTGGGCTGTGTTGCTTGGTCATTGCTGCTTTCTCGTATCGGTCACTGTGATCGACGATGTTAGCAGAAGTGCGAAATCGGGCTATGGGGCGTCGCGACCGGCGGCACGCGGTGGAGTGCGCGGCTGCGCTTGCATTCGGGCCTTGAAGTCCTCCGCTCGATCCTGTGCGGTGCGGATGTCACGCTGATCGATCTTCGCGGAGCGCTTGGCGAAGATGTGTAGGAGGACCACGAGCTGATCTGAACGGCGGTAGAGGATGCGGTACAGCTGCCGGCCGTAGTGGCAGCGCAGCTCCCGTAGCTCCCCCTCGACCTGGGAGGAGTGAGGGAAGGGCAGATGAGGCATTGCGTCACTGAGCAGATTCAGACGCCCGATCTGATGCTCGATCGCGGCCCGCGAGTCATCGTCCAGGGAGTCGAGGAATTCCCGCACGGGCTCACGACCGGACGCATCACGATAGAAGACAGCTTGAAATCGCATCTACTCGATCCCAAATCCTAATTCGTGTTCGATGTCCCGTCCATGCCCACGACTCTGTTCCCAGGCGAGACCGATAACGCAGACGCGCCTCCAGCTGGTGATCTTCGATTGCGACGGGGTGCTCGTCGACAGCGAGACGATCTCCAACACGGTGCTCGCCCGCGCACTGACGACAGAGGGCCTGCCCACGCGGCTGTCGCTGCAGCTGACGAAGCTCGACCCCCTCTTCCCCGACGAGGTCCTGTTCTCCGCCTACTCGGTCCCACGCGGCCGACAGCGACCCGGCGGCGCTACGTCAGGCCGGCGCCGAGGTGTTCGGGGCGATGGAGGAGCTGCCGAGTCTGCTGGGGGTCGGCTGAGCCATCCGGATCGCGAGACCGGCCGTCCCGATGTTGAGGGTTCGCACCCGCCGGAAGGTGCGCGAGCGATCCCTCGTGTGCGACCAGCTGCTGGTCGTTGGCGTCGGTATCGATTGGGCGATGCGCTTGAAGGTCTCTTGCGCCTCCAGTCGGGCGAGCCCGGCGCCGACGCAGAAGTGGGGACCCCCGCCGAAGGCGAGGTGTGATGGGTCCGTGCGGGTGAGGTCCAAGCGGTCCGGGTCGGCGTAGCGGGCCGGGTCGCGGTTGCCGGCGCCGAGGACGATCAGCGCCTGCTCTCCCCTGCCGATATTCGTCTGGTCGAGAACCAGATCCGACAGGGCGATTCGCGAGGCGACCTGGGCCGGGCTGTCGTAGCGCAGGAGCTCCTCGACGGCTTGGGGAGTCAGATCGGGATGCCGCGCTAGCCAGTCGAGCTGGTCGGGGTGTTCCAGCAGCGCGAGCGTGCCGTTGCCGATCAGGTTCGCGGTCGTCTCGTGACCGGCGGCGAGCAGCAGTAGGCACATCGTGATGATCTCGTCGGTCTCCAGGGCCGCCCCACCCTCGGGGGGATGGATCAGCGCGCTCAACAGGTCCTCGCCCGGATCGCGCCGGCGCTCGGCGACGATCGGGACGAGGAACAGCATCACCGTCATCGCCGCGGCGCCGATCTTCTCGAGCTCCGCGGGCGTCGGGTCGAGCTCGAGCATCCGCGCGAGCGTCGGCGTCTCCGCGCGCAGCAGCTCTGCTCCCTCGAGGCCGACATCGAATAGCTCCGCGATCACCGCCAGCGGTATCGGGTAGGCGAGCTCGCTCATCAGCTCGACCGGCTCGCCGTCGGCGAGCGGTTCGAACGCGGCCTCGACGATCGCGGCGATACGCCCGCGGATGCGCTCCATCGCGCGGGGGGTGAAGAAGCGATTGACGGCGCTGCGCAGGCGCGTGTGGGTCGGCGGGTCGCTCATCAGCAACGACCTGGTCCACTGCTCGGAGACAGGTCCCGGCCCGCCGAAGGAGGCGAGTAGCTGCGAGCTGTTGCGCGGATCGGAGCTCCACTCGGGGCTGCGCAGGACGGCCGCGGCGTGCTCGTAGGAGAGCACGAGATGGGCGCCGAGTTGCTCGTTCCACTGGACGGGAGCACGGGCGCGCGCGAGGCGGTAGGCCGGGTAGGGGTCCTCGGTTGGGAAAGGCCAGGCTTGCCAGTCAGGCATGGTTGCTCGCCGCCCGGCCTTCGAAGAACTCACTCTCCAGCTTGCCCATCGCGGTGAGCGGGGGTGCGTTCTCGAAGTACTCGGCGGCAATCGACCTCCAGTCATTGGTCGCGCGCAGCCCGGCGATCGCGGACATCGCCCCCATCTCGATGCGGCTCGTCATCGTCCACTCAGGAGGTGCAACAGCGTGTTGAAAAGCGTTGCCGGAGGGACCGATCGGTGAAAAGCGCCGTTCGATAAAGGCAGCCACATACTCCGGTGTCACCGTGAACGGCTGCTCTGCCCAGTACATCTCAAATCCCTCGCGCCAGTAGTCGAACACTTCTTGGGGGGTGACATCGCCCGAGGAGGAAAAGAAGCCGATCTCGACAGCGGCCTTCCAGGTCGCGAGCACGTCACCCCGCAAAGATTCGCGCACAATCGTGTTCGTGATCTCGGCCTGATCGCGGCGGAACCGCTTGACGCAGCCGAAGTCGAGGAAGCTAACGCTCCCGTCGTCGTGAAACAGATAGTTGCCGGGATGCGGGTCGGCATTGAAGATGTAGACGCGTTGGTAGGTGCCATAGACGAAGCGCCAGATCGACTCACCCCAGCTGTTACGCAGCCCCTCCTCGGCGGTGAGGGCCTCGCTCCAGGATTTGCCCTGCACGAGCTCCTGGGTCAGCACACGATCGCTGCACAGCTCGCCGATCACCTCCGGGACGTGGATGAACGGATGCCCGCGGTACATGGCGGCAAACTCCGTCTGGTTGGCAGCCTCCAGACGGTAATCGAGCTCCTCGATGATACGGACGCTCATCTCCCGGGCCATGCCGCGAAAGTCGAGCTCCATTTTATTCGGGGACAGCCCACTGATCAATCCCAGAAACGTGCCCAGCAGCTCGTTGTTCTTCAGGTCGGCCTGGATCGCGTCCGCCACACCGGGGTACTGGATCTTCACCGCCACAGCGCGACCGTCGTGCAGCCGAGCAGCATGTACTTGGCCGATCGAGGCCGCCGCCAGCGGCTCGGACTCGAACTCCGCGAACACGCTCTCGGTCCGCCGGCCAAGCTCGCGCTCCAGCACGACGCGCGCGAGCTCGGGCGCCATCGGCGGCACGTCATCGCGCAGGCGCGTCAGCGCTGTCTGGTAGATCGATTGGAAGCCCTCCTCCGCGGTGGGACCAAGCGATATGAACGACAGTATCTGCCCAGCCTTCATCAGCGCGCCCTTGGAGCGGCCGAGCAGCTCGGCATAGCGCTCCGCCGTGCGGACGTGGAACTCGGTGCTGTCAGCGCCGGTCAGCTTGCTTCGCAGCCCGACGACGACCGCCTCCCCCGCGGTGCGAGCGCTCAGCGCAGCCAGCGGGGCCGCGCGCCGCACACGTCCCCCGCGGATGCTCCCGTCTTTCGGCATCGGCATCGGTCGGTCACCTGCATCTGGGGGAAGCTCGGCGTCGGACACCCAACCAACTCCTTCTCTATCAACTTAACCTCTTGCTACTGACTTTAGCTAAGTGTATACTTAGGCCAGCTCATGTCAAGCACAACCCGTGAGCGGATCGTCGACGAGGCGATGCGCCTCTTCAGCGAAAACGGATACTCCGGCACGAGCATCGCCAAGATCGAGGCGGCCGCCGGGCTCACCCCCGGGGCCGGCGGGATCTACCACCACTTCAAGAGCAAGGAAGCGCTGCTCGCGGCCGGCATCGAGCGCCAGCTCGCGCGACTCGACGCGCTCCGCGACATCCGCCGTGTGCTCGGCCCGCTCGGGGACATCAAAGCCGAACTGACGCTCACCGCCCGCTACATCCTCGCCGAGCTCGACAGCGAGTCCGAGCTGCTCCGCATCCTCGCCTCCGAAGCCCGCAACCGCCCACAGCTGCTGACCGCTGCCGCCGAGCAGCTCGTCAGCTCCACGTTCACGGGCTTCGCCGCCTGGATCGGCGAGCGCGCCGAGGCGCCGCTCACCGACGAGCAGGCAACGGCGATCGCCGCCGTCGGACTCGGATCGCTGCTCTCCTCCCGCCTGCTGGCCGACGTCCTCGGCATCCCAGCCCAGGTCGACGATGTCACGCTCGTCGATACATGGGTGCAGATGATGACCACGACTCTGGCCAAGAAGCCCGCACCCAAATGACAAGCCGGACCGCCAGTCGTGCCGGTGCGACCCCTTCGGATCCTCGTTTGGTCGAGCACGAAGGTCCGCCTGCCTACATGACCCTCAAGCGGGTGGCTTTGGCGGGCGCCACCGCGTTCATAACCGTCAACTTCTGGACGGGCTGCCCGCTGCTCGCGCTGTGGGTCGGATCTCAGGTCGTCGGCCAGCAGACTCTCAGCATGGGAGCTGTGGGCGTCGTGATCGTCGTGCTCGCCGTGTTGGTCTTCGCGCTGGCGATCGCGCTCACATGGGTCAACAACGTCTACGACCAGCTCATCAAACGCCCCCGCACCGAACGCCGGGCGCCCTGGCTGCGCAGCATGCGCGGCGAGTCAGAAAGCCACGTCAGCCAGAGGGTGGGAACCACCGCGCTGGAGCTGATCGTCATGATCAACGTCTACGTCGCCGTAATCGCGCTGGCGGTCTGGTACGTGTTCTTCGCCGGGTCTCCGCTGCCGAGTGGCTGATAATGCAGGCGTGTCGCCGAGTGGGTGGGCCACCATCTCGAGCACCGCAGGCTCCGGCCGACTCAAGCGATCTCCAGATAGCTGCGCAGAGCCTTGCGGATCACCGCAGAGGCCGTCTCGTGGTCGCGCTTCGCCCGGTTAGCCAACGCTTGGCGCAACTCCGGCTCGAGTCGCACCGACTCGACGCTCGCGGCCGCCGATCCGATCAGTGGCCGCCCTCCACGCCGACGGAGCGTCTGCTCGACGTCATAACCTCCCTCGGCCTTCTTGGCGAGCTTGCTGACCAGCTCATCGGTGATCGGGACACCACTCGCTGTTCTTCCGTGCGTCTTCTTAGCCATGCTCAGTCTCCTGGCAGCAATCGTTGGTACTTAGCCCTCATCACCATCGCGTGGATGGCCAGCTCCGAGCCGTCATCCCGAACGATCGTGACGACCTCCAACAGGTTCGCACTGCGAGCCGGGCCGAGATAGAGGCGGGTGTTGTCGTCCTGATCGTCGATCGTCATCGCGTGTTCCACTGCGTGGTCGATGTCCTCGTCGGCAATACCGTGCTTGCGCGCCGATGGATGAATCTCCACGCAGCAATTGTAGTACGAAACCGGGGCACATGCAGGGGTTCCGGTTTGACCAATCGGCA
This sequence comes from uncultured Solirubrobacterales bacterium, assembly GCA_963701035.1. Classification (GTDB taxonomy): domain Bacteria; phylum Actinomycetota; class Thermoleophilia; order Solirubrobacterales; family Solirubrobacteraceae; genus Palsa-744. Next base: position 1,175,084 of record OY969562.1, read on the forward strand.
AGGTAGGGTGTGCCGCCGATGGCGGCGGAGACCGGGGACGAACAATGAGCGTGGAGATTCGCCCGGTCCGCTCCCGGCGCGAGCTGAGCACGTTCATCAAGCTCCCCTGGCGGCTCTATCGCAACGAGCCCAACTGGGTCGCGCCGCTGGTGTCGGAACTGAAGAAGCGGCTGGACCAGCGCAAGAACCCATTCTTCGAGCACGCCGAAGCGCAGTACTTCCTCGCCTACCGCGACGGACGGCCGATCGGCCGCATCAGCGCCCATATCGATCGGAACTTCAACGAGTTTCAGGACAACAAGTGGGGCCTGTTTGGCTGGTTCGAGTGCGAGGACGACCCCGAGGCGGCGCGCGCGCTGTTGAACGCCGCCGAGGTGTGGCTGCGCGAGCGCGAGCGCGACCGGATGGTCGGCCCGATGGACTTCACGACCAATGACGAGATCGGCGTGTTGATCGCCGGCCACGAGCACCCTCCGATCATCCTCTGCCCCTGGCACCACCGCTATTACCAGCGCCTGTTCGAGCAGGACATCGGCATCGACAAGGCGATGGACCTGTACATGTGGAGTCTCGACGTGGAGGGTCGTGAGCAGGTCCACCCCGCGATCTGGGAGGTGGCCGACAAGCTCGAGTCCGAGCACGGAATCGTCTGCCGCAACTTCAAGAAGAAGGACCTACAGGACGAGGTCACCAGGTTCCTGGAGGTCTATAACTCCGCCTGGGAGCGTAACTGGGGATTCGTTCCGCTGAACGAGCAGGAGGTGCGCCACTACGCCAAGGATCTCAAGCCCGTCCTGGATGAGAACTGGGCGATGGTGGCCGAAAAGAAGGACACCGGCGAGGTCGTCGGCGCCGCCCTGACGCTGCCCGACTTCAATCAGGTGCTCGCCAAGCTGAACGGGCGACTGCTCCCCTTCGGTTGGATCGCCGCGCTACGCGCGAAAAGCAAGATCGACGCGGTGCGCGTCTTCGCCCTGGGAGTCAAGCCCGAGTACCAACACACGGGCGTCGGCGCGCGCTTCTACCAAATGCACTTCGACGCGGCCGAACGCACACCTCAGAAGGGCGGCGAGATGGGCTGGATCCTGGAGACCAACACGCCGATGAACCGCGCGATGGAAGGCATGGGCGGCGAGATCAAGCGGCGGTACAGGGTTTACGAGCGGGTGTTGTAGAAGACCCGTACGGGAAGGCTCCTCCTGGGCCTACCTGCAACTCGCGAAGATAGGTATCCGAGTTCTGAGAGGTGGGTCTCGAACGTGTTGATGGCCTGGGTGTCTTCGTAGAAGTCTTCCTGACGCACGATGCGGCTCACCGCGAGGATCCGCTTGTCGCTGGCGTTCATCGGGCACAAACGATGGGGCGTCGTGGGGCGCCGCAAACGATTTGACTACATACCGTCCGGTCGGTATGGTGTCTGGAGATGCCAGCCAAGCTCGATCATCGACAGGCCGAGGTCAAGGCGAAGTCAGCACAGCTGGGCAGCTCTCGCGAGCAACTCCTAGCGGCGGCCTCCCGCGTGTTTGCGCGCAGCGGCTATCACGGCGCCTCGATGAGCGAGATCGCTGCCGAGGCCGGATTCTCCAAGGGCGCGCTCTACTGGAGCTTCGCGAGCAAGGACGAGCTGTTCTTCGCGCTGCTGGACGAGCTCGACGAGCAGCTGCGCGCGCTGATCACCGCCGCGGCGTCAACGCCGGCGGACCGTGATATCAGCGGCGATCTGAGCCGCGACATCTCCGCCGTGCTCGAGCACGGACACGATGTCGTGCTGCTCTTTCACGAGTACTCCGCGCTCGCCGTGCGCGACCCCAAGGTGGCCGCGCGCTACGCCGAGCGCAACGCCCGGCTGCGCGAGGAGCTCGCCGCGTCGATGCGCGCGCGGCACGAGGCGATCGGCGTTCCGATGGCGATTGCGGCGGAGCAGCTCGCGACCGCCGTGATCGCGCTCGTCGACGGACTTTCGATTCAACGACTCACCGAGCCCGACGCCGTGCCCGAGGACCTCTTCGGGCAGATCCTCTCGCTGATCGACGACGGCATGACCCTCCGAGCCAAGGAGCCCACATGAGCAGCGAAGCGCCCACAGCCACATCCACATTGCCAGCCACGCCCACGACCGCGTCCGCGCCGATGCCGGCGCCCGCTCGCCGTCGATCCCGCTGGCGCGACGTCCCGCCGCGCGAACCGCAGGCCCCGCCCGCCGACATCTCTCAGGCCCCGCCCGGCCCTCACGTTCCCCGGCACCTGCTCGGCGCGTACTGGCTGCTGGCCGAACACGACCTGCTGGAGCGCTGCCGGCGCCGTTACGGCGACGTCTTCTCGCTGCGGATCTGGCCGGTGGGCTTCCTCGTCGTGATCGCGGACCCCGCGGAGATCAAGCGCGTGTTCACGAGCGACCCCGATCAGCTGCGCGCGGGCGAGGGCAACGTCGTGATGCAGCCCGTCGCGGGTCCTGAGTCGGTGCTGCTGCTCGACGGCAAACGTCATCTCAACCGCCGCAAACTGATGCTGCCACCGTTCCACGGCGAGCGCATGGGCGTCTACGCGGACCTGATCGGAGAGATCACCGACGAGGAGATCGCGTGCTGGCCGGTGGGCGAGCAGTTCTCGGCGCACACCTCGATGCAGCGCATCACGCTGCGCGTGATCCTGCGCGCGGTGCTCGGCATCGAAGACGCCGCCCGCGGCGCGGAGCTCGAGCGCCTGCTGCCGAAGCTCCTGAACTCTCCCGCCCTGCTGTGGCCGTTCCTGCAGCGCGACATGGGCGCCCGCAGCCCGTGGCGGCGCTTCGTCTCGCTGCGCGAGCGCGTCGACGCGATCCTGTTCGACGAGATCGCCCGTAAGCGCTCGGACCCGAGGCTCGCCGAGCACGAGGACATCCTCTCGATGCTGCTCGGCGCACGCGACGAGCACGGCGATGCGATGACCGACGAGGAGCTGCGCGACCAGCTCGTCACGCTACTGCTCGCCGGCCACGAGACGACGGCTACGGGATTGGCGTGGATCTTTGAGCGTGTGTTGCGCACGCCCGAGGTCCACGCGCGCCTGCGCACCGCGGTCGCCGAGGACGACGATCTGTATCTGGACTGTCTGATCAAGGAGGGCCTGCGCCTGCGCCCCGTCATCCCGCTGGTGGCCCGCCAGGTCCACTCATCGTTTCCCGTCGGCGATCACACCGTCCCGGCAGGCACGCTCCTGACGTGCTCGATGATCCTCACGCACAGCCGGCCCGACCTCTACCCCGAACCGGACGCCTTCCGGCCGGAGCGCTTCATGGAAGGCGCCCCGGACACCTACACCTGGCTGCCCTTCGGCGGCGGCACGCGCCGCTGTATCGGCGCGGCCTTCGCGACACTCGAGATGAAGGTCATCCTGCGCCACGTCTTCGCCCAGTGCGAGCTGGAGGCGCCCGATGCGAAACCCGAGCGCCCGCGCCGGCGCTTCGTCACCTATCCGCCAAACCGCGGAGCGCAGGTTCTGTTGAGAAGCAGACACGGAGCCGGACACGACACGGCAACCTGGAAGGCCGCCAGCGCACGCCTCGAGAGCGATCGCCCGAACGAAGCGCGCCCAAACGCGCGCGGGCAGATAGCGTCGTGAGGCGGACGCCGAGCAGCCTCGCCGGATACCGCTGCGACTACGACGACTCCTTCGAAGCATCCGTCGCCGCAGCGAACGAGCGCACCCCCGAGGAGTGGGCGCGCGCCGTGTTCGAGGATGCGCCACGGTCCGTGCGCTGGTTTCTCCTCGTCGGTTTCCGCTACGGGCTCAACCTACGCTTGGCCCGCCGGAGATCGCCCGAGCACGTCCTCGGCTGGGCGATCGTCGACCGGGAGCCCGACTCGCTCACGATCGAGTCACGCTCCTGGTACCTCACCTCGCGCCTGCTCTTCCAGACCGAACCGGCACACGTCACGCTGTCGACACACGTGCGCTACGACAAGCCGATCGCGAAAGTCCTCTGGCCACCCGTATCGATTCTGCACCGCCAGATCCTCCCCCGCCTTCTGCGACACGCGGCCGCACACACCACGGCAACACAACGACCCTCCGGCAAACCGACCCAAGAGCCGCAATAAGCCGCTCTGTAAGCCTACGGCTCCCCGACATCTCTTCGGCGGGCGGCTGCGTTTATGGTCTGTGGGCATGCTCGTCCGGGACGCCGATCCACAGCGCGACGCGAGCGCCTGCGCGGCGATCTACGCGCCGTACGTTTCTGATTCGGTCGTGTCCTTCGAGCCCACGCCACCTAACCTTCGAGGAGACATGCCCGTGGTCGGACGATTCACCGCGTCAAGCTCGCAATTCGCCAACAAGCACGGCGTTTACCTCGGGCGGCGCTCAACGAAGATCCACGTAGCTCTATATCGGCGCTCCGGCGGCAAGATCGGCGGACATCTGCCCGGCTGGCCTGAAGCACGGATAGCCCTAGTCGACCACACGGGCGCGAAGAGCGGGGTTAAGCGGACGTCTCCGCTGATGTACCACGAGGACGGCGACGCCATCGTCGTAGTCGCCTCGAAGGCGGGCCAGCCAACAAATCCCGCGTGGTTCTACAACCTCAAGGCGAACCCGGACACCACGATTCAGATTGGCTCAGTGATTCGCGAGGTTCGCGCTCGCGTCGCGACCGACGAGGAACGTGACCGCCTCTGGCCGAAGTTCGTCGCGTTCTACCCCGGATACGAGTTCTTCCAGAGCAACGCGAAGGGCCGGAAGATCCCAATCGTGATCCTCGACCCTCGCTAGATCGCCACCACGCACCCGCGATGAGCCTAGGCTGGTGGGGAGGCGGTCTGTCAGTCTGCGCTCGTCGAACGACATGCACGCGCTCAAGATCGCCATCGACGTCGTCTGGATCATCTTCTGGGTCTATTGGCTCGCGTCTGCTTTTGGCGTGAAGGAGGGCAGAGCTTCGGATAGGGGCGGGCAGGCAAACGCCTGGGCCATGCGCGCCTCATAGATATCGTTGACGCACGCTGGCGGGATGCGAACCTCAACCAGCGGAGCCGCCGATTGCGTCAGCCTGCTTTGCGAGCAGCTCGCGGCGGACGCCGTGCATGCTGATGCGGTCGTACTCGTCGGTCACGGTCGTGATCAGGGCCTCTGGTTCCACCCCTCACGGCGCAGGGCCCAAAGCGTCAGAGCCGAGTCCTTGCCACCACTCCACTGGCTCTCCCTCGGCGATCTGCGCCACGAGCGTGCTCTTACCCACCTGCCGGGCGCCCAGTACGACGACGACCCTCGTATCCGCAAGCGCGGCCTGGACGTTCGCCCGCAGGTGCCGCGCAACGAGCGTGGGCGCTCCCGCTGAAGAGGACTCCGACCCTGGCAGATCCGCAATATCTAGATCGCAGATCCGCAGATCCGGCATAAGACCCTGCGTCTCGCTAAAGGCGGCCCGAGATCACCCGCCGATTGGGGCGCGTGGGTTGGCGCCCCAGAAGATCTGCGAGCCCATCATCCCGATCAGGTTCACGGACACCAGGTTCAGCACCATCGACTTCGCCGTCGCCGTGCCCACGCCCACGGGTCCACCACTGGCGTTGTAGCCGTAATAACAGCCCACCAACACGATCACGGTCGCCATCGTCATCGCCTTGATCATGCTGAACAAGAAGTCCCCGGGATTCTGAAACTGCCAGAAGAGCAGGAAATAGCCGCCCGAGGACACCGACCCAACTTGATGCACCACCGCGATATAGGAACCGAGATACGCCACGCCGATCGCCCCGATGTACATGAACGGCAACACCAACCACGCCGCCAACAGTCTCGTCGCGCAGAGGAAAGTCATCGAGTCGACGCCCATCACCTCCAGGGCATCGATCTCATCCGATATCCGCATCGCGCCGAGCTCCGCGACGATCCCGGTGCCGACCTTCGCCGCCATCATGTACCCAAACACGTACGGCACCGCCTCACGCAGATCGCACCATGCCGTGAACACCCCAGCGTAGTCCGGCGCACCCTCGGCCTGGGTGAAGTAGGCGCCCTCGGTGCCGCACGTCCCAAGGCCGACGATGAACACCAGACCCCAGATCACCAGCGTCGAAGAGATGATCAGGATGCCCGACTGACGCAGCGTCTCCCCGAAGAAGCGGAACACGCGCAGCCCCCACACGTCGCGCACGACGTTGCCCGCGAAGCGCGCGATCTCCCCCGTCGCTGCGAGCCATTCGCGGCTCGACGCAAGCAATTCCTTCGCCATCTGCCGCACACTATTACATTTCAGCCGTATGGCATGTTTATTTGCCTGAGCCACACTTCGGGACCACACTTCGCGTCACGTGAAGCCGGCGCGCGATACTCAGACGATCGCCTCCCCCTCCTCAGCCAAGAAACCCAAACGCCGCACCCAGGCCGAGCGTCGAGCGGCCACGCACACGGCTCTGTTGGACGCCGCGATCGACTGCCTCGTCGAGTACGGCTATGCGAAGACCACGACGCGGCGCATAGCCGAGCGCGCCGCTGTGACCCCCGGCGCGCTACAGCACCACTTTGCGTCCAAGATGGCGCTGCTCGGCGAGCTGGTTGGTCACATCAGGGCTAGAACGATGAGCGAGGTGTTCGCGGAGGGAGTACCGAGTACCGGCTCGATCCGAAAGCGTCACGAACTCCTGCTCGACCGCATGTGGCATATCTACAGGGGGCCGCTGTTCACGGCGCTGATCGAGCTGGCGATCGGGGCGCGCACCGACCCAGAGCTACTGCAGCACATCGCCGGGTCGCATGACGAAATGAGCCGTTTGAACGCGATGGCCACGCCGATCCTCTTCCCAGAGCACGCCGAGCGAGCAGAGCTCGTCCCACTCATCGTGTCAGGACAGTCGACCATGCGTGGGCTAGCGCTGCTGGGACTCGCCGGAGAAGCCGACCCCGACGCGCTCTGGCCCACGACGCGCGCGCACATACTGGCCATGCTTGCGCAGGTGCTTGACGATCCGGAGCTGTCGCCGTGACGCATGCTGTAGCCCTCCGCTCGGCTAGATCGGTGCCGGCCAACTGCGACCATTGGCGAGCCACAGCTCGAGCAGCGGGTCGACGACACGCCAACCGGTCGCGGTCGTCTCGTCGACGAGGACGTGGCCCTCGCGCTCCAGGCGCTCGACCGTGCCGTGGTTGCTGCCCGTCTTGCTGACCCCGTAGCGCTCACGCGCGACTCGGCCTTGCAGTGGCGTCGATCGCTCCGAGATCACGGCCATCAGCCGCCGCTCGCTGTTGTTCCAGGAGTCCCACGCCGCCTGCACCTCCGGATCTGCGTCACGCGTAGCCGCTGTGAACGCCTTGATCCAGTCATCGCTGGTGGCGGTCGCCCCGGATCTCGTGTGCTCGTAGAGATGGTGTGCAAGCAACATCGCGCGCTGGGGATGCCCATCTGCCCGTGCCAGCAAAAACTCGAGCGCCTCACCCGGGTCGCGGTTGCCGCTTTCAAATCGAGATCCGATGTACTCGGCCAGATCCTCCGCCCCGAGCCGCGGGAGATCTACGGGCTTGGCCTGGGCGAAGAACGCGTGGCGACGGTCTGAGAACAGGTCGCGCATCAAGCCCGGGTGAGATCCGGAGAACAGATAGGCAGCGGCGTTGCCGTGCTGCTCGAGCTCAGACCGGATCGTCCCGGCCAGCGCGTCCCCAACCCGGACGACGTCTTGGAACTCGTCGAACGCGATCGCGCACTGGCGACCCTGCCGTTCCTGCAGCCGCCGCGGCAGCGCGAGCCGATCCAGCAGATCCGGCATCGGCATCTCGGGCGCCACCTCGACGCCAACGCCGGCGGGCGCCGCATGCACGCGCGGCCGGAGTGTCGAGACGACGCCGGCAAACCAGCGCTTGAGCTGTCCATCGAGCTGCTCGCGATAGGCCCGCTCGATGCGCTCGGCGACGTCGGCGGCGCTCAGCACGCCAAGGAAGTTCACGTAGATCGGCACAAAGCCGTCCCTGTCGGCCGCCGCCAGCGCAGCCTTGAGCAAAGACGTCTTGCCGTATCGGCGGGGCCCCTCGAGACGGCTGTTGCGAGTCTCGCCGATGCGATCGCGCAGCAGAGCCAACTCGTCCGTCCGGTCGGCGAGCACATCGGGTGGTTCGAGCGGATCCTCGTAGATGAAAGGGCTGCCCATGGTGCCGTACTATAGCACCAGATGGTGCCATGATATAGCACCGTTTGGTGCCGCTATATGGCACCTTGACTCGAGATCGTCCGACCAATCGGCAAGGTAGGGTGTGTGCCGCCGATGACTACGGGGACCAGGGACGGACAATGAGCGTCGAGGTCCGCCCCGTCCGCACCCGGCGCGAGCTGAGCACGTTCATCAAGCTGCCCTGGCAGCTCTATCGCGACGAGCCCAACTGGGTTCCACCGCTGCTGATGGACGTCAAGAAGCGGCTGGATCGGAAGAAGAACCCGTTCTTCAAGCACGCCGAAGCTCAGTACTTCCTCGCCTACCGTGACGGGCGAGCAGTCGGTCGCATCAGCGCCCACATCGATCGGAACTTCAACGAGTTCCAGTCAAACGAGTGGGGCCTGTTCGGGTGGTTCGAGTGCGAGGATGACCCCGAGACGGCCCGTGCGCTGCTGGACGCCGCCGAGGGATGGCTGCGCGAGCGCGGACGCGACCGGATGGTCGGCCCGATGGACTTCACGACCAACGACGAGTGTGGTCTGCTGATCGAGGGTCACGAGCATCGGCCGATCATCCTCTGTCCCTGGCATCCCCCTTACTACAAGCACCTGTTCGAGCAGGACCTAAAGCTGGAGAAGGCAATGGACCTGTACATGTGGAGCCTGAATGTGGAGGGGCGCGAGAAGGTCCATCCGGCGATCTGGGAGATGGCCGGAAAGGTCGAGTCCGAGCACGGGATCGTCTGTCGCAACTTCCGCAAAAAGGACCTGCAGGCCGAGGTGGACCGCTTTGTGGAGATCTACAACTCCGCGTGGGAGCGCAACTGGGGCTTCGTGCCGCTGACCGAGGAGGAGGTCCGCCACTACGCCAAGGACCTCAAGCCGATTCTGGACGAGAACTGGGCGATGGTCGCCGAACGCAAGGACACCGGCGAGGTGGTGGGAGCAGCGCTGACGCTGCCCGACTACAACCAGGTCCTTGCCAAGCTGAACGGCCGCCTGCTCCCACTCGGCTGGCTGACGGCACTACGTGAGCGCAGGAAGATCGACGCGGTCCGCGTGATCGTGCTCGGCGTGAAGTCCGACTACCGCCACACGGGCGTCGCCGCGCGCTTCTATCAGATGCACTTCGACGCGGCCGAACGCACCCCCCAGAAGGGCGGCGAGATGGGCTGGACGCTCGAGATCAACGAGCCGATGAACCGCGCGATGGAAGGCATGGGCGGCGAGATCAAGCGGCGCTACAGAGTCTACGAGCGAGTGCTGTAGGCGATCAGCGCTCAACGAGCGTCCCCTATTGCACGCTACACTTTGTCTGCAGGGTCGAGCCGTCGGTATCGGCGGGGACTCGGTCTTGCTAAGCCTTCGAAGGGCCGCCCTGGGCGGCCCTTCGTTTATTCAAGACATCGAACGCCGCCTCGGCCCTGTCCGTCACGGACAATCACTGCTCCGAGTCGCTGCTCGTACCACTCCCACATGAATGCTCGGTTCGGGGCGCGCGAGATCGACTGAAACGCCGTGTGCGCGACAAAGTCCGCGACCTGCGGCCACTGGCTCTCCCGAGCATTCCGCGTCCACGGGTCCTCCACGATCCGTCGCGTGGCGATATCCAACTCACGATGCATCGTCCGCAGTTCACCGCCCTCCCCATCGATAACCACCAGGCCATGGTCATCGACCTCCCGTAAGCGCAGGTCGATCCAGTTCATCAGTGCCCGGTACGGCGGCTTGTGACGATCACCAGACGCGAAGCTCGTAATGACCTCCACGCCCGGCATCCCTGCGACGAGATCCAGCGCGGACACGAACTCCTGCCATCGCAGTGGCTTGCTGCGATTGATCGCCGCACCTGGATCGTCAGATGGACGACCCCGGCCCGCCAGCCAATCCGCCGCGTGCAGCCGAGAACGCACGTCGATCCCATGAACGACACGCAGGTGCCGCCGCCAGCCAAGCCAGACATCCAATGCAGCCGTCCACCCCTCAACGGGCACGGAAACGGCCGAGAAGGTCGTAACCCTCTCATTGCCTGAGTCATCCACGTAGAACAATCGCACGGCCGAGACCGTAACGAGCGCTTGGTACCCCAAAGACGAAACGGCTCGCAGAACGCGACACCACGGTGAACCGCAGGTCCCCGGCGGGCGTCGGCGTACGAACGGCCGGTCGAGCTCAGAACCACGCCCGAGCCCTACGCGGCGCCTTTTCCGGCCGAGCGGACGACGATCCCCGACGGGGACCGTCGTGACCCAATGGCAAATCGTTCATCACTCCTCGGCCTACCCGACGTAGTCGGAACTGCTCTTCAACGCCCCGTCATCCTCCGCCTCCGGGAATCCCACGGGCGCGCCGAAGCTGACCCGCAGCAGCGCCCCGCCCCCCGGCGCGTTCGCCGCCTCGGCGTAGCCCCCGCAGGCCTCCGCCGCCTGGCGCACGATCGCGAGGCCGAGGCCGGACCCCGGGAGCTTGCGCGCGCGGTCGGCGCGGTAGAAGCGGTCGAACACGAACGGCAGGTCGGCCTCGTCGAAGCCCGGGCCGTGGTCGCGGACGCTGAGCACCCCCTCGTGCAGGCCGATCTCGACGAGGCCTCCCTCCGGGCTCCACTTGTGGGCGTTCTCGAGCAGGTTCGAGACCGCACGCACGATCCGCTCGCCCTGGCCGCGGACGAGCGTCGGCTCTAGGTCGAGCTCAAAGCGCAGATCGCCGCGTCGCTTTGTGCGCTCGACCGCGCCCTGCACGACCTCGTCCAAGCGCACGTCGTCAGGCTCACCCTGACCTCGGCCAGAACCGCGCGCGAGCTCGACGACGTCGCTGACGAGCGCCGTCAGCTCGTCGAGCTCGCAGACGATGTCGGCCCGCAGGCTCACCTGCTCGTCCGCCGGCAGCCGCTCGGCTTCGCCGAGGACCTGGATGTTCGCCCGCAGCGAGGCGATCGGCGTGCGCAACTCGTGCCCGGCGTCGGCGATCAACTGGCGCTGCTCCTGCACCGAGCGCTCGAGCGCGTCGAGCGTCGTGTTGAAGCTGCCCGCCAGCCGCGCGAGCTCGTCGCGGCCCTCGACGTCCAGGCGCCGGGACAGATCGAGGTTGCCCGTGAGCGCCTCCGTGCGTTTGGTGAAGCGCGCGATCGGCGCGAGCGCGACGCGCGCGACGAGCGCGCCGAGGATCGCTGCGAGCGCGATCCCGGCGACGCCGACGATCACGAGCAGCAGCAGGATCCGGCTCAGCTCTTTGTTCATTTCGCTCAGCGGCCTCGCGATCAGCACCGCGCCGCTGGCGCCGGTGCCGATCGTCAACACGCGCAGCTGCGTCCCCTTCACGGTGCGATCGCTCAGCGCGCTGCCGGTGCCGCTCGCGGCGATCGCCCTGTCGCCCGCGCTGACCGCGATCCGCGGTGAGGTTCCCTGTCCGGCCGGCACCTGGACGGTTCCGTTCGGCGCGATGAACTGCACATAGCCCGACGCCGCGCCGAACGGCGCCGGCTGCACGTGCGTGGGAAATACACCCTGAGGCTGACCCAGCGGAGGTTGAGAGGCGGGCCCAGCGCCGGCCGGCCCGACGAATGCCTGCGCGCGCTGGCGCAGCCCCTGGTCGATCTCCCCCTGCAGATCCGAGCGCACAGCCAGGTATACGCCGACCGCGGCCGCGAGCACCGCCAGGCCGACCGCGAGACCGGCCGCCGCCGCGATCCGCGCGCGCAGGCTCACGGCTCGCGCAATACGTAGCCGACCCCGCGCACGGTGTGGATCAGCTGGCGCGCGCCCGCCCCCTCCAGCTTGCGGCGCAGATACCCGACGTAGACCCGCAGCGCGTTCGAGGCCGGACCGAAGTCATAGCCCCACACGCGGTCGTAGATCAGGGTGTGCGGGAGCACTTGCTTTGGGTTGAGCATCAGCAACTCCAGCAACTGGTACTCCGTCCGCGTCAACTCGACGAACTGCCCCTGCACGTCTGCCCCGTGGCGCGAGCTGTCCAGCCGCAGCTCCGCGAACGTCAGGGAATTGGTCGTGCCCGCCCACGCCTCCGGATCGGAACGACGCAAGAGGGCGCGCAACCGTGCCTTCAGCTCGCCGACGTCGAATGGCTTGACCATGTAGTCATCCGCTCCGACGTCCAACCCATCGATCCGGTCCTCGACCGCGTCGCGCGCGGTCAGGATCAGGATCGGCACGCGGTTGCCCAGCAGGCGCAGGCGGCGGCAGACCTCCAGGCCGTCGATCCCCGGCAGCCCCACGTCGAGCACGACCGCGTCCGGGATCGCCTGCACGACCTGCTCGAGCGCCTGCTCGCCGTCCTCGGCGACCTGCACCTCGTATCCAGCAAGCGTCAGCGCGCGGCGCAGGGCGTCGCGCACGGCGCGGTCATCGTCGACGACGAGGATCCTCATCGTTCTGATTCTTGCGTGCGCAGCGCGGCGGCGCGGCCCTGGCAGTCGTACAGGGTCGCTGTCGAGCTCGTCGTGGCGCCCGTGCGCGTACCGAAGAGCGTGCTCGTGCCGCTCGTACCGCTGACCGTGCTCGTCGTGCTCGGGAGCGTCACCTTGCGACAGACCTTCGCCGCGGCGGCGATCGCGACGCTCGAGCCTTTGCGCGTGTCGCCCGGCAGTCCGCCGCCGCTCTCTTCGCCGCCGAGCACCCAGCGGATCTTGCCCGCCGCAACCTCGTCGGCGAGCCAGGAGATGCTGACGGTGCTCTCGCGCCCGGAGAAGCCTCCGATCCCCGCGACGTCGGCGTCTTTATCGATGATCGCCGTGGCCGCGCTCGATTGGCTCTCGACCGCGAGCGTACCGCCGCCGTGCGCGTTTATGTAAGTGAGCGCCTCCGTCGGGGAGGCTTCGCCGCCGCCTGGACCTCCGCCGAACCCTGCACCGCCCGGCCTACCGCCGCCGGCGGCGAAACCGGCGCCGCCGGCGGGAGGGGCGCCCACCTGGCCGCCCGCACCTACGGCGGCACCCGGCTGCGCAGTACTGCCCGATTGCGACGTGCCACCAGAGCCGAACAACTGCACGCCGCCGACACCGCTGGCGCCTCCGGCACTGGGTCGTCCGCCGGCGAAACCGCCGCGGCCGCCTGGAAAGCCGCCACGCCCACCTGGGCCGCCGCCGAAGCCGCCGCCCGGACCACCCGTGGCGGCGGACTCGGGCCCGCCCGCGGGGAACGTCCCGCTCGTCGCATGCCCGAGCGTGTCCACCGCCCACGCCCCGGGCGCGACGAGCAGCGCCGCGAGCACGGCTCCGAGCGCCGCGAGGCGCACCCGCCGCTCCGCGAAGGCCGCCAGCGCGAGCGCGGCGAGCACGCCGACGGCGATCAGGATCGGCGCGAGCCACGTCAGTTCTCCCGGGTACCGGCTGAGCACCGCGAGCTCGGTCGCGACGCCCGCGACGACGGCGAGCGGGCCGACGATCCGCTCGTTCAAACCGCCCTTCAGCAGTTGCGCGGCGCCCGCGCCGGTGAGCATCGCGATCAACGGCGCGAGCAGCGATACGTAATAGGGATGGAAGATGCCTTTCGCGTCGCTGAACACGACGCCGGTCACGAGCAGGGCGCCGCCGACCGCGATCAGCCAGCCGCTGCGCGGATCGGCACGGCGCAGGCGGCTGGCCACGAGGATCCCGATCCCACTGACGAGCGCGAAGCCGAGCAGCCAGCCGGCCTGGCCGCCGAGCGCGGAGTTCAACAGGCGCAGCGGCCCGGCGGTCCCGCCGAACACGCTGCCACCGCCGCCCACTCCCCCGGGTCCGCCCGTCTGCCCGTCGATGCGCCCGACGCCGTTGTATTCGGAGATCAGGGAGAGGATTCTGTTGTCGCTCGTGCCGGAGATCCACGGCCGGTCGGCCGCCGGGGTCAGTTCCACGAACAGCGGCCAGGCGCCGCCGACGAGCACCATCGCGACGCCGCCCGGGAGCAGCTGGCGCAATGCGTGCAGGCGGGGGTGGGTGGGATTCCCATCAGCCGGCGCGATCCACAGCCAGGCGGCGACGATCCCGGGCACGACCATCAAGGCGACCGCCATCTTCGTCTCGAAGCCCAGCCCGACCGCCACGCCCGCGAGCACGAGCCAGCGGGTCTGCGCGCGGGAGGACTCGACTTCCAGCGCGCGCACGGTGCACCACAGCGCCGCCACGCAGCAGAGAATCAGCAGCGCGTCGGGATTGTTGTGGCGAGAGATCGCGACCGTGATCGGGGTCAGCGCCAGCGCGAGCCCGGCGACGAACCCGCCGAGACGGCCGAAGCGGCGACGGACGAGGTCGTAGACGAGCACGACCGTCGCGACCCCGATCAGCGCCTGCGGGACGAGGATGCTGAGCGAGTGGTAGCCGAAGACCCTGACCGACAGCGACTGGATCCACAGCGCCAATGGGGGCTTGTCGACCGTCATCACGCCGCTGGAATCGAGCGAGCCGAACAGGAAGTTGTGCCAGCTCGAGCTCATCGACCTGACCGCCGCCGCGTAGTACTCGTTGGCCCAGCCGTTACGGCTCAGCGCCCACAGGTTCAACGTCCCCGCGAGCACGATCAGCCCGAGGAGCTCGGGATACGGCAGGCGCAGCGCGAACGTGCGCGTCCGTGTCCGATGACGCAGGGTCAGCGTTGGGGCCGGCCGGGTCTCCCAGGAGAAGCTCATGCCGGGAGCATCGCCGGGTGGTGTAGGAGCAGCGTGTGAGTAAGTTAAAGATGGATAAGGGAAATCAAATAGACCTAATAGACCTTTATGGTCGCCTGTCCAGGCCGCGCCAGGTCGATCTTCAACGGGAGTCCATAGCTCGGGAACCCTGGTCCGGCGAAGCTATCGCTGTAACGTTGGTACCCAACCCCATCTCGAGGTGAGGACAGCGATGCGACCCCGCGTTTCCCGCGTTCCCCAGATCGTGGCCCTTGGCGGCGGCGGCTTCTCGATGGAGCAGGGCAACCCTCTGCTCGACGACTACGTGCTCTCGCTCACAGGCTCCAAGCGCCCGCGCGTGTGCTTCCTGCCGACCGCGTCGGGCGACGCCGACCACTACGTCGTGCGCTTCTACCGGCGCTTCTCGCCCGGCTGCGATGCCAGCCACGTCTCGCTGTTCCGGCGCGACCAGGGCACCGGCGGCGTCGAGGACGACCTCGCGACCCATCTGCTCGCGCAGGATCTGATCTACGTCGGCGGCGGCAACGTCGTCAGCATGCTCGGCGCGTGGCGGGCGCACGGCCTCGACAGCGTGCTGCGCCAGGCGTGGCGCAAAGGCGTCGTGCTGTGCGGGCCCTCCGCCGGCTCGCTGTGCTGGTTCGCGGAGTCGCTCAGCGCCTTCCACGGCGCGCCCCGGCGGGTCAGGGGATTGGGCCTGCTGCCCTACTCCAACTGCGTCCACTACGACGCCGAGCCGGCTCGGCGCGCGGAGTACCACCGCTTCGTCGGCGACGGCATGCGCCCCGGCTACGCCGCCGAGGACGGCGTCGCGCTGCACTTCCGCCGCACGCGCCTGGAGCGCGTCGTCAGCTCCCGCCCCGACGGGTGCGCCTACCGCGTCGAGCCGGCCGCCGACGGCGTGCTCGAAACCCCGCTCGAGATTATCTACCTCGGGAACGCGGACGCCGGCGGTTCGGCGAGCGGCTCCGCCACGGCGAGCGCCGCCAAGGCGCTGCGGCTGCCGCCCGTGACAGCGATCGCGGCCGCGTGAGCTCACCCCTATTGCTCGCGCTCGGCGGGGGCGGCTTCACGATGGAGCCGAACAACCCGCTGCTCGACGATTACGTGCTCTCGCTCGCATCCGCGAAAGAGCCCCGGATCCTGTTCCTGCCTACCGCCTCGGGCGACACGACGGCGCAGATCAACGCGTTTCACGCGCGCTTCGCCGACCGCTTCTGCATACCTGAGCACTTGTCCCTGTTCCGGCTGGGCGAGGTCAGGCGCCCGCTCGCGGAGATCGTGCTCGAACAGGACATCGTCTACGTCGGCGGCGGCTCGATGCGCAACCTGCTCGCGATCTGGCGCGCCCACGGACTCGACAAGCTGCTCGAGCAGGCCTGGCGCGCGGGCGTCGTGCTCGCCGGCCTCAGCGCCGGCGCGATGTGCTGGTTCGAGGGCGGGATCACGCGCTCGAGCGGACCGCCGGCGCCGTTGGCCGGGCTGGGCCTGCTCGAGGGCTCGCTCACCGTGCACGCCGACGGCGAGCCCGAGCGCCTACCGGTATGGCTCGCCAGCGTGCGCGACGGCACCCTCCCCGGGGGCTGGTCGGTCGACGACGGCGTCGGGCTGCTGTTCGCGGGCCGGCGCCTGCAGCGCGTCGTCAGCTCCCGGCCGGGCGCCGGCGCGCAGCGTGTCGACCAGGTCGCCGGCGAGCTCGTCCGGCACCGCCTCGCGCCCGAGCTGCTCGGCGCGGACTCATCCGGAGCGCTGGGCGGCTATGACGAGGATGTCCAGGAACTGCGGCGCGTCAACCGCCTGCGGCGGGGCATGCTCGGCGAAGGGCTCTAGGCCGGCGCCGCCGTCAGAGTCTGCGACCGGGCTACCTGCGGCCGGTCTTGCGCGGCTTCACCGGGCGCGGCGGATAGCGCTTGCGCTCCTCGGCGGTCATCTTGCGGATCGTCAGCGAGCCTTCCTTCAGCTGTCGCTCGACATCCTCGAGTTTCGCAACCCGACGCTCGGCCGCACGATCTGCCTGAGTAGCCATCTGTCCAGGATAGCGCTCGGGGTGTGCGGGCCAGGTATTGTCTGCGCTCGCGTTCTTTCTCTGCTACGCGAGCGCGGGCTTGACGATCCCTCTGAATGGAGCGCCTGTGAGACAACGCCTGCTTTCTACCATCGATTTCTCAGCTCCGGTGGCGCTTCGACCGCATGGTGGCATATTGAGGCGCGTGCTCACCGTAGCCGTGCTCGCGATGGCGCTCGCCGGTGTGCTCAGCGCGTCCGCGGCGGCGGCGACCTGCACGGATAACTTCATCGGGAAAAACGAAGAACAGTGGGACAACGCGGCGCACTGGTCGAAAGGGAAGCCCACCCACACGGACGTCGCGTGCTGGCCGGCCGGCATCACGGTCCTCGCGACCGAACCGGAAAACTTCGGCGGCGGCGAAGTCGGCTCGATGCAGGGTGGGAGTCTCGTGGTCGGCAAGCGAAACGGCTTCTACATCTTCGGCCCGGGAGAATCGACCCTCAGCGGATCACTGACGCTCGAAGAACAGGCCGACCTCCGGCAGATCGGCAGCGAAAAGCTGATTTTTCACGTCGACGGAACGATCACGGACGCCCCGGCGAAACTCGAAGGCGAAAACGGCGGCGGCATCGAGCTGACCCAAGGGCCCGGCTCAACCCTGACGATCGGTGGAACGAGCCAGGTGGAAGTCCACCCGGGAAGCTCGATATCGACCGAAAGCCCGCTCACAATCGACAACCCGGAATTCAACACGAGCGGTCCGATCACGACGACAAGTACGATCACTTTCGGCCCCGGCGTCTCGATCGATCAGGAGGGTGGCGACTTCGCGACGTTCACCGCGGCTGGCGTGACGCCCAACTCCGAACCGAAGTACGGCTTCGGCGGGGATACGCTCGTGCTGACCGGCGGCGAAACCACCGTGGCGGCCGGGACGAAACTCGAAAGCGGCCCCATCGAACTGAAGGGCGGTGTCCTCCACGACGAAGGCGCCATCGGCGACTCGACCAACATCTTCAATGAAACCACGCTCGCATCGGTGACGCTCACCGGCGGCACGCTGGCGGGGACCGGGACCGTCGAGGGTCCGCTCAACGTGACAGCGGGAACTGTCGCCCCGGGCTCCCCCGGCAAGCTGACGGTCGCCGGCAACTACACCCAGGAAAGCGGTGGCACGCTTGCGGTCGGAATCTTTGGCCCGGCACCCGGCACCGAATTCGACCAGCTGCTGGTCGGCGGCAGCGCGACGCTCGCGGGCGCACTCTCGGTATCCGACGAAAACGGCTACGAACCACCACTTGGACAGACCTTCAAGATCATCAGCGGTGCCTCATCGCGAACTGGATCGTTCGCGACGGTGGACGGCCCGAGCGCGGGGATTTACGGACTGGCATATGAACCCGATGGCGCAACACTGACGACCACCGTCGCCCCCAGCCCCAAGGGCGGATCAACGTCCTCGACCTCGAACACCACCTCGACCACAACGACGACCTCTTCTTCTTCCTCCCCCTCCACCACCACCGGCGTAGCCTCCACCCCCAAAGCGGTCGAAGAACTACTGCAAGGCTGCAGCAGCAGCCCCCTCGTCCTCAACGACGTCTACATCCAGGGCTCCCACGTCTTTCTCAGCGGCAGCGCCGCCAAGAGCCTCGTCGGTAAGAAGGTCAAGATTCTCTTTAATGAAGGCCAGCAGGTAGCCACCGCGACCGTCGAGGCCAACGGGCAGTACACGACCACCGCGCCCCTGCCCCCCGCCAAGATCCGCGACAACCTGAACACCCGCTACACCGCCGAGATCGGCAAGCTGCGCTCGGTGCATCTGAAGCTCGTCAGACGACTACTCCTCGAACCACTGAAGGCCTCCGGAACGACGATCACGCTCGCCGGCCAGCTGACGCTCCCGCTGACCAAGCCGATTGCACCGGTGACCGTCGAACAGCAGCTCGAATGCGGCAAGACGACTGTCGCCAAGACCTTCACGCCGGCCGCGAATGGCCACTTCCACATCACGCTCACCGTGCCTGCCAACGCCAAGGCCGCGATCTTCCGGCTCACGAGCAAGGTCGCCGCGAACAAGCACTCGGTCACGCACGGCTTCACCACGTTCAGCCTGCCGCTGCCGGTGGCGATCGGATGATTCGGGGGGCGACGTGACCAAGCGGGCGACGAAGGAGAAGAAAGTGGCATACGAGCTGCGCGGTGGATGCAAATGAGCATTCGGAGCTTCGCCCGAACCGTCGGTCTCATCGCCTGTGTCGCGGCGTGTTCGGTCGCTCTCGCCTCGCAGGCGCTCGCATCCGACACGCATTCGGCCAACCGCTGCGGGACCTTCCACGCGAAGGGCTCCGAGTACGGCGTCTACATCGCCGACGGCCATGTCAACTGCGGTACGGCGACGCGCGTCTTGAGGGCGATCGACAGCGGCAAGGGCAAGATCGTCGAACACGGCTCCTCGGCCGACTCATACGTGCTCTACGACGGCTGGCTCTGCCCGTTCGGCAACATGGGCGAGCAGACCTGTGAGCACTCGGGACATCCCGTCAGCAACCCGAGCCAGGACATCGCAAGCCTGTCCTGCTCGATCGAACGGGGCTGTCCCGTGCGGGCGGGCTTCCCGAACGAATAGGGCCGCGCAGACTCAGAACGCGCGGTAGGAGCTGCGCGTGATCGTGAAGCCGTGGTGCGCGCCGTTGACGCAGCGGACTGAGCTCGCGCCGATCGTGCACGTCACTTTGATCGGGCCGATACCGCCCCACTTGCGCCCGCTCCCCAACGGCTTCTGATGGGTGCCGACGAACGAGTCCTGGCTGAGCCGCGCGAGCGACGGGCGCCCGGTCGAGCCGAGGAACACGAAGCCGGGATCGCCGAAGCCCACCCCCGCCTTCGGGGCCGGCACCGATCTGGCGCTGCAGAGCAGCTGCGTCGGCGGCGTGTTCGGCGGATGAATCGCAATCCCGCAGGCGACGTTCCCGCCTAGCGCCGTCCACAGCTGCGCTGTCGAAGCGGTCGAGGCGAGCGCGGAAGCAGACACGACCACGGGCAGGCAGCAGAGACAGATGAGGGTCGAGAACCAAACCCGGCGCACGCCCCCATCATCGCACGCCTGCCACGCCTGCCACGCCTGCCACGCCTGCCACGCCTGCCACGCCTGCCACGCCTGCCACGCCTGCCACGCCTGCCACGCCTGCCACGCCCGCTAGACCTGCCGCCCGTTTGCCGTCAACGCGACCTCGATGTTGCCGCGCGTCGCGTTCGAGTAGGGACAGACCTCGTGCGCGCTGCGCACGAGGTCGACGGCGAGGTCCGGATCGTCGACCGAGGGCAGGCTCACGTCGAGCGCGACGCCGAGCTGGAAGCCGCCGGAGCCGTTTGGGGTGAGCGTCACCTTCGAGTCGATCGCGGCGTCGTCGACCTCGACCTTCGCGCGGCGGCCCGCGACTCCGAGCGCGCCCTCGAAGCAGGCGGCGTAGCCGACGGCGAACAGCTGCTCGGGGTTGGTGCCGTCACCGGCGCCGCCCATCTCTTTTGGCAGGCGTAGCTGCACGTCGAGCTGGCCGTCGCTCGTGCGGCCGTCTCCCTGCCCGCGGCCTCCGGTGACGTGGGCCTCGGCGGTGTAGAGCACGTTGGGCATCGGGACTCCTCGGTTTGCGTTGTGGGAAGGGAACAGTGATACCAAGCCCCACCTCCGCTCACCGCTCCGTCAGACTTTCCCCACCGTGCTCGCCGTCGTCGACATAGACCCCGGCACGTTCCTCGCGATCATCGCGGCGGCTGCCGTCGCCGGCACGTTCGCGGCGCTCGCGAGCGGTCGCGGGATCGTCCTGCCGGTCGTCGTGATCGAGCTGCTGCTGGGGGTCCTTCTGGGACCCGAATTACTTGGCTTGCATCCAGATCAGTTCGTCTCGTTCTTCTCCGACCTCGGGCTGGGAATGCTGTTCTTCTTCGCCGGCTACGAGATCGACGTGCACCGGATCATGGGCCGGCCGCTGCGCCTGGCGCTGCTCGGCTGGGCGCTCTCGCTCGCGCTCGCCTACACGATCGGCGGCGCACTGGCCGCCGCGGGCATCGTGCTGTCCCTTCTCTACACGGGGTCTGCGCTGGCGACGACGGCGATCGGCACGCTGATCCCGATCCTCTCCGACAGCGGTGAGCTGCGCACCCGCTTCGGCACCTACCTGCTCGCCGCCGGCGCGGTCGGCGAGCTCGGCCCGATTCTCTTGCTGACGCTGATCCTCTCGACCGAGTCGGCCGCCCACAACGCGGTGATCCTCGTCTCGTTCATCGTCCTCGCGGTGCTCGTCGCCGTGCTCGCCGTGCGCTTCTCCGAGCGCACGCTGCCGGTCTTCGAGCGCACGCTCGAGAACAGCTCGCAGCTGGCGGTGCGCTGGATCGTCGTGCTCGTGTTCGCGCTCGCGCTGCTCGCCTCCGAACTGGGACTCGACCTGCTGCTCGGCGGCTTCGCGGCCGGCCTGATCACCCGTCAGGTGCTGAAAACGCGCGAGATTCCGGCCTTCGACTCGAAGCTCAACGCGGTCGCGTTCGGCGTGTTCGTGCCGTTCTTCTTCGTCGTCTCGGGGATGAAGCTCGACGTCTCCGCGCTGTTCGCGAGCGTCTCCGGTGTCCTCAAGCTGCTCCTCTTCTTCCTACTCTTCCTCGTCGTCCGCGGCACCCCCGCGCTGCTGCTCTACCGCGGCGTGCTCGACGCCCGCGAACGCGCGGCGCTCGCGTTCATGAGCTCGACGCAGCTGCCGCTCGTGCTCGCGATCACGACGCTGGCCGTCGAAACCGGGCACATGCGCGCCTCGACCGCCGCCGCGCTCGTCGGCGCCGCGGTGCTCTCGACGCTCGTCTTCCCGATCCTCGGCCTGCGCATGCGCGGCGACATCGAGCCGGGGACGCTCGCGACGGAGCTCCCCGCCAGCGAGCTGCCGGCGAACGCGACTTAGCGTGCCCTGGCTCTAGCCGGCC
The DNA here is from genome assembly GCA_963701035.1 of uncultured Solirubrobacterales bacterium. Taxonomy (GTDB): domain Bacteria; phylum Actinomycetota; class Thermoleophilia; order Solirubrobacterales; family Solirubrobacteraceae; genus Palsa-744. The sequence goes on from OY969562.1 coordinate 1,196,800, forward strand.
TGCGGCTCGAGCACGAACATCTCGCAGGCGACATCGGTGTTCGTGTCGATGCCGCTGATGAAGCTGCGCACGCGCCGTCCGGTGACGCGCTCCACGGCATCGGTGAATTCCGCCGTCGAGGCGTACTGGAAGAAGATGCGCATGTCCCGCAACCGCTGGTGCTCACCCATCGCCTGCAGGCTCCGCTCGGCCGGCGTGAACGTGTTCTCCAGCACGCAGATCAGGATGTCGGGCCCCGCGAAGTGCGAGCGCACCTTCGTCGGCCCGCGACCGAACTGGTCCTTGTAGATACGGACGATCTCCTTCGAGATCATCGCCAGCGGACGGCCGTCCTGCTCGGCGAGATCGTCGGCCGCGTCGATCGTGCTGCTCATTGAGACTCCTCGTCTGGAGGTGAGACACTAGCGCGCTTCCCACGGGTGGTCATCGGCGCATGTCCCACAATTGGTCGTCGTCCGCGCCTGCATCTTCGACGGCGCGCTTCCCGGTCACATCCGGCGGCCGTACTTCATCGTCGACGCCGACAGCGGCACAGCCCGCGAGCACGTGCGCGTTGCCCGTCAGCTCGAGGATCCGGCGGACCTGCGGGGAGGCGGCGGCAATCAGGAACAGGCCGCCGGCCGCGTCCGCACGCTCGAAGGCGCCCAACAACAGGCGCACGCCGGCGAGATCCATGAAGCCGACCGCGCTGAGATCGAGCACCAGCTGACTCCAACCGGCCTCCCGCAGGGTCTCGAGCTCGTGCCCGACCGCCGCTACCGCGGCTAGATCGAGCTCTCCGTCCACGAGCACCAGAACTCGCTCACGGTCTGGATGCAGCTCGACGCGACAACCGGGAACCGGCGTAGCGAACGTGTCCACCAAGGCCTCCTGAGCCAACGAATCGACGACATTGATCGCCGTCCGCCGGAACCCGCAGAAGGTCTGGCGCACAACCGAGAGACTCAGCCCGTCGCCGCCCGCATCGGAGCAGCGACAGAGATATGGATCATAGCCCCCTCGCTCAGCCGAGCGCGAGCGCGGCCTGCTCGAGGCGATCGTCGCCCCAGAACAGCTCCTCGCCGACGGCGACCGTCGGCACGCCGAAGACGCCACGCTCGTGCGCGGCCTCCGTCGCCGCGCGCAGCGCCGCCTTGACCGCGGGCTCGCCGGTCGCATGCTCGACCTCGCGCGGGTCGAGGCCGACCTCGCCGGCGACCTCGAGGACGTGCTCGGGCTCGCCGAGGTCGCGGCCCTGCCGGAAGGCGGCGCGGAAGGCGCCGAGCGTGAACTCGTGACCGCGGCCTTGCTGGAAGGCGTGCGTGCAGGCGCGCATCGCGAACAGGTAGTTGCTTGGCCAGGGGTCGGGCCAGCGCACCGGCGCCAGGCCGTAGGCCGCGCCGCGGCGCTGCACCTCGGCGATGCCCGCACGGCGGCGGTCGGGATCGCCGAGCGACCACGACGAGCGCCCGGCGAGCTTGAACAGCGCGCCCAGCGACACCGGCTGCCACTGGACGTGCTCACCCAGCACCGCGGCGATCCGCTCCGCCGTCAGATACGCGAACGGGGACCCGAGGTCGAAGTAGAACCTCGCCGCGGACGCCGGCGGGGAATTCACGACCCGTCCTCGCCGCCGTCACCGTCCGATCCGGCGCGGAGGCTGGCGAGAAAGATGCTCTCCGCCATCCGCAGCAGGCCGATCGAGACATGCGGGCGCAGTTCGCTCGAGCGCACCCTCACGTCGGAGCCGTGCGGCCCGATCACCTCGACGATCGTGCAGACGTCGCCGATCTCGCAGTCCTCGCCGTAGGCCTCTTCGAGCGCCTCCATCTGCGCCGCCACAACCTGCCCTACCTTGGTCTGATCAAGCGCCATCCTCGGTGCCCTCCTTCGGGAATCGTGTTCTGATTGTCGCCGCCTGACGCTCGCGGACCGCCTCCTGGCGCTCGCCGAGCGCCTGGCGAAACGCTAAGTATGCGGCCCGCTCGGCACGCGCATGCGACTCGCGCAGCGACTTCTTGCGCTCGCGGGCGTTCTTCCAGGCCGCCTCCCCCACCTGCGAGGCGGTGCGCTTGGCCTCACGCCGCACGGCGGCGGTGCTCTGCCTGGCGGCCTCCTTCGCAGCCTGCTTGGCGGCTTGCTTGGCAGCTTGCTTTACGGACTGCCTGGTCTCGATCCGCTCGCGCTTGACCTCGGCCTGCTTGCGCTTGGCCCCGTTACGCTCGCCCTGCCTGGCCTCGGCGCGCTCGTTCCCGCGCAGCTCCCGCCACGCCGCCCGGGCCTGCTCGAGCGCGTCGACGACCTGCGCGCGAACATCCTCGGCGGCGCTCGCGGCCTCGCGCAACTGCGCGCGCGTGCGGGCGCCCTGGGCGAGCAGGTTGAACGACCACAGTCCCGTGTCGAGCAGCCGCGCGGCGCGCTCGATGTCGGCGAGCACCGCGTCGCGCAGCTCGGCGCCGCGCAGGCCGGCCTCGATCTGGCGGACGCGCGACTCGTAGGCGACTTCGATCAGCCCCGCGATCGCGCGCGCGGCGATCAGCGGCTCGGGATCGCGCGGATCGACGTCGGCGCGGGCGGCGAGCTCCTCGGTGGCGACGGCGACGAGGCGCCCCTGGAGATCCAGCCAGGCAGCGCGCAGCGCCGGCGTCGAGGCGACCATCTCAGCGAACACGGGCATGAACATGTGGACCTCCTCGGGCAGCTCCCCGAGCTCGTCGAGGTCTTCGCCGAGCGCGCGCAGCACCGCCTTCGTCGGCGACTCGCCGGCCTCGCGCTCGCGCAGCGCCGCCGCCAGGTGCGCGATGCCCTCGTCGGCGCGGTCGAAGACGAGCGACTCCTTCGTGGGGAAGTAGTTGTAGACGGTCTTCTCGGAGACGCCGACGACCTCGGCGATCTCGGAGACCTTCACGTGATCGAAGCCGCGCACCACGAACAGGGCGGTCGCGACGTCGGAGATCTGCTGGCGCGTATGGCGCTTCTTGCGCTCGCGCAAGCCCTCCCCCGGACGGCGCCTGCGCGCCCAGCGCTCCTGGGTCTGGCGCGCGAGCAGGAACGCGCCGGCCAGCTCCTCCCCCAGTTCGCGCACGAGCAGGCGCTGGATCGCATCGTCCCCCGATAGCCCGTCGAGCGCATCGTCTTCGAGCGGAACCTGCTCCCCGACGATCTGCTCCATCATGCCGATAGCCTACCAATAACTTCAGTTGCACAAAACTTTCAGTTACTGTAGGATCATCCAATGCTCAATCCAGCGCCGACGAACCACAGCGACACCGCCGCGATCGAAGCCGAGGGCCTGACGAAGCGCTTTGGCGAGTTCACCGCCGTCGATGCGCTCGACCTGCACGTGGAGACCGGGACGGTCGTCTCGCTGCTCGGGCCGAACGGCGCGGGGAAGACGACGATGGTACGGATGCTCGCGACGCTGCTGCGCCCCGACGGCGGCAGCGCGCGGATCGCGGGGCACGACGTCGTCGGCGAAGCCGAGCGGGTGCGGCGGGTGATCTCGCTGACGGGCCAGTTCGCGGCACTCGATAAGAACCTCACGGCGCGGGAGAACCTGGTGCTGATGGCGCGCCTGCGCGGCCACGGCCGCGGCGCCGCTCGGGCGATCGCCGAGGAGTTGATCGAACGCTTCGACATCGAGGAGTTCCACGACCGGCTCGTAAAGAACCTGTCCGGCGGGCAGCGCCGCCGTGTGGACCTCGCCGCCGGCCTGATCGACAAGCCGCAGCTACTCGTGCTCGACGAGCCGACGACGGGCCTCGACCCGCGCAGCCGCCAGGTCGTGTGGTCGACGGTCCGCGAGCTGGTCGCCGAAGGTGTGACGCTGCTGCTGACGACGCAGTACCTCGAAGAGGCCGACGCGCTGGCCGACCGCGTTGTGCTGATCGATCACGGCCGCGAGATCGCCGCCGGCACGCCCGCGCAGCTGAAGGCGCAGGTGGGAGAGCAGCGCGTCGACGTGCTCGCACCCGACGGCGCCGCGCTCGAGCGACTCCGGGAGGCGCTCGAGGGGCGCTTCGAGACGGCGATAGCACCCGAGCAGCGCACGATCTCGATCCCGGCGCCGGCGGAGGTCGAGGACCTCGCGCGGGTCACGCAGGCGATCAAAGAGAGCGGCATCGCGGTCGACGAGATCGCGCTGCGCCGCCCGACGCTCGACGACGCGTTCCTGGCCCTGACCGGCCATCCAGTCGAAGACGGCGAGCAGCCCGACGTAGAGCAGGCGCCGAACATCAGAGACAGAGCCGAGAGCCCAGAGCAGGAGGGGGTCACGAGATGAGCAGCCACGCAATTGCCGAGGACCACGGTCGGATCGCAGCTCCCGACCGCTCACGAAACCCGGTGAGGCGCTTCGTGGGCGACACCGCATTGCTGACCGCGCGCAGCCTGCGCTCGATCCCGCGCGTGCCCGAGCGTTTGCTGGACGTGACGATCCAGCCGATCATCTTCATCCTGCTGTTCCTCTACGTGTTCGGCTCGGCGATCCACGTGGTCGGGATCGACTACAAGGACTACCTGTTCCCCGGCATCCTCGGCCAGTCGCTCGCGTTCGGCGTGATCGGCGCCGGCGTGGCGACCTCGAACGACATGACCGAAGGCGTGGTCGATCGCTTCCGTTCGATGCCGATCAGCCGCCTGTCGATCATCACCGGCCAGGTGATGGGCCAGTTCTGCGAGGCGTTGCTTGGCCTGGCGATCACGGTGATCGTCGGGCTGCTGCTCGGCTGGGATCCGCACCTGACGCTGGCCCACGGGATCGAGCTGCTCGCGCTGATGCTGCTGGCGGTGCTCGCGTTCACCTGGACGGGCGTGCTGTTCGGGATGATCGTGCGCTCGCCCGACGCGATGCAGGGGATGGGCTTCATCATCATCCTCCCGCTGACGTTCATGGCGGGCACGTTCGTGCCGATCGAAGGGCTCGACGCCGTGCCGCGGGCGATCGCCCAGTGGGACCCGATCTCGGCGCTGGTCGCGACCGTGCGGAAGCTGACCGAGGGCTACCCCTCGCATGGCTCCTGGCAGCTCGACCATCCGGAGATCGCGATGGTGTTCTGGTGCCTGTTGCTGCTGGCCGTCTGCGTCCCGCTGGCGCTGCGTCGCTTCAACCGCACGCTCGCGAGCTGAGGTCACAGCTACTCCTACGGCTACGGTGCTGCCGGCACGACCACGACCGGGCCATCCTCGACGGGGAGCTCCGCCGTGTCGAAGGTCGGCCCCGGCAGGCGCTCGACGTGCGTCATCCGCTCGAGGAAGGCCTCCTCGGTCTCGAGGAACCCGATCCGCGGCGTGCGGTAGTGCATCGGCACGACCCAGCGCGGCGACAAGCGCTCGATGATCGCGGCGGCGCCGTCGGCGCCGATCGTCGGCCCGTCGCCCACGGGCAGGATCAGCAGGTCGACGGTCCCGATCGCGGCGGCCTGCTCGTCGCGCAGCGCGCTCTGGCCGAAGTCGCCGAAATGGGCCACGCGCAGGCCGTCGAGCTCGAACACGAAGATCGTGTTCGGCCCCCGCTCGGTGCCGGCCGCCTCGTCGTGCTCGGAGGCGATCGCGACGATCTCGCCGATCGGCGACTCCAGCTTGCCCGCGGTCGAGCGCAGGATCGTGGGATCGCCGCCGATCGCATCGACGCCGTTGTGATCCATGTGCTCGTGCGTCACCAGCAGCAGATCCGCCTCGACGCCCTCGATCGGCGGGTAGTCGAACTGCATGCCGCGACTCGCCGCCATCGCCGACATGTCCGCGAACGGGTCGATCGCCACGGTCTTGTCTGCGGCGGTGAGGAGAAAGGCGGACTGGCCGTACCACTCAACTTGCATGCTGTTCCTCTCGGGTGGGGGTTGGGATGATTGTGTTCGCTCCGTTGCTCGCCGGCGCTCCGGCGCCGTGCGCGGCTCCGTTGCTCGCCGATGCTCCGTTCGCACCGGCCCGGGCATGCCCGTCACCGGCGGCGCCGGGGCTGTCGGCGGCGTGATACTTGCCGCCGCGCATCAAAGACGCGGCCGCGGCGATCAGGCAGGCGACGATCGCGAACGCGAACGCCTCGTGCAGACCGGCGCGAAACGGCGCGGAGATCAGGTGCGGGAAGAACGAGTGGCCGACGAGCGTCGCGCGGTTCGCCGGTGAGAGCGCGCTCAGCGCGTGGGCGCCGACGAGATGCTGGATCGGGTTGTAGCCGAGGAACGCCGCGAACAGGATCGAGACGGGCGGCAGGTGCGCGACGCCGGCGGCGGTCGCGGCGGCGACGCCGTGGGCCTTCAGCCCGGCGGTCATCGCGCTGGGCAGACTGGAGGAGAGGCCGAAGATCATCAGCGTGAAGAAGATCCCGATCGAGAGCACCTGCGCGGAGTTCTGAAAGGTCTGGTTCATGCCCCCGCCGGCGCCCCGATCGGTCGCCGGGAGGCTGTTCATCACGGCGGCGCGGTTGGGCGAGGCGAACATGCCCATCGAGACGCCGTTGAGAAACAGGATCGCGGCGAACAGCGGATAGGGGAAGTCGATCGGCAACAGCGCCAGCAGGAAGAAGCTGAGCGCCGCGCCGAGCATCCCGCCGGTGGCGAACCAGCGCGCGCCGAAGCGGTCGGAGAGGTAGCCGGAGGTCGGGCCGGCGAGGAGCATGCCGACGATCAGGGGCAGCATGTAGATCCCCGCCCACAGCGGCGTTTCCGTGAAGTCGTAGCCATGCTGGGGCAGCCAGATTCCCTGTAGCCAGATGATCAAGATGAACATCAGCCCGCCGCGGGCGACCGCCGAGAGGAATGTGGAGAGCGTGCCGAACGTGAACGCGCGGATCCGGAACAACGGCAGCCGGAACATCGGATCCTCCACCCGCCACTCGATCAGCGCGAACGCGACCAGCGAAGCCACGCCCGCGCCCAGCAGAACGAGCACCTTCGGACTCGTCCAGCCGGTCGCGTGGCCGCCGTAGGGCCGGATGCCGTATGTGACGGAGACCATGATCAGGATCAAGCCGAGCGCGAACGTGAGGTTGCCCCACCAATCGACCTTCGCCCGTTTGGGAGTGCTGCGCTCCTCGAGCTTCAGATACGCCCAGACTGTGCCGAACACGCCGATCGGCACCGAGATCAGGAACACCGCACGCCAGTCGATCGGCGCCAGCAGGCCGCCGAGCACGAGGCCGATGAAGACGCCCGAGACGCCGACGATGTTGTTGATGCCGAGCGCCATCCCGCGCTGGTTGGCGGGGAAGGCGTCGGTGAGGATCGCCGCGGAGTTCGCCAGCAGGAAGGCCGCCCCCACCCCCTGCACGATGCGGAAGGCGATCAGGTACAGCGCCCCGGCGCGCCCGGTCATCCAGTCGATCGTGAGGAACAGCGAGGCGATCGTGTAGACGAGGAAGCCGAGGTTGTACATCTTCACCCGGCCGTACATGTCGCCGAGCCGCCCCAGGCTCACGATCAGGACGCTCGTGACGACGAGGAAGCCGAGGATCATCCACAGCAGGTAGAAGCTGTTCGCCGGCACGAGCGGGTCGAGGTGGATACCGCGGAAGATCGAGGGCATCGCGATCAGCACGATCGACCCGTCCAGCACCGCGAGCAGCACGCCGAGCGTCACGTTCGACAGGGCGATCCACTTGTATTTGTCGTTCGGGTCGCGCGACTGCGCGGGTGTACGCGGGGCGGTGACGGCTGCCATTGTCCCCCACGCTAGCAACCTTACGATCACGTAAGGATCAGTTTGGGGCCGGGACGCGGCGGAGTTCGTTGCATACTCAGTGCAAGCGAGGGGAAGTGGCAGCTTCGGGGACACCCCACCAACGGACGACGGAGGTTTAGAGAGATGAAGATCGGACGCTTGATTTTGAGGCTGGTTGTGGGCGGGCTGTTCGTCGGGCATGGAGTGCAGAAGCTGTTTGGCTGGTTCGACGGCCCCGGCCTCGACACCACGGCGCAGGGATTCGAGCACCTCGGCCTGCGTCCGGGTAAGCCGAACGCGATCGCGGCCGGCGCCGCCGAGGCGGGCGGCGGTGCGCTGCTCGCGGTCGGACTGGAGACCCCTTTCGCCGCATCTGTGCTGACCGCGACAATGCTGACCGCGATCCATCGGGTGCACGCCAAGAACGGCCCGTGGACGACGAACGGCGGCTACGAGTACAACCTCGTCCTGATCGCCGCCGCGCTCGCGCTGGCCGAGGTCGGACCGGGCGCGCTCTCGCTGGACGCCGCCCGGGGACGCGAGCGCTCGGGCTCTGGCTGGGCCCTCGCCGCGCTGGTCACCGGGGCGCTCGGCGCGATCGGCTCATACGCGATCGCCGCGGCGCAGCCCGCTCCGGCGCAGACGGGCGCCGAGGAGGAGGGACAGACGGCGAGCGCCGAGACGGAGCAGACGCTGAACGTCGAGGCGAGCAGCTGAGATGGAAACCCAGCCCGAGATGCCTCTGCACGGCGGGTGCGGCTGTGGAGCGGTCCGTTTCCAGGTGACGGCGCCGCTGGAATCGGCGAAATACTGCCACTGCACGCGTTGTCAGCGGCGCACCGGGACCGCAGCCTCCGCGAGCGCCCGTCCCCAACCGGGATCGTTTCGCGTCGTCTCCGGTGAGGAGCGCCTGCGCGCTTGGCGACCGGCCGCCGGCGCGGAGAAGTGGTTCTGCGGGGATTGCGGCTCGGCGCTGTTCAGCCGCGCACCCCAGGATCCGGACCGCGTCGGCATCAGGCTCGGCGCGTTTGACGAGGACCCGGGGATCAGGCCGAGCCTGCGCCAGTTCGTCGCCTACGCAGCACCGTGGGAGCCGATCCCGGACGACGGGCTGGAGCGCCACGAGGAGAGCGCGGACGCGCAGTGAGGCCAGCCCGGCGGCGGTCACCGGTCTCGAGCACTGCGAGCCTGTGGGGGCCCACCCAAAATCGTCCTTGACTTATATAAGCGGATTTCGGACTTCTATATCGGGACTTTCATCGCGGTCCGATTCCCGCTAGATCCCGTCGTCCAGGTATGCCACTGTGGTCGACATGGATTTCGACTCCGACCGCATTTGGATCGCCGTAGAGGGCGAAGACCCGCGCTTTGACGGGTGGGTGTTCGTTGGGGTGAGGACGACCGGGATCTACTGCCGCCCGAGCTGCCCGGCGCGAACGCCGAAACGCGAGAACGTGCGCTTCTTCGCGACCGCCGCGGCGGCGCAGGGGGCCGGCTTTCGCGCGTGCAAGCGCTGCCGGCCGGACGCGACACCCGGATCGCCGGACTGGGACCTGCGCGCGGATCTCGTCGGGCGCGCGATGCGTTTGATCGCCGACGGCGTGGTCGACCGCGAGGGTGTTGGCGGTCTCGCCGGGCGCCTGGGCTACACCGAGCGCCACGTCCACCGCCAGCTCGTCGCTACGGTCGGCGCGGGACCGCTGTCGCTCGCACGAGCGCAGCGCGCGCAGACCGCGAGGATCCTGCTCGAGACGACGACGGTGCCGATCACCGGCGTCGCTTTCGCCGCGGGCTTTCAGAGCGTGCGCCAGTTCAACGCGACGGTGCGAGAAGTGTTCGCGATGGCGCCCCGTGAGTTGCGTGCGCGGGCACGGCGGGGAGATCACGTGCAGGAGCGCGGGGCGCTGTCGCTGCGCCTGCCCTACCGGGCTCCGCTCGACGGAGAGGGCCTGATCGCGTTTCTGGGCCTGCGCGCGGTGCCCGGCGTCGAGGAGGTCCTCGACGGTGCCTACCGGCGCAGCCTGCGGCTGCCCCACGGAAACGGCATCGTCGAGCTGCGGCCCGCCGACGGGTACGTGCACGCGCGCTACTGGCTCCAGGATCTGCGCGACCTCGCCGCGGCGATGCAACGCTCGCGCGCGCTGCTCGACCTCGACTCCGACCCGCTCAGCGTGATCGAAGCGCTCGGCGAGGATCGGCTGCTCGGGGCACTCGTGAACGAGGCGCCGGGACGGAGGGTGCCGGGCCACGTCGACGGGAACGAGCTCGCGATCAGAGCGGTGCTCGGCCAGCAGATCTCGCTGCGCGGCGCCGCGACGCTCGCGGGACGGCTGGTGAGCGAATACGGGGAGCCGCTGAAGTACCCGCTCGGCGGCGTGACACACGTGTTCCCGTCAACAGCGGCGCTGGTCGAGGCGGACCCGGAGCGGCTGGCGATGCCGCGGGCGCGCAGGGGCGCGCTGCTCGGCCTGGCGAGGGCGCTTACGCGCGGAGAGCTGACGCTCGACGCGGGAGCGGATCGCGGGGAGGCACGACGCCGGTTGCTGGACCTCCCCGGGATCGGCCCATGGACAACGGAGTACATCGCGATGCGCGCGATGCGCGACCCCGACGCTTTTTTGCCAAGCGACCTCGGCGTCCGCCATGCGCTCGAACAGCTCGGCATCGATGGAGGGCCTGCCGCGGCGCAAACGGTCGCTGAACGTTGGCGGCCCTATCGAGCCTATGCATTGCAGCATCTGTGGGCATCGCTGAGCCCATCCGGGCGAGCGCGCGAGACCACGCCGACCGACACAGCCTCGACGAGCACGACCACACAAAGCATGAATACACCGACAGGCGACGCCGAGATGCTCGCCGCGTGAGCAAGGGAGATCAAGCAATGCCAAACGCCACCGCACCCACCCCCACCAAGCGCATCTTCTTCACAACGATGGCAAGCCCGATCGGGGAGCTGCTGCTCGCGGGCGACGGAGACACCCTGAGCGGCCTGTACATGCAGGACGGCCGCAAGCCCAAGCGTATCGCCACGAACTGGAACGAGTCCGCCGCGCCGTTCGCGGATGTGAAGCGACAGCTGGAGGAGTACTTCGCCGGCGAGCGTACGATCTTCGATATCCCGCTCGCCCCGGAGGGAGCTCCCTTCGAACGCGAGGTCTGGCGCGCGCTGGAGGAGATTCCCTACGGCGAGACCGTCAGCTACGGCGAGATCGCCCGCCGCGTCGGCCAGCCGACGGCGGCGCGCGCGGTGGGCACGGCCAACGGCCGCAACCCAATCGCCGTGATCGTCCCCTGCCACCGCGTGATCGGCGCGGATGGCTCGCTCACAGGCTACGGCGGCGGCCTGGAGCGCAAGCGGCTGTTACTCGAGCTCGAGCGCGGCCAGGGGCGCCTGCAGCCGTGAAGCACCCGCACTAGGATTCTGAGTATGGGCGAGCTGCCGAGCGTCTGCGTGATCGGGGCCGGCGTGAGCGGGCTGACCGCGTGCAAGGCGCTCGCCGACCGCGGGATCCCCCACACCTGCTTCGAGGCCTCCGACGAGGTCGGCGGGAACTGGTACTTCGAAAACCCGAACGGGACCTCCTCGGCGTACCGCTCGCTGCACATCGACATCTCCAAGCCCTCGATCTCCTTCGAGGACTTCCCGATGCCCGAGCGCTACCCCGACTACCCCCACCACACGCACATCTTCGAGTGGTTGCGCGCCTACGCCGACACGTTCTCCCTGCGCGAGCGGATCCGCTTTCACACGCGCGTCACCCGCGCCACGCGCGGGCCCGGCGGCGGCTGGGAGATCACGCTCAGCGATGGCACGACGGAGCGCTTCGACGCGTTGCTGGTCTGCAACGGGCACCACTGGGACCCCCGCTACCCCGACTTCCCCGGCTCGTTCGACGGGCCGACGATCCACTCCCACGACTACATCGACCCGAGCACTCCGCTCGACCTCTATTCCAAGCGCGTGCTCGTCGTCGGGATCGGCAACTCCGCCGTGGACATCGTCTCCGAGCTCGGCCGCAAGACCGTCTCGGACATCGTCTTCCTCTCGACCCGCTCCGGCGCGTGGGTCGTGCCGAAGTACATCTTCGGCAAACCCTCCGATCAGGTCTTCAAGATCAACCCGCGCCTGCCGGTCGGCCTGCAGCGGCGACTCGGCCGCGTCCTGCCGCGGATCTTCTCCGGACGCATGGAGGACTTCGGGCTGCCCACACCCAACCACAACTTCCTCGACGCCCATCCGACCGTCTCCAGCGAGCTACTCGGGCGGCTCGGGTCCGGCGATGCCGTCGGGAAGGGCGACATCGCCGAGCTGCTCGGCGACCGCGTGCGCTTCGCCGACGGCTCGGTCGAGCAGGTCGACGCGATCGTCTACGCGACCGGCTACAAGGTCTCCTTCCCGTTCTTTGACCCCGCGTTCCTCGCTGCGCCGGGGAACGTGCTGCCGCTGTACAAGCGGATGCTCGAGCCGGGAATCGACGACCTCGCGTTCATCGGGCTGGGCCAGCCAATCCCGACGATCTTCCCCTTCTCCGAGCTGCAGTCGAAGCTCGCCGCGCGCTGGCTCGCCGGCGATTGGGCGCCGCCGGCGCGGCACGAGATGGAAGCCGAGATCGCGCGCGACGAGGCGTTTCACCTCGGCCATTTCGTCGACAAGCCCCGGCATACGATGCAGCTCGAGTGGTACACGTTCGCGCATGAGCTGCGCACGCGCTCGATCCCCGCCGGCCAGGCGCGGGCGCTGGCTGGAGCGCCGACTGGGCGCGCGGCGGCGGGACGCGCGGCGGCGCTCGCGGGCACAGAGCTCCCGGCATAGACGCGGCTCGTTCGGGATGACGGCCGCCACGGGCCTCAATCCCGCCGACCACCGACGCTCAGCCCTGTTCGGGTCCGATCTGCTCGATGAACGCCGCCAGCGCGGCGACCTCGCCGGGATCGCCGGACAGGTGCAGGCGCCTGACCGCCGCGAGCATCGGCGCGGGGTCGTACCCCTTCAGCTCGGCCTTGTCGGGATGGAGTAGCCCTTCCCGCAGGAAGTGTTCGTCGACGAGCACGCGACGGCCTTCGGCGAGCGTCACGGTATGCCCCGCAAAGCCCGCGAAGTCGGGCCCGACGCTCTGCGACTTACCCATGAGATGGCAGGCGGTACAGCCGTCGGCGACGGCCAGGCGAGCGCCCTGTTCGACGAGTTGCTCCTCGTGGGTGAAGGGCGCAGTGATGTAGGCGGGCGCGTTCGAGGTGGATGAGCGGGCGCCGCTCGAGGAGCCGCTCGTGCCACAGCCCGCGAGAGCCAGGGAGAGGACAACGACGGCAAGGGCAGGCACAACCACGTTCGCGCGCCCCTTCATCCTCGCGAGCACGGCCCTTGATCGCCTGCTTCCCACGCCTTCTAGGTTATGTGGCGCGTTCGGCCGCGCGCAGCCCGGTGAGCAGCCAGATCGCGAACAGCAGGATCAGGCCCACCGGGCCGATCGTCCGAGCTCATCGGGTCGTGCGAAGAAAGATCCTCTAGGGTGACGTGAGAACCGCACCGTGACATCAAGCCAGGACGACAGACCCGACCATCAGGACCGCCCGTGGCAGGCCCCACGCCCGGTACCCGTGTCCACGCTGCCGCCACAGTTCGACGAGTGGCAGATCGAGCTGCACGGCCGCCGTGTGATCTACCGCGTCGCCGGCAGCGGACCCCCGGTCGTGCTGATCCACGGGATGCTCAACTCTTCCAGCCACTGGCGAGCGGTGGCGCAAAGCCTCGCGCGCGAGTACACGGTGATCGCGCCAGATCTGATCGGGCACGGCGACTCCGCCGCGCCCCGCGGCGACTACTCCCTCGGCGCGCACGCCTCGAGCATCCGCGACCTGCTCGCCGCGATCGGGATCGACCGTGCCACGATCGTCGGGCACTCCCTCGGCGGCGGCGTGGCGATGCAGTTCTTCTACCAGTTCCCCCAGCGCACCGAGCGGCTGGTGCTGATCTCCAGCGGCGGCCTCGGACACGAGGTCAGTCCGATGCTGCGCACCGCCGCGCTGCCGGGAGTCTCCGCGCTGCTGTCGCTGACAATCCACCAAGGTCTGACCGGCGTGCTGAGGAACACGGGCCGGCGCCTGAGCCAACGCGAGGTTCGTTTGGGCGTGTACATGCAGGCGCTCGCCAGGGCGTTACGTCCGCTGGAGAACGGCGAAGCGCGCCAGGCGTTCCTGCAGACGCTCCGTGCCGTGATCGACGTGCATGGCCAGCGAGTGAGCGCGACCGACAGGCTGTATCTGCTCGAGCGAATGCCCACGATGATCGTCTGGGGCGAGCGCGACAACACGATCCCGCTGCAGCACGGCCGCGAAGCACACGAGGCGATTCCGCACAGCTATTTCAAGACGCTGGAAAAAGCCGCGCATTTCCCCCACTTGGAAGACCCGGAAGGGCTCTCCGACGCGCTGTGCGAGTTCATCGGGCAGACACAGCCCGGCAGGATCGACGATGCCGACTGGGGCAACATCCTGGCCCGCCGGTCGCCGCCCCGGCGCATCGGAAACGCGGCGGCGTAGGACTCTCCGGGCTGAGCGGACCCGCCGAGCGGCACAGCACCCGGCCCGCGCGCAACGGTACCGAGCGCCTCCGTAACACGCAGGAAGACACAAATCTGTCCCGTTTGGCCCGTCTCGTCGGATAAGGGAGCGGAGGCCTTCCACGCGAGCGACCGGCGATCGGCGGGCGTGTGGACCTCCGAATCCGATCCCCAAAGCGAATAGGAGCAAACCACAATGCCGACAAGCAACATCAACCACGTCGTCCTCACCGGGCGGCTCACGAGCGATCCCGACCTGCGTACCCTGCCGTCGGGTAACAGCATCTGCCACCTGCGCATCGCAGTCAACGGCCGGCGGCGCGACCCGTCCGGAGAGTGGGTCGAGAAACCGAACTTCTTCGACGTCACCGTGTTCGGCGGCCGCGGGGAGAACGTCGCGAAGTACGTCTACAAGGGTCGCCCCGTGGCGATCGACGGGCGCCTGGATTGGCGCTCGTGGGAGATGCCCGACGGTCGCACCGCCCAGGCGGTGAGCGTGATCGCCAACACCGTGCAGTTTCTCGGCAACCCGCCGAGCGACTCCAACGGCCTCGCCGATTACGGCACGGGCGGATTGGAGGGCATCGACGGCGGCGAGGAGGAGGCGCTGGACATCGGCGACCAGGAGGCGATCGCGGCAGCCGCCGCCGTGGGCTAGCGGAGCTCTTGGGCGCGCCGTGCCGGGGCAGACCAAAACAACCGCCCCGGCACGGCCGCCGTCGAGCTCCTTGCGACGCAGTCTGTTCAGGCGGGCGGTGCCTTCCTCACGCTGGTCGCTCGAGGAGATCGAGCGCTCGGCCGGCTCAGGCGAGCGCGCCGGCGGGCAATACGAAGCGCAGCGGCGCCGACGTGGCGGGCTGCGCTCCCCGGCCGCCCAGGCGTGCGCCGTGCAGCCCCGAGCTGGGCGCCGAGGCAGCGGCCGTCTCGGGGACCCCGTCGTGGTCGGTGATCCATGCCATCACGGCCACCGAGTCGGCGCCCGCGGCGAGGATCCCGGCACGCTCGATCACCTCTCCACCGGAGGGGTGGGGACGCGCCAGGCGCGTCACCAGCTCACGAATCGCATCGTCGTCCACGCTGACCACACTAGTCCCTCGGCGGTCACGTCGCCGTCCACTAGCGAAACGGCATGCGCAACTTGCGACCGCGGCTCGCCCGGCGACGCTCCTGCAGCGACGCCGCGATCCCCTCGAGCAGCTCGGCCGTCGTCAACCCGTCCCCGGTTGGAGCCTCTTTCGCCGTGGGGTGCGGGGCCTCTTTCCGCCACGAGGTGTTGCCCTCGCCGTCCTCTGTGCGCCAGTAGCTATGGGCGATGCCCTCTTCCTCGTGGATCACGACGCGGATCGCCCGCCCAGGCTTCTTCCAGCTCGCCACGTGGTCAAGGGTACCGGGGAGCGGTGCGAGCAGAGGGGCTGAGCCCCGTTAGTCCGTCATCGCCTCGACGATCGCCTCCTCGTCCTCTCCCCCGCGCTCTGACAGACCGCGGATCACGCCGGCGCGCTCGGCGGGCGTGCGGTTCTGGCTGAGCTTGCGCTTGCCCTGCAGCGAGGAGATCTCGAGCGTGAACGCGAGGATGTGCGGCAGCAGCTCCTCGACGCGACCCGCGGGAGCGGACGCGAGCGACCAGGAGGAGGCCTCGTGAACGGCGACGAGCTCGGCGAGGTGGTCGAGCACCGCGTCGTGGTCCTCCAACGGGCGCGGACGTCCGTAGGCGTGGACGGCGAGGAAGTTGTAGGTCGGCAGGCCGCCGTCCGGATACCAGCGCGGTGAGACGTAGGCGCGGTGGCCGCTGAAGATCGCGAGCGCCTCGGGGCCGGCGGCCAGGTGGCGCGCGAGCGGATCGGCGCGAGCGACATGCGCGAGGAGCGTCCCGGAGGGGCCCTCGTCACGATGGAGAACGAACGGGATGTGCGCGGCGAGCGGGCCGTCGGCGCCGAGCACGAGCAGGCCGAAGCGGACGGTGTCGATCATGTCGTGTAGGACCGCCAGCTCGCGGGCGGCGTAATCGGGCTTGACGTACATCCACACGCATTCTCGCGCACCTGCGTGGCTCGCCGTCTGTCCGGCGTGCGACGCTCGCTGCCCGCCCGGCGTGGCGGAGGCGGGCTATCCGCCCGGGCTACCGCTGGAAGAAAGGGCCCTGCACGCGGGAGGCGTTTTCCATGAGCAGCGCCGGGACGCCGTCGACGCGGGGACCGGGGAGCTCCTGGCTGCGGGCGAGGCGTCTGAGCTCGTTGCGCAACAGCGCCTCCTGATGGCGCAGGCGGGGTGGGTTGCCCCTCGATACGGGGCGTCGGCCGGTTCTGACGTGACGGTTCATGGCGATCTCCTCTGGCTTGGGGGGCGGAGTCGGTTTGGGTTAGAGGAAGGATCGACCCGTGTTCCTAACCGGAGCTATGGGGAAGATGAAAATCTGTGAAGAGCCATGAGAAGCAGCGCGGCGAAGTGCGTAGGGTGGTTGGAGAGATATGACCCCGTCACCGCGAGAGCAATAGATGTGCCGGCTGTTCGCGATGAGCGGCGGCGTTGAGCCGGTGAGCGCAAAGCTGTGGCTGCTGGAAGCGCCGGACAGCCTCACCACGCAGAGCCACCGCAACCCCGACGGGACGGGGCTGGGGATCTTCGACGCGGAGGGACGGCCGGTCGTCCACAAGGCGCCGATCTCGGCCTTCACCGACACCGATTTCGCGAGCGAGGCGCGGAGCGAGCGCTCGCGCACGTTCCTCGCGCACATCCGCTTCGCCTCGACGGGCGCGAAGACGCTCGCGAACACCCACCCGTTCGAGCAGGACGAGCGCCTGTTCGCCCACAACGGCGTGCTCGCCGGGCTGGCGCAGCTGGACGAGGAGCTCGGCCAGGAGCGCGCGCTCGTGCACGGGGATACCGACTCCGAGCGGCTGTTCGCGATGATCACGCGCGAGATCCGCCGCCACGACGGCGACGTCCGCGCGGGCATCGTCGCCGGCGTCGGCTGGATCGCCGCGCACCTACCGATCTACTCGCTCAACCTGATCGTCACGACCGCGACCGAGGTCTTCGCGCTGCGCTATCCGGACACGAACACGTTGTACGTGCTCGAGCGGCCCGCGGGCGGCAGGGCGCTGCGCCACCACAGCAGCCTCGGTACCCGTGTGCACTCCGAGCAAGCCGCGCGGCAAGCAGTCGTCGTGCTCGCGAGCGAACCGATGGACGACGACCCCGGCTGGCGCGCGCTGGAGCCCGGGGAGATGCTCCACGTCAGCCCCGAGCTCGACGTCAGTGCAGCGGTCGTACTGCCCGACCCGCCGGCGCAGATGCTCGACCTGAGCACGCTCGGCGAGCAGGGCCGCAGTTCGCAGGCGACCGGCGCCGGATCGTGAGGCGGCAGAGCTGGGTGCGACCCGAGCGCTCGCCGGCGGGTACGCTTGCTTTGGGATGCTGGGACGCTCGACGATAATCATCACCGCTCTGCTCGCGCTCGGCGTGGCGCCGGCCGGCGCGCTCGCAAGCTCCGGGGACGCCGCCGCGACACACGCTTACATCGAGGCGAACCTCGAGCTCACGCGCGCGGCCGAGGCGAGCGTCGCGCCGGTGCAGGCGAAGATCGACGCGTTCGACAAGCAGCTCGGCCAGGAATGCCCCAAGGCGGGCGCGGGAGGCCCCGAGGACGACGAATCGCAGAAGGTCAGCCACGAGGCCGTCGAGGCGCTGTGGTCGCTCAGCTACGGCGCCGATGTCGTCCCGATCCGAGAGTTCGCGAAGACCGTCGGGTCGTTGCGCTGGAGCAACCCAAGCTTGACCCGTATCGCCCGGCACTACGCGAAGACCCTGGAAGGACTCGCGGCGCTGCCGTTGCCGAACCTCTGCACGAACGTGCGCGAATGGAAGGCGAGCGACTTCCGCACGATCCCCGCGGCGACTCTGCAGCTCTACGAACGTGCCGAAGCGCTCGAAGGCCACCCGATCCCACCGCAGCTCCTCGCCCCCTACGAGCGCCCCGCGGACAGAGGCATCGTCGCGCAGACGACGCGCTTGGAAACGAAGCTCGAACACACCGAAACGGTCGTCGGGTTCAACGATTGGGACATGTTGCTGGAAACGCTCGGGCTCAACCAGTAGGTCCTGGCCGACCCGGCCGACCGAGCCGAACCGACTCACCGTCCGAGCCCAACCGAGCCAAACCGACCTACGCGCGCAGTACCGGACTCCAGTGCTCGGGGTCGCGCTCGGCCTGTTCTTTGGCCCAGCGGAAGTGGTGGACGGCAGAGCGGCGCAGAGGCTCGCCGAGCAGCAGGCCGAGCAGCGCCCACCGGCGCGCACGCCGGGGGGTCTCGAGTGCGACGGCAGCCAGGCCCGCGAGCATCCACAGATGCAGGACACGGTTATAGGGGCCGAGCTGCTCTGCCGTCATGCCCTCCGCTTCGGTCAAGTGGGGAATGCCGTGGCGGAGCTCCCAGGGCCACTCGGCGAAGTGGACGATGCCACCCGCGAGGCCGGCGCCGTTGTTGAGGGCGAGCCACTTCTCGATTCCCTCGCCCTCCCCGATCCAGCCCGCGAGCGCCCACGCGGGCAAGCTGCCGGACCACATCGCGACCGCGCCACGCCTGCCGATGAACGGCTCGAATACGAGCCCGACGCCTGCGCGCACCTCGAAGGCGTGGTGCGCGGCGGTGCCGAGCGCGGTGAGGACCGTGAAGGGGCGGCGCGGGCGTAGGGTCACGGAACCATCCAGGTGGCCCGGTCGAGCTGTGGTGGGTGCGTGTGCTCCGCGGAGAGGGCGAGCATCCGCGCGGCCGCCTCGTCCATGCGCACCCCTGCAAGAGCCCCCGCCTCGGAAAGACGAACGACCTCGCCGAGCACCTCGTCGAGCGCCTCGTCGAGCGCCTCCCAGCCTGGATCGCCGGTGAAGGCCGCGGTGAAGGGATGGAAGATCAGCGTCAGGTGGCCCTCCCCGCCGGCCTCGGCGTGGCCGCGCAGCGCGGCGATCATCTCGGCGCGCATCTCCTCGGAGGTGTTCGTGTCGGGCCCGTCGCCGTAGCGCTCGCGCAGGCCCGCGAACTGGGGCAGGTAGGCGTAGGCGTCGACGAGCGGCCAGCGGAACGGCAGCACGGCCAGGCCATCGAGTAAACCGTCGCGCTCGCCCGCGGGCGAGACGTAGTCGTAGCCGTGCTCGGCCAGCAGTGCGAGCGTGCGCTCGGTCAGGCCGCCGCCGGGTGGCCGAAAGCCGCGCGGCTCGATCCCGATCGCGCGCATCGCGCCGGTCGCGCGGGCGAGCAGCTCCGCCTCCGTCGTAGCGTCGAGCGCCGCCCAGTCCTCGTGGCGCCAGGCGTGCACTGCCACCTCGTGGCCGGCGGCGAGGATCGTGTGCAGGGCGTCCGGGTACATCTCCGCGTTCAGGCCCTCGACGAAGAACGTCGCCCGCACGTGGCGCGCCGCGAGCAGGTCGAGCAGCCGCGGGAGCACTTCGACGACGGTGAAGTGCTGCCCCTGGGGCACGTCCCCCGGCCACATGCCGAGCTCGAGCTGGGCGGCCTCGCCGAGGTTGTCGAACGTCACCGACACGGTTGACCCTCCCACCGGGGTGATGATAGGTGAGGACTATTGACGGGTAGTCTCACCGAGCGATGCGTCTCGTGAGCTTCTCCACAGAGGATGGCCTCACCGCCGGCGTGCAGATCGGCGAGGAGCTGGTCCCCGTCTCCGCGCTCGACGCACCCGCGAGGACCGTGCGAGGCCTGCTGGAGGCGCTCGACACGGACGGCCTGCGCGAGCTGGGGCGACGCGCCGGCGAGGCAAGCGAGCGCCTGGCACTGGCCGACGTCGCCCTCCACGCCCCGGTGACCGATCCGCAGAAGATCGTCTGCCTCGGCCTCAACTACCGTGACCACGCCGAAGAGACCGGCCAGCCGATCCCCACTGCGCCGATGTGGTTCGCGAAGTTCGCCAACTCGCTGCTCGGCAGCGGCGGCGAGATCTTGCTCCCGGCCGCCCACCCGGAGCACGTCGACTACGAGGCCGAGCTCGCGCTCGTGATCGGGCGCCCCGCGAAGAATGTCAGCGCCGAGAGCGCGCTCTCCTACATCGCCGGGGCGATGCCGTTCAACGACGTCTCCGCCCGCGACCTGCAGATGCAGAACCCGTTGTGGACGAGCGGCAAGGCGATCGACACGTTCGCCCCCTGCGGCCCGGCGCTCGTGACGCTCGATGAGATCGACGACCTCGGCGCGCTCGGCCTGCGCACGCGGGTCAACGGCGAGGTCCTCCAGGAGGGCACGACCGCGAACCTGATCTTCGGCCCGGCCGAGGTCCTCGCGTGGCTCTCGCGCACGATCACGCTTTTGCCGGGAGACATCATCGCGACCGGCACCCCGGCGGGCGTCGGCGCGGCGCAGGGGCGGTTCCTGCGCGACGGGGACACGGTCGAAGTGGAAGTCGATGGCCTGGGAGCGGTCGTCAACGCGGTGCGCGGCGAATCGTGATCGGCGCTGCGAGGCACCGGTAACGGCTGCGGCTTCTGGGATGCTTCATCTCATGAGCGAGGTTCGCATCACCCACATCGGCGGTCCGACCGTCCTGATCGAGGTTGGCGGCTGGCGCCTGCTGACGGATCCGACCTTCGACCCGCCGGGCAAGCGCTACAACTTCGGCTGGGGCACGTCCTCGCGCAAGCTCACCGGCCCGGCTGTCGCCGCCGCCGAGATCGGGCCGATCGACGCGGTGCTGCTCAGCCACGATCACCACGACGACAACCTCGACCCCGCGGGACGCGCGCTGTTGCCCGCGGCGGGCACGGTGATCACCACGGCGGCGGGCGCACGGCGGCTCGGTGGCAACGCGCGCGGCCTTTCCGCCTGGGCGAGCACGACGCTCGCCCACGAGGACCGGGCGCCGATCGCGATCACCGCCACGCCCTGCCGCCACGGACCGCCGTTGAGCCGTCCGCTGGTCGGCGAGGTGGCGGGCTTCGCGTTGCGGTGGGAGGGCCAGGAGCACGGCGTGCTCTGGATCTCCGGCGACACCGTGCTCTACGACGGCGTCCGCGAAGTCGCCAAGCGCCTCGAGATCGGGACCGCGATCGTGCACCTCGGGGGAGTGCGCTTCCCGGTCTCCGGCCCGCTGCGCTACACGATGACCGCCGCCGAAGCGGCCGAGCTCTGCGAGCTGATCGACCCGCGGACGATCGTGCCGATTCACTACGAGGGCTGGAAGCACTTCCGCGAGGGTCGCACTGCCGCCGAGCGTGCCTTCGCCGCCGCGCCGGGGGAGCTGCCCGCACGGGTGCGGTGGCTGGAGCTGGGAGCTCCCGCGACGCTCGAGGTGTGAGCGCCGCGCACCCGCAGGGTGGTCCTATGAGCTCCTAGCCGGCGCTATAGAGTCCCCAGCGAATGACCGACGCGGTCCCCTTCGCCAACTACCAGTACGAGATCTACCTGCGCGGCATGACCGGCCAGCGCCCCGCGCGAACGCTCGACTGGCGCAAGCTGGAGCGCGACGCGATGAACCTGCTGCGGCAGGGACCGCGGGGATATATCGAGGGCGGGGCGGGGCTGGGCGAGACGATGCGGGCCAACCGCGAGGCGTTCGACCACTGGCGCCTACGGCCGAGGATGCTGCGTGACGTCTCCGAGCGGAGCCTGGCGCGGACGGTGCTGGGGACGGAGCTGAAAGCGCCTGTCTTGCTCGCCCCGATCGGCGTGCAGACGCTCGCGCACCCGGAGGGGGAGCTGGCCGTGGCGCGCGGCGCGGCAGAGGTGGGCGTGCCGCTGGTCGCGAGCTCGGCGGCGAGCCACACGATCGAGCAGATCGCCGGTGAGCTGGGCGAGCAGGCGCGCTGGTATCAGCTGTACTGGCCACGTGACCGCGAGCTCGCGCACAGCTTCGTCAAGCGTGCGGAGCGGGCCGGGTACGGCGCGATCGTGGTGACGCTCGACACCTGGCTGTTGGGCTGGCGACCGGCGGACCTGAGCGAGGCGTTCCTCCCGTTTCTTTGGGGGGAGGGGAACAAAAACTACCTCGAGGACCCGGTATTCAAGGGCCTGCTGGAGAAGCCGCCGGAGCAGGACATGCAGGCCGCGATCGGCCAGTGGGCCTGGCAGTTCGCGAACCCGCAGGTGACGTGGGAGGACCTGAAGTGGCTGCGCGAGATCACGGAGTTGCCGATCGTGTTGAAGGGGATCCTCCACCCCGACGACGCGCGCATGGCGGTCGAGCACGGGGCGCAGGGCGTGCTCGTGTCAAACCACGGTGGGAGACAGGTCGACGGCGCGATCGGCGCGCTCGATGCGCTGCCGGAGGTCGTGGCGGCCATCGACGGGCGCTGTGAGGTGCTGTTCGACAGCGGCATTCGCAGCGGCGCGGATGCGCTCAAGGCGCTCGCGCTGGGTGCCCGCGCGGTGCTGCTGGGGCGGCCCTACATGTGGGGTCTCGCGCTCGGCGGCGCCGAGGGCGTGGCGGAGGTGCTCCGCAGCTTCCTCGCGGATCTCGACCTGGCGATGGCGCTGAGCGGGTACGCGAACATCGACGAAGTGGACATGGACGCGCTCGTCGCGCAGGGTCGCTGAGCGCAGTACGAGGCCTTTACCCGATCAGGGTCATAAAGGCCCAGGACAGACACCTGAAGGATGTGGTTGGGAAGGGCGACGGGACCCACGAAAGCGCTTTGAAGGAGATGAAGGGCCGCTGGAAGCACCCGATCTCAGGAATGGGCTGGTACAGGAAGGCCAAGCGCGATTTTGCGGCTCTCGAGGAGGACTGATAAACGCTAATCACGCTTACCCTCTAGGGACGTGACACCGCCCGGGGCGGGGTGCTTGTGCGGCTTGCACATCAGACAGCCCGCACGCGTGCTCTTCGGACCCTTGCGCTTGTGATTGGCCATGCAGACAAATGGTTGCATAAGGCGGCACCGTCAACAAGTTCCAGGGCCAGGAGGCGGCGGTCTGCTTCTTCTCGATGGCGACCTCGAGCGGCGAGGAGATCCCAGGAACCTGGAGTTTTTGTTCAGCAGGAACCGTCTAACGTGGCGATCTCCCGGGCGCGGTGTTTGGCGGTGCTGGTTTGTTGTCCGGCGTTGTTGGAGATTCGGTGCAGGAGCGCGGAGCAGATGCGGCTACTCAATGCGCTTTGCTTGTTTGTGGAGATGGCGGGTCACGGTTGAGGTTTTCTGATGCCTTCTTGTTTGTGCTGTGCAAACTGTTATGAGAACTAGAGCTTGTGGCCTGATCGATCCGAGATCAGCGTTCGCAAGCCGTCCACAAAGCCTTGCGCGGACGGGCGGTTGACGACATCCTCGACGGTGGTACTAGGTAGACCGGGAAACGGATCCCAGATCGCGATCCGTGCCAGCGGTGTCGCGTCAGCACTGAGCTGAGTGAGGTCCTTCATGAGGTCATGCACAGCACGCTGCTTCCATCGTGGGGAGCCGTTGCCTGAGAGGTCTCCTCGTGGACTCGCTGGTCCAAAATGGGCTTCAGTAGAGGGATTGACCCATCGACCTTGACCCTTGCCATGCTTCAGGCAGACATCCTCCCTCGTCATGCAGAAGCTCCGGTAGGCCGCGAGCGGAAAGCGGGAGGCACCGTTGTAGCTTCTTGCTTGCAGTGTCAGTGCTCGGTAGCGGTTGAAGTGCAGCTGCTCGTCGAGCTCCACGAGAACGCCGTCGACGAGAACATCCCAGGCACCGGGTTTCAAACTGTGGGGGTCCTTGCGCCCTCCCAGCTTCCGGTATAGATACGCGACCTCCGCGGCGGCGTCTTTCGGGAGGTCATCGATCCGGGGGCGCGGCGTGTCGATCCCGGTTGTCAGGACCCTGTGGCCCGCCTGCCGAAGAATCGTGCAGAACCCGTCAACGTCTCGACCCATCGAACTCCTTTTGACGGGACCGGCTGTCTCGGCTGGAGCGTGGATTCATGCTGCCCCTTTGGACAGCGCACTTAGCTCCCGGGTTGCCTCGGCGGCATCCGCCGGGATGCGGATGAACCGCACGTGCTGGCCTTCGCGTGTTGACCAGGGACCGTCGAGGTCGGCAGTGGCCTGATCGTTGTCGTGTGGTGGATAGGCCAGCGCTCCGAAGGGGACGTCGTGGCCTGAGAGGTAGGAGGTGAGTTGGTAGAGGTCGCCACGGTCAACTCCGCTTGGGCTGCCTCGCCAGGACCGTAGACGCTTGTACTTCGCATCGATGATGCCTACCAGCCCACCAGTAGGGTCACGGATGAGGATGTCCGGCTTCAGGCGCCCCAGCTGCTTCTCGGGCTTGGCGATCGACTGCAGTAGATAAGCGCTGTCCCGCTTGAGCGTGCCGTGCTCGACACGAGTGGGTCCGAAGGCGCGGCGGGCGCAGTGCACAAGGAACAGCTCCCAGAGCTCGGCGACATCGATTAGTACCCCCGATGCGTCAGCGCTGCTAGCCGAGGTCAGATGACCACGGCGGTGAGCGATCTCATGCGACAGTCGTGCGACTGATCGAAAGTGGCGCGTGATCGGCGTGTAACGAACACTTTGTAGGTCGGTTAGATCTGGCATCTCTGGCTGGCTACCGACTGCAGCACGCAGCTGGATAAGTACTTCCCCTGTCCGCGTTGGTCGCCACGTTGGTCGCTCCGGCAGCAACGATCGAAGCGCACGGTCAGCCAGGACAAGGACGCGGGCGACGGGATTGTCCAGGTCGCGTTCGGTGCGCAGCGTCGCAACCAGCGGTCGCCCGGCGGCTCGATGACGGATCGTCGCCGGCACATCGAGCCTGCCGCGCACGAAGACACCATCGTGACGAGAAGTCCGCCTCAGTCTGGGACCGCCGTGACGGGCTGCGTCAGCAACAGCGGCTGACCAGACGCGGTCAATGAGCTGGACGATCAACGGGCCGTGGGAGGCCGGGGTCGCTGCTTTGGGAATGACCGTCAGGTTGAGAGAGTGTGCCAGCCAAGCGCCGATGACATCTATACCGAGCCGTGGCTCTATCCGCAGTTCGCGGTCTTCGAAGCGCAACTCGCCGATGAATCGTCCTGCCCACCAGTCGCCGTCTGGACCGCGCTGCAGGGCCGGTTCGTCCTCGTCATCTATACGGCTGCCGCCCGTTAGACGCAGTACGTGGTCGTGGTCCTCTAGGTGGTCGGCCAAGCGTGTAAGCCACTGGTCCTCGGCGGCGTCCTTAGGTGTTCTCGGGGAGAGGTCCTCAAAAACGACGGGGGTGCTCACTCGACTTTCCCGGTCATAAGCACCTCACGCAGTCTGTCTAGCTCGCCGGTCGCGGTGTCCGCGTCCAAACCGCCCAGATACTGGGCTAGCAAGGGTTCTAGCGAGAAGATCCAGAGATCTTCGAGCGAGGTTCGCGGCTTACCGCTCGCACTCCACAGCACGCCACCACTGAGGTACTTACGGCCACGCAACCAGCGTCCAGCAAAGAACGCGGCATCAAAGAAGTAGGTGTGCCCAAGCTCGTACTGCGGGCCAAGGTGCGGGGACAGTGCGATCTGCTGGTTGAGGAGCATGGCCCTCTCAGCCAACTGCGTCATGTCGCCGACCGCGCGGTCCCAACCCCATTTGGCTGGTGCATGCTCCGCCCACCGCTGCTCGTTGACCTCGATGATCGGATCGGGCTCAAAGCCGGCTGGCCGCCAGAAGAACCGGCGGCGCAACGCGAAGTCCAGCTCCTCGACCGACTGGTCGATCAGATTCATCGTCCCGATCACGAACAGGTTCTCCGGCAACGCCAGCTCCTGCGGCTCCTCGTCAGCGTCGAATCCGGGAAGCGCTACCGGCTTATCCCGGTTCTCCAAGAGACTGAACGCCTCCCCGAAGAGCCGGCTGAGGTCCGTGCGGTTGATCTCATCCAAAACGAGGATCACCGGTAGGCGCTCATCGGCCGGCACAGAATTCATCTGCTCGACCAGCCGCGGTAGAAGGCCGTTGACATACCTGGTGCTTCCGTCGGCCGAGAGCCGCAAGCCCCGGACGAACTCCTCATAGCCATAGCCAGGGTGCAGCTGCACCCAGACGATGTTGGCCTTCACGTACTCATCGAGCTCGTCCTGTGCGCTGAAAAATCGGGCTGCCTTCCACTTTTCCAGAGCCACGCGGCGGATCAACCGGCTGGCGAGATCACGTGTCCTGTGTGTCTTGCCTGTGCCCGGTGGCCCGTAGAGCACGATCTGCTTCTTGTACAGCAGAAGGTCGAGGTCGCTGGCACCGTCTGGCCGATCAGACCCTGGGTCCCAGATGTTGCGCAGCGGTGGCCTGTAAAAGTCCAGAACAGAAATGTCCGGCTGCGCTTTCAGCTCGACCAGCTTCTGTCGGATCAGCAGCAGCTGCTCATCGAGGTCCTCGGGGATGTCCTCGCCAGCGAGCAGCTCGTCCGCAAACGCGTCAACGATGTTCTGCTTATGCGTCCTGCTGGACATCGGCTCGAACTCGGCTGGCCGCAGCAAGTGGAGCAGGATGTGGCGCATCTCCCGCACCGCGATCCCCTCGCCAGCGTCATCCGCGAAGTCCCGCAGCGCCCACGGATCATCGAGTAGCTTGCCGCGCTCCTCGGCATCGCTGAGCGCCTTGAATCGCAGGCAGAAATCGAGCAGGTAGCCAAGCTGAAGATCACGCCGAACGTTGTAGCCCAGACCCGGGTTGCCGATCCCCTCGTCCATCGCCTCGGCCAGGCGCCCCCAATGCAGCGGGCGCTCATCACCGAGTGGGTCAATAACCGTCCCAAGAATGGCACGCTTCGTCGGACCACCAATCGCACCCACCGCGAACAGGAAGTACACCGCAAGCAGCTCGCACACGAGCCACCGCACATCCTCGGAAGCCGTCTCTAGCTGTTTGGCAAGCTTCTGTTCGAAGTTCTCACCGGTGCCCAAGAGCGCGTTCCCCAGGAACCGCTGCCGAAAGTCCTCAAGGTTCGCAACCGTCCAGATCGCCCGATCGTCAAACAGCAACGAACCGCTCTCGAGGAGACAGCCCTCCTTCCAGACATCGACCAAAGCGTCGATCTTTGCCCGGCCAGCGTCAAAATCAGTTGCCATTGTCGGATGATCCTATCTGGCAACAGACAAACCATGAGGTCTGCAGAGCGCCACGAGCGCCATCTGATATTAGACGTGCGATCATCTAATGGCGATGCACGGACGGCAGCTTCAAACAGGCTGGAGAGACTTAAATACCTCGGTCTCGCGCGGCTCCGCCTCATTGATATCTCGATTCACGAGGCGAGTAAAATGTTCGTTAGCCTCAGCCTGCAGCTCCTCTGAAACCCGACGGCTTTCGAGGCTTCGCGCAAGCAGGCTGGCCGCGACTGAGAGATCAGTACTCACAACTGTATTAGGTAGACGTACCTCAGCCACGTACTCAGGATGGAGGTGCGCTGTTTGCCCGGTCACGCACGCCTGAATTGCCGCTCGTCCATCAGGACAACGAAGCCAAAGGAGGAGCGCCATCCGTAGAGCTTCATTATCCGTCAGGCGAATAACAAGAAGCTCGCCGCTCGGGAGGCAACGACCGTCCCAGCCGGGCGGGAAAGAGTCGATCAGGTCCACCTTTGCGCCGATGTAACGCGGATGATGCGCGGCAGCCGTGAGCACGATATCCCCGATCTGCAGCAAACGATCCGTCGGCGTCTTCTTAAAGCGCGCGTAGCTACGCTCGCCGTCCGTCCAATCGACACCGCTTCCGGTGAGGTTGCCGACCTTCAGCACACGGAGAGAGCCCTCCTCTTGCTTCGAGCCGTAGAGGGCCCGAGCGGGGGTCTTACCAAGATAGATCTTCTCTGCGAGCTCGCCCAGCGGGATGCCGTCGCCGACAGCCCTGATCTGCCACTCGGCCGTGATATTCCGATCCATATCGGCACTCAGCGGTCGACCCTCGGCGGACCCGAGCAGCGTCGTCTGATCGCGTAGCGCCTTCGCGACGGCCCGCACATCTTCGTCGTCTGACAAGCGCCCAGTGGTGTCCCAGCCCACCGACATAGAACGTCCGAACCACACGGAGCGCTTGGCATCGGTCCTGTTCGTGACAAAGACCACAGACGCCTTGCCAACACCCTCGAACATCGAGAATGCCTCGCCCGGCAAGCTGAGGATCGCGTCGATCTGACTATGCGTGCGCAGATACTCTCGTACGTACTGCAAACGCTTGTTCGACAGGACGCTTTGCGGCAGGACGATGCCCATCCGCCCGCCAGGGGCCAGAAGTCGTAGGCACTGCTCCACCGCCAGCACCTCGATCGGTGTCAGACGGTCTTGCGCCAACTCAAAGTCGCTTGCACCGTTACTGTTCATATCCACCGCTCCGAACGGTGGATTGGTGACAATTCCGCACACCCCGCCCTCCGGCGCATCCACGGACGCGAGCACAGTCGCGGGCGGCTCGAGAGCCGAGATCCGGGCGGTTCGTAGCGAAGAGTGGGGATGACTGAGCTCCGCCTCGAGCGCGGCGACGCGGAGGACTCGCTTGTCGAGGTCACACCCGTGGAGATGCAGCGGGCCATTCGCGGCAAGCGCGACCGCGCCGAGTAGCAGACCGCTCCCCAGGAAAGGATCCAGCCAATGCTCGCCGGGCTGTGGATCTAGAAAGTCGGCCATCGCCTGGGCCACCGGCGTCGGCGTGAAGTACTGGCCGAGTCCGGATCTGACCGCCACATCGGCCAGCTCTTGGAACAGCTCCCCGCCAATCCCCTTGCCTGCGCCATCGAGCAGGCGCCACAGTGAGCCGCTCGCGGCCTGCAGAGCGATGGGAGACAGCTCTACTCCGAAGCGTCGAGCGAGCGCCCGGTCAACCTCGACGACCCCCATCTCGACCCACAATCTGTAAAGCTTGACCAGTTCATCGAATGCCTCATCGGGTCTGAGGTTGTCGGCGGAACGCAGCGCGGAATGAATACGAAACAGCTGGTCCCGGCGTGACTTCGGATCCATATCTATGTCCATAGAAAGATTTCTATCAAGTATCACGGACGGACCGACAGGGGATCGTTGCCTCTGGGCGAAGGACCCTGGATGAAGCCTATAGCTGGACGCTACGAGCTGGGCACGATTGAGGCGTCTGAGGCCATCCTTGACGATCTCTATGTAACGCTCAGACGGTCGCTCGCCAAATGGGCGGCAGTAACGAATCAAACTCCTCAAGCCCGCATGGGCTACATCGGACAACACCTCACCAGCGTCGTGACCGGTTTCCCTGGAGGCAGGTCGGGCGCGCGTGGCAAGGATCTGATTCTACCTGACGGCGGGTCAGCAGAGATCAAGACCTGCTCGCGCATCGACCAGCTCGGCGCGTGTATGAGCTGCGGTCACGCGGTCGCAAGCATCGAGCTCGTCTGTCCCTCGTGCGGCGGTGCCACGATCGACCGCAAGGACGACTCGAAGTGGCTGATCTCTCCAAAGAGCGAGACAGAGCTTCTGGCACTATTTGAGGCGAAGTGGTTCTATCTGGTGCTGTTTGATTTTGCCGACTTCGCGGATCCTCGCGAGATCAATGTGCGAATCTGGCGAGTTGACCCGCGGTCCCCCGGTTTTGCCTACTGCATGGTCGATTATTTCTTTAATATCAGAGCAGCTTCAACTTCGCGCGCCCCGTTTAACCTGTGGCCGTTCAAATTCAAGTTTGGCCTGTTGAGGGGCGAGCTCATCTATTGGGCGAGAGTCCACGAGGACGACACGATCGAGACCCTGATCTTCCCGGGACAAAGAGGTCAACCTGAAGAAATCCGTCTGGACCCAATGCCCGTTTACCGGAGGTCCAAAAATTTGACTACAGATGCGCTCCAACAGACGCTCGACGATCTGGCAATTGACGCGTCACCAGGACGAGGGATGATGCTTGACGCATTGGAGACGCACCGAGCAGAAGCATCATTCGATGAGCGTAAGTTCTCGGACACGCTTGCAACTCGCGTCTACCAGCCGCTGATCGCAAATTGGACTGATCGACTTCCGGCCAATCTTCGCCCCGATGTCCCTCCGCACGCGCGAACTCCTTGATGAAGTACTCATACGTGCGTCCCAAGATGTCGCGCGCCCGGTGCGGGTCCTCGCCGAAGCCGATCTTCGCGATCGTCTCCACCAGCGAGCCCATCAGCTCAGCGACAGCGGCGCGCCGGCATAGATCCGCGGCAGCACGTTGCGCCGCCCAGGGTTCTCCCGCTCGATCGCGCTCAGCGCGTCGTCGATGCGCTTGGCGATGTCAGCGCACGCGGCGACTGCCAGCAGCGCCGGCCAGCGAGCGCTCTCCGGGACCCTCTCCGGGACCCAGGAGGCCTCCTTCTCAAATATAGGCGTCGCGATCCTCGAGCTCAGCCGCACGCTCGGCCGAGTCCTCGACGTATCCTTCCCCTTGGGATCCGACAGCTCGGCCTCGAGGGTCTGGCGGCGCTGCTCGAAGGCGTCGGAGATGTACTTCAGGAACAGCAGCCCGAGCACGAGGTGCTTGTACTCGGACGACTCGACCGAGACGCGCAGCTTGTTTGCCGCCTCGAACAGCGCGGCGCCGTTGGGGCCGTCGTGATTGGCGGACCGGGCGGCCATGCTGGGAACGGTATCCGTTCCACCCCTCCGGGCTGCCCTTCCCCGCCCAGACGTAAGCGGGGCCGCCCCCAAGACGTTTGCCCGGTCGGGAGGCGGCCCCGAGTCGCTTTCCAGATGAGGCACATTGCAACCTACCGGTTGGCCCCGACGGTCTGTCCGACCTCAAGCGTAGTGTCGTCCGCCACAAGGCTCGCCGAACCTGCCCGGTCGGGCGAGCGGAATCCAGATGAACACGGAGGTCCGCCATGGCGGCCAATCCAGAAACGCTCAGCCCCACCGATACCCCAACTCCCTCGGTTGCCTATGTCATCTTCCAGGGTCATATCAACCTCGGATCAACGGCCTCATTGCTGGCAGTGCTGGCGCACCTTGAGAGTCAAGGTGTCCCTCGAGTTATCCTTGCTCTGACCACACGAGGCGGCGATATAGAAGCTGGGATGAATCTCTACGAGAAGCTACGTGCGTTCTCGTTTCAGCTCGTAACGCACGCTGTCGCGACGGTTCAGTCAATGGGTATAGCCGTCTTTTTGGCAGGAGATGAGCGGCGGACCGGTCCACAAGCCACTTTTCTGCTCCACCCTGCGGCTCATATCTGCCAGGCAGGCGAACAGCTACCGGTAAGCAGGTTGCGGCAGATCATCACGAACCTTGAAGCGAGCGATGCTCGTGAGCGGTCGATCCTGGAAGAGCGTACCTCGATGAAACCGGATCGAGCTCAAGCTATGGTGGAGGCCAGCACTATGCTGAACGCCGAAGAAGCTGTAGCCGACGGCATTGCTCACGAGATCAAGGTGATTGAAGTAGATCCGCCTGACGCGCTCGTCCTCCCTCTCGGACCATATCCCTATCCGGGCGAAATTCCGACTCCGTGAGCGACACTCTCTACGCTGGGGCTACCAGGCTCACAGAGAAGTAGGCATGTGGACAAACCGCCTATACAGAGGGCGTCTTCGTCAGCTCAGGACTGCTCGATGGCGTAGAGGAAATAGAACGGCTGCATCCGGATGTCGTGGTCGGTCGTCTTGCGGTCTCGAAATGCTTGGAGCAACGGGCCAGCAGCAGAAAGGCCACCACCTAGTGCGGCAACAGGGTCCACGTGCCCGAGAAGCCCTGTGGCAACGATGGCGAGTCCGGGATAACTTGCGTTTGCAGCTCCAGTGACACTGTTTGCCAGAGCGGACAGCGAGCGACTATCTCGAACCGATGCGTCGATCGTCTCGATGGCTGGGAGAACGCTCTCGACCCAGGCATCGTGGACCTCGTCCTCGAAGGACGCCTCCCATGCCGCGCTCGTAACTGCGTCAGAGACGGAGCCAGCTCCGTACGGATATCCAGGACCTCATCGACCGTTGCGTTTGGAAAGGTGGGCAGCCTCCCCATGAAGGCCGACGCTGTCATTGCCTGAGCACTGTGGCCCGCTGGTCCCTTGGCTGGCGTAAAGATGCCCTCCCGGATCGCAGCTTGAGTCAAGCTGGCGACCCGCTCGTCGAAGATGAGGTACTCGCGTCCCGTCGAGAGATATTGCGACAGCTTCTGCACGAACGTCGTGACGATCCGCTCGCTGTGCGAATCATCGTGATGTTGACCAATCTCGGCGAGCTTCGCCGAGAAGATGCAGGCCACAAGAAGATCCATGGCATTGCCCGGATCGGCATCCTCGATCTGCACGATCCCCTTGGTGCGGGCCTTGGCCAGTTCATCGATACCAGCCTCATGCCCAATGCCCTTTACCGCGTCGGAGAGCTGCTGCTGTATTGGCTGGAGCTGCTGCAGCAAACCTGCTCGGAGAATCCTCGCCGCTCCGGTCCCCTTGGCAGAGGTACGAAGGAATTGATCAATTTGCTCGACCCCCTGTTCGAATCTCGACACCTCGTCGGCAGGTAGGAGGACGGGGGCGACTCGACGCATGAGCTCGATCTGCTGATGTGTCGAGAAGCGTTGCAGGGCCTCAACCCCGAGAAGCATCGTCGTGACGGGGCTGATGAGTGTCACCGTGTCTCCGTACAGCAGGGCAGCCTTCACGAGGTCCAATTCCGGAGCGACCGTCACGTCCGTCCCCGGATTCGCAGCTACGACCATGCGAAAGGACTCATCCCCGCCAGGCCTGACCTGAGGGGAGTGGAAACTATTATTTCTCCTCTTCCGATTTTTCCCTTTGCTTGTCATAGCGGCGGGGCGACTGCCAGGCCCAAGTGTTCGAGCATCGCCGAGTAGATTTACCTCAGCCGCTCTGGCGGTCCGACTTGTTCTGCGAAGGCGCGGCCGGCTCGCACCTTGCTCTGGTCGTACTGTTTCTTGATGTCGGACCACGTGCGCTCGTCGATGCGACAGAGCGTCGTCTCGATCTCCTCGTCAAAGGATTCAGCGAGTGTGAACACGCCTATCGAGGCCCAGTACTCGCGCCATGTGTCGAACACCTCACCGTCAGCCGGACGTCCATCATGAGACACGTTGGTGAGCTGCTTGCAGAGCGTGTGTTGGTAGTTCGGGTGAAGAACCTTGCCGTCGCAGAAGATCGTCCATGGGATGCCAAACGTCTCGAGGTAGTGCGTGTAGGTCGCGAAAGCTGTATCGCCACCAGCTGAGGCTATGACCAGATTTAGATCGTCCGGAGGAGGCATGTTGGATTGCGCGGCGATGGCTGGCAGCCAGGTCTCTTGGGCTCCCATATCGGTGTCTCCCTCAACTAGCAGCACAGCGTTTGCGAACAGCAGCGCTCGCACATCGCTAGAGGCCATCATGAATCGCTGCACCTTGGAGGCATCCGTCGCCTCCTTGCGCGTAGACCTCTCACTGAGCCTGGTGCGATGGATCGTGGTTCGGCCATCAGCACGCCCGACACGGATGATCCTGTCGATCTCGGCCGGACCACCGGCTGGCACCAGGAACGGTGAATGCGTAATCAGCAGGGTCTGCGATGGGCTGTTGCGTACCGTGCTGAGCAACCGTCGCTGGAGTGTCGGGTGCAGGTTGATGGCCGGCTCATCGAGGATCGTGACGGTGCCGTCGCCGGTGAGCGCGGTGCTGAGCACGAGGGCCTCCCACCGTCCGGCGCCAGAGAACGCCAATGGAACAGCCACTGGTCCCTCGGTGATGTCCACGTCGATCCGAAACAAGCGATCAGCCTCAGAACCATCGTTCGCCGCTGATTCAGTTAGCAGGTGTATATCGAAGTCCACGCCCGTCAGTTCCCGAAAGAAGTCTTGGGTGCGCGCGAATCGGTGCCTCTCCGCTTGGTCTCCGACCTTGAGGTGCAGCAGCTCTAGGGGCACGTCGGCTGTTGGATGCGATGCTGCTTCCGTTGCGAGCTCGTCGGCACCATAGATGTGGCGCGCGACGCCGCGGCACTCGTTGATCACCATGACCTCGGCGAACAGGGGCGCCATGACTATGTCGAGCATGTACGCGCGGTTCTCCACGCCGAAGCCGAACAGCCGCATGAACTCGTGGATGGTGCCCGTCTCCTGCCAATTGAACAGCGGCTGACCGGCGAGCTGAATAAACTCCCCCTCTCCTGGTAGCAGCCGCCCAGGATTGAAATCAAAACGGATGTCTTGTTCGCTTGAGTTGCCGATTTCCTCGTCGACAAGCAGGCGGTCAGAACTTCGGGTAGATCCGCCTCGGACAGATCCACCTCGCCAAACTTGCTCGTCCAAACGGCCATGCACGATGCCGCCATTTTGATCTCCACGCATGACGTAGCAGTAGGTCTGCCCATCAACCTCAAACTCGTAGCCCACGAAGAACCTTTCCGCCGGAAAACGCCGAAACGCCACAACGATGCTGCCGCAGGATAGAAAATCCACGATATCTCGATCGATCGCCCCCATCAGATAGCTATCGGCGCTCTCCGCCCACGACTGGTTGTTGCCGACGAACGTCGAGAACAACGCGATCCGCAGCCACGCGACGAGCAAGTCGCGCTCTCGGTCTTGATCTAGCTCCACCGCGATCCGCACACAAAAACGCTCTGGCTGCACACCCCGCCTAACTGCCTGGGCATACTCGCGCACAAGTCCTTCCTCGGCTCTGCCGCTCGCCCATAGCAGAGCCCGGACAACGAGATCCACCATGCGCACCAAGTTCGACTTGCCAGCCCCGTTAGGCCCGACGATCACGTTGATCTTGGGGTCGAGCTCATCGAGACGCAGCTCTGAGAAGCTCAAAAAGTCGTGTGCTTCGATGTGCGTCAATCGCATGAGTGCTAAGCGTAGATGACGGCGCCAACCGGCCGTACACCGGCGACCTCAGCAGACTTCCAGGCCGTCCCTCATCCTCCGGCTCGACGCTGGTCCGCGACGTCGACAGCCACGCTAAGCTTGATCAGTTCTTATGTCCAGCCTCTTGAAGGATCAAGCCATCCAAAAGGCCGTTAGCGCGGTGCCCCAGCGCTCGGAGAGGCAGGAGAACGTCGATCAGCTCGTTGCCACGTTCGTCGATCCTGGCGTGAGCGTACAACTGGACAACGCCAACAATCAGATTCTCTACGGACGTCGAGGCACGGGCAAGACCCACGTCCTCAAGGTCGTTCAGCGAGCAGCGGAGGCCGATCCCGAGCGACTCCCTATCTATATTGATATGCGCAAGCTGGGGAGTAGCTCCATCTATGAGGACGAGGGTCGGCCGCTTTATGTGCGCGTCGGCAGTCTGCTCCGCGATGTCTTGGCCGAGGTTGAGAACGCATTGCTCGACTGGGGCACTGATCCGACCCGCGAGGTTCCGGGGCCTATATTCGAAATGCTGAAGGCCTTTTCTGAGGCGATTACGCGCTCGGTAATGCAGGCCGACACGGTAACCGTGGAGGGTGAGGCTTCAGTTGGTGCGAGCAGGACGGATAACGCTCGGCTCGGGGTCGAGGGACTCAAGCCGATAGTGCAAGCAGGGGGAGCGGTGTCGGATCACAGCGAGCAGCGGCGCAAGGTCGTTCGGCATGGATACGCCCTCGACAAGGTGCTATTCCAAGAGATTAGTACCGCACTTGCAAAGACCATCGAAGCAGCCGGTATACGGGAACTGTTGGTGCTCCTAGATGAGTGGACTGCGGTCCCACTTGACCTGCAACCACTATTGGCGGAGTTCATCAAGCGAGCCTTCTTTCCAAACGCGAACGTGACCGTGAAGATCGCGTCATTGGAGTATCGATCGAATTTCTCTGAGCCGCTCGCGAAGAACAGCGTCCTTGGCTTTGAGCTGAGCGCAGACATATCCTCAGCATTGGAGCTGGATGACTATTACGTCTATGATCGAAACCCGGACAGAACCGTGGCGATGTTTTCTGAGCTGGCCTACCGGCACATCGTTGCTGAAGTCGATTCGATCGCCGGAACGGAGCATTACCTCAAGACTACGTACGGAATCGAGGACGCCTCAGACTTCATCCGCGCGCTGTTTAGCGGCGATGCCTTCACCGAGCTAGTCCGTGCGGGCGAGGGCGTGGCACGGGACTTCATCAATATCTTTTCGAGTGCCTTTTTTGACGGCGTCCGTCGCGACACCGAGAAGATCGACATGAAGGCCGTTCGGAGTGCCGCTCGTGAGTGGTACGAGAAGGACAAGTCGCTCAATGTGGACGATGAGCAGGCGGCCGTCCTGCGCCGCATCATCGAGTCGGTTATCGGTCAACGAAACGCTCGCAGTTTTATGGTCGAGAAGCAGCTTGAGAAGCACGAGGTCATTCGCTCGTTGTTCGACTTCCGGCTAATCCATCTGGTCCAGCGTGGGTATGCCGACAAGGACAATCCGGGGGCGCGCTACAACATCTTCACCCTGGACTACGGAACATACGTAGACCTCATCGGCACGAAGCGCGCCCCGGATGGTGACTTCGGCGAGCGCGACGACGACGATGCTGACGACATCGTGGTCCCCTTCGATGACAAGCGCTCTATCAGACGTATCATCCTCAGGGGCGAGGACCTCGACCCATCCGAGCGAACGCTCTTTGACCCACCCGTCAAGGGGTAAAGTCAGGCAGGAACCGAAGCGGGGCGTACCATCGGTGTCATGCCCGAGATGCATATCCCCGGACCTTTCGCGGAGTGGCTCCGCGCTTTGGCACGCGGCGAGAGGGAGATTCCGAACTGCGAGGGAGAGCGCCACCACTACACCCCTGAGTTCGTGTTGAAGAAGTTCCGTGGCCCAAGGCACAAGCTGCTGTTCCAGCTCGATAAGAAGGACGGGACCTGCGAAGAGGTCAAGCCCAAGGACGCGGCGTGGGACCGGAACCTATACGCGGTCGAGAGCACCACCGGCGAACACAACGGCATTATTGAGGGCTTCTTCTCGGTGGCTGAGGGCTTTGCCGCCGAGTCCCTCCGCATCCTGCTCGGCGCACCATCTCGGTTCACGGATGACGACCGCGGGAACCTAGCCTTTCTCCTCGCGATCCAGGAGCAGCGCGCTCCCGGTTACCTTGAGGAGTGGGAGGAGAATCTCGCGCGGATGGGAACGATGTGGGCCGCCGTCCAGCTAGCAAATGTCGCGGGACCGAAGGGGAAGAAACGAAAGGCGCGTGCGGCCGCCAAGGCGCTCACCGACGGCTCGGTCAACATGAGGCCGAGCAGGGAGAACCTGCTCTCGACTGTGCTGATGGGGCTCGGCAACACGGTAGGTCCCGCCTACATGCTCCCGTGGACTCTGCTGCGTGCGAAGGAGGGCGCATTCGTCTGCTCTGATCGGCCCCTCACGATGCGCGATCCAGCGCCGCCACACAAGTTCTCTGGGGCAGAGTGGCTCTCCTCCGAAATGGCCGTAACGACGATGCCCCTAAGCGCGGCTGCCTGCCTCCGCATAAGTCCGCAGGACGGCGACCGCTTCACCGAGCGCCACACAATCAAGCAGGTCGATCGCATCAATATGCGGACCTACGGTTGGGCAACCCGGTACGTCTACGGCCCGTCGGCCAACGTGCTGGAAAAGCTCCACGAGCGAGCGCTAGCCAAACCCGACACGGTCCCGACACCGACCAAGAAACGCCCAGTGATGCTAGAGGATCTCAGCACCGCCGATCCAGAAGTCGCTGAGCGTAACGCCGCGAAAGGGTGGGACCGCTACGTCACCAAACGGGAAGACGACGGGAGCTACCGCTTGATGTCCTACGAGGTCATCAACTCAGTCGAGGACGCTCGGCAAGCCGTGGCACCGCGCAAAGTGAACTCGGAGATCGAAGAGGAGTGGGCCAGCGAATTGAAGGGCGGCGACCCCAGGGCGGTACGCTGATCCGGCTCGCGCGCGCGTCATTCTGTCCACCCTGCGGGGAGCCGGCAGGCGTGTTGTGATCCGGCCTGATCCACGACCCGCCAACAGCCCGTTCAGCGATCTTGGCCACCTCCCAGGTCGGACCCTGATCCTTGGCTCGACCCCTCCCAGCTCTGTGACCGGTGACACTCACCTGTGTTTCGGGCGACTTGCTTTGTTGTCTCCCATCCAAAACCACCCCTGATCCCCATCCCTCAACGTTCCCGTCCCAACCCCGTGGCAAGATGAACCACATGGAGCAGATCAACCCATGACCACTGCCACCGGCACCCAGACCGACCTCTTCGCCTGGGCGAAAGACCTCGAGCGGGAAAACACGCGCATCGCCGAGATTAACGCCGCGCGGGTGCGTAACCGTGGGTATCTCATATTCGCGACCGACCCGTCCAAAGGCGTCGACTCGGCCGAGTACCAGCGGGTCTACGCGACCGAGGCGCGCACGCCCAACCAGGCGATCGCGAAGGTCCGGCCGCTGGGCGAGGGTCGCCGGCTGCAGGCGTTCCTGACCACCGGGAAGTATCGGGACGAGTTGGCCGACGCCCACTGCGTGGCGTAAACGGTCAGGGACAGACGTCCAAAAGGCTATGCCCCTCCCGATAGATGCCGGTGGTCAGGACGGATCTGATTGACGAGATCGACCAGATCCGGGGCGGCCGGCGGATCGTCCAGGTCATCACAGCACCGGGGCTGCTCCTCACAAGCACGACCGATTCCGCTGAGAACGTAGGCTCTCCCACGATCTCGGCGAACTCCTTGGTCGGTCCCTGATCCTCGGGCTCGACCCTCCCAGCCTTGTGACCAGCGAGACCCACCTGTGTTTCGGGCAACTGGCGGTGTTGTCTCCCACCCAAGACGTCCGTGGGTGTCAAGGCCGGTTGAGAATTGACCCTGTAGCGCCGGTTGAGAATTGACCCCCCTGTGTGGGTTCGCCGGCTGCGTGTGGAGCGAGGCGCGTAGCGCCGAGCGGAGCGCGCTGCCGGCGGCGCGCTCGCCGTGGGGGTGTCGGATCATCGAAGTTCCCCGGTCCTGCTCACGGAAACTCCCCACTTCTGCTCACGGGAATTCCCCACCCTGCGTGGGGGGCTGGTCAGGCTGTGTCGGGGTTCTGGCGCGGGGGTCTGCTGCCGAGGTCGTGGTTCTTCAGGCGGTAGCTCTCGCCCTTGAGGCTGATGATTTCGGCGTGGTGGACGAGGCGGTCGATCATCGCGGTGGCGACGGTGTCGTCGCCGAAGATCTCGCCCCAGAGGGAGAAGTTCTTGTTGCTGCTGACGATCAGGCTTGCTTGCTCGTAGCGGCGGCTGATGAGCATGAACATCAGGTTCGCGGCTTGGGGGTCGAACGGGATGTAGCCGATCTCATCGCAGATGAGGAGGGGGTAGCGGTCCAGGCGGCGTAGCTCCTGCTCGAGGTCTCCGTTGCGTTGTGCCTCGGTGAGCAGCGCGACCCATTGGGTGGCGCTGCGGAAGATCACTCTTTCCCCGGCCAAACAGGCGCGGATGGCCAAGGCGATCGACAGGTGCGTCTTGCCGGTCCCCGGCGGGCCGAGGAGCACGACGTTCTCGCGGGCGTGAACGAAGTCGAGCTGTCCGAGATGCTCGATCACCTGCTTCTTGATCGAGGTCTGGAAGGTGAAGTCGAACTCCTCGAGGGACTTGCGGAACGGGAAGCGTGCTTGACGGATGCGGCTCTCCGAACCGTGGGCCTCGCGTGCCTGGTGCTCGGTGCTGAGCAATGCCTGGGTGAACTTCTCGTAGGTCCACTCCTCAGCGCGGGCTCGCTCGGCGAGTTTCTCGAACGCCTGGGCGGCCGCGGGCGCCTTCAGCGCCTTGAACAGGAACGCGAGCTCGCTCGTGTCGCTCATGCGATCAGCGCGTCGTAGACATCCAGGGAGCGCTGCTGCACCTCGATCTCCGGACCAACACGCTGCACGCGTAGCGCCTTCAGCGCCCGGGCGTGCCCGAGCGCCGTGATCGTGCGGTGCTTCGCGAAGCAACGGTCGTGGTC
Organism: uncultured Solirubrobacterales bacterium; assembly: GCA_963701035.1. Classification (GTDB taxonomy): domain Bacteria; phylum Actinomycetota; class Thermoleophilia; order Solirubrobacterales; family Solirubrobacteraceae; genus Palsa-744. The sequence goes on from OY969562.1 coordinate 1,236,746, forward strand.
GGCGGCGAGCTCGCCGGTATCGAGCACCGTCGCGCTCAGGCGCTGCTGGGAGACCCGGGCCTCGACCCGCCGGCCAACGAACCCGGGGTCAAGCGAGTAGTCGTTCGTATCGAAACGCAGATAAGGATCCGGCGGGACCCTGATCACCCAGCGGCGGTCCAGATCGGGCTGCTCTCCTAGCGCTCGCATCACCGGGTGCTCGTCGACGAGCCGGTCGACGGGCCGCGCGCGCAGTCCGCGATGCAACCGTGCGTTGGCCTTCTCAAACCACGTGTCGAGCTGCAGCTGGAAGTCCAGCGGGTTAGCGAACGTCCTGGCGGGCTCGAAGTTCGTCTCGAAATACTGCTGGAGCTTCTCGACCGCGCCCTTGGCCTGGGGGTCGCCCTTCCCGCAGAAATGCCAGTCGAGCTTCAGCTGCCCACAGAACGCGGCATAGACATCCGTCGGGCGCCCGCGGTGAGCGTGCAGCGCGCCCTCCCTGTCCCAGACAAGCGTCGAGGGCAAGCCTCCCAGCGACCACAAACAGCGAGCGATGCCCCAGAGCAGATCCGGTGCCTCCTTGGAGAACACCAGCGCGCCCGCACCGACCCTCGAATAGCCAAGACACGCAACCACGACGTAGGCCTTGCGTGCCTGACCATGGCCGACCGGGACCTCACGCTTCGGCTTCCACAGATCGAACTGGCAGATCTCCCCAGGCCGATAAACAGTGCGCTGGAACGTGCGCTTCGGCGCGAACAGCGGGCGCACCTCACGCAGATAGTCATCAACAATGCTCTTGCCGCCCGCATAGCCCAGCGGCTCGATCAGCTCACGAATCCGAACCCCAGTCAGCGTGTGGTCCGAGCGCAGCTGCTCGCAGATCTCCGCCTTGAACGGGTCCAGCTTCGACGGCCGCAAAGGACAGCGAAAACCCGGCGGGGCATCCGAGCGCAACGCCACCCGGATCGTGTTGCGAGCCAGCCCAGTGCGGCGCTCAAGCTCCTTGATCGACACCCCGCGAACGAAGTGCTCCCGGCGCAGCTCTGCCCACCGCTCCACGTCCAGCACGCTCCTTCTCCCGGTCTCGATAACAGCAACCGAACCAGGCTAACCAGACCCCGGGCGCCTCCGCCACCGCCCCAGGGGGGTCAATTCTCAACCGGCGAAGAGGGGTCAGTCTCTCACCGGCACGGACACCGTGGATCGCAAGCCACTAGTTCATCGCTCAACGAAGTATCTGGCGATAGACTGTCGAGTGTGATACTCTAAGACCAGTAGATTCGCTCAAGAACATGTTACCGGCTTTCTGATGTCATCACATGGGATTTCTGGCTCCGGTCGAGCTGAGCTTGCCGCCGTTGCCGGGCGGCGACGGTTCATCTCGCCTGAGGACACCGCGGCCGAGCTCGGGGTCGATGCGCGGGTTGCCGCCCGCAAGCTCGCGCACTGGGCTGAGCAGGGATGGCTGCGGAGAGTACGACGTGGGCTCTATATCGCCGTCCCAGTCGAGGCCGAACACCCCGGAGGCTGGTCACAAGACGCACTCGTCGTGGCTGCGGCTGTGTGGTCACCGTGCTACTTCACAGGCTGGACCGCGGCCGGGCATTGGAGTTTGACCGAGCAGGTCTTTCGAACCACCGTCGTAAAGACCGCGCTGCGTGTCCGTGCCACAGAGGTCCGGCTGCTCGACGCCGACTACCTCCTCGCGCACATCCCCGAGGATCAGATGGCGTGGGGCGTCGAGTCACTATGGCACGAGGAGGTGCGACTACACATCGCCGACCCGGCGCGGACCGTCGTAGACATCCTCGATGCACCGCGGATCGGCGGCGGCATCCGACACACCGCCGAGATCCTCAGCGCGTATCTCGACGAGCATGACGCACTTCGCCTCGTGGAGTACGCGGAGCGGTTGGGCAACCGCGCGGTATTCAAGCGACTGGGCTATCTAGTCGAGACCTTGGGACTCGACGAGCCCGAGCTGATCGCCGCATGCCAGGCACGCCTCTCGACCGGGCTGGCCCTGCTCGACCCCGACGGGCCCTCGGACGGCCCTCGCGTAGGAGCCTGGGGCATTCGAGCGAACGTGCGAATCGCGCCCGGGAGCCCCTCGTGATCTCAAAGCAGGAGCTGCTCCAGCTCCGGACCGAGTGGCAGCTCGACATCGGCGTCATCGAAAAGGACTACGTCCTCGGATGGGTGCTCGCCGCGATCGCCACCGAGCCGGCGCTCGCCGAGCGCTGGATCTTCAAGGGCGGAACCTGCCTGCGCAAGTGTTACTACGAGACCTATCGGTTCTCAGAGGATCTCGACTTCACTGTCATCGACGGCGGCCCCGAGGAGCCCGACGAGCTGATCTCAATCTTCCAGCGCGTCTCCGCCTGGCTGCTGCAGCAATCCGGCATCGAGCTACTCGTCGATGACCGCGCTTTCCTGCGGCGCCGCAACCTGCGCGGCAACCCGACGACGCAGGGCCGGCTCGCCTATCGCGGCCCCAATCCCCAGCCGACGCTCCCCAAGCTCAAACTCGACATCACCAGCGACGAGGTACTGATCGAGCCACCCGTCCTGCGCTCGATCGTCCACTCCTACGGCGACGGCCCACTCTCGACGAACGGCGTCCTTTGTTACTCACTCGCCGAGCTCGCGGCAGAGAAGACGCGTGCGCTCGCCGAGCGGTGCCGGCCGCGCGACCTGTACGACATCGTGCACATGCATCGCCATCCAGATCTGCTCGGCCTCGCCACACAAGTCAGAAACTTGCTCACGCAGAAGTGCGCACACGCCGGGATCGCCATCCCAGACGCGGACGCCATTCGCAACTCGCAATACGCCGATGAGATCGAGCTGGAGTGGGAGAACATGCTCGGCCACCAGCTCCCCCGACCACTCCCACCCTTCGCAGAGTTCTGGAACGCGCTCGACCCGATCTTCGCATGGCTAGACGGACAACGACCCCGCACCACGCTCCGGCGCGCAGAACGGGGCAACAACCTCGACCCCAGCTGGAGCGCGCCACGCGCGATCACCTCCTGGCGGCGCAGGATCCCGATCGAGACCATCCGCTACGCGGGCGCAAACCGTCTCAAGGTCGAGATCGACTATCGCGCAGAGGAAGGACGCTCCGGCCCCCGCATAGTCGAGCCCTACTCACTACGCCGCACCCAGGACGGAAATCTCGTCCTATTCGTCGTCAACGATCACGACCAGCTACGCAGCTACCGGATCGACCGAATCGCAGGTGTACGACCGACCACCACGCCATTCAGACCGAGATACACCATCGAGTTCTAGCGTCTAAATGTCGGGACGGGGATCTCGGCGGACTGCCGGCTCCTGTCCCTCGTCCTCGGGCTCGGCCCTCCCACCTCTGTGACCAGCCACACCCACCTGCGTTTCGGGCGACTTGCTTTGTTTGTCTCCCATAAAAAGCACCCCTTTTGATTCTCATCCGTCAACGTTCCCGTCCCAACCCCTTGGCGAGATGAACCACATGGGCAGATCAACCCATGACCACGGCCAGTTGGCGGGAATCTTCTGGGATCCGGGAGCCTCTATAGCTTGTATGCCGTGAGCGACGGTCTGCATATACCAGCGTATTCCGACCTGCTCTGGCCGACGTTGCGGGCGGTGCGGGAGATCGGCAACAGCGGGACGAACGAGGAGATCGTCGAGAAGGTGCTCCTCAACGAGGGGTTCACCGATGAGCAGCTCGCGGTGCCGGCGAACAATGGCCGCAGCGGCTTGATCGAATACCGGCTCGCCTGGGCGCGCAGCTACCTCAAGGGCATGTCCCTGCTCGAGAACAGCCGGCGCGGCGTGTGGAGCACGACCGAACTGGGACGGACGATCGCTCCAGATGAGATCCCAGCCACTTACGCCATATATACGGCTCAATTGAGAGAGACCCAGCGGCTGAAGAAGGCTGTCCGTACACCAGATGATCCAGATGAAGATGATCTTCACAATCCTCTAGGAACGGCTGATGTTGAAGGCTCATCGGAGTGGAAGGAGCGCCTCCTATCGACCCTCCAGAACATCTCTCCCGATCAGTTCGAGCGCCTCGCGCGGCGGCTCCTGCGGGAGGCTGGGTTCGTCTCGGCCACGGTCACGGGCAAAGCCGGCGACGGCGGGATCGACGGCATCGGGGTCTACCGGGTGTCTTTGCTCAGCTTCCCGGTGTTCTTCCAATGCAAGCGCTACGTCGGCAGCGTCGGCTCCGGTGCGGTGCGCGACTTCCGTGGGGCGATGAGCGGGCGTGGCGAGAAGGGCCTGCTGATCACGACCGGCACCTTCACCTCCGAAGCCAAGCGCGAGTCGACCCGTGACGGGGCGCCGCCCGTCGATCTGATCGACGGCGATCAGCTCTGCGACCTCCTCAAGCAATACGAGCTCGGCGTGCACTGCAGCGTGCGGCAGATCGAGGATGTCGCGGTTGATTCGGGGTTCTTTGCCGAGCTTTAGGTGGATGCCTGGGGTGATAGAGCGGCCCTACCCATGCATCAGATCATCGATGTATGAGCCGATCTCGCTTTGCCGTATGATTCGCACCTCACAGCTGCGGACCTCGGCGGTGGCTGCGGCCGCTTCCTGCGATCGGTCCTCGGCCGATGTCCCGTTGGCCTCGGCGATGACCCTCGGGTCGACTCCGTAGGCCGCGAGAGCCGAGACGTCGAGCGACCAAGTCCGATCGGATCGTTCGATCCACACGTCAAAGACCTGGTCGATGTACACGGCGGTGACGTGCGGAGTCCAGCCGTTGACCTCGCCAAGATGGGCCGCCGCGATCTCCCCTCGCCCCTCGAGGCCCGCCAAGCCGATGTGCTCGACCTCGTGACAGGCCGGGCAGAGAGCGACCATCCGCACCAGACGCTGAACACCGGCCATCTCGTCGTACTCCCATACCTCGTGGCACTCGACCGGGTGCTTGCTCCCACGCCCGCCGCACACCTCACAGCAGTGAGCGGAGCGCCTGTAAACCTGTTTCCTTATCCGATCCCAATCCTCACCCGAGACCTGGTCGCGCACGTTCGAGAACCAACACGTCTGAGGCACGAGCTCAATCGTCAGTCTGGGTGCTGAATCGATAGCCATATCACGCTTCCCTTTACTGGTCGTAGTGACCCCCACCTCCTAATCCGACCGTTCTGGGCAAACGGGACACTCTGTTTTTGGGCAGCGCACCTCTGAGGACCGGCGACACCCAGCCTCCACCCCTAATCCTCGGGCTTGATCCTGCCGCTTCCTTCCGGAGGGATCGCTTGAATCATCGACCAGCACATCACGGATACCCAAAGTCCGAACGAGGCCAAGACAACCCAGAACGTGAGCAGCCCATCCCAGGAGAACGCTCCGTGCATCGCCCACAACGTCGGACCGCCGAGGGCGAAGAGTACGGCGGTCAGGAGCGAGACGAAACCCACCCAGCGAGGGTGCAGAGGATGCTCCCTGCGATCCATCAGCACGGCGATCCCGATCGCGGCGTACTCGAGCGAAAAGGGCGAGAACGGCCACAGCAGGGTGGTCCAGGCGAGATCATTCAGGGCGCGCAACACCTGCGGAGACATATCGGGGCGGAACGCAATCGCGCCCAGCAGCAGCTCAAACAACAGAATTATCATGATGCCGATGACGCCACAGATCAGCTGCACGTCGGCGAGTAACTCCAGTCGCTCACTGCTCCGCCGGATCTGACGGCTGATCAGCGCGACAAACGGCGCGAGCAGCACCGAGCCGAGCATGCAAATGAGCATGCCGAGGCGAACTTGGCCCGCATGACCGCGATAGAAGGCGGCGACATGGGCCGCGCTGTCGGACGGCGATAGCGGCGGTATCAGCCCGGCCACGAACCACAGGCCAACGACGAACGTCACCACGAAGGCCGGTCCGCACCACGCGCACATCAGTTCAATTCGTCGTTCCACCGATACTCGCTCCAGCGCGAGAGTATGACGATCGGCGCCGGCTGAGTTGCGCCTGGTTGCGGGTCTTCTACAAACGCCCGCGCACCGCGCCCGGAATGCTCATCAGCAGCCGCGGGATGTCGCTCCTCGAGCGGGCCAGCGCGGTTCTCAGGCTCGCTGCCGCGTCGGTCTCGAGCGGCGCTCCGTGGCCTACCAGCAGCATTCCCGGGTCGATGCCCTCCAGCACGCGCGGCGGGGTCAGCCTCAGCAGCGGGTGCACTCCGACCGCTCCCCTCCCCAGCGCGAACAGCGGCGCGGTGCCCACGGCCTCGGCGACGACCAGCGCGTCTCGCTCGCGCCAGCGCAGGGCGACCTCCTTCCAGCGGTTCTTTTTTAAAATCTCAATCACCTCAAACGGGGTCCCCCTCAGGTTCCCAGGGACACGCTCCCAGGGGATCCCCAACCGCTCCGCGAGCGTCTCGCAATCGCGATTGTGGCGGTCCAGCAGCTGAATCACCGCCCTAGGCCTGCCCAGCCCCATCGCTCGCTCGATCGCCTCCCCCTCGTCAACCGGGTCGATCAGCCAGACGTCCTCCCCCTCCACGAGCGCGTGAGATGCGCGCTGCATCCCGTCGTCCATCACCCAGGTTAGGCCAGCTTTGTGATGTTGGATGGACTTGATTCCCATGGGTCGAGGATACGTGGGATGTGCGGATGAGCGAGCCTCGAAGTAGTAATCAAACATCGAGTCCGGCCCGTGAATCCTCGACGCGCCCGATGAATGGAGCCTTGGCATCCGTGTAGGCTTCGCGATCCTCGGGGTAGCGTGCGGCGAGCGCGCGCTTCAGCGCCACATACTCGCTCGCCAGCGCCGAGTCTGCGCGCAACCGGTCACGGAAGTACAGGCGGCGATCGAGCTCTGCGCGGTCATCCACCAGATGAAGGTGGTGGGTGCGATGCGAAGCCGTGGGATAACACAAAAAGCGCCTATGGGCGAGGGTCCCATTGAATGCCCATGGATACTGGTAACCCCTGTCGATGAGAGCGGCAATCGGCTCATTGAGGTCGTCCACGAGCGCGACGATGTCGATGATCGGCTTGGCGAGGAGCCCGGGGACGGCGGTGGAGCCGACGTGATGGATCTCCTGGGCCTCGAGCAGCGGTTCGAGCCGCTCGCGCTCGGTCTCGTAGAGAGCCGGCCATGCGGGGTCATACGCGACGAGCTCGACCCGCCCATCACGGATGCCCGCGCGCGCGAGGTCTCTTTCAGCGGCCGCCCGGCGGTCATCTCCCTGCATCGGCACGCCTGCACCGTACACGCCGGCTCGCACGCCACCACCCATACGGCCTTGAGTCATCTCGCGCTACGCCCGTGCAGCATCGCCATAATTTGCGCATGGCTCCCACGCGATCGCCGCTCTCACTGCCAACGCCCCAGCGCGATGCCCTCGGCTGAGCACGCGGCCACCTGGGGGGACGTGAGCCGGATCGCGCTCGCGCTGCCCGAGGCGAGCGAACGGATCTCGCGCGATCTGCGCCAGTGGCGCGTGGACGAAAAACTGTTCGTCTGGGAGCGCCCGCTGCGGCGCAAGGAAATCGAGGCGCTCGGCGCCTGCGCCCCCGATGGGCCGATTCTCGGGGCGCGGGTCGAGCACGTCGGCGCGAAGGAGGCGCTGCTCGCGGACGATCCCTCCGTCTTCTTTACCACCCCCCACTTCGATGGCCATCCGTCGATCCTCGTGCGCCTGCACCGCATCGCCCTGGCAGAGCTCGACGAGGTGATCGTGGAGGCATGGCTCTGCCGCGCGCCCAAACGGCTCGCGCGGGAATACATCGACAGCCAGCTCACTTCTACCGAGGAGTGACGCACAGGTAAGGCGCGGCGAGCCGGTCGTCACCCGCCGAGCACGCGCTCGCGCTGGTGTCGACGCCATGCGCGCCGGGTGGTGACCAGGGCAGCGAGCAGCAGTGCCAGCGGCACGAGGATCGCGGCGGCGATCAACAGGACGACGAGCGTCACGACGAGCACCCGGCCCGCATCGTGCAGGCCGCGGTGGAGCGTCAGGCCTTCGCTTCCGGCATGCCCGTCGCCGATCACGGTCACTTCGACTTCGGCGGTGCTCGCTCTCTGCGAGACGGCCTGGAACGCCGTGTGGGCCTGGGCGATCGAGCCGCGGTTCTGCGCGAGTCGTTCGCGCAGGCTGTCGATCTGGCCTTCGGTGGTTGCTTTCGAGAGAGCACGCAGCAGCGCCTGCCGTTCGGCAGTGGCGTCACTGAGGCGCTGCCGGGCCGCGTCGTAGGTGTTCGTGATGTCCTGCAGCGACTGGCTCTCGGAGCGCACCGGGACCAGCCTTCCCAGAGAGGCGAGCGCGGCGCTCAGCTTCGCACTCGGCAGGCTCAGTGTGAGGGTGGCTTCGCCCGCCTGTTCTTCCTCGTTCACGTGCGAGCTCCGCACGAAACCGCCCTCGCTCGTCGTGAGCCGCGACACGCGGTCGGCAACCGTCTGCACTTCGTCGGGAGCTGCCGTCAGGGCGATCGAGGCGCCCAACTGCTGCACGCGCCCGGGCGCTGCGGCCGCGCCGCTCGCGGCCGGTGCATTCCTCGCCGCGCCGACGGATGCCGATCCACTCGCTTCGGCGCTTGCCCCGGCACCGCTGGCGGCGGCCTTGTCTGTCCTTGTGGTCACCGCCGGGGCACTTGCAACTGTGCCAGACGCACGGCCGGCGTTATCGCTGCGAGCAGCGAGCGAGGGTGATCTCGGGGAGACCTCGACCGCATGGCCGGCCGGTCGCCAGGGCGCTGCGATCAGCACCGCCGCGATCGCTGCGCACGCCACCGAGACGCCGGCAAGCGCGGGGCGGCTGGGGCGGCGCGGCCAACCCCAGCGGCGCCGCGGTTGCTTGGGCGTAGAGGGGTTGGGTGCGGCGCGCGTGGATCGGGAACGCGCACTCCACTCGGCGATCCGCTCGCCTAGCTCGCGCTCGAACTCGGGGCTGATCGGCGGGGCCAGCGTTCTCACGTCCTCGCGTAGCTCGCGCCAGGAATCCGCACGCGGATCCTCGGCGGTTCCGTCAAGGGCCGCCTCGAGCTCGGTCAGCCAGGCCTCGTCGGGACGCTCGGCGCCACCGCCCGGGAAGGGAATGACCTTCATGCGATCTCCTCCTCTCGTTCCAGCCCATTGCACTTCTCGCGCAAGCGCGTCAGCGCTCGATGCAGGCGGGTACCGGCGTTCGACTCGCTCACGTCGAGCGCCTTCGCGAGCTCACTGTTGGAGAGCTGGCCATGGAACTTGAGCAGCACCACCTCGCGCTCGCGCAGCGGTAGAGCCGCAAGCGCGTCCCTGACCGTCGCCCGGCGCGCGAGCTGCTCGAACGCGTCCTCCTCGGTGTTCCCGCCATCGTGCATCTCCTCGGGCAGCTCGCTCTGGGGCTGGCGGCTACGCCTGCGCAGCTCGTCGAGCGCCGCGTTGCGCGCGATCGCGAACAGCCAGGCCCTGGGAGCTCCGCGGCCGTGATCCAGACGCGCCCGCGCACGGTAGAGCCGCTCGAACGCCAGCGCCGTCACATCCTCCGCCGCGGCCCGATTCCCGAGCAGCGAAATCACATAGCCATGCACGTCGGCAGCGCTCTCGCGGAAGAGCCGATCGAAGACCTCCTCGTCGAGCTTCGCACGCTCGGGCATCGGCGTGGCCCGCTGCCCGGTGTCATCGGAGGAAGGCACGAATGCGCTCACAACCCTAACTACGCTGGAGGCTCGGGTCCATCACAGAACTTTCCTCAAAGGAGGTCACTAGGTGCCTGCCCCTGAGGTGCTCACGTTCGCCGGCGAGAAGACTCACTCCGGGTCGGCCGCGCCACCCTCCAGCGCCGGCGCGGCCCTACGCTCGCGCATCGCCCGCGCCGCCCTGCCACCGATCGCGCTCAGCAACATCCCGGCGATCGCGGTGATCACGATCAGAAACGGCGGGAAGCTGCCGAGCGAGACCTTCGCGTGGGTGCCGGCGAGCGCGTGGATGAGCAGCAGCGCCACGCCATAGACGGCGCCCGCGATCAGGCCGCGGTCGGCCGCGTCCCAGCCGTCCCCGTGCTCGAAGCCGCCGACGATCGTCGCGAGCGCGATCGCCGCGCTGTACGCCCAGTAGGCGCCGCTCGAAGCCCCGATCAAGACACCGGCGATCGCGCCGGCGATCGCGGGTACCACGCCGGCGAGCACGATCTGCGCAGGGCGCTCGCGGTCCCGAAACGACATGGGGTCATACATGTCTGCGCTCCTCCCCCGGGAACGCTCCCGAGGTCCGTTTCCCCTGCACTCACCATATCGAGGATCCGCCCGCCTTCACCGGGCATTTCGACAGCCTCCGACCGCGGACTGTCAGACCCTCAGAGCGTGGACTTCACCAGCGCCGCGCCGATCCGGTCGCCGACGGCGGTGAGCGGTCCGAGCGGCTGCGTCAGGGCCGACATCGCGAGCGCCGTGCCCTTGCCCTTGCGCGCGCCGAGGCCGGTCGCGATCGCGTGCATCGCGACGGCGACCACGGGGAACGGGCGGAAGAATACGGTCAGCTCGCGGATCTTCCCCTGCTCGTCCAGGCGCAGGTGGTCGACCATCTCGAGCTCCCTCCCCTTCACGCGCGCGGTGGCGACGAGCACCGCCCGGTCGCCGCTGACGAGCTCGTCGGTGTAGCGCAGGTCCTCGAATACGTCGATCACGACGCCCATCACCGCCTCGATCTGCTCGTGTCCGCTGAACACGAGCCTGCTGGTCAGCGGCGAGCGCAGCACGGCGTCCGGCGCGAATGTGTCGAGGACGGCCTCGAGATCGCCGCGTTCCATCGCCACACGTAGGTCGAGCTTGGCGGCTTCCTCTGCGGGCACGGACACGAGGCTCCTTTGATCGACGGCTGATTGACCTCCTGCAAAGGTAGTTCAAGCGGCGCATGCGCCGCTTGCCAACCACGCGCTCTCGGTCGCCTGAGGAGACGGACTGCGGCCACAGCGGAGCCCAGGCACCGCGTGGCTAGGATGGGCCGTGGCCACATTCGAGCGTCTGAGATAGGAGAGAAGCCCATGTCCAGCACCCCCGCACTCAGCGCTCCCTCGGCGGGCGCCCCGTTCGACACCACCACGATCGAGCGCCGCGACCTCGGCGAGCACGACGTGCTGATCGACATCGAGTTCTGCGGCATCTGCCACTCGGACATCCACCAGGTCAAGGACGAGTGGGGCGGGTCGATCTTCCCGATGGTCCCCGGCCACGAGATCGCCGGCGTCGTCGCAGGCGTAGGCAGCGCCGTCAGCAAGTTCTCGGCCGGCGATCGCGTCGGCGTCGGCTGCCTGGTCGACTCCTGCGGCGAGTGTGAGTACTGCCGGGCGGGCGAGGAGCAGTTCTGCACGAAGGACGCCGTGCCGACGTACAACGGTCGCGAGTACGACGGCGAGCCGACGTTCGGCGGCTACAGCCGGCAGGTGGTCGTCAAGGACGGCTTCGTCGTGAAGATCCCCGACGGCCTCGAGCTGCAGGACGCGGCGCCGCTGCTGTGCGCCGGCATCACGACGTACTCGCCGCTGAAGCACTGGCACGTCGGCGAGGGCATGAAAGTCGCGATCGTCGGCATGGGCGGCCTCGGCCACGTCGCCGTCAAGATCGCCGCCGCGATGGGCGCCGAGGTGACCGTGCTGAGCCAGTCGCTGAGCAAGCGGGAGGACGGGTTGCGGTTCGGCGCCAAGCACTACTACGCGACGTCCGAGCGCGACACGTTCAAGGCGCTCAAGAGCAGCTTCGACCTGATCCTCAACACCGTCTCGGCGAACCTCGACCTCGACCGCTACCTGTCGTTGCTGCGCGTCGACGGCACCCTCGTCAGCGTCGGCGCGCCCTCGCAACCCGACAGCTTCCGCGCCTTCTCGCTGATCGGTGGGCGGCGCAGCATGGCCGGATCGCCGATCGGCGGGCTGCCCGAGACGCAGGAGATGCTCGACTTCTGCGCCGAGCACGGCGTCGTGCCCGAGATCGAGCTGATCGCGGCCGGCGAGGTCGGCGCGGCCTACGATCGCGTCGAGCGCTCGGACGTGCGCTACCGCTTCGTGATCGACGTCGCGACGATCGGCTGAGCATCCGGTCGATCGCCCGGTGCACCGGCGCCTACTCGTCGATCAGCCGCCGGTGCACCGCCCAGCGCGTCAGCTCGTGGCGGCTGGAGAGCTGGAGCTTGCGCAGCACCGCGGAGACGTGCGCCTCGACGGTCTTCGCGGAGATGCCGAGCTGGGCGGCGATCTCCTTGTACATGTACCCGCGCGCGATGTGCTGGAGCACCTCGCGCTCGCGCGGGGTCAGCAGGTCCAGCTCCGGGTCGACCTGCGCGGCCGGAATCTCGCCGGCGAAGGCGTCGAGCACGAAGCCGGCCAGGCGGGGCGAGAACACGGCATCGCCCTCGTGCACGCGCCGCACGGCGTCGGCGAGCTCGGGGCCGGAGATCGTCTTCGTCACGTAACCGCGGGCGCCGGCGCGGATCAGCGCGATCACGTCTTCGGCCGCGTCGCTGACGGAGAGGGCGAGAAAGCGGACGGACGGCCGGCTTGCGGCAACGCGCCGGATCACCTCCGCCCCGCCGCCGCCCGGCATGTGGACGTCGAGCAGCACGACATCGGGTTCGAGCTCCTCGATCGCCCGCACGGCGCCCTCCACCTCGCCGCTCTCGGCCACGACCTCGACCTGCGAGCCGAGGCTCGCGCGCACGCCCGCGCGGAACAGATCGTGATCGTCGACGATCAGCACCCGCGGCGGCGATTCCTCGCTCACGATCGCTCCCCGCGCTCGAGCGCGATCTCGATCTCGACCTCGGTGCCGCCGCCCGGCAGCGAGCGCACCGCCGCCCGGCCCCCGGCGCGCCGCATGCGGCCGAGGATCGACTCGCGCACGCCGCGCCTGGCCTGCGGCACGGCCGCGGGATCGAAGCCGGCGCCGCGATCGCGGACGAACACCTGGATGCGCTCCTCGGAGAGCTCGGCGTAGACGGAGACCGGCGCCTGCCCCGCGAACTTCGCGGCGTTCAGCATCGCCTCGCGCGCCGCCGCGAGCACAGCCTCCCCGTGCTCGTCGAGCGGGCAGTCGCCGACGGCCACGACCTCGACCGAGCCGCCCACCGCCGCCTCCACCGCGGCCGCCGCCTCCTGCAGCGCAGCCGCGAGTCGCTCGCCGGCCTCGCGCAATTCGTCGCCGGCGAGCCAGCCGCGCAGCTCGCGCTCCTGCCGGCGGGCGAGCGCCGCGACCTGCCCGGGGTCCTCCGCGCTGCGCTGGATCAGCGCCAGCGTCTGCAGCACCGAATCGTGCAGGTGCGCGCCGACGTCGGCGCGCTCCTGCGAGCGGATCCGCTCGGTCCGCTCGGCCGCGAGGCTGCGCGCGAGGCGGCGCCAGGAGGGCGCGAAGATCAGGGCGACGGCGACGAGCACCGCGAGGCCCGCGAGCAGCGCCTCGCCTGCGGGTCGCGTCGCGCCGCTCGCCCACAAAAAGGCGAACCCACCGGCGAGCACGAGCGCGACACCGAGCCCGCCGCGGCTCACTTCGGGCCGGCCGAGCGCACGCATCCGCGCCGGCGGCTCGCGCGGCAGCGACGACGCCGGCGCGGAGCTCGGCGGCAACGGCAACGGCGGGTCCTCGGACAGACGGTGGGCGGCCCAGCCGCTACGCCGCCGCGGCACGACGCCGGGCGCACGCCAGATCAGGAGCGCTCCCAGCACGGCGACGGCGCCCGGCCAGACGATCGCGTCTCCCGGCCAGGGACCGGCCGCCCGCACGAACAGCAGGCCGCTACAGACCAGCAGCCCGGTGCCGATCGCGATTCTCAGACCGCCGCGCGGCGGGTTCGCCGGATGAGACATCGCCGCTCATGTTCTCAGCCGCGGCCGCGACCGCGAGCGGCGAGGCCGCTGGCGAGCAGGATCGCCCCCAGTCCCCCGACGAGGACGGGCGCCATGTAGGCGAAGCGGAGATCGATGGCGCCACCGGCGTCGAGCACGAGCAGCACGCCGAGCGCGAGCACGGCGAGGCCCGTCAGCAGGACCGTGACGTTTGGCGAGCGCCTCATCGGCTTGCCCCCGCCGCGGGAAGGCAGGCTTCGTTCGTGCCGAACGTGGCGGGGTGGTAGTGACTGGCGCCCCAGCCTCCCCAACCGCCCCAGCCCCTCCAGGCGCGTTCGATCGGATGGTCGGCCACGAGCAGCGCGCCGAGCCCGACGTTCCCGTCCAGCACCAGACGCGGCGTGTGCGGCGGCGGCGAGGGACGTTCGGCCCAGTCGACGTCGAGGCCTCCGGACCGCTGTTCGAGCGCTCCCACGTAGCCTCCGCCGATCTGCGCGCTGGTCGCGACGCAGACGCCGCGGGGCACGAGCACGACGAGCTCTCCCACGCCCAGCCGCACGTGCAGTTGGGTGTCGCCCGGCGGGAAGGCGATGTCGCGCAAGTCGATTTCGAGCCGGCCGGCGCCGAGCCGGTAGGTGTCGCGCACTTCGCTCAGGCGCTGCGGGCGATAGGTGCGTTCGCCCATGCCGCCGTGCAGGTCGACGTGCGCGGCCGCGACCACCGCCACGGCCAGGACGAACGCGACGGCCGGCAGCACCAGCCAGCGAACCCCGCCCGTGAATGCGCTGAGCACGAGCAGCGCGCCGATCGCGACCACCGCCCAGGCGGCGAGCCGCCCATCGATACCCGCGAGCCACGCGCCCGCCACCGCGAGCAGCAGCGCCCACGCGACGACGGCCGTCGCGAGCGCGAGCCGGCGGAGCAGCCGCCGATCGGCGCTCGCCCGGCCCTGCTCCGTATAGGGCCTGCGCAACCGCGACCAGACCAGCGCGGCGGCGGCGCCGAGCAGCGCGAGCGAGACGAGGCCCGAGCCGAATCCCCAGGCGCCGCGGTGGCCGGCGTTGCCGGCGTTACCGGCCGCGTGCAGAGCGATCCCTCCCGCCACCAGCACCACGACGACGCCGAGCACGATCCGCCAGGACGAGCACAGCAGGTAGATCGGCGCGCGGCGCGCGCCCTCCTCTGGAACCAGCAGCAGGATCGCCAGGTAGAGCACGATCCCGATCCCCGAGAAGATCGCGAGCCCCACGAAGGCGATTCGAAAGAGGATCGGATCGACGCCGAAATGGTCCGCCAGGCCGCTGCAGACGCCGCCGATCAGGCGCCCGCGTCGTGTTCGAACGAGCCGGGGGCGCCGCCCGCGGCCCCGCTCGGGTGCGCCGCTCTCAGGGGTGCCGCTCTCAGGCGTGGACATCGCTCACCTCACCGTTGATTGCGCGATCGGTAGTCGTCTTGTGCATGCGGGCAGTGTCGCCCCGGAGCCGCGCTCGCGCAATCGGGAATCTCCCTAACTCGCCCTCGGCGATCCCTTAGCCGACCGGCGCAACATCTCGGCTTGCTCAGGCCGCATCGCCCTCCGCGCTATGACCCCGTCCGATGCCGGCCGCGAGCACGGCCACGGCGAGCACCAACCCGACGGAGATCTCGAGCGCCAGGTGCAGGCCGGGGACGAGCGCGCCGTCGCCCGCGATCAGCGAGCCGAACAGCGCCACGCCGATCACGCTGCCTGTCTGCCGCGCGCTGTTGAGCGTCCCCGACGCGACCCCCGACTGGGAGCGATCGACGCTGCCGAGCAGCGAGGAGGTCATCGCGGGAACGATCAGGCCGAGGCCGAAGCCGATCGCGAGTAGCTGGACGACGAGCGCGCCGTAGGGGGTCCCCGCGCCGGCTCCGAGCAGCGCACCGCAGCCCACCGCCATCAGCAGCGCGCCGCCCGCGATCGTCCGCCGCGGGCCGAGCAGGCGGGCGCCCCGTCCGGCGAGCAGGTTGGCGGCCATGATCGCTCCCGTCATCGGCGCGAACGCAAGGCCGGTCTGCAGCGAGGACAGATCCTGCCCGCGCTGGAAGAACAGGCTGAGCACGAAGATCAGGCCGTAGAAGGCGATGTTCACCATCAGCCCGATCGCGGTCGCGGCGCTGAACGTGGGCGAGCGGAAGAGCCCGAGCGGCAGCATCGGACGAGCCCGCCGGGACTCGATCGCGACGAACGCCGCACCCGCGACGAGCGCCAGCGCGTAGCCGCCCAGTACGGCGGTATCGGTAAAGCCGCGTGCGCCGCCCTCGATCGTCGCGCCCGCCAGCGCGACCAGCGCGACGATGGCGGTGAGCTGTCCCGCGATGTCGACGCCGCGGTCGCTCGAGCGCGTCGTCTCGGATGCCCACCGCACGGTCAGGAAGATCCCGGCGAGGCCGATCGGCGCGTTGATGAAGAAGATCGAGCGCCAGCCCAGCGTCGCGGTCAGCAGCCCGCCGAGTAGCGGCCCGCCCGCGAGCGCGGCGCTCGCGCCGGCCGCCCATAGGCCCACCGCCCGCGCGCGCTTGGCCGGCTCGGGGAAGGCGTGGCTGAGCAGCGTCAGCGAGGACCCGCCGAGCACCGCGGCGCCGACTCCCTGGACGACGCGCGCGGCGATCAGCGCGCCCATGCTCGGCGCCAGCCCGCAGGCCGCCGAGGCGAGCGTGAAGACGACGAAGCCCGCGATGAACACGCGCCTGGCGCCGGCACGATCGCTCAACGCCCCCGCGGTCAGGATCAGCGCCGCGAACGCGACCGTGTAGGCGCTTACGACCCACTGCAGCGAGCTCACGCCCCCGCCGAGCGATTCTCCGATCGGCTTGATCGCGACGTTCACGACGCTTACGTCTAGCTGCACGACGGCGAAGCCGAGACTCGTCGCGAGCAGCGTCCAGCGCCGTCCCGCGCGCTCGCGTCCCGCCCCCGCGGGCCCGCTTGCAGGGCTGGCCGTGGGCGCGTTCGACGTCGACATCCAGGGCCGATACTCGCAGACGCGGGAGCCTCAGCTCATACGCGAGGCGAGCGCGAAGACATCACTGAGGCCGGGTGTAGACCCCGTAGGTGGTGGCCATCACGGAGCCCTCAGCCGATCCGCTGCGCCAGCTCGACGATGATCCCCTCCGGGCCGCGGATGTAGCAGAGCCGATAGATGTCCTCGTAGCGCTCCACCTCGCCAACGAGCTCCGCGCCGCGGGCTTGCAACCTGGCGAGGGCGTCGTCGATGTCGTCGACCGCAAACGTGATGTGGCGGATGCCGGGGGTGTTCGCCGGCGCGCGCGAGTCGCCGCCCTGGCCCGACGGGGCGTGGAACTTCGCCAGCTCGACCCGCCCGTGACCGTCCGGGGTCTGCAGCATCGCGATCTCCGCTCGGACGCCATCGAGCCCCACCACGCGGTCCACCCAACCGCCCTGCACCGGACTCTCGCCCTGCAGCTCGAGCCCGAGCTCGACGAAGAACGCCACCGCGTCCGCAAGGTCATCGACCACGATGCCGACGTGGTCCATGCGCTGGATCGTCACGCGGTCGAGGGTAGCGAGACGACGGCCTAGCAACAACGACCGGCCCCGAGGAACAAACCCACTAGCGCGTCACCGGTGTCAGGGAATAGTCGCGAGCCCTGGCCGACGACCACGGGGACGACGACCGGGCGAACTCGGGCGATACGGGTCAAGGCCTGCGGCCGGAGCGGCGCCCTGTCCGGGGCACTGCCCGCAGCATCTCGGCTTCGTGCTTTGTGCGCCAGCGCAGGTAGAAGCCCCAACCCCACCGGACGGCAAGCGAGGCGTAGCGGTCGAGCTCTTCATAGTCGTCGGCGACGCGCTCCATGAAGTCCGCCGCGACGACGCTACCGGTGTGGTACTCAGTCGTGGCCCGGCTGCGGGACATCCCATAGACGCCGTAGACGGGCATGATCTCGCTGCTCGCGAACGGCAGTTCCCCGTCATCGAGTCGGCGTCGAACCTGCTCCGCCATCGAGCCCGGGTACTGTGCCTCGTTGTCCTCGGCCTCCCACGCCGGAAGCATCTCGCGCGCTACATTGCGGATACCCTCGCAGACCTCCGCCATGTTCTGGAGCATTCGGTAGCAGGCCATCTGCTCATCTTCCACGACCCCGCGGCCCATCTCTAGCTTGAGAATGCCGCTCGCCATGTCGTTGAACATGCGAGGAAGCCACTCGGGAACGCGCGGGATGCCGCCCTTGCCCGGCTCGAAGGGCGAAAGTGCCTGCCAGCGTTCCTCGATTTCGAAGCCAACCGGGTCGCGTTCCTGGGCTAGACGCCGCTCGTGCTCGTACTTCTCAGCGCGGGTGCGGAAGTCCGACTCTTTGCCCTTCGGCCCAAGCGCCGACCACGGCTTGATCAGACGCCCCAGATGGGTCTCGAACTCGCCGTCCTCGTCACGTACGAGAGCATGCCTGCCGCCGGGCTTGTCCAGAAACTTCAGCAGCGTGACCTTGCGATACTCATTAGGACTGAACGAATGCTGCTCCTGCCAGGCATACTCGCCCCCAATCTCGACCTGCCGCTTGAGCATCAGCGGCCGTAACTATTCTCGAGCATGTTCAGCGACGCTCCACGAGCCCTGGTGACAGTTGTTGCGACGCTCCGCACGGCGGGCTACTACGCCAAAACGGCCAGCGTGGCGCTTCACATGCTTAGCCAGCGCTCTCATTTCCCTATATAGCCAGTCGGCGTAGCCCAGCCGAACGGCTCGAACCAAGCCTCGATACGCTGATCCACCACTCCCATTTCTCGCTTCAAGGGATCTCCCCCAGCCACCGCTGCGTCGCTCGGCTCGCTCATCTCGAAGAGATCAAGTACATCGTCGTCTTCAAAGAGCTCGAAGATCCCTTTCAACTCGGTGGTTGCCGATTCAACCTCGCTCATCGACAGATTGTGCTTTTCGGCGTGCATATCTAGATAGGCCTCTGCCTCTTCGATGAGTCGAACAGCCACAATCTCCTCAGCCACGCAGCCAGCCGGACGCCCCTCGGAGAGACGGACCATTAGCGCCACCGCTGCGGCAAAGAGATTGAGCGCGAGTGGCTCATCCACAGCTGGGACAAACGCTGGCGGAACGAGCTCTGTCGCCCGGTCCACTCCCGAGCCATCAAGCAACTCGGCGCGGAACGTATCCACCAAGATGGTCCCCGCATGGATCAACACCTCACGCGCAGTCAAATCGTCCACTACGCTCGGCAAGAATCGGAGCAGCTCCGCCGATACGTCACCGCGCCGGTCCAGGTATTGCCTGCCGGCGTTCAGGAGAATTGGGTTGTTGCCTTCCTCTAGCCCGGATCGTGCAGTAGGTGCGTGGGGGTGACTGCGGGTCGTTTTTTGGCGGGCCTGGGGTGTGTTGATCGGTGATCTGGTTGGACGGTGTTGTCTGTGACGCGCTCTTGGGGGAGCGTTGTCGTGTGCTGGACCCGTTTCGGGGTAGCGGTGATCATGGCCGGGTGGCCGGGTGGTCTGCTGGGTGGTTGGGGGGTCGCTGGTGGCTGTTGTCAGCCGGTGGCGGCGTGAAGCGTTTCGAGTTTCTGAAACGCGGCGAGGAGCTCGGCTGCCCACGGCCAGGTGTCCTGGAGGTGGAGCTTGCAGCGGCGGCCGGAGAACGCGAGTCGCCCGGCGACGTGCAGCAGCTGGTAGCGCAGCCGCTTGGGCTCGGCCTTGGCGAGCTCTCCGGTAAGGGCGAGTGTTTGGGTCCAGACGATCAAATCGTGCGCGAGCATCACGATCTCCAGCCACACCTCGTTGAGCGCAAACGTCTTGAACGGGAACTTGGATAGGCCGGTGTCCTTGTCGTCACGGATGCGGTCCTCGACGTGCGCGTGCTGGCGGTGGCGGCACTCCAAGACGTCGATGTCGGGGTCGGTCTGGTCGGTGAGGATCGCTTGGAAGCGGTAGCCGTCGTGGTCGGTGAACGACAGCTGCGCTCCGGGGTGCGGGCGCTCACGGCGCACGATCAGCCTGGAGCCCTCGGGCCACGCGGACAGATCGACCGTGCTGGTGATCTCTGTGACCTCGCCGTTCTTGCGGGTCGAGCCATCTTGGTCGAGCGCCGGGACCCACGCGTTCTCGGGGATCTGGAGGATCGCGCTACGAACCTTCTCGGTGAGTTCGTAGCCGACCGAGAAGCGCATCCGCGCGTCGCGGCAGTAGTCAACGAGACCATGCGTGGCGCCGGCCGTGTCCGCGCGCACCAAGATCTCCAGTGCCTCGACATGCTCGGCCGGGATCTGCGCGAGCGCCAAGTCCAGCGCCGCCACATGATCATCGGCGGTGTTCGAGCCAGCGTTCCCGGGCCGCAAGAGGCCGCCGAGCGCCTCCCTGGTCTCATCCAGGTAGACCTGCAGCGGGTGAAACCCGTAGCCGCCCTTGTAGTTCCCGGCTGCCTTCTCCTTCTCCGAATGCGCTGTGATCAGCGTCGCGTCGACATCGAGCGTCAACCGCTCAGGCGCACCATCAAGCTCCCAGAACCGCTCCCGGGCGCGCGCGCGCGCGACACGGAGGGCATCCAGCAGCCCCGGCTCAGACGCGACCCGGTCGATCACACGAAACGCTGTCGAGTCAGACGCGACCTGCCCGAAGAGCGCGTCCTGCTCACGGACCACACCGAGGTCCGAGACGCACTCCCCGCCGTCGACGAGCATCACCGCGAGATCGCGGATCACCCTGCCCGGGTCATGACCACGACGCCGCCGCTTGACCCCAGCCAGCCCCAGCGACAGCGCTCTCGTAAGACCGAGTTGGTCGGCCACCTGCGCGACCAGCGCGCTGCCCGCATGCGAGACCAAACCCGCTCCGTCCGACGTGACTTCTACGGTTACCGGGCGTCCATCACGTATCACCTTCAAGGTGAACCTCCTGAGTTCGGGAATCGGTACTTCAGCAAGCCCAATTCTCCAAGCCCAGCCGGACGTTCCCGCGCCCCCGCTCACCCCGGGGGCGCGGCCGTTACTGCACACTCCGGGCTAGGCCGCCGAGCATCAGGCCCATCTCCTCAAGCTTCTCGATCTCGAGCGCAAGACCCGAGGGCGATACGTCGTGGGCTTTGGCGAGCTCCTCAAAGGGCAGCAGCTCGTTCGCAGCTTGAGCTACACCCGCCGCTTGGAGGACATGAATCGTTACCTCATCCGGTTCGTGGTCGACCATTCCGATTAGAGAAGATACCGTCCAGCGACGAAACGCTTGTAGCGCAAGGCGCCTGCTGACTCGCAATGCTGGGCTCACAGGGCCCGGAGGTCACACCACCACTACAACAAAACCCGTATTTGCAAGGCTTTTTGTCATAATGGGGGCGGATTGAAACGGAAACCCGCACCGAGCTACAAACCTGGGCGGCCTGGGATTTGGTCGGCCAGCGTTGGATAACTGAGCGGGTTTGGTAAGGAGCGACGCCCGGCTCGATCGGCTAAACGCCGAGCGTTCGCCGCCATCTTGAGATGCCGCCTGCACGACTCGCCGCAGCGTAGAGACCGCCCCGCCCGGCGTCGCGGAACTCCTTTGGTGATGGCCAGTTCTCTCGCTCTGCGATAAATGCTCGTAGCTCTCGCTCGATCCTTGTCTCGTTCCAGCGAGCCGGCCGTCCACGTCGCTTCATGCTCGCTGGCCGTGCCGCCGGGATTGAGAACAAGTAGCGAGTGGCCGAGCCAGAGCCTCGCGTGCGTAGGACCCCATACTGGACCAACTGTCTAAGGTCAGTGTTGGCTGCACTCCGACCCAGGTGGGCCGCCTGCTCATAGTCGGTTCTGGCGAACTCCGTGCGCCCTTGAATTCGCAGCGCCGAGATCGCGGCCTGCTGACTAGAGGTCAACTGCAGTGGCCCGGCAGCAGTTCCGGAGACAAGACGCGCCAGATCGGAAACCGTTGCTGCGACGCGCTCGTACTCCTCAGCGAGGCCGCGCAAGAAGTACTGCAGCCAGTGCTCCATGTTCAGGGTCCTAAGCCTCACTGAACGCAAAGCACCGTAGTAGGCGTTCTGATCTTCTGCGTAGTACCTCTCAAAGGAGTACATGCGTCCCGGCAGGACGTTCGTCTGCATCAACAGTGCGGCCTGGAACAAGCGCGCAACCCGACCGTTGCCGTCGGCAAAGGGGTGCACGTCCGTGATGCCGTAGTGCATGACCCCCGCTAGGACATACGGTGGCTGGCTATCGCCGTTGAGCTTACGCGCCAGCCACTCGAACATCCCGAGCATCCGGGGGCTGACCTCCGCTGAGGGCGGCGCTCGGTGCATGATCTGGTTGGTTATCCGGTCGACAACGACAGCTTCGCCGTCGCGCCACTGCCCCTCATGATGCGGCTTGAAGTGCGGATCGTCCTCGCGCCCGAGTCCCGCCGTCGTGACGCCGTGGAGCTGCTTGAGAAAGTCAGCGTCCAGCTCTACCCGACCCGCGGCGAGATGCTCGTCAATGAGGTCCAGCGCGGCCACATAGTTGACGAGCTCGATCTTCGCACGAGTGTTGGGCTCGAGATCGCCGCGTGCCGCCCGCTCGGCTTCGACAAAGGGAAGCTCATTGCCCTCGATCATCGTCGAGTAATGAACCGTGCCAGCCCTGGCGGAAGACCTGAGCTGGTCGGCGACGGCTGGTAGCACGGACGCTCCTCGGATTGTTCCGAGCGCCGATGCGATACGAAGCAGCAGCCCGGTGATGTCCTGAGGGAAGCGGTTGTACCTGGGGCTGAACTCGATGACGTTAACGTTCATTGCTTCGCAGAATCTCTTCCGAACAAGAGCAAAACTAAAAGACCCGTTCTATAGGCGATATGAGCGTGACCTACCGCGCCAGAGCATAATAGCGCCCTTTAAGCCGAAATCGAAAATTCTACCGCTCAGGAGCAAAATCCCTCGCGGTGAAATCATCATTGAAATCGGGTCTTTTAGCGCATCTTATGCGCTCTTCTACCTGCAAGTATCAAAAACAAGACCGCCTTGTGTCCGCTAAGCATGGCGAGCGATATCCCGCTACACGACAGCGGACCTGGCGGACACGCCGTTCTTCTGCACCCGGCTCGCAATGAGAGCTGGGCCTGTTCGCAGTGGCGCAATTCCCGCCAAAGCTAGACGAACACCCACTACAAAACGAAAAGCCCCGCTGTCGCGGGGCTTTCCTCAATAGCGGGGGCGGGATTCGAACCCGCGACCTTCGGGTTATGAGCCCGACGAGCTACCAGACTGCTCCACCCCGCGTCGCTGCCTCTAGTTCTAGCAAAGAACAGATCCCCCGGCCGCGACCCTCCCTGCACCGCGCCGGCTCACCCTCCCCCGCGCATCCATCTAGCATCCCCGCCCATGACTCGTGTGGCCGTCGTCGACATCGGCACCAACTCGACGCGGCTGCTCGTCGCCGACGTCTCGCCCGCGGGCGAGGTCTCCGAGCTCGTCCGCCGCTCGACCGTCACGCGGCTCGGGGAGGGCGTCGACGCCTCCGGGTCGCTCTCCGACGGGGCGATCGAGCGCGTGTGCTCCACGCTCGAGGAGTACCGCGGCGAAATCGACTCCCACGACTGCGTCGCCAACCTCGCCGTGCTCACCTCCGCCGTCCGCGACGCGGCCAACGGGCCCGAGTTCGCCGAGCGGATCCGGCGCGAGTTCTCGCTCGACGCGCGCGTCCTCGCCGGCGAGGAAGAGGCGCAGCTCACGTTCCTCGGGGCGATGCACGATCGCTCTTCCTCCTCGGAGCCGACCGTCGTCATCGACATCGGCGGGGGCTCCACCGAGTTCATCGTCGGGCACGACTCCGTCGCCGGCTTCCACGTCTCGCTGCCCGCCGGCGTCGTGCGCATGAGCGAGCGGCACATCTCCTCCGATCCGCCCGCACCCGCTCAGCTCCAGGAGCTAGCCCACGACGTGCGCCGGGTCTTCCTCGAGGGACTACCCCCCGAGCAGCGCGCGCCGGTCACGCACGGGATCGCCGTCGCCGGCACCGCCACCTCGGCCGCCTCGATCGCCCAGGAGCTCGATCCCTACGACCCCGCGCGAGTCCAGGGCTATTCGCTCGAACTCGCCACCGTCGAACTGCTGCTCGCGCGCCTCGCCGACCTGGACGAAGCGCGGCGCCGTTCGGTCGTTGGCCTGCACCCCGACCGCGCGCCGACGATCGTCGCCGGCATGATCCTGCTGGCCGAGGCGCTCCGCGCGTTCGAGCTCGACTGCGTCGAGGTCTCCGAGCACGACATCCTCTTCGGCGGGGCACTCCGGTTGGCCGGAATCGGCTGAGGCTCCGGCGGGCTCGCCGCCGGCTTGCGTGCGAGGCGAGATCCAACTCGCCGGGGTCGGCTGAGGATCCTCAGGCGAGGTTTGATTTACGCGGGTAGACGACCGTCGGGTCGGTCAGCACGTTCACTAGCGCCGGCTTGCCCGCGCTGAACGCACGCTCCAGCGCGGGCCTGACGTCTTGGGGACGCTCGACCAGCTCGCCGTATCCGCCGAGCGCCTCGACGACCTTGTCGTATCTCGTCCCCGGCATCAGCTCGGCCGCGACCGAGTAGCCGTAGAGGAACTCCATCGGGTGCTTCTCCAGCGCCCAGATCCCGTTGTTGCCCATCACGCCGACGACGTTCACGCCGTGGCGCGCGAGCGTGTCGAACTCCATCCCGGAGAACCCGAACGCGCCGTCGCCGAGCATCAACACGACCTGCCTGTTGGGATGGGCGAGCTTTGCCGCCAGCGCGTATCCCGCGCCGGTGCCCAGACAGCCGAACGGCCCCGGATCGAGCCAGCACCCCGGCGCGAAGCTTTCGATCATCTTCCCGGCGTAAGAGACGAAGTCACCGCCGTCGCCGATCACGATCGCGTCGCGGTCGAGCATCTTCCCGACCTCCGCGTACAGCCGCATCGGATGCAGCGGCGCGCGGTCGTCCTCGAGCTCCACGCGCTCTCCCTCACGCCGCTCTGTCTCGGTCCTCCTCGAAATCCTCAACCCAAGCCTCGCTCCTCAGCGCCTTCCCTCCGGCCGCCGCGCGGATGTCGTTCAGCGTCGTCGCGAGCGCGCCGTAGCACTCCGCCGCCACCCGCCGCGGATGGGACCGCTCGGGCTCGGCCGTGTCGATCGCGACGATCTCCGTCTCATCGCCGAACGCCCCGCCGAAGCCCAGCCGGAAGTCCATCGGCACGCCGATCACGAGCGCCACGTCCGCGCCCTGCAGCGCCTGGCCTCGCGCGCGGGAGAAGAACAGCTCGTGATCCGCCGGCACGCAGCCGCGTGCGAGACCGTTCAGGAACACGGGGATCCGCAGCGTCTCCACGAGCTCTCTCAGGGCATCCTCGCCGTGGCCCCAGTAGAGATCGGTCCCCGCCATGATCACCGGCCGCTCGGCGCCTCGCAGCAGCTCGGCCGCGCGTTCGATCTGCGCGCCCTCCGCGCCCACCGCCCCCTTGCCCGCCAGGCCTGCCAGCCCCTCCGACGCCTGCTCGGGCTCGGCTGCCTCCATGAACACGTAGTCCATCGGGAAGTCGAGGAACGTCGGCCCGCCGTGCGGGGTCATCGCGACCGCGAACGCCTCGTCGACGAGGCCGGGGATCTCCGCGGTCGAGTCCGGCGTCGCCGCCAGCTTCGTCAGCGGCCGCACGAACGGCACGTGGTCGATCTCCTGCAGCGAGCCCATCCCCCAGCGTCCCGCGGGCGCGCGGCCGCCGAGCACGAGCATCGGCGAGTGGTTGGACTGCGCGCTCGCGATCGCGCTGATCCCGTTCGTCACGCCCGGCCCCGCCGTCAGCGCGCACACGCCCGGTTCGCGCGTCACCTTCGCCCAGCCCTCGGCCGCGAACGCCGCCGTCGACTCGTGGCGCACGTCGACGATCTCGATCCCCTCCTCGCGGCAGCCGTCGTAGATCGAGAACAGGTGCCCGCCCGAGAGCGTGAACAGCTTGCTCACGCCGTGCGCCTTCAACCGCCGCGCGATCAGGCGCCCGCCGTGGAAGGTCTGGGCCTCCGTGGCGCCCATCTCCTGAATGCCACGAAGCGTCGGATACTGCGTGTCCTCGCTCGCCATTTCGCGACTCTACCTCAGCCTCGGCCGGGCGCGTCTTTGGCCAGGCGCGACCAGAAGCGGATGAACTCGCGCTCGTGGCCGATCCCGCATTCGATCGCCGTGCGCGGACCGCGCTGCGCCTCGGGGAGGCTCGCGAGCAGTTGCTCGCATAGCTTCAGCCGGCGCCTGTGGGCCTCGAGCTGGGTGCTCGCGAGCTTGGCCGGGTCGCCTCCGAAGAACAGCTTCAGCGTGCTCGCGTCGCGCAGTTCGTACAGATCGTCGGTCGGCTCGTCGCGCCAGGTCTCCAGCGCCGCCCGCCCGCGCTTGGTCAGGCGGTAGGTGCGCCGCCGGCGCCCGCCTCGCTCCTGGCGCTCGTCGAGCAGGCCCTCGCCCGCCAGTCGCGCGCACTCGGTGTAGAGCTGGGTATGCGGCACCGACCAGAAGTTGTTCGTGCTGATCTGGGCGAGCTGCTTGAGGTCATATGGGGTGGCCGGCTCGGCCTGCTCGAGCAGGCCGAGGACGATGTAGGAGGCCTCCGTCAGACGTATGTCCGTACTCGCGCTTGACATCCTCGTCAGCCTAGCGTACGGTGCGTATCATTCGATCTGAATCATACAAGGAAGATTATGCCCATGACGATCACAAGCCTCGACAACGCCCCTCCCATCCCACCGGCGCCGTGACCCTGCACGCGGCCACCAAGGCGATCCTGCTGACGGATGCCGTCATGTTTCTCGCGGCACAGCTGCTCGGCGTCTGGAAGTACCGCCAGATCATGACCTCCGAGAACCACACCGCACATCTGTACGTGGACATCGCCCACCGGACGGCGCTCTTCTACAGCTTTGCCCTGCTGTTGATCGCGACCTTTGTGCAGCTGAGCGGCTTCAGCGCCGCCGTCAACGGCGTGGCGGCGGGCGGGATGGCGTTCTATTTCTATGTATCGGTCACCAACTACACGATCCACGGCTGGCGGGAAGACACCGACAACCAGTTCCGCAACCCCATCCCGGGACTGCGCGCCTTCATGATCACCCTGATCGTCGTCGAGATCGGCGGCTGGCTCGTGCTGAGCGCGGGGTTCCTCGACAAGCAGGTCTTCTGAGGAGATGCCGTAGAAGGGATCATGCCCGGGGTGGGACTCGAACCCACATACCCTTTGCGAGCCGCGGATTTTAAGTCCGCTGCGTATACCGATTCCGCCACCCGGGCCGGGGGAGCGACCACGATAGGTTCGCACTTCTCTACGGGCCAGCGACCTTTGGTGCCGGGGTCTCCGTCCATGGCCCCACAGAGTCTTCTTTAGGGCCTTTTTAAGACAGGGAAAAACGCAACTTTTCCCTTGCTACGGTGTACATAGAGTCAGAAAGGGGAAGTGGAGCCACCGTGGAGGCAACCGCACTAACGCACAGCAGCGTGCCGGGTCTATCGAGGCCCTCCCCGCTGCTGCGCCTGCAGTCCGACGAGAAGCTCGTCGCGCTCACGCGCCGCGGGCAGCACGCGGCCTTCGAGACGCTCTTCTCGCGCTACCAGTCGCGCCTGCTCTCCTTCTGCCGGCACATGCTCTCCTCCAAGGAGGATGCCGAGGACGTCCTGCAGGAGGTCTTCACCGCCGCCTTCAACGCGATCCTCGCCGACGAGCGCGAGATCAACGTGCGGCCGTGGCTCTACCGGATTGCCCGCAACCGCTCGCTCAACCACCTCCGCCGCGCCTCCGCGGTCGGCGTCGACTCGATGGACATCCACTTCGCCGAAGGGGGCATCGACACCGGCGAGAAGGTCATGCGCCGCGAGAGCTTCCGCCAGCTGATCGCCGACGTCCAGCAGCTGCCCGAGACCCAGCGCACCGCGCTGTTGCTGCGTGAGATCGACGCGCTCTCCTACGAGCAGATCGCCGACGCGATGGAGACCACCGTGCCGTCGGTCAAGTCTTTGCTCGTGCGCGCCCGGATCTCGCTGGCCGAGGCCGCCGAGGCGCGCAAGCTCAGCTGCGAGGAGGTCCGCCTGGAGCTCGGCGAGGCCGCCGAGGGCCTGGCCAAGCTCGGCGCCCCCGCGCGCCGGCACGTGCGCGACTGCGAACGCTGCCACGACTTCAAGAAGCACCTGAAGGCCAACAACCACGCGCTCGCCGCGATCTTCCCCATCGGCCCGCTCTTCATGCTCAAAAAGCTCGTCCTCACCAAGCTCGGCTCGACCGCCTCGGCCGGCAGCGCGCACGTCGCCGGCGGAGCGGGAGCGACCGCCGGAGCCGCGGGGGCCACGGCGGCCGCGGGCGCCGCGAGCGCCGGAGGAGCGGGCGCCGCGAGCGGGATCCTCACCGCCGGAGCCGGGGCGCTGGCCACCAAGGCCGTCGCCGGGCTCGCCGCCGCCGCGCTCGTCACGGCGGGCGCCGTCGCGGCGGAACACTCGGGCCGGGCGACCCACCGTCACCACACCGTTGCCACCACCTCCGCCTCGGCCGCCGCTCCCGCTGCGGTGCCGGTCGTCGTCCGCGACCAGGCCCAACCACGCACCGCCGCCGCTGCCGTGATCCCGGTCGCCGCGATCGCGCATCGCAGGCGCAACTCCTCCGCCGGCAAGCCCCCCAAGGCGCCCTTGACTTCCGCCACGACGAACGCGTCCACCACACACACCGCGCCGGCCGTCGCGACGACCGCCCCGCCGGCCAAGACCACACCGCCCGTCAAACCGGCCGTGGCGGCGCCGGTCACACAGGTCACGAGCGAGACCACCGAACTTCCGAGCGCCGCGACCGCACAGCCCCAGCCGAGCACGCCCGCGGCGCCCGTGAGCACGCCGGCCGCCGGCGAAGAAGCCACCCAGTCCGTCGTCCCCGCGGCGAGCGAAGAACCGGCCGCGACGACCACCACGCCGAGCACGGCCGAAGAAGTATCGGGCACTCCCGTTCCGCAGACGACGCCCCCGGCCAGCCCGGTCGAACAGAACGGCGGCACCCCCGCGCCGAGCACCGTCACCGCGCCCTAGCGGCGGCGGTACTCAGCTGATCGTGAACGTCTCGACGGGTCGTTCCAGCACGCCCGCGCTCGCCACTTCCAGCGGCGAGGTGAGCGGCGGGTGCGGCAACGTCAGCATCTGAAGGGACACACCGTCGCGCACCCCTTCGCGTGCCGGCAGCAGCAACACGTCGCGCCCATACATCTCGCGGCCTTCGATCCTCGCGGTATAGAAGATGTTGTACGCGGGGACCGTGTTGACCCGCGTCTTGCCCTCGCCGCGCAGCACGAAGCCGCTGAACTTCGCGCGCAGCCGGTCGATGTAGCCGCTCGCGTACACCGGCAGCTCGCCGCTGAGACCGCCGCTGTAGGGCGGCAGATGCAGGGGAGAGACCG
The DNA here is from genome assembly GCA_963701035.1 of uncultured Solirubrobacterales bacterium. Classification (GTDB taxonomy): domain Bacteria; phylum Actinomycetota; class Thermoleophilia; order Solirubrobacterales; family Solirubrobacteraceae; genus Palsa-744. Next base: position 1,265,823 of record OY969562.1, read on the forward strand.
CGAAGGAGTCCTCGAGCCGGCCGGCGGCACGGCGATCGATGCGCACGTACTGGCCGGCTTCTGGCGTCGTCCGGTAGAGGCCTCGGTAGCTGAAGTGAAACGGCGCGGGGCCGCCGTGGGAGTAGGCGGCCGGCCACAGCGTGAGGGCCACCGCGATCGCGAGCACGACCAGCCCCACGCCGGCGACCCGCACGAGGACCCGGACGCCCCTCGGCGCGGCGTGCCAGCGGGGCGCGAGCAGCGTGCCGAGCGTCGGTCCGTACTGCGGCTTCAGAGGGATCGTCGCCATCGGCGACGCAGTCTAAGCGAGGTCTATTCGCCGATGGAAAACAAGGACTCGAGGTCGTGCCGCGAGAAGGCCGCGAAGGCGACCATCGTCTGCGTGCGCGTAACGCCCGCCAGCCCGCCGATCTCGGCGGTCACGACGTCGGCGAGCTGCTCGTGGTCGGGGACGCGCACGATCGCGACGAAGTCCCACTCGCCCGTCACCGAGTAGGCCTCGGCGACGCCCTCCACGTCCGCCAGCGCGCCACCGAGGGTCGAGAGCGCGTCGCGCTCGGCCTCGATCAGCACGACGGCGTTCGTCATCGTCATATCCGCCTCCGCCTCCGATGCGCCGCGCGAACCGTCATGGCGTGTGGGTCTCCCCCGGCGCGAGCACGACGACCTGCGAGGACGTGTCCGTCTCGACATCGGCCTTGAACGCCTGCGCGTCGGTCTCGATCGGCGGGAACGTGTCGTAGTGGCAGGGGATCACCTCGCGCGCGCCGATCAGCTTCGCGGCCTCGACCGCGTCGACGCGGTCCATCGTGTAGTGGCCGCCGATGCAGATCAGCGCGACGTCGATCTGCCCCGCGCGCTTGGCGATCAGCTCCAGATCCGAGAACAGGCAGGTGTCGCCGAGGTGGTAGATCGTCTTTCCCCCGATCTTCACGAGCAGGCCCGCCGGGGTGTTCACGGTCCCCTTCGGCGTGGTCGAGGTATGCCAGGCCGGAACGAGCTTGACCGATCCCCAATCGAACTCGACGGTCCCGCCGAGGTTCGGATCGTGGACCTTCTCCAGGCCCTCTTCGGAGAGCTCGTTGGCGATCTCCACGATCGCCACCACGTCCGCGCCGGTGCGCTTGGCGATCGCGACCGTGTCCCCTAAGTGGTCGGCGTGGCCGTGCGTCAGCAGGATCACGTCCGGGCTCACCTCGTCGGCCGTGACCGCTGCCTTCGGGTTACCGGTGAGGAACGGGTCGATCAACACGGTCGTGTCTCCGTCGGTCAACTCGAAGGCCGATTGGCCAAGGAAGCGGATGTCCATGTATGTCGCTACTCCTGTGTAGGGGTGTCAAGCAAGTGCATACCGTAGCCAAGTGCCAGCCCGACCACCGCGCCCGTGACGCCCGCCAGCCAGCTCGCCTCCGGGCGCGCGTAGGGCACCGCGAGCAGCAGCGCGGCGATCGCCGCGACGCCGAGCAGGTCGCCCTCGTAGTAGTTGCCGGCCCGCGCGTCGATCAGGTCGGGAACCGCCCAGGCGGCCAGCAGGCCGAGCGCCGCGCCGTTGGCGCCGCTCACGAGCGGCAGGGCGTAGACCGCGCTCGCCACCAGCGCTCCGCTCACGCCCGCGCCGAAGAACACGACGAGCACGATCGCCGGCCCGCGGCGGCGCTCCAGAAGCCAGCCGAAGATCGCGACGGCGAGCAACGTGACGAACGCATACAGCCCGTTCAGGTAGGCGAACTGGGTGCTGAAGAGCTTCCACCAGTCGCCGTCGAGCGGGCCGATGATCATCAGCTTGTCGATGCCCACATAGCCTCCTCGCAGCAGGATCCAGCCCGCGCAGCCGAGCACGACGAGCGCGATCGTCGCGTAGGGTCGCGCGTCGACACGCAGGCTTGTCGCGCTGCTTGTCCTGCGGGGGCGGCGCGAGGGAGCGAGCACCGCGCCCTCGCCTTCGCGCGCGGAGCGGCGCAAGCGCGGCAGGTGCAGCCGCCGTGGACGGCGCGCGGCTCCCGCGCCCCCGCCCCGCGGCAGGTCGGGCGCGCGCCGGCGCAGCCGGTGTCCGCAGTAGGGGCACTCGGTGATGTACGGGCTGACCTCCGACCCGCACTGCTTGCAAACCACGAACAGATCGGGAGTAGAGGGCATCGCTTCCCCATTCTAAGGACCCGCCCTCCCCGGCCGGCACGCCTTTGAAATACTCAAGCGATGAAACCAGGCTACGACCAGAAGCTCTACATCCTCGCGTTCGACCATCGAGGGTCATTCCAGAAGAAGTTCTTCGGCATCGACGGCGAACCCGATTCCGAGCAGACGGCGATGATCGCCGACGCCAAGCACCTGATCTTCGAGGGCCTCCAGCAGGCGGTGACGGCCGGTGCCGACGCATCGGTGACGGGCGTGCTCGTCGACGAGCAGTTCGGCGGCAGCGTACCCGAGGAAGCCCACGCGCAGGGTCTGAAGCTCGCGATGCCCGCGGAGCGCTCGGGGCAGAACATGTTCGACTTCCAATACGGCGAGGACTTCCCCAAGCACATCGAGTCCTTCGACCCCGACTTCTGCAAGGTGCTCGTCCGCTACAACCCCGACGGCGACGGCGAGGAAAACGGCGAGCAGCTGAAGAAGCTCAAGCGGCTGTCGGACTGGCTGCACGCGCACAAGCGCAAGTTTCTGTTCGAGCTGCTCGTGCCCGCCGAGGAGGCCCAGCTGCAGTCCGTCGACGGCGACTCCGATCGCTACGACGCGGAGTTGCGCCCCGAGCTGATGCGCCGCACGATCGCCGCGATCCAGGACGCGAAGATCGAGGTCGACATCTGGAAGATCGAGGGCGTGGACAAGCGCTCGGACTGCGAGATGCTCGTCGCCCAGGCGCGCTCGGGCGGACGGGACGACGTCAAGTGCGTCGTGCTCGGCCGCGGCGCCGACGACGCGAAGGTCGATCAGTGGCTCCAGGCCGCCGCGCCCGTCGACGGCTACATCGGCTTCGCGATCGGACGCTCGATCTGGTGGGATCCGCTGAAGGCCTACGTCGACGGCAAGATCGACCGCGCCGCCGGCGCCCGCAAGATCGCCGAGAACTACCTCCGCTTCGTCGCCGTCTACGAGCGCGCCAAGACCACCTGATGCGCATGCGCCAGAGCCTCGGTGAGCTCGAGCGAGCCTTCGCCAAGGAGATCTCGCTCGAGCGCCGCCGTCGCGACTCGCTCCAGCGCACGACCGAGAAGCGCGCGCTCAAACGCGAAGTCGATCGCCGTCACAAGCGCGGCTCGATCCGTTTCGTCCTGCTCGTCCTCGCGCTCGTCGCGACCGCGGTGATCGTCACCGTGGTGATGTTCCGCGTGCTCTACCTCTTGTTGGGCTAGTAGCCCACACTAGGGGCGTCGTTGAGCAAGCGAGGCAAGGACGCAGGGAGCGTGGCGTGCTACGCACGCGAGCGACCGAGGACGCCGCATCGCGCCGCTCAACGGCGCCCCTAGGAGCTTGAGTTCTCGCCTAGGTCGCGCAGGGCCTCGTTGACCTCGGTGCGGACGTCCTTCTTGGCGGCACCCTCGCCGTCGTCGCGGTGGATCTCGAGGTAGATCTCGGTCCTGAACACCGGGACCTCCTGCGGCGCCTGGATCCCGATGCGCACCTTGTCGCCCATCACGGACAGAACCGACACCTCGATGTCGTCTCCGATCATGATGCTTTGGTTGGACTTGCGCGTCAGGACCAACATACGGTTTACCTTCCTATCTGCCTACAGGCAATCGGCCTGCTTCCCCCCAAAGCCGAAGCCGTAGCATAGTGCGAGGACCGGGCGAAAGCTACTCCGAAGCTTCGCGAACGCTTCCAGGCGTGCCCGGAGTCGCGATGCGCTAGTCTCCCGGACCGTCCATGGCTCGTAGATCATTGCGCCCACATTTGAACCAGATCCGCGTCTGGGTACGGCAAGGTCGTACCGACGCCTGGGTCGCCCACCAGCTTGAGGTCAGCGTGCAGGACATCGAGCAATTCAAGCGACAAAATGAACTCTCCAGCGACGACGAGGCCGTCGCGGGCGGGGGCGGGACCGACTTCGAGGAGATCGACCTGCGGGCCGAGGACGACGCGCTGATCGCCGCCGAGCTCGAGGCCGCCGAGATCGAGGCCGAGCGCATCAAGGCCGAAGCCCCGCCCGAAGACGAGGATGAGGACGGCGACGAGGATTCAGAGGGCGACGGTGAGCAAACAGACGCCCCTAAACGTCGCCGCAGCCGGCGCGGCGGTCGCGGTCGCCGCAGCCCGCGCAACAACTCGAGCCCGCTCGAGGGCACATTCGATCACGGCGAGGAGGGCTACGGCCTGTGGCTCGACCCCGCCGTCCAGGACAACCCGGTCTACGCTGAGCACTGGGCCGGCCACCGCCCGGTCGAGGTCCTCGTCGAGGAGGACCGCATCGTCATCCGCCGCACCAGTTCCGGCTCTGACGACAGCTAGGTCGTCTTGATTGCCCGACGGCCGCCGGCGTAGTCGGTGGCCTCGCGCAGGTAGCGCCCGAAGGCGGCGTCGACGACGATGCCCGAGTCCCACGCCCAGGGAGCCCCTGGAGCCTCGTTCATCGCGGCCTGCAGGCACCACGAGGTGCCGCGCCCGTAGAGCTCGACGAGCTCCTCCGCGGTGAACCTCCCGCCCAGGCGCCGGCGCAACTCGGCGACCAGGGTTTCGGTGACGCGCTCCAGCAATGCCCGGCGCTCCGCCGGGACGGCGCGCAGGCGACGCTCGCCCTGCTGCCACTGGTAGATCGCGTTCTCGAAGGACACCCGCGCGAGGTTAGCGGGCTCGCTCGGAACGCCCGCGAGATCCGCGTGCGACCCACGTGTGATGGGACTTAGTTGTTCGGCAAGTGGCTAATGATGAAGGGCCGCTCGTCGTGCTTCATCATGCCGAGCTTGCGCGCCTGCGCTTCGACGGCGCCGGGTCTGCCCAGCGCTTCGTGCTGGCGCTGCAGGGCACTGTGTTCGCGCTGCATCGCGGCCACCTTCGCGCTCGCGCCGCGGGCCTGGTGCCAGGTGCTGAGGAGATGCACGCCGGCGCTCAGGTAGAGGTACGCGAGGACGACCAGCACGCACAGCATCGCCAGGCGGCCCAGACGGTCCCAGCGCACGCGCGCCGGCGGGGCCGCGGCTCGGGCAACCGGCGATCGGCGACGACCGCTGCCGCGGTTCGCTGTGGCGGATGCGGAGGGCACACCCACGCATTCGCCCTTCGCATCCGGCTTCCTCCCCGTCGGGCCGAAAGATCGGGTCGGGCCGCGAAAGACCCTCAACCGCGAAAGACCGAGCGCCCCGGGAACTGCGCCTGCGCTCCCAGCTGCTCCTCGATCCGCAGCAGCTGGTTGTACTTCGCAACGCGATCCGAGCGCGACGGCGCGCCCGTCTTGATCTGCCCGCAACCCGTAGCGACGGCGAGGTCGGCGATCGTCACGTCCTCGGTCTCGCCCGAGCGGTGGCTCATCACCGCGGTGTAGCCGGCCTCGCGCGCCATCGCGATCGCGGCCAGCGTCTCCGTCAGCGTGCCGATCTGGTTGACCTTGATCAGAATCGAATTCGCGACGCCGAGCTCGATCCCACGGCGCAGACGCTCGGTGTTGGTGACGAACAGGTCGTCCCCGACGAGCTGCACGGAGCTGCCGAGGCGCTCGGTCAGCGCCTTCCAGCCGTCCCAGTCCTCCTCGGCCATGCCGTCCTCGATCGAGACGATCGGATAGCGAGCGGCGAGATCGGCCCAGTAGTCGGTGAGCTCCGCCGCGCTCAACGTGCGTCCCTCGTGCTCGAGCACGTAGCCCCCGCCCGCGCCGCCGTCGTAGAGCTCGCTGGTCGCCGGGTCGAGCGCGATCGCCACGTCCTCCCCTGGCCGCAGGCCTGCGGCCTCGATGCCCGCGATGAGCACCCGCAGGGCGTCCTCGTTGGAGTCGAGGTCGGGCGCGAAACCCCCCTCGTCGCCGACGGTGGTGCCGAGCCCGCGCTCGTGGAGGGTGCCTTTGAGGGCGTGGAAGACCTCGGCGCCCATCCGCAGCGCCTCGGAGAAGCTCGGGGCACCACAGGGAACGACCATGAACTCCTGGAAGTCGACCTTGTTGTCGGCGTGCGCGCCGCCGTTGAGGACGTTCATCATCGGCACCGGCAGGACGTGAGCGGCCTCGCCACCCAGATAGCTATACAGCGCCAAGCCCTCCTCAGCCGCCTGAGCGTGCGCGGCGGCCAGCGACACGCCCAGGATCGCGTTGGCACCCAGACGGGACTTGTTGGGGGTCCCATCGAGCGCTATCAACGCGTTGTCCAGCCCCCTTTGATCGGCCGCGTCGATGCCCAGAACCGCCTGCGCGATCTCGCCGTCGACGTTGGCCACGGCGCGAGTCACGCCCCTTCCGCCCCAGCGCTCCCCGCCGTCGCGTAGCTCGGTGGCCTCGAACTCGCCCGTGGAGGCACCCGAGGGCACAGCCGCACGCCCGGAAGCGCCGGAGCGCAGGACGATGCGAACCTCAACCGTGGGGTTGCCCCGGCTGTCGAGGATCTGGCGGGCGTGGACGCGCTCGATCTGGCTCATCGGCGGAGGAGGAACACGTTTGACGTCACCGGCATCACCGGGCGGAGACTATTTGGTGGTAGTCGTCGTCGTGGGGGTCGATGTGGACCCCGTGCTCGTCTGCGGGACGGCCGTGCCCGTCGAGCTCGTGGAGCTCGTCTTCGGCGCTTTGTACTGCTTGCAGTCCGCGACCACGTATTCGGCGCGACAATCGGTCTTCGCGGTCCACGTTTTTTTGAATTCTTTGACGAACTTGCTCAGCGCCGCCTGCTGGCTGGTCGCTGTCAGCTGCTGCTTGATCGAGGCTTCCGACTGCTTGAGCGTCTGCTGCGTGCCCTTCGTCGAGCTCTTGACTTCATAGATGTAGTAGCCGAAGGGGGTCTTCACGGGTCCGCTCAGCTTGTTCAGGGGCGCGGAGAAGATCGCGGTGTTCAGCGCCGCCTCCTCCTGACCCTTGACGACGCCGGTCAGCAGTCCGCCTTTGGCCTTGCTGGTCGGGTCGATCGACTTGGCTTTGGCGACAGACGCGAAGCTCTTGCCAGATTCGATTTCCTTCTTTGCTTCCTTCGCCTGCGCTTCGGTCTTCGTGAGGATGATCGCGACGTTGCGCTTTTCCGGAGTGCCGAAACGGGACGGGTTTTCCTTGTAGTACTTTTCGATTTCGGCTTTGCTGGGGTTACTCTTCTCTTTAGAAATCTTCTGCTGGATTTTCGACGAGAGCATGTTGAGCTTCACCCGCAGCAGCAGATCCGAGACGGTCTGACCCGAGCTCGCCAGGAATTTTTCGAATTCAGCAGCCTTCGGGAACTGTTGGTTCTTGATCTTTTCAAATTCTTTCTTGACTTCCGCGTCGGACACCTTCACGCCCAGGTTGGCGGCTTCTCCGATCACCCACTCCGAGGAGATCAGGAAGCCTAGGACCTCCTGCTTCAAAGACGTGTACTGCTGTTCGCACTCGGACTTCAGCTCTGTCTTCGTCGGCTTGGACTGGCCTTTGGCCGGTTTCGCCGCGGTCGCTTCGAGATGCGCGATGCATTCGGTGTAGTCCGGCGGATCGGGGACGACCGGCTTGGCCGTTTTGGCCGTCGCGGTCGTCGCGCTCGAGGCCGACGCGACCGACATCCAGTGTTCGAAGGTCGCTTTCGTGATCGGGTTGCTGCCGACCTGCACGACCGCGTCGCTGGGAATGCCGCTGCTGCCGCACGCCGCCAGGGCGAGCGAGGCAAAGAAAACGGCGCCTAGCGCCGATATGAAGCGGAGTCTCTTGGACACGACGCGGGCACTCTAGCGGATACGCCCTAACTCGTGCATAAAGAAGTTTCGAAGAGTGCTTTTTCCCGCCCAAGACCGCTCTGGCATGGGACTTACGCCGCTTCACGGCTGAGCGCCAGCAACACGTCCGCAGCCTTGACGACGTTCGGGAAGCGCTCCTTCCCGTCCTTCGGCACCCTGACCGAGACCTGCGAGCGCCCCGATTCGTACAGCGCCTCCGGCAGCTCCGCGTGCAGCCGTTTGGCGCGCACGGAGTCGAGCTCGACCGGCGTCACGGCCAGGCGATCGCCGCGGAAGCTGACCGTGCGCACGCCCGCCTCGCCGAACTTGATCCGTGCGCGCTGCAGCGCGAGCAGGTTCTCGAGCGGCTCGGGCACCGGCCCGAAGCGATCCTCGAGCTCCTCGCGCAACCCCTCGACGTCGGCCACCTCCAGCGCGCCGGCGATCCGGCGATGCACCTCGATCTTCGCCTGCTCGTAGGGGATGTAGTCGGCGGGCACGTAGGCGTCGACGTTCACGTCCAGGCGCACCGGCTCGGGCAGCTCCTCTGCTGGGGCGCCCTCGTCGCCGGCGGCGGCGACAGCTTCGTCGAGCATCTGCATGTAGAGCTCGAACCCGAGCGCGGCGACGTGTCCGGACTGCTCGTCTCCCAGGAGGTTCCCCGCCCCCCGGATCTCCAGGTCGCGCATCGCGATCTTGAAGCCCGCGCCGAGCTCGGTGTAGTCCGACAGCGCCGACAGCCGCTGTGCGGCTTCGGGCGTTAGCGCCGCCGCCGAGTCGTACAGCAGGTACGCGTACGCGCGCTCGCGACTGCGCCCGACGCGCCCGCGGATCTGGTAGAGCTGGGCCAGCCCGAAGGCGTCGGCGTGCTCGACGATCAGCGTGTTCGCCTGCGGGATGTCGATCCCCGACTCGATGATCGACGTGCACACCAGGACGTCGGCGCCCCCGCGCAGGTAGTCCATCATCACCTCCTCGAGCTCGCCCTCGCCCATCTGACCGTGGGCGACCGCGAACTTCACGCCAGGACACATCGCCCGCAGCCGCTCGGCCGTCTCCTCGATCGTCTCGACGCGGTTGTGCAGGAAGAACGCCTGCCCGTCGCGCTCGTGCTCGCGCAGGATCGCGCGCTTTACGAGCTCCTCCTCGTACTCGCCGACGTACGTCTTCACCGGCCGGCGGCCCTCCGGCGGGGTCTCGATCACGGAGATGTTCCGCAGCCCGGCGAGCGACATCTGCAGCGTGCGCGGGATCGGCGTGGCGCTCATCGAGATCACGTCCACCCGCAGCTTGAGCTGGCGCAGCAGCTCCTTCTGCTTGACGCCGAAGCGCTGCTCCTCGTCGACGATCAAGAGGCCGAGATCCTTCGCGCGCACATCTTTGGAGAGCACCCGGTGCGTGCCGATCAGGATGTCGACGCGGCCCTCCGCAAAGCCCTTGATCGCCGCTTTCTGCTCGGCCGCCGAGCGAAACCGCGAGACGTGCTCGATCGTGAAGGGGTAATCGGCCAGCCGCTCGGCGAACGTGCCGTAGTGCTGCTGGGCGAGGATCGTCGTCGGCACGAGCATCAAGACCTGCTTGCCCTCGTTCGCGGCCTTGAACGCGGCGCGCAGCGCCACCTCGGTCTTGCCGTAGCCGACGTCGCCGCAGATCAGACGGTCCATCGGCTGGGGCGCTTCCATGTCCGCCTTCACCAGCTCGATCGCCTCGCGCTGGTCGGGGGTCTCGGTGAACGGGAAGCGCTCCTCGAACTCGCGTTGCCAATCAGAGTCCTGCTCGAACGCGTGCCCGGTGCGGCGGCGGCGCTCGGCGTACAGGCTCAGCAGCTCGCCCGCCAGCTCCTGGGCGGCACGGCGCGCACGCGCCTTCATCGTGTCCCAGCGGGTGCCCCCCAACTTCGACAGCGGCGGATGCTCTCCGCCTCCGCCGACATAGCGCGAGATCTTCGCGAGCTGCTCCGTCGGCACGAACACCTTGTCGTCGCCCTGGTATTCCAGGTACAGGTAGTCGCGCGTGACGCCCGCGACCGTGCGCGTCTCGAAGCCGGCGAAGCGCGCGACGCCGTGGTCCTCGTGGACGACGATGTCGCCCGTGCGCAGCTCGGTAAACGAGCGCAGCGCACCCCTGCGGGGACCCCCCTGACCACCGCCCTGGTGCCTTCGGTCAGGACCGCGTCCGCGCTCGGCGCGGCGGCGGCGCAGCAGGCGATGTTCGGGGAATACCGCCAGCTTCAGGCCCGGCGCGACGAAGCCCTCGCGCAGCGACGCCGCCGCGAAGCGCAGCGACGGCTCCATCACCTGGTGGCCGACGTCCTTGGAGGTGCCCTCGCCCAGCCACGTCGCCTGCAGGCGACCGAGGTTGTACGCGGCACGCTCGCCCTCGCCGCGCTGGGGGAAGGCGACGACCGTGCGGTAGCCGGAGCGCACGAGCTTCTCGAGCTCGGGCTCGGCTTCGCCCAGCGAGCGCGCGGCGGTGTCGGCGGTCTGCGCGCGCAGCTCGATCTCCTGCCCCCCGGCAAGCGACGACAGCCAGATCCGCACGCGCGCGTTCAAAGCCGCTTCGATCTGCTCGGGGCTGACGTACAGGTGGTGCGCGTCCTCGTCTTTGAACGCCGCGCTGACGTCGCTCCAGTGGTCGCTCAGCGCCGGCGCGAGCTCCTCCTCGGCGGCGACGAGCAGTTGTGTGTCGGCGCCGAGCAGGTCGAGCAGCGCGCCGAAGCGATCGACCGGGAGCAGCTCGGCGATGTCCGGGCGGTTCGCCTCCTCCTCCAGCGCGGCGATCTCGGCAAGCTCGCGGTGCTCGGCGGCGAGCTCGGCCGCGGGCGCGATCTCGACCTCGTCGACGTCGCCGAGCGAACGCTGCGTGAACGTCGAGAACCAGCGCAGCGACTCGATCTCGACGTCGAACATGTCGACCCGCACGGCGCGCTCCTCGGTCGCTGGGAACACGTCGAGCAGGCCCCCGCGCAGCGCGAACTGCCCGCGCTCCTCGACCTGCTCGACGCGTTCGTAGCCGGCGGCGACGAGCTCCGCGGCGCATTCGTCGAGGTCGAGCAGCTCGCCCACGCGCAGCGTGAACGAGTGCGGGCGCAGCGCCGGGTCGGGCACCTTCTCCGACAGCGCCACGGCGCTGACCACGACGACAGGGGGCTCGACCTCGCCGTCACTCGCTGACAGCAACGAGTCGAGCGCCGCCACGCGCAGACCGACCAGATGCGGCGGCGGCGCGAGGTGAGACTCATACGCCACTCCCCGCGAGGGGTAATAGCGCACGCGCCGCGGCGCCAGCCAGGCGCGCAGATCCGCGGCCATGTCGCGCGCCGCGCGGTCGTCGCCCACGACCACCAGCGTCGGGCGCGCCCGCTCAGCCGGGCCGCCGTCCGCCAGCGCGGCGATCGCGTAGGGCCGCAGCGAGGAGGACACGAATGCGTGACCGCCCTCGCGCGCCAGGCGCTGGGCCGCTGCGTCTTCCTCGATCAGCCCCAACAGCGAGCGCAGCGCCATCAGTGCCCCGAGCCATAAATTCGCTGGCGTTTCCCGGCGCCTGAACGCGCCTGACGCCCGCCGCGATCGGCCCATGTGCTACCGGCACACAGACCGATAGCGTCGAACGTCAGATCACGCCCATCCATCCGGAAAACACTGACCGAATTTATGGCTCGGGGCACTACTCGAGCTCTCCCGCGAGCACCCGCTCGACCGCCGCCACCCCGCGCTCGATCAGGCCGGCGACCTCATCCTTGCTCTGGCGCCAGCGTCCCAGCACGTAGCCCGAGACGATCTCCGGATCGGTGCTGCTCGGCCTGCCGACTCCGATCCTGACGCGCGCGAAATCGGCGCCGCCCAGCTCCTGCTTGATCGACTTCAGCCCGTTGTGCCCGGCCAGGCCGCCGCCGACGCGGGTGCGGACCTCGCCGAACGGCAGGTCGATCTCGTCGTGCACGACGAGCACGCGCTCGAGCGGGAGCTTGAACGAGCCGCGCGCGGGACCGACCGAGCGGCCGGCGTCGTTCATGTAGGTCTGCGGCGTGAGCAGCGCCACGCGTATTGGCGAGCGCTCGCCGGGCGCTCCACCGGCGCGTCCTTCGGCGAGGCGTCCTTTGAAGCGCTCCTTCGGCCGGCCGAGGCCCCAGCGCTCGGCGAGCGCATTGGCCACGTCGAACCCGATGTTGTGGGGCGTACCGGCATACTCGCTGCCGGGATTGCCGAGCCCGACGATCAACCAGTCGACGGCTCCACCACCGCCACCGCCGCCGAAGGGGCGTCGCAGCGGTGCTACTCCCCGCCGTCGGCGGAGTCCTCGGAGCCGCCCTCCTCGGCGCCACCCTCCGCGGCCTCGCCGACGAGCTCCGTCTCCGACTCGATTTCCTCCTCGACTTCGGCCTGCAGACGGGGCGGCGAGAGCGTCGCGACAACCGTCTCCTCGAGATCGTCGAGCAGCGTGACACCATCGGGGATCGTCAGGTCGGCCAACCCGACGTGGTCGCCGATCTGCATCTCACCGACGTCGTGGACGATCGACTCGGGGATCGCCGTCGGCAGCGCCTCGACGTTCGCCTCGCGCGTGATCTGCTCGAGCACGCCGCCCTCCTTCACGCCGGGAGCGTCCTCGGTGCCGGTCAGCTCGATCGGCACGATCGCGTGGATCGCCTGGTCGAGGCGCACCCGCAGCAGATCGATGTGCACGGTCTCGCCGCGGACGGGATCGCGCTGGGTCTCCTTCAACACGACGGGGGTCGCTTTGCCGCCGTCGACGCTCAGGTCGAGCACCGCGCCCGAACGCGCGAGCGCGAGCCGCAACTCGCGCGCGTCGGCGTCAAAGCTGACCGCATCGCCGCCGCCGCCATACAGCACGCCGGGCACGCGGCCACTGCGGCGCAGACGCCGCGTCGCGCGCGAGCCTTCCGCTGTGCGGCTGGTTACATCCAGCTTTGTCGTCGTCTCGGCCATCGGAGGAGAGGACTCTAGCAATCGACCTCAGAACAGCCGGCGCTCGCCGCAATCCACGAAATCGTCCGCGCTCGCCGCCACATGCCGCGGCACATCCTTGTGGAGGGCCCATGGGGGGAGCCTGCTCCCCCCATGCTTAAAACAACTGGTTCTCACCGCCGAAGACCTCGCTGACGGAATCGTCGGTGAAGATCCGCCGGATCGAGTCGGTGAGGAGCTCCGCGCACGGCAGCACGCGGATGTTGTCGGGATGGCCCGCGCGCATCGGGATCGTGTCGGTCACGACGATCTCCTTCAACCCCGCATCCGCGAGGTTCTCGAACGCGTCGCCGGAGAACACCCCGTGGGTGGCCGCCGCGTAGACGCTCGACGCGCCCTCCTCGAGCACCGTCCGCGCCGCCGCCTTCAAGGTCCCCGCGGTGTCGATCATGTCGTCGACGATCACCGCCGTCCTGCCTTTGACGTCGCCGATCACGTAGCCGATCTCAGCGACCTGCTGCGCGGGGCGCTCCTTGTCGAGGATCGCGAGCTCGGCGCCGATCTTCGAGGCGAAGTTCTTGTTCAGCTTCACGCGCCCCGCGTCCGGCGCGACGACGACGAGGTCGGAGAGCCCGAGATCGCCGAAGTACTGGGTGAGCATGAACAGCGCGGTCATGTGGTCGACCGGCTTCTGGAAGAAGCCCTGAATCTGTCCCGCGTGCAGGTCCATCGTCAGCACCCGGTCGGCGCCCGCGGCCTCGAGCATGCGGGCGACCAGCCTTGCCGAGATCGGCTCGCGCGGGGAGGACTTCTTGTCCTGGCGGGAGTAGCCGAACCACGGCGTCACCGCGATCACGCGGTGCGCGGAGGCGCCGACGGCCGCGTCGATCATGAACAGCAGCTCCATCAGCGAGTCGTTCGCCGTCACCCCCGTCTGCGGGTTGCCGCAGGTGGGCTGCACGATGAACACGTCTGCGCCCCTGATCGAGTCCTCGTAGCGGCAGTAGACCTCGCCGTTGGAGAACGTCTTCAGCGTCACCGGCCCGAGGTCGACGTTCAGCTTCGTGGCGATGTCGGCGGCGAGCTGCGGGTTGGCGCGCCCGCTGAACAGCATCAGCCGCTTGTTGTAATCGACCGACAGGCTCGTGGCGGACGAGGGCTTGGAGCGGGTGTCCATCGCGCTGCTCATCTCCGCTCGGAGTCTAGAGCGTCGTCCCCACGTCGCTTCGCCTCGTCCTCGCGTGGCGTCGAGTCCTCACCGTGCTTCGCCTCGTCCTCGCGCCGCTGCGTGTAGCCCGCCTTGTTCGTCTGACGCGCGCGGGCGATGCCGAGCGTCCCGGCAGGGACGTCCTCGACGATCGTCGAGCCGGCGGCCGTGTAGGCCCCATCGCCGACCGTCACCGGCGCGACAAACGAGACGTGCACGCTCGAGCGGACCTTCTTGCCGATCTTCGTGCGGTGCTTATTGACACCGTCGTAATTGGCCGTGATCGTGCTCGCGCCCAGATTCGTTCCCTCACCCACATCCGCGTCGCCGATGTAGGACAGGTGCGGCACCTTCGCGCCGGGGCCGATGTCGGAGTTCTTGATCTCGACGAACGTCCCCACCTTCGCGCCTGCGCGCAGGATCGCCCCAGGACGGAGGTAGGCGAACGGCCCGACCGAGACGCCGTCCTCGAGGGTGCAGTCGACGAGATAGGAATGCCTGACGACGCACTCGGAGCCGATCGTGGTCTTGCCGCGAATCGTCGTGAACGGCTCGATCGTCGTGTCCGCGTCGATCTCCACGTCGACGTCGATCACGGTCGCCGCCGGGTCGAGGATCGAAACCCCCGCGCGCATGTGCCGCGCGTGGATCGCCTGTTGCGCGAGCGCTCGCACCTGCGCCAGCGCGACGCGGTCGTTGACGCCGAGCACCAGGTTCTGATCCTCAACCGCGTGGGCCGCCACCGCCCGCCCGTCGGCGCGCAGGATGTCCAGCACCTGCGGCAGGTACAGCTCGCCCTGGGCATTCTCGCTGCTCAACCTCGGCAACGCCGCCTGCAGTGCGCCCGCCTCGAAGGCGAAGATCCCCGTGTTCACCTCTCTGATCTCGAGCTCCTCCGGGCTCGCATCGCCCTCCTTCTTGGTCTCGACCACGCGCTCGACCGCTCCGTCCGGACCGCGCACGACGCGCCCGTAGCCCGTCGGATCGTCGAGCACCGTTGTCACCATCGTCGCGGCGGCGCCGCCCTGCGCGTGCGCCTCGGTCAGCTCTGCGATCGCCGCCGCGCTCACGAGCGGCACGTCCCCGCTGAGAACCACCACCGGCGTGCCGGGCTCCAGGGGGACCTGCGCCTGGGATTCGAGCTGGGCCATCGCCGCCGCGACCGCGCCGCCGGTGCCGTCCGAGCGCGGCTGCACCGCCAGCTCGACGCCCTCCGGCAGCACTCCCTGCAGTGCCCGCGCCGGAGAGTCCACCACCACGACCCGCGCGGCTCCGGCCTCGAGCGCCGCGCGGACGGGCCACAACAGCATCGGCCGTCCGCAGAGATCGTGGAGCACCTTCGGCGTCCGCGAGCGCATGCGCGTCCCCTGGCCCGCGGCGAGGATCAGGACGATGGGAGCAGCGCTCATCGTCCTGAACTGTACTGGGGAGCAGGGAATCGAGAGCGTGGGGGGAGCAGGCTCCCCCCACGAGCCCCCCACCTGAAATTCCAACACGAGCGACCCCAACACGACTGGGGCATACGAGACTGGGGAGCAGGGATTCGAACCCCGATTCTCAGGACCAAAACCTGATGTCCTGCCATTGGACGACTCCCCAAGGAGCTCCCACATCGTCGCACGAGAACCGGACTTGGGGCGTTCACTACGCCGTCACACTTCGATCTCCTCGTTCTGCAAGGATCCTTGCACTCTGTCCTGGGGAGCCGAGACATCGGGAAGGACGAACGGCGCCGCGCGTGCTGCCGCGCTGGCGACGCTCGCCGTCGCGCTGCTCGTTTTTCTCACCTCCTCGCCACCGGCCAACGCGGGCGCACTGACGGCGAGCACGAAGGCGAAGGCGCATCCCTCCTGCGCATACGCCAACCTGCGACCGACCGTCGCCGACACGGCCTTGATCGACGGCGCGACGCTGTGCCTGATCGATCAGGTGCGCGCCGCCTACCGCCTGCGGCCGCTGCACGTCAATCGCGAACTGCAGGCCGTGGCCGGCAAGCAGGTCACGGAGATGGTGCGCGACGACTACTTCGGCGACAACAGCCCCTCCGGACAGACGCCGGGGAGGCTGATCGCAGCGCTGCCCTACGGCGCACACGCCTCGAGCCTCGCGACCGCGCAGAACCTCGGCTGGGGCACCCGCTCGGCCGCGACGCCCGCGGGCATTCTCACCGCCTGGATGCGCTCGCCGCCGCACCGGAAAGTGATCCTCACGGGCGCGTTTCGCGACGTCGGTGTCGGCGTCTCGCCCGCGGTGCCGTCGATCCTCGGGCATGGCGCGCGGGGCGCGACCTACGCGGTCGAGTTCGCCGTACGGGGTTAGGGACGCCGGCCGGTTCCGCGGGGGACGCGGCCGCCCTCGGCGCCGGCCTCCAGCGCGGGACCGCCCGCGGAGGAGATGCCGAGCACGCGCATCGACTTCAGCCCGAGCGAGAGCTTCTCGCGCCCGTCGCTGGAGGAGACGTCCAGCCCGGAGAGGTCGCGCACGCGCTCGAGGCGGTAGTAGATCGTGTGGCGGTGGGTGAACAGGCGCTGGGCCGTGCCCGCGACGTTGCCGTCGGCCTCGAGGAAGGTCTCGAGCGTGCGCATCAGATCGGTCTCGTACTGCTCGTCGTAGGCGACCAGCGGCTCGACCGTCTCCGCGTAGAAACGCTGCAGCTCGGCGGGATTCTCGCTCATCGCGCTCAGCAGCAGCCGGTAGGCGCCCGTCTGCTCGAAGGCGAGCGCCGGGCCGTCGGAGCCCCCCTGGGCGACGTTCGCGGCGAGCAGCGCCTCGCTGACGGCGCGCGGGAGATCGGCGGGATCCTCGGCGAGTCGCGAGCGGCCGAGCGCGAACGTGTAGCCGGCGAGCGCGGCCTCCAGCTCGCGCAGCACCGCCTCGGCGGCACGCGCGGCCACGGGCTCCTCGCCACCCGGCACCAGCAGCAGCACCTCGGCGCCGACCGTCCCGTCGCGCTCGGACAGTGCCGCGATCGAGCGGCTCACCACGGCGCGGGCGCCACGCTCGGCGACCGCGCGCACGCGTGCGCGCCAGCCCTCGTCGGTGGGCGTCTGCGGCAGCGCGCGCGCGACGATCACGCTGGCTCCGTCGGCGACCTCCAGCGACAGCTCGCGTGCCTGGGAGATCAGCTCCTCACGATCGGTCAGCTCGCGGCGCAAGAGCGCGCCGAGGAAGTCGGCCGCGGCCGTCTCGGAAACCCGCTCCGGTGCCCGTACTCGCTCGACCTCCGAGGCGATCATCGTCACGAGCAGCCGCTGCATCGACGCGCTCGGCGCGGTTTTCGCGCGCATGTGCAGCGTCCCCACGACCGCGTCGGCGACGCGCAGGGGGATGCTGCTCACACCCTCACCCTGGGACAGCAGCGCTCGCTCCTCCGCCGGCGAGCGGGCCGCGACCGCCAGGGTCGCTCCCCAGGCGTCGGTCACCGCGAGACTCGCCTCCAGCGCCTTGCCGGCGGCGCGCACCACTTCGGGCAGGCCGGCGCCGGATTCGACCGCCTCGGTGATCGCATCGAGCGCCGCGAGATCGGAGCTTGGGTCCTCGGGCATTGCCTCAGCCCCAGTAGTAGACGGCGAGGAGCGCCGCCCCCACGCCGATGCCGACGAGCACCGCGAGCACGTACAACGACAGGATGCTCGCAGCCACCCGCTCCCACAGTCGCGAGTAGGAGCTCCAGGCCGGCACGAGGATCAGCCCGGCGTAAAGCGCCAGGCAGAAGACGCCCGCACAGACGACGGCAAGCTCGTTGATTGCGCTCCGGCTCATCTCGGCCCCATTGTGACTCAAGCAGAGGTCACACGTGCGAAGGCCGCATCGACCGGCGTGGCACAGATCGGCACGGGTGCACGGCCTTGCAGGCCGGCGGCGGCCCGAACGGCGCGGCCGAGACCGTTGGCGTGCGGGAACAGTCCGAGCACCGTCGGCCCCGAGCCGCTGACCAGGGCGATCTCCGCGCCCACCTCGCGCGCCTGCGAAAGCGCGGCGGCGATCTCCGGACAGAGCGAGATCGCCGCCGGCGCCAGATCGTTCTCCAGCAGCTCGCGCGCCGCGGGCACGGCCGCGCTCAGCTCTAGTGCCCTACGCAGCGCGCTGCGGCGCTGCTCGATCGTCTCGGTGGAGCGCCCGAGGCCGAGACGATCGGCCTCCGCATAGACCGCGGCCGTCGAGAGCCCGCCCACCGCCGGCAGGACGAGCAGGCCGAAGGAGGCCGGGTTGGGATCCGGGAGCGCCTCCAGCAGCTCGCCCGCGCCGCCGGCCAGCCAGCGTCCCGGAGCGATCTGCGCGGGAACATCGGCGCCGAGCGCGGCGCCGAGCGCGCGCAGCAGCGCGTCGTCGCCGAGCCCCGACGCGTGCCGCGCCAACCGCAGCGCGCCGGCCGCGTCCGCCGAGCCGCCCCCCAGGCCGGCGGCCACGGGAATCCGCTTGACGATCTTCAGGCGCAGCGGCGGAGCGTCCCAGCCGGTGGCCGCGCGGAAGGCCGCCAGCGCGCGCGCCGCCAGGTTCTCCCCCGGCACCCCGGGGCAGACGACCTCGTCGTGCTCCACCCCCGCGGGCGCATGTTCCAAGCTGAGCTCGTCGGCGAGCGAGATCGACTGCATGACCGTCACGAGCTCGTGCCTGCCGTCCTGCGTGCGAGTCGGCCCCAGGAACAGCCCGAGGTTGACCTTCGCGGGTGCCAGCACCCGCACGGGGAGGGCGCCTGTCATAGCTCCAGCAGGCGCGCGAGCGCGCGGAAGTCCTCGGGCGAGAGGCGCTCGGCGCGCACGTCGGCGGGATGGCCGAGACGCTCCAGCGCGCTGCGCACCTCCTCGCGTGGGTGCTCGGCGGCCCGGCCGGAGAGCGCGAGCGAGCCGACGAGGGTCTTGCGCCTGTGGGCGAAGGCGCCGTTGACCAAACCCCTCAGCTCGACGCCGGGCGCCGGCCCGCGCCGGGACAGGCCGACGAGCACCGAGTCGACGTTCGGCACCGGGTGAAAGACCGTGCGTGGGATCGCCCTCAGGACCTCCACATCGCAGGCGAGCTGGGCGAGCACCGAAGGCACGCCGTATGCGCCATTTCCCGGCCCGGCGGCCAGCCGCTCGCCGACCTCGCGCTGGGCCATCGCGACCCAGCGGGTGACGCCTCCCAGCTCCTCGATCGTCCTCAAGAGCGCGCCCGCCGCGACCCCGTAGGGGAGGTTCGCGACGACCTTCGTCGGCGCGGGTGCCAGCCCCGCGAGATCGATGCTCATCACATCGCCCCACCACACGGTCACGTTCTCGCGGCCCCCCACCGCGTCGGCGAGGGCGTCCTGCAGACGCCGGTCGATCTCGACCACGTGCACGTGCGCGACGCGCTCGGCCAGGTACTCCGACAGCACGCCCAGCCCGCCGCCGATCTCCAGCACCACGTCCTCGGGGGACAACTCCGCGGCGCGGCCGATCACGCCGAGGATGTTCGAGTCGATCAGGAAGTTCTGGCCGAGCTCGCGGTCCGGACGGATCCCGAACTGCCGCAGCCGGCGCAGGCTCGGCTGGACGAGGTCGCCGGATCGCTCGTCGGGCTCATAACCCGAAGGTCGACGACTGGCCACGGCGCTCATGCCCAGCCGAACACGCGCGCCGCGTTGCGCTCCACCGTGGCGCCCAGCTCGCCCGCGGAGACCCCGCGCAGCGCTGCGATGAACGCGACCGTGTGCGCTACGAACGCCGGCTGGTTGCGTTCCTTGCGCACCACCTGGGGAGTCAGGTAGGGAGCATCCGTCTCGACCAGCAGCCGCTCCTCGGGGACGCGCCGCGCCGCCTCGGCGAGGTCGGCGGCGTTCTTGTAGGTGACGTTCCCGGCGAACGAGATCGCGTAGCCCCGTTCCAGGCACTCCTCCAGGCGCGCGGGCATCGAGAAGCAGTGGATCACGACACTGCATCCCTCGGCTTCGGCGCCGAGCTGGGCGAGCGTCGCGTCGTCGGCCGCGCGCGTGTGGATCACAAGCGGTTTCCTGCGCTCGCGCGCGAGCTCGATCTGCGCGGCGAACGCGCGCTCCTGGTCGGCGCGTGGGGCGGTGTCGCGGTAGAAGTCCAGGCCCGTCTCGCCGATCGCCACACAGCGCTCGTGCCCCGCGAGCGCTTGCAGTTCAGCCAGATCTGCGTCGTCGAAGCCCCGTGCCTCGTTCGGGTGCCAGCCGACGGCCGCGTACACGTGCGGGAACGCCTCGGCCGCGGCGAGCGCCGCACGCGAGGAGGCGCCGTCGGTGCCAACCGTTAGCATCCGCGTGACGCCGACCGCTTCGGCGGCGGCGACCAGCTCGCTGTCCGGCGGCTCGCAGAGGTGCAGGTGGGTGTGTGAGTCGATCACGGACGCTCACGCCTCCTTCGGGAAGAGCGACTCGATCTTTTCCACGCGCGTGATGCTTCCCGCCCCGAGCGCGGCGCCGGCGAGCGATAAATCGATGGCCCCCCCGCCCGCGCCGAGCGCGCCGAGCAGCCGCTCGGAGCTTGCCGGCAGGTACGGCCACAGCAGCACCGCGACGACGCGCAAGCCCTCGACGAGCGTCCCGAGCACGCGGTCGAGCTCGTCCGCGCGCGCGTCGTCCTTGGCGAGCTGCCACGGCGCCTGCTCCTCGACGTAGCGGTTCAGGCGGCGCACCCGCTCCCAGATCTCCTCGAGCGCGAGTGTCAACTCGGCGCGCCCGATCAGCTCTTCGACGCGCGCCGTCAGGCCCTCGAAGTCGGGCACGAGCACGGGGTCCACCTCGGCCGCCGAGACGACCCCATCTCGGTAGCGGACGACCATCGCGAGCGTGCGGCTGGCGAGGTTGCCGAGGTCGTTCGCCAGCTCGCTGGAGTAGCGCTGCTCGAACGCGCCCGTCGAGACCGAGCCGTCCTGGCCGAAGGGCACATCGCGTAATAGGTAGAAGCGCAGCGCGTCGGCGCCAAAGCGCTCGATCACCGCAAACGGGTCGAGCACGTTGCCGAGCGACTTGCTCATCTTCTCGCCGTCCATCAGCAGATACCCGTGCACGAAGATCCGCTCGGGCAACTCCAGGCCGGCGGCCATCAACAGCGCGGGCCAGTAGATCGCGTGGAAGCGGAGGATGTCCTTTGCGATCACGTGGTAGCTCGCCGGCCAGAACTCGCTCGTCAGATCCTCGCCGGGTCGGGCGTAGGAGAGCGCCGAGTAGTAGTTGAGCAGCGCGTCGAACCACACGTAGAAGACGTGCTCTTCGTCCCACGGGACCGGTACGCCCCACGTGAGCTTGTGACGCGAGAGCGGCACGTCGCGCAGGCCCGATCGAAGAAAGGAGAGCGCCTCGTTGTAGCGCGTGCGCGGCGCGACGAAGTCCTCGCGCTCCTCGTACAGCCGTTCGAGCGGCTCCTGGAACGCGGACAACTTGAAGAAGTAGTTCTCCTCCTGCTCGCGCGTCAGCTCGATGTGGTGGATCGGACAGCGGTTGCCCTCGTCGACTTCGTTCTCCGCCTTGAAGTCGGCGCAGCGGGGGCAATACCAGCCCTCGTATGTCCCCTCGTACACGTAGCCGTTCTCGCGCACACGCGTGAGCACCTCCTGGACTTTCGCCATGTGCTGCGGGTCGGTCGTGCGGATGAAGAAGTCATTCGCCGCGCCGAGCTGCGGCACGAGCGCCTTGAAACGCTCGGCGTTTTTGTCGGCCAGGGCCTGGGGCTCGATCCCGAGCGCGTGCGCCGCGTCGGCGACCGGCTCGCCGTGCTCGTCGGTGCCCGTCAGGAAGAACACGTCCTCGCCGCGCTGGCGGTGGTGGCGCGCGAGCGCGTCGACGGCGATCGTCGTGTACGCGTGCCCCAGGTGCGG
This sequence comes from uncultured Solirubrobacterales bacterium, assembly GCA_963701035.1. Lineage (GTDB taxonomy): Bacteria > Actinomycetota > Thermoleophilia > Solirubrobacterales > Solirubrobacteraceae > Palsa-744. The sequence goes on from OY969562.1 coordinate 1,287,564, forward strand.
GGCCGCGTTGACGTAGTAGATCGGTGTGGTGACGTAGTAGGACACTGCCCGCCCCAGGCTACTAGTAGGCTTTTCCGATGGCCCAGAGCGACCGACTGATCCACGAGAAGGACCGCTGCAAGGTCTGCGGCGGAGCGGGCTGGACCTGGTGGACCAAGGACGTACCGCCGCCGGATACAGGGAAGTGGATCGTCTGCCGCGAGTGCATCGGCACAGGGCGGATCGACCACACGGGTCGTAAGCGCCAGAAGCCCACCGAGCCGCCGAGCGCCTAGAGCGCCTTGCCGTCCTCGCGCCGCGGCGCGTCCGTCAACTGCCGGTAGAGCTCGTTCGCGCTCGCGCCGGTCAACTTCGCCACGACCTTCGCGGCCGGCCGCGCGCGAGCGCCGGCGTCGACGAGTTCGCGTAGCGCCGCGAGCGCATCCGCATGATGCACATCGGCGGGGCGCGATCCCGAGATGCCGGAACCGCTCGCGCTCACGCCAACGGCGCCGACCACGAGCACCACCTCGCCGCGCGGCGCCTGCTCGGAGTAATACGCCGCCAGCTCTGCCGCCGTCCCCCGGCGCACTTCCTCGTGCAACTTCGTCAGCTCCCTGCAGACCGCGACCTGGCGATCTGGATCGGACCCGGACAGCTGCTCCAGCACACTGGCCAGGCGCCGCGGAGACTCGAACGCGACGAGCGTCTCCGCGGCCCGCTCGAGCAGGCGTCCGCGCTCGGCGGCCTTGCGCGGGAGGAACCCGACGAAGCGCCAGCGCTCGTTCGGCAGGCCGGAGGCGACGAGCGCGGTCATGACGGAGCTCGGCCCCGGCAGTACCTCGACCGGCAGGTTCGCCCCGATGCACGCGCGCACGAGCGCGAAGCCCGGGTCGGAGACCAGCGGCATGCCGGCGTCGGACACGAGCGCGACCACGGCGCCCGTACGCATGCGCTCCACGAGCTCTGCCGCGCGCGCGCGTTCGTTGTGCTCGTGGTAGCTCAGCAGCTTTGCCGCGATCCCGTGCCGCTCGAGCAGCACCCGCGTGTGCCGCGTGTCCTCGCAGGCCACCACGTCCGCCTCGCGCAGAGTTGCGAGCACGCGCAGCGTCACGTCTTCGAGATTGCCGATCGGGGTGGGACAGACGACGAGCCGCCCGACTGACGCACCCGCAGAGGTCATCCGGCAAATATAGGGTGCTCGCATGTCCACCGAGCACGAGCCCAAGCCGCAGTACACCCGCTATCGAGCGGGACGGCCGGTGCTGCCCCGCCGCAAAGAGAAGGACGTCCAAGTGGACAACGGCGCCGGGACACGCTGGCGCCGCTGGGCCAAACCAAAGCGGATCCTCCTCACGCTGCTCGCGCTTGTCGCGTTTTGGCTCGTGCTCTCGCTCGTGCTGTTCCTGCTCAGCTCGCACTTCGAGCGCACGTCGCTGCCCTCGAACGTCGCCGGCGAGCTCAATCCGTCCGGCAACCTTTTGACGTCGGCGAACAACATCCTCGTGCTCGGCTCCGACCGGCGCCAGAAGGACTCGAAGGAACCGGGCGCCGAAACCACGGGGCCGGGCCGCTCGGACACGATCATGCTGATCCGCACCGGCGGCGGGCACGCGGCGCGGCTCTCGATCCCGCGCGACACCGTCGTCGAAATCCCCGGTCACGGCCTGGAGAAGATCAACGCCGCCCACGAGTACGGCGGGCCGGCGGAGTCTGTGTCGGTGCTCGAGAACTGGCTTCACGTCCCGATCAACCACGTCGTCGAAGTCAACTTCGAAAACTTCCCGCAGCTGATCGACGCGATGGGCGGCATCGACTACACCGGCGGCTGCATCGTCTCCAAGCTCGACGGCGGCGCGGCCGACGGCGGCTTCACCCTGCGCCTGAGCTCCGGCACCCACCACATCGACGGCGAGCAGGCACTCGCGCTGGCGCGCACGCGCGAGAACCTCTGCGCGCCGAACGAGAGCGACATCCAGCGCGAGGAACACCAGCAGGCGCTCTTCAACGACATGAAGTCCCAGCTGCTGTCCCCGTCTAGCTTCTTCCGCCTGCCGCTGATCGCCTGGAACGCGCCGCCGGCGATCATCTCGGACATGAGCGGCCCGCAACTGCTCGCGATGTTCGCCTCGCTTGCGATAACGGGGACCCCACCCACCCATGTACTGAAGCCGACCGGGCAGACGACCCTACCCAGCGGCGAAGAAGGGCTGACGATCTCAGAAGAAGCGCGCCACGCGGACGTCGCGCAGTTCATGGCGGGGTGATTTCCCCAAGGGCTCCGCGGCGCGAGTAAGCGCGCGGATGCCGGCCGGAAGACGACGGTCAGGTCTTCGCGGCGGCGGGCTTTGCGTCCTTCGACTTCTTCGCGCCGTCCTGCTTCGCTGCACCGCCGTCGCTCTTCTTCGCATCCGTCTTGGTCGAGGAGGAGCCCTCCGAAGACTTCGCCTCCGAGGAGGACGAGGACGACTCCGAGGACTCCGAGGCGCCCGAGTCGCCCTTCCCTGAGGAGCTCTCCGCGTTGGCCGCGTTCTCGCGTTGGCGCTTGCGCGTGCCGTAGTCGGTGTTGTAGAAGCCCTTCCCCTTGAAGTGCACCGCGGGCGCATGCAGCACGCGCTTGACCTCCACCCCCGTCTCGGGATCGTGGGTCAGCGTCTCGTCGCTGAAGGACTGCTGAATTTCAAACGTCGTCCCGTCGGGCCGGCGGTACTCGTAGATGGGCATCGTGCCTGATTATAAGAGGGGTCAGGCAGTCGACCGATTGTTCGGCCAAGGGCCTCCTAATCGGCCAGCAGCGCGCGGGCGCACATGATGCCGGCGCCGACCGTCTCGCTGAAGTCGCGCTCGGGCTCGGCGAGCATCCGCAGCGCGAAGCCGTCGCCGAGCGAGAACAGGATCTCCGCGACCGCCTCGGGCTCGGCGTGCAGGCGCAGCACCCCCTCGCGCTGGGCGGAGGCGAGCATCCCGGCGACCTGATCGCGGGTGCGGCGCATCAGGCTCGCGTACTCGACGGCGATCTCGGCGTTGCGGCGCGAGAGCGTGAACAGCTCGAACACGAGCGTCACGAAGTCGGGGTCCTCGCGCACCGTCTCCTGCAGGTTCCGCGCCATCAGAGCGATGAAATCGTCCGCCGTCTGCGCGCCCGCGAGCTGGACCTCGAGCACCTCCATCCGCAGCTCGCAGTCGCGGCGCACTGCCTCGACGAGCAACTGCTCCTTGGTGGAGAAGTAGTAGTGCAGCAACCCCCGCGAGACGCCCGCCTTGCGCGCCACGTACTCAAAGGTCGAGGCCGCGACGCCGCGCTTGGCGACGCTGCGGCGCATCGCCTCGACGATCCGCTGCGCCTTCTCCCCCGACAGCGACCTCGCGCCCGGCGCCTCCTCCAGTGGAGCCACCGGAGCCACATCCAGGACATCCGTTTCCTTGATCTCGATCTTCACTGCAGCACCCTCCGAGGCGACCGCCTGACCACGGCGATCACCCTCCTCCGAGATGATCCGATCTAGGCAGCCGGGGTCGCGACCGGCGCTGGCTCAGCCGGGGCGGTGGTCGAGCTGTAGTCGAACTCCTCCTCGGCGCCGAACAGCAGGTCGAGCACCTTCGAGCGCAGATCCTCGCTCAGCACGAGCGCCAGCGTCGCCGCGATCGTCAACAGCAGCAAGGTGCGGCCCAGGCCACCCCTGCGGCGGCGTGACTTCTTCGGGCTCTCGTTGAGCGCGTTCGAGGCCTCCTTCAGCGCGTTCGCCGCATCGCGCAGTTCGCGCTGCAGCTTCTTGTCCTCGAAGATCGCCTTGCTCGCGGGCTTGCCGTTGCTCACGCGACCGTACGCGCCACGCGCCGCGCCGTACGCGGTGAGCAGGTTACCGCGCAGATCCTCGTCCTCGATCAGACGCTTTATGTACCGGTTGCGCTGCGCCTTCCGCGCCGCCTCGCCGGCCTTCCCGATGCTGTCCTTTGCCGCCATGCTGGCCACCGCCTCTGCCGAAAGATTTTTGCTGGGTCCAACCCAATATACCCTCCTTCGGATCTCTGAATCGGGCTTCGGGTCCCCCATCGGCCGCTGCGCGTGAGAATCTAGACCGATGCCGAGCTTCCAGGCAGTCGCCACCGTGCTCGGCCTGCTCCTGATTCTCGGCGCACTGGTTTCCGGCCTCGCGCAGCGCTCGTTCCTCTCGCTCACCGCGCTGTTCGTGCTCGCCGGCTTCGCGCTCGGTCCGGGCGGCTTCGGCAAGATCGACTTTCGCCCGCACTCCGGCTTCGTCGAGGATCTCGCGTTCGCCGCCCTGATCGTGATCCTCTTCCGCGACGGCCTCGAGGTCGAGGGCGAGATGCTCAAACGCGAGTGGCACCTGCCCGCGCGCAAGCTCGTGGTGGCGATGCCGATCACCGCCGCGATCGTCGCCGTCGCCGCGCACCTGCTGTTCGGGCTGTCCTGGACCGAGTCGTTCCTGCTCGGCGCCCTGCTCTCGCCGACCGATCCCGTGCTCACCTCGAGCATCGTCACGAACGCGCGCGTGCCGCGCCTGATCCGCCACTCGCTCAACCTCGAGTCCGGCCTCAACGACGGCCTCGCGCTGCCGGCCGTGCTCGCTTTGCTCGCGGCGCTCTCGACCACCTCCGGAGACTTCGTCTGGTGGCGCTTCGTGATCCAGGATCTCGGCCTCGGGCTGCTCTACGGCCTCGCCTGCGGCTGGCTCGCCTCGCTTTTAATGCCGCACCCGCGCGCGCGGAACCGTGCGTTGGAGCACTCGATCCCGGCCCACCAGAAGTCGCTGTTCGCGCTCGGCGTCGCGTTCGCCACCTACGGGCTCACCGTGCTCTCGCCGGAAGGCAACGGCTTCATCGCCGTGTTCGTCGCCGCGATCGTGCTCGGCATCCGCCGCCCCGACCTGCGTCAGCACTTCGAGCGCCGCGCCGACGAGCTCGTCGAGATCGTCAAGCTCGGCATCTTCTTCGTGTTCGGCTCGCTGCTCACGTTGCACGCGCTCACGCGCGAGGGCTGGCCGTCGCTCGCGTTCGTCGCGATCGTCTTCCTGCTCGCGCGGCCGCTCGCTGTCTGGGTGGCGCTGATGGGCACCTCCACCGATCGCGCCACGCGCCTGTTCATGGGCTGGTTCGGGCCCAAGGGCGTCGCCACGATGACCTTCGCGCTGCTCGTCCTCGACCAGAACATCGCCTCCGGCCCGCGCCTCTTCGACCTCGCCGCGCTCGTCGTGTTCTGCTCGATCATCGTCCACGGCCTCACCGACACGCCCGGCGCCAACTGGATCGCCGCGCACGCCGCCAAGACAAACGATTGATCGAGTAAGCGGAGTACCGCCTACGAGTGCAGCGCCGCCTGCTCCTGCGCGGAAGGAAACGCCCAGGCCGCGCGCGAGCGACGCTCCTGGCGGAAGACCAGCCGTAGCTGTTGCGGCGGGCGCAGTTCGGCCTCGCTCGGCCGGAAGGTCGAGCAGGGCTCGTCGAGATCCAGCGCGCACAGCAGGTTCGCGTGAAAGAAGCAGTCCTCGCAACTCACCTTCCGCGTCGCGCGCTTGGACGGACGTCTGCTCTGCTTGCTCGGCACTCGCTCCCCTTTGCTTCGTTCGCGGCTCTCTGTGGACGGGCCGGGTGGTTGACCGGCCGAGCCATCAAAGCACCGCGCGCGCCCTCGCTCAAGGGGTCGCAGAGGACCTTCCCGCAAATCGCAGACAAAACAATTTCTACCCTTCTCGGCGCCCCACTAGTCACCATCCCGTGACCCTCCGGCAGTTTTTCGTGCACTTTCCGAAGATCCCGGCCGGGCCCTCGTTAGCTGCACTTTCCGGGGATCCCAGCGGGGCGCGTCATCATCTGTCGTGATGCGCATCCTCGTCACCGGCGCCTCCGGCTTCGCCGGCTCGCTCCTCGTCCCGCGCCTGCTCCACACCGGGTACACCGTCCGCGCGCTCGGACGCAACCCCGCGCGGGTGTCCGCGGCGCTGGCGGCGACGAGCTCGGAGCCGGGGATTCCGGGAGCAAGGGCGCCGGACCTCTCATTCGATCCCGCCACCGAGGTCGAGATCCTCCGCGGCGACGCGCTCTCCGGCGAGGGGCTCGCCGCCGCGCTCGCCGGGGTCGACGTCGCCTATTACCTGATTCACTCGATGGAGCGCCCCGCCGGCGAGGCCATCCCGTTCGACGAGCGCGATCGGATCGCGGCGCGCAACTTCGCCGACGCGGCCGCCCGCGCGGGGGTCGCGCGCATCGTCTACCTCGGCGGGTTGCTCCCGCGCGAGGGCACCGCCTCTGCACACCTCGCCAGTCGCGACGAGGTCGAGCGCATCCTGCTCGCCGCCGTCCCCGACTCGCTCGCCCTGCGCGCCTCGATCGTGATCGGCGCGCGCTCGCGCTCGTTTCGCTTCCTCGTCCGCCTCGTCGAGCGCCTGCCGGTGCTCACCCTTCCCGCCTGGCGCTCCTTCCATACCGCGCCGATCGACGAGCGCGACGTCGTCGAGATGCTCGCCGCGGCGGCGACGCTCCCGACCGCAACGATCGCCGGTGACTCGCCGAGCGCGGGACGCTCGCTCGATATCGGCGGACCGGACACGCTCTCCTACGGTGAGATGATCGGCCGGATCGCCGAGCTGATGCTCGTGCGGCGTCCGGTGCTCGGCTTCGGGGTGAACCTCACACCGGTCGCGGCGCGGGTCGCGGCGGCGATCGCCTCGGAGGACCCCGACCTGATTCTCCCGCTGATGCAGAGTCTCCACGGGGATCTGTTGCCACGTAATTCAGCCACCCCCACCGCCGAGCTGCTCGGCGTGCGCCTGCACTCCTTCGACGCGGCGGTCGAACACGCGCTCCGTGTGTGGGAGCAATCCGAACCGCTGTCCGCGCGGTGAGCTCTCCACACGTTCCGGCAACCCCGAGCCAGCTACCGTTCTCCCCTCGCCGATGAGCCTCGTCACCGCCTCGATCGATCTCCCCGCCGCGCCCGCGGATGTGTGGAAGACGGTCATGGACCCGCACCGCCTGGAGGACTGGGTCACGGTTCACCGCAAGTTGAACCGCGCCGACGACGGGCCGCCCCGCGTGGGCTACCGGATGGACCAGCAGCTCCATCTGCGCGGGGTCAGCCTCGACATTCACTGGAAGCTCGTCGAGTGCAGTCCCTGCAAGCAGGCCGTATGGGAGGGGCGCGGGCCGGCGCGCTCGCGCGCTCGCACGGAGTACATCCTGCGTCCCGCCGCCGGCGGAGGCACGCATTTCGATTATCACAACGACTTCCATGCACCGCTCGGGCCGATTGGGGCGATCGTCAGTCGTGCACTCGTCGGAGGGATACCGGAGCGCGAGGCAAACCGCACGCTCGAACAGCTCCGCGCCTATCTCGAACGCTAGTCGTGCAAGCCCACGTGGGTCCTCGAAATGGGACCCCCCTCCCTCTCCCACAAACCCTGCAGGAACGTGACCGGCACAGGGTTTCCGTGGATAGATCGTGTAAGGTGATATCCGAGAGCTATTCGTAATGTGACTTAGCACACATTTACTCTAAAAAAAGAGGATGTCATCGTGACCGACTTTCTTGACGTAAAGCGCGGAGAGATCACCGAGCGCTTGAAGGAGCTGGCCCCGCTGGTCGACGAGTACCGTCGCCTCGAGGCCGCCGCCTCGGCACTCGCCGGCGTCGGCGCCGCGCCTAAAGCGACGAGCACCGCCGCCGCCCCCGGGCGCCGTAAAAGAGGACCGGGACGCCCGCGTGGCTCCGGCAAAAAAGCGACCTCGACCTCGACTCCGACTCCGGCTGTCGCCTCGGCCGCCGCCGCGACGCCTGCGGCTCCTCGCAAAAAAGTCGGTCGTCCCCCCGGGTCCGGTAAAAAAGTAGGCCGTCCCCCTGGCACGGGCAAAAAAGTAGGCCGCCCCGCCGGCACCGGCAAAAAAGCTGGCCGTCCCGCCGGCTCGGGTAAAAAAGCCGGCCGCCCCGCCACGAAAAAAGTAGGCCGTCCCGCCGGGTCCACCGCCACGGCGAGTCGTCCCGCCGGGCGCCCCTCCGGTCGCGGCGGACGGCGCAAAGGCAGTGGCACGCGTGCCGGCCAGGCCCTCTCCTTCGTCCAGGGCCAGCCGGGCATCACGATCCCCGAGCTCGCCGCGAAGATGGGCATCAAGCAGAACTACCTCTACCGCGTCCTCCCGGGACTCGAGCAGGAGGGCAAACTGGAGAAGAAAGGCCGCGGCTGGCACCCCAAGTCCTAGTCTCGTCGTCCCTGGCGGTGTCCTCGCAGGCTCGCGTGCAGAGCACGCCACGCCTACTGCGTCCTAGCCAGTAACGACGATCCGTCGGACTTTCATTTCGACGGACGTACGGCACACTGATACGAAAAGGGCGCGGCAGAGATGCCGCGCCCTTTTCTTTGCCCGTCACCTCAGTACGACTACTTCTTCTTGCCTTTGTGCTTGGCCGCCTCCTTCAGCACCGCCGCCTTCGCAGTGACGCCGGTGCCGGCGATCTGCACCTTCAGCCCCTTCCTTCCGGCTTGGCCCAGCAGCTTGCGCCCCTGTCCGGTCAGGTGCACGCGCAGCGTGATGCTCTTGCCGGCGGCGATCGAGAAGCTGGCTGAGCCGATCGTGACCTTGCTCGTCTTCTTGCGCTTGCCGCTCTTGGTGACTACGAGGGCGACGATTTTCATCACGCCCGAGCACGCTCCCGGGCCGGGACAGCGCAGCGTGACCGACGCCACGGCGCCCTTGACTTTGACGCCGGCGAACACGGCCAGCGGCACCGGGATCGCGACGGCGTTGCTGTTGGCGGTCGCCGCCCCAGCGCCGTTGCCGGCCGTGACCGAGCACGTGATCGAGTGACCCTGATCGGCTGCCTGCAGCGTGTAGGTCGACCCCGTCTGTCCGGTTATCGCCGTGCCGTTACGCGACCACTGGTAGAGGACGTAGGTGGGTTCGTGCGACCAGGAGCCCTGCGAGCAACTCAGCGCCTGACCGACGGCCGCCGTCCCCGTCAGCGCCGGCGCGACGGTGCTGGCCGGCGTCGTCGGGAACGCTTCGCGCAGACTTTCGTTGATCCCGCCCGTATTTGAGCCGATCGTGACCGAAGTCGTTTCGCCCTTCTTGAAGGTTGGCTGCCCGTGGTAGTACTGGGTTATGTACACCTCGGGGCATTCCTCGTGACCCTTCTTCGGGATCGAGCAGATATAGCCACTGAATTCGACCTTGTAAAAGCCACTTTCCAGACCGTTGATCGTGTATTGACCATTGGAGCTCGTATATGCGCAACTTTCGCGACCGTATTCTTCTGGACCCGTGACCCTGGTGGCACAAACTCCGACCTTCGCAAGCCCGGGATGGGTGATCGAGGCGTTTGTCACGGTGCCGCTGATCTGCCCGCCGGCCTGCAGCGCCACGTTTTCGACGGTGGCCTCATTCGCCTTCACATGCACCGAGCTCGGGGGCGGGCCGATGACGTTGGCGTTCAGGACGCAGCGAATTTTTTCCCCCTGTTCTTCTTCGCAGGAGTTGTCCTGGGGTGAGAAGCTGACGGTATAGGTGCCTACGCCAAGACCGGAGATCGTGTATTCGCCGTTCCCGTTTGTTTCGGCACATCCCTCACCGCCTTCGAAGCTACTGTCAGCGCACACCTGAATGCCGCCCACACCCTGGCCGTTGGACGTGGCCCGCCCCGTGATCGAGCCGGAGCCCGATTCCACCATTTTGGCGTCGATGCCTCCCACCGCGGTAGACGCCACGACGATCGTCGCCGCTTCCGACAATGAGTTCTCGTCGGAGTAGTACTGGTCCCGGTAGCCGGTGGCCGTGAAGCCGACCTTGTAGGAGCCTGCCGACAGAGGGATGGTGTATTCACCAAGGCTGCCTGTGGTTGCGCATGCAACTTGTACATCGGTAGTGGCGTTATACGCGCAGGCTTCGGCGCTTGCGATTCCGGCGTGTGGGGCTTCGGCTTCGGTGACCGTGCCGCTGATTTCGGTGCTCGCCAGAGCACTGGCGACCGGGGCGACCGCGAACAGCGCAATGCACCCCACCAGCACGGCGAGCGTCCGGCGAGGAGCGCCTGCGCGCCTCCTGTCGGGAGACCGCCGAGCCCCCGCGCCTGCCTGATCGGTCGCACCGCGGCGCGACGAGAACAAGAACCTTCTCATTGAATGCCTCCTATGACTGCTGCTTTGGCCTTCTAACGCACAACGGGCTTCAGCCTATACGAATCTGTCCGCCTTCGCCACCCTACGAGTCACCGAGCGAGCCGATCCAATCGACATGACCGTTATCCCTTAGACCCGTGCTCGGTGATGCGAACAAACGCCCGCGAGCAGGCCGGGCTACAGCGGGGGGACCTGGTTGTTGACTTCGGTTCCGTGGTAGAGATGGTCTTGGTCCCTGCAGGCAGCCGGGAAGAAGAACTGAACGCTGTCGCTACGCACGTTGTTGTAGCTCCCAAACAGGGTCGCGCGACCGACGGTTCCGACTTCGCATTTAGGGTCGGTGCTGCTCGTGACCCGGAATTTGATCTTTATAATATTCCCTGGAAAACCCCACATCATCGCGACATGCGAGTGGTAGACGAGGTGGTGCTCGACCGACATGATGATCGTGCCGGCCCGATCCTGCTGACACATGACCCCCGAGACCGTGTTGGCTTCGAGGTTGATGTTCCCATGTCCCTTGGCGAAGCTGCTCGCCCCCGTGTACGGGCCCGTATGAAAGCCCCACGGGGGAATCCCGTAAACAGTCGGTATCTCAGAACAGGACGTAGCTGCGTCGGCGGAGGCGACCATACCCAGCGTGGCCAGCAGCAGTGTCAAGGCCGCGAGCGCAAGCCCGATGTGTGACTTGAGGTGATGCCTCCTCATAACAAGCGGACTATAGCTCCGCGGCCACCAAACGCCTCATTTAGCACCAGCCCGAAGAGATACCTCGGTCGGAAGTGACGAATTTGCTTTGTGACCTTGCTCTTCATGGTCGCCGCGATCGCCATCACACACACCCGGCCAAAACCACCAACCCATGTCCCGTTTGCGCCCCACCGTCGGAATAGGAAGGGAGGTACCACGACCAACCACCCGACAGGAGGCAGATATGCCCACTCCCGAGACCACACCCGGATTGATCGAAACCGAGACCAACGAGGCGCTGCTCGACCGCCTCGAGCAAGACATTGAGATCAACAAACGCACCCTCGCCCGCAAGGCCAAACTGCTCACCTGGGCATATGCGCTCATGCTCCTCGCGGTCCTCACCGAGCTTGTCGGGAAGCTCATTTGAGGGCAGTGAAAGGGAACAAACACGGCCACGCCGGCAGTGACCCGCGCTTGCACGAGCCCGTCTACGAAGACATCAAGCCCGCCAAGCCGCTCAACACAAGACGCGAGAGCGATGATATTCTGATGTCTTATTGCACATAGAGTTCCGGATGAAACGAGTACCAGGCGATGAGCGACTTCGACCAGCTGATTCACGACATAGAGCAGGAGGCGATCTCCGAAGGGCCCGCGGCCGTCGCCTCGCTTCGCTCGCTCGACAGCCAGCTACACATCGCCGGGCAGCTACTCGCGCTACGTCACCGCCGCGGGCTCACTCAGCGCCGGCTGAGCGAGCTTTCAGGCGTCCAGCAGGCTGATATCAGCCGCATCGAGCGCGGGGAGACCCGACCTACCACCGCCACCGCCATGCGCCTCGCCGAGGCGCTCGGCGCCGACTTCGGCTTCTACGAGATTGACACCAAAGGCAAAGCCGTCCCGATCGAGCCCGTCTCGATCAAAGCGGCTTAGCACCTCGCAAACAGCAGCAGAGCCAATTACGCGGAGTCCCGGCCGACCCTCCCGGGACCCCGCGCGCACTTCCCTAAATCAATCCCTGCCCTTTGACCGTGTCGCGCTCGTCGGTCAGCTCTGCCACCGAGGCGTCGATCTTGCCACGGGAGAACTCGTCGAGGTCGAGGCCCTGCACGATCGACCACTCGCCGCCGGAGCACGTGCACGGGAAACCTGAGATCAGACCCTCGGGCACGCCGTAGGAGCCGTCGGACGGAACGCCCATCGAGACCCAGTCGCTCGTGCCGTTCACCCAATCGTGCACGTGGTCGATCGCCGCGCTCGCGGCCGAGGCGGCGGACGATGAGCCGCGCGCCTCGATGATCGCCGCGCCGCGTTTGCCGACGTTCGGCAGGAAGTCCTGCTCGATCCACACCTGATCGTCGACCGCCGCGGCAGCCTGGCCACCGCGCACCTGCGCGTGGAACAGGTCGGGGTACATCGTCGGCGAGTGGTTGCCCCACACCCCCATCTGCGTGACGTCCGTGACCGGCACCTCGAGCTTTGCCGCGAGTTGCGCGATCGCGCGGTTGTGGTCGAGTCGCAGCATCGCGGTGAAGCGCTCGTTCGGGATGTCGGGCGCGTTGTTCATCGCGATCAGGCAGTTCGTGTTCGCCGGGTTGCCGACGACGAGCACTTTCAAGTCATCGGCGGCCTTCTCGTTCAGCGCCTTGCCCTGCACGGTGAAGATCTTCCCGTTCTCGCTCAGCAGCTCGGCGCGCTCCATGCCCTTCGTGCGTGGCCGCGAGCCGACGAGCAGCGCGATGTTCACGCCGTCGAACGCGTCCTCCGGGTTGTCGTGCAGGTCGAGGTTGGCCAGCAGCGGGAACGCGCAGTCGACGATCTCCATCGCGACGCCCTCGAGCGCACCCATCGCCGGCGGGATCTCCAGCAGGCGCAGGTCGATCGGCTGGTCGGGGCCGAGCAATTGCCCGGATGCGATGCGGAACACGAGGCTGTAGCCGATCTGGCCGGCCGCGCCGGTGACTGTTACTCGAACGGGATTACTCACAAATTCATCTCCTGTTTTAGGTTCTCGTCAATCGACGCGAGGAACTCCTGGGTGCTCTGCCACTCCTGATCCGGGCCTACCAGCAATGCCAGGTCCTTCGTCATCTTGCCGCTTTCCACGGTCTGGACGCACACGCGCTCCAGTGTCTCGGCGAACTCGCTCACCGCCGGGGTCTCGTCCATCCTCCCCCGGGCGGACAGACCCCGTGTCCAGGCGAAGATCGAGGCGATCGGGTTCGTCGACGTCGGCTTGCCCTGCTGGTGCTGGCGGAAGTGGCGGGTGACCGTCCCGTGCGCCGCCTCGGCCTCGACGGTCTTCCCGTCGGCGGTCATCAGCACGCTCGTCATCAGCCCCAGCGAGCCGAAGCCCTGCGCGACCGTGTCGGACTGCACGTCGCCGTCGTAGTTCTTGCAGGCCCACACGTATCCGCCCTCCCACTTCAGGGCGGAGGCGACCATGTCGTCGATCAAACGGTGTTCGTAGGTGATCCCGGCGGCCTCGAAGTCGGTCTTGAACTCGCCCTCGTAGATCTCTTCGAAGATGTCTTTAAAACGGCCGTCGTAGCGTTTGAGGATCGTGTTCTTCGTCGACATGTACACCGGGTAGTTGCGCTCCAGGCCGTATCTGAGCGACGCCCGCGCGAAGTCGCGGATCGAATCGTCGAGGTTGTACATCGCCATCGCGATCCCCGGTCCCGGGAAGTCGTAGACGTCGAGTTCGATCGGCTCGCCGCCGTCCTTGGGCGTGAACGTCAGCGTCAGCGACCCCTCGCCGGGAACGAGCATGTCGCTCGCGCGGTACTGGTCCCCGAAGGCGTGGCGGCCGATCACGATCGGCTTCGTCCAACCCGGCACCAACCGCGGCACGTTCGAGATCACGATCGGCTCGCGGAAGATCACGCCGCCGAGGATGTTGCGGATCGTGCCGTTTGGCGAGCGGTACATGTCCTTCAGGCCGAACTCCTCGACGCGCGCCTCGTCGGGGGTGATCGTCGCGCACTTCACGCCGACGCCGTGGCGCTTGATCGCCTCGGCCGCTTCGACGGTGATCGCGTCGTCGGTCGCGTCGCGACTCTCGATCCCGAGGTCGTAGTACTTCAGCTCCACGTCCAGGTACGGCAGGATCAGCTGGTCTCTGATGAACGACCAGATGACCCTGGTCATCTCGTCGCCGTCGAGCTCGACTATCGGGTTCTGCACCTTGATCTTCGCCATGATTCGGTCCTCGGGGTCCTCGGGGTCTGAAAGCTGTCGCCGGACGGGCGATGCTATCGCGGGCTGAGAACGGGCAGGCCCCGGCGGGTACTCTGTAGCGATGGCCACGATGCCGAGAACGACGACCGGAGAGGACACTGCCCCGTGGCGGACGCACGCCGTCGCCAACCAGCCGCCGCCGCTCACCGGCCTGGACGTGTTCTCGAGCAACCTCCCGCTCGTCGAGGCGACCGAGCGCGAGGGCGCCGGCTGGATCCGTGAGCGCGCCTCCGAGCTCGGCCGGCTCGTCGGCGAGGCGGGCGGGCCGCAGGACGTCTGGGGGCGGCTCGCGAACGAGCACAAGCCGGTCCTCCACACCCACGACCGCTACGGCAACCGGATCGACGAGGTCGAGTTCCACCCCGCCTGGCACCAGCTGATGAAAATGGGCGTCGAGCACGAGCTGCACTCGCTCCCCTGGACGAGCGACGAGCCGGCCGTGCACGCTGCGCGCACGGCGATGTACATGACCGGGATGCAGGCCGAGGCCGGCTACGCGTGCCCGATCACAATGACCTTCGCCGTCGTGCCGACGCTGCGCGCCCAGCCCGAGCTCGCGGCGGCATGGGAGCCACTCGTGACCGCCACGAGCTATGACCCTCGCTCGATCCCCGCCGCGGAGAAGGGCTCGGCGATCGCGGGGATGGCGATGACCGAGAAGCAGGGCGGCTCGGACGTGCGTGCGAACACGACCTTCGCGCGCCCGCTGAACGGCGGCGGCGCGGGCGCCGAGTACCAGCTCACCGGCCACAAGTGGTTCTGCTCGGCGCCGATGTCCGATCTGTTCCTCGTGCTCGCCCAGGCCGAGTCGGCCGACGGCTCCGCCGACGGCCTGTCCTGCTTTCTGATGCCGCGCATCCTGCCCGACGGAACGCGCAACGCGATGCACATCCAGCGCCTCAAGGACAAGCTCGGCAACCGCTCGAACGCCTCCTCGGAGATCGAGCTGCACAACGCCTGGGGCCAAATGGTCGGCGAGCCCGGCCGCGGCGTGCCGACGATCATCGAGATGGTCGGCCACACGCGCCTGGACTGCGTGATCGGCGCCGCCGCCGGAATGCGCGCCGCGGTCGTGCAGGCCACCCACCATGCCGCGCACCGCGCCGCGTTCGGCAAGACGCTGATCGACCAGCCCCTGATGCGCAATGTGCTCGCCGACCTCTGCCTGGAGTCCGAGGCGGCGACGGCGCTCGCGATGCGCCTCGCGCGCGCCTACGACGAAGCCGGGCAGGACGCGCGCGAAGGCAACGACGACAGCGACGCGCAGCTGTTCAAGCGCGTCGCGACCGCGGTCGGCAAGTACTGGGCCTGTAAGCGCGCGCCGAACCACGCGTTCGAGGCGATGGAGTGCCTCGGGGGCAATGGCTACGTCGAGGACTCGGGGATGCCGCGCCTGTACCGCGAGGCGCCGCTGACCTCGATCTGGGAGGGCTCGGGCAACGTGATCAGCCTCGACGTCTTGCGCGCGCTCTCGCGCTCGCCGCGCGCGCTCGAGGTGTTCCTCGCCGAGGTCTCGCTCGCAGAGGGCGCCGACGCGCGCCTGGACGCGCACGTCGAGCGCCTAAAGGCGCAGCTGTTCAACGAGGACCCCGCCACTCTGGAGACGCGCGCGCGGCGCGTGGTCGAAGGCATGGCCCTGGCGCTGCAGGGCTCGCTGCTCGTGCGCGGTGCTCCGCCGGCCGTGGCCGACGCCTTCTGCGCCGCGCGGCTCGGCGGCGAGGGGGGCCTGGAGTACGGCACGCTGGGAGCCGGAGCGGACTTCGAGACGATCATCGAGCGCAGCCGGCCGCAGGTGTAGCTCACCCGGTGTAGGCAGACCGGGCCTACCATAAAGAAGATATGGCAGTGCGCACCAACTTTCAGATCGCCCGCCTGTTCGGGATCCGCGTCGGCGTCGGCGTCAGCTGGTTCGTCGTGCTGTTCTTCTTCATCTACGTCGTCACGCAGCCGTTTCACGAAATGCTCGGCGGCTCGATCACGACCGCCTACCTGGTCGCGGTCGCCTCGGTGCTGGGCTTCTTCGCCTCGCTGATCCTGCACGAGCTCGGCCACGCGCTCGTCGCGCGCCGCCACGGCCTGACCGTCGTCGGGATCGACCTGTGGGCGTTCGGCGGGATCACGCGCACGAGCGGGCCGGTCGAAGGCCCCGGCACAGAGTTCCGCGTGGCGGCCGCGGGGCCGCTGGTGACGTTCGCGATCATCGTCCTCTGCGTCGTGCTCGGCGCGATCCTGACCAGCAGCGGGCACTTCCTCGACGTCGCGGTCGGCGACACGAGCGTGCACGCGACGCCCGCGCTGGTGTGGCTGAGCTGGGTGGGGACGATCAACGCGCTCGTGCTCGTCTTCAACCTCGTCCCCGCGTTCCCGCTCGACGGCGGGCAGCTCGCCCACGCCGTGATCTGGTGGCGCACCGGCGACCGCAACCGCGCGACCCGCTACACCGGGCGCGCCGGCCAGGGCTTCGCGCTGGTGCTGGCGGCGATCGGGCTGGTCGGGCTGGCGAGCGGCTCCTCGCTCGGACTGATCTGGCTGGTGCTCGCGTTCCTGCTCTACCAGGCCGCCGGGCAGGCGGTCGTGCAGGGCTCGCTCGGGCAGCGGATCCAGGGCATCACCGTCGCCGACATCATGGATCGCGAGCCCGTCACCGTCCCCGCTGGGATGACGCTGCTCGACGCGCAGGAGCAGTTCTTCCTGCGCTACCGCTGGCCCTGGTTCGCGGTCGTCGACCCCGCCCAGCACTTCCTCGGCGTCGTGCGCGAAGCGCGGATCGACGAGGAGATCTCCGCGGGTCGACCCGCGCTGCCGGTCGTCGAGGTGCTCGAGCCCGACCTGCCGGTGCGGATCGGGGTCGGGGCGCCGCTGGAGTCGCTGCTCGGCTCGGAGGGCCTCGGCCGCCTCGGGGCGATGGTCGCGGTCGACGGCGACGGCGTGCTGCAGGGCGTCGTCACGCTGGCCCAGGTCCGCCAGGCGCTGCGTCCCGCGATGTGAGGCGCGCGGACGGGAAGCACCGCAAATGCAGGCGTAAAAGCCGTCTGCGGGCCTCGGGGGGATTGCTCCTTATAGAGTTCCGGCCCGATGCCATCACATGACGTCCTGATCATCGGCGCGGGCCTCGCCGGCCAGCGCGCCGCCCTCGCCGCCGCTGAGACCGGCTCGAGCGTCGCGATCATGAGCAAGGTTCACCCCGTGCGCTCGCACTCGGTGGCCGCCGCCGGCGGGATCAACGCCGCGATCAGCCTCGACGACGACTGGCACTCGCATGCCTACGACACCGTCAAGGGCTCGGACTTCCTCGGCGACCAGGACGCGATCGAAGTGATGTGCTCGGAGGCGCCCGGCGAGGTCATGCACCTCGAGCACATCGGCGTCACCTTCCACCGCAAAGAGACCGGCGAGCTCGACCTGCGCGCGTTCGGCGGGGCCTCGATGAAGCGCACCGCCTACGTCGCCGACATCACCGGCCAGGCGATCCTGCACGTGCTCTACGAGCAGCTGATGAAGCACCACGAGACCGTCGACCGCTACGAGGAGTGGTTCACGACCTCCCTGCTCCAGGACGAGGACGGCCGCTGCTGCGGGGTGATCGCGCGTGACGTGCGCTCCGGGCGGATGGAGATCTTCCACGCCAAGAACGTGATCCTCGCCTGCGGCGGCGCCGGCCAGGTCTACCGTCCGACGACCAACGCGCTGATCGTGACCGGCGACGGGATCGCCCAGGCCTACCGGATCGGCGCGCCGCTGATGGACATGGAGATGGTCCAGTACCACCCGACGACGCTCGTCGAGAACGGGCTTTTGATCACGGAGGGCGCGCGCGGCGAGGGCGCGGTGCTGCTCAACTCCGAGGGCGAGCGCTTCATGGAGAAGTACGCGCCGAACAAGATGGAGCTCGCCTCGCGCGACGTCGTCTCGCGCGCCGAGCAGACCGAGATCCTCGAGGGCCGCGGCGTCGGCGCCGACGGCTCGGGGATCTGGCTCGACATCACGAAGGTGCCGCGCAAGCGTACGCTGGAGGCGCTGCGCGAGATCGTCAACATCGGCAAAGACTTCGCCGGCGTCGACATCACGCGCGAACCGATCATGATCCGCCCTGGCCAGCACTACATCATGGGCGGCGTCAAGACCGACGTCGACGGCGCGACCTCGATCGAGGGCCTGTACGCCGCGGGTGAGGTCGCCTGCGTATCGGTGCACGGCGGCAACCGCCTCGGCGCGAACTCCTTGCTGGACACGCTGATCTTCGGACGGCGCGCGGGCGAGCACGCCGCCGCGCGGGCGGCGACGATGGGCATGCCGAAGACGAGCACCGCCGACGCGCAGCTGCGCGAGGACGTCGCGACGATCGACGGGATCATCGCGCGCGAGCGGACCAGCCGACGAGTTTCCGAGATCAAGCAGGAGCTCGGCGACACGATGAACCAGTACGTCGCCGTCTACCGCGACGAGGCCGGGCTGGCGCAGGCTTTGGAGATCGTGAACCGTCTCCAGGAGGAGTGCAAGAGCGCCTACATCGACGATCGCGGCACGGTCTTCAACCAGGACGTACTCGGCGCGCTCGAGCTCGGCTACATGCTCGACTGCGCGCAGGCGACGGTCGTCGCGGCGATCGAGCGCAAGGAGTCCCGCGGCGCCCAGTTCCGCACCGACTTCCCGGAGCGCAACGACGGAGAGTGGCTCAAGCACATCGACATCTCCTTGAACGGCGACGGCCCCGAGGTTTCCTACTCTCCAGTGACGATGACCCAGTGGGAGCCCGAGGAGAGGAAGTACTGATGGCCGAAACGCACTGGGTGGGTGGGCCACCCGAAAAATTCACCCTCAGGTTGCGCCGCTTCGATCCCGAGTCCGGCGACGCGCCCTACTGGGACGAGCACACGATCGAGCTCGAGCCCCACCGCTCGGTTTTGGAGGGGATCCTGCAGGCGAAAGCCGACGCCGACGGCTCGATCGGGATCCGCTGCTCCTGCCGGGCGGCGATCTGCGGCTCGTGCGGGGTGCGGATCAACGGCGAACCGGGTCTCGCCTGCCACACCCACCTGGACCACGCGCGCGCTGGGGCCGGCGCCGACGGCGTGATCGAGGTCGAGCCGATGGGCAACATGCCGGTGATCAAGGATCTGATCGTCGACATGGACGCCGTGCACTGGAAGAAGGTGCAGCGCGTCACGCCGTGGCTGATCGCCAAGCAACCGGTGCCCGAGCGCGAGTACCTGGTCGAGAAAGAGGCGATGGTCGACATCACCCAGTCGATGGCCTGCATCCAGTGCGGCGCCTGCGTCTCGGACTGCCTGGCGATGGAGGTCGACCCCGGCTTCATCGGCCCGGCGGCGCTCGCGAAGGCCTACCGCTTCGTCGGCGACCCGCGCGACGACGAGCAGGACATCCGCCTCAAGGACCTCGCGGAAGACCCGCAGGGGATCTTCGACTGCACGCACTGCTTCAAGTGCGTCGAGGCCTGCCCCAAGGACGTCAACCCGATGGGCCAGATCATGCGCCTGCGCCGTATAGCAATCGACGATCAGAAGATCGTCGATAAAAACAATGGCCAGCGCCACGAGGCCACGATGGTCGGCCTGATCAAGGACTACGGCCTGCTGCACGAGGCCGAGATGGTCCCGCGCTCCTACGGCGGCAACTCGTGGTTCGGCAAGTTTCACCCCGCCGCCGGCAAGGAGCTGCTCAGCTCGCTGCCGGTCGCGATCAAGGGTCTGCTGCGCGGGAAAATCAACCCGAAGATCGCGATCTTCGGCCACAAGATCCCCGCGGCCGACCTGAAGAACGTACAGCGGATCTACGACAAGGTCGAGTCCCGCCCCGAGCGCTACGAGTTGAACCTGTACATCACCGGCTACGACGAGGTCGAGGAGACCCCTGTGCCCGTCGGCGCCGCGGCAACAGATGGTGGTGGCGAGAGCCCCACTGCGTCGGATACCGAAGGGAGCGCCGCATGAAGGTCGCCTACTGGCCCGGCTGCGTAAGCCGCGGCTTCACTCCCGAGCTGCACGGCTCGATGGCGCAGGTCGCGCCGCTGCTGGACATCGAGCTGGTCGAGCTCGACCGCGCCTGCTGCACCGGCGCCGGCGTGATCGCCGAGCACAACCAGGAGCTCGCCGACACTCTGAACGCGCGCACGTTCGCGCTCGCCCAGCAGGTCGAGGGCGCGGAGCTGATGATGAACATCTGCTCGACCTGCCAGGGCGCCCAGTCGGAGTGCCAGGAGCGCCTCGACGCGAACGCCGAGTACAGGGGCCAGGTCAACGAGACGCTCGCCGCCGAGGGCCTCTCCTACGAGCTCGGCCTGACGAACAAGAACTTCCTCTGGCTGCTCGTCGAGGAGATCGGGCTCGACGCGCTGCGCGCGAAAGTCAGGCGGCCGCTCACGAACCTGAAGGTCGGGCCCTTCTACGGCTGCTACATCGTCCGTCCCCGCGATCGTCTCGGGATCGACGCCGAGCGCCCCCGCGACCACTACCTGCACCAGGTGATCGACGCGCTCGGCGGCACCGTGATCGAGTACGCCGGGATGCGCAAGTGCTGCGGCTTCCCGATCATCACGATGAACAAGGAGGCCTCGCTCAAGCAGGCCGGCCGCCACCTCGGCGACGCGGTCGACGCGGACGCCGACTGCCTCGTGACGCCGTGCCCTCTGTGCCACCTGAACCTCGACTTCCAGCAGCCCGTCGCCGAAGGCGTCGTCGGCCGTCAGCTCGAGATGCCGATCCTGCACCTCCCCCAGCTGGTCGGGCTCGCGCTCGGGCTCGACCCCAAGGAGCTCGGCCTCAACCGCCACATGGTGCGGCCCTCGTCTGTGATCGACTGGTCGACCTCAGTAGTGGGCGCCGCGGCCGCCGCATAGGGGCTGAGCGTCCGACCGCAAGGCGCGCGATCACCTGCCCGCGGCGGCCGGGAACGCCATCGAGACATAAACACGATATTCTCCACCTACTTTGTGGGGATTTGAGATCAGCGCGCAGCGCTCCGACGCCACCAGCGAGGGCTGGGTCGAGCGCATCTCGCACCGGCTCGGCTGCGCCGATATCAGGCTGGTGCTGGATGACGGCACACCCGCCTGCGCTAGCTTGAGAGACGACGAGCTCGAGTGGCTGGGGCTCGGCGTGGGCCAGATCGTCCACCTGCGACGGTTGCCCTCAGCGGGTGACCCACGAGTCTCGCTTTTTCGCAAGTGCCTTGACCTCGGCGGGTAGCCTGTCCTTCGCCACGTCCGCGAGCGTCACCGTCTCGAGCACGCCCCGGATGTTCGTGCGCAGCGCCACCCACACCCGCTGCAGCGGCAGGGCGCTGCCGACGTACTCCACCGCCTCCGGCGGCGTGCCGCGCACGTCGGCCAGCGGCCCCTCGACCGCGCGCAGGATGTCGGCGATCGAGATCTCCGACGCGGGCCGCGCGAGCTGGTGGCCTCCATCGGGCCCGCGATGGCTGGTGACGATCCCCGCCAGGCGCATCTCGTGGAGGATCTTGACGAGGAAGTTGAGCGGTATCTGCTGATGCTCGGCAAGGTCTTCGGCCCGCACCGGAGGATGCTCGGCGGCCGCAAGATCGACCGCCGCCCGCACCGCGTAGTCCGCCTTCGCAGAGACCCTCATATGCGCATTGTCGCTGAAACGCCGGTCCTTTGAACATCGTCGGCTGACCGGGCCGCTCGAGCATTGTCCCTAACGCAGGCGCAGAGTCGCGCGCACCCCCGCAGGCGCTGGCGCATCTTCGTCGCGCGCACGGGCGCGCGTCAGCGCGCGGACACGGCGCTGCCCGCGGTCGGGGCGAACGGGACGGCCGTCCCGGGCTCCACCTCGTCCTCCCCGAACGGATGGCGCCACAGCCCCCGCTCGCGCAATAGCGGCAGCACGCCCTCGCCGAACCAGTAGGCCTCCTCCAGATGCGGGTGGCCGGAGAGGATGAACTCGTCGATGCCCAGCGCGTGGTACTCCTCGATCCGATCGGCCACCTCGGTGTGGCTGCCCACCAGCGCGGTGCCCGCGCCGCCACGTGCCAGGCCGATGCCCGCCCACAGGTTGGGTGAGATCTCCAGCCGCTCGGTCGAGCCGCCGTGGAGCGCGAGCATCCGCTTCTGGCCGACCGACTCGCTGCGCGCGAGCCCGTCCTGGACGGTGCGGATCGTCTCCGGGTCGAGCCCGTCGAGCAGGCGCCGCGCCTCGGCCCAGGCCTGCTCGGAAGTGTCGCGCGCGATCACGTGCAGGCGGATCCCGAACCGCGGCGCGCGGCCCTGCTCGGCGGCGAGCTCCCGGATCCACTCGAGCTTGGGCGCGACCTGCTCCGGGGGCTCGCCCCAGGTGAGGTAGACATCGGCGTGACGCGCCGCCACCGGCCCGGCCGCCCGCGAGGAGCCGCCAAAGTAGATCGGCGGCCGCGGGTCGGGCGTGCGGTTCAAAGTCGCGCCCTCGACGCGCACATGCTCGCCCTCGTAGTCCACCGTCTCCCCCGCCCACAGATCCTCGACGACCGTGAGGAACTCCTCGGCACGGGCGTAGCGGGCGTCCTTGTCGAGGAAGTCGCCGTACGCGCGCTGCTCGTGCGGCTCGCCCCCGACCACGACGTTCAACAGCAGCCGCCCGCGGGAGTGGCGCTGGTAGGTCGCCGCCATCTGCGCGGCGAGCGTCGGCGAGAGCAACCCGGGCCGGAAGGCGATCAGGAACTTCAGACGCTCGGTCACCTCGGCGAGCATCGCCGTCGCGAGCCAGGCGTCGTCGCACCACGCGCCGGTCGGCGTCAACGCGCCGACGAAGCCGAGCTGCTCGGCCGAGCGCGCGATCTGCCCGAGGTAGGCGAGCGTCGCCGGCCGCGCCCCGGAGGCGGTACCCGTGTGCAGGCCGTGCCCGCCGCCGACGATATGCCGGCTGTCGCCGTAGGTAGGCAGGAACCAGTGAAAGCTGAGCGTCATCTTCACAGTACCCCGTGGCGAGGGGGCGGCGTTCCGTTGAGCACGTAGCGACCGATGTGCTGGACCTTCCAGCGAACCGGGTCGTGCAGCGTGTGTGTGCGCGCGTTGCGCCAGTGCCGGTGCAGGTTGAGCGAATCCAGCGCCGAGCGCGTGCCGGAGACCTCGAACAGCGCGCCGGCCAGCTCCACGGCGGCGCCGTCGGCCGCGACCTTGGCGCTCGCCACGGCGATCGACGCCTCCGCCGTGCCCTCCTCGGTGAGGTCGGGGAGGGCCCGGTCGACCGTCTCGGCGGCCTGCCTCAAGAGCGCCTCGGCGCCGCGCAGGCGCACGGACAGCTCGCCGAAGCGCTGGATCAGCAGCGGGTCCTCGGCGGCGCGCTCGACCTCGGCCTCGAACCACGGCCGGCTCTTCTCGCGCACGAACGCGACCGCCTCGGCGAGCGCCGCGCCGGCGATCCCGACATCGATCGCCGCGTGCATCAGCTGCGCCTGCGCACCGTGCAGCTGCGGCCCGCGGAAGGTGAGGTGGTGGGGCACGACCCGGTCGCGCGCGACCGGCACCTCCTCCAAACGCACCGTGCCGCTCGCGGTCGTGCGCTGACCCATGCCGTCCCAGTCATCGATCACCTCCAGGCCGGGCGCGTCCGCGGGAACGTAGGCGACGTACAGCTCGTCGTCCTCCCCGCGCGCGAGCACCGGAATCCAGTCGGCGAACAGCGCGCCCGTGCTGTAGCTCTTGACGCCCGAGAGCAGATAGCCGCCCTCCGCCGCGGGCGAGAGGCGCGTGCGGATGTCCTGCAGGTGCTTGGTACCCGCCTCCGACTGGGCGTTGCCGAGCCGCTTGCCGGCGAGCACCTCGGCGAAGAAGAACGCCTGCTGCGCGGGCGTTCCCTGCTGCTTGAGGACGTTGATGTAGACGAACTGGCTCTGGGGGATCTGCGCGAGGTTCGGGTCGCCCGCCGCCAGCAGCCGGAACACCTCGGCCCAGGTGACCGCGCCGACGCCGGCTCCGCCGTGCTCCCGCGGCACGGTGATCCCGAGCAGCCCGCTCGCCGACAGGCGCTCCACCTCGGCGACCGGCAGGCGCCGCTCGGCATCGCGCTCGGCGGCGCCCGCGGCGAACTCGTCCGACAGCCGCCGCGCGACCTCGAGCGCCTCCTCCCCGTCGGGGATTACGTGCGCGTGCGCGCGTGCCTGCGCACGCGGGACCTCCAGATCGATCGGGGTGACGCTCATACGAGCGATCCCACCAGGCGCTCGCGGCGGATCGCCGCGGCCGGGTGGCGCTCGTTCAGCAGCGGACCGGAGCGGCCGTCGCTGAGTTTCTCGCGCAGCGTCCCCGGCGCGTAGTCGCGCTGCTGCAGGCCGCGCTCCTGGAGCACCGGCGTGACGCCGTCGATGAAGTCCTCGAACGAGCCCGGGGTCGTGTAGTAGGAGACGTTGACGCCGTCCACGCCGGCGTCGGCCCACTTCTGCAGCTCGTCGGCGATCTGCTCGGGCGTGCCCACAATCCGCATCGCCGAGCGAAACTGGAGCAGGTCGCCGAACGTCCACGTCTTGTCGGGGGCCGTCTCGATCAGGCCCTTGACGACGCCCTGCGTGTTGTACTGCTCGAGCTCGCCGATCGGGGTGTCGAGGTCGATCTCGGCGAGGTCGACCCCCATCCCGCCGCCCATGTGCGCCGCGTAGCCGCGCGCGCTGGCGGTCTCCTCCAGCTCGTGCGCCTTGCGCCAGGCCTCCTCCTCGGTCCCGCCGACGACGAACGAGAGCCCCTGGAAAAAGAGCAGATCCTCGGGCTCGCGCCCGGCCCGGGCGGCGCGGGCGCGCACGTCGGCGACGTTGGCGCGCACCCCCTCGGGCGAGCGTCCGATGATGAAGATCGCCTCCGCATTGCGCGCGGCGAACTCGCGACCCTGCTCTGAGGCCCCGGCCTGGAACAGCACCGGCGTGCGCTGCGGCGAGGGCTCCGACAGATGCGGCCCGACGACATCTGGGTAGAACTCCCCGACGTGGTCGATGTCGTGGATCTTCGCCGGGTCCGCGTAGATGCCACGCTCGACGTCGCGGATCACGGCGTCGTCCTCCCAGCTGCCCTCGAGCAGCTTGTACAGCACGGTGACGTACTCCTCGGCGCGCCGGTAGCGATCGTCGTGGATGGGCAGGCCGCCGTAGCCAAGGTTGCGCGCGGCATTCTCGAGATACGAGGTGACGATGTTCCACGCCACCCGCCCTTGCGTGAGGTGATCGAGCGTAGAGACGCGGCGCGCGAAGTTGAACGGGTGCTCCTGCAGTACGGAGTGCGTGAACGCGAAGCCGAGGTTCTCGGTCGCGTAGGCCATCGCTGGGATCAGCAGCGAGGGATCGTTGAGCGGGATCTGCAGGCCCTCCTCGACGGCCGCGTCGCGACTGCCGCCGTAGCTGTCGTAGGTGCCGATCACATCGGCCAGGAACAACGCGTCGAACTTCCCCCGCTCGAGGATCTGCGCGAGCTCGATCCACGGGTCGAGGCTCGCGTAGTCGAGCTGGCGGGTGTCCTCTCGCACCCACTGGCCGTGGTGGATGTGCGAGACGCAGTTCATGGCGAAGGCGTTGAAACGAAGGCGGCGCTGGGACATTGGGGGCTCTTTCGTGTTGGTGGGTCGTTTTGAAAGGGAGGTCGTGTGGGACGAAGCCGTTCGGGGGTAAGTCGTTCGAGTCGGGGGGTCTTTTGAGTAGGAGGTCGTGTTGGGAGGGAAACCCCTCGATCAGGCAACCGCCACGGGGATCGCCGGCGCCGACCGCGGCACCGGCGCCGGCGTAAACTCGTCCGCGGCCGGCCGCTCGAGCGCGGGCAACGAGGCGACCAGCTGCTGGGTGTAGAGATGCTGCGGCCGGAGCAGCACGTCGTCGGCCGAGCCGTGCTCCACGACCTTGCCCTCGCTCATCACGAGCACGCGGTCTGAGATGTGATGGATCACGCCGAGATCGTGGGAGATGAACAGGTAGCTCACGCCGAGCTCCGATTGCAGATCGCTGAGCAGGTCGAGCACCTGAGCCTGGATCGAGACGTCCAGCGCCGACACCGGCTCATCGCAGACGATCACTCGCGGCTGGGGACCGAGAGCACGAGCGATCGCGACGCGCTGGCGCTGTCCGCCGGACAGCTGCAGTGGGCGGCGATAGAGGTGCTCCTCCTCTAGGCCGACCAGCTCGAGCAGCTCGAGGATGCGGTTTTGGCGAGAGCCAGCTGAGGGGTAGTCGCTTCCCGTGAGCGAATCGAGCAGAACCTGCCGGACACTCCAGCGTGGGTCAAACGAGCTGAGCGGATCCTGATAGACGACGGTGATCTGGCGGCGGCGCTCGCGACGCCCCCGCTCGGGCAGGCCAGTCCAGCGCTCACCGGCGAGACGCACTTCACCTCCGTCCGGCTCAGCGAGGGCCAACGCCAGCCGCGCGGTAGTCGTCTTACCCGATCCCGACTCGCCGACGATTCCGAGCGTCTCGCCCTGCTCGAGCGTAAAGGAGACCTCATCGACGACGGTGCGATGCACACCATCGGGACCGCGGAAGCGCTTGGTGAGCTGCTCGGCTTGGAGAACCGGGGTTGCGCTGCGCTGGAATGGCTTGGACTGCCCGAGCGCTACTCGGCGAGAGACCGGCGACAGGCGCGCGCCACGCGACTCGGCCGAGGGGATCGCGTCGATCAGCGCCTGGGTGTACTCGTGCTTGGGTCGGTTGAACAGCTCGCGGGCCGGCCCATACTCGAGGATCTCGCCGTCGCTCATGACGGCGACGGTGTCGGCAAGACGCGAGACGACCGCGAGGTCGTGGCTGATCAGGATCAGCGCCTTGCCGCGTCGCTTGGTCGCCTCCAGCTGATCGAGAACCTGCGCCTGCACGGTTACATCCAGGGCGGTGGTTGGCTCATCGGCGATCACGAGCTTCGGATCGAGAGAGAGAGCCGAGGCGATCAGCGCCCGCTGGCGCAGGCCTCCGGAGAGCTCATACGGTCGCTGCCGTGCACGGACCTTGGGCTCGGGGACGCCGACTAGCTCGAGCAGCTCGACGGCGCGCTCGTGCCTGCTCGCCCGTGTGCCCCAGCCGTGCAGACGCAAAGCCTCCTCGATCTCCTTGCCGACCGGTCGAAGCTGGTCCAGTGAGACGAGTGCGTCTTGCAGAATGAAGCCGATGTCCTTGCCGCGTATCGCTCGCCATTGACGGTCTGAAAGACCCGACAGCCCGCGTCCATCAAACTCCAGTCGATCGGCCCACACGTGCGAGCGGCCTCCGGTCAATCCAACCAGTGTGCGCGCTGTAACGCTCTTACCCGAGCCGGACTCCCCGACGATCGCCAGGCACTTCCCGGGCGCGAGCGAGAACGACACGCCCTTGACCACGGACCGCTGATGCTCGTGGTCGCCGAAGCTGACCCTGAGATTCTCCACGCGCAGCAAATCGCCGGCACCGGGGGAGTGGTGGATGCTCATCGGGCAATTCCTCCTTCCAGCTGTTGTTGGATGTAGCGGCCAATGGTGGTAATCGAAAGGGCCAAAAGGACGATCGCCAGGCCCGGCATGACCTCCAGCCACCACGCTTGAGTGACGAAGTCCCGTCCAGCGTCCAGCAGAGCCCCCCACTCCGAAGCCGGCGGCGGCACACCCAGCCCGAGGAACGCCAGTCCCGCGGCCCACACGATCGACTGTGCGACGCCAAGCGTCATGATCACCACGAGTGGGCGCATCGCGTTGGGAAAGATCTGCCGGCGCACGATCCGGTGGTAGGGGTGCCCCAGCGCTCGCGCCGACTCGACATAGCCGGAGTCCCGCACGGCGAGTACTTGTCCGCGAATCATGCGGGCATACCCGGGCGCGGTGCCAAGCCCGACGGCGATGATCTCCGTCGTCGCGCTGGGCCCAAAGACCGCCACGAACAGCAGCGCGAGCAACAGGACTGGAAAGGCGAACAGCACCTCGATGCCCCGGTTGATGATTCCATCGACGAAGCCGCCTGCCAGGCCGGCGAGACCCCCGAGTGTGATCGCGATGGCCATGCTCAGTCCGGTGGCGCCGAGACCGATCAGCACCGACTGCCGCGCTCCGTAGACGACGCGCGAGTACAGGTCGCGTCCGGACGCGTCGGTCCCAAGGATGTGATGTAGCGACGGGGCCTGCAATGTCGCCGCGAGGTTGATGGAGAGTGGGTTGTCGGCCGCGAGCAACGAGGGCACAATCACCGCTGCAGCGAAGAAAGTGATCACCAAACCCGCGAGGATCACGCCGGGACGCAGCCGCCGCAGCCACCTGGGCAACGACAGCGGGCGAGCGACGGCGGGGCCAAGGGGCGGGGCCGAGGAGATACTGCTCATCCCGCACGCAGCCTCGGATCGATCAGCGTGTAGGCGATATCCACGAGTAGGTTCGCCACCACGTAAACCGTCGCGACGAGCATCACGACCCCGGAAACGAGCGGCACATCGCGCGACTCAGCAGCGGTCACGATCACCTGCCCGATGCCGGGACGGGCGAAGACCGTCTCGACAATCACCGCACCGGAAATCAATGCACCCAGCGCCCAGCCAGAGAGCGTGATCGCCGGCAGCACTGCATGTCGCAGGACATGGCGCAAGCGCACCTCCAGATCGCCCATGCCCCGGGCTCTCGCCGAAGTCACAAATGGCTGCTCGAGAACCTTCTCGAACTCGTCGCGTGTGACCTGTCCGATGAAGCCAGCAAGGGGAATCCCCAATGTCATAGCTGGCAGGACAAGCCCAGACAGGCTCGTGCCGCCCTGCACGGGGAAGACATTGAGGTCGATCGCAAAGACGACCAGCAGGATCACCCCGAGCCAGTAGTAGGGCAGACCGGCGGTGACGATCTCCAGGCCCGATCCGATCGCCGACAGCGCGCGCCCGCGCTTGGCTGTTGCAATCGTGAACAGGAGCGCCATCACCCAGGCGAGCAGCAGCGAGGTGAGCGTCAGCACGAGCGTCGGCCCGACCTCCCTGGAGATGATGCTCAGCACTGGCTGGTGCTGCTCATAGGACGTCCCGAAGTTGCCGTGAACCAGGCCGCCGATATAGTCGACATATTGGGTGAGCACGGGCTTGCTGAAGCCGTACTCGTGGTTGATTGGGGCCAGTTCCGCAGCCGTGTAATTCTTCTGCTGGCCACTTGACTCGTTGAGCAGCAGGGTGGCGCGGCTTCCGGGCAGCAGCGTCTGCACGAAGAACGTGAAGCTCGCTGCTGCCCACAGCACGAAGATGGCGCCAAGCACCCGGCCGGCCACACGCCGTGCCAGCACCCACCGTCTGCGGCGTGCGTCCTCAGCGCGCGAGCTCGCCGGCGGCGCGCCGGGGGCGCCGCCGCCAACCTCCGGCGACAGGCCCCCGTCGTGTCCCTCGCCGTGGGGCACGAGTACCGAATCGGGCATCGGCGTGCTCATGTGATCGCCCCCCTTCTCACTTGGTGAAGTAGGCGTCGGAGAACACGGGCTCGCCCTGCGAGTCCTCGATCCACACGTCGTGGAGCTTCTTCGTCCAGGCCAGCGTGGTCGTCTTGGTGTACAGGCCCACTACCGCCGCTTCCTTGACGATGATCTTCTGCGCCTGGTAGTAGTCCGCCTGCTGGACGGACGGGCTCAGTGACGAGTTGGCCGCCGCGATGATGTTGACGAGCTTCGGGTTGTCGTAGAACGCGCTGTTGCTGAAATCCGGGTCACCCGGCGCGTTCCAGGGTTGCCAGACGATGTACAGAACGCCCGGTGTCGGACTTGTCCAGTAGCCGATCGTCGCATCGGACGCCGTCGGCGTGGAGTAGGTGCCGGCGAACAGCTGGGTCAGTGTCGCCGGGACCAGCTGGACGTTGAAACCAACTGCCTTCCACTGCTGCTGGAGATCCTCCAGCAACGTGGCGCCCTCGTCATTGACGATTGAGCCAAGGCCATACACCAGCTTGACGTTGAGCTCCTGGCCGTTCTTCGTGCGGTAGCCCGCGGCGTTGCGGCCCGTCCAGCCGGCTGCGTTCAGCAGCGCGTTCGCCGTCGCCGGACTGTAGGGGTCGCTGGAGTTGAGCGCCGCGTCATAGTCGGGCGTCGAGGGACTGAGCGCGCCGTTGCCGTCGAAGGGAATCTCGCCGTTGAAGGCGCTCTTCACCGCAGCCTGGCGATTGATCGCATAGGCGAATGCTTGACGGACCTTCACGTCGGTAAAGACGCCATGGTCGGTATTCAGGCTCAGCGTCTGCGGCCGCCCGGGGGTTATGTACTCAGCAAGGTTGTATTCGGATTTTGCCTGCGGCCAGTCGATCGTCGGGACATCCTCGATCACGTCTGACTCACCGCTCGTGAGCGAACCCCAGCGTGTGGTCGGATCGGAGACAAAGCTCCAAACGAGCTTGCTCACGTACGGGGGACCTTGGTGCAGCGCGTTCGCCGGCGCGGAGTTGTAGTTCGGGTTGCGCACGAACACGAGGTTCTGGCCGTGGTTCCACTTTTGCAGGATGAACGGGCCGCTGCCGATCGGGTCATCGCAGTTGGCGTTGACACCGCGTGCGAGACCCTTCGGCGAGAGGATGCCGTCATAGCCCTGTGACAGCGATGACAACAGCGGCGAGTACGGCTTCTTCAGGTTGACCTGCACCGTGAGTGGACCGGTCGCGACGGCCGACTTGAAGTAGGGCCCTATATAGGCATCCACGTCGCTATTGCCGGTCTTGGGGTTGGTCCAGAAGTCGAAGTTGTCCGCGACTGCCTGCGCGTTCAGCGGGGTCCCATCACTGAACTTGACGTTCGGTTTCAGATGGAACGTGTACGTCAGCTGGTTTGCGGAGACCGACCAGGAGGTGGCGAGCCAGGGGACGATGTGACCGCTGCTGGCCTGCGATACGAGCGAGTCGGTGTACTGGCGCTCGATGTATGCCTCCTCGACCCAGCCGCCCTGCAAGCACGGAACTTCGAGATCGTGCGCGTAGTAGATCGTGCCGCCCTGAGTCGGGGTCGAGCCGCCCGTGGATGCCGCCTGCGTGGCGTTGGAGCCAGAGCTCGAGCTGGAGGATCCACCGCAGGCTGACAGCGCAAATGCGGGCACTAGCAGTGCGAGCGCAAGGCTCAGCCAAGCCTTCCCGCGTGGCCGGATGGCGACGTCGAGGTGCGCGGTGGTGGTCTTCTCGGGCAGCTTCTGGTTCATAGGTTTCGGCGCCTCACAGATCTTAGTGGACTTTGTGGATCAAAATAGTATAGTACATAGTCCAGACCCCGTGTCAAGAACCTCTCAACCAACCCCACCTCTCTACGAACCCCCTCCCCTCGCTACGAACCCGACCCCCACCTCTCGAACCCCCACCTCTCTACTAACCCTCTCTAAGGAGGACCGGCCCAATGACTCGCCCACTGCACTTCGCGGCGTTCGTGATGAACACCCCCTCGCACATCACCCACGGGCTATGGCGCGACCCAGCCGGGGAGCAGATCCGCTACAACGACCTCGACCTTTGGGTATCGCTTGCCAAGCGCTTGGAGCAGGGCGGCTTTGACGCCATCTTCTTCGCCGACGTCGTCGGCCTATACGGCGACTACCGCGGTGGTTGGGACTTCCACGCCGAGCTCGGGCTGCAGATCCCAAGCAACGATCCGCTCGTGATTCTCTCGGCGCTGGCGTCACACACAGAGCACCTCGGACTCGCCTTCACCGCCGGCCCGATACAGGAGCCGCCGTTCAACTTCGCGCGACGCCTGTCAACACTCGACCATGCCAGCAAGGGGCGGATCGCGTGGAACATTGTCACCAGCACGCTCGAGAACGGCTGGCGCAACTTCGGCCATGACGGACGGCTCGACCACGACGACCGCTACGTCCTGGCAGAGGAGTATGTCGACGTGCTGTACAAGCTGTGGGAGGGCTCGTGGGAGGAGGACGCGCTACTGCAGGACCGCGAGTCCGGCGTGCACGCCGACCCCTCAAAGATCCACAAGATCCACCACTCGAGCGAGCACTACCGCGTGGAGGGCCCGCACCTGGTCTCCCCCTCCCCGCAGCGCACGCCGCTGCTGTTCCAGGCTGGCTCCTCCAAGACGGGACGGAACTTCGCCGCGCGCAACGCCGAGGCGCAGTTCATCGTCAGCCCCGATCCTGAGAACGCGCGCACGCTGATCGAGGACACGCGTCGACTGGTTGAGAGCCACGGCCGCCACCGCGACGATCTGAAGTTCTTCCAGGGCCTCCAGTTCGTCGTCGGCTCCACAGTGCAGGAGGCGCAGCGCAAGTCCGACGAGCTCGACCAGAAGGTCGACGTCGACGGCATGATCGCCCACTTCGGCGGCAGCTTGGGCATCGATCTCGGGACCTACGATCCCGATACGCCGATCGATCTGGTGCACACCGAGGGCGGGCAGAGCGGGCTGGCGTGGCTGCGCGAGAGCACCGACGGGCGCACACCGACGCTCCGCGACGTGACCGCGCTGCGGGCCCGCGGACGGCGCGTAGTGGGCACGCCCGAGCAGATCGCCGACCGCCTCGAGCTATGGCGCGACGCCGGCGTCGACGGCATCAACGTCATCAACGCCACGATCCCCGGCTCATACGACGAATTCATCGACCACGTCCTGCCCGTCCTGCGCGAGCGCGGGTTGGCACGGCACGAGTACGAGCCCGGCACGCTGCGCCGCAAGCTGTTCGGCAACGACCGCCTCAGCGAGCGTCACCCGGCAGCGCGCTACCGCGGCGCGTTCGCGCCGGCCATCGCGACCGCCGCCGCCCATTGAGGTCAGGGCACGAGTCGACACAGCCACCCATGAGCCGATGACCGACACGACCGCACAACCAAATGACACGGTGAGCATCGTCGCCGTCATCGGCAGCGTGACCTCGCCGGGACGGCTGCGAAGCGCGGTGGAGCAGGCGCTCGAGCGACTCACCGAGCGCGCCGGAGCACAGACGCATCTCATCGATCTCGCCGAGGCCGAGATCGCCCTCGCCGACGGGCGCTCGCCGGGAGAGCTCGGGGACGATACGGCTGCGGTCGTCGAGCTGCTCGCCGCGGCGGACGTCGTGCTCTTCGCCACCCCCGTCTACCGCGGCTCGCTCACCGGCGCGCTGAAGAACCTGCTCGATCAGCTCCCGGTCGAGACGCTGGAGGGCAAGGCGGTGGCGCTCGTCGCGATGGGTCAGACCCAGCACCACTTCCTCGGCGCCGAGCGTCATCTGCGCGACGTGCTCGCCTTCTTCGGCGCCGTCGTTGCGCCGGTCGCGTCGTATCTGACCGCCGAGGACTTCGCCGACGGCGTTCCCGGCCGGCGCGCGTCCGAGGAGCTCGACGCGCTGCTGTCGGACACCGCCGAGCTGGCGCTTGTGCTGCGCGGCCGCTCCTCGCCGCCGGCGCTGCGGCCGCTCGTCGCCCGCCGCCGGCAGAGGGTCTGAAAGGGAGGCGCGGAAATGGCGGTCTCGATGCACAGCGACACCCAAAGCACCCACAGACAGGTGGACGCCGCCGAACTGCGTGCGGCGATCGGCCACTTCGCGACCGGTGTGAGCGTCGTCACCTCGGCGACGCACGGGGGGCGACCGATCGGGAGCACCGCCAACGCCCTCTCATCCGTTTCGCTGGATCCTCCGCTCGTGCTCGTGTGCCTGCGCGATGAGTCCGAGACGCTCGGCGCGCTGCTCGAGCACGGGCGCTTCGCGATCAACGTGCTCGCGGACGACCAGCTCGCGCTCGCCGAGCGCTTCGCCAGCCGTTCGAGGCACGACACGTGGGAGGGCGTTGGCCACCGCGAGAGCGCGCATGGCGTGCCGCTGCTCGACGGCGCCTTGGCAAGGATCGAGTGCGTGCTGCACGACGTCGCCGACGGCGGCGATCACAGGATCGTGATCGGGCGCGTGCTCGACGTGCAGCACCCCGAGGCGCACATCCCGCCGCTCGTCTTCTACCGCGGAGCCTTCTCGGGCTTGCACGCTCCACGGGAGACGGACTCCCCGCCCCTGCCGGCGAACCTTCCGGAGGTCTTCATCCCGACCCGCGACGGCGACGTCAGCCTCGTCCCGGTCGAGGAGCAGGATCGCGCCGCGACGAGCGTGATCGCGCTCGTCGGTCGCCCGCGCGGGTCCAGCGGCTCGCTCGTCTACCTGCACCGCGGGTGCTTCCTCGGCGACGCGCTCGGCCATCTGCACTGCCGCCGCGGCCTGGCCCTGCGAGCGGCGCTGCGACGAATCCGCGCGGAGGGGACGGGCGTCGTCGTCTACCACCGCGACGACACCTCCCCCTTCGCGGGTTGCTGCGTCGAGGACCTCGCCGCCGGCCGCCCGGCGGCGACGCCCGCCGAGGAAACGCTGCGCCCGCTGCGTCGCGCGCTCGACGACCTGCGGCTGCGCGAGGTGCGTCTGCTGAGCTCCCGCACCGAGCAGGACCCGTTGCCCGCCCGCCCGCTGAACCTGGACGTCGCCGCGATCGAGCCTTTTTGACCCGATCACTAGGCTGCGCTGGGTGAAGATCCTCAAGTCGTACGGGAGGGGGTCAGGCCCCCCTCCCGACCACCCCCCTCGCTACCAAGCTAGGTGGAGCCCGTGAAGATCCTCACCGTCGTCGGGAATCGTCCCCAGTTCATCAAGGCCGCTGCCGTCTCCGGGTTGTTGCGCGTCGAGCACACCGAGGTGCTCGTGCACACCGGTCAGCACTACGACGATTCCCTTTCAAAGGTGTTCTTTACAGAGCTCGGCCTCGCGAAACCGGACCGGGAGCTGAACATCGGCGGTGGGTCGAACGAGTCCCAAACGACCAAGATGCTCGGCGCGTTGGCGGGACTGATCCCCAAGGTCGAACCCGACGCCGTATTGGTTTATGGAGATACAAACTCAACCCTCGCCGGCGCCCAGGCGGGGGAGCGGGCACAGATTCCGGTGGTCCACGTCGAGGCGGGCATGCGCTCGTTCGACCTGGCGATGCCGGAGGAGCGCAACCGGATCGCGACCGACCGGTTGAGCGATCTGTTGCTCTGTTCCTCGGACACCTCGGCTGAGAACCTCCGCAACGAGCGGATCGCCGGCAGGGTGGAGGTCGTCGGCGACGTGATGGTCGACGTCGCCTTGCGCTGGCAACCAGAGGCGCGGGAGAGGACGGCTGACCTGGCCGCAAACCTTGGCGTGCAACCTCATAGGTATCTCCTCCTGACGGCACACCGGGCGGGGAACGTCGACGATCCCGAGCGACTGAACAAGCTGATGGACCTCCTGCGGGCCCTGCCGCCCCCCGTTGTGTTCCCCGTGCACCCACGGACCCGAGCGCGCCTGCAGACACTGGGGTTGTGGGATGAACTGATCGAGATGAAAGGGATGCATTTAACGGAGCCGTTGGGCTATGCCGAGTTCACCGCCCTGCTCTGCGGAGCCCGCGCGATGCTGACCGATTCCGGAGGTGTCCAGAAGGAGGCGTACCTTGCCGGGGTGCCCTGCATCACGTTGCGAGCGAACACCGAGTGGGTCGAGACCGTCGACGCCGGCTGGAACACGCTCGTCGATCTCAACGCCCGGGCGGCGCTTGCCGCGCTGGAGCGCAAGCCCCCGACCGATCATCCTCAGCTCTACGGCGACGGCCACGCCGCCGAGCGCTGCGTCGCGGCGATCGGGGCCCTGTGAGCGAGGGGCGCAAACCCGTCAGGATCGGCGTCGTCGGCCTCGGCTACTGGGGGCCGAACCTCGCGCGGAACTTCGCCGCGATCGACGGCTGCGAGCTGACCTGGCTGTGCGACGCTTCGCAAGAGGCCCGTGACAAGCTCGCCGCGTCTTTCCCCGCCGCGCGCACGACCGCCGATCTACAGGATCTGCTGAACGACCCCGAGCTCGACGCCGTCGTGCTCGCCACCCCCGTGCCCACCCACGCGGCGCTGGCCGTCCGAGTCGCCGAAGCAGGCAAGCACTGTTTCGTCGAGAAGCCGCTCGCGACCACCGCCGCCGACGCCGAGGCGGCGGTCGCGGCCGCGGAGCAGGCGGGGAAGATCCTGATGGTCGGCCACCTGCTCGAGTACCACCCCGCCGTCCATCGCCTCAAGGAGCTGCTCGACGAGGGGGAGCTGGGCGGGCTCTACTACGTCTACGGCAATCGCCTCAACCTCGGCAAGCTGCGGGCGGAGGAGAACGCGCTCTGGAGCCTCGGCGCGCACGACGTCTCGGTCGTGCTGCACCTGATCGGCGAGGAGCCGATCGAATGCTCGGCGCACGGCGAGTCCTACGTGCGCGCGGGTGTGCAGGACGTCGTCTTCTGTTATCTGCGCTTCCCCTCCGGCGTCGTCGCCCACCTGCACCTGTCGTGGTTGGATCCCCACAAGGAGCGCCGCCTGACGGTCGTCGGCGCGAAGCGGATGGCGACCTTCGACGACATGGCCGTCGAGGGCAAGCTCACGGTCTACGACAAGGGCTTCGACGAGGACGTGCGCTCGTGGGGCGAGTACATCGCGCGCTCGGGCGAGAGCTTCTCCCCGCGAATCGCCAACGCCGAGCCCCTGCGAATCGAGTGCGAGCACTTCATCGACTGCATCCGCGACGGCGCCACGCCACGCTCGGACGGCCACAGCGGCCTGCGCGTCGTACGCGTCCTGGAGCGCCTGCAGAACTCGCTCGATGAAAACGCGTGACGGCTAGCTGCCTTCTTGCCACGAGGGCCGGCTTTGCCGGCCCGGCGCTGGAACCCTATGCAGCGGGAGGGGGCACTGGGGGAGGGCCTGCCCTCCCCCAGCTTTTCAGCGGATAAGTATCGGCGCGCTGTAGTTCGAGACGTGCGCGCCGTCGTTCGTGACCTTGATCAGCACGCGGTACAGACCGGGGTGGCGTAGGCGCATGAAGCCACTGAAGGTCGAGCTGGTCGCGGTCGCGGCTTTCACGGGCGTGCCGCCCTGGTTGATCGAGGCGTGGCCGGGCTTGAGCAGCTGGAAGCCGACCTGCGCGCCGGGCTCGGCCGGGGTGACGGTGCCGTACAGGCGCACGTAGCCACGGCGTTTCGCGGGGTGCACGTGGACCGTCGCGCTGACCGCGACGTTCTCCAGCACGATCGGGCTGATCACGACCGGCAGACCCAGCGTGACGACGCGCAGCTGGGCGTTTTCGGTCAGGCCCAGGTAGGGGAAGGAGAAGCCGCCCGTGGAGTTCGTCAACTCCGGATTGCCGACCGTTTTGAAGCCGCTCACGTAGGGGAAGGGGTTGGCCTGCAACACGATCGCGTGGTTCGCGCCGCCGGTTCCCGAGAGCGTGCCCTCGACGTAGAAGGGGCTGCCGAACACCACCGGGTTGGGGGTGCTGACGAGCGCAAGCGAGAGCGGGATCTTTGCCGTCGTGAAGGTGCGATCCCCGCCCGCGACCGTTCCGCCCGGACCGACCGCCACCAGCCGGTAGTGATACTTGGTCGCGGCCTGCAGGCCTTTGATCGCCTGGTTGATCTTCACCGTGCTGGTCGAGCTGCCCGCCGGCGAGAGCGGCGATTGCGTGCCGTAGGCGGTCGTCGTGCCGTACTCGAAGTAGTAGTTGGTGGCCTGTCCCTGGGCGTTCACATAGCCGTAGAGGGTCGCCGAGGAGTAGCCCACGTTGGAGACGCCAGAGGTCGCGAGGGTCGGCGCGGGCGTGGCGGCCTGCCCGGCGGCGGGCAGGGCAAGCGCGGCGAGCACGATCGCCAGGACGAGCACGAGCAGCGTGGCTCGACCGCTACCTGGCCGTCTTAGGTTTGTGCGGTGCGTGGGGAAGTTCTTCATCTCCATATGCCTAACCTAACCGTTCCGCTGGCGCAAAGTAGTGGTCGAATACATGCGGCCCAGATACCCGGGCATAGGGGGAGACAAACCTTGGCCAGGCGCCACCCGTCGCCGCCGAGGCCCCCGAGCGACGGGTCAGTGCTCGTGCGTGCCGGGCGCGTGCACGACGACGACGGGCTTCTCCGAGCGGCCGAGCACGCTCGCGGATGAGCTGCCCATCAGTTTCGACTTGATGCCCTTCAGACCGCGCGAGCCGATCACGATCGCGGCCGCCTCGTGCTCGGAGGCCGCGTCGAGGATCGCGTCGGCGATGTCGGCCGCGTCGCGCACCGCGAGCGCCTCGGCCTGCAGGCCGCCGGCCCGAGCGAGCTGCGCGCCGTCCTCGGCGATGTCGCGCGCGTGGTCCTCGGAGGCCTTGTCGATCGCCTGCACGGTCGCGGGGTCATAGGGCATCATCATCGTGCCGGTCCCCATCGTGTTCGGCATCAACATGTAGTCGGCCAGACCCGGCTCCCAGACGGTGACGACGATCGCGGGCCGCGTCCCGAACAGCACCGCGGCCTCGTTCACAGCCGCGCGGGCCGCGTCGGATCCGTCGTAGGCGATCAAGATCGGCGGGACGTCGGGCATCGAACGTCAGGCTACTGCAACGGCCGCTTCCCGCGGCGGCCGAAGCGCCGCCGCAACCAGGAGCCGCCGGGGCGCCTCAGACCCGCGGCGCCGTTGCCAGGACCGGCGCGGCGTCCTTGACCCAACCCTGCAGGAACTTCTCCGTTTCGGCGACGTCGAGCGGGCGGGCAAACAGGAAGCCCTGCCCGCTGTCGCAGTCCTGACCCTGGAGCACGGAGAGCTCGTGCTGCTGCTCGATACCCTCGGCGAAGGTCTCGATCGAGAGCGCCTTGCCGAGCTGCACTAGCGTCTGGATCAGCGTCTCGCCCTCGAGGTTGTCCTTCATTCCCGAGATGAACGAGCGGTCGATCTTCAGCGCGTCGACGGGGAAGCGCTGGAGGTGGGCGAGCGAGGAGTAGCCGGTGCCGAAGTCGTCGATCGCGATCCGCACCCCGAGCCGCTTGATCGCGGCCAGGCGGCGAGCGGTCTCCTCGACGTTGCGCATCAGCGTGGTCTCGGTGATCTCGATCGTCAGCGCATTGGGCTCGAGGCCGCTGCGCGTGAGCGCGCCTTCGACGTCGGAGATCAGCTGGTCGCTGTCGAGCTGGCGCCCGGAGACGTTCACGGCCATGCCGACCTCATAACCGGACGCACGCCACGCGGCGCCCTGCGCGCAGGCCTGCTCTAGCACCCACCTGCCGATCTCGCAGATCAGGCCCGTCTCCTCGAGCAGCGGGATGAAGTCGTCGGGCTGGATGATGCCGCGCACCGGGTGCTGCCAGCGAATCAGGGCCTCGACCCCGGTCGGCCGCATGTCGCTGAGGTCGAACGTCGGCTGGTAGGCGAGCATGAACTCATGATTCTCGAGCGCTTCGCGCAGGTCCATCTCGAGTTCCATGCGGTTCTGGATCGTGTCCTGCATGCCGGTCTCGAACACTGCGTAACGGTTCTTGCCGTCCCACTTGGCCCGATACATCGCGATGTCCGCGTTGCGCAGGAGCTCCTCGGCCGAGGTGTGCTCGCCCGCGGCGATCCCGATGCTCGCGGTGACGGTCAGACGGGTCTGCTTGTCGGCCCCGAGCTTGAACGGCTGCTGGAGCGCGTCGAGCAGGCGCTCGGCAACGAGCTCGGGCCCGGCGGCCAGCGATAGCTCCTCGGAGATCACGACGAACTCGTCGCCGCCCAGCCGTCCCAGCGCGTCGGCGTCGCGCACCACGCCGCCAAGCCGCGCCGTGACCGCGCGCAAAAGTTCGTCGCCGACGCCGTGGCCGAGCGTGTCGTTGATCGACTTGAAGTTGTCGAGATCGACGAACAGCGCCGCGACCGGCGTCTGGCTGCGCCGCGAGCGCGCGAGCATCTGCTCGACGCGATCGAGGATCAGCGTCCGGTTGGGAAGCCCGGTCAGCGCGTCGTGCGTCGCCAGGAAGGAAAGCTCCTCCTCGCGCCGCGCGAGCTCTTCGTCTGTCCGCTGGCGCTCGGCCTCGAAGCACTCGCACATCCGTACGAGGCTGAACTCGAGGCTCAGCTGCAGGATGCTCAAAGCCTGGGAGAGCGCCTCGGGGGAAGCGCCCAACTGCGCCGCGCTCTCGTGCAGCACCTCGGCCATCACGTTGCGCCACGCGAAGCAGCGACTGGTCACCTCGTTCAGCGACGCCGCGCGGTGGGCCGCCAGCTCGCCGAAGATCTCCCACGTTTCCCGACCGGCCTCGACCGCGACCTCGATGCCCTCGCCGGCGATCCAGCGGGCCACCGCCATCGTGGAGCTCGTGCTGATTCGTTCGAAGCTGCCCTGCACGACGGCATCGATCGTTTCGCCCGATCCCGCGGTTCGCACGACCGTCAGGTTGAGCACGTCCCCGGCCCGCGCCTTCAGCGCCTCGCCGAGGCGACGAAGATCCTCCGAGGGCTTCTCCACCAGAGCGGCCGGCGGCGTTGGCAGCAGCGCCCCGTCGATCTGCAAGTTTGTGGGTTGCTCTGTCATCGCATGTCACCCATCGGCGGCACGCGACGATTCCATAAGTTCGATGCCCTGTGTACTAAACGCGTGAAACGCCTGGCTTGTAGCCTTCGCGCCCGTGAGCACGCACGCCGCAGACGCGATCGTTGTCGGAGCCGGCCTCGCCGGGCTGGTCGCGACCGCCGAGCTCACCGACGCCGGACGCCGGGTGATCCTGCTCGAGCAGGAGCCCGAGTGCTCGCTCGGCGGGCAGGCATTCTGGTCCTTCGGCGGGCTGTTCCTCGTCGACAGCCCCGAGCAGCGCCGCATGGGAATCCACGATTCGCGCGAGCTGGCCTGGCAGGACTGGCTCGGCACGGCGGGGTTCGACCGGCCCGAGGACGAGTGGCCGCGCCGCTGGGCCGAGGCCTACGTCGACTTCGCCGCCGGCGAGAAGCGCGCGTGGCTGCACGCCCAGGGCGTGCGCTTCGTGCCGAACGTCGGCTGGGCCGAGCGCGGCGGCTATCTCGCCACCGGCCACGGCAACTCGGTCCCGCGCTTCCACGTCACTTGGGGCACCGGTCCCGGCGTGATCGCGCCGTTCGTACGCCGCGTGCGCGAGGCCCAGCAGCGCGGCCTGGTCGAGCTGCGCTTCCGCCATCGGGTCGACGAGCTGACGGTCTCTGCCGGCGCCGTCACCGGGGTCGCCGGTCATGAGCTCGAGCCGAGCGCGATCGCGCGCGGCCAGGCGAGCTCGCGCACCGAGACCGGCGCGTTCGAGCTGCAGGCGCAGGCGGTGATCGTCACCTCCGGCGGGATCGGCGCCAATCACGAGCTCGTGCGCAAGAACTGGCCGTCGCGGTTGGGGCAGGCGCCGAAGAACATGATCTGCGGCGTCCCCGACCACGTCGACGGGCGGATGCTCGCGATCAGCGAGCAGGCGGGGGCCTCGATCGTCAACCCCGACCGGATGTGGCATTACGTCGAGGGGATCCGCAACTGGGATCCGATCTGGAGCCGCCACGGCATCCGCATCCTGCCGGGGCCCTCCCCTCTGTGGCTGGACGCGACCGGCAGGCGACTGCCCGTGCCGCTGTTCCCGGGCTTCGACACGCTCGGCACGCTCGAGCACATCATGCAGAGCGGCCACGACTACACGTGGTTCGTGCTGACGCAGAAGATGATCGAGAAGGAGTTCGCGCTCTCGGGCTCCGAGCAGAACCCGGACCTGACGAGCAAGAGCGTCATCGAGGTCTTGAAGTCCCGGGTAGGCAAGGGCGCGCCCGGCCCGGTGGAGGCGTTCAAGCAAAAAGGCGCCGACTTCGTCGTCGAGCGCGACCTGCCCGCGCTCGTGCGCGGGATGAACGCGCTGACCGACGAGCCACTGCTCGAGCTGGCGGCCGTCGAGCGCGAGATCGTCGCGCGAGATCGTGAGATCGAGAACCCCTACACGAAGGACCTCCAGGTCACCGCGATCCGCGGCGCGCGGCGCTACCTGCCGGACCGGATCACGCGCGTGGCCGCCCCGCACCGGATCCTCGACCCGAAGGCCGGTCCGCTGATCGCGGTTCGCCTGAACATCCTCACGCGCAAGACGCTCGGCGGCCTGCACACCGATCTCTCCAGCCGCGTGCTCGGCGCCGGCGGCGAGCCGCTCCCCGGCCTCTACGCCGCCGGCGAGGTCGCGGGCTTCGGCGGCGGCGGCGTGCACGGCTACCGCTCGCTCGAGGGCACGTTCCTCGGCGGCTGCCTGTTCTCCGGGCGGATCGCCGGCCGCGCCGTCGCGGCTGCGCTCGGCTAGCCAAGCATCCGCCGCACTTCGCCCTGCACCGTCCGGTGATCGCCGTGGCGCGGTCCTGGCGCCGCTGGCAAGCCCGCGGGGCGCGGTTACACCTCGCCTCCAGCCGTGCTCGAGACGGTCGCCCGGCGGCGCGACCACCGCGGCCGCCACCAGTTGAGCTCGCCTAGCAGCGCCACCGTCGCCGGTACGAGCAGGCCGCGAACGACCGTCACGTCGAGCACGATCGCGAGGCCCATCGCTACGCCGAGCTCCTGGAACGGGACGAGCGGCGAGACGGCGAAGGAGAAGAACACCACGCCCATCGTGATCCCGGCGAGCGTGATCGAGCGGGACGAGCCAATCAGCGCGCGCTTGAGGCTGGCGGTGTTCGATTCGCCTTCGCGGTGGTGCTCGCGCACGCGCGAGAGCAGGAACACCTCGTAGTCGGTCGACAGCCCGAAGATCGTCGCGAACAGGAACAGCGGGACGAAGTAGCCGATGTCGCCGGTCGAGCGGAACAGGAAGGTCATCACGCCGAGCGCCGCCGTCACCGACAGCAGCGTCGTCAGCGCCGCCTTCAGCGCGATCAGCGGCGCGGCGAAGATCAGCGTCAGCACGAGGATCTCGGCGAGCAGCACGACGAGCACGACCCACGGCGTGCGTTCGTCGATGCGCTGGATCAGGTCGAGCCCGACCGCGGTCGCGCCGCCCACGTACGCCTGCGAGCCGTACTCCCGATCGAGCGTTGCGCGCAGCTCGCGCACGATCCGATCGGCGCGTGAGCTGTCGGAGTAGGAGTCGAGCGTCCCCGACACGCGCACCCAGCCATCTGCGCCCCGTTCGGCCGAGCCGACTTGCACGACGCCCGGCTGGGCAGCGAGGATCCGCCTCACCCCCGTCGGCTCGGCGTGGGCCACGACGACCACGGGAGTTCCCGCGCCCGCCGGGAAGTGTTCGGAGGCCCGCTCCGTGGCCACGCGGACCGGGTCCGAGCCGGGCAGCACGCTGAGCGACTTCAGCGTGATGTGCATCCCCGCGATCGGGATCGACAGTACGAGCATCACCGGCACGATCACCGCGATCACCGCCACCCGCCGGCGCACGACGAAGTCGGCGAGCCTGCGCCAGAAGGCGCCGTTCTGGGCGGCCGTCACGGCCCGCCGGATCGAGAAGCGATCGAGTCGATCGCCGAGCAGCACGATCGCGGCGGGGGTCAGCGTCAGCGCGGCGGAGACCGCGATCAGCGCGGCGCCGATCGCGCCCGTGGCCAGGGATGAGAACACTCCGAGCCCCGTGACGTAAAGGCCGGCGAGCGCCGTGGCGACCGTGATCCCGGAGACCGTGATCGCGCGGCCGGTGGTCTGCAGCGCCTCGGTGATCGCCTGCTCCATCGTCGCGCCCTCACGCGCCAGCGACTCGCGCACGCGCGTGACCATGAACAGCGAGAAGTCGATGCTCAGCCCCAGTCCGAGGATCAGGACGGTGTCCTCGACGAACACGCTCAACTGCACGACATAGGTGAGTAGGTACAGGAACCCGAACGTCACCCCCACGCACACGGCCGCGAGACCCAGCGGCAGCAGCGCCGCGACGACCGACAGGAACGCGACGAGCAGGATCACGAGCGTGACCGGGAACGAGATCAGCGAGGAGGTCGAAAGGCTCTTCTTCGAGTTCACCATGTAGCGCTGATAGATGCCGACCTGGCCGACCAGCCGCGCCGTCGAGGAGGCGAGCCTGGCGCGGGCGAGCGCAGTTTCGACCGCCGGCACGCGTGTCTGGGCGTAGCCGTAGCTGCCGGCGAACGTCACTGGCAACAGGGCCGCCTGGCCGTCCGCGGAGATCACGGGCGCGCCGAGCAGCTTGACGCCCTCCACACCGCGCACCGCAGCGGCGGCCTGTACGACCTCGCGCCGATC
Organism: uncultured Solirubrobacterales bacterium; assembly: GCA_963701035.1. GTDB lineage: Bacteria > Actinomycetota > Thermoleophilia > Solirubrobacterales > Solirubrobacteraceae > Palsa-744. The sequence continues at coordinate 1,331,466 of OY969562.1, forward strand.
CAGCCCATGCGACCCGTGCTGGGCGAGCACCGACAGATACGCCTGCGGTTCTGAGATGGGGCCGAACTTCTGTTCTGAGATTTCACCGGCCCTGATCGACCCGGAGCCCGACGCGGCATACCCGCCGTTCTGCACCCGGCCGCTCAAGCGCGTCGCCCCCACGCCGCTGATCAGCAGCACAACCACCCAGAACGAGAGGATCTTGCGCGGGTGACGCAGGACGAAGCGGGCGATCGTGCTCATACGCACATTCTCTTCGGAGTCCCCAACCGCCATGTGTGCGCATGCTCACACAACTTCCATTACCACCGTTTCACACGTCGCTCGAACGATCGCGCTAGGGTTGGAGAACATGGGTGAGCGCACGGGACACACGCCGGGCACGTTCAGCTGGACCGACCTGACGACGACCGATCAGGAGGGGGCGAAGGCCTTCTACGGCGGCCTGTTCGGCTGGGTCGCCGAGGACATGCCGGTCGGCGATGACGTCTACTACTCGATCCAGCGCAAGGACGGCAAGGACGTCGCCGCGATCTCCCCGCAACAGCAGGCGCAGCGTGAGGCGGGCGTGCCGCCGACGTGGAACTCGTATGTGACCGTCGAGAGCGCCGACGCGGTCGCCGATCGCGCAAAGGAGCTCGGCGCCACGATCGTGGCGCCGCCGTTCGACGTGATGGAGGCCGGCCGCATGGCCGCGATCCAGGATCCCCAGGGCGCGTACTTCCTGGTCTGGGAGCCCAAACAGCACCTCGGTGCGCAGCTCGTGAACGTGCCCGGCGCGCTCAGCTGGAACGAGCTCGCCTCGCCCGACCTCGACGCTTCGAGCGTGTTCTACGCGGCGCTGTTCGACTGGACCGTCGAGCCCTTCGAGGGCAGCCCCGAGCCGTATCTGACGATCAAGAACGGCGACACCGTCAACGGCGGCATCCGCACGCTCAACTCGCCGGGGCCGCCGCCGCACTGGCTCGTGTACTTCGCGGTCGACGACCTCGACGCGAGCCTCGCGAAGGTCTCCGAGCTCGGCGGCGCCACGCACGCCGGTCCGATCGACATCGGCATCGCGCGGATCGCCGTCGTGGCCGATCCGCAGGGGGCGATGTTCGCCCTCTACGACGGCCGCCTCGACCCCTAGAGCCGGCCAACATGGCTGACCAATTGAACGGCACCGTCGCGCTCGTCACCGGTGCGAGCAGCGGCATCGGCGAGGCGAGCGCGCGAGCGCTGGCGGGCGCGGGCGCCGCGGTGGCGATCGCGGCGCGGCGCAAGGACCGGCTCGACGATCTGGCCAAGGAGATCGAGCGGGGCGGCGGCCGGGCGCTGGCGATCGAGACCGACGTGACCGACCGGGAGCAGGCGATCGCCGCCGTGGAGGGCACGGTGCGCGAGCTCGGCCGGCTCGACACCGTCGTGAACAACGCCGGCGTGATGCTGCTCGGGCCGATCCTCGACGCGCCGGTGGAGGAATGGGACCGGATGATCGAGCTGAATCTGAAAGGGCTGATGTATGTAACCCACGCCGCGCTCCCGCACCTGCTGAAGGCCGCCGCCGGCGAGCCGCGCGAGGTGGCGGATCTGATCAACATCAGCTCGGTCGCCGGACGCGTCGCGCGCTCGGGCTCGGGCGTCTACAACCTGACCAAGCACGGCGTCGGCGCGGTCAGCGAGTCGCTGCGCCAGGAGCTGACCGAGCGCCACGTGCGCGTCTCGCTCGTCGAGCCCGGCGCGGTCGACACGGAGCTGAAAGACCACCTGCGCGAGGAGGTTCGCGAGCAGGCGCTGAAGCGCTTCGCACAGATCGAGATGCTGCAGGCCACGGACATCGCCGACGCAATCGCCTACATCGTCACGCGCCCACGGCACGTGGCTGTGAACGAGCTGCTGATCCGCCCCACCGAGCAGACGGGCTGACGCCGGAGTCAGGTAGGGGCAACTGCGAGCTCGCGAGCGGCCGCCGTCTGCTCGTGCTCGAAGGCCGGCTCGAGCCGCTCGAGCTGCTGCCCGCCGAGGCCCATCCCCCGCGCGACCTCTCGCCAACGAGCGGTCGCAGCCGAGACCTCTCCGACGATCGCACGCGCCCGCTCTTGCGTGACCCTGAACAGAGCCGCCACCTCGAGGGCCGTCGCGAGGCTCGCTTCGGTGCTGTTCTCGTCGATCGCCGTCACCAACTGCCTCGCCGACCCTTCGGGATTGGGATTCAGATCGAACGCCGGCGAGAGCGACCAGCCGGCGGTGCTCTCCCGCAGGAATCCGTGGTTGCGCAGATGGTCATCGGTATTTGAGATCAAAACGGTGAAGACGATCCGCCGCCACAGCTCCTGCAGATCCGCTTGTGCGTCGGGGGCGCGCTCTTCAATCGCCTCCGCGATTTCCAGATAGCTCGCGTGCTCGCCGTCTTTGGCCTGGAGCATCGTCATCGCGCTCACGTAGCCGATGCGCCCGTCGGCATCGCGGTCAAAACGGCGCAGCACGAGCACCGGCCGGCCCTCGACCACGTGCAACTGATGGTCGGGCACGGTGATTCCAGCAGACCTTGCAAGCCTGAGCGCGACGGCCTCCCAGCGGATTACGTCCCACTCATCGGTTTTGGGAGAGGGAAACTTCGCGATCGCGATGCGTCCCTTGGCGTCGAGCACGTGCGCCTTCGGCCGCGCGCCACCCAGCGAACTTCCGCCATGTAGCAATATGCGCAGATCCTCACTGGTGGGTTCGTCACGTTCGAGCTCCTCGGCCGCGTTGAGCAGCCTCGGAAGGCCGACCAGATGAGGTACTCCCTCCGTCTCGGTCGCCAGATACCGATCGCCCCCGTAGCCGCGAAACCGCAGCGATCCCTGGCGCAGGTCGTCACGCGCTCCGAGAAGGAAATCGATCTCCCCAAGTCCGGGCGGCTTGACGGCAGCTTCCCGAGCTCGCAGTTGGGCGACGCGTCGAATCAGACGCCGCCCCCAACCATCCGGCGCGCAGTCCGCCATCGCCCCGAAGAAGGGTTGCTTGGGCGCCGTCTGATGTTGGCCGGCCTGCAACGGCAGCCCCGGGTCGAGCGCGTATGCATCTCCATTTCGCAGATAGTCATCCAGATAGCTGAAAGTGGCCGATTCGCTTTGCCCGTGACGATGCGTCCAGAGCCGTCCGGCCGGGATATCCCGCCCAGAGATCTGCACGTCCACCTCGATCGGCTGCTCAACCATCGTCCGTCAGCCGTCTTGGTCGCACTCGACGCGGAAGATCTTCCGCCGAACGCAGCCGCCCGATATCGCTGGCGAGCGGATCGAGCGCTTCGGATAAGAGATCCTGAATACCGAGCGCCCGCAAGATCCGAAGGAGGTTCTCCACGCTTACCCCGCCATCGGCTGACTCCAGGCGCCCGACAACCCCCCGCGAGACATCCGCGCGCCCGGCCAGCTGCACTTGCGTCAACCCCCGCAGCTTTCGCCAGGTGGTGACGCTCTCGGCGAGCCGCCGCTGCGCCCGCCGAACCGGGATCGGCGTCGCTCTCACTGAGGATTTAAGCTCCATATATAGTGTACTATAGCCGATAATACTCTTTATATAGATCATTACTTATTTTGCAGCCTGACCGCCACCGGAGTACTGGCGACCGGGCAAACAGAACCGCGAGAGCGGCGACGCCGAGCCCTCAGATCGCCGCGGGGGCGCTCATCAACGCCAGCGGGACCGCGAGGCCGGCCGTGCGACGCAGGCTCGCGATCCGCCGGCCGCGCTGGACCGCGGGTCGGATCTCACCCACGCGGGCGCCGAGCAGCCGCACCGTCTCGTCGAGGTTCTCGACGCGTAGGGCCAGGCCCCAGAAGCGCGCCGGGCCCTCCGCGCCGCCCGCATGGCGGATCGAGTCCTCGGGTTCCTGGATCAGCTCGAGGATCTCCGCGCCGAGCCGGAAGAACGCCTGGCGCGGGGCGCCGCCGGGAGTGGGCTCCTCGCGCATCCGGCGCAGGTCGAGGCCGGCCTCGCGCAGCGCGTCGACGCTGCGATCGAGCGACGGCGAGGCCGCGACGACGTGGTCGATCGTGACGACCCCGTTGGGGTGAGCGGGCGCGGGACTGCGCGGCGGCTGCTCGGAGGCCGTCGTCGGCAGCCCGTCGAGCTCCGTGGCCGCGAGATCGCGCAGCGTCCAGCCGCGAATGCCGCGCTCGCCGTCGCCGTCGCCGTCGAGAAATCGCAGTCGCACGCCGCCGATCGGACAGCACCCCTCGGCGACGGCGAAGCCGAGCTCGGCCCAGCGCTCGGGGTCGTCGCCCACCAGCAGCTCGTCGATCGTCGGCGCGGGGGACATCGAGCCAAGTATCGGCGAGACGCGGGCCGTACGCAGCGTCGTCAGGAGCGGTCGAGCGAGGCCATCACTGCACCACATCGATCGTGCCGTGCATGAAGGCGTGGAAGGAGCAGTGGTAGGAGAAGCTGCCGACTTTGTTGACCTTGAAGCTCGTCGACTGGCCCTTCTTGAGCGTGCCGGTGTCGAAGGCCCCTTCTGTATTCGAGGTCGCGGTGTGCTCCACTTCATCCTCGTTGGTGATCGTGATCGTGGAGCCGACCTTGACCTTCAGGACCGCCGGCGAGTACATGAAGTTGGAGATGTCGATCTTCACGTGCCCGGAGCGGGGGGCGCTCGTGGCGGGGGCGCTCGTGGCGCCGGTGCTGGTCGCGGAACCGCCACCGTTCGTCGCGGAGCTGACGGTGCTCGTCGCGGAACCGCTACCGCAGCCGGCGAGCAGTACCGCCGCGGCCACGACGACCGCCGCGAGGACCGGATCGATGAGCGAGCGCGGGCGCACAACCATTGATTCGCCGCTCGCGCTCTTTTGGATCACGCGGGAACCATCACGCCCTCCAGGATCGTGGGCTCGAGGCGCTCGAGCGCCGATCGGCTAGGCCGTCTGGACGCCGCGGCGATCGACGCCGTCGAACGGCTCGGACCGCCGGCTACGGCGACGGTCGGGGCGCAGCACCGGGCCCCTGGAGTTCCCGACGAGACGCAGTACGAAGGCGTCGCGAGTGGCGCTGTATCGCAGGAGCGGCCTCAGTGCGAGCAGCCAGAAGCGGGCTATGTATCGACGCGGGCGAGCTGCTGAACGCATGTATCTCATACTACGAGCGAGACGCCGTGTTTCCGACACGACCCCCGCCGTCCGGTAGACGTCAGCCTGTCGGCCTCTCCCCGCTCGGGCCGCAGCCTCGCCAGGCGGCGCAATCCGACCCGGGCCATATCGTGAGCGCATGGCTCGCACACGGCTCTACAAGGATGGCGAGCTCGACTGCGAGGACTTCCCGGTCGGCGAAGTCTCCGATCACATCGCCGAACCGAACGCGTTCGTCTGGCTCGACTACTGCGCCCCGACCGGCGCGGATCTGCAAACGATCGCCCAGGAGCTGCAGCTGCATCCGCTCGCCGTTGAGGATGCCGTCAGCGAGCATCAGCGCCCGAAGCTCGACCGTTATGACTCGCACCTGTTCGTGAACGCGTACACGCTCTCGCTCGATACGGCTTCGGGCGAGCTGCAGACGAGCGAGATCGGCATGTTCATCACGCGCAACGCGCTGGTTACCGTGCGCAAGGACGAGGGCGTGGACATCGAGGAGGTCGTGAAGCGCTGGGACGAATCCAAGGAGCTCGCCCAGTACGGGGTCTCGTTCCTGCTGTGGGGCCTGCTCGACTTCATCGTCGACGGCCACTTCGAGGCGGTGCAGTCGCTCGACACCGAGATCGAGGCGCTCGAGGACCTGCTGTTCGACGATCGACCGCGGGAAGCGGAGGTGCAGCGCCGCTCTTTTGAGCTGCGTAAGAGCCTTGTGCTACTGAGGCGTCTGGTCACACCGATGAGGGAGGTCGTCAACTCGCTGATGCGCCGCGACCTGCACGTCCTCGACCAGGCGATGATTCCGTACTACCAAGACGTCTACGACCACGTGTTGCGCGCCACAGACTGGACGGAATCGTTGCGCGACCTCGTGACGACGATCCTCGAGACGAACATCGCAATCCAGGGCAACCGGATGAACTTAGTGATGAAGAAGGTCACCAGCTGGGCCGCGATCATCGCGGTGCCGACCGCGATCACGGGCTTCTACGGCCAGAACGTCCCCTACCCCGGCTTCTCCGCCCACTGGGGCTTCTGGTTCTCCACCGCCCTGATCATCCTGATGTCCGGCACCCTCTACTGGGCCTTCCGCCGCAACGACTGGATCTAACCAAACCTACGAGGTCTTAAAAGTAAGATCTTCCCCTCGGCTCGTCCCGCCCCCATTAGTAGCCGAGACCCGGAAGTGGTATTCAGCGCCTTCCACGAGGCCGGTAAGGCTCGCCGCCACCCCCACCGGGCTAGACCCCGCCCCCGGCAGCGCCGCACAAGCCACGCTCGACCCATAGGACGCAGTCGTCCCGTATTCGAACTTGCAAGCACTCAGCGCGCCTCCCCTGGGGTTGACGCTCGCGTTCAACGTCGCCGAGGCCTGCCCGACGCCGGTCGCCGCTTTCGTTTCGACCGAGGGCGCCGCCACCTTCAACGTCTTGAACGTCACGTCGGGACCGTCGATCGTCCCGCTCGAGCTCTTCGTCACGAGCCTGAAGTGGTATTCGGTGCCGGGTGTCAGACCGGTGAGCTTGGCGGACACTTCCACCTGACCCTCTCCCGATCCCGGCAGCGATTTGCACGGTGCCTTTGACCCATAGCCCGTGCTCGTGCCGTATTCGAACTCGCATTCGGTGACGTTCACGCCGTTGGGGTCGACCCTCGCGCTCAGGGTCGTGGTTGTCTGGGTTATAAACGAGGTGTCCTTGCTCTTGAAGCCGCCCAGCCCTTTCGGCGTACCGACACCGGAGGGGCCGTCGAAACCGGGCGCGGCGTCGCAGGCGGTCGTGCCTTCGCAGTCGACCTGCTCGCCGTAGGTGGTGTTGGGGTGCCCGCATTTGGCCGCGGCCTCGCCGTCGCAGAAGCCGTTGCCGCCTTCGGTCACGTCATAGAACGCGGGGGACTGGCCGAGATGGCTGTAGAGCGTCGCCGCCGGGTAGCTGACGCCGCCGCCACCGCCGGCCAACCCGTAGACCGCGGCGACGATCGGCGAGGACAGCGAGGTGCCGCCCCACGTTTCCCAGCCTTCGCCGCCGCCGTGTTCTTTACAGGATCTACCGCATTTATAGCTGTCGTAGATATCGAAGCCCGTATAGGGGTCGGCGACCGCGGCGACGTCGTTGTCGAGCCGTTTCGTGCCGCAACCGGTCGCCCCCCAACCGGGGACGTTCTGCTGCCAGGACTCAGCGACGAACAGGGTGCTGCAACCCCCGCCGCCAGCGCCTTCCCCTTCTTTACTTTTAAGACCTACTTCGTCACCTGGGCCGTTGTGATTCCAGATTGTCTCGTTGTTACGAGTGCCGTTTTCATTTAAATAGAGAGAGGTCCCGCCGACCGACACCACGGTCGGAAGGGCGGCCGGTATCGCCGGCGCTTCGGGTGAGGACGACCCTTCGTTGAACACGTCCCAGCCGTAATAGCCTTCGTCGCCGGCGGAGGCCGTGATCACGACGCCGGGGTGGTTGTAGGCCGCTTCTTCGCCGGTTTCCTCGCCGCTGCCGTAGGAGTTGGAGATCTCGCTCGCGCCGAGCTTGACCGCCTCGTCGACGGCCGCGGACAGGTCGGCGTTGGCCGATTCGTTCGCCTCCACGAGCAGGATCTTGCAGGACTCGCAGACTGCGTGCGCGGCCTCGACGTCGAGCGTGACCTCCACCGACCAGCCGGTTTTGTCGGCTTTGGGCAGCGAGGTTGTGCTGCCGGTCTGGGAGACCTTCGCGAAGCAGCCGTTGGCGGCCGTGCAGGCGGCCAGGCCGTAGTGGGTGTCGAACGTGGCGAGGTCTTTTTCGATGTTGGGATCGTCGTAGGCGTCGACCAGCGCGACGGTCTGCCCCGCCCCGCCTTCGGCCGGGTCGTATTCGTACGCGCTCGCGAGCTGCGCCGGCGTCAGCCCGCCCGCGGGGCCCGATTCGGTGGCGCCATCGTCCTGCACGAACGGCTTGGCGTCGGGCGTGCCGGCGGCGACCGGAACGCGCCCCAGCGCCATGCACGCCGAATGCCGCGGCGTCGGCAGCCGGCAGGCCCGCCGGATCCGCGCATACCGCGTCTTCGCATGCGCAGCCGGCTGATCCCCCGGCGCGGCCAGGGCACTCGAGCTCGAGTATGAGGGCTGATCCCCCGACGCAGCCAGCGCACTCGAGGTTAAGTCACCGCCAAGCAGCGCCGAGACAAGCAGCGCTCCCCCGAGGAACACGACCGCCGCCCCTCGCCCCCTGAACCAAGCCGCCGCCATGGCCTGCATGATGCCACTAGGGCGTGTCGTCGAGCGATTCGAGCAGTCGAATGTCGGCGAAATCCTGTGGCCGGCCGGCGGCGCGCTTCATCTCGAGCAGATCCTCGCGGTGGGCGATGGGGATCGACAGATCGCCCAGGGGGACTTCGTGGGCACGAGCGCGCATGTCGGCGAACGATCCGAGGTGAGCCGGGAGCGTGAGGACGTCAAGTGGACCGTGGTCGGTGATGAGATGCCATTGATCGCTCGAGGCGAGCAGGGGGGCGCTTGGCACCGACTGTGAGCGCTGGCCGTCGGGGCCGAGGATGCGAGCGTCGAGATCGAGCAGCGCCTCGGCGAGGCGTGCGACGTTATCGGTGGATGAGGCAATCGCGACATCGAGGTCCTGTGTCAGGCGCTGACCTCCGTATGCCTGGATCGCGATCCCGCCGATCGTCACGTACTCGACGTCGCGGCGTGCCAGTGCCCTGAAGAGCTCGCGAGCGTCGAAGCTGCCGGGGTTGGTCACTGGCTGGGGCTGGTACGTCTGGTGGCAGCAAGGAGGCCCGCGCGAAGCTCGGCTGCGACGGCGTTCCAGCTCAATGCCAGCTCCAGGCGCTCTGACATCGGGCGCCGTCGAGCGGCGAGCACCGCCTCGAGAGGAACGAGCGGGTCGCGAACAGCATCTGCGACCAAGGGGTCCGGGGCCACTACGGATGTTTTCAGCGATGTCACACGGCCAGCGTACCGAGGATCCAGTCGAGTTCGCCTGTGGGTTCCACCCCGCTCATTTGGCCCAGTTGCGTAGCTTGATTTCCAAACCCTGCGTTACCGCCACCTAGCCCAGTTGCGTAGCTGGATCGCCGCCAGCCCAGATGCGATCGACGCACGGGTGAAAACGGCGGGTCTCGCTATGCGTGGTGGTGCGCCCGTCCCGCCGGACGCGTACGCGCAGCACGACGGTCACCGCTCCGGCGGTACGACCCATGAACGAGACGACGAGCGTGCGCGGCAGGCGGTGACCGCGCACGACGCGATTGCGCTTGCCGTCGACGAGCACCGTTACGCTCGTCACGCGTCCGTGGCGGTAATGGGGGAGGTCAATGCGCACCGTGCGGCGGCTCGCGCACTTCGCGGTCGCGGGCGCCGGTTTGCTCGTGGTCGTAGTGGCGACGGCCGTCGCAGCCGGCGTACCCGTGACGAGCGAGGGAGGCGCGGGGAAGCCCGCGAGGGGCGCTTCGGGCAGAGGGAGCGGGACGGATTCGGGGGGAGAAATCTGTCCGCCGTTGGGGGCCTCCAGCGTGGGCAGGGCGATCGTCGCGCTCTTGATCTTGATCGTGTAGGCGCCGTTCGATGCGTGGTAGTAGGGGCTGTCGCTGCTCGTGAGTTCGAGCTTGACGGTGTCTCCCGCCGCGAACTTGTAGCCGTTGCCGTGCAGCTGGAAGACGATCTGCGGGGTCTGCGGTTCTTCCAGGCGATAGCCGCCGCGGGAGATCAGCCGCTCTTCGCCGCTCGGCAGCACGTCGAACAGGCGGGCGTCGAGTTGCCCGTCGCCGTTGGCGGTACCGGTCGCTTCGATCTTGGCTACGACCGTCGGCAGGCCCATCAGCGTGAAGCCCGTTCCCGTGACCGGCTGGCTGTAGTTGGCGGTGCCGGCCGGTTCTTCGGCGGTGGCGGTTTTACATGCGTTTGGCGAGGTGTCCTGGACGATCGGGTCGAAGTCGGTTCCGAGCGTCGGGTTGCCGCCAGGATTGGTAACGGTCTGTTCCGAGCTGGAAGAGAGGACCACCTCGCCGTGTTCGATCGCCTTCCAGGAGGACGCGCTGTAGGGACCGCCGTCCGGCGCGCCGGTTTCACCGGAGGGGCAGGTGGTCGTGAACGTGGTCACGCTGCCCGCCGCCGGAGTCGAGACTTTTTCTTTGGTTTCCGCGGTTTCGACCTGTATCGATTCGCCCTTCAGGCGTTCGGCGAAGAACGCCGCCGCCTGGGCGTTGAAGTACTGGTTGACGCGCGGCTTGTTCGAGGCGCGGCTGTGGCCGACGTCCCCGAACTGCAGGGCAACGTCGGCGCTCGGATCCTGTGCGCGGACGCTGTTGTAGACGCGCAGAGCCTGGAGTGGTGGGAAGAGGTCGTCGTTCCAGCCGTTCTCCATCAGCAGCGGCGCGGGGGTCCCACCCAGGATGTAGCCCCCGTGGTAGGCGGCGATGTCGTTGATCGATTCCTGCTCTTCCGCGCTCGCCGGTTCGCCCGCGGTGATCAGCGCGAAGTCCTTGGTGATGTTGAATTCCGGGTTGCCGGTGGGGGGCTCGTAGTGGCCGGACTCCAGGCCGTCGGCGTACAGGCCGGTGACGTAGGATTGGATCGACACTCCGATCGGAGATTCGCTGCCCGTCGCGCCATCCTCGCCGTCGGTCGCGTTGTCGTAGTCGAGAAAGCGCCCGTTGGGGATCAGCGCGGAGATCAGGTCCGACCATGGCCAGCGTGCGTAGGCGGCGTCGATTTCGAGTTTCGTCCCGGCTGGGCTCGTCCAGGGAACGAACGCGTTCTCCGCCGCACCGGTACATGGATCGGTACCGACCCCCTGGTATGGATCTTCAGGTCCCGCGCAGCGGATGCGGTTCTTCAGGTAGGCGAGCTCGATCGACTGGCCGCCGCCGTAGGAGAGGCCGGTCACCCCGATGTGACCGGGCGCGGCGATCCCTTCGTCGACGAGCAGGCCCAGCAGGTACTGGGTGTCGCGGGCTTCGTAGCGCTGGTCGGCGAGATGGATGAAGCCGTGTTCGAGGCACGCGGTGCTGTCCACCGTCGACGTGTTGAGCACTCCGTCTTTGCTGCCGCACGATTCGCCGAAGCCGCGTGCGGTGTAGTTGACGACCGCGTAGCCGTGTTGGGCGTAGTAGTCGTTGTTGAAATCAAACGTCTCGGGTTCGCTGCCCGCCGCGGTGCTCGACTCGAACTCGGTCTTCGAATCGCCGTAGCCGTGGAGCATCACGATCGTCGGATAGGGACCGGGGCCGTCGGCGACCGGCGGCAGCGTGACGTCGACGTCCAGCGGGACCCCGTCCCAGGTGGGAATCCGTTCGGTCGAGCCGTTCCCCGGGCAGAAACGCACGTTGCCTTCGTCGGCGCCGGTGGTGCAGCTCAGCCCGCCGGTCGAGCTCGCGCTCGCGAACGGCCGCGGTCCGGGCCCGGCCGCGGCAAGCGCCGGAAAGGCCGCGATTGCGATCAGACAGCCCAGAGCAGCCAAACACCCGATCCCATAACCCCTCACACGCTCCCATTACCCCATCCCGCGCTTAAGTAACCCTACGCCCTCACGGCGCGACCCCGCCCAACCCGCGTCAGTGACGTGTTCTCCGAACCCGGGCCGGGCGTCGTTCAGGCGTTACGCGGTAGACGTAGCCCGCGCCCTTTTCGGTCGATCCTCCGACGTAGAGAAAGCCGCCGTTCGCGGCCAGCGCATCGGTGGCGAGCGGGAAGCCGGTGACGACCGGCTTCAGCGGACCCCCTCCGATCGGCATCGTGTAGATCGCACCGCCTCCGTGGCCGCCGATGCCGGAGTAGGATCCCAGGTAGAGCTTCCCGTGGTCGATCGCCACACCCATGATGTCTGTATGCGGGGCAAACGAGGCGAACGGTTTGGCATCGTTTGTGCATGGGTTACCCGCAGTGTGGTTGCATTCAGGATAACCGTAATTGTCGCTTTGCTTGACCTCGAGCAGGAAGTCGGGTGGGTTCTTGACACTTTCTGGACCGTCCTGGCCGAGGTCGGACACGAACGGCGTGCTCGATCCCGGCGCGAACGCCATCTGCCACGGCTGGCGGATGCCGGTCGCAAATACCTGCAGGGCTTCGCCGTTCGTGTTCATCGACAGGATGTCGTACAGGTAGGGGGATAGGCTGGCCGGACCGTGGTCGTTGCCGTTGAACAGCCCGGCGGAGACACCGACGTAGAGCCGCCCGTCGGGGCCGAAGGCGAGCCCGTCGAAGCCCTGGAAGTTCGGAGGGGCGGTGTAGATCGCCTTGCGGGTCGGGAACGTTGTGCCGTTCCATCCACTCCAGGCGAGGATCTGAAACTGCGGTTCGCCGGAGCCGGGCGTCACGGCGCTCATGTACAGCACGCCGTTGTGGAACTGCATGCCGGCCACGAAGCTCGGCGAGTTGGGGATCTCGGTGGCTGTGCCGCCCTTCAAGAGGTACACGCCCCCGTTTGGTTCTTTATAAGAGTTGCCGGAGTCGCCTGCAAACACGGCTCCGTCGCCGAACGCAAACGAGGTGGGGTTCTTCAGGCCCGAGGCAAACAGCGACACCTTCGCGCCCCCGAACGTCTTGGGCGCCGGCCCCCCGCCGGCCGCCGACGCCACAGCCGCGCTAGGGCCGCCGGCCGACGCCACGGACGCCACGGCCGCGCTGAGGCCACCGGCCGCTGACGCCACGGACGCCACCGCTGCGCCAACGCCGCCGGCCGCGATCGACGCTACCGCCAGCACCACTGCGCTACGTCTCAACACAAGTCTCCTTTGTCTCCCACACGGGCTGTGAGCACGCACTCCGCCGCGTTTCCCATTCTCCGCCGCGCGGGCATCGCATCGTAACAAGGCTCACCAAGCGTGTAAAGCACCACCAACAGCACCGGCCTAGTTCGCCCCCCACGCCGAAAGGTAGTGTACATTCCTGCATTATGGTAGCGTACATTTCTGCATTATGGTAGCGTTGATGGGATGGTAGATCAGGATCGGGAGCGTATGGAGGGGTACCGTCGTCGGGTCGTCGATGGGGAGCTCGATGAGTTGATCCGGGGGCTGCCCGCGCTGGTGCTCGAGGGCGCGAAGGGCGTGGGCAAGACGGCGACGGCGTCCCGCCGCGCGGAGACGATTCACGGGCTCGACGATCCCGTTCAGCGCAACATCGCGGTCGCGGACCCATCGCGGCTGCTCGATGGGCCGGGACCGGTTCTGATCGATGAGTGGCAGTACGTGCCGGAGTCCTGGGACCTGGTGCGCAGGGCTGTGGACGCGGGGGCTGCGCCGGGGCGATTTCTGCTCACCGGCTCGGCGCTGGGAATCGGGCTGAGCACTCACTCGGGCGCCGGGCGCATCGTCAGCGTGCGGATGCGCCCGCTCTCATTCGCCGAGCGCGGCCTCGCCACGCCCACCGTCAGCCTGAAGACGTTGCTGGGCGGTGCGAAGGCGCCGGTCGAGGGACACACCGCGTGCGGCCTGGAGGACTACACCAGGGAGATCGTGGCCTCGGGATTCCCAGGTCTGCGCGGTCTGCAGGGACGCGCGCGCCGCGCCCAGCTGGATGGATACCTGCTGCGGATCGTAGACCGCGACTTCGCGGAGCTTGGGCGCCCGGTTCGCAACCCCGCGGCGTTGCGGCGCTGGATGACGGCCTACGCGGCCGCGTCCTCGACCAGCGCGTCGTTCGAGACGATCCGCGACGCCTCGACTTCGGGACACGGGGAGAAGCCGGCGAAGAGCACGACGATCCCCTACCGCGACGCACTCGAACGGTTGTGGATCCTCGACCCGGTTCCGGCATGGCTGCCTACCCGCAACCGGATCGCACGTCTTTCGGCGCCACCAAAGCACCAGCTCGCCGATCCCGCGCTCGCGGCGCGCCTGCTCGGCGTGGACGCTGACAGCCTGCTGGACGCCACCTCGCCCGTGGACCCCCCGATTCCCCGGGACGGCACGCTGCTCGGTGCCCTGTTCGAGTCGATCGTGACGCTCTCGACACGCGTCTACGCCCAGGCGGCGGAGGCCGGCGTCAAGCACCTGCGTACCGCCTCGGGAGCCCGCGAGATCGACCTGATCGTCGAGCGCGCCGACGGCCGCGTCATCGCGATCGAGGTGAAGCTCACCCGCGATCCGAGCGAGTGGGACCTCCGCCACCTCAAGTGGCTTCAGGGGCAGATCGGCGACACGCTGCTGGACGCGATCGTCATCACCACAGGCGCGGACGCATACCGCCGCAAAGACGGCATCGCGATCGTTCCCGCCGCGCTGCTCGGCCCCTGAGCCTCTGGCGTCCCGTCCGGCATCCCGGAACGCCAGAACAGAGCGCCGCCGGCTATGGGCCGACGCCCAACCACCCCAGGGACCACCAACAGCGGTGGCGCCGTTTACGCGGAATAACAACAACCAAATTCAACCACGCAAAAGCCGGCAAGCAAGCACGCGAGGGTAACCACCCAGCCCAGTTGCGTAGCTGTAGTAAAGAGGTGCTAACTGGGTCAGGCGACGGCGTCTGCGCTGACGCTGGAAACGCTGCTGCCGTTACTGCCGTTAGTCGCGGCCAGCTCAGCTTCGGCCAGCATCTCCGTCGCCCGTTTGGGATTGCCCAGAGACAGCAGGTGAGCATTCAGAGCCAAGCGTCGCGCTGCGGCGTAGTCGAGTGGGACACGCTTGCCGTCGACGATGGCGTAGGCCGTAGGCAAACCGTTGCTTCCGGAGCCGTTGGTGCTGGCGCGTTTGCTCATGATTCCAGGATAGGACACGCGTCAAGCACGTTTGGTACCGGCGATGATGTCGGTTATGTGCTCGGCCAGCGGGCGATAGGGGTCGTGTTTGCCGACGAACGCGATGCCCAGCAGCTCGTCATGGCGGTACAGGTCGGCGAATTCGACGGTGTCGAGGCCAAGTGTCAGCAGCCCGATGTTGAGCGCCACGTATCCTGTTCTAAGATTCCCGTCGAGGAACGGGTGAGCCCGCAGAACCTTGACGTACAGCCTCGTCGCGGTGTGAATGGCCGCGAAGATGTCGGTGCTCGAGGAAGCTCGGATCGCGGCTGCGGCGATGTTGAACTCGGTACAGATCTTGCCCAGCCGGCGGGGAAGCTTGCGGGGGTTGGTTCCACGGTACCGGCGGATGGCGGGGGTCTGGCGGGTGCCGATCTCCGCGTCAAAGTAAACATGCTCGGGCTCGCGACCGCTGCGCCGGCGCAGCCGTCCGGCGTCCCCGGGAAACAGCTTGCCAAAGATGTCGCCATGCCAGGAGCAGAGCAAGCCAGTGGACATCTCGATCGCCCCGGACTTTGCGACGGGCCCGAGCTGTGCAAGCAGCTGGGCCAGTTGGTCGATGCTGATGTCCCACGTCTGCTCCGGGGTGAGTCCGGCCGCGCAGAAGAACGGGGATTCCTCGTCGTCACGGAATCCCCGGAAGGGTGCGCCATGGGACGGGCTCATGTCCCGGCCTTGGCTGGCAGGCAAATGGATCTCATGCCGAGCAAGCTACTCAGGCCCTGGGACGGGAGAGCAAATCGAGACACATCCGGCACTCTCAGCCCCTCCAGGGACCACCAACAACGCCCAAAACGTTTACGCGGATTAACAACTGCGGGTCGAATCACGCAAAAGCCGGCAAGCAAGCACGCAAGGGTAATCACCCAGCCCGGTTGCGTAGCTTGATTTCCCCAACCTGCGTTACTCACCATCCAGCCCAGGTACAAATATCTGGGTGTTTTGACCGATCAAAGATCGGCCAGCATCCACGCAGCTCACTGGGACCCCCAAAGGCTGGTGGGCACGGGGCGTCCTGCCCCGCGTCCGGAGGCATGGTCTCCGACCAGGGACGGCCGACAACGCTATCCAGCAGACGCGTCGGGCTTCTCCGCCCGCAGGTCTCTCGCGACGATCGCGTTGTGCAGGCGCCGATGGGCCACTTCGTAGACGTTGAGGGCGTGGGAGCCCTTGGGATGGTGGCGAATGCCGAAGGACAGGACGTCGAGGTACAGACGGCCGGTCTCCTTATCGCGGCCGATCAGGTACACGATGCCCCACTTGCCCTCAGACCAGTGCACGCGGGTCTTGACGCATTCGGGCAGGCTTGTCCCGTCCCGCGCGTCCTCGTCGCAGGCGAGCAGCTCGTCGACGGGTTGTCCGTCTCGCTCGAGGTCGGCTCGCTTCTTGACGGCGGCGGCACGGCCGGCATCGGTGCTGGCGCGTAGGTCTTGGCCCCAGGCGAGTTCGTCGAAGGCGACCGGGGCGTAACCGGGTTTGGCGGGCATGGTCTAGCCCTCGCCGTCGGCGGGCAGAACAGCTCCGTACTCGGCCTCGAACTCGGCGAGCGTCGCCTGAGTGTGGCCGAGTCGGTCGAGTATCGCCCCTGCGGAGGTGTCCGGGACGAGCGTGAGGCGCCCATCAGGTCCCGTGTCCTCGACGACGTACTCGCCGCTGATGTCGCCACTGAGCGTGACGTGAACCAGCTGCTCTTCTGCTGCCATGAGTCGCATGATGCCAGCTCTCCTTCCGATCTTCAACGAGCGACCGGGATCGATCGCCGACCAGCCACCATAAGCCGCTCCAGCGACGGCAGACGAGATCGGACCCCCGTCCGCCCCCTCAACCCCAATGTTTACGGGCCGCCCACGCCAAAACCTGGCGCGAAAACGCTCACCGCCCACCCCGACAGGACCCCCCAACGCCCAGGCCCAAGAGGTCCAGGGACCACCAACAGCGCTCAAAACGTTTACGCGGAATAACAACAATCCGGTCGAACCACGCAAAAGCCGGCAAGCAAGCACGCGCCGGTCACCACCCAGCCCAGTTGCGTAGCTGTCCCGAAGCGAGGTCGGTCTTCCTCAAATCCCAGCCGCCCAGTTCGTCAGAAGCAACCACGCCTAGCTCGCCACCCAGCCGAGCTCACCCCGTAATCCCGAATTCTTCTGTGGTCACCAGAGGCTTCCCCGTCAGTGCCGCCGGCGTCGATGGCCGGTTCAGGCCGCGGCGAGCACGGGTGCGAGCGCCTCGGCCGCGAGTTGCTCGGGGGGCAGGCTGAGGGTGAGCAGGCCGTCCCGCTCGAGCAGGAACCGGACGTTGACGAGGGTCATGCCGATCACGGCACCGGACTGGTCGTACTCGATGTTGTGTCCCTCGGGGGTTGAGAACGCTGTGGCAGGAGGGCCCTTGTAGTCGGCGACACTGAGACACAGCACGTCTCCGCGCTGGTCGTAGTGGTGCTGCTCGAAGTTGGTGCCGGCGATTGTGATGGTCATTGGGCTCGGTGGGGTCGGGGATCGTCGTCTTGAACCAGTGTAGGTGCGAGCCGGCATCGAAGAGAACAAGCCGTCCTTCGGGGTCGATCGCGCTGGGGGCATCATCGGCCATTGACGCACCTTCCGACGAAACCGGGTCCGGTAGGTACGCGAGTGCTCATGCCTCCGTTCTACCCCGCCATTCGCGACCTTCAACCCCATGCGCAAAATCGGCACACAATCGGTGCAGATCGGCACAAAGTCTTTAGGTTCCGGCCCAGGCCCCACCGATGCCGGCAGCCCCCAGAAGGTTGGCGCGCTTGCCCATCAGGGACCCACAACAGCGGTGGGCGTGTTTACGCGGAATAACAACAATCCGGTCGAACCACGCAACGGCAGGCAAGCAAGCACGCGATTATCACCACCCAGCCCAGTTGCGTAGCTCGATCTAAGCGAGGCCGGTCGTAGCTTGATTTCCCCAACCTGCGTTAGAAGCAAACCCCGCCCGGGGGGAGCATTTGGGCCGCATCCTCGCGGGTAATCGAGGCCTCCAAAAGGAAGTGGGCGCGGGGCATCCCTGCCCCGCGTCAAAGGTGAGGCCAAATATGCGGTGTCCCCGTTATGAGCAGAGCCAGCCGCGCTCGGTGGCGATCAGGACGGCCTGGGCGCGGTCGGCTACGTTCAGCTTGCGGTAGCTGTTGTACAGATGGGTGCGCACGGTGCTCACCGAGAGCTCGAGATCGCGAGCGATTTCCTTGTAGACGCTGCCTTTGGCGAGCTGCTTGACGATCTCGAGTTCTCGCCCGGAGAGTGGGCATGGATCGACGTGCCGCCTGCGCCCATTTGACGCGCCCGGTTGCTCGTACAGCAGTCCCCTCAGATCCTGCGGTCCGAGCCCGACCGCGCGAGCGCTCTGGACCATTTCGCCCGGGGCGACCGGCGTGCCCTGCTCGTAGTGGGCAAGCATGTCGGCGAGCCGGATGATCGCTGCTTCGCCCGTGGCATCGGGGTTGTGGTGGCGCTCGATCGGACCGGCCAGCGAGCCCGGCAGCCCCCAGCGCCGGACCAGCACGCCGCCCACCAGGGCATGATCGACGCCGAGCTCCGTACGCTCATTGCGGACGCGCTCCTCCGGCGTCCGTGCGTGTTGCGGGGCCTGCGAGCAGGAATCCGGGTAGGCATGGATCAGCACCAGCTCGCCGATGTCGTGCAGCAGGCTCGTCAGGGCGAGACGATCGCGGTTCTCATGACCCACCTCGAAGGCGATCCTGTCCGCGGCGCGCTGGGTGGCAAGCGCATGGCGGCGGAAGCGCTCCGGGGTGGAGCCCCAAATGCTCGCCCGATCGAAGAAGTCGAAGGTGCGCGCGCTGCCGGCGAGCGCCTGGAGGGTTTGGGGGCGCAGCGACTCGACGGCCGCGACCGTGGTATCGATCGACTGGCCGCCAGTCCTCTGGGTGTTGGCGAGGCGCAGAACGGCAAGGACGAGAGCGATATCGGACTCGATCGCCGAGACGATCTCGGCTGTCGCGGCGTTGCTCTCGCCGAGCGCCGACAGCAGGCGGTTGCGTGACTCGGCCAGCGCCGGGAACTGCTCGAGCGCCTCGAATGCGATCGTCAGGCGTTGACCGTGACCCAGGTGCTCGTTCATGCTCATGTTTTCGGCCCCCACCGGCCCGCGCTCGTCGGTATTAGCCCGCAGCAGCGGCTGGATTATCCGTGGCGTCTCTCAAACGGCTCGGGCGGGGCATCGTCGGTGCAGAGCGCTACCGGCCCCTGGATCCCGCTGCGCAATCTTCCAAGCAGCGCTGAGCAGACGTGGGCGCGCTCCGGCACTGGCTGAGCAAGCTCGGCTTCGAGCTCGCGGGCTGCGTCGGAGGCGTCGATGAAACCGAACATCCCCAGCGAACCGGCGAGCATGTGCGCGGCGCGCCCGGCATCAGCTCGGAGATCGTGCTCCAGACGACCCTCCGTGAGTGCCGCTACCGCTCGTTCGGCCAACTCGATCCGGCAATCCACCCGCTCCTGCTGGCGCTCCCAGACCACGCGCAGCGCGTCGACGGTCCACGCCATCTCCGCCTGACTTGGCTGTCTGTCTCGTGTCGTGGCTGTCGGGGCCTGCATGAGGGATCGACTCGTGCATCGACAGGTACGGCGAACACGACATGCGGGAGAGCCCGCACATCGACCGCGGTGAAATACGGATCGCTCGAGTCGAGTACGACCCCGATCGATCGAGACGGCGAGCTCATCGCAAAGCCGCGCCGACGGCCGCGAGCAGGCCCGCGCGGGTGTATGGCTTGCTGATGAACGCCGCGCCCTCGGGCAGCTCGCCTGGCCTTGCGACGTAGCCGGATGTGTAGATGACCCGCAGCCCGGGGCGCGCGCTGCTCAGTTGCGCCGCGAGCTTGGCGCCGGACATCTCCGGCATCACGAGATCGGTGAGCAGCAGGTCGACGCCGTCGCCGTGGCGGGCGGCCAGCGCGATCGCCTCGCTCGGCAGTCCCGCCGCGAGCACCGTATAGCCCGCCGGCTCGAGGATGCGCACCGCGAGCGATCGCAGGGCATCCTCGTCCTCGACGAGCAGGATCGTCTCACCTCCCGGTGTGTGGGAGGTGTGCTGTTCGGGCGAGGTGACGATGGCGGCGGACTCCGTCTGCTGTGAGATCGGCCAGTAGGTCTTGATCGCGGTCCCTTCTCCCGGCTCGGAGTAGATCTGGACGTGCCCTCGCGCTCTGCGCAGGATTCCGTAGACGGTCGCGAGGCCGAGGCCGGTGCCGGAACCGGGGGGCTTGGTCGTGAAGAACGGCTCGAACGCCTTCGCGACGACCTCCGGAGTCATCCCGACGCCGGTGTCGCTCACGGCCAGGCACAGATAGCGTCCAGGCTCCGCCGGTCCCGCGTGCGTGCGCAGCGTCTCCTCGTCGAGCGTCACGTTGGCCGTCGAGATCGTCAACGTGCCGCCCTCGGCCATCGCGTCGCGGGCGTTCACGGCGAGGTTCATCACGACCTGTTCGACCTGCGTGCGATCGGCCTCGATCGACCAGGCGCCCTCCGCGAGGTCGGTGTGCAACGCGATGTGCTCGCCGATCGTCCGCGCGAGCATCTTCTCCAGCTCGCCGACGATCGCACCGACGTCGAGCACCTGCACGGTCCCGGTTTCCTCGCGCGCGAACAGCAGCAGCTGGCGCACGAGCATCGCGGCGCGCTCGGCGGCGCCTCGCGCCTCGTGGATCTCCCGGGCCGCCGGATCGTCCTGCGCGAGGCTCTCCAGCGCGAAGTCGCTGTGGTTGAGGATGATCGTGAGCAGATTGTTCATGTCGTGCGCGACCCCGCCGGCGAGCTGCCCGATGCTCTCAAGCCGCTCGGTCTGGGAGAGGATGCGCTGCGTGCGCTTCTGCTCTGTCATGTCGCGGGCGACCGAGGCGATGCCCGTGACCTTGCCGTAGCGGTCCTGGGTTGGGGCGACGCTCAGCGAGATCTCGATGCGGGTGCCGTCCTTGCGCACGCGGGAGGTTTCGTGGTGCTGGACGATCTCCCCGCGCAGCACGCGCGGCGTGATGTCTACCTCGTCGCTGTGCTCCGCCGGCACGACGAGCTTGGCGGTGACGGACCCGGGCTGGCCGACCATCTCGGCTGCCGTGTAGCCGTAGAGCTGCTCGGCGCCAGGGTTCCAGCTCGTGATGATCCCGTGCTCGTCGGTTGTGATGATCGCGTCGGTGGAGGAGCGCACGACCGCCGCGAGCCGCTCGATGTCCGTGGCGACGGTGTGCGCGACCGCGACGGACGTCGCGGCGCTCGTCGCGAATGCCTCCAGCAGCCGCTGGTCCTCGACGGAAAATGCCGGCCCGTCCTCGAGACGGTCGATCGCCAGCAGCGCGCCGTAGGAGCGGTCCCGAAAGAGCAACGGGACCACCAACGCGGCCTGCACCTGAACACCCAGCCGGCGGCCGACTTCGTTGAAGCGCTTCCGGCTCGCCTCGTCCGCAACGTGTACCCCGCGGCGGGCGCGCACCGCCTGCTCGGCGAACGTGCCGGCGAGCGCGATATGCCTCCCGACGAGCCCTTCCGGCACCTCCCCGGCGCCTGCCGCGAACAGCAGCTCATCGCCCTGGCTGAGCACGATCAAAAGCACCCGCGCCGATACCAGCGCCCGCCCACGCTTTGCGACCAGATCGAGAACCACACCCACATCCGTCTCGTCGCCGATCGCGCGCGTGACCTCGGTAGTCGCCTGCAACGCCGCCACAGTTTCCTCGAGCTCCTCGCGCCGCTCCCGCGCACCCTCGTAGATCTGAGCGTTTTCGATCGCTACCCCCGCGATCTGCGCAAGCGTCACGACCGCCTCCTGATCGGCGTCCGTGAACTGCTCGCCGTCCGCCTTCTCGGCCAGGTACAGGTTTCCGAACGGCCTGTCCCGCACGAGCACGGGCACCCCCAGGAACGTGTGCATATCCGGGTGCCCATGTGGGAATCCGCAGGAGTGGGGGTGCCGGCCGATATCCGCCAGACGCAGCGGCTCGGGATTTCCGATCAACTCCCCGAGCACACCACGCCCACGTGGCTGAGCCCCGAGACCGGCCCGCGTTTCCTCATCGATGCCGGCCGTGACGAACTGCTCGAGCTCTGCTGGGGTCTCGGTATCCGGCCGGGGCTCGCCCAGTACCCCGAAAGCCGCATACCGAGCACCGGTTAGCTCCCGTGCAGCCTGCAGGACCCGGTCGAGCACCACATCGGGGTCCAGCTGGCCCAGCACCGTCTTCGCGAGGTTCATGCCCTGCGCGGCGCGATCCATCGCCGTGTCGCTCATGCGGCGAGTACCCGTCCCAGCTCGTCGGGCAGGGTCATCGGGTCGAACGGCTTTGCGATCACTCCGCTCGCGCCGAGCGAGAGCAGGCGCTCCCGTTCGTCCGCTCCGACCTTCGCGGTCATGAACACTACGGGGACGTGCTGCGCTGGAACGTCCTCACCGCGCATGCGCGCAAGCGTGTCGGGCCCGTCGAGTCCCGGCATCATCACGTCCATCAGGATCGCGTCGAACGGCCCGCCGTCCCGTACGGCTGCGAGCGCCGCGTGGCCCGATGAGACGGAGACGACGGTCCAGGAGCCGATCCGTTCGAGGCTGATCGAGGCGATCGTGCGGATCGCGTCCTCGTCATCGACGAGCAGCAGCCGCTTCATGCGGCGCCCACCGCAGACGCCAGCGGCAGCGTGAAGTAGAACGTGCTGCCCACTCCCACCTCGCTCTCGACGCCCATCTGTCCGCCGTGGTGGGAGACGATGTCGCGTGCGATCGCGAGCCCGAGGCCGCTGCCGCCCTTCTCGCGGGCGTCGGAGGAGTCGACCTGGCGAAAGCGCTCGAAGATCGATTCCAGCCGGTCGACCGGGATGCCGCGACCCGTGTCCTTCACCGCGAAGCGCGCGCTTCCATGCTCGGGGCCGGCCGTGACCGTGATCGTGCCCAGGCGGGGCGAGAACTTGATCGCGTTGCCGAGCAGGTTCACGAGCACCTGGACGATCCGATCCCCGTCGACCGCGACCGTCAGATCCTGATCCACATCGATGGCCACCGTCAAGCCGGCCTGCGTGGCGTTCATCTGGACGACCTGGATCGCATTCGCCACCAGCGCCGAGGCCCTGACCGGGACGAGCTCGAGCTCCATTGCACCCGCGTCCATGCGCTCGATGTCGAGCACATCGTTGATCAGGCGGACCAGCCGGTCGGTGTTGGTCACGGCGAGCGTGAGCATGCTCTGGGCCTCCGCGGGCAGCTCGCCGAAGACGCCGCCCTCCAGCAGGCCGAGCGAGCCGCGGATCGAGGTCAGAGGTGTGCGCAGCTCGTGGCCGACGACCGAGATGAACTCGTCCTTGAGCTGTTCGGCTTCCTTGCGCGTCGTGATGTCCTGCAGGACGCCGATCACCTGGCGTGGAATGCCGTCCTCGTCGCGTAGCAGCGAGAGCGTCAGGTTCCCCCACAGCGCGGCGCCGTCGTGACGCAGGAAACGGATCTCGCGCTGGAACCCGTCGATCGTCTGCGGTGTCAGCGAGTTGAATGCCGCCAGCTCGTCTGGGTGCGTTAGCTTGGAGAAACCGCTGCCTCGTAACTCCTCCGGGGTGTATTCGACCATCTTCGAGAATGCCTGGTTGACGTCGACGATCACCGGCCCGGAGAGGTCGTTGACGGTGATCCCGACACCGGCGGTCTCGAAGATCGCCCGGGAGCGCCGCTCGCTCGCTCGCCGCGCCCGCTCGACGGCCGCGAGCTCACGCAATGCCAGATACTGGCGAGCGGCGACAAGCCCCCCGATCATCGTCAGGATCAGGACGAGGCTCAACTCGGGAAAGAACGGTTTGTTCCACTCCACCCCGATCAGCAGGCCGAACCCGATCGGCGCGGTGATGTACGGCAGCCAGCTCGCGCGCGGCGCCGGCTCGCTCCAATCCGCCACCGCCACCTCGTCGTCCGGCCCGGCGGGTCGTTGAGAGATGCCCGCGAGCGCGAACAGCAGGAACTCCAGTACATAGAGCGTGTCGATCGGATCGCCGCTTTTGTAGGTGTTGTGCAACACCCCGTACCCGTAGACGACGTCGGCGACGATCGACGCGAGCATCCCGGCCGCGACGAGCAACAGCGGCACCCTGAGGCTCGGCGGGCTGCGTCGCAACAGCACCGCGGCGAGGCCGGCGAGCAGGATCAGATCGCCCACGGGGTAGGCCAGCGAGACCGCCATCGCCAGCGCGCTCTGCCCGCCCGCCTTGACCGTTGGGCCGAGCACGAAATACCACACGACGGCGCCGCCACCGAGCACGATGATCGCCCCGTCGAGCAGGATCCGCGCGCGCTTGGCGCGTGTCACCGGAGCGACGGGGACGCGCAACAGCGCAGCGAAGAGCAGCACGTAGAACGACAGGTAGAACGCGTCCGCGATCGTCGGGAACGGCGGTTCGTCGTATTCGATGTTGTACTTCAACAGGAAGATGTCGGCGATCGTCTCCGCGGCGATCGCGGCGCTCATCACCCACCAGAACGAGCGTAGCTCACGAGACCCCTCACAGCGGCGCGCAGCCAGCAGGGTCGCGGACAACGCGGCGATGTCGGCGGGAATCAGAAACGCCTGCCCCAACTGCTGCTTGCCGGGCAGCCAGTGAAAGAGCTGCCAGCTCAGATACACCAGCAGGTACACCGCAAGCCCAGAGATCGCCGCGCGCGAGGGCGTGAGCTTCAGCCGCGCGGGCCGCTCGGTGCGCTGATCGATGTCGACGGTACTCAAATGCCGGCTCGTTACGGACCATTCCGTGTAGGTGCCGAATAATTGATCAGGCTCGAATGACCGACTGACCCGAACTGCACAGACCACCCATATCAAAAGACTTACTGGTACGATTCTAACAAGAAGGAAGAGACTAGGGATGTGGGACTCCAGCCTGGACACTAGGGGTCGGCGGGAACTCCGCCCCACCGGAGGCCAGATCGCGCCAACGGCACGGTCACAGGAGCTTGCGGCGCACATCGCCCTGCTCGATCTGGCGCCCGACGCGATCTTCGCACGCGACGTCGATCGCCGGATCACGTTCTGGAATCACGGGGCGCAAACCACCTACGGCTACTCGCCCGCGGAAGCGGTCGGTGTCGACACGGGAAAGCTGCTTGACACCGAATACCCGGTGGCACTGGAGGAGATCGAGCGGATCGTCACCGAGACGGGCGGCTGGGAGGGCGATCTGGTCCAGCACACCAAGGACGGCCGCCGGCTGGTCGTCGAGAGCCGCTGGGCGGCGCAGTACGACGAGACCGGCGAGTTGGCGGGGCTGCTGGAGATCAACCGGGACATCACAGCGCGCCTGGCGCTGGAGGCGGAAGCCGAGCGGGAGCGACTGCAGAACCAGCTGCACCAGTCCCAGCGGCTGGAGAGCCTGGGGCAGCTCGCGGGCGGCATCGCCCACGACTTCAACAACCTGCTGGCCGTGATCGTCAACTACGCGGCATTCATCGCGGAGGACCTCGAGGCGGCGTCGGCCACCGACGGCGAGGATCGCTGGCGCAGCACGCGCGATGACATCGAGCAGATCCGCCACGCGGGCGAGCGGGCCGCGCATCTGACCCACCAGCTGCTCTCGTTTGCCCGCCGCGAGGTCGTCCAGCCGGAGGTCGTCGACATCAACGACGTCGTCAGCGACGTCGAGCAACTGCTGCGCCGCACGCTCGGCGAGCAGGTCGAGCTGAACAGCTCGCTGGCGGAGAACCTGCACCCGGTGCTGATCGATCCCGGGCAGATCGAGCAGATCCTCGTCAACCTCGCGGTCAACGCGCGCGACGCGATGCCCGGCGGCGGGGCGCTGCAGATCGACACCGCCAACATCGAGATCGACGAGGAATACATCGCGTCGCGGCCGGAGCTCTCGCCGGGCCCACACGTGCGCCTGCGTGTCAGCGACACCGGCGTGGGCATGGATCCCGAGACGGTCGCGCGCGCCTTCGATCCGTTCTTCACAACCAAGCCGGCGGGCCAGGGTACCGGCCTCGGACTGGCGACCGTCTACGGGATCGTCCAGCAGGCGGGTGGACACGCGCAGATCTACTCCGAGGCGGGTGTCGGCACCACCTTCACGGTGCTGCTGCCGGCGACCGACCAGGCCAGCCTGCCCCTCGAGCCGGCGACGGACTCTCCGGTCAGGCATGGCGAGGAGACGATCCTGCTGGTCGAGGACGAGGACGCATTGCGCGAGGTCACCCGCCGCATCCTCACCGGCGCCGGCTACCGTGTGATGCTCGCGGAGAACGGCATCGACGCGCTGCGGGTGGTGGACGAGCACGAGGGCCAGATCGACCTGTTGCTCAGCGACGTGATCATGCCGCAGATGCCCGGGCCGCAACTGGCCAAGCAGTTGTTGGCGCGGCAACCCTCGCTGCGGGTGCTGCTGATGTCGGGCTTTGCCCAGCCGATCCTCGATTCCGGCGGGCACCTGGACGCGGGTATGGAGTTCATCGAGAAGCCCTTCTCCGGACCGGGCCTGTTGGCGAAGGTAGCCCAGACCCTCGAGCGCGTGGAGTGAGTCGCGGTGTCGGAGATCCTGATAGTCGACGACGACGAGGCGCTGCGGCGCTGGGAGGAGCGCGTCGTGCGCGACCAGGGCTACAGCTGCGACAGCGCCAGCGACGCAAAGGGCGGGCGGGAGCATCTACAGCAGCACACCTACAAGCTCGCCCTGCTCGACGTCAACATGCCGGGCGAGTCCGGCATCGAGCTGCTCTCCCACATCCGCCGCGAGCATCCGGCCGTGGCGGTCGTGATGGTCACCGGCGAGGACTCAACCGAGCTCGCGATGACGGCGATCGAACAGGGGGCCTACGGTTATCTGGTCAAGCCACTCGGGTCCGGCGAGCTGCTGATCAACATCGCCAACGCCCTACATCGCAGGCGCAGCGAGCTGGAGAACCGCCAGCTCGTGGAGCGCCTGCAGGGCGCCGTCCAGGAGCGCAGCAACAAGCTCGAGGACGCGCTGCAGGACCTGGAGCTCTCCGAGACCAAGGTCTGGGTCTCCCAGGCCGAAACGATCTTCCGGCTGGCGCGGATCGTCGAGTTTCGCGACGAGGAGACCGGGCACCACCTGCATCGCATGAGCTCCTACTGCGAGATCCTCGCGCGTCAGATCGGACGCTCAGCGCAGCACTGTGAGCTCGTGCGCCTCGCAAGCCAGCTGCACGACGTCGGCAAGGTCGCCGTCCCCGACAGCGTTCTGCTGAAGCCCGGCAAGCTCACCCCGGAGGAGTTCGAGGTGATCAAGAGCCACGCCGAGACCGGCCACAAGATGCTCGCGGGCTCGAGCTCGGAGGTCGTGCAGCTGGGCGCGCAGATCGCCCTCACCCACCACGAGCGCTGGGATGGAGACGGCTATCCCCGTGGGCTGCACGGCGAGGAGATCCCGTCGGAGGGACGGATCGCGGCGGTGGCCGACGTGTTCGATGCCCTCACCAGCGATCGGGTCTATCGTCCCGCGCTGCCCGTCAAGTCGGCGATCCAGATGATGCGGGAGGAGAGCGGCCGGCACTTCGACCCGGAGCTGCTCGACGCGTTCTTCGGCGCGCGATCGGACATAGACGCGATCAGGCACACCTATGCCGACTGAGCTTCGCCAGGCCAGGTGCGTCGGCTACGCGGCACGATCGCAGTGACATGGACCCCAGCCGCGCAGCGCCTGCTCGATCGCGGCGCCGAGCTGCGCGGCGGTGAACGGCTTGACCAAGGTGGCCGTAAACACGACGCCGAGCTCTTCGAGCTCGGGCGGGGGCGCGGTAACGCTGGCACAGATGATCGGCAGCGTTGGATTGGCGGCGTGAGCAGCCCGGGCGAGCGCGGCGCCGGCCGGCGCTGCCGGCTCGACCACCAATATGTCCGCACTGCGCAACTGCGCGGGAGTCGGAGCCCTGACGAGGAACGGCTCGTGGCCGAGACGGGTGACCATCCGCTCGAGCATGCAACGGACTTCGTCGTGGGGCTCGCTGATGAGTATTCGTGCCATGGGTCGATGATCGACCGGGCACGCTGGATTTCAGGGGGTCGGATGGTATGAGGAGCGTATGAGCCGCACCCGGATTCTGGTGGTGGACGACGACCCCGTCATGCGCGAGGTGCTGCGCAGCGTGCTGGAGCGCGCCGGGCACGAGGTGCGCGAGGCCGCCGACGGGCGCGCGGGTCTGCGAGACCTATACGCCGCCACACCCGATCTCGTGATCCTCGACGTCGAGATGCCCGAGCTCGACGGCTGGGCGACGCTCGAGCGGATCCGCGACCTCTCGGACGTGCCCGTGCTGATGCTGACCGCGCGCGAGACCGAGCTCGAGCGCGTGCGCGGACTGCATGGCGGAGCCGACGACTACGTGGTCAAGCCGTTCGGCCACCAGGAGCTCGCCGCGCGCGTGCAGGCGCTGCTGCGCCGCGCGGGCGACCGGGCGCCTGCGCAGGAGGCTTACGCCGACTCGCGCATCGAGATCGACGTCGCCCAGCGTGCGGTTCGCTACGACGAGCGCGACGTTCGACTGACGCCGCTGGAGTTCAAGCTGCTCGCGACGTTCGTGCGCAACCCGAACCAGGTGCTCAGCCGCGATCAGCTGCTGGAGCTCGTGTGGGGCGACTCGCTCGGGGTCTCGCCCGAGCAGGTGAAGCTGTACGTCGGCTACCTGCGCCGCAAGCTCGACCCCGCGGCGCCCGAGTCGACGCCGATCGAGACCGTGCGCGGCTTCGGCTACCGCTACCGGCGGGCGTCGTAGCGCAGCCGGAAACCCTGAGATCTCGAAAGCAGGTACCGGGGACACGGCGATCAGCTCGCTCGATCCAAATCTCCCGTGGAGCTCGCGTTCAGGATGATGTCAGCGGCACGATGAACAGCGGCACCGGTGAGCTCTTCAGCAGCTCGCTGGTGACCGTGCCGAGAGCCTTGTGCAGGCGGGAGTGCTGCTCGGAGCCGACGACGATCGCGCGGGCGCCGTGGCGCCGTGCGGCCTCGGTCAGTGCGGTTACAGGATCGTCGTCTGATATCTCGGTGACGATTTCCACATCGAACAGCGAGTCCTCGCCCTCCAGCAGGAGCTCGTCGATCACCGCCCGGCCGAGGCGCTCTCGCTCCTGTGGCGTTGAGAGGGGCGGTGGCGGGGCGTGCAGGGGACGACAGGCGTGCACGATCACGAGCTTCCCGTTGGGGTGGAGCTCGCTCGCTGCCCACCTCGCCGCCCGGCGGGAGCTGTCGGTTCGGTCATAA
The DNA here is from genome assembly GCA_963701035.1 of uncultured Solirubrobacterales bacterium. Taxonomy (GTDB): domain Bacteria; phylum Actinomycetota; class Thermoleophilia; order Solirubrobacterales; family Solirubrobacteraceae; genus Palsa-744. Next base: position 1,360,485 of record OY969562.1, read on the forward strand.
CCGAGGACGAGGCACGGCCCGACGGCATCCTGAATGGACTTCACTTCGGGGTGCTCTGACGGTCGAGCGTGTCGAGGTACGGCGCGAGATACTTCGCGGCGATCTTCGTGGGTGGCGACCAGGTGGGGCTGTCGGTGATCTGTGAGCTGAACCCGTGCCCGCCGGCGATGTGGGCGGTGAGATAAACGGGCTTTGCGTCGGTGAGCAGCATGCCGTGGATCACGGGATGAAACGGTTCGGGCGTGACGGGAGCGCCGGCGAGCGCCGCAATCGATTGCGCGGCTGCGTCGGCCTGCTGGGAGCCGAGGCCACCGTGCTTGATCGCGAAATTGGTCGCGTCGCCGGCGGCGTAGATCGGTCCGACATCGGGGACATGCCCGTAGGGGTTCACACGGATGAAGCCGTACTCGCCGAGCGGTATCCCACGGATCGATGGACCGTACAGCTCGGGCAGCGCGATCACGCGGTCGACGTGCAGGTGACGGTCGCCGGGGTTGACCACGACCTCCCCCTGCTCGGGGACCTCGGCGTAGGCGGAGTTGATCGTCTTGATTTTCGCGCGCTCGAGCAGCTTGCCGACGCCGTCGCTCGCGCCGGAGCCGAAGATCGCCAGCGGCGAGTCCTCCGGGGTGACGATCGTCACGTCGAGCTCGACCTGCATGTCATATGCGCGGCCGGCGGTCATCAGCGCGATCTCATATAGAGGCAGCTGCCAGGGCATCCGTCCGGGGGAGACGAACGCGAGGCTGTGGATGTAGCCGCCCTCGATGTCCTGGATCAGGCCGTGCAGGGTCTCGTCGAGATGCCGGTCGTCGATCGTGATCGCGTGCCGGTACAGCGGGACCGCCTTTGCGCCGAGGGCGAGCACGAGCGCGTCGTAGGGGATTTCCTCACCGGCCTCGGTGTGGACGATCTGCCCCGCGTGATCGACCCATGCCAGCGAGTCGTTGAGCAGCTGCGCGCCGGCGTCGTGGACGATCGGCGCGAGCGGGTAGCGGCTCGCCGGGCCGTAGGCGAACGGCTCACGGACGGTCATCGGGCGGTAGACGAACTGATCGTTGGGCGCGAGCACGCTCACGTCGGTCTGTTCGGGCGCGAGCTCGTGCAGGGCCAGCGCGGTCTCGATCGCGGCGACTCCTCCGCCGACGATCACCACGCGCAGCTTCTCGCGCGGGCTCACTTGCGCGATCCCCACGCGATGCCTCTCGCGATGTCGAGGCTCGAGATCACGCCGAGGGGCTGCCCGGCGTCGGGCGCGACGACGATCAGGTGTGAGCAGTTCTGCTCGCTCATGATCTGGGCCGCGTGATCGATGTCGTCGTCCGGGCTGACCGTGATGAGCTCTCCGGCCGCTGCCTCGCCAGCCTCTGCGTCCAGCCCGCCCGATGCAACGGCGCGCATGAGGTCGAGGTCGGAGACGGTGCCCCACACCAGGTGTCCGCTGTGATGAGGCCCTCGTGCCAAGCCATCGACGACGACGCAATGAGACGTGTTCTCGGACATCAGCGACGCCACCTCACGAAACGGGGTCTCGGGAGGACAGCTGATGACTCCGGGGTGCATTACGTCACCGACCGTGATGGTTCTAAAAGTGGGGCTCGCCTGGGATGTCATGGCTTCTCCTTGTATGGCTGTCTCAAATGACTGGCAGCCGCTGAGCTCAGAGCTCACGGATGCTGCCGACGGAATGCTTGCTTTTGAATCTGCCATTGCGGCAGTCGGTTTGCATCCGCGATTGACCCGGAAAACGCTGCGTGGTTTTTGCGGACTGGGGCTACCCGGGAACACCGTGCTCGCCGTGAGCCTGCGTAAAGCAGGCGCGGTGATAACACTCGCCCACAGGCTCCCTGTTGTCTTGCTCGGCAGCTCTCGATGTGTTGCGTGCCTGCCCGTCGGTGAGCACGATCATCGGCTCGTACACTCCAATCACATCCTCGCAATGGTGGCATCTGAATGTCCTGTCCATCGCGGTGCCTCCTCTCGTGCACGGCCAGATGTTTCCCTCGAGACGCGTGCCCGCCGCAAGCCGACCGGTCCAGGTGCGCGCCGATGACGCTGACGTACTCTGAGCATAGGCTCTGGGACAAAGCCCCCATCGGTGCAAACCCACAGTCTCGCGGGGGCTAACTACCGACTGCAGCAGTTGAGTGTCTCGGCGTGCAAAAAAGACCGATCCCGGCAGAGCAGATTCAGGGATTTTCCCCGATAGCCAGCGCTTCCGCCGCCGCTTATGACCGGGTACGATCTATCACCGGCCGATGAGCGTAGATTCCGAGGAGCCGTGGATTCGCCGCCTGCTGGATGTGGGTCGCGCGTTGACGACCGAGCTCGACCAGCGGGTTGTGCTGGATCGCGTGCTCGAGACGGCGCGTGAGGTCACCGGAGCGCGCTACGCGGCGCTGGGGATCTTGAACGATGAGCACTCAGGGCTCGAGCGGTTCCTGACCTCGGGCGTGGACGATGAGATTCATCGTGCGATCGGCGATCTGCCGCGCGGCCGCGGGGTTCTCGGCGCGCTGATCGAGCATCCACAGCCGTTGCGTCTCGCGGACGTGGGTCAGCACCCATCCAGCTACGGGTTCCCCGCGGGCCACCCGCCGATGCGGAGCTTCCTCGGCGTGCCGATCGTGATCCGCGGACAGGCGTGGGGCAACCTCTATCTGACTGAGAAGCAAGGCGACGATGAGTTCTCAGAGCGGGACGAGGAGGCCGCGGTAATCCTCGCCGATTGGGCGGCGATTGCGATCGACAACGCACGTATGTACGAGACCAGCGAGCGCCGCCGCGATGAGGCCGAGAAGGCGATTCGAGGCCTGGAGGCGACGCGTGACGTTGCCGTCGCGATCGGCGGGGAGATCGCGCTCGAGCACGTGCTCGAGCTGATCGTCAAGCGTGGGCGCGCGCTCGTGGGCGCGCGCAGCCTCGTGATCATGCTGCGCGACGGCGAGGAGCTGGTCGTGCACGCGAGTGCCGGTCACGCGCGGGAGATGCGCGGCGCGCGCCTGCCGATCGCCGGCTCCACTTCCGGGCAGGTGCTCGAGCACCGCCAACCGGAGCGGATCACGGATGTCGCCGCGAGGCTGCGGATCGCCCCGAGCGAGTTCGGAGTGTCCGACGCGCAGACGGCATTGCTCGTGCCGATGCTCTACCGCGGAGAGGCGATGGGTGTGCTGGCGGCGTTTGACCGTGGCGCGGATGGGAGCGTGTTCGGGGAGGACGACGAGCAGATGCTGCGTACGTTCGCGGCGAGCGCCGCGACCGCCGTGGCGATGGCCCAGAGCGTGCAGGCCGATCGGCTGCGCAGCTCGCAGGCGGCGGCGGACGCGGAGCGGCGTCGGTGGGCACGGGAGCTGCACGACGAGACGTTGCAGGGCCTCGGCGGGCTGCGCCTGCTGCTCTCCTCGGCGCGGCGAGGCGACGATCTCGAGCGGGCCCAGACGGCGATGGATGAGGCCGTTGAGCACATCGAGCGTGAGATCGAAACCTGCGGGCGATCATCACGGAGTTGCGCCCGGCGGCGCTGGACGAGCTGGGGCTGCGTACGGCGATCGAGGCGCTGCTGGATCGTCATCGCGAGCTGAGCGGGCTGCAGATCGACGCCGAGCTCGAGCTGGCCGGCCCCTCGAAGGGAGAGGATCGCCTCGATGAGGATCTCGAGACCGCCGTCTACCGGCTTGTTCAGGAGGCGCTCACGAACGTCGCCAAGCACGCTCGCGCGAACCAGGTGCGCGTAGCGCTCAGCGAATCGGACGGGCAGCTGCTGGTCGAGGTCAAGGATGACGGCGCCGGCTTTACCCCCGATGCCCGCGGTCAGGGCTTCGGGCTGGGGGGAATGCACGAGCGAGTGAGTCTCGCCGAAGGCACCTTGAGCATCGACTCCGGCGAGCAGGGCACCCTGATCACGGCATGCCTGCCGCTACGCCGCCGCGGCCGAGTTGCTGCACCCGCAAAGCTTTCAGCTTCCGAACAGACCGCGTCGTAGCGCGTAGCGGACCAGTTCGGACCGGGTGGCGACCCCGAGCTTTTGGTGGATCCGCGCACGGTGGCTCTCGATGGTGCGCGGGGACAGGTGCAGCTTGTGCGCGATCTCGACGCTCGTGTGGCCGAGCGCGATCAGCCGCAGAACTTCGACCTCTCGCGCGCTCAACTTGTCCTCGGTCAGTGCCCGGTTCAGAGCGTCCAGCCGGGCCGCGACCCGTGGGCTGGCGTACTCCTCGCCGCGCGCCGCGGCGCGGATCGCCTCCGGCAGCTCGGTATCCGCGAGATCCTTCTGCACGAACCCGACCGCGCCGGCAGCGAACGCGCGCTGCGCGAAGACCGCGCTGTCCTCCATCGTCATCACCACGATCTGGGTCTCCGGCGCCCGCTCGCGCAAGCGACCGATCGCTTCGATGCTCGACCCGCCCGGCATGTTCAGATCGAGTACGAGCACGTGCGGTTGATGGCCTTGAACGTGGCGCTCGACGGACGCCAGGTCGGTTGCTTCGGCGATCACCTCCATGTTCGCCTCGCCGTCGAGCAGCAGCCGCACGCTGCGGCGCATCAGCGCGTGGTCGTCGGCCAGGACAACGAGGATGGGCGACGCGGCACCGATAGGAGATCCCGTTTCTGTTGGACTGGGTGCCAGGTGCAGATGAGAGGCCATAGCTCAAGCTAGCCGCCCGCGTTGGTCTGAGCTACCGGGTAAACCCTCCGATTGGCCGTGGTAAAGCACGGATTCGCCAGAGGTCTCGCTCTTATGCGAGGGTCCGCGCTTCGCTCCGCCGCGGTGGCCGACGATGAGCGCTCGCTCGCCCCTTGGAGCACGACCTTCAGGGCGCCCGAGTTGGCGGCGTCGGCGAACACGTCGTAAGCGGCCATCGTGTCGCCGAGCTCGAAGCGATGCGTGGCGAACAGCGAGGGGTCCAGGCGCCCGGAGGAGATCAGCCGCATCAGCTGGGAGATGCTGAACGTGTCGACGAGCCCCGTGGTGATCGTGACGTCGCGGATCCACAGCTTCTCCAGGTGCAGGTGCGCGGCCTTCCCGTGGACGCCGATGTTTGGCGACACGCCCACCCGGACGGATCAGCTCGGCGGCGAGCTCGAAGGTATCCGGCACGCCCACCGCCTCGAACGCCGTGTCGGCGCCGAGACCGTCGGTCAGCTCCATGACCTGGGCGACCGCGTCCTCGCTCGAGTTGTTGATCGTGGTGTCCGCGCCGAACCGCCGCGCGCTCTCCAGGCGCGAATCGGCGAGGTCGATCGCGATAATTCGTCCCGGGGTGTACAGCCTCGCGGTCAGGATCGCGGCCAGGCCGATCGGTCCGGCGCCGACGATCGCGACCGTATCTCCGGGTGAGACCATGCCGTTGAGCACGCCGACCTCGAGGGAGGTCGGCAGGATGTCGGCGAGGAACAGCACCTGCTCGTCGGTGAGCTGGGCGGGAATCTTGTACACCGAGTTGTCGGCGAACGGCACGCGCGCGTACTCGGCCTGCAACCCATCGGTGGTCGATCAGTTCGGTGCTCTGCACACACGAAGCTAAATCCGGCTCACGATGGGCGCATCGGTGACTCTCCCCACATCCGGTGCGCGTTTCTACGGACTTTGAAGGCCCGTTCCACCTTCCGCCCTGTGGCGTAGAAGGAGCGCAAAGCCTCCCCGCCGGGGCTGATGCCCGCGTGGGCTATTTCGCCGATGACGTCGTGTGGGAAGCGCCCGACACGCTGCTCACCGGCGGCGTCATCCGTGGTCGCGATGCGGTCCTCGACCAGTAGGCTGCAACGATGGGGAGACAGGCAGGCATCGTGCTCTACGTACTCGCACTGGTAGCCGTCGTGGTCGCCGTGGACATCTTGTTCTTCAGGCATCACTTCTGGGAGCGCCTGCTGGTAAACGTCGGGATCGTCCTGGTGTTCGCGGCGTTCTATTTGAGGTTCTCGAAGCGAGCATGAGCGGGACGCCCCCGATGGACGAAGCCAACGAGGCCGCCGCTCGGAAAGGTCTTCGCGGATGGTGGGCAGATCCCCCGCGATCCGGCATGCAGCGCCTGATCCATCCATGGGAGTACCGTCGCCTTCGTCCCCTTGGGGTCACGCGTGTTGCCGGTGGCTTTGTCGCGGCCGGGGCGGGCGCCGTGTGCCTCTCCTACGCCGCCTACGGATGGGCAGCCTTCTTCCTGGTTGTTGGGGTGCTGAACCTCGCGGTTGGCTACTGGTACATCACTATCGCTCGCCGCGCAACTCCCGAGCCTGAGCCCGGGCGCGGCGACATCGCCGCGATTGATCCTCCCGGCGCAGATACCCGGCCCGGTTTGTAGTCAGTATTCCTTCGCGATCAGCGACGCGTCCGATGTGCCAGCCTCGCGGGCGAGCTCGGTCGTCATCTGTCGATGTCGATCACCGCGGCGCCCTGGAAGCGTCCCGCGCGCAGATCCTCCAGAGCAAGGCCGGCGTCCTCGAGCGCGTAGGGGTGAACCTCGGTGCGAACCGGAACGCGGGGCGCGAGCTCGAGAAACTCGTGGGCATCCCGGCGGGTGAGGTTCGCGACCGAGCGAACCGCGCGCTCGCCCCACAGGATGTCGTAGGGAAAGCTCGGAATCTCTGACATGTGAATCCCCGCGCAGACCACGGTTCCACCCTTGGCCACAGCACGCAGCGCCGCGGGGATGAGCTCGCCGGCGGAGGCGAAGATGATTGCCGCGTCGAGCTCCTCCGGGGGCGCGGTGAGCGAATCGCCCGTCCACTCGGCGCCGAGCGCGCGCGCCGAGGCCTGTCCGGCCTCATCCCCGGGGCGAGTGAAGGCGAACACCCGCCGACCCTGAAAGCACGCGAGTTGAGCGATGATGTGCGCCGAGGAGCCAAACCCGTAGAGGCCGAGCCGCTCGGCGTCTCCAGCCATCCCCAGGGCCCGGTAGCCGATCAGCCCCGCGCACAACAGGGGGGCGACTTGCAGGTCGGAGTAGCCCTCGGGCAACGCGAAGCAGTAGCGCTCGTCGGCGAGCGTCCACTCGGCAAAGCCACCGTCGATGTCGCGTCCGGTGAAGCGCGCGAGATCGCAGAGGTTCTCCCGCCCGCTGAGGCAGTAGCGACAGCGACCGCACGTCCATCCAAGCCACGGAATGCCGATGCGCGTTCCGGACCGCAGCGACTCGTTGGTTCCTGGCTGCTCGCCGCAGGCGATCGCGGTGCCGACGATCTGGTGGCCGGGTACGATCGGAGGTCGCGGGATCTCGACCTCCCCGTCGAGCAGGTGCAGGTCGGTGCGGCAAACGCCGCAGGCGTGCACCTTCACGAGGATCTGGTTGGGTCCCGGCGTAGGCTCGGGCAGCTCCACCGAGCGCAGCACGCCGGGGCGCTCTATCTGTATCGCCCGCATCGCCGGATCATTCCACGCCGCAGAGAAAGACCGATCGCCTCGCCCAGACTGATCCTTGCCGTTGCGGCTTTTCCCTGAGTCCCGGTGCGGTCGAAGGCTGATACTCACTGCCGCGAAGCGCAATAGCCTGCAACGCATGATGTCCCGCGTTGGCAAGGAGATATCGTGAATCTCGCGATCCACACGGAGGGGCTCTCCAAGCGCTATGGCAGCGCGCTCGCGCTCGACGGGCTCGATCTGAGCGTGGCCGAGGGCGAGGTGTACGGCTACCTCGGGCCCAACGGGTCGGGTAAGACGACGACGATCCGTCTGCTCCTCGGTTTACACCGCCCCAGCGCGGGGCGCGCTGAGCTGTTCGGGATCGACGCGTGGGCCGATCCGGTGCGCGCACACCACCACGTCGCCTACGTTGCGGGGGAGCCATTCCTGTGGCCTTCGATGACGGGCGCCGAGACGTTGGAGTTCCTCGCGCGTCTGCACGGCGGGACCGATGAGGCTTACCGCGAACAGCTCGTGGAGCGGTTTCAGCTCGATACGTCGAAGAAGATCCGGGCGCTGTCGAAGGGCAACCGCCAGAAGGTTCAGCTGGTCGCGGCGCTCGCCACGCGTGCGCAGTTGCTGTTGCTCGACGAGCCGACGAGCGGCCTCGATCCGCTGATGGAGGTCGCGTTCCGCGACTGTGTCAAGGAGGCGAAGGAGCGCGGGCAGACGGTGTTTCTCTCCTCCCACATCCTCAGCGAGGTGGAGGCGCTGTGCGACCGCGTCGGGATCCTCAGGGACGGCAGGCTCGTCGACGAGGGGACGCTCGCGCAGCTGCGCCACCTCGCCGTGCAGACGGTCGAGGTCGCGTTCACGGGCCACGCGCCAGAGCTACCCCCGCTTGCGGGGGTCCAGGTCCAGAGCGCGGGCCCCAACGCGCTGCGCTTCGAGGTCTCGGGGAGCATTGGCCCGCTGATCGCCGCGCTCGCGGTGGTGGGTGGGGATTCGATTGAGACGTTGAGCAGCCGCGAACCCTCGCTCGAGGAGATCTTCCTGCACCACTACGACGGCTCAGGCGACCGTGCCGGCCGCGACTGACGGGGCGCTCGCCACGCCGAGCGAATCCGCATCGAGGGCCGTTGTGGGTCTCGGTCTCGGGCCCGGACGGGCGCTTGCGCGGCGGGGCCTTCGGGATGCGCGCGTGCGCACGATCGCGTTCGGCTATCTGTTCGCGATCTATGCCTACATCCAGCCGGTCGGATTCCGCCATACCTACCCGACGCTGTCCGACCGTGTCGGGTTCGCCCGCAGCTTCGCGGACAACAAGGCGATCCGCCTGTTCTACGGCGAGCCGCACGATCTGCTGACGGTCAGCGGCTATACCGCGTGGCGCGTTGGCGGGACGCTGGCGATCGCCGCCGCGGTGTTCGGGTTGCTGGCCGCGGTGCGCGCGTTGCGGGCCGAGGAGGATGCCGGGCGCACGGAGCTCGTGCTCGCGGGGATCCTCGGGCGGCGAGCGGCATTTCTGGCTGCGCTGGCCGCGATCGCGGCCGGCGTCCTGATCCTGTGGCTGGCGGAGTTCGCCGGCTTCGTCGCCGGGGGTCTCCCGGTGGGCGGGTCGGCGTACCTTGCGCTGGCGACGGCGTCTGTCGTGCCGGTGTGCGCGGGCGTCGGCGCGGTCGCGAGCCAGCTCGCGCCGACGCGCCGAATCGCGCTCGAGCTCGGCGGCGCCGTCGTCGGGCTGTTCTTGCTCTTGCGGGTGATCGCCGACACGACGAGCGACTTCGGCTGGCTGCGGTGGGCCACACCGCTCGGGTGGGCGGAGCAGCTCCGTCCGTTTGCCGGTGAGCGCCCGCTCGTGCTTTTGCTCCCGCTCGCGGCGAGCGCGCTGTTGCTGCTCCTGGCCGCCCGGATTGCCGCGAGCCGGGATATCGGCACCGGAATCCTTCCGGCACGCGACAGGGCCGAGCCGCGTCTGCGGCTGCTCTCCTCGCCGACCGCCCAGGCACTGCGCTCGGAGCGTCCCAGCCTGATCGTGTGGACTGTCGGCGTCGGCGCGTTTGCGTTGATCCTCGGCATGATCTCCACGAGCATCTCCTCGGCCGGCATCTCGAAGGCCGTGCAACGGGAGATCGCGAAGCTCGGCTCCGGTTCGATCTTCACGCCTTCCGGTTACGTCGCGTTCGTGTTCATCTTCTTCATCCTCGTCGTGAGCCTGTTCGCGTGCGCGCAGATCGGCGCGGCCAGGCACGAGGAAGCCGAAGAGCGGCTCGAGAGGCTGCTCGCGCTGCCGGTCGGCCGCCGCCGCTGGCTCGGCGGGCGGCTCGTGCTCGCCGTCGCCGGCGCCGTGGCGATCTCCCTGGCGGCGGGACTGTTCACGTGGGCGGGCGCCGCCTCGCAGGGGGTCGACATCTCGCTGCCGCGGATGCTCGAGGCCGGAGCGAACTGCCTGCCGGTCGCGCTGCTGTTCCTCGGCTTCGCGGCGCTCGCCTACGCCACCGTGCCCCGAGCGAGCGCCGGGATCACATACGCGCTCGTCACGGTCGCGTTTTTGTGGCAGCTGGTCGGCTCGTTGCTCGGCGTGCCCCGATGGCTTGTCGAGGTCACGCCGTTCGCGCATGTTGGGCTCGTGCCCGCGCAACCGTTTCGAGTTGGCCCAGCGCTCATCATGCTCGGGATCGCGGCGGCGTCGGCGCTTGCCGCAGTGGGGCTCTTTCAGCGGCGCGACCTGACCGGAACCTGAGGAGGATGAGCTCGTGCTCCAGCAGGTAGCGGTCGGACGTTGGTCGCTGGACGCCTACGACGGGGTCGTGCCGGCCGCCATCCTCGATGAGTTGCGCGCGCACGCAAGCACGCTGAAAGGCGCGCGGATCCTGAACGTCAACGCCACGTCCTATGGCGGCGGAGTCTCCGAGCTGTTGCGCTCGAGCGTTCCGTTGTTGCGCGACCTCGGGCTGACGGTGGACTGGAAGGTGATTGGTGGTGACCCGGATTTCTTCGCTGCGACGAAGGCGCTGCACAACGCGCTTCAGGGAGGACCGCGCAGCCTGAGCGACGCGGAGCAGGCGGCGTATCGCAGGTGCGTCGAGGAGAACGCGGCCACGCTCGATGGGGACTATGACTTCGTGGTGATCCACGACCCCCAGCCCGCGGGGTTACTTCAGGCGCACGGAAAGGGAGACGCGCGGTGGGTGTGGCGCTGCCACATCGACACCAGCGAGCCGAATCCCTCCGCGTGGCGGTTCCTCGCGCCCTACCTGGAGGGCTTTGATGCCGCGGTGTTCACGATGGCGGAGTTCGTGCCGCCAGACTTGCCGGTGTCGCGGGTGGAGACGATCGCGCCGGCGATCGACCCGCTGAGTCCGAAGAACATCGAGCTCGATCCGCACATCGCCAGCCAGATTCTCGACTGGATCGGAATGCAGGTGCCAGGGCGCCTGGTGACGCAGATATCGCGCTTTGACCAGTGGAAGGACCCGCTCGGCGTGATCGATGCCTATCGGCTCGTGCGCGAGGAGATCGGAGATCTACAGCTCGCGCTCGTCGGCTCGATGGCATTGGACGACCCCGAGGGGTGGGATGTCTACCGCCAGGTCTCAGAGGCCGCCGAGCGCGACGAACTGATCCATGTCTATACCAACCTCACAGGGGTCGGCAACGTCGAGGTCAACGCGTTCCAGCGCCTCTCGGAGGTCGTCGTGCAGAAGTCGATCCGCGAGGGCTTCGGCCTCGTCGTCTCGGAGTCGTTGTGGAAGGGCACGCCGGTGGTGGCGGGCCGCGCCGGCGGGATCCCTCTGCAGATGCCCGAGGGCGTCGGCGGGGTGCTGGTCGACTCGGTCGAGGAGTGCGCGGCAGCGATCTCGAGCCTGCTGGGAGATCGCGATCTGGCGCAGCAGCTGGGCCGCAGCGGCCACGAACGCGTCCGCGAGCATTTCCTGCTGCCGCGGCTGCTGATGGAGGAGCTCAGGCTCCTCACCACTCTCTGAGCGGCCGCCGCCCAGGACGAGGCGAAGCTCAACCTCGGCTTATGCGGCGGCGCTGCCGGACCTAGAAGAACCCGAGCGGTTCGGGGTCGTAGCTGACGAGCAGGCACTTGGTCTGCGTGTAGTGCTCGAGCATCATGCGGTGGTTCTCGCGCCCGACGCCGGAGGACTTGTAGCCTCCGAACGCGGCGCCGGCCGGGTAGAGGTGGTAGCAGTTGGTCCACACGCGCCCGGCCTTGATCGCGCGACCGATGCGGAACGCGCGGCTGCCGTCGCGCGTCCAGACACCGGCGCCGAGGCCGTAGACCGTGTCGTTGGCGATCTGCAGTGCCTCGGCCTCGTCGCGGAACGTCGTCACGGCGAGCACCGGACCGAAGATCTCCTCCTGGAAGATCCGCATGTCGTTGGTGCCCTTGAAGACGGTCGGCTCGAAGAAGTAGCCGTCGCGCAGCTCATCCTCCATCTCCGGGGCATGTCCGCCGATCAACAGCTCGGCGCCCTCTTCCAGGCCGATCTGCACGTAGCCTTCGATCTTCTCCAGCTGCGCCTTTGAGACCTGCGGGCCAAGCTGCGTGGCGGGGTCGAGCGGGTTGCCCTGGCGGATCGCGCGGATCCGCTCCAGGCAGCGGCTCATGAACTCCTCGTAGATCGACTCTTGGATCAGCGCCCGCGAGGGGCAGGTGCAGACCTCGCCCTTGTTGAAGGCGTAGAGCACGAGCCCCTCGATCGCCTTGTCGAGCAGCTCGTCGTCGGCGTCGAGGATGTCCGCGAAGAAGATGTTCGGCGACTTGCCGCCGAGCTCGGTCGTGGAGGGGATCAGGTTCTCCGCGGCGTAGCCCATGATCGTGCGGCCGGTGACGGTCTCGCCGGTGAACGCGATCTTCGCGATCCGCTTGCTCGAGCCGAGCGCGCGGCCGACCTCGCTGCCCGATCCGTTGACGACGTTGATCACGCCGGCAGGGACTACGTCTTCGATCACCTCGATCAGCTTCAACAGCGACCACGGTGTCGGGCTCGCCGGCTTGATCACGGTGCAGTTGCCGGCGGCGAGCGCCGGGGCGATCTTCCACGCGGCCATCAGCAGAGGGAAGTTGAAGGGGATGATCTGCCCGACGACGCCGAGCGGCTCGCGGAAGTGGTAGGCGTAGGTCTGCTCGTCGATCTCTGAGATCGAGCCCTCCTCGGCGCGCACGGCGCCGGCGAAGTAGCGGAAGTGGTCGATCGCCAGCGGCAGGTCGGCGCCCAGCGTCTCGCGCACCGGCTTGCCGTTCTCCCAGCTCTCGGCGATCGCGAGCACCTGCAGGTTCTGCTCGATCGCGTCGGCGATCGCGTCGAGCACCGCCGCGCGTTCAGCCGGTGAGCGCCGGCCCCAGGCGTCCTTCGCGGCGTGTGCGGCGTCGAGCGCCAGCTCGACATCGGCCGGGCTGGAATCGGCGATTTCGCAGAACGCCTCGGCCGTCGCGGGGGACAGGTTCTCGCGGTAGTGGCCGTCGCTCGGTGGAACCCACTCGCCGCCGATGAAGTTCTCGTAGCGTTCCTCGAGCTCGACGACGCTGCCGGGCTGACCGGGCGCTGCGAAGGCCGTTGGGGTGTCGACTGCGACTGCCATGTGAGTTCTCCTTCTCGGTGGTGACGGTATTGGGATGGGTCGGACGGCTGTGCCTCACGCGGTCGCGGTCACGCTCGCGCGGTCTGTGCCGGAGCTCGGAACCTCGGCGATGCGAAAGACCATGCGCGGCGCCGGCGCGCTGCCATCGAGCACCTGCTCGATCGCGTCGTTGACGTCGTCGAGCTCGCGCTCGACGCGCTCGACCTGCGTGCGCCCGCGGCGGTGCAGCTCGAAGACCTCCTCGAGGTCGCGGTGCGTGCCGACGATCGAGCCCTTCACGGTGAGGCCGCCGAGCACGGTCTGAAAGATCGGCAGGCGCATCTCGTTCTCGGCCGGCAAGCCGACGCACACGAGCGTGCCGCCGCGCGCGAGCGAACCGAGCGCCTGCTCGAATGCGGAGGGACTGACCGCGGTGGAGATCGCCTGGTCGGCGCCGCCGAGCGCCTGGATCGCGGCGACCGGGTCCTGTTCACCGACGTGCACGACATGCTCCGCTCCGAGCTCGCGTGCGGTGGTCAGGCGCTCCTCGTTGATGTCGACGGCGACGACCGCCGCGCCCGTGGTACGCGCGTACTGGATCGCGAGGTGGCCGAGGCCGCCGGCGCCGAACACGGCGACGAGGCCCGCGGAGGAGGCGCCGGAGACCTTGACAGCCTTGTAGGTCGTCACGCCGGCGCAGGTAAGTGGCGCGGCGTCGAGCGGGTCGACGTCGTCGGGGACGCGCACGACGTGCCGGGCGTAGCCGACGGCGTACTCGGCAAAGCCGCCGTTCATGCCGTAGCCGGTGTTGATCTGCGATTCGCACAGCGTCTCCGCGCCCGAGTTGCAGTAGCGGCAGTCGCCACAGGCGTAGCCGAGCCAGGGCAGCGCGACGCGCATGCCCTCCCGCAGGCCGTGCGCGTTGCCGACGCCGACGCGCTCGATGATGCCGACACCCTCGTGACCCGGGATGAACGGCGGGCTCGGCTTGACCGGCCACTCGCCGCGCGCGGCGTGGATATCGGTGTGACACAGGCCGCACGCCTCGATCCGCACCAGCACCTGCTCGGGCCCGGCCGTCGGGATCGGCACGTCCTCCAGCGAGAGCGGTTGGTCGAAGCTGTGGACGATCGCGGCCTTCATCGGGACTCTCCTCGGGTTGGGGAGTCCAAGATCACACGCCACCGGTCGTGCTCCATCCGCAAAAGCAGCGGGCGTCGCTCAGTAGTCACCACGGAGCTTGCCCGCCGTCCGGGTTTTCTACCGAGCGCGGCCGCGGCCGACGCCCGATGCCGAGTGCGCAAGCGCGGCTTAGCGTGCGCATGATGGCAGCGACCGCGAAACACGCCGACTCCCTCGCGAGCGTCGACGGCGCCGGGGAGATCGAACCGACAGAGCACGTCGACCTGCTGATGCGCGACCTGCGCAGCTCGCGCAGCGGTCTCTCCACCCGGGAGGCAGAACGGCGATTGATCCAGTACGGCCCCAACGAACTGCGCCGTCGCGGCGGCACGAGGTGGCCGGGCGAGCTGGCACGTCAGCTGACCCACCCTCTGGCGCTGCTGCTTTGGCTCGCCGCGGCGCTGTCGTTCGCGGTCGGCAGTCAAACGATCGCGATCGCGGTCCTGCTGGTGATCGTGCTCAACGCCCTGTTCGCGTTCGTGCAAGAGATGCAGGCTGAGCGCGCGGTGGAGGCGTTGGCGCAGTTCCTACCTCAGCACGTCCGCGCCGTGCGCGATGGGCAGCCGTCATCGATCCTGGCCGCCGAGCTGGTCCCCGGCGATGTGGTGCTCGTCGAGGAGGGCGATCGCATCGCCGCCGACATGCGCCTGATCTCAGGATCCCTCGAGGTGGACCTATCCACCCTGACGGGCGAGTCGGCTCCGGCGCTGCGCTCCGCGGAGCTGATCGACGTGGGCGTACCGCGGATCGCCGCGCGAGATCTCCTGTTCAGCGGCACGAGCGCCACCGGCGGACAGGCGCAGGGCGTGGTGTTCGCCACCGGGATGCGCACCGAGTTGGGACGCATCGCCGCGCTGTCCGAGCGGGTCAAGGAAGAGCCGAGCCCGCTGGAGCGCCAGGTCCGCAGGGTCGCATGGCTGATCGCGGGGATCGCGATCGCGATGGCCGTCGCGTTCGTCCCCGTCGCGATCTTCGGCGCCGGCCTGTCGTTCGAGAACAGCGTCGTGTTCGCCGTCGGCCTGCTCGCAGGGAATGTGCCGGAGGGGCTGCTGCCGGTCATCACGCTGGCACTGGCCGTCGCGGTGCGGGCGCTGGCCCGTAGGGGCGCGCTGGTCAAGCGCCTGAGCGCCGTGGAGACCCTTGGCTCCACCGATGTCATCTGCACCGACAAGACCGGAACGCTGACCGAGAACCGCATGCGACCGATCGCGGCCTGGACGTTGACAAGCGAGACCACGCTCGACGGCGAGCGTGCGACGCAGCCTCGGGCGGCGTCCCCTGACGCCGCACTGACGGCACTTGCCCAGGCCGCCGCCGCCTGCAACAACGCGCGCCTGGAGGCCGACGGTCAGAGCACCGGAGACCCGACCGAGCTAGCGCTGCTGACGGCCGCGCAGATCCTCGGCGTGCAGATCGACCCGGCGAGCCGCGAGCGCGGTCGCAGCTACCAGTACAGCTTCGATGCACAGCGCAAGCTGATGTCGACCCTCGACACCGACGCGCGCCACGACTGGCTACACACCAAGGGCGCGCCGGAGTCGGTGTTGCCACGATGCGTCGAGTTCCTCTCTGCCGATCGCGGGCAGCTGCCGTTCGAGTCCTCCGAGCGGGAGCGCGTGACCCGGCAGGTCGAGAGCTTCGCCGGGCAGGGACTGCGCGTGCTGGCGCTCGCGCGCAGATCGCTGCCGTCCGGCGCCAAGCCACCGGACCGCGACGACGCCGAGCGCGAGCTCTGCTTTCTCGGGCTGGTCACGATGCGCGACCCGCCCCGCGCCGAGGTGATCGGCGCTGTGAGCAGTTGCCACCGCGCCGGCATCAGGATCGTGCTGATCACCGGCGACCATCCGCTGACCGCCGCCGCGATCGCGGGCCAGGTCGGCATCGGCGGGGAAGACCCGCTGGTCGTCAACGCGCAGGCATTCGACCACACCCACGAGCAGGAGATCGAGAAGATCCTCGCCGGCGGGCGCGAGGTGATCTTCGCGCGCGCCTCCCCCGAGACCAAGCTCCAGATCGCCGAGGCGCTACGCAAGGAGGGACACGTGGTGGCGATGACCGGCGACGGCGTCAACGACGCGCCGGCGCTGCGCACGGCCGACATCGGCGTCGCGATGGGCCGCTCCGGGACCGACGTCGCGCGCGAGGCATCGACGATGGTGCTGACCGACGACAACTTCGCGACGATCGTCGTCGCGATCGAGGCGGGCCGCCAGGTCTACGACAACGTCCGCAAGTTCATCCAGTACATCTTCGCTCACGCCACGCCCGAGGTCGCGCCGTTCCTCGTGTTCGCGCTCAGCGGCGGCGCGATTCCGCTGCCGCTGACCGTGTTGCAGCTGCTGGCGTTCGACGTCGGCTCGGAGACGCTGCCCTCGCTGGCGCTCGGCCGTGACCCGATCGAGCCGGGCAGCATGGACCGTCCACCCCGCCCGCGCTCGGAGGGCGTGATCCGCGCTCCGATGCTCGTCCGCGCCTGGCTGTTCCTGGGCATGATGGTCGCCGGACTGTCGTTGGCCGGCTTCTTCTATGTCCTGGACGGCGCCGGCTGGCAGATGGGCGATCCGGTCGGCGCCGGGCATCCGCTGCATCACGCCTACCTACAGGCGACCACGATGACGTTCCTGGGAATGATCGCCGGACAGATCGGCACCGCTTTCGCCGTGCGAACCAGACGCGCATCGCTGCGCTCGATCGGCGTCTTCAGCAACCGCTATCTCCTCGGCGCGATCGTTGCCGAGCTGCTGCTCGCCGCCGTGTTCGTCTACGCGCCACCGCTGCAGTCGCTGTTGGGAACCGCGGCGCTGCCGGTTCGCGATCTGGCGTTCCTGCTCCCATATCCCTTCATCGTTTGGGGAGCCGACGAGCTGCGCCGCTGGCTGCTGCGACGCCACGCGGCGCCGCGGGTGACGATCACGACCGGCGGTTGATACGGAATCGCTTTCGATGGTAAGGCCAGTGCTCACCGAGTGCCCACCCACTCTCCAGCAGGTGTGACCGAAATTGACCACGTAGGCTGGCCTAACTTTGAGCTTTGGGACCCTGAGCGTAATCGTGCTTGCCGGGCTCGGCGGTCCGCTGCTCGGCATCGACGGACGCCGGTTCGTGCCCGTCGTGATCGGCGAGATCCTCGCCGGCATCCTCGTCGGTCCCGCCGTACTCGACGCTGTGAACCCCGCCAACGGCACGATCTCGTTCCTGGGGGAAGTCGGGTTCGCGATGCTGATGCTGACCGTCGGGATGCACCTGCCGCTGCGCGAGCCACGACTCGCAGCGTCGCTGCGGAGCGGCGGGCTGCTCGCGGGCATCGTCTGCGTCTTCGCCGTGCCCGCGGGGTTGCTCGCCGCGAGCATCGCGGGCACTGGCCACGCGGCGATCTACGTCGTGCTGCTCGCCTCGGGCTCCGCCGCGGTGCTGCTGCCGGCACTGCAGGAGACCGGCATCGAGGGTCCCGAGGTGATGACGTTGATGGCGCAGGTGACGATCGCTGACCTGATCACGATTCTCTCCGTTCCGATCGTGCTGCAGCCTGGGCGCCTCGGCCACGCGCTGCTGGTCGGGGTGCTTGTGGCGGCGGCGGTGCTCGCGCTGCTCGGCCTCGCGCGAGCGCTCGCCGCGCGCGACTGGGTGCACCGCGTGCGCCTGCTCTCCAAGCAGCGCCACTGGGCGTTGGATTTGCGCCTGTCGTTGCTCGTGCTGTTCCTGCTCGCGTGGATCGCGCAGAAGGGCGGCACGAGCGTCCTGATCGCGGGGTTCGGCGCGGGCGTGATGGTCGCGCTGATCGGCGGGCCGAAACGGCTGTCCACGCAGATGCGCGGTGTGGCGGAGGGGTTCTTCATCCCGCTGTACTTCGTCGTGCTCGGCGCGCAGTTGGACCTGGGCGGCCTAGTCGAACAGCCGTTGCTGCTCGCGCTCGCCGGCGCGCTCGCGGCGCTGAATGTCGCGATCCACCTGCTCGCCGTGCTGCTCCTGCGCAAGCCGCTCGCCACAGCCCTGGTGGCCACCGCGCAGCTAGGGGTGCCGGCCGCGGTTGCCTCGCTTGGGCTCTCCGAGCACGTGCTCTCCGCCAGCGTCGCGACGGCGATCGTCGCCGCTGCGCTGGTGAGCCTCGGCGTCTGCACGATCGGGGTTGCGAGGCTCGTGCGCCTGCTCTCGCCTGCACCTTCGGCTCTCAGCGCGACAGCAGCGTCCTGACCTGCCGCGCGATCTCCAGATCCTCGCGCGCGGTGATCACCAGCGTGCGCACGGCGGCGCGATCGCCTCCGATCTGCCCGTCGCCGTGCGTGTCCTCGTTGCGGGAGCTGTCGAGTGAGACTCCGAGGAACGCGAGCCCTGCCGCAGTCAGCGCCCGTAGCTCCGCGGAGTGCTCGCCGACGCCGCCAGTGAACACGAGCGCGTCGAGGCCCCCAAGCGCAGCGGCCATTGCGGCGATCTCGGCCCGGAGCCGGTGGATGTAGACATCCCTCGCCAGGCGGGCCGACTCATCGCCGGCGTCAGCTCTCGATAGCACCTCGCGCATGTCTGGGGTGCCGGCCAGGCCCAGGAGTCCCGAGCGATGCTCCAACGCCTCAGCGAGCTCTCCCGAGGAAAGCTCCTCGTGCTCGAGCAGCCACAGCAACATCCCGGGGTCCACGCTGCCTGACCGTGTGGCCATCACAAGGCCCTCGAGCGGTGTGAAGCCCATCGTCGTGTCGACCGAGCGGCCGTCTTCGATCGCGCACAGCGACGCGCCGGCGCCGAGGTGAGCACTGACGATCCGCAACCCGTCGGGCTCGCGGTCAAGCAGCTCGGGAGCGCGGCGCGCAACCCAGCCATGGGAGAGGCCGTGAAAGCCGTAGCGGCGCAGACGCCAGCGCTCGCGCCACTCGACCGGGAGCGCGTAGGTAGCCGCCGCAGGGGGCAGGGTGTCGTGGAAGGCCGTGTCGAAACAGGCAAAGGCCGGCACGTCGGGCAATGCCATGCTGACCGCGTCGAGCGCTGCGAGCGACTTGAGCTGATGCAGCGGGGCGAGCTCGCTCAGCTCGCGTAGCTGGGCCTCGACGTCGCCCTCGATCCGCACGGCCTCGCGGAAGCGTTCGCCGCCGTGGACGATCCGGTGCCCGACCGCGTCGGCCTCACCGAGCCCCGACGCCAGCGCTTCGCGCAGCTCGCCCGGGTCGATCTGCGCACGCGGCGCGGCGAGCTCGCGGGCGGCGAGCGTCTTCTCGTGCGCGTCGAGCAGCGTCAGCTTCAGGCTGCTGGAGCCGGCATTTACGACCAGGACCCGCCGCGAGCCGGCTATGTTGGCGAGCCTTCCCACCCAGCCTCGCCGTCGCGAGGCCAGTTCCAGTCCGTCACGTCGGGTGGATCCTCGCCATGTTCGCGCGTGTAGGCGCGGTGGCGCAGGCGCTCGTCTGACATCTGCTGGCGCAGCGGCGCACAGCGCTCACCCAGGCCCGGCACCCGGTCGATCACATCCATCACCAGGTGAAAACGGTCGAGGTTGTTGAGCATCACCATGTCAAACGGCGTCGTCGTCGTTCCCTCCTCGTTGTAGCCACGCACGTGGAAGTTGTCGTGGTTCGCGCGGCGGTAGGTGAGGCGGTGGATCAGCGCCGGGTAGCCGTGGTACGCGAAGATCACCGGGCGCCCGGTCGTGAACAGCGCGTCGAACTCCAGGTCGGGAAGGCCGTGCGGGTGCACGCTGTCGGGCTCCAAGCGCATCAGGTCAACGACGTTCACGAGCCTGACCTTCAACTCGGGCAGGTATTCGCGCAGCAGCCCCGCTGCCGCGACCGCCTCGAGTGTCGGCACGTCCCCGGCGCAGCCAAGCACAACGTCTGGCTCCTGCTCGCCCTCGCTCGAGAAGTCCTCCCAGATCCCGATCCCGCGTGTGCAGTGCGCGAGCGCCTGCTGCATCGTCAGGAAGTTCGGTGAGGGCTGCTTGCCGGCGACGATCACGTTGACGTAGTCGCGGCTGCGCAGGCAGTGATCGGCGACCGACAAGAGACAGTTCGCGTCCGGCGGCAGGTACACGCGGACGATCTCCGCGCGCTTGTTGACGACGTGGTCGATGAAGCCGGGGTCTTGGTGTGAGAACCCGTTGTGGTCCTGGCGCCAGACGTGCGAGGAGAGCAGGTAGTTAAGCGACGCGACCGGCGCGCGCCAGGGGATCTCACGCGTCACCTTCAACCACTTCGCGTGCTGGTTGAACATCGAGTCGATGATGTGGATGAACGCCTCGTAGCAGTTGAACAGACCGTGCCGGCCACTGAGCAGATAGCCCTCGAGCCAGCCCTGGCAGAGGTGCTCGCTCAGCACCTCCATCACGCGACCCGCAGGCGCGAGATGGTCGTCGCTCTCCAAGAGCTCGGCCTCCCACACGCGGTTCGTGACATCGAACACCGCGCTGAGGCGGTTGGAGGCCGTCTCGTCAGGGCCCATCAAGCGGAAGCTCTCGGGGTTCATGCGGATCACGTCGCGCACGAAGTTGCCGAGCACGCGTGTCGGCTCGCTGACGGTTGCTGTGGGGGACGGCACCTCGACGGCGTAGTCACGGAAGTCCGGCAGCTCGAGCTCGCGCAGCAACCGCCCGCCGTTAGCGTGCGGATTTGCGCCCATACGCCGCTCGCCGTCAGGGGCGAGCGCGGCGAGGTCGCTGCGCAGCGCACCGTCCTTGTCGAACAGCTCCTCGGGCCGGTAGGAGCGCATCCACTGCTCGAGCTGCGCGAGGTGCTCGGGATTGCCCGCGAGATCGGACAGCGGCACCTGATGAGAGCGGAAGGAGCCCTCGGCCGGCAGCCCATCGACGAACTTCGGACCCGTCCAGCCCTTCGGCGAGCGCAGCACGATCATCGGCCAACGTGGGCGCTCGCTGATGCCTTGCTCGCGAGCCTTGCGCTGGATCTCTGAGATCTCCTCGGCGACCTCGTCCAGAGTCGCGGCCATCAGCTGGTGCATCGCCTCGGGATCGTCGCCCTCGACGAAGCGCGGTGCGTAGCCGCAGCCCTCCAAGAGAGCGCGCAGCTCGGCGTGGGGGATGCGGGCGAGCACCGTCGGGTTGGCGATCTTGTAACCGTTGAGGTGCAGCACCGGCAGGACCGCGCCATCGTGCACCGGGTCGAGGAACTTGTTCGAGTGCCAGCTCGCCGCGAGCGCCCCGGTTTCGGCCTCGCCGTCACCGATCACGCAGCAGACGAGCAGCTCTGGGTTGTCGAACGCCGCACCGTAGGCGTGCAGCAGCGAGTAGCCGAGCTCGCCGCCCTCGTGGATCGAGCCGGGCGTCTCCGGTGCCACGTGGCTGGGGATACCGCCGGGGAAGGAGAACTGGCGAAACAGCCGGCGGATGCCCTCGGCGTCTTTGCCGATGTGTGGGTAGACCTCGCTGTAGGTGCCCTCGAGGTAGACGTTCGCGACGACGCCGGGGCCGCCGTGGCCAGGGCCGGCGACGTAGAGGACGCTGAGGTCGCGCTCGCGGATAAGACGGTTCAGGTGCACGTAGATGAAGTTCAAGCCAGGTGTCGTCCCCCAATGGCCGAGGAGCCGCGGCTTTACGTGCTCGATCGCAAGCGGCTCACGCAGCAGGGGATTGTCCAGCAGGTAGATCTGCCCGACAGAGAGGTAGTTCGCCGCGCGCCAGTATTCGTTCAGGGCGCGAAGCTGCTCGTCAGAGAGAGGGCCGGCTGAGCTTGCCATCCACAGATTGTTTACCACGGAGGGCGAGGTCGGGGTCCGTGAAAACCCGCAACCACTGAGGTGGCGTGCCCGGATGGGACGGGGGCGGCCGGAACCTATCGTTCCGTTCGATCCTTCTCAATCCGGACAAGGAGACCGTGATGTTCAAGAACGTGCTCGTGGGAGTGGACGGCAGCCCGAACGGCCGCGACGCCATCGCGCTCGCCTCCCAGCTGATCGATCCCGATGGAAAGTTGACGCTCGTCCACGTACACAGCGGAGAGCTGCGCGTGTCTCGCGCGATCTCTCCAGAGGTCGTGAGACGCGAGCGCGAAGCGTCCAAGAAACTGCTCGAGGATCAGCGCACCGCGGCACGTGTCGACGCGGGATTAATCAGCATCGTGTCCGGAACCCCCGGTCGCGGTCTTCACCAGCAGGCCGACGATCAGGATGCGGACCTGCTCGTGGTCGGCTCCTGCAGCCACGGCGCGTTCGGCCGCGCGATGCTCGGCGACGACACGCGCGCCGCGCTGAACGGCGCTCCCTGCGCGGTTGCGATCGCCTCCCGTGGCTACGCCGAGCGGGCGGCCGGGGCAGGCAGTCAGATCGCCAACGTCGGCGTCGCGTACAACGACTCGCCGGAGAGCAAGGCGGCGCTCGCGCTCGCTCGGGAGCTCGCAGCACCCACCAATGCAACCGTTCATGCACTGGAAGTCGTCTCGATCCCGACCTTCGCCTACACCGGGATCATGCCCCCCGCGATCGGCGAGAGCATCGAGGTGATGGTCCAGGAGGCAAACGGTCGCATGAAGGCGCTGGCGGACGTCGAGGGTCGCGCCGTGTACGGCCTCGCGGGTGAGGAGCTGGCCGCGTTCGGCGATCAGGTGGACATCCTCGTGGCCGGTTCCCGGGGCTACGGTCCCGTCAAGCGGCTGGTGCTCGGCAGCACCTCCGGTTACCTGCAGCGCCACGCGCGCTGCTCACTGCTCGTGCTGCCCCGCGTCGCTACCAGCCCGGACGAGGACTCTACCGCGTAGGCCCACCGTGGCTAGCCTCACCGACTCGCCCAGAGCATCCTAATCTTAGAAGATGATAGATTAGTAAGATGGTTACTTTGGAGGCGAGATTGTCCTGATGTCGGGCTTGACAGCGGCGCGCGCGATGACTGCTGTTTCGGAACGCTACGACGCCCGGCTGGCACGGAGCATCCTCGAGGGTGGCTCGAACGCCTCGACAGCGGCGATGACGTTGCTGGAGTACCGCGATCCTGCCACGCTCGATGCCGCGGTTGCGTTGGTTGCCGACCAAGGCACGGTGACGGAGGACGCCTTCAGCTGTATCGCGGATGCTTGGGAGACATACCGTCACCTCAAGCACCTCTGCTGGGACTAGCTCGTGGCGCCACCCTCGACAGATCAACACTCGCCCCGGCGATGGCGGGTGTGCAGCTATGTGCTGGACCGGCGTGACTTCAATGAGATCCGGATGCGGTTGCCGCGTGCTGTACGCCGTGACGTGAAAGCCGCGCCGGAGGGTCATGTGGGACTCGTCGCCCAGGCGATCGTGGGCGAGGAGGGCAACCTGCCGCTGGCGGTGCTCTACGACATCGCGCCGGCCTCCGTGGCTACAGAGGGTGTGCGTAAGCTCGAGCAGCGCCTCACGGAGATGCTCGGATGAGCGCCCGTAGAGCATGCCCACTGGCGGTGGGCTCGGCACTCTCTCGCGGCCTGCGCGCATGCGTGGGGTAGCCCTCGGGCGGCTGGCGTGACGTTGCCGGCGGGCGGGCTGAACGCTTGATGGGCGCACCCGAGGCGCTGCTTCTCGCCGGGGTGTCGGCGATCATCGTCGGTGCTCTGAGCGCGGTCGTGAGTCGCTCCCCCCGTGCCGGGCTCACCGTGCAGTCGATCGGCATGGTGTTGCTCGGTGCTGCCGGTGTGTGGGTGCTCGCCTCTGGGCACACGGTCGGCGCGGGGTTTCGCAGCGAGGTGCGCCCGGCGTTTGGCGTTGACGGTCTCAGTGGCTTCTTCCTGTTGATCATCGCCGTCGTCGGGGCACCGGCAACGCTGTTCGCACGCGACGC
The DNA here is from genome assembly GCA_963701035.1 of uncultured Solirubrobacterales bacterium. Lineage (GTDB taxonomy): Bacteria > Actinomycetota > Thermoleophilia > Solirubrobacterales > Solirubrobacteraceae > Palsa-744. The sequence goes on from OY969562.1 coordinate 1,384,304, forward strand.
CTTGGAAGCGGACTGGCAAGGCCGTTCGCTCGCGCTCGCCACGGGAGCGTTCCTGCTGGCGCTGGTGGGGTTCGTGTGCGCGCGTGACGTGAGCACGTTCCTGGGGTTTTGGGAGTTGATGACGCTCGTGCCGGCGGGCGCGATCTTGCTGGCTCGGCAGGATCGAGAGGCGCGTCACGGCGTGTTCGTGTATCTGGCGATCACGCACATCGGTGGCGCCGGTGTGTGGGTGTCGATGCTGGTGCTCGCCCAGCACGGTGCGCTGGGCGGCCACCCGCTGGGAGGCGGTCTGGCGGTGTTCGTGGCCTGCGCCTCGCTGGTCGGATTCTCGACCAAGGCGGGGTTGATGCCGCTGCACTCGTGGCTGCCGCGAGCGCACCCGCTGGCGCCGGCGCATATCTCGGCGCTGATGTCGGGCGTGATGATCAAGCTCGCGCTCTACGGGCTGATCCGCGTGCTGTTTGAGTGGTTGGCGCCGCCGGGCCTGTGGGTCGGGATCACGCTGATCGCGGTTGGTGTCTTGTCGTGCTTGGGGGGCGTGCTGTATGCGCTTATGCAACACGAGCTGAAGCGGCTGCTTGCGTTTCACTCGATCGAGAACGTCGGGATCGTCGCACTCGGGCTGGGCGCGTCACTGGTGTTTGCAGACATCGGGGAGCTGACATGGAGCGCGATCGCGTTCGCGGCGGCGCTGCTGCACGCGCTCAACCACGCACTGTTCAAGGGCCTACTGTTCCTCGGCGCGGGAGCCTTCAGCAAGGCCGTCGGCAGCTTGGAGCTCGACCGGCTGGGGGGCCTTTTGCGACGGATGCCGTGGACCGGTTGGGCGTTCGCGCTTGGCGCGATCGCGATCGCGGGGCTGCCGCCGCTGAACGGGTTTGCCTCGGAGTGGCTGACGCTTGAGTCGCTGCTGCATCTCGGGGTAGCGAGTCATCTCGGGGTCGCACTGGCCGGCGCAGTATCAACGGCGGCGCTGGCCGGGACCGCGGCGCTGGCGGTGTATTGCTTCGTGAAGGTGATCGGTCTGGTGCTGCTCGGCTCGCCGCGGCGCCCGGAGTGCGCGGACGCGAGCGAGGTGCCGGTCGGGATGCGGGCGAGCATGGTCTTCCTCGCGGGGTCGTGCGTGGCGCTGGGCGTGCTGCCCGGGCTGTTGGTGCCGACGCTCGCCGCGTTGGGGCCGGGGCGGGTGAGGCTGCACGAGGGCGCGGGGCTGAATGTGCCCGGCACCGGGTCGCTGCCGACCCTCGCGCTTGCGCTGGCGCTCGTGCTGCTCGTGAGTGCGTTGGTGAGGCTGGCCCGGAGCCCGCGTGCGGCGCCGAGTCCGGTGTGGGTGTGCGGCCAGTTGCCGGCGGCCGGGCTTGCGTGGACGTCGGCGGGGTTCACCAAGCCGCTGCGTCTCGTGCTGGAGGCGCTCTTGCGCCCGCGGCGCGAGGTGCGGGTGATCGCCTCCGCGGGAGTCGTCGAGGCTGTCGCGTATGAGGCTGAGGTACCGCACCTGTTTGACACGCTGCTCTACGGGCCGCTGTCGCGAGGGGCCCTGCGCGCCGCGAGGATCGCGCGCCGCGTGCAGTCGGGCAGCCTGCGCGCCTACCTGACGTATCTCCTCGCGCTGCTTGGACTGCTCTTGGCGCTGGCTCGAATCGGGGTTCTGGGGTGAGTGGGGCGACGCTGATCGCGGGCGTCGTGCAGGTCCTCGTCGGTGTGCTGGGCGCGCCGGCAATCGTCGGGCTGATCCAGCATCTGAAGGCGCGCCTGCAGGGCCGGCGCGGACCACCCGTGCTGCAGCCCTACCGCGAGCTTGCCCGGCTGTGGGGGAAGTCCGGGGTGGCGCCGGAGCCCCACACGCCGATCTACACGCTGGCGCCGGCGGTCGCGGCTGCATCTACCGCACTGGTGTTGTTGCTGCTGCCGATCGGTGGGCACGCGCCGGATTGGGGGCTGGGTAACGACGCGCTGGTGCTGGTCGGCCTGCTGGCGCTCGCGCGCTTCGCGGTGACGCTCGCGGCGTGGGATACCGCCGGCGCGTTTGGCTTGATGGGCGCCGCGCGGGATCTGATGTTCTCGGTGTTCGTCGAGGGGCTCTTGCTGCTGGTGCTGGTGCTGCTGGCGCTGCCGCTGCACAGCACCGATCTGCTGTCGATGAGCCACGCGGCGACATTGCCCGAAGTGTGGTCGAGGCCGGCGCATTGGGCCGCCGCCGCTGCGTTCTGCCTGGTGATCCTCGCCGAGACCGGCCGCCAGCCGGTCGATAATCCCGATACTCACCTGGAGCTCACGATGGTCCACGAGGGGCCGCTGCTGGAGTACGCGGGGCGCGATCTCGCGTATCTGCAGTGGTCGGCGGCGGCTCGGCACTGGATCATGCTCGTGCTCGCGTGCGAGCTGCTGATTCCACAGCCTGGCCCGTTCGTGGCGCAGCTCGCGGTGCTCGCCGGTGGCGTATTGGCGCTCAGTCTCGCGCTGGCGGTGTGCGAGACCGTGCAGGCGAAGATGCGGGTGCTGCGCGTGCCACTGATGCTGGGCTCCGGAGCGGCGCTGTGTCTGCTGGGGCTGGCGAGCTGGTTCGCGGGGGGCGGCGGATGACCGGCGCCGTGACCTGGTGGCTGGTGATCAGCTCGCTCGCGGTGATCGTGGTGCGCCGGCGCTCGCTGGCGATCGCGCTCGTCGCGGCACAGTCGCTCGGACTCGGCATCTACGCGATTACCCAGGGGTCGCGGACCTCGACGGCGCTGGCGATAGCCGGCACGGTCCTGATCGCGAAGGCGCTGGTGCTCCCCGCGCTGTTGATGCTCACCGTGCGCCGGGCGCGCAAGGAGCGGCTGATCACGACCGAGCCGCCGGCGCTGGTGCGGCTGGCGATCTCGATCGCGGCGGCGCTCGCGGTCGAGCAGTCGATCCCGCGGTTCGGGCTGACCGGCGCCGGCGTGGAACACGCCGCCGTCGGGGTGCTGGCGCTCGGCATCCTGATCGCGGTCGTGCGCCGCGCGGTGCTCTTCCAGGCGCTCGGGTTCCTGGTCGCCGAGAACGGGATCTACCTCGCCGGGCTCTCCTTGCCCGGTGGCCTGCCCGCGTTCATCGAGCTCGGCCTCGTGTTCGATCTCGTGGTGATCGTCTCGGTCGCCGCGGCGTTCGCCACGAAGATTCACGAGCAGCTCGGCAGCGGCGACAGCTCGCTGCTGGAGGCGCTGCGTGACTGACCTGCTGCTGATCGCCGTGGTGCTCTCACCGCTGCTGGGGGCGCTGCTGGTGCGACTGCCGCGCACCCCGGCCGGCGCCGATCGCGTAGATGTGCTCAGCGCGAGCGTCAGCGCCGTGGTGGCGCTCGCCGCGAGCGTGGTGGGCCTCGTCCACGGTTCGGGGGGGCTGCACGGCTCCTGGTTTCTCCTGGATCGTGCCGGCGCGAGCTTTCTCGCGGTGATCGCCGTAGTTGGATGGTGCAGCGCGATCGTCTCCCCCGCCTACCTCGCCGGCGCGGGCAAAAGCCTGTTCCAGGCGCGCCGCGCACGCGCCTGGTACTACACCGCCTTTCATCTCTTCTGGGCCGCGCTGCTGGCGCTCGCGCTGGTGAAGAACCTCGGCGTGGCGTGGCTTTTGATCGAGGCGACGACCGGCGCCTCGGCGCTGCTGGTCGCCTACACCGGACGCACGCACGCGCTGGAGGCCGGCTGGAAGTACCTCGTGCTGACGACCTTCGGGCTGGCGGTCGCGCTGCTCGGCATCCTGATCCTGTTCGCCGGCCTGGCGCCACACGGCGGGACGCTCGCGACACTCGACTGGCAGAGCATCGCCCGCCACGCCCGCGGCGTCCCGCACCAAACGGCGCTGTTCGCGCTGATCCTGATCCTCGTCGGGCTCGCCACGAAGATCGGCTGGGCGCCCGTGCACAACTGGCTGCCCGACGCGCACAGCCAGGCGCCGCCCCCGGTCAGCGCCATGCTCTCCGCCGCCTTGCTGCCGACGGTCATGCTGATCGCGTGGCGCGTCGTGCTGACGCTCGGCCCGGCGGTCGCGGACCAGCTCGCGGATCGCCTGATGCTCGCGTTCGGGCTCGCCTCGCTGGCGATCGCGGTCCCGTTCCTGTGGCGGCCGATGGCGTGGAAGCGCCTGCTCGCGTACTCGAGCCTCGAGCACATGGGCATCCTCGCGCTCGGAATCGGGTTCGCCACGCCGCTGGCGACCGTCGGCGTGATCATCCACCTCGCCGGGCACGCGCTGGCGAAGTCCCTCGGCTTCTACACGGCGATGCCGCTGCAGCGTCACGACCCCGCAACGTCGCACCGGCCGCCACGCGGGCTCGCGCGGCTTAGCACGCCGGTCGCCGTCGCCGCCGGTGTCAGCCTCGGGACGCTCAGCGGGCTGCCGCCCTCGCCGCTGTTCTTCAGCGAGGTTTTGATCCTGCTCGGCGGGATCGCCGCGCACCAGATCGCGGTCGTCTCGGTCGCGGCGGTGCTGATGGCGCTCGGGTTCCTCGGGCTCGCACACGCCATGATCGAGACGCTCGCCGGTGAGAGCCAAGGGCATCGCTGGCGCTCAGGGCGCACGGTGCGCCTCACCGCGCGGCTGACCGTCGGACTCACCCTCGGGCTGCTGGGGCTCTCCGTCGGCGCCTACCTGCTCGCCGGCTCCCACGCCGGCGAGAGCCTGATGCGGGGCATCGCATGAGCAGCCACGCGCGGGCGATCCTCCCGGCGCTCACGCCCGCTCGCGTCGAGCGCGTCGCGCCGCGCCAGTGGCGCGCGGCGTGCGAGCGCCACGCGCAGGACGGCGGGCGCTTCTGCGGGCTGTTCGCCGGCACTGGCGAGCGGGGCCTGCAGGTCAACTGCGTCTTCGCGCGCGGCGGCCTGGAGCACGTCCTCAGCGCGCCCGTGCCGTCGGGCGCGATCGACACGCTGGTCGACCTGTTCGCGGCGGCCGGCTGGGACGAGCGCGAGGCACACGACTCATACGGCGTGCGCTTCGACGGCCATGAGCCGATGCGGCCCCTGCTCGCGCACCCCGTGGAGCCCGAGGCATGGACGGTCCCCGTGCAGGGTCACGACCCCTACCAGGTCGCGGTCGGGCCGATCCACGCCGGGGTGATCGAGTCCGGGCACTTCCGCTTCACGGTCGTGGGTGAGCGCATCCTGTATCTCGACCTGCGCATGTTCTACAAGCACCGCGGGCTGCAGGTCGCGGCCGAGGGCCACCCCCTCGCGGACGGACTGGCCTACGCCCAGCGCGCGTGTGCGGCATGCGCGGTGACGAACACGGTCGCCTACGCGCAGGCTTGCGAGTCGCTGCTCGGGCTCGCGCCCGACCATCACCTGCGGCGCGTGCGCACGCTGCTGCTCGAGCTCGAGCGTCTCTACAACCACCTGAACGACGTCTCCGCGATCTGCGCGGGAGTCGGCTTCGCGCCCGGCGCGATGGCGTTCGCGGCGTTCAAGGAGCGCGCACAGCGACTCAACCAGCGTCTCGCCGGGCATCGCTTCCTGTTCGACACCGTCGCGCTCGCCGCGAGCACGCTGCGGATCGGACAGGCCGATGCGCACGCCGCGCGCGAGCAGCTACGCGCGTTGGAGGGAGAGCAACGCGCCATCTGGCGGGAGCTGCGGTTCGCGGGGTCGCTGCAGGATCGACTTGGCGAGGTCGGGCAGCTGACGAAGGATGACGCGATCCGCCTGGGGACGGTCGGGCCGTCGGCGCGCGCCGCCGGCGTCGACCACGACACGCGCAGCGAAAGCCCGCGACTCTCCTACTCGGGGTTCGCGCCCGCGAGGCCGGGACGCGCGAGCGGCGATGTCGCCGCGCGCCTTGACATCCGTCAGGTCGAACTGGAGCAGACCTTCGCGATCCTGGACGAGCTGCTGACCGGCAACTTCTCCCCGGGTGGCGTGAAGCAGCTCGACGTGTCGGGCGCCGGGGTCGGCATCGCGCGCGTGGAGAGCCCACGCGGCGAGACGCTCTGCACTGTGCAGAGCGACGGGAGCACGATCGAGCGTCTGCATCTGCGCACCGGCTCCTACGCGAACTGGCCCGCGGTCGCGCACGCCTCCCGAGAAAACCTGCTGCCCGACTTTCCCCTGATCAACAAGAGCTTTGAGCTCTGCTACGCCTGCGCGGATCGATAGAGCAATGTTCGTGCTGCTCAGACACCTACGGCACGCCCGCAAGGAGATCGGGCTGCCCGCCACCAGCCGGAGTGGTTCGTTGGCGCTACGCCACGTCGACGCCGGTTCTTGCAACGGCTGCGAGCACGAGCTGACCGCCGCCACCAACCCCTACTACGACCTGCAGCGCCACGGGCTGAACGTCGTCGCATCGCCGCGCCATGCCGACGTGCTGCTCGTCACCGGGCAGATCACCACGCGCATGGCCGACCCGCTGCGCCGTGCGTATGAGGCGATGCCAGAGCCGCGCTTGGTCGCCGCGCTCGGCCACTGCGCGGCCGGCTTCGCTGTGCTCGGCGATCCCACACAACTCGCTGGGCCGCTGGAGCAGATCCTGCCGGTAGACCTGCGCATCCCCGGCTGCCCACCCGGCCCGCGGCAGATTGCCGACGCGCTACTCGCCCTGATGGCCACGGGCGGGCGAGACGCCTCCGCACCCCGATCTTCTGATCACTACACCAGCATCCCGTCGACTGACGCCGGCGGGCCACACACCGACATCGAGGAGTAACGACATGCCTGAAATCGAGTTCCCTACGGTCGCCGGCAGCACGCCGGGCTACCTGGCGGTACCAGCCGTTGCTCACGGACCCGCCACGATCGTCCTGCAGGAGTGGTGGGGCGTTGACGAGCACATCCGCTCGATCTGTGACCGGCTCGCCGCCGCGGGCTTCTACGCCCTGGCCCCCGACCTCTATCGCGGGCAGACCACGACCCAGCCCAGCGAGGCGGAACAGAAGATGATGGCCCTCTCGATGGACCTGGTGGAGCAGGACATGTGCGGCGCCGCCGAGTTCCTCGCATCCCAGCCTGGCTTCGAGGGCCCCGGCGTCGCGGCGGTCGGCTTCTGCCTCGGCGGCGGGCTCGCACTGTGGGCGGCAGCGACCTGCCCGAACATCGCCGCCGCCGTCACCTACTACTACGTGATGCCACACGGAAAGCCGGACTTCACGAAGATCAAAGGTCCCGTCCTCGGGCACTTCGGGACCGCCGACGCGTTCATCTCCCTCAAAGACGCAATGACCCTCGAGACAGAGCTGCGCACCGCCGGGGTCGACGTCACCTTCGAAAAATACACCGGCGCCGGACACGCCTTCTTCAACGACACCAACCGGCTGGGCACCTACGACGAGCGGTTCGCGCATCTCTCCTGGGAGCGCACGATCAGCTTCCTGCGCGACGCACTCGCGAAGACGGCCGCTTGACCCGATCGAGCCTGGAGAGTCTCACTGTGCAGCCAGCGCCGCGGCATGCGATCGGCGCAGGCGCGCGTCGATCACCCAAAGCGCCGCGACCGCACGCAAGAGCCTCGTCAGGACGACGAGCTGCGCCTGGGTGTAAGCGGGTGCGTTACCGCGCAACCCGGCGGTGTAGAGCTCCACCGCGTGGGCGAGAGCATCGTGCTGGTGTATCAGCGCATCGATCAGCAGGAACTCCTCGGGGCGCTCCAGCAGCCGCCCGCCCCCGAGCACGTTCGCGGCGCCAGCGACGACAGCCTGGCGCAACGACGGGAACTGCGCATAGCTCGGGGACGGCAGCTCGCGGTCGAGCAGGCCAACGATCTCGAGCTCGCGGGCGCCAATCTCAAGCCAAACCGACCGCACCGCGGCAAGCACGTCACACAGCCGCGGCGAGGCGGGCTCTGCCTCGGTGAGCTCGTCGAGGACCTCCTTGGGAAGACCCGTGCGCAGCACTTCGCTGAGCAGCTTGCCGACACGATCGCTCTCGCCGTTGGGCGTCTCGGGAAGAGCACGAGCACCGCGACCGACCTCATCGACGATCAGCCGCAACTGGTCGAGCACCGCGGCCAGCACGCTCGCCGAGGGTGCCGGCCCGGCGTCTCCGCGGTCGATGTTCGCCACGGCGCGGACGGCCGCGGTCAACAGCGCGACGGCCGTCTCCGCGAGCCTCTCCCACGCCGCCGCCAAGCTGCCGGCGCCGTGCGGATCGCAGCGGCAGGCATCCGCGCTCGCCGGGATCCCGCTCAGCGCGTCGGGCTCCAGAGCGTAGGTCTGCTCCCCACTGAGCACGCTGTTCTCGTGCGAGACGAGGCGCTCATCGACCGTCCGTAGAAGCCGCGAGGCAGATGCTGGGGAATCCTCCGCGGGCTCCGCGCCGGCGAACGCGCGCAGCACCGACGCTGCGCACTCCAGGGCGCCCCGGCGGCAGCGCTCGCGATCCTGAAAGGACGCCGCCAGCAGCTCCGCCAGCCCGCTGGCGCACACCTCGAGCGTGTCGTCGATGCGCTGAAGAACCGCCCGCTCGTCCGCCGCCGCGAGCGGCGCCGCCCGCGACGCGGTGGCCAGGCCCCACGCCTCCCGCAGCGGCAACGAACGCAGGGACGCCGCGGTCACCGCCGCCGAAGCCACGCACAAGACGGGACGCCCCTCAAAAACATGCTTATATTGTAGCCTTATAAGGCTACATACCAATAAGGTTACGGATCGCGCCGTCGCTTACGTCATACTCGTTGCGCACCCACGAGTGTGCTTGCCGCGAGCACCATGACTCCACCTTCAGCCCAAAGCACCTCCACATGAGCCCGCGTTCACAGCCCAGCGCGGTAGCCGAGGCCGTCCAGCGCCGCGCCGTCTACCAGATGAAGGCCGAGTTCTTCCGCAACCTCGGGCACCCCGTGCGAGTCCGCATCCTCGAGCTGCTCAAAGACGGCGAGCGCACCGTCGGCGATCTACAGAACGAGTTGCAGATGGACTCCAGCGGAACCTCTCAGCACCTCGGAGTGCTGCGCAAGCACGGCATCCTCGAGGGCCGCCGCGAGGGCACCAGCGTCTACTACACCGTCCGCGACCCCCGCATCTTCCAGCTCCTGGAAATCTCCAAACAGATCCTGACCTCCAGCCTCACCGAGTCTCAGGCCGTGCTCGGCGAGCTCGCGGGCACCGAGTAGTCATCAACGTATCGAGGCCTGTCAGATGGATGTGATCGACGAGCTGGTGCAGAACAACGCGCGCTTCGCCGCCGCGCGCGCGGCTGGACATGTCGATATCCGTCCCGCGAGGCAGCTCGTCGTTGTGACGTGCATGGACTCGCGCGTGGATGTGTTCGCCGCGCTGGGTCTGGCGTTTGGCGACGCGCACATCCTGCGCAACGCCGGCGGCGTCATAACCGATGACGTGATTCGCTCGCTCGCGATCTCCCAACGCGTGCTGGGAACCCGTCACGTGATGCTCGTCCACCACACGGACTGCGGGATGCAGAAGCTCACCGACGACGGGTTCCGAGCGTCCCTTCAAGACGCCACCGGCGTGGCGCCGGCGTTCGCGATCGAGTCGTTCACCGACGTCGACGCCGACGTGCGGCAGTCGCTGCTGCGTATCCACCGCTCGTCGTTCCTGCTTCAAGGAGGTACCACGCGGGGATTCGTCTACGACGTAGACACATGCTTGCTGCGAGAGGTTCACGGCGATTCGACCGCCGATGCCTCGGGAGAACCGACCGATCTCGAGATCCGCTTTGGTGGCGGCGATGGAGAACCTCTGCGCGCTTGGCATAGACGCGCGGCCAGCCTTCGCGGCGGATCGCGCAACAGCGGCCCACCGGATTCTCCTGGACATCTTCTCGGAGCACCCACACGCGATCGGGTCTTGGGCGGCGTGGACAGAGCCCGATGACCGCGCGTTCCAGGACGAAGTGCTCAGGGCGCCTTTGACGATCCACTGCAGCGCCGAGGACGTGGTGCGTGCCACGTTGGCGAGCTTCATCGAACGGGAAATCGTCACCGAAGCAGTCGAGCATTCCGACGGGCCGCGAGTCGTGGTCCGCCCCGATCGACAACCGGCCGACCCGCATAGCCAACCCAGATGAGGAACATCGCTGAACGGCGGCGAGCGCTCAGTCGCCACCTGGACGCCACGCTAGGCCGTGGCGTCCAGGCACGGGGCAATCGGGGGCGCGGCAGTGCTCGTGCAGCGCCACGCTGCCGGGCTGGCGCAGCTCGTCGCGCAGCGTCAAGCGCGACCCCGTGCGCTCCCTGCCGTCGCGCAGAATCACCCGCATCGGCTCGTACATACCGACGACATCCTGGCAGCTCTCACAACGTATATCGTCCATCTTCTAAGTCTGTGAGATAATAAGCAGGACGCGTCTCCGTTGAAACCCGCGTGTTGGATGGGTAGTTTTCACTGTTGTGTCTGCGGCGAGCAACGCGGATCGTCACGTTGGCGGGGTGGCGCTAGACACGTTGTCGGTCTCCGTGCCGGCTTCGCGTGAGAGATCAACCAGCGCGATCGCCACGGTCGCTCGGGCGAGCCGGGTCAAGAGGATTCCCTGGGCGCGCTCGAGCACGTCGGAAGCCCCGGGGAGCCCGTTGATGTACATCTCCCGCGCGTAGCCGAGCGCGGTGGTCTGTGCGCACCACGCCTGCCCGTGACGGAAGGCGCCTGCTCGCACAAGCAGCCGTCCCCCGCACAGGACCTTTGCGCTGGTCTCGATGAGGGTTTCCCCAAGCGTCTCGTAGTGTGGTTGATAGGTCGGCGTCGGCAGCTTGCGGTCGAGCGTGGAAACCGCGATGTGCTCAAGCGCGGCGATGTGCAGCCACGCTTCACGAATGCCGTCGAGATCGACCGTGTCGCCAGCCAACGCAGGCGATGTTGCTGGCGCGGGCACCCGCATCGCGCTGGCCAGGTGGTGGCCGACCGGGTCATACCCGTCGTCGAGGGTTCGCCTGCGCGCCTCGGCGTGACTCACGATCTCACGCGCGACGCGCCGCAGGAGCCGGTCGAGCGCCGCGGTTCGCCGTTCCGGCGCCTCGCTGGCCAAAGCATCCGTAGCGATGTTGCCCGCCGCCCGCAGCAACAGCGCCGCGAGGGGGATCGCGGCGGTCTGCACGGAGATCAGGTCGCTGATCCCCCCGTGATCGCGACCGGCGAGTTCGGCGAGCGAGTGGCGCATCCGCACCGCTGGCTCGTCGGCTTCGGCGACGCTGAGCGAGTACGTCAGCTCGCCGCTGAGCACGCCGTGCTCGTGCGCGCTGAGCTGTCGCTCGAGGACGGCCACGATCGCTGGGAGGCGATCCTCGTAGGCCGTCGTGGTGTGCGCCAGCCACAGTTGCGGGACTGCGCGAACCAGCGCAACGGCGTCCTCGACGAGCTCGGAGATGGCGTCCTGGCTCTGGGCAGAACCGCCCTCGAGGGCCGTGAGCATGTGGGCATGGGCGCGCGCGAGTACCGCCGAGGCGCTTTCGCGTGCCAACGACGGTGAGATCGACCGCTGCTCATGGCTGGCGGTCAGCTCCTGCTCGAGCTTGTCTTCGGCTTGGCTGAGCAGCGGCCCCCAGACCGGAGAGACGAGGATCTCAGGAGCTTGCTTGGTTCGCCGCGAGGAAACCGACATGTCCATAAATCTTATTCGCTTAGGACCTCGTAAGATTACTGACCAGTGTAGTGCTCGCGACCCAAGGAGGACAGCCAATCCCATGACCGACACAGCGACCCCGGATACTCAAGCGCCGACCAGGCACCCAAAGCTGCTGGCGTGGGTCACGCAGACCGCCGAGCTGACCCAGCCCGAGAACGTCCACTGGTGCGACGGCTCACAGGACGAGTACGACCAGCTCTGCCAAACGCTCGTGCAGGCCGGAACCTTCAAGCGGCTGTCTGAGGCCAAGCGGCCGAACTCCTATCTCGCGCTGTCAGACCCCGGCGACGTCGCGCGCGTCGAGGACCGTACATTCATCTGCTCAGCGACAGCGGCCGGCGCCGGTCCGACGAACAACTGGCGTGACCCGCCGAGATGCGCCAGACGCTGAACGCGCTGCTCGCGGGCTCTATGCACGGGCGCACGATGTACGTGGTGCCGTTCTCGATGGGGCCGCTTGGCTCGGACAAGTCCTACATCGGTGTGCAGCTAACCGACTCACCCTACGTCGCGGCCTCGATGCGGATCATGACGCGGATGGGCAAGGGCGCCCTGGACGTGCTCGGCGAGGACGGCGAGTTCGTCCCGTGCGTGCACTCGGTCGGGATGCCGCTACAGGATGGCGCGCAGGACGTTTCGTGGCCGTGCAACGCCGAGAACAAGTACATCGTGCATTTCCCCGAGACGCGCGAGATCATCTCCTACGGCTCGGGCTACGGCGGCAACGCGCTGCTCGGCAAGAAGTGCCTGGCGCTACGGATCGCCTCGGCGATGGCGCGCGAGGAGGGGTGGCTGGCAGAGCACATGCTGATCCTCAAGCTCACCTCCCCAGAGGGTGCGGTCAAGTTCATCGCCGCCGCGTTCCCCTCAGCGTGCGGCAAGACGAACCTGGCAATGCTGATACCGACGATCGAGGGCTGGACGGTCGAGACGATCGGCGACGACATCGCCTGGATGAAGTTCGGCAAGGACGGGCGGCTGTACGCGATCAACCCCGAGGCCGGCTTCTTCGGCGTCGCGCCCGGCACGGGCTTCCAGACGAACCCAAACGCCATGAAGAGCATCGAGGCGAACACGATCTTCACCAACTGCGCGCTGACCGACGACGGGGACGTCTGGTGGGAGGGCATGACACCCGATGCGCCCGAGCACCTGACCGACTGGCACGGCAATGACTGGACGCCCTCATCGGATGCGCCGGCGGCCCACCCCAACGCGCGCTTCACCGTGCCGGCCGCGCAATGCCCCGTGATCGCACCCGAGTGGAACGATCCCGCCGGCGTACCGATCGACGCCTTTCTATTCGGCGGTCGCCGCGCGAGTGTAGTCCCGCTGGTGCGCGAGGCGTTTGACTGGCAGCACGGGGTATTCCTCGGCGCGACGATGAGCTCGGAGAAGACCGCCGCCGCCGCCGGCACGGTCGGTGAGCTGCGCTTCGACCCGTTTGCGATGCTGCCGTTCTGCGGCTACAACATGGCCGACTACTTCGCCCACTGGCTCCAGATAGAACGCGATGCGGATCCGGAGAAGCTGCCGAGAATCTTCTACGTCAACTGGTTTCGCAAGGACGCCGAAGGCAAGTTCCTGTGGCCCGGCTTCGGCGAGAACTCACGGGTGCTCGCGTGGATCTTCCGCCGCTGTGAAGACGCCGCCAAGGCAGTAAAGACACCGATCGGCCTCGTCCCCGCCGACGGCGAGCTCGACCTCACAGGGCTCGACCTATCACCGGATGCGCTCACCCAGCTACTCGAGGTCGACGTCACGGCACTGCGTGGAGAGCTCCCGCAGATCGCGACGCACCTCGCGCAATTCGGCGAGCAGCTACCCGGCGAGATCCGAGGGCACCTCACTAGCCTGGAAGGCGACCTGGACAACCGCGAGGCCCAGCCGATGCCGTCCGAGTGGACTGGCGTCAACGGGCTCACACCGACCCCAACCTCGACAACCACAGGCAAGGGCAAGCTGTCCGGCCGCTAGCTCAACGCCAAGCGGCGATTCGTCGGATTGCGGTTCCGCCCCTGGAGGATGGACGGGTCGGCAGGAACTCGCCGGTGAGGACGCTGGCGAGGATCACGACGAACACGAGCGCCTCGAGCAGGCCGATCAGCACCCAGGAGGTGTTCGTGCCGGGGAACGACGCGACGAACGTACCGTGGAACGTCTTGGCGAGAGGAGCCGGCATCGTGCCGCGGGGCGTCGCTCAACTCAGTGACTGCAGCCGCGTCTGTTCGACCTTCGCGAGCTTGCGCCGTAGCCGCTTGTATTCGCGCTCCTGCGTCGGCGTGCGCTTGTGGCCGCGGTAGGCGAGGTTCGTGCGCTCGAGCGGGTCGGCCTTGAGGTCGTACATCTCCCACTGGTCGGGGACCTTGCCGGCGGCGTCGTAGTAGCGGGCGAGCTTGTAGCGGGCTTCGCGGATGCCGACGACGTGGTTGGGCGGCTCGGGGTAGGGGCCCTTGGCCTGGCCGGACTGCCAGTCGTCGTAGGTGAAGACCGTGTAGTCCTGGGGCGAGCCCGGCGCGGCGGCGAGGATCTGGTCGGAGTAGTCGATCCCCTGCCATTCCGAGCGCGCGGAGGCCGGCGCGCCGACGAGGCTCGCGAGCGTCGGCAGGAAGTCGACGTGGGAGACGAGCGCGTCGCTCGTCCTTGGGCGCTTGAACAGGCGCGGGTTGGAGTAGACGAGGGGCACGCGCGTGGACTCCTCGTAGAAGTTGAAGTTCTTCTGGCGCAGCCCACCGTGGGCGGTGCCCATCTCACCGTGGTCTGCCGTCGCGATCACGAGCGTGTTCTCGAGCAGGCCGGTCGCGGCGAGCGAGTCGAGCAGCTTCACGAGATAGGCGTCCGAGGACTTCATCAGGTTGCCGTAGAAGTTGAGGTAGTTGCGCTTCATCTGCGGCGTCGGGATCGGCCCGGAGGCGTTGAACAGGCGCAGGAACTGCTCTTGGACGGTGGGCTTGGTCGAGAGGTCTTCGTTCGCCGTAGCCGGCGGGTCGATCTCGCCCACAAGCCACGAGTCGTCGTAGCCGCCTTCGGTGTAGGTCTTCGGGTAGAACAGCACGTCGTGGGGGTTGACGAGCGAGACGACCATGAAGAACGGCTGCTCCTGCGCGGCATTCGAGGCGAGGTACTGGAGCGCCCCTTCGGTGCCCGCTTCCGGGGTGCCCTGCGAGGTCATGAAGCGCCCGTCGTTGTCGTAGCTGCCGCCGCCCTCCTCGGGGATCGTCTGGTTGGCGCCCGCGTCCGGCGGGTCCCAGCGGGTGAAGCCGTACTTGTTGACATCGTTCGGAACCCAGCTCGTGCCGTTGGCCGGCTTGTTGCAGTGGAACTTGCCCTTGTACACGGGGGTGTATCCGGCCGCCGCAACTACAGTGGCGGGGTTCTTGAAGCTGAGCGCGAGTTCGACCTGGGGGTATTCGGGGGCGGGCATGTTCGTCTCGAGCGTGTACTTGACGCCGTGCTGGGCGGGGAAGTAGCCGGACATCAGCGTCGAGCGCGCCGGGGAGCACATGCACGCGTTCGTGAACGCGTTCTCGAACGTCAGGCCGTGTTCCTGCAGCCGCGTCACCCCCGGCAGGTTGCGCGCCGACCAGCCGGGTGGGAAGTGCTGAACCGCGCGCTGCTGGTCGGTCAGGAACAGCAGCACGTTCATGCCCGCGACCTTCCCGGCCGGCGCGGCGCGGCGCGGTTTCGGGCGGGTCGCGGCCGCAGCCGCGGAGGCGGCGCGTCCGCCGAGCAGGATGCCGGGGGCGGCGACAGCGGCCGTCTTCAGCAGGTCGCCGCGGGTGATGCCGTCCCCGTCGTCCTCGCCGTCGCGCGCCGCGATGCCGTCCTGCGCTGTGGTGCCATCGCGCGCTGGGTCGCCGTCCAGCGTGGCGACGCCATCCCCCGCATCCTCGCTGCCCTGTCCTGAATCGCTGCCCGTTTTGTCCATGCCGCTGCTCCTTTGCTCTCAGCGCTACCCGCGCGAGACCGACTTGGTAACCCGTTTGAAGACGCCGACCGCGTTCGACGCGAACGCCGCCGAGTAGACGTATCTGCCGTCGGGGCTGACCGCGATCGAGCTCGCGCCGAGCGGCCCGCGGCCGAGCGCGCAGCTCTGCGGCAGGCCCGCGGCCAGGCAGCCCGCGCGCCGCGGCTTCTGCGTCAGCGCGCCCGATTCGGCGCTGCGGTCGAGCACGTCCACAGCGCCCGAGGCGAAGGAGGTCGCGTAGACGCTCGCGCCGTCGGGGGAGACCGCGAGCCCCTCGGGCGCGTCGAGCGCCTGCCCGAGCGAGCAGCCGACCGCGAGCACGTAGAGCACGCAGGCGGAGGTGCCGCTCAGCTGGGTGAGCTGGCCTGTGGACGGCGAGCGCGCGAACGATGTGACGCTGTTGCTCAGCACCGACGTCACGTAGACATCCGTGCCTTCGGGGCTGACCGCCACCGCATCCGCGCCGCCGAGCTGCCTACCGGTCGTGCAGCCCGCGAGCGGCGCCTGCACGATGCAACCGCCGCCGGCCTGCGTGAGCGCGCCGGTCGAGGAGTTGCGGGCGAACACGTCGAGCGCATTGCTGAGCGCGGCCGCGGCGTACACGTCCTCGCCATCCGGGCTGATCGCGAGGCCCTCCGGCGAGGCGAGCGCGACGGCGGAGGCGCACCCGGCGATCGGGTAGGACGCGTCGGCGACGCAACCGCCCGCGCCGGCCGGCTGGGCCAGCGCACCGGTGGCGGGGTCGCGCGCGAAGACCGCGAGCGAGCTGCCCTTGAACGCGCCGACATAGACGTTGCGCCCGTCGGGGCTCGCGACGACGACGTCCGGACCGTAGAGCGCGCGGCCGGTCGTGCAGCCGGTGGTCGCGACGTTGGCGATACAGCCCGCGCCGCCACTCGCCTGCGTCAAAGCGCCCGTCGCGGGGTTGCGCGCGAAGACGTCGATCGCATCGCTGCCGAGCGAGGTCGCGTAGACATTGCGCCCGTCGGGGCTGACCGTGACCGAGTTGGGACCTTCCAGGCCGACCCCCGTCGCGCAGCCGCCGGCGCCCTGTGCGGAGATGCAGCCAGCAGCGCCCGCGGGCTGGGTCAGCTCGCCGCTGCGCGCGCTGCGCTTGAAGACGGCGATCGCGTTGCTGGTCGAGGAGGCGACGTAGACGTTGCGCCCGTCCGGGCTGATCGCGATCGCCTCGGAGCCGAGGAACGGCGCGGGCCCGCGCAGCGCGCGCACCGACTTGCAGCCGGCGCGCGCCGCGGAGCGATCGACCAAGCAGCCGCCCGCGCCGGGCAGCTGCACGAGCGTGCCGAGCGTCGTAACGGGCGGCCGGCTCGATTTCGGTGCGGGCTTCCCGAACGTACCTGTTGGGAGCGTCAGAGCGGCGAGGACAACCAGCGCGCAGAGCGCCGACGTGACACGTATCGGGAGACGATCAAAGCGCATGCGCCACGGGGACTCCCCGTGGCGCCCCACACACTAGCAGGTCTAGTCCGTTAAATGGAACTTTGTCCTGGATTGCGCCAGCAAGTCCCCGCCTACATAGGGGCGACTGAGCGCGCACGCGTTGCCCCGCGTCACCGCCACGGAGTACGGTCCCGTGGCATGACCGACGAAGACACCACCATCAAGCTCGTGCTCGCGGACGATCACGCGGTCGTGCGCAGCGGCCTGCGGATGCTGCTCGACAGCGAGCCGGACTTCGAGGTCGTCGCTGAGGCGAGCAACATCGATGACGCGCGACGCTTCGTGCGGGGCCATCACCCCAAGGTGCTCGTGCTCGATCTGAACATGCCGGGTGGCTCCAGCCTCGAGGCGATCCCCATCCTACGGGAGGAGTCCCCCGACACGCAGATCGTGGTGTTGACGATGCAGCAGGAGCCCGCCTTTGCGCGCGAGGCCCTCGGCGCCGGAGCACTTGGCTACGTGCTCAAGGAGGCCGCCGATGACGAGCTCGTCGAGGCGGTACGGCGTGCCGCCGTCGGTGAGAATTATCTGAATCCGAAGCTGGGTGCCCGCATCGCCTCAGAGCCTCCCCCCGGCCCGCCGGACGATCTCTCCGAGCGCGAGGTCGACGTGCTGCGGCTGATCGCCCTGGGGCACACCAACTCTGAGATCGCAGAGCAGCTCTACCTGTCCGTGCGGACCGTCGAGACTCACCGCGCACACATCCAGCAGAAGCTGCGGCTCTCCACCCGCGCCGAGCTCGTCGACTATGCGCTGAAGCGCAAGCTGATCAACACCGGCGAGTAAACCAGCGTTCGGCTTACCCGCGAGCTGTGCCTCGTGGCCGCTTCATGCTTCGTCCCCTACGCGCCTTTCAGCTTGCGCGGTAGTGCTCTTTCCAGATCAGCTTGTAGATCGGGATCTTGCGCGGCAGGGCATTGATGCCGGGGATGAAGGGGATGCAGATGAAGGCGAGGCTCAACAGGCCCATGATCAGCAGGACCTGGATGTCCGCGTTGGGCGAGGACTTCATCGGTTCGACCTGGTACCACAGCGCATACAGCCACAGCCAGGGTTGGCCGGGGTAGCTGCCGGTCTCGTTCATCAGGCCCCACTGCTCGCCCAGCAGGTGTTGTTGTTCGGCACGTTCGGTCAGCAGCCCGCCGTCGGCCATGAACAGCAGCGGCTTGGTGTAGTCGGTCTGGAAGAACTGGCTGCTGGAGACGAGGCCCCCTTCGAGGCCGCCGCTCTGGGCGAGGCTCTGCAGGGCGGTCATCATCGTCGGCACCGGGCCGGCGCCGCTGGTATGCACAGTCACCGCGCCCGTGGTCTGATCGACCGACACCGTGCTCGGTGGCGTCTTCTTTTCTTCCGCCGCCGCCGCGTATTCTTCAAGCGGCTTGGCGTAGGCTGCGGACCATTCCTGTTTCTGCGTCGTGGACGCGGCCTTGTATTCGGCCAGCGCGGCGTGCAGCGCCGGGTCGTTCGGAATCGTTTCCAGCGGTTTGACGACGTAGTCGTCGGCCGTGTCGATCGGATGGCTGACGCCGAGCCAGCGCTGCGGGTGCAGGAGCAGGAAGTGCTGGACGCTGCCCGAGCTGTGGTTGTACGGGGGACCATATTCAGCGGTGTCGCTGGTCCCGTTGAGCTCCAGCGCCGCCGTGGTGGCGAAGTCGGCCGGCAGCTGACGCGACCACTGCGCGATCGTGCTCGGCTTCTCGTCAGGCGAGGAGAAAAGGACGGTGAGCAGCACCGCCAGCAGCGCGATCACGGCGACCGCGATGCACAGCTCTTTCACAAGGTCATACGGCGCGTAGCTCCCTTTCCAAGGCCGTGTCTCGTCCTTCGGGCGAAGGAAGCTCATGACTGCCCACCGGTCGAAGTCTGGGAAGGGGGCGGCGGCGAGGGCGAGCCACCGGCGCCGGGACTCGTCGTTGCCGAGACGAGCGCCGCTTTCCTCGAGTCGATCTCGATCGGAGGCACGACCCCGTTGCGGCGCACGAGCAGGACATGCAGGCTCACGAGCGCCACGACCGCGATCGGCAGCAGCAGGATGTGGTAGCTGTACATCTGCCCGAAGTTGGTGAGGTTGAAGAAGGCGCCGACGCCGACCGAGTTCATCGCGTCCTTGGCCTGCGTCGAGATCCACTGCGCGTCGAAGTTCTGCTGGGAGACGTAGCCGGTGAGCGCACAGGGAACAGCCACCAGGAATGTGACCGCACCGGTGATCCACACCCGGGAACGGCCGCCGCGCCAGGCTGCCATCCAGTACTTGCCCCACAGGTGCACGACCATCGCGAAGAAGAACATCTCCACCGACCACAGGTGGATGCTGTTGAAGAAGTGCCCGACCCCGGTCTCGTGCCACCAGGCGGGACCCTTCAGGGCGAGAATGCAGCCGGAGCCGATGATCACGATCAGCGAGGCGATGCTGGCCACGCCGAACACGTAGATCCAGGAGGCGACGTACGTCGGCTGGCCGTCGGGCAGGAGCCGCTCCGGCGGCAGCTCCCGCACGCCGCGTTCGCGGAGTTTGACGGTCCAGGATTTCGACTGGGCGCCCGGAGTGCGCGGGGGAGACGCCGGTGGGACGTCCGGAGGAATTGCGGGCGTCGCGCTCACGATGCGCCCCCATCGCGACGGGCGGCCGCTCGGCGCGCGGCCCCGGGGAACGGCAGCAGGATCGCGAGCGCGAAGACGATCAGCATCAGGCCGATCACCACGACGTTGGCGACCGAAAGGTGGATGAAGTTCCAGTCCACCGTGTGGGCTGGGTGATTCAGGTTGAAGACAGCGCCCATCGGGCTCAACGCGTTCACGAGCAGCCTCCTTTGGTCGTCCAGCACAACGTCTCCCGGCGACTCTATGGGGCTACGTGCTTCGCACGCATCCGTAGTTTTCGGCAAGCAAATGTGAGAATCTCCTCATCCGCTGCCCCGCGAGCAGGTCAATCGGCACGTTCGATGACAGGACGGCGCAACGGATCTCGTTGGCAACAGCACAGACCTCACGGTGCTGGCGCTCCCGCGTTCACGAGGTGACGTTGCGGTACAGGTGCACCGCGATCGTGAAGAACACCACAAGGATCCCGGCCGACCAGGCCAGCGATTGCCACACCCAGTGGTTTGTCGGTTCGCCCTGGAGGAGCGCGCGTACGGCGTTGATCGTGATGCTGACGGGCTGGTGGCGTGCGAAGGGTTGCAGCCAGCCGGGCATCGTGGCGACTGGGACGATTGCAGATGAGGCGAACACGAGCACGAAGAATGGGAGGATGCCGGCGATCTGGGCGGTTTCCGGGTCCTTTGTGAGTAGGCCGATGGTGGCGTAGATCCAGGAGAAGCAGTAGCCGAAGACGAGCACCAGCGCGAGCCCGGCGACGATCCCGCCGGCGCTGGCGTGGAAGCTGAATCCGACCAGCAAACCCAGGGCGACCATCAGCGCGAGCGCGAACACGCTGCGGCTGAGGTCGGCGAGCGTTCGGCCGGCGAGGACGGCGGAGCGGGCCATCGGCAGGCTGCGGAAGCGGTCGATGATGCCGCTGCCGAGATCGTCGGCGAGTCCGATCGCGGTCGCCATGCCGCCGATCATCACGGCCTCGATGAACACGGCGGGGACGATGTAGTCGACGTAGCTTTTTCCGGGTATGTGGATCGCGCCGCCGAGCACGTAGCGGAACAGCACGAGCAGCAATGCCGGCTGCACCGCGGAGAACACCAGCAGCCGCGGGTTGCGCAGGATGCGCAGCAGGTTGCGCTTGGCGACACCTCCGGTGTCGCGCGCGGCGCCCGCGGTCGGCCGCGGCACACTTCGCGTCCGACGCCTGGTATCCGGCTGCTGCGTCGACGCAGCGGCGGGCACGACGGTGGACGCGTCGGCGGAGCGTCCATTGGGGTGCGCACCGTTGGCGTGAGCTTGGGCTGCGCTGCCGGTGAGCGACAGGAAGACGTCGTCGAGCGAGGGGTGGCGGATGCCGAGGTCCTCGAGCGCGACGCCGTCTTGCTGCAGGCGTTGGCCGGCAGCTATAAGTACCTGTGTGGCGCCTTTGGTGGGCATGCTCACGGTGCGCTGGTCGCGATCGACGCGCGGGACGCCCTGCCCCAGCTCCGCGATCAGCGCGGCTGCTCGATCGAGTTCTGGGGCGCTCGCCACGCGAGCCTCGAGCACATCGCCGCCGAGGCGATCCTTGAGCTCGGTGGCGGTTCCCCGCGCGACCTCTTTGCCGGCGTCCATCACGACGATGCGGTGCGCGAGGTGCTCGGCCTCCTCCATGTATTGCGTCGTGAGCAGCACGGTCGTGCCGCCGGCGACGAGATCCTCGACGAAGCTCCAGACATCGTTGCGGGTCCGGGGGTCCAGGCCGGTGGTCGGCTCGTCGAGGAACAGCACCCGCGGGCGGCCGATCAGGCTGGCGCCGACGTCGAGGCGGCGGCGCATGCCGCCCGAGTAGGTCTTCACGAGCTGATCGGCCGCGTCGGTGAGCGTGAAGCGTTCGAGCACCTCTTGGGCGCGGCGGCGGCGCTCGGTCTTGCTCAGCTGGTAGAAGAGCCCGACGAGCTCGAGGTTCTCGCGTCCGGTGAGCAGTTCGTCGACGGCGGCGAACTGTCCGGCGAGGCCGATCAGCGAGCGCAATTTCGCGGCGTCGGCGACGACGTCGCAGCCGGCCACGATGGCGCGGCCGCTGTCGGGTCGCATGAGCGTCGCCAGGATGCGCACGAGCGTTGTCTTGCCGGCCCCGTTGGGGCCGAGCAGCGCGAGCACCTTGCCCTCCTCGGCGACGAGGTCGAAGTCGGCGAGCGCCTGTGTGGAGCCGAAGGACTTATCGACTCCCTCGACTTCGATCATCGACACGGTTGGCCCCTGAGCATCCGGCTCACGCGCTCGCGAGCGTGTCGCTCGTGGTTTGCGCGGCACCCGCGGCCTCCAGGGCGGGTGGGACGACCAGCACTGGACACGCGGCGGCGCGTACGACAGCGTCGCTGACGCTGCCCAGCATCACGCGACCCAGCGGGCCGCGTGTATGGGATCCGAGTATGAGCAGGTCGATCCGGTGGGAGCTGCGCAGGATCTCCTCCGGAGGCAGACCTCTGCGAACTTCACTCGAGACCCCTGTGTCGTCCGGCAGGGAAGCGATCGCGGCGGCTACGGCATCTTCGGTCATCTTCACGCGGTTCTCGATCGATGCGAGATATGCCAGGCCGGCGGCGGGCCCCAGGACGAACGGAGTCGCGGTGTTGGCGATCGCGAGTACCCGTAGGTGCGCGTCGCGCACGGTGGCCAGCGTGGCGGCCAAACGCAGTGCGGCGCCGGCCTGCGCCGGCTCGTCGTAGGCGACCGCGATCTCTGCCAGACGTGGATCCTTCAGCGACTTGCTCCATCCGACCGGTGCCACCGCGACCGGGCATGGCGCTCCGTGCAGCGTCTGCTCCGTCACGCTCCCCAGCAGCACTCGGCCGACAGCTCCCCGATGAGAGGAGCCCAGCACAAGGAGGTCGGCGTGCTCCCGCGCGGCGCAGCGCTGCAACATCAGCGCGGCACCGACGCCCGCGACCGGCAGCCCCCTGAGCCTCACCCGGCCCTCGAGCAGCTGTGAGGCCTGCTCGACGCATCGCTCGGCCTGCGCCCGGTCCAACCGCGGCGTCGTCGGATCGATACGTGCGGAGAGCGCCTTCAGGCGGTGTACACAGCACACGACCAGCTCCCCGTCGCGATCGACGAGGGTCGCGCCCAGCATCAGCGCGTCGCGCGCCTGCTCGCTGCCATCGAAGCCTACGATCACTTTGCCGAACATCGTCACCCCACCCTGCGGTCGCTTACATTCGCTTACTCGCACAAGGCTTCCACCCCAGAGCACACGATCCATCGGGCGATCGCCGCCGATCGATTGCGGGAAAACCACAACGTCAACCGGCCCTGAGAACGGATGTACCCAGCTCGGCGTATCGCAAAAATCAGGGCTCCAAAGCTGCGGACAGGAGGAATCAGATGGCACGTGTGGGATTGCTTACCGGTGGCGGTGACTGCCCGGGCCTGAACGCCGTCATTCGTGCCGTGGTCCGGCGCGGGATCGCGAATGGGGAGCACAGCCTCGTGGGCTTCCGCTACGGCTGGGCGGGGCTACTGGAGAACGAGGCAATCGACCTGACTCTGCAAAGCACCTCGGGCATCCTGCCGCGCGGCGGGACGATCCTCGGCACCTCGCGCACCAACCCGTTCGCGGACGGTCGCGACGCGGTGGCGGAGATCCGAGCGAGCATGCACGCACGCGGCGTTGACGCGCTGATCCCGATCGGCGGCGAGGACACGCTCGGCGTGGCGCTATGCCTGCACGAAGAGGATATTCCCCTCGTCGGCGTGCCGAAGACGATCGACAACGACCTGGCCGCGACCGACTACACGTTTGGTTTCCAGACCGCCGTGCAGATCGTCACCGACGCGATCGACCGCCTGCACACGACCGCCGAGTCGCACAACCGTGTGATGGTGGTCGAGGTGATGGGCCGCCACGCCGGCTGGATCGCCACCCACGCCGGGATCGCCGGCGGCGCAGACGCGATCCTCGTCCCCGAGCGGCCGTTTGACATCGACGAGGTGTGCGCCCATCTAAGCCGACGCCACGGGCGCGGACGCAGCTTCTCGATCGTGGTCGTGGCAGAGGGAGCCACGCCACTGGAAGGCACGCTCGAGGCCCGCGAGGGCACGCCGACGGATGCCTTTGGGCATGCCCGTTTGGGCGGCATCGGGGTGACGCTGGAGCGGGAGATCGAGTCACGCACCGGCTATGAGACGCGCGTCACGATCCTCGGGCACGTTCAGCGCGGCGGCACCCCGATCGCATTCGATCGCGTCCTGGCAACGCGCTTCGGTGTCGCCGCGATGGACGCCGTGGCGGCCGGCCGCTTCGGCACGATGGTCGCCCTGCGAGGCACCGAGATCGTCGAGGTGCCACTGCAAACTGCGCTGCGTGAGCCAAAGCTGCTCGACCCCGAGCTCTACGAGACGGCCGAGCTGTTCTTCGGCTGACGGCGCGTGGTTGTCCCGAAGCGCTCGTGCGCCAGGCGCCAGCCGGAGGTGAGGAACTCGACACGCTCTTCGGGCCCCTCATGGCGCACCACGCGCGCGTCGAAGCCTTCGCGAAAGACGTCCAGCATCGCTCGGTTCTCGGAGAGAACCTCGGCCACGAAATGCGTGATCCCGCGCCGCTCGGCGACAGCGGCGAGGCGCTCGATCAGGATCGTGCCGAGACCGCGGCCGTGGAGGTGGTCGGCGACCTCGACCGCGACTTCCGCGCGCGTCGGATCATCGAGCGTCACGTAGATCGCGTGACCGACGAGCACACCGAGCTCGTCGCTGGCGAGCAGCCCGTAGTGCTGCTCATCGGCGACAGCCGCCAGGTGCGCCGCGGATGCGATGTCCGGTGCTCCCGTGAAGAACCTCATGCGCTGCGCCCGCAGACACAGACCCTCGAGGAACGCACGCAGCTGCGGCTCGTCGCGGCCGCTCGTGCGGCGGATTGTCACCGAGGAGCCGTCGCGCAGCCTGACGAGCGCGGCCGGCGCCTCGCTGTCGGCGAGCGCGGTCGTGCTCGGGTCGAGGAGTGTCGGCGATACGCTTGTCACGATGCCTCATAGGCTCGCGGACGCAAAGGTCGCGGGCATCCGATCTTTGCCGCCGAGCGGTCGCAGGGAACTACGCGCGGAGCTTCACAGCGGCCAGTAGTGACCTACGTGTGCGGCGGCGCGCGAGGTCAACAGCGCCTCGGGAGCAGCCGATCGTGGCGGCCGATCGGAGCCGAGCGCCGCGAGCGTCGCGCGTACGCACTCCGCCAGCGCGGCCGGTTCGTAGCCTCCCTCGAGCACGGCGCCGAGCGGTATCCCGAGCTGTGTGGCGAAATCGCGGACGTGGCGGGCCATCTCTGCGAAGGAGCCCGCCCCCAGGCGGCAATTCGCGAGCGGGTCTGCGAGGTGGGCGTCGAAGCCGGCCGAGATCAGCATCAGCTCCGGCGCGAACGCGCGCGCGGCCGGAAGGACGATGTGCTCGATCAGGGACAGCCACAGCTCCTCTTCGGATCCGGCGGGGACCGGGAGGTTGATCGTGTAGCCCTCGCCCGGGCCGGAGCCGGCGTCGCTGAGCGGCCCGCTGCCCGGATAGATACCAGACTGGTGGATGCTCACGAACAGCACATCGGAGCGGCGGCGAAACGCCTCGGCCGTGCCGTTGCCGTGGTGGACGTCCCAATCGAGAATCAAGACACGCCGCAGGCCCAGCTCGCGGATCGCGAACTCGGCCGCGATCGCGACGTTGTTGAACAGGCAGAAGCCCATCGCCCTGTCCGGTTCGGCGTGGTGACCCGAGGGTCGCACTCCACAGAACCCCACGCCCGGCCCCAGCCCGGCCTCCGAGCGCGCCTCGCCCGCGAGCAGCGCGCGCACCATCTCACAGGCGCCGCCGGCGGCGTGCAGCGCAGCGCGGTAGGACGGCTCGCCGACGAACGTGTCGGCGTCGATCGCGCCGCCGCCCGCGAGCACCAGCTCCCGGATCCGATCGATCTGACGCGGGCTGTGGATCAGCTCGAGCTGCGCCTCGTCCGCGGGAGGCGCCGCGCGGCGCTCCCAGTCGAGCCAGTCGTGGGCGGCCAGCGTTCGCTCGATCGCCACGAGCCGCTCCGGGGTGTCCGGGTGCTCAGGCATGTACGCCCGCGGATCGTGTTCCAGGCACGCCGGATGACTGAAGTACAACCCTCCGTGCTCGACCGCGCCGCCGGACGCTTGCTCTTCGCTCACCGCGAGCTTCGCCGTCCGTGCGCCCGGTTCTCTGGAGATGTTGTGGGATCCCGCAGCATGGGTTGACTCTACGCGGTTGAGCGCGGTTGGTTCTACGGATGCACGACCGGTGACACCTAACGTGATAGCTGACTCAATCATTTCCATCATGTAGTCTCTCCACGTTGGCTGTCGAAATGTTCCGATAGATGGCTGAACAGTCCCCGATACCGAATGACGACGCCGCAGGCGCGGAGCCCTCCGGGGTGCCGATCCGGATCGTCCTCGCCGACGATCATGTGGTTGTGCGCAGTGGTTTGCGGATGCTGCTCGACGGCGAGCGCGATTTCGAGGTCGTGGCCGAGGCCGGGGATGTGGAAAGCGCGCGACGCTCCGTTCGCGGCCATCAACCGAGGGTGCTCGTGCTCGACCTGAACATGCCGGGTGGCTCGAGCCTGGAGGCGATCCCGGTGATTCGCGAGGAGTCGCCCGGTACGCAGATCGTCGTGCTGACGATGCAACGGGAACCGGCGTTCGCCCGCGAGGCGCTCGGCGCCGGAGCGCTCGGCTACGTGCTCAAGGAGGCCGCCGACGAGGAGCTGATCGAGGCGGTCAGGTGCGCCGCCGTCGGGAACAGCTATCTCAACCCGGCGCTCGGCGCCCGCATCGCCTCCGAGCCACCACCGGGCCCGCCTGACAACCTCTCAAAACGCGAGGTCGACGTGCTGCGGCTGATCGCGCTGGGGCACACCAACGCCGAGATCGCCGAGCGACTGTTCCTGTCGGTGCGAACCGTCGAGACCCACCGAGCGCACATCCAGCAGAAGCTCAGGCTCTCCACCCGTGCGGAGCTCGTGGCCTACGTGATCGGGCACGGGCTGATCAGCGCCGGCGGCAAGCCCGGCAGCTGACCTACGTTTACGCCGAAGATTGAGGATTCTTCGCCTTTGGCCTTGTTGCCCCCTCCTCCACCGATCCAACTCATCAGTCTTTGTGGGTGGAGTGAGGTGTGTTTTAGGGTCGCATCCTCGCAGCCCGCTGGGACCCCCAAGGCTGGTGGGCGCGGGGCGTCCTGCCCCGCGTCAATGGGTGGGGTGCTGACTGGGTCAGGCGACGGTGCCGGCGCGACCGTCATCCGGGCAGCGGCTTGGTCAGCGCCGAAGCAGATGGAGACGGCGCGCGGAGGTCCGGCGACGGTCCAGTGGTGCGAGCGCCACAGCGATAGCAGCGCAGAAGGCCGCGCCAACGATCAGGGCGACTGCCCATCCGTGCGAGCCCAGGATCCCACGCGAGGCCGTGAACCCAAGCAGGAATGCAACACCGACGGTAACGATCAGTCCGATGAGAACTCTCCGGCGCATGCTCATGAGTATAGGCCGCTTGACTGCAGAATTGCGAGCAGCGCTCCGAAGATCATGCCGAGCACCCCACCGAGAACGCCGCCCTGAGCCAAGTCCTTGTCCAACAGCCACGCGACCGCTCCCCCGAAGATCCCGCCGACGGCGCCGCCACCTACCACTGCCGTGAACAGATCGAGCTGCGCAGGGAGGGCACGCAGCGCCGCAGACGTCACGATGCTCGCGAGCGCAGCCCGCGTGCTCATCGCGACGTGCTCCCGATCGCCACCTCGCGCTGACTAGAGCTTGAAGTTTCCGATAACCAGTCCATACGAACATATGTTTGCAAACGCTCCGGACGACGGGCGGCGTCTGACCTGATCAAACGCGCCCTCGAGGAAGACGGCGATCGGCGTGCGATCCTCGAGCTGCGGGGTGGGGTCCGATCAACCACGCCCGCGCCCTGCCGGCGCCCTCACCCCCCCAGGGACCACCAACAGCACCCAAAACGTTTACGCGGAATAACAACCGAGGGATCACGTCACGCAAAAGCCGGCAAGCAAGCACGCGCCGGTCACCACCCAGCCCAGTTGCGTAGCTGAAGTAAAGAAGCGCCGACTGTTCCTACCTCATCCCTAACCGGGCTGGGCAGCTAACCACCCAGCCCGGGCCGCCCATTCCCTAGTAAATGATTTCTCTGTTGCTTTTCGTTTCCTTGCCGTAGGTTCCGAAGATCCACGAGCTTTCCGCGGTCGCTTTGTTCAGTTCTCCGCCGAGCACCCCCGCGCGGAACCCCAGAGCTTCGTTGAAGCCGCCACCCGCTACCAGAGTGAAGGTTTCGGCTGTCTTATTGTTGAGACCGCCAACTGTGGTTGTGCTTCGCCCGAGGCGGTGTTCAGATAACCGCCGCTGACCGTACTCTGACGGTTTGATGAGATATTTTTATAACCACCAATCGTGGAGGAATACACGCCTGTGGCTTTGTTACTCAGCCCCCCGAACACCGATGCGGTGGACTGTGTGGCGGTGTTTACGGCCCCGCCGAGGACCGAGGCGTATGAGCCCGAAGCGACGTTTTCATAGCCGCCGCTCACATCGGAGGTGCTGCCTTCCGCGATGTTGTCGTAGCCACCGATACCGGTAGGAGTGTTATTTGTGTGAGTGTTTTGGGTCGCATCCGCGCAGGTTGGTTGTGGTCCCGAGGGGTGTGGGCGCGGGGCGTCCTGCCCCGCGTCCGGAGGCATGTTCTCCGACCAGGGTCGCTCAGGCCGCGGCGAGCACGGGCGCGAGCTCGGCGGCCGCGAGCTGCTCGGGGGGAAGGCTGAGCGTGAGTATGCCGTCCCGCTCGAGCAGGAAGCGGACGTTGACGAGGACCATGCCGATCACGGTGCCGGTGTCGTCGTAGTCGACGGCGTGTCCCTCTGGTGTCGCGATCGTACGGGCGGGCTCGCGTGGCGGGCCGACACTGAGGTAGAGCACGTCTCCGCGCTCGTCGTACTGGTGTTGATCGAAGTTGGTACCGGCGATCGTGAGGATCATGACTTGGCCCCAGGCTGGTTGGCTTGGACGAATGCGGTGACGATGAACCCAGGGGACTCGTTGAAGTCTACAACGACCCGAAGCCAGCGTTGCCGCGCCTGCTGCCCGTCACCGAGACATCGACACCCAGGCTTTCCCGTCAATGTCACCGGAGACGGTTGAGTTCTCGAGTTGTTCGACTGTACATAGCGAAATTCGCTAATCAAATAGTACCCGCTTTAGACGATCTATGCGTCTATGTTAGACAGATCACACGTCTATGTATGACATTGCCCCATGATCGGCTGAAACGCCTGAGTTGTGGCCCACCTCTTAGCGTGTAGTTATATGTGAGGCCCCCTACGGCGTGGCGCGAATTCTTCTGTGGTCACTTCCTCCAACCCGCCGAGAACCGTGGAGGCACATTATTCACCTACTCGTCAATAAAGCCGTAATGCCACAGTCCTAGCGGGCTAGATTATCCTGTGTTGCTACGCTTTGGAAGCGACGTGACTGGAGATACTGGCCGGGATGAGACCCCCGTTTCCGCCTCGATCAACCGTTTTTGTGTCAGCACAAATACCCGCCTCACAACCATAAACAGCACCAGCACCAAGTGCAGGGCAAGTGCGAGCCCGAGCGCCGTGAACACAACGAGCGGCGTTTTGGACGCTACAGACGCGACGACAAACAGCGCGCACAACACGATGCTCACAAGCGACGCGTAGCCGGCGTTCGCCGCTAACTGCATCATGAATTGGGCGTGCTTGGAGGTCTCTGGGCCGGGCTCTGCGTCTCCGTCGGCCCAATCCAGCGCGCGTTGGGAAGCTTGAAGCATGACGCTGAAAAGAAATGCGCTCAAGAGTCCCGCGACCGTAAGCAGCCCTACGCTTGCACCTATCGGCAGCTTTACGCCGATCAAGCCGCAGCCCAGGCCCAGTATTACTGGCAAACCCAGGAACTCTAGATAATCGTAAGGCCGCACGTGGCCGTTGGCGTCATTAACGTATGTTCGATAGTGCGCCCGGACAATTGGAGTGATGTCCGCCTTCATTCGGTTTCCCCCAGTACCACTTTTAACGATTTGCGAAGCTCCGCTTCGAGACTAGCGGGCGTTGGCTCACCTTCTATTTCGGTGAGATTATCCATCTCCTGGGTGTACGCATGTCCTCCCTCACGGGCCTGAATATTGATGGTGCGCTCTTTACCATTTGGAAGGATAATCGTGACACTCGCCTCCTCGAAAGTCATGCCACCAAACTCAACGATTTCGTCCAGCGCCGCTGTGTTGCCGGACAGAAAATCTTTGAATTTGGTGGGAATGATCCGCGCACCTTTTCCGGCAGTAGCGACCTCAAGCGTGACTGCCGGTTTGTGATGTGACGGCACCCACTGATCGATCTCCGCAATATCGCTCGGTTTCTTGAGAGTTCGGAGTTTCAGCTTCTCGACACGATTGTGAGCGACCGCCGCGTCCAGCGCCTTCTTGTTGACGACCGGCGAAATCTTAAGCGTCAACTTGTCGAAATCTTCTTTGAACCGTGCTTTAATGCGCGATTCCAACAAGCCCTTGGTGCTCCGCCCGTTATTAGTATGGACAACCCACCAGCCTAGGGTCTGAGCCTTCGGGAGATGGAAAAGGCTGCTACAAGGAAGTACCTGCTCGTGATCAGGCGTTTGGTGGAACTCCACTTCACCTTCGCTATTCAAGAGGTCAGAGGACACGCCAGTCTCCCCGTGTTGAGCAACTAGCGATAGCCACTCGCCTTTTAGATCGGGATGGCCGCAGTGGACCTTTTTCGACCCATTCGGGCTGCCACCATTGAAGCCGTCGAGATACCCCTCTAGTACACTGCCGAGATACAGGCCTTTCCCGTCGATGCTCCCGAGAGGCTTTATCTCGTTGACTTTGCGCTTCGTATGCACACAGACCGAATAGACGGCTGCCCGATGCCCCATCGCTTGCGCTCCTCCCGTTCCGATCAGTAGATTCGACCCGGTGATACTACGGGAACAGGCGGCGCCAGCGCTGGTCCAGAACGACAAGCGTGCGACGAGAGATGGATGAATGAGCTTGAGATCAGTGCGGGGCCGATCTTTGAACCGCTGGCCCGTGGTAGCGAGACCACGTCGAGCAGCAAGCCGTGGCGCTGGTGAGAGGTTCGTGTGGAGTTCGTCAATGGCGAGGCACCGCTCGGTGCACACGAACGCCACATCACGAGCGCCCCGCATCCGCCGTAAGCGGATCGGGTGCCGGCGGCTGGCGGTGGATGCGGTTGGACTCATTCCAACGACCATACGCCCCGCCTGCGATGAAATCCACGTTCACGGACCGATCGCGCGCTCAAGCCCCTGTGTTTCCGGGCTTTGCCTCCTGAAAGTTGGCGCGCAAACGCTCGGTGACATGGACAGGGAAGCCCAGACTTGCGTAGCTGTCGCCCCAAAAGCTCCACAAGATGCCGTTTGTGATGTAGAGTTTGTAGCAATGGGCGTTGATCGATCCCGAGAGCGGCTGGATCGGTTCGGTGACCGGCCTTTTCGGGTTGGTGAGGCCGAACAGGCGGGTGTCCCTCGCTATGAGCTCTACCGGCTGCGGGACCGTGGGGAGCTCGTTGGCGTTGGCCGTGGGGTCTTCCGCCGGGCCGGGGGCGCGATCAGCTCGAGTACCGATCTGGCGACGGTCTGCGCGCGAGTCCCACAGGGCATCATCTGCTCGAACTCCGCGCTGGCCTACTGGGACCTGAGCGATGAGCTGCCCGCAGTCGTCCACGTGGCAGTCGCGCGCGGAGCGCACCGTCCGCATATCGACGTCCCTGCCACTGAGGTTCACGTCTTCGCTGCTGCCACGTTCCGCCTGGAGCGTCGCGAGGAGACGACCGAGACCGGCGAGCTGCTGTCGATCTATTCGCCCGAGCGCGCTGTGGTAGATGCGATGCGTCTCGCGCATCGTGTCGGGCGGGATACCGCCCTGCACGCGCTGAATCGCTACATGCGACGTCCGGATGCGCAACCCCGCCGGCTGCTCGCCATCGCCCGCGACTTGGGGGGACAGCGACGCTTGACCGACGCCCTGGAAGCGGTAATGAGTTGAGCAGCACTGAGGCAGAGCGTGTCAATCGCGAGCTGCAGAGCCTCGCTCGTGAGCATCACGGTCGCAACACGCAGGCACTGCAGCTGCTCTATGCGATCGAGGGATTTCTGCGGCGACTGTCGCTCAGCGGCTATCGCGAGCAGCTCGTGCTCAAGGGCGCCATGTTGCTGGCGGTGCTCAACGCGCGGCGGACGACCAAGGACGCCGACCTGTCCGCGCACGGGATTCCTAATGACGAGGCATCGGTCGCACGGGTCGTCGCCGAGATCGCCACGATCGCTCTGTCCGAACCGGACTGGATCGTGTTCGACCTCGCATCGATCGCGACCGAGCCAATGCGCGAGGGCGCCAGCTACCGCGGAGTGCGAGCCAAGCTCCCCGCGAGGATCGGAGTGGCACGTGTCGTTGTGATCACGCGCTGATCTGCGTCAAGGAGTTCCGCCCCGGCGTTCGCCCAGGGAACGAACCAGCCCAGTGGGATCACCGTACGCCCATACCGCAGCTGCACATCTGCGAATGCCCCGAGGTCGAGCGTCAGGACGATTGTCCGACGGACCGTCAGCAGATCGAGGAACTCCACCCGATCGACACGGCGCCTCACCCATCTCCTGCTTTCGAGCAGCGCGTTTAGATCGTCAGCGCTCATGACTCTCTATCCCGAACCGACACTCCGCTGATTATGGTCACAGTTCCAGCATCCAGGGCCGAGAAGCCTACCACCATAGGCGGGAAGCATTCCAACATTAATCACAGTACATTACAAAGTAGGATGAACAACCCAGTTCGGCTATGTCTGCGTTAACGTTCAGACCGGGACCCCGGCTGATCGTGGCTTCGGGTCTCCTCTTCCTCGCCTGTCTAGTGGGAGCCGCGTTTCTCGGTGGGAAGGGGCACGAAACGGTCGGTTGGATTCTGGCTCATGACACTGTGCAGGCAGTGGGGGCGAGCGCCCTTGCCCTTGGGGGTGTGGGTGCGCTGCTCAGTCTGCGAGCCTGGACCAGATGGGGCCCTGCGCTGCAGGTGATCGCGGTTGACCTTTTGGATGAGACGCTGCGCCACACCGGAGCGATCATGTCGGCAGCGGCCTACGTAGTGCTTGCCGACCGGGATGTTGCCCACGAGATCGACCAAGCGTTCCAGCTTCCTTGGAGATCCGACAGCGAGTCTCGAGCCAAAGAGATCCTGACCTCCGTAATCGGATGCTCGGGCGGGATCATTTCGGGCATTGCCGCCGAGGTCAACTCGGGCTACCCCGCCGACACCGCAACGAGTGGCTCCCGGGCGGTTCTCGCGCGCGTTGATGAGGTCGCCGAGGAAATCACGACGCGGACCGAGAAGCTGCGAGCGTCGGCAGCTGACCTCGGAAACTACGTGAGCACCGACTTCGCGATGTCGCTGTCGACCCAGATCACGTGGCTGAGTCGTCATGTGCGAACCCTGGTAGATGAGGGGCCCGGGCGTGGTACGTCTACGGTTGACGTGGCATTACGTGCTCCGACCGCCGCAGCCGAGGTCCTTCGGGCGGGGATCGCGATCGGTAGCGATATCCAACCGCCGTTCGATCAGATCCTGCGCAAGCTCAAGGATGAGACGCTCCGGAAGGAACTCACAGATCGCGAGCAGACGACAAAGGTCGCCTTCGCGTTTAGGCGTTGGAAGCGGGCCAGTGAGGCTCACAGCGCCGAGATGGGCCGTACGATGGCTGAGACCCAAGAAATGATCGATCACATGCGCGAGACAGGCAACCGTCTGCTTCAACAGAGCATGACACCGACTCCTCAACAACGGTCCGCGTCGTCGCCAGATTCTCCGAGTCCTGAGTAGGCCGACGGCGAGGTTGTCACAGCCACCCGAGATCGAGGTGTAGAGATCGTTGGCAAGGTTATAGGCGCCGCCGGAAATAAAATGGATGTGTGTATTTGGGCCGCATCCACGCGGGTGGGTTGGGTATCGATGGTCGTGGGCGCGGAGCGTCCGTGCTCCGCGTCAAAGGGTGGTGAGCGTACCGGGAAGGGCCGGGTGTCAGAGTGACGCCAGCCGCGTGCTGACCTCACACGACAGCGCTACGACCCGTGCTCGTGCGGGTCACCAGAGACGCTTGTTTATCGTCGTGGGTGTCGCACAAACCGGAGGTCTGTCCGAGGTCGTTAAGACACTTCCGGGCATGGCTATGAACTTCTTGGCGTGTGATCGTGAGCAGTCGTTTTTGATGCCGCCGGACCCGCGGGATTGGTTGCCGGAGGGTCATCTCGCGTGGTTCGTGCTGGCATCGGTGGAGGAGATGGATCTGGCGGCTTTCTATGGCTCTTATCGTCAGGATGGGTGGGGTCGCGCGGCGTTCGAGCCGTCGATGATGGTCTCGCTTTTGCTCTACGCGTATGCGAGGGGTGAGCGGTCCTCGCGAGGGATCGAGCGTCGCTGCGTGGAGGATGTTGCCTATCGTGTGATCGCGGCGCAGCAGACGCCCGATCACGCGACGATCGCACGGTTTCGTGTGCGCCACGAGACAGCGCTGGCCGAGTTGTTTAGCGAGGTGCTGGGGCTCTGTCGGGAGTCGGGGCTGGTGAAGGTCGGGTTGATCGCGATCGACGGGACGAAGGTGCACGCGAACGCGTCGCATCACTCAAACCTCGATTACGAGCAGCTCGCCCGGGAGATCCTGAAGGAGGCCGGCGATCTCGATGCTGCTGAGGATGAGCTATATGGCGATGCGCGTGGCGATGAGCTGCCTGAGCATTTGCGGACCAGTGAGGGGCGGCGTGCTGCGCTGCGGGCTGCCAAGGAGAAGCTCGCGCGCGAACGTGCAGGCAAAGAAGACCCGAGGGCTGAGGCGGCTGACGCGGAATCGCAGGGTGTGGAGCTCGTGCTTGATCCCGAGGCGATCGTCGCGCGGGTGCAGGGACGCAAGGGGTGGGTGCGCGAGGCGCGCCACCAACTCGACGAGCACAGGCGCCTGGCGGCTCAGCCGATTCCACGCTCGCGAGCAGAGCGGCTGCTGGGAGCAGAGCAGCGTCTTCAGGAGAACCTGCGCGTCGAGCAGGAGGCCAACGACGCTTATGAGCATCATCGCGCGACTGCTGTGACCAAGGACGGCCGGCGGTTCGGGGCACGCCCGAACCTATATGTGGCGCCCGAGGTGCCGCCGGGGAAGATCAACGTGACCGACCTCGATTCACGCAACGTCAAGACGCCGCGCAGCTACACCCAGGGTTACAACGTGCAGGCCGCTGTGAATGAGCATCAGATCGTCTTGGCGGCCGAGGTCACGCTCACCTCACCAGATTTCGGGCAGCTCGAGCCGATGGTCAAGGCCACCCGCCGCGAGCTGCAGCAGATCGGTGTGAGCGAGGCGCCCAGGATCGCGGTCGCGGACAGCGGCTACTGGCATGAAAATCAGATCGATAACGTCGTCAGCAACGGCACCCAGGTCCTGATCCCGCCCGATGCCGGCAAGCGCGACACACCCCGCCGCGGCTGGGACGGCGGCCGCTACGCCTTCATGCGCACCGTGCTCGCCGGCGAGCACGGCGGCGGGCTTTACCGAAAACGCAAGGCGATGGTCGAGCCCGTGTTCGCTCAAACCAAGCACAACCGGCGCATCAACCAGTTCCAGCGGCGAGGCAGATCCGCCGCACGCTCAGAATGGCGACTGATTACCGCCACGCACAACCTACTCAAGCTCCACAAGCACCAGATAACCGCCGCAGCGGCCTGAACGCCGCTCTGGCCGCGACCCCGTCGCCCACACCAGCCAAAGCAACACGGGCGCAGTCCCCGCGATCACCGCCACCAACAGGCATCACCCCACCAGTCTCAACCGTTTGCGCGACACCCACGACGAGATCCGAGCCTCTCCGCTGCGCTCAGATCGCGCTCCCCGCTGGTAGTCGGCCGGCACAAGCCGGGCTTCAACGATGGGAGAGGGTGTCTGCACCGAGGGCTTGAGCTACGAGCGCGAGGTCGTGTTTGTCGTGGAGGTGGCGGGCGTGCTCGCGTAGGTCGAAGGCCGCGTTCATAGCGGCGACGAGGTCCGCGGCGTGGGCGTCGAGGACCACCTTGGCCCTTTCGTGCGCGGTGAGCCAGTGAGCGACATCTGGCCAGTGCCACAGGCGGGTCTTGTGGTCGGCGTATGTGACGGGTGCTGGGAAGCCTCCGGGACCGCGCTCGTTGGTGGAGAGCAGCCGTATGTACTCGCGTGAGAGCCCGCTGCGCTCGGCGATGGCGGCCATTGTGACGAGCTCGTCGGGCTCGATGCGCACGACTTGCAGGCCCGGCACGGCGGAGGTGACCTCTCGGATGGCGCTGGCCAGTGCCTCGCTGAAGCTGTTGGCCTCGCGATCGAACGCCCCGTACTGCGCACCGTCTCGCACCCCGAACAGTGCGTCGTCGCAGCCGGCCTCATACAGGGCATCGAACTGCTCGTCGTTGAGCACATCGGCACCGCTGAGGAAGAGAGTAAAGCTGTGGATCGTTGGTTTAGTGGTCGAGCTCATTTGCTTTTCTGTTGTTTCACGGTGTTTGGTGTGTCTGGGCTGTGATCGCATTTCTTGATGGCCTCATGGATGCGCTTTGCGATGTCTGCCGGCCGTCGCGGTGTGCCCGCAAGCGCGACTGCGCAGCCGCTACCGCAGAAGAGTGTCCCCCAGCGGTGTCCCGTTCCTTTGGATCTGTCTGTTTTCCAGCCGGCACGTTCAGCGTCCTTGATCGCCTTGCGAATGTCCTTGTCTGGGTGGCGAGCTTTGTCAGCCATCAGTGTAGCAATTAGTTGGAGGTTGTCAACACATGCGGAACGGGGGAAGCGACGG
The DNA here is from genome assembly GCA_963701035.1 of uncultured Solirubrobacterales bacterium. Classification (GTDB taxonomy): domain Bacteria; phylum Actinomycetota; class Thermoleophilia; order Solirubrobacterales; family Solirubrobacteraceae; genus Palsa-744. The sequence goes on from OY969562.1 coordinate 1,420,746, forward strand.
TACGATGGGCCGCCAGCTGCGACAGGGCCGCTGCGGAGCTCGTGCTCCACGCGGTCAGGGCTGGGGATGGCATCGATCAACCGTACGCACCGATGTTGATGGGACGCTCGATCGAACCCCCGTCCGCCCCCTCAACCCCAATGTTTCCGGGCCGCCCACGCCAAAACCTGGCGCGAAAACGCTCACCGCCCACCCCGACAGGGGCCCGCGCTCGCACCGACAACCGGGTTGGCCGCCATCAGGGACCACCAACAGCATCGGCGCCGTTTACGCGGAATAACAACAACCAAATTCAGGCACGCAAAAGCCGGCAAGCAAGCACGTGTCGGTAACCACCCAGCCCAGTTGCGTAGCCCCGCTCAGGGCGTGCGCTCGAGTGACCCGGCGTGCTCAGGCCGCGGCGCTGTGTGGCGCGCTGGGCACGGGCAGCGCGTCGAGGACGGCTTGGGGCAGGCGGGTGCTGGCGTTCCATACCTCGAGGGCGACGACCTCGTCGGTGGTGGCGTCGTGGTCGATCAGGCCCCAGTCGACTTGTTCGCTGAGGACGTCCTCGGAGTACCCGGTGGGCAACCATGCGATGTCGGCGTCGCGGTCGTAGTACGCGTAGCGAGCGGTCATTGCTTTGAGGATAGCTGGGGTGGGCATTGTTCGCTAGGCTCCTTTCTCTCTTCGCAGAGGCCACGCACTGACGATTCGCGCCGTGTGGGGGTCGAGTTTGGCGGGGTTGTCGTAGACGACGGCGAACGTCTTGCCGTCGGAGCGAACGCCGTGAACGCGCCAGTCGGCGCTCCCGGCGTTGATCTGGCGCGCGCCATGTCCGTCACGGATCGCCCGCTCGACTTCGCCGCGGGTGAGGTGGCGGTCATCGAGTCGATCCTCGGCGTGGGTCGTCCAGATGAAGCGTTCGATGGGCATCGGTCGTCCTCTGCGTCTTCTCGTTCATTGACACGGCCAACGACCATAGGCCGCGACTGTGACGGCATCCACGTTCGGACCCCCGCGCGCCCCTCGACCTCCAATGTTTCCGGGGGCCAGGTCCAAAAACCCGGCGCGAAAACGCTCACCGCCCCGGCGCCAGCAGTCCCCCCCGGGGCGGAGCAGTGCTCGCCCAGGGACCCACAACAGCGGCAATAACGTTTACGCGGAATAGCAACCGTCGGGTCGAACCACGCACGGGCCGGCAAGCAAGCACGCGAGGGTGACCACCCAGCCGAGTTGCGTAGCTCATCCCTAAGCAAGCAACCCGGGCTGGGTGCGATACCCCTAATACAGCACTTCGTGTTCGCCTTTTGTTTCCTTATTGACGACACCGAAGATCGAGGAGCGACTACCTTTGGCTTTGTTGGTTTCTCCTCCACCGACCCAAGACAGTACGCCGATCGCTTCGTCCTGGATGCCCCCGAACGCGGAGCTGTTGACGCCGATCGCCTTGTCCGCGGTACCACCGTCGACCGAGTCGTATTCGCTTTGCGTTTCGTTCTCGAAGCCGCCGACGATCGACGCCCCTTCGCCTTTGGCGATGTTGGACCCGCCGCCGTCGATCGACGAGTACTTCCCGGTCGCTTCGCCTTTGGTGCCGCCACCGATAGTGGAGTCTTCACCCGACGCAGCGCTTTCGGCGCCGCCCGCCACTGTGGCATTGGGACCGCTGGCGGTGGACTTGTAGCCGCCCACGATCGCGGAGTGGGCGCCGCTGGCTTTGCCGTACGTGCCGCTGCCGATCCAGCTCTGACCGACCCCCGTCGCTTCGTTGAAGGCGCCGCCGCTGACCGAGTTGGCGCCGTGCAATGCGTTGCTTTCTTCAGTGATCCCAGCAGTGTTCTCATAGCCTCCGGTGACGGAGTCCCAGCGACCCGTGGCCTTGTTGCCGTAGCCGCCGGTGATGGAGGTGTTGATGGCGCTTGCGGTGTTTTTGTTGCCGCCGCTGATCGATCCTAGATAGCCTGCCGCTTCCACGTGGTTTTCCAGGCCGCCGCTGACGGAGCTGTATTCGCCGGCCGAAACGTTGGACCCGCCGCCGCTGACGGAGCTCTGATAGGTGCCGCCGGCATTGTTCTGCAAACCGCCAAGTCTTTGTGGGTGGAGTGGGGTGTGTTTTAGGGTCGCATCCACGCAGCTCAGTGGGACCCCCAAGGCTGGTGGGCGCGGGGCGTCCTGCCCCGCGTCAAAGGTGTGTTCTCCGAACCAGGGTTGCCGGGCGCTCTCGATCCGGCCCGGAATCCGTCGGCGGACCCCATAAATTTCCGGGCCGGGAGCAGAATCCCGGTGTCGGTTAGAGCTCTTCGGGTATGACGACGAGCCCGACGCGTGCGATCGACGCTTGGGCGAGCGCGGTGCGGGCGGCCTGAGCCTGTTGCGTGGTCAGCTCGCCGCGCCACTGGCGGTGATGCAGGACCGAGTGAGCCTCCGACCACATCAGAGCCGGGGCGACGAGCGTCTGTTTGGCAAGCGCCTGAAAGCCGTCCGGGGCGATGCTCGCCTCGATCGCGACGTTGGCGTCGATCGCGAGCGTCAACGGCCCTGGCGGGATTGCTGCAGCCAGGCGACTACGTTCGGCATCGGCTCACCCCATGCCGTTTTGTCCCAGCCCCAGCTCGCCGGGGCGCTCGCCATCTCCGGGGGCGGCCCGGGCGTGGCGCCATTGGCGTTGTCGTGCGTCACCGCGACAGTCGAGTGGCCTTTCCCCAAGAGCCTGCGCAGACGCTCTTTGAGTTTCATACCCCGGATTCTAGCGCTGGGCGAGCGGCTCCTCGAGGGTCTAGTGATGTCTCGGATCGAGTTCATAGGAGCCAGACTACGCACCTCCAGCGACGGCAGACGAGATCGGACCCCCGTCCGCGCGCTCAACCCCAATGTTTACGGGCCATCCCGTCCCAAACCTGGCGCGAAAACGCTCACCGCCCACCCCGACAGGACCCCCGATCCCGCCACCAACGCCCAGGCCCAAGAGGTCCAGGGACCATCAACAGCGGTCGCGCCGTTTACGCGGAATAACAACAAGCAAATTTAGCCACGCAAAAGCCGGCAAGCAAGCACGCGACGGTAGCCACCCAGCCCTGTTGCGTAGCTCGAATCTAAGCGGGCTGGATAGCTAAAACCACCCAGCCCGCCCCCCCTTACGGTGAGACCCCGTATTCCCCGCTCTCCGTCACTTCTTTCCCACCCAGCAGCGAGGAGTACTTCCCGCTCGCGGTGTTTTTCCGCCCGCCGCTGACCGTGGCGTCTTCTTTGCTCGCCTGGTTTTCCGATCCGCCGAGAATCGCGGAGTAGCCGCCGGTGCTGAGCACCTTGTTGGCGTATCCGCCGTCGATCGAGCCGAGTTCCCCTTCGACGAGGTTGACCTTCCCTCCGGTGATCGAGGAGAAGAGACCGGTAGCGTGATTTTCCAGGCCACCGGAGACATTGGCGCCCTGCGCGGTGGCCTCGTTCTCGACCCCGCCGCCGACCGTGGCGAACTGATCGGCGAAATCGGAGCTCACGCATTCCGGTACTACCGGTGCGGTGCCGCTGCCGGCGAGGTTCGCGCAACCGCCGGCGATGCTGGAGAGGTTCGTGTTCGCGACGTTCTGCCAGCCACCGGCGATCGAGGCGGCGCCACCGCTCGTTTCGATGTGGTTGTAGTCGCCGCCGCCGATCGAGGCGTTCTCGCCGGCCGCTTCGTTATCCAGACCGCCCATAACGGAGCTGTATTCGCCGGCGGCGATGTTCTTGGAGCCCGCGCCGACCGAGGAGTTCTGCCCTTCGGCATGGTTGCCGGCCCCGCCGGAGACCGAGGCGAACCCGTCTTGGCTGGGATTTTCAATGCAGAGGCTACTGATCGAGGACGAAGTGGCGCCGGTCGTGTTCGAGCAGCCCCCGCCGATGCTCGAGTCGATGCTGGCAGCGATGTTGCCCAGGCCACCGCCGACGGAGCTCTGGGTGCCCTTCGCGACGTTGAACACGCCGCCGCTGACGGAATCCCAACTGGATTCCGCCTGGCTGGAGTAGCCCCCCGAGACCGAGCTGTAGCCCCCGCTCGCGGTGTCTTCCGAGCCGGCGCTCACGGAGCTGCCTTCGCCGCTCGCGGTGTTGTACCCACCGCCCGACACCGACGCGTCCATCGAAGTGGCCTTGTTGTCCTCGCCACCACCGATCGACGCGAACTGTGCACCACTGGTTTTGCAGTCCTCCGGGAGCACCGTCCCGGTCGTACCCGTCCGGTTATCACAGCCACCGCTGATCGAGGTGTAGAGGTCGTTGGCGAGGTTATATGCGCCGCCGGAGACGGTGGAGTTCTCGGCCTCGGCTTGGTTGCCTGTGCCGCCGAGGATCGAGGCGTAGTAGCCGGTGTCGGCGGTAGTGCAGTTGATGTTTAGAGTGACGGTGCCTGTGCCGGCGAGGTTTGAGCAGCCGCCGTTGATGGTGGCAAACTCGGTGGTCGTCCTGTTGATGCGGCCACCACTGATCGTGCTTGCGTATCCCGAGGCAACGTTTCCTGCTCCGCCGAGGATCGAGGCGTAGGGGCCTGAGATCACGTCGTTGGAGGCCCCTCCGACGATTCCGCCATAGCTGGTATAGGAGTTGCCGTTCCCGCCGAATAGAAGGTTGTGTGACCCGGTCTGCGTCCCCGGTTTTTCGTCATACCCGATGATCAGATTCCCCGTCCCATTCAAATTGGTCTCAGACCCCGACCCGTTGATCACCTGCAAATTGGCCCCGGAGATCTGGACCGTCGGCTTTTTATCGACGCCTTCTTTGACGAAGTTGACGTACGGCAGTATCTGTTCGAGTTTTTCCTGTTCGGCTTCGGGCAGCATGGTTGTTTTCGTGTAACCGGTTTCACAGGCACCGGCTTTCGCGGTCACGATTGGGGCACCTTCTTTGGCGGGCACGCAGACCTTGGTCCCCGCGGCCAGCGCCGCACCCGTCATCGAGAGCAGCAGACCGATCGCCAGACCAGCCGCCAAACCAACGCCCCCCAAGGCTTTCAAGACCCGCATCAGCCAACCTCCGTGTCGAAACGCAATGGATACAGACCGGGAAAGCTACTCCCTGCATGCTCTTGCCCGTAACTTGGTGCGCTCTGCCACCCGCAAAATCCCGCAAATTGCGAGAATAGATGCGATCAATGCCACAGCCCGCTGAGCGGCACGGCGGTCGCCGGGCATCCCAGTAGAGCGTGATCAGCTCGCTATTGACCGCGAGGGGGTGTGGGTTCGCGATCGGGCGCGGCGCGACTGGCAAGGCCGCGGGTTACGAGCCGAGCGGTAAGCCGGCGCGATGCTGGCGAGTGGCGGATCCAGCGAGGCCGCGTGTCTCGCCCACCATCGGGCTGGGACGTATCGGCTGAGGGAGTTGTGCCGGTGGGGAGGCCGGGACTGGGGGATTTGGTCTGTTAGCCATGTGTATCAGTCTACCCTTGAACTACCAGAGCGATAACCCATGCTACTACCTCAGTCATCAGCAGCAATGCTCCGATACGAAATGACATCATGAGGATACGCAACTGCTGGCGGTTCAGTTCGGCGCTGCGGCCCATGTGCAGGGCCAGATCACGCTGAATCAGATGGATCTCCAGCGGCTCGCTGTCCATTGGCTCCAGGTAGGTTGCGATGAACTCGCTCGGGGCCAGCGAGAACTCCCAGTCGCGGCGGGGCCAGAGGATCAGCAGTACCGTGAAACCGAGCAGCACGAAGCAGCCGATCGCGATCCAGCCAGATACACCGAGGTGGTGTTTGAGGAGCGTTTGGCCACCCAAGAACGATGTGCTGATCGCTGCGGCTGCAATCAGCGTGCCGGCGCGCGCTCGCAGCTCCACTACGGTTCGCTCCTGGTCCTCCAATCCTCGTTGGGCCTCCCCGTAGGCAAGGGCGTAGCCCGCCTCCGGCGGCTCTGGGCTGGATGAATCGTTCATCGAACATATGTTCCCATTCTCTCCGGACGGGATCGCTTCGCAGGTGCCGGAGGTTGCGTTCCCGTATCCACCGAGGATCGACGAGTACAGGCTTTCGGCCCTGTTGTAAATCCCGCCAACGACAGTCTGCCACCCCGACCCTTCGATGCATGCCTTCTCCGGTGCCGGCTGTGGCCGCGTCGTTAAGGCAGCCGCCGACAAGGCTCGAGCGACGCGTTGCCGGCGCGCATGGCCGGCGTTGCGCAGCTGCTCGCGGCCGGGATGCTGCTGCGCTGCGTGAGCGTGTCGACCGAATCCGTGTTCGACACCCACAACGATCAGGCCCCGAGGTTGACCGCCGGTCTGGGGGAGGCGGTGCAGACCGTGTATGCGTTCCAGCGCGATCTTGAAGCCCGCGGCCTCGCCGACCGTGTATTGACGCTCGTGTGGTCGGAGTTCGGCCGTCATCCGCTGGAGAACGCGTCGGGTGGCACCGATCACGGCGCAGCGGGCTGCGGTTTGTGATCGGGACGCAGGCGGCGGGCAGGATGATAGGGGAGTGGCCCGGCCTGGCGAAGGGTTTGAACGCGGAAGGCAACGTGCGGGCGACCTTGGATTTCAGGGGGTTGTATTGCTCGCTGCTGGAGCAGTGGCTGGGGCACGAAGCGGCGCCTCATGCAATACTGCGATCGTGCCTAGACCACGCACATCTCGACTGGCAGATCGCCTCCGACGCTCGAAGCTGCGACGTGTGGCCTATGGTTGGCGACACCGTGGCCTCAGGCCGGGAGACGTAATGGTCGCCTCCTACCCGCGGTCTGGCAACAACTGGGTGAAGCTGGTGCTTGCTGAGCTACTGGTAGGTTCGGCAAAGATAGACGGTCGCTCGAAGGAATGGTTCGTGCCTATGGTTGGCCAACACCGAGACGCCCCGGGGGTCTTGCCTAACGGCGGTCGGCTGATTAAGACACACGGGCCATATAACAAGGTTTATGCGCGCTGCTACCTATCTAGTGAGAGACGTGCGAGATGTAGCAGTATCGCTCCGCACGCTACGAACAATGGAGTGGTCCAACGAAGAAAGTTTCGACGATTTTCTAGTGAGATTTGCCGTAGGGGCCATCGGGGGAAATGGCACGTGGCAAGAATACGTGGTGTCGTGGCTGACAACTGCTGGCGGCAATCCCAACATTCTAGTAGTACGCTACGAGGACCTTCTGGACGATACCGTGAACAAGCTAGGCGATATGGCGAAGTTTCCCCGGTGTCGGTCGACGAGTCGCGCCTTCATGAAATTCTGGAGAACAATCCGATCGGGAAGGTACGGGATGGAATGGGCGAGTACGCTAGCGGACGCACGTTGACCATAGCGAATGAAAATAGTACCTACAATAACTGGCGCACCCGATACTCGGAGTCTCAGTTGGCGATACTTAAGCCGGCTATGCAGGCGATGCGCCTGGGTGGGTTACGACGTTGACTAGGGGCGTCGACAATCCATGTGTCCCAACCCGGTGTAGTAGACGCTGATTGCGTTCTTTGTGATGCTTTCCGAAATAGCCGAATATAAGATGTGGTCCTTAAAGGTCATGTTGTGTGCTGCCTGTGCTGTGGTACTTGGGGTCTTGTCTGCAAGCTCGTACGGATTGTACGTTGGGATCGGGTTGATAACTCTTCTCCCGCTGGCGTCACATGCGCGGCACGTGGGTGTGCGCAACATGCTAAGCGAGCCGAACACGATCACCGTGATCGTGGGGTTCTATCTGTTTATCTTTCCGCTGCGGGGGCTTGTGATTGCTCTGAGCAAATACACGGATGTCCTTCACAATCGGGAATTGGTCACGGGAAGCGAGCTTGTTTCGATACTGCTGCTGGCGAGCGTAGCGACGGCCGTTCTTGTTGAGTCATATTATCTTGTTTGTCCTTATCCGAGCAGACGTCCACCGATTGCCACGGAGCCTGCGGAGCAGCATGCCGCCGTGGTAAGACTTGCGACGCTTTTGATAATGATAACTCTGATGGGGCTTGCCGGAGTGCTCGCCACATACGGAGGGATCTCGGGGGCACGAGCACAGTTCCTCAAGCACACCGTGACATCGGCACTAGAAGGCGAAGCGAACCTTGCTAGTAGTGTTTGGGCGGATTTTGCGGTACCCACTGTATGGTGTTGTGCCTATGTCGTATTCAACAAGGGGTCAGCGAAAGCGGTTAAGTTCGCCTGCGCAACTTCGGCCGTGATTATAATTGCGGCTGCGCTTGTCATCTATGGAAGTCGTCTCGACACCCTCCTTGGCCTAATTGGTGTATGGGTCATTTACTTCTACTCCGGCCGCCGTATACCCGCCAGAGTGATCCTACTCGCGCTCCCTGTCGCGGTTCTACTCAGCCTGCCGATTCTCAGCGAACGTCAAAGCCAAACCGCGAAGCATGCGGCTTATGTGGCTCACACTTCAACCATTGAGCGTCTCAGTCAAATCTCTAGCTACGGTGTGCTTGACGTGTCTCTGGCAGTCCATAATGAACCAAGGCAAATTCGTGTGCAGCTAACTGAACCTAAGCGTTGGCTGGATCTACCGGGATATTTTGTGCCTTCGGTGCTTTGGCATGGCCGTCCGAACCTGGCTTCCCGACGGCTTGGCCTGTATACTGCCCAGGATTTCGGGACCGTAAATGATCAAGCAACCGGCTTCCCGACTACATATATAACAGAGGGATGGTTACTCGGCGGTTGGCCTGGCGCTATTATACTCTCAATTATGTTTGGCTTGGCAATCGGATGGGCGGTTCGGCGCCTCACTCAAGATTCGCGCCCGTCTCCGGTGGCGGTGTTGTCCTTGGCCTTTGTAGTAACCCTTGGCTGGACATATTATAAGGATGGTGATCTACTATCGTTAATCGTTGGTCATGTACGCCAAGCTGTGTACTTGATGGTCCTCCTATGGCTCACAGGCCTGATTGGCGATCGTCAATGGAGGCAGTCCAAAAAGCGGGTACGAGTGCACCCACGATCTTAACAGTAGCTGTGCACTAGTCACTACCCATACTACTTACACTTCTCCGCCACGTGACATTGCGATTAGCTTGGTGCTCGACTCGCCTGGTACAAGGTTGATCAATTCCACACGACCTCCCCACTGTTGCATCAGGTCAGCGCCGACGACGGTCTCCACTGTGTAGTCTGCGCCCTTGATCAAGACGTCGGGCTGAAGCTGGGCGATGAGATTTATCGGTGTGTCCTCGTCAAACAGGACGACGAGATCCACTGAGCGTAGAGCGCCGATGACCTCAGCGCGGGCAAGCTCCGTCTGTATCGGTCGGTCGTTTCCCTTCAGGCGCCTTACCGAGTCGTCTGTGTTCAGCCCAACGATGAGCCGGTCGCACGTTGCTCGAGCTCCGGCCAGAAGCTTGATGTGCCCAGGATGCAGCAGGTCGAAGCAGCCATTTGTGAACCCGACGTCGAGGTTCTGGCCGCGCCAAATGTCTCGAGCCGTAACGGCTGAGCTGATTGAAACCAGCTTGCCCACGAGGGCGTCGGTATCAGGAGAGTGGAGTAGCGCGAAGTTCAGCTCGTCGGGTGTGACACACGAGGTGCCGCTCTTTCCAACCGCTAGTGCGGCGGCGACGTTGGCGAGATGCGAGGCATCAACTAGGTTGGCGCCTGCGGCAAGCGCCATTGCTGCCGCTGCGAGCACCGTGTCGCCTGCGCCCGAAACGTCGCGTACGAGTCTTGTTTGGGTGCCCTCGCTCCAAGGTTGGGCACCCTCCTGAAAGAGCGCCACGCCGTCAGCAGAACGCGTGAGCAGTACTGCGGCTCCTGTTATGGCTGTTACCTCTTGCGCGGCCCGCTGGCACGAATCGAGGTCATTGCAGGGCTCGCCTGTAGCGAACTCGAGCTCCTTGCAATTGGGTGTCAGCACGTCGGCTCCCCTATATAGGGCGAAATCTCTGCGCTTAGGGTCGGCGATAAGGGACACGCCTCTGCTCTCTGCGGCACTCACCGCGGCTCGCACCAGTGTGGGCGAGACAACACCCTTGGCGTAGTCGGAGACTACGACGATGTCACTGTCAGCGATGTGATCGCGCACCGCATCGGCCAGTGCCTCTTCGATCTCGACTGGCAGGCCGTTGCTTTCCCTGTCTGCGCGCAGGAGGTGTCGGTCTCCGGCTATGTAGCGCGTCTTTGTGGTAGTCGTGATCGTAGAGGATCGCAGCATCGCATCCACGATGCGTCCATCGAAGCCCTCGATTGACTTGGCCAGATGTCTCTCGGCGCGGTCATCTCCGACGACTCCGATGAGGATCGCCGTGCCGCCGAGGCTGGCGATGTTGGCGGCCACGTTGCCGGCGCCGCCCAGCATGCTGCGCTCGTCTTGAATACGGAGGACCAGTGCTGGGGCCTCGGGCGAGACCCGTTCGACGTCGCCTGCCACGAAGTGGTCGAGCATGACATCCCCGATGACCAATACGCGAACTCCCTGTATGTCGTCGACGATCATTGGCGTCGTATGGTAGCGCTAAGCCTCAGGAGAGACAGAGGGCTTGGGCGAAGTTGTCTTCTGGCCCGAAAATGGGCTCGTGCGGAACAAGCCTCGGACGAGCAGAACTGAACCACCGGAAGCAGCAATCACAAGGGCCAGAGCGACACCCCTCCCGCCGAGCCAGAGGCCGAGCGGAACGACGCCTGCTAAGAAGAGGCCCAGGTTGAGCATCTCCGGCCGCGTGCCAACCCGTGTCTCTCCTATGCCTCGCATCACATCTACAACGATCCGCTTCAATGAAAGCATCCAGTAAGCAACAAGCAGAATCTCAGCGACCGGAATCGACGACCGATAGTCGGCGCCGAAGAAGAATGGGATGGCTACGATTACGAAAAGCGCAAGCCCGATCGTCAGCGCCGTGAGAATTCCTCCCGCGAGTAACAATGTGTGCCGGACGGTCTGGCGCTGTGCATCGGGATCAGAGTTGAGCGCCGCGATTTCTGGGGTCGCACTGAGTCCAAGATTTGTTGCGACCAGGCGGCCGACATTGGTAAATGCCGCTCCCACTACATAGAAGCCTAGTTCCCGTGGAGATAGTAGAAACCCAACGGCTAGCTGGTCTAGTTTAAAGCTGTCTACGGGTGAAAGGTATCCAAGATAGCCCTGACGCCCAAAGGCGAGGACGATTTGTTTGGCCCGTAGTCGCCCTAGCCGGGCAACGAGCGATTTGGAAACCTTTATAGCTGTGGCTGCCACGATGCCTCGTTGTAGCGCGAGCACACCCGCGATTACAGAACAACCGACAGATACGGCCATGACGGCCGCTAGTGATTGGTCATGTAAAAGATAAAGCGGGATGATGCCTGCAGCGGTAAGCGCGGGATTGAGTATCCGGATCATATTCACAGTGCCGTGACGCCGCGCCCCGAGGAGAAATGCCAACCCATAGTCAGCGCATAGGGCCGCCGGCATGATCGCAAGACTGATGCACATAGCCAGGACGATTGGCGCTCCGGTAATAAGCGTGTATGCCGACACAATGGTCGCGTTGATCAATGTGAGCGATACAAACTGGATCAGAGCTGGGCGGCGGAGCAGCTGGATCAGCTCTGTGCCCCCGATGGCCCCAGAAGAAAGGTAGTAAGTTGCGGCAAGCGACATGCCAACCGCACCGAGTTGACCAACTGCGGAAGGAACGGCGACGAGGATAGCGAGGTAGCCTCTATTTTCAGGCCCAAGAAGGCGGGCGCTCAGCGATCCGCTGACCAGCAATGAAAGCTGGATGCCGGCAGCGCCGCCGAGATTGTGCAAAACCGAGGTTTCACGAAGCGCGGTCAGTCTCGCTGAAAGTCTTGGAGGCAGCATCTGGAGAGGTGACTTCAGTGCGTCGCTTCGGTCATGAGGTCAAGGAGATACGTTGCATCGCTGAGATCGGCAGCGGTCCTGACCTGAAAGTCCGCCTGTGCGAGCATCAAGGCTGACCGCTGCTCAGGGACATCGCCGTGACCTGTCATTACATGGATTCCGCCGGCCAGCCCGGCGGCTTGCCCTGACGCTAGATCGCGTGCTCGGTCGCCGACCACCCAGGATCGGTCGAGACGGACGCTCAGGCGGTCAGCCGCTGCGAACAGCATCCCAGGATTGGGCTTGCACCAAGGGTGATCGCGAACGCCAAGCTCGCCCTGTCCCTCCTCGTGGTACCCACAGGCGAATACGGCGTCCAGGTGGGCCCCTGCGGTGTGGGAGAGCTGCCGTCTGATCTCAACCTCGACGCACTCGAACTCGTCCCACGAGAAGTAGCCTCGTGCGATGCCCGATTGATTGGTCACGACGATGACGGGGATGCCGGCGCGATTGAAGGCCGCGATTGTCTCAGCCGCGCGTGGAAGCAACGCGACGTCCTCGGGAGATCGAAGGAAGTTGACCTCGTGCGTGAGCACGCCGTCTCGGTCGATGAACAACGCAGGCTTCCCCTCGTGATTGGTGTCTGGATCGGCCACCCATGCCCAGCTACCCACCCCATCGACGAGGGCCATCAGCTCAGGGCTCCCGCAACGCGCAGCCTTGGCTCAAGCCTCAACAGCTCTGAGAACGCGAGAAACAGGTGGTAAAGAGTGCTTGCCGGGCTCTTGTCTATGGTTGGCCTCCGCTCCGCATCCAGTTGGTCGATCCACGTCCCCGGAGTAGGAGCCTCGAGGAAGTAGTGGAGGAGGTTGTCCAAGATCTGGGTCGTCCGCGGAACGTCCAAGGCTCCCTCGAACTCAAAACGGGCCAGATGCGCCTTCAACGCCTCGGTGTTCGGCCAGCAGCGGTGGCTCGCTGTTCGTACGGTCCCGTCATCGAGCACCTCGTCGTAGATCAAGCCGGTCGACGGGTCGCAACCAAAGCGCTCCGCGAACTCGAACAGGATGCTCGCGCGATCGGCCGAGCCGGGAATCACCTGCTCCGCTTGGTGCAGCAGCCAGACCCACTCGTAGTGATGTCCCGGCTCAACGATCCTGCCCCGTTCGCCTGCAAGTCGGTTCCAGCCGGCGTCGTAGTACTCCGCCAGCGTGCCGGTTGCTGGGTCAAACAGGGCCGACTCGAAGATCTCGAGCACCCTTTCTATGCGCGCCTTGAACCTCGCCTCGCCGGTCGTCGCGTAGAGTGCCAGCAGCGCCTCCAGCAGATGCATGTGGGGGTTCTGCAGCAGAGCGGCGTCCGGCCCTGCATCGCTCAGCCAGCCGAGCCCCCCCGGTGATGCCAGCTGCCCATCGATTACTGCCAGTGTCCGGTCGGCCCAGCCCAGGGCGTCCTCTCCGCTCGCCCTCATCCACCAGGCGATCGCGAACAGCGCGAAGGCTTGGTCGTATAGGTCCAGCGTCGGGTCGATCACGCCGCCGCGTCGTCCCAGCCGGCGGGCCCAGCCTCCCTCAGCCAACCAACCGTGATCGCACATGAAGCTCCAGCCGTGCCGGGCGATGTCGATTCCCTGCTCGTATCCCAAGAGCGCCGCGTGACTATAGACGTATACCTGCCGTGCCTGAACCCGAAGCCGCTTGTAGCCGATGTCCGCCGGCTGCCCCGCCAAGCTAAGATGCTCGACGAAACCCCAATCGCCATCAACCCCCACGCCACCCCAGAACGGAAGAGCCAGCTCGTATAGCCACGACCGCACATCATCGATGCGAGCCTCTAAGGGGACCGCCCCTGGCGATGCGTTCAACCGTCCACCCTGACTGCTAAAGGTCACAATCCCAGAGTATGCCGGAAAATATAATCTTGGTTACCGGCGCAGCCGGTTTCATAGGCTCGAACATCGCTCGCGAACTCGCAGCAGACAACGCCGACGTCGTCGTCTGTGACTGGTTCCGTCACGACGAGAGTTGGCGATATCTTGTCCCGGCCCTCGTCCATGACGTAATCCGCCCGGATCGGGTCTTGGATTGGCTCGAGCAAAACGCAGGGCGCGTGTCGACGATCGTTCATATGGGCGCGATATCAGCGACGACCGAGACCGATCTCGAGAAGATCATCTCCAACAATGTTCGCCTCACTCTTGATCTCTGGGGATATGCGACGGAGCGTGAGGTCACCTTCATCTATGCCTCCTCCGCGGCCACCTATGGCGACGGTTCGAAGGGCTTTCTCGATGACGACGCACCTGATGCGCTCGCTCGCCTAGAACCGCTGAATCCGTACGGCTGGAGCAAGCACTTGGTCGATCGCCGCATCATGGCCGATGTCGCCAAGGGCCTACCGACTCCTCCTCGCTGGGCCGGCCTGAAGTTCTTCAACGTCTATGGTCCGAATGAGGGTCACAAGGGCTCCATGCGCTCGGTCGTCCACCAAATTTATCCGATGGCCGCAAAAGGCGATCCCGTCCGCCTGTTCAAGTCCGAGCATCCCGATTACCCGGATGGCGGACAATTGCGCGACTTTGTATACGTGAAGGACTGCTGTGCCGTGATACGGAACCTGCTGACTGCGCCGACGGCGTCAGGCATCTTCAATGTGGGCACAGGAAAGGCACGCAGTTTCGCGGATCTCGCAAATGCTGTCTTTCACGCACTTGGCCGTGAACCGCAGATCGAATACATAGATATGCCCCCAGAGCTTGGAGGCAAATATCAGTACTTCACCGAGGCTGACACCACCAAGCTTTGCGCGGCGACTCTGGCTCCGGATTTTCACAGCCTTGAGGTGGGTGTCGACGACTACGTCAAAACCCACTTGGTTCATGAGCTGGGAGAGCCACTCGTATAGCCGACGGCCTCGCCGTTGGTCTTGAGTATTGGCACAGCCGCTTCAACGATTTGATCCGGTGCAATGGTATGCAATCCCTGCATGTGATGTATGACCGTCGTCTTAGGCCCACTTGGGTGCCACAGTTTCGGACGATTGTAGTCTCCATACAATCCAATGCAAGGGGTGCCAACTGCGTCGGCTAGATGCAATGGCCCGCTGTCGTGACCTATAAACAACTCGGCACGAGCCAGCGCCGCGGCGCTCTCGCGGGGCGTCAGCTGCCCACAGAGATCCACCACAGGTCCAATCTCCCAGAGATCACCGAGCCGCTCGGCTCGCTCGCTGTCCTCTCGCGCCCCCACGAACACCAGACCGTATCCGTCTATTCGATCGGCGAGTCCGCGTAGTAGGACGGTCCAGTTTGCCTCGCCCCAGTCCTTCTCGACAACCTTGCCTCCGGTGTTGACCGCGATGAACGGACGATCTACCGTTGGGCCGAGCGCCTTAGCACCGGCCGCATGCTCGGTCTCCGTCAGACGTAGATCCCACCATGTGCGGTCGTCGAAGTCGATGAGTCCGAGCTTGGCGAGGGTACGGCCGAGACGATAACTCTCGCGCTCTAGCTCCCCGGCGGCATCGACCCTATTTTTCTGCAGATCGTCTGTAGTCGGGGCTCCAACTATCCGTTTGAATCCACAGAGCTTGAAATATGCCACATCACGCCAGGTGACGCTCAAGCTTCGACTATGGCCAAGGTACACGAGAGTATCGGCTCGCAGTTGGCGCAACTGGCGTGCGAGGCGACCAAGAGCGACCGGATCTCGCAGGCCAAGTGGATAGGCGATCGATCCGTGTATGAATCCGCCGTCCTTTAGGATGATCTCGAGCGGAGCTGCCTTGCTGGATACGGGAACATTGGTAAGTGCGAGCCTTTCCCGGTCCGGAAAGGCTCGCTCAATCAGGTGGAAACATGGAAGCGCAGCGACCGTGTCGCCGAGACTTCCCAGCCGGTAGATGATCACTCGGCTTGTCGATTGCATCATATCGATGCCACTGAATCGTTGATCCAAGCCGATGGTAGATCAGGTAATATCTCACCGTACCTGTACACATCAATACCGAAAATCTGGAGGGGTTCGAGCAAGCGATGCTCCTCCTTTGGAGAGAGATCGCGACGCCACAGATTAAGCAGGCGTGACGACTCACCTGCGCGGATGCTCTCCAACGTCGCAGCTGAGGATGAGTCAGTGGTTCTTGAGGGCTCAGAAGCTCGTGCCAAGAGCAGGTCAACATGCTCTAGACACAGTAGCTGCGCTAGTCTTTCTAGCTCCCTAGCGGGATCAGCGATAAGGAGCTCGTGTGTGGTCAGTGCAAAGCGCTTACCAGCGAGCGGTGAGTCTAGTGCCACAATATTTTCAAGACACCATTGTGTGACATATTGCAGCATGTGGTCGCCTCCGGAGGAAATGCGGCGAACATACGAAATAATCTCCGGATTGAGGTGTTGCAGGAAGTGCACATCTGACAGAAACTCCTCGAGAAGGATACGATGCCGTCGCTTCATGCACGACTGTGCCTGAGGTATCGGATGTCGTAGCAAGTAAACGGTTGCAAAGCCCAGTGAATCAAGCCACTCGACAAGTGCAGTCATGCGTATCAGCTTCAAAACACGGCGGCTCGTGCGCCGTGAGTGGTTTGATGAGAATGGATTGGTGGGACCAAACAGACCGGATCGACGATCATCCAGTAAGTAGTGCGCTAGATCTTGTCTCTCGTGGGGAGCAAGCGATAGCCAGCGCCAGCGTGGAGCGATGCAAAGCGCATGGTAGCGCTCCAGTAGATCCTTATGGTCAGGCTCGTT
Source organism: uncultured Solirubrobacterales bacterium (assembly GCA_963701035.1). Classification (GTDB taxonomy): domain Bacteria; phylum Actinomycetota; class Thermoleophilia; order Solirubrobacterales; family Solirubrobacteraceae; genus Palsa-744. Next base: position 1,437,184 of record OY969562.1, read on the forward strand.
TATATACTTCATACCTGGCTGGGTGGCGATGATCTCCATCAGCCAGGTGGATCCACTCCGTGGAGACGACACAATGGTTACGTCAGACAATGGTCCGGGCTTATGGGCTGTGGCAAGTCTGGCCAACGATGGCCGAAGTGTGTTCTTAAGGGATTCGCGTATCGGTCTATCTAGGTAGTCGGTCATGAAGATCACTGATGACAAGGTTGGACAACGAGCTCCGCGTATACGGCCGCCATCCGCTCGCCATAGGAGTCATAGGAATAGGTTGCCAATACGGCGCATAGCGAATTGATCCGCGCCTGACGCCGCCAGCTCGCGTCGTCAGCGATATCGGCTAACGCCGCGCGAAGCTCATCGACCTCACCGGCCTCAACGAGCTTCCCGCACTTGTACTCCTCCACGACTGGCGCTACGCCCGTGGTCCTGGATACGATCACGGGCACGCCAGCGGCCATGGCCTCTGCCGCCGCCATTCCGAAGCTCTCATAGGCAGATGGCATCGCCACCACGTGGCTCTCGGCAAAGAGGTTGGCGCGGCCCGCCGTGTCTACGTGCCCTCGCCACTCAACATGGGCAGTAACAGATAATTCATTAGCGAGCCGATGGAGCTGAGCGCAGTAAGCAGGCTCGCCATCCCCACAAACGATCACGTCGGCTGAAATTCCCAGTGCTGCGACGGCACGTAGCAGCACCTCCACATTCTTCTTGGGATGCAACCGGCCGATGTAGCCGACAACCAGCGGGGGAAACGGCGGCTCCACCAGGGGCCTTTCCAGCGGCGCCGCAACAACGGCATGCGGCACGATCACTGCACGCTCGCCGGGCCTAATGCTATCCGCGTACTCCATGTCCGAGGTCATGACAACTACGTCGATATATCGCATGAGGAAGCCCCGCATGCATAGCTTAGCCTTCGTCCGTAGTTTCGCCCCCGTCCGTAGTCTCGCCCTGTTGTTGAGCGAGCCGGAACGTGTCTCGATGTCGAACCTAGTCAACGACTCGTGGGCGGTCATAACCACCGGACGTCTCGCGCGCGCGCCGGCAATCGTGGCAATCAGTGTGCTCCACGCCCAAACGTAGTGGACGTGGAGCACATCGTAGCGGTGTGCATTCCGTAGCAGCCACACACTCATCTGGAGGCTGACACCCCACCGGGACACCACCGACGGAAACGGCCCTCGGGCTCGGGGGAACATGAGCACCCGAACACCGGCAGCCTCGAGCCGGGCACGCGCAGGAGCGGTCGACGTCATTGATCGTGCGTCGCCCGTAAAGACCATTGTCGGCTCGAGCCCTGTTCGCCGTTCAGCGATCGCTGCGTTGACGCTTGTCGTTGGGGGGCCGCCCATCTCGGGATCGAGAGTTGGCGTGACACGCAGAACCTTAACCGTCTGAGCCTGGGGCATGCTTCCTACTGACCGCTCGAACAGAATGTCTGCCTCGGCTGATTGCTGGCGACGCTCATCCTCAGGGCTCCTAAGTCCGAGAGCCTACGAGCTCTTGTGTCCGCATCCAGTCAACTGTGCACCGGATGCTCTCATCCAGCGAATAGTGAAGCTGAGGCACGATCTGGCTGAGCGGCGTGGTGTCATAAATCATTTCCGTCAGGAGGTTGTCGAGCCTGAAGCTGGTGAGTGGGGGCTCTGTCCAGCCAAGCTTCTGTAGAAGATCGCCAACAAGCGCCCCGAGCTTAACTGGGCCTCGCGGGAGGGTGCGGATTGGCCTGCTGCCCAACCGGCGTTGAATGCGGTTCGCCATATCCATGACATCGATCGGCGGGTAATCCGCGAGGTACATAGTCGTTCCATCGATCTCCGTGCTCGACGTCTCCACGACAGCGGCCAGCTGTTGAACGGTGTTCCCGACATACCCGAATGACTTGTGAACCGGTCGGTGACCGACGTGTACGTAACGGTTAGCCGCGATAGTCAGGAAGAATGTCCGATAGGGGATGTCGAACCACGGCCCCCAAATCGATGTCGGTCGCAGAATAACCCAGGGAAACGTGGTCTTTGCACCGCGCACAATCTGCTCGCCGCGAACCTTGCTCTCGCCGTAGGCATTTGGTGCGCAGTAGTCGGTGTCATTCGCCGGCTGATAGCCGATGCGGCACACAAGTCTCGACGACGCGAACACGACGTACTTGAGACCGATGAGCTCGTTGCATGCATCAATGACGACCTCGACACCGCGGGTGTTGTACACATAATCATCGAGCGTCGTCCCGTGAAGGTCAGTTCTCGCGCCGAGATGGAAGACATGCGTCGGCGCAAACTCACTCAGGGCTATTCCAACGTCGTTGGTGTCCAGTGGATCGATCTTCCGCCAGTATGCGCCATGCTGCTTGTTGCGCGGCTCGGCTGGGTCTAGGTTGAGGACGGGAACGCCCAATGCCGCATAATGTTCGACGAGGTTCGTTCCGATAAACCCGGACCCACCGGTGATTGCGACACGTATCATCTCGAGCCCCTGTGTAAACGCCCACATGGTGGAGCCGCGGGTCGCAGATTGACGGTAGAGTCATTGTCTCTCTTATGAACGTCCAGCTCTGGAGCTACAACTATGATCCTGAGCCCACCGGCATCGGGCCTGTGAGCAGGACCTGGGCGGAGGGGCTGCGCGATCGTGGACATCAGGTCGAAGTGGTGGCGGCCCACCCTCACTATCCGGAGCCGGTGTGGGGGTCCAGGATGCTCCCCTACCGGGAGACGCGCAACGGAATCCCGGTGCTTCGGTTGCCACTCTGGATTGGGCGCGATACGGCGGTCGAGCGCTACCGGCAGGAGTTGTCGTTCATGGGTGCGCAGTTCGCGGCTCTCCCGGCGCTGCCTCGTCCCGACGTTCTCGTCTCCGCGTCGCCGTCGTTTCCGGCACTCTTGCCAGCTATCGTAAACGCCCGTGCGCGCCACACGCCGTGGGTTCTGTGGCTGCACGACATTCTTCCCGATGGGGCGGCGTCGAGCGGGATCGTCGACGAGGGCAGCTTCGTCATTCGCGCGTCGAGGCGGCTGGAGTCGGCTGCTTACCGCAATGCCGATCGCATCGTTGTGCTCTCGCAGGCATTCACACACAACCTGACGGAGAAGGGCGTTCCCGAGGCCAAGATCCAGCTGATCTACGACCCTGCAACGCGGGTTCCACGACACGAGCCGTCTTTCGAGGCCCACGCCGAGCCTCCGCGGCTGCTGAGCATGGGTAACATCGGCTACTCCCAGGGCCTGACACCGCTTGTGGCGGCGTTCGAGCGCTCCGATGTGCTGGCCGAGACGCCGATCCGATTCGTGATCACAGGCAACGGCATGGCGGCGGAGGACACGCGCTCTGAGATCCACTCCGATCGAGTCGAGATGCCAGGTGTCGTCGACGACGAGCGCCTCGAGGCGGAGCTCCAGGCGGCCACCATCGCCTTCGTCAGCCAGCAGCACGAGGGCGCCGAGTTCAACATCCCCTCGAAGATCATGAACTTCATGGCCTACGGTCTGCCGATCCTCGCGGCCGTCAACCCCGGCGGAGAGGTCGCGCGGATTGTCGAGCAGGCCGACGCAGGTTGGGTGGTGGACAGCGCTGACCCCGACGCCTTCCCGCGCAAGCTGACGGAGATCCTGCGTGCGCCGGCGGAGATCACGGCACGGGGACGCGCCGCCTACCAGTACGCCCAGAGACACTTCACCCAGGCGGGCTTTGCCGAGCGGTTCGACCACTCGCTCACCGAGGTGTTGGACCTTCATCGTGCCGCAAGTTCCAAGGCTGCGTGAACGGGCGCGAGCTATCTCGCCGGACTCAGCGCGGAGGCCTGATCGAAGATCCAGGCGTAGGTCTTTTCGAGTCCCTCGCGTAGCGAGATGCTCGGCTGCCAGCTGAGTCTTTCTTGGATCATCGTGTTGTCGCTGTTGCGACCGCGAACCCCCTTTGGCGCAGAGAGGTCGTAGTTACGCTCCAGCTTGACCCCGGCGATGTCCTCGACGATGTCGACGAGCTGGTTGATGCTCACCATCTCGCTGGAGCCGAGGTTGATTGGGTCGAGGATGTCCGAGTCGAGGATCGTCTTCGTCCCGTACACGCAGTCGTCGATGTACATGAAGCTGCGGGTCTGCTCGCCGTCCCCCCAGATCTCGATCTGGTTGCTATTGGAGAGCTTTGCTTCCGCGACCTTGCGCGAGATCGCGGCCGGCGCCTTCTCCCGTCCTCCGTGCCACGTGCCCTCTGGACCGTAGACATTGTGGTAGCGAGCCATGCGCGTGTACAGCCCGAAGTCCTCGCGAAAGTGCCGGCACATGCGCTCGCTAAAGAGCTTCTCCCAGCCGTAGCCGTCCTCCGGCAGGGCGGGGTAGGCGTCGCTCTCCTTCAGGCCCGGATTGTCCGCGTCGGTCTGCTTGTCGGCCGCGTAGACGCATGCAGAGGACGAGTAGAAGAACCGCTTCACGCCTTGCGCTTGTGCGGCTTGCAGCATGTGCGTGTTGATCAGAACCGAGAGCATGCACAGCGCCTTGTTGTTCTCGATGAAGCCCATCCCGCCCATGTCCGCAGCGAGGTTGTAGACATCGCCGGCATTGGCAAGCGCCGCCGTGCAGGCGTCCTTCAGGCGCAGATCCGCAACCGTGTTCTCCGCGTCCTCATGGACTTGGTACCACTCATCAAGCGGCTTGAGATCGACCGACCGGACTTGGTGGCCCTCGCCTAGCAGGTTGGCGACGAGATGGCCGCCGATGAAGCCTCCTCCGCCAGCGACTACTACCAGATCACCACTCATCAGACCTCCTTGCCTGGGGACGTTCAACAGTTTTGAGATAGATCGAGATAGCGATCCTTGCTCGCATCTCTATATGAAACACCATCTTTCGTGAGTATGCGGTCTGCTCTGCGCGGCACCGCGACGGAGAGCTACGCCGACGCCAGTCCTTGTTTGAACTCCTCGAAGGCGCTGCGCTCGCCCGCAAAGGCAAGTGGCGGCATCCGCTCGATCGAGACCCAGGCCGCGTCGGAGCTCTCGGCGGAGAGGTTTAGCTCGCCGGTGGGCGCCTTGCAGTGGAAGGCCACGTCGACTGTCCACTTTCCATCGTCTCCATAGCGGCTGGTGTACGCGCCGAGGATGCGGGCCGTCACGATACGGAGACCTGTCTCCTCGAAGATCTCCCGCGCGACTGCATCGGCTGGGCTCTCTCCCGTCTCGACGAAGCCTCCCGGGAGCTCCCAACGACCTCGATACGGCTCCTGGCCACGCTCCAGCACCAGATAACGCCCGTCGCGCTCGACGAACGCGAACGCGGTGATCGCGGGGTTGTCGTAGTGCACAAAGTGACCCCGCCGGCAACCCATCCGTCCACGATCCGGTCCGTCCGCGAGCGGGAGCAGCTGATCGCCGCAGACAGGGCAGAAACGAAATTTCATGGGATCTCGATGAGGCGATGTCGGTCTTCGACCGTCGTCAGAGTAGCCACGATGGGACTTTGCCGTATGCTTCATCGCTCTATGTGGTGCCGACCTTGCGTATGGAACGGCGCTTGTCTACTATTCTGAACTTGCGGTGCGGGACTACAAGCAGACGGGCTCATTGTGCCCACGGATGCGGCGAGTAAGGCGACTTGATGGACACTGAGCAGTCAAACCTGAGCATCGAGCAGTTTCTGGGCGTCTTCCGTCGCCGTGCGGGGTGGATTCTGCTCTGCTTCGTGCTCGTCGCCGCCGCGGCCTACGGCTTCTCCAAGCACCAGACGAAGAAGTACACCGCCACGGCCTCGCTCGTCTTCAACAACAGCCAGCTCAACGCGCAGGCCGCCGGACTCCAGGCCCTCAACAACGGGGGGAGCCAGCAGCCTCAGCAGCAGACCAACCTCAAGCTCGTCCAGCTGGGTGACATGGCCGAAAAGACAGCAATTCTGCTGGCCCAGGCCAAGGGAGCCACACCGGCCGCGCACGATCTCACAACAGATAAGGTCAAGGCGGACTTGAGCGTGACCGCGCAGGGGGAATCGAACATCGTCAACGTGTCCGCGACGGCGACCTCGCCGACACTGGCGGCCGGTATCGCGAACGCCTACACGAAACAGTTCGTCTCCGAGCAGCAGAACGCCAACCACGCCTATTACGCCTCGGCGCTCAAGCTCGTCGAAAAGCAGCTTAAGACGCTCACCCCAAAGCAGAAGGTCAGCACCGCGGGACTCGCCCTGGAGGACCGCGCGCAATCGCTCGGGGTCCTCGCCGAACTGAAGAACGGCAACGTCGAAGTCGCCCAGGCCGCGACGGTCCCGACATCGCCGTCCTCGCCGAAGACATCGAGGAACACGGCCCTGGGTGCGTTCTTGGGCCTATTGCTCGGCTTGGGCATCGCCTTCCTGCTGGAGCGTTTGGATCGCCGGATCAGGGAGCCGAAGGACCTGGAGGCGGTCTACGGCCTGCCCCTGCTCGGAGTCGTCCCCGAGAGCTCGGCGCTGTCTCGCTCCGCGACGGGCAAGAAGGACGCCAAGGCGGCGTTGCCCGCGAGCGAGGCGGAGGCCTTCCATCTGATCCGCGCGCATCTGCGGTACTTCAACGTCGACAAAGAGCTACGGACTTTGATGGTCGCGTCGGCTGCTCCGGGTGATGGGAAGACGACGGTCGCGCGTCATCTCGCGGGAGCTGCGGCGAGGATGGGTTCGCGGGTGCTGCTCCTGGAGGCCGATCTCAGGCGTCCGACGCTCGCCCAGCAGCTCGATGTCTCCTCGGGTCCGGGTGTCGCTGATGTGTTGATTGGTGCGGTGCCGTTGGGTGAGGCGACCCAGACGGTGGACTTGGGTTTGCCTGGGGCCGATGGGCGTGGCGCGCGCAGCTTCGAGGTGCTCGTCGCCGGTTCGTCGTTGCCCCCGAACCCGGGCGAGCTGATCGAGAGCCATGCGATGGAGAGCCTCCTGCAGCAGGCGAAGACCCAGTACGACCTGATCGTGGTCGATACCCCGCCGCTTACGGCGGTCTCCGATGCGTTCCCGTTGCTCGGCAAGGTCGACGGCGTGATCATCGTCGGCCGCGTGGGCCGTAACCGTCGTGACATCGCGCAGCGTTTGCACGAGACCCTGACGGGCGCGGGCGCCCCGCTGCTCGGGGTCGTCGCGAACGGTTTCAAGTCGGGTCGCCTTGGGGGGTATGGGTACGGGTATTCCTATGATTACGCGGCGGGTGGGGGCAAGGGCGGGGAGCCGCCCAAGACGGAGGGGCCGTCCGCGGACGGCGCCGCGTCCCCGAACGGCGTCGGTGCGTCCGAGGCGCCGGTTCCTACCTCGCAGACCTGAGTCACGCAATCTTCGATCTGCTTTTGCCCGGCGGCCCAGGGCAGCCCGATCACGAGCACGACGATTGTCCAGGCGAGCGCGAGCGCGTAGCCGGCGAGTACGTCGCTTGGCCAGTGCGCGCCGTCGATGACGCGTAGGGGCCCCATGGCGAGAATCAGCAGCAGCATCGCCACAGAGGTCGCGCGGTGGCCTCGGGCGAGCGCGAACCAGCCGAGCAGGCTGCAGAGCGAGGTGATGTAGACGACGTGGCCGCTGGGGAAGTTTCCCGGAGCAAACGCGCCGCGTGTGCTGATCTGTAGCGGTGTTGGTCCGAGGATCGCCTTCAGTAGCGCGTTGAGGGCGACGGCGCTGACCGCGGCGAGGACGAGGATGCCGTAGCGGGGGCCGAGGTCGTCGTCGATCACGACCCACACGATCGCGACGCACAGGCCGGCGACGATCGGATTGCCGAGCAGCGCGAAGACATGGGCGAAGAAGGCGAGCGGTTCCCTCGGATGGGGATCGCGCATCCAGGAGATCAGGCCGCTGTCGCCGGGGAACGAGCCGTGCAGCTGAATCACGATCCAGCACAGCGCCACGAAGGCGGCGAGCGCGGCCGCGAGCGTCAGCGCGCCCCGGCGGTTTCTGAGCAGCCGGCGGTCGAGCGGCTGCAGGGGGGAATTCACCGGGGCAAGGATCGCAAACGTCGAACCGGCGGGTCGCATCGCCAAGTCGGTACTCAACGTCGACCGGGAGCACATCTCGCCGCTGTTGCCATGCCGCATGCACCAAGTCCGAGACCCTGGGGGAGCGCCCCGGGCTGCTGAGCGCGGACCTCGCGAGGCTTCGCGCCCTGATCCACGCGGACCGCAAGCTATCTCGCGTCAACACGTTTCTCTCGGATTCCGCCGCGCAGCGGAGATTGCAGGCCGAGATACGAGGGGATGGCCGACGTCGATCCTGCCCCAGGAATAAGGAAATCATGTTTGTGTTGTTTCAAGACTTCCCGTTGTTGTGCCGATGGTGTAGTAGCCTGGGGGGAGCAAGCAACGAGCTATGAGCATCCTTTCGCCTACCGATCGAGCCGTCCTGTGGCGCACCGCTATCACGAGTGGGCCTGGGGAGCGCTCGTCGCTGCTCAGGGTGCTTGCTGCGGAGATTCTCGCCAGTGTCGGCCGGCGCCTGGACCTCTATGGCGGCTACGAAGACGAGGTCATCGAGACCGTGGAGATCCTCGATCAAGTTGGGCTCCTTGGGCGCGATGACCTACGCGAGGCATTCGAGGAGGCAGACGAGGACGAGGAGTGCGCTGAGACATTCACCGCACTGCTGATCAGCCATCTCAGCGCTGCGGCAGACATCGAGCGGCTCGATGTGGGGGTCCGGCTGAAGGCCATGCGACTCGCCGGCGCCTGGCAACTGCATATCGCCGATCGCGCGCAAGCCGACCGTCAATGGCTGACGGCCGCCCAGGTCGCCGCGAGGTACGGTGTCACACCTCAGGCCGTCTACAAATGGATAGCCGCTGGACGGGTACGGGCAGAGCAGACGCCTGGCGGCTCGTGGCGGCTGCCGGCCGACCAGTTTACACGCGAGAACATCAGGTCTGATGAGACTATGGAGCTGAAGGCGCAACTGCTGGCACGAGTCGCCGACAGCCCCATGCCCTCGGACGAGGATCTGGCCGTCGAGATTGCCGAGCGCCGCCGGCCCTGAATGCTTGTCTGTTTCGACGCGACGGTCCTTTGCGGAGCCATTCGCAAGCCGACCGGATACAACTTCAAGCTGCTCGAGCTCGCGGCGAGAAGGACGGCCATCAGCGGCTTCACGACCGACATCGCCGGCATGGAGTTCGTACGCAACGCGCTGGATGGGCTCAGCGGGGTGACCTACGACATGGAGCTCGTCACGGCCGCCGCGACTCGCGACGCGGACATGATCTGCACGGCTAATCGCGTCCACCTGCCCGAAGGCCCACTCGCCGGCGGCATCGAGATCATCGGACCGGGCCGCTTGGCCGCCGAGCTTGGCGTGGCATAGCTGGTTCCAGCCCCCTATATTTCTAGGGGATGAGTGTGTGTTCGGCCGACCGTGGTTCGGAGAACAAGCCCCAGACGCGGAGCAGGACGCTCCGCGCCCACGACCATCGATACCCAACCCACCCGCGCGGACGCGCCCCAAATACATTCCTCTTGGAGCGTCTGGACCGCCGGATCAGGGAGCCGAAGGATCTGGAGGCGGTCTACGGCCTGCCCCTGCTCGGTGTCGTCCCGGAGAGCTCGGCGCTGTCTCGTTCCGCGAATGGCAAGAAGGACGCCGGGGAGGCGTTGCCGGCGAGCGAGGCGGAGGCCTTCCACTTGATCCGCGCGCATCTGCGGTACTTCAACGTCGACCGGGAGCTGCGGACGTTGATGGTCGCGTCGGCTGCTCCGGGTGATGGGAAGACGACGGTCGCGCGTCATCTCGCGGGTGCGGCGGCGAGGATGGGCTCGCGGGTGCTGTTGTTGGAGGCCGATCTGCGGCGTCCGACGATCGCTCTGCAGTTGGATGTCTCCTCGGGTCCGGGTGTGGCGGATGTGTTGATCGGCGCGGTGTCGTTGGGTGAGGCGACGCAGACGGTGGACTTGGGTTTGCCCGGGGCCGATGGTTCCGGTGCTCGCAGTTTCGATGTGCTGGTCGCCGGTTCCTCGTTGCCCCCGAACCCGGGTGAGCTGATCGAGAGCCATGCGATGGAGAGCCTGTTGCAGCAGGCGAAGACGAGGTACGACCTGATCGTGGTCGATACCCCGCCGTTGACGGCGGTCTCCGATGCGTTCCCGTTGCTGAGCAAGGTTGACGGTGTGATCATCGTCGGCCGTGTGGGTCGTAATCGGCGCGATGTCGCGCAGCGTTTGCATGAGACCTTGACGGGTGCGGGCGCCCCGTTGCTCGGGGTCGTCGCGAACGGTTTCAAGTCGGGGCGGCTCGGGGGGTACGGGTATGGGTACTCCTACGATTACGCGGCGGGTGGGGGCAAGGGCGGGGAGCCGCCCAAGACGGAGGGGCCGTCCGCGGACGGCGCCGCGGCTGCGAACGGCGCTTCGGGGGCCGAGGAGCCTGTGCCCACGAGCCAGGCTTGAGGCTTCGCCGGTCTTAGCTGCGGCTAAGGACAGAGCGCAAGGATGACGATGGGAGCCAGATGAGCGAGCCGAACGCAGAGCAGCCTCAGGGTCTTACGGTGCCGGCCGTATGGGTCGGTTTGGAGGATGTGCCCATCAGCTTCGCGAACCAGTTCATCGGCCAGATGGACGATCGATGCGAGGTGGTGCTGTCGCTGGGGCAGGTTTTGGCGCCGGTGTTGATGGGAACGGCGGAGCAGCAGCAGGAGCAGGCTCAGAACATCCCCTTCGTCCAGGTCAAGCCGATCGCCCGAGTCTCGCTCTCCACGGCTCGCATACGGGAGCTGGTTGACGTTTTGCAGAGTACGCTTCAGAATCAGGAGAAGTGCCAGCAGTTACGAAAGGCAATCGAACCATGACCGTCGCCACTTTCAATCTCAGCCCGAACATGACCGCCAGCAACACGCACCGGCTCCACCTCGAGCCTGCGGCGCTGAGCGATCCTCGTCGCTACGGGCGCGTAGTGCCCCTGATGATCCCGGCCTCGCAGGTCTACTACTGGGAGCGGATCTGGCAGGAGGGCGAGGTCGAGTCGGCGGCGGAGCGTGCCGCTGGGCGCGCGGAGCGGTTCGCTTCCTCCGGTGAGCTCATCCGCTGGTTGCTGACGCCCGAGGACTGAGCCGTCGAGTGGGAAGCTGACAAGAAGTTCAAGAAACGTCTCGAGAAGAAGCCGCGTGAGCTTCAGGCCGCGATTCTCAAGACGATCGCTCGCCTGGCTGAGAACCCTCGCCACCCGAGCCTGCAGACGCATCCCGTGCAAGGCGTCCCCGGCGTGTTCGAGGCATACGTCGACATGGCAAATCGCCTGACGTTCGAGTACGGCGAGGACTGCATCATCCTACGTAACCACTGCAACCACGACATCTTGAAGCGGCCGTAGAGCTTCGGAGGCTCGCTCGCTTGTAAGCGGGGCCGGATGCCCCGCACCCACTGGCCTCGTATGTCTCACTCACCTGCGAGGATGCGACCCTAAATACCTGTTTGATCGTGGTCGACACGCCGCCGTTGACGGCGGTCTCCGACGCGTTCCCGTTGCTCAGCAAGGTTGATGGTGTGATCATCGTCGGTCGCCCAGCGCCTACACGAGACCCTCACAGGCGCGGGCGCCCCGCTGCTCGGGGTCGTCGCGAACGGTCTCAAGTCGGGTCGTCGTGGTGGCTATGGGTATGGGTACTCCTACGACTACGCGTCCGGGGGCAAGGGCAGCACGCCGCCCGAGGGCAACCCGCCGGCCGGTGGGGCGTCGCCGAACGGCGCCGGCGTGTCCGACGCGCCTGTGCCGACCTCGCAGAGCTGAGCGGCGAACAGTCCTGGGCCTTGCCGCGGGCCGCGGACATCGCTCTGCCGTCCGGAGCGTTTGGGAACGTGTGTTCGTATGGCTTCCCAGGCGGCACGCCCCGATCTCGATGACTCAGTTGGTCACCTGCTCTCGCTGGGTCTCACCCAGCTCTCGATCCAGGTGACGATCTCCACGAGCCTCACAGCGAGCGCTCTTGGCTTCGCCGCGCTCGCCACCGCGCTCACGAGCACAATCCTCACGGTGCAAGGCGCCATTGCGCCTCACTGGCAGTGGATGCTGCTTCCGTCGGTCGCGGCCACCATCACCGGCCTGCTCGCCACGGCTGCCGCCGGTGCTGAGCACGTGGGCAAGGAGGATGTATATGCCGCGTACGAGATGGCCGCCAGCAATCCCCAAGACGTGGGCGTGACGGTGCTCGCGAGTGTCCAGCGTGCCTTCCTGGAGAACGATCGCGCTCTGCAGGGCAAGCGTCGTCTCACCGCCGCGACGTTCGGCTTACTGCTGCTCAGCGCGCTCTTGATCGGCTTGCTGAACCTCGGGAACCAGGCTACACTCGGATTATCGTGAGCGACAGCACAACACACACCCAAGCCACGGTCCACGAGACCGTCGGGCCAAACGAGCGCAAGACGCTTGGACCTGAGAACGTCGGCAAGCAGGCGATAGTACCCGGGGGGCTGCCGATCCTGCCGAGGTGGCTCTTGAAGCGGCTTCATCTCGCCTGAGGCACTCACGGTCCGCACCGTCGGTGAAACGGTCGTCAGGATCGAAACGAGGTCGCGTGAATCCTGTGCCTTGGTCCAGCGCACCTGCCCATGGCGCGGAGCAGGACGCTCCGCGCCTACGACCATAGATATCCAACCCGCCCGCGCGGATGCGGCCCAAAAATACCTCTGTTTTATTCGCAGAGACAGCGTCGTCTTATGGACGGTCGGGTAAGAGAGCCGAAGGACCTGGAGGCGGTCTACGGCCTGCCCTTGCTCGGGGTCGTCCCCGAGAGCTCGGCTCTGTCTCGCTCCGCGAAGAGCAAGAAGGACGCCAAGGAGGCGTTGCCGGCGAGCGAGTCGGAGGCTTTCCATTTGATCCGCGCCCATCTGCGGTACTTCAACGTCGACAGAGAGCTGCGGACGTTGATGGTCGCGTCGGCTGCCCCGGGCGATGGGAAGACGACGGTCGCGCGTCATCTGGCGGGCGCGGCGTCGAGGATGGGCTCAAGGGTGCTGCTGTTGGAGGCCGATCTGCGGCGTCCGACGATCGCTCTGCAGCTCGATATCTCGTCGGGTCCTGGTGTCGCGGATGTGTTGATCGGCGCCGTGCCGTTGGGTGAGGCGACGCAGACGGTGGAGTTGGGTTTGCCCGGGGCCGATGGGGCCGGTGCGCGCAGCTTCGACGTGCTCGTCGCGGGCGCGTCGCTTCCCCCGAACCCGGGTGAGCTGATCGAGAGCCATGCGATGGAGAGCCTCCTGCAGCAGGCGAAGACCCAGTACGACCTGATCGTGGTCGATACCCCGCTGCTCACGGCGGTCTCCGACGCGTTCCCGTTGCTCAGCAAGGTCGATGGTGTGATCATCGTCGGCCGTGTAGGCCGTAACCGGCGCGATGTCGCGCAGCGTCTACACGAGACCCTCACGGGTGCGGGCGCCCCGCTGCTGGGGGTCGTCGCGAACGGTTTCAAGTCGGGCCGCCTTGGTGGGTATGGGTACGGGTACTCCTACGATTACGCGGCGGGTGGGGGCAAGACGGCTTCTGATGACGACGGTCCGCCGGCCGGCGGACCGTCGCCGAACGGCGCCAGCGTGTCCGACGCGCCGGTGCCTACGAGCCAGGCCTGATCAGTAGCTTGGCACGGTTCGGTGCCGAAAGTTTCAATGATCCGACGATCGCCGCTTCGTTCCGTCCGCGGCGATGAGTACACCTGTCATCACGTGTTGGTTCTACAATGGGAGGCGTTGGTGCGATGGAAGATGCTTCTGTGGAAACGTGGCGCGACCATGCTGATGGGGCCGTCCATCGAGGACGGGCGGTCTGCGCTACCCGTGCAGCGGAGATCCCCAGGCGGCGGGGAGGCGATATGCCCAGCCGTATGACCGCCGATGACTTCTTTGCTGGTCTTTTCGCTGGGTTGGCCGTGCGTGGACTGACCACGTTCTCGGTCCGCATCGACCAATTCGACCCAGTCGTAAAGGAGGTCTTCGACGACCTGACACGACGAGCCAAACAGGCGGGCATCCAGCTGAGGTTCCGGATCAAGCCGCATCCGGTCCATCGTGACTCGCTCACGATTCAGAACGCGTTGGCCAGGGCCGCGCAGCGCGATCTGATTAGCTTCGACAATCCCGAGTATCAAGACATCCACATCAAGCTGGCTGCCGATGAGGCGCGACGGGTGCTCGAAGGGCTTCCTGGCGAGCCTGCCCTCTACGAACGTCTCGCCGACGAGTTTGTTGACGCCTACTCTGGGGCCTGTCGCACCGCACGCGTCCCTGCTTGACGTTTAGCTCATGTCGACCTCCTTCCAGGAGTCGCTGGAGACGTGGACCTACAGCCTGCTCCACGAGTACGTGGGACAGCTCGAGCAGGCGCCCGTACCCGAGGCGGCCAAGGAGTTCAACGATCCGGTTTGGGGCACGATCCTCATCCATCCGGCCGAGATGCTGGTCCTCGACAGCCCGCTGATTCAGCGGCTACGTACGATCGCGCAGCTGGGCGTCGTCCATTTCGTCTACCCGGCAGCCAGGCACAGCAGGTTTGAGCACACGTCCTCGCCGTCGACTCCGCCCCCAAGGCTTTTGATGGACCAAAGGGGAAGGATCGCGACAAGCTCGAGGAGTTCTGCCAGGGCGTCGGCTACGAGTTGCTGCTGGATCCCGGCAGCGACCACGACGATGAGTGGGCCGCCGGCCGAGCTCTCGGCTACGGCAACGACGCGTTCCTGGTGTTGTTCGGCTATAACACTCCGACGCAGACGCTCACCTGCATCTGGAAGGACGGAATGTACGAGGGCGTCCCGTGGATGGCGCTCTTCCCGCGGCGGCCAAAGCAGTAATTCTCGCTCGTATGCGGGGCCGGACGCCCCGCACCCAATGGCTCTGAGGTTCTCACGGACCTGCGCGGATGCGGCCCTCAATATCCGCTTCCGTGTCCGGCCGAGCCGGGTGGTCTTCCAGGTGCCTTTGGCGGGCGGCCCAGGGCAGCCCGACCACGAGCACGATGATTGTCCAGCCAAGCCCGAGGGCGTAGCCGGCGAGTACGTCGCTCGGCCAGTGCGCGCCGTCGATGACGCGTAGGGGCCCCATCGCGAGGATCGGGAGCAGCATCGCCAGGAAGGTCGCGCGGTGGCCTCTGGCGAGCGCGAACCAGCCCAGCAGTCCGCAGAGCGAGGTGATGTAGACGACGTGGCCGCTAGGGAAGTTTCCCGGGGCGAAGCTGCCGCGCAGGCCGATCTGTAGTGGTGTTGGTCCGAGGATCGCCTTCAGTAGTGCGTTGAAGGGCGAGTCCGGCGGGCCGCTCCCCTCGCGCACCACTGACGGATTCCGTCCGTAGGCGAGGGGAACATGTGTTCGATGACTGGTCCTTCCTCCGTACGCCGCAGCGACGCGCTGCCGGCCGACTACCCACGGTTCCTGGCCGAGATCAAGGCCCGGATCGCGGGCGCGCGCACCCGTGCCGTGCTCGCGGTCAACAGCGAGCTGGTCCGGCTCTACTGGGAGATCGGGCATGAGATCCTCGAGCGCGAGCAGCGCGAGGGGTGGGGCGCCAAGGTCATCAATCGACTGGCAGAGGATCTCCGGCGGGAGTTCCCTGAGATGACGGGGCTGTCGCTGCGGAACCTTCGCTACATGCGGGCGTTTGCCCGCGCGTGGCCCGCCGAGAGCCCGTCTTCAATTGTGCAGCAGCCTGCTGCACAATTGCCCTGGGCCCACAACATGGTCATCCTGGACAAGCTGGAGAACGCTGATGACCGCATCTGGTACACCAGTCAGGCCGTCGAGAACGGTTGGTCCCGCAAGGTCCTGCAGGCGCAGATCGCGACCGATCTGCGAGGACGCCAAGGCGGAGCGCTCACAAGCTTCGAGCAAACCCTGCCGACACCGGACTCGGAGTTGGTCCGCGACGCGATCAAGGACCCGTACAACTTCGAGTTCCTCGGACTGGCTGGGCGGGCGAAGGAGCGGGAGCTCGAGCAGGCCCTGCTCAACGACGTCCAGTCGTTCCTGATGGAGATGGGCCGCGGCTTCGCGCTGGTCGGACGGCAGTTCCCGCTCAGGGTGACCGACGAGGAGACCGGCGAGGAAGACGAGTTCTTCGTTGACCTCCTGTTCTACAACTACCTTCTGCGGCGCTTCGTCGTGATCGACCTCAAGGTCGAGGACTTCAAGCCCGAGTTCACCGGCAAGATGAGCTTCTACCTCACAGCAGTCGACGAGCTCGAGCGCCAGGCGGGCGACGAGCCTTCGATCGGCCTGGTGCTCTGCCCAGGGCGCAGCAGGACCGTGACCGAATGGGCACTCCGAGGCATCGACAGCCCGGTGGCGATTGCCCGTTACACAACCGGCGAGGTCACCCTGACGCAGACACCGCCGCCGGAGATGAAGCCGGCGCTCCCGGACCTGCCCGCACTGGCCAGCGAGCTGTCCGACATCGTCGAGGCAGCCAACGCTGCGCACAACGGTGGGGCGACCGAAGCCGAGCTGGGAAGCGGTCGACGCCCTGCCCGTTGACAAGGAGCAGGACGCGCTCCGGTGGCAAGACAGCGCGCTATTCCGCAATTTGCGATAAATCGTATATGGCAGAGTAGTGATAATCTCGATACTATTCCGCGGATCAGGTCCTACGACAGTCAGCAAACGAGGGTAATGCGATGGCCACTACGCCGCTCAAACTGGACAACATTCAAGGCAACATCCTCGCCGGCTTCAACAAGGACCATCAGTCCTTCCTGTTTATCAACTTCCCGGCCGGCAGCAATCCAAAGGGCTGGCTGGCGCAGATCATCCCGGACGTCGCCAGCACCGCCGAAGTAGCTGCGTTCAACAGCCTGTTCAAGCAAGCGAGTGCGCGCCGCGGCAACGAGCACACCCTCAAGTCCTCCTGGATGAACCTAGCGCTCAGCGCCAGTGGCTTGCAACAGCTCGAGATCCCCCAACCCGAACTCGAATCCTTCCCTGCCGCATTCAAGGCCGGGATGAGCGCTCGTGCCGGTGAAATCGGCGACGCCGGAACTAGCGCCCCCGAACACTGGATCAAGCCATTTGGGTCTACAGAAATTCACGCGGTCATTCTCCTCGCCGCAGACGACCCCGAGGACCTCAACGCTGAGGCGCTGCGCCACATCGAGGGACTCGGGGATCATGACCTCCGGTTGCTTTTCAAGCAAGACGGGAACGCTCGCCCCGATCTGCCGGGTCACGAGCACTTCGGTTTCAAGGATGGCGTCTCACAGCCTGGCATCCGCGAACTCACGACACCCGAAAACCCGAACGAACCAAACCAAGGCCAGCCCGGACAAGATCTCATATGGCCAGGCGAGTTCGTGCTCGGCTACCCCGGCCAAAAGGGACCAGTCAGCCCACCAGCACCCATATCCGGGCCTCCGTACAACCCCGCGCCGACGCCGCCTTCGATAACCACCTCCGAAGCTTCAGTCGAACCAGGCGAAGTGACCCAGAGCGGCCCCGCCTGGACGGTCGACGGCTCCTACCTGGTGTTCCGGCGCCTCAGTCAAGACGTCGCCGGGTTCGACGCGTTCGTCAGGCAGGCCGCCGGCGAAGACCAGGTCGCTGAGAGCCTGATTGGCGCGAAGCTCGTCGGCCGCTACAAGAGCGGCTGCCCACTCGAGCGAACCAAAGACGAGGATCCAGCCCTCGACACACAGATCGCCGACCCGTCGATCGCCAACCCCAGCCTACTCGAAGAAAACAAGATCAACGACTTCGAGTACGGCAATGATCCCGCCGGCAACCTCGTGCCCCGGGCATCCCATATCCGCAAGGTCTACCCACGAGATGAGGCGACACCCGGCGGCGGGGAGGCCGACACCCAAACCCATCGGATCATCCGTCGCGGCATCGCCTATGGCGCCCCATACGAGCCGGGTGCACCCAACGGGACACGCCGAGCAGGCGACGCTCAGTTCCCCAACGATCGCGGCCTGCTGTTCCTGTGCTACCAGCACTCGCTCGAAACCCAGTTCGAGTTCCTGCAGAAGTTCTGGGTCAACAACCCAAATTTCCCCGAAGCCGGCAACGGCCAAGACCCAATCATCGCCCAGGAAGCCGAACCACGCAGCTTCAGCACTCCCGAGCTCCAACACACACCGCTCACGATCAAACAGTTCGTTACGACTACCGGTGGCGAGTACTTCTTCTCGCCATCAATCCCCGCACTGGAACAGCTCGCCGGTGCTTGACCGCCGACGGCGGCTGCGACAAGCAACATTGCCGTCTCGGATACCACCAGATCCAGCCTTGACCAGCGTTCAGCCCGCCGATGCCACGACTTCCATTCAGGATCGCCCTGTTCCTCAGTTCCTATGCGCCTCTGTTCGCGCTGCTCGCCTACAAGAACCGCAGCAACACCAGGACCTGGATCATCCTCGGCGCGATCACAGTTATCTCACTCATCGCGTTGCTCGTTGTGATGCTCAGCAAGCGAGGCGAGACCGGTACCAGTCTGACCATCAAGCACTCCCGCCCGAAGGACGGCGATGTGCTCGCCTACACCGCCACTTACCTCGTCCCGTTCCTCAGCGTTGACCTCACCAAAGCCGAAGGCCGCATCGTGCTCGCCGGGTTCCTACTCGTGCTCGGGATCGTCTACATCAACTCCGACATGCTGTTTGTGAACCCGGTGCTCAGCCTGTTCCGCTACCACAGCTTCTGGATTACAGACCAAGCCGACCACGAGTACAGCTTGATCACGCGCCGCACAGAGCTCTCCTCCGGAGAGACGATTACTCCCGCGAAAGTCGGCAAATACGTCCGTCTGGAAGTCCGCTCATGACCGCCATCGAATCACTTAAAGCCCTCGAACGTCTGCTAGGCGAAAACCCACCGATCGAGGTCGCGACCGTCGCTAAGCCCAGGACACCGGGACAGCAGCACGAGGCACGCTACCTGCCGCTCGAGAACAAGGCCCAAGCGTTCTTCCGCAAAATCACCGCGGAGGCCGTCATCGGGCAGCGCCAACAGGCCGAGCTACGACCGCTCGACCTGACCTACAAGCCAGAGGCCCACACAATCGAGTGGGCTCCCCTCACGGACGTCGACGCTGTCCGTGTCGCATGCGAACGATATGAGAGCTTCAACGACCTCGGGACCTTTAACCCCGGGGACGAGGCGTACAAGAAACGCTTGCTGTTCTGGGTCGCGTCACGATCACGTGGCGACGAACGTGCCTTCTTCTTCCGTGCCTTCTCTGCCTCCGCTGAGCTGAAACGCAAACGGGTTGCTGCGCTCGTCTCACGCGATGGGCCGTTCCACCTCATCGAGGAGCAAATCTTCCTTTTTGACGAGAACATCGACTGCATCGTCTTCCAGGACCACGTGTTCGTCCTGCGCAAGCAGGATTACCGGCGCATCTTCGACCAGCTGGAGCAGGTCCGCGAGGAGGCGCACCGCGCTGCTGAACGCCTTAACAAGCTCGTCCCGATTGCCAACTTCGACGAGTTCGCAGAGGCCTGCGAAAGACAACCAGCGATGGCGGACAAGCTTATCGCCGTTCAGAGCCGTGACTACTTCCAGAAACTGACCTACGAGATGCTCGAGCCCGTCATCGCCGAATTCGAACTAGAGATCCCGGTCGAGACGCACAACGGCTCACCGCATCTCGTCTTCAAGAGCGAGCCGGCGCACCGTTGGCGCATTCTGCGGCTCGTCGACGATGACTTCCTCAAATCCTCGATGACTGATCACAGGTACGAAGTCAACTCCAAGACGACTACCGCCTGAAATGATCGAGACCGAATACACGGAACTCATATACCACCTATTTTGGCTGACCCGATTCATGTAACCGTCTTCGTGCACATGCAGATATGTCCATGTATTCCGCGGGACGGCGTTGGGGTTGTAGCCAGCCGCAGTCGGGTTTTGAGATCACAGATTGCAACCTCAAACGCGCGTTGGGGTCCGTAGCGTGTGGCACTCTGCGGGCATGGTCGATCCAATCAAGACAGAGGGGTCGCTGGAGCTGCTTCCGCTTCCAGCGATCCAGCAGCGAATCCTGGTCGTTCGCGAGCGCCACGTGATGCTCGACGAGGATCTGGCAGAGCTCTATGGGGTGCAGACAGGTCGTCTGATCGAGCAGGTCAAGCGGAACATCGATCGCTTCCCGTCGGACTTCATGTTCCAGCTGACGAAGGACGAGGCCGCGGCTTTGAGATCGCAATCTGCGATCTCAAAAGAGGGGCGCGGTGGCCGTCGCTATGCGCCCTACGTCTTCACAGAGCAAGGCGTGGCGATGCTGTCCGGGGTGCTCCGGAGCAAGACGGCGATCGCCGTCAACATCGCGATCATGCGAGCGTTCGTTGAGCTGCGACGCGCAGCGACCTCGTACACCGCGATCGAGAGGCGCCTCGAAGATCTCGCGCGAGAGACCGGATCGAAGCTCGGCGAGCACGATCAGCAGCTGGACGAAATCTTCGAGGCGCTGCGGCAGCTGATCTCCCCACCCCAACAGCCCAAGCGCCCGGTCGGCTTCAGGCTGCCCGAAGACGACAAGTAGGCTCGTGTAACACGGAACACGCCGCGTTGGTGTGGCGACAGAGCCGGAACTTCAGGGCGGCGGATCCGGAGTCAACCTCGCTCGTATGCGGGGCTGGATGCCCCGCACCCACGGGCCTTGTATGTCTCACTCACTTGCGAGGATGCGACCCTAAATACCCGCTTTTGTTTCCTGCTGAGTCGGGTGGTTCTTCCATCTGATCCGTGCGCATCTGCGGTGCTTCAACGTCGACAAAGAGCTGCGCACGTTGATGGTTGCCTCTGCTGCTCCGGGCGATGGGAAGACGACGGTCGCGCGTCATTTGGCGGGTGCGGCGGCGAGGATGGGCTCGCGGGTGTTGCTGTTGGAGGCCGATCTGCGGCGTCCGACGCTCGCTCTGCAGCTCGACATCTCATCGGGACCTGGCGTTGCTGATGTGTTGATCGGTGCGGTGTCGTTGAATGAGGCGACGCAGATGGTTGGGTCGGATCTCCCGCGGGTCGATGGCACGGGTGGCCGGGCCTTCGATGTGCTGGTCGCGGGCTCCTCGCTTCCTCCGAACCCGGGTGAGCTGATCGAGACCGATCGGAGATCGGCCAACACGATGGAGAGCCTTCTGCAGCAGGCGAAGAGTCGGTACGACCTGATCGTGATCGACACCCCGCCCCTGACGGCGGTCTCGGATGCGTTCCCGTTGCTGGGGAAGGTGGATGGTGTGATCATCGTCGGCCGCGTCGGCCGTAACCGCCGCGATGTCGCGCAGCGCCTGCACGAGACCCTCACGGGCGCGGGCGCCCCGCTGCTGGGGGTCGTCGCGAACGGTTTCAAGTCGGGCCGTCTCGGTGGCTATGGGTACGGCTACTCCTATGACTACGCGGCGGGTGGGGGCAAGGGCGGGGAGCCGCCCAAGACGGAGGGGCCGTCCGCGGACGGCGCCGCGGCTGCGAACGGCGCTTCGGGGGCCGAGGAGCCTGTGCCCACGAGCCAGGCTTGAGGCTTCGCCGGTCTTAGCTGCGGCTAAGGACAGAGCGCAAGGATGACGATGGGAGCCAGATGAGCGAGCCGAACGCAGAGCAGCAGCCTCAGGGTCTTACGGTGCCGGCCGTATGGGTCGGTTTGGAGGATGTGCCCATCAGCTTCGCGAACCAGTTTATCGGCCAGATGGACGATCGCTGCGAGGTGGTGCTGTCGCTGGGGCAGGTTTTGGCGCCGGTGTTGATGGGAACGGCGGAGCAGCAGCAGGAGCAGGCTCAGAACATCCCCTTCGTCCAGGTCAAGCCGATCGCGATGCCTGCGGCTACGGGCGCGTAGTGCCCCTGATGATCCCGGCCTCGCAGGTCTACTACTGGGAGCGGATCTGGCAGGAGGGCGAGGTCGAGTCGGCGGCGGAGCGTGCCGCTGGGCGCGCGGAGCGGTTCGCTTCCTCCGGTGAGCTCATCCGCTGGTTGCTGACGCCCGAGGACTGAGCCGTCGAGTGGGAAGCTGACAAGAAGTTCAAGAAACGTCTCGAGAAGAAGCCGCGTGAGCTTCAGGCCGCGATTCTCAAGACGATCGCTCGCGTGGCTGAGAACCCTCGCCACCCGAGCCTGCAGACGCATCCCGTGCAAGGCGTCCCCGGCGTGTTCGAGGCATACGTCGACATGGCAAATCGCCTGACGTTCGAGTACGGCGAGGACTGCATCATCCTACGTAACCACTGCAACCACGACATCTTGAAGCGGCCGTAGAGCTTCGGAGGCTCGCTCGCTTGTAAGCGGGGCCGGATGCCCCGCACCCACTGGCCTCGTATGTCTCACTCACCTGCGAGGATGCGACCCTAAATACCTGTTTGATCGTGGTCGACACGCCGCCGTTGACGGCGGTCTCCGACGCGTTCCCGCTGCTCGGGAAGGTCGACGGTGTGATCATCGTCGGCCGTGTGGGCCGCAACCGCCGCGATGTCGCGCAGCGCCTGCACGAGACCCTCACGGGCGCGGGCGCCCCGCTGCTGGGGGTCGTCGCGAACGGTCTCAAGTCTGGTCGTCGCGGGGGCTATAGGTACGGATACTCCTATGACTATGCGGCGGGCGGGGGCAAGTCCGGGGAGCCGCCCAAGACGGAGCCGCCGTCCGTAGACGGCGCCGCGTCCCCGAACGGCGTCGGCGCGGCCGACGCTCCTGTGCCGACCTCGCAGGCCTGAGCCGCGCGGTCTTCCATCTGCTTTTGGCCGGCGGCCCAGGGTAGCCCGATCACGAGCACGGTGATCGTCCAGGCGAGTCCGAGAGCGTAGCCGGCGAGTACGTCGCTTGGCCAGTGCGCGCCGTCGACGACGGCCGTTTAGGAGACGGAGGTCTCCCGTGGCTCCGCGGGCCGGGGTTCGATCGCCGGGGGCTCGGTGGCGGGGCTCGGCTTGAGCCAGGGCTTGGCGGTGATCAGCCAGGCGGTGGCGGCGGCGAGCAGCACGGCGCAGAGGATCCAGCCGAGCGCTTCGGTGCCGACGCCGACGTACTTAAGGCCCGAGGCGAACACGACGAACGTGATCGCTGGTCTGATGTAGCGGTCGGGGACGCTCGAGGAGATCAGCGATCCGACGAGCACGGCGGGGACGCTGCCGATGATCAGGGAGAGCGTGACGCCGAACTCGACGTGCCCGAACGCGAGCGCCCCGAGCGCCGCCGCGGCGGTCAACGGCACGGCCTGCGTGAGGTCGGTCCCGACGAGCTGGTTGGCGCCGATCATCGGGTAGAGGAACAGCAGCAGGACGATCATCAGCGAGCCGGAGCCGACGGAGGTCATCCCGACGATGATCCCGCCGAAGACGCCGATCAGGACCGTCGGCAGCGGGCGCGTGACGATCTCGTGGACCCTTGCGGTGCGGCTCTCTCCCGTGCGGCGGTCGAGGTAGTAGCGCAGGACCATCGCCGCGGATCCGAGCAGCAGCGCGGCGCCGAGCGCGAGCTCGATGTTTTCCTGCGCGGACTTCGCGTTGCCCATCAGGTGCAGCAGGTACGCGCCGAGGAACGCGCTTGGGACCGAGCCGAGCACCATCCAGCCGACAAGGCTCTTGTTGACGGTGCCTTTCTTTAGATGCACGCCAGCGCCGATCGGGCGCATCACAACGGCCGCGACGAGATCGCTGGAGATCGCCGCCGAGGGCGTGACCCCGAACAGCAGGATCAGCATCGGCGTCATCAGCGCCCCTCCCCCGGCGCCGGTCATCCCGACCAGAAACCCGATCACAGCGCTCCCCAGGACGATGTAAGGATCGACATGCATAGGCGGGTAGGCTAGAGATTCAACAATCGCTGGGTGGGTATGTAGTCCCCAGTGCTGTCAATCCGGGGAGGCCCGATGCATACTCGACGTCCGCTCTTCAACCCGTACTTGATCGCGCTGATCGCGCTGCTCGCCTTCGTCTCGGCGCCCGCCGCCCAGGCGGTTGCATCACCCGCGCCCATCGTTACCACCGGCGGGGTCTCGAACGTGGCGTACTCCTCGGCGATCCTCTACGGCTACGTCGACGCCCGCGGCGAGCTCACCAACTACTACTTCCAGTACGGCCCCACCGGCGCTTACGGCGCGCAGTCGCCGCTCGCACCCGCCGGCAACGGCACGAGCTCGACCAGGGTCAGCCAGGCGATCGCGGGCCTGCAGTCGGGCATCACCTACCACTACCGGATCGTCGCGAACGGTCCCGGAGGGACGGTCAGGGGCGCGGATCGCACGTTCAAGACGCCGAAGGTTCCGCTGTCGGTGCAGATCGCCGGTGTGCCCAACCCGGTCGTGTTCGGTGGCTCGTTCGCCGTCGTGGGCACGCTCTCGGGGACGGGCGCCTCGACGCATGCGGTCGTGTTGCAGGCCAATCCGTTCCCGTATCTCGGCGGCTTCAAGACCGTCGGCAGCCCTGAGCTGACCAGCTCCACCGGCGGCTTCTCGTTCCCGTTCGCGGGCTTGCTCGAAAACACGCAGCTGCGGGTCGTCACCGTCGGCGCCCCGGTGGTCACCAGTCCGGTTGTGGTCGAGAATGTCGCCGTGCGTATCTCCGCCCACGTGGGCCGCGCCCACCGCCGTGGCTACATGCGCCTGTACGGCACGGTCGCCCCGGCCGAGGTCGGCGCGCTCGTCGGCTTCCAGCTGCTTAGGCCGGGTAGGTCGGTCAACGAGGGCGGCACGTCCGTCACTGCCGGCACCGCGAGCGTCTCGCGCTTCAGCGCCGTCGTGCGCCTGCGCCACCGCGGCCTCTACCGCGCGCTGATCAAGGTCTCAAACGACGGCGCGCACGTCTCTAACTACAGCGAGCCGATCCTGATCCGCTGAGATCGTCGCTCTGACGTGGGGCAGGCAGGACCCAGGCTCAACCGCGATCTGTGGGCATTTCGCCGCGCGGGATTGGCCAGCCGTCCAAGGACTTTGCAGCGGACATCTGTCTAGATTGGACGAGCGGGGCTAAACCGTCTACAGTTTCGATGCTCGATCGACGAGCGGGGGGTTCTAAGCACGGATGCCGGTTACGTATCACCTATCCCATTTGCGCACGCTTGAGGCGGAGGCGGTGCATGTGCTGCGCGAGGCCGCGGCGGAGTTCGAGCGTCCCGTGCTGCTGTTCAGCGGCGGCAAGGACTCGATCGTGCTGCTGCGCCTGGCCGAGAAGGCGTTCCGGCCGGGACCGTTCCCGTTCCCGGTGATGCACGTCGACACGGGGCACAACTTCCCCGAGGCGGTCGAGTTCCGCGACCGGCGGATCGCGGAGATCGGCGAGCGGCTGATCGTCGCCTCGGTCGAGGACTCGATCGAGCAGGGACGGGTCGCCGACGAGACCGGACCGCGCGCCTCGCGCAACGGCCTGCAGACCGTGACGCTGCTCGACGCGATCGCCGCGCACCGCTTCGACGCGGCCTTCGGGGGCGCCCGGCGCGACGAGGAGCGCGCGCGGGCGAAGGAGCGGATCCTCTCGTTTCGCGACGAGTTCGGCCAGTGGGAGCCGCAGGGCCAGCGGCCGGAGCTGTGGAATCTTTACAACGGTCGCATCCGCAGGGGCGAGCATGTGCGCGTGTTCCCGATCTCGAACTGGACGGAGCTCGACGTGTGGCAGTACATCGCCGAGGAGGGGCTGGAGGTCCCGTCGATCTACTTCGCGCATGAGCGCGAGGTGTTCGCCAGGGACGGGATGCTGTACGCGACGAGCCCGCACGTGCGGCTGGGTCCGGACGAGCACCCGTTCATGGCGTCGGTGCGCTACCGGACGGTCGGAGACATGACGTGCACCGGCGCGGTCGAGTCGATGGCGGCGACGCTGCAGGACGTCGTGCTGGAGATCGCCGCGACCGAGGTCACCGAGCGCGGGCAGACGCGCGCCGACGACCGGGTGACGGAGGCGGCGATGGAGGATCGCAAGCGGAAGGGGTACTTCTGATGGCGATCTTTGACTCGGCCCAAAAGGCCCAAAAATCGCAGGCGCGCGCGGACGGGACCGTCGAGGAGGACGCGGCGGACATCTTCGCGCGGCTGTCCGAGCGTCCGGCGGAACTGCTGCGCTTCGCGACGGCCGGTTCGGTCGACGACGGCAAGAGCACGTTGATCGGCAGGTTGCTGTACGACTCCAAGCAGGTGTTGGCGGACCAGCTGGAGCACGTCGAGCAGACGAGTAAACGGATGGGCTCGGACTTCCTCGACCTGTCATTGCTGACCGATGGGTTGAGGGCAGAGCGCGAGCAGGGCATCACGATCGACGTCGCGTATCGCTACTTCGCGACCGCGCAGCGGCGCTTCATCATCGCCGACACCCCTGGGCACGAGCAGTACACGCGCAACATGGTCACGGGCGCCTCGACCGCGGACCTCGCGATCGTGCTGATCGACGCGCGTAAGGGCATGCTGCCGCAGTCGCGCCGCCACGCGTTCATCAGCTCGCTGTTGCGGATCCCGCATCTGGTCGTGTGCGTGAACAAGATGGACCTCGTCGATTTCGACGAGCAGGTCTTCCGGGGGATCGTCGAGGAATTCGAGGGTTTCGCCGCGAAGCTCGAAGTGCCCGACGTGACGTTCATCCCGATCTCCGCCCTGTTGGGCGACAACGTGGTCGAGCGTTCGGGGTCGATGGACTGGTATCAGGGCTCGCCGCTGCTGTACCACCTCGAGCACGTCCACATCGCCTCCGATCGGAACCTGATCGACGTGCGCTTCCCGGTGCAGTGGGTGATCCGCCCGCGCTCGGGCGGCGACTACCGCGCCTACGCCGGCCAGGTCGCCGGCGGCGTGCTGCGGCCCGGCGATGACGTCGTGGTGCTGCCGAGCGGCCGGCGCACGAAGATCGCGGGGATCGACACGTTCGACGGCCCGATCGCGGAGGCGTTCCCGCCGATGTCGGTCGCGCTCAGGTTGGAGGACGACATCGACGTCAGCCGCGGCTCCACGATCGCGCGCGCACAGAACCAGCCGACTGTGTCGTCGAGCTTCGAGGCCCTGCTGTGCTGGATGTCCGAGCAGCCTCTCAGCCCGCAGCGGCGATATCTGGTCAAGCACACCACCCGCACCGCGTCGGTAAGCGGCATGGAGATGCGCTACCGGATCGACCTGGGGCAGCTGCACCGCGAAGAGGACGCGACCACGCTCGAGCTGAACGACCTCGGCAGGGTCCGCATGGAGCTGAGCTCGCCACTGGTGTTCGACTCCTACCGGCGCAACAAGGTGACGGGCAGCCTGATCGTGATCGACCAGGACACGAACGAGACGGTCGCCGCGGGCACGATCCTCGACACCGAGACCGAGACCAAGGACGCCCCGGCCGTCGAGCCGCGCACGACGCAGAGCCCGAACGTGAAGTGGCAGCGCTCCGAGCTGACGCGCAGAGCGCGCTGGGAGTCGCTCGGGCACGCCGGCGCGACGATCTGGTTCACGGGCCTGCCCGGCGCGGGCAAGTCCACGATCGCGGGCGCCGTCGAGGAGCGCTTGATCGCCGCCGGCCGCCCCGCGTTCCTGCTCGACGGCGACAACCTCCGCCACGGCCTCAACGGCGACCTCGGCTTCGACGAGGACGCGCGCTGTGAGAACGTGCGTCGCACCGCGCACGTCGCAAGGTTGTTCGCGGAGGCCGGCACGGTCGCCTTGGTGAGCCTCGTCAGCCCCTACGGCTGTGACCGCGAGGTGGCATCCGGGTTGCACGCCGCGCACGATCTGCACTTCATCGAGGTGTTCGTCGACGCGCCGCTGGAGGTCTGCGAAGAGCGCGACCCGAAGGGCCTGTACGCACGCGCACGCGCGGGAGAGATAACAGGGATGACCGGAGTCGACGCCCCCTACCAGCCCCCCGACCAGCCCGACCTCGTCCTGCACTCGAGCGCCGAAGCGGTCGAGCAGGCCGTCGAACGCGTCCTGCAGACGCTGGCTGCCCGGCTGCTGCACCCGCCGCAAGCGGACTCTGACTGACCCGCTCGCCCCCGCGCACGCCGAGGTTCAGCCCGGCGAGATCGCCCTCTTCGCGCGCGCCGAGGTAGGGGCTTGCGAGGAGCTGATCCCCCTCACGCGCGCTCAGGCACAGCCCTGCGACCGCGGTGAGGACGAGGATCCAGGAGGCGACGATGACGAGGAGTGGAAGGACCATTGCTGCTCCAAGAGGGTCGGGGTGGACAATTCCTCACTAAGTCTATCAGCTTTACCAAGGTTGCGTGATTGCGGCCCGGCATCCGTATGCTTGCCTTCTTGTCGATATAGACCACGGAAGGAGCTGAGCGTATGAGGCGTGTCGTGTTGCTGATGGTTGCTGTGGGAGCGGTGTTTGTCGGTACGGCGGGTTCTGCGCTCGGGGCATCCACGGTGTCGTTGTGTATCCCGTCCGGTGAAGGCGCGGCAATCACGACGCCCACAGGCGGCTCGTGTGGGTCGGGGACCAGCGTGGAACTGCCCGCCGAAGCCAAAGAACAGAAGAAGTTGCTCTCGATCCTGCCGCACATCAGCTACGAGGAAGCGGGCATCGGGGGCAAGCCCACTGTTCAGTTCACGGGAATCAACCTGCAGGTGATCGATGGGTCAGGCTCCGAGACTACTGTCAACGGGACGGGGAACCTGATTTTGGGTTATGACGAAGGTACTGGGGCGCAGACGGGGTCGCATAATCTTTTGCTTGGTGGGGCCGGTAATTCTTATACGAGCTATGGCGGGATCGTGGGTGGCGGGGGCTACAACAAGATCTCAGGTGCCTATGCCTCAATCCTCGGCGGGGCAGCAAACGCCACGTCGGGATTCGCGAGCACGATCACTGGTGGCTACTCCAACAAGGCGAGCAACAGCTACGCCACCGTCGATGGCGGCTGCTCGAACCTCGCTGGGACCGGCACCCTCGCGGTCAACGCTCTCTGCACCAACACGACCCGCACCGGCGACTACGCCTCCATCACAGGCGGCACCGGCAACCAAGCCGAGGCCGAGAACTCAACCATCTCCGGCGGCACTGACGGCGAAGCCTCCGGTGTCGATGCCTCGGTGACGGGGGGTAGTCATGGCAAGGCCGGGTATCGGGCTTCGACGGTTTTTGGCGGTTTGGAGGAAGTGACCACAGAAGAATTTGGGGTGGCGGGGTGAGGGGGGCTTGAACACGAGTTTGCTTCGATTCAGCTACGACCGAGGTTGCTTCAATACAGCTACGCAACTGGGCTGGGTGGTGACCGGCGCGTGCTTGCTTGCCGGCCCGCGCGTGCCTGAATTTGGTTGTTGTTATTCCGCGTAAACGGTGCGGGCGCTGTTGGTGGTCCCTGGACGGGTCGATTCGTCGGGGTTAGGGCAGACCTGCGAAAACTTGTGGCTCGGTTGCAGGGGTTTTTGCAGCGAGGAGGGCTCGATCTCGTCTGCCGTCCCAGAGCCTGAGTAGCTTGCTCGGCATGAGATTGACTTGTATTGATGAGCCCCACCCACCCCAGAGCCCCACCCGCCCGTGAGCCCGAGCCATGGCGCACCCTTCCGGGGATTCCACGACGACGAGGAATCCCCCTTCTTCTGCGCGGCCGGACGCACCCCGGAGCAGACCTGGGACATCAGTGTCAACCGGTTTGCGGACATCCTCGAAACGCTCGAGGCCCTCGCGGCCACCGGGCCGATCGAGATGTCCCCCGGGCTGCTCTGTTCCTGGCACCGCGAGATCTTCGGTGAGCTGTTCCCCGAGAACGCGGGACGGCTGCGCGGCTTCCGAGACGGTCAAGCCCAACACGTCTACTTCGGCGTGCACAACCGCGGCTACCGCGGAACGACGCCGCGCGAACTTCGCCGGCGGCTGGAGAAGATCTGCACCGAGTTCAACACCACCGCCGCCGAGATCCGCGCATCCGAGGCCCCCGAGCGCTACGACGCCGTTTACGCCGCGACGCGGCTGTACGCGAAGGTCCTGCGCGCCCATCCCTTCGTCGACGGCAATCTCAGAGGCACGACCGTCGCCCTCAACGCCGGCCTGGTCACGCTCGGGCTCGACATAGTCGCCTTCAAGGACCTCGCCCGGCACGACGAGTTGCTCGGCATCGCGTTCGTCGGCCGCAACGACCCCTACCGCCCGCTCGCCGAACACATCACCGAGCTCTTGGCCGACACCCAATCCGCTTGACCAACGTCCTATCCTTGAACCATGGCCAAAAACACCAACAACGGCGCTCTGAACAACAACGGCGCTCCCAAACGCGTCCACGCCGTGATCGACGGCAAGCGCGTCCCACTCGACCGCACAGCAGCCCTCTACATCGCCCAACAGACACATCTGCTCGCCCTAGGCGATCCCAAACGGGCGGCAGAGATGGTGGCCGAAGCCGAGCGCGCCGGGAACAACGGCACCAACGCCAGCAGCGCCGGCACCGTCGCCTGACCCAGTCAGCACCCCACCCTCTGACGCGGGGCAGGACGCCCCGCGCCCACCAGCCTTTGGGGTTCGTGGTGAGCTGCGTGGATGCGACCCAAACACGTCCATACAAAAAAACACCACATATAATCACCGGTGGTGAGAAAAACCTTACCGAAGGCTTCACGGACTCGATTAGCGGCGGTTTTGAAAACAAAGGTGGGCCGGGCTGGGTGGCTGTTAGCTACCCGGCCCGGTTAGGGATGAGCTAGGAACAGTCGGCGCCGCTTTACTCGAGCTGTGTAGTTTTGGGTGTGCCTGTCGGGCTCGATGAGTGTGGTGGGCTCCGGTGTCTTCGTAGCGAGCCCGTAGGGCGAGCGGAGAAGACGCCGGGTGGTGGCGTCCGACGCCCCCGCGAGGGTGCTGGCGGCGGCGGGATGACTCGTACTCCAGCTGGCCCGTACTGGTGCCTTTGCGTAGATCCGTCTCCCGCCGCCACCGCACCGGATGCCGCCGTGACTTCATAGAAGCCTGACCTAGCTCGACACAGCTCTGTCCGACGGCCTCCACATCACCAACCAGACGATGAGGAGAGACACGATGATCGCAGTTGGAGTGGACACCCACAAGCACGAGCACCTCGCCAGAGCGCTCGACCATCTCGGACAGCTGCTGGGCGGGGTGACCGTCGACGCGAGCCTCGCCGGCTACACCCAGTTGATGCAGTGGCTCAGAACGCTCGAGGGAAATGTTGTGGTCGGGATCGAGGGCGCCGGCAGCTACGGCGCCGGCCTCTGCGAGTACCTCCTCGCCGAAGGAATTACTGTCGTGGAGGTCGAGCGTCCCCGCCGCCAGGACCGCCGACGAGGAAAGTCCGATGAGATCGACGCGCTCCTGGCCGCGAAGAAGGTTCTCGCCAACGACGGGCTCTCCACGCCCCGCGTCGGTGGCACACGCCAAGCCCTGGCGGCGTTGCTGATCGCGCAGCGCACCTGCAAGGGCGAGCGCACAAGGCTGCTCAACCAGATCCAAGCGATGAACACCACCGCACCCCTCGCGCTGCGCGAGCGAATCGGCGAGGGCAACGGCCGCAACCTCGCCGATCGGCTGGTGAAGATGCGTACTCGCAGCGACCGGCCCGCGAGCGAGCAGCTGATTTTCACCGTCATGCGTGACCTCGCTCGACGAGCGCAAGAGCTCGCCGCTCAAGCCAGTGCCTACGAGCACGAGCTCACCGTCCTGATCAGTTCCCTCGATGCAACACTCCTGCAGGAGCAGGGCGTCGGCCCGATCTCCGCAGCCAAGCTCTTGGTCTGCGACCCCAAACGGCTGAAGAGCGAGGCGGCGTTCGCGCGCTGCAACGGCACCGCTCCCAAGCCCGCCAGCTCCGGGCAAACAATCCGCTACCGACTCTCCCGCGGCGGTGACCGACAAGCCAACAACGCACTCCACACAATCGCCCTGCACCGCGCCCGCCGCGACACCGAAACCCGCGCCTACCTCGACCGCCGCATCAGCGAGGGAAAGACCAAACGCGAGGCCATGCGCGCCCTCAAGCGACACCTCTCCCGCCACCTCTACAAACAACTCATCACGATCCCGCTGACCTAACAAAAAGATCCCCTTAAAGATCCCCTTGACACAATAGAAGCGTCTACGCAACTCGGCTGGGTGGTTACCGGAGCGTGCTTGCTTGCCAGCCGTTGCGTGCCTGAATTTGGTTGTTGTTATTCCGCGTAAACGTTTTGGGCGCTGTTGGCGCATGATGCGCTCAGGGCTTGCTGGCAAGTAGCGCCTCGACGGAACACTGGCTATCGAGCCAAGTCTCTGCGTCGGGGTCGATCCATCCAGCAATGCGTTTCATGTCGCCGATGCGCTCGGCTACGGGTTGTGCAAGCAGACAGTCGTGGTGTGCGACGCGGTTGCGAAAGCGCTGGATCAGTCTCATCGGCTCGGTCAGATCCTTGCGCATGATCGAGCCGTGGGGAAACGCATGTCGAAGCCTGTGCCGCCAGACCTCCTCGTAATCCTTGCTGAACAGGCCCGCCCAGAACCCGAACGACACTCCGGCGACGATGCGGCCCCGGGTTATGTCCTTGCCTTTCTCGAGGCGTTCTACCGCAGTGATGACTTGCTTGATGCCGTTGGGCTCGAGAATGTTGAAGTCCATCAGCCAGGTGTCGCGGATTGGGGATTGAGGTTGACCCCGGCCGAGCTCGCTATCGATCGCGTTGCGGACCAGCACCTCGAAGTTGTGGATCGTTGCGAAGCACGCGGCGGATAGCTGCACGTGCCAGTCGTACAAGTCGACGGCCCGGGCATGATCTCCGCCCGCCTCTGCAAGGAACGGGTGGAATCTCGCGTCTGAGATCCAGGCGGTTGCTTGTGGAGCGTCCATTTGCTTGCTAGGCTATACAAGACGCCCCGGTACCGCCTAGGGCTCCTCTCGGGGAGCTATGCGGCCGGGGCTTTGACGTTCCTAGGGGTCCCTGGAGGCTGGTGAGACCAGGGGCCTGCCTACGACGTGGGCCGTGCTCCGCTCGTCGAGCATCTCGCCGCGAAAGGCGACCTGCTGCTCTGGCCCAACCCGCTCGGCGAGGTGCGTGGCGTCTTGGATCTCCAGTCGCTGCATCCGCATGGTGTCCCTGGCGTACGCAGCGCGCAGATATACGAGCTGCTGGCCTTGGTCGACGCTACGGTCGATGACGCACGAGTACGCAAGCTCGCGGCGCGACTACTGCTCGATGGATCCTCACGGCGCACAGGTCAGCCGGCCATGAGCTTGGAGCTCCTAGAGCTAGGGGGGGCCACCACTCCCGCCGCCCCTTCATGTTGTTTCGGCCTGAAGCCTTGGACCTCGCCCTGGCCGTTGCGGGCGCGGAACAGCGGGTCAATCGCGATGACTACGAGCGACCCCCTGGAGGAGGCCCGGATGGCGTGACCATCCCGACTATGCGTAGACTGTCAACGGTGCTAAAACCGCTAGAGCAGGTAATCGACCGAATCGCCCGGGCGCGGGATGATTCCGACGTAGCGTACTTCTACGCGCTACTCAATGCCGGTGAGCTTCTTGTCAAGCTCGCGATAGCCGGACTCCTTAGCTGCATCGAGGATGATCGCGAGCGCCATCGCTATCGCCTAGAATTCGAGGTTGTACACGCCGATGGTCTCGGAGGTTGGAGCTCGGTTCTCGATGATGCTTTGACTGGGCCAGCGAGTCAGGTTCTTGCTAGTCACGCTCGCGGCATGCAACGCGAACTTACTCAGACTCTGCGCGCACGCGGCACCGAGTGGCAGCCACAGGCCATCGGCCTGTTATATGACGCCTCCATCGCGGTCGATGCCAGCACGGCACCGTTGCCCGCTAAGGTCGCCGGAAGGCGATGGTTTTCCGACTTTACGACGCTTCGCAATCGTACACGGGGACACGGCGCTACTACACCAGCAGCCTGCTCGGGCGCCTGTGGGCCGTTACACGACTCGATCAAACTCATCGTAGACAACCTCACGATATTTCGCCTCCCATGGGTTCATTTACGTCGAAACCTTTCTGGCAAGTATCGAGTGATCGATCTCGGGAACGGAACAAAGCCGTTCGATCATCTGAAGGTATCTAGAGATCAATCGCTCGTGGATGGCGTCTACATTTGGTCTGATGGACCACGGCTCGTATCCCTGATCGTCGCGGATGACGATGTTCGCGACTTTTATCTTCCAAATGGTGGATTCAATGGTAAGCACTACGAGTTGCTGTCCTACAACACCGACAGTCGCACTTCCGCCGGCGCCTCCGACTATGCAGATCCGCCTACCGTACTCCCAGCTAGTGAGACACAGGGCGGCGGGGAACTCGAGGTCATCGGTAACGTATTTGCGAATTTACCCACACAGGCGACCGGGTATGTCAGACGCGAGACGTTGGAAGATGACCTCAAAGTGCTGCTGACGGACGATCGTCACCCAGTCGTAACACTAGGTGGACGAGGCGGAATCGGCAAGACCTCGCTTGCACTGGCGGTGCTGCACGATATTGCGCAGGAAGACCGCTTCTTTTCTATCATCTGGTTCAGCGCCAGAGACATCGAGCTGCTACCTAACGGCCCCAAGCTAGTGCGACCCCATGTTCTCTCTCCTGACGATATGGCACGGGAGTACGTAGAACTTACATCTCCAGCCGAAGGGGCCGAAAGTAACTTCCGTCCTCTAAGCCACTTTGCCGAGGCTCTAGCTGAGAACAGTAACGCCCCTACTCTCTTTGTGTTCGATAATTTCGAGACGGTGCGCAGTCCCCTCGAGCTGTATCGCTGGCTCGACACCTATATCCGGATCCCGAACAAGATCCTTATCACAACGCGCAATCGCGAGTTCAAGGGTGACTACTGGATCGAGGTAGGCGGCATGACCGAAGATCAGTTTGCCGAGCTCGTCGAAAAGACTGCGCGCGAAGTCGGGGTGCATGAGCTGATCGACGCCCCTTATCTAGCAGAGCTATACCAAGAGTCCGATGGTCACCCGTACATCGCAAAGGTCCTTTTGGGTGAACTTGCACGCTCAGGCAAACAGCGGAAGATTGCCCGGATTCTCGCATCACAGGACCGGGTACTAGAGGCATTATTCGAGAGGACTTTTACTCAACTCGCTCCCGGTGGACAGCGCGTCTTCCTCACACTCTCAAGCTGGCATAGTCTCGTTCCCCTGGTTGCCTTGGCGGCCGCTGTAAACCGGCCCGACAATGAACGAATGGATGTGGAGAGCGCTGTCGATGAATTGCGTCGAGCATCTCTTATAGAGATTACGACTACACCGGTCGCAGATGTCTATCTCCGTGTGCCACTATCCGCTGCGCTCTTTGGTGCCCGCAAGCTCGGGGCTAGTCCCTGGGAAGCGACGGTTGAGGCCGACACCGAGATCCTCAGGCTCTTTGGTGTGGTCCAACCCAGCGGTACACGACATGGACTAGAGGCGCAAGTAGTACGGTTGTTTGAGAATGTGGCTGACCGTCTGCAAAAGCGACCGGACGAGTTTGAGCGATATCGACCTGTACTAGAATTCGTATCCCGCGAGCAGCCTCTCGGTTGGACCCTTCTCGCACAGCTACTGGAAGAGTATAGGCCATCAGGAGCGTGGCTTGAGGATGTCGCGGACGCGTATCGAAGGTACCTAGAGGTAGTTCCCAACGATGGACAGATTTGGCGAGCGCTTGCGGGGGTCTGTAGAGGCAACGATGACTTTCTCGGTGCTGCTCACGCTCTGGTCCGGCGGGCGCAACTGCCTGATGCGCCTTATGCCGACGTCAGCTATGCTGCCAACCGAGTTAACGGTGATCTTGCAGATCATCTCCTAAAGCTCGATACCGACGAGAAGCATATTCTTGTTCAAGCGCTCGTCGACGTGATGAGCAAGCGAAAAGATGAGGCTAATGCGACTGATCTTTCGCGGTTAGCGTGGCTGTTGGTCACGATCGATCAGAGGAAGGAGGCCAAACAAGTTGTACAGGCCGGCCTCGAACTTGAGCCGACCAATCCTCATTGTCGAAAGCTAGCCGAAAGATTAAAAGTGCGAAGTCCGAAGGCTGGGGTCGCAACGGCGAGATAGTCGACGACGCTGTAGATCGTTACGGATACGATTCGCCAAGGCGTTGGGTCGTCGCGAGCGGGTTCAAGTCGGGACGCCTCGGGGGGTATGGGTACTCGTATGACTACGCCGGCGGGGTCAAGAGCGGCACGTCGGCGGACAACGCTGTGTCGGTGAACGGCGCCGGCGCGTCCGACGCGTCCGTGCCCACCTCGCAGGCCTGAGCCGCGCGTGGGTGCTTACTCGGTGCGCGGAGTCGGTGACACTGAGGTCGTTCCACGTCGCTCGTGAGCGGGGCTGGATGCCCCGCACCCACTGGCCTCGTATGTCTCACTCACCT
Source organism: uncultured Solirubrobacterales bacterium (assembly GCA_963701035.1). Lineage (GTDB taxonomy): Bacteria > Actinomycetota > Thermoleophilia > Solirubrobacterales > Solirubrobacteraceae > Palsa-744. The sequence goes on from OY969562.1 coordinate 1,473,296, forward strand.
GCGAGGATGCGGCCCCAAATACCCGCTTGAATCTACATTTCAACGTCGATAAAGAGTTGCGTACGTTGATGGTCGCCTCTGCTGCCCCGGGCGATGGGAAGACGACGGTCGCGCGTCATCTGGCGGGTGCGGCGGCGAGGATGGGTTCGCGGGTGCTGCTGTTGGAGGCCGATTTGCGGCGTCCGACGATCGCTGTGCAGCTGGATGTCGCTTCGGGCCCGGGTGTGGCCGATGTGTTGATCGGTGCGGTGTCGTTGAGTGAGGCGACGCAGAGCGTTGATTTGGGTTTGCCTGGGGCCGATGGGCGTGGTGCGCGCAGCTTCGACGTGCTGGTCGCGGGCTCCTCGCTTCCCCCGAACCCGGGCGAGCTGATCGAGAGCCACGCGATGGAGAGCCTCTTGCAGCAGGCCAAGTCCCGGTATGACCTGATCGTGGTCGATACCCCGCCGCTGACGGCGGTCTCCGACGCGTTCCCCCTCTTGGGGAAGGTTGACGGCGTGATCATCGTCGGCCGTGTCGGCCGCAATCGCCGCGACGTCGCGCAGCGTCTGCACGAGACCTTGACGGGTGCGGGCGCCCCGCTGCTCGGGGTCGTCGCGAACGGCTTCAAGTCGGGCCGCCTCGGTGGCTATGGGTACGGGTACTCCTACGATTACGCGGCGGGCGGGGGTAAGACGGCTGCCGCGGCTGGTGGTGTGCCGGCGGGTGGGGTGTCCCCGAACGGGGCCGGCGCGTCCGAGGCGCCGGTGCCCACCTCGCAGAGCTGACGTCCCTTTTCAAGTCGATGCCGCGATGATCGCGTCGATCTGTTGTTGGAGGTGTTGCGCTCGTAGCGCGGCTAGCGATCCGTATCCGTGTAGCGCGCTTTCGGAGAGGTAGGTGAAGTAGCGATCTTTGCGGAGCGTGGCGAGCTCGTGGGCGATGTAGGTCTGGAAGTCGGGTTCTTGGGCGGCGATTTCATCTGGCAGCTCTCCTCTGCCGTCGATGAGGACGAGGATGTCGTGCAGGTCGAGGCTGCGGAGCATGTCGTTGTTGCCGCGGCCGTGCCAGGCGGCGAGCTTGGTCGCGATGATGCTGGGTGGGATGGCGGCGCGGATCTGCGTGCCGGATGGCAGGCGGTGGACGTTCGCGGTCTCGATCGCGTGCTCATACCAGGGATTTGAGAAGCCGAGCACATCCTCGTCGTCGGGCATCACGTCGAGTAGGAGTCCGGTTTCGCTGTGGCGCCAGCGGCAGATGACGCGGGAATCGCTGGCCTCGTTGAAGCCGCGCTCGCGTAGGCGCTCGCCGAGACGGTAGTAGGCGGTGAGGCTCGTGATGTTGCTGATCACGTCGACGTCATCGGTGGCGCGCGCCGCCGGCGCGGCGGGATCGCTCAGCCATAGGTGAATACTGGCGCCGCCGAGGAAGACGACCTCCTCGAGCAGCGGTCCGAGGGCCGTGGCGGCGGTCTCGAGCTGGTCGGTGCTCACGCGGCCGTCCGGTGGGGTGGCTCTGCTTGGCGGAGCGTGTCACGCAGGATGGTTGCGGCCACCTCGCGTACCCGGGCATCGCCGGCTCGCAGCGAGTCGATGATCGACATGAGCCTCGCTAGTTCCGGTACGTCTTGGCTGGCCTGGATCGCGGCGGGGTGGAGTGGCTCCAGCGCTTGGCCGCGTACGGTTCCAAGGGCGTCGGGCCAGACCGGCGGGGGTTCGCTGTCTGCTTGGTGGATGGCCGCGGAGACTGGCTGTGCAGCCCACGCTGCGGGTACACCGCGTGTGAGCTCTCCAAGGCGGGCGGGAGCGATGAAGCGGGCCGCGTGGATGGTGAGCTCCTCGAAGCTCGCCAGGTTGACCTGTTTGGTACTCGCCCGATAGAGGCCGGCGTTCTCGGCGCGTTTGAGCGCGCGATGGACGAGGGTGTGGTCCACGTGCAGCGTCGCGGCGAGGCCTCTGAGCGTCCATGATTCCTGCTCGCTCGAGATGACGCCGGTGAGTACGTAGATATCCGTGGGGCTGAGCACCAACCCATTGTAGCGTGTAGTGCAACGTGCAACATCGGGCTTGCCCTTGTGCGCGGCGCCTGGTGACGTTGAGGTCATCACGCTGCTTTGATGCGGGGCATGGATGCTCCGCACCCACGGGCCTTGTAGGTCTCACTCACATGCGAGGATGCGGCCCTAAATACACACTTGAATCTACTATTTCAACGTCGCCCGGGAGTTGCGGGCGTTGATGGTCGCGTCGGCTGCTCCGGGTGATGGCAAGACGACGGTCGCGCGTCATTTGGCTGCTGCGGCGGCGAGGATGGGTTCGCGGGTGCCGTTGTTGGAGGCGGATCTCAGGCGTCCGACGATGGCGTTGCAGCTGGACATCGCGTCGGGTCCGGGTGTGTCGGATGTGTTGATCGGTGCGGTGTCGTTGGGGGAGGCGACGCAGATGGTTGGGTTGGATCTCCCGCGGGTCGATGGCACCGGGGGTCGCAGCTTCGATGTGTTGGTCGCGGGCTCGTCGCTGCCGCCGAACCCGGGTGAGCTGATCGAGAGCCATGCGATGGAGAGCCTGTTGGAGCAGGCGAAGGCGAGGTATGACCTGATCGTGGTTGATACCCCGCCGTTAACGGCGGTCTCCGACGCTTTCCCCCTCCTCGGCAAGGTCGACGGCGTAATCATCGTCGGCCGTGTCGGCCGCAACCGCCGCGATGTCGCGCAGCGCCTGCACGAGACCCTCACAGGCGCGGGCGCCCCGCTGCTTGGGGTCGTCGCGAACGGTTTCAAGTCGGGTCGCCTCGGGGGCTATGGCTACGGGTACTCCTACGACTACGCGGCGGGCGGAGGCAAGGCGGCTTCCGCGGATGGCGGCCCGCCGGCCGGCGGAGCGTCTCCGAATGGCACCAGCGCAGCCGATCAGCCCGTGCCGACGAGCCAGGGTTGAGCCGATGAGCTTCACAAGGATCACAGTGCGAGCAGACCAGATGGGCGGCGTTCCATGCATCCGCGGTCTGCGGATTCCGGTGGCCACGGTGGTCGGTATGGTCGCCGAGGGTATGAGCGATCCTGAGATTCTCGCGGCCTACCCGGATCTCGAGGTCGAGGACATTCGCGAGGCTGTGCGCTACGCCGCGGAGGCCGTCCGTGAGCGTGAGTTGCCGCTCATCGCCGCCGCGTGAGGTTCCTGATCGACAACGCGCTCTCGCCGGTGATTGCCGAGCGCCTCCAGATCCCGTAGCGCCTCGAAGGCGAACTGGGCTCGATCTACGGCTGCTACTCCACGATCCTCGGCGGATCGGAAAACCAGGCGAGGTTGGTGGTCTCTGGTTCGGAGAACATGCCCCTGACGCGGGGCAGGACGCCCCGCGCCCACCGGCCTTGGGGGTCCCAGTGAGCTGCGTGGATGCGGCCCAAACACGTCCATACAAAAAAACACCCCATAGAATCACCGGCGGCGAGAAAAACGTTGCCGAAGGTGTCACCGGCTCGATCAGCGGCGGTTTTGAAAACAAAGCCATCGGGACCGAAGCGGCCAGCGTCAGTGGCGGCTTGCTCAACGAAGCGGGCGGCACTGCTCAGAGCTCGGTCAGCGGAGGCAGGGAAAACGAAGCCTCAGGGTTTGAATCCTCCGTCAGTGGGGGCTCCAAGAACAAGGCCACGGGCGCACAGTCCTCGGTCGGTGGGGGTACCGGCAACGAAGCTATCGAACAGCTCTCGTCGATCGTCGGTGGGCTCTTCGACAAAACCGAAGGTGCGTTCTCCGCGGTCCTCGGCGGCGACGGCGACATCGCCAAAGGCGAAACGGCGGTGCTCGTCGGCGGCTTCGAAAACCGAGCGCCGACTCGGTATGGCGCGGTCGTGGGTGGCGATTCAAACAAGGCCGGCGGTGAATACAGCTCCGTATTCGGGGGTCTCAGCAACGAAGCCATCGGCGAGTTCTCCTGGGTGGGTGGAGGAGAGGGAAATAAAGCCAAAGGCAACAGCTCCTCGATCCTCGGCCTAAACACCAAGGAAGCAAGCGGCGAAGGCGAAGTTTTGTACTAGAGACTGGGCCGACCGCTGTTGGTGGTCCCCGATCGACCAGCGCGCCGGCGCGGTGCGCAAGCTCGTGATCTTCGAGGAGGTTAGTCCTCGAACCGCGCTGTGCGGACGTTGAACACAGAGCTCCGGCCGAGCCGGCTATTATTCATCGACCTGGACGAACTGGGGCGCTTTGTCGCTCCGAATCAGCTCCTCCAGCGATGGCCGAGCCGATTTAGATCGCGCCGGCGGCAGGGGCAGGCCGAGAAAGTCCGTAGGTAGGGCTGGGAACAGCTTGGAGAGTTCGGGGGTCGTCTTGTCAGGCGGGGCGCTGACGAGCGTCGCGACCTCCACAAGTTCAATCTCCATGCCTTTCTTAGCCTTGATGCGGGCGACCTCCTCGCGGGCGTTGCGCGTGAAGCTGAAGGCGATGATGTAGCCCTTGTTATTGCCGTTGCGCTCAATGGCGGTCTCGAAGTTGTCGACGGTGACGCGCCCGACACGCTCTGACTGCTTGACCTGGACGGGGAGCTGTTCCATGAAGGAGTAGCCATCGATGCCCATGTCGTTGGACTTCCGGGGGGAGTGAGTGCCGTTAATGCGATTGATGACCCAGTTCTGGAACTCGAAGGGCCGAAGCTCGTGTAGATCGTCTTCGGTGACGGGCAGTCCTTCGAGGTCGACTGCCGCGCCGATGCTCTCCAGTCGCCGCTTCATGATGCCGAGGGCCGTCGGGCTGATGTCGATCCCAAGCCATGCGCGCTCCAGCTTGTGCGCGACGGCGATAGCGGTTCCGCAGCCGCAGAATGGGTCGAGCACGATGTCGCCGGGCTTCGTGCTGGCACGGATGATGACCTCCAGCAGCTTCTCCGGCTTCTGAGTCGGATAACCCAGACGCTCCTTGTCCTCATGATGTAGCGAGCCAATATCGGCCCAGACGTCATCGCGAGTGCGGCCTTCATCGGCGTAGTAGCGGTAGCTTTTTTTCCCGCTCCAGTTGTCTTCGCGGTAGCGACGGCCATCCTCATCGACATGCCTGTAGTTGTGCTCGATGCTCGCGGGCTCGTGAGGGATGCGCACGGCCGCAGCGTCGAAGTAAAACTTCGGACCCTTGACATATCGAAGGATGGTGTCGTGCTTGCGGCCGAAATCTTTCCCCGGTCGGCCCCCGTACTTGTAGGACCAGATGATCTCGTTTCGGAACCGATTAGCGCCGAAAACGTCGTCCAACATCACTCGGAGGTGCGCGTTGGCGTGCCAGTCGCAATGCAGGTAGAGCGAGCCAGTGGGCTTAAGGATTCGGTGCATCTCGATAGCGCGTTCGCGCATCCAGCCCGTATAGACATGGATGCCGCCCTCCCAGCGGTCCTCGAAAGACCGCACCTCGGCCTCGTCTCCCCAAATGACCTCGTAGAAGCGGTTCGAGAAGAAGGGCGGATCGAGATAGATCAGGTCGATGCAGTTGGACGGGATTTCTGCGAGAACGTTCTTGTTGTCGTCGCAGTGGATAACCCCTGTCTTCAGGTAGCTGATCGGATTCATGAGCCGTTCTTTCGGTCGGACACAGAAGTCTCCTGCACCTTGCAAGTGGACAATCAGTAGTGTCGTCCCGTTAATCAGATCTTCGATCTAAAGGAGTATGCCCGGTTACCAGTGGGGGCGTAGGGGTATAACTACAATTACGCAGTGGGCGGGACAGGTCTGGGGACCACCAGACGATCCCAAGCGCGGAGTCGCCGAGCACATCTCTTAGCCAAGGAGCACGGTCGACGATGCGAAGCGCGTCTAAACATGTGGCTCGGGGAGTTGGGGTGCTCGATCCAGAAGACGCCGATGGCTCGGTCGCCGTCCGGGGCGTTTGCGAACATGTGTTCGTATGACTTTCTCGAAGTCTCCAGATCGTCCCCTGTTCCTCGGCGCTCAGCGCCGGGCTCCGTGCTGCCCGGTTTGGGGCGGATTAGTGGGTGATCCATGAGCCGCCATCCCGTAGGGAAGGGCATCTCCGATGTCGATGCCGTGGTCGCGAGCGCGACCTATCGCGAACTGATCGAGCGCTTGAAGCAGCGAATCCGAGAGTCTCAGGCCCGCGCGGCCAGAGCGGTCAACACCGAGCTCGTGATGCTGTACTGGTCGATCGGCCGAGAGATTCTCGACCAACAGCAGGCCGGCGGCTGGGGCGATGACGTGGTCGGGAGGATCGCTCAGGATCTTGCCGCGGACACCGGTTCGCCTCGCGGTTTCTCCCGGCGCAACCTGTTCTACATGCGGCGATTTGCCGCGATGTGGCCCGACCCCGAAAAAGTGCAGACGCTGTCTGCACAAATAGGCTGGTCACATCACCAGGTGCTGCTTGACGCGTTCCGCGAGAACCCAGACCTATACGCCTGGTATACGGCGAAGACGGTCGCAAACCGCTGGCCGGTCCGGCAGCTACAGGCTCAGATCCAGTTGCGGCTGCACGAGCGTCAGGGAGCCGTCGTGTCGAACTTCGCCGAGGTGGTTGGCCCATCGGACGCGCAGACTCTGCTCGAGGCGACCAAGGACCCCTATGTCTTCGACTTCCTGGAGTTGGCCGAGGACGCCCGGGAGCGACAGCTCGAACAGGCCTTGATCGACGACATCCAGAACTTCCTGATCGAGCTCGGCACGGGCTTCGCGTTCTATGGCCGGCAGCGCTCGTTGCTGGTCGGCGATCAGGAGTTCTTTCCGGACTTGATCTTCTTCCACCACACGCTGCGCCGCTTCGTGGTGATCGAGCTGAAGGTCGGCGCCTTTCAGCCTGAGCATGTCAGCAAGATGAACTTCTATCTGAACGCAGTGGACGAGCAACTGAGAGTCGGCGATGACCAAGAGAGCGTGGGCATCATCCTCTGCACCGAACGCAACGAGACCGTCGCCAAGCTCGCCCTGCACCGTGTCTATGCGCCGATCGCCGTCTCAACCTGGCAGTCCGATCCCCGCGCCGAGCTGCCGCCGGGCGAAACCGCCGACGAGGTACCCGAGGATCTCCACGAGCTCGACGAGGTACGCGCAAGGCTGCTGGATCGCGTCGCACGCCGCAGGTCGGAGATTGTCGACAGCGCCGCTGAACGGAGCGCGAACTGATGTGCGACGCAGGCGGTCGACTTGGATCTTCCGCGGGTCGGTGATCTGGAGGCTGGGCTCCGATGGTCTTGGCCTACCTGTGTTCTTCGGGGATGAGCTCGTATTGAAAGCGCTTGGTTTACCCGCCTAGCCCTGGTTCGGGCGCATCGCTTTGTAGCGTCGTACGTGGGGGCTCGTTATAGAGATATCCATCGCTCACCGAAAGTAAAGTCACCACCTCGGGAACGTCGGTCACCGGTGGCGAGAAAACGTTTTCTGAAGGCTTCACGGACTCGATCGGCGGCGGCTACGATAACACGGCTTCAGCGCTTCAGAGCTCGGTTAGCGGTGGGGCGCACAAGGCCGGCGGTGAATACAGCTCCGTGTTCGGGGGTCTTAGCAACGAAGCCATCGGCGAGTTCGCTTGGGTGGGTGGAGGAGAGGCCAACAAAGCCAAAGGCAACAGCTCCTCGATCCTCGGCCTAAACACCAAGGAAGCAAGCGGCGAAGGCGAAGTTTTGTACTAGGGGGTGGGGTCGGGCTGGGTGGCTGTTAGCTGCCCAGCCCGGTTAGGGACGAGCTGGGAACAGTCGGCGCCTCTTTACTCGAGCTACGCAACTGGGCTGGGTGGTTACCGGAGCGTGCTTGCTTGCCAGCTTTTGCGTGGTTGAATTTGGTTGTTGTTATTCCGCGTAAACGGTGCGGGCGCTGTTGGTGGTCCCCGGGGGGTTGGGTGCGGTTGGTGGTCCCTGGTTCGGAGAGCACGCCTCTGACGCGGGGCAGGACGCCCCGCGCCCACGACCATCGGAAACCCACAGCCTGCGAGGATGCGACCCAAACAACTCCAGAACTCCACCGTATCCGGCGGCACGACGGGTAAGCCTCCGGTGTCGATGCCTCGGTGACGGGCGGCAGTCACGGCAAGGCCGGCTACCGTGCGTCGACGGTTTTTGGGGGGTTGGAGGAAGTGACCACAGAAGAATTCGGGGTGGCGGGGTGAGGGGGGCTTGAACACGAGTTTGCTTCGATTCAGCTACGACCGAGGTTGCTTCAATACAGCTACGCAACTTGGCTGGGTGGTTACCGACACGTGCTTGCTTGCCGGCCCGAGCGTGCCTGAATTTGGTTGTTGTTATTCCGCGTAAACGGTGCGGGCGCTGTTGGTGGTCCCTGGGGGCTGAGGGCGCCGGCACGGTGCGCGTGGTTGATCGGCTCCAACCCGCAGCTCGAGGATCGCGTAGCGATCTCACCACCGGGGCAATCTCGTTATACTGTGCTGGTATGACTCATCGTATCGGCGCCAAGGGGCAGGTCGTGATACCGAAGGATCTGCGTGAGCAGACGGGACTGCGCCCGGGAGCGAACGTCGAGTTCGTGCTGGATGGACAGGGCGTGAGCATCAAGGCGGCTCGTGGTCGTCCCAAGCTTGGCGGACGTTTCGCTCGGAGCGGTATGGCTCAGCGCCTGCTGAAAGATCGCTCGCGCGAGCCACGTTGACCGTCTGCTTGGACTCCTGGGCGGTCCTGGCCTGGCTCGACGGCGAGGAGCCCGCACACGAGCGCGTCGAGCAATTGCTCGACGAACGACCGGTGATGAGCTGGGTAAACGCCGTCGAGGTCTACTATCGAATTGAGCGCGACCACGGTCGCACCGAAGCAGACGACGTGCTCGCGGAGCTGCGCAAGACACTCGAGCTGGACCTACCCGGCACCACGCTGATGGTCGAGGCAGCCCGCCTGAAGGCCGGCACGCCGATCGCGCTCGGCGACTGCTTCGCGATCGCCACCGCCTGCGCTCGCAACCTGGCGCTCCTGACCGGAGACCCGGAGATCCTCGATCGAGACCAACCATGCCCGGTCGAGGACCTGCGCGGTGGCTCCAAACGCAGGACCCCCTGAGCGGCGACTGACCCCCCGCTTCGGCTCGGACCCCAACCTCCGGGTCAGCGAGATCCGGGACTCGCGCTCGCCAGGTTGACGCCGCCTCCCTAAAGCAGGTAGAGGTCGACACGCCGCTGCTGAATCGAGTGCTCACGACCGCCGACTCCATCAACCAGGGTCAGATCATGCTTGGAGTCCTGAATCGGCTGGCGGGGGGTCGGTGGGGAGGGCCGGGGGGGCTGGTGTGAGCTCGAGGAGCTCGCCGGGTGGTGTTCCGCAGAGCAGCCAGCCGTCGTCGACGGGGCGTACGAGCTCACGTTTGGCGAGCTCGGTGAGGGCGCTCGTGACGGTTGGGCGGCGGGCCGCGGTGAGGTCTGAGAGGACGTTGTGGGTGAGTCTCAGCGGGACAAGGACGCCGTCGTTGCGTACCCTGCCCCAGCGGCCGGCGAGGTGCCAGAAGAGCATGTGCAGACGCACGTCGACGCGTGACTGGTGGACGATTGCCATGTTCACGGCCAGGTTGCGCGAGCGTGCCAGCGCGCGGTGAACGAGACGGCCGGTGAGTTGCGGGTAGCGCGCCAGCCGCCGCGCGAATGGTTCGTCGAGCACGGCCATTCGTGTCGGCTGGAGCACCCGCCAGCCGGTTGTCAGTGGCAGTATCGGCGGCTCGTCTTCGCCCTGCCAGGGTCGCAGCAGGTCGCCCGCGCCGAGTAGCTCGGCGCCGAATCCCCGATCGATGCCGACGCGGCGGATCAGCAGCCCGTCGAGCACGAGCAGGCCGATACCATCTCCGGGCGCCGGTGTGTGTGCGCCGCTCCACAGGCCTTCTGGGATCGAGACCGTCCTGGCGATGCACTCCGCGATCGCTCGCTCCCTCTGTTCGGCCGGGACGGCCTCCGCCAGGGCACGATCCTCGTCGAGTACGCGGCAAAACTTTGATCTGCCGCTGGCTGTGGCGCTCATGAGTGCACTGTCGCAGAGAGCGTTGTGCCCGTGACGGATTGGTTTGGTCAGATTTCTGACCTGTGTCCTCGCTGGTGGCCGGCGATCGGCCGGACATCGCGGGGTGTCGCGTACGCTCGTTGCTCGTGGTCGAGGAAAGCAAAGAGCCTCTCACCCGGGAGTGGCTTGGCCGGCTGCGCCGCTCGGCGGCGCGTGGCAGCGGTGGGCTGACCGGGCTGGCGCTGTTGACCGGGGCGGGTGCGGGTCTCGGCGCGGTCGCGTTTCGCTACATGATCCTCGGCTTCACGCACCTGTTCACGGGGCACAGTCAGTACGGCGCGAGCGGCCGGACGATCAACCCGCATCTTCCCGGTCTCGGTATCTGGTTCGTCGTCGCCGTGCCCGTCGTCGGTGGTTTGATCTATGGACCGCTGGTGAGTCGCTTCGCTCCCGAGGCGCGGGGGCATGGGGTGCCGGAGGTGATGTACGCGGTCAACCGGCTCGGTGGCCGGATGCGCCCGCAGGTGCCGGTCGTGAAGTCGCTCGCCTCGGCGGTCTGCATCGGGTCGGGTGGCTCGGTCGGCCGGGAGGGCCCGATCGTGCAGATCGGCTCGGCGCTCGGATCGGTTATCGGGCAGTTGCTGCGGGTATCGGAGTCGCAGTTGCGTCTGCTCGTCGCGTGTGGTGCCGCGGGTGGGATCTCGGCGACGTTCAATGCGCCCCTCGCCGGGGTGTTCTTCGCGCTCGAGCTGATCCTGCGCAACTTCGAGACGCGGTCCTTCGGCCTGGTCGTGCTCAGCTCGGTCACGGCGGATGCGATCGGCCGCGCCGCGTTCGGCAGCCACGCGTTCCTGTCGCTGCCCGCGTTCACGTTCAGCTCGCCGCTGGAGCTGCTGCTCTACGCCGGCCTCGGGGTGCTCGCCACCGGTGTCGGGCTCGGCTTCGTGCGGGTGCTCTACGCCGGGGAGGACATCTCCGACCGGATCTGGAACGGCCGCCCGGAATGGCTGCGGCCCGCAGCCGGAGGCGTGCTGCTCGGACTGCTGCTGCTCGCGGTCCCCGAGATGTACGGCGTCGGCTACCCCGTGCTGGCGCTCGCGGTCTCCGGCCACTACATCGTGCTCGCGCTGCTCGGGCTGCTCGCGGCGAAGATCCTCGCGACGAGCCTGACGATGTGGATCGGCGGCTCGGGTGGCGTGTTCGCCCCTTCGCTGTTCATGGGCGCGATGCTCGGCTCGGCCTACGGCGCTGTCGCACACGATGTCGTGCCGGGCGTGGCGGTCGCCGCCGGCGCCTACGGCCTCGTCGGGATGGGCGCCGTGTTCGCCTCCTCCGCACGCGCGCCGATCACGGCCGTGCTGATCATCTTCGAGCTGACCGGCGACTACCGCATCATCCTGCCGTTGATGATCGCGATCATCGTCGCGACCGCGCTCTCGAACTCGATCACGCGCGACACGATCTACACGCTCAAGCTGCGCCGCCGCGGGATCGACATCGAACGACCACCGGGCACCCTGATGGCCCAGATCTCCGTCAGCGAGGCGATGGGAGAGCTGCCGCGACCGCTCGCGCCCGAGCAGCCGCTGCGCGATGTGCTCGACCGTTTCGCGAACGAGCGCGCCGAGGTGCTGCCGGTCATCGATCCGGACGGCGCGCTGCTTGGCATCGTCACCGCGATCGCCGTTGAGCAGGCCATCAGCACCTCTCGCGAGGGTCTAACCGCAAGCAGTCTCGTACACGAGACACCCGAGCTACGAGTCGACGACACCCTCGAGGACGCGGTACGCGCACTCGCCCTCACCGACGACGAGGGCCTCCCCGTACTGGACGCAGACGGTGAGCAGGCGATCGGATGGCTCACCCACCGTCGCCTGCTGCACGCCTACCACGCACACCTGCAGGACCGGCCAGGGGACAACCACGCGGCTGGGGGCATCGCGCCCGAGTCAGAGATCTGACCATCAGGCTCTCGCGCCGTTGAGCACGCGCCGACAGCGGGCTCATGAATGGACTGAAAGGCCGACTCAACGATGACGGTGGGTTTACCCTGATCGAACTTCTAGTCGTGATCCTGATCATCGGCATCCTCGCCGCAATCGCGATCCCGGCGCTGCTGGGCCAGAAGAGCAAGGCCTATGACTCCTCCGCCAAGATGCTCGCCCACACCGCGCAGACCGCGATGGAGACATGGCTCACTGAAAACAACGGCAGCTACACCGGGGGGACCGCCGCGAAGCTGAAGGCAATCGAGCCCTCGATCAATACCTCGACGACCAACAAAGAAGCATATCTCAAGGAAACCTTGGGAGAAGGCGGCACCGGTAAACCAACCGCCGGCGGATATGAGATCACTATCGTGGCGAGGAACACCCTCGACGAATACTCGGTGATCCACAAGTCCACAGGCGTGGTGGAACACAAATGTAAGAGCTCCACCTCGATCAAGGGCTGTCCCGGCCACAACACATCGAGCAACAGCTGGTAGAACGGCGCGCTCGCTGGAGACTCCACGGGACGGACTGCCCGGCTCCAACGTCAGGATTCGGACACAGCTGGGCGACCCAACGCCTGCCGCGTGCTTTATTCGCGAGTTGTGACGCTCTCCTCGCCACGACGCGCCACGTCCGTCATCTCGCGATACGACTGCGATCGAAAGACGCCGTGACTGTGCGGGGCGCGGCGTGAACCAGCGCGAGAAGGAGGAATACCTCCGCGAGTACGGCCGCCTGAAGGCCGAGGGCAAGCCGTTCTTTCCCTACGCCGTGGCCAAGGATGCGTTCATGGCCTGTGTCGTGATGGCGGTGATCATCACGCTGTCGCTCGTGCTCGGTGCGGAGATCGGCCCCAAGGTCAACGCGGCCTCGACGAGCTACGACGCGCGCCCGGAGTGGTACTTCTTCTTCCTCTTCGAGATCCTGCGCGTGATCAAGACGCCGAGCATCGTGCCGCTCGCGACGATGGGGATCCCCACGATCTGCATGATCCTGTTGATCCTGCTGCCGTTCTACGACCGTGGCCCGGAGCGCCGGCCAGAGCGCCGGCCGATCGCGACGATGACGGGGATCTTCGTGATCGCCGCGATGGCATACCTCACCTATCACGGAGCCAACGCGGGCACCCCGGACGCATTGGAAATCGCAACGCCGAGCGCGGTCACCGAGAACGGGGCGGCGGCGGTCGCCCGCTGGAACGAAGGACGCCTCGTGATAGCCCAGTCGGGCTGTGAGGCTTGTCACACGATCGGCAACAACGGCAACTCGGGACCAGGGCCGAATCTCACGCACATAGCGTCGCGCATTCCCCGCGAGGCGATCGCGCGCACGCTGGTCAACCCCACGCCACCGATGCCGTCCTTCAAGAACCTGCCGGCGAAGAAGTTCGAAGCGGTCCTCAACTTCCTCTCGCAGATGAAGTAGACGCAGGCGCGCCTTGGTCAGGATTCTGACGACCGCGCCACACCTCCGTCCTGCTCGATGACATGCTCCGCGCGCAGTCGCGCATGTGGGAGAGGTCGGCGCACCCTCGTGGACGCGAGCCTGATCGTGGAGGACATACGCATCATCGAGGGTTTCACCAACGAGGGGGTGGCGCAGCAGATGGCGCTCTACCAGGAAAGCATCGCGCGGGTCCCGCAGACCGCCTGACACGCGTGACCGGGGCTGGGTGGTTATTGAGGCGTGCTTGCTTGCCGGCCTTTGCGTGCTGTGACCCGCGGTTGTTATTCCGCGTAAACGTTTTTGCCGCTGTTGTGGGTCCCTGGATGAGCTCGCCTCTGGAGGCCGTTGACGGCTGGCCGTCCGGAGCGTTTGCGAACATGTGTTCGATTACTGGTCCTTTGTGTCGGCCGACTACCCGCGGGGAGCGCGATCTGAGCGCAGCGGAGAGGCTCGGATCTCGTCCGGAGCGAGTGGGAGCGCGAACCTTGCTCAGATGCTCGCTCGTCCACGAAATCGGCTGTGCGGAGTCGGTTTGACGGGTTTCTGGTTTCGATCAGCACGACATCCTTGATGCAGCGGTCGGATATTGATCGTATGTCCTGCTTGGGTGACCTCGGCTCGTGGTGCGCCAGGGGTCACCTGGCTGGCCGGCGGGTGCATGCTCGATGAGCGCGCTCCGTTACTCAATTTAAGGTCTACGTAAGCTCCGCTATCGATAATCCTTCGGTGTCTACCGTCCTTGTGGTCGATGATGAGCCGATCGTGCGCGATGTGGTCGTGCGCTATCTCGAGCGCGATGGTTACGGGACGCTCGAGGCCGCCACCGGCGACGAGGCACGGCGTCTGCTCGAGCGCGAGTCACCCTCGCTGGTGGTGCTTGACGTGATGCTGCCTGGTCTCAGCGGGCTGGAGCTGTGCCGCTGGATTCGCGCGCGCTCGGAGGTGCCGATCGTGATGTTGACGGCGCTCGGCGAGGAGGCGGATCGGATCGTCGGCCTCGAGCTCGGGGCCGACGACTACCTCACCAAGCCGTTCTCGCCGCGCGAGCTCGCGATTCGCGTTCGCAACCTGATGCGGCGCACGGCGCCGAAAGCGATCGCCGAGCGAGAGCAGACGGTCGCTTTCGGTGACGTCGTCATCGACCCCACCGCCCGCGAGGCACACAAGGACGGCGAGCTGCTCAGGCTGACGCTGAAGGAGTTGGACCTGTTGTTGTTCTTTGCGTCCAATCCGCGTCAGGTGTTCTCGCGCGATCAACTGATGGACCGGGTGTGGGGCTATCAGAACGCGCTCGACACGGGAACCGTGACTGTCCACGTCCGGCGTCTACGCAAGAAGATCGAGGACGATGCCTCGCGTCCTCGTCACCTCGAGACGGTGTTCGGCTCCGGCTACCGGTTCACTCCGTGACCGAATTCGCGCTCGTCGTCTCGCTGAGTACGCTCGTCACCGGGATCGCGCTGGCGCTGGCGCTGCGGTTGCTGCCGACCGTGCGCCTGCAGCTCGCGGGGCTCGCGCTGCTGGCCGTGGGCCTGCCGCTGGCGGCGGTGATCCTCGGCGGTCTCGTGATGTTCCACATGCACGACGATGTAAAGATCCTCGCCGTCGCGGCGGCGTCGGCCTCGACGGCGCTCGCCGCGGCCCTGCTCCTCGGAGCGGGGATCGCACGGCGTATCCGTGGCCTGGAGGCTGCGGCTGAGGAGCTTTCCGGCGGAGAGCTGAAGGCCCGCGCGCCGACAGACGGGCCGCGCGAGCTCGCACACGTCGGCGAGTCCTTCAACACGATGGCTGGGAACATCGAGGCGCTGTTCGACGCCCGTCGCCAGCTCGTCGCCTGGGCGAGCCACGACCTGCGCACGCCGGTGGCATCGATCCAGGCGATGCTCGAAGCCATCGAGGACGGTCTCGCTTCGATCGACGAGTACCTGCCGGCCCTTCGCCAGCAGACGCTGACCCTCGCCACGCTGATCGACGATCTGTTCGAGCTCGCCCGCATCGACGCGGGCGCGCTCACGCTCGAGCTGCGCGAGGCGGCGCTGCCAGCGCTCGTCTCCCACTGCGTGAGCGGTCTCGAGGCCGAAGCGCGCGCGCGGCAGGTGCACCTCGAGAGCCAGCTCGACGAGGCTCTGCCCGACGTCCGCTGCGCCCCCGAGCACCTGCAACGGGTACTCCTCAACCTCGTGACGAACGCGTTGCGACACACGCCTACCGACGGCTCGGTCTTCGTCAGGGCGCGGCAGTACACGGGCGAGCTGGAGGTTTCGGTCGAGGACACGGGCGTCGGACTGAGCAAGGAAGCGCAACAGCGGATGTTCGAGCGCTTCTGGCGCGAGGACACTTCACGCACGCGCGCGAGCGGCGGCGCCGGGCTGGGGCTCGCGATCGCACGCGGCTTCGTCGAAGCCCAGGGCGGGCGCATCTGGGCGGAGAACCGGCCCGACGGAGGCGCCCGCTTCGCGTTCACGCTGCCGCTCGCCGAGCCGCGCGCAACGACCGGCTGACGAACACAGCCGCCGCTGGCGTTTCAGGAAATGTTCATCTTCCTGCAAGAGCCGCGTTAGGAGTGGCAGGCATCGTGCTGGCGGTCGGGGAATGACCCCCGTCACACCCAGGAGGTTTCATCATGAAGCTACCTCGCCTCGTCATCCTGTTCGCGCTAGCCCTCGCAGGATCGGCGGTCTCATCCGCCAGTGCCTCTGCAGCGCCCGGCTTCTTCGGCCGCCACCGCGCACCCGAACCCCCACACCAACAAGAATCCTTCGTCGTCGGCCACGCCTACGTCAACGACAACACCGCGACCACGAACACCGTGGCCGGCTTTGATCGGCACGCCGACGGCTCGCTCACCCCGATCCCCGGCTCCCCGTTTCCCGCGGGAGGCGCCGGATCCGGCGCCGGGCTGGCCTCGCAGGGCGCGATCCAGCTTTCGAGCGACGGTCGCTACCTGCTCGCGGTCGACGCCGCGAGCAACCAGGTCTCGGTCTTGCAGCTCGGCTTCGGCGGCGTCCCGCAGCCGGTCGGCGCGCCCGTGTCCTCCGGTGGTAGCGACCCCGTCAGCATCGCGATCTCGGGAAATCTCGTGTACGTCGCCAACGCCGGCGCCAGCGAACCCAACGTCACGGGGTTCTACCTGGCCCCCTGGGGTGTCCTGTACCCGCTGCCGAACTCGACCGTCTCGCTGCCCGCCGGCTCGGGTCCCGATGACGTGCTGTTCGACCCCACCGGCCAGAAGCTGATCGTCCCGCTCGTCAACACCTCGACGATCGCGAGCTTTCACGTCGGCTTCGGTGGTCGCCTGCTCGCGGCCCCGGGCTCGCCCTTCGCGGCCCAGGGACCGGGACCGTTCGGCTCGGAGTTCCGGCCGACGAACCCCTCGCAGCTGTTCGTGAGTAATGCTCACGGTGGCGAAGGCAACGGGACGGTCTCGGCCTTCAACGTGAGCTTCTCCGGTGAACTGACCTCAATCGGCACATCGCCGTTCGCCGATCTGCAGACGGCGCCATGCTGGGTGGAGATCAGCCACGACGGGCAGTTCCTGTTCACGGTGAACACCGGGTCGGGAGAGATATCCAGCTATGCGATCGCCCCCGGCGGCTCGCTGACGCTGATCGGAAGCACGCCGTTCGGCTCAGCAGGAGCAGGCGCCGTCGACGCCCGCCTGTCCCCCGACGGCAGGACGCTGTTGGTAAATGGAAGCAAGGCCGACGTGATCGCGTCGTTCGCGGTCAACGGCGGAAACCTCACCGAGCTCCCGAGCTCACCCACACCGCTGCCCGCCGGCGCCGTCGCCTCGGGCATCGTCGTCGACTAACGAGACCGCACACCGCCGCCGGCCCGGGCAGCATCCACCGGGCCGGCGGCACCGCGGTGAAACATCACGAGCAGCCGTACCCAGCCGGTCTGTACGTAGGAGATGGCGTTGGCACGGTCGGCGCATCCCTTCATCTCGACGATCTGCCCGTCGCGCATCGTGACGACCACTACTTGACCGCGATGATGTCGACGGGGCGGATGTCGGGGTCGGAGGCGAGCAGCTCGCCAGCGACCTGTGTGAGCGCCTTGGGTATCTCGCCGTTGATGTGTGCTTGGCGGGCGTCCTCGGTCTCGAAGGTGTCGAAGATGCCGTAGTGGGTGTCGTCGATCTTGAACGCGTACCAGGTGACTGTGCCCTGCTCGGCGAGCGCGAGCTCGCGTCCGCTTTGTAGGAATGCTCCCAGCTCCTCGCCCTTGCCGGGCTTTGCCTGCAGCTGTGCGAGCAATCCAAGTTTCACGGCCATGTCGGTCTCCTCTGTCGTAACTTCGATTTCAGGGTCAGGGTGGTGGCTGTCAGGCGACGTCCCAGATCTGCCCGCTGCCACCCGTGCGAAGGTGCTCCAAGAGCGCGCTCGCGGACTGCTCGGGGGTGGTAAGCGAGCCGCTCTCGTGCATCGCGATGAAGCGCTCGTGCAGGGCCGAGCTCGCTGGACACGCGCGCGAGCGCCTGCTCGGTCATGCTCGCGTCGCCGATGTCGACCTCTAGGGCTAGCGCGGTGGCGCCCCGCTCGCCGATCTCGCGGGCGACCTCGTCGAGCTGTGTGGCGGTGCGCGCGAGCACCGCCACGCGAGCACCGGCGTCCGAGAGCCCCAGCGCGATATCGCGGCCGATGCCGCGGCCCGCGCCGGTGACGAGCGCGACGCGCCCCTCGAACTCCCCGGTGCTCACGCCGTGATGGCGTCGAGCGCAGCCAGGATCTCGGCGGGCTCTGAGCGGGTGGTGTAGTCGGGGTGCACGTCAACCCAGCGGACCGTCAGGTCCGGGTCGAGTATCAGCACGGTCGGCATCGGAAGCGCGGTCGTGCCGTCGGCGTTGACGGCCTGTAGGTCGAGTCCGAGCTGAAGCTGCGCGGCGCGTGCCTCCTCCGAGGGCGCTGTGATGATCCCGGCGCTGCGCGCCAGTCGATTGCCGGGATCGGAGAGGACCGCGAAGCGCAGGTCGTTCTTCTCCTGCATGCTCAGCGACCCGTCCGGCGTCTGCGGACTGACGGCCACGAGCGCCACGCCACGCAGCTCGAGCTCGCCCAGCAGCTCGGCCTGGTAGGCGTTCAGCGCGATGTTGCAGTACGGGCACCACGCGCCCCGGTAGAACACGAGCACCCCGCGACGGCCCCCGAGCGCCGCCGACAGCGTCGTTGACTGGCCCTGGGGGTCCAGCAGTTCGCTGTCCAGCAACGTCGTACCGGTGGCGATGACCCCCGCCGGCTCGAAGCTGGCGAGCGCGGCCTGCTCGTGAGCGAACGCGCTCATAACGTCATCGGATGGCGCCGCTGCCTGGGACTCGGCGAGGCCTCGGGTCTGCTCTGCGATCGTCATCTAGCTCCTTCAGGTCACCGGTCGTGGGCCCGCCGGCAGCGGGCTCGTCTACATCAGCGTCCGCTCGCGCAGCGGTCTTACCTGCGTCAGTCTGAGAAGTGCGTCTTCGGGCGCGGCTGGAGCTCGCCGTCGAGGAACACGTCGACCTTCTCGTCATAGAAGGCCACCAGTCCCGCGACCGGCTGCAGCTGCCTGGTCGGAAAGTCATAGGACCAGGCGAGATCCTGGTGCAGCGTCTCTGCTGTCTGCACCGACCAGTAGGAGCTCGTGCGACCCTTGTACGGGCAGGCCGTGACCGTGTCGCTCGGGCGCAGATGGGAGAAGTCCACGGCGCTACGGTCCAGGTAGTAGCGGGTCGGCAGGCCCGTCTCGAACACCATCACCGGCGCGCTTGACTCCGCGAGCACGATGCCCTGGAGCTCGACGCGCACGCGGCGGGTGGAGCGTAACGCGTCCACCCGAACATAGGGGCTGCGGGGATGAACGAAGACCTGCTCATCCTCCTCAAACCAAGCGTCCAGAGCGTCCCAGTCAAAGCGGATCATCCCGGCCAGACCCTCGATGCTCGACTCGAGATATCGGCGTCCGGCATCCCGACGCTCCTGATCGCCGGCCCGAAGCCCGACCTTGGCAACGGTGCCGCGGCTCACGCGGTGGGTGCTGTGCTCGTCGATCAGCGCGGCCGCGTCGACATCCTGCGCGTGGATCAGGAACTGCGGGTAGAAGGGCCACTCCCACAGATACAGCGCACGGGTCGTATCCATCACGACCTGCCCACCGAGCACCGCTCGCACCCGCCGGGCAACGGGCTCGACGTGGTCGACGGGCACGACCGCCTGCGGATACCAGGCCACGCGATCCTCCCCCTCGTCCATCAGCGCACCTCCAGCCCAGCGATGCCCGCGGTGGCGAGCAGGCCGCGGAAGTCCTCGGCGCACGGGCCGCAGACACGCAGGTGCGCCGCCACCCCGGGGTAGTCGGTCTCGGCGGCCGCGGACTCGAGCTCGCGGTCCACGTAGGCAGCCAGCAGCCTGAACGTCCCGCCACAGCCCACATCGGCTGCGTCGGCATGCAGGAAACGCCGCAGTGACTCCCAGCCGTTCATCACCCGATCATGCCCCGGTATCCATGTATCCGTTAGCGACCAGTCGCGCACGGAGCTTACGCCGCGCGTCGAACAGCGACTTGTACACCGCATTGCGATTTGACCCGAGCTCCTGCACGAGCACGTCCAGCGGAACGCCGTGCAGCACGATCGCGACGAAGATCCTCCGCTGGTGCGACGTGAGATCCTCGTCGACCGCGCGGCGCAGCAACACGAACAGCTCGCCCCATTCCACGGCCTCCTCGGGCGCGAAGCCGAAGCGGTCAGGCAGAAGATCCCAGTCCTCCTCGACTCGGCTAGGGGTCGCTCTGTGCCATGCATGGCGCGTGAGTTTGCCCGCGACCTCCAGCACAACGAACTTGTACGCCCAGGTCGTAAAGCGACTGTCGCCCCGAAACTGGCCCAGCTTGCCGACTATTGCCATCAGAGCGTCATCAGCCGCCTGCTGCACCACATCCTCCAGCTCGGGCCCGCTCACCCCCAGCCCCGAGGCACGTCGGCCCGCCTCCGCGCGGGCCACGCGCAGCAGCAGCGCGTGCAGGCGGGCAAGCCCCGCCTCCCGCGCCGGCCCAGAGCCCTCCAGCGTCGACAGCCACTCGACGGATTCACGATCGAGGGGCGCGCGTCGAGCGACGAGCGATGGGGCGCGGTCCATAGCCCCAGGATGGCTCATCCCGACGGGATCGACTTGCCGCACTCCCTGGCTATGCTGGTGCGATGTCCGAGCCCGACATCGCGTTCGCCGTTCTTGAGCGTGAGAGTGGCGAGCGTTTTCAGGGGCTGCGACGCCAGCTGGGAGTGCATTCCTTCGGGATGAACCTGATGGTGCTTCAGCCAGGGCAGCGGACCCGAATCCACGCCCACGAGCACCAAGAGGAGGTCTATATCGTCCTCGAGGGCCAGCTCACGCTGCTGATCGACGGTGACGAGCACCTCCTCGAGGCCGACCATCTAGCCCGCGTCGGTCCAGCGATGCGCCGCCAGCTCGTGAACGTCGGACGCGACCCGCTGATCATGCTCGCGCTCGGCGGAGCAGGCGAGCACGCCGGTCGAGACGCACGCGCCTGGACATCATGGGAGGAAGACGGACCGGGCCTAGCACCACAAGACGTGCCACTACCCGCAGACCTACCGACAGACTGACTGCTGCTCCGCCTGCAGCTGTTCGCGCAGCCCGTGGAGCAACGCGCAAAGCGAGGCGGCGGAGAGAGAACTTCAACAAGTCCTCCGCGAGGCCCGCGAGCAGCTGAACGAGACCCCCAAGACACCCTCCGAGACGCCCCCAGAGCAATCCATTGAGAGGTTGATTGGGACGGAATGCCAAAAGCGGCAAAAAGAAGGCCCCAAACCGGATTCGGCGAGCGGTTCAGAATCGGGTGAGGAATTGTTTGGCGGCCGGCACGAGGACTTCACCGGTGCAGAGCAATACGAGTTCGGGTGCTACAGCTTCACCACCAACGAAGGTGCCTACTACTGTACGCGATAGGAAGGAGCTAAGAACCGTCGGGCCGCTTTACTACAGCTACGCAACTGAGCTGGGTGATAACCAACACGTGCTTGCTTGCCGGCCCGTGCGTGCCTGAATTAGATTGTCGTTATTCCGCGTAAACGCCGCCACCGCTGTTGGCGGTCCCTGGACCTCGTGGCCCGGGCCTTGGTGGCGAGATCGGGGGCCCTGTCGAGGCGGGCGGTGAGCGTTTTCGCGCCAGGTTTTGCCTTGCATGGCCCGGAACGACGGGGGTTTGGCGGGCGGACGGCATCCCGATCACGGTTCCCGTCGCAGGTGCGGCTTAGCTTTGTGGGATGGCTGCTTCTAAGAGGGACAAGCGGCGTGCCAGAGCGCGCGGCACCGACGGCGCGGGCGTCTCGCCGACCACCGTGAGATGGTCGCTCGCTTTCTACAGGACCGTCAAGGGCCTGGCGCCTGCCCGCAGCTTTCTGCTCGATTGCCCGCAACCGGTGCGGGAGATGCTCCTGGCGATCGTGGTCGCGGTACGCGACGCGCCTCCACCGAGTTTCCCGCCGAGCAGGATGTGGCATGTCATGCACGGTGAGATGAAGGGGTTCTACGAGGCACGCGACGAGCACGATGGTCAGCTGTATCGCGTGTTCTGTGTGCTCGACAGCCAAGCACCGGAGCACGGACTGGACGCCAAAGCCCTCACGCTGATCTGCGGCGGGGTCAAGCCGGTGCGCAGTCCGATGGACACGAGCGTGTACGAACAGGCACTGACCTACCGTCAGGACTATCTGGCGACACGGCGGATCGTGCTGGGAATGGGCGTTCCGAGAGACCAGCGAAAGTCTTGAGCAACATGAACTTATATGTTATGGTTCTCTGATGATGGCTACGGACACCATGCTCACAGGTCAGGCATTCGACGAGTTCCTCGAGGGCCAGCTCGCCGACCCCTCGTTCAGAGCTGGATTTGAGAAGAAGCTCGCGAAGGTCAAGAGCATCGCCGAGGTGCTGCAGGTCATCGAGCTGGCTAGGGAGCGAGAGAACATTCCCAAGGCTGAGCTCGCCCGGCGCATGGAACGCAAGCCCGAGGCGATCTCACGGCTCCTGCGCGGCGAGGGCGCCAACCCGACGCTCGAGACCCTGATCGACCTGGCCGATGCGATCGGGCTCGAGCTCGACATCCGCATCAAGCGCCAGCCAGCCAAACGCAACGGCAAATACTCCCCGCTGAAGGTTCACTCCACCGTCTGAGCGGCCGCCAAAGCTCGTGGTCGGCCGACCCTGGTCGGAGAACGCGCCCCTGACGCGGGGCAGGACGCCCCGCGCCCACGACCTTGGGATACCCAACCACACGCGAGGATGCGGCCCAAGACACATCCCTAAAAAAGACACCCCATAGAATCACCGGTGGCGAGAAAAACGTTTCTGAAGGCTTCACGGACTCGATCGGCGGCGGCTACGAGAACAAGGCCTCAAAGCTGCAGAGCTCGGTCAGCGGTGGGGCGCACAACGTCGCATCGAACAACTCGGCCTCGGTCAGCGGCGGCCTCGAAAACGAAGCCGCCGGTTTTGAATCCTCCGTCAGTGGCGGCTCCAAGAACAAGGCCACGGGCGCACAGTCCTCGGTCGGTGGGGGTACCGGCAACGAAGCTATCGAACAGCTCTCGTCGATCGTCGGTGGGCTCTTCGACAAAACCGAAGGTGCGTTCTCCGCGGTCCTCGGCGGCGACGGGGACATCGCCAAAGGCGAAACGGCGGTGCTCGTCGGCGGCTTCGAAAACCGAGCGCCGACTCGGTATGGCGCGGTCGTGGGTGGCGATTCGAACAAGGCCGGCGGTGAATACAGCTCCGTATTCGGGGGTCTCAGTAATGAAGCCATCGGCGAGTTCTCCTGGGTGGGTGGAGGAGAGGCCAACAAAGCCAAAGGCAACAGCTCCTCGATCCTCGGCCTAAACACCAAGGAAGCAAGCGGCGGAGGCGAAGTTTTGTACTAGGGGGTGGCGGGCTGGGTGGCTGTTAGCTACCCGGCCCGGTTAGGGATGAGCTAGGAACAGTCGGCGCCGCTTTACTCGAGCTACGCAACTCGGCTGGGTGGTTACCGGAGCGTTCTTGCTTGCCAGCCCGTGCGTGGTTGAATTGGGTTGTTGTTATTCCGCGTAAACGCTGCGGGCGCTGTTGGTGGTCCCTGGACGGGTCGATTCGTCGGGGTTAGGGCAGACCTGCGAAAACTTGTGGCTCGGTTGCAGGGGTTTTTGCAGCGAGGAGGGCTCGATCTCGTCTGCCGTCCCAGAGCGTGAGTAGCTTGCTCGGCATGAGATTGACTTGTATTGATGAGCCCCACCCACCCCAGAGCCCCACCCGCCCGTGAGCCCGAGCCATGGCGCACCCTTCCGGGGATTCCACGACGACGAGGAATCCCCCTTCTTCTGCGCGGCCGGACGCACCCCGGAGCAGACCTGGGACATCAGTGTCAACCGGTTTGCGGACATCCTCGAAACGCTCGAGGCCCTCGCGGCCACCGGGCCGATCGAGATGTCCCCCGGGCTGCTCTGTTCCTGGCACCGCGAGATCTTCGGTGAGCTGTTCCCCGAGAACGCGGGACGGCTGCGCGGCTTCCGAGACGGTCAAGCCCAACACGTCTACTTCGGCGTGCACAACCGCGGCTACCGCGGAACGACGCCGCGCGAACTTCGCCGGCGGCTGGAGAAGATCTGCACCGAGTTCAACACCACCGCCGCCGAGATCCGCGCATCCGAGGCCCCCGAGCGCTACGACGCCGTTTACGCCGCGACGCGGCTGTACGCGAAGGTCCTGCGCGCCCATCCCTTCGTCGACGGCAATCTCAGAGGCACGACCGTGGCGCTGAACGCCGGCCTGGTCACGCTCGGGCTCGACATAGTCGCCTTCAAGGACCTCGGCCAGCACGACGAGCTGCTCGGCATCGCGTTCGTCGGCCGCAACGACCCCTACAGCCCGCTCGCCGAACACATCACCGAGCTCTTGGCCGACACCCAATCCGCTTGACCAACGTCCTATCCTTGAACCATGGCCAAAAACACCAACAACGGCGCTCTGAACAACAACGGCGCTCCCAAACGCGTCCACGCCGTGATCGACGGCAAGCGCGTCCCACTCGACCGCACAGCAGCCCTCTACATCGCCCAACAGACACATCTGCTCGCCCTAGGCGATCCCAAACGGGCGGCAGAGATGGTGGCCGAAGCCGAGCGCGCCGGGAACAACGGCACCAACGCCAGCAGCGCCGGCACCGTCGCCTGACCCAGTCAGCACCCCACCCTCTGACGCGGGGCAGGACGCCCCGCGCCCACCAGCCTTTGGGGTTCGTGGTGAGCTGCGTGGATGCGACCCAAACACGTCCATACAAAAAAACACCACATATAATCACCGGTGGTGAGAAAAACCTTACCGAAGGTGTCACGGACTCGATCAGCGGCGGCTACGAGAACAAGGCCTCCAAGCTGCAGAGCTCGGTCAGCGGTGGGGCGCACAACGTCGCATCGAACAACTCGGCCTCGGTCAGCGGGGGCCTCGAAAACGAAGCCGCGGGGTATGAATCCTCCATCAGTGGGGGCTCCAAGAACAAGGCCACGGGCGCACAGTCCTCGGTCGGTGGGGGTACCGGCAACGAAGCTATCGAACAGCTCTCGTCGATCGTCGGTGGGCTCTTCGACAAGACCGAAGGCGCGTTCTCCGCGGTCCTCGGCGGCGACGGCGACATCGCCAAAGGCGAAACGACGGCGATCGTCGGCGGCTTCGAAAACCGAGCGCCGACTCGGTATGGCGCGGTCGTTGGTGGCGATTCAAACAAGGCCGGCGGTGAATACAGCTCCGTATTCGGGGGTCTCAGCAACGAAGCCATCGGCGAGTTCTCCTGGGTGGGTGGAGGAGAGGCCAACAAAGCCAAAGGCAACAGCTCCTCGATCCTCGGCCTAAACACCAAGGAAGCAAGCGGCGGAGGCGAAGTTTTGTACTAGGGGGTGGCGGGCTGGGTGGCTGTTAGCTACCCGGCCCGGCTAGGGACGAGCTGGGAACAGTCGGCGCCTCTTTACTCAAGCTGTGTAGTTTTGGGTGTGCCTGTCGGGCTCGATGAGTGTGGTGGGCTCCGGTGTCTTCGTAGCGAGCCCGTAGGGCGAGCGGAGAAGACGCCGGGTGGTGGCGTCCGACGCCCCCGCGAGGGTGCTGGCGGCGGCGGGATGACTCGTACTCCAGCTGGCCCGTACTGGTGCCTTTGCGTAGATCCGTCTCCCGCCGCCACCGCACCGGATGCCGCCGTGACTTCATAGAAGCCTGACCTAGCTCGACACAGCTCTGTCCGACGGCCTCCACATCACCAACCAGACGATGAGGAGAGACACGATGATCGCAGTTGGAGTGGACACCCACAAGCACGAGCACCTCGCCAGAGCGCTCGACCATCTCGGACAGCTGCTGGGCGGGGTGACCGTCGACGCGAGCCTCGCCGGCTACACCCAGTTGATGCAGTGGCTCAGAACGCTCGAGGGAAATGTTGTGGTCGGGATCGAGGGCGCCGGCAGCTACGGCGCCGGCCTCTGCGAGTACCTCCTCGCCGAAGGAATTACTGTCGTGGAGGTCGAGCGTCCCCGCCGCCAGGACCGCCGACGAGGAAAGTCCGATGAGATCGACGCGCTCCTGGCCGCGAAGAAGGTTCTCGCCAACGACGGGCTCTCCACGCCCCGCGTCGGTGGCACACGCCAAGCCCTGGCGGCGTTGCTGATCGCGCAGCGCACCTGCAAGGGCGAGCGCACAAGGCTGCTCAACCAGATCCAAGCGATGAACACCACCGCACCCCTCGCGCTGCGCGAGCGAATCGGCGAGGGCAACGGCCGCAACCTCGCCGATCGGCTGGTGAAGATGCGTACTCGCAGCGACCGGCCCGCGAGCGAGCAGCTGATTTTCACCGTCATGCGTGACCTCGCTCGACGAGCGCAAGAGCTCGCCGCTCAAGCCAGTGCCTACGAGCACGAGCTCACCGTCCTGATCAGTTCCCTCGATGCAACACTCCTGCAGGAGCAGGGCGTCGGCCCGATCTCCGCAGCCAAGCTCTTGGTCTGCGACCCCAAACGGCTGAAGAGCGAGGCGGCGTTCGCGCGCTGCAACGGCACCGCTCCCAAGCCCGCCAGCTCCGGGCAAACAATCCGCTACCGACTCTCCCGCGGCGGTGACCGACAAGCCAACAACGCACTCCACACAATCGCCCTGCACCGCGCCCGCCGCGACACCGAAACCCGCGCCTACCTCGACCGCCGCATCAGCGAGGGAAAGACCAAACGCGAGGCCATGCGCGCCCTCAAGCGACACCTCTCCCGCCACCTCTACAAACAACTCATCACGATCCCGCTGACCTAACAAAAAGATCCCCTTAAAGATCCCCTTGACACAATAGAAGCGTCTACGCAACTCGGCTGGGTGGTTACCGGAGCGTGCTTGCTTGCCAGCCGTTGCGTGCCTGAATTTGGTTGTTGTTATTCCGCGTAAACGTTTTGACCGCTGTTGGCGCATGATGCGCTCAGGGCTTGCTGGCAAGTAGCGCCTCGACGGAACACTGGCTATCGAGCCAAGTCTCTGCGTCGGGGTCGATCCATCCAGTAGCGATCGTGTGATCAAGTGCGTCCGGGCGCAGGTGGGCAGATAGCAAGTACCCGACAGCGGTCCCCACCAGTCCGCGGTCGATCCCGGGTACCTGTGGCACTGCGCAGGGCTCCTTGGTACTGCCGCCGCGCAGCTCGCGGCCGGGGCTGACGGTAGGCTCGATGGTGTGGAGGACAAACCCAGCGCGAACCTACCCGAGAGGGGAGATGCCGGCTTGCCGGATGCGAGCTATGCCGAGGTGCTCGCGGACATAAAGACGCGGGTTGATGCGGCTCGTGTGCGGGCGTTGCGCGCGGCTAACGCGGAGTTGATGGGGGTCTACTGGCACATCGGACGGCACATCGCCGAGCAGGAGGATGCCGCGCCGGTCAAACGTGGCCGTAGCGCTCCGAAGATCATCGCGCGTCTCTCTGCGGACCTCCGCGCCGCGTACCCGGACACCACGGGATTCTCGCCGCGAAACCTCCGCTACATGCGGGACCTGTCCCGCGCGTGGACTGAGGAGGAAATGTTGCAACACGGTGTTGCAACATTTCCCTGGGGCCACATCGTTGCTCTGCTGGGCATCCGTGACCCCGGGATCCGAGCCTGGTACGCCGAGCGCGCCGGCGAATGGACGCGGCCCGTGCTTCAGCACCATATCGCCAACGACCTGCATCTCTCCCAGGGCGCGGCGCCCAGCAACTTCGAGCGCGCTCTGCCCCCCGGTGACGCCGAAGCCGCGCAGGCACTGACCCGCGATCCGTTGATCGTGGACTTCATCCGGGGCACACCGGGACGCGAGCGCGATCTCGAGCTCGCCCTGCTCGCCGACATCGAGCGCTTCATGACCGCACTCGGCAAGGGCTTCTCCTTCTACGGGCGCCAGCTCCCACTCACGGTCGGCGACCGCGACTTCGCCACCGACCTGGTCTTCTACCACCACCCCCAGCGTCGGTTCGTGGTGATCGAGCTGAAGATCGGCGAGTTCGACCCCGAGCACGCCGGCAAGCTCAACTTCTACGTCAATGCCGTCGACGAGCAACTCGCCGCCCCCGAGGACACGCCCACCATCGGGATCCTCCTCTGCGCCACTCGCGATGAGGCAGTCACGGAGATGACCCTCCGCGGCATCTCGAGCCCAATCGCCGTTGCACGATGGAAGACAGGCTCGGAGATGACCATCACAGAAGAGCCCACCGTCTCACCAGGAATGCAAGCCGAGCTGGCAGAGATGCGCGACGTAGAGGTCGAGCTGACCGCCTTCGCCACCCGTCAGCTGGCCGCGATCGAAGAGACCACACCCGACCCCGGCCAAGACATCACCGGCGATCCCGCGGACCCGTCTGGCGCATAGCCCGTCCTCGACCGCTCGCACTGACGCTGCGGAAGTCTGAACTGGGCTACGACGTCGAGAAATCGTTGAACCGTGTTCGAAGCTGCGTGTGCACATAGATCTCGGCGACGCTCGATCGGACACCTTTCAAGTCATCGTCGAACGTTTGGGGCGACGGCCTGAGTACAGGTAGGGTCGGGTGAGTCGAAGTCGGGTATCAGCTGTTCGCTTTGACGCGGGGCAGGACGCCCCGCGCCCACCAGCCTTGGGGGTCCCAGCGAGCTGCGAGGATGCGACCCAAACACATCCATACAAAAAAACACCCCATAGAATCACCGGTGGCGAGAAAAACCTCGCCGAAGGCGTCACCGACTCGATCGGCGGCGGCTACGAGAACAAGGACTCCAAGCTCCAGAGCTCGGTCAGCGGTGGGGCGCACAACATCGCCTCGAACAACTCGGCCTCGGTCAGCGGCGGTCTCGAAAACGAAGCTTCAGGGTTTGAATCCTCGGTGAGTGGCGGCAATAAAGGCGAAGCGACTGGGACGTGGGACTCGATCAGCGGCGGCTTTGAAAACAAAGCCAGCGGGACCGAAGCGGCCAGCGTCAGCGGCGGCCTGCAGAACACCGCCGGCGGCAGCTTTCAGAGCTGGGTCGGTGGGGGCTACAGAAACGACGCTACGGGCATACAGTCCTCGGTGAGTGGTGGTGACAAAAATGCCGCGAGCAGCCAGTACTCCTCGGTCAGCGGCGGCTCTGAAAA
The DNA here is from genome assembly GCA_963701035.1 of uncultured Solirubrobacterales bacterium. Classification (GTDB taxonomy): domain Bacteria; phylum Actinomycetota; class Thermoleophilia; order Solirubrobacterales; family Solirubrobacteraceae; genus Palsa-744. Next base: position 1,502,257 of record OY969562.1, read on the forward strand.
CAGAGCCGAAGGCGAAAGCTCTTCGGTCAGCGGCGGCAAAGAAAACAAGGCCGCGAAGAACTTCTCCGCGATCCTCGGGGGGAAACTCAAGGAAACCACGACTGAATTCGAAGCCCTGCTCTAGCCGGTAGTCCACTGAAGCGTCGGACGCGGGGCATGGATGCTCCGCGCCCCGTGCTCGCTTAGAGATGAGCTGCGCAACTGAGCTGGGTGGTTACCCTCGCGTGCTTGCTTGGGAACGAGCTACGCAACTCGGCTGGGTGATTATTGGCGCGGGGTTGCTTGGGACGAGCTGAGAACAATCGGCGTCGCTGAAGGACGAGTTGTGCGACGAGGGCTGGTGGTGAGTTGCCCGGGTTTGGAAAATCCAGCTACGCAACTGGGCTGGGTGGTGATTGGCGCGTTGTTGCTTGCCGGCGTTTTCGTGGTTTGATTCGCGGTTGTTAATCCGCGTAAACAGTTTGGGCGCTGTTGTGGGTCCCTGGTCCTCTTGGGCCTGGGCGTTGGTGGCGAGATCGGGGGTTCTGTCGAGGCGGGCGGTGAGCGTTTTCGCGCCAGGTTTTGCCTTGCATGGCCCGGAACGACGGGGGTTTAGGGGGTGGGCGGCATCCCGATCGCGGTTCCCGTCGTAGGTGCGGCGTAGCTTTGTGGGATGGCTCCTTCTAAGAGGGACAAGCGGCGTGCCAAAGCGCGCGGCACCGACGGCGCGGGCGTCTCGCCGACCACCGTGAGATGGTCGCTCGCTTTCTACAGGACCGACAAGGGCCTGGCGCCTGCCCGCAGCTTTCTGCTCGATTGCCCGCAACCGGTGCGGGAGATGCTCCTGGCGATCGTGGTCGCGGTACGCGACGCGCCTCCACCGAGTTTCCCGCCGAGCAGGATGTGGCATGTCATGCACGGTGAGATGAAGGGGTTCTACGAGGCACGCGACGAGCACGATGGTCAGCTGTATCGCGTGTTCTGTGTGCTCGACAGCCAAGCACCGGAGCACGGACTGGACGCCAAAGCCCTCACGCTGATCTGCGGCGGGGTCAAGCCGGTCCGCAAGCCGATGGACAAGAGCGTGTACAACAAAGCGCTGACCTACCGTCAGGACTATCTGGCGACACGGCGGATCGTGCTGGGAATGGGCGTTCCGAGAGACCAGCGAAAGTCTTGAGCAACATGAACTTATATGTTATGGTTCTCGGATGATGGCTACCGACACCACGCTCACAGGTCAGGCATTCGACGAGTTCCTCGAGGGCCAGCTCGCCGACCCCTCGTTCAGAGCTGGATTTGAGAAGAAGCTCGCGAAGGTCAAGAGCATCGCCGAGGTGCTGCAGGTCATCGAGCTGGCTAGGGAGCGAGAGAACATTCCCAAGGCTGAGCTCGCCCGGCGCATGGAACGCAAGCCCGAGGCGATCTCACGGCTCCTGCGCGGCGAGGGCGCCAACCCGACGCTCGAGACCCTGATCGACCTGGCCGATGCGATCGGGCTCGAGCTCGACATCCGCATCCGCCGCCAGCCGGCCAAACGCAACGGCAAGTACTCGCCGCTGAAGGTTCACTCCACCGTCTGAGCGGCCGCCAAAGTTCGTGGTCGGCCGACCCTGGTCGGAGAACACACCCATTGACGCGGGGCAGGACGCCCCGCGCCCACGACCTTGGGATACCCAACCACACGCGAGGATGCGGCCCAAGACACATCCCTAAAAAAGACACCCCATAGAATCACCGGTGGCGAGAAAAACGTTGCCGAAGGTGTCACCGGCTCGATCAGTGGCGGTTTTGAAAACAAAGGTGGGCCGGGCTGGGTGGCTGTTAGCTACCCGGCCCGGTTAGGGACGAGCTGTGTAGTTTTGGGTGTGCCTGCCGGGCTCGGTGAGTGTGGTGGGTGCCGGTGTCTTCGTAGCGAGCCCGTAGGGCGAGCGGAGAAGACGCCGGGTGGTGGCGTCCGCCGCCCCCGCGAGGGTGCCGGTGGCGACGGGATGACCCGGGGACGAGTCGGCCCGAGTTGGTGCCTTTGCGTAGACCTGTCTCCCGCCGCCACCGCACCGGATGCCGCCGTGACTTCATAGAAGCCTGACTTTGCTTGACACAGCTCTGTCCGACGGCCTCCACATCACCAACCAGACGATGAGGAGACAAATGATGATCGCAGTTGGAGTGGACACCCACAAGCACGAGCACCTCGCCAGAGCCCTCGACCACCTCGGACAGGCCCTGGGGGGTCTGACTATCAACGCGAGCCTGGCCGGCTACATGAAGCTCACCCAATGGCTCAGAACGCTCGAGGGAGAAGTTGTCGTTGGGATCGAGGGCGCCGGCAGCTACGGCGCCGGACTTTGCGAGTTTCTCCTCGCCGAGGGGATCACCGTGGTGGAGGTCGAGCGTCCCCGCCGCCAGGACCGCCGAAGGGGGAAGTCCGACGAGATCGACGCGTTGATGGCCGCGAAGAAGGTGCTCGCCGACGACGGGCTCTCCACACCCCGAGCCGGCGGCACACGCCAAGCACTCGCAGCCTTGCTGATCGCGCAGCGCACCTGCAAGGGCGAGCGCACACGGCTCCTCAACCAGATCCAAGCACTGAACACCACCGCACCCCTCGCGCTGCGCGAAAGGGTCGGCGAGGGCAACGGCCGCGACCTCGCCCAACGACTCATCAAGATGCGCACCCGCAACGACCGGCCCGCAAGCGAGCACCTGATCTTCACCGTTATGCGTGACCTCTCCCGCCGAGCGCAAGAGCTCGCCGCCCAAGCCAGGACCTACGAGCACGAGCTCACCATCCTGATCAGCTCCCTGGACCCCACACTCCTGCAGGAAGACGGAGTCGGCCCGATCTCCGCAGCCAAGCTCCTGGTCTGTGACCCCAAACGCCTCAAGAGCGAGGCAGCGTTCGCGCGCTGCAACGGAACCGCCCCCAAGCCCGCCAGCAGCGGACAAACAATCCGCTACCGCCTCTCCCGCGGCGGCGACCGCCAAGCCAACAACGCGATCCACACCATCGCCCTGCACCGAGCCCGCCGCGACACCCAAACCCGCGCCTACCTCGACCGACGCACCAGCGAAGGAAAGACCAAACGCGAGGCCATGCGCGCACTCAAGCGACACCTCTCCCGCCACCTCTACAAACAACTCATCAACATCCCCCTCACCTGAAAAAAAGATGCCCTTGACACAATAGAAGCGTCTAGGAACAGTCGGCGCCGCTTTACTCGAGCTACGCAACTCGGCTGGGTGGTTACCGGAGCGTGCTTGCTTGGGGATGAGCTAAGACAACCAGCCACTCTTTACTCAAGCTACGCAACTCGGCTGGGTGGTTACCGGAGCGTGCTTGCTTGCCAGCCGTTGCGTGCCTGAATTTGGTTGTTGTTATTCCGCGTAAACGTTTTGACCGCTGTTGCCGGTCCCTGATGCGTTTTGATCGCTGCCGGTGGTCCCTGATGGACCAGCGCGCCGGCGCGGCGCGCACGTGATCGATCGCCTCCAACCCACAGCTCGAGGATCGCGCGGCGATCGAGGTCTTCCTCGAGGGTTCGTTTGATCAGGTCAGACGCGCTGACGCCGGCGGGTCCGGCGGGCCGCTCCCCTTGCCCACCCCTGATGGCCGGATCCCGTCCGGAGCCAATGCGAACATGTGTTCGATGACTGGTCCTCCACCCATACGCCGCAGCGACGCGCTGCCGGCCGACTACCCGCAGTTCCTGGCCGAGATCAAGGCCCGGATCGCGGGCGCGCGCACCCGTGCAGTACTCGCGGTCAACAGCGAGCTGATCCGGCTCTACTGGGAGATCGGGCACGAGATCCTCGAGCGCGAGCAGCGCGAGGGATGGGGCGCCAAGGTCATCAACCGCCTAGCGGAGGATCTCCGGCGCGAGTTCCCCGACATGACGGGGCTCTCGCTGCGGAACCTTCGCTACATGCGAGCGTTTGCCCGAGCGTGGCCCGCCGAGAGCCCGTCCTCAATTGTGCAACAGCCTGTTGCACAATTGCCCTGGGGGCACAACGTCACGCTGCTCGACAAGCTCGACGACTCCGCAGGACGGCTTTGGTACGCCGGTCAAGCCGTCGAGAACGGGTGGTCTCGCAACGTCCTGCAGGCCCAGATCGCGAGCGATCTCCGTGGTCGCCAGGGCAGCGCGCTAACAAGCTTCGACCACGCGCTGCCGGAGCCGGACTCGGAGCTCGTTCGCGACGCGATCAAGGACCCCTACAACTTCGAGTTCCTCGGCCTGGCTGGGCGGGCGAAGGAGCGCGACCTCGAGCGGGCCCTGCTTCGAGGCATCGACAGCCCGGTGGCGATTGCGCGCTACACCACGAGCGAGGTCACGCTGACGCAGACACCACCGCCGGAGATGCAGCCCGCGCTCCCGGACCTTCCCGCGCTGGCAAGCGAGCTATCCGACATCGTCGAGGCAGCCAACGCTGCGCACGACGATGGGGCGACGGAGGACGAGACGGGAAACAGTTAGCACCCCCACCCCCTGACGCGGGGCAGGGACGCGCCCTGGTGGTAAGACAGCGCGCCATTCGAAACGCTCGCGTCTCGTCCGTTGCGATCATGTCGGTGTCTTGGAGCGGGACGCCTCTTCTGTCCGCGAAAGCAAGCGCACGCCAAGGTCGCCATGTTTCTGGCGTGGAGGGGGTGTGTGGGGTTGGAGTGTGATGCGTCCGCCGCGTGCGGGTACGATGAATACGTTGCGGTGCGCGACTCGCTCTGCTCGCTGGTGGGAGGGTTCGAGGCGGGCGTGGCGCAGGATTGTCCTGAGCACGATTCGGGCCTCGGAGAGGGAGAACGCGGCGCCGATGCATCGTCTGGGTCCGCCGCCGAAGGGGATCCAGGTGTAGGTGCCGGCGCGCGTGTCAAGGAAGCGCTCGGGGCGGAAGGCGAGCGGGTCTGGGTAGAGCTCGGGACGGCGGTGCACGAGCGTTATGTAGGGGACGACCATCGTGCCGCTCGGGATCGTCAGCCCGGGTAGCTCGAACTGCTCGGTGGCGAGTCGTGCGGTGAGCGGGAAAGCTGGGCGCAATCGCATCGCCTCCTTGATGACCGCGTCGAGGTACTCATCGTCTCCGTCGAGCGCGGCGGCTTGCAGGCGTGTGAGCGCGTCGGGGTAGCGGCTGACGCGCTCGAATATCCACGTCAGGGTCGAAGCGGTCGTGTCGTGGCCACCGAGCAGCAGGGTGCGCATCGCGTCGCAGATCTCCTCGTCGCTCATCAGGCGGTCTTGGCTGTCGGGTGTGCGCAGGAACATTCCGAGCACGTCCTGGCCGTCGAGTTGACCGCTGCTGCGGCGGTGGGCGACCTCTTCCAGCACGATCGCGTCGACCGCGTCGATCGCGCGGCGGACTCGTGGGAACGGTCTGTCCCACCCGTTCTGGCGGCTGGTCGCGATTATCGTCTGCAGGAAGAACCGCCGTGAGTGGCCCTCGGCAAGCAGCGCGAGCGTCGCTGAGCGCAACCGGTTGACGCGCGCGGGGTCGGTGACCCCGAACACGGTGGCCATGATCACCTCGAGGCTGATCGCTTCCATGTGCGGCTGGGAGGGAGTGGGGTGCCCGTAGGGCCAGCGTGCGAGAACCTCTTCGGTCTTGCGCTGCATCGTCTCGTGGTAGCCGGCAAGCGCGTCGCCGTGGAACGGGGGCAGCTGCGTGCGCCGCCTGCGCATGTGCTCGGCGCCGTCGATGTTCGTGAGTCCCGTCGGGCCGAGGAAGAGATGGTGCGCGGACGCCTTCGCCAGCGCCGCTCCAAGTGCAAGCACGCCGGTGTCGGCTGTGAAGATGCGCTTGATGTCCTCGGGATCGGTCAGGCACAGCCACGGCCCCGTCGCCGGCATCGGCACGAGGAAACGGTCGCCGAGGCGCTGGCAGTGGCGCGCGAACTGCTCCGGGGCCAGCCAGTACTGGGCGGCATTGACAACCGCGGGGCGTCGCAGTCGAGGCAAGTCGGTAAGTGTCTGGTCCATGAGCCACATCCTCTCTAGTTACTCTGTACGAAATACAGTAACATAGTACCCATGGTGCCGATAGCCGAACTCCTTGACGTGACTCCTGTCGTGGGCGAGGACGTGCTGTTTGACCGGGTTGCCGCGGCGGCGCTCGAAGAGTTCGCCGAGCACGGCATCCGTCGCACCTCGATGGAAGACGTCGCGCGTCGCGCCGGTGTCTCACGAATGACCGTTTTCCGCCGGTTCGCGAGCAAGCAACGCCTCGTCGAGATCGTCATCGCACGCGAGGTCAATCGCGGAATGCAAGAGCTCGACCTCCTCTGGGAAGGCGCGGAAACACTCGAGGACCGACTCGTCGCAGGGTTCGAGTTCGCCGGGCGCTACGTCCGCGGGCACCCACTATTCGACCGGCTCCTGCGCAGTGAACCCGAGGTCCTGCTACCGCCGCTCACGCTCGACGGCGGACCCGTGCTCGAGCTCTACCGATCACTCATCGCACATCGACTCCAGGCCGAAGTCAACGCCGGACGCGCCACGACATCAGACATCGACGGTGTCGCTGAGGTGATCGCACGCCTCGCGATCTCACTACTACTCACCCGCGACGGGACCATCACACTCGAGGACCCAAACTCCGTCCGGCGCCTAGTCAACCTCACAGTACTCCCCATGCTCCAACCACAACAGGACTAGCCGCCGATCCGCCTAACCCACGGCGCGATGCCACTCAGACGAAGCGCACCCTCTCGCTTTGTGTGTGATCCGCGCGTCTCAAGGGGCACCCAGCTCACTCCTGCTCCGGACGACAAACAAGCGTCTTGGCCACCCGCATGAGCACTGGTCGCAGTGCTGTCCGTGTGAGGGCAGCACGCGGCTTGGCGTCACTCTGATATCAGGCCCTTCCCGGTACGCACACCACCCTTTGACGCGGGGCATGGAGGCCCCGCGCCCACTCCCATCGGAAACGCCAACACCACGCGTGGATGCGCCCCAAAAAGACACCCAATTTCATTCAAGCAGCGGCGGCGTTTTGAACATTGCGAGCGCTCACGGAAGCTCGATCGCCGGTGGCTTCAGGAACACCGCGAGCGCCAACGAGTCCGCGATCGCCGGTGGCTGCTCGAACGTCGCGGGCGCCACCGCCCCCACGATCAGCGAATGCACCGAAAACGAAGGTTACTTCCCATCGATCCTCGGCGGCGTCGGCAACCAGGCCAGCGGGACGAACGCCACCGTCAGCGGCGGCACCGGCCACACGGCGAGCACAGTCGACGGCGTCGCCGGCGCGTTGAGCAGCCTCTCGATCGTTCGCACCGAAAAGGAAGTCGGGGCAGGCAACAGCGCCCAAACGTATGCCAACTGCCCGACCGGCGAGATCGCAACCGGTGGTGGAGTCGGCGCGGCACAGGGCGGCAACAGCGCCGACAACCTGTGGCAGACCGGTCCCGTGAACGCGGCGAACGGCCTCTTCTCCAACACCACGATGGGGACGCTTCCGGTGAGCTGGTACGGAAGCTACCTCAACAACAGCGGCAAATCGGAGACCGCCTACACCTGGGCCCTCTGCAGCCCCTGATCGATCCGCAGCACCTGACGCGCAATCGCTGAGGCGCAGCACCTGATGCTCGGCACCCCCCGGGGCCTGAAGGCCCCGGGGTGCAGTCAGCGCCTTTTACTTCAGCTACGCAACTCGGCTGGGTGGTTACCGGAGCGTGCTTGCTTGCCGGCCCGCGCGTGCCTGAATTTGGTTGTTGTTATTCCGCGTAAACGTTTTTGCCGCTGTTGGCGGTCCCTGGTGGACCAGCGCGCCGGCACGGTGCGGACGTGGTTGATCGGCTCCAACCCGCTGCTCGAGGGATCGCGCGGCGATCAAGGTCTTCCTCGAGGGTTCGTTTGATCAGGTCAGACGCGCTGACGCCGGCGGGTCCGGCGGGCCGCTCCCCTTGCCCACCCCTGATGGCCGGATCCCGTCCGGAGCCAATGCGAACATGTGTTCGATGCCTGGTCTTTCCCCCATACGCCGCAGCTACGCGCTGCCGGCGGACTACCCGCAGTTCCTGGCCGAGATCAAGGCCCGGATCGGGGCTGCCCGGACGCGTGCCATGCTCGCGGTCAACGGCGAGCTGATCAGGCTCTACTGGGAGATCGGGCATGAGATCCTCGAGCGCGAGCAGCGCGAGGGGTGGGGTGCCAGGGTCATCAATCGCTTGGCGGCAGACCTTCGGCGGGAGTTTCCGGGCATCACAGGCTTCTCGCGGTCGAATCTCAAGTACATGCGCGCGTTTGCTGAGGCTTGGCCGGCAGAGGAGGGCGATGACTCAATTGGCCAACAGCCTGTTGGCCAATTGCCCTGGGGGCAGAACATTGCGCTGCTGACGAAGCTCAAAGACCGCGAAGCCCGCCTCTGGTACGCCGCCAAGGCTGTCGAGTACGGCTGGTCCCGCAATGTTCTGCAGGCTCAGATCGCGACCGATCTCCGGGGGCGTCAGGGGGGCGCGCTGACGAGCTTCGACCATGCGCTGCCGGAGTCGGACTCCGAGCTGGTTCGCGACGCGATCAAGGACCCGTACAACTTCGAGTTCCTCGGCCTGGCTGGGCGGGCGAAGGAGCGTGAGCTCGAGCAGGCGCTGCTTCGAGGCATCGACAGCCCGGTGGCGATTGCGCGCTACACGACAGGCGAGGTCACGCTGACGCAGACACCACCGCCGGAGATGCAGCCGGCGCTCCCGGACCTTCCCGCGCTGGCAAGCGAGCTATCCGACATCGTCGAGACAGCCCACACTGCGTACGACGACAAGGCAACGGAGGACGAGCCGGGAATCAGTTAGCACCCCACCCTTTGACGCGGGGCAGGACGCCCCGCGCCCACCAGCCTTAGGGGTTTCAGTGAGCTGCGTGGATGCGACCCCAGACATACCCCTATTTATCTCCGGTGGCTATTACAACGTCACGGGTGCAGAGAATGTCCGATTGACCGACTATGAACACGCACATGATGAAGAAAAACCAGAACTGACCAGTGAACTGACCGGCCTGTACAGTTCTATAACCGGAGGCGCTTTTGATTTCGCTCTTGGGACGGCGTCTTCCGTCAGTGGCGGGGAGAGCTCGGCCAGTCAGGGGGTCGTTTCCTCGGTCACCGGAGGCTTTGAAAACAGCACAGACTCCGAAGGCTCCTCGATCGACGGTGGCTCCAACAACCGAACGCAGACGAGGAGCTTTGGAGCTGTCGGCGGCGGCCACGGCTTGGTCGAGGAAGTTGAAAATGGGTTCGGGAGCTAGGTGGCGGGGCGGGGTACGACCGGAGTTGCTTAGGGATGAGCTGGGAACAGCCGGCTCCGCTTTACTCAAGCTACGCAACTCGGCTGGGTGGTTACCGCAGCGTGCTTGCTTGCCGGCCGTTGCGTGCCGTCAACCCGCAGTTGTTATTCCGCGTAAACGTTTTGGGCGTTGTTGGTGGTCCCTGGGGCGGGCAGGCTCGGGGGCTGGTGGCGTCCTGGTTCGGAGAACGCGCCCATCAGTCTTGGGCAGGGTTGCGCGAAGGTCCACGGCGCCGATCGTGTGGATGCGGCTGAGGACCCACACGTCGGCGAAGTCCCGGTCGCGGGTATTGAGCTCGCCGCGCTCCATCATCGTCGCGATCTTCTCGGCCAGGGTCCGCTCGATCGGGTACGCGCAGAGCACAATGCCCGTGCCACCAAGGATCTCCGGGTAGCGGATCTCCTCGACCTCGCCCGGGTCGCCGAACTCCAGACTCCAAGAGCATTCTTGCCGGGAGTCGCGGCTTACAACCCAGGAACCGGGAGAGAAAGAATGTCGCGACTTGTCTTCCCGTGCTGATCCCACGCTGATCGTCGGCGACGAAGCCAACAATTCCAGCATCGTCGCGAGCCAATAGAGCAGTCTTATACACTTTGGTCTTGTCGGTAAGCGTAAGATCTCGCAGCAACTCTAGATCCAAGAGGTTGTGACCATCGACGCGTTTGATCGCGAAATGAATGCCACGCTCTCGCTCAAGCTTGAGAAGGGCGAGACACTCCTCATTCTTGACGGTGCCGCTGACGACCGCGAGAAGTCCGGAGGGGCTGACCTTGGTTGACTGCACCACGGCGAGGTGGCGCGCAATCTCTTGTGAGCTAGCGACGAGGTGGCTACCGCCGCCTACAAAGAGCTCGCGCTCAGCGCGGCTCCTGTCTCTGGCCGCGGCGCCAAGCGCGAGGCGATCGCACACTTCATCCGCGGCTCCACCGCCGGGGAGTTCACCGTCGCCGACGTCCGCGCAGCCGTACCCACGGCCAGCGACTCATACATCGACAAGACCCTCGCCCGCCTCCGCGACGAAGGCCTGATCGAACCTCTCGGCACCGGCCGCGGCGCACGCTGGCGGCGCGCGGCCGCCTAGATCCGTTCGATCTTCGCCAACCAGGCCGGCAACCCCTCGGGGCCGAATCTCGTCTGGATCCGATCCGGGCTGACGGAGGCAATCTTCCAGCCGTCGCCGGGTTTGAACGCTCCCCTCAGTGCCTCCTCACCGATGGGATGCGGGCCACTGCACTCAGGTCCGGCGTCGCTGAAGCAGAGCACGTGCACGTTCGCGCCGGGACCGGTCACGGAGGCCAGGCTCGTCACATAGGCTCGCCGCTCATCGCCGTCGAACGTGTGGAACAAGCCGCAGTCGAGCACCGTCTCGAACACTCGGCCCAAACGGTCCAGGCGCAAGGCATCGGCGAGCACGAAGTCGGCGTCGATGCCGCGATCCGTTGCCTTCTCCCGCGCGATCGAGAGTGCCGTCTCGGCCACATCGACCCCCACAACTCCCAGCCCCAGCGAGGCGAGGAGAAGAGCGTGCTCGCCGGTCCCGCAGCCCGCGTCGAGAACCGCGCCGGCGAACGCGCCTTCGTCCGCCAGACGCTGGATCGCGGGCTGTGGCGCTCCGATGTCCCAGGGCGCCGGGCCATCGACATACGACGCATCCCAGCGCGCACCCGCCCGCCGCTCGTGACTGGTTGGCTGCCTCCCACTGGACGGATCGTCGACTCGGACTCCTCCGGCCTCCTCGGACATCTTCGTTCCTTCCTTTGTTCCCTTCCTACCACCGATCACTTGCGCTTCAGATTCAGCGCCACTGCCTCACGGACCCCCTAAGCAGTTGTCTACTCAACCGCCTGCTAGCTCGAATTCGAGTGTACGCGGAGGAGTTTTGGGGAAACCTAAAGGAGATGGGCATTGGAGCCGACACTTAAGCCATGATCGTCCTCGCCATGATCGCCTTGGGCTGGCTGACGCTGATGACGCTGGTCGTCTCCTGGAGTCGCGCCGCGCGTCTCGGCGATCGGGCTCAGCACGAGATCCCCGCTCCCGCCGCCCGGTCGCTGTCGCAACCGGCGCCCCGGCCGATCCGTCTTCGCCGCACCGGCGCGCCCTACGCCGCCCGTCGCATCCACGAGCTCCAGCGCCCGTTCTAGCTCCTCCCCAGCGCCGTTCTAGCTCCTCTTCAGCGCCCCGTTCTAACTCCTCTCCGGCGCCCGCTCTAGCTCCTGCGCGCCAAGGACATCCGCGGCGCGGGTCGAATGCGAAGTGGACATTAGTTCGGAAACAGCGGGGTCCCCGTCGCTTTCGTGCTCGTGCCGTCCGGCCACCGGGTAACAATAGTCACCCAGTCTTCGTCACATCTGCCTCAAATGATCCTGTTTGCGCTCATCGCCATCTGGCTCCTGCTGATCGCCTTCGTCGCGGCGCTCTGCCGGATCGCGGCGGCCGCCGACGATCGCACCGAGACCGCCGCCACGCGCTACCCCTCGCTGTCCTTCCAGCGGGCCCGGTTCGCGCTCACCGGGAGAAGAGCGTCGGGACGAGCGTCGAGGGGCTGCACCAGGAGCCCGCAAGCGACGCGGTCTGCGCGTCGAGGCCCGCAGGCATCATCTTCATCTCCGGGATCCGCTTGGCGGACAGGGAGCTCGTGAAGATCAGGCCGTGCTCGCGCAGGCTGGCGAGCACCCGGATCGGCGCGCGTGGGGAAACCCGCGGGCCAAGCGTCAGCCGGCATGTGAAGGTGCGATTGGCCGGCGTCGGGCCCGCGCAGGTGCCCAAGCGCCTACGGCCGAGATAGGCGCTGAGACGGACGCGGCCGGCGACCGTCGCGCGCGTGCTCATCGTCAGCTTGCGACCGATCAGCATCGCTTGCGGTCGCGACACGCCGGGGGGCGGGTTGGATACCCGGAAGCCCGCGCTGCCACTCGCGCCGGAGGGAGCGCCGCCGCTCGCCTGCGAGCCCGTGCTCCCCGGGGCGCCCGTCGTGACTGCGGGGACGGCGACCGGCGCGGGAGCGGCGACCACGCCGATCGCCTGCTGGGCGCTGACGGAGGGATCGTCGCGTAGCCGCGCGACGATCGTGACCGTGCCCGGCGCCGAGGGCGCCGTATAGAGGCTCGTGAGGCCCTCGCCCCCTTCCGGAGCGAGCGTCCCCCCTCCACTGGAGCTCCATTCCACACCGCCGCCGTCGTTGCCGACGCTCGCGGTCAACGTGATGGCAGTGCCGGCGATCATTTCGCTCTGCGCGCCGCTGATCGAGACGCTCGGCTGAAGTGTCGAGCCGAGCGCCTGAAAGCCCACCGGACCCTGGTTGTATGGAGCCCAGGAGGACTCCGCGGTGGCCCCGGTCAGCCCGCCCGCTTCGCTCTCCAGATTGCCCGTCCCCGCGTTGAGCGAGGCCGCCGCATCGAAGTGGAGTTCCCTGCCGGCTTCGCCCAGCGGCAGCATCGTCAGCCAGTACGTCGTGCCCCTCGTGAGGGTGGTCGCGAGACCCGTCGCGCCGATCCACGAGCTCGGCGCGGGCTCCCCGGAGGCCGCGGCCGCCCCCAGCACCTGCCCGGGCCGGCCTCCTTCGTCGGCGAAGATGCCCATCGTCAGGCCGCTCACGCCCGGATCGGCGCTCGCGTCGGTGCGGAACTCGAGCTCTTCGACGATCCCGCTCGAGCGGGCCGTGAACTGGAAGGCTTCCTCGTGGCCCACCACCGTCTGGTCGGGTTCCCCGTAGGTGCTCGTGTCGTCTCCCACGAGCGCCCCGGGCCCGGCTTCTTTTTCGCCGACTTCGATCGAGACGGTGGCGATCTCTGGGTGGCGCGGAAACTGGCTGTCGGGGTCGGCGGCGCTGAAGCTGAAGGAGTCGGGGCCTGTGTAGCCGGGATCGGGGGTGTAGGTCACCTGGTTCCTGTCGATCGCGCTCAGCGTGCCGTGCTGGGGCTCGGAGACGATCGCGTAGCGCGGGGCGTTCGAGTCTTCCCAGGCCTTCGACGTGAGCGTCACCGGCTCCGCTTCGCCGGCCTGCGCGCGCGTCGATCCCGCGAGCGCGTCGAAGCCCGGGACGATCGTCGGTTTGGTCGCGTACGCGGGCACGTTCGGTTCGCTTGATTCTTTGACGAACCCGTCGGGGTTGACGTCCTCACGCAGCCAGTATTCGCCCGGCGGGACGTCTGAGACTTCGACCCACTGGAAGGCCAGTTCCGACCCATAGACGTCGCGCCAACCGGGAGAGATGCCCTCGTACAGGCTGGTGGCGTTGGGTCGATAGCGCTGGCAGAAGTCGCGATACGGCGCGACGTTGTCGGCGTAGACGGGGTATGTAGGTCCGACTTTGGGTTCGATGTGTTCGCTGTCCTCGAGACAGAAGCCGACCTTCTGCGCCGGCGCCACTTCCGCGGTCTTGGTCGCGTTCCACAGCGAGTACTTCGCCACGTGCTGCAGGTGGAAGTGGTGGTGACCGTCGGCGTTCACGTAGACCAGTTCGGCGGCGCTCGGTTCATCTTTGTGTTCGCGTTCTAGATATATCTTGTTTTCTTTTTCATTGCTCGGCGTTCCGGGTTTCGTGGCGGGAGGTTTGCCGTTCGACGCGAAGACCCGCTGGAAGGCTTTCATCGGCGGCTCCGCCAGTTCTTCTTCGGTCTTCTGCGTTAGTTCTTCTTCTTTTTCGGCATATTCATTGACTTCTTTTTCGACTTCTCCTTCGGTGCGTCCAGCCACTTTCGGCGTTTCGCGCGAGCCCCGGAAGTCGAGCGCCCCGGGGCCCTCGTTGTGGACGTAGCCGTTGAAGCGCAGCAGCAGCTTCGCTTCCCCCGAGGACTTCAACCCGCCTTCGGTGCTGCTCGTTTCCAGGCTGACGTTGTCCGGAGGATCGGCGACGAGGTTCGGCAGCGGGGCGGGTTCGCCCGCCGCGTGGGCCTGGCGCAGCGCGTATGCGAAGGACAGCCCGATCGCCAAGACCACTGCCATCGCCAGCCAGCCAAGGGAACGGGAGAGGTTTCGAATGGGGCTCATCTGACCTCGAATGGGGCTCCCACGATGCTTCCTTCCCTGAGCACGAAGAACGACGCACTGTACCGCCGCGAGGCCGATCGGGAAGCAGCTCGCTCGCCGATCGGCTCGTCAAGCTAGGCTTGCGCGCTATGTCGAGCGAAGCGATGCGGGTCGGCTCGGCGCCGCGCGATTCCGCCGTCGCCGTGGACAGGCGCGATCCGTGGCGGTTGCTCGGGTTTATCGCTCTGATGCTGCTCGCCCCGGCGGCGATCGTCTACCTGTCGTTCAACGCCGGCGGCTTCTTTCCGAGCGCGCCCGGCTATGCGGCGGTCGTGTTCGCGCTGGCGCTGATCCTGCGCACCACGCTCGCCGCGCGCCCGTTCGAGGGCTTCAGCCGCACGCTCGCCGTGCCGCTGGGGGCGCTCGTCCTGTTTGGCGCCTGGCAGCTCGCCTCGACGCTGTGGTCGCACGCGACCGCGCTCGGCCTCGACGCGTATGACCGCACGCTGCTCTACGTGCTCGCCTTCGCGCTGTTCGGCTCGCTGCGCTGCACGCCCGAGCGGCTGCGCTGGCTGGCCAGGGCGCTGTTCGCGGGGGTCGCCGCCGTATGCCTGATCGGGCTGCTCTCACGCGTGCTGCCGCACACCTGGCCGACCGTGAACGGCTTCTACGACGATCGCCTCAACTACCCGCTGACCTACTGGAACGCCGAGGGCATGCTCGCGATGCTCGCGCTCGTGCTCGGCTTTCATCTGACCGCCGACCGCGCCGAGCACCCGGCCGTGCGCGTGCTCGCGGCCGCCCTGTTTCCCGGGCTGGCCGCGACGCTGCTGCTGACGTTCTCGCGCGGCGCGCTCGGCGTGACGATCGTGGGCCTGCTCGCCTACTGCCTGCTGACGCGGCTGAGCACGCTGCCGACCGCGCTCTTGGCGGTCGTGCCGGCGAGCGCGATCGCGCTGCGCTCCGCCTGGGACGCGACGCTGCTGGCGAGCACCAAGCCGACGAGCGCCGCGGCCGTCGTGCAGGGCCGCCACGTGGCGGCCGTCGTCGGCGCGTGCATGCTCGGCGCCGGCCTGCTGCGAGCGATCTTGCTCCTCGCCGACGGGGCGATCGCGCGGACGGCGCTCGTGCGGACGCCGCCTGCTCGCGCGGTGCGGGTGTGGTCGGGCGTCGCGGCCGGGGTGCTCGTCGTCGTCGTGGCGCTCGCGCTCGGTACGGCCGGCTTCGCGCACCGCGAGTACGACAAATTCATCCACGGCACGAACGAAAAGCACCTCGTGCAGACGCGCGAACGGCTGTCGGACCCCGTCAACGACGGGCGACTGCCGCTGTGGAAGGCGGCGCTGCGGATCTACGAAACGGACAGCTTCCACGGCACCGGCGCCGGCACCTACCAGCTCTACTACACGCGCTACCGCACGGTCCGCTCCTACGTCGTCGACACCCACTCGCTGTACCTGCAGAGCCTCGCCGAGCTCGGGATCGTCGGCTTCGTGCTGATCCTCGTCGTCGTGATCGGGATGCTCGCCGGGCTCGCCACGCGGATCCGCGGGCCCGGACGGCCGCTGTACGCGGCGCTGTTCGCGCTGACGCTCGCCTGGGCGATCCACCAGGCGGTCGACTGGGACTGGCAGATGCCGGCCGTCACGCTGGGGATCTTCATGCTCGCGGGCCTGGCGCTCGCGCGGCCCGCCGATGGACGGCCCGGGCGCTTCGGGCTGCCCTTCGGCCGCACGCTCGTCGCGCTCGGCTGGCTCGTGATCGCGGTCGCGCCGCTGCTCGGAGGCGTCTCCTACGCGCGCCTGCAACAGAGCGGGCTGGACCTGAAGACGCGCGGCGGCTGCGCGAGCGCCAAGCGCGAAGCGCTGTCCTCGCTGTCGCTGTCGGCCAAGCGCCCGCAGGCGTACGCGATCGTCGGCGTCTGCGATCTGGAGCAGGGCTTCGCCCAGGCGGCCGTGCCGGCGATGGCCCAGGCGGCCGCACTCGAGCCCGAGAGCTGGGAAGACGCCTTCTGGCTCGCCGACGCCCGCGCCGCCGCGGGCCTGGACCCGCACGCGGCGATCGCCCGCGCGATCGCGCTCAACCCGCTGGAGCGCGGGCTGCGCAATGCGGCGGAAGAACTGAGCGGCGACGAACGCGAAGGCTGGGAAGAAGCCGCCCCGCGCCTGCGCACGGAAGCGCTCGACTCGGGCAAGTTCGCGATCACGAACCTCTGAGCGTCTCCCATCGCGCAGATCGGCCGCAAAGCTTTCGCGCCGGGCTGTCGGAAAACGGCCCGCCCGTTCGTATCGGTAGTCAAGAGGGATTTTCCCGTCAATGCAACAGGAGGCCAGGAGACGAACATGAGGCGTAAGAACGACGCACACAAGGAAGAGTTGGAGGGCGTCGCTCAGCGCCTGCGCAACGAGCGTCCCGAGGCGAGCCCGCTGCAGCTCGACCAGATCAAGACTTCAGCGATGTCCCGCGCCAAGGCCGGCACCCGCCGCCGCAGCGCCGGCACCCGTCGCCTCGCCACGGCCGGTCTGGCGATCGGTCTGCTGGCCGCCGGTACCGGCGGCGTCATCGCCGGTGGCGGCGGTGACCCCCACGGCGGCAGCAGCAGCATCAGCGCCTCCAACACGCAGTACGGCGGCACATGCGACATCAACAACGGCAACGGCAACGTCGGCGATGGCAACGGCGCCGGCGCCAACAACAACGCCTGCAACGAAAACACCTTCATCGTCGAAAACAACAACAGCGTCACGACCATCAGCACCACCAACACCAACAGCGGTGGCACGACCAACAACAACTACTACTCGACGACGGTCAGCGCCACACCGGCGGCGAGCGGCGGTGTTCTGGCTTCCAAAACGACCAAGCTCAGCCTGCGTGACATCAAGATCCACCTGAACCTGTCGGGCAAGACGCACCTGAAGAAGGTCACCCTGAAGCTCGACGGGAAAACCTTCAAGGTGCTGAAGGGCAAAGCCGCATCGAAGAACATCACCCTGACGAACCTGCCGTGCAGCAACGGCGCCACGACGATCACCGTCGTCGCCGTCACCTCCAACGGCAAGACCGTCACGGAGAGCCACACGTTCCACCTGTGCCAGGCGTAGAGCCCGGGCCACAGGCAGCCTGACCGTCTCGCAGCGAGGCCCCCTGGGAACTGAATCCCGGGGGGCCTTCGCTCCATCTGACCAGCCAACTGCCCACCCCAAGGAACCGATGGCTCACGAACTGACGAACCCGCCCAGACGGGCAACCGTGCAGCGAGACGCCAGAATGTCGCTGCGTATGCGATCAGACACCTTCGAGCGACTGTTCGAGGAGCACGCCGGCCGGCTGTTCTCCTTCCTGGTCTACCGCACCGGCAACCGGGCGCTGGCCGAGGACTTGCTCTCGGAAACCTTCGAGCGCGTGCTGCGCTCGCACCAGCGCTTCGACCCGCGCCGCGGCTCCGAGCGTCGCTGGCTGTACACGATCGCGCTGAACCTGCTGCGCGACCACGCCCGCCGCCAGACGCACGAGGAGCAACTCCTGCGCCACGCAAACGCGGGCGACACGCTCGATCACTTCGACGCCGGGCTGGACGCGGTCGAGCACCGCGACGAGCTCTACCGCGCGCTCGCGACGCTCAACGAGGACGAGCGCGAGGCGCTCGCGCTGCGCTTCGGCGCCGATCTGAAGCTGCGCGACGTGGCGAGCGTGCTCGGCGACGGCGAGAGCGCGGTCGAGGGCCGGATCTACCGAGCGCTAGGCAAGCTCCGCGCCGAGCTGCAGTAGTCCCGTCAGGGCGTTTCCACGCAGCAGCCGCTGACGGTCAGCGCGGGGTGTAGCAATGGGCCGGAGATGGGCTCGCCGAAGCCGGAGATCGAGCGGTCGGCGTGGACGGTCACTCCGAAGCGCACGCTCGGGGGACGCGGGTAGCGCACGACACAACTCCAGGGGTTGCCCAGAGCGCTGTGTGCAGACGTTGTGCAATGCGCGGCCCGAGCCCGGCCCGAGTAACCCGGCCGGGAGTCCTTGCTGGTCAGCAAGAGCGTCTGCAGCGCGGCCGGCTGCACGGGAACCAGCGATTGCTGCTGGAGCACGAACTCGGCGTTGCTTTCGTGGCTTTTCAGCGCCACCACGGTCCCCGCGATCCCCGCAACGAGAATCAGCGCGACGAGGATCCCCGGCCGCCTCATGCGTGCTTGCCATCCATCGCGTTCAGGATAAAGACACGAGGGCGGTCAGGGAGCGAGCCGCTCGCCGAAGAACGAGAGGATCTCGTCGCGCGCGGCGAGCGTCGGCTGGCCCGCTTCGTCGATCAGATGGGCGGTCACCACGCTGTGCGGGCAGCCGACGACGTCTTTGAAGAACGGTGCGGTGTCGGTGCTGGCGGCGCTGTCGGGGAGCACGCGCCCGACGAAGCGCTCGCCGAGCGCCTGTTTGTAGGCCGCGAACCGCTCGGCTTTGCACCAGCGATCGCCCTCGAAGCGGTAGGCCAGCACGGTCAGATCCTCCCGCGCCAGGCGCTCGCCGACCGCGACCAGCTCCTCGGGGGCGATCTCCAGCCCGGCCGGATCGCCGAGCGGCAGCGTCGGCTCGGCCAGCACCGGCGCCAGCATCGCGGGCTCGAGCATCATGCTCAGCGCGAAGTTGCCGGTGAAGCACATCCCGATCGCGCCTACGCCGGGGCCGCCGCACTCGCCGTGAGCCAACCTCGCCAGCGACCGCAGCCACTGGGTCACCGGGCTCGACTCGTTCGCGGCGAAGGCCCTGAACTCGGCGCTCACGCACGCCCGCTGAAAGACCGCCGCGCCCTCCTCGACGCCCGGCACCGCGCCGTCGCGGCCGAACAGCGAGGGCATGTAGACGGTGAAGCCTGCCTCCCTCACCCAGCGGCTGAAGCGCGCGACGTGCGGGCTGATGCCCGGCATCTCCGTCATCACGATCACCGCCGGCCCGGTCCCGGCCGTGTGCACGACCTTCGCGACGCCTTCCAGCACGATCTCGCGGGAAACGAAGTCCTCGAGCGGGTCGTCCTCGTGCATGCTCCGGGCCGGCATCGGGCTGCAGCCTAACCCGCGGAGCGTCCCGCGGTCTCAGCCCGCGAAGATCTTCACGGGTGTGCCCGGTCCGATCCGCGCCCGATGCGAGGGACATCCCTTCTATGTCCAAACACCGCGATCTGACTCACACACCCGCGCACCCCGCCCGATAGCGGGAGGGTGAGCCACCTAAAGAACCACCTCCGAACCTTCCTCTTCAAGCTACTCGTCAGCGCCGCGGCGCTGCTCGCGTGTGCGTTTGCCGGCCTCGTCAACGAGGCCAGCGCGGCGCGGACGGTCCGCCTGGAGGCTCCGATCGCGAGAATCGCCACGCGCTCCGGCGCCAAGTCCGCGCGGCACTCGCACGGCGCCTGCTCGACCGAGAGCCGGCGACGCAAGGGACGCGCGGCCTGCCGCTCGCGCAAGACCGAGTCCCACGCGGCGCGAAACCACGCTCCCCGTCATACCCGGGTCAAAGGCAAGGCCAGGACGGCCACACCGAAGACGGCCGCCTCGACGCCCGCCAGCAGCGCGTCGATCATCGCCGGCGTGCTCGCTACGCCCTGCGCGAACACCGAACTGACGCCCGAAGCGGGCAACATCGAAACGATCGACACCGCGACCCTCTGCCTGGTCAACCAGGAGCGCGCCCGCAACGGCGAGCTGCCGCTACAGCCCAACGCGCAGCTCGCGCAGGCCGCGCAGGGCCACAGCGAAGAAATGGTCAGCGAGGACTACTTCGCGCACGTCGCGCCGAGCGGCCTGACGCCGGTCGAACGCGTCGTCGCCACCGGCTACGTCCCCAACTCCGAAGTCGGTTATACGCTCGGCGAGAACATCGCCTGGGGCACGCTCCAGCTGAGCACCCCGAGCGCGATCGTCGCGGCCTGGATCGCCTCGCCCGAGCACCTCGCGAACATCCTCTACAGCCCCTACGTCGACACCGCGATCGGCGTCGCCCCCGAGGCGCCCGCCGCCCTCGGCGAAGGCCAGCCGGGAGCCGTCTACTCGCAGGAGTTCGGCGTAATCGTCGAATGAGCGGGCTCGGACTGGGCCCCGCTCCCCGTAGCCGGGGCTCGGCCGGACGGCTCGCGCGCCGCGGATAGGCGCGCGGCACTGCCCCGACGGCCCTCGCGCCATCGGCGCGGACCTACGCGCGTTTAGAGTCCGTGGCGTCCGAGGACGTGCGGGACTGTGCGCAGCATGATCTTGATGTCCTTCCAGAGGGTCCAGTTCGCGACGTAGAGGTAGTCGATCGCGACCATCTCCGCGAGCGGTACGCGTGCGGGACCGAGGATTTGCCAGTGGCCGGTCATCCCGGGGGTCAGCTCGAGGCGGCGGCGGTGCCAGCCCTGCACGCGCTGGTCCTCCTCGACCACGAGCGGACGGGGGCCGACGAGGCTCATCTCGCCTTTGAGGATGTTCAGTAGCTGCGGCAGCTCGTCCAGCGCGCTCTTGCGCAGGAACGACCCGACCCTTGTGACGCGGGGGTCGTCGGCGATCTTGAAGAGGCCCTCCTGCGCTTCGTTGCGGTCGCGCAACCCATCCTTCAGCGCTTCCGCGTCGGGGACCATCGTGCGGAACTTCAGCATGTAGAAGCGCTCGCCGTGCTGGCCGACGCGCAACTGGCGGAAGAACACCGGACCGCGACTGTCGAGCTTGATCGCCACCGCGATCGCGGCCAGCAGCGGCGAGACCGCGAGCAGACCGAGCGAAGCGCCCAGCAGGTCGAAGCTGCGCTTGACGACTCTCGAGGAGCGCGTCAGCTCGAAACGACGGACACCCATCACCGTGACGCCGTGCAGGTCGTCGAACTCAACCGAGGAGCCCACGACCTCCAACAGGCGCGGCAGCACGCTGACACGCACACCGACGGCCTTCAGAGTACGCACGAGGTTCAGGATCTCCCCGCCCTCCGCGCCGCCGGGCGCGACGATCGCGCGGTGCACGTCGAGCGTCTGCGCGAGATCGCGGATCTCCGCGAGGCGCCCCGCCGAGAGCGCGTCGGTCGACCACGGCGCGGCCTTGTCGAGATCGAGCTGCGCGACCATCTCCGCCTTCACACCGCGATGACCGGTCAGCTTGCAGCGAATCGTCCGCGCGGAAGCCTCGTCGCCAACGAACAGGCAACGCTCCACCGGCGCCATACGCAAAGCGATCGCGCGGGCCGCCGCGCGCGCCAACACCAGCCCGGCAAGCAACGCCAGCCACAACACGAGCGCTTCGGGGCGGCGCAGAAAACCGCCCCTCACGATCAATTCGCTACCAAGCCACGCCGTCAGCGCGCACAACGTCGCCAGGTGGAACAGCTTCGGCACCTCGTCGAGCGTCGTCTTACGCAACAACGTCTCATCACGGTCATACAACCCAAACAACTTCGCCCCCACCAACAACAACGGCAGACCCACCAGGCTCAACCACGTCAACTGCAACGATCGCGAAGAAAGCTGCGTCACCAACAGGAACGTCCCCGCGATCGCGATCACATCCGCCCCCAACAACATCCTGCGAAACAACGCATCCCGCCGCAAACTCGCCGCCGGCCCACGCGCCTCCGTGATCTGCTGCGCAGACGGCCGACGCCGAATCCCCAACCCCACCAAACCACGCGAACCACCGCCCAACGCCTCCACACGACCAAGAGGCGTATACACCCCAGCCTCCTTGCGTTGCGTCTCACCGTTCATAGTGCCTCCCCAGCCTCCTTGCCTGCCATCACGACCCCCATGATGGACGCTCCCGTCTCAAACAGATGTTGAGATCCCGCTATCCAGCTCAAGGCAAGAATCTTGCACATCTCGGGCCATTCTGCAAGGACGGTTGTCTAAGAAACCAATCGAGGACTTGGCTCAGTTGCTAGGGATTCCTACTCTTGGAAACAAACGTCGGCATTTCCCAGGCGGAGATGACTCGATCTCGCCGGGTCGGTGTAGGCCGGCATCTGCCGGAACGTGCGCTGAGCCGTCCACGCGAAGCTGGCCACGCCTGGCCATAGTCTTCTGAGCGGATGATCGACCTGCACACCCACATCCTGCCCGGCATCGACGACGGCCCCGAGACGGTCGAGGACTCGCTCGAGCTCGCGCGCGCCGCCGTGGCCGCGGGCGCGCGGATGCTCGTCGCCACGCCCCACGTCTCCTGGACCTACCCCAACGACCACGGCACGATCGCCGCGCGCGTCGACGAGCTCCGCGGGCGCCTGGAGGCCGAGGGGATCCCACTCGAGCTCCGCCCCGGCGCCGAGATCGCGATGACGCGGCTCGTCGACATGCGCAGCGAGGATCTGCTGCCGCTGCGTCTCGGCGGCGGCGGTTGGCTGCTGGTCGAGCCGCCGTTCTCGCCGACGGTCACCGGGCTGCAGCCGCTCCTGCTCGATCTGCAGCGTCAGGGCCACGGGATCCTGCTCGCCCACCCCGAGCGCTGCCCGGCCTTTCACCGCGAGCCGGAGATGCTGCGCGAATTCGTGCACGAGGGCGTCCTCACGTCGGTCACCGCCGGCTCGCTCGTCGGGCGCTTCGGCGGGGAGGTGCGCCGCTTCGCGCTGAAGATGGTGCGCGAGGAACTGATCCACAACGTCACCTCCGACACCCACGACCCCGTCCGCCGTCCGCCGGGGACGGCCGCGGAGCTCCGCACGGCCGGCCTCGGGCCGCTGGAGGACTGGCTCACCGAGGAGGTGCCCACCGCGATCCTCGACGGCGGCGAGATCCCACCCCGCCCCGAGGTCGAGCTCCCCGAGATCGAGCCGGTCCGGCGGACCTGGTGGCGCAGACGGCCCTAGCCGCGCGGCACACGCAGTGATGGCAGCCCCGAGCGCGGCGATTGCCGGCTTCCGGGCCGCGATCGCCCCCTCATACGATCGTCCACAGCACGACAGTTTGACCTTTTGATTGTGGCGATTGTGTCGTATAGACGGTAAGCCGATGCTTACCGAAGAGGACACCCTCGCAAGCTCGCTCAACTTCCGGCTCGAGGAGCTGGCCACGCACAATCGGCGTGCCGAAGCCCGGCGCGCACGGCGCGTGTCCAGGCCGCGCCATCTGATCGCGCTCCTGCCGCTGTCGATCCTCGCCACGCTTGCCGTGATCGTGGGGCCGGTGGCAATCGTCGCCGCGCTCGTGCCCGACCACGGGCTCCTCTGGGCGCCGCTCGCCGTCCTGGCGGTGGTCGCCGGTTCGCTCACGATCGCCTCGGCGGGTTCCTGGATCTGGATGCGCTGGCCACCCTCGCGGGAGATGATCTTCGCCGAACTGATGCTGTGGGGCTGGATCCGGCGCTTCTGGGTGGAGCGACGCCTCGCTCGCACACGAGACCTGTTCGAATCGGCGCGCGCATCCGGCTCCCCGGTCAGCATCGAGTTGCTCACACAGCTCAGCGACCAGCTCCATGAAGTCGACCCGTATGTGCACGGACACGGTCGCCGGGTCTCCTCCTACGCCGGCCGGATCGCACGCGAGCTGCGTCTCTCCGCGAGCGAGATCGGCAAGATCGAGGCGGCCGCGCTCGTGCACGACGTCGGCAAGATCTACACGCCGCGCGAGATCCTGCACAAGCCCGGCCGGCTGACCGATCGCGAGTTCGCGATCGTCAAGCTCCACCCGCGCGACGGCGCGGAGCTGCTCGGCGGCGTCGGCGACGCGGAGATCGCCGAGATCGTGCTCCATCACCACGAGCGCCTCGACGGCCACGGATATCCAGACGGCATCGGCGGGGAGGAGATCCCCCTGGGAGCTCGGATCATCGCGGTCGCGGACACCTTCGACGCGATCACATCGATCCGTTCCTACAGGCCTTCGCGCAGCCACAAGGAAGCGATCGACATCCTCTCCGCCGAGTCCGGCAGGCAGCTCGACGCGGACGTCGTGGCGGCTTTCCTGGCCTGCTACGCGGCGCGCCGCCTCGTCGCCCGATCGGCCTTCGCCGGCGCCGTGCCCGAGCGCTTGATCGCCGCCTTCAAAGGCTCGTCGGCGGGCCTCGGCGCGCACTCGCTGGCGCAAACGCTCCCCGCCCTCGGGGTCGCGGGCGTGCTCGCCGCATCCCCGGTGCTGCAGCACGCCGGAGCCGACACCAGTCGACACCGGGCCACGCGCAGCCTCGCGAGCCTCGCGGGAGATCCGGCGCAAATTCGAGCAAACCGCGCCGAGACCATCGCGCAAACCGGCCCGCTCACCGTCGCGCGACAGCGACAGTCGCCACGGGCAAAGATCGACCCGCGCGGCACGGGAGGGGGCGATCCGAGCACGAAGCCTCGCGCGGGCGCGGGCGGGAGCGCGGGCGAGTCGCAACCGCCGGCGGGCTCCCCCGCCTCACCCCAGAGCCCGGCCCCTCAGGGAGCGCAGCAGACACCCAAGCCGGCGCCCTCCGCCCCGAGCTCCCCGCCGGTCACCGTCCAGCCGTCAGGACCCGCGCCCTCGACACCAGTGCCGATACCGACGCCACCGCGGACGCCCGTCGCGGTCTCCCCACCTGCCGTGGAAATCTCCGTGCCCACCGCCGGCACTCCGGCCGTGACGATCCCGACGACGACGGTGCTCCCGAGCGTCAGCACCCCAAGCGTCACCGTGCCTAGCGTCACCGTCCTGGGCGCCACCACGCCGAGCATCACCGTGCCGAGCATCGATCTGCAAGGCGGCGGCTGAACGCGCCACCGCCCGAGCGGCCGCCGTCCCTACTCCGGGATCGAGGTGCCGGGCCCGGAGAGCTCGAACGCCGCGTGCAGCGTCTGGACTGCGCGCGGAACGAGCGAGCGATCGATCACGCAGGAGATCTTGATCGGCGAGGTGGCGATCATCTCGATGTTCACGCCCTCCTCGGCGAGCGTCGAGAAGACACGTGCCGCGACGCCCGGGTGCGAGCGCATGCCGGCGCCGATGATCGAGACCTTACCCATCTCCTCGTGCGTGGTCATCGCGGCGAACGCGTCCCCCGTGAGCGGCTCGAGCGCCGCGCGGGAGGTGCGCAGGTCCTCGCGCGGGACGGTGAAGGAGATCTCCGCCAGGCCGCCCGCGGAGGTGGGCTCGTTCTGGACGATCATGTCGACGTTCACGTTCGCGCCGGCGAGCGCCTCGAAGATGCGCGCGGCGGCGCCTAGCTCGTCGGGGACGCCGACGAGCGTGAGGCGCGCCTCGTCGGTCGAGTGGGTGACGGCTGTGATCAGGGGTTGCTCCATCGTGCCTTCTTCGAGCACAACCGTACCGGGCTCGGAATCGAAGGAGGAGCGGCAGCGGATGCGCACGCCGTGGTTGCGCGCGTACTCGACCGAGCGTAGCTGCAACACGCCCGCGCCGGAGGCGGCCATCTCGAGCATCTCCTCGAAGGAGACGGTCGCGAGCTTGCGCGCGTCTGGCACGATCCGCGGATCGGCGGTAAAGACGCCGGAGACGTCGGTGTAGATCTCGCACTCCTCGGCGCCTAGCGCGGCGGCGACCGCGACCGCGGTCGTGTCCGAGCCCCCGCGACCGAGCGTGGTGACGTTCTTGGCGGTGGAAGAGACGCCCTGAAAGCCGGCGACCAGCACGATCGCGTCCTCGTCGAGCGCCGCCCTGACGCGGTCCGCGCGCACGTCGAGGATCCGCGCCTTCGTGTGCGAGTCGTCGGTCACGATCCCCGCCTGGGAGCCCGTCAGCGAGATCGCGCGGTGGCCGAGGTCGTTGATCGCGATCGCGCAGAGCGCGCAGGAGATGCGCTCGCCGGAGGAGAGCAGCATGTCCATCTCGCGCGGGTCGGGATCGGCGGAGAGCGCCTGCGCCATCGCGATCAGCTCGTCGGTCGTCTTGCCGCGCGCGGACAGCACCGCAACCACACGGTAGCCCGCCTCGCGCTTCTCGACGATCCGGCGCGCGGCGCGCTTGATCCGCTCGGCGTCGGCGACCGAGGTGCCGCCGAACTTCATTACGACGATCTCACTTTTGGGCATGCCGGCCAGGATATAGGCGCGTCAGTGAGGCTCATCGCTTTTGTGCGTTTGGGAAGTTCGGGCTCACGATCATGTTCGCGATGGCCGAACTGGATCTCGATCGCACCACTGAGAACGAGCGGTGAACGTCTTGATCGGACGGCAGGCGTATCTCAGCGAGGCCCATTACGGCGAGCACGTCCGCCCCGGACGCGCACGAGCGGCTGTCTAGAGTCGTCTGCTATAGTAATCTTGTAAGCAAGTAAGCACAATTCTGGAGAAGCGATGAGTGAGCGCACCACCAAGAGCATCCGCATCACCGAGGACGCCCAACGCCTCCTACGACTTGTGGCCGCGTTCGAGGATCGCACCGAGGGCGCGATCGTTGAGGACGCCCTAGCCGCATACCTGCAGATCCGCTCGCTCGGCTACGGGAGTGTCCTGGGAGAGGCCCGAGACCTCGCGCACACTACGCCGGAGGATGTCGGCGATACCGTCGCCAGGCTCACAAGCGCGATCGAGAAAGCGCTTGCCAACGGCCACCATGCTCCAAAGCCCGGAGCGGCCAAGCAGCGCCTGCGCCAGCGGGCCAAACAGCGCGCCGCCTAGCAAGCCAGCCTACGCGTCCGCGACCGTAGCTCCGCGTATCTTCCCGGCGTGCTCGAACGTTGGCTGACCAGCCGCTGTTGGCGCGAGGATGCCCCCGCGCTCACGACGGCCCGTGGGGCGATCTTCAAGTTTCTCGAACAACAGGATCAGCGAGCCTCCGGGACCGAGCCGTTCGCCGCCGCCGAAAAGCCAGACACCTTCACCTACCACTTCGGCAAAGGCCGCGGTGTCCGCTGGCACGACAAGCCACGCCGCCTGCTCTGGCTGTGCGCGTTCGACGACGCGCACGACCGCGGCTATGAGCACGCCGAGCGCCTGCAGCAATCCGGAACGCTCTACCCCGACATCGAGCAGGCCTCCCGCTCCTCAGAGAGCGCGCTGCTGCCCTGGGGAACGTACGTGGACGAGGACGCCCACGAGTGGGCACGCGCACTCTATGGCGCCCTCGAAGCCTGGGAGATCAACGCCGCTCAGCTCTCCGCCGGGGAGACGGTCAGCTACCCCTCGGCCCTCTACCTCGAGCTGTCCAAGGACCAGGATGAGATCTGGACGCTCGTTATCCGCCGACGCCTCGCCTACCTCCACACCGGGGCGGAGGAGCGCGAGCGGTGGCTGACCAACGGCGAGATACACGCCCTCTTCCGGCACCTCGCCGGCCAGCCCGACGAGGACGACTACGAGTTCGAGAACCCACCACACCCCCAAGCATTCCTCTTCGCACAGGTCCACTTCCTAAGCGGCGCCATTTCCCCCGCGTCATGGCTGAAGCAAGTCTGCGATCAAGCCACAGTCGGCACGCAGCCTTCTCTCGTCACCTGACATAACGAATAGAGGTGAGCCGAGATTTAGTAGTCCTTAAAGGACATTGATCACGACGATCTCTGACATCGGCCGAGGATTACACAGCGCGCCGGCCGGCGAAGGCCTTGCCGAGCGTGACCTCGTCGGCGTACTCGAGGTCCGAGCCGACCGGCAGGCCGCTGGCCAGGCGTGTGACCGTTAGCTCGGGAGCACGGACGCGGAGCTCCTCGGCGATGTGCAGCGCCGTCGTTTCGCCGGTCGTCGTCGGGTTCGTGGCGAGGATCACCTCGCGCACGGGCGGCCGCTCGCCGTCTAGAGCCCCCCCGTTCTCCCCCAGATTTGACTCTCCATCGCCGACCCCGTTCGCCTCCGGTGCTCCTGCGGCCGGCATTGCCCCGCCGGGCGCCGCTCGGGAGAACAGCTCGGCGATGTGCAGGTCCTCGGGGTCGATCCCGTCGATCGGGGAGAGCGCGCCGCCGAGCACGTGGTAGACGCCCGAGTACTCGTGCGTGCGCTCCATCGGGATCACGTCGGAGGGCTCCTCGACGACGCAGATCAGGCCGTGATCGCGGCGCGTGTCCTGGCAGATGCGGCAGCGCACCTCGTCGGTCAGGTTGAAGCAGACCTCGCAGAAGCCGATCTTCTCCTTCACCTCGCGGATCGACTCGGCCAGCGCGACGGCGTCCTCGGGGGAGGAGCGGAGGATGTGGAAGGCGAGCCGCTGGGCTGTGCGGGAGCCGATCCCGGGGAGCTTCGAGAGCTCGGTCACTAGCCGCTGGACGGGCGGGGCGTAGCTGCTCACGATCGACTACAGGCCCGGTAGGCCGAGTCCCCCGCCGAGGCCCCCGAGGTCCAGGCCGCCGGTGGTCGCGCCGAGCTTGCTCGCGGCGAGCTCCTGGGCGGAGCGGAGCGCCTCGTTGACGGCGGCGAGGACCATGTCGGAGAGCATCTCCACGTCCTCGGGGTCGACCGCCGCGGGATCGATCTTCACCGCCTGGATCTGCAGGTCGCCAGAAATTTGAACCGTGACCATGCCACCGCCGGCGGAGGCCTCGACCGTCTCGTGCTTGAGCTCCTCCTGGGCGCTCTCCATGTCCTGCTGCATCTTCTGCACTTGCTGCATCATCTGCTGCATGTTCGGCATCCGCTGCTGCTTTGCCATCACGCCTCCTTCGGTTCGCTGTTGACGGACGCGTGCTCGCCGGCCGCGCCCCTGCCGCCGGGCTCCTGATCGCTGAGCAGCTCCTCGGCGTCGAACTCCTCCATGAAGCGCCGCACCCACTCCTCCTCGGTCGGCGCCTCTCCACCTGACGCGAGCTCCGCGTCGGCCTCGAGCAGCTCGTAGGAGAGCCGCCAGCGCCCGCCCGTGACCTGGCGCAGCGCCTCGGAGACGATCGCGCGGTTGTCGGGATGCTCGGCCTTCTTCTTCAGGAACGCCGCCGAGGAGGCGAAGGCGACGGTCAGATCCTCGCCATCCACCGCGGCCGGGCGCGCGTCTGCGATCAGGGCGCCGATCAGGGCGTTGTCGGCGCGCACGACGTCGATCACCGCCGGCCACACCGCGAGCAGGGAATCGAGGTCCGTCGCGGGGGTCGGCGTGGGCGCTGGCGCCGGCGCGGCGATCCCGTCGGGGGCCGATGTGGACTCAGGCGCCGCGGCGGAGGCGGGGGCAGAATCGGGCTCTGGTCCGGGGTCGGGCGCCGCGTCGAGGACGGGTCCGGGCGCGGACACGGGCGCGACCTCCGCCGGGGGTGCGGCGATCGCCTCGGGTGCGGCAGCGGCCGAGTCAACGGTGGCGTCGCTCCCGCCCCCACCCCCGGACACCTCCGGCGCTGCTGAATTCACGGCCGGCGCCGGCACCGTCCGCTCGGCGGCGACGGCCGAGACGGTGGGGACGCCGCGCTCGCGCTCCAGGCGCTCGATCCGGGCGAGCAGCGCCGGCGTCGAGGCGTCGATCGCGGGGCTCGCGGCCTTGACCAGGGCCAGCTCCAGTCGCGTGCGCGGGTCGGCGCCGGCGCGCACGCCCTCCAATGCTTCCCCGAGCAGCTCGAGCAGGCGCACGACGACGGCGCGGTCGACGCGCTCGGCCTGGGCGCGCAGGCGCGCATCGGCCTCCTCGGTCAGCGACAGTTCGGCGGGCAGCTCGCCGAGCGTCTGCACGACCAGCAGCTCGCGCGCGTGCACCTCGAGGTCGGAGGCGAACGAGCCGGCGTCGCGACCGCTCTCCACGCAGCGCTCCAGCGCGCGCAGCGCGCGACTGCCGTCGCCCGCGTCGACGGCGTCGACGAGCTCTTCGAGCAGGCCCGCGTCGGCCACGCCGAGCACCGCGAGCACGTCCGCGAGCACGATCTCCGGCCCGCTGTAGGTGAGCAGCTGCTCGAGCGTGCCGAGCGCGTCGCGGAAGGAGCCCGTCGCGGAGCGCGCGACGGCGGCGAGCGCCTCGGGGGGGATCTCGATCGACTCGGCGGCGGCGGTGCGGCGCACGACCGAGGCGATCTGCTCGACCGTGGGGCGGTGGAAGTCGAAGCGGTGGCAGCGGTCGACGACCGTCGCGGGCACCTTCTGGGCCTCGGTCGTGGCGAGCACGAAGACCGTGTTCGGGGGCGGCTCCTCGAGCGTCTTCAGGAACGCGTTCCAGGCGGCCGTCGAGAGCATGTGGGCCTCGTCGAGGATGTACACCTTGCTGCGCCCCGAGACCGGCGAGTAGGCGACGCTCTCGCGCAGCTCGCGGATGTCGTCGACAGAGTTGTTCGAGGCGGCGTCCATCTCGATCACGTCGAGCGATGACGCGTGCGCGATCGAGATGCACGATTCGCACTCGCCGCAGGGGTCGATCGTCGGTCCGCGCTCGCAGTTCAGGCAGGCCGCGAGGATCTTCGCCATCGAGGTCTTCCCCGTCCCGCGCGAGCCGACGAACAGGTAGGCGTGGTGGACCTTCCCGCGCTGCACGGCGTTGCGCAGCGTGCGCACGACCGGCTCCTGGCCGACGACGTCGGCGAACGTACGGGGCCGGTGCCTGCGATAGAGAGATTGCGCTTGCTCGGCTTGCGCCTGTGGCTGGTCGATCGGCACCGTTGTCCTGAGTCTACCCACGGCCGCGGGGCGGCCGGGAGCCGTTCGGGCAGGGTACGCCGGGGACGCTTGGACCGGATAGCGTGCTCGTCCGTGAGAGCCCGGATCGAGAACTTCCCGGCCCGCCTCGTGGCCCCGCTCGCGATCGCCGCGGGGGCCGTCGTGCTGTGGGTGGCGGCCGGCGTCGGCTTCGCGAACTACGACACGCTCTACGCGCTCGCCTGGGGCGGTCAGCTGGCGCGGGGCGAAACGCCCCAGTACGGGATCCCGATCGCGCCGACACCGCACCCGCTCGTGGAGGTGCTCGGGGTGGTGCTCTCGCCGCTGTCGCCGGGCGCGATCGAAGGCGTGACGGTCGCGCTCGGCTTCCTCGCGCTGTCGGCGTGCGGGTGGGTGCTCTACCGCCTCGGCTCGCTCTGGTTCGGCCGCGCGGCCGGGGCGCTCGCGGCGCTGATCCTGCTCACGCGCGTGCCTGTCCTCTCCTACGGCGTGCGCGCGTACGTCGACATCCCCTATCTGCTGCTCGTGCTCTGCGCGCTGCTCGTCGAGGCGCGGCACCGGCGTGCGGGCGCACCGGTGCTGGCGCTGCTTGCGCTCGCCGGGCTGCTGCGGCCGGAGGCGTGGGTGTTCTCGGGGCTCTACTGGCTGTATCTGATGGGTCTCACGCCCCGCTGGGCGTATAGCTCAGTGAGAGACCGCTCGCTTCACACGCGACAGGTCGCGGGTTCGAAACTGCGCACCCGCGGCGCGGTCGTGCGCCTGACGCTGCTGGCGGCAGCCGCGCCCCTCGTTTGGGTGGCGAGCGACTGGCTGGTGACCGGGCATCCGCTGTGGTCGTTGACGAACACGCGGCACACGGCCGAAACGCTCGATCGCATCACCGGGATCGCGAACGTGCCCGAGTACATCCCGCGGCGGATCGGCGAGATCCTCAGCCCGCCGGTGCTCGCCGGCGCGGCGCTCGGCGGGGTGATGTCGCTGTGGCTTTTGCCGCGGCGGGCGCGTCTTGGTGCGGTTGTCGGGGTCATCGCGGTGCTCGTGTTCGCGGCCTTCGCGACAGCCGGGCTGCCGATCAACACGCGCTACGCGTTCCTGGCCGCGGCGATCCTCTGCGTCTTCTGCGGCGCCGGCGTATTCGGCTGGACGCGTCTCCCGCGCGAGGACCCGCGCCGGCGCTGGTGGATGGCTGCCGGCGCGCTCGTGCTCGTGGGCCTCCTCGCCTACATCCCCACCCAGTACCGCACGGCGCACAAAGAACTGACGAAACTGGCGCGCCAGGAAACGTTCCAGAACGAGCTCGTGGCGCTCGTCGAAGACGGCTCGATCACACGTCGCTGCGAGCCCGTGGGAGTGCCGAACCATGCCCCGATCCCGCTGTTGGCGCTGTACCTAAAGACCAGCCCGAGCAAGATCGTGAGCGCCGAAGCCGGCCCGATCGCCCACGGTTCTTATGTCGACCCGGCGAGCAAGGAAGTCGAAGACGACTACGTGCTCGACCCCCACGACCCGCACCTGCCCGTCGAGGTGCCGCCGGGGTTCACCGAGGCGCACGCGAACAGCGCCTGGTTCATCTTCGAGCACTGCCCGTAGGAAGTCACGATCTGGGCTCTTGACGTCCTGAACTAGAGTCAATCGACCAGCAAATGTGCGCCGGGCCCCGGGCGCACTTCGCGCGCATCGGATGGGACCGGGACATCCGGCGCGAACAGGCCGAGCACGCTGCCGCCGAAGCCACCGCCCATCAGCCGCGCGCCCGCGGCGCCGTCCTCGCGCAGCTGGGTGACGGCGCGCTCGACCGTCGGCGTCGAGACCTCGTAGAGGTCGCGCAGGCTCGCGTGGGAGGCGTCGAGCAGCGCGCCGACGGCGGGCAGGTCCTCCGCGCGCAGCGCCGCGACGGCCTCCCCGACCCGTTCGTTTTCGCCGAGCACGTGCTCGGCGCGGGCCCGCAGCGGCTGCGGCAGGCCGGCCACGGCCGTGGCGCTCGCGTCGCGTAGCGAGTCGAGGCCCAGCAGCTCGCACGCGCGCTCGCACTGCGCGCGGCGCTCGTTGTAGCCGGAGCTCGCGTTCGCGTGCTGCTCGCCGGAGTCGACGACGACGAACCGCCAGCCCCCGAGCCACAGCGGCACCGGCTCGATCTCGAGCGTGCGGAAGTCGATCCGCACGGCCGTGTCGGGCGCACCGTAGAGGGAGGCGAGCTGGTCGAGCATCCCCGTCTGCGCCCCGGCCCAGTCGTTCTCTACACGCGCGCACAGGCGCGCGAGCGCGATCCGGTCGAGCGGCGTCCGCCCCTCCGGCCCCGGCAATGCTTCGATGGGCGTGCGCGACCCGTCCCCAGCCGCACTCGAGGCGAGCTCCGAGAGGGCGAGGCACAGGGCGACCTCGAGCGCCGCCGAGGAGGACAGGCCCGCGCCCCGCTCGAGATCGCCGCCGATCTCCAGGCGCGCGCCCACCAGCGGAACGCCGGCTCGCCGCAGCTCGGCGGCGGCGCCCCGCACGAATGCGCGCCAGCCCTCCGTGGGGGAGATCTCGGCGAGATTGAACTCGTCCAGCTCGTCGAGGTCGCGCGCGTGAGCGTAGATGCGTTGGGCGCCGGGCGAGTCCGGCTCGGCCGGCGCCGCGCGCACGACCACGCCCTCGGCGATCGCGAACGGGAGCGCGAGGCCCTGGTTGTAGTCGGTGTGCTCGCCGATCAGGTTCACGCGCCCGGGCGCGAACGCGGCCGCGCGCTCACGTCGCACGCAGGATCGCCTCGCCGAGGCTGGCGGCGGACTCCTCGGGGAGCACGTCGGAGATGAACGTGCCCGCGCCCTGCTCGGAGCCGGCGAGGTACTTGAGCTTCTCCGCGGTGCGCAGCGGCGGATAGAACTCGACGTGCAGATGCCCCGCCCCCGCGGACGGACCGGTGGTCGGAGCCTGGTGGACGACCATCACGTAGGGGAAGGGCCGGTCGAACAGCATGTCGTACCCGCGCGCGAGCGCCTGCAGCCCCGCGGCGAGCAGGCGCAGCTCATCGGCCTCGCAGGCGAGCAGGCTCGGGCGGTGCTCGCGCAGCACCACGTGGGCTTCGTAGGGCCAGCGCGCCGCATACGGGATGTAGGCGACTACGGCCTCGTTCTCGTAGACGATTCGCCGTCCATCCTCGAGCTCGCGGCGCAGCAGCGCGCACGGCGCGCAGCCGCCCAGGCGCGCGTCGGCGGCGAGCTCGAGCCTCGGCACGGGCGGCAGGAACGGGTAGCCGTAGATCTGCCCGTGGGGATGGTGCAGCGTCACGCCGACCTCGACCCCGCGGTTCTCGAAGATCATCACGTACTCCACGTCCGCCCTGGCGCCGAGCTCCTGGTAGCGCTCGCGCCAGACCCACATCAGCGCCTCGGCGCGCTCGGGCGCGAGCGTCCCGAACGAGTCGTCGTGACGATCCGTGTACACGACCACCTCCGCCGCCCCGCGCGGCGCCTCGAAGGCGGGGAAGCGGTTCTCGAACACCGCGATCTCGAACGCGGGAAACGGGATCTCCGTCTCCTCCCCGCCCGGCCGGGTCGGACACAGCGGGCAGTGCTCGCGCGCGGGCAGGAACGTACGGTCCTGACGGTGGATCGCGTAGACGACCGGCTCGTCGCGCAACTCGTTGCGGCGCTCCTCGCTCATTCGCGCGCGGAGCCCTCGTTTGCGGATCCTCCGTCCGTGGATCTCCCCTGCGTGTAGAGGATCAGCGCGCGGCCATCCCCTTTCACGTAGCGCCTGAACCTGAGCGGCCCGTAGGCCTCGGGCTCGACCGGATCATTTCCGGAACTTGCGGAAAGGGAGGCGTCCTCGTCGGGGAAAGCCATTGATCGAGGGTATACCCTTGTGTGAGAAGACACGAACAGGGCAGATTGGAGCAATGTGGATTGCCCAGATAGTTGTTTGGGTAACAAACTCGGGAGAACAAACACACAAGACTCAGGGACTCAGTCAAGGGCGCCGCTGGTCACGGTGTCCTCAATGCACGAGGAGGAGGATCAAATGTCAGAGATCGATCAGGCAGCCGGGACGAAGGGGAGTCTCGAGCACGTCGACGCGCCGGAGATCGCCAAACGCGGCATCGACCGCCGCTCGTTTCTACAGCGCACCGCGCTGACCGGGGTGGCGGCCGGCTCGGTGGGGACGCTGCTCAGCGCCTGTGGCTCGAATTCCTCGAGCGCCAGCAGCGGTGGGAGCAACGTATTCGGGTCGACCCCGAACTACAAATTCGTGATCGTCAACCACGTCACGACCAACCCGTTCTTCACGCCCACGCAGTACGGCGCGGCGGACGCCTGCAAGCTGCTCGGCTGCTCCTACCAGTGGACCGGCTCGGAATCGAGCAACGTCAGCCAGATGGTCTCGGCGCTCAACACCGCCGTCACCGGCGGCGCCGACGGGATCGCGATCTCGCTGATCGACCTGCACGCGTTCAACGCGCCGGTCGAAGCCGCGCTCAAGGCGGGCATCCCCGTGGTCGCCTACAACGCCGACGCGCCCACCAACAAGCGCCTCTCCTACATCGGGCAGAACCTCGAAAAGGCCGGCGAACTGCTCGGCGAACGGATCGTCGCCGACGTCGGCTCGGGGGACGTGGCGCTGTTCATCGCCACTCCGGGCGCGGCCAACTTGCAGCCACGCCTGGAAGGAGCGCTCAAGGCGATCAAAGCCTCGGGTAAGCCGATCACGCCGCACACGGTCGCGACCGGCGCCGCCGTCCCGGCCGAGCTCTCGACGATCGACGCGTACTGGGTGGGCCACCCGAGCACGAAGGGCATGTACTCCTTCGACGGCGGCTCGACCGAAAGCCTCGCGAAAGTGATGCAGAAGTACGGCCTCCCCGCCAAGGGGATCAAGGCCGGCGGCTTCGACCTCACCGAAGAGACGCAGAAGTTGCTGCAGGAAGGGAACATCGAATTCACGATCGATCAGCAGCCCTACCAGCAGGGGTTCCTGCCGATCCTCCAGCTGTTCTTCTGGAGGGCCTCCGGCTCGCTCAGCGGACCCGCGGAAGTCGACACGGGTCTGAAGTTCATCGATAAAGAAACCGTCGTTCCCTACGTCGAATCGAAATCCCGCTACGAGGGCACCTCCACCGAAGCGAAAGTCATCCCGATCAAGGCCGGTACGGCCGCCTGATCATGGCGAGCAGCAGCACCGGACCCGCCATCCCCGCTCCCTCGCCCTCGGGCGGGGACAGCGCGGGGACAGGCGCGGGCGGTCTGGGCGGGACGGGGACGGGCACGGGCGGCGGGGGGACGGGCACGCGCAGGCACGGCGTCACCCTCACCGGCGAGGACGGCCTGCTCTCGCGCGTGCTGGCGTTGCGCGAGGGCAGCATCATCGTCGTCACGGTCGTCGTCGCGATCTACTTCGCGCTGAACACGTCGAGCTTCTTCACCTCGGCGAACTTCAAGACGCTGCTGCCGTACTTCGCGCCGTTCGCGATCCTCGGGGCGGGCGAGGTGTTCGTGATGATCCTCGGCGAGATCGACCTCTCGATCGGCGGCACGTATCTGCTCGCCCCGTATCTCTTCTACAAGCTCTCCGCGACCGTCGGCCTGCCGCTCGTCCCGGCCGTGATCGTCGCGCTGATCGCCTGTATGGCGGTCGGCCTGATCAACGGCTTCTTCACGGCGATCGTCGGCATCAGCTCGTTCGTGGTCACGCTCGGCATGCTGTTCGCGCTGGAGGGGCTGACGCTGGTGATCTCCCACGGCGAGCCCGTCGAGACGCCCGGCGCCCAGGTGCACGCGACCACCCGCGAGGTCACCCATGTGGTCAACGGCGTGCAGATCCACCTCCCCGAACAGGTCAACCACATCAGCACGTTCGCGAAAATCTTCGGCGCCGGCATCTACTCGGAGCTGATCTGGGCGCTCGTGATCGTGATCGTCCTGCAGATCGTGCTGACGTTCACGCGCTGGGGCCTGCACACGGTCGCGGTCGGCTCGAACAAGCTCGGCGCCGGCGAGGCCGGGGTGCACGTGAAGCTGGTGATGATCCGCAACTTCGTCCTCTGCGCCACCGCCGGCGGCCTCGTCGGGATCCTCGAGGCGGTGCGCTCGTCCTCGGTCCAGCCCGACACGGCCGGCGCCAACGAAATCCTCTTCTACGGGATCTCCGCCGCGGTGATCGGCGGCACGCTGCTCGCCGGCGGCTCCGGCACCGTCGTCGGCGCCCTGATCGGGGCGCTGTTCCTCGGCGTTCTCAAGGACGGCCTGATCCTGCAGGGCGTCAACGCGAACTACCTGCTGCTCTACCTCGGCCTCGCGATCATCATCGCGATGACCGTCAACGTCTACGTCCAACGCGTACGCAGGGGGAGCCACAGTGCCTGACGCAGAGCTTCACAGGGAGAGAACCGTCCCCAATATCGAGGTCCGTCCGGGAGGTCAGGATGCCTGATGCGGTCGGGAGCGAGCCGGAGGTGGTTCAGCCGACCTCGGCGAGCGACGATGTGCTGCGCGTCGAGCACCTGAGCAAGCGCTTTGGCCCGGTCACGGCGCTGCGCGACATCAGCCTGCACCTGCGCAAGGGCGAGGTGCTCGGCCTGCTCGGCGACAACGGCGCGGGCAAGTCGACCTTGATCAAGATCCTCTCCGGCTTTCAAAAGCAGGACGGCGGCGAGATGTTCCTGCACGGTGAGCCCTACGCGCCAAAAGGCGTGGATGACGCCCGCTCGAAAGGGATCGACACCGTCTACCAGGACCTCGCCCTGATCGACGAACTCTCCGTCTACCACAACCTCTTCCTGCGTCGCGAGCTCGTGCACAAGCCGCTGCCGTTCCTCGCCAACCGCGAGATGAAGCGTCAGGCGCGTACCGCGCTCGACGAGATCGGGATCAACATCCCCCGGATCGACGTCGCTGTCGCGCGCCTCTCCGGCGGCCAGCGCCAGGCGATCGCGGTCGCGCGGACGGTCAACGGCGACGCGGACATCATCCTGCTGGACGAGCCGTTGGCCGCGATGGGCGCCAAGGAGGGCTCGATGATCCTCGACCTCGTCGCGCGCCTGAAGGCGGAGGGCAAGGTCTCGATCATCATGATCCTCCACAACTACGTCCACGTCCTGCAGGCCTGCGACCGCGTCTCGATGATCCAGGAGGGCGTGATCGCGCTCGACAAGCCCACCGCCGAGACCTCGGTCGAGGAGCTCACCGACATCGTCGTCAACGAGTACCGCCGCGCGCGCGAAGAAACACACGCCGAAGCCGCACATGGGCCGGCAGGCGCTAGGCCCTAAGGAAGTTGTTGTACTTTTAAAAAACTCCGTGACACTATAGTTACACGCAGTTTTTAAAATATATAGTGGACCGTGCACCCCTCGTCGAGATCCTCGCCACCGGCCGCCTGATCGCTGTCCACGACTCCGGTCCGGGTACTCCCGCTGCGCCTGCCGGGGATCGCTTAAGGCTGCTTCCTTCCGGACCTGACCTGGTTCACAAGCCGACACCGCGCGGGACCCGAACCATCGACGCCCCGAACAGCGGAGCGACCGGGGCAAAACCCCTCAGAAAGGGAATTCAGCCCCGCTAGAGCGGATTGCGGATTCAGGGCGCCGCTACCTCCCCGCCTAGCACGGTCCGGCTCGGATCCTAGCGCGCCGCGACGCCGCTGAGATAAATGGAACATCAAGAACCCGAGTTCCGCTAGGCTGCGCCACCGTGACCTACTTCAAACGCATCTCCTCACGTCCCGCTGTCGTCCTCGCCACGCTCGGCGCGGCGGTCCTGATCGCCGGCTGCGGCTCCAGCAGCTCCTCGAGCACGATCGGCGTCGGCGACGAGAACAGTGCCAACAACACGCTCGCGACCTCCACTTCGACCACGCCAGCGACCTCGACGTCGCCCGCGACGGCGTCGGTGAAAACACCCGCGAGCGGTCCGCTCTCGAAAGAGCCGACGGTGACGCCACCGAGCGGCCCGGCGCCGACGAAGCTCGTGACGAAAGACCTGATCGTCGGCACCGGCCCTGAAGCGAAGGCGGGCGACTCGGTGACGGTCAACTACGTCGGCGTCCTCTACAAGGGCGGCAAAGTCTTCGACGCCTCGTGGAAGCGGAACGAAACGTTCCCCTTCGTGCTCGGCAAGAGCCAGGTCATCCCCGGCTGGGAACAGGGCATCGTCGGCATGAAAGTGGGCGGACGGCGCGAGCTGATCATCCCCTCCGGCCTCGCCTACGGCGCCAAAGGCTCACCGCCGACGATCCCGCCGAACTCCGCGCTGATCTTCGTAGTCGACCTGCTCGCGGCCTAAGTCCGCACGGATGCCGCAGGGTGCTCGGCCCTCGGCGTCCGTGGCAGACTCGCCGATCGTGAGCAGAACCACTTCGAAGACACCGCTCAGGGCATTCCGTTTCGCCGCGTTCCTCGCCGCGGGCTGCGTCCTCGTGGGCACAGCCGGCTGCGGCGGCGGCTCGAGCGGCGCGAGCACCCCGGCCGCGGAACGCCTCCAGCGCGAAGACCTCGTCGCCGCCGTCCACGGCCTGCGCCAGGCCGAGACCTCCGCCGCGCGCGAGATGACCGCCGCGAGGATCGCCTGGCCGCTCGTCGCGAACGGCCTGCCGGCCGCGATCCCGCCGGCTACTCAGACGGCACTCTCTGCCGCGGGGGCGGCCGCGCGCGCGATCGTGCTGCCACCGCTGATGAGCAAGGAACGGGCGCGCTCGCTGACGGGGCCGGCCGCGGGTATCGCCGGCCTGTTCCGGACCTTCGATGGGCTGACCGAGCCCGGCTGGACGCTCACCGCCGCGGCGGGCGTCCAGATCGACCGCGGCCCCGCGGCGGCCGCGCGGTTCGCGCGGGAAAACGTCCCGCTGTACATCGACAGCGTCTACGACGGGCACTACGACGCGGCGTTCATCGGCAAGAGCCTGCTCGCCGGCTACAAGAAGCTTGGCGGCGCGAAGGCCTTTGGCGCAACGCTCACCCAGGCGGAAGTCGAGGCGCTCGCCGCCGCCTACTCCCCGGCGACCGAGCGCCTGCATCCGCATCCGGGAGTCAAGCTGGGGTCGTAGCGGACCGCGCGAAGCGCCGAGCGCTCGCATCACCGCACGACAGCGCTCTCCAAGCCCAATAGAATCGCTCGCCGAGGGCGCGTAGCTCAGTGGGAGAGCGCTCGCTTCACACGCGAGAGGTCGCAGGTTCGAAACCCGCCGCGCCCATCGACGGACCGCCTGCAAACGGGCGGGTTTTCGCTGTCAACGCTCAACGCGGATCACGAAATAGTCGGAGCGGATCTTCGCCGTTCCGTCGCTCGCGAGGTTGAACCGGCGGACCAGATCAGCGAACGCCTCGCGGAACTCCTCCCAGCGGCCCTGCGGCTCGAGGACTTTCTGGGCGATCACGAACGGCCCGAAATCATCGGCGTAGCGCTGCACGGCGTCCGCGACCGACGGGAACTCGAAGTCGATGGTCTCGCGCTCGATCGTGGGCGAGGCGCCGGCGGCGGCGAACGCTTCCTCGACATGCTCCTCCACGCCCCACAGCGGCGGTGGCTGCACGCCTGGCGGCGGAGGCGGCATGAACGAGCCCGTGAGCTTGAACAGCTCGCCGGCGAAGCCATCGTTGACCCAAGTAGTCATCGCGATCCGTCCCCCGGGCCGGCAGACCCGGACCAGCTCGGCGGCCGCGCGGAAGTGATCGGGCGCGAACATCGCGCCGAACGTCGATATCACGCGATCAAAGCTCGCGTCCCCGAACGGCAGGTCCTGCGCGTCGGCCTCGACCCACTCGACCTCGACACCGGCCGCCGCGGCGCGGCGGCGCGCATGCTCGAACAGCTCGGGCGTCACGTCAGCGCCCACGACGGTGGCCCCGCGCAGCGCGGCCGGGATCGCCACGTTGCCGCCACTGCCGGTCCCCACGTCCAGCAGATCCATACCCGGCTCGACCCCGACCCGATCGAGCACGAGCTTGCCGACCGGCTCGACCACCCGGGAGAAGCCATCCCAATCGCCAGCTGCCCACGTCGCCCGCGCCCGCCGACGAAACTCCTCCGCGACACCCATCGACCGATCCTACACCCACCCGGCACAAAAAACCGCGCGACAGAGTGTCGCTTCAGGCCGGAGCTCAGCCGGCCGCGGTGGGCGTCAGCACGATCACCGGGATCACGCGCTCGGTTTTCGTCGCGTAGTCGGCGAACTGCGGCATGTGCTCGGCCTGCGTGCGAAAGAGACGCTCGCGCTCCTCGCCACTCGCCTCGCTCGCCACCGCCTCGATCGTGTCGGTCCCGACCTCGATCTTCACGTTCGGATGGGCCTTCAGGTTGTGGTACCAGTCGGGGTTAGTCGGCGCACCTGCCTTCGAGGCGAAGATCACGTAGCGGCTGCCGTCGGCCTGATAGGCGAGTGGGTTGATGCGGCTCTTGCCGGACTTCGCGCCGGTGTGGTGCAACAGCAACAGCGGCATGCCCTCCACCGGGCCCCCGGCGCGGCCTCCGTTGGCACGGAACTCCTCGATGATCTGGGCGTTGAAGTCTGCGGGCGACGTGGACATCGTGCTCCTCCTCGGGATCTGAAGACTTAAGGGAACTCAGGGACTGTGGCGAATCACTGAATGCCAGCTCAGTCTACGAGCACGCTATTCAGGCCAAGCACGCCGGCGGCCACGCGCGCGGCCAGTACCTCATCGTGCGGTGCCTGCCCGGCGAGTCCGATGACCGTGCCCTCCAGGGCGCCGATGAAGGCGAGCGCAACGGCTCGCGCGGGCGGCCCGGCTGGGATCGTCCCCGCTCTGCGCCCGGCGCCGATCAGGCGGGTGCAGCGCTTGACGAGACTTTCGGAGACCCGCTCGAGGTGGCGGCCCACAGGGTGATCCTGACCGCTGAACTCGAGCCTCAACGCCATCGCCACGCGGGCCACGTCTCGCCGGCAGTAGACGGCGTGACCGCGCGCCATCGCGATCAGC
Source organism: uncultured Solirubrobacterales bacterium (assembly GCA_963701035.1). Taxonomy (GTDB): domain Bacteria; phylum Actinomycetota; class Thermoleophilia; order Solirubrobacterales; family Solirubrobacteraceae; genus Palsa-744. The sequence continues at coordinate 1,543,792 of OY969562.1, forward strand.
GCGAGCACTGGATCGGGCTCTTGCTCGATCAGCGGGCCGACCTCTTCTTGCCATGTCTGATCGACCCACTCGATCACGGCCAGAGCGAGGTCTTCCTTGTCCCTGAACTGGTGATAGAGCGCCCCGCGGGTGTAGCCTGCCTCGCTCGCCACGCGCTCCAGAATCAGGTTGCCGTAGCCGTAGCGTGATAGGCCCCGCGCGGCTGACTCGAGCAGGGCGCCGCGTGTGCGTGCGCTCCGATCGGCCTGCGTCGGGCGACGGCTCCCAGCCTGAGTTCGGCCCCGAGTTTTGGTTCGGGCTCGGCTTGCCTGCCGATCCCGAGCCTTGGAAGAACCGACCGGATTTTTTGAAGAAGATACGTGCATGCATGTATGTTATCTTCTTTCCCACCCGGAACCTCCTGCCCCCTGAGACTGGAACCTGACCATGAGACTTCCGAACGCAGCCCACGAATCTCGGCCGTGGCGCATCCGTGAGATCGCGCCGGACTTCCTCCTTGAGGATGTCTGGGCCCTACCCGTGCACGGTGGCGCCGAGGACTTCCAAGCACTGATCGAGATCGCCGTCTCCTCGGATCCTGCCCACGCGGAATCCCTCCCCACCCGCGTGCTGTGGGACATCCGCGACCGCCTCGGCGGCTGGCTCGACCTCGGCAGGATCTCGACCCCGGTCGACAGCGGCCAGGCGGGTGCCGCGGGCAAGCTGCCGATTCCCGGTGAGCACGAAACCTCACTGGCCGGACGGCTGCCGGACGATCTACGCGGCACGGCGGCGGATCTGCATTTCGCCTCGCTGCCTTTCACGCCGCTCTATCGCACCGACGTCGAGTTCGCCGCCGAGCTGTCGAACCGGACCGTGCACGGCGTCATGCACCTGGCTTGGGTGGACCAGGGCGCAGGCATCTACCAGGGACAGATGGCCGTCTATATCAAGCCACGCGGCCTACTCGGGAAGGGTTACATGGAGCTCATCAAGCCTTTCCGGTACTGGATTGTTTATCCAGCCCTCATGCGCCAGATCGAGCGAACCTGGAGCGCCCGCCCGCTGCCGAATGGCTAACCTTTCTGACATGTGTAGAAACATCAGGACCCTCTACAACTTCGAGCCATCCGCGACGGAGGACGAGGTGCGCAGCGCGGCGCTGCAGTACGTGCGGAAGATCAGCGGCTTCACCAAGCCCTCGCAGGCGAACGCGGCGGCATTCGAGCGCGCCGTCGACGAGGTCGCCGAGATCTCCGCCACGCTGTTGAGCGAACTGGTCACCTCGGCGCCCCCGAAGGACCGCGAGGTCGAGGCGGCGAAGCGCAGGGCACTGAGCGCGCAGCGCTTCGCGGCGTAGCTCGCCGCGCGCCCCTCGCGTCGCGTCCGCCCGCCGAGCTCAGCGCTGCTCGCCGGCGAGCAACTCCATCAGCAGCGCGTCATGCCAACCGCCGCCGTCGGCGTCGCGCTCGGCTTGGTGCATAACGCCCACCGGTTTGAAGCCCACCTTCTCGTAAGCTCTGATCGCGGCGACGTTCTCAACCGCCGGGTCGATCGTGATGCGATGATGGCCGCGCTCGTCGATCAGCAGGTGAGCCACGCGTCTGACCGCCTCGCTGCCGTAGCCACGGCCGTGCAGGGCGGGGTCGAGGAACAGGTCGATCCCCGCGTGACGGTACTTGGGCTCCTGCTCCTCGGTGTACTGAATCAGGCCCGCCACCACGCCGCCGACCTCGATCGTCAAGCGCGTCGCCTCGGGCTCGTCCCATGGGAAATCGCGATGCGGAGCGTCCCACCAGCGCAAGACCTCCGGAGCGGTATGGATCCGCAGCAGCTCGACCTCATCATCCTTCACCAGCGGACGCAGAATCATGCCTGCAATCGTAGGGGCCGGATATGACCGTCGTCCTCGCCCTGTTCGCCTCGCTCTTCATCGGCGCCTCCGACTTTCTCGGCGGTCTCGACAGCCGCACGCGCAACCCGCTGGAAACGAGCCTCGTGCTGTTCCTCGCCACGTTGGTGACGCTCGTCCCGATCGCGATCCTGCTCGGCGCGAGCGATCTCACGGGACACGACTTGGGCCTGGGCGCCGTCAGTGGTCTCACGACCAGCGTCGCCTACGTGGGCTTCTTCGCCGCGATCGGCCACGGACGGATCAGCATCGTCGCGCCGATCTCGGCGGCCGTGACCGCGCTGCTGCCGGCGGTCGTCGGGATCGCCGAAGGCAACACCCTTTCGACGCTCGCGCGCTGCGGCGTCCTCTGCGCGCTGCTGGCGATTCCGCTCGTCGCTTACCAGACCGAGGACGGCGAGGCAGGCGACTGGTCAACCACTCGACAGGTGCTCGTGTCGGTTCTCTGCGGGATCGGCTTCGGGTTCTACTTCATCTGTATCGGACACACACATCGCAGCTCCGGGCTGTGGCCCACGGTGGCCACCGTCGTCGTGGCGATCGCGGTCACCGTTCCCGTCGCCGCCCGCGCCGGCGCGATGCCGTCATTCGCTTCCCTCTCGCGCCTCGCCCTCGCGGGCGGTGTGGCGCTGGGCATCGCCGACAGCGCGCTCACGACCGCGCTCCAGCGCGGGCCGTTGACCGTCGCCTCGGTGCTCGGCAACCTCTACCCGCTCGTCACGATCGCACTCGGCGTGGCGATCCTCGGAGAGCGGGTGCGAATCTGGCATGCCGCGGGGATCGCGCTCGCCGTCGCCGGTGTGGCGATGATCGCGGGCGGGCAATGATCGCCGGCAGAGGTGAACCTCGGGTGGACCGCCCGAGTAACGTGTCCAGCATGGCATCGCCGCTCAACCTCGTCGAGTTCCCGGCCGACGATCCCGAGCGCGCGCGGCGCTTCTGGACGGAGTTGCTCGGCCTCGACCTCGAGCCGCGCACGGTCGGCGAGGGCTGGCAAACCACCTCTCCCGGCCCGGCGATCGGGCTGCACCCGCGCGGGCGCGGCCCCGGCGACTCCTTCTCGCTGCCGTACTTCGAGGTCGACGACCTCCCCGCCGCCCTGGCCCAGGTTCAGGCCCTCGGCGGAAGCGTCGTCCACCCGGGCGAGGTCTGGTCGGTCTGCAGGGACTCCGAGGGCTCGCCCTTCGGGTTGACGGTGCGCTCAGAGCCCTAGCGGGCTTTTGCTTTCGCCCGTCCGGCAGCTTTAGCTTTCGTCGAGCCGGCTTTTGCTTTCGTCCGTCCGGCGCCGCTTTTCACGCTCGCCGCGGAAGCGCGACCGCGACTCGCCGTCTTGCCGGCCGCCCGCCGCGGGCTACTCGCACGCGTTTTCCCGGCCGGAGTCGAAGTCCTCCGCTGCGAGGCCGGGACCTCGGCTTTGGCGACGGCCTTTGCCAGGCGCGGGATCTCACGCTCCAGAAAGGTGCTCATCCGCACCTCCTCGCGCAGGATCGCGCGGGCCAGGCTCTGGGTCTCTTTGTCGCCGAGCGCCTCTGCGAGCGTCGCGATCGCCGTGTAGGTGGCGATCTCCTCGGCCTCCGACGCGTACTCGGTCTTGGCGTTCTTCAGCTGCTTCTCGTCCTCGCCCGTTCCCCGCAGCGCGTGCAGCGGGCCCTGGGCTAGCGCCACCGCCTTCTGCGCACCACCGAGCACGGCCTGGGCGGCCTCCTCGACCCGGTCGGGCCCCGGTAGGGAGATCGTCTCGGCGGTGCCGCCCAGCTGCTTGATCCGACGCTGCACCTCGCGGGCGTGACGCTTGGTCTCGGTCAGATGCTCCCTCAGGCGCTTCTTGTAGGACGTCTTCGCGGTCATCGCGATGTGGGCCTCCAAGGACGTCTCCAGACGCTTCTCGGTGCCATAGGCCTCGTTCAGGTACTGGACCAGCTTCGCATCGCCGGCGGTTAGCTCTGCCATGACTTCCTCTCGATCGCGGACACGGTCCTGCGCTCTGCGATGAAGGAAGGCTCACTCCATCGCCCGAGCGCGTTCGGGCTTCGGTCAAGGACTACCCGCGGATGAGCGATCTGAACCCTCGCATGCCGAGAACGTCAGACCGCCCCAGGGATAAGGGAGACCCGCCCCGGGGATAAAGTTGCCCTCATGTCCGAGTACGCCGCATTTCTCCGCGGGATGAACGTCGGAGGCCATCGGATCTCCAACGAGGATCTGCGCGCGCGCTTCGAGGAGCTCGGCTTCACCGATGTGAGGACGTTCCGGGCGAGCGGCAACGTGATCTTCGCCGCAGCCGGGCGGGAGTCGGAGGCGAAGCTCGGCGCACGAATCGAAACGGGGCTGGCCGACGCGCTCGGCTACGAGGTGCCCGTGTTCCTGCGCGACGCGAGCGAGATGCGAACGATCGCGGCCCACCGGCCCTTCCCCGAGTCGCTCGTCGAGGCCTCCAAGGGCAAGCTCCAGGTGGTGCTGCTCAGCGCGCGTCCCGCGGCGCGGGCGCGCAAGGAGGTACTGGCGTTGGCCGACGCGGAGGACGAGCTCGCGTTCGGCGAGCGCGAGCTGCACTGGCTGCCGAGCGGCGGCATCCTCGACTCGGCGCTCGACTTCAAGGCGATCGGCCGGCTGCTCGGCCCGCTCACGACCCGCACGAAGGGCACGATCGAGCAGCTCGCGGCCAAGTACTTCGCCGATGAGTGAGATCGCACGCCGGATCTGGCCGTGGAGTGGCAGCGGGCACGGTCCGCTACCGCCGCTGCTCGTGCTGCTGACGGTCGTCACCGGGCTCGTCGACGCGGTCAGCTACCTCACGTTTGGACACGTGTTCGTCGCGAACATGACCGGCAACGTCGTGTTCCTCGGCTTCGCCCTCGCCGGCGCGCACGGACTATCGGCCTCCGCCTCGCTGGTCGCGCTCTGCGCGTTCTTCCTCGGCGCGTTCCTCGGCGGGCTCGTCGCGACACGCTGTGCCGCGCACCGCGGCCGGCACTTGCGCACAGCGATGAGTTATTCGGCCCTGCTCGTGGCGGTCGCGGCGATCCTCGCGCTCGCCGTCGGCCGGCCGGTGTCCGAACCGGCGCGCTACACGCTGATCGTGATCCTCGGGCTGGCGATGGGCGGCCAGAACGCGGCGGCGCGGCGGCTGGCGGTGCCCGACCTGACGACGACGGTGCTCACGCTCACCCTCACCGGCATTGCCGCGGACTCCCGCCTGGCAGGCGGGCCCGGCGGGCGCCCGGGCCGGCGGTTCATCTCGGTCGCGGCGATGTTCCTCGGCGCGCTCGTCGGGGCGGCGCTCGTGCTCGACGGCGATCTCGTCCTGCCGCTCTCGATCGCCGCGGTGCTGATGGCGATCACGGCGGTCGCCGCACACATGCTCTCGCGGGGGGATCCGGGATGGACGAAGGCGCCCGGCTCCCGGGGCTGAAGCCTATGGTCCCAGGGCTGAGGTGCGCAGCGCCAGGTCCAGGGCATAGGTTAGGAGCTGAAGCGTAAGGTGTTAGTCCGATGATCGGCTCGTCCCGCCCCCGCCCGCGCGGCTGGCTGCGCCACTACGCGGGCTTCCTCACGTCGGATACCGCGGCGGCGGCGCCTGTGCTGTTCGAACGCGACGGGGTCCAGCGGCTACGCCGGCTCGGAGCCTCAGTTGGCGACCGTGCCGGCCAGCGCATCCGGCGCACTCGACCGCGGATGCGCGCGCTGCAGGTCGCGCCCGGCGCGCGCCTGCGCTGGCACGACGTGCCGGCGCCCGCGCCGCCGGGGCCGGACGGGGCAGTCGTGCACCCGATCGCCTGCTCGACCTGCGACGTCGACTGCGGGATCGCGCTCGGGGCGGGCCCGTTCCCGTTGCCGCTGCACCTCGGACACGAATGCGTAGCCGAGGTGCTCGCGGTCGGCGAGCGCGTGCGCACCGTCAAGCCCGGCGACCGCGTGATCGTCCCGTTTCAGATCAACTGCGGCGCCTGTCCGGACTGCTGCGCCGGGCGCACCGGCAGCTGCACGAGCGTGCCCCCGGCCTCGATGTACGGCATGAGCCTGGTCGGCGGGCTGTGGGGAGGCGCATTCGCCGATGAGCTACCCGTGCCCTTCGCCGACGCGATGCTCGTCGCGCTGCCCGCGGGCATCGACCCGGTCGCCGCCGCGAGCGTCGCGGACAACGTCTGCGACGCCTACCGCCACATCGCGCCGCACCTGCCCGCGCTGCTGCAGGAGGACCCCGACGCCGAGGTTCTGATCGTTGCCGCGCTCGACCGGCGCACCCCCTTCGGCTCCAGCACGCCGCTCTACACCGGGCTGGTCGCGCGGGCGTTCGGCGCGCGCAACATCTCGCTCGTCGACGCGCGGCCGGCCGTGCGCGCGCACGCCGAGCGCCTTGGCATGAACGCGCTGACGCCGCGCGAGCTGCGCCGCCGCGCGCCGGCGCCGCTGGTCGTCGACGCGACCGTCGAAGACCTCGGCGTCTCGCTCGCGCACACCGCCGCCGACGGCATCTGCTCGAGCCTCGGCGGCTTCCACCGCAGCACCTCGGTCCCGCTCGTGCGGATGTACGTGCGCAACGCGACGCTCCACATCGGTCGCACCCACACCCGGCACCTGATCCCCAAAGTGCTCGAGTTGATGCTCGACGATCGCCTGCACCCAGAGCGCGTGATCACCTCGGTCGGCGCGCTCGACGATGCGCCGCGGGTGCTGCGCGAGCAGTTCCTCGGCGGCGGGGTCAAGACGGTGCTTACGGCGTAGTCGCCGACCGATGATCCGCGGGGGGCGGTCCTGACTGCCCCGTTCGCGATCCGCTGCTCGATAGGGTCGCCGGGTGAATACGCCTCTCGATCGTCTCGTGCTCGGCTGTGCGGCCGCGCTGCTGATGCTCTTTGCCGATGTCGCTTTCGCGGGCGCGCAGGGAACGCCGCCGAGCGGCGGCAAATGGAGCCCGTCGGCGATCCTCAGCGCCTGTCCGGGGACGGGCGCGCCGCATGTGGTGTTCCCGGAGGACTCCCCCACCAACGGCACCGGCCCGGGCGCGATCGTGTGGAGCGTCACCGCACCCTGCCCCACCGGCGCCGGCGTGCTCCTCGCACCGATCTCCGCGGAGGACCTCCCCGGCCAGCCGGCCGCTCCCCGCACGGCGACGGGCGCGACGATCGCACTGCGTGGACCGGTCTCGGCGACCGGCGGCCCGTACGGGCGCGTCGTGATCGCAGGCGCCGCGGCCGGCGAGGGCGCCACGACGGCGGGAGAACTGCTGCTGACCGAGGGCGCCGCCGGGGGACCGTTCGCGGCGCCGCTCGCGCTCGGCGGTCCCGCGGGCACGTTCTCCTTCGCCACCGCCTACCTCGGCGACGCCGCGCTCGCCTCACTCGCGGACCCCCATGGCCGGATCAGCGTGCAGCTGCGCGTCCAGCGCCACCACGCCCAGCGCTTCGCCGCGCCGGCCGAGGTCACGGCGGCCGGCGCCGGCGCGGACCCGATCGAAGCGCTCACGGTCGCGCTCGACTTTCGCTCCGACAGGCTCGTCGTCTTCTCCCTTCGAGGCTCCCTGTACGCACGCGAGCTGCCCGGCAAAGGCGCGCCGCACGCGCTCCAGCGGCTCGGGCCGAGCCCTCCCGCGGGCGCGCGGATCGCGGGCGTACTCAGCGACGATGACCGTGCGATCATCGCCTGGACCGTTCGCCACGACGGGCAGACGAGCGTCTACGTCTCCCAATCCCAGCCCGGGGTTAGCTTCACCGAGCCGCAGTTGCTCGAAGAATTCCCCGACCCTCCCGGCCTACCCGGCTACGTCGACTCACCCCAGCTCGTGCGCCTCTCCTCCGAGAGCGTGATGCTCGCGTGGACGGGCGCCGTCGCCGGGCACTGGGCGATCCGCGCCGCGGCGATCGACCAGCGCGGCGTGCTCCCCCCGAGCACGATCTCGCCCGCGGGTCGCGACGCGCTGCTCGCCGGCCTCGCCGCCGGACCGAACGACGAGGCGCTCGCGCTGTGGAGCGAACCGCAGCCCTCGCCCGCGGGCTTGGACCTCGGCGCGCAGGCGATCTACGCCGCGCGCGGGTTCGACGGCTATCCCGAACAGGTCAAGTTCGCCGCCCCCGAACTGCTCGCCCCGCCGGGGCCGAACAGCGACGCGACCGTCGCCTTCGATCCGGACAGCGACCGTGCGGTCGCGGCCTGGCGCACGGGTACTGGTGGTCAGCTCGCCTACGCGGTCCGCGCGCCCGGCGCGCCCTGAGCGCGGAGAGGCAACCGCTGGCGCGAGGGAGAATGTGGCCGGGATCCCTAGAAGATCTGCTGGCCGATCAGGAACACGTTCAGCGCGGTGATCACGCTGATCAGGCCGAGCGCCGCGACGGTCGTCAGCCGGCGGTTGACGTGCTCGCCCATCACGTCCTTCCTGCGCGTCAACAGCACGAGCGGGATCAGCGCGAAGGGGATGCCAAACGACAGCACGACCTGGCTCAGGACGAGCACGTCGGTCGGGCCGATGCCGATCGCGAGCACGACGATCGCCGGGATCATCGTCACCAGCCTCCGCACGAAGATCGGGATCTTGAAACCGACGAAGCCCTGCATCACGACCTGGCCGGCGTAGGTGCCGACGCTCGACGAGGACGCGCCGGAGGCGAGCAGCGCGACCGAGAAGGCCAGCGCCGCGCCGCCGCCGACCATCGTCGCGAAGCCGCTGTGGGCCTGTTCGATCGTGCTCACACCCGTGTCGCCGCCGAAGTGGAAGAGCTTCGCCGCGACCGCCAGCATCGCCATGTTCACGATCCCCGCGAGGCCGAGAGCGACGATCACGTCGGTCCGCGCGAAGCGCAGCACGCGCGAGCGCTCGCGCTCGTTGCGCACCGGCACGCGCCCGTTCGTGAGCGCCGAGTGCAGGTAGATCACGTGCGGCATCACGGTCGCGCCGATGATCCCGACCGCCAGGTACAGGCTGTCCGAGCCCGCCAGGTGCGGCACGAGGCCGCCGAGCGACTCGCGCGCCGAGGGGCCGATCCGCAGCGTCTCGTACAGGAAGCCGAGAAAGATGATCCCCAACAGCGCCGTGATCGCCAGCTCGAAGCGGCGGTACCCGCGCGACTGCAGGCCGAGGATCGCGAACGCGATCACGCCCGTCATCAGCGCCGCCGGCAATAGCGGCACGCCGAACAGCAGGTTCAAGCCGAGCGCGGCGCCGACGAACTCGGCCACGTCGGTCGCCATCGCCATCACCTCCGCCTGCACCCACATCCCCCACGACAGCGAGCGCGGGTACTGCGCGCGGAACAGCGCGGGCAGGCTGTGCTCGGTCACGATCCCGAGCTTCGCCGACAGGTACTGCACGAGCATCGCCATCAGGTTCGCGACCAGCACGACCCACAGCAGCAGATAGCCGAAGCGCGCGCCGCCCTGAATGTTCGTGGCGAAATTCCCTGGGTCGACGTAGGCGATCGCCGCGACGAACGCCGGGCCCAGCATCGAGAGCGTCGCCCGCAGCCTCCCCTTCGCCAGCACCAGGTCGAGCGGGCTGTGGCCGGCCGGGGTGGGGAACGCCTCGGGCAGCACCCCGGCGCCCTCGAGCACCGGTGTCTGCGTTGCGGGCGATGGCGGCGGTGTCACGCCGCGGCCCCCTCGTCGAGCTCGACCCGCATCGCCCTCGCCAGCGCGCCGCCGAGCGCGTGCTCGCGGGCCTCGCCGTCCTCGAAGCTCACCGTCAGCGGGCCGCCGAACGGCTGGCACTCGAGCACCTCCAAGCGTTCGCCCGGGGAGATGCCGCGCTCGGACAGGTACCGGAGCATCTCCGGGTCGGCGTCGGACACGCGCACGAACACCCCGCGCTCGCCCTCTCTCAGGGAGTCGAGCGGGACCGTCTCGCGCTCGCGCAGCTCCAGCCCGGCGCTCGGGATCGGGTCGCCGTGCGGATCGAAGCTCGGGTCGCCGAGCTTCGCGGCGATCAACTGCTCGAGCTCCTCTGAGATCACGTGCTCGAGTACCTCGGCCTCGGCGTGCACTCTGTCCCAGGGCATCTCGAGCGTCTCCGCCAGGAACAGCTCGAGCAGCCGGTGGTGGCGGATCACCTCGAGCGCGACCGCGCGGCCCTCGCCGGTCAGGCGCACGCCGCGATACGGATGGTGCTCGATCAGGCCGAGCTCGCCGAGCTTCTTCAGCATCGCCGAGACCGACCCCGGCGTGATCTCCAGGCGCTCCGCGAGCGCGTTCGTCGAGACCGGTTCGTCCTCGCGCGATTCGAGCGTGTAGATCGCCTTGCAGTAGTCCTCGACCGCCTGCGTCCTTGCCTGCTCCACTGTCGACATAAAACTTATCTTATGGCATACCAAATCTTTTTTCAAGGTGCCCCCGGAGACGCGTCTGGAGGCCCATTAGGAAAAGATGCGCGAGGGATGGACAGGGACTACGAGCTACAGACGCACCGCGCCGAGGATCGCCACTGGTGGTACCGGGGGCGTCGCACCGTGCTCGAGGGCGTGATCGCCCAGTTGCGCCTGCCGGCGCGCGCGCGGATCCTCGACGCCGGCTGCGGCTCGGGGCGCAACATGATCGACTTCGCCCGTCACGGCACGGTCACCGGGATCGAGCTCTCGCAGACCAGCGTGTCGCTCGCGCGCGAGCGCGGCGCGGGCGAGGTGATCGAAGGCTCGGTCCTGGAGATGCCGTTCGCCGCCGACTCCTTCGAGCTGGCCGCCTCGCTCGACGTGATCGAGCACCTGCAGGACGACCTCGCCGCGCTGCGCGAGCTGCGCCGCGTGGTCGCGCCCGGGGGGGCGCTGCTGATCACCGTCCCCGCCTACCAGTGGCTGTGGTCAGGCCACGACGAGATCAACCATCACCATCGCCGCTACACGCGCTCCTCGCTGCTGAAGGTCGCGCGCGAGGCCGGTTGGGAGCCGGTGCGCACGACCTACTTCAACTCGCTGCTCCTGCCCGTCGCGATCGCGCTGCGCGTGCTCGACCGCTTCTCGCGCAAGACGACCGAGTCGAGCCTCGACCTGTGGGTACCGCCGCCGCTGCTCAACTGGCTGCTCGAACGGCCGCTCGCGCTCGAGGCGGCGCTGATCCGCCGCGGCGGGCGGATCCCCGCAGGGCTCTCGCTGCTCGTCGTCCTCCGCTAGCGGCGCGATAGCCGGCGCTGGCCGATCCCGGACGATCGGTCGGCGTCCTCGCTCGCTCGTGTGCGTTCGCACACGTCGCTCACTGCGTCCTTGACCTGCTTGGCTCTCGCGCCGCTAAACAGGGTCCGCCGCAGGCGGGTTGATCTTGAACGTCCAAGCGCGGTTGACAAAGAACGTCGTGACCGTCACAACAGCGGTGGCGCACACCTGCGCGAGCAGCTTGTCGAGATGGCCGTCGTGCACCAGCACGTACAGCAGCACCTCGTCTACGCCGAGACCGCAGGTCTGCACGACCCCCCACTTCACCGGCGTCGAGCGGTCGCCGACGTGCTCCTTGAACGTCCATTTGCGGTTCAGCAGGAAGCCGTTCGTCGCCCCCACGATGAAGCCGATCGCCGAGGCCGCCAGGTACCAGACTCCGAACACCTTCAACAGCACCGTGTACACGACCAGCGTCAGCAGCGTGTTCGACACACCGACGATCCCGAACTTCACGAACTGAATCGCCATGGGTGCGTTTTTTAGTACAGGCAAAGGCCTGTCCCCTAGTCTTTGCATCGATCCCTACTTAATCAGCTTCGGAAGGCAGTCATGTCGCAGGCAACATCCCGCACCTACTCGCTGCTCTCGATCGTCGCCCCCGTCTACGACGAGGAGCAGCTGATCGAGGAGTTCGTCGCGCGCACCTGCGCGGCCGTCGCCGGGCTGCACTTCGAGCTCGTGCTCGTCAACGACGGGTCCTCTGACCGCACGCCCGCGCTGCTCGATGAGATCGCCGCCGCCGACCCGCGCGTGCGCGTGATCCATCTCTCCCGCAACTTCGGCCACCAGGCCGCGCTCACCGCCGGCCTCGAGCACGCCGCCGGTGACATCGTCGCGATGATCGACGCCGACCTCCAGGACCCGCCCGAGCTGATCCTCGAGATGATCGAGCGCTGGCGCGAGGGCTCGGACGTCGTCTACGCCGTGCGCAAGGCGCGTGAGGGCGAGACCGCCTTCAAGCTCGCCACGGCATCCTGGTTCTACAAGCTCTTCGACAAGCTCGCCCAGGTCGACCTCGAGCCGAACTCGGGCGACTTCCGCCTGCTCGACCGGCGCGCCCTCGACGCGCTGCTGGCGATGACCGAGCGCTCGCGCTTCCTGCGCGGGATGACGGTCTGGGTCGGCTTCACGCAGACCGCCGTCCCCTACGAGCGCGACGCGCGCCACGCCGGCGAGACGAAGTACACGCTGCGCAAGATGCTCCGCTTCTCGTTGGATGCGATCGCCTCCTTCTCGCACCTGCCCCTGCAGCTCGCGACCTATGTCGGGCTGCTGTCGGCCGGCCTCGCCTTCATCGCGATCCCGATCGTGATCCTGCTGCGGATCTTCGGCTCCTACCTCCCGGGCTTCGGCTCGATCACGATCGCGATCCTCCTGCTCGGCGGGATCCAGCTGATCGCGCTCGGCGTGATCGGCGAGTACGTCGGGCGGATCTACGACGAGGTCAAGCACCGCCCGCTCTACATCGTCCGCGAGGAGCGCAACCGGCCAGCCGACTCCGACTCGCTGCTCGTCCCCGCGCCCGCGTCACGGGCCGGGCTGCCGGCGCGCACGCCCGAACGCATCGGCTGAGTCACCGCTCCATCGACGCCGGTAGCGTGTTTCGATCGCTGTTCGCTCCCGATCGAAAGGTTTCCTCCCCATGCGCCGTTCCACCCTGCCCCTCCTCGCAAGTACCGCTGCCGTCGTCGGCACGATGGCCGTTGCCGTTCCGGCGCTGGCCGCGTCCGGCTCGTCTTCTTCGGCGGCCCACGCCGCTCGCGCGCGTCGCTGCAACGCGGTGATCGTGATCTCGCACGGACGGCGCGTACGCGCGTGCCTGGTTCAGGGGCCGCGCGGGTACACGGGCTTTACCGGCCAGAAAGGGGCCACCGGAAAAACCGGCGCTACCGGCGCTACCGGGAAAACGGGCCCGGCCGGGAAAAACGGGACGAACGGCACCAATGGAGCACCTGGTACCGCCCGCGCCTATGCGGTGATAACCCCCTCTGCGACGACGGTCGCCGCCCAGAGCTCCAACATCACCTCCGTCACCAGCCCCGCCGCCGGTGTCTACTGCATCACACCCGGAGCCCCCATCAACCCAGCCGCGGACACGGCCATCGTTTCGCCCGAGGTCTCCTACAGCACCCCGGAAGCGCCGGGCCTGGTGGCGGTCAACGCCCAGCACAAAAACTGCGCCGCGACCGCCTTCGAGGTCGACACCTACTCTCCCAGCACGCTAACGCTGGCCACCGGCTACGCGTTCACGATCGCGATTCCTTGAGGTGACCGGTACGGCGGCATCTCTGTGCACAATCATCGCGGTTTCTTCGCTTTCTCTGTAAGTCTCCGCCGATGCGTCGCCTGACATCCCGTCTCATCCTGCGCCTCGCCGCCCCGCGCCTCGCCGCCCTCGCCTGCGTCATTTCGCTGGCGGGCGGCGGTGCCGCGCTCGCGGGGATCACGACCGCTCCCGCGAGTGCCGCCTCGTGCCCCGGGTCGAATGGGGAATGCCCGTACTCCTCGGCGTCGATCATCGGGATGCGCGCCGAAGGCGTCCTGCGCTTCCCCGAGGCTGTCGCCGTCGACGCGTTCGGCAACGTCTACATAGCCGACCAGCTCTCGTTCGTCGTCCAGAAGTTCTCCGCCGCCGGACAGTACCTCGGCCAGTGGGGCTCCTTCGGCGGCGGGCACGGCCAGTTCGGCCCGATCGGCGGCCTCGCAACCGACGCCGCCGGGAACGTCTACGTCGTCGACTCCGAGCACAACCGGATCGAGAAGTTTTCCCCCTCCGGCGAATACATCAAGGACTGGGGCCATTTCGGCCAAGAACTCGGCCAGTTCAACTTCGGCTCCTCGCTGGACCCGACCAAGCCGCCGGGCGGCGGGATCGCCGTCTATGGCAACTACGTGTACGTCGCCGACAGCGGCAACGACCGGATCGAGCGCTTCAACCTCGAAGGCGGCGAAGCGCTCGAATGGGGCTCCTACGGAACCGGCGGCGGGCAGTTCTCCTACCCGCGGGGCGTCACCGCCAACGCGACGGAGGTGCTCGTCACCGACGATGACAACCACCGCATCGAGAAATTCAGCCCCGCCGGGCAGTTCGAAGGCGCCGACGGCTCCGAAGGCACGAGCGGCGACCGCTTCGACTTTCCCTACGGGATCGCGCTCGACGCCGCCGGCAACGTGTACGTCGCCGACGACATCAACCACCGCGTCGTCAAGCTCAATCCCCAGCTGGGATACATCGCCGAATGGGGCGGGTTCGGCTCCAAACCGGGCCAGCTCGCGTTCCCGCGTGGGCTCGCCGCCGACCCCGCCGGCGAAACCTTCGTCGCCGACACCGCCAACGACCGCGTCCAGGTGTTCGACCCCGAAGGCCACTACTTGCGCACGATCGGCGCCTCCGCGCGTGAGCCGGGCCCGCTGACCGGACCGCGCGGGCTCGCGGTCGACCCGACCGGTCGGCTGTTCGTCTCCGACACCGTCGACTCGCGCGTCGAGGAGTTCGCCCCGACCACCGACGCCTACGCCGGCACGCTCCCCTCTCCGGCCGGCTACACGGCCGGCTTCAACCGCCCCGCGGGGATCGCCGTCGACCCGCGCGGCTCGATCTACGTCACCGACCCGGCCGACAAGCGGATCTCGCGCTTCTGGGGCGAAGGCACCTACCTCTCCGAAATCGGCGGCCCGGCCGACGTCGGCGGCGCCGGGCTCTCCGAAGCCGGCTCGGTGGCCGTCGCCTCCGGCACGGGCGATCTCTACGTGGCCGATACCGACCACAACCGGATCCTCGTCTACTCCCCGACGGGGACGCTGCTCGCGCGCGTCGGCGCGGGCGGCGGCAACGGATCCTCGGGCTCCGGCCCCGGCGAGTTCGACCACCCCGAGGCGGTCGCCGTCGACGGTGCGGGCGACATGTACGTGGCCGACACCTACAACAACCGCGTCGTCAAGCTCTCCGCCGCGGGCGCGGTGCTCGACGAATGGGGTTCGCGCGGGACCGGCGACGGGCGCTTTCACTCGCCGACCGGGATCGCGCTCGACGCGGCGGGCAACGTGTACGTCGTCGACTCCGAAAACAACCGCGTCGAGGTGTTCGACTCCAGCGGCCACTTCCTGCAGAAGTGGGGCGAGCGCGGGATCGGCCCGGGCGAATTCTCCTTCCCGACCGCGATCGCCGTCGACTGCGACGGGGACGTCTACGTCGCCGACACGAACAACAACCGCGTCGAGCGCTTCGACCTCGTCTCCCCGTTTGGCTCGGGCTGCCTCGCGCCCGGCCTCTGGCCGCCGCCGCTGAACGTCGCGCCCGTGCTGCAGGTCTCGCTCCCGCGGCCGGCTGGAGTGCTCGCGCGGGGCGCGCTCACGCCGAGCGTCAGCTGCGTGCGGGGCTGCAAGGTGCTCGTCTCCGCGACGCTCTCGAGCCTGCGCCCGCGACGCACCGTCGCGCTGATCTCCGCCGCCGCCACGCTCGCGCCCAAGCGCGCCGACAAGCTGCGCGTCCGCCTCAGCCGCAGCGCGCTGCGCACGCTCCAGCGCGCGCTCGGCCATCGCCGGGGCATGCTCGCGCACGTCACGATCGTCGCCGCCGGGCCCACCGGCCTGCGCACCACCGTCTACCGGACCTACGCCGTCACGCGCTGATCGACGCGCGGGGCGCCGGCCAGGACGAGCGCGCGGCCTAGAGAAGAGGCGACGGTGCGTCCAGCGGTGATAATGACCTGATGAGCACCGCCGACCTCCCCTCCGACGCAGACGAGCAGAACACCGAACACCGCCAGGAGCGCGTCCGGATCGAGACCGAGCGCCACCGGATCGAGGGCTCGCTCACGCTCGCGCGCGACGGCTATCGCAGCCGCGTCTCCGACGTCCTCAACGCCTCCGAGCGCGACTTCCTGACGCTCACCGAAGTCACCGTCGAACCGCTCGAGGGCGGGCCGGTCGAGTTGCATCCATATCTGACGCTCGCGCGGCGGCACATCGTGTTCGCGGTCGCGGCGGCGGAGCCGGACTCTTCAGATATCTGAGGATCGCTCGAACGACCCTGGGAGGCTCCCGGCTGAGAGAGCCGTCTTCTCGCTCATGAGATTGCCTGCAGCAGCCGACATGGTGAGATATGACGGCGTTCGGTAGCGAGGAGGGCGTTGGCGTACCCGGGGGGCTGGGCTCGGGTACGAGCTTTGAGACCCGCCTGATGGCGAAGGCTCTGGCGGGCCTGTTTGCTGCCGGCGCGACGTTGGCGCTGTTGACGGTCCTGCTTCCCCATCCACAGCGGGCCAGCGAGCTCGGGCTGCTGATCATCGTCGGGGACGCCTACGTGGTCGCCGCCGTCCTGCTCTCGCGGGCCGCTCATCTCCCCAGATGGACACTTCCAGTCGCGCTGGCATGGGGCAGCACTCTGATCACCGGGGTCGCGTTCTTCTCCGGGGAGAACCCCAGCCCTCTGGTCTTCTTCTATCTCTGGATCTTCCTCTACTCCTCCTACTTTTTAATAAGAAACAGTCGGCCGCCCAGATCGCCTACGTGGGGGTCGCCTACGGCGCGCTCCTGATCGCGCGACCCCCTTCGAGCGGGATTCCCGCCTGGTGGATCGTTGGCATGGGCACGCTTCTCGTCGCGGCGATCCTGATTCAGACGATGCGCGAGCGCGTCGAGCTGCTGATCGCTCAGCTCTACGACGCCGCCCGCACCGATCCCCTCACCAAGCTCTCCAACCGGCGGGGCTTTCGCGAACTGCTCGATCTCGAGCTCGAGCGCGCACGCCGCGGCGACGCGCCGATGACCTTGCTGGTGGGAGACATCGACCACTTCAAGGAAGTCAACGACCGCTCGGGTCACCACGTCGGCGACGCCGCCCTGCAGCGAGTCGCCCGGCTACTCGAGCGCGGCAAGCGCCAGATCGACGGCGCCGCCCGGGTGGGCGGCGAGGAGTTCGCGCTGATCCTGCCCGACACCGACGACCAGGGCGCCTTCGTGATCGCCGAGCGTTTGCGATGCGATTTGCGCGAGGAGTTCTCCGGCGACACGGTCGCGATCACGATCAGCTTCGGGGTGGCCAGCTATCCGCAGCACGGCGAGACGGCCGCCTCGCTCCTGCGCGCAGCCGATGAGGCGTTGTATGCCGCCAAGGAGAGCGGCCGCAACAGGACGATGCTGCACAGCCCTTTCCTGCGCGGGCAGGAACGGGCCGACGGCGAGCCTCGAGACATCGAAGCCGAGCGTTTCATCGCGGTCATGCTCGACCTCGCCGAGGCCGTCGACCTGCGCTTCAGCGGCAGCGCTCGGCACTCGGAGACGGTCGGGCGCTATGCGGAGATGATGGCCCGCGAGCTCGGCCTGCCAGAGCAGCGAATCGGCCGGGTGCGACTGGCCGGCATGCTGCACGACATCGGCAAGGTGGGCGTCCCCGACAGCATTCTCAGCAAGCCCGCGAAGCTCACCGACGAGGAGTTCGCCACGATCAAGCGCCACCCCGAGCTCGGGGCACAGATCCTCGAGCACGCGAGCTTCGCCGACGTCCGCGCGTGGGTCGGCGCCCATCACGAGCGCCCCGACGGACGCGGTTATCCGCTCGGCCTCCGCGACGAGGCGGTGCCCCTGGAGGCGCGGATCCTCGCCGTCGCCGACGCCTACGAGGCGATGACGAGCGACCGCGCCTACCGTTCCTCAATCGGCCAGGAAGCCGCTCGTGCGGAGCTGAAGCGCTGCGCCGGAAGCCAGTTCGATCCGCTCGTCGTCAATGCGTTGCTCACATGCCTCGAGCGCGAGTCCGATCGCGCCGACGCGATGCTGTCGCACGCCTGACCGAACGACCGACCGCGCACATCTGACCACGCTCCGCGCGGTCGGACTCGCATCTCGAGGGAGACCACGGGACGACGTTCGAATCCGGTGAGCTTTCCGTTCGAACTACGGCTTGCAGCGGAGAGGGCGGGATTCGAACCCGCGATGGAGTTTAACCCCCATACTCGCTTAGCAGGCGAGTGCCTTCAGCCACTCGGCCACCTCTCCCTGGGATCGCTAGGGGGCCAGTGTAAAGACTGTCAAGCCCCGATCAAGCCGCGAGCGTGCGGCGAGCCGCACGGACCCTAGCCCGGGCCGGCGAGCATGCTCACCAATCGGCCCTCCCGCCGGCGCTCGCGCGATCGCCACCGGCGCGGCGGGCCTCGCGGTAGCCTTGGTCCCCCACCCGGAGGGGTGGCAGAGCGGTTGAATGCACTGGTCTTGAAAACCAGCAGGCGGGCGAACCTCGTCTCGAGGGTTCGAATCCCTCCCCCTCCGTCTTTTCGTCCCTCGCGCCGGCCCCTGGTACAGCCACGGACACCTGGGTAAGCTAGCCGGCAGCAATGGGCCGGGGAGATGCTTGCGATGAGTAGCCGGGCGGTCTCGATGGGGACGGCCGGCTACCGCGACGGCTCGACAGGTGAGCCGGCGACAGCGGAGGACGTTGTTTCCGCCATTGCTCCTGACGGCTCCGCGCGGCGGTGGAGCCCTTCGCGGGCTGCCTGTCTGACCTTGGCGATCGGGCTACTTGTGACCGCGGCGCTGGCGCTGACCTCCCTGGGTCTGTACAACCGCAACGAGGATCGGCTGCTCGGTTTGCGCGCCCGTCAGCTCGGGCTGGTCCTGACGGCGGCGGTCACCTCGACTCAGACGCCGCTCGCGTCGGCCGCCGAGCTGGCCGACGCGACGGGCGGCAGCCCGCAGAAGTTCCACGCGTTCATCGACTCGTACGTCGGCCCGGGTCGTCAGTTCGCGTCGGTGTCGCTGTGGCCCCTGGGCACCTCCCACCTGGCGCCGGTCGTCGTGGCGGGGAGCACGCCGGCGCTCGCGGCGTTGCCCGCGCAGGCCCACGCGCTGTTTGCGCGCGGCGAACATACGCGGCTGCTGAACGTGACGGGGATCCTCGGCACGGCGAACCCGGGCCTCGGCTATGAGTTCACCACGCCAGGGATCAGACATGGCTTTGCCGTCTATGCGGAAAGCCCACTTCCGAAGGACAGGCGCTCGAAGCTCTCGAGCGACTCGGCCTTTTCCGATCTCAACTACGCGCTCTACCTCGGCCATACCCGCCGTGCCGGCGAGCTGCTGGTGACGAACATCAGGCGTTTCCCGATCGGCGGCCGCCAGGCCTCGGACGTCGTGCCGTTCGGGGACACCGCGTTCACGCTCGTGGTCACGCCGAACGGGTCGCTCGGCGGCACGTTCTTTGAGAGCCTGCCCTGGATCATCTGCGGCGGCGGGGTGCTGCTGACGCTGGCCGCGGCGCTGCTGACCGATCGGCTCGCACGGCGCCGGCGCTACGCCGAGCAGCTCGTCGATGTGCTGGATCGGGTCGCCGCCGAGAACCGCGACATGTACACCGAACAGCGCAGCATCGCGCAGACGCTCCAACATGCGTTGCTGCCCGACGAGCTGCCCGAGCTCAGCGGCATGGAGGTGGGCGCCCGCTACGTGCCGGCCGCTTCGGGCATCGACGTCGGCGGCGACTGGTACGACATCGTCGACGCCGGCGACGAGCAGGTGCTGGTGATGATCGGCGACGTCTCGGGCCACGGGCTGCGCGCCGCGACGGCAATGGCCTCGCTGCGTCACGCCGCACTGGCGTACGCGGCGCAGGACCACGGTCCGGCCTCGGTGCTCGCCAGGCTCTCGGACTTCGTCAACGGCGACCCGCACGAGCATTTCGCGACCATGCTGTGCGCGCTGATCGACGTTCGCGCTCACCGGCTGACGGTCGCAAGCGCCGGCCACATGGCGCCGCTGCTGATCGACGACGCGGGATCCGACGGGCAATTCGTGGAGATCACCGCCAACGTCCCGATCGGTGTCGTGCGCAACTCACCCTACGAGGAGGTGACCGTATCCGTGCAGCCCCACACAACGCTGATAGCGTTCACCGATGGCTTGGTGGAGCGGCGTGGTGAGATCATCGACACGGGCTTGGCGCGGTTGCAAGCGACCGCCACGGGCCAGCGGCTCCCCCTTGAAGACCTGCTGAGCATGCTCGCACACGGACTCGCATCCGAGGGCCACCACGACGACACCGCGATCGTGGGTATCCGATGGCAGAGCTAGACGCAGAGCCGCCCACGACGGTGGAGATCGACACCCAGGTCGATCCGTCGGGCGCTCAGATCGTGACCCTCCGCGGCGAGCTCGACAGCTCTAACGCGACCTCGCTGGTGGCGGCCGTGGCGTCGATCACAGCGCAGCGCCCCCAGCGCCTGATCTTCGACCTGACCGGCCTCAGCTTCATGGACAGCGCCGGCATCGCGGTGCTCATCAACACCACGAGGAAGACAAGCGTCTCTCTACGCAACCCGTCCCCGATCATCCGGCGCGTGCTGGGAGCCACAGGCCTCGCCGACGTGCTCCCGATCGAATCGTGACCAGCGCGCGCCGCTTTCCTTGCCGGGCCGAGTCTGTCGCCGCCGCGCGCCATTTCATCCGGGATGTCCTGCAGACCCGTCCACGCGAGCTCGTGGAAGCCGCCGAACTGATGACCTCCGAGCTCGCCACCAACTGCGTGCGACATGCGCAGAGCGATTTTGAGCTGGCGATCCACGACTCGCGAGACGAGATCCGCGTCGAGGTGAGCGACAGCGGGCAGGGCCAGCCGACGCTGAGGTCTCCCACGCCCCAGGAGCACTCGGGACGAGGTCTGCTGATCGTCGAAGAGCTCTCGACTTCCTGGGGCACGATTCCATCGCCCAACGGAAAGCTCGTCTGGTTCACGCTGCCGCAGGACACTCACACGAGCGAGCGGACGTCTCAGTCCGCTACCCAGGGCAGCCACGAGAGCCAGCAGGCGCCCCAATCTACGACTCACGCTCGGCCCGCCCCGAGCTCACCGGGCGACGTCGAGCACCGCGCTGGCAGTGAAGCGCCCCTCGCGCAGATCCTCGACGCGCTCGATCTGCATCGCCGTCGCCCTGATGATCGTGGGGTGAGATCGGAGCTCAGAGGCCCTGTGCCGCGACGGTCGCGGCGGCGCCGAGCAGCTGTCCCGCCCCGCCGAGCGCCTGCACGGTCAGATAGCTGCCGGCAGTCTTCGGGGGCAGGGCAATCGCCGTCTCGAAGCCGCTCCGCGGGGCCTGCGCGACCGGCCTGAGGCTGTGCACGGTGGTGCCCACGAGCACCCGCCAGCTCGCGACGAGCGTGGCGCCGTTCCAGCTCGCGTAGACCGTCCCCGCGCCGTGCGCGACGGCCAGCGCGAGCGCCGGCCGGGTCGCGGGGACGCCGGTCCAGACGAAGCGCAGGTCGCGGTAGGACTGATCGCCGGCGGGGAAGTGCGCGTCGAATAGCAGCGCGCCGGTGGGGCTGAGCTCGGAGAAGTCGGGGACTTCCCCCCAGCCGACGAACCAGTCGCCGTTGGCGAGCGCCTGCAAGTTGCCCTGGCTCTTCGTGGAGATCGGCGGCGTGTGGGTGAGTTCGCTGAGCAGGGTCGCCGTCTTCGCCTGGGGTTCGAGGGCGAGGACGACGCCGCGCGACTGGCTGTGGACGGTCGGCGAGGCGCCGTTGTCGAAGATCGAGAACGACCCGTTCGCGAGCTCGCGCGGATCGTGCTGCCAGGCCGTCGTGGTTCCCGGACCCATCGCGAAGCTCGGGTGCTTGCCCCCCAGCTGCCAGTCGATCTGGCCGGTCTGGGGGTTGAGGTCGTAGGCGGTCCAGGTGTTGCGCGAGGAGATCAGCAGGCTTCCGTCCTGGTCGAGGTTGATCGAGTTGATGTGGAAGTAGTCGAACGGAAAAGCCGTATCGCTGACATTCGCGGGCGCGTAGGATTCGGCGAGCGCGACGTGGTCGAGGCTCGTCCACTGGAACATCACCAGCCCCGTGCGCACATCGATCTCCTGGAAGGTCCCGTCGGTCACGGCGCCGTCGGCCGGGCCGCCGACGCTCGCGAGGTCGCAGTGGATCGGGTCATACGCGGTGATCAGCGCCGTGCCCTGGGGCGTCAGCTGGAACTCGTGCAGGTCGGCCTGCAGCCCATTGCCGGCCCGCACATGGGCGAGGAGCGCGTAGGCGGCGTCGAGGATCACGCCTTCGCCCTGCCCGAACCCATGGATCGAGATGTTCCCCTGCCACCACGTCAGCACCGGTTTGCCGGCGAATTCCTGCACGCGCAGGTTGGTCGCCGAGGTGTACTTCGGCAGCGCTTTGAACCACACCAGCCCGCCGTCGGATTCGAGAATCATCGGCCCGCTCTGCCCCGGCCCGTCGTACGGCGCCGCGAAAATGTCGCCGGGCGCCGTTGCGGGCGAGCTCGCGGTCACGGTGACCGTCGGCGGGCGCAGATCCGGGCGCGTGTGGAAGTACTGGATCTCGCTCGGGCTGCCTTCGTGGATGGTCTCGGGGGTCGTGCTGAGCGGATCCCCGTAGGCGATCGTGAAGCTGTCGCTCAACGGCTGGACGGCGCCGCCGCTCGTCACTTGCGCGCTGACCGTCACCGTCTCGCCTTCGGCGAACGGCTTGCTCGGCACGAAGCTCGCGCCGTCGCCGTCGGAGTAGCCCTCGAGCCGCCCCGCGTGCGCACCGGTGCGCGAGCCGACGACGCTGATTCGGCTAAGGTCGCCTTTAGGAGGACCCAGGAAGCTGATCTGCGTCTGCGGCGAGGCGTCGCGACTTCCCGGCAGCGGGGAAACCGTCACAGCTCCAGCAAGCGTCGCGGAGGTATTCAATGTCGTTGGTTCGCAATCGGGAGCGGTTCCGGCCGCATGGGCAGAGGCCGGCCCGGCCACAGGGGCGGAGTGGGCCGCAAGCGCGCCCGGCGCGGCGAGCGCCAGCCCCAACCCCACCAGCGACGCCGTCAGGCCAACGATCGGAACGCGCACCGCAGGCATGAAACCAGATCGGAAGACCGACAGGCGCACCTTTCTCAAGCAGGGCGCGGTCGCCGGCGGCCTGCTCGCGGGAGCGGGCGCGGCGCTCGCCGGTTGCGGCGCCTCAGGCGAGGGGGCGCAGACACGGTCGAGCGCAACCACCGCCGCGCAACCGGTACGGCGCGTCGCGCCGAGCACCGCGGCCGTACGGCGGCCGAACATCCTCGTGATCATGGTCGACCAGCTGCGCTTTCCGCAGTGGTTCGGACCGCTCCCGGGGCGTGGCGTGGGCCTGCCGCCAAACCTCCAACGCCTGCGCCAGGGAGCGGTCTCCTTCGGCCGCCACTACACGGCCTCGAACGACTGCACGCCCGCGCGCGCGACGATGCTTACCGGCCTCTACACCCACCAGACCGGCTGCATGATCACGGGCGGCAGCACGCTCGACCCGGGCTTTCCGACCTGGGGGACGATGCTGCGCGATCACGGTTATCACACCTGGTGGTACGGCAAGTGGCACCTGACCCACCACGACGGCAAGTGGACGCAGGCGTTGGGCCGTCCGCTGCTCGAGGACTACGACTTCTCGGGCGGCACCTACCCCTCGCCCGACGGCGGGCCCGGCCAGGGCTTCCGGGTGGACCCGAGCATCGCGCGCCAGTTCGGGGATTGGTTCGCGCACGAGGGCGGCAGCGAACCGTGGTGCACGACGGTCTCGTTCGTCAACCCGCACGACATCGCCTGGTGGTACAAGTGGACCGACCGCGTTCCCGCCGAGGCGCAGGCGCCGAGCGTGATCGGGCGCATGCCGCCCAACTTCGAGACGCCGGAGCTGCTGATCGAGCGCAACAAGCCGCTGTTGCAGCGTTCCTTCCAGGACACCTCGGCCGCCTCCTTCGGACCGGTTCCCTTCACCGGCCCGGAAGCATATGAAAAATGGCCGGAATTCCTCGATCTCTACATGAAGATCCAGCTCGACGTCGACCGCCACATCGGCCGTGTGCTGCAGACGCTCCACAGTCGCCCAGAGGTCGCGGAGAACACGGTGGTCGTGTTCACCTCCGACCACGGCGAGTACGGCGGCGCGCACGGACTGCGCGGCAAGGGCGCCTGCGCCTACGAAGAGGGCATCCGCGTCCCGCTGCTCGTCAAGGATCCCCGCGGCGTGCTCACCAGCTCGCCCGAACGCCTGCGCGAGCAGCTCACCTCGAGCGTCGACCTGGCGCCGCTGTTGCTGACGATCGGCAGCGGGTCGAACGACTGGCGGAGCGACCCTCACTACTCCCACATCGCCGGCCGGGCCGACCTCGCCGGGATCCTCGCCGACCCGACCGCGCCGGGCCGTCCCTACATCCTTCACGCAACCGACGAGATCGTGACCGAGTACGCGATTGAGCCCTACGCGGCCAACGCGCCGCTGCACGTGGTCGCGCTGCGCACGCCCCAGGCGAAGCTCGCGACGTACTCCAACTGGCCCTACCAGGGGATCGAACCGCTCGCGAGCGGCGAGGAACGCGAGCTCTACGACTACCGCACCCACAGCGGACGGCTCGAGCTCCACAACAGCGCCTCACAGAGCGCGCTGGAGGAGCCGCTGCGGGCAGAACTGGAGCGCGCCTTCCGCGAGGAGCTGCGCGAGCCGCTGCCGCCGCGCCTGACCGAAGCGCACGCGCGCGGCTTCGCCGACTACTTCTCCACTGCCCGCCACGCCGCCGCGGAAGCCGCGGGGCGGCGCAAGCGCCACTCCGAACGCGAAGCCGGCCCGCTGGGCCCCCCGCCGGGGCACGGACCGCTCGGGGGCCCGGGCCGACCGCGGAAAAGCTAGCGACCGCGCACAGTGGGCGCGGCGGCTGGGGACCGCGCGTGGGAGCGGTGGCCGCTCAGCCCTTGACCGTGCGCGACGTTCCGAGCACCGTGCCGGAGCCGGCGAGCGCCTGCACCCCGACGTAGTCCCCAGTCACCGAGGCGGGGGTCGCGATCGCCGTCTCGAAGCCGCTCTTTGCTGCGGTCGCGACCGGCGCCAGCGAGCCCGGCGAAGATCCGGCGAGCACCCGCCAGGAGGCGACTTCGGTCGCGCCGTTCCAGCTCGCGTAGACGACGGTCCCCGCGGCGGCGGCAGCCTTCGCGCCGGTCTTGCCGCCCGCGGTGCCCGCGGCGCTAGCGGCGCTCGCCGGTTCTTCCGCGACCGCCAGCGCCGGCGGTTCGGCCGGCTGGCCGCTCCAGGGGTACGCGAAGGTCCGATAGGACTCCCACTCCGGCGGCAGATGGGCGTTGAAGAGGACCTGGCCGGCGGGGTTCTCCTCCGAGAGGTAGCCGGCCTGCCCCCAGCCGACGATCCAGTCTCCGTTTGCGAGCGCCTGCACGTTGCCCTGACTGCCGGCGACGAGCGGGTTCTCGTGCTCGTAGCTGCGCACGAGCGTCGCGGTCATGTTCGCCGTGTCGAGCGCCAGTTCGATCCCGCGCGACTGCGGGTGCACGACGGGGGTCGCGCCGTTGTCGAAGAACGTGATCGCGCCGTCGGGCTGCTGGATCGCGTCGTGCTGCCACGCCGGGGTGGCGCGGGGGCCCAGCTTGAAGCTCGAGTGCCTGCCGCCCAGCTCCCAGCGCACCTGGCCGGTCTGTGGGTCGACGTCATACGCCGCCCAGGTGTTGCGCGAGTCGACCAGCAGGTCGCCGTCCTGCTCTACGTCGATCGAGTTGATGTGAAAGTAGTCGTACGGTTCGGCCTTGCTCGCCGGCGCGGCCGACGCGTAGGAGCTCGCGAGGGGTACGTGGTCGAGGCTGTGCCACTCGTACATCACGAGGCCCGTCTTCAGGTCGATCTCCTGCAGCAGCGTGTCCGCAACGGCGCCGTCGCGTGCGCCGCCGACCGACGAGAGATTGCAGTCGATCGCGTCGTAGACGGTGATCAGCGCGGTCCCCTGCGGGGTGATCTGGAATTCGTGCAGGTCCGGCTGATAACCGTTGCCGGCGCGGACGATCGCGATCGTCTGATAGGCGCTGTTCGCGATCACCTCGCCCGCCGTCTTCGATCCGTCGGCGTCGAGCGGGTCCTGCCACCAGGTGAGCGCGGGCTTGCCTTCGTATTCCTGCACGCGCAGGTTCGCAGCGCGCGTGCCGGCGGGCGAGAGCGATTTGAACCAGACGAGTTCTCCGTGTTCGTTGAGAATCATCGGCCCGTACTGGCCGACCCCGGAGTAGGGCGCGAGGAACAGATCGCCGCCGCTCGCGGTGCGTGCCGTCGAGGAGACCGTCACGTCGGGCGGGCGCAGTTCCGGACGCGAGTGGAAGCTCTGATATTCCTTCGGCACGGGCGGCGCGGAGTCCAGGTGCGTGCTCTCGGTCACGTCCGCCGCCCCCGGATTGTCGGGCACGGCGACGGTGAAGCTCCAGGCAAACGGAGTGCTCCTGCCCCCTTCGCCGAGCACCGCATGAACCGTCACGAGCTCGCCGGGTGCAAACGGCTTCGCCGGCACGAAGCTCGCGCCGTCGCCCTCGGAGTAGGCGCGCAGGCTGCCGGCGTGCGCTCCGCTGCGCGAGCCCCTCACGACGACCTGCGAGAGGTCGGCCGCCGGAACCCCGAGAAAGCTCACCTGGGTGGCGGTCGATGCGTCGCGTACGCCGGGACCGGGCGAGACCGTCACGTGCCCGCCCGCGAGCGCGGCGGAGACGTTCAGCGTATGCGGCACGCAGCTCGGGCTCGGCGCCCCCGCGGCGGCCGCCTTGGCGGCGCTGTTCCCGCTCGTACCCCCGCTCGCGCCCGCGCACCCCGCGGCGAGCGCCGCGAGCCCGAGCGCCGCGACGAGGCAGGCCGAGAGCGCGCGCACGATCAGACGACGCCGGAGGGCGGGCACGACCGGACGGGCACTAATCCTTGACTGTGGCCGAGGTCGCGAGCACCGCGCCGCTCGAGTCGAGCGCCTGCACGGCGACGTAGGCACTGCCGGCCGGCACCGAGATCGTCGTCTGGAAGCCTGCCTTCGCGGCCTTCGCGACGGGCGCGAGCGCCGTCGCCGAGGCGCCGCCGAGCACCTGCCAGGAGGCGACGTTCGTGGCCCCGTTCCAGCTGACCGCGACCGAGGAGCCGCTGACCGCCACCGACGGTGCGCCCGGCGCCTGGCCGCTCCAGGGATCGATGTAGGTGCGGAAGCTCTGCACGTTCTTGCCGAGCGTCCCGTCGAGCAGCACGTGGCCGGAGGGGTCGTACTCGGTGAAGTTCGGCAGCCCGCCGTAGCCCATCAGCCAGTTGCCGGAGGTGTTTTCGCCGGTCGCGAGGTTCAGCAAATTGCCCTGACTGGAGGCGAGCAGCGTTTTCGTCGGGTTGGTGAACTGTTTGAGGAGCGTGACGGTGTGGTTGCTCGTGTTCGGATCCAGCAGCAGGCCCCGCGACTGCTTCTCCTTCGGCGGGTCCGAGCCGTTGTCGAACACCGAGATCAGTCCCCCCGGCTGCCATTCGGAGTCGTGCTGCCAGTAGAAGCGCGTGCCCCCGCCGAGCTTCAAGGTCGAGTGGCTGCCCCCCAGCCGCCAGTCGATCGACCCCGTGTGCATGTTGACGTCGTACAGCGTCCAGGTGTTGCGCGAAGAGAGCAGCACCTGGCCCGGCTGGTCGGCGCCGGTCCCCGCCCCACTCTCCGGACCGGGGGAGATCGAGTTGATGTGCACGTAATCCCAGGGATAGCTGGCTTTCGGCGCCGGGTTGTTCGATTCGCTCAGGGAGATGTGCCCGAGCGCGTGCCATTCCCACATCACCAGGCCGGTCTTGATGTCGACCTCCTCCACGACCGAATCCGTCAGCACGCCGTTTGACTCGCCGCCCGCGGAGGAGAGGTTCATGTGGATCGGGTCGAACACGTCGATCCAGGCGGTGCCCTGGGGGGTGATCTTGATCACGTGCAGGTCGGCGTGGTAGCCGTTGCCCGCGTAGATCGTCGCGATGTGCTGGTAGGAGGTGTTGTAGATCTCATCCTCGCCCTGACCGAAGCCGACCTCGAGGATCCGTCCCTGCCACCACGTCAACACCGGTTTGCCTTCGTACTGCTGGACCTGGAAGTTCGTCGCCGAATCGTCCTTCGGCACGGGGTGAAACCACACGAGGCTGCCGTTCTGTTCGGAGATCATCGGCCCCGGCGTGCCCTTGCCCTGGTAGGGCGCCTGGAACAGATAGCCGGGGCTGGCGCCGGCCTTCGCGGGAGTGGTGATGCTGACCGTCGAGGGCGTCAGCGACGGCGCCGAGCTGTAGTGCTGGATCGCGCGCGAATCGCCCGGGTTGATCGGGAACTGGGTCTGGCTGACCGCGTCCTGGTGGGCGACCGTGAAGCTGGTGCTGACCGTCTGCGTCGCGCCGCCGGTTTCGACGCGCGCGTGGACGGTCACGTGCTCGCCTTCGACGAAGCGGTGCTGCGGCACGAAGCTCTCGCCCGTCCCGGTCGAGTACGCGCGCAGGCTGCCACCGTGGCTGCCGCTGTGCGAGCCGACGACGTGCACGTCTGAGACCTTCGTACCGGCCCCGCCGAGGAAGCTGATCTGGGTCGCCGGGGAGGCGTCTGGTGTGCCGGGCAGCGGCGAGACCGTGACCGCGCTCGAGGTGGAGCTCACGTCCGCCGTGGGCGTGAGCGCACCGGAGCTCGCCGAGGAGGTGCCGCCACACGCGCCCAGCGCGATTGCCATCGTCAGCGCGAGGAAGATCGCACCAGTCGTTCGTCTCATACCCACTCCAATGCTCCAGTTTTTTCGCCGGTTCGCCGCACGCGGCGACCCTGAACCCTCGTCGGCCATCGACCCTACCGCGTGAACGGGCGGGATGCTCCGATAACCCGCCCGGCCGCGTCGAGTGCCTGCACCTCATAGCTCTGATACCCCGACGGCACCGAGATCGCCGTCTCGAACCCTGACTTGGCGGCGCTCGCGACCGCGGTCATACCGCCCGAGCTCGCGCCTGAGCTAGAGCCCGAGCCCGCACTGGAGCCTGCACCCGAGGAGCCGGCGAGGACCCGCCAGGAGGCGAGCTCGGTGGCGCCGTTCCAGCTCGCGTAGACCGTCGTTCTCCCG
The DNA here is from genome assembly GCA_963701035.1 of uncultured Solirubrobacterales bacterium. GTDB lineage: Bacteria > Actinomycetota > Thermoleophilia > Solirubrobacterales > Solirubrobacteraceae > Palsa-744. The sequence goes on from OY969562.1 coordinate 1,572,675, forward strand.
CCCGACTCCCGGGCGGCGCCCGCGGGGTAGGTGAGCGGGTCGCCGACCCACGGCTCCCGCATCGTGCGGTAGCTCAGGTCGTTCCCCGGAAAGCGCGCTTCCAGCAATCGCTTGCCCGTGGGCCCGTACTCGGTGAAGTAGGGCTCCGAGCCCCAGCCGATGAGCGTGTTGCCGTTCTGAAGCGGCTGCGTGTCGCCCATGTATTCCGATTCGAATTCGTTACCGCCGGTGTACTCGCGTAGAAGCGTCGCGGTCTGCGTCTGCTGGTCGAGCTTCAGCACTAGCCCGCGCGACGGTCCCGTGGCCGGCACGGAGGTGCCGCCGCCGGTCAGCTGGCAGCAGTGGTCGTCGAACAGCGTGACCGTCGAACCCGGATCCCCCCCACCCCGAACGCCACGTCGTGCTGCCACTGGAATTCCGCCTTCGGCCCGAACTTGAAGCTCGAGTGCCTGCCGCCGAGCGTCCACTCGATCTTGCCCGTCGCGAGATTTACGAGGTAGGCGGCCCACGTGTTGCGCATCGAGACGAGGAACGTGCCGGCGCCTGTTAGGTCAATGGCGTTCACGTGGTAGGCGTCCCAGGGAAACCCGTTCGTCGGCACGGTGGCGCGCGAGTCTCCCAGCGGTATGTGTTCGAGCGCGTCCCAACTGCGCAGCAGCTTGCCGGTCTTCAGGTTGTACTCCTGCACGGCCGAGTCGATCAGCGCGCCGTTGTAGGCGCCGCCGTAGTCGGAGAGGTTCTTGGCGACGTTCTTGTTCGCCGTCACCCACGCGTCTTCGCCTGAGATCGTCAGCGCGTGCAGGGTCAGCTTCCAGCCGTCGGAGCCGCGCAGCCTGGCGACCGTCTGGTAGTGCCGGTTGACGACGACGTCTTCGCCGCTTTCGGTCGAACCCGTGCTCGTGACGACCCCCTGCCACCAGGCGAGCGCCGGCTTGCCTTCATAGGTCTGCAGGCTGAGGTTGGAGGCGACGAGCTTTTCCGGCACCGGCTGGAACCACACCGGCTGCAGGTCGTTGTCGAGGATCAGCGGCCCGCTCTGACCGACCAGCGGGGGATAGTTGAGGTTGTAGAAGTTGGTCGTGAAGATGTAGCCGGATTCCAGCTCGCTTGCTGGGGCGGTCGAGCCTTCCCTCCGCAGCTTCGGCGGATGCAGCGTCGGCGCGGTGATGAAGCTGTATGCGCCATGGGTGGTGTAGGCGCCGACCGGCGCGCCGTGCGAGCCCGCGAAGGCGGTATCGATCGCGACGAAGCCGACGACGACCACGATCACCGCGATCGCCAGGCGGCGCGCCGAGGGCAGCGTCACGCCGTCGGGCTTGGGCAGGGCCGTGAACGTCACGATCGCCGCCGCGGCGGCGAGGCCGCCGCCGATCAGGTAGGCGAGGCGGAAGCCATCGGTCAACGACTGCGCGACCCCGTGGCCGTCGCCGATCAGATGGCTGCTGCGCGAGGTCGCGAGCGTGACGAGGATCGCCAGCCCGAGCCCGCCGCCGATCTGGCGCGAGGTGTTGACGAGGCCCGAGGCGAGCCCCGCCTGCCCCTCCTTGGCGCCCTGCGTGGCGGCGATCGTCGAGGGCACGATCGACATCGCGATCCCCGCCGCGGTGAGCAGCCCGGGGAGCATGATGTAGACGATCGGGCTGCCGCTCGAGCCGACTTTCGCGAGCAGCAGCATTCCGCCGGTCAGCATCACCAGCCCGCCGCCGAGCACGGCGCGCACGCCGAAGTGACTCACGAGCCTGCCCGTACGCGAGGCGACGAGCATGATCACGAGCGTCATCGGCAGGAAGATCAGGCCGGTGTGCAGCGGCGAGAGGTACAGCACCTGCTGCAGGTACAGCGAGCTGACGAACCACATCGGGAACAGCGACGCGCTGAACAGCAGCACGATGTTGTTCGCGATCTGCAGCGGCTTGGTCAGCTCCTTGAAGGGGATCAGCGGTTCGGAGGCCAGACGCACCTCGATCACGACGAACACGACGAGCAGCACGATCCCGACGAAGATCGGGCCGAGCGCGGCGAACGTGCCCAGACCGGCGAGGCCCGCTTCGACGATCCCGAACACGAGCACCATCTGGCCGATCGTCAGCGTCAGCGCGCCGGCGAGATCGAAGCTGCGCCCCGGCGCGCGGCGGCGCTCGCTCACGACCGCGTAGGCGACGATCGCCGCCGCGATCCCGATCGGGGGATTGATCAGCAGCACCCAGCGCCAGTTCAGCTCCTGGGTGATGATCCCCCCGAACAGCATCCCCGCGGCGCCGCCGAGGCCGTTCATCGCCGCCCACGCGCCGATCGCGCGGTTCAGCTGCGGTCCGGGCGCGAACGAGGAGGTGATGACCGCCAGCGAGCACGCCGCCATCAGCGCGCCGCCGAAGCCCTGGACCGCACGCGCGACGACGAGCGTGACGCGATCCGGTGCGATGCCGCCGGCGAGCGAGGCGAGCGCGAACACGAGCAGCGCCACCACAAACATCCGGCGTTGCCCGAAGTGATCGGCGGCGCGGCCGCCGAACATCAAAAAGCCGGCGAACGTGATCGCGTAGGCGTCGACGATCCACTGCAGTTCGGGCGCCGTGAAGCCGAGGCTCGACTGGATCGAGGGCAGCGCGACGTTGACGATGCTCAGGTCGAGGATCACCATGAACTGCGCCACGCAGCAGACGATCAGCAGCCACGTCGTGCGCGATCCAAGACCGCGGCTGGCCGACTTCGGCTCCATCGCCTGCGCCTCCGGGCCGGCCGGCGCGACGGCGCTCATGCGAGCCGCCCAACCGGCGAGCGGCGGCGGGGATGCCTGGTAGTGTGCGCCTCGAAGTTTGCGAGCGACAACAGGAGGCTGGCCGATGAAACGAACGTCACTGGCCGCCATGCTAACGCTGCTGGCCACGGTCTCGGCCACGCTGGCGGTGGCAGGGTGCGGCGGCAAATCGAGCACGACCGGCAGCTCTCAGTCGACGCCCGCGACGACGTCCTCGACGAGCACCACCACGAGCACGCCGACGACGAGCACGCACAAGAAGGCCGCAAAAACACCCGGCTACTGAGCCTCGCGCTGGTCCCGCGCTGCGAGCGCGGGCTGAGGGCGCGAGGATGACTCCGGCTGCGCGGGCGCCTCACCCTGAGCCGCCGGTGCTCGGCAGCGCGGAGTCGTAGCTGCCGACCCGTGCCGCCGGCGAGGTTCCGAGCACGCGGCCGGCGGAGTCGAGCGCCTGGACCGCCGCGTAGGCGTACTTCTTCGGCAGGATCGTCGAGCTTTCGAAGCCGCCCGCCGCGATCGTCGTCTGCGGCGCGAGCGCCTTGGGATCTTCCCCCGCGAGCACGTGCCAGGAGGCGACTTCGGTCGCGCCGTTCCAGCTCATGTGCACGATCGTCTCTTCGCCGGTGTTGTTCAGGTTGGCCGCGACCACCGGCGGGCTCAACGGGCGCCCGCTCCAGGGGAAGCGAAAGCCCCGGTAGGAGATCTCTTCATAGGAGAGGTGGGCGTCGAACAGCAGCGATCCGTCGGCGGCGTACTCGCTGAGCTCGGGCACCCCGCCGTACTCGACAACCGTGTTCCCGTCCGACAAAGTCTGCATGTTGCCCTGGCTGGCCGCCAGCAGCGGCGGGTTGGGGTGGGTGTAGGCCTTCGTCAGCATCGCCGTTTGCTTCTTCAGATCCAACTTGATCCGCAGGGCGCGCGACTGTTCGTGAACCGGCGGGTTGGAACCGTCGTCGTACAGGGTCACTTCCCCGTTCGGGAGCACGCGGCCGTCGTGCTGCCACGCGGTCTTCGTACCCGGCCCCATCTCGAACGAGCTCTTCAGGCCGCCGAGACGCCAGAGGATCCTGCCGCTGCCGCCTTCCAGTTGGTAGGCGGCCCACGTGCTCCGCGCCGAGATCAGGATGTTCCCGTCGGGCTCGGGGTCGATCGAGTTGAGGTGAAACCAGTCCCACGGCGTCCCCTTCGGCGGGGAGGTCTCGGACTCGGAGACGGCGACGTGATCGAGGCTGTGCCATTCCCAGCGCACGAGGCCGGTCTTGATGTCGATCTCCTGCACGGCGGCGTCGACGATCGCGCCCTTCGAGGATCCTTCGGCCTTGGAGAGGTCGCAGCGGATCGGGTTGTAGGCGGTGACGTAGGCGACGTCGCCGGGCGCGATCTGGAACTCGTGCAGATCGGCCCGCAGGCCGTTGCCGCCCTCGACCGTCGCGACGTGCCTGTAGTTCGAGTTCAGGACGACGTCTTCGCCCTGGCCGAAGCCCAGCGAGAGCACCTTGCCCTGCCAGAAGGTCAGGTCGCGCTGACCTTCGTAGCTCTGCACGTTCAGATCCTCGGCCGTAAGCCCGCCCGAGAGCTGGTCGAACCACACGAGCTTGCCCTGCGGCGTGTAGATCAGCGGCCCGTAGGCGCCCGGGCCGGGGCCGTTGGTCGTGAAGACATCGCCCGCCGCGGGGTCGCGGTCGGACTTCGTGACGGTCAGGATCGGGGCCTTCACGCCGGGCAGCGTGTCGAAGCTCTCGTAGTCGGCCGGCGACGCCGGCGGGTTCTTGTACGCGGGCACGTTGGCGGTCGGATAGGGGGTGTCGACGCGGAAGCCGAAGGAGACCTGCCTGCCGGCGGCGCCGGCCGCCTGCGCCGACGCCGGGGCGATCTCGGCGTGCACGAGTACGCGCTCGCCGGCGGCGAACGGTTTGTCGGGCACGAAGCTCGCGCCGTCGCCCTGCGAGTAGGACTCGAGGCGTCCGGCATGGGCGCCGCTCTGCTCACCGACGACCGAGACAACCCTGATCCGCGCCGCCGGCAGGCCGAGGAAGCTGATCTGTGTCGCCGGGTTCGCGGTGTCGGTTTCCGGCGCCGGCGAGACGTCGACCGGCACGCCGGCGAGCTTCGCGCTGTGGTCGATCGTGGCCGGCAGGCACGCCGGCGAGACGCCGCTCTGGGCCGAGCTCTTCGAGCCCGATCCGCCGCAGCCGGCCAGCACGACCCCGGCCGCGGTCAACGCGACGAAGGCAACCAGCGCGAGGATGAGCCCGTTCCGTTTCATTCAGAGTCAACCCCGCGGCTCCGCTACGGAGCAGACCATCGAGTCGAATGTGCACGATACCGCCGTAAACAGCGCGCTTCATGCGCGGGTGCGCCGGGCGGAGCGATCTTTACCAAGTTCTTCGCCCTAGGCGACCTCGAGCACGAGCTTGCCTGTGTTCTCGCCCGAGAACAGGCGCAGGAGCGTCTCAGGGAAGTTCTCCAGACCAGTGGCGAAGTCCTCGCGCGAGGAGAGCTTGCCCTCGGCGTACCAGTCGGCCATCTCGCGCAGGCCCTCGGCGTAGCGGGCGTAGTAGTCGGAGATCACGAAGCCGGTCATGCTCGCGTGGTTGATCAAGAGGGAGAGGTAGTTCGACGGGCCGGCGACGGGCTCGGTCGCGTTGTATTGGGAGATCGCGCCGCAGATCACCACGCGCGCGTTCCGCGCCAGGCGCGCGAGCGCGGCATCGAGGATCTCGCCGCCGACGTTGTCGAAGTAGATGTCGATCCCCTTCGGGCAGTGCTCGCGCAACCCCGCGGCAACGTCCTGCGACTTGTAGTCGATCGCCGCGTCGAAGCCGAGCTCCTCGACGACATAGGCGCACTTCTCGGCGCCGCCCGCGATCCCGATGGCGCGGCAGCCCTTCAGCTTCGCGAGCTGGCCGACGACCCCGCCGACCGCGCCGGCGGCGCCGGAGACCACGACGGTCTCGCCCGCGACCGGCCTACCGACGTCGAGCAGCCCGAAGTACGCGGTCATGCCGGTCATCCCGAGCGTGCTCAGATACACGGGCAGCGGCGCCAGCGTCGTGTCGACCTTCTGCAGCGCGGCGGCGGGCGCGACCGCGTAGCGCTGCACCCCGAGCAGGCCGGTGACGAGGTCGCCCGGGGCAAGCGAGGGATCGTTGGAGGCGACGACTTCGCCCGCGGCGAGCGCGCGCATCACCTCGCCGACGCCGACCGGCGGGATGTAGGAGCAGACGTCGTTCATCCAGCCGCGCATTGCGGGATCGAGCGAGATCAGCAGCGTCTTCACGAGCGCCTCGCCCTCACCGGGCTCCGGCACGGGCTCCTCGGTGTAGTGCCAATCGCTCGACTTCGGCAGGCCTACGGGACGGGCGGCGAGGCAGCACTGGTGGTTCACGAGGTCGAGGTCCATGGTGGTCCGTCCTACCCTTCGTCTTGGGAAGCCCGAGCGGCGCCCGCGCGTGATGAACGGTACATACTCTCTCTCGACATGACGACCAAACTTCAGATCCCAATCCCGACGGTCGCCGCGGTGCTCGTGGCCGCGCTCGCGCTCGCGATCTCGCCTGCATCGGCGTCTGCATCTGCGAAGAAACACGCCTCGCCGAAGCCGAAGGCAGCGGCGAAGGCAGCGGCGAAGGCGGACATCGCCGCGACGCGGGCCTACATCGCCGCCGACTACGAACTCGTGCACACCGCGCGGGTCAACCTGAAGACCGGCGAAGCGGCGCTCGAGAGCCTGCGCGAAACGATCGGCGGCGAATGCCCGAAGGCGGCCGCGGCCTCGCCCGAGAACACGGCGGCCGAACACCTGAGCAACGAGGTCGTCGGCGCGATGGGGGTCGCCTTCGTCCGCTCCGACATCCCGGCGGTCGAGGCCTTCGCCACGGCGGTCACCCCGCTGCACTGGAGCGACGCGAAGCTCACGCGCAAGGCCGTCGTCTACGCCGGCAAGCTGAAGGCGCTCGCCGCGCTGCAGGAGCCGGATGTGTGCGGCGACGTGCGCGCGTGGGCCGCGAGCGGCTACAAGACGCTGCAGCCGGCCACGACGCAGTTCGACCGCGAATACAGCGCCAACGACGTCGGCATCGGCGAAGTGCCCGCGCACCTGCTCGCACCTTATGAGAACGCACGCGAGCGCTCGCAACTGGCGCTGACGAAGCAGTCCGAAAACGAACTCGTCGAAGCCGAAGCGCGCGCCGTCGAACCGTGGTCGAAGATCCTCGACGCGCTCGACCTGCAGCCGTAGGGACGAGGGCGAGCCCAGAGCGCGAAGCGCCGCTGGCTCCCGAGGCATTGCTCTAGCCTCGTCTCGGCAATGCTGTTCGCCTCGATCCCCAGCCCATCGGCCAACGGGTTTCACGTCGGCCCGCTGTTCTTTCATTTCTACGGGCTCTGCTACGTCGTCGGCATCACCGCTGCGGTGATCCTGACCCGCCGGCTGTGGCGCGAAAAAGGAGGCGACCCGGACCTCGTCTACACGGTCGCGCTGTGGGGCGTGCCCGCCGGCATCCTCGGCGCGCGCCTCTACCACGACGTGACGAGCTGGAACGAAGTCCAGCACAACTGGTACGGGTGGCTGGCGGTCTGGCAGGGCGGCCTCGGGATCTGGGGGGGAATCGCCGGCGGCTTCCTCGGCGGCCTGATCCCGCTGCGCCGCCACCGGGTGAGCGTCACGCGGTTCATGGACGCCGCCGCGCCGGGGATTCTGGTGGCGCAGGCGATCGGACGGGTCGGCAACTACTTCAACCAGGAGCTCTTTGGCGGCCCGACGAGCCTCCCCTGGGCGCTGCAGATCAGCCCCGCACACCGGCCGGCCGGATATCTGGGCTACGCGACCTTCAACCCTACGTTCCTCTACGAGCTGATCTGGGACCTCGCGCTCGCCGCCGCCCTGATCTGGCTGATCCGCCACCGGCAGATCCGCGCGCCGGGCATCTTCGCGCTGTACGTGACCGGCTACTCGGCCTTTCGCATCTTCGAGGAGCTGCTGCGCGTCGACCCCGCACACCACTTCCTCGGCGAGCGCCTGAACTTCTGGGTCGCGAGCGTGCTCACGATCGCCGGCTTCCTCTGGTTTCTCTACACGCAGCGCAGCGCCGACCGCACGGCCGGGGCGGGAGCCGGGGGCGGGGCGGGGCAGGCTCGAGAACCGCCGCTCACGGAGCCCCCGCAGGGCGGGCTGGCGTAGACCGGCCCCGAGCCGCCGCGCGCGCCCGCATGTCGAGCAAGCTTCGGGCGACGCGCCATGTGTGCCCGCAGTCAGCGTCCGCGTGGGTCGGGGCCTTCGAGCGGCCAGTGACGGACGACGCCGGGGCGCCAGTTGCTGTCCTGCTCCCGCGTGAGGACGAAGCGGCTGATCGTCAGCTGTCCGCCCTCGTGATCTCCGTAGAGCAGATCGACGGTCAGGGCATCGCCAGCCTCGAACGCCTCGCGCAGACCCTCGCGGAAGGGATCGTCGGGCTCGCGGATCGCGCCCTGCCAGAAGCCGGTGTCACCGGCGGGCACGTACAGGTCGCGCGTCTGGGGGCGGTGCTCGGACGGCTCGGCGTGCGGGGCGTCCAGTTTCGGGCGTCCGGCCGACAGGCGCCAGGCCTGCAGCACCGCGAGGCCGTTGCCGACGTTGCGCAGCGGGATCACCAGGTAGTAGTTCTCGTCCTCGCGCTCGATCGCGGCCATGCCGCCCTCGACTTTCACCATCCGTCCCTCGCCGAAACGGACCGTCTCGGGCGGATCGACCACGCGCGCGGGAGCGAGCACGGGCCGCAGACCGAGCAGCAGCGCGCGCTCGGTGAGCGCCATCGAGCGCTCCGCGATCAGCGTCGAGCGCTGCCCGAAGCGCACCGAGGAGTACGTCGCGACGGCAAGTACGAGCGTGCCGGCGGCAGTCGCCAGCGAGGCGATCGTGGGCCAGTCGACGGCGAGCGGCAGCGTCATCGACCGAGATGGTCTCGCTGTGGGCGGACGGTCAGCCCAGCCGACGGGGGAAGCAGGCTCCTTTCACGAATCTGCCGATCGACCGAGCGCCGCGGCACGCAGTCGACGGGCGGCGACCTCGTCCTCCTGGAAGGGCAGCTGCTCGACGACGCCCGCCTCCGCGAAGGCGCGCTGGATCGACCGCGGCCCGGCAATCAGGACGAAGCCGTGTCCCTGTCGTTTGCAGAGACGGCAGCGGAACGCGATCACCGCCACCCCGATCGGGTCGATGTGCGTCAGCTGACGGAGGTCCAGCGTGATGGCGGTGACCCCATCTGCGAAGAGGCGTTCGATCTCCACTTCGAGCGTGTGCGCGGAGTGGCGAGTCAACTCGCCGGTGAGGATCAGCGTGTGCATCCAGATGCTCACGCTCTCTGACAGCGGGTCGGGCTGGTTTCGGGTGGGCCATGCGCGCGCGTTGCTGTCGAAGGCGGTATTCCCTTCGCAGACAGTGGCGGCGCGCATCACGATGAGCTTCCTCGCGCCCTCGTTTCGTATGTCGATGCTTCCTGTAGACGTCGTTAGATGACGTTCCATCGAGTACTGCTCCTTCCAAAGAGGCTTCGAATTGATTTCAGTGGGCCGGGATCGCGAGATCCGGGCCGAGGCGAAGCGACCGGGAGGAGCTAGCCGGGGCGCTCTGGAATCAGAACGAAGAACGCCGTGAGCCACGGCTGAAACGAAAGTCGCAGGCGACGCATCGCGACCGGTGCGCCCCGCAGCAGGTGACCCGCGAACGTCGGGAACCCGGAGAGCGCGATACCGGTGCCGCCCCCGGCGGCGCCACCGAAGGTCCCATTCGGTGGGGGCCCGGGCGGGGGACCGATCGGACTGCTCCCACCGGGGGAGCCGCCGGAGCGGCCACCCGCCGGCGCACCCATACTCGAAGTCGTCCCCCCGGACAGATCGTCGACCAAGACGGCCGAGGCCGAGAGCAGAGCTGGACGATCCAGGTCGCCAGCGGTGCCGATCAGAGGCGAGCCCAGGCCGCCGAGCGCGCGATCGAAGTTCTCGGCGCGCTGCGCGGCGATCATCCTTCGCGCAAGCGCCGCGGCATCGGCCGAGCCTGTGGCTGAGGGCGTCTGGCTCTCCCCAGGGAGGATCGTTGGGAGCGGTCCATCAGGAGCGCTCGAGACTTCCGGGCCGACCGCGGCCGCCGGGTCGTTGGCCGGTGCCGCGTCCTGCCCAGTCGTGGCGGTTTCCTGCATGGCTTCCTTGATCGCTTCGGCGACGGGTTCTTTTGCTTCCTTGTCCGATTCGTCGGCCGGTGCTTCCTTGACTTCCTTGATCGGCTCGGGAGGAGGCGAGGTTTCCGGCGCCGCTTCGACGACCGGCGCGAGAACCGGGACTTCCGGGGCGGACTCGACGACCGTTTCGACGGGAGCGAGAGCTTCCTCAACCGTTTCAACGACCGGCGCCACCGGAGAAGATGGTTCCGGAGCAGGTTCGGCGCCCGGCGCCGACGCCGCGGGAGCTGGTTCAGCGGCCGGAGGCGATGATGCTTCCGGAGCAGATTCGGAGGGCGACGCCGCGCGGGCACTCCCGGCGAGGAGAAGGATCCCGAGCGCCACCAGGACGGCCACGCTTGCACAGAGGGAGCCTCTGGCGGGAGTCCGAGCGATCCGCAGCATGCTCCCTCTGCCGGTCATCGCCAGCCGGCCGCGCGGAAGGCATCGCCCGGGGATTCAAAGGGGAACTGCTCGCCGGCGTGGTCTGGGGGCGCCACCTGGCGCTCGGCGCGCCGGCTCGCCGCGAGCCACTCGGTCAGGGCGAGGGCACTGTTGCGATCGCTGAGCGCGGCGATGCGACAGATACTCAATCCGAGCACCACGACCATTACCGCGAAAGCACTTACGATCAGAATAAAGAGCATCGCTACCTAAGGCTACGCAATCGGGAAGGCGTGCGCTCCACCCATCAGGTCGAAGCCGACGCGGGGACTCGAACCCCGGACCCCTTCATTACGAGTGAAGTGCTCTACCAGCTGAGCTACGTCGGCGCGGGGACTGATGCTAGCGAGGCGTCCACCGCCGGTGACTGCTCGCCGCCCGGCTCCGCGGAGTGCTCGCCGGCGGGTTTCTCGAGCGCCCGCAGCTCAGCCAGCAGCGACTTGCCGTGCTTCTCGCAGAAGGCCGGTCCGATGCCGCGAACCTCCAACAGCGCCTCGGTGCTCGCGGGCTTCGCGCGCAGCAGGTCTTCGAGCACGGCGTTCGATGCAACCATGAACGCCGGTTTGCCCTCCGCGCGCCCATAGCGCCACGCGCGCATGCGCTCGAAGTCGTCGAGATCCACGGGCGGGTCAGTGGAGCCGCTCCCTTTATCTGCGCCGCGGCGGCCTCGGCTCGATGTGAGTGGCGCGTTCGCGGCCGCCACGAGCGCCGCATCCGGCTCGCACACGTCGCAGCAGCGGCCCGTCGGGCGCCCCGGCTCGTCGTCGCCGAAATGGTCGAGGATCTGCCGTCGGCGGCAGATCTCTCCGCTGGTCATGTAGCGCTCGATCGAGTGGTAGGCGTCCCACCCGCGGTCGCGCGCGACCTTGATCGCAGCGGACGCCTTACGTGGACTGCCCTGCCCGGTCAAACGGATCAGCAGCCCGTCGTAATCCGCGGGTTCCAGATCGACCGCTCCCGAGCGCTCTGCGATCGACAGCAGCACGCGCTCGCGCTCACCCAGTTCGTGGCGCCCGACAGCCGCGATCCCGCCGTGGGCGCTGCGACGCAGCCGAGCGACATACGCCTTTACGTCCTCCACGCTCGTCTCACGTTCGTTGATGAAGCGGACCAGCCGCCCCAGATCCATCCGCGCGCCGAGCAACAGCGCACGCGCCGGTAGCCCGTCGCGGCCGCCGCGGCCCGCCTCCTGGTAGTAGGCCTCCAGGCTCGTCGGCAACGCCCAGTGCGCCACCGTGCGTACGTCGGCCTTGTCGACGCCCATGCCGAACGCGTTCGTCGCCACGACGACCTCGGCGCGATCCTTCATGAACGCATCCTGGCTGGCGCGCCTGCCCTCCGGGCTCATGCCCGCGTGGTAGGCGACCGCCGCCAGGCCCTCTTCGCGCAGCCTCGCAGCGACCGCGTCTGTGTCCTTTCGCGTGCCGCAGTAGACGATCGCCGGACGCGCGCGCTCGTCGGCGAGCACATGTAGTAGCGCCGCCCACTTGTGCTCCACCGTGCCCTTACCCTCCACGCTGATCACGTCGAACGTCACGTTCGGTCGATCGAAGCCCGAGCGGATCGATACCGGCTCGTGCAGCTCCAGGCGCGCGGCGATCTCCTGCGCCACGCGCGGTGTCGCCGTGGCCGTCGCGGCCATCACCGCCGGACGGCCGCCGGTCGTGCCCCGAAGCGATGCAATCGCCTCGTGCAGGCGTAGGTAATCGGGGCGAAAGTCATGGCCCCACTCCGCTACGCAGTGCGCCTCGTCCACCACGAACAGCGCCACGTCGCGCTGCGCCAGCGCCGAGCGAAACGTGCCCGAGGCGAAGCGCTCCGGCGCCGCCAGCACGAGCCGCGTCTCGCCCGCGGCGATCTCGGTGAGCGCCTGGGAGTTGTGACCCTCCTCCATCCCCGACGCGAGCATCGTCGCGTTCACGCCCGCCTCGCGCAGGCGGCGCAACTGGTCGGCCATCAACGCGATCAGCGGGCTCACGACCACGACCAGTGGGTGGGTGGGGAACCAATCGGTTGCGAGCGCCGGCAGCTGGTAGCACAGCGACTTGCCGCCGCCCGTCGGCATCACGACCAGGCTGTCGCGCCCGTCGAGCGCCGCCTGCACCGCCTCGCGCTGGCCGGGCCGGAAGGTTTCCAGCCCGAAGCGCTCGAGCAGCGCCTCGGGGCTGGGAAGGGGGGTTGTCTGGGTTGATTTCTCCATCTCCCAGAAGCTACCCCTCGCTGCGGCCGGTTCGCTGCACCGCGACCGGATCTAGCCGAGGATGCGCGTCTTCGCGGCCTGCCAGCGGCGGTAGACGGGGCGCGTCGAGCGGTCCGTGCCCGGCGCCGCGGCGCGATGGGCATGCAGGGCCTCTGCCACACACGTGCGCGCCCGCTCGACCTCCGTCGGCGTCAGCGTCTGCAGGTGGCGCTCCAGGTAACCGGGCAGCATCCGGGCGGGCGTGACCCGCACGCCCTTGCGCCGCGCGAGCGGTTTGTCGACCCACGCGCGACTGAAGACGATCAGCGGCTCCACCGGGACATTCGTCGCGCGTTCGATCGCCTTGCGCTGCGCCTGCGCCTGCCGCAGGGTGGCGCCGTGCACGCGCGCCACGCGGACCGGTCCCGGGTGGCTCTTCGTCTCGACCGTAAACACCCCCGCGGGCCCGATCAGGATGTGGTCGACGTTGCCCTGACCGAGGCTCGCGTCGTGAATCACGTGCCAATCCTCGCCCGCCATCTCGTCCAGCAGTCCACCGACCTGCTCCTCGCCCGTGGCGCCGCGATCGTGCCGCTCGACGAGCGGCAGCACGTAGCGCAAGATCACGAACATGCCTACCAGCAGCGCGACCTCCGAGCCGAGGAAGCCCAGGTTGCGCAGCCCGAAGGTCCGGCCGAGGATCGCGGTCGCCACGGCCAGGATCCCCAGCGCCACGAGCGTACGCATGCGCAGCCGCCGCACGGTTGTGCGCTCGTGCTGGCCGGGCGCACGGCCGGCCGGATCGTAGCTCGGGTCATAACTCGCTAACTGCATCTCTCCCCTTGCATCGGCCTATTCGAGGCTACCCCTTAAAGAGAGCCTCGCAAACCTCTTGGAGCGCCCCGGCGATGAACGGGGGCGTCAATTTGCAGACGCGATCCACGCGCACCTCGGTGCGCCTAGACGATAAAGTCGATTCAATCTAAACGAATGTTCATGATCGAGCCGGGAAGACCCGGCACGGCCACGAAGTTCTCCCAAGAAGCGTGGAAACTCTCCCGATCTCCTAAAGCCATCGTCGCGGCCCGTCGAAGCCAAGAGCAGGTCGCCGATCGCGTCGATCTACGTCGAGCACGGATGCTTGCATGACCCAAGATCAAGAAATATCCCCTCCATCTGACGTCTGCCTGCTGCTGCGGGCACACGCCGAGCAACGCTGGCTGAGCCTCGAGGTCGGCCCCGTCCTGCGCCAGCTCCAGCAGCGCGACGGGCTGCCCGAAGAGCAGCTCGGGGCCGCGCTCGCCTACCTCGAGGTTCTCTGGATCGAGGCCTCTCAGCGCGCCGCCGAGACCGACGCGGCCTACGCCCAGCTCGAGGTCTGCGAGCAGCCCGACGCCACGCCCGACGCCGGCGGCTGGACGCTGCCCAGCAAGGCACGGCGCTTCCACGCGGCCGTCCAGACCCTCCGCGAGGTGCTCGGGCGCCAGGTGGCAATGCTGATCGCCGCCCCCGGCAACGGCTCCGCGCACGAACACGCCCGACCCTGAGCACGCGCACCGCCCCACCGGTCGCATACGCTCCTGCCGATGTCCGCCTCGATCCGTTTCGACCTGCAGTCGCACTCGACCCATTCCGACGGCGCGCTGGAGGCCGCCGAGGTCGTGGAGCGCGCCGCGCGCGCCGGCGTCGAGCTGCTGGCGCTGAGCGACCACGACACCGTCTCCGGCGTCACCGAGGCGCTGCGGGCGGGCGAGCGCTACGGCGTGCGCGTGGTGCCCGCGGTCGAGATCTCCGCGATCGATGCCGGCGGGGAGACACCGCGCGAACTGCACATCCTGGGCTACAACATCGACCACATCGATCCGACCCTGACCGCGCGACTCGCGGAGTTCCTCGCCGACCGCGAGCAGCGCACGCTGCGGATGGCCGCGGCGCTCGAGGAGCTCGGCTTCGAGCTCGACAGGGCGCAGCTGCAGGAGCGCGTCGCCGCCGGCAAGCCGATCGGACGCCCGCACCTGGCCGAAGCCGTGCTCACCGCGCCCGCGAACGCAGCGCGCCTGCGGGACGAGCAGATCGACGACATCGGCTCGCTGATCCGCGGCTATCTGATCGAGGGCAAGCCCGCCTTCCGGCTACGCGAGATCCCCACCGTCGCGCAGGCGATCGCGGCGATCCACGAGGCCGGCGGCGTGGTCGTGTGGGCGCACCCGTTCTGGGACATCCCCGACCCCGACGAGGTACTCGCGACGATCGACCGCTTCAACCTGCTCGGGATCGACGGAGTCGAGGCCTTCTACGTGACCCACACGCAGGAGCAGACGACGCTTTTGGCACAGCGCTGCGAGGAGCTCGGCCTGCTCAGCACCGGCTCGGCCGACTTCCACGGCCCCGACAACCGGCTGTTCTCGCGATTCCTCGCCTTCGAGCTCTACGGCTTCGAACCGAACCTCGGTCCGCTCGCATAAGCGATCGAGGGTCAAGCGGGGCGCGGACGCAGGGAGCGTGGCGTGCTAAGCACGCGAGCGACCGAGGACAAAGCATCCGCGCCGGCCATCGGTCGCCTCAGCCGGCTAGCGGCGCCGCCATCGCTTCCAGCCGGTAGGCCAGCGCCTCCAGCGCGAGCTCCTCGGACACGTTCAGGGCCAGCCGCAGGCGCGTGTCCTGCACGAGCTCGATGCCGGCGCGCAGCGCGATGCCGTCGCACCCCTCCGCGTCTACCCTCAGCTCGTCCGCGCGGTCGACCGCGTAGATGCACTCGGGGGCGCCCTCGGCGAGGCAGAGCACGTCGCGCAGCCACAGCTCGGCCAGGCGCAGCGTGAGATCGAGCGCCTGCGTGCGCGCGCGGCGCTCCGCCCTACGGCGGGCGTCCGCCCCTTCGCGTTCGTAGCGTTTGCGCTCCTTGCTCGGGACCAGCTCGAGCTCCTCGCGCAGGCGCCCATCCTCGGCCTCCCCCGCGGCCACGCCGGCCCCTTTCGCGACGTCGAGCAGCCCCGTCCAGCGCCGCTCGGCGGTCTGGCCGCCCAGGGCGGAACGCACGAACTCCTCGGCGCCCGCACGCAGCGCCTCGCCTTCACCGCTCACCAAGCGCTCAGCCAGGCGCGCGTCGCCCAGCGCCAGACGCGCGCACGCCCGCGCGCGCTCGGGCTCGATGTCGTGGCCGAGGCCCTGGAGGAGCTCCGCGATCCGCGCCGAGGGCAGCGGGTCGAAGCGCACCGCCAGACAGCGCGAGGCGATCGTCGGCAGCACGTCCTCACGACGGTCGGTGAGCAGCAGGAGGTGGACGAACGGGGGCGGCTCCTCGAGCGTCTTCAGCATCCTGTTGGCCGCCTGGTCGTTCATCGTGTCGGCCCCCTCGATCACGAACACGCGCCGCGCCGATTCAAACGGCGTGCGCGTAGCGGCGGCGACAACGGGCTCCTCGATGTCCCCGACGAGCATCTCGGCGGCGCCGCTCGGCGTGACCCAGGTCAGGTCTGGGTGCGTGCCGCGCGCGACCCGCTCGGCCACCGCGCCGGGGTCGCGCGCGCCCTCGGCGAGCAGCGCCGCCGCAAACGCACGGGCGATCGCCCGCTTGCCCGTCCCGGCCGGGCCGTGGAAGAGGTAGGCGTGCGATGGGGCTCCGTCTGAGAGGGCGGGCGCGAGCACCGCGCGCGCATGGGGGTGCGCATCGATGCCGGGCAGCATCGTCGCCTGGGCGGAGGTTCCCACGCCGGTCATCGTAGAGACGCTACCGTCCCCGCAGTGGCCCGCGGCAAGCTGATCACGATCGAGGGCATCGACGGGGCCGGCAAGTCGACGCTGGCGCAGGCGCTCGCGCGCGAGCTCGCCGCGCTGGGGCATCCGGTGGAGTTGCTGCGCGAGCCCGGCGGGGTTGACGTGTCCGAGCGGATTCGCGCGCTCGTGAAGGATCCCGCGCTGGCGGTCGTACCGCGCGCGGAGGCGCTCCTGTACGCGGCCGCGCGGGCACAGCTCGTGCAGGAGCTGCTCGCGCCACTGCTCGATCAGGGTGCGCTCGTGCTGCTCGACCGGTTCGTCGACTCCTCGCTCGCCTACCAGGGCGCCGGGCGCGGATTGGGCGTCGATGAGGTGCGTCTCCTCAACCGGTTCGCCACCGGCGGACTGGTTCCGGACCGCACCCTGCTGCTGCGGATCGACCCGGCGCTGGGTCGCGGGCGCGCTCGCGAGCGGGAGCTGGAGCCAGACCGGCTGGAGCGCGAGGGCGAGCGGTTCTTCGCGCTGATCGCCGCCGCCTACGACCTCCTCGCGCTCGAGGAGCCGGCGCGGATCCGCCCGATCGACGCCGGGCAGGCGCCCGCAGACGTGCTGGGAGACGCGCTCGCGGCGATCGAGGATCTGCTCCAGTCGGAGCGGGCGGCATGACCCGAGTGGACGGTGCGACCCGCGCGCGGGGTTAGCATTCATCTACATATGGCCCTCGGCACCGGCTCGACGCCAACCCACACCGCCTCCAGCCCGACCTTCCCGATCCCGGCGTCGGCGTCGGCGAGAGTGCACCCTGGCGCGACCGGCGCCTCGAAGGCCACGACGCCGACCAAAGCAGTCGCCCCTGCCACCACGACGAGCACCTCCACCGCGCCGGGCCTCTCCACGCCCACCACGAGCGCTCCCGGAACTGCGAGCACCCCAACCGTCTCGGCTCCCACGGCTGCCGGCGCCGTCGGCAGCCCCGCGACTCAATCGACGTCGAGCGCGCGCACGTCCGCACCCGCGCGCTCCAAGCACTCCGAATCGCTCTCGGCGGCGGCGATCGCCGCCGTCATCGTCGCCGCCGTGCTCGTGCTCGCCTGCATCGCCTGGGCGCTCGCCCGGCGACGCGCGTTCGAGCCCCACTGGCTGCTCTCCCTGCGCCACGCGATGGCCGAGGCCGGCTTCCGCGCCAGCGCTACATGGGCCGAATTCGCCGACTGGGCGAAGCTCGGCCACTGAGCTGCCCAGCGCCCTCGACGCGGAGATAGATGAATTTTACGGACGTTGCGGGTCTTCTCGGACGGCGGGTTGCGCCTTCTAAAATAATGGGTGGCGTCGTCTCTTTTCCGTCCGACTCGCGCGGGACGATGCCCGGCCCAGACAACAGCTCCGAGTAGGCGTCGCGCGCGCCGGCACAGCGCAGAGGAGGCAGGCCGATGAACCCAATCACACACCCCACGACCACCCAGGAGACGACACCCGGAGCCGGGCTGTCGATCAGACGCCTGCTCAGCACCGCGGACGAGCATCCGTTCGACGCCGTCGAGTGGGAGACGCGCGACGCGCGCATCGGCCACGGCGACCGCATCGCGTTCGAGCAGACCGACGTCGAGTTTCCGAAGAGCTGGTCGCAGAACGCGACCAACATCGTCGCCCAGAAGTACTTCCGCGGGCAGATCGGCAACCCCGCGCGCGAGCGCTCGGTCAAGCAGATGATCTCCCGCGTGGCGGGCACGATCGCCGGCTGGGGGCAGGCGCGTGGCTACTTCGCCACCGACGAGGACGCGCGCGCCTTCGAGGACGAGCTGACCCACATCCTGCTGCACCAGATGGCGGCGTTCAACTCGCCCGTCTGGTTCAACGTCGGCTTCGAGGAGTCGCCGCAGTGCAGCGCCTGCTTCATTCTCTCCGTGCAGGACACGATGGAGTCGATCCTCGATTGGAACACCAAGGAGGGGATGATCTTCCGCGGCGGCTCGGGCTCGGGGATCAACCTCTCGAACATCCGCGGCTCGATGGAGCCGCTGGCCAAGGGCGGCACCGCCTCGGGTCCCGTCTCCTTCATGCGCGGCGCCGACTCGTGGGCGGGCACGATCAAGTCCGGTGGTAAGACACGCCGGGCCGCGAAGATGGTGGTGCTCGACATCGACCATCCGGACATTCGCGAGTTCATCTGGTGCAAGGCCAAGGAGGAGGACAAGGCCGAGGCCCTCCGCGACGCGGGCTTCGACATGTCGATCGACGGTGAGGGCTTCAAGTCGATCCAGTACCAGAACGCCAACAACTCGGTGCGCGTCACCGACGAGTTCATGCGCGCCGTCGAGAACGGCGAGGACTGGCACCTGACCGCCCGCGCGACCGGCGAGCCGACCGCCACCGTCCCCGCGCGCGAGCTGATGCGCGAGATCGCCGAGGCCGCCTGGCGCTGCGCTGACCCGGGCGTGCAGTACGACACCACGATCAACCAGTGGCACACATCGCCGAACAGCGGGCGCATCAACGCCTCGAACCCATGCTCGGAGTACATGCACGTCGACAACTCCGCCTGCAACCTCGCCTCGATCAACCTGATGAAGTTCCGCCGCAACGACGGCACGCTCGACACCGAGACCTTCGAGCACGTCGTCGACGTGATGCTGCTGGCGCAGGAGATCGTCGTCTCGCCCTCCTCCTATCCGACCGAGGAGATCGGCGTCAACGCGCGCGCCTTCCGTCAGCTGGGGCTCGGCTACGCGAATCTCGGCGCCTACCTGATGAGCGACGGGATGCCCTACGACTCCGACGCCGGGCGCGGTACCGCGGCGGCGATCACGGCGCTGATGACCGGTCGCGCCTACCGCCGCTCCGCCGAGATCTCGGCGGAGCTCGGTCCGTACGAGCACTACGAGGTCAACCGCGAGGCGCACAACGGCGTGATGGCGATGCACCG
Organism: uncultured Solirubrobacterales bacterium; assembly: GCA_963701035.1. Lineage (GTDB taxonomy): Bacteria > Actinomycetota > Thermoleophilia > Solirubrobacterales > Solirubrobacteraceae > Palsa-744. The sequence continues at coordinate 1,591,886 of OY969562.1, forward strand.
CGACGCCTCCTACGCGATCCCCGACTCGACCTGCGCCGACGAGCAGTTGCTCGCGGCGGCGCGGCGCTCGTGGGAGGAGGCGGTGGAGCTCGGCGAGCGCCACGGCTACCGCAACGCGCAGGCGACGGTGCTGGCGCCGACGGGCACGATCTCGTTCCTGATGGACTGCGACACAACCGGCGTCGAGCCCGACTTCTCGCTCGTCAAGTTCAAGGAGCTGGTCGGCGGTGGACAGATGACGATCGTCAACAAAACGGTGCCGCTGGCGCTGCAGACGCTCGGCTACTCCGAGCAGCTCCTCGAGCAGATCGAGGCGCACCTGGCCGAGCACGGCACGATCGTCGGTGCTCCCGGCCTGCTCGAGGAGCACCTGCCGGTGTTCGACGTGGCCGTCGGCGAGCGCGCGATCAGCCACATGGGGCACCTGAAGATGATGGGCGCCGTCCAGCCGTTCATCTCGGGAGCGATCTCGAAGACGGTCAACATGCCCCAGGAGGTCACGGTCGAGGACATCGCCGACGCCTACACGCAGGCCTGGCACCTCGGCGTGAAGGCGCTCGCGATCTACCGCGACGGCTCGAAGACCGCGCAGGCGCTGCGCACCGATGCTCAGCAGGGCCAAGACGCGAAGGGCGCGACCGCAGAGGACGTCGACGCGATCGTCGAGGCGGCCGTGGGCAAGGCGCTGAAAGAGGCGGGTCCGCGCCGCAAGCGGATGCCGCGTGAGCGCCAGTCGATCACGCACAAGTTCTCGATCGGCGGCCACGAGGGCTACATCACGGCGGGCATGTACGAGGACGGCACCGTCGGCGAGATCTTCCTGACCGACATCGGCAAGGAGGGCTCGACGCTGCGCGGGATGATGAACTCCTACGCCACGGCGATCTCGATCGCGCTCCAGTACGGGGTGCCGCTCGAGACCCTCGTACAGAAGTTCTGCTACATGCGCTTCGACCCCGAGGGGATCACCTCCAACCCGGAGATCCCCTTCGCGAAGTCGATGCCCGACTACATCATGCGCTGGCTCGCCTCGCGCTTCCTCGACACCGACGTCCAGGAGGGGCTCGGCATTCTCACGCCCGCCGTCCGCGCCCGCGCGGCATCCCAGGACACCGCCCAGTCGGTGACCGCCTCCGACACCGCCGGCCCCACCGGCGGCAACGATGCACCCGTGAGTGCGCCCAACGGCTCGAACGCGCCCAAGGCGGCTGGCGGCAACGGCGGCGGTTCCAGCGCACCGACGGCCGCGCTCACGGACACGCCCCCGGTCGTCCCGGCGCGCCTCCAGGGTCTCGACCTCGGTCCCGCTTGCAGCCAGTGCGGCGGGATGATGCAGCGGACCGGCTCTTGCTACACCTGCAGCAGCTGTGGCAACAACACCGGCTGCGGCTGAGAAGCGCAGCCCAGACGGCGCCGCGAGCGGCCTGGCAGAGATGTCAGGCCGCTGTTGGTTAACGGCCCTCCGAATCGAGGAGGCCACCCGCCCGCGTAGCGCGCGACCGATCGTCCGGGATCGGCCAGCGCCGGCTCTCGCGCCGCAGGGGTCAGGTCGGCAGGTGGTCCGGCGCGCCGGCGGCTGCGTACTCAGCCAAGGTCACGCGCGAGTCGTCGCGGCCGAGCATCGTGATGAAGACGGCGGCGAAGGCGATGCCGAAGACGAGGAACTCGGCGAAGCACATCGCCGCGCCGGCGAGGTGCTGGTCGTTGATCGCCGAGAGGCCGTAGGCACGGGGGGCGCTCGCGTAGAGGGGGTACTCGGTCGCCGACAGCCAGGTCAGCGGCAGGCACACGCAGGCGCTGGCCAGGCGGGTGAAGCCGAGCAGCGCGAGGCGCTCGCCGTTGGGGCGCAGGCGCGCGCGCGGGAGCGGGTCGATGATCAGCCACCACATCGCCAGGCCCGTGTAGAAGAGCGTGGCGTGCTCGAAGGCGTGGACGACGGGGTGCTGGGCGGTGTAGTCGAAGATGCTCGGGATCGCCCAGACCCAGGTGGCGAGCATCCACAGCGGGATCGCGACCCACGGCGAGGTGAGCCGGGCGAGCAGGCGGCCGGAGGGGCGTCCCGGCGCGACCGCCGTCAGCGCGCGGCGCGAGAGGCCGAGCGGTAGGACGGGCGAGCGCAGGCCGAGGACGAGCAGCGCGGGCGCGATGTCGGACAGGAGCACGTGCTGCATCATGTGCGCCGACAGCAGGTATTCGTCGCCGATCGGGTCCAGTGGCGAGAGCAGGGCGATCGCGATCGTCACCAGGCCGAACACGTAAGGCAGCCAATGGCCGATGCCGGGGCCCTTGTTCGAGCGGGTCGCGGCGCGCGTGTACATGCGCCAGTAGACGTAGCCCGCGCCGAGCAGCGCGAGGATCACGATCGGGTTGAGGCTCCAGGAGCCCCAGCCGGGGGCGTTGCTCATCGGGTTCCTCCGTCAGCTGAGATTCCGGGGTTGTCGGACCGTTTCTTAGTCGGGCGACGGTCTGTCTGCGGTGCGAGCCTCATGCGTTGGCGGCATCCTATCGATCCTCCGCCACGCCCGCTGGCCCAGTGCTCACCGGCCCGAGACGGGCCGGTGACACCGGGAAACAACGCGCGGGTGCGATCTAGTTGAGGCGCTTCTTCAGCGCGCTCGCCGCCGAGAACTTCGCCGCCTTGCTGGCCGCGATGTTGATCGTCTCGCCGGTCGATGGGTTACGTCCCTGCCTTGCGGCACGCTGGCTGACGCTGAACTTTCCAAAACCGGCAAGCGCAACCTCGCCCCCGGCCTCCAGCTCCTTGGCGATCGTCTCGATCGCCGTCTCCAGAGCCTCGCGGGCCTGACTGGCAGCCAGTCCAGTACTCGATGCGACCTGCTCAGCTAGCTCGTTCTTGGTCATGGCACTCCCTTCTCGAGTGTCGTTCTTCGGTCAGGCTAACCGCTGGTTAGGACGATTGCCCGCCAAACGGGCTTCTCCAGCGTCGATAGAAGCCCTAATTTCCGGGGAACTTCGGGTGCTGAGACCCGAGAACTGGACCCTGAGACCCGGCAAGCACGAGGCCCGGCGCCGCCGCTGAGGGCGATTGCGCGCGGGCGCGCTCAGGCGGAGACGCGCGCCGCAGGCGCCACACGATGCTCGGTCGCGGGCTCCGTGCGGGGCGCGAGACGGCCTGCCGCACACGCTGCCCAGAGGACCGACAGCCATGTCAGCGAAGCGAGCCCGACGTGCACCCAGACGAGCTCTGTCGGGAGATGCGTCTCGTACTGGTCCAATCCAACAACACCCTGCAGGGCGAGCAGCACGCAGAGCACCGTCAGCGGACGCCTGATCCTCTGCGGCGCCGCCATGCGGCGCGCGAGGAACCACACGGCGACGGCCGCGAGGCTGAAGACGAACGCGATCTCGGCGTGGCGGTGGATCACGAAGTCCATCGTCCCGCGCCCGTCGAAGTCCATGCGGTTGATCTTCTGCCCCGGCGAGCCGCCCGCGTGCGGGCCGGCGGCCGTGGCGGCGGTGCCCGCGACGATCGTCAGCGCCGCGAGGCCGACCAGCGTGCGCACCGCCAGCACGAGCCTCCGATCCAGGAGGCTCCTCGCGGCGGTGGCGGCGCCGCTCTGCCGGGGATCACCGTAGGCCGCGCCGGCCGGGGCGCCGGCCGGGGCGCCGCCGCGGATCGCCTGCTCGCCGGGCCGGTCCTGCTCGGGCTCGGGCTCGGGCTCGTGGCCGATCGGAGATCGGCCGGCACGCCAGACGAGCACGACCGCGGCGACGAGGATCAGCATCGACAGCGCGAAGTGGCCCATCACCCAGCCGTAGTCGAGCTCGCCCCGCACGGTGAAGCCGCCGAGCACCGCCTGCGCGACGACGCCCAGCGGCAGCAGCGCGCCCAGCCACACGAGGTCGCGGCGATACGGTCGCCGGCGCAGCGCGCCCAGCCACGCCAGGCCGGCGGCGATCGACACCGGGGCCGTGATCAGGCGGTTGGAGAACTCGATCAGCGCGTGCGTCTTCAGCGGCGGGTAGACGTTTCCGTAGCACTTCGGCCAGGTCGGACAGCCGAGGCCCGACCCGGTCAGGCGGACCGCGGCGCCGGTCAGCACGATCAGCGTCAGCGCGACCAGCGCGACCCAGGCAACGCGCAGGTACTGCTCGGGGGTGACGGTGTAGCCGTTCGTGCGCTCGCGCAGGCGCTCCAGTCTGCCGCTCATCGCCCTACAGGATGCCAAGTCGGCCGCGACCGGGTGCAGGGCCGGATAATGCGCGGGGTGGACGCCCCACTCCAATCCTGGCCACCGAGCCCGCCCCACGCACGCGCTTGCGCGGGCGTAATCGACATCTGGCGGGCCGATCTGACGGCGATCGAAGACAATCTCGATGATCTGCTCGGCGCGGATGAGCGCGCCCGCGCGGAACGGATCGTGCCCGCGCGCAAACGGGTCCTCTGGGCGCGTTCGCGGGGCGTGCTGCGGGCACTGCTCGGGCGCTACCTCGATCGCGACCCGCGCGACCTGCGCTTCGCGCTCGGACCGCACGGCAAGCCGGCGCTCGCCCACGACGGAGCGGACGAGGGTGATCTGCGCTTCAACCTCTCCCACTCCGGCGATCTCGCGCTCGTCGCGGTGAGCGCCGGGCGCGAGATCGGCGTCGACATCGAGCGCACCCGGCCGCGCTACACGGCCGAGTTCCTCCAAGACTGGGTGGCACGAGAGGCCGTCGTCAAGTGCCGCGGGCTCGGGCTCGGCATCGAGGTCGCCGCGCCGGGGGACTCCACCTCGGTGGTCGCCACGCAGGGAGATCCATGGACGGCCGGACTCGACGTCGGTCCAGATTTCGCCGCCGCCATCGCAGTCGAGGGCGGACCGTGCGAGCTACACATCCGGGACTGGCGCGGCTGAGCTCCGCGGCGTGCGCTCGCGCCGCCGCTCGGTGAGAGCGACCCTCATTGCAGGAAGGCGCCGCCGGTGAGCGTCGCCTCGGCGGCGTTCGCCAGGAAGGCCTCGCCCGGTTCGCCCGCCCCGCCCGGCGCGCTCCCGCCGCCGTCGCCGTCGCTCCAGATGTAGGCCGCCGCGGCCCGCGGGCGGTCGGGCTCGGCGGGGTCGTCGCTCGGGACGTACAGGGCGCTGTCGCTGCCTTCGGTTTCGCACGACGGCTCGCGACCTTCGCGCAGCAGGAGCTCGTAGTAGAAGACGTGCGCCGGCCGCGCGTTCTTGATCAGCGTGTTCACCAGCCAGTTCGCTTGCCGCGCCTGCCCGGCTTCGCCGTTTTCGACGAGGTCGCCGTCGAAGTCCGTGCACATGCGCGCGGCGACCTCCGTGAACCAGATCCGCTCGCCCGCGCCTGCGTTCGGGAGGTGTTCGCGGACGGTCTCGAACGGGGCTTCGCTTTCCTCCCCCACCGAGTAATAGGGGTGCACGCCCCAGTTCGCCGGGACGGGGTGCAGGGCGCTCACGTATTCGTCCTCGTACGCCGCCACACCCGGCGAGTCCTCGAAGTCGCCCGCGATCACCGTGCACTCGTATCCCCCTTCGCACACGCTCGACGCGGCGTTCGTGAACGCGGCGGCGTCCTGCGCCGGCTCCTCGCCCTGCCCGTTCGGCTCGTTCCACGCCTCCAGCCAGCCGACCGGCTCGCCGAGCGCGCGCGCACGAGCCAGGATCTTCACCAGCTCGGTCTCATATTCCCCCGGGGTGCCTGGAAGCGAGCCGTCGTAACTCGTCAACGCGATCTCCGGTTTGAGTCCCATACTCGCCACGTCGCCAAGCCATCCTTCGAATTCGCGCAGATACCTCGGGTAATCGCCCGACATCACGTTCCACTGCACGACATACCGCGCGAAGTCGACGTGCGCGCCGGGCCCGTGCACCCAGGTGTCGTCGAACAGGCCCGCGAACCAGCTCTCCTCAAAGCCGCCGTCCCACGCCGGGAGGCTCTGGTCGGAGATCCCATCGACGTAGCTCGTCGCCGCCCCGCCGGCAGGAGTGAAAGTCTCCTCGGTGGGGGAACGGGCACCGGCTGAGGCGGTAAAGAATCCGGCTGAGGAAGCCGGCGGCACGAGGGCGAAGCTGAGCGCCGCGAGGGCGGCGGCAAGGATCAGGCGGCCGGGGGTCACCCGACGATCGTAGGTCTACTACCTGTGGTGCGAGCCTTCGGGCACGTGCACGATCGAGATGTTCGTGCGTGAGACGTTTTTCAGTTTGTCGTACGCGAGGATCTCCAGCGTGTGATGGCCGAGGGAGATGTGCCTCGCGCCCGCCCAGTGGATCTGCGCGAGCACCGTCTTCGGGTAGCCCTTGCCTTCCACGAACGGGTCGAAATTCCGGATCGAATGGCCGTCGTACAGCAGGCGGATGGTCGCGATGCCCTGGCTGTCCGTCGCCCTGACCCTGATCCACAGATGGCCGCTGTAGCGGTCGCCCTTCGTCGGGGTCTCGACGCTGATCTTCGGACCGCTGAAGTCTCCGCAGGAGCCCTTGACTCGGTCGCCGTGCTCGATGTAGGCGCGCATCGCCGCGTAGGCCGGCTTGCGGGAGGCGTTCAGCCGCAGCAGACCGGAATCGAGCGTCGGTTCGTCGATGATCGGAAACCACAGGCCGAGCTTCACGTAGGAGTTCTGGTCCAGGCAGTGATAGGCCTCGGACAGATACGTGGCCTGCTTGGCTTCGCTCACGCCCTCGGGCTTCATCCCGGCGAAAACGCCTTCGCCGCACTCCGCGCTGGTCGTCCGCCAGCTCATCTCGGTCATCCAGAGCGGCTTGTCATCGCCGTTGGCGAGCTCGGTCGCGTGGACTTCGCGGTAGCCGAGGAACGAGTCCGGATCGAGCCGTTCGTCGGAGTCGCGCAGGATCGAATACGGCGAGTTGACGTCGCAGGCGGTGTCGGTGTGCACTCCGATCGCGTCGAAGTAACCCTTCCCGCCGGCCTGATACACGCCCTCGAGGAAGTTGTAGTCGTTGCCCGTCAACCCGCCGAGCACGACCTTCGCGGCCGGGTCGGCCGACTTCACGGCCGGGTAGGCCGCCTGCAGCAGGCGCGTGTAGGCGACGGGTTCGGGGCCGCCGGCCCACCACGCCGAGGCGTCCTCCTCGTTCCAGATTTCATACGCGGCCACGTGTCCGGCCCAGCGGGCGGCGACGTAGTGCAGGGCGGCGGCGTAGTCGCCGGGGTTCGCCGGCGGGGCGTTCGGCGCCGCGGAGCCGCTCTCCCACGTGGGAGCGTTGACGAAGTCGATGATCACGTGCGTGCCCTTCGGCAGCGAGCTGAACAGTCGTTCGAAGCGCGGGAACCAGAAGGCCGAGTGCACGCCCGGGGACGGTTCGAGGTCGGGCCACGGCGCGAACACGCGCACCCAGTGGGCACCCAGCGCCTTCACCTCGGCGATGCCCGAGGGTTCGAGCGTGTTCAAGTTCACGCCGGCTTCCGCGGCCTGCGCGGTCGCGGGCGCGAGCAGCGCCGTCGTGCCGGCCGAGCCGGCGATCAGGCCGGCCGCCAGCAGGGCGACGGTCGACAGGCGCGTCAGAGCACGAAAGGTGGAACGAAGGATCAAGACACTCGATCTATCGACAGAAAGCACGCGCTCCTTAGGTTAGGAGCGCGCTCGTGGCCCATCGAGCGAGACATGCCACGATCGGGCCGTGGACCAACACAGCGGGGTCGGCGGGGAGGCGACTCTCTCAGGTAAGCCCAGCGAGGCCGGCCGGCGTCAGAAGCGAAACGGCAGATCGGCCGCGACCTCGGCCAGGCGGGGCGCCTCGCGGTCGCGCGCGGAGACGATCAACTCCTCCGCGGGCAGCGGCCACTCGATCCCGATCTCGGGGTCGTCCCAGGCGATCCCGCGCTCGACCGCCGGGTCGTAGTAGGCGGTCTGCTTGTAGAGCACGTCGGCGATATCCGACAGCACGCAGAAGCCGTGGGCGAAGCCGACGGGAACGTACAGGACGCGCATGCTTTCGTCGTCGAGCTCGACCGCCTCCCACTTGCCGTACGTCGGCGAGCCCTTGCGCAGGTCGACGTTCACGTCGACGATCCGGCCGCGCGCGCAGCGCACGAGCTTCGCGACGCCCGCGCCGATGTGGAAGTGCATGCCGCGCACGACGCCCCTGCTCGAGCGCGAGTGGTTGTCCTGGATGAACTCCTGATCCGCGGGGATGCCCGCCTCGGCGTGCCACTCGCGGCGGTAGGTCTCGGTGAAGAAGCCGCGCTCGTCGGGGAATACGCGCGGCTCGAGGATCGTCAGGCCGGGGAGGGTTGTTTTGATCGGCTGCATCGGGTCGGAAGCCTACAGCCAGAATCCTGTCGGAGCCCTCCCTCGGCGGCCACGCGCGCCGGTCGGGGCGGGCACCGCGGCGATCGCCGCGCTCAGGCGGCCGCGACCCAGCGCTCGGCGTTGCGGTCGTGGATCTCGCGCAGGATGCCCTCGACGTCGCGGGTCAGCTCCCACTCGGGGTAGTCGCTCCTGAACGGCTCGAGGTCGCCGATCCACCAACGGTGATCGCCGATCCTGGGCTCCTCGCCGAGGCTCCACTGCAGCTCGCGCCCGGCGATCTCCTGGCAGAGCTCGATCGCCTCGAGCATCGAGCAGTTGCTCTGACGACCCCCGCCGATGTTGTAGACGGCCGCCGCCCTAGGTGCGCTGTGAAAGGCCGCGAACGCGGCGATGAGATCGGCCGCGTGGATGTTGTCGCGCACCTGCTTGCCGCCGTACCCGAAGACCGTGTAGGGATCGCCCGTCATCGTGCAGCGCATCAGATAGGAGAGGAACCCATGCAGTTGCGTGCCGGCGTGGTTGGGGCCGGTCAGGCAGCCTCCCCGGAAACAGACGGTGGGCAGCTCGAAGTAACGGCCGTACTCCTGCACGAGCAGATCCGCAGACGCCTTCGAGACCCCAAACAGCGAGTGCGTGCTCTGGTCGATCGACATCGTCGTATCGATGCCACCCCAGTAGCGGTGATCCTCGGAGAGCTCCAGACGTTGCGGCAACTCCACAAGGGGTAGCTGGTTCGGCAGATCCCCATAGACCTTGTTGGTGGAGCAGAAAATAAACGTCGCGCCGGGCGCATGGTTGCGCGTGGCCTCGAGCAGGTTGAGCGTGCCGCCGGCGTTCACGGCGAAGTCGGTCTGCGGGTCCTGGGCCGCCCAGTCGTGCGAGGGCTGCGCCGCGGTGTGGATCACCAGCTCGATCGCGTTCCCGTGCTCGGCGAAGACCCTCGCCACGCCGTCGCCGTCGCGGATGTCGAGCTCGATCGAGCGAAACTCGGCGGGGTGGCGCTCGAGCAGCGCCCGGGTCGTGTGCGCGGTCGAGGCGTCCGGCCCGAAGAACCGGGCCCGCATGTCGTTCTCCAGGCCAATCACGTCATAGCCGTCCTGCACAAAGTGCAGGACGGACTCCGAGCCGATCAGGCCTCCCGATCCGGTGACTATCGCTACGGGCATTCGTTCCTGTCTGTTTGGCGCCTTCGCGCGTTGAGATCGGCGGACACGAGGCGGAGAGCGGCGGAGGCGGAGCTGATCCGCCGATTATGGCAGCGGGCCGGGGCGGCGCCGATCCCTGCCTGGGCAGGGCGGCCGCGCCCAATGGACGTCGCACAGCCGTCGCATAGGATGCCTCGCTCGTGGAAATCACCTTCCTGATACCCGCCTACAACGAGGCGCGGACGATCGCCGAGGTGCTCGATCGGATCGCCTCGCTCGGCCTCGACTACGAGGCGATCGTCGTCGACGACGGCTCGACCGACGCGACCGCGGAGATCGTCGCCGCGCGCGCGGCGGAGGGCGGCGAGCCCGTGCGCCTGCTGCGCAAGCCCAACGGCGGCAAGGGCTCGGCGCTGCGCCACGGCATCCCCCACTGCCAGGGCGAGATCGTGGTGATCCAGGACGCCGACATGGAGTACGACCCGGGCGACGTGCCGGCCCTGATCGAGCCGATCCAGCGCCACGTTGCCGACGTCGTCTACGGCTCGCGTCTGTCGGGCGGGCGGCCACAGCGCGCCTACATGTTCTGGCACCTCGTCGGCAACCGTTTGCTTTCCCTACTCACAGGACTGCTCTTCAACACGACGATCACGGACATGGAGACCGGCTACAAGGCCTTCCGACGCGAGTCCCTTAAACAACTCCATCTGACCGAGAACCACTTCGGGATCGAGCCGGAGATCACCGGCGAGCTCTGCCGACGCAGGCTGCGGATCTACGAGACACCGATCGCCTACTACGGCCGGACCTACGAGGAGGGCAAGAACATCACCTGGAGGGACGGGTTCCGAGCGGTGTTCGTGCTCGTGCGCACACGGGTGCGGGTGCTGCGGTAGGGCAAGCGCGACCAGGTATCCCCTTGACGAGGACACCTTTGATCAACCCATGCTGACCTGATGAACGAATAGGCCACGCCGCTCGTTACCCTCGAGTCCAAGTTCCCTCACAGCCTCCTCCACCCCCGGGTACTCAGAGTTACCAAAATCGTCAAACACCACAACGGAGCCCTCTTCGAGAACGGGACGCCATGTCTCTATCTCACGGATGGTGTCTTCCCGATGGTGTGAGCTATCGATGTACAGCAGGTCAACTGTCTCGCTGTCCCGAGGTCCCTCATCTCCGGAGGCGCTCACAAACGTCAGCCGGCGCCGAGTTTCTGGACTCACCAACCGCAAATACCGCTCACGCTCGGGCCGCTGAATCGGGTCGTAACTCCGCACTTCCCGTCCTGGATCGGCCAGGACCAGTGAGATAGCCGTCCACGCGGTCCCGGTTCCTAGCTCGATGATACGCCGTCGGCCGTTTGCGGCACTCAACAACACAGCCAGCTTGCGAGGCGGGGTGCTGGACAATGGGCTAAACCCATCCTCCGCGCGCCATGCGAGCCGCCAAGCACGCCATTGGAAAAGTGCCACCCTCGGTGGTAAGAACCGGAGTTCGGCCAGGAAACGCACTTCCCGTCGCAGTTTTCGAGCAGTTTCCAGTGGCGTAATATTCAAACATGTTCTGAAGCTCCGCATCCTGGCCCATAACCACACGCTATGCGTCGAAGTTGCGCACAAGCTGAGTTGGGCGAATCAGTAGTCGAGTGCGGGCGCTGTAGCCTAGGCGACTGTCAGCGCAACTCTCTGGTATCTGTGAGGTTAGGACTGCAGATGAGCGGTATGTGGGGAATCAAACAACCGCTGTGGGGGCGGTCGCGCTTGCGATGGCGACTGCCGTCGCGCTCTGCGGCGCCCAGGCCGCGTCCGCGAGCCCGCAAACGCTCGCGTCGGTGACGGTGCGCGCACCGATCGGCGCATACGGTGGCTGGGTGGTGTGGAGCGCACCGGTGAGCGGGGGCTGGGGACTGGATGCCTACCACGAAGACAAGGTCAAGGCCCTGCGCCTGGCACCGCGCATGCAGCCGTTCGATGTGGACCTCGGCACGAACGCATCAGGTGAAGTGGTCGCGACGTTCTCACGCTGCGTGAAAGCCCCGCGCTACGAAGCGGACCTGTTTTTGGAGCTGGAAGGGATCGGCTGCAGGGTACACGTCCTGAACCTCGCGAGCGAACTCGAAAGGACTCCCGCAATCCCGCACCCGGCCGACACTTCCGACACGACACCGTCGATGTGGGACGGCAACATCGCCTTCGCGCGGTACGACCCGCGCCATCACGCCGATGTTGCCCAATTGCTGCTCTGGTCCGGACGGACACACAAGCTGCGGGTGCTACGCCATGGCGCGACGCCGACGGGACAACCTTGTCCCCCAGCAAGAGGTGAGGTTGGTCGACGGATACGCGAAAGCAAAACAGAATGCCTCCCCAACAGCATCAAAGGAGACATCACCGCGGGCGCCATCGAGAGCGTCGACCTGGGTCCAGATCTCGTGTCCTTCCTTTGGAAGATCGACGGACCTGGGGTGATCAGCACCGGCGGGGGCTGGGAAGTGCGCGCGGATCGCCTCGCCACCGGTACGAGCATCCTCGCCGGTTCAGGCTTGCATGGCGATGTGTGCATGGCTGGAATCGACGGCAGCGTCCCCTCATATCCATCTGTCGAAGGAGAACGCGTGTGGTACACACAGCTGGTGTCGGAATGCTACGTCAACACAATCTCGGTGGAGCGCTTTGACTCCACGACCGGCCGCCTGTCCTCCTCCGCCCCCGTAACAGGCGAAGCCCTACAGGTCATCCACAGCGGGAGCGCCCTCTACGCGCTCGTCGCCCCGGTACCAAGAGGAGAAGATCCAACCTGTAGCACAGCAGCACCATGCACGATCGAGCGACTGCCGATACCGAAGCTCCAACTCGAAAAGTGGCTACCACAGTCACCCTTTGCCGAAGGGTAATGGCGGGACCGGGGTCGTCTGGTGAGCGTCGCCTATGTCGTGACCTCACACCGCTACCCCGAGCAGGTGCTGCGGCTGGCGCGGACGTTGCGGGCTGGTAGTCCGGACGCGCCGCTGTTGATCCATCATGACGACCGGCAGTCGCAGCTCGACGTGGCGGCGCTCGCCGGGCTCGGGGGCGTCCAGCTCGTCCAGCCGCCGACCGCGGTCGCCTGAGGGTGGGCGCCGCAGCTCGACATGCTGCTGCGCTGCTTCTCGTGGGCGCTCGAGCGGGTGCCGTTTGACTGGCTGATCGTGCTCTCGGGGCAGGACTATCCGATCCGACCGCCGGCGGAGATCGAGCGCGACCTCTACGACAGTCCGTATGACGGTTACGTCGAGGGGATCGAGGTCGACCCACCGCGCTGGACGCGGGGCGAACTCGACGAGTTCTCGCGCCGCTACTTCTATCGCCACCGGTCGATCCGCAACCCCGGCGCCGTTCTACGGCGGGCGATCGCTGCGGTGCGGCCCGCGCTGCTCGTGCGCGAGATGCCGTGGGGTGTCGTGCTCGGCCGGCGATGCGCCACCCCATTCTCACCGGCTCTCCCCTGCCGACGCGGCGGCGACTGGCTCTCGCTATCCAGGCGCGCCGTCGAGGTCGTGGTCAGCGCGGCGCGGAGGAGACCCGAGCTGCTGCGCCACTACCGGCGGACCATCTTGCCTACCGAGTCCTTCCCGCACACCGTCCTTTACGCGGAGCCCGCCCTGCGACTCAGCGGCGACACGCGCCGCTTTACCTCGTGGCCGAGTCGATCGGCGCATCCGGCCGTGCTCCGGGTTGCCGATCTGGACCGCATTCTCAGCTCGGGCGCCGACTTCGCCCGCAAGTTCGACCTCACGATCGACCCGGTGGTAATGGACGAGCTCGACCGCGTGGTGGCGGGGTGACTGGGCGCTCACACCTGGGCGAGGAGAACAACCCCGAAAGCCAGACGACGAACTGGAGCGCAGAGCACCACGGCACGAAGCGCCTGAAAAGGAGCTAGGCGATCATCCCACCGGGCGAGGCAAACCAGATCATCAATATGGTACCTACTACATGGGCGCTGAGGGTCGGGCACACGCAGGGTTCGATACGTGGCAAACATCGCCAAGGACCCCCAAGTCGCCCTCGGCCGCGCGATTCGTCTACGCCGAGAAGAACTCGGCATCTCCCAGCAGGAGCTCGGCCTGGAGCTTGGGCTACGACCAGGGATGGATCTCGCACATCGAGAACGGGCACACCAACCCGACGTACGGGACCGTCAACCGTCTCGCGCGGGCGCTTGCGTGGCCGCTATCCCAGCTCGTCGCGCTCGCTGAGTCGGTTGAGACCGAAGACCGCAGTCTCTAGACCGGCCCGTGCGCGACCCGAGGCAGTGATCCTGATCGAGAACCTCCACCAGGGGTGATCTGACCTATCGACTAACTTGACGCCATGCCGGTGAGCGAGAAGCAGGTACCGACCGCCGACCCCAACGGTCTGGGAGGCGACGACCAGAGCCAAGGCAGCGTTCAGCCTCCTGCGCAAAGACGGTCGCTCACCGGCCCCCAGCGGCGGATTCTGTACATAGCGATGATCCTCGTGACGGTGCTCTTCGCGTACATCGCGCTCAACAGCATCAACCTCGCGCTCGCCTGGCGATCCCTGCGGACGACGGACCTGTGGTGGATTGCGGCCGCGCTGATCGCGTTCGGCGCCGGCAACGTCGCGCGAGCATTGCGCTGGCGCTCGCTGTTCGCGCGCGGGCGGCGGCCTCCCGCCGGTCCGGTCCTGAACGCGACCATGGTGGGCTACCTGTACAACAACATCCTGCCTGCCCGCGCCGGCGAAGCGGCGCGGATCGTGGTGCTGACGCAACGAAGCTCGACGGCGCCGGCGGAGATCGTGGGCACCGTGGTGGTCGAGCGCCTGTACGACGTGTTCGTGATCCTCGTGATCTTCTTCGCAGCCGAGTCATGGCTGCCGCACGTGAGCTGGTTCGGCGCGGCGGCGGTCGCGGCGATCGTTCTTGCGCTGCTGATCGCCGGCGCGGCGGTCGTGCTCACGATCTACGGCGACCGGCCGATACGAGCATTACTGCGACCGCTACGACGGCATTCGCGCTTCTCGGTCGAGGGTTTGGAGCGCACCGCGGCGGAGCTCACCCACGGTCTCAGCGGCCTGCGCGACTGGGAGGTGGCGCTCGAGGCGTTTCTCTGGACGGTCGCGGCCTGGCTGCTCACAGCGCTGTGCTCGTACTTCGTGGCGCTCGCATTCCACCTGCATGTCCCGTTCGCCTGTGGCGTCCTGGTGGCCGTCGCCGTCGGTCTCAGCATGATCCTTCCATCTCCGCCAGCCGCCGTCGGCGTGTTCGAGGCTGCCGCGCTCGTCGCGCTGAACGCGTACGGAATCCCATACTCATCCGCGCTTCCCTATGCGCTGGTGCTTCACCTCGTGAACTTCGTTCCTTTTATTCTCATCGGCGCCTTGCTCCTGCACTACAACTCACGCCACCCAGTACCACCCACACATTATCCTCACGATCGCGGCCCGCGAGGAACGGATGCATTGCGATCGTGACGCACGACAACACTCCATAGATATTCTACGAGCATGAATCTCAGCCTACGGCCCCGGCTCACCAATGTGGCTGGCCCCCGTTTTTCGGTCCACCATGTGTGAGAGTTGGTGGATAGAAGTGAGTGGAGGGTATCGGGTGGTTCGGTCGTGTCGTGCGGAGCGTAGCGGAGCACGACACGACCGGCGCGTCCCTGAATGGGGGGTCATGCTGCCTCGCGCTCGGTGATGCTGGGGGCGCATCGGGCGGCGAAAGCGGCGGGGGTGAGCATCCCGAGCGCGGAGTGGGGTCGTCGCTGGTTGTAGTCCTCGCGCCAGTCACCGATCACGACTCGTGCCTCGGTGAGGCTGCAGAGCTCCTCGACGTCGAGCAACTCGTCACGGACGCGGGAGTGAAAGGACTCGACGAACGGGTTCTGCCACGGTGAGCCCGGCTCGATGAACACGGTCCCGGTCTTCGCCAGCACGCACCAGTCTCTGAGCGCGTGCGCAGTCATCTCCGGGCCGTTGTCGCACCGCAGGAACTCCGGGGCGCCGCGCCCGCCGACCACGCGCTCCAGCTCGCTCACGACCCGGTCAGCGTCGATGTTGCGCTCCACCATCATCACCAGCGACTCGCGGGTGAACTCGTCGACGATGTTCAGCAGCTTCAGCGCGCGCCCGTCGGCGGTCTGGTCGAACTGGAAGTCAAACGCCCATACGTGGTTGGGCCGCTCGGCACGCAACCGCTGGGCCGGGACCGTTGAGTCTCCCCAGCCGTCGGCGCTTGCGCTTGCGCACAGGGACCCGCAGGCCCTCCTCGCGCCACAGCCGCTGAACCCGCTTGCGGTTGATCTCCCAGCCCAACTCCCGCAGATGATGGTGCGCACGGCGGTACCCCCACCGCGGACGGTCCTTCGAGAACTGCCGCAGCTCCGCCCGCAACGCCGCGTCGTCCTCGGCCCGCTTGGGCTCGCGACGCTGCGTGGAGCGATGCTGCCCGACTACCCGGCATGCCCAGCGCTCGCTGACGCCGAGACGGTCGCAGAGCATCACGACCGCCCGACGCCGGCGGACTGGGCCTACCAGTTTCCCGACGCGATCTCCTTCAACGCCCGGTTCTCGAGCGCCTGGTCAGCCACGATCGCCTTCAAATGGCCGTTCTCGCGCTCCAGCTCCTTCAGCCGCTTGGCGTCCTCGGCCTTCATGCCGCCGTACTAGTTGCGCCAGCGGTGATAGGTCTGCTCGCTGATCTGAAGATCCTTCGCCGCCTCCGAGATCGTCTTGCCCTCACCGATCAGCCGCTCAGCCTCCCGCAACTTGCGGATGATCTGCTCCGGCGAATGTCCGCGTCGCTTCATCGTGGAGTCCTTCCTCGCCCATAATCATAGGC
This sequence comes from uncultured Solirubrobacterales bacterium, assembly GCA_963701035.1. Taxonomy (GTDB): domain Bacteria; phylum Actinomycetota; class Thermoleophilia; order Solirubrobacterales; family Solirubrobacteraceae; genus Palsa-744. Next base: position 1,608,107 of record OY969562.1, read on the forward strand.
GCGAAAAACTCTCACAAGGATCGGACCGACCCTCAGGGGTCAGGCCATGCCCTGTGGGCGGTGGGCGCGAGTAAACGAGTCGTGCGGGCAAGCTGCTTGATCGACCTTGCGGGATGCACTTGGCAAGCGCCCGTTGATATCTCGGAACCGGGACAGGAAATAGACGACCCTCAATTCGAGCCAAAGGCCGCCGTCGACCCACGCGGCAACGCGATCGCGGTGTGGGAGAGACCGGACGGCAAAGATCGGTTTATTCAGCCAGCCATCAGACCAGCCGGCAGTCCTAGCCTCGGGGACACTACGAGCGACCGTCGTGGCAGAACTACGATGCGGGTTGCACCTGGATGCCGCTTCCACCCTGCTTCAACGACATAATGTCGCCCGTGTCCCTCTCCATCTGCCTGATCACCGTCGATCCGCCTGCCCGCATCGCTGCGATTCTGGAGCCGCTACGGGAGCATGCCGGCGAGATCATCATCGCTGCAGACTCACGCGTGGACGACGAGACGCTGGCTGCCTACGCCTCGCTTGCAGACAGGATTTTCAAGATCGAGTTCAGCATGGTCGAGCGACATCTGGGCTGGCTGTACGCGCAGTGCAGCGGCGATTGGATCCTGGGCCTCGACGGCGACGAAGTCCCGAGCCAAGCGTTCGTCAGACGCCTGCCGGAACTCCTGGCCTCACGGGAGGCTCAGCAGTTCTGGATATCTGTGGCATGGCTGTTCCCCGACGCCGACCGCATGCTTGTATCAACACCGTGGTCGCAGGGTTTCATCAACCGGCTCGTGCGCAACGACGGCACGTTGCGCATTCGCGGACTTCAGCACCTGCATTCAGAGCCGGTTGCGCCATGTGAGTACGTCGGGGAGCCCTTCTACCACCTCGAGCTGCTGATCGCTGACGTGGAGAGCCGTCGTGACAAGGCGGTGCGCTACGAGGTCTCGCGTCCGCACCTGCTGGCGCCGGGAGGTGGACGCATCAATGAGGCATTTTATCTCCCGGAGCTCCGTGACTCGCTGGAGCTACTTTCCGTACCAGAAGAGGATCGAGAGGCAATTGCGCGCGCGTTGGACAGATCTTCCAGACCCGGCCCGCAAGCACCGATTGAGGATGTGGAGCTCATCTCACTCGAACAGATGGATTGTTATTGGGAGGGGCGCACCATCAGCGAGGGTGCATATCGTGCCAAAGTCGAGCCATTTGCGTCAAATTTGTCACTGACGCCGTCGGAGCAAGGGCAACTCCTCTTTTACGTGACGAACGAAGGAACCGAGCGTTGGCCCAGCCGCCTGGACGAGGCTCCGCAAATCAGGCTCTCCCATCGCTGGCTCAATGCCGATGGGGGCATTCACACGGGCGATGGCCCACGCTCGCCGTTCTCGCGAGCGGTGCACCCCGATGAACGCATCCTCACGCCCCTGAGCGTGGATGCGCCGGCTACCGCCGGGAATTACACGCTCGAGGTGGATGTCGTGCACGAGGATGTGCGCTGGTTCGAATGCGCCTGTCGGCTTCCCGTACGCGTTGAACATCCGCTGGGGCTACCACGGCCCGGTAAGCGCCTCATCGATACACCGCGCCCCCGCTTTCAGCGTTGGCGACGAATACGTATACCCCGCACGATCCACCGCGTTTGGGTTGGAGGAAAGCCCATGCCAGAAGAACAGGAGCGCTTCGGCGAGACATTTGAAAGGCATCATCCCGCCTGGGACATGCGGCTTTGGACCGAGAGCGACCTAGAGGAGCTGGAGATCTCCTTGGCCGAGCGCGAGCGATGCCGCACCCCTTCAGAGCTGGCGAACCTCATACGCTACGAGGTGCTGCACCGATTCGGAGGAATATACGTCGATACCGATTTTGAATGTCGCAGACCCTTGACCCCACTGCTACGTGGTATCGACGCGTTCACAGCGCTGGAGATGCCCGGACGTGTTGCAACAGGAATATTGGGTTCCACCTCGCACCATCCCGTATTTGCCCGTGCCGCCAGGTTGGCGAGGCAAACACTTGGAACCGGCGCACACTCCGCCGACGCGAACGGGCCGTATCTCTTTACTCTCATCCTCGAGCAAGAAATTGAGCGAGAGTCAAGTTTCGCGATCTTCGACGCACCGCTGTTCTATCCCTATCGTTGGGACGAACCAGAGCGGCGCGACGAGGCCTTCCCCGACGCATATGCGATCCACCACTGGGCCAAGAGCTGGTGGAAGCACTACGGCTTTGAGGCAGAGGCATGACTGTAGCCCGGCGGAGGGCGAGTATAGCACTGCTCGGCTTCATCGCGATTCACATCTCGACTCTGGCTAACCTCACCGACTCCATGACCAAACCGGGTCTGAGCCGATCGCGAATGCTGCGTCCCCTGCGCGACCGTCTTGGCCTCTGGCTCGATGCGCGCATCGACGCCGCCGTACGCGAGCGCGTGTTACGCGAGCTCGCCGCCGAGCGCGAGGCCGAGCTCACCACACTGCGCCTATGGGGTCCCGTCGAGCGGCTCCACATAGCACCCACAGCCGTAATCAACGATGCGCTGCTCAACACGATCTCGGGGAGCATCACCGTGGAGGAGCACGCATTCTTCGGCCACGGGGTCGCGCTGCTCACCGGTACGCACGATGTGAGCCGCACGGGGCTCGAGCGGCAACTCGCAGTGCCGGACGAGGGGCGCGACATCGTTGTCGGGGCGGGCGCGTGGATCGCCTCGCGGGCGGTCGTGCTCGGGCCCTGTAGGATCGGTGCCAACGCGGTCGTCGCGGCGGGTGCCGTCGTCAGTACCGACGTACCTGCGGGCGCGATCGCCGTCGGTGTGCCCGCGCGCGTCGTTGGGCGCGTTGGGAAAAGCTCGACACCACCGCCCGCAATCGCCGGATGACCGCAGCGACGCAGATCCCCCCTTGCTGCCCCAGAACTCCCGCGTGGCCAGCGGCCACGCTCAGCCTTCCCGATGGGCGAGCTTCAGGCCACCATAAGTTAGGATGCCGCGCTCATGGAAATCACCTTTCTCATCCCCACATACAACGAGGCGCGCACGATCACCGAAGTACTCGATCGTATAGCGGCGCTCGGTCTCGACTACGAGGCGATCGTAGTCGACGACGGATCGACCGACGCGACGGCGGAGATCGTCGCCTTGCGCGCTGAGCAGGACGAGCACGTGCGCCTGCTGCACAAGCCAAACGGCGGCAAGGGATCCGCGCTGCGACATGGCATTCCGCAATGCCAGGGCGAGATCGTCGTCATCCAGGACGCGGATATGGAGTACGACCCAGGCGACGTGCCGGCTCTGATTGAGCCTATTCAACGTCAGGCGGCCGACGTGGTGTACGGCTCGCGCCTGTCGGGAGGCCGGCCTCAGCGCGCCTACATGTTCTGGCACCTGATCGGCAACCGGTTTCTGTCGTTACTGACAGGGCTCCTGTTCAATACCACGATCACAGACATGGAGACGGGGTACAAGGCCTTCCGAGCCGACGCCCTGAAGCAACTGCACCTCACAGAGAATCACTTCGGCATCGAGCCGGAGATTACCGGCGAGATCTGCCGCCGGCGGCTGCGGATCTTCGAGATGCCGATCTCCTACTACGGTCGGACCTACGACGAGGGCAAGAACATCACCTGGAGAGACGGGTTTCGTGCCGTGTTCGTGTTGGTGCGCACGCGGATTCGGCCGCTGCGCAGAGGCGATGAGGGTTCGATGAGCTGACGCCGGTGGCGTGGCCACCCGCCTGCTCTGTAGACTTGTCGCCGGATGCACGTGGGCTTCACCCGTCGCGCGAAGACGCTCTTGCGGCGAGTTCCGATCCTGCTACTGCTGCCGGTGGTCGGCTTCGGCACCTGGGTCACGATCGACCCGCCCTACACGAACTCCCCGCCGATCCGCTCAGATGGCCTGGGCTACTACGCCTGGACCAACGGGATCCTCAACTGGGACTTCGACTTCTGTCAATGGCAAGAACTGGCGATCGTCGGCGCGCTGCCCAGTACCCAATACCCGCTGCCCAATCGTGACCCGGTCCACCGGAACCGCTGCCCGGACAAGTACTCGCCAGGGATGGCGCTGCTTCGCTTCCCGGTCATGGCACCGGTCGCACTGCTCAGCGGCTACGGCAACGACCAGACCCTCGTCGTCAGCAACGCGAGCGAGCAGGCAGACCAGTGGCTCGGGCTGGCCACGCTGTTCCTCACCGCCTGGCTGATGTGGGCGACCCTGCGGCGGCTGGAGGTCGGAACCTGGACCGCACAGTTCACGGTGCTGTGCCTGGTGTTCGGCACCGGGCTGTTCCATTACGCGACCTACGACAGTTCCTTCACGCACGAGTCCAGCGCCGCGCTGTTCGCGGCGCTCATCTTCATCGGCGTCGGCGCTATGCGAAGACGCAGGCCCCCGAATCCGTGGCTCCTGTTCGGGCTGGCGCTGTTCATCGTCTGGATCCGCGAGCCGGATGCCCTACCGATGCTGCTGCTGGTGGCCAGCTGGATCTTCTGGAAGACCCGAGGACTCGAGGGCGCCGAGCGCCTGCGCGACGCCGCGCGGCTCGCTCTACCCGTGCTGGGCGCAATCGTGTTCGTGGTCGTCTTCCAGTTCCTGTACGTGCGCTGGTCTACGCACACCTGGTCGCTGAACGATTACGGCTCAGAGTCGTTCACCCTGAGCCAGGGGGATGAGTGGAACGTGCTGTTCTCCTACAACCACGGCCTGTTCCTGTGGTATCCAGTGGTGGTGCCGATGCTCGCCATCGGCCTGTGGCAGCGCAAGTCACGCAACTGGGGCTGGATCGCGCTGGGAAGCGTCGCACTCGTGACCGTGGTCTACGGTTCCTGGAACCCATGGTTCCTGGGCGGGGCAATGGGCGCACGGGGCTTCGTGGACATCGTTCCGATCATCTCGGTCGCAGGCGGGCTCGGCGTGGCCCAGCTGCGTCCGAACAGGCGGATCCTCGTGCTCGCGCCGGCGGCAGTGCTGAGCTGGGCGACGGTCGAGCTGATGGCCGGCTACTGGACCGGCGTGCTCCCGGTTACCAACAACACCGCGGCCCAGTTCTGGGCGCAGGTTGTGGGCTCGCACGCGATGCTGCACAGCTGAGGCGCCCGCTTGGCGCGACGTAGTGGACCGGTCTCTGGTCCACTCGAGGCTCCCGGTCAGCCCGGCGCGCCTGGGACTGAATAAAGGAGCACGCCCCCAACCCGTCGGCCGTGAAGGCCGATCTTCGCCAGCAAGGCAGGCCAGGGACCCGCCAGAGTTGGATCGACCACCACGTGACTCACGAGATATGCTCGAATGAATGATCTAAGGACCGGCGCGGTGGTGGGCAGATTGCTGAACAGTTCTTTCACTCCCGGCTCCGATTCAAACGCGGGTGGAATCGTGCCCAGGACATAGCCCTCAGGCATGTAGAAATAAAACCCGGTCTCGGCCTGCCACAGCGTCGATATGTCGTTGTGTCCAAACGGCAGCACCATCACGGTCTCGTTGCGAGTCAGGTAATGGCGGTAGGTCCCAGCGGCGAAGAAGCTGGGGTTATAGGGTCGCGCGCCGTAGAATTCCGAGTTGAGATTGGGGAACAGCATGACTACCCCCACAAGTACCAGCAGCCACCTACCAAAGGCGTGACCGCCGGTCTTGGCCAACCAGGCGGATACGCCGATCGAGATAGCCAAGACGACGAACAACACGGTCCTCGAGGGAATTATGTTGTCGAAGACCGCCACGTTCTTCACCCAATTGAATGGCAGCGACATGGTTTCCCGACCGCCGACATGTAGCTGGGATCCCAGCGCCACGACGATGCTCACGACGATCGCGATCGCCAACAGCCTTCCGAGCACGGCGCGCCGGCCTTCGGTGAAGAACCATGTCGCGAACGCGATCACGATCGCGATGCTCAGGTAGCCGTTGGTCTCTGAGACGTCGCCCACCTCATACGTGGACCACAGCGCTTGGAAATCGTGATGTCCCAGCCACGTCGTCTGCGTCGGGAAGATCAGGTTCGTCAGGTCGAGCCCGAATACATTCGAGAGCAACGGGTTGCCGGGTTGAAAGCCCCCGCTGAAGACCGCGTAGTACAGGAATGGGGCGCCCACCACGATCGCTATCAATCCAGCAGCAATCGTCTCCCCGATCAGGCCGTTAATCCGGGCGCGCTGCGGTTCCGTCGCCAGGAATCGGGCTGCCACCAGGAGGACCATCCCCAACGCGACGCACTCGGCAAGCCATTCCGTCGACAGCCCCATCTGCAACACGAGCAGCAGCGCCATCCAGAACAGATAAGCGCGTCGGGAGATCTCGCGGTCGACGCGCCTCAGCGTGACGTGCACCATCACCGGGATCAGGAAGATCATCACGAGGTGCAGGTGGCCTAGGAGCTGCCCGAACTCGTAGGAGCTGAACCCGAACAGGAACCCTCCGGCCACCGACGGCAGCTCGCGCTTGACCAGCCGGCGACAGAGCAGATAGGCGGTGAACGCGGACAGGGCCGGGCTGGCAATCGAGATCGCGTTGTAGGAGAAGAGCGGGCCGAACAGCGCTGTGAACGGAGCCATGACGATGGCGGCGGCGGGGACCATCGTCCCCTGAGCCAGGTTCACCCCCGTCGGGGCCCACTGGTAGTGAGTGACGAACGGATTCAAGCCGTGGGCGATCGCGTGCGGCCACCACGACAGAGCCCACATGAACAGCTCGGGATCCTGGGCGGGGCTGCACGCGCACACCGTCCGCATGTGCGGGATCGCGTACCGGCCGATCGTGAGGATCGCAAGCACGAGGTAAAAGGCGAGCGTCCGGACCCAGGTCGGAATGCGAGCGAGGGCGCGCCCAATCCGATGCAGGCGAGGCGCTTGTGTGGATCCGCTGCTGGTCGCAGAGTGTTTTGGCCCCTCGCTTTGCAACCTGCCGCCGGCCGGCTGCACACCCGTTGTGCCCATCTCAGCTCACCGCCCGCGCTGCTACGGCGTACACCGCTTGGCTGTTGCGATCATCCTCAAATTCGCCCATGCCGGTCGGATGAAACCAGAAAGCCTCGCCAAATCCAGACACCCGGCACAACTCCAGCGCCACCTCGGGGAAGATCGGGTGCTGGTGGGTGGGATCGACCCAGAAGGCCTTCATCGCATGCACAGCATGCGGGTTGACGGTCTCGAACAGCAGCAGGCCGTCCTCACGCAGGCGGGAGCGGGCGAGCCGTAGAAACTCCATCAGCGCCTCGTAGGGGATGTGCTCGACCACCTCCAGCGCGACGATCGCCCCCAGCGTGTCCGGCTCCAACCCCTTCAGATACTCGTTCGCGTCGCCGAGCACCACCTCGTGGCCCTTAGCCCGTACGTGATCGACCATGCCGGCGTCCATGTCCACGCCGCGGGCCGAGATCCCGGCGTCGCGCAGCAGGTCCAGCAGCTCGCCTCGGCCGAAGCCGACATCGAGCACCGGGGCATGGCCCTCTAGCAGCGGCAGATAGGCGCGTTGGAGATCGCCGACGCGCGCCTCGGGACCGCGGAAGGTCGACTCGAAGTCGAAGTAGGCGCGCCCAGCCGCCTGATCGCCGTCCGAGGATCGATATCCGACGACGGAACCCGCGACCGGATCCGTCCACTCCTCGAAGCTGCGCTCCTCGCTCACGTAGGGAACCGTCCGGTGCTCGGCGAGATGCTGCTCGAGCTCACGACCCAGCTCCTCAAGGGCTTCGATGCGGGGGGCCGGCTCGACCACCTCGAGCGCCTCCACCGCCGCCTCGCTCGTAGCGAGGGCCGAGCGGACCTCGCCGAGATCGGCTCGCAGCCTGCGCGCCATCGCCAGACCCTCGGCGAACCGCGCCTCCTGCTGGTGTTCGAGCGTCACGGCGACCTCCCGCATGCGACCGTCGGCGCGGGCGACGCTCTCGATCAGGCGCTCGTTGATCGCCCGCTGACGCGCCAGGAAGGGACGCATCAGCCGATCCAGCGGACGCCGCAGGAATCGCTTGATCCGAGCCTTCGTCCCGGAGCCCTGAACCTCAGGGTCGCTCGCGATCAACTCGGGTAGATCGTCGAATCCGAGTGCGAGCATGTGGGGCACGCTCAGCACGCGCGCGCCCGCCCGCACCTGCCGTTCATGGATCAGCCGCAGGCGATCGCGCATCGACGCGCCGGCCACAGCGGGGGCGTGATCCGCCAAGACGCTGCGCCGTGCCGCCTCGCCCCGCTCCCGGGCCCGCTCGGGGTTCGCGAACACCTCGCGCATCAGCTCCGCGGCCTGATCGAGGTCCGGGTCGGCCCACACCCCGCTTGCCGGATAGGGATGCGCGCCGTCGCCAACCGCTCGGGGAGCCCAGTCGACGAGATAGGCGTTGTCCTCGGTCGTGAACTCCAGCGTGCCGCCGTAGCGCGTGGCGATCACCGGCTTCGCGAGCAGCATCGCCTCGGCGACCGTGAGACCGAACCCCTCGGAGCGGTGCAGCGAGACGTAGCAGTCGCAGGCGTCGAGCATCGCGTTCTTCTCGGCGGCCGAGACGTAGGCGTCGATCAGGGTGATGTCCGGGTGAGCGCCGGCCGCCAGCACGACGCGATCGTGCTCGTTGGGGAGGTTGGCGGCGTTGATCGACTTCACCACCAGCTTCGCGCCGCTGCCCGGCGGGAACGCGCGCTTGAAGGCCTCGATCAACCCCACCGGGTTCTTGCGTGCCGCGGTGGAGTGGTAGTCGTGGACGAACATGAACAGGAAGCCGTCCTCGGGCAGCCCCAGCTGCGCACGCGAGCGGCGAGCCACTTTGGGCATCACGACCGGCAGCGTCACCTGCACGACCGGCACGGGCGAGGCCGGAGAGATCGCGTCGTAGATGTGACGAGAGGCGACCCAGACCTCGTCGATGTGCTCGAACGCGGTCTCCCAGCCGGCGGGGAATTCGCCGACCTCCCACCACCACAGCGCGATCGTGTGACGGTCGGCGAAGAACGACGTCCCGACCTCGCGCGCGAACGGCGCGATCGAGTCGCCGTTCATGCAGACGATGTTGATCGGGTAGGCCGCCGCGTCGGGATCGGCGTAGGTGAACTCGGCATCCTGCCGACAGGGGGGGACCAGCTGCGCCTGCACGGGAAGAGCCGGCACCCCGCTGGCGTCCAGGCCGGCGATCAGCAGCCGCGCTGCCTCACCGAGTCCGAGCTCGGAGGTGAAGAAGCCCGCGACGTTCACGCCCCACAGCGGCTCGCGCTCGTGCAGGTTGGGCTCCGCGTCGTGGTGAATGTGGGCCGGAGCCGGAGGCAGGAGCGTGTCTAGCAGCCCTTCCTCCTGGCGCCCATGTACGCACAACCAGCCCGCATAACCGGCTCCGTCCGGGCCGTCCAGGTGGGGATAGCCGGCCTGCAGATCCTGGCGAGCGTCCCAGATCGCGATATGCAACCGCGTCAGGCCGACGCCCAGGCCACGTTCGGCCGGCTGGTTGAAGTACTCGTAGAGCGCCTGCCGACCGGCTTCGGCGAAGGGCGACTGTGACAGCTCGCCCCGCTGCACCCCTTCGATCAGCAACTTGCGCATCACCGGCGTCGAGCGGAAGCCATCGTCCAGCTGCCCCAGACGCTCCGAACGCGCGGTGTCGGCCACGTAGCCGGCGTCGAGCAGCTCATCTGCGTGCAGCTCGCTGAGCTTCGCAAGCGCCGGAACTGCACTGAGGGCGGGGGTGTCCTTGGAGTCGCACAGCCTGCCCGGCTCGAGTGGATCGAGATCGGCGAAGTCGAACAGGCGCGCGGGCTGCCCGGCAACCTCCAGCAGATCCGGATCGGCGCTCGCTTCCCACGACGAAAGCGTCCACGGATCGAGGCCGTAGCCGGGGGCCCGCAACACGGAGACATCCTCGGCGATCGCGGGGAGACCGTCGAACCAGGAGTGGACCGCGGGACCGTCGTCGACGAACCACCGTGGCCAGGCCTCCAGCACGCGTTTGGTGCTCTCCCCAGCCCTGACCCCGAGCACACGCGGACTCAAACCACCACCGCCGTTCGATCCGGAAAACGCCGTCGCTTCCCGGGCCTGCCGTCCGGGGCCAAGGCGACTCACCGGCACGAGCTCGTGCTGTTCGAGCATGCTTTCCAGCTCGATCAGCGGGCCGAGCACCCGCAGCCTCGGATCGAGATAGACGACCGGTCCCCCATCACTCTGATCGAGGAGAAATTTCAGCAGTCGTGGGAGCATCGCGACAGCGACCGCTCCCGGCGGATTGCCGACGATCGTCAGACCCCCATCGGATCCAAGCAGCTCCTCGACGTGCATCGTCTGTGCGCCCGCAACCGCGTCCGTGCCGGCCACACCGTCGGGCACGAGCACTGTGAACCGCGAATCGGGATCGTGCTCGCGAAACGTCGAGACAAGAACCTGCGCGCGCGCCAACTCCCGCCGGCTCACGATCGTGCACGCGTTCACGGCGGCCATTCTATTGGCGCGGACGACCGAGCCTACGCGGGTCAGCGCCGACAGGCGCCTGCTAGCTTCCCCGCGATGACGGCATTGTTCGACCGGCAGAGGCTTGCGCGCCTGATCGAGGGCGAAGGACAACGCTCACCCAACGCCGGCGAGCCACCGATCGAGCAAGCGCCGCCCCCAACCGAGGAGGCCCCGACGCCGAACGAGCCGCCCGTTGCGACCGTGGAGGCGCCGATTCCTCCGGGAGCACCAGGACGCTTCGCCCGCGAACTGGGTCCGGCCAACCTCGCCGCACACCTAACAGGGGCCAGCCGCAGGCTCTACGAGCGGCTCGACGCCGAGGACGTGGCCGAGGTCGAGCGGCAGATCTCGAGCTCCCCCGAGCTGCAGGCCCTCTACGCGGCGAACACCGACGAGGGCACGCGCCGACACATGATCCTCTCCTTCGGGATCTGGCTGGACGTGCCGTGCGTCCTGGAGAAGAGCGGTCTGACCGGCGCGCAACCCCCGGAGGAGATCCACGTGATGGCCCGCGGCCCGATCGCGGCGGCCGGCGGACTGTACGAGGCGGATCTGGTCTTCGACGCACTGGCAAGCGTCGGCGTCGACCTCGCCGATGTCGGCTCCGCCCTGGACTTCGGCTGTTCCTCGGGGCGCGTCGTGCGCGTGCTCCAGGCCGCCTACCCCGAGACGCGGTGGCACGGCTGCGACCCGAACGGACCGGCGATCGCTTGGGCGAGCGAGAACCTGCCCGCGATCGAACTCTTCGTCAACGGCAACGCACCGCCGCTGCCGCTCGCCGACGGCTCGCTGGACATGGCCTACGCGATCTCGATCTGGTCGCACTTCGCGCCCGACCTCGGCCTGCGCTGGTTTGAGGAGATGCATCGCCTGATCCGTCCAGGCGGCTATCTCGTCTGCACGACGCACGGCCTCACCTCGGTGGGCCTCTACGCACAGCTCTCGCTGCGCTCGCCACAGCAGTCGGACGAGATCATCGGCGCGCTCTACCGCCGGGGTTCCTGGTACGCGCCCGAGTTCGGCGAGAAGGGCGACTGGGGCGTCGTGAACCCCGAGTGGGGCACCGCCTTCCTCTCCCCCGAGTGGATGCTCACTCAACTCTGCCCACGCTGGCGCGTGCTCGAGTTCGCCCCCGGGCGCAACCAGGAGAACCAGGACGTCTACGTGCTGCAGCGGGTGTGAGCCGGGCTGGTATCTGCCCATTATCTGTCGGTATATTGACGAAATAGCGACGGGACGCTAGAATTTCCTCAGATGACCCTCGCATACGCCGAAGAGGCGATCCACATCCATGACACCGGCCATCTCTCCGACCGCGAGATAGCCCGTGCCACCGGAGCAGCACCGAGCACGGTGCGCGAATGGCTCGCGCGCCGCAGCGCCCCAAGTGGAGTGCGCGCGGAGCGACTGGCCGAGCTCTCATCGCTCGTCGAACGCCTCGCACGAGTGATCCGTCCAACCTACATCCCCGTCTGGCTCAGCAAGCCCCTGCCCGCACTCGACGACGACAAGCCGATCGACCGGATCGCTCGAGGCGACTACCGCGCCGTCGCCCGGCTCATCTCTGGCATCGAGGACCCGGGCGCAAGCTGAGGTGGCGCTCAGCGTCGCAGCGATCGCCGTATGCGGACGCTGGGTCAAGCACACCTACCCAGGATCGCCACCGCTACCCGAGCGCGAGCCACCGCCGGACAACCGCTGGCAACGCGGCGACATCGTCGACGCGCTCTACCTCGCCGACACGGAGGAGACGGCGTGGGCGGAGTGGTACCGCCATCTCGCCGAGCGCATGATTCCGCCGCTCGCGCAGATGCCCCGCGAGCTGTGGTCCTGGCAAGTCGATGTCGAGGTCGCCGACCTCTCCACGCACGAGCAGCTCGCGGCAGTCGGGCTCAGCCCACCCGCCCCCGATCGCCGCAGCTGGCACGACTATCAGCGAGTCGGCGAGCAGCTGGCGAAGGACGGCTGGGCGGGATTGCTCGCGCCCAGCGCCGCCCGCCCGGAGGGAAGAGTTCTATGCCTCTTCCGAAACCAGCACGGCGTGTACGGCGCCAAGACACTGCCTCCCCCACAGCACATCGACAAGCCACCCCCGCCGCCGACGGGGCTACGAACCTGACGCGGCGCAACTCCGATACCGGCGATCATTGGCGATATTTGTTCTGTGCAATTGCTTTTGCCCCAACCGCACACATTTGAACGAGCTTCCCCGCGTCCCCCACTCCGCCGCGTGAGGCCGATTTCTCTGGTTATACTTTGAGTATGACTTCTCGAGGTGCGACCTACAAGATGGGCCCTAAGGGCCAGGTCGTGATTCCCAAGCGAATCCGCGACCGGTTGCATCTGCAGCCGGGCGACAGACTGCAGGTGCGCCAAGAGGGGAATGGGGTTCATATCCGCAAGGCCCTCACGGGGCCGACCGAGCGTAAAGCGATCGTCGCAAGGCTTCGGGGGGCCCTCGCTGGAGGTCCGAATCTCACGGCAGCACTCGAGTCAGAGCGTCGCTTAGAACGTGAACGCGAGGATCGAAAGCTGAAGCGCTGACCATCGTCCTCGATGCATGGGCTGTGATGGCCCTCTATGAAGGCAACCCCTCCGCCGGAGAGGTTGCCGCGGCGATCGATACCGGGGAAGCTCTCGTGTCGGCCATCAACCTGGGTGAGGTGCTCTACAGCCTCGAGCGTACCCAGGGCCGGGAGCAAGCGACGGAGCTCGTGGATCAGATTCGCTCTGTCATCACGGTCGAAGAGCCAGACTGGGACCTCATCGCCCAGGCCGCGCACATCAAGGCAGCCGGAGGCCTCTCCTACGCCGATGCCCTGTGCGTCGCCACTGCTCAGCGACACGAAGCACCGCTCTATACCGGCGACCCGGAGATCCTTGCGCTGAAGGACACCGTCAAACTGTTCGACCTGCGCGCAACTGCGGGTTGACCAGTTTGTTCTAAGGGAAGGTCGATGCAGACCCGCTATCCCCGCGGGCAGGTAACGCTGGAGGTAGCGCGAAGGGGTTGATCTGCGTCCTGCCCCGATTGCTAGCGTTCTCTGACCCTTGCCGACCACCACCACACGACCGGCAGCGATGCCGCCAGCCACCGTGCCCGCGACTCCCACGGCCGTCTCGGTCGAGAACGTCAGCAAGACCTTCCGGCTGCCCCACCGGCAATACTCGACGCTCAAGGAGCGGGCGCTGCATCCCTTCCGCAGCACCAGCTACGACGAGCTGCACGCCGTGCAGGACATCTCCCTGGAGATCGCCGAGGGGGAATTCTTCGGGATCGTCGGACGCAACGGCAGCGGCAAGAGCACGCTGCTGAAGTGCATCGCCGGGATCTACGGGGTCGATCGCGGGCGGATCTCGATCGCCGGGCGGCTGTCCCCGTTCATCGAGCTCGGCGTCGGCTTCAACCCGGATCTCAACGCGCGCGACAACGTCGTGATCAACGCGATCATGCTCGGCCTCAGTCGCAAGCAGGCGATGGCGCGCTTCGAGCACGTCGTCGCCTTCGCCGAACTCGAGGGGTTCATGGACCTGCGCCTGAAGAACTACTCCTCGGGGATGCTCGTGCGGCTCGCGTTCGCCACCGCGATCCAGGTCGACGCCGAGATCCTGCTGATCGACGAGGTGCTCGCGGTCGGCGACGCGGCCTTCCAGCAGAAGTGCTTCGAGGAGTTCTTCCGGCTCAAGCGCGAAGGCCGCACGATCGTGTTCGTCTCTCACGACATGCACTCGGTCGAGCGCTTCTGCAACCGCGCGATGCTGATGGAGCAGGGCCGGATGACGAAGATCGGCGACCCGCGCGAGATCGGCCGCGCCTACCACGAGCTCAACTTCGGTCAGCTCGCCCACGACAAGCCCGAGGAGAGCCACTCCGCCGACGGCACCGCGATCGCCGAGGCCTGGTTCGAGAAGGCCGGCGGCGAGCGCGTGACGAGCGCCAGCCAGGAAGACACCCTCAGCATGTGCTTCGAGGCGCGCCTCGGCCAGGACCTCCACGAGCCCGTGTTCGCGGTTACGCTGCGCACCGAGCTCGGGCACACGATCATCGTCGCGCGCTCGGACCAGCACGGCCACTCCAGCGGCTCCTTCAAGGCCGGTGAAAGCGTCGTCGCGCGCTTCGCGATCCCGAACTGGCTGACCGCCAGCCGCTACCTGCTGACGCCCTCGCTGGCCCACGAGGGCACCGGCGAGAGCGCGCTCGCGCTCGTCGAGGACATGGCCTCGATCGTGATCCACGGCGAAACCAGCGGCGGCATCCTCGAGCTGCCCGTCGACGTCAAGCTGGAGCGGCTGTGAGCACGACCCCGGAGATCGGCCTGCCCGGCCCGGCGCCGAAGCGCGCGCCGGCGAGCCACCGCGTGCACGCGCCCTCGGCGATGGGCGGCGGCCTGCAGCGCTTCTGGTCGCTCACGTTCATGCTCGCGCGCACCGAATTCAAGCTGCGCTTCTTCGGCTCGGTACTGGGCTACATATGGACGCTGATGCGACCGCTGATGCTGTTCGGGGTGATGCTGTTTGTTTTTACGGTGATCCTCAACATCAACAAGAACAACCCGGTCCCCCATTACCCCGAGTACCTGCTGATGGGCATCATCCTCTTCACCTACTTCCAGGAAACGACCTCGGGCTCGGTGCCGAGCCTGGTCGGGCGCGAGAACCTGCTGCGCAGGGTGCGCTTCCCGCGCCTGGTCGTCCCCCTCTCGGTCGCGCTCTTCAGCCTGTTCAACCTCGGCATGAACCTCGTCGTCGTGTTCGTCTTCATCCTCGCCAGCGGCATCGCGCCGATGTGGAGCTGGCTCGAGCTGATCCCGATGGTGATGATCCTGGTGGTCTTCGCGTGCGGGGTCGGAATGCTGCTGTCGGCGCTGTACGTGCGCTTCCGCGACGTGCAGCCGATCTGGGAAGTCTTCTTGCAACTGCTCTACTACGGCACGCCGATCCTCTACACCGTCCAGACGGCCGCCAATCACCACTTCTTCGGCATCCCCTTCTCGCGGATCCTCGTAATCAACCCGCTCGGCGCGATCGTCACGCAGGGCCGCAAGGCGCTGCTGCAGCCGAGCGCGCCCTCCGCGGCCGCGGCGCTCGGCGGCTACGCGCGCCTGCTGATCCCGCTCGGGATCGTCGCCGGGCTGTTCGCGCTCGGCCTCTGGTACTTCAACCGCGAGGCCCCCCTGATCTCTGAGAAGCTCTAGCGATGCCAGCCGCCGAGACATCCAGCGAGGACCAGCTCCAGACCGAGAACGAGCGCCTGCAAGCGCGCGTGGCCGCGCTCGAGGCCGAGCTCGTGGAGACGCAGGCGCGCACGAACGCGATCGTCGCCCAGACCCAAGAGCGCGTCTACTGGCTCGACCGCTGGCACCTCGACCTCAACGCGCTGATGCGCCGTCCCGGCGCCGCCGAGCTGCGCGGCGCGCTGCGCGGAATGCGCGCCGTCAGCCGCGCGATCCGGCGGGCCAAGCGCCGCCTGCGCCCGTGAGCGAGAGCCCCGCCGTGCCCACGATCTCGGTTGTGATCCCCGTCAAGGACGGCGAGCGCTACCTCGAGGAGCTGCTCGACGCACTCGCCCGCGAGGGCGTCAATGAGGTGCTCGCGATCGACTCCGGCTCGCGCGACCGCTCGCGCGAGATCGTCCGCGCCGCGGGGGTCGAGCTGCTCGAGATCGACCCGGCCGAGTTTGGCCACGGGCGTACCCGCAACCTCGGCGCCGAACGCACGAGCGGCGAGCTCGTTTGCTTTCTCACCCAGGACGCCACGCCGATCCCCGGCTGGGCCGCGGCCTACCGCGCCGCGTTCGCGCTCGAGGAGCGCGTCGGCGCCGCCTACGGCCCGCACCTGCCGCGGGGAGACACGAGCCCGATGATCGCCCGCGAGCTCACCGAGTTCTTCGCGGGGTTTGCTCCCGATGGGGGTCCTACTCTTCAGCATGCCGGCGACTCCACATTCCTCTCGAACGTCAACGCCTGCTACGCGCGGGCCTGCTGGGAGGAGATCCGCTTTCGCGAGATCGCCTACTCCGAGGACCAGGCCTTCGGCGTCGATCTGCTGGCGGCCGGCTGGGTCAAGGTCTACCAGCCCGCCGCCGCGGTCCTGCACGCGCACGACTACGGCGCGCTGGAGTTCATGCGCCGCTACTTCGACGAGTACCGCGGCCTGCACGAGAGCACCGGCCACGTCGAGCCCTTCGGCGTGATCGCGACGGCGCGTCAGGTGCGCGCGGAGGTGGCCGGCGACCGCCGCTGGGCCGCCGCGCAGGGCCTCGGCGGCGCCGCCCAGGCGCGGCTGGCGGCGCGCTCGGCCGTGCACCACGGCGGGCGGCGCGTGTTCTCCGCGCTCGGCTCGCGCGCCGAGCGCCTGCCCGCGCCCGTGCGCGGGCGCCTCTCGCTCGAGGGGCGCGACGGCGGCGACCCCGCAACCGGCGGGGCCGGGGAGTCCGGCTCCGCGCCGGGCCTCTCGCCGGACTCGCCCGCGGAGCTGGCGCCCGATGCCGAGCCGGGCGTCTCGCCGGTGCCGCCGAGCACGCAGATGCCGCCGAAGCGCGACCACGACGACTACGAGGACGTCGCGCGTTTCTGGCGTGAGGGCGCGGCGCCGCTGCTCGACCCGGTGCCGGGGATGGCCGAGCGCGAGCGTCTGCGATTGGCGCTCGTGATTCCCTCCTTCCGGCGCGGCAGCGGCGGGCACAACACGTTGCTGCAGATCTTCTCGCGCCTGGAGCGGCGCGGGCACCTGTGCAGCGTGTGGCTGTACGACTTCACCGGCCAGCACAACGCCGAGTGGCCGGCGGTCATCCGCGCCGACATCCGCGAGTTCTTCGCGCCGATCGAGGGGCCCGCGTACAAGGGCTTCGACCAGTGGCAGGGTGCCGACGTGGCGATCGCGACCGGCTGGCAGACCGTGCACCCAACGCTGATGCTCGACCAGTGCCGCGCGCGCGCCTACATCGTCAACGACCACGAGCCCGAGTTCTACGCGGCCTCGACCGAGCGCGAAATGGCCGCGGACACCTACCGCCACGAGCTGCACTGCATCGCCGCGAGCCCCTGGCTGCGCGACCTGTTGATCGAGC
Source organism: uncultured Solirubrobacterales bacterium (assembly GCA_963701035.1). Lineage (GTDB taxonomy): Bacteria > Actinomycetota > Thermoleophilia > Solirubrobacterales > Solirubrobacteraceae > Palsa-744. The sequence goes on from OY969562.1 coordinate 1,625,584, forward strand.
GCTACGCCACGAGCGCCGACGCCTTCCAGCTCGGCGTCGACCACTCGATCTATGAGCCCCGCCCCGTGCCGCGACGGCAGGACACCGTGATCTATTACGCCCGCCACGTCACCCCGCGGCGCGCGGTGCCGGTCGGGCTGATGGCGCTGTCGGAGCTGCACCGCCGCCGCCCCGACCTGCGGATCGTGCTGTTCGGCGACGAGGGGCAGCTCGAGAGCCCGTTCCCCTACGAGCACCTCGGCGTGCTCACCCCGCCGCAGCTCGCGATGCTCTACTCCGAAGCGACCGTCGGGCTGTGCCTGTCGCTGACCAACTTCTCGCTGATGCCCAAGGAGATGCTCGCCTGCGGGCTGCCGTGCGTCGAGCTCGCGGGCGTCAGCGCCGAGTCGATCTTCGGCTCCGACGGCCCGCTCGAGCTCGCGTCGCTCGACCCGCGCGCGATCGCCGACGCGCTCGAGCGCCTGCTCGATGACCCCGAGCACCGCGAGCGGCGCTCGCGCGAGGGGATCGAGTTTGTCGCCTCCCACACCTGGGAGCACGCCACCGACGAGGTCGAAGCGGGGCTGCGTCATGCACTGCGAGAGCGGGAACAGGGCGCGTGAACAGTTGAGCTCAGCCACAGTTGATCCCGCCAAGCCCCCACGCGAGAGCATTCCCGCGCGTGCGTACGGGCCCTCGCGCGAGCTGTGGCTGCTACTCGCCGGTGTGATCGCGTTCATCGCCATGACGGTGTGGTGGCTGACCCAGGACACGAGCGTGCAGCCTTCCGATAGCGGCCTGCACACGCTGTTGGCCTTCGCCATTCACGACCAGCTCGCGAGCGGAAACCTCACGGGCTGGTTCACCGAATTCAACACATACCCGCCGCTTGCGCACGTCGTCGGAGCGATCGCCGTGTTCATCGCCGGCAAGAGCCCGATGGCGGTGGTCATTGCGATCAACGTCGTCTTCGTGCCGCTGTTTGCGGTCAGCTGCTACGGCGTCGGAGCGCTGGCCTACGGGCGGCTCTGCGGTCTGCTGGCGGCCCTGTTCGCCCTCGGTACGCCGATCTTCGTCTCACAGATGCACATGTTCATGGTCGACCCCCCCGAGGCGGCGATGGTGGCCGCGAGCGTCTGGGCAATCCTGGCCTCCCGGCGCTTTGAGCGCGTCGGCGTGGCCGCTCTCGGCGGTGTCGCGGTTGGGTTGGCGATGATGACCAAGTCGACTAGCGTCGTCTTCCTGGCCGGGCTCGTGGTTGTCGTGCTGGCGCGCGGGGGGTTGCGCCACTGGCGCGGCCTGCTCGTGTTCCTGGCGATCGCCGCTGCGATCGCGCTGCCGTGGTACGTCTATCACCTGCACCAGCTCAACGGTCTCGTGGAAGGCCAGGGAGGCACAGGGGCGGCGCCCTCGGAAGAAGGATCTCCGCCCCTGTTTTCCCACAAGGGTCTGCTGTGGTACTTCTGGGCCGCGCTGAACATCCAGCTGCTCGCGCCACTCATGCTTTTCCTGGCGGTGGGCTTGGTGGGCACAATCGTCGACTGCGTGCGGCGATGGACACCGGAGAACCTTGGTCCCGAGTTGCTCGGCGGCCTGTTCGTCTCATGGCTGGGGATAACATTCATCCGGCACAAAGACGTGCGGTTCATGTTGCCGGCCCTGGTGTACGTAGCGGTACTTGCCACGGGCTGGATCGTGCTGGCAAAACCCCGTGTGCGCATACCGGCGATCGCCGTCTTGGCGGTGGTTCTGGCGGCCGACTTCTTCGGGGTGTCGATCGGGATCGGCCACGCGGTGCGCGTGTCGCTGCCCGGCGCATCGGCCAACACCGGCCTGCACAGGAAGCAGATCACGCTCTACTCGCCGGAAGGCTACGTGCGTGGCGGGCCCGAGCGCGACGGTGACATGCTCGCCATGTTCAGCGGGCTGAAGCGCCTGGGGATAAAGTCGGTGACCATTGACGCCGGCAGCGCCACCAATGTCAACTTCAGCACCTACGGTCTGACGGTACGAGCGATCCAAGCGGGGATTACGCCGACGCCGGTGTATAACCCGGCCGCCCTTGGTCTACATGAAGCCTTCATCCTGCTGCACGTTCCACAGCCGGGAGACCCGCCGCCTTGCGAGAAACTCGAGGAAGGCGGCGGCGTCTACGCAGAGCTCGGTAACCCGGTGAAACCATTTGAGACATACACGCTGATCTGTCCCACCCACCATCCAGCCATCTATGACCGCACCGCACCGCTTTCACTGGAAGCGCTGATCCAGATGCACCCCGAAATCGTCGGCGCCTTAACACGCAAGATGCTGCTGAACACTCTCCTTGCTTTGCACAGTGAAGACGTAAAGGACCTTCAGTTCGACCACGCCTCAGCCAACCAAGTGTTTTTCCAGCCCACGGGCCTCGAACTCCTGGCAGAGATCGCACAGCTCCCCGTACCCGCCGGGCTCGCCCCGCAGCAGCTTACCCCCGAAGACGCGTACCTGCTACGCAGGCCAATCACCCCTACAGGACCCAAACCCTGCGGGCGCTTCCCAGACGGCACGGGTCTGTACGTGGTGCGCGGCAACCCCGCAGTGGCGGCACCGCACTACCAGTGTCCTGCTCACATTCACCCCTGATCGCCGACAGACCCACATAGCAACGAGTGCGAGAGTGTCCGGGCTTCAGGGCGTCGTGGGTGTTTGTATTGCAGTGGCGACGTCGTGGTTGTAGATGTAGATGCTGATCGGGCCGAACCCGGCTTGGGCTACGGGGGTGCCGAACGGGTCGGGGATCGGGATGTTGCCGACCTGCGAGGCGTCGGTCAGGAGAAACGTAGTGGAGGCGCCGGTGGGCTGGTACCAGGTGGAGATCTGGTGCAGGCCCATCGGGCAGACGCCGAGAGGGGTCGTGCATCGCTCGATGGGGTACGCCTGGATCCGCAGGTAGCTTCCCCAGGTGATGTCGGCGGCGTCTTCGTAGGGGGCGTAGCCGCGGGTGGCGTGGTGTTCGAGCAGGTAGTGCTCCACTTCGGCGACGGTCTTCGCGGTCGGGTAGCTCGATGGTGCGCCGGTGGCATGGGTCACGTTGAAGTAGAGCGTGAGCGCGCTGAAGATCGTGATGCCCGCTACGAGCGCACCGTGGACGATCGGCCGGTGGAGGGGGGCGAGGCAGACCAGCAGCGCCGCGACAGCCACGAAGTCGGCTGCGATGTAGCGGGCCGAGGTGGCATCCACCGGTGTGCTGGTCAACAGGAAGCCCGCGGTCGAGCACACGAGCAGGAGCGACCAGAACAGGACGAAGGCCGTGCCGGCGGCGGCGCGGGCGGATTCCTCGACGGCGGGAGCCCCGAGCCCCGCGGCGCGCCGCCACATCCAGCGGGCGGCGACGGCCAGGCTCGCGAGCGCGAGCAGGCCGGCGGCGAGCGTCAGATAGCCGGTACCACCGGCTTTGGCCCCGAAGAAGTCGCCGCCGGCGAGGTTCGTGAACGCGGCCGCGAATATTTCCACGTTGGCCAGCACCCTCCCCAGGGCTACGAAGAAGAGTGGGAATGGCGCGGCGACGACCCGGTCGTGGCGCATCGCCAGGGCGGCGAGCTCGCCCGCGAGCACCGCGATCGCGCACACCCCCACCGTGAACAGCGCCGCGCGACGCTCGCGAGCCTGAGGGCGTCGCGCCCACATCACCACGCCGGTCAGCAGCATCGGCAGGAGCGCGCCGACCAGCACGATCTCATCGGAGGCGACGCCCATCGCGGTGAAAACCCCCACCAGCACGGCGAGCGCCGCGACCGCCCAGCCGGACAGCCGCTCGGCGCCGAGGACCACCGTGAGGCTCACGGCGAGCACGCACGCGTGCACGACCACCTCCCCGTGGAAGTCGAGCGTGAACACGACCGCGCGCAGCCCCACCGTCGTGCTGAGCAGGAGCGCCGCCAGCAACAACGCCCGCGTGCGCCCGAAACACCACCACGTAGCGACCACCACCAGCACGTAGGCGCCCGCGGTGAACAGGATCGGCGCGGCCTCCCAGATCTCGCGGTGGCCGGGCAGCGACCGCGTCAGATCCATCATCCACAACGACTCGTACCACGGGTACTGCCCGAGCAGCACCGTCCTACCGGACGGGGCCCCGGAGATCAGCGCGCCGATAACGGGAGCCGACGCCACGTCGCCATTCGTGTACAGCGCCGCGATGATCCGCGGCATCTGTACCACCACCGCCAGCGCACTCAAAGCCCCGACTCCCAGAGGCAGCCACGGCGAGACCCGCCTCGACAACAGTTCTCGGTCAGTCACGCCGGCCACCCTACCTGCGCCCGCACGCGAAACGGCGTCCACGAGCAGGGTGCGGCATGGCGTTCGACGGTCCCTGGGCTCCGACCTACCCGTAGTAGCGGGAGATCGTCAGCGTCTCCGCGAACAGGCCGTGGGCCATCGCCAGCACGACCAACGCCCCGCCCAGCGCCGGTGCCCAGCGCCGGCCGGCGCCGCGCGCGGCGAGCACCATGAACAGAGCGTAGAAGGCCAGCAGGGGGAACAGGTAGCGCGCCTGCTCGAAGACGTTGCCGGTGGTCGCTCGGTAGTGGATGCCCGCGTCGCCGATCGCTGCGAACAGACCGACGGCCATCACCGCAAAGCACGCCGCCATGCTCAACCACGGCCTGATCGCCGCGCGCATGCGCACGATCGCCACCAGAGCCAATACACCGAGGCCGGCGAACAGCCAGTGCGCGACGCTGTAGACCCACTGAGGGAAGGCGTAGTCCACCCAACCGAACGCCCCGACGATGCCGTCCAACCAGGTCGTCAGCAGCGGGTCGTAGGAGAACTCCCGGTACATGAACGGCAGCCGCGGCAGATACAGCTGCCAGATGTAGTCCAGGGTCTCGCGGAAGTTGATGACCTGACCGGGCGTGTTGGTGCTGGTCGTCGCTCCGGTGACGCCCCCCGCGGTCACCCCCCCACGGTGCCAGACGCTCGTGTTCAAGATCGCGTAGGCCAACGCAGGGATCAGCACGATCGCGCCTGCCACCGCGACGGAGCGCAACGCCTGCCGCCGGTCGCTCGGCCAGGCACGCCAGGCGAGCAACGCAAGCGCAAGCGCGATACCTGGGAGCAGCGCGATGAAGGTCAGCTTGGCGAGCACGCCGATCACGGTCGCCGCACCGATCAGCGCCGCGCGCCGGGTGGTCAGCCCTCGACGAAAGGCGCGCGCCAGCCACAGGAACGTCGCGGCAGAGGCCAGAAACAGCAGGTTGTCACCCTGCACGCCCGCCCCGATAAAGCAGAACATCGGCTGAAAGGCCACCACCAGCGCCCCCACCGTCCAGGCCCAGGTAGTGCCCGGCATCAGCTCGCGCAGAAACATGTAAATGCAGAGGACCGTCAATGCCGCCATCAGCGCCGAGAGCACCCGCATCAACTCCAGACGCACGAGGATGTCCTGGGAAGGCGAGAGCAGATAGGGGACCGCCTCCAGCGCGTAGTAGAGCGGCGGCTCGTCGGTCGCCGAGCTCGACCCGCCTTCACCGACGGGACTGGCCTGCGCAGCCAGCTCTTCGCGCAGGCCGGCCTCTTCCACGCTGGTCATGATTCCGCGCTGCGCGGGATGGCCGACGATCGCCACGAAGCTGAGCGCGTCCAGCGTGTTCTGCTCCTGCGGGGAGTACTGACCGACCGGACCCTGCGGCGGAGGCCGGCCCGTTTCGGCCAGGTACTGGGCATAGCCGAAGTGGGAGACCTCGTCAGGAACCTGGAAGGGAGGGATCACGAATGTCCAGATCAGGATGTTCAGAAACGCCAGCGCAAAGCACCACCGTCCGGCCATCGGCACTCGCCGCATCAGCTCCGCAATCCGTGCGGTCGCCTGCCTCGCCGGATGCGACCTGGACCCAGTCGAGCCCTCGGAGGAGCCTTCGACGCGGATGCTCATGCCAGCTCTCGCATCAGCAGCCGCAGCACGCCGATCCACACACCCACCAGAAGGAGCGCCGCCACCGGGAGCGTCCAGGTGCCGAAGAACGGGGCCTTGCCAAAGCCCAAGCGTTCGCTCAGCGTCGGTAGCAGCTGCCACCAGCTTTCCCGTCCGGGACGCAGATAGGTGACCGCCATGCGACCGCCCTCGATCGTGCCCTGGACTTTATCCGCGGCCGGCCCGGGCGCGACGATGTCACCGGCGATCACGAGCTTTCGAGTACCGCCTGCGCGGACGCACAGGCTGCCACTGACGGTGTGACCGTGCGGATAGGCGATCGGCACGGTGACGGTGCCCTGGGGAGAACCGGCAGATATCCGCCCGCTGCTTACCACCCAACCATTAGTGCCGACAAACCGCACAGCGAGCGCCGGCACCGGAGGACCGTAGGTACCGAGCAGCAGCTGCACCCGCTGGGCATCGCTGGGCATCAGCATCTGCGGTTGGCACAGTTCCTGCCCGCCGAGCATCGAACTGAAGAAACCGACGGGGTTCAGGTGGTCCGTGTCGGCGATCCGGGGGGCCGATCCGGACATGTCGAGCGCCAGCGCGCCCAAGACCACCGCGCACGCCACGCCGAGCACGACCCGAACCCGCAAACCCCCGCCTCCGCGAAGGGCGCTCAGCGCCGTCTCAATCCGAGAATCGAGAGCAGGAACGACGAGAAGAAGATCTGGATTCCGACGATCAAAAACGACGCGGACACCACCGCGAGCCACTCCTTGGAGAGCGAGCCGAAGCCATGGTCGATCCACGTCGCTACGATCACCGCGCCCATCACCAGCCCGATCAGCATGAACAATCCGCCGAGCATCAGCCCGTGCTCGAGCCGAAAGCGTGCCCGCATGCGGTCGAACCACGGGTCCTTCTCGCCCATGAAGTAGGTGCCGTAGGCGTGCGCGCAGAGGCCGAGCGCGAGCACCTGGGTGCCGACAACCATCAACAGCGTGCCGAGGATCAGCGCGTGGATGCCCCACGCCCGTCCGAAGATCTCCAGGCCCGAGCCGGCGATACCTGCGATCAGCACACCCAGAACGGCGAGCACGGTGCCGGGAATGATGAACAGATGTGTGGGGCTGTGGACGAGCAGAAAGCGCAGGTGCCGCCAGCCGTCGCGGAAGCTCGACAGCTTCGATTCGCCGCCGCGCGGGTGGTATTCGATCGGGAACTCGGCGATCTTCAGGTGCTCCTTGGAGGCGCGGATCACCATCTCCGAGGCGAACTCCATGCCGGTCGTGCGCAGGTCCAGACGCGGCAGCACGTCACGGCGCAGCGCGCGCATGCCGCAGTGGGCGTCTTTGATCCCGGTACGGAAGAACAGATTGAGGATGCCCGAGAGCAACGGGTTGCCGATGTAGCGGTGCAGCCACGGCATCGCACCGGGCTGAATGTTGTCCATGCGATCGCCCATCACGAGCTCCGCGCCGTCGTTGAGCTCGCCGACAAAGCGCGGGATCTCGTTGAAGTCGTACGTGAGGTCGGCGTCGGCCATCACGATGTACTTGCCCTTCGCTGCCGCGAAGCCCGCGAGGTAGGCGCTGCCGTAGCCGCGGCGCGGCTCGGATACGACGCGCGCGCCCGCGGCGGCCGCCAGCACCGCCGAGTCGTCCTCGGAGGCGTTGTCGACGACGAGCACCTCGCCGGGGATCGCGCCATCTTTCAGCGCGCTGAGCGCGGCGGCGACGCAGACCTCGATGTTCTCGGCCTCGTTCAAGCATGGGATCACGACCGACACCAGTGGCGCATCGCGCTCGGCATCGGTTGCGATCGGGGGCTTTGTCTGGATGACTGTGCTCATGGGCGGTTGCTCGGCGCCCCGGTTTCCCGGGTGAGACGTGGAGCCATGCGGTTATAACGCCCGAGGGGGCGGAAAGTGGCGGATTCGCGAGATGATGCTATCGCCATGCGCATCTGCGTCATCTATGACTGCCTCTTCCCGCTCACAGTCGGCGGCGCCGAGCGCTGGTACCGCAACCTCGCCGAGCGCCTCGCAGCTGCCGGGCACGAGGTCACCTACCTGACGCTGCGCCAGTGGGACCGCAGCGCGCCTCCTGTCGTCGACGGGCCCGTGCGGGTGATCGCGGTCGGTCCGCGGATGGCTCTGTACACCGAGGGCGGCCGTCGCCGGATCCTGCCGCCGCTCGTGTTCGGCCTCGGCGTGCTCTGGCACCTGCTCCGCCACGGTCGCCGCTACGACGTCGTGCATACCTGCGCATTCCCCTACTTCTCGCTGTTGGCGGCGGCCTCGCTGAGACCATTGAAGCGCTACGGACTAGTCGTCGACTGGTTCGAGGTCTGGAGCCGCTCCTACTGGCACGACTACCTCGGCGGGCTCCAGGGACGCATCGGCGCCCTGGTCCAGCGCGCCTGCGCGGCGGTCCCCCAGCGCGCGTTCTGTTTCTCCGCCCTGCACGCCGCGCGCCTGCGCGCGGAGGGCCTGCGCGGCGAGATCACCGTGCTGCGCGGGCTCTACGCCGGGTCGCTGCAGCCCGCGCCGCCGCGCCCGGCCGACCCGCTCGTGCTGTTCGCGGGCCGGCTGATCCCCGAGAAGCGCGTCACGCTCGGCGTCGCCGCGGTGTCACTCGCCGCCGCGCGGATCGAGGGCCTGCGCGGCGTGTTCTACGGCGACGGGCCCGAGCGGGGGGAGCTACATGAGGCGATCGCCGCGCACGGCGCCGAGGAGATCGTCTCGGCGCCCGGCTTCGCCGAGGCCGAGATGGTCGAGGCTGACATGCGCCGGGCGCTCTGCATGCTGCTGCCCTCGCGCCGCGAGGGCTACGGGATGGTCGTCGTCGAGGCCACGGCCCGCGCCACCCCGAGCATCGTCGTCCCCGGCGAGGACAACGCCGCGACCGAGCTCGTCGAGGACGGGGTCAACGGCGTGGTCGTTGCGAGCGCCGAGCCCGAGGCGATTGCGGACGCGATCGTACGCGTGCACGAGGCGGGGCCGGCGCTGCGCGAGAGCACCGCTCGCTGGTTTGCCGAGCACGCCGAGGAACTCTCACTGGAGGCTTCGCTGGAGCGGGTGCTGGCGAGCTACGCGCGCTGATTGGCCCGCCGCCGGCGCTCGTTCGATCGGCCGTCCGGATCTCGTTGGCGAGTGCCCTCTCTCAGCTCAGCGCTCGTACACCTCGATGACGTTCGACGTGCCGGCGAGGTACGGAAAGTCCGCTTCGTGGGGTGCGTAGACGCGGAAGCGGTAGGTGACGGGGCCGGGGAACTTGAAGCGGTAGCTCGCGTGGTAGCGGCCCTTCGCGTCGGTCATGATCGTGCGGAATTCGATCCATTCTTTGCCCGAGCTGGCCTCCAGCACCAGTTGCTTGCCGCCCGACGGGATCGGCGCGCCCCGCAACGTGCCCGTGAAGGTGATCGTGCCTCCGACGCTCGAGGTACGGGGCGCGATCCGCAGCACGATCCCGGCGTGCACGCGCAATGTGAGGGCAGCTGTGGTGACGGGGATCGTGTCGTTCTGATGGCTGCGGTATTCGAAGCGCAGCGCACTGGAAGACGCGTCCCGGGGCAGGGTCAGGGTCCAGGCGCCGGTGGGCCCGGTGCGCACCCCGGGAAGGGGCACTGTCCGTGCGCCCTCGTAGGAGGGTGTCTCGTACACACCGAGCGAAGCGCCGGAGATCGGTAGACCGCCGGGCGCGGTAAGACGTCCCGTGATCTCCACCTTGGCGCCGTAGCCGCTCGTGCGCACCGTTTTCGTCGTGCTCTTCCAGCGCGCGGTCAGTATCGCCTGATCGGACGAGTTCGTGCCGTTCGCCGGGCCGCGCAGCGCGAGGGGAGTGCCGGGGCCGATGCCGGCGCCCGCGGAAACGCTCGCGCCGTGGTTGGCGAATGTCACCTGCCGGTTGAGGATCGTCGTCGCATTGCCAGCCGCATCAAGCAATTGGACCGTCAGCAGGTGCGACCCGTCCGGGGCCAGCGCGGTATCGAAGGACAGGTCGTCGCTCAACGCCAGCGGACACGGCTCGACTTCGAAGAAGGCATTACTTCCATCGCTCGTGCCGCCGACATTCCGGCAAGGCCCGCTACCGCTTTCCAAGAGCTGACTAGAGACAGCACGCCCATCAACCAAGAACACAGCCTCGTACAGCCCGGAGCCTGTATCCGTCGCTGAGAACGAGATATCGCCGATGCCGCTCAACGTACCCCCGGCAGCTAGGCTCCCGCCGACGCTTGAGACCATCGGGGGCGTATCGTCGGCGAGCGTGATGTCCGCGGCGTACAGGCTGATCGCCACCGAGTAGCCGCCGCCCACCGCCGGGCAGTACGTGTTGTTGTCCCCTCCGCAGGCGGCACTCATATAGATATGCGTCGCTCCGCTCAAATTGCTCGACGGGACTTGCACTAAATTTTCTCCCGACATCGGAGCACCGGGATCCCCCACTTTCGTGCAGCCCAGGTAGACAGCGCACTGATCGAACACATCGGCTGAGGAGTCAATGTCTTCGGGCGCCACGAGCGAAGTCAACGTCGAGTTGTAATTTTCGCTCCACGAGCGAGCTTCATCCGCACGCCAGAGCCTCGCCGCCACGATCTGGATGCCCGCCGGGGCACCGAAGGTCCAGGCGGCGGTGGAGACGTTGGCGCCCTGCGCCACGGAACCGTCCAACGCCGCCATCAACGAACCCCCACCTTCGCAGCTATCGCTGTCATCCATGTATGGGCCGCTGATCGACCCCCTCCAGCCATCCGTAGGAGCTACCGCCCCCGTAGGCGTACGGCAGGAATACACGTGGTAAACGCCTGCACTGGCGGGCCGGGCCGAACCAAGCCAGACGCCCAGAAGCAACGCCACCACGACTATTGAGAAGCTGCGCATCGACACCTCACTTTGAAAAAACTGCTCCGCTTCTTATACCGACCAATCCCTCCTAACGGGACAGTTGCGCCGCGAGATTTTAATCGGGTCGTCTGCTGCGCCGCTTACAGCGCGCGGCGATAGCTATCGAGCGTCAACCGCGCGGTGCGCTGCCACGTGAACTCATGCACACGGGCCAGGCCCCGAGCGCGCAGTTGCTCGCGCAGCGTGGCGTCGTCCAGCAGCCGGCGCAGCGCACCGGCGATCGCGGCCTCGTCGTGCGGGTCGAACAGCAGCGCCGCCTCGCCCCCGACCTCGGGCAGCGAGGAGGCGTTCGAGCACGCGACCGGGACGCCCCGCGCCATCGCCTCGAGCACGGGCAGCCCGAAGCCCTCGTACAGCGACGGGAACACGAACGCGCGCGCGATCGCCCACAAGCCCTCGAGCTCCTCGGCCGAGAGCCATTCCGGGAAGCGCACGTCGGCAGCGAGGCCCTCACTTGTCGCGCGCTCGCGCAGCTCGGCCTCGTGCGCGGTCGGGTAGCCGGCGAGCACGAGCACGGGACGTTCCTCGGCGGGGATTCGCGCGAGCGCGCCGATCAGCGCGAGCAGGTTCTTGTGCGGGCGCTTCGCCGACAGGCTCAGCAGCAGGCGTCGCTCGCCGAGCTCGAAGCGCGCGCGCGTCTCGCGCTCGTCGATCGGTACCGCGCGACGGACACTGCCAAGCCCGAGCGGCACAACATCGATGCGATCGGCGCCCACACCGAGCATCTGCACAAGATCGTCGCGCGTGCTCAGCGAATCGGCGATCACCCGGTGCGAGCGGCGCACCGCCCGGGGCACGAGCACCTGCATCCCCTTGTCGCGAATGCCCGCGTGCGCCTCGGGGAAGCGCGCGTAGATCAGGTCGTGCACGGTCACGACCCGGCGGAAGCGCCCCCACAGCGGCGCGGTGCTCGCGAGGCTGTGCATGAGATCGACGCCGGCCCGCATCGCCAGCGGCGGCAGGAGCGTCTGCTCGCCAAGTACCCACTGCACGCGGTTGCGGGCATTCACCGGGACAGTCACGACGGGCAGCAGCTGGCCCCACGGCCCGTCCTTCGCGGCCGCGGCCTCGCGGTTGACGAACGCGGTGAAGTGCATCCCGGGGGGCGCCTCGGCGAGTAGCGCCGGGATCAGCTCGCGCGCCGCGACCTCCATGCCGCCGGTCTCGCCGGGGACGAGGAAGACCAGGTTCAGGCCGACATGAGGTTGGGACGTGCGCAAAGTCCCGCAAGGCTAGCTCCACAGCTACGCGGCACGAGCCTCGCTCACTAGCATGAGCCGCCGTGAGCGCCTCGATCGACGTCGTCGTCCCTGCCTACAACCACTACGAGCTCACCTCGAGCTGCCTACGGCACCTGGCAGCGCAGACGCAGCCACACCATGTGATCGTGGTGGACAACGGCTCGACGGATGAGACACGGGAGTCCCTGGCCCGGGACTGGCCCGAGGTCCAGGTCCTTGCGCTCGAGCACAACCACGCCTTCACCCGGGCCGTCAACCTCGGGGTGGCGGCAGGGCGGGGCGAGCACATCGTGCTTATGAACAACGACGTCGACCTGCGCCCGGACTGCCTCGAGCATCTGCTCGCCCCACTACAGCGCGACCCGCAACTGGGCTCAGTCGCGACGGTGCTGCTGACGGTAGGCGAGCGAGCGATCGACAGCGTCGGTGTAACCACCGACGTGACGCTCGCGGGCTTTCCCCGCCTGCAGGGTCTCGCCCCCGAGCGTGCCGGAGAAGAGCAACCAGTGCTCACCGGCCCCGAGGGCACGGCCGCCGCCTACCGGCGCGCCGCCTGGGAGCAGGTGGGCGGCCTGGACGAGTCGATCCGGGCCTATATGGAGATCCTCGACCTCGCCTGGCGCCTGCGTCAGGCGGGATGGCAGACCACGTCCGCACCTGAAGCGATCGGCATGCACCTGGGCTCTGCGACCTTCGGCCGGGGCTCAGCCGGGCAGCGCCGTCTAGCGGGCTTCAGCCGGGGCTACCTCCTGCGACGCTACGGCGTGCTGCGCGGCCGGTTCGCGCCACGGACGCTGCTCACCGAGGCGTTCGTCGTGTCCGGCGACGCCGTCCTCACGCGCGACCTGGCGGCACTGCGCGGGCGCCTGGCAGGCTGGCGAGCGGCCCGCGGGATGGAGCGCCACCCGCGCCCACCGGCGGAGGCGATCGACGCGACGATCACGTTCTGCGATTCGCTGGCGCTGCGCCGGAACGTCCCCCGACCATGAGCGCAAACCCCACCGCCAGCGCCACAGTCACTCACTTCGCGCTTTTCCCGGTGCGCTCAGTCGCCTGCCCGGCGCACCCCAGCTATCGCGCGAGAAGCGCCGGCGACGGTGCGGGGAAGCCGTCCGATAGCCCTCCGTCTGGTTGTCCGCAACCAGCAGGTTCTCCTGCTCTCCGCTTCGGAACGTACGACTGTCGGGCCACGCCTCGACGTCATAGATCTGGCCGTCGCGCCCCACGACCGTCGCGCGCAAACCACGCTCCTGGATCCGGCGAGTGATGCTCTGCCGGCCGCTCTCGAGCAGATAGGTCGCGCGCTTGTCGGCGGCCCAATCGAGACCCATCTCCACCAGCGCAAGCCGGTCGAGCATGAACGCACTGGTGCGGATGTGGGGATTGGGAAAGCGTGGATAGTCGCGCCGAGCGCGCGGCAACCCGGCGAGCTGTTGTGGCCAGTGAAGAGCGCGTCCGCGAATCCACTCGGCCTGGCTCTCCCAGCTGGCGCTAGCCCCCACCAGCCCGACGTCCGGCTCCTGTAGTGCATCCGACAGCAGTCCCAGCCAGCCGTCCGCGAGGATCACGCTATAGGAGTTCAGAAAGCACAGCCTCTCATGAGCCGATCGACGGGCCGCCTGACCATAGGCCGCGAGGTCGAGCGCGGGTCGCTCCAGCTCGATCAGCTGGTGCTCGGTCCCCTCCAACTCATCAAACAGGGCCTCGCGAGAAGCGCTGCCCTCCGGCGTCTCGGATCCGGCTCCGTTGAGCACGATCGTCAGCTCGTGCTCGGCTCCGGCGGGATGGGCGTGGTAGGAGCGTAGGAAGTTCCATAGGGGCTCGGGCCCAAGCGGTGCCCAGACGAGGTGGACCAACCCGATCATCGCTTGCCCGCACGGACGATCGTCTCGAGCTCCGCGCCGGTGACGACACGGGTGGCTTGCACGACCCGGCGCTTGCGCAAAGCCGCGGGCAGCCCTCGCAGCGCGTCGCGCATCGCCCGCGCCCAGATGCGCAACTTGTGCTCGCGCGCGGCGACGTAAAGGTTGCCGAGCTGCCCGCGCAAGAGGTCTGGAGCATGGCGCCACAGCGCCTCGGCCGGATAGCACTTGACGATCACCCAGATCGGGTTACGCCACAGATGGTAGCCGTTGAAGTCCGTAACTCCGCGCCCGAGCGTCGCGCTGCCAAGGTGGTAGAGCACCGCTGCCGGCACGTAGCGGCAACGAAAGCCAGCAAGCTGCGCCCGAAAGGCCCAGTCGAGATCCTCGTAGTAGGCAAAGTAAGCCTCGTCGAGCTCCCCGACCGCATCCAGCACGCCACGCCGGTATAGGGCCGCGCCGCCGCAGGGACCGAAAACCTCCTCAGCACAGTCGTACTGGCCCGTGTCGCGCTCCCCATGCCCGCGACGCCGTCCGCCGCCGCGCCAGTTGAGCATGTCCCCGGCCCCATCGAGCAGGGCACGGTCGACGAAGTCGATCATCTTGGGTGTCGCCGATCCGGCCTGCGGATGACGATCAAGCTCGGCCACCAGCTCACTCAGGCAGTCGGGCTCGAGCTTCATGTCGTTGTTGAACAGCCCGACCAACTCGCTCTTGGGAGCCCGCAAGGCGGCGTTCATCGCAGCCGTAACACCAACATTACGGGGAAGCTCGACCACCTCCACATGCGGCCAGTAATCGCGCAGATAAGCGACGGAGTCATCAGTTGAGCAATCGTCCACCACGATCGTCGAGAAATCTCGGAAGGTCTGCTCCACGAGCGAGGGTAGAATCTGCTTGAGCAGACGTCGCCCGTTGTAGTTGGTGAGCACGACCGTGAGGCGGGGATGGTCGACCGCTCGGCGCTCGCTCATTTGCGCGTCATCCGCATTGCGTTAAAGTCGGCGCTCGCTCACGAAGCGGTTGAATTCGCCCAGCGAGACCTGTCTTGCACCCAGAATCGCCCTGCGTGCCTTCAGCCATCGCGGAGTGGCACATACTGCTTCCACGAGAGCTCGCAAATGCACCCGCAGCATGCCGGCACGCGCGCTGTAGGCTAATCCGAGAGCGTGGTGAGCAAGAATTAGATGAGCGTTGCGCAAGACAAACGCCAGCGGGACATCCTTGACGAGCAGCGCGACTGTGTTACGACGCTGAAGCATGTAGTAGCGCGGATTCACATCAGGACGAGTCGTCCTACGTCCCATGTGAAAACCGATAGCGCTCGGAACATACCAGCTGCGGTGGCCAGCGAGCTGCGCACGTAGCCCCCAGTCCACGTCCTCGAAGTAGGCGAAGAACGACTCGTCGAACGCACCCACCTCGGCAAGCACCCTCGCGCGGTAAAGAGCCGCGCCCGCCGTTGGCGCGAATACCTCCTCCTCCAAGTTGTACTGCCCCGCGTCCAGCTCCCCACTGCCGCGACCAAAAGCGGTCGCGCTGCGAGTGAAGATGTCGCCCGCCGCATCGATCTCCTCCCGGCGATAGAAGTTGAGCAGCTTGCCGGCGACCGTACCCGCCTCGGGGTGGCGGTCGAGCGCGGCGACGAGCTCACCCAGCCAGCGCGGGTCGAGCTCGATGTCATTGTTGAGCAGCGCCACGAACTCACCCGTAGCCGCTCCAACCGCGATGTTCAGCGCCGCCGCCACGCCGACATTGACGGCCCCGACACTCACAACGCGAACCTGCGGCCACGTCTCGCGCATGTAGGGGACAGAGTCGTCGGTGGAGCCGTTGTCCACCACGATCGTCTCGAAGTCGCGATACTCCTGGGTGGCCAGCGAGGGAAGGATCACCTCCAAGAGGTCGCGACCATCGTAGTTGAGCACGGCGGCGCTGACGCGAGGCATCGGAGAGCGGGACTCTACCCTCGAGCCACAGGCGTCGACTGGGCGTGCAGCTGCCCGCGCCACCACTCGACCGTCGTCCCCAAGCCATCGGGGAGGCCGATGCGAGCAGTGAAGCCAAGCCCCTCACGCAGGCGTCCGACGTCGGCGAGCAGCACCTCGGGATCGTCCTTTGTCCGCGGACGAGCACCCCAGTCGACCAGCTCGGGGCGCCCCACATGCATTGCGATGGACTCGATCACCTCGCGTACCGTTACGGGCTCTCCGGAGGCAATGTTGACGGCGCCAACCACGTCACTGTCGAGGATCGCGACGAAGGCCTCGGCGACGTCCTCGACATGCAGGAAATCGCGTATCTGGGCACCGTCGCTGGTCGCCACACGTTCGCCGGACAGCAGCGACCTCGTCACCTGGGCGACCAGCCTGCCGGGCTGCTCATCCGGCCCGTAAAGGAAGAACACGCGACCGTAGGCAAGCTCCACATCGGCCGTCACAGCAAAGCGCTCAGCCACCAGGTTCGCAGCCCCCTTGCAGGTCCCGTAGAGCGTTTCCGATCCGCTCGGCGTGCGCAACTCGTGGCAGCGGGGCAGCGGTTGATCGGGTCGCACTGGTTCGATCGCCGCCCAGTCGTATTCGGCACACGTGCCGGCCATCACCGCACGGCGGCCGCCCGCCGCCGCGAAGGCGCGCATCAGCGCCAGCGAGGACTCAACCCAGCGGACGTTCTCGGGCGAAGCCCAGAAGTGTCCATGCTCGGCGTACCACGCAAGGTGCACGAGCAGCTCCGGACGCACACGCGCAATCAGCGAGGAAACAGCCGCCGAGTCCAACAGATCGGCCTGGTGCCAGCGTACGTCCTCTTGAGATGTACTCATCTCGGAGTCGCCGGCAATCGGGCGACTCGAAACGGCATGCACCTCGTGGCCCGCACGCAGGCAGACGGGCAGCAAGTGACGTCCGATGAATCCGGATGCACCCGTGACCATCACGCGGCTCACCGCCCAGCGACTCCGATCCCACACATCGACATGGGGCGCAGGCTAACGCTCACAGAGGCGCGGCCCGATCTCCCCAGGCATAGCGCGCGAGCAGCAGACGGCGCGCCGCGTCGGCGTTGTCGTAGTCGGCGGTCTGATTATCGGCCACGAGCAGACCGCGCTGAGCGCCCTGCCAGAACGTCTCGCTGACAGGCCAATCCTCAGGCGGATAGGCGCGCCCGTGGCGATTGACCACCACCGCCCCGAGCCCGAGCCGCTGCACCTGGCGCGTGAGGCTATGACGGCCGCTCTCCAGACGATGGCCATGGACCTTGCGGCGCACCGCTGGGTGCACGGTGCTCATGAGCGTGTCGTGATCGATCACGAACGCGTTGGTCCGCACATGATGAGCCGGGAAGCGCTCGAATCCTCTGGACGTGGCAGCCAGCGCAAACGCTGTGTGCAGCCACCGTCGTGGTGGGGTGAGCGGCGCGGGGGAGCCCATACGCTGTCGATCGAGCTGCTGAAAGCCCTCCAGCGTTGCCGTACGGTCGGGATAGACGCGCCCGTAGACGCTGGGCAGGCCGACATGGAAGAGCGCGTAGGACAGCAGGCTGGCCCAGGAGCCGCTCGCGCCGGCCAGCCCCGTACCCGGCATTGACAGAGCGCTGTCCAGGTATCCCAACCAGCCGGGACACAGAATGCGACTGTGGGAGTTGACGAAGCAGTAGCGCCCGTCCGACAGCGTCTCGGCGGCCTGCAGGTAGGCGGTCAGATCGAAGCCCTCGTCGGATACGTGGATCTCCTCGAAGGCAAACTCGCCGGCAAGGCGTCGATGAGTGCGTGCGGCAGCGGGGTCCTGGAACCCCTTGAACAGAAGCACCAGGCGGTGCTCCACACCCGCGGGCTGCTCGCGGTAGGAGTCCAGGAAGCGACGCAACGGCTCGATGCCATTGGCCTCGCGCACCAGGTGTACGAGCCACAGCGGCCCACCACGCTCGGACGCAGCGTCCGGCTGGGTGAACCCGGTCCTCATCGAGTCGGTAGGTAGCTGGCGAGCGAGTCGGGCAACAACGCGCCCAGCTCGGGGGGCAGCGCCCGCGTGAGCAGCAGCACGACGCCGTAGAGCACCGTGGAGAGCACCAACTGGACGATCTCCGGCACCCCGGTGGCGAGCATGGGGAGCAGCGCCACGCCCGCCGCCAGCACGACCAGGGACACGATCCTCAGCGAGGGACGCAGCTCGGGGCGCCGGCGGACAAGCAGCGCTCCGGTGGCACTCGCGGCCACCAGCTCGCCTGTCGCCAGGCCGATGGCGGCGCCAGCGGCGCCATCCACGCTCACGAGAATCGCGATCAGCACGGCACTGAAGACGAGCGCGCCGAGATTGATGATCAGCAGGTCTCGATGGTGGCGAAGGCTAAGTAGCCCGTTGCTCCAGACGGCGCTTACGAACGTGCCGACCAAGGCAAGGCTCATGATCTGCAAGACACCCGCGGCGGAAGCAAAGCTTGGGCCACCGATGATCGAGATCGCAAGGCTGGCTCCAACCACGAGCGATACGGCGATCCAGGCTCCCACGATCAGAGCGACCTCGAACACGCGTCCAAGCGCATAGCCGAGTCGACTCAGGTCATCGCGCGCGGCACGCGCGAAGATGGGCAGCGCGGCACCCGCGAGCAGCGCAGGAATTACCGTAAGGAATTCGATGATGCGAAACGCCGCGCTGAACAGGCCGAGCTGGTGTCCACTGGCCAGCAGCGACGTGAGGATTATTGCCAGCCGGAAGTACAGCGCAGCTGCAGCCACGGCAGCCGAATAGGGCAGGATTCGCACGATCAACGGGCGCCACTGCCGCCAATGAAACGCCGGCCGCAGCGAGCGTCGAGCCCGGACCATCTGCGCAGCCACCGCCAGGCACACAATCCCCACCGCCACAGTCACCGCGACGAACGCGAGCAGTTTTGCTCCGGCGAGCACCAGCAAGGCGACGAACGCGGCGGTGCCGACCTGGCGCAGCATGTCGAGCGTGGCAACCCAGCCCATACGTAGTTCGACCTGAAGCAGAACGGCGTAGTTGTCCTGAGTTACCTGCAGCAGCAGTCCGACTCCGGCAATCGCCACCCCAGCGACGAACACGCTCGAGTACAAGAGGGCGGCCACACCAGCGACGATCACGACACCGGCGAGCGTGAGCGTAAGACGCAGGCCCAGCAGCTCGCGCAGCAGAGGGATGCGCTCGTCGCCCTCGCGCACCGCAGCCTCTCTCACGCCCACGGCCGTCAGCCCCAGATCCGAGAACCCCGAGACGATCGTGACCAGCGAGAGAATCGTCACATAACGGCCCGTATCGATCACACCCAGGTGACGGAACAGCAGCGCCGCCGAAGCGGCGCTGGCCAGCGCACCCACGAGAAAGCCCACCCCCCGAAGTCCACCCCCCCGCACGGCCGCCGGGCCGGCGGCCGGGGTGGAGAGTAGGTCCGCCTGGTCCTGCTCTCCGCGTGAGCCCGGCTCCTCGGATGGTTGCCGAGCAGTCCTCAACGTCGGCTCAACCCTGTGAACTCCGTGTGGCGGGCTTGCTACGGGCGAACACAGCTGTGTACGCGGCTCCCGCAAGTCCTCGTCGTTCGACCGCGGCGAGCGCAAGCGTGAGCGCATGGGCGCAATGCAGCTGGCTCATCGTCTGCGCGCGACGCGCCGGGTGACGGCGTGCCACCGCCTCCCAGCCCATGCGGTTGAGCGCCTTACCCACAGGGTCGGCCGTCGTGATGCGAAGGAGGCGCATCCCGAGTGCAGCCATCCTGCGCTCCAGCGCCGAGGCCGGGATCAGCTGCAGGTGGCGCGGCGCGTCGACATGGGTCCAGTAGCGGCCCAGGGCACGGAACTGAAGCGAGTCCGGGTTGGGGCATGACAGCGCGATGATGCCCCCCGGAGCGAGGTTCTCGACGCTGCGCTCGAGCACCTCCCAGGGGCGGGGCAGATGCTCGATCACGTGCCACATGACGACCGCGCGGCTCGGTGGGAGCGTCGGCAGGACGGTCTCAGGGTCCGTCGTCTGGATGACTCTCACGCCGACCCGCTCGGACAGATAGCTGCAGTAGCGAGGGTCCATCTCCAGGGCGGTCACCTCAAAGCCGGCCGCCTTGGCGACACGCGTGAAGAGCCCTGGACCGGGGCCGATCTCGACGATCGGGCCGGGAGGAGCGAGCTCCTGCATCAACTCGAGCTTAGCCGTCTCACGGCGCACGAGCTCAGGGGTCATGTCCTGGCTGCCCTGCCCATATCCGTCGACGGCGTAGTAGCGCCCCAGGTCCGTCGGCACCTCGCTCAGCGCGATCGCGGCGCAGTCTTTGCAGCGTCGATACTCGAAGCGGCCGAGGCCAAGCCCGCGGTTGCGGTCACCCACGACGAACTCACGTACGGACGGACCACCGCATAGCCGGCAGGCGACTTGCCCCGGAGCCGTGGAAGGTATCCGGCTGCCCGCCCCCACCAGACCTCTATGGCTCGAGGTAGGAATAGGAGCTGTCCTTCTCGGAGATCGTGCGCTCACCTTCTAGCGCCAGCCACTCGATCCCAAACGCCGGGTCGTCCCAGCGAACCCCCCTGGCCGCCTCGGGAACGTAGGGATCACCCATCTGGTAGAGCACTTCAGTCTCGTCCGTCAACGTCTGAAACCCGTGCGCAAGCCCTGCGGGAATGTAGAACGCACGGCGGTTCTCGGCGCTGAGCTCGACCCCGTGCCAGTCACGACAGGTCGGAGAACCGTCGCGCAGATCGACAGTGACGTCGAAGATCGCCCCCCGCACGCAGCGCACGAGCTTCGACTCGCCGTGGGGATCGGCCTGATAGTGCATGCCGCGCAGGGTCCCCGCGCGGTGGTTGAACGAGGCGTTGCACTGCACGACATCGGGGTTCAGGCCCCGTCCACGAAACTCCTCGGCATCAAAAGTCCTCGCGAACCAGCCGCGCTCGTCCTCGATCTCCTCCAACTCGATCACCCACACTCCGGACAGCGGCGTCTCGACGAACCGCATCACCCACACCCTCCGGTAACGAGCAGCTCGTTGGGCGACTGAGCAGCCTCGGCAATCACGAGAGCAGCGTCAGCTCCGGCGTGCGCGCGGCAAACCGCCCGCCCCACTCGCCGATGAAGCCCAGCTGCTCGACGATCTCATCCTTGAGGTTCCACGGCAAGATCAAGACGACATCGGGCCTATCCTCGCGCAGGGTCTCCGGCGAGCGGATCGGGATGTGGCTGCCCGGCAGCAGGTGTCCCTGCTTGTGCGGGTTCAGGTCATACGTGTAGTCGAGAAAGTCACAACCAACGCCGCAGTAGTTGAGCAGAGTGTTGCCCTTCGCCGGCGCCCCGTAGCCCGCGATGCGCAACCCCTGTTCCTTCAAGTCGCTGAGAAAGCGCAGGATCTGACGCTTGTCGCGCTCGACCAGCCGCCCATAGCCGAGGTAGGTCTCGAGCTGCTCGTAGCCGGCGGCGCGCTCGCGCTCGCGCAGCTCGCGGGCCGCGTCGGTGTCGGGCTTCTCCGGATCCTCCGCGTGGCAGCCGTAGATCCGCAGCGAGCCGCCGTGCGTCGGCAGCTCGTCGACGTCGAACAGGCGCAAACCGTGGGCCTCGAACACACGGCCGACGGTCAGGAACGAGAAGTAGGAGAAGTGCTCGTGATAGATCGTGTCCCACTGCTTGTCGTCGATCAGGCTCATCAGGTGGGGGAACTCCATCGTGATCACGCCCCCCTCCTTCAGCAGGATCTTCATCCCCGCGACGAAATCGTTGAGGTCGGGTACGTGGGCGAGCACGTTGTTGCCGAGCAGCAGGTCCGCCGACGATTCGCCCGTGAGCGAGCGCGCGGTCTCCTGACCGAAGAACTCCACGAGCGTGGGGATGCCCTTCTGCAGCGCCACCTTCGCGACGTTCGCCGCCGGCTCGATCCCCAGCACGGGGATCTGGCGCTCGTGGAAGAACTGCAGCAGGTAGCCATCGTTGGAGGCGATCTCGACGACGTGGCTGTCCTCGCCCAGGCCGAGGCGCTCGATCATCAGCTCGGAATAGCGGCGGCTGTGCTCGAGCCAGCTCGAGGAGTAGGACGAGAAGTAGGCGTAGTCGGAGAAGATCCGCTCGGGCGTCTCGAACTCCTCCAGCTGCACGAGGAAGCACTTCCCACAGACGAGCGCACGCAGCGGGTAGAACGGCTCCATGCTGTTGGCCCGTTCGGGCGGCAGGTAGGAGTTCGCGAGCGGCGACATGCCGAGATCCGCGAAGACGGCCTCGACAGGCGCACGGCAAAATCGACAGAGAGTCTCGCTCATGATGGAGTGGCAGCGTATTGGAACGTCTCGATCTGCACCTGCGTCACCGCGCGCATGTCCGCTCCGTCGCGCAGCTCCCTGTACCAGTCGACGATGCCCTCCAGCGTCGCCGCCAGGTCGATCGCGGGTCGCCAGCCAAGCTGCGCGCGCGCCTTCGAGGAGTCGAGCTTCAGGTAGCGCGCCTCGTGCGGGTGCGGGCCATCGTCCTGCGTCCAATGCAGATCCTCGGGCCACCGCGCGGCGATTCGCTGCACGATCCAGCCGACGGGACGAGCATCCTCGTCGGTGGGACCAAAGTTCCAGCCCTCCGCCAGCTCAGGCTCGTCCCAAAGCGACTGGGCCAGCAGCAGATAGCCGCTGAGCGGGTTCAGCACGTGCTGCCACGGGCGGATCGAGTTCGGGTTGCGCACTCGCACAGGCTCACCGGCGAGCGCGGCGCGCATGATGTCCGGCACCAGGCGGTCCTCGCCCCAGTCGCCGCCGCCGATCACGTTGCCCGCACGGGCGGAGGCGAGACGCGGACCTGCGGGGTCTGAGAAGAACGAGCGACGGAAAGCGTCGGTCACGAGCTCGGAGCAGCCCTTCGAGCTCGAATAGGGATCGAAGCCGCCCATCGGCTCGTGCTCGCGGTAGCCCCACTCCCACTCGCGGTTCTCGTAGCACTTGTCGGAGGTGACGTTCACGATCGCGCCCACGTCGCCTCCGTGCAGACGGATTGCATCGAGCACGTTGACCGTGCCCATCACGTTGGTCTCGTAGGTCTGCCTGGGTTCGACAAAGGAGGGGCGCACGAGCGACTGCGCCGCCATGTGGATGACGACCTCCGGCTTGACCGCCGCGACCGCCGACGCGATCGCCTCGGGGTCACGCACATCGCCCTCGATACCCTCGATGCTCTCGCCCAACTTCGCCAGCTCGTGCAGCGACGGGCGCGTTGGGACATCGACGGAGAAGCCCGTCACGCGCGCCCCGAGCGACTGCAACCACAGGGACAGCCACGAGCCCTTGAAGCCGGTATGGCCGGTCAGCAGCACGCGACGGTCACGCCAGAAGGACGGGTCGACGGCGCTCATGACCACGTCCGCCATGGGGCAGCGCCCGTATCCCACAGCTCTTCGAGCTCGCGGCGATCTCGCAGGGTGTCCATCGGCTGCCAGAAGCCCTCGTGTTGAAAGGCCGAAAGCTCGCCGTCCGCGGCCAGGCCGCGCATCGGTTGCTGCTCCCACACGAGCTCATCGCCACCGTCCAGGTATTGCACGACGCCGGGAGAGAGCACGAAGAAGCCACCGTTGGTCCAGGCTCGATCGCCCCGTGGCTTCTCCTCGAATCCGCTCACCCGCTCGCCCTCGACGTCGATCGCACCGAAGCGCCCCGCGGGTTGAACCGCCGTTACGGTTGCCGTCGTCCCCTGCTCACGATGGAAGGCGACAGCCGCGGTGATATCGACGTCGGACAGGCCATCCCCGTAGGTGAAGCAGAAATCCTGGTCTTCCACGTATCTGAGCACGCGCTTGAGTCGACCGCCGGTCATCGTCCCCTCGCCCGTGTCGACGAGCGTGACCTTCCACGGCTCGGTGGCCGAGCGGTGGACCTCCATGTCGCCGCTGACCAGATCGAATGAGACGTCGCACGTGTGCAGGTAGTAGTTGGCGAAGTACTCCTTGATCAGGTAGCCCTTGTAGCCGAGGCAGATCACAAACTCCTCGATCCCGTGCGCGGCGTAGATCTTCATGATGTGCCAGAGGATCGGCTTGCCGCCGATCTCGACCATCGGCTTCGGGCGCACGGCGGTCTCCTCGCTCAGTCGCGAGCCGAAGCCGCCGGCTAGGATCACCGCCTTCACGGGGGGCAGACTACCGCCCCGTGGGGACTCCGCGAAGCGCCTGCCCCCTAGCGCTCGTCGTCGCGCCGGTAGCCGAGCCGCGCCGAGATCCGGTCGGCCGTCGACACCAGGTGCGGGCCGAGCGCGTCGACGAGCTCGCCGAGCGAGATCATCGAGCTGTGGGCGGCCATGTTCACGGCCGCGACCACCTCGCGCGCCTCGTTGCGCACCGGCGCGGCGATCGAATAGAGCTCGGCCTCGAGCTCCTGATCGTTGACGGCGAAGCCCTCGTCCTGGACCTGCTCGAGCTCCTCGCGCAGCGCTTTCTTGCTCGTGATCGTGTTCGGGCCCTTCTTCGTGAGCGTCATCTCGCCGATCAGCTCGCTCTGCTCGGACTCGGGCAGGTAGGCCAGCAGGATCTTGCCCATCGAGGTGCAGTACGCCGGCAGCCGCGAGCCGGGGTGCAGGCCGAGGTCGATTTTGTCCTGTCCGCGGCGCCAGCTGCGCGCACGCTCCACGTACAGAACGTCGGTACCGTCCAGCACTCCGAGATTCACTGTGTAGGAGCTGCGCACGCGCAGCTCCTCGAGGTCCTCGCGCGCATGCTCGCGCAGACCGGTCGCGTTCAGCGCCGACATCCCCAGGTCCGTCACCTTCAGGCCCAGGCGATACTTGCGCGACGCGCCCTGCTCCAGATAGCCCAACGCCACGAGCGTGATCACGTACCGGTGAGTGGTCGAGCGGCTCATACCGAGCTCGTCCGCGATATCGGCGATCCCGAGCACGGGACGCTCCGGGGAGAAGCACCCCAGGATCGCCAGCCCACGCTCGAGCGACTGTGAATAACGCGGCTCCCGCAACGACGGCACCGACCAGGCCGGATTCTCGATTGCGTTAGGGCTTCTCCTAGGCATTAAATCTCCTCATCGCACAACAAATATAGACGAGCAGAACTGCTCGTCCCTTACGCTCATCCCTTACCGGCGCGCCGATATCGACGCGAGACCGGGTCGCGCTCCAACAGTCCGACCTCTACGAACGTGGCGGCATAGCGATGCGTCGTCGAGACGCCCATGCCGAGCTGTTTCGCGACATCCGTGACCGCGCGATCGCTCCCATCGGCCGGAAAGGCCGCGAGCACCATCAGTCCTCGCAGCAGCGAGCGTGAGAACCGCACGTCGTCGAGGCGGGTGTTGAAGGCGTCGACGTCGAGCTGATCGATCATCCGCGAGTCCGCCATGCTGGCGTCGTGCGCAGCTTCGCGTATCACGCGATTGATCTGCGCCTTCGACAGCTCGATTGAGACTCCGTTCTCGGACGCCGTTGCCACGAGAGCGATACTGACGACGCCACCGGCCCCTGCATAGTGACGCGTCGCTACGGATTCCGAGCACTCTCGCGATTCCGCCAGTTCTCAGCCCTATTCGATTCCCGCCGACTCAGTTCTCGGTTCTATCGTCTCCCCGTCCAGCTCCTGGCGACATGTCATCCGCTGCGCCGCTCGAGCACGACGCGCGAGCCCGCGTGCGGGGTGACGATCACGCTGCGCCAGCGTGGATGCTCGATCCGCCGGGCGGCGGGCCTGACGGTCATCGTCTCCAGCACCGTTCGCAGCACGGTCTTCATCTCGAGCGTTGCCAGATGCAGGCCGGGACAGCGCTTGCGGCCGCCCCCCCACGGCAGCCACGTGTAGGTGCTCGGCGAGGACCCCAGGAAGCGCTCGGGGCGGAACTCGTGGGGTTCGGGATAGAGCTCGGGGTCGTGGTGCACGAGGTAGATACACCCCAGCAGCTGCGCCGGCGGCCGGTAGGTCCAGCCCCCCACCTCGATCGGCTGCTTGACCGCCCGTGGGATCGTGAACAGGAACACGGGACGGTGGCGCAGCACCTCGCGCACGGTCGCGGTCAGGTATTCCTCGCCGCCGTCGGCGTCGATCTCCTCGATCAGCCGGTCCTGCACGCGCGGGTTGTGCGCGAGCAGCTGAAACGCCCACGCGAGCTCCGAGGCGGTCGTCTCGTGTCCGGCGAGCACGATCGACATCAGGTTGTCGCGCACCTGCCGTGGGGTCACCGGAGAGCCGTCGGCTTTGCTCGGCCGCAGAAGCTTGTCGAACAGCTCGTCTGAGCCTCCGCCGTCGCGAGGTCGCTCCTGCACAAAGGTATAGATCAGCTCGTCGACCTCCGCTCGATCGCGCAGGAAACGGGTCCAGATTCGCCGTCCGGGGCCATGGCGCAACAGCGGCTCGGGGAAGGCCCCGCTGGCGGTCACCGACAGCATCCGCAGCAGGCGGTCGCGCAGCGCATAGAGGCGCTCGTCGGTCAGAAACCCCGATGCGCCGAAGATCGTCCGCAGGATCACCTCGAGCGTCAACGCGCGCAGACGTGGATGCAGCGCAAAGGCAATATCTCGAGGCCACGAAGCGACCTCGCGCCGCACGACGTCGGCCACCAGCGTCGCGTGGTCGCGCACCATCCTGGTGTGGAAGGTCGGAAGGATGACCTTGCGACCATCCAGATGCTCGTCCTCGTCACGGAGCATGAACGAGCCCTCGCCGACGATCGGCATGATCGTCGCGCCACCTTCACCGGGATGAAGCACTTCCGCGGGCGCGGTCAGCATCGCCTTGATCTCATCGCGGTCAGACAGAAATACGAGTGGCGGATGACTCGTCATGTTGATCGTGAAGCGGCTGCCATAGCGGCGGCGGCATCGCTCCAGGCAGGCGTGCGGCGACTTCCAGATCGCGAACGTCTGCGCGGCCCGCGGCAGCGACAGGCCCGGTGGCAGCGCGCTTCGCGCCGCCACCGGGCGCATCCGCTCTCCCGCCCCGGCGGCGCGCCGCAGATATGCCGCTCGCCAGACGCGCAGCAGCGGCAGCAGCAGGCGCGTGAGCGAGCCGCTCGCCTGCGCCAGCGCCCGCGTGCCCGCACGCATGTCGGGCGCGTACGCGCCGTCTCGGGAGAGGTGCATCGCGAGCATGCAGGCGATGAGCGTCGCGTGGCGATCGCCGTTTGGTAGTTCGCGCGTCTCGTGCGCGACCCGGGCGACGATCTCGCACAGGCGTCGAACGGCGAGCTCGGCGTCGCCGTAGTGAGATATGTAGCTGTGGTCGCCGTTGGCGGCGTCGTCGAGCCGGTCGGCGTAGCTGTCCAGCATCGTGATCACGAGGGACGCCCACGGGAAATAGGCATTCAGCGTGCCGGCGATGTCATCGCGCTCGCACGAGGGTTCCGCGGCGAGCGCGAGTAGTACGTGCGGTGTAAAAGCGCTCGCGGCGGCGGTGAGCTCGAACCAGCTCATCCCCTGGCCGCCGGCCGATCGCCCGGCCCAATCCTTCAGCGCGGCGTCCCGTCGCTCTGGGTCGGGGTCGTGGTTGAGGCTCTGCACGGCGCACATCGCCACACCGGAGAGCACCTGTGGGCGCACATTCGCATAGGACGGCAGCGCCGCGCAGCCGGCACGACACGCCTCCACGAGCTCGCGCAGGTAGCCGCCGTCGTCCTTCCATCGATGGTGCCTGTAATAGTCGGAGATCGGCGCCTCGGGGTCGAGCGCCTCGACAAGCGCGAGGTGCAGTTGACGAGCATTCGCCTCACCCGTGTCGCGCTCGCTGAGGTTGTCGAGGAAATCCCAGATCGTCTGATAGGCGACGAGCAGGCGCAGCAGCCCTCGATCGCGGTTGCGCGGCAGCACCCAGAACAGCGCGGCGCCCTCGGCGTGATCGCGCTTCTGCGTGATCGAAGCGAGCGCATCCTCGCGTAGCGTCCGATCGGGAATCGCCTCCGCACGGGCCTGCCAGGCGTGCAACTCGTGCGAAACCGCCGGCAACCCCCACAACAGCTCTCGGATCGCGACGCTCAGCAGCGTCCAGGCTTGCCTGAGACCGAGCGGAGCGGGATCGTTCGTTCGCAAAGGCGGGATATTCCCCGAGCCTAGAAGATCGGGTGGATCGCAAAAACCCAATGCTTGAAGACAACCGCCTATGAGGCGATATCTCGTCTACACGACGACTTCCAATCAGACGTTTCAGGTCCGCAAGACGGGCCGGCGAGACTGACCGGAGCGGGCCTGCGAGTTAGACGTAAGGGCTGGCGTCAGCCGCGCGATAACCAGGAACCGCAACGACCACGGCCGCGACGGCGGTGACGAGCAAGAAGCTGCCGACGGCCGCCAGGACGCCGGCGGAGTAGACCACCGGGAAGCCGGTCACGCTCAGCAAGGCATGGCTGAGAAGCAGCTGACCATAGATCCCGAAGACCGCGCCCATCAGGCAGCCGCCACCGAGCAGCAGCGCGCTCTCATAGAAGAGCGCATGCCACAAAACGCCGGTGGAATACCCCTGCACCTTCATCCGGGCAAACCGGCGGCGGCGCTGCCAAACCAAGGTGCCCATCGCCGTCGCCATCGCCATCACTCCGGCTATCAACACGAGCAGCGAAATCTGTGTGAGACGGCCAAGCCCCTGACGGCTTGCCGACCGCAGGCTCAGTTCACGCTGCCGCGCGGTTTCGACCACCAGTCCGGAGCTCGATCCAAGCTTCCGCTGGATCTCATGACGCACCGTTTCCGGGTGGGCGCCCGCTGCGAGCACCACGTTGTAGGCACTCGGGTCGGTGCTCCCCCAGGCGCGCGCGTAATCCTCGGGGTTGAGGATGATCGCACCCGGTGGCCAGCCCAGATTGGTGATCAGCGCAGCCACGCGGAACCTCATCGGATCTGGAGCGGGCAGGGTGAATGATTCGCCGATACGCAGGTGGTGCTGCGTCGCGACCGCCCGCGAAAGGACCGCCCAACCGCCCACTCGGAGCCTCGAGATCGCGAGCGCCAAGTCGCCCGCGACGAGTTGGCTGGGTGGCACGGGGTCGGGACCGGAAGATGGTGGCGCGAGGACCCATATGTGACGATCGCCGTAGTCGAGAAAGCCGGCCCGATAGATACCGACGGACCGCACTCCGGGCAGCCTCTCAAGCGCCGTCGAGGCGCTGTCGTGAAACGGCGTGGTCGCCAGCAGGTCCTGCTGGCCCGGCGGGGCGATCCACAAGTCACTCGCCCCCGAGGCGTCACGGGCCAGGCGGTCGAGGCCGTGCTGCAGGTTTGCGTGGGCTCCCTGGATCGTGACGCCTCCGAACACGGCGATCGCCCCGGTCGCCGCGATCGCGAGCGATCGCCTCCGCGTCGCCGGCGAGCGCAATTCGATCACGGCGATATGCGTGGATGCCGAGCCGAAACGGACTTGAAGGCGATCGAAGACGACGGCGATCGACTCGAGCAGAAGCGGAAGCAGCAAAAGCAGCGCAAGGATCAGGGTCGCGATACCGACGATCGCGGATTGGGGCGCCGCGAACAGGATGAACGTCGTAATGCCGAGGCATGCAACTCCACCCGCGAGAGACGGGATCGTCCAGCGGTTGAAGAGGCGTCCGGAAGCGGGAGAGACACGGCGCGAGGGGCGCGAGAAGATCTCGCGGATGGGGGTCATCACACCCGCGCAGGCCGCAAGCGCGCCTCCCCCGACCGCGATCGCCACGTTCTGCCAGGTCACGATTCGCTGCGAGCCGATTGGAAATCCAAAAGACAGATAGCCGGCATCTGGATGGAAAACGGTGAGCGAGAACACCTCGCCCAGCGCCAGTCCGACGAACGACGCCAGGGCGGCGAGCACGAGCGCGTCGAACAGCAGCGTCTTCACCGTCTCCATCCGCGTGGCGCCGTTGCGACGCAGGCTTCTGATCAGGCCTTCCCGCAGCGGGGTGGTGAGCAGCATCGCGCAGTAGGCGAACATGAAACCCACCAGCGCGCAAATCGCGGCAAAGGTCTGCGTGGACTGGTTGATCGGCTCGGCGGCCTGATCGAAGAGCGTCGCTTCGAAATCCGCCGGCTCGACGTTCAGATGACCCGCCGCAAGCCTCACCAGGGCCGCCCGCACCGCACCGCTCTGCCCCGGGCGCACCTCGACGAAGACGCGCGTGATCCGTCCCTGCATACCGGTCAGCTTCTGCGCGTATGCCAGCGGTGCGACCGCGACCGGGCTGTTCACGAGCGCGCCGATGTCCGAGCCCTGCAAGGTGGCGGCGAGCAGCGCCGGCACGATGCTCGCGCCAACCTGGAGCTTGATCGGCTGCAGAGAGCCCGCCCCGATCGCCTGGGCAATCGGTTCGGGCAGCGCAAGCGCACGCTGGTGGGCGAGCAGCGCGGAGCGGAAATGCCGGAGCAGCGGACCGGCGGCGTTCACGTAGCGCGGGTCGCCGGCAATCAGGTCGACGGCCTGCTGCCCCGCGGGGCCGATCACGCTCACCCGCTCCTCCAGCACCGGTATCGCGGCCCTGACGCCCGGGAGCCGCTGCACCTCTCCCAGGAGTCGTTCGTCGAAGCCTCGCGGATCGCGCGACTGGAGTTGGTACTGCGATTGACCGACGATCCCTTCCGTGACCTGCTTGACCGAGCCGTTGAGGCTCGCGCTCGCGACCTGGGAGGCGAACAGCAGCGCCACGCCGATCGCGAGGCCGAGCACCGCCAGCAACTCCTGCACGAGCACCAGCCGCTCCTTCAGCCGCACGCGGTACAGATGGGCGATGCTCGACAGTCGCACCCGCCCGCCTACGATCCGCTGAGCGGGGCAAACACCTCGTCGGGCTCGTAGTCGACGAGCCGGCCGTCGCGCAGCGCGTGCACCCGGTCGGCGAAGGCCGTCGCCTGGGGATCGTGGGTGACGAGCAGCACCGCGGCGCCGCGCTCGCGGCAGGCTTCGCCGAGCAGCGTCAGGACCTCGCGGCCGCGGCGCGTGTCGAGGCTTCCGGTCGGCTCGTCCGCGACCACGAGCTTCGGATCGGTCGAGAGCGCCCGCGCGATCATCACGCGCTGGCGCTCGCCCATCGAGAGCTCCTCGGGGCGGTGACGCAGGCGCTCGCCCAGGCCGAGGCGCACCAGCAGCGGCTCGACGATCCGCTCGGCCCGGCGCGCGCCGCCGGTCAGCCACAGCTTCATCGCCGCGTTCTCCACGACGGTCCCGCCCGGCAGCAGATCGAAGGCCTGGTCGACGTAGCCCAGCTCGTGCAGGCGATAGCGCGCGCGCTCGTCCTCGGACAGCGCCGAGATCTCGCGGCCGTCCACGATCACCGCGCCGCTGTCGGGCTCGAGCAGCGCCGCGACCAGCATCAAAAGCGTCGTCTTACCCGAGCCGCTCGGGCCGTACAGCGCAACCAGCTCGCCGGCGGCGACGCTCAGCGAGACGCCGTCGACGGCGCGGACCGGCTCCCCGTCGCCGACGGGATAGTGCTTGCTCAGCTCGCGCAGCTCGAGCACTGACGGATCGCCTCGGCGGTCGTGGGCGCTGCCCAACGGATGGGAGTCATCTAGGAGATCCCGCGCCCCTGCTCATGCCCACCCTGCGCGGCGCCCGGGAAGTCGATGATGTTGCCCGGGCGCACGGGCGGCCGCACGGTCTCCAGCAGCTCGCCGCCGGCCAGCGTCGCGACGCGCCGCGACCAGCTCGTCGCGGCGGCGTCGGAGACGCTCATCAGCACGGCGAAGCCCTGTTCGACGGCCAGCGTGTCCAGCAGGCGCGTGATCTCATCGGCCTCCGCCAGCCCGAGCGACAGCGTCAGGTCGTCGACGAGCAGCAGCCGCGGCTCGCGGGCGATCCCCTGCGCGACCGCGACGAGCGCGCGCTCCCAGTCGGCCAGGCTGCCCCACGACTGCTCGGCGCACTCCTCCGCGCCGACCCGCTCAAGCGCAGCTCGCGCCCGCGCGTAGGCCTCGCTCTTTCCGTAGGAGGCGAACAGCGGCAGCGCGACGTTGGCGAGCATCGGCACGTCGAGGTCGGGGACCACCGGGCCGACCCAACCGATCTGTCCGCCGAGCAGCCGCGAGCGCCGGCGCTCGGAGAACTCCCAGATGTCGTCGCCCTCGAAGCGCACACGTCCGCGGTCGGGCCGCTCGATCCCGGCCGCGACCCGCAGCAGCGAGGTCTTGCCCTGCGCGCGCTGGGCGAGCACCGCGACGGTTTCTCCCGCGTCGAGCTCGAACGAGACGTCCGCGAGCACCCGGATCACGTGCCGCCGTCCCCGCGGGAAGCTCAGGCAGACCCCCGTGAGGGACAGCACGGACACGCTCGAAACCCTGGGCAGCGAGGAGACCGGCCCGCGTTCGGCCGCGTAGCGCTGCCCTTCGCTCTGCAGGTACTGCCGCAGCGCCTGCAGCCACTTGATCCGCGAGTCCCACCAGGCGACGTCGCCGGCCGTGACGATCATGCCCATCAGCCGCCGCCAGGGGTCGTCGGCTTCCAGGCGCCGCTGGCGGCGCATGCGCTCGTTGAGATCCTCCAGCTGCGCCGTGCAGGCGAGCTCGGCCTCGCGCACGATCTCGACCATCCGCGGCAGGTCCTCGGGGCCGCAGAAGGCGATCTTCGCCTGCAGCTCCTCGCGCACCGGCGGCGTCGAACTCGAGGCCCGCAGCCAGTGTTTGAAGTACGCGAGCCCCTCCGGGGTCGCCTCGTAGGCCGTCCCCGGGAGCTCTGCGGCCTCGGTGCCGTGCCCGGCGGAGGACTCCGCGGGCGGGCTCGAGTCCTCGACCGGACGGATCAGGCCCTGCTTGGTGAGCCGCTTCAGCGCGTGATAGGCGGTGGCGTGGCCGAACTGCGCCGAGCCGAAGCGCCCCTCCAGACGACGTTCCAGCTGGTAGCTGTTCCCGGGCGACTCGATCACCAGCCCGAGCACGGCCTCCCCGGCCGACAGTGGCTGCGCGGTCGTCCGTCCCATATAACGAACCGTAGCCGAAACTACCTGGATGGGACTTTTCTAGCTGAATGATCAGCGCTCCAGCACGCCGACGACGTTCGAGCTCGCTTCCAGGAACGGGAAGTCCGGCTCGTGGCGGGAGAGCGCCCGGAACTTGTAGGTGATCGGACCGGGGAACTTGAAACGGTAGCTCGCGTGGAAATGACCCTTCGCGTTCGTGGTGATCGTGCGGAATTCGACCCATTCGCCGCCGGAGCTCGCCTCCAGCACGAGCTGCTTGCCGCCTTCGGGGATCGGCGCTCCATGCAAAGTCCCGCTGAAGAAGATGCTCCGCCCGGCGCTCGTCACGCGCGGAGCGATGCTCAGGGTCAAGCCGGCCCTCACGCCGAGCGTCAGCGTGCGCGTCGCGACGACCGGAGCGCCGATGTAGGCGCTGTAGGTGAGCCGCAGCGTGCGCGAGGACTCGCCGGGCGCCAAGCCCACCGTGAAGCGCCCATCGGGCCCGGTCCGCGGGCTCGCAATCGTGAGGGTCTTCGCGCCGGCGTACGCGGGTGTGGCGGTCAGGCCGATCGAGGCGCCCGCGATCGGCGCGCCGCCGGGGGCCGTCAGGCTGCCCGTGATCGTCTCTCGCTTGCCCCACGGGCGCGTCAGGCGCGGCTTTGTCGTACTCGTCCAGCGGGCCGTGAGGGTCGCCCGCGTGGAGGCGTTCGCGCCGTTTGGCTGCGGCGGGCTCGGCGGCGACGGTGGTATGGGGTTGTCGACGTCGATCTCGCGGTCGAGCACCAACGCCGAGTTGCCCGCCGGGTCGACGACGCTGACGACGAGGTGATGTTGGCCGTTGCTCACTGCGGTCGTGTTGAACGGCACGGCGACGCTCTCCGTCTGCGGGCACGGCTGCAGGTAGAGGAACGCCGGCAGTCCGTCGGTCGTCTGACCGACGTCGCGGCAGCGGCCGCCGTTTTCGTTCGGCACCGTGCTCTGCACGACCTTCCCGTCGATGCTGAAGGTCGTCTCCCACACGCCCGCCCCGGGATCGCCGGCGTCGAACGTCACGTCGCTGATCCCGCTCACCGCCGGCGCGCTAGCCAGTTCGCCGCCGACGTCGCTCGCCGTCGGGCCAGCGGTCTGTTCGAGGATCAGGTCGGCGGCGTAGAGGTAGACGACCGCGGCGTATTCGTGTTCGTCGCTTTTCGCACTTTCGCATTTGTATTTGGTAGACACTCCCACGCAACCAGCGCTTAAGTAGAGAGTCTGGCCGAGATTTGCCGTCGGAACGACCCGTTGGTTAGTCCCATAAAAGGGCTGGGCGGGTTCACCTAGACCCGCAATACACCCCTTCTGATATAGGCATTCTTCGAAGAAATCTGGAGGTTCATCCTCTGGACCCGCAAGCCAAAATGCATAAGAAGTATCGAGCGTTTCCCCTCCATCCGCATTTCCCGCACGCCAGAGCGTCGCACCAACCATCGCCTCCCCAACAGGGACGCTGAACGTCCAGGTTGCCTGATCCAGACCGGCGAGGCTCGTCGGGCCACCGATCGCCGCTGTCAGCGCTCCGCCTGTGCCACAGGTGTCAATCGCGTAGTCGTCGTAGGCGCTATAGACAGACCCCGTCCACCCGTCCGTCGGTGCCACTTCGCCGGAGGGTGTCCTGCACGAGTACACGTGGTACTCGCCCGCGCTCGCGACCCCGGCCGCCGGTCCGAGGCCCGCAAGCCCAAGTCCCGCGAGGCCCGCCACGAGGATCGCCCTCAGAGCTCTTCCTCTTCCTCTTCTTCTTCTGACGCCCATCTCTCCATGTCGCTCCGAGCTCGCGTGCGACCCCCCCTCCCGATGCGCTCCTGGCACCGGCCGTTCCCGGATGATCGCAGCTTTCCATCCACGGGGAGGCGCTTCAACCACGCCTGGCGCTCGGGTCCGGCATCCGTGCCGCTCCCCCAACGGGCATCCATCCGTGCCCGCGCCTCGCTCCTTCTTTCTTTTGCTTCTTTCTTTATTTAAAAAACTTCTCCCACATCACCAGCGCCCATACCACCGACGGCGTCCTCCACCCTCGGGCAGTCCACCCACGAAGAACCCGATCAGCCAGAGGATCACCGCGATCACGAGCACGTACCAGAGCACGTGTACGGCGAAGCCCAGCCCTCCGAGCAGCGCGAGCAACAGCACGAGCACAACCAGAGCGACCATGTTTCCTCCTTCGTCCCACAGCCGGCGCTCGATTGCGCCCGCCGGTCTCGGAGGCATACCCGCCCTGACCGTCCGCGAATCTCGCGGCGCTGTTCGCTGCTATTTCTTCTTGCCGCTCACCGCCTGCTTCAGGGTCGCGCCGGCGCTGAACTTCGGCGCCTTCGAGGCCTTGATTTTCACGCGCTCGCCCGTCCGCGGGTTGACGCCCTGGCGCGCGGCGCGTTTGACGACGGAGAACTTGCCGAAGCCGGTGATGATCACGTCATCGCCTTTCTTCAGCGTCTTGCTCACCGTGCCCAGCACCGACTCGAGCACCAGCGCCGAGTCGGTTTTCGTCAGACCGGTGTCGGCGGCGACCGCCTCGATCAGCTCAGACTTGTTCATGTGCTTCCTTCCCTTTCGTTTTTTCTGGCACTCCATCCAGACAGACGCGCGCAGGCTACCGGGCGGGGCGGAAAGACCGCTTGCCTGCATGAGATCTGCGCGCCTGGCCGCACCGCGCGAGCCGCCTGTCGAGGAGCGACTCCGCGAGACGAACGATCTCGATCTACCGAGCCGGTAGGAACCGGTCGGTCCCGTAGCGCGCCGGCGAGATCGGCGCGTGGATCAGGTGATTCGCCAGCATCCACGCGGTCATCGCGGCGACGTTCGCGCTCTGCAGCGTGCCGAACGGCACGCCCCCGCCGGCGAACAGCGGCTCGTAGACGGCGAGCGAGGCCGCCGTCAGCCCGCGCGGCAGCGAGGGGTTCAGGCGCAGCAGATCGTCGAGGCTGCGCGCCGGTTCCCGCAGCGTGTCTTCGTAGCCCTCGACGGTCGCCCTCACGAAGTCCCGCACGAGCGGCGGGTCCGCCGCGATCAGGCGGCGGGTCGTGAACGCCACCAGGCCCGGATACGCGGGGCCGCCGTTGCGATCGAGCGCGAACGCGGTGATCGGATGCCCGCTTTCCCGCAACGTCACGCCTTCGTCGGGGATGAAGCCCGTGAACGCCGCGATCCGCCCCGCCACGAGCGCCTGCGGGCCGTTGAAGCCGACCGTGACCACGTGCACCTTCGCCGGATCGCCGCCGGCGTGGCGCACCTCGGTATCGAGCACGGCCGTATCCGAAGGCACGCCCGTGATCCCGACGGTCCTCCCCTGCAGCTGCCTCGGCGAGGTGAGGTGCTCGGAGGCCAGCGCGATCAGGCCGCCGAGCGGGCGCTGCACGAGCGCCATCACCGCCTGCGCGTCGCCGCCCGCGTCGATCAGATCCGCCACATCGCTCCCGTCGGCCAGCCCGAACTGCGCCTTCCCCGCGTCGATCAGCTTCAGCGTTTCCTGCGTGCTCGTCGGCTCGACCACCTGCAGGTCGATGCCCTCACGCCGGTAGAGACCGGCTGCAAGCGCGCGGTAGATGCCCGCGTGCACCGCGTTCGGCACGAAGTCGAGGATCAGCGTCACGTGCTTCGGGTGTGCCAGAGCGCCGGGCGCGAGCGCCGGGGTGGTCGCGGTCGAGGAGCCCGAGCCGCATGCGCAGACCCCAAGCCCCAGCCCGAGTATCAGCCCTAAACAGCTCACGTTCGCAATCAGCCTTCGCAACTTCTTACCCTCTTTCTGAAGCTTTCCGCCCAGGTCCGTGTTATCTGGACGTTACGATTTCCATGCATCGCGGGCATTGAGCTCGGTTGCGATGGCTCCCCGCTCGGCCGCGATGCCCGGTAACCACGACATCGGCAAACACCCACCCACCCCGCACCGCCTGCGCAGGCTGCTGCTCTGCGTCGGCGTGCTCGTGCTGTGCTGCAGCGCCACGGCGCTCGCCTTCGCCGCCAAACGGATCGTCGTCGCGCAGGCCGCCTCATCGACCTCGACCGCCCCGCGCTGCGTGCCGAGCACGCTCAACCGCTCGGCGGTGCTGCCCGGCACCACGCTCGCCGTCTCGCCGCTGCCCGACTCCTTCGATGCCTCATCGCAAACGCAGATCAGCCTGCTCGGGGCGCCCGCCGGCGAGCTCGCCGACATCAGCGTCAGCGGCTCCCGTAGCGGCCACCACAGCGGGCGCCTGAAGGCCTACTCACAGGGCGACGGGGCGAGCTTCGTGTCGTCCAAGCCGTTCGCCGCCGGCGAGACCGTCACCGTCCGCGGGCGGCTGAAGGTGGCCGGCAAGGCGCAGCCGTTCGCCTACCACTTCGTCGTCGCGGTGCCGGACAACCTGCACTACGTTCCCTCGGAGCACGCCCCCGCCGACCCGGCCGAGACGCAGCACTTCCACTCACGCCCCGAACTGGAACCGCCGGAGCTCGTGATCACGGCGAGCTCGACCGCCACGGCGCCGGGAGACCTGTTCTCCGCTCCTTACTCCGGCCCGGGCCAGAACGGCGCGATGATCTTCAACCAGGCCGGCCAGGTGATCTGGTTCAACCCCGTACCGGCCGGCGACGCGGCGACCAACCTGCAGGTGCAGCAACTGAACGGCCAGCCCGTGCTCACCTACTGGCAGGGCTACATCCCGCCGCAGGGTTTCGGCGAGGGCGAAGAGGTGATCCTCAACAGCGACTACCAGCTCGTCGGCCGCGTCCATGCGGGCAACGGCCTCAAAGCCGACCTGCACGACTTCCACATCACGCCCCAGGACACCGCCGTGCTGACGGTCTTCGAGCCGATCGACTGCAACCTCTCGAGCGACCACGGCCCCGCGAGCGGCGCCGTGACAGACAGCATCTTCCAGGAAATCGACCTCCGCACCGGGCTCGTCCGCCGCGAATGGAGCAGCCTCGACCACGTCCCCCTCGGCGACTCCTACAGCGCCGCCAACACGACCAGCGACGAATGGCCGTTCGACTACTTCCACCTCAACTCGATCGACCCGCTCGCCTCGGGCAGGACCCTGATCTCGGCGCGCAACACCTGGGCGCTCTACGAACTGAGCTCGACCACCGGCCAGGTCTTGCTGCGAATCGGCGGCAAGCACTCCGAAGTGAAGCTCGCCGGCAACGCCGCCACCGCCTTCCAGCACGACGCGACGATGCTCGAAAACGGCACGATCAGCGTGTTCGACAACGGGGGCGTCCCGAAGGTCCACCCGCAGTCGCGCGGACTCCTGCTCGCGATCAACCCGCAGACGAAGACCGACACGGTGCTCGCCGAGTACGAGCACTCGGCGGCGCTGTCCTCCGGCAGCCAGGGCAACATCGAGCAGTTGCCGGGCGGCGACATGTTCGTCGGCTGGGGCGCCGAGCCCTACTTCTCCGAGTTCAGCGCCTCCGGGCAGCTGCTCTTCGACGGCCACATGCACGGCTCCTACGAGTCCTACCGCACCTACCGCTTCCCCTGGGTCGGAACACCGACCACCGCACCCGCGATCGCCGCGACCACCGGCACGGCGACCGTCTACGCGAGCTGGAACGGCGCTACCCAGGTCGCGAGCTGGCGCGTGCTCGCGGGTGCCTCGCCGGCGCAGCTCGCGCCGGTGGCCACGGCCGCCGACGCCGGTTTCGAGACCGCGATCGCCACACCCGGCGCCGCGCCCTATGTCGAGGTGCAGGCGCTCGAAGCCGCGGGCGCGGTGATCGGGACCTCCAAGACGATCAAGGGTTAGGACGGCGTCTCAGAGCGCACCTCGCGCGACCAGGCCGGGATCGCGTTTACTTGACCGCGGCCGACGGTTTCGATACCCTAACCTGGCTCGATGTCAATGGGGGGTTTCTGAGGGGGTCTTGTCCTTGCCCGGCGCCAAGTCAAGATCTTTGTCGTCGCGGTCCCCGAAATCGGCCGGTGAGCGCTACCGGCGCCTGCCGACGGGCGCGCACGGGATCGACCCCGAGGAGGTCAAGCGCGATCAGCGCGAGCGCCTGCAGAGCGCGATCGTCGAGCTGATCGCCGAGCGCGGCTACCGGGCCGTCCGGATCCTCGACCTGACGAAGCTCGCGCGGGTCTCGCGCCCGACCTTCTACAGCCTCTTCGACGACAAGGAAGATCTGCTCCTCGCCGCCTACGACGAGATCGCGCAGCGCACCGCGAAGACGGTGATCGCGGCCTACGCGGTGAGGGACGCGGGGGATGCCCCGAACGGGCGCCTGCAGGCGGCGATCCGGGCCTTCGCCGAGCTGGCTGCGAGCGCGCCGGAGGCGACTTCGCTGATGGTGCTCGGCGCCTTCGGCGCGGGACCGAAGGCGATCGAACGCCGCAACCGTACGCTCGAGGCGCTCGAGCGGAGCATTCGCGTGAGCCGCGACGGCGCCTCCTCGGGCGCCGCCGTCGGTGCGGGCGGGCGCCGCGGGAAGGCTAAAGCGCGGGTGCAGGCGGAGACGGGCAAGGAGAGTGGGGAGGATCTCACGGTCAAGGTGATCCTCGGCGGCATCCGCGAGGTGACCGCCGCGCGCCTGCGCCAGGGCCGCGCCGAGGAACTGCCCGGGCTCGCGGGCGAGCTCGCGACGTGGGCCGCCTGCTACCCGGTGAAGCTCCCCGCCGGCTTGCGCGTGGCGCACCGGCGCCCTCACCGGCCGGGGGAACCGGACGAGACGACAACGCCGGCGGCGGGCTCCCGATCCGAGCGGGCGCTGCGCGCCGAAGGCCGCCTGCCGAGCGGGCGCCACGACCTGCCGCGTCAGTTCATCGTCAAAAACCAGCGCGAGCGAATCGTCGATGCGACCGCCGCGATCGTCGCCGAGAAGGGCCTTGCCAGCCTCACGATCCCCGAGATCGCGCGCCGCGCGAACGTCTCTCACCAGACCTTCTACGAGATGTACCCGACCAAGCACGACGCCTTCCTCGGCACCCAGAAGGTCGGCCTGCACCAGGCGCTGGGAGTGACGATCGCGGCCTACGAGGAGAACGAGGAGGACTGGCCGCGGGGCGTCGCGGCCGGCGTGCGCGCGCTGCTCGGCTACCTCGCCTCCGAGCCGGCGCACGCGCATCTGATCCTCGTCGACACGTTCGCCGCCAGCCCCGAGGCGATCGAGATCCGAGATACGAGCATTCATGCCTTTGCGGCCTACCTGCAGCCCGGCTACCACTACGCGGCGTCCTCGCCGTCGAGCAATGGTTCCGGGACCTCCCCCGGAGGCGGCGCCGGCGCCGTGCCGGGCGTCGCACCGGAGGCGATCGCCGGCGGCATCTGGCAGGTGCTCAACTACTACATCGAGGATGAGCGCACCGACGAGCTCCCCGAGGTCGCGCCACAACTGATCTACGCCGCGCTCACTCCCTTCATCGGCCCCAAGGACGCGGCCAAGGCCGCCCGGCGGGCGCCGGCGCGGCGGTAGCCTCGCAGTCATTGCGGTAGGGATTTCTAAGACGCCGGAGGTGTTGTTGTACTTTTAAAAGTGCGTCTGACTATGGTTACACGCACTTTTAAAAGTGCGTGACAACATCCCTTCTCCTTATCTTTCTCGCTTCCCTCTCGCCCGCTCAGCCGGCCCACTTCCCGTGGCCGTGGCGCGCGAGCTCGAGCCGCGCGATCACGCCGCGGTGAACCTCGTCGGGGCCGTCGGCCAGTCGCAGCGCGCGGGCCGTGATCCAGGCCGCCCCGAGCGGTAGATCGTCGCTGAGGCCGGCGCCGCCGTGCAGCTGGATCGCCATATCGACGACCGCCTGGGTCATGTTCGGCACCGCGACCTTGATCTGCGAAACCGCCCCGAGCGCCTCGGGTGACTGCCTGTCGACCAACCACGCCGCGTGCAGCACCCGCAGCCGCGCCTGGTCGATCGCGATCCTTGCATCCGCGATCCGCTCGCGGTTGCCGCCGAGGTTCGCCAGCGGCTTGCCGAACGCGACGCGTCCTGACGCGCGATGGCAGGCGAGCTCGAGTGCCAGCTCGGCGAGCCCGATCAGACGCATGCAGTGGTGCACGCGCCCGGGGCCGAGACGCGCCTGGGCGATCGCGAACGCCTGACCGGGACCGCCGATGATCGCGCTCGCCGGCAGACGCACGTCGGTGAAGCTCACCTCGCCATGCCCACCGGGCGCGTCGAGGAAGCCCATCGTCGGCAGCATCCGCTCGACCTCCACGCCCGGCGTGGCGCGCGGGACGAGCACCATCGAGTGCTGGTGGTAGCGATCGGCCTCGGGATCGGTCAGCCCCATGAAGATGATCGCCTCGCAGTTGGGGTGACCGATACCGGTGCTCCACCACTTGCGTCCGTTTACAACGACCTCATCGCCGTCGAGCTTCGCGGTCGCCTGCATGTTCGTCGCATCCGAGGAGGCGACCTCGGGCTCGGTCATGCAGAACGCCGAGCGGATCTCGCCGGCGAGCAGCGGCGCCAGCCAGCGCGCGCGCTGCTCGTCCGAGCCGAAGTGCAGCAGCACCTCCATGTTGCCGGTGTCCGGCGCGTTGCAGTTGAACACCTCGCTCGCGATCAGCGAGCGCCCCATGCGCTCGGCCAGCGGCGCGTACTCGACATTGGCGAGACCGGCGCCGAGCGGCTCGCCGGCCAGCTCCGCGCCGGGCGGGAGGAACAGGTTCCACAGGCCCTCCGCCCGCGCCCTGCCCTTCAGCTCCTCGATCACGGGCAGCACCACCCACGGATCCGGGCGCGCCAGAAGCTCGCGGTGGTAGGCCTCCTCGCGCGGCTCGATCTCGCGCTCCTGGAACGCCGTCAGGCGCTCCAGGAGCTCCCGCGCGCGGGGTGAGTGCTCGAAGTCCATCTCCTCGCCGGCGCGCTCGCGCTCAGCTCCGCACGTCGAGCACGACCTTGCCGGTCGCGCGGCGCTCGTCGAGGAAGCGCAGCGCGTCGGCGGCGCGGTCGAGCGGGAAGCGCTCGCCGACGATCGGCGCCACGAAGCCCTGCTCGATCAGGCGGTTGACGGCCGCGCCGATCTCCAGGTTGACCTCGGGGCGGCCCATCACGTAGCCACCCCAGCCGGCGCCGATCACCTCGGTGTTGCCGAGCAGCAGGCGGTTGACCTTCACCTCGGGAATCGAGCCACCGGCGAAGCCCACGACGAGCAGGCGACCGCCCTCGCGCAGCGCGCGCAGGCTGTCGGTGAAGCGCGAGCCGCCGACCGGGTCGAACACAACCTCGACGCCGCCGCCGGAGAGCTCCTTCACCTCGTCCTTCCACGGCCCGTCGGAGCGCACGACGTGATCGGCGCCGGCCTGGAGCGCGACCTGCTGCTTGGCGTCGCTGGAGACGACCGCGATCGTGCGCGCGCCGAGACCCTTAGCGACCTGCAGCGCCGCGGTGCCGACGCCGCCCGCGGCCCCGTGGACGAGCACCGTCTCGCCCTCGCGCAGGCGCCCGCGCAGGACCAGCGAGAAGTAGGCGGTGTGGTAGTTGAGGATCAGGCCCGCACCCTGCGCAAAGTCGAGCGCTCCGGGCAGCGCGAACGTGAGGAACGGGGGCGCGACCGCCGTCTCGGCGAAGCCGCCGAGCGCGCAGAATGCCGCCACGCGGTCGCCCACCTCGAAGGTCTGATCCGATGCCCGCCCACCCACGCTACGCACGACGCCGGCGACCTCGCTGCCGGGCACGAATGGGAGCGGCGGTTTGATCTGGTACTCGCCGCGGGTCTGCAGCAGCTCGGGGAACGCCACGCCGGCGCAGTGCACATCGACGACCACACCCGCGCCCGGACTCAGCATGTGCGTGGGCTGCGGCTCGGGTAGTTCGACCAGTTCGAGCGCGCTGTCCGGACCGGTGAGATCGACGATCTGTATTGCTCTCATGCGGGGAGATCCTACAGTGCGAATCGGGTCCAGCTTTCGCGGCGAACTGCCGATTAGGGGTCCATGCAGGGCATTTCCGCAGCTCCCACGCAGCTCATCCAACCCTTCGAGCAGCCCGATCGACCGGGGCGTACGGCGCTCCACATGGCCCCATTTCTCGGCGCCTCGCTGCTGGCGTGGATCGCCGTGCCGATCGGCTCCCCGATGCACTGGGGCATCTACGCCGCCTCGGCGGCGATGGCAGCGCTTGCCGGCGTGCTCGGCGTCGTGCCCCCGGTCGGAGTCCTGGCGAAGGCGCGGGAGACGATCCCCTCGCTGGTCTTCCTGCTGGCGATCGCGCTCCTGCGCGACTCGGCCGGCGGCGTCAACTCGGCCGTCGGCACGCTGGCGCTGCTGCCGGTGTTCTACACCGCCCTCTACAGCAACCGCGTCCAGCTCTGCACGGTCCTGCTCGGGATGACGGCCGTGCTGCTCGCGCAGAACCTGCTGATCGGGCCGCCCGCCTACCCGAACAGCCAGTACCGCGCCGGCCTGATCTTCATCGCCGTCAGCGCGATCATCGGCCTGGTCACCCAGCGCCTGGTCATGCAGGCGCAGCTGCAGACCGCCGACGCGCGCCACCGGGAGCACATGCTCGAGCAGATCGCCGAGGTTGTGCGCAACCTCTCGCACAGCTCGCACGCCCGCGACGAGGTGTGCGAAGCGGCGAAGACGATCAGCAACGCGAGCATGGCGATCCTCTACGAGCCGGCAAACGCCTCCAGGCTGTTGCGCTCGACCTCGATGGCGGGGCTGAAGGCCGAGCCGATCGAGATCGGCGCCGACGACCACTCCGGCGTGCGCGAGGCGTTCCGCTCGGGACGCTCGCTGTCCTTCGACGAAGACAGCGAGTCGCAGTTCTTCACCAGCGATATCTGGAAGCTCTCCGGCGAACCGGCCTCGGTCCTCTTCGAGCCCCTGCTCAGGGGCGGCACGCCGGTCGGCGTGCTCGCCGTCGGCTGGCC
Organism: uncultured Solirubrobacterales bacterium; assembly: GCA_963701035.1. GTDB lineage: Bacteria > Actinomycetota > Thermoleophilia > Solirubrobacterales > Solirubrobacteraceae > Palsa-744. Next base: position 1,669,125 of record OY969562.1, read on the forward strand.
GCAGGCGATCACGGTCGGCGGCTCGCGCGCGACCGCGATCGCGCTGCTCGCGCACGAGGTCGCGGCCGTGATCGAACGCGCCGACATGCTCACCCAGCTGACCGATATGGCGAGCACCGACGCGTTGACCGGCCTACCGAACCGTCGCGCTTGGGAGACGAGCCTGCAACGCGCGCTCGCCGAGGATCAGGGGGTGGCACTGGCGATGCTCGACTTCGACCACTTCAAGGAGTTCAACGACACCTACGGGCACCCGGCAGGCGACCGCCTGTTGCGCGAGACGGCCGCCGCCTGGCGCGAGGAGCTGCGCGCTGGAGACCTCGTCGCGCGACTCGGCGGCGACGAGTTCGCGCTGCTGCTGCCCAAATGCAACACCGCGAACGCGCTCGAGGTCGTCGAGCGCCTGCGGCGACGTCTCCCCAGCGGCCAGACCTGCTCGGCCGGGATCGCCACGCACGTGCCCGGCTCACCGCCCGAAGCGCTGATGGCCCAGGCCGACACCGCGCTGTATGAGGCGAAGACCGGGGGGCGTAACCGCACCTCCGTGACCGCTTGACAGAAAAGCACGAGAGCGACGGAGCGCTCAGCGGGGGGCGAAGCGCAGGTAGACGAGCACCGCGAGCACGCGCCTGTGGTCCTCGTCACAGGCGGGCAGATCGAGCTTCGTGAAGATGTTCGTGATGTGCTTCTCGATCGCGCCGAGGCTGACGACGAGGCTCTCCGCGATCGCCCCGTTCGAGCGCCCCGCGGCCATCAGCTCGAGCACCTCGCGCTCGCGGGTCGTCAGGCGCGCGAGGACATCCGTCGAGCCCGCGCCCAGGCCGGAGCGATCGAGCACATCGAGCGCACCCGCCGGCAGGCCGAGGGCATCACGCGCACTTGTCAGCGCCCCGTCCGGCGCGAGCAGCCGGGCCACGGTCTCGCGGTCGAGCACGACGCCATCGCGAGAGAGCCGGCGCTGGGCGCCGAGGAACGCGCGCAGGGCGCCGACTCGGGCCTTGCCGGCCGCCATACGCCGGCGCAGCGCCCGGCCCCCGTTCGCGATCAGCACGCGGTCGTGCAGCGCGATCGACGAGTAGGCGGCGCCGGCGGTCGCGAGGCCGAGCAGCGCCCACGCCGGCCAGAACGTGTGCACCCCCGCCAAGAGCCAAGTGAGCAGCCATGTCATCACGAGGATCACCGCCGCGACGCCGATCGCGGCCCATACGCACGCGACCCTTCGCGGCGCGCCCGCCGGGCGGCGCCAGACCCAGCCCGCCGCGTAGTCGCACAGCACGACCACCAGCAGACCCAGCCAGGCCCATGCCGGCCAGAAGTACCCCTGCCCGGTCAGCGCCCAGATCGCCGCGAGCAGAACCGCCGTCAGAGCCGCCAGCCGGTGCACCAGCGAGCGCGCGTACTGGCCCCACGACAGCCCACCGGCCGGCCGCGGTATCCAGCGCCGCCGCGGAGGGGACGCGGGCGGGGGGGAGGCGGGCGGGTCCGATTCGAGCGGGTAGGGCGCCGACTGCTGGCTCACCCGCCAATGGTCGCACGCCGGGAGGCCAGCGGCGACGGAGCTCAGTCGATGAGAGCCTTTGCTGCCTGACGGTCGGGGCTGATCCGCTGCACATCCCAGACCAGGCCGAGGCGCTCGAGGCCGGAGATCGTCAGGCCCGACAGGTCGACCTCGCGCTTGGTCATGCCGTGGAAGGCCGAGGTCGGGAACGCGTGATGGTTGTTGTGCCAGGCCTCCCCGAACGACAGCGGCGCCAGCCAGGTGAGGTTGTGCGACTCGTCTTCGGTCGCGAAGCGGCGGTAGCCGAAGAAGTGGCAGAGCGAGTTGATCGAGTAGGTGACGTGGTGGAGGATGAAGATCCGGACCGCGCCCGCCCACAGCATCGCCTCCAGGCCGGCGGCGACGGTGCCGGCGATCAGCCAGCCGAGCCCAAACGGGATCGCAAGACCGAGCAGCGACCAGAAGATGAACGTTTTGTCGACGAAGTTCACAACCGGGTCGGCGATCAGGTCCGGCGCGAAGCGCTCGCGCGCGCCGCGCTGCTGGTGGTCGAACAGCCAGCCGACGTGGGCGTGGCCGAGGCCGCGCAGCGCGCCCTTCCAGCCGCCGCCGTTATCGACGTGGGGGCTGTGCGGGTCGCCGAGGCGGTCGGAGTAGGCGTGGTGCTTGCGGTGATCGGCGACCCACGAGATCACCGGACCCTCGATCGACATCGTGCCGAGCACCGCGAACAGCCCGCGCATCGCCGGCGAGGTCTTGAAGCTGCGGTGCGTGAGCAGCCGGTGAAAGCCAACCGTCACGCCGAGGCCGATCGGAACGTAGAGGAGCACCAGCAGCACGATGTCGCGCAGATGCAACTCCCGGTTCCACAACTGCCAGCCGGCGAGCACGACGAGTACCGGGGGCACGACCGTGATCAGGCCGGTGATGAAGCGGTCGAGGTTCTCCATGACCGGCTCCTGGATCTCCTCGGGGGTCGGGCCCTCGTGGGTGGGTCCTGCCGGAGGCTCGAGAAGCTCGGCAGGGGACTCGGGAGCCTCGATTGGCCCGGCGGTTGCACTCATGTGTCGAATCTTGACGGAGCGAGAGGCGGTTTTCGCTGCGGTCGGCCACCCGACTTGCCCCTGTCTGCCCCCGAATCTGGGCCCTTCCACCCGGGGGATATCCCCCGAGAGGCTCCTGGAGAGCCTGTGGATGCTGGAAACCTAGACCTGCTCGGGCCGGTACGGACCCGGCTTCGGGCGGACCTTCCCGCCCGGGAACGCGAGCCGTAGGATCGTGCGGTGGACGGTGCCGAGCTGCCGGCTGAGCGGGCCGGTGTTGTAGGGCAGCCCGTAGCGGCGACAGATCTCGCGCACGCGCGGAGCGATCTCGGCGTAGCGGCTGGAGGGCATGTCCGGGTAGAGGTGATGCTCGACCTGGAAGCTCAGGTTGCCCGCCATCAGGTGAAACAGCGGGCCACCGTCGATGTTCGCCGAGCCGAGCAGCTGCCTGACGTACCAGCCACCGCGGGTCTCGTTCTCGACCTCCGCCTGGCTGAACGTATACGTCTGATCCGGGAAGTGGCCACAGAAGATGATCGAGTAGGCCCACACGTTCCTGACGATGTTCGCGGTGAAGTTCGCCGCGAGCGTCGCCTTGAAGTTGCGCCTCGCGGAGGACTTCCGCTCGGCGAGCGATCCGCCCCACCCGGAGGCGAGCGCCGCGACGGCGGCGGACAGCAGCGGGAAGGCGATGTAGTCCTTCACGACCTGCTTGCGCGCCTTCACGCCGATCTCCTTCAACTCTCTGTTGACCTTCCCCTTCGACTTCTCACCGGCGCGGATCGCGTCGAAGTTGAGGTCGTGCAGCGCCACGCCCCACTCGAAGAAGCCCATCAGCACGAGGTTGTAGAGCGGCTGCAGCAGATACACCGGGTGCCACGGCTGGTGCGGGTCGATCCGCATGATCTCGTAACCGAGGTCGCGGTCCTTGCCGCGGATGTTCGTGAACGTGTGGTGCTCGTAGTTGTGCGAGTGTCGCCACGCATCGGCGGGCGAGGCGGTGTCCCAGTCCCAGTTCTGGGAGTTGATGTCGGGGTCGTTCATCCAGTCCCACTGCCCGTGCATCACGTTGTGGCCGATCTCCATGTTCTCGAGGATCTTCGCGACCGACAGCGCCGCGGTGCCGCCGAGCCACAGCGGCCGGTAGCGCGAACCTGAGAGCATCGCGCGGGCAGCCAGCACGAGCTCGCGGTGGAGCTTGATCGTCGAGCGGATGTAGCGCGCGTCGCGGTCGCCGAGCTCGGCGTAGACGTCGTCGTGAATCGCATCGAACTCGCGCCCGAGCTCCTCGATCTGCTCGGGGGTGAGGCGGGCGAGCGGGTTGTCTGGCTCGTCCTCCAAGCGCCCCCGTGCTCGCCCGGCAGGCTCAGCGGATACGGCGGTGGGGGTGGCGTGCTCGCGCGGCGGCGGGGGGGGTGGGCCCTGAATCTCGTTCAGTCGCACGGCCGCCGGTGGGGTCTCGATCTGGTTTGTTGCCATTTTTTCGGTCCTCGCGGTTTTGGGGAGTTTGGGCCGGTCTCGGAAGCTTGCTTTTGGGGATTCGGGTTACGTCTGTAAGTGGGGCATTTCGGGGTGTTCCGCGGGTGGGCCTAGAGCTCGATCTCGACCGCGCCCTCGGGCGCGTTGATGCACGTGCGCATCATCTCGCCCGCCTGTCCGTGCACTTGACCGGTGCGCAGGTCGCGGACCCGGCCCGAGCGCAACCGCCCGACGCACGTGTGGCAGATCCCCATGCGACAGCCGTACGGCAGCTTCGCGCCGGCCTGCTCGCCGGCGGCGAGGATCGGCTGCTCGCCGTCGCTCGTAGCCTCGATGTCGCTCGTACAGAAGTGGATCGTGCCGCCCTCGCCACGCTCGCCATCGCCGACGACATCGTCGGGCTGGAAGTGCTCGACGTGCAGCTTCTCCGGATCGCCTTCGTCGCGCCAGCGCTCGCTCAGCGTTTGCAGCAACCCCGCGGGCCCACAGAGGAACGTCTCCCGCGCGCGCCAATCGGGACACAACCCGAACAACCCCTCCGCGGTCAGCCGGCCCTCCGCGCCGGTCAGGCGCTCGTGCAGGCGATATCCGGGATTGGCGGCGGCCAACTCGCGCAGCTCGCTCCCGAAGATCACTTCCTCCGCCGTCCGCGCACAGTGCACGTGCACGACGTCTTCGAGCTTCCCCTCGCGCGCGATCGCTCGCAACATGCTCATGATCGGCGTAATCCCGCTGCCGGCGCTCACGAACAGCAACTTCGATCCGGCGGACAATGGATCGGGCAGCACAAACGTGCCTTCGACGCCGCCGAGCCTCACGATCGTCCCCGGGCGCACGCCGGAGAAGAGGAACGGCGAGACCTTCCCGTCCGCGACGAGCTTCGGGGTGATCGAGATGCAGCCGTCCGCGCGGCCGGGATCGGAGGTCAGCGAGTAGGCGCGCCAGTGGTGCACCCCATCGACCTCGATCCCCAGCCGCAGGTACTGCCCGGGCCTGTGCCGCGGCCATTCCCAGCCGGGCTTGATCAGCACGGTCGCCGCGTTCGGCGCCTCGCGCTCGATCCGCTCGACCCTCCCGCGCAGCTCGCGCGTCGACCACAGCGGGTTGATCAGCTCGAGGTAGTCGTCGGGCAGGAGCGGCGAGGTGAACGAGCGGATCATGCCCAGCACCCGGCGCCGGCCGTCGGAGACCTGCGGGATCGCGCCCCGTTCAGCCATTGCCGGCTTGTGGGTTGGGGTGGTTTGGGTTGCTGATCTGAACGCTCATTTGACGACCTGAGCCTATGATACCTCAAATGAGGTTACATGGATAGTGGTACCCTTGTATTGAGATGGCAGCGACGAAGACCGACGAGACCTCCTTACCCGATCGGGGCGCGGGCGACACCTCGCCGGACCTGACGATCGAGCAGCTCGCGGCCGAGGTCGGCATGTCGGTGCGCAACATCCGCAACCACCACTCCCGCGGACTGCTCCCCGCGCCCGAGGTACGGGCGCGGGTCGGCTACTACGGCGCCGACCACGTCGCGCGGCTGCGCCTGATCCTCGACCTGCAGGCCGACGGCTTCAACCTCGCCGCGATCGAGCGGCTGCTGAGCGGCTCCGACGGCCTCGCCGAGCGGCTGCTCGGCCTGCGCCACGCCGTCACCACGCCGTTCGAGGCCGAGACCCCCGAAGTCGTCACGGCCGAGGACCTCGCGAAGAGCTTCGGCGAGGTCTCCGCGAAGGACATCGAGCGCGTGCGCAAGCTGCGGCTGCTCGTCCCGCTTGGCGGCGACCGCTTCGAAGTTCCCAGCCCGGCGCTCCTGCGCGCCGCCGAAGAGGTCGTCGCGCTCGGGATCTCCCTGCACGCCGCGCTCGCGCTGATGGAGCGCGTCAGCCGCGACTGCGAGTCGATCTCGCGCGCGTTTGCCAAGCTCTTCCTCAAGGAGCTCTGGGATCCCTTCGAGCAGGCCGGCCAGCCGGACGAGCGCTGGGACGAGGTGATCGAGGCCGTCGGGGCCCTGCGCCCGCTCGCCTCCGAGGCGCTGCTGGCGGTGTTCAAGCAGCGGATGACGACCCAGCTCGAGGGGGCCTTCGGCAAGGTGCTCGAGCACCAGGCCAAGCGCTAGGCGTCCCTGGACACGGCGCTGGACGCCGCGTGACGTCTTGCACGTGCTACCGGCACGCGTCGCCCAGCTTGGTCCACGAACGCCTAGTTTTTGAATGCCTACGCGACGAGCGCGGGAGCGGGCTCCGGCGCCGGCGCGGCCACCACCCGCGGGCGGCTGCGCACGAGCGTGCCGTGGCGCGGAGAGAAGGTCACGTTGCGGCGCGTCAGGTGCTCGGCCTTCCCGCTCGCGGGGCTCAGCGCGCGGCGCCGCAGAACGGTCTCGAGCACGACCCGCATCTCCATTTCGGCGAAGGCCGCACCGAGACAGCGCCTGATGCCGCCACCAAACGGGATCCAGCCGTAGGTCGTCGGTGAGTCCTCGAGGAAGCGCTCGGGGCGGAACGCGTACGGCTCTGGGTAGAGGTCCGGCCGCGTGTGCGTCAGCCAGATCGCCGGCGTCACGTCGGTCCCGGCCGGCAGGCTCAACCCGTTCACGTTCAGCTCGGACGCAAGCCGCCGTCCCGCCAGCGGGACGACCGGGCGCAGGCGCAACGACTCCGAGATCACCGCGCGCAGGTAGGTGTCCTGCACGCCCGCGTCGACCTCGGCGGTCAGGCGGGCAAGCGTCGCGGGGTTGCGCAGCAGCAGGTCGAAGGTCCAGGCCAGCGCCGTCGCGGTCGTCTCGTGACCGGCGAGCAGCAGCGTGATCAGCTGGTCGCGCACCTCGCGGTCGCTCATCTCCGCGCCGTCCTCGAAGCGCGCCGCGACGAGCAGCGAGAGGATGTCCTCACGGTGGGCGGGATTCGGATCGGCGCGGCGCTCGGCGATCTCCGCGAGCAGCAGCTCGTCGATCTCCACCAGCAGCTCGCGCAGGCCCGCCAGCGGATCTCCACGACCCAGGCGGCGCGAGAGCAGCACGCGAAACTGCAGGATCGGCGAGGCCGTGTCGCCCAGCAGCGGCGGCAGGCGCTCGTGCAGGCGCGCGTCGCGCGCCGGGTCGGTGACGCCGAACACCGCCTTCAGGATCACCTCGAGCGTGATCGCCTGCATGCGCGGGTGAATCGCGAACCGGTTATCGGAAGACCAGCTGTCGAGCTCGCGTTCGGTGACCTCCCTGACCGTCGTCTCGTAGGCGCGCATCCGCTCGCCGTGGAACGGCGGCAGCATCAGCTTGCGCCGCGCGAGGTGCTCCTGACCCTCGAGCAGCAGCACCGAGCCCGGGCCCATCACGGGCAGCAGCGCGACGCTGCGCCCCGGTGGCAGCCCGTGCTCGTGCGCCGTATACAGTGCACGGATCGCCTCGGGATCGGAGAGCATCACCATCGGCCGCTCGAAGCCGAGGAAGTGCACGCCAAACGCGTCGCCGTAGCGTCGTCGATTGGACTCCATGAAGGCGATCGGGCGTAGCAGCCAGCGGGCCGTCTGGATCGCGGGGGCTTCTGTCGGGCCGGGCGGGAGCACGCTCACGCCTACAGCCTGACAGACCGCTCGCTCAGCGCAAGACGGCGCTCGAGCTCCCCAGCACCTGGCCCGCCGAACCCAGCGCCTGAACCGCGAGATAGTGCAGCGTTCCGGGCACGGTCATCTCAGTCTCGAAGCCCGCACGCGGAAACTGGCCGACGGCGCTCAGCGCCTTTGGCGAGCGCCCGGCGAACACCCGCCAGCCGGTGACGGCGGTGGCGCCGTTCCAGCTCGCGTAGACCACCGTGCTCGCACCGGCGCCCGCGGAGGCGGCGAGAGTCGGAACGTGCACCGGGGTCGCGCTCCACGGCATTCGGTAGGCGCGGTAGCTGCTCTCGCCCGGCGGCAGGTGCATGTCGAAGCTGAGCGCGCCGGCGGCGGAGAACTCGGAGGCGTAGCCGATTTCGCCCCAGCCGACGAACTCTTCGTCTTCCGGCAGCGCCTGCGCGTTGCCCTGGCTCTGGGTGAGGATGCGCGTGCCCGGATGGATCAGCTGGCGCGCGAGCGTAGCCGTGTGCGTGGCCTGGTTCAGGGCGACCACGATCGCACGCGATTGGTTGCTCTCGGGTGGCGAGGCCTCGTCGTCGAAGATGCTCACGTTCCCTTCCGGCAGCACTTCCGCGTCGTGCTCCCAGGCGAAGCGCACGCCGGGCCCAGGGGTGAAACTCGAGTGCTTACCCCCCAGCGTCCAGACCGTCCCGCCGCCCGCGGTGCTGATCATGTACGCGGCCCACGTGTTCCGAGCTCCGATCAGCAGGTCCCCGTCGGCTTGAGGCTGGATCGAGTTGAGATGAAAGTAGTCGTACACGGTGCCGCTCAGATGCGGCACGGGCGCGTAGGAGTAGCTCAGCGGGACGTGCCCGAGGGCGTGCCATTCGAACATCACCAGGCCGGTCCGCACGTCGATCTCCTGCACCACGCAGTCGTTCAGAAGGCCGTCGCTCGGGCCGCCGACCGAGGAGAGGTTCGCGTGGATCGGCTCGTAGGCGCTGATCAGCGCCGTGCCCTGCGCGGTAAGGTTGAATTCGTGCAGGTCCGCCTGCAGGCCGTTGCCCGCGTGCACGGTCGCGACGGGCTCGTAGGCGGTGTTGTAGATGTAGTCGTCGCCGCGTCCGTGGCCATCGATGACCTGGCCCTCCCACCACGTCAGGACGGGCTTGCCTTCGTACTGCTGCACCCGCAGGTCGGTCGTCTCCACGCCCGCAGGCACCGGTTTGAACCACACGAGCGCGCCGTTCGGTTCGAGAATCATCGGGCCGTCCTGTCCCGGCCCGGCCGGCGTGATGAAGATGTCGCCCAGCGACGGATTCCTCGCCGGCACGGTCACGTCCACGTCGGGCGGGCTGAGGTCGTGGCGCGAATGAAGACTCTGCTTGACCGCCGCGTCGATCGGCCGTTTGGAAGCAGGTTCGCTCGGCAGCGCGTACAGGCGGGCGATCGTGAAGCTCGTGCCGATCCGCCGCCCGGAGGCGCCCGACCCGACCACCGCGGTGACCGTCACCCGCTCGCCTTCGTCGAAGCCCCGCGACGGCAGGAGGCTCGCGCCGGCCGCGGGCGCGTAGGCGACGAGCCTGCCGGAGTGCGCTCCGCTGCGCGAGCCGACCACGCTGATGTCGTGCAGATCGGACGCGGGTGCGCCGAGGAAGCTGATCTGCGTGCTCGGCGTCGCGTCAGGCGTGCCCGGCAGCGGCGAGATCGTGACCGCGGGCACGGGCGCGGGTGTCGCGGCGACCGCACCGGCGACCGGTCCCGGGACGATCCCGAGCAGTGCAACGGCCAAAGTCAGTGCCAAGAGACACGCGGCGCGAGGGACTCTTCCGAGCGGGAGCAGAGATCTAGACATCATCTCTGAGCCTAAGCCGGCAGGTGAGCATTTTGTGAAGAACGCCAGCCCAACGGTAGACACGCGAGATCCTCGCCGGCGGCCCTCGCTCGGCGGTCCACCGTCCGGCCCCTCTCAGTCCGGCGTCGGTTCGATCGGCGCCGCCACGTGCAGGTGGGAGGCGGCGGCCTTTTCGTCCTCGTTCTCGTCGACGTCGTAGTAATTGCCCATCCCCTTCCCCTGCGGCTTCTCCAGATAACCCGGCAGCGGCTCGTGCAGCTCGTTCGGGATCGCATCCTCTTCGAGCGTCGCCCGCAGCTCTTCCTCGAGCGCGCTCGAACCGGCCACGTTCGCGAGCTCCGCCCGGCCTTCCCCTGTCCCGTATTCGTAGCACTCGACTTCCTGGCCGGTCGACTCGGCCTCGATGCTTTCCGGCACCCAGTTCGAATACAGCCCCAGCTTGCCCTCCGCGGTGCGCAGCGCGACCACGTGGCGGGGCGCTTCGGCGTCGTGCAGGTCGCTCGCGAACTCGGTCACGTCCTCGTCGGTGGCATGCAGCACCCAGGGCCTGCCGGGCGCCCCAGCGTCTGCACAGATCGCGGCGAGGTCGGCGCGCCCGGCGAGATGTTTCAGCGAGCTCTCCGCGCGCCACGCACTCGACCCGGTCGCGAGGCTCAGCAGCAGTGGGACGACGTCGACGCTCGAGGTGAGCTGGTTGCGGGGCACGCCCGTGGCGGCGGTCGCGATGCCACGACGGTCGCTCACGTAGAGGGGGACGTGGATCGCCTCCTCGTAGGCGGAGGCGCCCTTGCCGCGCATGCCGTGCGCGCCGCCGTACTCGCCATGATCGGAGGTGAAAACGATCACCGTGTTGGCGCTCACCGCGGGCCGGGCCGCGAGCTTCGCGAGCACGCGCCCGATCTGGCGGTCGACGTAGGTCTGCAGGAGCAGGTACGTGTTCATCAGCCCGCTCCACGTCGCGACCATTTCGGGACCCTCGAACGGCACCGCGCCGAACGAGCGCGCGGCGGTCTCCTGCAGCGAGCGGTGCAGCAGCGGCTTGCCGCCTTCGAGCAGCTGTTCCGGCGTCTCGAAGTTCGGCGGGATCTGGCTGACCCACCCAGGGGGTTCGCTCTCCAGCGGGATTTCGCTCGTGAAGCGGTACCACCAGGCGACGTCGTGGGGGTTCACCAGCGAGACGGTCGTGCACCACGGCCCGTTGCCGGACTCCTCGTCGAACCAGTCCTCGAACTGGTCGACGATCGTCGGATCGACCTCCGTGCCCTGCCCTGGAGCCCCGTTCGGCGAGGGATAGGTACCTCCGGAGAAGCCGTAAGGCTGCAGCGATGCCCTCGCGTCGGGGTTCAGGTGCCACTTGCCCCACCAGGTCGTCTCGTAGTCCAGCTCCCGCAGCAGCGACCCCCACGTCGGGAATCCGGTGCTCAGCTTGCTGCGGCCGGTGATCATGCAGCCGGTCTGGTGGGAGTACAGGCCGGTCAGCAGCGTCCCGCGCGAGGGTGAGCAGTCGTTCGACGCGGTGTAATGGCCTTCGAAGCTCACCGACTCGCTGCGCAGCGCCGCAAGGTTCGGCAGCAGCGCGTCGAGCGCCAGCGACGCCGACACCCATGCCGGCGCGCGCAGCTGATCGACGAGGATCACGAGGATGTTCGGCGACCGGCTCGAACCGCCCGCGCCGCGCACCCGCCCTCGACGCTCATGGCGCGGGCGCCTGGCCTGCGCCGCCGTGGGAGCACCGGCACCGGACAGCGCCAGCGCGCCGCCCGCGAGCAGCCCTCGCTTGAGGAACGTGCGGCGGTCGCTCTCCACGTCGATGAACCTGTCGGGCATGCCTATAGAGACTCTCAACAACCGACGGCGCCCGGTGGAGCGGTGTGCCGTCGAATTAACGGGCCGAGATAGTCTCCCGGCAATGGAGCCGCCGACATGAGCGCGATCTCGGTCGAACACGACGGGCCGCTAGCGGTCCTCACGATCGACTCGCCGCCGCTGAACCTGTTCACGCGCGAGCTGATCTCAGAGCTGTCCGACGCGGTCGATCGGATCGCAACCGATCCGCCGCGCGGCCTGCTCGTCCGCGCCGAGGGCCGCGCAGTCAGCGGCGGCGTCGACGTGCACCTGTTCGACGGGCTCTCTCCCGAGGCCGCCGCGGCCTTGTGGCGGGAGCTGCTCGGAATGATCCATCGGGTCGAGGAGCTACCGCTGCCGACAGTCTTTGCCGCGCACGCCCTCTGCCTGACGGCGGCGTTCGAGCTCTCGCTCGGCTGCGACCTGCTGCTCGCGGCCGAGTCCGCGCGCTTCGGCCTGGTCGAGACCGTCGTCGGCCTGACCCCCGCGATGGGCGGCACCCAGCGCCTGGCGGAGCGTGCCGGGCCGGCGCGGGCGCGCGAGCTCGTGATGACCGGCGCGCTCTATGACGCCGCCACGCTCGAGCGCTGGAACGTCGTCAACCGGGTACTTCCCGACGCGGGCTTCGACGCGGCCGCGCGCGCCTTCGCGCTGGGCCTGGCGGAGGGCCCGACGCGCGCCCACGCGGCCACCAAGGCGATCGTCCGCGCGGGCCTTCAGGGCGGAGGCGCTCGCGCCGCCGACGAGCGCGTGCCCGAGCTCGCCGGCGACCTGTTCGCGACCGAGGATCTGCGCGGCGCCGTGCGCTCGTTCCTCGAGCGCGGTCCGGGGCACGCGAGCTACGAGGGACGCTGAGAGAAGCGACGCCGGCCGCTGAGGGAAGGGCGCTGAGCGATTTTCGGCGAGGCCGGCAGCCGAAGTCGGACGGCCGCCATGGGCGCGGCATGGGCGACCCGCACGATCTCTGCCGAATACGTCGTCCTTCCTGAATAGGCCCTACGATCCAGGGATGGCGATGTCGGCTCAACGTGACGCTGTGTCGGCTGGGCATGGCCTGAAACGCGTGCTGCTCGGGATGGTATGCGTGATCGGCGTGATCGTCGTGCTGGTGATCGTGGCGGTATTCGCCTTCTCCGGCGTGAAGCTCACGGGCGATTCGACCGCGCTCGCGCACGTGTCGGTGCAAACGTTCGGCGGGACGATCGAGCACGTCCAGGCCTTCGGACCGGATGGCCGGCGCGTGCCGATCGCGGTGCAGGGCGGGCTCCTGACGCCGCTGCAGAAGCTCGCTCCGGGCGAGCAGGTTTCGGTGGACGTCGAGGTCCGCCGGCCGGGCTGGCTGAGCTGGGCGCTGGGCAGCGAGCGCACCGAGCATCTCACGCTCGGCGCACCGGTCGCGCAGGTGAAGGAACCGTGGATGACGGTCCCGTCGGGCTCGGAGGTGCACGTCAGCTTCAGCCAACCGGTCAGCAAGGTCGTCTACGGGAGCAAAGCTCACACCACGGTCCACACGCTGGGCACGGCCCAGCACACGATCTCACTCGGCGCCCAGCCCGAGACTGGCACCACCGAGATCGCCGTCGCGGCGCGACCCTGGGAGACCGTCGGCGCGCCCACGCAGGTGAGCTGGTTCCCTCCATCGAACAGGCCGGTGATGGTCAGCCTGCCCGCCGCGGGCACGCACATCTCTCCAGCGACGCACATCCATCTGACGTTCTCCAAACCGGTCTCCGCGGTGCTCGGCTCGAGCCGCCCGAGTATCTCGCCCAGCACTCCCGGGCACTGGAGCGAAACCAACAGCCACACGCTCGTCTTCGTCCCCACCGGCCTCGGAGCGGCGCTCGGCTCCCAGTTGCACATCCAGCTCCCCCACGCGGTAGCAGTGACGGGGGGCTCCGGCGGCGGGCTGCGCACGACCAGCCAGATCGAATGGACGGTGCCGCCCGGCTCGACGCTGCGCCTGCAACAGCTCCTTGCCGAGACCGGCTACCTGCCGGTCAGCTGGCAGCCGGCGGCGGGGACCGCGGCGGTGGCGCGCACGCCCAGCGCCGAGGCGCAGGCGGCGGTCGAACCACCCGGCGGCAGCTTCAGCTGGCGCTACCCGAACACGCCGCACCAGCTCGAGGCGATGTGGAGCCCCGGCCAGTGGAGCGAGATCACGAAGGGCGCGGTGATGAAGTTCGAGAACGAAAACGAAATGACCGTCGACGGCCTCGCCGGGCCGTCCGTGTGGCGCGCGCTGCTCAACTACGCGATCGCCGGCAAGCACCTCGGCAGCGGCTACTCCTACGTCTACGTGCACCGCGAAGTCCCGGAGACGATGACGCTCTGGCACAACGGCCAGACGGTCATCACCTCGCCCGCGAACACGGGCATCTCCGGCGCGGAAACCGAACTCGGGACGTTCGCCGTGTTCGAGCACCTCCCCGAAACGACGATGTCCGGCACCAACCCCGACGGCTCGCACTACGAAGATCCCGGGATCAAATGGGTCAGCTACTTCAACGGCGGCGACGCCCTGCACAACTTCGACCGCTCCTCCTTCGGCACGCCCCAGAGCCTCGGCTGCGTCGAGCTCCCGCTCGCGGCCTCCGCGGAGATCTGGCCCTACACGCCGATCGGCACGCTCGTCACGATCGAAACCTGAGGGCTCGCCCAGGTGAGCGGCGGCCGGCCGATCGTCTGACCGGCAATGCGTTCAGGGCGGGAGTAAGAACGGGAACGACGGGACTCGAACCCGCGACCTCCGACGTGACAGGCCGGCGCTCTAACCAACTGAGCTACGTCCCCGCGTTTTGCGCCGAGGACCCCACGGGGCTCCCCACGCCTCCCCAGTATGCCAAGGCGCCGCGCTCGCCGGGCGCTCGGCCCCTGCGCCCGAGTACGTCACGGCGCCCAGGTAGACGTGCCACAGCACCCGGAGAGAGACGCGTGGCAGGCCCGCCCAAAGAAAACTGGCCAGCCAGCCAGTTTTGTTGTAGGGTGCTCGTGTGGCGCTCGTCGGTCCTCCTCCGCTGCTCGACCTCAACCCCTTCGCCGCGGTGCTGGGGGACCTGCGCGAGGAGCGCTCGGCCACGGTGCCGTTCCCGCCCGGGGACACGCGGTTCTCGCTTGCACGCACGCACCGCTTCGCCAACGATCCGCTGCCGCTGCTGCTCGACTCCTACGAGCGCTACGGGCCGGTCTTCACGCTGCGTCTGTTCCACGGCAACGTCGTCTTCATGCTCGGGCCGGCCGCCAACCACTACATCACCGTCTCGCACGCCGCCAACTTCACCTGGCGCGAATCGCACTTCCGCGACCTGATCGGGCTGATGGGGGACGGGCTGCTCACGATCGACGGCGACTTCCACCGGCGCTCGCGGCTGATCATGCTCCCAGGCTTTCACCGCGAGCGGATCGCCGCCTCGGTCGAGGTGATGGTCGGGGAGACCAACGCCGCGCTCGACCAGCTCGCCGCGGGCGAGCGCATCGACCTCTACACGTGGACGCGCCGGCTCGCGCTGCGAATCGCGATGCGCGCGCTCTTCGGCCTCGACCCCGACGGCGAGACAGCGCGCGCGGTCGACGCCGCCGGCCTGTTCGAGCAGGCGCTCTCCTTCTTCTCCTCCGAGTACGCGCTGCGCATGCTCCGCGGCCCCTACACGCCGTGGGCGCGCCTGCAGCAGGCCGCACATGCGCTCGACCGCTTGATCTACGCGGAGATCTCCTCCCGCCGGGCCTCCGGCGAGCGCGGCGAGGACATCCTCTCGCTGCTGCTCGACGCCCAGGACGAGGACGGCAACACGCTCACCGACCTGCAGATCCGCGACGAGGTGATGACGCTGATGTTCGCGGGTCACGACACGACGACCTCGACCGTCGCCTTCATGTTCTACGAGCTCGCCCACCACCCCGAGATCGTCGCGCGCCTGCAGGCCGAGCAGGACTCCGAGCTCCGCGACGGGCAGCCCACACCAACGCAGCTGATGTCGGGCGAGCTCGCCGAGCTCGAGCTGGTCTTCGACGAGACGCTCCGCATGTACCCGCCCGCCTGGATCGGGCCGCGGCGCTCGGTCGAGGCGTTCGAGTTCGCCGGCCATTCCGTCCCCGGCCGCGCGTTCGTCAACTACTCCTCCTGGGCCTCGCACCACCTGCCCGACGTCTACCCCGACCCGGAGGAGTTCCGCCCCGAGCGCTTCGCGCCCGACGCCAAGGCCGCGCTACCCAAGGGCGCCTACGTCCCCTTCGGCGGCGGCTCGCGCACGTGCATCGGGATGCGCTTCGGCCAGCTCGAGATCCGCACGATCGCGACGCTCCTGCTCTCGCGCTTCACGCTCACCGTGCCCGATGACTTCAAGCTCGAGATCCGCCAGATGCCGACGATCAGCCCGAAGAACGGTCTGCCCGTGATCGTCCACCCGCGCTCAGCGCAGGGACGCCCGGAAAGACAGCCTGTAGCCGGAACCCTGGCCTGACGGTCCCGTAGCGGCGCTCGCGCCGACACCTTCGACGTACACGCCCGGCTCGGCGAGGAGGGTCAGCTTCAACCCTTCCAACAGGAACCCGCGCGGGTGCAGGACGACCTTGCCTTCCGCTGCTTCGGCGACCGCCTGCACCGACGCCTTCACGCCGAACAGGCCTCCTGTGACACTCATTTCCACCTGTCCGCCGCCACTGCGCAGCAGCTGCACTTCGAACCCCCGTCCCAGCGCGGCCTGCACGTCCGCCGACGATGTCCACGCCGTCCCCGCGAGCGCATCGCCGTGCTTGCGCAGGGCCGCGTCCTCGAGCTGCAGCGGCCCCGCCTTCAAGCTTTCGGCCGTCACGTGTAAGTTCTGCGCCCCACGCGCTTGCCGGAGCAGCTTCGCCATCTGCGCCGTGCTCATCCGGACACTGCCGGCCCTCACGTCGACCGATCCCGCTTTCCCCCACAGCAGCTCGACCGCGGGCCACGCCGTCACGGAGACGCTCCTCACGGTCCCGTACCTCTCCACGCGCGAGCGGATCCTGCTCGCCGCGATCCCGGGCAAGAAGACTTGGGCCAGCACGAACACCAGCACCACCGCCGCCACGACCCCCAGCGCGATCCGCGCGACCTTCCCGCCTCTCCCGGCTCGCTCCACACCCGCAAGCTTCGCACGACTGAGAGGGGCGGAACCGCGCGGCCCCGGCCCACCTGGACTCGTCGCCTGGAGAGGGTCAGCTGAGCCTCGGTAGCCTTAGCGACGGAAATCTGGGGCGCGTAGCTCAGTTGGTCAGAGCACCTCGTTTACACCGAGGGGGTCGCCCGTTCGAGTCGGGCCGCGCCCATCCCATGTCTGAGAAATATCCGAGAGCTCCGAGACTCCTGCCCTACGCGCGCAGACACGCGAGCATAGGAGCTCTCGGATAGACGCCAATCCCCCAATTCGCGTAGCCGTGATCGGCTCCGGACCCGCCGGCTTCTACGCGGCCGGGCACCTGCTCAAGGACGGGGCGGGCGGGCATGCGATCGATTTCGAGGTCGACATGCTCGAGCGCCTGCCCACGCCCTGGGGGCTCGTGCGCTCCGGCGTCGCCCCCGACCACCCGAAGATCAAGTCGGTCACCCGCGTCTACGAGAAGACCGCCGCGCACCCGCGCTTTCGCTTCTTCGGCAACGTCGCCTTCGGCGAGCACGTCTCGCGCGAGGAGCTGCTCTCCCACTACCACGCGATCGTCTACGCGACCGGCACGCCCGTCGACCGGCCGCTCGGGATCCCCGGCGAAGAGCTCCCCGGCTCGCACGCGGCCACCGAGTTCGTCGGCTGGTACAACGGCCACCCCGACCACACCGACCTCGAGGTCGACCTCCGCGCGGCCGAGCGCGCCGTCGTGATCGGCAACGGCAACGTCGCGATCGATGTCGCCCGCATGCTCGTGCTCGCGCCCTCCGAGCTCGCGCCCACCGACACCGCGGATCACGCGCTGGAGGTGCTCGCCGAAAGTCACGTGAAGGAGGTCGTGATCGTCGGTCGCCGCGGGCCGGCGCAGGCGGCCTTCACGAACCCCGAGCTGCTCGAGCTCGGAGAGCTGGCCGACGCCGACGTGATCGTCGATCCGGCTGAGCTCGAGCGGGCGCTCGCCGTCCACGACGCCGGCGCCGAAGAGAACATCACCGCGCGGCGCAACGTCGAGATCCTGCGCTCCTACGCCGAGCGTCCGCCCGCGGGCCGCGCGAAGCGGATCGTGCTGCGCTTCCTGCTCTCGCCCACCGCGCTGCTCCCCGGCGACTCCGGCCATCTCGGCGCGGTCGAGCTGGCGCGCAACGAGCTCGTCGCCGACACCGACGGCCAGCTGCGCGCCCGCGCTACCGGCGAGGGAGAGAGGATCGCGGCCGGACTCGTCTTCCGCGCGATCGGCTATCGCGGCGTCGCCCTCCCCGGCGTCCCGCTCGACGCGCGCCGCGGCGTGATCCCCAACGAGGGCGGCCGGGTGCTCGGCGCACCGGAGGGCGATGGCGAGGGAGAGCGCCCGCAGGACGGCGGGCGGCTGCGCGGCGAGTACGTCGTCGGCTGGATCAAGCGCGGGCCCTCCGGCGTGATCGGCACGAACAAGAAGGACGCCCAGGAGACGGTCGACGCGATCCTCGCCGACGCCGCGCCCGGGGGAGAGGGTCTGAACACACCCTCCACGCCCGACGCTGACGCCGTCGAGCGGCTCTTGCGCGAGCGCCAGCCCGCGCTCGTCACCTACGACGGCTGGGCCTCGATCGACCGCCACGAGCGCTCGCTCGGCGAATCGTCGGGCCGCCCGCGCGTCAAGCTCACGCGGATCGAGGAGATGCTCCGCGTGGCGGGAGAAGACCCCGACACCGCAACGTAACCTTCCGTCAGCCGATCTCGCACGTACTCCGCTGCTCCGGGGCCATCTGGCAGACTGTCGCCCGCGAGCCCCGTTAGCTCATCTGGTAGAGCGCCGGACTTTTAATCCGGTGGGGCGGGTTCGAGTCCCGCACGGGGCACTGCGACTCATGACCACACCCGAGCACCACCGGATCGTAATCGTCGGCACCGGCTTCGCCGGCCTCGGCTCGGCGATCCGGCTCAAGCAGCGCGGCGAGCACGACTTCGTGCTGCTCGAGCGCGCCGAGCGCCTCGGCGGGACGTGGCGCGACAACAGCTACCCGGGGTGCGCCTGCGACGTGCCCTCGCACCTGTACTCGTTCTCGTTCGCGCTCAACCCGGACTGGACGCGCCTGTGCTCTCCCCAGGAGGAGATCCAGGCCTACTTGGAACGCGTCGCGGACGAAAATGCCGTTCCGCCGCACATCCGCTTCGGCCACGAGCTGCTGGAAGCCGTATGGAACGAGCAGCGTCGCCTGTGGGAGATCCGCACCTCGGCCGGCGACTTCACGGCCGAGATCCTGATCAGCGGCATGGGCGGCCTGAGCGAGCCGGCGCTGCCGCAGCTCGAGGGCCTGCAGTCCTTCCAGGGCACCACCTTCCACTCCGCGCAGTGGGATCACGAGCACTCGCTCGCGGGCGAGCGGGTGGCGGTGATCGGCACGGGCGCGTCCGCCGTCCAGTTCATCCCCGAGATCCAGCCCGAAGTCGGCGAGCTGCAGGTCTACCAGCGCACCGCGCCGTGGATCGTGCCGCGCCGCAACGCGAAGATCAACCCGCGCCTGCGGCGCCTGTTTCAGCGCTTTCCCGGAGCGATGAAGCTGGTGCGCGGGGCGCTCTACTGGAGCGCCGAGCTGCTCGTACTCGGGCTGGCGAAGGAGCCGCGGCTGATGCGGATCCTCGAGCGCGTCGCCGAAAAGAACCTCGCGCGTCAGGTCCCCGACCCGGCGCTGCGGGCGAAGCTCAAACCGAGCTACCGACTCGGCTGCAAGCGCATCCTCTTCACCGATCAATACCTGCCGGCGCTCGCCCAGCCGAACGTCGAGGTCATCGACTCGGGCATTCGCGAAGTGCGCCCGCATTCGATCGTCACCGCCGACGGGGTCGAGCACGCGGTCGACACGATCATCTTCGGGACCGGCTTCCACGTCACCGATCAGCCGCTCGTCGACCGCCTGCGCGGCCGCGACGGCCGCCTGCTGGCCGAGCACTGGCACGGCACGATGGCCGCGTTCAACGGCACCACGATCACCGGCTTCCCCAACCTGTTCGTCCTGCTCGGCCCCTACACCGGGCTCGGCCACACCTCGATCGTGATCATGATCGAGGCTCAGATCGAGTACATGCTGAAGGCGCTCGACGCGATCGACGCGCACCGCGGCGCCGCGATCGACGTGCGCCCGCAGGCGCAGGCGGCGTTCGTGGCCGAGATGAACCGCATGGCCGAGGGCACCGTCTGGACCGCCGGCGGCTGCAAGAGCTGGTACCTCGACGCCCACGGCAACGCCTCGACGATCTGGCCCGACTTCACGTTCCGCTTCCGCTCGCGCACCAAGCGCTTCGACACCGGCGACTACGAGCTGCTGCCCCGCGTCACAGCCGTCGCCGGCGGCGAGCAAGCCGCGACCACCGCGCCGATCCCGCCAACCACGACGAACGAAGAGGCCCTCACCCCATGAGCCGCAAGCGCACCACCACGTTCGACGTCAACGGCCGTACCGTCTTCATCACCGGCGCCGCGCGCGGGATCGGCGCCGAGACCGCCCGGCGTCTCCACGCCAAGGGCGCCAACGTCGCGCTCGTCGGCCTCGAGCCCGCGCGCCTGGAGGAGCTCGCCGCGCAGCTCGGCGAGGAGCGCGCCGTGAGCTTCGAGGTCGACGTCACCGACTACGACGCCCTGCAGCGCGCGGTGCGCGCGACGGTCGAGCGCTTCGGCGCACTGGATGTCGCGATCGCCAACGCCGGCGTCCAGTTCAACGGCGCACTGGCGACGGCGCCGGTCGAGCAGGTCGAGCGCGTCCTCACGGTCAACCTGCTTGGCGTGTGGCGCACCGACCGCGCCGTGATCGAGCACATCAGCGCGCGGCGCGGCTACCTGCTGAACATCTCCTCGCTGTCGGCGATCACGCACGCGCCGCTGCTCGGCGCCTACTCGACCGCCAAGGCCGGCGTCGAGGCTTTGAGCGACGCGCTGCGCTTGGAGACGCTCCCCTCGGGCGCGCGCGTCGGCTGCGCCTACTTCGGCTTCATCGACACCGACCTCGTGCGCGGCGGCTTCGCCGGCCCCTCGGGTCAGGCCGCCCGCAGCCAGATGCCGGGCTTCATCGGCAAGCCCGCGCCTCTCGCCAAGGCGATCGACGCGATCGAGGACGGAATCGAACGCCGCGCCGCGCGCGTCTGGGCGCCGCGCTGGGTCGGCCCGATGCTGGCGTTGCGCGGTCTCGTGCAGCCCATCATGGAGCGCGGCGTCGAACGCGATCCCGCGCCGCTCGCCGAGAGCCTGCGCCTCGCCGACCCCAGCTCGGGCTCGGGCGAAGTCACCGAGCAGGATCCGGTGCTCGGCGTCTCCGCGCGATCGCACACGCCCTGACGGTCGTCAGGGCTTACTCCGCCTGGGAGAACTCCCAAATCGCGACGGACAGCATCACCAGCCCGAGGATCGCGATCACCGCGACCTCGAGCGCGGTCGGCACGCGCCAGCCGAACCAGGTGATCCCCGGGTCCAGCGCCTTGCGCGCGGCCGCGGAGACGTTTAGGTGCGAGAAGATCGCGCGGCGCATCGGTTCGACCGCGTAGGTGAGTGGATCGAGCCGGTTGAGCACAGCCAGCCACTGCGGCAGGGCGGCGACCGAGAACATCGCGCCGGAGAGGAAGAACATCGGCATCACGACCATCTGCATCAGCGCCATGAACGACTGCATCTGGTTGATCCGCGCGGCGAACATCACGCCGAACGCGGTGATCGCAAACGCCACCAGCAGCGACAGCCCGAACAGCTCGAGGATCAGGCCGAGGTTGTAGGGAATGTCGACCAGACCGGCGATCGCGATCACGATCAGGCCCTGGAAGGCGGCGACGGTGGCGCCGCCCGCGACCTTACCGAGCACGATCGAGCTGCGGCGCACGGGCGCGACCATCATCTCGCGCAGGAACCCGAACTCGCGATCCCAGACGATCGAGGCGGCGGAGAACATCGCGGTGAACATCACCGCCATGCACAGCACGCCGGGATAGATGAAGGTTTTGAAGTTGACCCCGTGCGTCCCCCCCTTGGCCAGCGTCCCGATGCCCGTGCCGAGCACGAACAGGAACAGGAACGGCTGGATCAGCGATGTCAGGATCCGCAGGCGGTCGCGGCTGAAGCGGATCAGCTCGCGCTTCCAGACGACGCGGATCGCGCGCAGCTCGCTGCGCAGGCTGCGCGCGGGGACACGTACGCGGGCGACGTGGTGTGCGGGCGGCCCGGAGGAGGTGGGCAGGGCCGGCGAGGCGGTGGCGGTTGTGGGAGATGTGGTCTCGGTGGCCATCTCAACGACTCATCATCCGCGCCATGTTGCGGCGCATGTCGCTCTGGCCCGACTCCTCGGCGTCGCGAATCGTCTTACCCGTATACGACATGAACACGTCGTCCAGCGAGGGCCTGGATAGATTGACCGACCTGATCGGCTGCTCGAGCTCGGCGAACAGGCGCGGCACGAACTGCTCTCCCGCCGACACCCCGAACGTGACCGCCCCTTCGGCGATCGTCGCCTCGATCTCGAACCTCTCGCGCAAGGCCGCGATCGCGGCCTCGTCGTCCTCGGTCTGGATCTGCACGCGGTCCTTGCCGACGCTCGCCTTCAACGCCTCGGGCGTGTCGAGCGCGACGATCTTGCCACTGTCCATGATCGCGATCCGATCGCAGTACTCGGCCTCGTCCATGTAGTGGGTGGTCATGAAGATCGTGATGTCCTCGTCGCGCTTCAGCTCCGATATATAGCTCCAGATCGAGCTGCGCGTCTGCGGGTCCAGCCCGACCGTCGGCTCGTCCAGGAACAGCACCCGCGGCGAGTGCAGCAATCCCCGCCCGATCTCCAGCCGGCGCTTCATCCCGCCGCTGAACGTCATCACCAGACTCGCGCGCCGCTCCCACAATCCGACCATCTCCATCACCTGCTCCAGCCGCTCCGAAACCGCGCTGCGCGGCATCCCGTACAGCTCGGCGTGCAATCGCAGGTTCTGCTCGGCCGTCAGATACCCGTCGAGCGTGGTGTCCTGGAACACCAGCCCGATGTTGCGCCGCACCTGGTCGCGTTCGTGCTCGACGTCATGGCCGGCCACACGCGCTGAGCCGCCACTGGGCTTGACCAGCGTGCAGAGCATGCTGATCGTCGTCGACTTCCCCGCCCCGTTGGGACCGAGGAAGCCAAACGTCTCGCCGGGCGCGACCGTAAAGTCGATGCCCTTCACGGCTTCCAGCTCGCCGTAGCGCTTGACGAGGCCGTCCACCGCGACGGCGGGGACCACCACGTCGCCGGGTGGCGCGCCGCCGTTCGAGTGGGGTTCGGTGGTCACTTGACTGAGGGCGTTGGGCATCTCGAGGGCTCCGGAGGACTCGGGCTCAGGCGTCCTCGCCCACGATACCGGCCTCGGAATCGCCATCGCCGGGATCGCCGTCGGCGAGGATCCTGTACAGGTCTTTCCTCGTCGTCGTGAGCACCTTGCGCGCCTCGCCCATCTGCGCCTCGCTGCCGGTCTTCACCACCTGCGTGAAGGCGGAGGCGACCTCGCGGATCAACCTGCCCAGCTCGTGCGCCTCCTCTGAGACATCGCCGCTCATCTGCTCCCACGGCGCCGGCTTGTCCTCGTCGCGCTCCTTGACGTACTCGCGGCCCGCGTCGGTCAGCTCGAACAGCTTGCGGCCGTCCAGCTCCCGCGCGCGGATCAGGCCCTCGTCCTCCAGCTGCTGCAGGGCCGGGTATGTCGAGCCGGGGCTCGGGCGCCAGACGCCGTCTGAGCGCTCCTGTACCTCCTGCATGATCTGGTATCCGTTGCGCGGCTCCTCGTTCAGCAGCAGCAATGCCGCCGTGCGGATGTCGCCGCGGCGCGCCTTGCGACCGCGCCCCCGGGGACCGCCGGGACCGAATCCCGGACCAAAGCCACCGAACGGGCCGCCGAAGCCGCCGCGCGGGCCATGACGATGACGATGGCCGCCGTGGTGGCCCGGGTGATGGCCGGGATGGCCGGGATCTGTTTCCGTGTCGTGAAATCTATTTCCAAACATGTCTTTCTCCTATCGTGAACTGTCTTTGTAAGGTCACGATATATCGTTATCTAACTTCTGTCAAGTCCCTCTTGCGAAAGAAGTTCCATCGAGGGTGTCCACCCAGCTCCTGACGGTCGCAGGGCAAGCGTCGCAAGATCGAACAGGCCCACCCACCCAGCGACGTGTGCTGGCCGAAACGGGGATGCGAGCGAAGCGAGTGTCTCCCGGCTTCGGTACACGAGCGACTGAGGACGCCGCGAGGCGCCGTCATGCGACCGTCAGTGGCGGAAGTGGCGGCGGTCTGTCGCCACCATCGCGATTCCCGCCGCGTCGGCGGCGGCAACCACGTCGGGGTCGCGTACCGACCCACCGGGCTGGACGATCGACGTCACGCCCGCCGCGATCGCCAGCTCGGGACCGTCGGCGAAGGGGAAGAACGCGTCGGAGGCGAGCGCCGCGCCGG
Source organism: uncultured Solirubrobacterales bacterium (assembly GCA_963701035.1). Taxonomy (GTDB): domain Bacteria; phylum Actinomycetota; class Thermoleophilia; order Solirubrobacterales; family Solirubrobacteraceae; genus Palsa-744. Next base: position 1,692,938 of record OY969562.1, read on the forward strand.
CGAGCAGGTCAGGCTGGTTGGCCTGGGCCTTCTCGACCGCGATCCGCACCGAGTCGACCCTGCTCATCTGCCCCGCGCCGATCCCGATCGTCGCACCGGCAGTGGCGAGCACGATCGCGTTCGAGCGCACGCGCCGGCAGACCTTCCACGCGAACAGCAGGTCCTCCCACTGGGCCTCGCTCGGCTCCCGCTCGGTCATCGCGCGCATCTGCTCGCGTCCCTCGGTGACCGCGTCGCGTTGCTGCACGAGTAGCCCACCGAGCACGGGCTTGGAGTCGTACTCCTCGCTGGGCGCCGGCCAGTCCGCCAGCTCCAGCAGCCGCACGTTCTTTTTCCCCCTCAGCACCTCCAGCGCATCCTCGTCGTAGCCCGGCGCGAGCAGCACCTCGATGAACTGTCCGTTCATGCGCTCGGCACAGCCCCGGTCGACCCGGCGGTTGACGGCGATCACGCCGCCGTAGGCGCTTTCCGGGTCGCACGCGAAGGCGCGCTCGTAGGCGGCCTGGGCACTCTCGCCGAGCGCGCACCCGCACGGGTTGTTGTGCTTGACGATCGCGCATGCAGGCCCCGCAAAGTCCTCGACCAGCTCGCGCGCCGAGCTCAGGTCGAGCAGGTTGTTGAACGAGAGCTCCTTGCCGTGCAGCTGCTCCACGCCCTCGAGCAGGTGCGCCGGCGCGGTCACGTTCGCGTAGAAGGCGGCGCTCTGGTGGGGGTTCTCCCCGTAGCGCAGCTCGCTCACCAGCTCGTAGGACTCGTGCCACGTCGGGGGAAAGCCGTCGAAGGTCTTCGCCGCGAACCACGTCGCGATCGCCGCGTCGTAGCGGGCGGTGCACGCAAACGCCTTCGCCGCGAGCTGTTTGCGGCGCTCGAGCGTCAGACGTCCCTGAGACTCCCGCAGCTCACCCAGTACGTCGCCGTAGTCCTCGGGATCGACGAGGACCGCGGCGAACGCCTGGTTCTTCGCCGCCGCCCTGATCATCGTAGGGCCGCCGATGTCGATGTTCTCGATCGCCTCCGCCTCGCTCGCGTCGCCGGCGGCGATCGTGCGCTCGAACGGATAGAGGTTCACGCACACGAGGTCGACCTGCTCGATCCCCTGCTCGCTCGCCGCCCGCAGGTGGGACTCATCGTCGCGGCGCGCAAGCAGTCCCGCGTACAACCGCGGGTGCAGCGTCTTCACGCGGCCATCCATCATCTCTGGAAAGCCGGTGAAGTCCTCGATCGCGCGCGCCGCGATCCCCGCGTCCGCGAGCGCGCGCGCCGTGCCGCCGGTCGAGACGAGCTCTACTCCGAGCTCGCTCAACCCGCGAGCGAAGTCGACGATTCCGGCCTTGTCCGAGACCGACAGCAGCGCCCGCCTCACGCGCACATCCCCGGGCTCGGCGCGCTCTACTCCCGCGCTCCCCGGGGCGCCTGTCCCCGCCGTCTCGATCTCGCCGTCCGCGTTCATGGCCCGCAGCCTACCCCTCGACGACGATCCGCCGCTGGTTCTCCGGATCGACGCTCAACGCCCCACGCGCGAACATGCGCACCGCTTCCGGCAGCAGCGCGTGCTCCAACGGCCGCAACGCCTCGAGCACCTGCTCCGGATCGCGCGCGTCGCGCAGCTCGACCGCGCGCTGCAGAATCACTGGGCCGCTGTCGATCCCCGCGTCGACGAAGTGCACCGTCACCCCGAACACCTTCACCCCGTAGGCCAACGCCTGCTCGATCGCCCCCAGCCCCGGGAACGCCGGCAGCAAGGAGGGGTGCACGTTGATCACGGCGTCCGGAAAGCGCCCGAGCAGGGCCTCGCCGAGCAACTCCATGTAGCCGGCAAGCACCACCAAGCTCACTCCCCGCTCCCGCAGCCAGTCGGCCAGCGCGCGGTCGCGCGCGTTGCGATCCTCGTACTGTGCGCGGGGAAAGACAGCGCTCGGCACGCCGTGCGCGGCGGCGCGCTCCAGCGCGGGCACCCCCGCGACGCTCGAAGCCACCGCCACGACCTCCGCCTCTTGCCCGTGCACCGTCTCCAGCAGGGCCTGCAAGTTCGTGCCCGTGCCCGACACCAGCACCGCGATCGGCAGTCTCCCTTGCACTCGCGGGACCATACCGGGCGCCGTCGCCGCGTACTGGACGGCGCACGGATCCCTACCGCCCCGCCCGCTCGATCGGTTGGAAGGTGTGACTCAACTCACAGAATCGGCCTGGGAGGAGCTGTTCAATGAATCACGAGGGTGGAGAACAACCAACGAATCGAGGTTCTCCCATGTTGTCAGCCGTAATCATCGCCGTCGTCATCTTCGCCGCTCTGGCAAACGCCTTCCGGCCGGGACGCGGCGACATCATCACCAGCCGTCCCTACAACAACCGCTACAACGCCGCCTCCGGCGCGCGCGACGAATCCTTCGTCGAGTAGCGGTCAGGCACGCACCAGCGGTAGAGCGGGGCCGGTCGGGTCCCGCTCGTCCTCCAGCGCGTACTTGCCGTTCGCCTCGTCGCTGTCCTTCAGCGGATACTCGCCGGTGAAGCAGCCGTCGCAGTGGGTCTCGCGGGTGCCGCGGATCGCCTCGTAGACGCCCGCCAGCGAGAGGTAGTGCAGCGAGTCGCAGCCGAGCTCGGCCGCAACCTCGGCGCTCGTGCGGCCGTGCGCGATCATCTCCTCGCGCGTCGACATGTCGATCCCGTAGTGGCACGGGTGCTTGATCGGCGGAGCGCTGATCCGCATGTGCACCTCGGCGGCGCCCGAGTCGCGCAGCATCTGCACGATCTGCCTGGTCGTGTTCCCGCGCACGATCGAATCGTCGACGACCACCAACCGCTTACCCGCGATCACCTCCGGCAGCGGGTTGAACTTGAGGCGCAGGCCGTGCTTGCGCAGCTCCTGCCCGGGCTGGATGAAAGTGCGCGCGACGTAGCGGTTCTTCACGAAGCCATCGTCCTGGGGTATCCCGCTCGCTCGCGCCAGCCCCCGCGCGGCCGGGTTACCCGAGTCCGGCACCGCGATCACGACGTCTGCCGCCACCGGCGCCTCACGCCAGAGGATCTCGCCCATGCGCCCGCGCGCGACCTGCAGCACCTGGTCGTTCATGCGCGAATCGGGGCGCGCGAAGTAGATGTACTCGAACACGCACAGCGCCCTCCGCGCGTCCGATACCACCTGTTTGCTCGAGCAGCCCTCCTCGCTCAACGTCACGACCTCGCCCGGCTCGACGTCGCGCAGGAACTTCGCGCCGATGATGTCGAACGCGCACGACTCGCTCGCCACGCAGTAGCGGAGTTCGGTATCGGGATCCCGGGACTCGGCGGTGGGGGCGGACTCGAGCGTACCCAGCGCCAGCGGACGCAGCCCATGCGGATCGCGGAAGGCGACAACACGGTCCTTCGTCATCACGACCGTCGAGAACGCGCCCTTCAGCCTTCCCAGCACCGCCGCGATCGCATCCTCCACGTGCTCGGCCGGGTGCGTCGCGATCAGCGCCGCGATGATCTCCGAGTCCGAGGTAGAGCTGAACGTGACCCCCTGCGCCAGCAGCTCGTTGTGCAGCTCGACCGCGTTTGTCAGGTTGCCGTTGTGGGCCAGCGCGACCTCGCGCTGGGAGCCGCGCGTGCCGACCGAGCGCTGCACCGGCTGCGAGTTCTCCCACGCGTTCGAGCCCGTCGTCGAGTAGCGCACGTGCCCGATCGCGAGCTCGCCGGCGAGCGTGCTGAGGTCGTTCTCGGTGAACACCTGGTTGACCAACCCCAGCTCGCGCCGCGTGATGATGTGCCCCCCGCGATCGGCCGCCGCGATCCCCGCCGACTCCTGCCCGCGGTGCTGGAGCGCGTACAACGCGAAGTACGACAACCGCGAGACCTCGTGCCCGGGCGCGTATATGCCGAACACACCGCACTCGTCGCGCGGTCCGTCGCGGTCCTCCAACTCGGGCCCGGTGGCCCTTCCGTCAGCCATCGCTGTTTTCACGCTAGCAGGCCCCTGTCATCCAAACAGCTCCGCGAGCGCACCGTGCGCGTCTTTCAGCTCTGTGAGCGTCGTGCTCAGCGTCGCCTCCGCTGGGAGTGAGATCCGCAGCGCATCCCCGCCGACCGCGCCGATCGTTCGCACCGGCGTCCGCTCTCCCAGCGCGCGCAGCGCATCCTCGCCGCCGCTCACGACGAAGCCTCCCGGGCCCTCCCCAAAGAGCGAGGTCTCCCAAGCAGGCCGATCCACTTCGATCTCGGCGCCGAGGCCCCTCTCCAGACAGCACTCGGCCAGCGCGACCGCGAGCCCGCCCTCGGCGATGTCGTGGGCGCTCGTCAGCTCCCCCGCGCGAACCGCTTCGCGCACCGCCGCCTGAGCCTCGACCACGGCGTCGAGCGCGAGCTCCGGCAGACCGTCGGGCAGTGGCTCACCCCGCAGCTTCGCCAGCTCACTCGCCGCAAGCGACGGGACGAAGGGTCCGACCAGCGCCACCGCATCTCCCGTCCGAGCGAATCCGAGACGACCCGCGCGCCTCACGTCGGGCAGGCGGCCGACCATGCCCACCACCGGCGTCGGGTAGATCGGCCCCGCCGTCGCGCCCTCGTTGTACAGGGAAACGTTTCCGCCGACGATCGGCGCCTCCAGCGCGCGGCAGGCGTCGCCCAGGCCGCGTACCGATTCGGTCAGCTGCCAGGCGATGTGCGCCTTCTCGGGGTTGCCGAAGTTGAGGTTGTTCGTCGTCCCCAGCGGCTCCGCCCCCACGCACGCGAGGTTCGCCGCGCACTCGAGCGCCGCCTCGATCGTGCCCCTGTACGGATCGGCGGCGACGCGCCGGCCGTTGCAGTCGATTGAAACCGCCAGCCCGGGGATCGGCCGACCCTCGCCAGGCACAGGGGCATCACGGTCCTCACCGCCGTCCGGGGATGGATCGAGCGCCAGCACCGCGGCATCGGCCTGCTCGGGCCGGCGCACCGTCCGCGACTGCACGATCGCGTCGTACTGCTCGAACAGCGGCCGGCGCGAGGCGATGTTCGGGGATCGGAGCAGCGCCAGCAGCGCCTCGCGGGGCCCAGCATCCTTGGCGAGCGCCGCCGCTGGCGGCGCATAGATCGGCGCCGCCGGCTTCTCCGGCTTCAGGTCATACAGCGGGCAGTCGTCGACGAGCGCTCTGACGGGCATGTCCCCGACGAGCTCGGCTCCATCGAAGACACGCATCCGGCCGCTCTCGGTGACCGTGCCGATCGCCGCGCTGTTCACCTCCCACTTCTCGCACAGCGCGATCACGGCGCCGACGTTCGCCGGCTCGACCACGCACAGCATCCGCTCCTGGGACTCGCTCACCATCACCTCGAACGGCTCCATGTCGGGCTCGCGCAGCGGGATCTTCGCGACGTCGAGGTCGATCCCGACCTCGCCTTTCGAGGCCATCTCCGCGGCCGAGGAGGTCAACCCCGCGGCGCCGAGATCCTGCAGCGCGACGATCAGTCCCCGCTCCAGCAGCTCCAGCGAGCACTCGAGCAGCTTCTTCTCCTCGAACGGGTCGCCGACCTGCACCGTCGGGCGCTTGTCCTCGCCCGAGTCCGCGTCGCCCAGCTCGGCCGAGGCGAGCACCGACGCCCCGCCGATCCCGTCGCGGCCCGTGCGCGCGCCGAACAGTACGAGCGTGTTCCCGGATCCGGCCGCCGCGCTGCGCACCAGCTTCTCGCGCTCGCCGAGCCCCAGCGCCATCGCGTTGACCAGGCAGTTCTGCTCGTAGGGCCCCTCGAAGTAAACCTCGCCGCCGATCGTCGGCACGCCGATCGAGTTGCCGTAGTGGCCGATTCCCCGTACGGCTCCATCGAGCAGGTAACGAACCCGCCCACCGCCGCGCGCGTCTCGATCCCCACCCACCTCGCCGAAGCGCAGCGAGTCGAGCACCGCGATCGGGCGCGCGCCGATCGCGAAGATGTCGCGCAGGATGCCCCCCACGCCCGTCGCCGCGCCCTGAAACGGCTCGACCGCGCTGGGATGGTTGTGGGACTCGACCTTGAACGCGCACACCTGCCCATTGCCGACATCGACCGCGCCCGCGTTCTCGCCGGGGCCCATCACGACATACCTACCCTCGGTCGGCAGGGTCCGCAGCAGCTTCTTCGAGTGCTTGTACGCGCAGTGCTCGCTCCACAACAGCGAGTACATCGCCAGCTCGACCTGGTTCGGCGCGCCCCCCTGCTTCTCGCACACGAGCTCGTACTCGGCGTGCGTCAGGCCCAGCGCGAGCGCGTCCTCGAGCGTCGGCTGCTGAGCGCTCGCGATTCCAGACGCGGTTGCGGATCCGGCCATCGCGACGCCGGGATCTTCAGACATGCGCGCCCTCCACCGTCATGCGCATCGACTCGAAGATCTTCAACCCGTCGGTCGACCCCCCCATCAGTTCGTCGACCGCGTGCTCGGGGTGGGGCATCAACCCGAACACGTTCCCTCGCTCGTTGCTCACACCCGCGATCTCGTGCACCGAGCCGTTGAAGTTCTCGCCGTCGGCGTAACGCAACACGATCTGGCCGGCACGATCCATCGCCGCGAGCGTCTCCTCGTCGGCGTGGTAGCGCCCCCACGAGTGCTTCGCGGGGATGCTCAGCCTTTGGCCCAGCGCGCATCCCTGCGTGAACGAACCGCCGCTGTTCAGCACCTCGAGCCCGACCTGCCGGAAGGTGAAGCGCCGGTTCGCGTTTCCGAGCAGCGCGCCCGGCAACAGGCGCGCCTCGCACAGCACCTGAAAGCCGTTGCAGATCCCCAGCACGAGACCGCCGTCTTCGGCGAAGTCGATCACCGACTCCATCACGGGCGCGAACCGCGCGATCGCGCCCGCGCGCAGGTAGTCGCCGTAGGAGAAGCCACCCGGCACGACGATCGCGTCGGCGCCTTTCAGGTCGCGGTCGCCGTGCCACAAGAGCTCCGCGTCGGCCACGCGCCGCGCGGCGCCCAGCGCGTCAACCTCGTCACAGCTGCCTGGAAATCTCAGGACGCCGAACTTCATCCGGCGAGGACGATCTCGTAATCCTCGACCAGCGGGTTCGCGAGCAGCCGCTCGCACATCGACTCCAGCTGTGCCGGGTCCTCGACGTCGAGCTCGACCAGCCGGCCGACGTGCACGTTCGTCACGCCCGCAAAGCCCAGCGCCGGCAGCGCGCGCTGCACCGCCTCGCCCTGCGGGTCGAGGATCCCAGCCTTCGGCCTGATCAGCACGCGCGCCCTCATCACGCGCCGGCGCTCGTGCGCTCCAGCCACGCCGCGAACGGCTCGCCCGTAATCAGCTCGTAGGCCTCCACGTATCGCTCGCGCGTGCCCGCGACGACGTCCTGCGGGATCTCCGGGGCGGGTGGGCGCTTGTCCCAGCCGCTGCCCGCCGCCCAGTCGCGCACGTACTGCTTGTCGAAGCTCGGCTGGCCCTTCCCGACCTCGTAGGAGTCGACCGGCCAGTAGCGCGAGGAGTCGGGCGTCAGCACCTCGTCGCCGACGACCAGCTGGTCGTGCTCGTCGAGCCCGAACTCGAACTTCGTGTCGGCGAGGATCACGCCGCGCTCGCGGGCGTGCTCGGCGGCGAACGAGTACAGCTCGATCGACTTCTCGCGCACCCGCTCCATCAAGACGCCGTCGCCGACCAGCTCGGTCGCCTGCGCGAAGTCGATCGTCTCGTCGTGGCCGACGTCCGCCTTCGTGCTCGGCGTGAAGATCGGCTCGGGGAGCTGCTCGGACTCGCGCAGTCCCGCCGGCAGCTCGATCCCGGAGACGGCGCCCGTGGCCTGGTAGTCCTTCCAGCCCGATCCCGTGATGTAGCCGCGCACGACGCACTCGACCGGCAACATTTTGAGCTTGCGTACGACCAGTGCCCGGCCGCGTACTTCGTCGGGCACGTCCTCCGTTGCGGAGATCAGGTGGTTGGCGACGATCTGCTTCGTCTTCTCGAACCAGAAAACCGACAGCCCCGTCAGCACCTTGCCCTTGTCGGGGATCGGCGTCGGGTGGACGGCGTCGTACGTGGAGATCCGGTCGCTCGCGACCATCAGCAGCCGCTCGTCCAGCGAGTACATCTCGCGGACCTTCCCTTTGGCGATCAGCGGCAGGTCGACGAGCGTGGTCACGTGGCGCGATGCTAGCAATGGAACCGGGCGGGGGGCAGGTGCTGGCCGGTTCGGGGAAACGCGAGTGTCAATCGGTCCGGTCAGGAGATCGCGTCGAGACGCCGGACGATCTCCTCGGCGTAGCGCGTGTAGTGGTCGTACGTGAAGATCTTCTCCAGGTCCAGACCGGCCGCGCGGTCGTCCTGCGCGAGCAGGCCCTGTAGTGGCGTGCCCTCGTCCCAGGCGCGCTGCGCCAGCTCCTGCACGATCCGGTAGGCATCGTCGCGGGTGCTGCCATCCTCGACGAGCGCAAGCAGGACCCGCTGAGAGAAGAGGGCGCCGTGCGTCAGCTCGAGGTTCTCGAGCATCCGCTGCTCGTTCACCTTCATGCCCTCCACGAGCGCGATCGCGCGATGCTGCAGATAGTCGAGCAGAATCGTCGAGTCGGGCAGGATCACGCGCTCGACCGAGGAGTGGGAGATGTCGCGCTCATGCCACAGCGCGACATCCTCCAATCCCGCCTGAGCGTTCCCGCGTAGCACGCGCGCGAGCCCGGAGATCTGCTCGCTCTTGATCGGGTTGCGCTTGTGCGGCATCGCGCTCGAGCCCTTCTGCCCGGCGCGGAAGGGCTCTTCGACCTCGCGCACCTCCGTGCGCTGCAGGTGCCTGATCTCTGTCGCAAAACGCTCCAGGCCGGCCCCCGCGAGCGCGATCGCGCTCAGCAGCTCGGCGTGCCGGTCGCGCGCGACGACCTGCGTGGAGACATCCTCGCGCTTGATGTCCAGACGCTCCAGCACGCGCATCTCGAACTCGGGGCTCGTCGCGGCGTACGTCCCCACCGCGCCGGAGATCGCGCCGACGACCACCTGTGCAAACGCGCGCTCCAGACGCAGCGCGTTGCGGTGCGCCTCGAACGCGAACCCCGCGAGCTTTACGCCGAAGGTCGTCGGCTCGGCGTGAACCCCATGCGTGCGGCCGACGCACAGCGTGCCCACGTGCACGCGCGCGCGTCTGACCAAAACATCGGCGAGCTCGCGTGCACCCGGCACGATCACCTCCCCGACGGCGCGCAGCTGCAAGGCGAGCGCGGTGTCGAGTACGTCCGAAGAGGTCAGCCCGAAATGGATCCAGCGTCCCGCGTCGCCCGCCGATCCGGCGAGCACGTCGACAAACGCCGCCATGTCGTGGTCGGTCGTCTGCTCACGCTCGTTCACGTCCTGCACTGTGAACGTCGCCGCGCGGATCGCCTCCAGCTCCGCGGGCGTCGGGCCGTCCCCGTCACCGAGCAGCCCCGGCAACTCCTCGCAGGCCGCGACCTCGACCCGGCGCCAGGTCTCCATCCGCGCCGCGTCGGTCCACAGACGGCCCAACTCTGGGCGGGTGTAGCGGGGGATCATGTAACGAATTATCGCCGATCGGCGTCCGGACCAATCGGCGCCAGCTTACGCTGCGATTATCGCCGGCCGACCGTGCCACCGTGTCGACCCCGAGACGATCTCATCCCGCGGCCGGCCGACGCATGCTTACGCCCCAAGAATCTGCGCGGCGAGGATCGCCGCGTTGCGCGCGTTGTCGAGGCCCACGCAGGCGACGGGCACACCGGGGGGCATCTGCACGATCGAGAGGATCGCGTCCAGGCCGCCGGCGGCGGTCAGGCGGCCGGAGAGGGGCACGCCGATCACGGGCAGGTCGGTATGCGCGGCGACGGCGCCCGGCAGCGCCGCGGAGATGCCGGCGCCGGCGATGATCACGCGCAGGCCGCGCATGTGCGCGTTCTTCGCGTAGTCGGCGACGATGTCCGGTTCGCGGTGCGCGGACATCACGCGGATCTCGTGCAGGATCTCGCGCGATTCGAGCTCCTTCGCGGCCTTCTCCATCGCCTCCATATCGCTCTTCGAGCCCATCACGATGCCCACGCGTGGGGCGTCGACGTCGATGTCGTCGAGCTGTGCCTGCACTTCCGCCTCCTGCATCGGCTCCGGCGCCAGCGAGAGTCCCGGCGTCTCGCGCTCGCTCATACCGATTCCTCGGCCGTGTCTGCGGCAATATCGCGCCTCAGCTGCATCCCGTCGAAGTAGATCATCTCGGCCGCAGCATACGCGGCGCGACGGGCGGAGTCGGCGCCGTCGCCGAGCGCGGTCACGCTCAACACGCGCCCGCCCGCCGTGACCACGCCCGCCGCGGTTCGCGCCGTGCCGGCGTGCGTCAGCTCGACGGCCATCCCGCTGTCGGGCGCGCGCTCGGCGCCGGCATCTCCATAGCGTTCGCGAAACTGCTCGAGGCCGGCGATTGCATCACCCGTAGAGGAGGACTCCGGATAGCCGGCGCTCGCCAGCACGACCGTCACCGCACAGGCGGGGGACCACTCCAAATGCACGTCCTGCAGGCCGCCCGGGCGCGCAGCGCGCAGCAGCACGTCGAGCAGATCCGAGCGCAACCGCGGCAGCACCGCTTGCGTCTCGGGATCGCCGAAGCGCACGTTGTACTCGAGCACGCGTAGGCCGTCGGGCGTGAGCATCAGACCGGCGTAGAGGACCCCGTGGAAGGGCGTGCCGCGTTCGCGCATCAGATCGACGACGGGCTGGTGGACGGTGGCGACGATCTCCTCGATGCGCGCGTCGTCGAATCCGGCCACGGGCGAGTAGGAGCCCATGCCGCCGGTGTTCGGCCCAGCGTCGCCCTCGCCGATGCGCTTGAAGTCGCGCGCCGGCGCCAGCGCCACGGCGCGCTCGCCGTCGCAGACCGCGAGCAGCGAGAGCTCCTCGCCCGTCAGGCGCTCCTCGACCACGGCGCTCACATCGCCGTCGCCGAAGCGGCCCTCGACGAAGATCTCCCTGAGCGCCGTCTCGGCCTGCGCGGACGTGTCGGCGACGGTCACGCCCTTGCCGGCCGCCAGACCGTCGGCCTTGATTACCACGCCCGCTCCCGGCGACCCCGGCTCGTTCGTCAGCTCGCGCACCGCATCCAACCCCTCCTGCAGCGACCGCACCCGCGACCAGCGCGCGGTCGGCACCCCGGCCTGCGCCATCGCGTCCTTCGCGAACGTCTTCGAGCCCTCCAGCCAGGCCGCGGCCTTACTGGGGCCGAAGGCGAGACGACCGTGCGCGGCGAGCGCGTCGACGAGACCGCCCACGAGCGGCGCCTCCGGACCGACGACCGTGAGGTCGACGTCCTCGCGCTCGACCGCGGCCAGCAGCCACTGGACGTCGTCGGCGGGGATCTCGAGCAGGCGCGCATCGGCCGCGATGCCCGCGTTGCCCGGCGCGCACAGCAGCTCCGGTTGCTGGGGCGAGCGCTTCAACGCGCGCACGATCGCGTGCTCGCGCCCGCCCGCGCCGACGACGAGGACCTTCACGTCAGAGGGAAGCGATGAACTCGTCCACGGGGATCGCCGAGAGCGTCTCGTAGCGCCCCGTGCCGCGCGAGCCCAGCTCCAAGGAGACCCTCGCCATCGTGCCCTCGTCGGGCGCCTCGATGATCGAGATGAAGTCGACGTGCCCGAGCGTCGCCCACTGCGCCTTCACGGTGGCGCCGAGCTGCTCGACCTCCTTGTTGACCTCGTTGATCCGCTGCGGGTTGTTCTTCACGGTCTGCACGCCCTCCGGTGTGAGGGTCGAGAGCATGATGTAGGTGGGCATTGGCTTCTCCTCCGTCCGATTTGGGGCGATCGCGCGCGCGATGGCGTGCTCAGTGTCCGTTGTACCGGATCGCCCGATCTGAGCGCTGCTCGTATGCCGGCAGGTCTCCGCTCGACGCGTCACGGACCTCCTCATCCATCCGTCCAGTGCTAGGAGCATCCGCCGCCGGGGCACGTAGGGTGGACGCTTCTTTCTAGCTTCTTTCTTATATACCCAAAATCTACCGGGGGTACAGATGCGCAAACGTCTCAGCTACGCCAATGTCACCGCCACGCTCGCGCTCGTGTTCGCGATGAGCGGCGGGGCGATGGCCGCAAACCACTATCTGATCACCTCGACCAAGCAGATCAACCCGAAGGTGCTGAAGAAGCTCAAAGGCGCCCAAGGCCCCCAGGGGCTGAACGGGGCGCTCGGACCGGTGGGCGCGACCGGCGCGACCGGGCCGGCAGGCGCGACCGGGAAAGAAGGCAAGGAAGGGAAAGAAGGGAAACAGGGGATAGAAGGCAAAGAAGGGGCCTACCCGGTGACGCTGGCCTCGGGCAAGAGCGAGTCAGGAGTATTCGCAATCGCAGCAGGGAGCAGCACCAGCGGCTTCATGACTGAGGGCATGGCGTTTTCGACGCCGCTCGCAGGCCCGTTGGAAGGCACGAATGTCGACTTCCTCAAAGTGGGCGAAACCAACGCGAACTGTCCCGGCGTCGGCTCGGCGGCAGCTGGCTATCTGTGCGTCTATGCGCAACACGAAGCGAACGCGACGGTGTCTGGGCACGCGATCAGCAACTCAGAAGGCCAGCCCGGCGCCAGCGCGTCCGGGTTCCTTGTGTTCCTGAGCGTTTCCGGCGCGAACGCCTACTCATACGGAGCCTGGACGGTCACAGCCTGACGGCGAGCGCCCGGTGCCGGCGCGGGTCACACCCGCGCCGGCTCGCGCTCGGCAGCGCTTCGCGGGTGGCCTACGCCGCGGTCGCCGCCCGCTCGGCTGCCGGCTTCAGCGCCAGCTCCCCGTCGGCGGCGTCAACCACCACGCTGTCGCCCTGGCGAACCTTGCCTTCCAGCAGCGCGAGCGCCAGGCGGTCAGTTAGTTGCTTCTGGATCACACGACGCAGGGGACGAGCTCCATAGGTGGGGTCGTAGCCCATATCCCCGAGCAGCGTGCGGGCGTCGTCGGTCAGCGTGACCTCGACGCCGCGCTCGGCCACCCGCTCGATCACACGAGCGACCTGTAGATCGACGATCTCCGAGATCTGCTCGCGGGTCAGCGCCTTGAAACGGACGATGTCGTCCAGACGGTTGATGAACTCGGGCTTGAAGTAATCCAGTAGACCCGCTCTCAATTGAGCATCTCCATGGGCCGAATTGGAGTCGGTGTCATCCGTGCCCGTCCCCACCGGAATGTTCGAAGTCATGATCAAAACGGTGTTCTTGAAGTCCACCGTCCTACCCTGGCCGTCGGTCAAACGGCCGTCGTCCATCACCTGCAGCAACGTGTTGAACACGTCGGAGTGCGCCTTCTCGATCTCGTCGAGCAAGACAACCGCATAGGGCCGGCGGCGCACCGCCTCGGTCAACTGGCCCCCCTCTTCGTAGCCGACGTACCCGGGGGGTGCGCCGACGAGCCGCGAGACGGAGTGTTTCTCCATGTACTCGCTCATGTCGATCCGGATCATCGCGTCCTGAGAATCAAACATGAACTCCGCGAGCGCACGGGCGAGCTCGGTCTTGCCGACGCCGGTCGGGCCGAGGAACAGGAAGCTGCCGATCGGACGGTCGGGATCCTGCAGGCCGGCGCGCGAGCGCCGCAGCGCGGAGGCGACCGCCTCGATCGCCTCGTCCTGGCCGACGACCCGTTCGTGCAAACGCTCCTCCATGTGGACCAACTTCTCGGTTTCGCCCTCCATCAGGCGGCTGACGGGGATGCCGGTCCAGCGCGCAACGACCTCGGCGATATCGTCGGCGTCGACCTCCTCTTTGAGATATTGAACCCCGCCCACCCCGCTGGATCCATCGGCCCGCGGCGCCTCGCCTTCGCTCTCGCGCTCGGCCGATTCGTACTCGGCGATCTTGCGCTCGAGCTCGGGGATCTCGCCGTAGCGCAGCTCGGCCGCGCGCTGCAGGTCGGCCTCGCGTTCGGCGCGCTCCATCTCGATCCGCGCGGCGTCGAGCTGCTCGCGGGTCTGGCTGATCCCGGCGATCGCCTGCTTCTCGCTTTCCCACTGCGCGGTCATCTCGCGCTCGCGCTGCTCGAGCTCGGAGACCTCCGCCTCGAGCGCCTTGCGCCGCGCCTTGGAAGCGTCGTCCTTCTCCTTGCGCAGTGACTCGAGCTCGATCTTCAGTTGCATCGTGCGCCGTTTGACCTCGTCGATCTCGGTCGGCAGCGAGTCGATCTCGATCCGGATCTTCGAGGCGGCCTCGTCGACCAGGTCGATCGCCTTGTCGGGTAGGAAGCGGTCGGCGATGTACCTGTTCGAAAGCGTTGCCGCGGCGACGAGCGCGTTGTCCTGGATCGTGACGTGGTGATGCAGCTCGTAGCGCTCCTTCAGCCCGCGCAGGATCGCGATCGTGTCCTGCACGCTCGGCTCGCCGACGGTGACCGGCTGGAAGCGGCGCTCCAGCGCGGCGTCCTTCTCGATGTATTTCGTGTACTCGTCGAGCGTCGTCGCGCCGACCGCGCGCAGTTCCCCGCGCGCGAGCATCGGCTTGAGCAGGTTCGAGGCGTCGACCGAGCCCTGAGCCGCGCCGGCGCCGACGATCGTGTGGAGCTCGTCGAGGAACAGGATCACCTGGCCCTGCGCGTCGGAGACCTCCTTCAAAACCCCCTTCAGCCGTTCCTCGAACTCGCCGCGGTAGGCGGCGCCGGCGATCAGCGCGCCCATGTCGAGCGCGATCACGCGGCGGTCGCGCAGCGACTCGGGCACGTCCTTGGAGACGATCCGCTGGGCGAGGCCCTCGACGATCGCGGTCTTGCCGACGCCCGGCTCGCCGATCAGCACGGGGTTGTTCTTTGTGCGGCGCGAGAGCACCTGGATCACACGGCGGATCTCCTCGTCGCGGCCGATCACGGGGTCGAGCTTGCCCTGCTCGGCGATCTCGGTCAGGTCGCGGCCGAAGCGCTCGAGCGGGCTCTGCTCCTGCTCGTCCTGGGCGGGCGCCGTGGGATTGGCTCCGTTAGGCGACATCGTTGCTCCTCTGCGATGGCGAGCTGAACGGCGAGCGCGCGTCGGCCGCGCGCACGATCTCGGTTCCGCCACGATAGGGCACCGTCAGCTCCGCGCGGAACGAGCGGCGCACCTGCTCGAGCTCCTCGGCGAGCTTCACCTGCGCGTGCAGCGCTTCCAGCTCGAGCTGCTCGATCCGCGCGTGCATCCGCTCGAGCTCGGCCTCCTGCTCGAGTACGCGCTCGACCCCCGCGAGGTTCAGCCCGAGGTCCGCCGTCAGCTCCTGGATGCGGCGCAGCTGCTCGACATCGTCCTGGGAGTAGAGGCGCGTGCCCTTCGGCGAGCGCTTCGGCTCGATCAGCCCGCGCGCCTCGTACACGCGCAGCGTCTGCGGGTGCATGTTCGACAGCTCGGCGGCGACCGAGATCATGAACACGCCGCGGCTAGTCTCGACCTCGACGCGGCTTGTCTGACCGGAGAGCTCGACCCGCTTGATCGCGCGCCGCGCCATCACGATCCCTCCGCTCCGTCACGCCCCGCCTGCGCGCCCTCGAACAGCCCCGCGCGCGGGTCCCCGTCGAGCGTCTTCGCGAGCGCGTCGACGGCCTGCGACTGCTCCTCGCTGAGCTCCTTCGGCACGTCGATCAGGAAGCGGTAGTGGATGTCGCCCTTCGCGGGCGGTTTCCCACTACCCGGCGTGGGCGGCCCCTCGCCGCGTAAGCGCTGAACGGTGCCGTGTTTGGTGCCGGGCGCTACGCGCAGCGTCTTGGCGCCGTTCAGCGTCGGCACCTGCACCTCGGCGCCGCGCAGCGCCTCGGGGATCGTCAGCGGCACCTCGACCTCGAGGTTGTTGCCCTTGCGCGTGAACACGGGCGAGGGGGAGACGTGGACGAGGAGGTAGAGGTCGCCGGGCGGCCCGCCCCCCGGGCCGGGCTCGCCCTTGCCGGCGAGGCGGATGCGGCCGCCGTCGCGCACGCCGGGGGGAATGTTCACGCGCAGCTTCTTGACGGTGCGCACCGCGCCCGAGCCGTGACAGGTCGGGCAGGGGTCCTCGATGATCGTCCCCGAGCCGCCGCAGCGCGAGCACGGCCGGGAGATCGAGAACATGCCTTGCCCCTGGGGCTCGACGCCGCGACCTTCGCAGCGGGGACAGACGACGGGGGTGGTCCCGGGCTTGGCGCCGGTGCCGTGACAGGTGCCGCAGGTCGTGCGCATCGGCACCGACAGCGGGATCTGCGCGCCGGCGATCGCCTGGTCGAAGGAGATCGAGACCTGCGCCTCGAGGTCGTTGCCGCGCTCGACGCGCGCGCGCCGGCCGGCGCCTGCTCGAGTGCCGGTCCCACCCGGACCTGATCCACCCTGGCCACCGGCCCCCCCGAACAGGTTCGAGAGGATGTCGCCCATCGAGGAGGCGTCGAAGTCGAAGTTGCCGAAGCCGCCGAAGCCTCCCCCCGGCCCGCCCCCGGAGGCAAACGCGCCCGAGCCGCTGTCGTACTGCTTGCGCTTGTCCGGGTCGCCGAGCACATCGTGGGCCTGGGAGATCTCCTTGAACTTCGCCTCGGCGTCCTTGTCGTCGGGGTTGGTGTCGGGGTGGTATTTCCGCGCGAGCTTGCGGTAGGCCTTCTTGATCTCCTCGGGGGTCGCCTTTTTGTCGACCCCGAGCGTCTTGTAGTAGTCGGGACGCGATGCCATCCGTCAGCCCTCGGCTTAAGCGGCGACGAGCACCCGCGCCGGGCGGATGATGCTCGCGCCCAGCCGGTAGCCGGGCTGGTAGACCTCGACCACGCTGCCACTGACGGCGCCCTCCACGGGCTGCTGGGCGACGGCCTCGTGCTCGACCGGGTCGAAGGTGTCGCCTGCCGCGCCGAAGGACTCGATCCCCACGCGCGCGAGGCCGGAGCTCAGTTCTCCGCGCACGAGGCGTACCCCGTCGAGCAGCGGGTCGTCCTGGGCCGCGGCGTCGAGCGCGCGGTCGAGGTTGTCGAGGGCGGGCAGCAGCTCCTTCGCGAGCTTCGCCACGCCGCGCTCGGCCGCCGCGGCGGCGTCGCGCGCGACGCGCTTGCGATAGTTCTCGAAGTCGGCCTGCGTGCGCTGCGCGAGCGCGAGGTACTCGTCGCGCTTGGCGGCAAGGATCTCCAGCTCGTCGAGGTCACCCTCGAGCTCGGCCGCATCCTGGACGGCCTCGTCCTGGACGACCTCACCCTCGATCACCTCGCCGGGACCGCCGTCGTCACTCCCGGGTGGGTGGGTTCCCGTCCCACCCGCGCCGGGGGTCTCCTCGGGCACCTGCTCTTCGATCGTCTGCTCGGTATCCGTATCGGTCATCGCGATCAGCCCTGGGGCTCGTCGACGACCTCGGCATCGACGACGTCCTCCTCGTCGGAGGAGCCGCCGGCGCCGTCGGCACTGCCGCCGTTGGCCGCCGCTCCGTCACCGCCGGCCGCCGCCTGCTCCTGGGCGCGCTGGTACATCGCCTCGGAGACGGCGTGGAACGCGGTCTGGAGCGTCTCGGTCTTGGCGTTGATCGCCGCGGGATCCTCGGACTCGAGCGACTCACGTACCTCCTTGATCGCCTCCTCGATCCGGCCCTTGGAGTCGGCATCGACCTGGTCGCCGAGGTCGGAGAGCTGTTTCTCGGCCTGATAGGCGGCGTTCTCGCCGTTGTTGCGCGCCTCGGCGAGCTCGCGTGCCTTAGCGTCCTCCTCGGCGTGGGACTCGGCGTCGGAGACCATGTTCTTGATCTCCTCGTCCGACAGCCCGGAGCCGGACTTGATCTCGATCTTCTGCTCCTTGCCCGTCCCGAGATCCTTCGCGGAGACGTTGAGGATGCCGTTCGCATCGATGTCGAACGCGACCTCGATCTGGGGGATGCCGCGTGGCGCCGGCGGGATGCCGGTGAGCTGGAACTTGCCGAGCGACTTGTTGTACTGAGCCATCTCGCGCTCGCCCTGCAGCACATGGATTTCAACCGAGGGCTGGTTGTCCTCGGCGGTCGAGAAGACCTCGCCCTTGCGCGTCGGGATCGTCGTATTGCGCTCGATCAGCTTCGTCATCACGCCACCCTTGGTCTCGATTCCGAGCGTGAGGGGTGTGACATCGAGCAGCAGCACGTCCTTGACGTCGCCGGCGAGCACGCCCGCCTGGATCGCGGCGCCGACGGCCACCACCTCATCCGGGTTGACGCCGCGGTGGGGCTCCTTGCCGGTGAGCTCCTTGACCTTCTCCTGCACGGCCGGCATGCGCGTCATGCCACCGACCAAAACGACGTGCTCGATCTCCTTGACGCCCTTGTCTTTGGCGTCGTCGATCGCCTGGCGCACCGGTTTCACGATCTTCTCGAGCAGGTCGGAGGTCAGCTCCGAGAGCTTGGCGCGCGTGAGCCGCGTGTCGAGGTGCTTCGGCCCGGAGGCGTCGGCGGTGATGAAGGGCAGGTTGATCTGCGTCTCCTGCGTGGTCGAGAGCTCGATCTTCGCCTTCTCGGCGGCCTCGTAGAGGCGCTGCAACGCCATCGGGTCGGTCGAGAGGTCGATCCCCTGCGACTTCTTGAAGTCGGAGACGAGCCAGTCGACGATCGCCTTGTCGAAGTTGTCGCCGCCGAGGTGGTTGTCGCCGGCGGTCGACTTGACCTCGAACACGCCGTCCCCGATCTCCAGCACGGACACGTCGAAGGTGCCGCCACCGAGATCGAAGACAAGGATCGTCTGGTCGGACTCCTTGTCGAGTCCGTACGCCAGCGACGCGGCCGTCGGCTCGTTGATGATGCGCTTGACGTCCAGCCCGGCGATCTTGCCGGCGTCCTTCGTGGCCTGGCGCTGGTCGTCGTTGAAGTAGGCGGGGACGGTGATCACCGCACCGTCGACCGTCTCGCCCAAATACGCTTCCGCGTCGGTCTTCAGCTTCTGCAGGATCATCGCCGAGATCTCCGGCGGGGAGTGCTGCTCACCGCCGGCCTCGACACGAGCGTCGCCGTTCGGACCGGAGACGACCTTGTAGGGGACGATCGACTCCTCCTCCTTGACTTCGGCCTCCTTGCGACCCATAAAACGCTTGATCGAGAAGACGGTGTTCTGCGGGTTGGTGACGGCCTGGCGCTTGGCGACGGTGCCGACAAGGCGCTCGCCCGAGGCCGTGAAGGCGACGACGGAGGGGGTCGTGCGACCGCCCTCGGAGTTCTCGATGACGGTGGGCTCGCCGCCCTCGAGCACGGCCATGCACGAGTTCGTCGTACCGAGGTCGATGCCGATGGTCTTAGCCATAGTTTGGTGCTCCTTCGAAGATGGGTATGAATATCCGTCCGAAAACTCTTCAGCTCGCAACCCCGATACATCTCCAGGAGGGACATCAGAGCTTTCGGACCCTTTCTAAATCTAAGTCGTAGTGTGGCAGATTATCTATATCCTGTCAAATGCTCCCGTTCCCGGCCGTGAGCGGTACCTTGTGGGGATGGAGTTTGCCTCGCTAGCGCCGGTCAAGCCGCGGCTGCGGGGCGTCTCCCACCAGTACGCGTTCTTCGTCTCGCTGCTCTGCGGCGTCGGCCTGATCCTGGCGGCCTCCGACGGCCGCGCGCGTCTGGCGGCGTCGATCTACGCCGTCGCCGTCTCGGGCCTGCTCGGCACGAGCGCGCTGTACCACCGCGTGACATGGCGCCCGGGTCCGCGGCGCTGGATGAAGCGCCTGGACCACTCGATGATCTTCGTGCTGATCGCCGGCACGTACACGCCCGTGGCGCTGCTCGCGCTGAAGGGATCGCTGGCGAGCGCGGTCCTGATCGTGCTGTGGGCGGGCGCGCTCGGCGGGGTGATCTTCAAGCTCGCCTGGATCGACGCGCCGAAGTGGCTGTTCGCGACCGTGTACGCGCTGCTCGGCCTCGTCACGGCCGCGGTCTTCGGCGAGTTGCCCGCGGCGATCGGCTGGCTCGGAGCCGCGGGCCTCGCGACCGGCGGCGCGCTGTACCTCGCCGGCGCGGTGATCTACGCGAGCGGCAAACCGAATCCCTGGCCGAAGGTCTTCGGCTACCACGAGGTCTTCCACGCGCTCGTGCTCGCGGCAGCGGCGCTGCAGTATGCGGTGATCGCGTTTGCGGTGCTGCCGCGGGGTTAAGGGCAACCGCTCCGCGGCGTCGGACGCCACCCACGGCCGGCCGCCTCTAAATGAAGTCCTGTGCGACATCGCTGGAGTTCGTTTGACCTGAGTGGCGTGTTGGTGGCTGGATTGTGGGTGGGTGTGTTGGTTGTGGTGGTCTCTTCCGCGGTGGCCGTGGAGCGCGAGCCGTAGGCGAGTGCGGAGCGACTACCGCGGGCGCCTGGCCGTGAGGGGGTCGGTGCCGGCGGGGTGATTCGGCTTCTCGCTGCCGCGTGATGGTCTTTTGATGTAGAGTCAGGATTCGTGAAGACTCGTCACGTTTCCTGTTCGTCGGACGCTGGGGTTGAAAGGAAGGGCTTTGACGCAGCTGGCGGTGGTGCGCGACTTGCGGGAGTACCGGCCGCCGGCATCGGCGGAGGAGTTGGAGGACTTCGAGGTCGATGTGCTGTCGGGTTTCGTGCTGGCCCGGTCCTCGGCTGGGCTGGCGGATGGCACGATCCGCGGCGAGGTCGGGCGCCTAGAACGGGTCCGGGAGTGGTTCGAGCGGGCGTTGTGGGAGATGGAGCCCGCCGACGCCGACGCCTATTTCGGGCGGGCGATGCACGGCGTGCCGAGCGGGACTCGCTTGGCGCACTCGCAGGCGCTGCGGATCTACTTCGAGTTCTTGGAGTTGCGCCACAAGGTCGAGATCCACGCGATGACCGGCCGGGTGGTGGAGTGCCCGATCGACGACATGAACCGGCCGCGGGGGAGCAAGGACGCCAAATTGCGAATCCCGCCACGGGCCGATGAGATGGCAGAGCTCTTTTCCGGTTGGGCGCGGGAGCTCGCTTCGTGCCGGAAGTTCGCGCCGAGTGCCCGCAACTACACCGCTGCGAAGCTGATGGCCGGGCTGGGACTACGGGTGAACGAGGTCCGCTGTCTGGACCTGGACGACATCAAGTGGGAGCTGGGCCGGTTCGGCAAGCTGCATGTCCGTCACGGCAAGGGGGCTCGTGCCTCGGGCCCGCGCGAGCGAATGGTGCCGTTGATCAATGACGCCGGCCTGACGTTGCGCTGGTTCATCGAGGACGTGTGGGGCCAGTTCGACGATGATCACCTGCGCCACGGCGCCCCACTGTTGCCATCTGAGCGCAAGAACGCAGACGGGTCGTGCAGGCGGGTCGGCTACGACTCGCTGCGCTCGGGCGTGAGCCGTGCCGGGGCTGAGCATCTGCCCACGTGGACCGGGGGGATGACCCCGCATGTGCTGCGCCACTATTGCGCCTCGGAGCTTTACCTGGATGGCGTCGATTTGATCTCAATCCAAGAGATGCTCGGGCATGCTTGGGTCGCAACGACGATGCGTTATATCCATGTGCACCGCACTCGGATCGAGGATGCCTGGGTGGCTGGGCAAGAACGCGCCGCCACGCGGCTTGAGGGACTGGTCTAAATGAAGTGGAATCTGCGGCTCGCTGCCGCGCAACGTGAATTCTGGAAAGCGTCGGAACTGCACCGCGCCCTCGCCGAGCACGGGCTGGTGATCTCGACCGGCAAGATGTCGGGCCTGTGGTCGGGCCGACCGGTCTCGCTGAAGCTCGAGGACCTCGACGTCATCTGCGTCGTGCTGGGCTGCGAGATCGGTGAACTGCTGATCCCCGAGCCGGAGAAGGTCTCTCGTCCCGGTCAGCCCGAGGCGCAGCGCGCTACAGGCACGGGGACGGCGCCTGTGGTGGTGCCGCGCCGCCGCGATGGCCGCTCGCTGCCACCGGCCTGAGCGGCCGTGGCTCTCCGCGACGCTAACAACCCCAGGGTCAAGGCCGCCACAAGCTGCCGCTCGTGTCTGGCCTGGGGGATGACCCGCTACCAAGGTATGTGCCGGGCCTGTTGCGACTTCGCCCGCAACAAGAGCGCTGGTGACTGTGGCGCTTGTGGTCGCCGCGAGCCACTCAAGGCGGGCTACTGCCGGCTGTGCTGGACACAGGCAGCACTTGACCGAGCGACCGGACACGGAAGGCGCTTGGCTCCCTACCTGCGAGAGGTCCGACACCAGCAGCTGTTCCTGGCCGGCTTGAACCCGAGCCACGCCATCCCGAGAGCCCTCCCGCACGACGACGGCGCCAAGGGCGACTCGTCGAAAGCGCCACCGCCAGCCGCGATCAGGCCAAATGTGATCTGGCTCCAGCTCCCGCTGCTCATCGTCCCCCGCTACTACCGTTATGGCCGTGTGAACCCCAACAGCGGCGCAGCACCCGAGAACCCATGGCTTGACTGGGCACTGCACCTCGCCCACGCCATGGCCGAAGCCCGCGGGTTTCACCTAGAAGTACTCCGCAGCTTGGAGCGAACACTCCGGATGCTGCTGGCCGAGCACCGCGACGGCGAGCTAATCCGCAGCTCAGACTTCTACGACATGCTGCGAGAGCGCAACGTGAGCATCACACACACCAGCGAGGTGCTAAAGAGGATGGGCGTCCTCCTCGACGACCGTCCGGCACCCTTTGAGAAGTGGCTCGCCAACAGCCTCGACAGGCTCGACCCAGGCATCCGATCCGAGGCAGAACGATGGGCCCGCTTCCTACACGACGGCGGCCCCCGCAGCCGATCCCGCGCCCCAGGAACCGCCAAGGAATATCTCAGGCTCGCCAGGCCCGCGCTGCTTGAATGGTCCGAGCACTACAGCCACCTGCGCCAGGTCACCCGCGAAGACATCCTCGCCCACGCCGACACGCTGCACGGCAATCAACGCAGGAACGTCTTGGTGTCCCTCAGATCACTATTCGCATGGGCGAAGAAGAACGGCGTCATATTCCGCAACCCCACAAGCCACATCCGGGTCGGCACAAACCTTGACACCGTCTTGCAGCCTCTCCCCCTCAAAGAGATCGACCGCACAATCAAGGCAGCAACCACACCCCAAGGGCCGCTCTTCGTGGCACTCGCCGCCGTCCACGCAGCAAGGTCCAGCCAAATCCGCGCCCTGCGCCTTGACGACGTCGACCTTCCCAACCGCCGCCTCACGATCGCCGAGCACACACGACCACTCGACGACTTCACTCACCAAATCCTGCTTCAGTGGCTCGACCATCGACGCCAACGCTGGCCGAACACCGCCAACAAACACCTCTTCATCAGCGCCAAGACCGCAAACGGCCTCGGACCCGTCAGCCGTCCCTGGACCAACAACATCCTACGGGGACTGACCGCCACCCTCGAGCGACTCCGGATCGACCGACAGCTCGACGAGGCCCTCACACACCGCGCTGACCCCCTCCACCTCACCGCCGTCTTCGACATCAGCGACACCACCGCGATTCGCTACGCGGACTCCGCACGCCAGCTCCTCGAACAACCTCTCGAGACACACCCCTCGAGTTCACCACAAACGCAAACGCTGCCACCGGCCTGAGCACCCGTGGCTCTGCGCGACGGCAGCAGCCACAGGATCCCTATGTCCTGCGGCTCCTGTCTGGCTTGGGGACGGATCTACGCCCGAGGCATGTGTCGGGCCTGTTACGGCTTCGCCCGCAACAGGAGCGCTGGTGACTGTGGCGCTTGTGGTCGCCGCGAGCCACTCAAGACGGGTTATTGCCGGCTGTGCTGGGTGCAGGCGTCGCTCGAGCGACCGACCGGCCCCAACACACTCCTCATGCCCTACGTGCGCAGGGTGCAGCATCAGCAGCTGTTCCTGGCCTTGTTGACGGGCCGTCGTGCTGCTTCGAGGGCGCTCCCGGGCCGCCGTCGACCGAAGCCGCCACCCCTGACCGTTGGCAGGCCACGGATGATCTGGGTCCAGCTCCCGCTGTTTGTTGTTCCTCGTTGCTACCGCTATGGCGATGTGGACCTGCGCAGGGAGAAGGCGCCCGAGAACCCGTGGCTTGCGTGGGGTCTGCATCTCGCGCACGCAATGGCCGAGGCCCGCGGCATCTCCCCGCATTTGCGCAGTCTGTTGAACCGGACGCTGATCATGCTTCTCGCCGAGCATCGCGACGGTGAGCTGATCCGCAGCTCGGACTTCCACGGTGTCCTGCGCGACCGCAAAATCAGCACCGAACACATCAGCGAGGTCCTGGAGCGGATGGGTGTCCTGCTCGATGACCGTCCAGCGAGCTTTGAGAAGTGGCTCGCTGTCAAGCTCGACGGCCTCGCGCCGGGCATCCGCTCCGAGACAGAACGGTGGGTGCGCGCCCTGCACGACGGCGGGCCGCGCAGCCCAGCCCGAGACCCTGACACCACCCGGAAATACCTGCGGTTGGCCAGGCCCGCGCTGCTGGAATGGTCCGCTCGCTACCAGCACTTGCGCGAGGTCACCCGCGAAGACATCCTCGCCCACGTCGATCGCCTCCACGGCCGAGAACGCCGGGTGACACTGGTTGCCCTTAGGTCGCTCTTTGCTTGGGCGAAGAACAACGACGTTATATTCCGCAACCCTACAAGCCGGATCAAGGGCGGACCACTCGATTACCCCGTCCGGCAGCCCTTGCATCCCGACGAGCTCGCTCGCACGATCGAGGCGGCCACCACACCACAAGCACGACTGTTCGTCGCGCTCGCGGCCGTGCACGCCGCCAGGCCCGGAGCGATCCGCGCCCTACAACTCGATGACATTGATCTCTCCAACCGCCGCCTAACGATCGCTGGCCACACACGTCCACTGGACGAGCTCACCCATCAACTCCTGCTCCAGTGGCTCGACTATCGCCGCCGACGCTGGCCGAACACCGCCAACAAGCACCTGCTGATCAACAAAGTGACCGCGCTTGGTTTCGGACCCATCGGCTCTGTCACGGCCGCCAAAATCCTGCAAGGACTCCCGGGCACGCTGGAGCGGCTGCGGATCGACCGGCAGCTCGAGGAGGCGCTCACGCACGGCGCCGACCCTCTCCACCTCGCCGCCGTCTTCGGCATCACCGAGGCAACCGCGATCCGCTACGCGCACTCCGCACGCCAGCTCCTCGAAGAACCTCACGAAACCAACCCCACAGGTTCACCGCGAACCCAAGGGTCGACCACCAACAAGCACTCCACCGAGCACTTGGGTTCCCGCTGAGAGCCCTTCAGTTATCCTGAACTCACTGGAGACTCCCGGCTCGGGCACATCTGCGCCAGCGCGCACTCGCCGCAGGCCGGTTTGCGCGCGTGGCAGGTGCGCCGGCCGTGGCGCAGGAGGTTGACGTGCAACTCGAGCTCCTCGCCCGGCGGGGTGAGCGCGAGCATCTGGTCGTGCAGCAGCTCGAACGACGCGCCCGGCTGGAGCAGCCGCAGGCGCATGCCCACGCGCGAGACGTGCGTGTCGACGGGTACGTCGTGGAGGCCGTAGGCGAACAGCAGCACACACGCCGCGGTCTTGCGACCGACGCCGGGGAGGGAGGTGAGGTAGTCGCGCGCCTGCTCGATCGGGACATCTGGGAGCCAGTCCAACGAGAGCTCGTCAGAGCGCTTCGCGGCGGCGGCACGCGCGTCCCCGCTTTCACACGCGGCCTCCCTGCCCGGCGAGGGCCGCTCGGCGATCGCCTGCAGGATCGCCTTGATCCTGGCCGACTTCACCTTCGAGATCCCGCCCGGCCTGATCGCCTCCTCGACCTTCCCCACCGGCGCGCGCATCACGTCCTCCCACGTCGCAAACCACTCGCGCAGACGCAGGTACGCGACATCGCGGTTGCGGTCGTTCGTGCTCTGCGAGAGCACCGTCAGCACCAGCTCGGCGATCGGGTCGCCGTGCGGCGCCATCAAGGGGATGCCGTAGACCTCGCGCAGGCGATCCCGCACGCGGCGCACCCGCGCGCGGGTGGGAGGCGTCCAAGTCGGCGAGCGCATCGGCCCACGGTATATATCCTCGCGCGGTGAACTCCCTGAGCTCGCGTGCCGAACTCCGCGGATCCCCGCCGGCGCCACGCGCAAGCGAGCACGAGCCCGGCGCGCTTCTGAAGCGGATTCCCACCTGGGCGCTCGCGACCGCGCTGACGGCCGTGCTGGGTCTCGTCTATGTGATCGTCGCGCCCCCCAGCACCGACCTCGCGGCGGCCGCCTACCGCAGCACTCTGTTCTCCCACGTCGGCTTCACGCTGTGGGACAACTCGTGGTACGGCGGCCACCACCTGCCCGCCTACTCGCTGCTCGCCCCGGCGCTCGGCGCGTGGCTCGGGCCGCAGTTGCTGAACGCGCTGGCGATGGTCGCCGCCACGGCCCTGTTCGCGCTGCTGCTCGAGGGCTGCTTCCCGGCGCGAGCGACGCGGATCGCGGCGATCTGGTTCGCGATCGGTGCGTCCTTCGCGCTGCTCGCCAACCGCGTTCCCTACGACCTCGGCCTGGCGCTCGGGCTGGGCGCGCTGCTCGTCCTGCGCGGCGCGAGCGAACGGGGCCAACGGAGCGGTCGGCTTGCGCAACTCGGCCGGCGCGCGGCGGCGCTCGCGCTGGCCGTGCTCTGCGCGGTCGCGAGCCCGGTGGCGGGCGCGTTCCTCGCGCTGGCGGGGCTCGCCTGGACGCTCACCAGCCGCACCGCGAACGGGTGGCCGCGCGGGTGGCCGATCGTCTTCACGCTCGCCGCGCTGGTGCCGATCGGGCTGCTGACGCTCGCGTTCCCCGAAGGTGGGACGCAGCCGTTCGTCGCCTCGGCGTTCTATCCCGACATCGCCGCGATCATCTTGATCGCCGCCCTGATCGTGCGCGCGGAGCGCGAGCACGCCGGCAACCCCAGCGAGGGCGTCGATCCCACCGGGGCCGATGTTCCGGGCCAGGCCGTCGACCGCCTGCTGCTGGTGGGCGCGCTGCTGTACGCGCTCGCGCTGCTCGGCAGCTACGCGATCCCCTCGGCCGTCGGCGGCAACGTCGACCGCCTCGGCGCACTACTCGCCGGGCCCGTCCTCGCCTGCGTGCTGACGGCGCGCCACCCGCGCCTATTGCTGGTGCTCGCGCCGCTGTTTCTCTACTGGCAACTCAACGCACCGCTCACGGATTTCGCCTCGGCCGCCTCGGACCCCGCCGTGAACGCCTCCTACTACACGCCGCTGCTGGGCGAGCTGCGGACGCTCGGCGTCGGCTACGCCGGACGTCCCGCGCGGATCGAGGTCGTCCCCAGCGCCGATCACGGCGAGGCCCGCTGGATGGCGCCGCACGTGATGCTCGCGCGCGGCTGGGAGCGCCAGCTCGACCAAAAGGACGGGCCACTGTTCTACGACGAAGCGAGCACACCGCTCACGCCCGCGCGCTACCGCGCGTGGCTCTCCGAACAAGCGGTCTCCTACGTCGCGCTGCCCGACGCGCCGCTGGACTACTCGGCGAAGGGCGAGGCCAAGTTGCTGCGCGGGGGCGGGACTTCATATCTGAGAGAGATCTGGACCTCGGCGCACTGGCGGCTGTTTGCGGTGCTGGGGGCGGCGCCCCTGGCGCAGACGCCCGCGGTGTTGACGAGCGCCGGAACCGACTCGTTCACGCTCTCAGAGCCCCGGCCCGCGAGCACGATCGTGCGGATCCGCTTCACCCCCTACTGGGCGATCGTCGGCGGGCACGGCTGCGTGAGCGAAGCCCCGGGGGGATGGACCGAGGTGCGGACCCCGAGCGCGGGCAGCGTGCGCGTCGGGATCGACTTCTCGCTGGAGCGGGTCTTTTCGCATGGACCCCGCTGCACCCCGAAGGTTCTTAGATAGACCCTTCCGTGCATCGTCTAGGCTTCTCGTGTGGTCGCTCGTGCTCGTCTCCTGCAGGCACGCGTCCTGCCCCGTGGATGGCTGGACGTGCTGCGCCAAGTCGCGCTGTTCGCCGCGGCCTATCTCGCCTACCGGCTGGTACGCGGCCTGGTCGAGGGCGACGCGAACGCCGCCTTCGCCCACGCCCGCGACGTGATCTCGCTCGAGCTCTCGCTGCACGTGTTCGTCGAGCCCTCGATCCAGGCGTGGGCGTCCGGCAGCCGCACGCTGATGGACTTCTTGAGCTGGCTGTACGTGAACGCGCAGACGACGGTCACGGTCAGCGCGCTCGTCTACCTGTACCTGCGCCACAACCGCAGCTTCTACTTCGTGCGGAACATGTTCGTGATCGCGATGTTCGTCGCGCTGGTCGGCTACACCGTGTTTCCGACGGCCCCGCCGCGGTTCATGCCCGAATGGGGCTTCATCGACTCCGTCGCGAACGTCACCGGCGTGCACGTCTCGCACACGAGCGCCGCGCTGAGCGCGCTCGTCAACCCCTATGCGGCCGTGCCCTCGATGCACGTCTGCTTCGCGCTGATGATCGGCTGGCCGCTCGCGCGCCTGGCGCGGCATCGGGTCGTGAAGGTGATGTGGTTCCTCTACCCGTTCCTGATGGCGTTCGTGATCGTCGCCACCGCCAACCACTTCATCTTCGACGCGATCCTCGGCGCGCTCACCGCCGGCCTCGCCGCCTACGGCGCGAGCTGGCTGGCGCGCGCCCGCCCCGCCGTGTGGCGCTTCTCCGGCACGGCTCCGACCACCCACCTGCAGGCGAGCTGAGCGTGGCCCAGCGACATCAGGCCCCGCCGCGCCGTGCTCGACTCCGGGCACCCCGGACGCGCGCGAACGGGAGGGCCCCGATCGGAGCGGGCGAGCGGCGCGAGCTCGTGCGCAACCGCCTGATCGACTCGCGCCTGACGCCGAACGCGATCTCGCTGACGGGCTTCGCCCTGAACCTGGTGGCGGCGGTGCTCGTGTGGGAACAGCTGTACTTCCTCGGCGGCGTCGCGTTCATCGTCGGCTCGGTGATGGATACGCTCGACGGGCGCTACTCGCGGATGTCGGGCAAGGGCACCCCCTTTGGCGCGTTCCTGGATTCGACACTGGACCGCATCGAGGAGGGGATCGTGCTGACCGCCATCGCCGGGGACTTCGCCCTGAAAGGCGACCGCGTGGCGGCCGCGGCGGTCGTCGTCGCGGTGCTCAGCTCGCTGATGGTCAGCTACACCCGTGCCCGCGCCGAGGCGCTGGGCGTCGAGTGCAAGGTCGGGATCGCCACGCGGCCAGTGCGCGTCGTGATCCTCGCGATCGGCCTGCTGTTCGCCGACGTCGCTCAGGGCGGGCACCTCGCGGTGCTGAAGGGGGCCGTGTACGTGCTCGCGGCGCTCAGCCTGATCACCGTCGCGCAGCGCATCTCCCACGTGCGCAGCGAGCTGTCCAAGCCGGCCGTGTGACCTAGCGCGCCCCGCGGAGTAGTTACCCCGAACCTTCAGGAAGGACATACGACTTGACTCCCACCCAACACAGCAATGGCGTCTCCTCCAATGGCGCCTCCAAGAACGGCGTCGCGCGCTACCAGTCGGACAAGGTCCGCGTCGCGATCGTCGGCGTCGGCAACTGCGCATCGGCGTTTGTACAGGGCGTTCAGTACTACCGTGACGCCGACCCCAGCCAGGATGTTCCCGGCCTGATGCACGTCGACCTCGGCGGCTATCACGTGCGCGACATCGAGTTCACAGCGGCCTTCGACATCGACAAGACGAAGGTCGGCAAGGACCTCGGGCAGGCGATCTGGGCCGGGCAGAACAACACGATGAAGTTCGCCAAGGTCCCCAAGAATCTGGGTGTCCCCGTGTATCGCGGTATGACTCATGATGGGTTGGGTAAATATTTAAAGAGAAGATCACCAAGGCCCCCGGCGAGACTGCAGACATCGTCAAAATTTTGAAGGAGACCCACACCGATGTGGTCGTCTCCTACCTGCCCGTCGGCTCCGAGCAGGCGACCAAGTGGTATGTCGAGCAGGTGCTCGAGGCGGGCTGCGGCTTCGTCAACTGCATTCCGGTGTTCATCGCCCGCGAGGATTACTGGGACAAGCGCTTCAAAAAGGCCAAACTGCCGATCGTCGGCGATGACATCAAGTCGCAGGTCGGCGCGACGATCGTGCACCGCACGCTCGCGCGCCTATTCGAGGAGCGCGGCGTGCGCATCCAGCGCACCTCCCAGCTGAACGTGGGCGGCAACATGGACTTCTACAACATGCTCGAGCGCGAGCGCCTGGAGTCGAAGAAGATCTCCAAGACCAACGCCGTGACCTCGATCATCGATCACAAGATGGCTCCCGAGAACGTGCACGTCGGCCCCTCTGACTACGTCCCCTGGCTGACCGACCGCAAGTGGGCGCACATCCGCGTCGAGGGCCAGGCCTTTGGCGACGTGCCGCTGAACCTCGAGATGAAGCTCGAGGTGTGGGACTCCCCGAACTCCGCAGGGATCGTGATCGACGCCGTGCGCTGCTGCAAGCTCGCGCTCAACCACGGCGTCGGGGGACAGTTGGATGGACCGTCCTCCTACCTGATGAAGTCCCCCCACAACCAGCGCCCCGACAACCAGGCGCGGCTCGACACGGAGAAGTTCATCGCCAAGTATGGACGGGGGCCTGCCGGATCTGGATCTCTGACAAGCAAGCCCCGCCCGGCGAGCAGGCCGCGGAAGGTGACCCAGAAGGTGTGATCATGGCGGGCCCGATGGCCTCGTCAGAGCGGTTCTCGATTGCCCATGTGACCCCGTACCCATGGGAGGAGCGGGAGCACGAGGTCAACGCCTACGTCGAGCGCGTCACGCGCGAGCTCTCCGCGCGCGGCCATCGCGTGCTGGTGCTCGCCCCGTCGCGCTCGCAGGAGCGGGTTCGCGCCTCGCGAAGGGAGCTGCGGGCGGCGCGGGGTAACGCCAGATCGCTGCTGGAGGGGACCGATTCGGACTCGGACCCCGCCCGCCCGGGTGGGCCTCGGGTCATCGCCGTCGGCGAGGTGCTCGACCTGCAGACCACCGCACGGCCGACCCGGACCCCACCGGCCCGGCGGCGGGCGCCCGCGCTGCCGATCGACGTCGCGCGCACGATCGAGGAGCTGCTGAGCAGCGTCCCGCTCGACTTCGTCCACGTGCACGAGCCGTTCGCGCCGAGCACCTCCAACGCGGCGCTGCGTCACTCGCGCTCGCTCAACGTGGGCTCGTTTCACGCGCCGACCGAGCGGGTGCTCTCGACGCTCGTCGCGCGGCGCTTCGTCGAGACCTTCTTCGGGCGCCTGGACGCGCGCACCGCTAGCCTGCCCGCGACGGCGGAGCTGATGGACCGCCACTTCCCAGGGGACTATCGACTGCTCGACGACGGCGCCGACGCGGTCCGTGCCGCCGACGAGCTGGAAGAGATCTACCGCGACCTGGCGGCACGTAGACACGACAGCGACGGAGACCCGGAGCTGCACCGGCGCCTGGCGAGACGACCGTTGATCGACGTCGATCTGCACATGCACACCGACCATTCCGGCGACTGCGCCACGCCTGTGGAGGTGCTGCTGGCGACGGCGGCCGAGCAGGGCCTGGGCGCGATCGCGGTGACCGATCACAACGAGATCTCCGGCGCCCTCGAGGCCCGCCGGCAGGCCGCCGAACTGGATCCCGACCACGCCGTGAAGGTGATCGTCGCCGAGGAGGTCAAGACGGCCGAGCAGGGCGAGGTGATCGGGCTGTTCCTCGAGGAGAAGATCCCTCGCGGCCTCTCGCTCGAGGAAACAGTCGCGGAGATCAAGCGCCAGGGCGGCCTCGTGTACGTGCCCCATCCGTTCGACCGGATGCACTCCGTCCCCGACTACGAGCACCTGCTGAAAATCCTCGACGACGTCGACGCGATCGAGGTCTTCAACCCACGCGTGGCGATCGGGGCGTTCAACGAGGAGGCCGCGCGCTTTGCCGCCAAGTACCGGATCGTCGCGGGCGCCGGCTCGGACTCCCACGTCGCCCAGGGCCTCGGCTCGGTGCGGATCAGGATGCGGGACTTCGACGGGCCGCAGGAGTTTCTGCAATCGCTGCGCGACGCCGACATCCTCACACGCCCCACCAGCCTGCTGTACGTGCAGGCGCTGAAGTTCCTGCAGACGAAGGCCACCCCCGCCTCGGCCCAGCGCGCGCGCAAGGCTCGGCGGGTGAAGCGCGCGAAGCGGGGTGGCGGTCGCGGGTCGTGATCGGCGACACCCGGAAAGCGCAAGTCTCGGTGCACCGCCAAGGACAAGAGGGCACGTCGTCAAATCTCACGGGGTCGATGCCCGTAACCGATGACGAGATCCGCGAGAAGTACCTCGAGCGCGCCATCCGCGAGCTGAACTCGCTCACGCGCGAGCTGCAGTCCTGCCCGCACTGCCCGCGCGGGAACCTGATGCCGGTGCTCGGCTCGGGGCACCCCCAGGCGGACATCATGCTGCTCAAGCACGCCCCGCTGCCTTCGGAGATCGAGGAGGGCGTCGCCTTCTACGGGCGTGCCGGTGGCGCGCTGATGAAGTCGCTCAAGCGATTATCGATCGATCCCTTGGCGGTCTACGGCACGCTCTGCGTGAAGTGCCCTCTGAGCGACTCCTCGCTCGCGGATTTCGCCTGCGTGGCCCGCGTCGTCGAAGAGCTCGCGATCGTGCAGCCGAAGATCGTCGTCGTGATGGGCCCCGAGGCGCTGGCCGCGCTCGCCGAGCTGGAGATCCCGCTCGCGCGGCCGCTGGAGCCCCGGATGGGCGAGATCCAGCGACTGACGCCGACGATCGACGCGCTGTACGTGCCGAACATCGACGAGTCGCTCGACGAACAGGACGCCAAGCGCGCCTTCTGGGCGGCGTTCCGCACGCTCGGCGACTGGTACGCGGCGCAGCCGCCGTACTGAGTATCTGTCCGAAAACCCCTCAGCTCACGTTCCGGTGATTGCTGAGGAGAGATCCCGGGGTTTTCGGACCGTTTCTGAGCCGAGCGTCAGGTCGTAAGAACGATCTTGCCGAGCTTGCCTCCGGCCGCGAAGCGCTCGTAGGCATCGGCGGCGCGCTGGAGCGGGAAGGTCTCGGCAACGGGCACGCGCAGGGCGCCGGACTCGAACAGCGGCAGCACCTCGTGCTCGACGCGCCGCGCGTTCAAGGCTTTCTCCTCCAGCGAGCGCGCGCGCAGGGTCGAGCCGTGGATGCGGGCGCGCTTGCCCATCAGCGCGAGCAGGTTCAGCTCGCCCTTGGCGCCAGCGGGGACGCCGATCACGGCAATCCGCCCCCCGGTGGCGAGCGCCGTGAGGTTCTCGGCGAGGTTCGGCGCACCGACGAGCTCGAGGATCACGTCGAAGGGACCGTGCTCGGCGAAGCCCTCGGGCGCGATCGCCTCGGCGCCGAGCGCGGCAACCTGTTCGCGCAGCGCCTCGTGACGGACCGTCGCGGTCACCCGCGCGCCGGCCGCGCGGGCTAGCTGGATCGCGGCCGTGCCGACGCCGCCGGCGCCGCCGTGCACGAGCAGCCGCTCGCCAGGGCGCAACTCTGCCTGCAGGAACACGGCGTCGTGCGCGGTCGTGAAGACCTCGGGCAGGCCCCCGGCGGCCGGCCAGTCGAGCGACTCCGGGACCGGCATCAGCAGGCGCTCGTTGACCGTCATCAACTCGGCCTGCGCGCCGCCGCCGACGATCGCCATCACGCGGTCCCCCACCGCAAAGCGCTCGGTACCCGGGGCGTGCCCGCCGAGCGCGACCACCTCGCCGGCGAGCTCCATACCGGGGATGTCCTGCGGGTAGCCGGGAGGCGCCGGGTACAGCCCGCGCAGCTGCATCATGTCGCCGCCGTTCAGCCCGGCGGCGCGGACGCGCACAAGCACCTCGCCGGCGGCGGCCTGCGGATCAGGATGCTCCTCGATCACGATCTGCTGATCGCGAATGGTGGCGGCGCGCATCGCTTCGAACCCTACCCGCGCTCCATAACGGCGACGCACTCGATGTGGTGTGTCTGGGGAAACATGTCGACCGGGCGGACCTTCTTCAGAACCCAGCCCGCCTCGACGAGCTGGGCGGCGTTGGGCGCGAGCGTGGTGGGGTTGCAGGACACGTAGACGATCCGCTTCGGCGAGGCCTCGACGATCCGGCGTACGACTTTCTGAGAGAGCCCGGCGCGCGGCGGATCGACGACGACTACGTCCGGGCGCCCGGCGCGCTCGACGAGCTCGGGTAGCGCGAGGCGGGTGTCGCCGGCGAAGAACTGCACGCCCGGAATCTCGTTACGCCGCGCGGCGGCGATCGCGTCGGCGACGGCCTCCTCGATCAGCTCGATCCCCCATAGCTCGCCGGCGCGCGGGGCAAGCGTGAGCGCGATCGTGCCGATCCCCGAGTAGAGGTCATAGACGCGCTCCCAGCCCTCCAGCGCGGCGTACTGCACGACCACCCCGTAGAGCAGCTCGGCCATCTCTGTATTCGTCTGGAAGAACGCCTCGGGAGAGATGCGTAGGTCGAGCTCGCCGAGGCGCTCTGGAAGCTCGGCCTCGCCCCACACCAGCTCGGTGTCGCCGCCCGCGGTCGTCTCGGCGAGGCTGCGCGAGCGCGTCCACAGCACGCCCGAGAGGCTCTCACCCAGCGCCTCGCTCAACGCCTGCGCGAGCGCGCCCGCCTCGAGCTCGCCGTCGGTCGTGACGATGCGAATCTGCAGCTGCCCGGTACGCCGGCCTTCGCGCACAACCAGGTTGCGCAGGCGCGCGCGCCCGTCCGGATCGGCCCCCACCCGCGCCGTCCGCTCCCCGTGCTCGCCCGCACTAGCACCGCGACCGCCGCCGCGCTCCCAGGCGGTGAGGCCCTGCGCGCGACACCAGGCCAGCGCCGCCTCGCGCGCTAAGTTGCCCCGCTCGGATGCCAGCAGGCAGTCCTTGATCGCCACCACGCTGTTGCCGCCCGCCGGGGCGTGGAAGCCGCAGACCAGACCATCACCGGCGGGACCGCCCCCGAAGGAGTACTCGAGCTTGTTCCGGTAGCGCCACTGCTCGAGCGCCGGCACGATCTCCTCCAACTCGAACCCGTCGAGGCGGCCGATCCGCCGTAGGGCGTCGTCGACCTGCGCACCCTTGATCTCGAGCTGGCGCTCGTAGGGGAGCACCTGCCACGGGACGCCCGGATGGTCGGCGCGCGGCGCGATCCGCTCGGGGCTGGGCTCGAGGATCTCCACGGCGCGGGCGTGCGCGTAGCTGCGCTTGCGCTTGTACACGACCGCGCGCACGCGGTCGCCCGGGACGGCCCCGGCGACGAACACGACGTAGCCGCCGTCGCCCAGCCGCGCGACACCCTCGCCGCCGAAGGCGAGCGAATCGATGCTCAACTCGAGCTCGTCTCCCCGCTGCGGGCGCGGCGAGGGGAGGGCGGAGACATCGACAGCCACAGGAGCATCTGACCGGCCCGTCGAGTCCTCGGCATCGGGGGCCACCCGTGGATCGAGGGTCATGCTGGTGGCGGGCCGTCGGCGGGCGCCACCAGCAACTCCAAGAGAGCCTTCTGCGCATGGCGGCGGTTCTCGGCCTGATCCCAGACGCGCTGGCGTGAGCCGTAGAGAACCTCCTCGGTGATCTCCTCGCCGGGATGCGCGGGCAGGTCGTGCATCGCGAAGGCGCCGGGCGCGGCGGCGTCGAGCAGCGCGTCATCGACCCGGTAGCGCGCGAGCGCCGTGCGGCGCTCGTCGGCGGTCGCCTCGTCGCCCATGCTGACCCACACGTCGGTGTAGAGCGCCTGCGCGCCGGCAACGGCGTCGAGCGGATCGGTGTGCAGCTCGAGCGAGCCGGTGGCGCCGTCGAGCAGCGCCAGATCCTCCTCCAGCGCATAGCCGGGAGGAGAGGCCACGGCGACGTCCAGCCCCGCAAGCGTGCCGAGCAGCGCGAGCGAGCGAGCGACGTTGTTGCCGTCGCCGACGTAGGCGATTTGAGCCCCCTCAAAGGTGCCGAGCGCCTCGCGCAGCGTCAGCAGGTCGGCCAGCGCCTGGCAGGGATGGTGCAGGGCCGTGAGCATGTTGAAGATCGGCACGGAGCTGTACTCGGCGAGCTCGGCGAGCATCGCGTCGGGGCCCGTGCGCACGCCCACGGCGCAGACGTGGCGGGAGAGAACGAGCGCGGTGTCGCGCAGCGACTCTCCGCGCGAGAGCTGCAACTCGTCGGCGCGCAGCACCACCGGATGACCGCCGAGCTCATCGATGCCGACCTCGAACGACAGCCTGGTCCTGGTCGAGGGCTTTTGGAAGATCAGCGCGACGCTGCGCCCGGCGAGCGCGCGGGAGGAGAGCGGGGCGGCCTTCAGCTCGACGGCGCGGTCGAGCAGCGCGTTCAGCTCGGCGGCGCTAAGCTCGGCGCCTGTGAGGAAGTGTGGAGGCATAGTCCGCCAGTCTACGTGGCCCGTTGCGCTCGTCTGCGTCACCGCGCTGCTCGTGGCCGGCTGCGGATCCAGCTCCAGCTCCGGCTCGACCGCAACCGCGACGACCGCGACCTCGAAGACACCGACATCCGGCGGGTTGAAAGCCAACACGACGCCTAAGTACGCGTCGCCGTCCTCCTCCGAACCGGTGCAGAGCGGGCTCGTACAGATCGCCTACAGCAACATCGCGATCGACCCCGACACCGTCAGGGCGAAGGTCGGGAGCACGATCAAGTGGACAAACAACGATCCCCAGAAGTGCAACGTCACGAGCGAGGGCGGCCCGTACAAGTTCTCCTCCGGCGACTTCGGCGAAGGCGGCACGTTCGAACTGAAGCTCGATAAGCAGGGAACGATCCACTACGAGTGCACCTACTACCCGGCGACGATGAACGGGACGATCGAAGTCGTCGGGTAAATATGTGGGAGGGGATATTGGTGCCCACCCTCCCAGGCCTGCCCTCCCCCAGCTAAAACTCGGGTAGGCCATCGACCGGCGTGGAGGCAGTGGCGTAGCGGCGGCGGGGAATCCGCCCGGCCGTACGCGCCAGGCGACCGGCCTGCACCGCGTCGCGCATCGCGCTTGCCATCCGCACCGGATCCTCGGCACGGGCGATCGCGCTGGCGGCCATTACCGCGTCGCAGCCGAGCTCCATCGCCAGCGCCGCGTCTGAGGCAGTGCCGATACCGGCGTCGAGCACGACCGGGACTCGAACCGCTTCGCGGATCAGAGCGATGTTGTACGGGTTGCGGATGCCCATACCGCTGCCGATCGGGGAGCCGAGCGGCATCACCGCCGCACAGCCGACATCGACTAGGCGCCGGGCGAGGATCGGGTCGTCGGTCGTGTAGGGCAGCACGGTGAAACCGTCGTCGACGAGCTCCTCGGCCGCACGCAGCAGCTCGGGGGCGTCGGGCAGCAGCGTGTCCTCGTCGCCGATCACCTCCAGCTTCACCAGGTCGGTCTGGAACGCCTCCCGCGCGAGCTTCGCGGTGAGGACGGCGTCGCGCGCGGTGAAGCAACCGGCCGTGTTCGGCAAAAGCTCCACCCCGGCGGCGGAGAGCACGTCCACGAGCGAGCCGCGCGCGGCCGGATCGATCCGGCGCAAGGCGACGGTCACGAGCTCCGAGCCGCTGCGCGCGATCGCCTCGGCGAGCAGCTCCAGCGAGGGAAAGCCCCCGGTGCCGAGCAGCAGGCGCGAGGAGAACGTGCGGCCGGCGATTCTCAGCACGTCCTCTTCCGGCGCTTCCACAGCGCCGTTGCCGCTCGACGCGTTGGACGGCGCTGCTGTGCCTGTTGTGGAATCCGTCATCGGCGGATCATCCTCCCTGCATCGCCGTGAGCACCTCGACACTGGCACCGTCCGCGAGCGTGAACGTCTCCCATTCGGCTCGCGGCACGACCTCGCGGTCGACGGCAATCGCGACCCCCGGGGACCTAGCCGTCAAGCCCAGGCTCGCCAGCACCGCATCCAGCGTGTCGCCCGCGCGGAACGGAGCGCTCTCGCCGTTGAGAACGATCATGCGGTCACCGCCACGAAGCGATCCGGCAGGCAGGCCGCCGGGAACGGAGCCGACGACTCGCCGGCGAGCGCACCGGCCACGAGCTCGGCGGTGAGCGGCGCGAGCAGGATCCCGTTGCGATAGTGCCCCGTCGCCCACATCAACCCCTCGATTGCCCCGGAACCAATCAAGGGCAAGTTGTCGGGCGTGCCCGGCCGCAGCCCGACGCACAGCTCCTCGATCTGCAGCTCGCTAACTCCCGGGACGAGCTCGTGGGCGTCGCGCAGCAGCTCGTACACACCGCCCGCGGTCGCGTGCCGCTCGAAGCCGCGCTCCTCGACGGTGGCGCCCAGCACATAGCGGCCGTCCGCGCGCGGGACCAGGTAGCCGCCCTCGAATCTGACGACGCGCTCCAGCAGCCCCGGGCCGGCGGGATCGCGCAGCCGCAGTAGCTGACCCTTGACCGGGCGCACGGGCACGCGCGCCCGGTCGGGCAGCCCCTCGAGGCCCCCGCTCCACGGGCCGGCGGCGATCACCACCTGGCGCGCCGCGACCAGCTCGCCCCCTTCCAGCTCAACCGCCGTGACTCGCATACCGTCGCCGTTTACGTCCCCCTCGCATTCGATGCGCGTCACCGGCACGTGCTCGCGTAACCGCACCTCCGTCGTCTCACACGCCCGGCGCAAGGCCGCGAGCACGAGGCGCGGATCGACCGAGTGGTCGTCCGGAGCCTCGAGGGCCAGACGCACCGTCGGGGCGAGGCCCGGCTCGAGCGAGCGCGCGTCACTCCCGCGCAGGCGGGTCGTGCGCAGCCCGAGCGACTCGCGGAAGGCGATCTGGCGATCGAGCTCGCGCGCCTCGTCCTCGTCGCGGGCGAGCACGAGCGTGCCGGTCCGCCGCAGCCCGAGCTCCGCGTCGCCGCACCGCTCCAGCTCGGCCGCGAACCCCGGCCACAGCGCCGCCGAGCGCAACCCCAGCTCGAGCGCCGCCTGCCCGGCCTCGCCGAACTCGACCTCCGCCACCGGCGCGAGCATCCCCGCGGCCACATACGAGGTTCCGCGCCCGAGCTCCCCGCGCTCGAGCACCGTCACCGACAGTCCCTTTGTCCGCGCTCGCCAGGCGACGGCCAGGCCGATCACGCCGCCGCCGACGATCGCCACGTCCACCGGGGAGTCGATATGATTGGGCATGGGCTTGATGCTAGCCCGCTGTCAGACTGCGGATCTATGTCCGTCCAAGACCTCGGCGCCGACCGGCGCGCTCGTCTCGCCGCCGCGCGGCTGTACCTCGTCTGTGGAGGATCGATGCCTGACGGATCCGCGGCCGAGGCCGCGCTGGGAGACCTGTTGCGCGGGGCGATCGCCGGTGGCGTGGAGATCGTGCAACTGCGCGAGAAGCACCTACCGGACGAGGAGCTCGTCGCCGTTGCGAACGCCGCGCGGGCGCTCTGCGAACGGCTCGGCGCGCTGTTGATCGTCAACGACCGCCCGCTCGTCGCGCGCGAGGTCGGCGCCGACGGCGTGCACGTCGGACAGGACGACATGTCGGTGGCCGAGGTGCGCGAGCTGGTCGGCCCCGAGCTGCTGATCGGACTCTCCACCCACTCGCCGGACGAAGTCGATGCGGTCGACGCGGAGTTGGTCGACTACATCGGCGTCGGCCCCGTCCACGCCACTCCGACCAAGCCCGGGCGCCCCGCGGTGGGGATCGAGCTCGTCCGCTACGCCGCCGCACACGCATCCGTGCCGTTCTTCGCGATCGGCGGGATCGACGTCGCGAACGCGCCCGAGGCGATCGAGGCCGGAGCTCGAAGGCTGTGCGTGCTGCGCGCGATCGCCGCCGCCGAAGAACCCGAGCACGCGGCGCGCGAGCTGCTCGAGCTGCTCGACGCGCATCCTCTGGGAGCCCCGAGTTGACATTTCCCACACCCGAGACCCACCCCGACGAGCCCCAGGCCGCGCCCGTGCCGGCAGCGAGCGCGGACACCGATACGCAGGCGCGCAAGGCCGAGGAGCGCGGTGAGCGCGAAGAGCTGCTGCGCGCCGAGCTGGAGCCGTTGGGCGAGGACGAGCGCCCGCCCGCGCTGCGCGTCGCGATCGCCGTCTGCGCGCTGCTTGCCCTCGCGGTG
Source organism: uncultured Solirubrobacterales bacterium (assembly GCA_963701035.1). Taxonomy (GTDB): domain Bacteria; phylum Actinomycetota; class Thermoleophilia; order Solirubrobacterales; family Solirubrobacteraceae; genus Palsa-744. The sequence continues at coordinate 1,732,597 of OY969562.1, forward strand.
ATCCTCGGCGCAACGACCGTCCACAACCTCAACCAGCACGGCGGCTCGCTTCCCGGCGGCGTCTTCCTGGCGGTCGTCCTGCTGCTGCTCGCCCTCGGCATGTACCGGCGGCGCTACTGGGCGGTGCTCGGCTTCGAGGCGCTGCTTGCCTTCCAGATCATCGTCACCTCGCTCGCGCTGATCGTGGCCTCGACGATCCTCGCCGCGGTGATCTGCGTGGTGAGCATCGGCCTCGGGGGCTGGCTGTTCTGGAAGCTGGTCCGAGTGATGAGCCGCATCCAGGCCGGTGAACAGGGACCGGCGGAGACGCTTCGATAGGCTCAGACCCGAGATGGCAGAGACCAGCTACGACTGCATCGTGATCGGCTCCGGCCCCGGCGGCTACGTCGCCGCGATCCGCGCTGCCCAGCTCGGGAAAAAGACCGCGGTGATCGAGCAGGACAAGGTCGGGGGGCGTTGCCTGAACTACGCGTGCATCCCCGCCAAGGCGGTTCTGCGCTCGGCCGATCTGCTCACGGAGATCAACGAGGCCGACGAGTACGGTCTGAAGGTCGCGAGCGTCGAGGTCGACTATGCCGGCGTGCAGGCTCGCCGCGAGAAAGTCGTCTCCACGCTCACCGGCGGTGTCGCCGGCCTGTTCAAGAAAAACAAGATCGACTTGATCGAAGGGACGGGCGCGCTCGGGGCGGACGGCAGCGTGCTCGTCGAGGCCGGCGGCAGCAAGCAGACGCTCGGCGCCGAGACCGTGATCCTCGCCACCGGGTCGGTCCCGCGCGCGATCCCGGGAGTCCAGTTCGGCGGGCGCGTGATCGGCACCGAGCAGGCCTGGGCGCTGCCGGAGTTGCCCGCGCGTCTCGCGATCGTCGGCGCGGGCGCCTCGGGGGCGGAGATCGCCTCGGGCTTTGCCCGGCTCGGCAGCGAGGTGCTGCTGCTGGAGGCGCTCGATCGCGTGCTGCCGAGTGAGGACGCGGACATCTCGCGGCTGGTCGAGCGGGGTCTGAAGCGCCAGGGCATCAAGGTCCACACCGGCACCCCGGTCAAGGACGTGCAGGGAACCGAGGAGAGCGTGAGCTTCTCCTACGGCGAGGAGAGCGCCGAGGTCGACTACCTCGTGATCGCCGCCGGGCGTGGGGCGGATGTCGACGGGCTCGGCCTCGCCGAGGCGGGCGTCGAGCTGGACGAGCGTGGCCTGGTGAAGGTCGACGGGCGCTTGAGGACCTCACGCAAGGGCGTCTATGCGATCGGCGACCTCGTCGCCGGACCGGCGCTCGCGCACAAGGCCTCGGATGAGGGCGTTATCGCCGCCGAGGACTCGGCGGGGCTGGCGACCCACCCGATCGCCTACGTCGACATCCCGCGCGCGACCTTCTGCACGCCGAACGTCGGCTCCTTCGGGCTGACCGAGGTGCAGGCGAAGGAGCAGGGCTACGACGTGATCGTCGGCAAGGTGCCCTACGGCGCGGTCGGCGGCGGGATCGTCTACGGCGACCGCGCGGGGATGGTGAAGCTCGTCGGCGAGTCGAAGTACGGCGAACTGCTCGGCGGCCACATCGTCGGCGCACGCGCGACCGAGCTGATCCAGGAGCTCGTGAACGTGCGCGCCCTCGAGGGCGGCTTCGCCGAGGTGGCGCGCACGATCCACGGCCACCCGACGCTGTCAGAGGCAGTGATGGAGGCTGGCCGGGCAGCCGACGGTTGGCTCATCCACGGCTGAGGCCGTGAGCACGCCCGACGCAGCCTTCTACTTCGACCTGGCAAGTCCAATCGCCTATCTCGCGGCCGAGCGCGTCCTGCAGACCCTGCCAATCCGCGCCGAGTGGCAGCCGGTGCTCGCGCGGGAGCTGTCGGGAGAGAAGTCCTTCGACCGAACGGAGATCGAGCGGGCCGCGCGCGAGCAGAACCTGCAGCCGCTGAAGTGGCCCGACCCATTCCCGTTCGACAGCGCGCTCGCGATGCGCGTGGCCACGTACGCCAAGTCGATCGGACGTACCGTGCCGTTTGTGCAGGCGGCCTTCCGCCAGGCATACGCGGGCGGACGCTCGCTCGAGGACCCCGACTTCGTCGTGATCGCCGCGGCAGCGTGCGAGATGCACCCGGCCGCGGTGCTCAAAGGAGCCGAGCTGCGCTCGGTCAAGGCGCAACTTTCGAGCACGACCGCACACGCCGCGCAAGAAGGGGTAACCGGCGTACCGGCGGTGCGGATCGGCGCGAAGATCTTCGTCGGCACGCGCGCCGTCGAGGAAGCGGCGGGCCATGCGGCCACCGTGGGAACGGGATGAAGGCCAACCGCGCCTACCGGCTGATCGTCACGCGCGGCGGCCTGATGCCGGCGCTGCTGGCGGACACCGGCCGCGTCGACCATCTCGAGATCGTCGAGGTCGACACCGGCGAAGTGATCCTCTTCTGGGACCGGCCACCCCAGTCGGCCTCGAAGCTCGCACGGGCGCTCCGCGCGGACCTCTCGCAGCTCCAGGACGAGGAGTTCATCGCCCGCTGGGCTACCGTGGAACATTGATGGGAGACCTGCCCGAGCCAGAGACCGCGATCGAGTGGCTCCAGACGATGACGCTGATCCGCCGCTTCGAGGAGCGCGCGGGCGAGATGTACGCGCGAGCCAAGATCGGAGGCTTCCTGCACCTGTCGATCGGCGAGGAGGCGACGATCCTCGGCAGCACGCGCGCGCTACGGGAGACCGACTATCTCGTCTCGACCTACCGCTCGCACGGCTATGCGCTCGCGCGCGGTACGGCGCCCGAGCGGGTGATGGCGGAGCTGTTCGGGCGTGTCGACGGCTGCTGCGGCGGGCACGGCGGATCGATGCACATGTTCGACGTCGAGCGGCGCTTCATGGGCGGCTACGGGATCGTCGGCGGCAACCTCCCGATCGCGACCGGAATCGCGCTGAGCAGCGACTACACGGAGACCGACGACGTGACCCTCTGCACATTCGGCGACGGCGCCTCCAACCAGGGCACGTTCGGCGAAACGCTGAACCTCGCGGCGCTGTGGCGGTTGCCGGTCGTGTTCGTCGTGATCAACAACCAGTTCGGCATGGGCACCTCGCTCGAGCGCCACTCCGCGGTGACCGACCTGCAGCGCAAGGGCGAGTCGCTCGGCGTGCCCGGGACGCGCTGCGACGGGATGGACGTACTCGACACCCACGGGGTAGTCGCCGAGGCGGTCGAACGCGTGCGGGAGGACCGCAGGCCGATGCTCGTCGAGGCGGTCACCTACCGCTTCCGCGGCCATTCGATGGCCGACCCGGAGGAGTACCGCACGAAGGAGGAGGTCGCCCACTGGCGCGAGCGCGATCCGATCCCCGCCTTCGGCACGCTGCTCGAACGCGAGGGGATCCTGGATGCCCAGGGACGGGAGGGACTCGACCGGGAGGCTGTTGCGAGGGTCGATGCCGCGGTCGAGTTCGCGGAGGCCTCGTCGTTTCCCACGTCGGAGTCGCTGTACGAGGACATCTACGTGCTCGACCAGCATGCTCGCGGGACCTACCACTGATGGCGCAGCTGCGCTACCGCGAGGCGCTGAACGCGGCGCTGCGCGAGGAGCTCGCGCGCGACGAGCGCGTGATGCTGATGGGCGAGGACATCGGCGTGTTCGGCGGCGCGTTCAAGGTGACGGCGGGCCTACTCGAGGAGTTCGGCGAGCGGCGGGTGCGCGACACGCCGATCTCGGAGAACACGATCGTCGGCGTCGGGGTGGGCGCGGCGATGAGCGGCCTGCGGCCGGTGGTCGAGCTGATGACGGTTAACTTCGCGCTGCTCGCCTTCGACCAGATCGTCAACAGCGCCGCGCACATTCGTTACATGTTCGGCGGCCAGGTGACGGTCCCGCTCGTGATCCGCATGCCCCAGGGCGCCGGCCACCAGCTCGGGCCTACCCATTCCCATTGCCTGGAGGCGATGTTCCTGCATGTGCCCGGCCTGCTCGTCGCCGTTCCCGCGACGCCGGCCGACGCGAAGGGCCTGTTGAAGACGGCGATCCGTGACGAGAACCCCGTGATCTTCATCGAGCACGAGTCGCTGTACGGCGTGCGCGGCGAGGTTCCCGAGGGGGAGGACGTGACGGTCGACTTCGGCCACGCGCGCGTCGCGCGAGCCGGCGAGGACGTAACGATCGTCGGCGTCTCGCGGATGGCGTTGACGGCCGAACAGGCCGCGGAGACACTCGCGCGGGAGCACGGCGTCGAGGCCGAGGTGATCGACCCGCGGACGCTGCGCCCGCTGGACCTCGACACGATCCTCGCCTCGGTCAAGAAGACGAACCGCTGCGTCGTCGTCGAGGAGGGCTGGCCGCACGGGGGCGTCGGCGCGAACCTCGCGGCGCTCGTCGCCGAGCACGCCTTCGACGACCTCGACGCGCCGATCGCGCGCGTGTCCGGCGCCGACGCGCCGATGCCATATTCGAAGCCGCTCGAGGACATCGCCTTCCCGCACGAGCCGCAGATCGTGCAGGCGGCGCTCGCGAGCCTCGGTCGCCGCCCGGCCGCGATCGGAGGACGCTAGATGGCCGAGATCGTGATGCCGAGACTGTCGGACACGATGGAGGAGGGCACGATCCTCAGCTGGCTCGTCGCCGACGGCGAGACCGTCAGCCGCGGGCAGGAGCTCGTCGAGATCGAGACCGACAAGGCGAACATGACCTACGAGTCTGACCAGGAGGGGGTGCTGCGGACGCTCGCCGCCGAGGGCGACACGCTGCCCGTCGGCGCCCCGATCGCGCAGGTCGGTGAGGACGAGCCGGGTGTGCCTGGAACGACGACAGCGCAGAGAACGACCGAAAATGATGATGAGCCGTCCTCGAGGCAGGCCGACGTGCGCAGGGTCGGTGAGAACACCGACGGCAACCCATCTCCGGTTGATCCGGCTGCGTCCGAGATGGCTGGAGCAGCGGAAACACACGGAAGTGAACGCCTGCGGGCATCACCGGTCGCGCGTCGAATCGCACAGGAGAAGGAGATCGATTTGAGCACGCTGAGCGGGAGCGGTCCGGGCGGGAGGATCGTGAAGGCGGACGTCGAGAGCGCCGGAACCACCCAATCGACCGCCCCAGGACCGGCCTCCGGAGTGGCCACCGCGAAGGGGGAGACGACGATCGTCGAGCTCAGCCGCACCCAGCAGACGATCGCGCGGCGGATGGCCGAGGCGAAGGCGACGATCCCGGAGTTCACGCTCCAGACGGAGATCGACATGGAGGCGTGCGTCGCGCTGCGCGCCGAGCTGAAGTCGCTCGGCCAGGCCGATGCGCCCACGTACAACGACATGGTCGTGAAGGCGTGCGCGCTCGCTCTGCGCGAGACCCCGCGCGCGAACGGCGGCTATCGCGACGGACGCCTGCAGTTGCACTCGCGTGTGAACGTCGGGGTGGCGGTCGCGGACGAGGGCGACGGGCCGGCGGACGCCACGCTCCTCGTGCCGACGGTCTTCGACGCCGACCAGAAGTCGCTCGGCGAGATCGCCCGCGAGACGCGCGCGCTGGCGCTGCGCGTGCGCGAGCACTCGATCACGCCACCGGAGCTCGGCGGTGGCACGTTCACGGTCTCGAACCTCGGCATGTTCGGCGTCAGCGCCTTCACCGCGATCGTCAACCCGCCCCAGGCCGGGATCCTGTCGATCGGCTCGCTGGGGCCGCGCGCCGTGGTCCACGACGGCGAGGTGCGGGCACGCGACACGATGACGGTTACCCTCGCCTGCGATCACCGCATCCTCTACGGCGCCGATGCGGCGAGATTCCTCGCCCGGATCCGCGCATTGCTAGAAGCGCCGGCCGCGCTCACCCTCTGAACATAGGCCCGGCGCTAACCTGAGCGTATGACCCGCGACGAGCTATGGGTGTGCCATCTCGGCACGATTCCATACCTCGACGCGGTCGGCCTCCAGGAGCAAGTTCGGGAGCGACGGCAGGCCGGGGAGCTGCCCGACACTCTGCTCCTGCTCGAACATCCCCCCGTCTACACGCGCGGGCGGCGATCGGCCCCGGGCGAGCTGCCGTTTGGCGAGGACTTTTACAGCGCTAAAGGCATCGACCTCGTCGCGACCGACCGCGGCGGGCGCGTCACCTACCACGGCCCCGGCCAACTCGTCGGCTATCCGATCATGGGCGTCCCCGACATCGGCTCGCACCTGCGCACGATCGAAGCAGCGCTGGTCGACGCGCTCGGTGCGGAAGGAATCGACGCTCACTCACGCTCGGACGAGGGCCCCGACTACACCGGCGTGTGGGTCGGCCCGCGTAAGATCGCCTCGATCGGCGTGCACGTCTCCCGCGGAATCTCCACCCACGGCTTCGCGGTGAACGTCGTGAACGACCTCGACCCCTTCTCCTGGGTCGTCGCTTGCGGCCTGCCCGACGTCGCGATGACATCGATCGCGCGCGAGCTGGGAGCCGTGGACCCCGGGCACGCGGATTGTGATTCCGCTGCTCCAGCCGTCATCGAGACACCCCGGGTCGCGTGCTTTCGCAAGCGCATTGCCCACGCGTTCTGCGAGGCCCACGATCGGCGGCAGCGCCTCGTCTCGCCGCGGCGCCTGGACATCGACGCGGCGCTCGCGCCTGCCCCTGCGCGACGGGTCGCGGTGCCCGCATGAGCCCACCCGCGAGCACCACGGAGACTGCACCCCAGCGCGAGCACGTCACACGCTCGCGCTCGAACCCCGGCGGGATGGATGTACTCGAGATCCTCGGCCCGGATGTTCGCCCGCTGCGCGAGCGCAAGCCACCGTGGTTCAAAGTCCCGCCGCCCGGCGGCGAGCGCTACCGCGCGCTGACCGCGCTGATCAAGTCGGAGAACCTGCACACCGTCTGCCAGGAGGCGGCCTGCCCGAACGTCGGCGAGTGCTGGGAGCGGGGCACCGCGACGTTCATGATCCTCGGCGACACCTGCACGCGGCGGTGCGGGTTCTGCAACGTGCAGACCGGCAAGCCGACCTGGAACGATCCCCTCGAGCCCGCGCGGGTAGCGCGCTCGATCGCGCGCATGGGCCTGCGCCACGCGGTGATCACGTCGGTTGACCGCGACGACCTCCCCGACAAGGGCGCCTCCGCGTTTGTCGGGGTCATCCGCCAGGTCCGCCGCCAGGCGCCCGAGTGCCAGATCGAGGTGCTCACCCCAGACTTCCAGGGGCAGGAGATGCCGCTCGCGAAGGTGATCGCCGAGCGCCCCGACGTCTTCAACCACAATGTCGAGGTCGTTCCGCGCCTCTATCCAATCGCGCGGCGCGGCTCCGAGTTCCAGCGCTCCTGCCGCGTCCTGCGCCTCGCCGGCGAGATGGGCGAGGGCGAGGTCGTGACGAAGTCCGGTCTGATGGTCGGTCTCGGCGAGACCCACGAGGAGTTGGTTGACACCTTCGCCGTCCTGCGCGAGCACGGCGTCGGAGTGCTGACCGTCGGCCAGTACCTGCGCCCCTCCGAGCGCCACCTCCCGGTCGTGCGCTACTGGCACCCGGACGAGTTCGCCGCGCTGCAGCGCGCGGCCTACGAGCTCGGTTTCGACCACGTCGCGGCGGGGCCGTTGGTTCGCTCCAGCTACCACGCCGACCAGCACGTCCCGCAGGTCCGCCCGGGCACCGGACCACTCGCCGGCGTCGATCCGGCGAGTCGCGGATAGTCTGCGTCGATCCTCGCGCCGAGCAACATCCGATCGCGGCGGCCATGACACGCACGCTCGTGCTCGCCGTGGCGCTGGCCTTCATCCTCGGCTTCGCCTTTCTCACGATCGCCTCTGCCCTTGAACAGGGGATCACGATCGGCAGCCTGCTATCGGCGCTCGTACTCCTGCTGCTCCTCGTCGGGATCGTCGGCGCGTTGTTCAATCCTCCCCGCCGGTAACACTCTTCTCACCGGCACTTCCCACACCGCAGCCGAGCTAGTCTCGTCGTGGCCTCCAGGAGGAGCCTCCCGGTGGCAGCGGCGGTCGAAGTCGAAGAAGAGCTATGAGCACCTCACCGTTCATGACCCCCAGCAACCGTCGCCGCCGGCGCGAGATCGCCTCTCGGCGACGGCGGCGCAGGCGCGCGCTGTCTGCGGCCGTGATCGCACTCGTGGGCGTGGCGGCGGTCGTCGTGATGGCCTTCGCCGGCCCGGGCGCCGCACACGAATCGACCGCGGCGACACACCACCGGCCCGCGAGCCACACCGCCACGACGGCGGCCTCCGCGACGGCGCCCACGACGCCCCGCTCCCCGATCGGGTTACCGCTCGGCAAGCCTGCGCTCGCCCTCAGTGGGATCGGCGATCAGGCGAAGGACCCCGTGCACCCCCCTTTCCCCGAAGAGCCGCACGCGGGCATCCTGTTCAACCTCGACACCGGCCAGGTCCTCTGGCAGCACAACGCCTACACGCGCCTGCGGATCGCGAGCCTGACGAAGATGATGACCGCGCTGCTGACGGTCACCTCGGCCCCTCCGGACGCGCCCGTGCTGATCACCAAGGAAGCCGTCGACATGCCCGGCTCGAAGGTCGGGGTGCTGCCGCTCGGCAAACACGTAAAGCTCGAGACGCTCCTCTACGGACTGCTTCTGCCCTCGGGCAATGACGCCGCCGTCGCGCTCGCCCAGCACGTGGCGGGGACCGTCGACAAATTCGTCGCGCGCATGAACGCCGAGGCCGCGAAGCTGGGGATGGGTTGCACCCACTACTCCTCGCCGTCGGGCTACTACGACCAGTACAACTTCTCCTGCGCCGCCGACCTCGCCCTGCTCGCGCACGTCGACCTCGAGCAGTCGCGGATCGCAAGCGTCGTGCGCACCTACTCGGCGATCCTCCCCTTTCCGATCAAGGGCGGCAAGCTCTACCTCTACAACAACAACCCGCTGCTGATCTACAAATATCCAGGTGTGACCGGGATGAAGACCGGCGAAACCGAAGCCGCCGGGCGCTGCCTGGTCGCGACCGCCGAACGCCACGGCGTGCGCCTCGGCGTCGTGCTCCTGCACTCGCCCGACCCGGGCACGCAGGCGGCCTACCTGCTCAACCGCGGCTTCGAAGGCATCTACCACCAGGCCCCCGTCCCCCAGGTGCCGCCGATCCCTCCGGACGCCTGAGCCCAGGACGCCGATAGCCTTCGCCTGACGGCGTCCTCGGTCGCTCGCGTGCGTAGCACGCCACGCTCTCTGCGTCCTTGTCATGCTCGACTCTCGACGCCCTGGGGCGCGTGACATATAGCTGGCGCGTTGCGACATGCACAAGCGCTAGGGAGTACCGTTCCTCTCATCGATTGACTGGTCAGTCAGCCAAAGGAGGATGCAGCCGTGGATCTCGACGACACACCAGAGCAGGCCGCCTACCGCACACAGGTGCAGACGTGGCTCGCGGAGCACAAGTCGCAGGCGCCGGTCCTCACCGGCCCCGGCGCGCTGAAGGATGAGGACGAGATCGTCGCGGCGCGGCGCGCATGGCAGGGCAAGCTCGCCGAGGCCGGCCTCGCGGGCGTGACCTGGCCAAAGGAGTACGGCGGACAGGGACTCGGACCGATCGAGCAGCTGATCTGCAACCAGGAGATCGCCCAGGCGAAAGTGCCCGGGATCCTCGACGCGATCGGCGTCGGGATGCTGGGGCCGACGCTGATCGCCCATGGCGCCGAGGAGCAGAAGACGCGCTATCTGGGCCCGATGCTCCACGGCGATGAGGTCTGGTGCCAACTGTTCTCCGAGCCCGCCGCCGGCTCGGACCTCGCGGCCGTGCAGACCCGCGCGCGCCTGCAGGACGACGGCAGCTGGCGCATCTCCGGCCAGAAGGTGTGGACGACGAACGCCCAGTTCGCCTCCTACGGGTTGCTGCTCGCGCGCACCGACGCCGACGTGCCCAAGCACAAGGGCATGACGATGTTCATCGTGCCGATGGACGGCGCCGGCGTCACGGTCAGGGGCCTGCGCCAGATTTCCGGCGAGGCCGAGTTCAACGAGGTGTTCTTCGACGACGTCGCGATCGACGCCGATGCGGTCGTCGGCGGCGTCGGCAACGGCTGGGGCACCGCGCTGACGACGCTGATGTTCGAGCGCGTCACGATCGGCCTCGGCGGCGAGGGCCTCGGCTACAACTCGACCCGCTTCGCGCAGGCGATCGCCGACGACGAGCACGCCCGCCGCGACCCCGAGGTGCGCCACCAGCTCGGCGAGATCGTCTCCGAACTGCTCGCCGTGCGCTTCACCGGCTACCGCACGCTGACGGCGCTCCAAAAAGGCCAGATCCCCGGCCCGGAGGCGGGCCTCGCGAAGGTCACGATCGTCAACGGCGCAATCAAGGCCGGCGACCTGATCACCGACGTCGTCGGGCCCGACGCGCTCGACGAGGACAGCGAGTGGGCCTACATGATCTCCTTCCTCCCCGGCCTGAAGTCCGCGGGCGGAACCGAAGAGATCCTGCGCAACACGATCGGCGAGCGCGTGCTCGGACTACCCCCCGAGCCGCGCCTGGACAAGGGCATCCCATTCTCGGAGCTCCGCTCCAAGGAAGGAGCAGCGGCATGAATCTCGCATCTGTAACGGGAGGGGGGCAGGCCCCCCTCCCGACCACCCCCCGGAAGAAGGCTGCGGCATGAATCTCGCACTCTCAGACGAGCAGATGTTCCTGCGCGAGGCCGCGCGCGGCGCGCTCTCGCGCTTCAAGACGATCGAAGCCGCCCGCGAGGCGCTCGACGGCAACGCGCCGCTGCCGGACCTGTGGCCGACCGCGATCCAGGCGGGCTGGCCCGGTCTCCTGATCGACGAGGAGCACGGCGGCGCGGGGCTGGATGTGTTCGACGCGATGCTCGTGCTCGGCGAGTGCGGCCGTGTGCTGGCCGGCGTGCCGCTACTCGGCCACCTGCCCGCGAGCGCGATCCTGAACGACTCGCCGAACTCGTTTGCGTGGCTGGGGGAGGTCTCGAGTGGCGAGCGGCGAGCGGCCTATCTGCCCGCCCAACCGCCCGGCGACCTCCTCGATCGGTGGAGCACCGATCCGGCGAGCGGCCTGGAGCGTGGGACCCTGCCCACCGCCGGTACGCCCGACGGGGACGGTCTCGTGAAGATCAACGGGAGCTTCGCGTTCGTGCCCGATGCTCCCGGGGCGAGCGGCATGGTGGGGGTCGCGCTGCAGGACGGCCGGCCGATCGGAATCGCGGTCCTGAGCGAGTCCCCCGGCGTGGAGGTGCAGCCGGTGAGCCGCTACGACGCGACCAGATCGCTGGGCCATGTCTCGTTCACCGACTCACCCGCCATCGTCCTGGACGCCCCCGAGGAGTCCCTCGCCGCGGCCTGGTACATCGCCCAGGCGCTGATCGCGGCCGAGTCGCTCGGCAGCGTCGAGACGGCGCTCGACGTGTCCGTCGCCTACGCAAAGGAGCGACACACGTTCGGGCGCGCGATCGGCTCCTACCAGGCGGTCAAGCACTCCCTCACTGAGGTGCTCCGCCAGCTCGAGAACGGCCGCTCGCTGCTCTACTACGCCGGCTGGTCGCGCCACGGCGCGCCGAGCGAGTTCCCGCTTGCCGCGGCCGCCGCGCGCTCGGTGGCCGGGCGTGCGCTCGACCAGGCCGCGCGCACGATGATCTCCGTGCACGGCGGCATCGGAGCCACCTGGGAGCACGACGCGCCGCTCTACTTCCGCCGCGCCCAGCTCTCCCGCCGTCTGCTCGGTGGGACCGCGGGCGCCACGGATCGCGTCGCGGGTGAGCTGATCGCCCAGGCAAGCGCCGCCTGACCTGACGGTCAGTGATCGGGCGCCGCTATCTGCGGCGTTTGACGGCGCGGGCGGTGACCGCCTTCGGCTTCGAGCGCCGCCAGCACCGGCGCGCCGTAGGCGGCCTGCACCGCTTCGACCATCGCCGCTTCGACGCCGCAGTTGATGCAGAAGGAGTGCTGGGACCAGCCGATCGCGCGCGCGAGCACTTCGTCGGCGTAGCTCACGCCAGTGGCGTCGTGCCCGTAGTAGTCATAGGCCGCGTCCCACGCCGCGCCGTTCAGCGCGTATTCCGCGCCGTCGGCCGAGAGCAGGTGCGCGGCGGCCATGATCGCGTCGAAGTCGTCGTAGATCGACGGGTGCGTCGCCGTCATGTGGTCGTAGAACGCCGGGCGCTTGCCGTACTTGTAGGAGTCGCTCACGAGGGCCCACGTCGATCCGGCGCCCCGCGCGCCCCCGTTCGTCACGTTGAACTGCATCGGTCCCCCGCAGCACCCGGCGAAGTTCAGCCCGTGGTAGGTGGTGGGGGCGGTCGAGAACGCCGACTCCTGCTTGTGGATCGACGCGATCAGCAGCCAGTTGACCCCGAACGTGCGCTGCGCCGTAGCGTAGATCGGGTAGAAGCCTTCCATCCAGCGCGGTGAGATCTCCGTTTCGGTCTCGTCGACGAGGCGCGTCGACTCCGCGGCCTGCTGCGCGCTCGACGGCCGTGCGACGATCGCCGCGCGAGACGCGCCCCGGGCGGCGCTGCCACCCCGCGCGACACGCGCCCCTTCGGAGGAAGCCGCATCCGCGGACTGCGCCGCGCTCGGCGCCGGGGTGACGGCCGCGACGAGCACGGCGGGAGGCGCCGCGTGGGGCGCGGCGGCGCTCGTACGTCCGACCACACCGCTGAGCACCGCCACCAGCACGGCAACGCCGAGGGCGCCGAGGGTAAGCGCCACCAGCCACGCGCCGCGTTCGGATGGCGGCGTCGGCAGGTGCGCGCCCGACGCGTGGGCGTTGCGTGCTTGCGTGGCGGGAACTTGCGCCTCCGGCGCCCGTGTATCAGGCGCCCCGGGGGCCGTGGATGTCGGGGAATCGTTTGCCATCGCTCGTCTCCGTGTTACACCGTATCCAGGTCAGGCCCACCGAGCAGCAGGTTGAGAGCGCGTCGATCGGCCTACGCTCGGGTTGTGATCCACACATGAACCGGCTCGCCCTCGCTCTGATTCTCTCGACGCTCACGCTCGCCGGCTTGAGGGCTCCGACCGCGGGCGCAGCCGTCCCGGCGCCGCTATCCCCCGCCCAGCAGCACTACCTCACCCTCGCCCAGGCCGGCGTCTCGCGCGCCGAGCAGCGCTGGGGCGATCGCCGCCTCGGCTGGTACGACGCGCAACTGGACGACCGCGAACGCTATCCCCTGGCGACGATCTGGGACATCGTGCCACTGTTCGAGTCGCTCGACGCGATCGCGATCGCCGAGCCTGACCGGACCAACCGACGGGCCGTCGCGCGTTTCGCCGCGGGCGCCGAGCGTTATCTGAACCGAGGCCTGCGCCCCCTGCCCGGCTACTCGCCTTATCCGGGCGATCGCGAAGCGGACACCGAGACGTGGTTCGACGACAACGGCTGGTGGGGCCTCGCGTTCATGAACGCCTACCGTGCGACCGGCACGCGTCGCTGGCTGACGGACGCCGAACGGGCGCTCGCCTACGTCGCCGCCGGCGGCTGGGATCCGCAGGGCGGCGGGATCTGGTGGAACACCGAGCACCCTTACAAGGCCGGCGAGGCGCTCGCGGCGGACACGCTGCTGGCGACGCTGATCTACCGGCAGACGCACTCCTCCTTCGCCCTCGGCCAGGCGGAAAAGTTTCTGCTCTGGGGCAACACGCTGGGCTTCAGCTCGAGCAACGGCCTTTACGCCGCCAGCAACCTCAACCCAACCCCGATCGACTACATCGAGTCGCCGCTGATCTACGCCCAAGCGCTGCTCTGCGAAGCGACGACGAACCCTGCGGACTGCGAACGAGTCGGGCCGCTCACGGCGACCGCGCTGAAGCGCTTCGGCCAGCTCCTCGACTTCTCGCCGCAGTACGACGCGATCTACCTGCAGTGGATGCTCGCGCTGTACTCGCTCAACCACAGTTCCACCCTCTACACGCTCGCTGCGGAGAACGCCCGCGAAGCCCAGGCGCACGCGTCGAACGGCGAAGGGCTCTACCTGCGCTCCTGGAGCGGCGCGACCCTGCCCACAGCCGACGCCCTGCCGGGCAGCCTGCAGACACAGGCCGCGACGACCAGCCTGTTTGCGTGGCTGGCGGTGTACCCGCCACCGCCGCCGTCGTAGTCTTCGTGACGGCCGCTCAGACCCCGAGCGCGCGCCGGGCGACGCGATCGAAGACGTGGTCTGGCAGCAGCCGCTTCGCAAGCAGCATCGCCTTGGCGTCACGGCCGATCAGGTAGCGAGCCCGCATCCGCCGTGCCGTGAGTGCCCGTTCGATCGTCTCCGCCACCCGCTCGGGTGGGACGCCGCGCCGCTCGGTGTTCTCCAGCACCTTGTTCATCGCCGCCGACACATGGCCGTATTGATCGGCCAGCTCCGCGGGGACCTGCAGGCCCTCACCCTGCGCGCGACTCTTGTCCCAGATCGGCGTCGCGACCGATCCCGGCTCGATCAGGGCCACCTGCACGTTCGAGCTGCGCAGCTCCACCCGCAGGGCGTCCCCGATCGCCTCGATCGCGTGCTTCGAGGCGGCGTATGGCGCGGTGAAGGCCATCGCCACGCGCCCGCCGACGGAGGAGATGAACAGGATCCTCCCGCGTGCACGGCGCAGCGCGGGCAGCAGCGCCTGGGTGAGGGCCACCGGCCCGAGCACGTTGACCTCGAGCTGGTTGCGCAGATCGTCGATCGGGACCAGCTCCAGCGGGCCGCCGAAGCCGATCCCGGCGTTGTTGACGAGCGCGTCGAGCCTTCCCCGCCCGTCCACCTCCGCAACCGCCGCGGCGATCTGCGCGGCGTCGGTCACGTCCAGCTCGATCGGGACGATGCGCTCACCACCGTCGGCCTTCAGCGCCTCGCCGTCCGCGGCCTTGCGCACACCCGCCAGCACCGTCCAGCCGGACCCCGCCAGGCGCAGCGCGGTGGCGCGTCCGATGCCTGTCGAGGCGCCGGTGATGAGAACGGAGGGCACCCGGCGAGTATGACCCGATTGCGGCCTTGTCGATGTTTGGGCCGTAGGATGTCCTGGGGATGTTCTCGCGGATGGCCACACTTCTGAGCGCCAAGCGCGCCGCGGTCGCGCTCGCTTTGCTCGTCGCGCTCGCGATCGGCTACGTGGCGAGCGTCGCGGGCGGCTCCGACGACCCCCAGCTGGGCGGGACCGCCAGCGCCTGCGGCGCGACCGTGCTCCAGGCGCTCAGTCAGGTGACACAGCGCGTCTACGACGAGGGCGTCTCCAGCGAACGCACCGAAATCGCGAAGCGCCTGATCAAGGGTTCCCACGCCCTGCGCGAAGCCATCGAACACGATGACGCCGGAGCGGCGCATACGACGGCGCAGGCGCTGCTCGCCGGCGGACACGTTGCGGACCTGACGGTGCTCCGCGATGGCAATGCCCTGACCACCGTCGGCCCCGCCGGCGCACTGGCGCCGCTGCATGGATCGATTCTCGGCGCCGCGGGGACACCGATCGCGAGCTTCGTAACGAGCGTGTGGGACGATCGCGGCTTCCTCTCGGAGCTGAAGGGCGTCGTCGAGGGCGACATCGCCCTGCGCGAGGGCACACATAGCCTCGACGGCTCGTTTGAGATGCCGTCTGGCGCGATCCCACCGGCCGGCACGCTGACCGAGCACGGCACCGTCTTCCAGTACGCCTCGTTCCCCGCCGGGGCCTACCCCTCCGGCTCGCTGCGCATCTACCTACTGAGGACTGCCGACTCAACCGCCCACTTCTGCGGAGCGACCCAGCAGGACACGCTCGTCAACACGCTCAGCCGCGTCGCGGCGCTGATCTATGCCGGCGAGGGCGGTCCGCACGCGCTGGTCCAGGTGCACAACGCGCAGCAGAACAGTGCTCTGTTGCAGGCGGTCGCCGAACGCAACCCAGTCGCCACTCGCAAGGCGGTCGTCGGCCTGGTCTACGACCACAGCCACATCGTGCGCCTGCGCGTGAGCGCCGGCGGACACCTGCTCGCGGACGTCGGCGGCCCGTACGTGCTCGCGCCCGTAAGCGCGCCGCTACGCCTGCACGGCAAGCAGATCGGCGAACTGACGCTCTCGATCCAGGACGACGAAGGCTACTTGCGTCTCGCCAAGCGGCTGGTGGGCCTCGACGTGCTCATGTACATGAACCCCACCAGCGCGCACCCCGAACTGGTGAAGAACAGCCTCGGCCCCGGGGTGGGCGGGTTCTCATCCGTCCCCGCGAGCGGCATCTACCGCTACCGCGGCCATACCTACCGCGTGTTCACGCTCGACGCGCGCGCGTTCCCCGCGGGAACGCTGCGGACCCGCGTGCTGATCCCGATTCCCTACACCTGAGTACCTGAGCCGTCCCCAGCACCGGCTGGGACGCCGGCTGCTCAGGTGGCGAGCGCGGCCTGCTTCTCGCCGAGCGCCTGTCGCAGCTCGTCGGACGAAGCGGAGAATTTCTCGACGCCCTCGCGCTCGAGCGTGTCCGTCAGATCGTCGTAGTCGACGCCCGCCGCGGCCAGCTCCTCGAGCAGTGCTCGTGCCTCGGCAAGCCCCTGCTCCAGGCGCGGCGCCGGCTTGCCGTGGTCCTGGAAGTCGCGGATCGTCTCCTCGGGCATCGTGTTCACGGTGTCCGCCCCGATCAACTCCTCGACGTAGATCGTGTCGCGATAGCTCGGGTTCTTCGTCGAGGTGCTCGCCCACAGCACGCGCTGCGGCGTGGCGCCCTTGCCGGCGAGGTACTCCCAGCGCGGGCCGGCGAACGCGCGCTTGTAGTGCTGGTAGGCGAGCTTCGCGTTCGCGATCGCGAGCTTGCCCTTGAGCTCGTCGTGCCCGCCGATCTCGTCGAGGCGACGGTCGGCCTCGGTGTCGATCCGCGAGACGAAGAAGCTCGCCACCGATGCCACCGTGCTGGGATCGCCGCCGGCGGCGATCAGTCGCTCGATCCCGCGCGTGTAGGACTCGGCGACGTCCGCGTAGCGCCGCAGCGAGAAGATCAGCGTCACGTTGATCGAATGCCCCTGCGCGATCACGTCCTCGATCGCGGCCAACCCCGGCTTGGTCGCGGGGATCTTCACCAACAGGTTCGGCCTGTCCACGGCCTTGTGTATTCGGATCGCTTCGCGGTAGGTCGCGAGCGTGTCGTAGGCGAGGCCCGGGTCGACCTCCAGCGAGACGTAGCCGTCGCGGCCGGCGCCCCCGTCCCAGATCGGGCGGAACAGGTCGCAGGCGTCTGCGACGTCGCGTTGGGCCAGCGCCCAGAACGTCTCCGTGGCGTTGCTCCCCCGCCCGGCCTCTTTGCGGAGCTGCTCGTCGTAGGCGTTTCCCGCCGTCATCGCCTTCTGGAAGATCGTCGGGTTCGAGGTGGCTCCGACCACCGAGTCCTCGTCGATCAGGTGTTGCAGGTGGCCCTCGCGGATCGATTCGCGCGAGAGAAAATCGATCCACACACTCTGACCAAGCGCTGACAGGTGGGTCATCGGCGAAGAGCTCATCGCGGTCGCACCTTCCCGTCCAGCAGCGCGCGGGCGCGCGCTGCGATGTTCTCGACGCTGAAGCCCAGCTCCTCGAGAACCTTCGTCCCCGGCGCCGAAGCGCCGAAGCGGTCGAGCCCGAGCACGTCTCCGTCGGTGCCGACCCACTTCCACCAGCTGAGGCTCGCGCCCGGCTCGACTGCCAGCCGCTTTGTCGTGTCCGGGGGAAGCACGCTGTCGCGGTACTCCTGCGTCTGGGCTTCGAACAGCTCGATGCATGGCATCGACACGACGCGCACATTCGCTTTCGTCTCCCCGACCAGCTTCCGCGCGGCCGCGAGCGTCGGCGGCACCTCGGCGCCGGTCGAGATCAGGATCAGCTCGGGCGCCACCGTCCCGTCGCCGGAGGAATCCCACAGCACGTACCCACCGCGCTCGAGCTCCGCCGCGGCCCCGAGCTCGGCGCGGTCGAGCGTCTCGACGCCCTGACGCGAGAGCAGCAGCGCCACGGGGCCATCCTCGCGCTCCAACGCCACGCGCCACGCGTGGCTCGTCTCGTTCGCGTCGCCGGGGCGGATCACCCACAGCTCGGGGATCGCGCGCAGCGACGCGTAGTGCTCGATCGGCTGATGCGTCGGCCCGTCCTCGCCAAGGCCGACGGAATCGTGCGTCCAAACCCAGACGACCGGGAGCCCCATCAACGCCGACAACCGCACCGACCCACGCATGTAGTCGGAGAACATCAGGAACGTCGAGCCGTACGGCGAGACGATCCCGCCGTGGGCGGCCGCGCCGTTGACGATCGCACCCATCGCGTGCTCGCGAATGCCGAACGGCACGTTGCGTCCCGCGTGAACCTTCGAGAACTCGCCTGCGCCCTCGAACAGGGTCTTCGTCGACTCGACCAGATCGGCCGCGCCGCCGATCATCGTTGGGGCGTGCTCGGCAAATGCCGCCATCACCTGCTGCCCGGCCGCGCGCGTGGCGAGCTTCTCGCCGGCCTCGAACTTCGGCAGCGTCTCGCGCCAGCCATCGCGCAGGCGTCCTGCCCAGGCAAGGTCCCAGTCCGCGGCCAGCTCGGGGGAGGCCTCGCGCCAGTCCTCGTAGCGCTCCTGCCACTCGCCTCGCGCCTGCGCGCCGGAGTCGCGCAAGCTCATGTGCTCATAGACGCGCTCGTCCACCCAGAAGTGACGGTCGGGGTCGAAGCCCATCGCCTCCTTCGTCGCGCGCACCTCCTCCTCGCCCAACGCCGACCCGTGCGACGCGGCCGTGTCGACCGCGTTGGGCGCCGGGTAGGCGATATGCGAGCGGATCGCGATGAACGATGGGCGCTCGGCTTCGTCGCGGCCCGCCGCCAGTGCGGCCTCGAGCGCGTCGAGATCCTCGGAGTCCTCGACCCGCTGCACATGCCAGCCGTCGGCTTCCATACGCGCGGTGTGGTTCTCGCCGTCGAAGCTGATCGTCGTCGAGCCGTCGATCGTGATGCGGTTGTCGTCGTAGCAGACCACCAGCTTGCCGAGCCCGAAGTGCCCGGCGATCGAGGCGGCTTCCTGGCTGATGCCCTCCATCAGGTCCCCGTCGGAGCAGATCGCGTAGGTGTGGTGGTCGACCACTTTCTGGCCCGGCTGGTTGAAGCGCTCGGCGAGGAAGCGCTCGGCGATCGCCATGCCGACGGCGTTTGCGAAGCCCTGCCCGAGCGGCCCGGTCGTGACCTCGATCCCGGGTGTGTGCCCCCGCTCGGGATGGCCCGGCGTGCGCGAGCCCCACTGGCGAAACTGCTCGAGGTCGTCGAGGCTAAGCTCGTAGCCGGTGAGGTGCAGCAGCGAGTACTGCAGCATGCACGCGTGGCCGGAGCTCAGCACGAAGCGATCGCGGTCGGGCCAGTCCGTCGCGGCCGGGTCGGCGTGAAGGAAGCGCTTGAAGATCGTGTACGCCAGCGGCGCGAGCGCCATCGCGGTGCCGGGGTGACCCGCATTAGCCTTCTGCACAGCGTCCATCGCGAGACCGCGAATCGTGTCGATCGACAGCTTGCTGATCTCGGACTGCTCCATCGAACCGATCCTAGCGATGTACAGTCGATGGACCATGTCCGAGAAGCTCTGCGACGTCGGCGGCGGGATCACCCTCTGCTACGAGACCTTTGGCGACGCCAGCGATCCGGCCGCGCTGCTGATCATGGGCCTCGGCACGCAGATGGTCAGCTGGCAGGACGACTTCTGCGAGCAGCTCGCGGCGCACGGGCTGTACGTGGTGCGCTTCGACAACCGCGACATCGGTCGCTCGACCCATCTGCAGGGTCCGCCACCGTCGCTCCTGCAGCTGCTGCGCTACTCGGTTCCCGCGCGCTACAGGCTCGCGGACATGGCTCAGGACGCGGTCGGCCTGATGGACAACCTGGCGATCGACCGGGCGCACGTGATCGGGGCCTCGATGGGCGGGATGATCGCGCAGACGCTCGCGGCCAGGCACCCGGCGCGAGTGCGCTCGCTGGTGTCGATGATGTCCAGCACCGGCGGACGCTGGGTCGGGCGACCAGCGCTCTCGAGCTATGCGATCTTTCTCCGCAAGGCTCCGACCGAACGCGAGGCGTTCATCGAGCACGCCACGCAGCTGTTCACGAAGATCGGCTCCCGCGGGATCCCCCAGGACACCGAGGGGGTGCGCAAGATCGCCGCGCT
The DNA here is from genome assembly GCA_963701035.1 of uncultured Solirubrobacterales bacterium. GTDB lineage: Bacteria > Actinomycetota > Thermoleophilia > Solirubrobacterales > Solirubrobacteraceae > Palsa-744. Next base: position 1,752,588 of record OY969562.1, read on the forward strand.
CTCCTTCGATCGAGAGCTCGACCGGACCGGGGCGGGGCGCCAGCTCGCCGCGATCATCGCCTCCGGCGACCGCACCGCCGAGCTCGAGGGCATCACGGTGCCGACGCTTGTGATCCATGGCACCGTCGATCCGCTCGTCTCGCCCTCCGGTGGACGCGCGACGGCGCGCGCGATTCCAGGCGCCGAGCTGACGATGATCGAGGGCATGGGTCACGACCTGCCACGCGTCCTCTGGCCGCGACTGATCGACGCCTTCGCCGCCCACGCGGCCGAATCCGACCGACTCACCGAGCGCCGCCCGGCGCTTGGGCAGCGGGCCTAGAGACGGCCCGCAGGCACGACAAGATCGCTCTTTAAGACGGTCGCCACCTCAGACGAAGGCCGGAATGCGCGCTTGCGGGTATGCGCCTGAGCGCATCTGAGTTTCCCCTATCGGGATTTTCGTTCCCTATATCAAAATTCGGCCGCCACCGGTCCAGCGATCTACCCCCCGATTGGAGTAATAAACGCGGCGTACCGAGGAGAGGACATGGCGCTGCTCGAAGGCACGGTCGCGATCGAGCACGACGATCACATCCTGCGCGCTCGGCGCACCGCGGCGAGCACGCGCGTCGTCGTCGGCTTGAGCGGCATCGCGCTGATCCTCCTCCAGCCGAGCCTGCTGTCCCATCCGGCGCTCGGGATCGCGGGCTTTGTCACGATTTCGCTGACGGCGCTGGTGCACCTGTCGGCGCCGCGCATGCGCTGGCTGCGAGTCGAGGAGTCGCTCGCCGGGGCGGCGGCGATCCTGATCGTCGGCCTGCAGGGCCAGCGGGTTACGGTGCTGAGCCTCCTGTGGCTGGTGGCGATCGGCAGCGGCGTGATGGCGCGCGGCGGGCGCGTGCACTGGATCGGCCGCACGATCGTGCTCACCGCGCTGGCGCTCCCGGTGATCCTCCAAGGCCAGCTGAGCGCCGAACACGTGGCGCTGTGTCTGGCCTCGCTGGGGCTGCTGCTGACGAGCGGACGGCTGACGCGCGAGCTCAACCACCTGCTCCGGCAGGCTCGCCACGACGCCGACAACGCCGAGACGCTGCTGCTCGCGGGCGATATCGCCTCACGCGTGGCCAAGCGCGGCGAAGCCGGCGGCGAGCGCCCGGCGTTAGCGACCGGAGAGGCGCTGGGGGAGGAGGACGGGTCGGCCGCCAAAGCGGCCCTCGCCCGCTTCATCGCGGGAGATGGCCTCGCGATCGCGGTGCAACCGATCGTCGACGTGCACACGGGGTCGGTGCACGCCTACGAGGCGCTCGCTCGCTTTGCCGGAAGCACCGAAGGCCCGCTGCACTGGCTGGCGATGGCCGCGGCGCTCGGCGAACGCGATGCGCTGGAGCGCGCCTGCCTGCGTGCCGCGCTGCGCCTGTTTGTGCAACGCCCCGCCGGCGTCAGCCTGTCGGTCAACCTCTCCGCGCCCGTGCTGCTCGACCCGCAGACGCTCCAGATGCTCGACGAGCTACACGACCTCGACGGATTGATCGTCGAGATCACGGAGGAGACGCTCGTACAGAGCGACGTGGAGCTGCGCACGGTGATCGCCCCGCTGCAGGAGCGCGGCGCGCGCCTGGCGGTGGACGACATGGGGGCCGGCTACTCGGGCCTGCGCCAGATCACGACCGTGCACCCCAGCTACCTCAAGCTCGACCGCTCGCTGATCAGCGGCATCGACCACGATCGCGACCGGGCCGCGCTCGTGGGAGCGCTCGTCGGCTACTCCAACCAGGTGGGCTGCCTGGTGGTAGCCGAGGGCATCGAGCACAGCGCTGAGTTGCGCGTGCTTGGCGAGCTCGGTGTGCCGCTCGCCCAGGGCTACTACACCGGGCGCCCGGGACGGCCGTGGCCAGATATCAGGATCGACCGTCACTCGGCGGCGGTGGCTGCTGCAAACCCGGCGGCGATCGTGGAGAAGCTCCCGATCGAGATCCCGTCGGTGGACACTGTGCCGGCCGGGTCGCTGCTGCCCGCCTGAGTCGTCGCGACTGTCGCGGGGGAGAAAAATGCGCCCGGCGGGAATCGAACCCGCGGCCTGCGGCTTGAAAGACCGCTGCTCTTTGGCTCCCCGAAGAGAACCGTTGACCACTGAGCTACGGGCGCGCGCTGCGGGTATCTAAGCACGCGGCCGGCACGGTCGCGGCGAGACGCGGGGACGGAGGGGTCACGCGCTAACGCCCCAACGTGCGCACGAACTGGCGGGCGTGTCCCGGAACCTCGCCGAGGAGCTTGCGCACCTCCTCCAGACCGGCCCGCAGCTCGGGGTCGCCGACCTCGACCGGGAGCATCGAATCCTGGAGCGTCGCGAGCGCGCCATCCGCCCTGGCAACGCCGTCCACGGCGCTGTCGAGGAAGCCCTTGACGCCGTGCGAGGGAGCGCCCGAGGGCGCCGGCCCGAACTGCTGGTCCGGCAGCTCGTGGCGGGCGGCGAACCCGTTGTAGGTGCGCTGCGCGCGGCCGTAGGCTGCCTGCACGGGCTTGAACAGCTCCTGCTCGAGCCTGTCCGCGCTCTGTTCGTCGAGCTGCTCGTAAGCCTCGCCCAGCGAGGCGAGCGCGAAGGCGATCTCGTCAATCGCCTGGGCGACGCTCTGCAGCAGCTGTTCGCGCGCCTGCGCGTTGGTGTACGTCATCGGCTTTAGGTTATTCAGGTCAGGCGGCCAAGCGATGCACAAGCGACTTGGTACCGCTCTGACCCGTGCGGCGACAGACGAGAAGATTCGCTCCGCGCGCGTTACTGGCTCAGGTAGAGTCTCGGTCCAGAAAACCGAATATGGCGTGGGGGGGTCAGCGAACGGGGACAGACGGAACCTTCGACGACACATATTCCTGATGGCGGATCGACGTCCGGTGACGCACAGAGGACCGCGGCCGAGTCGTTCGCGGCGCCCGCCGCCGGCGAGTACGAGCACTGGACGGGCCACGTGATCGTGTGTGGCCTGGAGGGCGTCGGTCTACGCACGGTCGAGCAGCTAAGGGTCGCGGAGGTGCCGGTGGTCGTGCTCGACGACGACCCGTCCGCGCGGATGGCGGCACTCGTGGAGAGCTGGGGCTGCCCGCACATGTCCAGTGAGGGGGACCCCGGCACACAGCTCCGAGCAGCCGGACTGGCCGGGGCGCGCGCGGTTGTGTGCACGCACGCGAGCGACCTGCGAAACGTCGAGACGGCGCTGCTCGTGCGCGACATGCGCGAGGACATCTCCGTCGTTGTGCACCTCGACAACCCGACCGTCGGGCGCGCGGTCGAAGACGCCACCGGTGCCGGCAGCGCCCTGGATGTCGCGGGCCTGTTCGCGCCGTCGGTCGTGGACGCGTGCATGGGGCGGACGAGCTACGACGTGATGCTCGGTGAGGAATTGTTCGTCGCCGCCGAGGTGGGCGTGACCGAGAAAGGAACGCTGCGGAACCTGTTCGGCGACCTCGCGCCGGTCGGGATCATCACCGCCGCGGGCGAGCTCGTCGTCTGCCCGGGTCGCGATCACGAGGTTGGCGTCGGCGACCGCGTGACAGTGCTCGGCAAGCCCGAGGACCTCGGCGGCGCCGGGGTGGCGCACGGAAAGGACTCCGCACGATCCCATGGTGTGGGACAGGCTCGACGGACCGTACGACGCGTCTCGCGCACGCTCGCCGAGGAGGCCGACCGGGCGCTGATCATCACGATCCTGCTGGGATTTCTGCTCCTGCTGATCTCGACGGTGATCCTGCGGCTCGGATACGTGCAGCCGGTCACCCACCATCGCCTGTCGATCGAGGACTCCGTGTACTTCACCGTGGAGACTGTCGCGACCGTCGGCTTTGGCGACTTCTCCTTCGCGGGCCAGTCGGCGCTGATGGAGGGTTTTGGCGTGCTGCTGATCGTGACGGGCGTGACGCTCGTCACGACGATCTTCGCGCTGCTCACGAACGTGCTCGTCAGCCGGCGCATCGAGAATGCCCTCGGTCAGGGGAGCATCCGCGGGATGGAGGACCACGTCGTGCTCGTCGGCCTCGGGGCAGTTGGTCTGCGCGTGCTCGAAGGCCTGCGCACGCTGGGGCGGGATGTCGTCGTGATCGAGTACGACGAGCGCAACCGCTACGTCCAGCACGCCCGCTCGCTGGGCGTCCCGATCGTGCACGGCGACGCGACGCTCGGCCAGACGCTGCGCTCCGTCAACATCGCCGATGCGGGCGCCGTTGCGATCCTGACGAGCGACGACCTCGTCAACCTCGAGACCGGCCTCGCGGTGCGCGACGCGCTCGGCGAGCGCTGGACCGAGGTGCCGGTCGTGCTGCGCGTATTCGACCGCGCACTCGGCAACCGCCTCGAGAAGACCTTCAAGTTCCACCACGTCTGGTCGACCTCGGCGCTGGCGGCGCCCTGGTTCGTCGGCGCGGTGCTGGGCTTGGAGGTGCTCGCGACGTTCTACGTGCGCAACCAGCCGTTCCTCGTCGCGCGCCTCACGGTCCGCCCCGACGGAGGGCTCGTCGGGCTGGCGATGCGCGAGCTCTCAGCACGGATCCGCGTCGTGGCGATCGTGCGCGCCGAGTCCGACGGCGCGATGGAGCATCCTCCGCGGCGCGACACGCGCTTCGCCGCCGGTGACCAGGCCTATTTGGTCGGTCCCTACGAGGAGCTGCTGCGAGTGCTCGGCCGCGAACGCGAGACCGAGTCCCCGAGCTCCGGGGGCGCCGCGGTCAGCTGAAGCCCGCGACACGGCGCAAAGGAAGCGCCGGTGCCTGTCTCAGGCGATCCCTTCCCCGGGAGCGCACGGTTGTTCGCCCGCCTTCAACCCAAGCAGGTCCGCCAGCACGGAGTTCGGAGCGACACCGCAACCGACCTCGGCGGTACCCGCGTCGACGACTACCCACGTGCTCTTCCCGGCGAGTCTCACGGCGACGACCTCGATGCTCTGGAGCGTCGCCTGAAAACGCTTGGTGGGCTCGACCCAAGCCGACGCCCACGACGTGCTGACGGTGGAGATCTTCGCGCGCGAGACCCGATAGCGGTTGGCGGGAATCGTGTTGATGCCGGCAACCGGGGTGGCGTGGATCGCACGGGTGAGCGCCTTGAGCTGCGCCGGGGTGGCGCTCTTGCTCGCGAGCGCCGAGCCGCTGAAGGCGAGGACCGCCGATGCGGCGAGGAGAGCGATTGCGGCCGGGCTGGTACGGCGCATACGAGGGCGCATCTTGATCCCTTTCTCGATTGGGGTCATTGTACGTTCGCGCCGTGCGCGATCCAGCGCGCTCAGTCGCGCTCGAGCCGGAGCAGCCCGTCGGAGTCGCCGGGATCCTCGGGGCCGTCGCCGGCGTGAACCTTGAGCTCGACGCCGGGCGGGAGCTCGACTTCGATCTCGGCCTCGTGATCGACGCGCACGACGCACTCGGCCGGACGGCAGGAGAGCACGTGCCCGCCACGGGTGCGATCTGAGGAGAGGAAGTGGAGATGGCGGCCAGGAAGGTTGAGCCGACCTGCGTGCGCGGGGAAACAAAAACCGACAACGACGCCTTCGATGTCGTTTTCGTCGAACACACTCTGGTCGGCGAGCACGTCTGTGAGCGGCGGGTAGGGCTTGCGCTGGGGAGCAACGGAGCGCAGGCGGACGTGCTCGAAGCGCCCTTCGATCCGTACCGCGGTGCAGCTGGGCGACTGCGGGGCGACCTGGGAGAGCAGCGCGTCGACTTCCTGGGCGACGCCGAGGTAGATCTCGACGCCGGGCTGGAAGGTGGTGACGAGCGCGAACGGGCTGCGGCGCTCGGGCTCGGCGGGGTGCACGGAGCCGTCCTGCGCGGCCCGGTAGAGAACCCCATCGGCGAGCACGAGCTCGCCGTCGAGCGCGTTGAACGTGCCGAGCCCCAGGTCACCGCGGCCGCTGAGCTCGGCGACGGTCACGTCACCGTCGTAGGCGCCGTGGAGCAGCGCCTCGATCGTCGAGACCTGGAACAGCTCGTGTGGCTCGCTGCCGGCGGGCAGCTCAGCGTGGCGCACGGCCTGCACGTGGAGCGCGTGAAGCAGGTGAGGGTCGAGCATTGGCGCCTAAGCCTATTGACGTTTCAAGCGGAACTGTTCGATCAGACGGCCAAAGTAGTCCGAGACCCTCCGGCCGCTCTCCTCACTGCGACAGCTGCGCCTCGCCACTGACAGCGGGCCGGCGTCGCGCGCGCGAGAGCATGAGCACTTGGGCGGCCAGCGCCACGACCGTCGCGAGCGCGAACCCGGCAGCTACGGTCGCGCCCCCCAGCAAGACGGTCAACGTGAAGCAGAAGAGCGCGAAGGCGACGAAGCCGGAGAGCATCCCGCGCAGGAGGCGGACCGCTTCGTCCGCCCCCCACTGACTGTGAGTGAACGTCGCAAGCACCGTCGTGATCACCGGGAACGGCGCGAGTAGCCCGCTGAGTTGCGGTCCGAGCCAGCCGGCCGCCGTCGTGAGCGCCAGTACCAGCGCCAGCGCGCAACCGGCACGCACCGGCAGATCCCACACCGGCGCCTGGGGAATCGCACCACCGCCGGCGGCGGTGGTGTTCGGCTGGCCGGGGAGCAGAAGCAGGCCGCCGGCGAACCCCAGACAGACCAGACCCAGCGCCACGCCGGCCGGCACCGCGACGCCGTCGAGCACGACCGTCACGAGCGCGAACGCGACCCAGCCGCAGAGCATGCAGACAAACCACGGGGCGCGACTCGCGAGACGGCCGTAGACGACGACAAACGCCGTCAGCGAGAGCAGCCCGAGTAGCGTCCCCGCGGCCGCCTGCCCGGCAAACGCCCGGCCATGCTCGAGCGCATAGGCGAGCAGAATCGGACCGGCCACGACCGGTAGTCCGCCGACGAGACCGCCGACCCACGGTCCGAAACGCCGCGCGGCTACAGACGCGCCGACGACGAACATCGGCGCCAACAGCGCCTTCACCGCGAGCACGAGCATCGAGTGGAGCTAGGGGGACTCGAACCCCCGACCTCCTGGGTGCGATCCAGGCGCTCTCCCAACTGAGCTATAGCCCCGAGCTCTCGCGCCGCGGGGACGGTGCGAGGTCTGGAAAGTGTAGTCGCCGAGCCCCGGGGGCGAGCGAAGGACGCAGTATCGTTCGGCGGGGAGATGGGACTGCTCGACGACGCCATCCGCGAACACATGGAGCTCAAGCGCCTGCGCGGCGCCGATCCGGGGGAGGTCGCGCGGCAGGAGCGCGACGCGCTGGGACCCGTCGTGCGCGAGCACGACCCCGAGGATCCGGCGCTGGAGCACGGCGAGCACGAGGACGAGGGCCCCAACCCCGCCCAGGACGATCTCGGCAACGCGGTTCCCGTGCACGGGAACGGGAACGGGACCCACAGTGACGGCGACCTCTCCATGGATCCCCACCCTGAGCGGGGGCCAGACTTCGCCAACGTCGGACAGGAGACCGCAGAGCTGGACATGCGGACCGTGCTCGACGAGCAGCTGGGGGAGGACGCGCTCGAGCAAGAGCCTGCGATCCCCGGCGAGACGCCAGGGCAAGAGCGGCTCTGGTTCGACCAGCAACAGCAAGCGCCGCGGGACTTCGACTTCGACCCGTAGGTCTTTCTGGTTGGGCGCCGGTCCGGGGCGGGCGCGTTCGGACCTCGATCAATACTCCTGATCCCGCTGCCCTAAACTCGGTCCCTGCGGGGCCTTAGCTCAGCTGGGAGAGCGCCTGCTTTGCAAGCAGGAGGTCACCGGTTCGATCCCGGTAGGCTCCACTGAACTTGTCGGCACCCGAACCGTGGGCGCGCCAACCTGCATTCGGCTTATCGGTCGCGCGGCGGAATCGACTCTGCTAGCGCAGCGCGCTCTGCAGGCGCAGGAAAGGGGTCGGCGAAGTACTGCGTCTCGTGCGTCACGAAACCATTGGTGAACTCCATGACGCTGAGCGAATGTGTGGGCACGTCGTCATAGGTGATCACGCACTCGCTCACCCAGAGGTCGCCCCCGCCCAGGATCCGGCGCACGGTGAAGTGCCGTTCGGCCGGGTGCCCTCCACGTTGCGCTTGGATCCGTGACCGGCCTCTGAAGCGCTCGCCGGATTGCGGGTAGTCCAGAATCGCGTCTGCGGCGTAGATCGCGTGCTCAGCCTCGACATCCCCGCGCTCGGAGGCCTCCCAGTGCTCTTGGAGCCGAGCCCGGATATCGGCGTCACGATCAATTGCGCTGTTCACCCGCTAGCTCCTCGTGACCGGGATCGGAGGCCCGCCGCGCATCGCGGAGGAGAGTCGCGACAGGTGGCGGATGCCATCCTAGGCAAGCGCCGCTGCGGAACTGCGCTTGGCCCATCCCTGGCGCAGCAGATCGAGCAGCGCGTCCGGCGGTTGCGCGCCGGAGGCGCCCAGCTTGCGGTCGACCACAAACGTCGGCACCGCGCTGATCCCCAGTTCGCCCGCGGTTCGCTCGTCGGCGCGGACCTCATCCGCGTAGCGATCTCCCGCGAGCAGCTCGCGCACCTCCTGCTCGTCGAGTCCAACCTCGGCGGCCAGGCGCACGAGCGTGTCCTGATCTGACATCAGCTCGCCTTCGGTGAAGTACGCGCGCAGCAGGCGCTCCTTCATCTCGTCCTGCAGACCGTGGGTCTCCGCCAGGTGCACCAATCGGTGGCCGTCGAAGGTGGTGCCGCTGCGGGCGATGTCGAAGCGGAAGGGGAGGCCCTCGTCCGCCGCCACGCCCGTCAGCCGCTGCTCGGCCTCGCGGGCCTGCTCGACGGTCATGCCGTACTTCTCCGCCAGGCGCTCCGCGCGATCGCCCGTGCGCTCAGGAGGCGCACCGGGGTCGAGCTCGAAGCTGCGCCAGGTCACGTTGACGTCGTCGCGGTGCTCGAACTGCTCGAGCGCGGTCTCGAAGCGACGCTTGCCGATGTAACACCACGGGCATGCGATGTCAGACCAGATCTCGACATCCACAGCAGGATCCTTTTGTTGAGCAGAGAACCAACCTCACTATAGGAGCCTCATGCGCAGCAATTGTCGTTCAGCGAGGCCGGAACGTTCCGGCCTCAGCCAATCGGCGCCAGCGAGTTGCCCGGCGCGATGCTCGAGCAGTTCTGCGGCGCCGGCAGCCCGGCGAAACGTGCGGCGAGCCAGGAGTTGGCCTCCGGCAGCCACTCAGTCGCGCTCGGCACGTGACTGAGGTGTTCGTATTCCTCGTACTGCACGGAGACGCCGCGGCTGCAGTACTCGCGCGCGAGGCTGCGCACATCGCCCGCGATCATCACGCCGTCGCCGGGACCGATGCCTTCCTTGTTGCCCGAGGTTCCTTCGAGTTCGCCGCCGTTGCCCTGGCCGATGAACATCGGCATGCTGGGCGTGCCACGACTGCCCATGATCAGCTGGTTCGACACTTCGACGTAGACGGGCACGCTGTCGGGTGTCGGGTATTCGGGCTTGGCCAGCTGCGCCCAGGTGAGCCCCGGGTACTCTCCGAGGACTTCGCCGATCGATGCGCGCTGGAGCTTGTTGTAGAGCTGTAGCCCGTATTCGTTCAGGTACGGCGTGAGGTTGACGTGGAAGGCTCGCGAGATTCCGATCACCCCCATCGGAATCACGCCGGCCCAGACGGTGCTGCCTTCGACGTAGTGCAGGTTGTGCGCGGGATCGACAAGCACGCCGCCCATCGCCGCGCCGACGATCCGCGAGCTGATGTCGGGCGCGTACGTGGCAGCCAGCTCAGCCGCCCAGCCGGTCGCGATCGCGCCCCCGGAGTAGCCGATCAGGCCGATCTGCTTGGCGGCCGCCAGGTCCGTCGCCGGCGAGCGCAGCGCCGCTCGCAGCGAGTCGAGCGTGTTCATCCCGTACTCCGGGCCCGCCGAGAAGTCAGCCGTCTCGCCCTCGGTGTCCGGCACCACGACCGTCTCGCCCGCCAGCAGCGCCGGCGCGATCAACCCCGACTCCGCGGTCGGGATCGCGCCGCCGATGCTCACGCCACCGGAGATCGCATAGGACGGATCGGCTTCGGGGCTCAGCGAGTCGTAGAAGGACTGATATGAGACCACCGTCGGTGATCCCGGTCGCAGCGGCGGCTCGAGCACCGACGTCACGTTGACCGTCGGCGCACCGGTCTCTCCGGTGGAGCGGTACAGCAGCTGCACCGCCGTCACCGGAAGTGGCACGCCCGCGACGTGGTAGGAGAGCGTCCGCGTCTTCAGCACGGTGCCCGGCGCGATGCTCGTCAGCGGGGTGGAGCCTTCGTAGGAGTAGAAGGGATCCTGTTCAGGTGGCACCGCCGCGCCCGCGGCCGGCGCCGTCAGCGCCATCGAGATCATGAGCAGGCCGAACGCGAGCATGCCCGCTCCCAACTTGATCCCCTGCCCGATCACAAAACGCATCGGACCCATCCCTACCCAGTTGGCGCGACCGGTAATCGCAGCCGCGACCGCGGAGCGATGCCCCACGGGGTGGGACACGCAACCATTGGTTGCTATTCTGCCTGGAACGCATCCCGCAACCATCAGTTGCACATCAATATGAGGAGGAGCCGGCGTGGCCGCTGACAGCGTCGAACGAGAGATCCTGATCGAGGCGAGCCCGGAGGTCGTCTGGGGCGTGATCACCGAACCCGAGCAGATCAGCCGCTGGTTCAGCGACGAGGCGGTGCTCGAGGGACGAGTAGGTGCCGATGGCGTGCTCATCTGGAGACCCGGAGGGCGCGGCGGAAGTGATCGAGAGATCGACATGAGCGTGCCGATTCGGGTCGTGGAGGCCGAGCCGTTCCGCCGCTTCTCCTTTCGCTGGAACCATCCGCAGGGCGCGGGACCGGATCAGAGCAACTCGGCACTCGTCGAGTTCAGCCTCGTCGAGGAGGCCGGTGGGACGCGGTTGCGGGTGCTCGAGAGCGGGATCGGCGCCGTGACGCATGACGAAGAGAGCCGGACCCGATACCGCGAAGACCACGAACAGGGCTGGGAGCGGCATTTCGGCGAAATGCTCGATTACGTGGCATCGAAGCCATTTGGGGGGACACGTTGATGACCACCGCCGTCGCCGAGGAGGACGCCCTGTGGGCGGCGGTCGCCGATCCCACGCGCCGGCGGGTGCTCGACGCGCTGCTCGAGCGCGGCGAGGCAACCACCACGACGCTGGCCAACGGTTTGCCGGTCACCAGGCAGGCTGTTGCCAAGCATCTCGTCGTACTCAGTCGTGTCGGCCTGGTCTCCGGCCAACGACGTGGCCGGGAGGTGCGCTACGCCATCAGGCCTGAGCGGCTCGACGCCGCCAGCGAGGAAATGACTCGCGTCGCGGCGCAGTGGGACAGACGCCTCGCTCGGATAAAGCGACTCGCCGAGGCCGTGCAGGCGCAAACAGAATCGTGTTCAAAACCAGGAGAAGGAGACAAGCGATGACAGAGCACCGGATCGGCACGCAGGAGGAGTGGCAGGCGCAGCGCGACGAGTTGCTGAAGGAGGAGAAGGAGCTCACCCGCCGCAGCGACGAGCTGGCCTCCAAGCGGCGCGAGCTGCCGTGGGTCCCGGTCGAGCAGGACTACCGCTTCGAGACCGACGGTGGCACGAAGACCCTCGCCGAGTGCTTCGACGGCCGCTCCCAGTTGCTCGTCTACCACTTCATGTTCGGGCCGGACTGGTCGGCGGGATGCCCGGTCTGCTCCTCGATCGCGGACACGCTCGATCCTCAGGTCGCCCATCTGAAGGCCAAGGACACCACGCTGCTGCTCGCCTCGCGCGCGCCGATCGGGCAGCTGCTCGCCTTCAAACAGCGGATGGGCTGGGGCATCGACTGGGTCTCGAGCGCCGGCAGCGACTTCAACCGCGACATCGGCTTCCTGAACATGCGGGAGGATCTGAAACCGTTCCTGGAAGGGGATATCCCGGCCACCGTCGAGCAGAACGCGCGCATGTGCGGGACCGATGCAGGCGGGTACGTCACCGAGGGGCCGGGTCTCAGCGTGTACGTGCTGTCGGATGGCGTCGTCTACCGGACGTACGTGACGAGCGCGCGCGGCCTCGAGCCCGCGATGGCCTATTACGGCCTGCTCGACCGCACGCCGCGGGGCCGCGACGAGCAAGGCTCGGAGCCGATGTGGATCCGCCGCCACGACGAATACGAAGGAGGCTGAGCCGTGGCCATGTCACCGGGCGCAACGACGATCAGCAACTCCTCCGGCACAGGCGAAGCCGTCATCGGCGCAACCGGCAGGTTGGCCGGCGCCGGGGTGCGCGGGGTCAGGCTCTCGCCGCCGGCGGCGATGCGCGCGGAGCTCGGGATCGTCGCGGCGCTGCTCGTCGCGGCGGGCTTGGCGTGGTGGTCGACGGTCGACCGGATGGCGGGGATGGACGCAGGACCGGGGAGCGCGCTCGGTTCCGTCGGCTGGTTCACGGGCGTGTGGGCGACGATGATGGCGGCGATGATGCTGCCGTCGCTCGCGCCGACGGCAGCCGTCTTTGCGGCGCTGGTCCGGCGCGAGCTCAGCCGGGTGCTCCTGTTCGCCGGCGGCTACCTGCTCGTCTGGAGTGCCGTGGGCATCGGCGCCTACGGCCTGTTCGAGCTCGGTAAGAGCCTGCTCGGCGGCTCGCTGGCCTGGCACAGCGGCGGCCGCCTGCTCGCGGCGAGCGTTCTGGTCCTCGCCGCGCTTTACCAGTTGACGCCGCTCAAGCGCGCGTTCCTGTTGAGGTGCCGCAGCCCCCTGCGATCCCTGGACACCTCCTGGCAGAACACCCGGCGAGGAGCGCTGGCGATGGGGCTGCGCAACGGCGGGTGGTGTCTCGGTTGTTCGTGGGCCTTGATGGCCGCGCTGTTCGCGCTCGGTGTGATGAGCCTCACGTGGATGGGGTTGATCGCCGTGCTCGTGGCGCTAGAGAAGATCGGACCGTGGGGACGCGCCGCGAGGTTGGCGAGCGCGGGCGTCCTGGTCGTGCTTGCAGCCGCGATTCTCGCGGTGCCGCATGATGTCCCCGGTTTCGTCGTTCCGGGCTCGCCGGGCTCGATGCACGTCATGAAAACGATGGGGTAGGGCCGCAGGCGAGTTAGGCTATGGAAGACGTGGCCCGCCAACTGTCGATCACGTGGTTGTTCAACACCGTCGCCCTGTTCGTCGCGACGTGGCTGCTGTCGGGCCTGAGCTACGGCAGCGACTGGTGGGCGCTGCTGATCGCCGGGCTCGTGTTCACGATCGTCAACTTCTTCGTCAAGCCCGTCCTCGCGATCCTCTCGATCCCCTTCATCATCGTCACCTTTGGGATCTTCTACTTTTTAATTAACGTCCTGATGCTCTACCTGACCCACTGGATCGTCCCGCAGTTCACGATCGCGACCTTCTGGTGGGCGGCGCTCGCGGCGATCATCATCAGCGCGGTCAACGGGATTCTGCACATGCTCTTCGGCAACCCGCGCGAGGAGCTCAGGCGGGTTCCCGGAGCCTGACGGAGAGCCCTGACTGCTGCCGGCGGCGGGCAGCCTGGGCCCGCCAGGGGCCTACGCCGCCGGCGTCGCGGCGCGCGTATCAGTCGCTGCTACCACCACCGGCTCGTGCGTTGCTCGAGCGACGACCGCTGCTGGGGCCGGCGTCGAGGTCGAGGTCGAGGTCGTCCCGCCGTCGAGCGAGTCCTTGAAGCCGCGCATCCCGGAGCCCAGCGAGCGACCCATCTCGGGCAAGCGCTTCGCCCCGAACACGAGCAGCAAGATAACGACTACAAAGGCGATGTGAATCGGGTTGTCGAGTCCCATCTACTAATCAGCTCCCACAAAAATTGAGGTCCCACGCCTTGCGGAGAGGGCTGTGGTTATAACTACGCGCCGGGGCCGCGCGGAGATCATTCAACGCTCGACATGCAGCGGGGGCAGCCGCTCGGGGCTGATCCCGCGTTCGATGCACGCCAGGTAGGCGATGCCGCGATGGATCCCGTCGATCACGAGCATCGTGCCGTCGAACACACCGATCCGCATGACCACGCTCGAGCTCCACCGTTTGCTCGCCATGTCCTCGATGAAGCGCTCAACGCGCAGATCGTCCGCGCCGTCATCGGCCACGGAGAGCGCTCGGCTGCGCTCGCGATAGATCGCGCGCAGCTGGCCGAGCGTCTTATAGCTGGTGTCCACATGACCCATGAAGCTCGCGAACAGCGTCGGCGTCTGCGCCAGTTCCTCCGCCGTCAGGGGCACCAGAGCCATGCCGATATCGTCCTCCCGAGCGGCGCCCGTCCATATGGTCCGCCGGCCAAAGATGCCCTTCAGCGGTTGTTACGCCGGTCCAGAACGTGCCGATCAGTACAAGCAAGTGGGGCTTGGGAACAGTGAACACGCGTCGGCCGGCGAGCCCATGGTCTTCATGAATTCATCCAACGACACCGCATGAAACGCCTCGGCCCCGCGCTCGCGGTGCGCGACTTCCGCCTGTGGTGGCTGGCCCTGATCGGGATGGACATCAGCCTGCAGATGCTCGAGGTGGCGATCGGCTGGGAGGTCTATACCCAGCACCACAACGTGCTCGATCTCGGCTGGATCGGCCTGGCCGAGTTCGTCCCGATGTTCGTGCTCGCGCTGCCCGCCGGGCATCTCGCCGACCGGTTCCCCCGGCGGTTGGTGTTCGCCGCCTCGCTCCTGGTCGGCGTCGGCGTGGGCGTCGGACTCGCCGTGCTCAGCGGCGCCGGCGACACTACGCTTGCCCCCTACCTCGCCCTCGCCGTCGGCGCCGGCATCACGATGGCGCTCGGCACGCCGGCCGCGCGGGCGATGCCGCCGACGCTCGTCTCGGCCGAGCTCTTGCCGAGCGCGATGACGCTGCGCTCGATCGCCACGCAGATGGGCCAGGTCGTGGGACCGGCGCTGGGCGGCCTGCTCTACGCGAACTCCCCCGTGCTCGTCTACCTGCTCGCCGCCGGCACCTGCCTGCTGGCCGCCGGGTGCGTGATCGCGATCAAACCCCAGCCGGCCGCCGAGGCGATGGGCCGGGACGCGCGCGCGCCGAACCTCGAGAGCGTGCTCGAGGGGCTGCGCTTCGTCGGGCGCACGCAGATCCTGCTCGGGGCGATCCTGCTCGACCTGCTCGCCGTGCTGTTCGGCGGGGCGGTCGCGCTGCTGCCCGTCTTCGCGAGCACGATCCTGCACGTCGGGCCCACCGGGCTAGGCATCCTGCGCGCCGCCCCGGCCGTCGGTGCGCTGCTCGCCGCCGCGATCCTCACCCGCCGCCCGCTGCTGCGTCACGCCGGGCGCACGCTGCTCACGGTCGTCGCGCTCTACGGCGCGAGCATGATCGTCTTCGGACTCTCGCGCTCCTACCTGCTGTCGCTGATCGCGCTCGGTGTCAGCGGCTTCGTCGACCTGTTCAGCATGAACATCCGCGCGACGATCGTGGCGCTCGCCACCCCCGACCGCCTGCGCGGGCGCGTGGGGGCGGTCGAGATGGTGTTCATCAGCGCCTCCAACCAGCTCGGCGCGTTCGAGTCGGGGCTCGCCGCCTCGCTGATCGGCGTAGTGCCCGCCGTAGTCGGCGGCGGCGCGGTCACGATCCTGCTCGCACTCGGCTGGAGTCGCGCGTTCCCCGACCTCGCACACGTCGACCGCATGCAGGACATCGAACCCGCGCCGACGGCCGTCCTCGAAGGCGCCGGCGCCGCGGCCGGTCTGTAGCCGGGCGGGGCGGCGATGACCCGGCGGCGGTCGAGCCTAGGCCACGCCGACCCGTCCAGGCCGCGCATCGGCTCGGGTCCAGGTCACTACCGCGACGACCGCGGAGACGAACAGCACCGATGGCCACGCGCCGATCGCGAGCGCGAGCACGTGCGAGAGGACGAACGCGGCAAAGCCGACGCACCCGAGGATCGTCGCCGTCCTGCGGCCGTGGCGCTGCAGCCACGCCCAGATGCACCAGAGCCCGCCGATCGCGAGCACGACGCCGCCCAGCGGGCGCGAGCCGGTGCCGACCGCGACCGCATAGGCGACGACCAGCGTGCCGGCCGCGATCGGCGCTGTTGGCGTGGGACGCACGCAGCGCAGCGTAGCGCGCACCCAGCGACGCTCACGCGGACGAGCCACCCGGTGCGCACGGGCAAATTCGAGACGACGAAGAGCCAGCCCGTACTCTTCACGGGGCCGGCCGGGGAGGCCGGCGGAGGCTGGAAGACACGGACAGGGGAGCGAATGGGATTCATCGCGCCGGCGCCGCCGCCGGTCGAGCTGGAGGAGTGGAAGCGGCTGAGCCACCTGGAGCGGATCAAGCCCCTCGCGCAGGACTGGGCGGTGAACGGCTTCGGCACGCCCTACGCGGTGTTCCTGCTGTACCTCGTGAAGATCGTCGTCTACGCGCTCGGCGGCCTGCTCGTGATCTCCGCGACGACGCCTGGCCTCGGCGGGCTCGGCGAGTTGAGCAGATGGTGGACGGAACCGATCGTGTTCGAGAAGGCGGTCGTGTGGACGATGCTCTGGGAGGTGCTCGGATTGGGCGCCGGGTCGATGCCGCTGACGTTGCGCTTCTCGCCGATGATCGGCGGCGTGCTCTACTGGCTGAGGCCGGGGACGATCCGTCTGCCGCCCTGGCCGGGCAAGGTGCCCCTGACACGCGGCACGCGGCGCACCGGCATCGACGTGGCGCTGTACGCCGGGTTGCTCGCGGCGGCCGTGTACCTGCTCGTCGACGGCACCACGCCGGCCGCCGGAACCGCTGCCGGGCGCCTGCACCCGCTCGCGGTCGGGGTGCTGCTCGCGGTCGGCATCCTGCTCGGGTTGCGTGACAAGGTCCCGTTCCTCGCCGCCCGCGCGGAGGTCTACGGAAACCTGATGATCCTGTTCCTGTTTCCGTTATCCGATCTCCTCGTCGGCGCGCAGGTCGTGTTCGTCTGCATCTGGTGGGGAGCCGCGTCCTCGAAGCTGAACCGGCACTTCCCGTTCGTGGTGACGGTGATGATCAGCAACACCCCGTGGAACCGCTCGCGCGCGTTCAAGCGCCGGCTCTGGCGGGGACACCCCGACGACCTGCTCCCCTCCGCGACCGGCGCGCTGGCCGCGCACATGGGGACGGTGATGGAGTTCACGCTGCCTTTGCTGTTGCTCGTCTCGCCGAGCGGGCCGCTGTTGACGATCGCCGTCATCGGGATGGTGATCTTCCACGTGCACATCTTCTCCACGTTCCCGCTGGCGGTGCCGTTGGAGTGGAACGTGTTCATGATCTTCGGGATCCTCTTTCTGTTCGGCCACTATGGCGGCGTGCCGCTGTCGCATCTCGACGACCCGCTGCTGATCGCGATCCTCGCCGTGACCTGCGTCGGGATCCCGGTGCTCGGCAACCTGCGCCCGGACCTCGTCTCGTTCCTGCCCTCGATGCGCTACTACGCCGGTAACTGGGCGACGAGCCAGTGGCTGTTCGAGAAGCAGTCGGGAGCCGAGGCGCGACTGGACAGCTCGATCGTGAAGGCCGCCCCGGTCGCCGTCGAGCAGCTCGCGAAATTCTACGACCGCGACACCGCCGAGCTGTTGATGTGCAAGGGCCTCGCGTTCCGCTCGATGCACGCGCACGGCCGCGCGCTGGGCGGCTTGCTCCCGCGCGCCGTCGGGGCCATCGAGAACGTCGAGCGCTACCACGTGCGCGAGGGCGAGGTGGTCGCCGGAGTCGTGCTCGGATACAACTTCGGCGATGGCCACTTCCACAACGAGCAGCTGCTGGAAGCGGTGCAGGAGCGATGTAAATATGCGGCCGGTGAACTGCGCGTGGTGATGATCGAGTCCCAGCCCGCCCACGTACAGCGCCAGCACTACCGCATCCACGACGCCGCGGAAGGGCTGATCGAGGAGGGCTACGTCGAGGTCGCCGAGATGGTGAAGCGGCAACCGTGGCTCGGCGGGAGCGATGCGTTCCCGGTCGAGGTCATTTCCAGGTGAGCGAGGCGATCGTCGTCGGCTCCGGCCCGAACGGGCTGGTGTGCGCAGCGTGGCTCGCGCGCGCGGGCATGCAGGTGACGGTGCTCGAGGCGCGGGAGCGGATTGGCGGCGGCACGACGACCAGCGAGCTGACACTGCCCGGCCTGCTCCACGACGACTGCTCGGCCGTGCACGCGATGGCAGTCGGCGCGCCCTCGCTGAACGAGCTCGGCCTGGAGCGGCACGGGCTGGAGTGGTGCTGGCCCGAGGTCGACCTCGCGCATCCGCTCGACGGTGGCGAGGCGGGGGTGATGCTGCGCTCGCTCGCGGACACGCGCGCGGGGCTCGGCGCGGACGGCAGCGCCTGGGAGCGCGTCTTCGGCTCCTCCGCGCGCGGCTTCGCGGCGCTCAGCGAGGACATCATGCGGCCGATCCTCCACGTACCGCGCCACCCGCTGGCGCTGGCGCGCTTCGGCATCGGAGCGGCGCTGCCGGCGACCGCGATCGCACGATCGTTCAGGAACGAGGAGGCGAAGGCGCTGTGGGGCGGCTGCGCCGCGCATGCGTCCACACCCCTCTCGCGGCCGATGAGCGCATCGATCGGGGTCGCGCTGATCTGCGCCGGGCACCGCTACGGCTGGCCGGTCGCGCGCGGCGGCTCGGGCGCGATCTCAGGCGCGCTCGCCGCGGTCATACGCGAGCACGGCGGGAGGATCGAGACGGGGCGGCGCGTGAGCTCGCTCGCGGAGCTTCCCCGCGCCGACGCGGTCGTGCTCGACCTGGCACCCGGCGCGGTCCTCGAGATCGCCGGTGAGCGGCTGCCGGCACGCGTCGCGAGCGCCTATCGCCGCTACCGGCACGGCCCGGGCGCGTTCAAGGTCGACCTCGCCGTCGAGGGCGGCGTGCCGTGGACGAACGCGGCCACGCGCCGAGCGGGCACCGTACACGCAGCCGGGTCGTTCGCGGAGATCGTCGCCGGCGAGCGCGCGATCGACCGCGGGCGCATGCCCGAGCGCCCGTTCGTGCTCGTCTGCCAGCAGTCGCTCGCCGATCCCTCACGCGCGCGCGACGGCGTCCACCCCGTGTGGGCCTATGCGCACGTGCCGCGCGGCTACACCGGCGACGCGACCGAGGCGCTGCTCGACCAGATCGAACGCTTCGCCCCGGGCCTGCGCGAGCGGATCCTCGCGCGAGCCGTGCGCTCGACCGGTCAGATCGAGCGCGACAACGCCAACTACATCGGCGGCGACATCCTCACCGGCGCGAACACGCCGCCGCAGACCGTGATCCGCCCGCGGCTGGCGCTCGACCCCTATGCGACCGGGATCCCGGGCGTGTACGTCTGCTCTGCGGCGACACCCCCGGGCGCGGGGGCGCACGGGATGAACGGCTACAACGCGGCCAAGTCGGTGCTGCGGAGCCTCGCCTCGGCATGAGCTCGAACGGTGCGCTGATCCCGCGCTTTCGCCGCGCGCGCCGCGATCCCGAGCTGGCGGTGCTAGAAGGATTCCACGCGCTCAAGCACGCGCTGCGCTTCGACGCGCCGCTGCTGGAGGTCGTCGTCTCCGGGGAGGCTCCCCTCGAGCGCCTGTCGAGCGCCCTGGCCCCGGATCTGAGCGCCCGCCTGCACGAGTTGGCGCGGCCGGTCGAGCCGGCGGTCTTCGCCCAGCTCGCGCCGCTGCCGCCGCCGACGGGGGTGATCGCGCTGGCCCGGCGACGTGCGGGCGATCCCGCGGCGGTGCTCGCCGACCCGCGCGCGGCGCCGGTGATCCTGCTCGAGGATCCGCGCGACCTCGGCAACATGGGCGCCTGCGTGCGCGTCGCCGCCGCGGCGGACGCCGCCGGCGTGCTCAGCACCGGCAGCCACGACCCCTGGCATCCCGACGCGCTGCGCGGCGCGGCGGGGCTGCACTACGCGCTGCCGGTCGCGCGCCTGGAGCGATTGTCGCTGCTCGATCGGGTACCCGCGGAGGGCACAGGCAACGGTCACACGACTGGCACCCCGGCGCTCGACCGTCCGCTGCTCGCGATCGACCCTGAGGGCGAGCCGCTGGCGCCCGGCGAGCTGCCGCCGCGCGCGGTGCTCGCGTTCGGCACCGAGCGCTACGGCCTCTCGGACGAGCTCAGCGCCCGCGCCGACGCGAGCGTCAGCATCCCGATGCGCCCCGGGGTCTCGAGCCTCAACCTCGCGACCTCGGTCGCGGCCGTGCTGTTCGCCTGGCGGCTCTCCGGCTAACGCACCGCTTCGACGCCGCTGAGCAGGTCCCAGTTCCCCTGCAGCGCGGCGCGTGCCCGCGCGAGCATCCGCTCGGCCTGCGCATCGGGCTCCTCGCAAGCGGCGAGCAACTCTTCGATCAGCACCCCCGCCTCGCGCGCGTGCTCTACGTCGCGCAGCTCGTGGACCTTGAAGTACTCGAGCGCCGGGCCTTCCTCGCTGTAGCCGTAGTGCTCTGTGAGCCCCTCGAGCTTCGTCGTCGAGATCTGCGGCTGGCCGGCCTCGATCGCGTACAGCACCGCGAGGTGCTCGAGCAGGCTCTCGCCCGCCGTCCACGTCCGTGCGCAGGCCTGTGTCTGCGCCAGCGCGGGCGCCGGTGCCGGTGCGTCCTCCCCATCCACCGTCTCGGGCCGGGTCGCGGTCGCACGGGCGAAGTCGTCCCACAGCTCCACGTGCGCGGTCTCCTCCGCGGCGTGACGGCGCAGCCCGGGCGCGTGCTCCGGCCCGGCCTTCGCGGCCGCCGCGCGGGAAGCCTCCGCCAGCGCGATGACCGCGTGGCGGTACTCGCCCGCGTAGCAGGCGAGCTCGGCGGCGCTCAGCTCACCGGCGCTCCAGCGCTCGTAGAACGGATGCTCCAGCACGTTGCATTCGCTGCGGGCCCGATCGAGTCTCACAAGAACATCCGTCATCTGGGGCTCCTTCTATGTCTTTTTTGTTTTGTACTGCATTTCCCGACTGCCTCACGCCTGCATCCCGCTCCCGAAGTTTGCCCGATCGTCAGGCGGACCCGCTCGACCAAGGCTCTACTGCGTGACCGTCAAGGTGCCTTCCATTCCGGCCGCGCGATGGCCGGGGACCGAGCAGTAGAACGTGTACGTCCCGGGCTTCAGGTTCAGCGTGAGCGACTTCGAGCCGCCCTGGAACGTCGGAGTCGCCCCCAGCACCGTCGAGCCTCGCGCAAGCGTCACGTTGTGTTCGAGGGGGGACATGTTCGTCATCGAGATCGTCACCCGGCCGGCCTTTGCGGTCAACTGCTTGGTGTTGTAGTCGAGCTCCCCGTCGGGGTTCGCCGCGAGCTTCAATGACGTCGAAGGCCCGGCCGCGGGGGAGGAGGACGGCGCCGGACTGCCGGTGGTGGCCGTCGGCTTGGCGGCGGCCGGGGACTGCGTCTGCGTCTGCGAGGAGGAACCCACGGTCGCAGCGGTGCTCGCGGTGTTCGTGCTCCCGCACGCGGCGAGCGCCACGGCGCTCACGATCGCCGCCACCGGCACGACGAGCCTCCTGTCGATTCGAAGCTTTTGGTGAGCCACCACCCGCATCCGGGCCGAGACTACCGATCGCGATCCGGCGGCGAATCGACCGTCGCGATTCGCCCGCGAGAGGAGAATAGGATGCGGGAAATGACCGACGCGGTGCGCACCCCCGACGAGCTGCTGGAGGGGCTTCCCGACTTCCCGTTCGACTCCCACTACCGCGAGCTGGACGGTCTGCGGCTGGCGCATCTCGACGAGGGCGACGGCGCGCCGGTGGTCTTCGTGCACGGCGAGCCGACCTGGTCGTTCCTCTGGCGGCACGTGATCGTGCCGGTGCGCGACGCCGGCTTCCGCTGCATCGCCCCCGACCTCGCCGGCTTCGGCCGCTCGGACAAGCCGATCGAGCTCGACTGGTACTCCTACGACCGCCACGTCGCGATGGCCGCGACGATGCTCGAGGAGCTCGACCTGCACGGCGCCACAATCGTCGTGCACGACTGGGGCGGCCCGATCGGCCTGCGCCTGGCGGTCGAGCACCGCGAGCGGATCGACCGCATCGTGATCCTCGACACCGGCGTCCTCAACGGCCGCAGGAAGATGACCGATGCGTGGTTTGCGTTCCGCGACTTCGTCGAGCGCACCGAGGACCTGCCGGTCGGGATGCTCGTGCGCGGCGCTTGCAAGAACGACCCGGGCGACGAGGTGATCGCCGCCTACGACGCACCGTTCGTAAGCATCGACTCGAAGGCCGGCGCGCGTGCCTTTCCGCTGCTGATACCGCTCACGACCGACGCTCCCGGCGCCAGCGAGGGACAGCGTGTGCAGGACGCACTGCGCGAGGACCGACGGCCGACGCTGATGCTGTGGGCTGACTCCGATCCCATTCTGCCGCTCGCGGTGGGCGAGAGCTTCGCCGCCTCGATCGGCAGGCCGCCCCCGCGCGTGATCGAGAACGCCTCGCACTTCCTCCAGGAGGACCAGGGACCGCTGATCGGGAGGCTGATCGCGGAGTGGCTTCTTACGTAGCGCGCTCGGGGATCTGCGCCTGCTCGCTCGCCGGCGGCAGCCCCGGCTCGGAGTGGGCCGCGCGCAGCTCGTAGCCGGCACGGGCGCCGGCATCGACGTGCGAGAGCACGTCGTCGGCATGGGACAGGCGCGAGAGCGAGTCCTGCACGCCGACCGGCATCAGTGCGGACATCCGCTCGCTGATCGACAGCTGCTTGGGCACGTGCACGTCGAACTTCGGCACCTGAAGCGTCTGCACGATCGCGTCGGCGACCTGCTGGGGCTCGATCTTGCGGAACTGGCGCTGGCGCGGTTCGGACAGGCCGAGGCCGAGCTCGGTGTTGACGGCGACGGGGCTGATCAGCGAGATCTCCACGCCGGAGCCTCGCAATTCCTTGCGAACGGCACGGCTCAGGTTGATCACCGCGGCCTTGCTCGCACAGTAGGTGGCGCCGCCCGGGAAGCCGTACTTGCCGGCCTGCGAGGCGATGTTGACGACGTGGCCGCAGCCACGCGCGGTCATTCGCGGCAGCGCGAGCTTCATGCCGAGGATCACACCGAGCACGTTGATGTCGAGAATCCGCCGCGCGGTCGCATCGTCCTCGTCGAGGAACGGCCCGATCGGCATGATGCCGGCGTTGTTGATCAGGACGTCGATCGGACCGAGCTGCGCTTCGGCCGTGTCGAGGAACTCGGCGAACGAGGCGCGCTCGGTCACGTCGAGCGGCAATCCGACGGCGCTCTCGCTGAGCTCCGCCGCCGTCTGCTGCGCCGCCGGGAGGTCGACGTCGCCGATCGCGACCCTGGCTCCCTGGCGCAGGAGCGCCTGTGCGGTGACGCGGCCGATACCGCGCGCGCCACCTGTGATCGCGACGGTCTGTCCGGCGAGGATGCGGGGCTGCTTGGCCATGAATCTCCTCCTGAGGATGCCCGGCGAATAGAAGTCTTCGTCCAAACCTAGCGCCCGCCAACGGTCGGCGTCAGCCCGCTCACGCAGACACCGCATCTTTTGTGTAGTGCATGGGTTTATAGAAGAGATCATCCGTTGACAGTGCCTGCCAACCAGTCATCGGACGATCGCAGGAGAGGGATGGGGAGGGACACCATCGAGCCCGGGCGATCCACGGAAACCGCCCGGGCTCGGGTGTAACTGCGCGCGGGAGGGGCTTCCGCGGTGGAAAACACGCCACCCCTTACGTCCCAGCCCGGCGCGGACAGATGCAGTTACGCGGATAGAGTAAGAGCCCCGATGTCCTCTTTCCGCTTCAAGGGCCAGCGCATCGCCTATACCGAATACGGTGGCGGCCCGGCGGCGCTCACCCGGGGAGGCTCCCGCGGGCGGACCGCGAGGAGCGCGCCGGCGGCGAGCCGGCCGGTGATCCTCGTCCACGGGCTGCTGCTCTCCCAGGAGATGCACCGGCCGCTCGCCGAAGACCTCGCCGCGCGCGGCAATCGCGTGATCACGGTCGATCTGCTCGGCCACGGCAAGTCCGATCGACCGCGCGACATGTGGCGCTACTCGATGAGCATCTTCGGCGAGCAGGTGATTGGCCTGATGGACCATCTCGAGATCGAGCAGGCGGTCGTGATGGGCACCTCGCTGGGCGCGAACACGGCGCTGGAGATCGCCTCGTCGGCGCCTGAGCGGTTACGCGGGATGGTGATCGAGATGCCGGTGCTCGACAACGGGCTACTGCCGAGCGCGCTGACCTTCACCCCGCTGCTCGTCGCGCTCACGTTCGGCGAGCCGGCGATGAAGTTGCTCGCACGGGGCACACGCGCGGTACCGCGGCGGCTGCTGCCCCACTATGGCAACGTCGTGCTCGACCTCGTGCGCCAGGAACCCGGTCCCAGCGGGGCGCTGATCCAGGGACTGTTCTTCGGGCGCATCGCACCGCACCGCACCGAGCGTCACACCTTCCAGACGCCCGCGCTCGTGCTCGGGCACCACCGAGACCCCGTGCACCCCTTCTCCGACGCGGGGATGCTCGCGAAAGAGCTGCCGAACGGGCGCCTGCTGGAAGCCGATTCGCTCGTCGAGCTGCGCCTGCAGCCCGAGCGCCTGACGGACGAGATCGCCGCCTTCCTCGACGAGGTCTGGGCGAAGCCGCGCGCGGTCGCGAAACGTTCCGCATCAAAACGTCCCGCGGCAAAACGCCCAGCCGCCAAACGCCCCGCGAAGCGCGCGGGCTAGACGGCTACTTCGCCGGGAACAGTTCCAGTTCGTTCACGCTCACGTGGGCGGCCGATGCGGGGGCTTTGCTGATCCACAGCGTGATGAAGCGGAACCCTTTCCCGGAATCCTGCAGCTTGATGCGCTCGTGGCGCTTCTTCGTGACCAGATAGGGCGTCAGCTGCACCCAGGCGGGGTCGGTGATCGAGGTGGGCAGGCTGCTGGTCTTGGCGCCGTACACCTGCACGCTCATCCCGGGGGTGGAGGTGACGAGCTCGATCGCCGACAGGCGCTGGGCGCTGTTCAGATCGATCGCCAGCCCCTCCGCCATCTTCGGGGCCACCGCCGGATTGACCTGAGCCGTCCATTCGGTCGACGTGTCGCCGTCGATCGCGAGGCTGGGATCGCCGAATTCGCTCGCCGGGTAGCCGTAGGGGTTGTAGGTGGTGGCCGCATCGGGGTCGAGCACGATCGCGCTGGGCTGCGGTTCGGTCGCGGCTTCGCCGGCGGATTCGTTGGCCGCCGCCGGCGTGGGGGTCGTGGGACTCGATTCTTTGTTGGTGCTCGCGGGCGTGGTGGTAATGCCCGAGGATTTCGGCGTGGGGGCCGTGAGCGGGATTTTCGGCGGTTTGGCGGTGCCGGTGGAGAGGAGTGGGTTGGCGGCGGCCGGCGTTTCGGAGGCTTTCGGGGTGGGCGTCGCCGCTCCGGGCGTCGTCGGCGTGGGTGTGACCGGCGTCGTCGGCGTGGGCGTCGCCGCGGCGGGAGTGGTCGCGACGGCGACAACCGTCGGGGTGGCTTTGTGGGCGCCTTCCTTGTTCAGCGCGGCGTAGGCGGCCGCGGCAGCGCCGAGCACGAGCACGGCCGTGGCGGTGAGAATCGCCGCCGCCGAGCGCCAGCTCGGGCCGCCCGCGTCGAGGCTGCCGGGCGCGCCGGCGCCGCACTGCAGGCACCAGTCCTGACCGGGATCCATCGGCGCGCCACATTTCGAGCAGGTCGGACCCGTCGCGGCTTGTGCAGCGTCAGGCGGGGTTGGCGACGCCCCGGGCGGCGTGGCGCCGGGGGCCTGCGCGGAGGGCTGCTCGGGGTCTGCGACAGCCGGCGGATCGGCGAGCACTGGGTTCACAGGCTCTTGATTCTAGCTGTGCGGGCAGTTACCTTGGCGCAGCTGGACCGCCGGGGACGATCTCACGACCAGTCGGTCGCAGGCGCTCGTCGAGCTCGAGCTGCCAGTAGTAACGGGTGAACGTGATCCCGGCGCGGAACTCACCGACGTGTGGCTCCACCCGCTCGCCGGCCGCGAGCGCGACGATCAGCTCCGGGTAGCTGCGTCCGGGGAGTGCCGCGTAGGCGGGCGCGGGGAAGGCGCCGCCGAAGCGCGTGTTCACATCGGTGATGCCGATCCCGATGTCGGGATCGCGAAACACCTGGATCGTCGCCGGACCGCGGACGCGCAACGCCTCCATCACGCGCCGCCCGAGCTCGATCAGCTCGCCGTCGTGGACGACCTGGCCCTTGATCGACTCGCCGCCGCGCGACTCGAGCATCGTGCGCGGGATCGCGTTCAGGCAGCGGCCCTCGAGATCGCCGAGGCAGTCGATCGACAGCTCGGGGCCGTTCATCGCGCGCTGGATCATCGTCGGCTCGGCGACGTAGTCGACGAAGAAGCGCGCCTGCGCGGCGTCGTGGGCGAGGTGGATCGAGCGCGCGCCCGAGCCGCGGCGCGGCTTGACCATCACGGGGTAGTGCAGCGCGTCGAGATCCTCGTCCCGCCCGGGCAGCACCGTCGGTGGCGATGGCAGGCCGAGGCGCTCCAGCAGCAGATGGGTCTCGTACTTGTCGTAGGTCGCGCGGGCGACCTCGGCGGACGGCACCAGCGCCGGCAGGGTGGGCGGGGATTCATTTTCTCGGGCGTGCGCGAGCACCTCGATGTCGAGGTCGGTGAGCGGCAGCACCGCGCCGACGCCGTGCTGCTCGCACAGCGCCTGCAGCGCGGGCACGTAGCCGGGGTCGTCGATCAGGGGGACCGCGGCACGCACCTGCGCGGCGTACTGCGCGGGCGCGAGCGGCGAGGGATCGGCGACGATCGTGGTGGTGAGGCGCGCAAAGCAGGAGACGATGTCGTAGCGCTTGCCCGCGCCGGTCAGGAGGATCGCCGGCCGCGCGGGCGTCGCCGGCGCCGGTGCAGCGGAGTCGGTTGGGGCCGTGGAATGAGCGGGATCCTGCGTCACAGCTCGCCCTCCCAGCCACCGGCCTGGCCCTTGTAGAGATCCTCGCCGCCGAGCACGATCGCGACCGTGCGCCAGAGGATCCGCAGGTCGAGCGCC
This sequence comes from uncultured Solirubrobacterales bacterium, assembly GCA_963701035.1. GTDB lineage: Bacteria > Actinomycetota > Thermoleophilia > Solirubrobacterales > Solirubrobacteraceae > Palsa-744. The sequence goes on from OY969562.1 coordinate 1,779,358, forward strand.
GGCGAGCGGTTGGCGATGTAGTAGAGGTCGAGCTCGATCCGCTCGCTCCAGGGCAAGCGACGCGCGGCCGTTGACCTGCGCCCAGCCGGTGATGCCCGGCTTGATCCGCAGGCGACCACGCTGGCGGGGGGTGTACTGCTCGACCTGGACCGGCAACGTCGGGCGCGGCCCGATCAGCGACATCTCCCCGCGGAGCACGTTCAGCAGGTTCGGCAGCTCGTCGAGCGAGGTCCGGCGCAGGAGCGCCCCGACCCTGGTGATGCGCGAATCGTTCGCGTTGACCGCCAGCCCGGCGCCGATGTGCTCGGCACCGTCGACCATCGTGCGCAGCTTCAGCACGTCGAAGGCCTCTCCGTCCAGCCCGACGCGCCGCTGGCGGTAGATCGGATGCCCGGCGGACTCGATCCGGATCGCGATCACCGCCAGCGCGAGCAGGGGTGAGGTGAGCACGAGCACCGAGGCGGAGACGAGGATGTCGAGGATGCGGCGGATCATCTCAGCGGGTTCCCTCGGCCACATCCCACGATGCCTCCGTGCCATGGCGCAGCCAGTCCCAAAGGCCGGCCGCGAGCGAAGTCGTGGTGAGCACGTAGTAGCGCGCCAGCAGCAGCGGGCGGGCGCGCACCACGCCCCCGAGGCCGGCGGCGGCGAGCAACGCGATCTGCAACGCGAGCGTGACCGTGTAGAGCGCGCCGGCGCCGTCGAGCACGAGTAGCAGGTTCGCGACCAGCGCCACGGCGTGCAGGGCGGGGGTGGCGTAGCGCAGGATTCGGTGGGAGAGGATCATCAGGCCGTAGCCGAGACCGTAGCCGCGGGGGGAGAGCATGCCACCGCGCAGGACGATCGGCCAGGTGTGGCTCATCATCCGCCGCTTGCGCGCGAACTCCCCCTCGATCGAGGGCACCATCTTCTCGCTCGCGCGCGCCCCCGGAACGTACACCGCACGCCAGCCGCGCTTGACCATGTTGAACGGGAACGACAGGTCGTGGCCCATGATCGGGTCGACCTCCAGATAGGCCTCGCGCCGCGTGGCGTAGATCGCGCCGTTGCCGGCGGTGATCGAGCGTAGACGCGACTCCAGCGAGCGCACCGCCATCTCGTAGCGCCAGTACAGGCCCTCCTGGTTGGTGGCAATCTCGCCGTGCGCGGCCTGCACGAAGCGAACCTGGCCGCAGGCGTAGCCGACGCTGGGGTCGGCGGCGAAGGCGCCGGCGAGCGAGCGAGCAGCGCCGGGCTCCCACAGTGCGTTCGCGTCGGAGAACGCGACGAGCTCGCCCCGCGCGTCGCGCACGGCGGCGTCCTGCGCGCGGATCTTGCCGCCGCGGGGAAGCTCCAGCACGGCGTCGGCGCCGGCCTCTCTCGCCCGTTGTGCCGTGGCATCCGAACAGCCATCGCAGGCGACGATCAGCTGCAACAGCTCGCGCGGATAGTCGAGCGCGAGCGCGTTCTCGACCTTTGCGCCGATCACCGACTGCTCGTCGTGAGCGGCGACGATCAGAGACAGGGAGGGGAGCGTCCCGGCAGACGACGGCCCCCCAGCCGATCGACGCGCGCCGGGCACAAACATGCGCGCGATCACGGCAAGCGCGACGGCGTAGCCGAGCTGGGTCCACACGATCAGTACCGCGGACAGCCAGAAGAGGATCTCGAGCACGGTGGTCATCGCCCTGGATTCTCGCGGAGGAGCAACTCGTAGAGGTCGAGCGTTTGACGCGCGATCGTGTCCCAGGAATAGGGCCCCTCGGCGGCGGCCCTGGCACGCTCGGCGATCGCCGTCAGCGCGCTCGGGTCGCTCAACAACTCCCTGAGCGTCTCGTGCAGCGCGGCAGGGTCCCCCGCGGGCACCGTGCGGGCCGCTCCCGTCGCCGCGACCTCGGGAAAGCCGCCGACGTCGCTCAACAAAAGCGGCTTGCCGAAGGCGAGCGCCGTGAACAGCACGCCCGACTGGTCGATCTCGCGGTAGGGAAGCACGACCAGGTCGGCGCGCTGGAAGTAGGCGGGTAGCTCGGAGTCGGTGATGAAGCGCGGCACGAAGCGTACGTTCGGCGGAGCGCTCGCACGCAGATCAGAGATGTCCATGCGCGGCATGCCGGCGATCCACAGCTCCGCGTCTTCGACCCCGCGCCAGGCCTCGAGCAGAACGTCAATCCCCTTGTAGGGACGCATCAGCCCGAAGCACAGCACGACCGGCTTCTCGGTATGGAATGGAGCCCGCCCACCCTGAAATGGAGCCCGCCCACCCACGTCGGCGAGGTGTGCGAAGACGCCGTGGGGGATCACGTGGATCCGGTCCGCGTCCAGTCCCAGCTCGTGCGTGAGGCGCGCGCGGCCGTGCTCGGAGTGGACGACGACCGCGTCGAAGCGGTCGTACAGACGCCTCTGCGCCGCGAGCTGGCCCCGGCGGGGCTCGCGCGGGAGCACGTCGTGGGCGGTCAGCACGAGCGGCCGCCGGCCGCCGGATACGGTCTGCCGGCTAGGCAGCAGATGACCGTCGACGTGCTGGACCGGCAACCACTGGAAGTGCACGACGTCCGCCGCGCGGGCGGCGCGGCGGTAGGCGAGCATGTCGGGAACGTGCTCGGCGAGCTTCACAGCACGTTGCGCGCGGGAGCCAGGCGCGAAGCGAGCGGCGCGGTAGAACAGCTCGCGGCGCTCGTAGCCCTCGGGGACCGCCACGGGCCCGTAGGCGAAGCGGCTCGTGAACAGCTCGACCTCCGCCCCGGCGAGACCGAGCGCGCGGCACAGCGCATGGTCGTATGGCGGCGTGTAGGCGGAGGGATCGACGACGTGGACGCGCACGCACGGGACAATAGGCGTGTGGATGGCCCGATCGAGCTGAGCTACTGCGTCGTGAACACCTCCCAGCGGGAGCTTCTGCTGCGCGGGCTCGACGCGATCGCGCGCGAGCGCGAGCACCTGCCGTTCGCGAGCGAGGTGCTCGTGCTCGACAACGGCTCGCGCGACGGCTCCGCAGAGGCCGCGCGGGCGCACCCCGCGGTGGACGAGGTGATCGCGCTCGATGAACGCCGCGGCAAGGCGCTGAACGACTCCGAGCTGCTGCGGCGTGCGCGCGGGCGCTATGGATTGCTTTTGAACGAGGACTCCGAGCTGCAACCCGGTGCGACGCTCGCCCTCTACGAGGCGCTGCAGGAACATCCCGACAGCGCCTGCGCGGGGGCGGCGCTACGGCGCCCCGACGGGAGCGGCCAGCCATCCGCCTGGGCCTTCCCGACGGTCGCGACGGCCTTCGCCGGAGCGCTGTTCCTGCACAACCTCATCACCGTCCAGAGCAAGGGCGGGGAGATCCGGGAAGTCGACTGGTGCCAGTCGGCCGCGCTGCTCGTCAGGCGCAGCGCCGCCGAGCAGGTCGGCTATCTCGATCCCGACTTCTTCGTCTACTCCGACGAGGTCGACTTCGCCCGGCGACTGCGCGACGTCAGTTGGTACAGCCTCTACGTGCCGGGCGCCGTCGCGATCCATCACGAGCAGCTCTCCACCGACTCCGTGCCCGAGCGCCGGATCGTGGAAATGTCGCGCAATCGCGACCTGTACATGCGCAAGCACCACTCCGCCACGGCCGTGCGCGCGGTGCGCTGGCTGACCGCCTGGACCTACGCGCTGCGCGCGCTCGCCGCGCTCGTGTTGCCCGGCCATTCGCCGCGGCGATACTGGAAGCACGTGACCGCGACGCTGCATCCGGCGCGTGGCGAGGGTCTGCGCGAGGCCGCCGCGGAGTACAACCAGCGCTCGGCCTGAGGAGAGACCGACGCGCGGCCCAAAGAGGGGCTATACCTCCGCTAGCTCCAGCGCGAGCGCCTCGACGGCGCGTGCGTCGAGCTGGGTACCCGCGACGCGGTCGAGCTCCACGAGCGCCTGCACCGGCGTGCGTCCCGGACGGTAGGGGCGATCGGTGACGATCGCGTCATAGGTGTCGCAGGCCGCGATGATCCGCGCCGCGAGCGGGATCTGCTCGCCCGCGAGGCCGTCCGGATAGCCGCCCCCGTCCCAGCGCTCGTGGCTCGCGCGCACGGCCGGCGCGAGGTGCGCGAAGGCGTCGATCCGGCTGACCAACTCGCCACCGACCGCGGCGTGGCTGCGCATCACCACCCACTCCTCGTCGCTCAGCGGACCGGGCTTCAAGAGAATCTCGCTGGGCACCGCGATCTTGCCGATGTCGTGGAGCATCGCCGCGTAGCGCACGTCGCGAACCTCGGCGCCGGCGAGCCCCATCCTCGCCGCCACGCGCTCGGCCAGCCCCGCCACGTCCTCGCCGTGGGCGGAGGTGTAGTCGTCCTTCGCCTCGACCGTGCTCGTCAGCGCCGCGAGCGTGGTCGTGAAGGCGCTCTCGAGGTCGGCGATCAGCCCGGCGCGGTGCACGGCGCCGCCGAGGCTCGCGACGATCGTCTCGACAAGCACCGCGTCCGCCTCGCGAAAGGCCTCCGGCTCGACCGCCTCGATGTTCAGCACGCCCCACACCCGGCCATCGACGACGATCGCCACGCTCAGCTCCGAGCGCGGGTCGGTCTGCGGGTCGCGCGCGATGTAGTCGCGATCGGAGCGCGTGTCGTGCACGAGCGCCGTCACGCCGGTGCGGGCCACCCGCCCGTTGACGCCCTCGCTGAGCGGCTGCTCGACGAGCAGGAACTCGGTCATCACATCGGCCAGCGGGCCCCGGCCGGCAACCAGGCGCAGCACTCCGTCCCCGTCGAGCCGCTGGATCGCGGCGAGGTAGAACGCGAATGTGTCGTGCAACTCGTCGACCACCAGACCGACCATCTCCTCGACGTCGCGCATCGCCGCCAACCGTGCGGTGAGCCGTCCCGCCATGCGCAGTTGCGCGCGCAGGTAGGCGAGCTCGCCGGCCGCGGCCATCTTCTGGGCGCGCTTGTCGGAGCGGTGCAGGCGCAGCGCCTCGGCGCGGCGCGCGCGCTCACGGCTCCCGGCAGGGCGGGCGGGCTTGATGGACAGCTCTGGCATCTCCCCGGCGTAATCGGCTCACCCGCCCGCATGCTTGAGCCATATTTGCGGGATTAGACATGCGGCGATCAGAACGCGATCAAAGATCTTTCAGCGGGTCCTCCGCGTACTCCTCGGCCTCGCCGCCCCGCGCGCGGAAGGCCGCCACGCGACGGCGGCCGTCGGCGAGCAGCGCGCGCGCCTGGTCCCACTCGTGCGGGACGAAGAAGCGCGTGCCGAGCAAAAGCGCCGGCACGAGGCAGAGCCAGGCCGCGCGCAGCACCAGGCCGGCGAAGCCGGCACTCGGCAGCAGCAGCTCGCCGGAAACCGCCACGCCGGCGAGGATCGCCGCCAGCTGCGCCAGCCGCCGCCACTCGAAACCGACGCGGAAGAGGCTGCGCGTGAGCATGTACATCACGACGAGCATCACCGCGTAGGCGCCGCACAGCGCCAACCCGGCGCCCGCGATCCCGAGGTTCGCGCCGCCGTGGGGGACGAGCAGCACCAGCAGCGCCACGTTCACCGCGAGCCCGGCGGCGGCGGCGGGGAAGTTGCGCGAGGTCACGCGGGCGCGGCCGGCGATCACGATGAACACGAGGTACAGCCCGTACAGCGCCCAGCCAAGCGCCAGCCACGGAAGCGCTCTGTAGGCACCGAAGAATTCCGGCCCGGCGAGGAGCCGCACCATCCAGCGCCCGAGCAGCGCCACGCCGCACACGACCACGCCGGTCGCGAGCGCGTAGTAGGTCGTCACGAGCGAGTACAGCCGCGCGGCCTCCTCGTCGCTCTCGATCGAGTAGGCCAGCGGCGGCCACGCGTACTGGAAGCCGCGCACCGCCACGAATACAACCGTGGCGAGCTTCAGCGCGACCGCGTAGAGCCCCGCGGAACCACCGCTGTAGAAGCGCAACAGGTAGAAGCGGTCGGCCACCTGCAGCGCATACACGCTCGCGTCAGCCGGCACCGTCGGCAGGCCGAAGCTCAGCATCGCTTTCAGATCCGTGCGATTCACGCGCAACGAGAAACGCCTGCGCAGCACCACCCACAGCCCGAGCACGACCAGCGCCGAGGCGCCGAAGTTGCCGAGCAATAGTCCTCGCGCCCCCTGGCCGGCGAACACGACGAGCGCGACCGTGAACGTGACCGACATCACGACGTTCGCGCCCGAGGCCCACACATAGGTGCGCGTGCGTTCGTCGACGCGCAGCTGGGCGTAGACCATCTCCAGGTTCGTGAACGCCCACAGTCCCAAGATCGCGCAGTCGATCAGTTCGGGATCGTCGTAGCCGAGCAGCAGTTTCGACAGGCCGCCGGCGCACGCCACCGCCGCCAACGAGGCCACGGTCGTGGTCCACACCACGGCGGCGATCGCGGTGCGCGTCATCCGGTCGCGCCGCTCTACGTCCTCGTCGTCGAAGTAGAAGCGGATGAACGCCTCGCCGACGCCGGCGCGCAGCACGATGCTCGCCAAGATCACCGCCGTCAGCAGCGATTCGGCCGCGCCGTAGGACTTCGGATCGACGTGACGCGTGTACAGCGGCAGCGTGATCAGGGCGAGGCCCTTCGCGAGCATGTCCCCGAACTGATACGCCGCGCCGGTCGTGACGAGGCGCTTCAGGTAGTCGCGCACGACTCAGGAACCTACCTTCCGGGAAGGTCGCAGGCGGTCGTTCTGGCGGTCGGCCAGCGCGAACGATGTCTTACTTTTTAAAGTACGTCTGACCATAGTTATACGCACTTTTAAAAATGTCTACACCAATATCCGTCTCCCTGTCTCCCCCGCCTCGTCTTCCTCTCCCACCTCCCCCTCCGCGCGAGCGGCACGCGCCAGCGCCACACCGATGCCGAGCAAAGTCCACGTGATCGGGTCCTCGAGGAAATCCGCGTATGTCCAAGTGTGCAGGACGAGCGCCGCGAAGCAGGCCGCCAGGGCGATCCTTGGGGGCGAGCGCCCGGCACCGCGGAGGAGCGCGGCGAAGGCCGCGATCAGCAGCGCCACGTAGACGGCGAGCCCGACGATGCCCTGCTCGGCGGCGACCGTGATCGGGATCGTGTGCGAGGCCGAGACCGCGTTCGCGGCGCTGGCGTTCCCATGGCGTTTGTACTCGGTTTCGAACGAGCCCGAGCCGTAGCCCCAGAGCGGCCGATCGGCGAACAGTTCGAGGCCTCCGTCGATCAGTTTCGTGCGCCCGCTCGTGGCGTTGCTGGTCGAGCCCCCCGAGCCCTTCAGACCGAAGTGCAGGCTCGACGGCGCCGAGATCACGACGACCACCACAATCGCCAGCAGCGCGCCCGCGACGTACAGGGTCGCGCGTGCATCCCAGCGGTAGGCAGCGAGCACCGTCATCCCCAAAAGCAGCGCCGCGATGCTCGATTGCGAGAAGCTCGTGATCAGTCCCCCCAGCAGCCACGCGAGCACGCCCGCGCCGATCAGCACCTCGCGCCGGTGGCGGGCCCACAGCACGACGGTGGTGACGGCGATCATCACGATCGCGAGGAACCGGCCATAGATGTTCGGATCGAAGAACAGCGAGTTGACGCGAAAGTAGTTCCCATATTGATCCGAGGCGATCACCTTTGGATTCAGGAATAACGTCTTACGGTAATACTCAACGAACCCGATCCCCGCGAACACGACCGCCAGCGCAACCGCGATCCCCAAGCACTTCAGGATCAGCTCGCGCGTCCAGTGCACATCACGCAGCAACATGAACAGCAGGCCGAAGGGGATGTAGAAGAAGGCGATGTTCTCCGCCGCCTTCGTGTGGTCGGTCGAATAGATGGCCTGTAAGACATAAAGCACGACCGCGCCGAGCAGCAGCCATTCGAGCACGATCGGGCCCTGCCGAGGAGTTTCGGGACGTTGCCGTTTCAGCCATCGTGGCACGAGTCCAACCAACGTGCCGGCGGCGATTACCAGGTATAAGGGTATTAGTAAATTAACTGTCCTTCCGTCTATCGAAATCGGCAATCTGAAGGGGAGCGCAAATATCGCCAGCAACGGAAACGCATCCGGCCAGCGGCGCATCACGAGCATCAGCACACCGACGATCGCGGCGGCGGCGAGCGCCCCCAGTACGTAGATCATGGCCTGACCAACGCGAATCCGGCAGGTGAAAGCACCGCGCGACGCTCCTCGTGCAGGTACACCCGCACGTGATATTCACCCGCGGGGGCCGGCAAACCGGTGTTGACGGGCGTCACGATCGTGGTGCCATCCGGACCGGCGGTGACCGTTTTGATGTGCGCCGTTCCCTCGCGGCCGTTCCAGCGCAGCGAGAACTGTTTGTACCTCGCCACCGGCTGAGCGCGCACGAGCGTGGCGACCGTGCGTTCGGCGGAGTCGAGGATCGTGACCGTCACCCGTTCGGCGTTCGCGAGCTTGAACGAGATCCGCTCCGCTTTGATGTGCCCCGCCGGCACCGGCGCGAAGATCGGCGTCAACTTGAAGCTCTGCACCGCCGTCGGCGTGTGCTTGAGCCGCTGCGTGATCACGAAGGCGGCGAGGCAGGCGAGGAGGAGCGCCGCGAACACCCATCGCGCCAGCGGATCCGCGGGGACAGCCCGCGCAGCCTGTGCGTCGCCCGCCGCGCCGGCGCTGCCGATCGAGCCGCCGCCGGCGGCGCCATCCGCGCCGGTCAATCTCGTCCGGTCGGCGGTCGGGAATCGCCCAGCGCGAAGCGCTCGACCGTGTCCGAGCGCAGACCGAGCCGCAGCGTCTCCAGCGAGAGCACGTCGGCCGGCACGATGTTGCCGAGATTGCACTCCGTGCCGAATTTATGCAGCAGCCACACCTGCTGCTCGCGCCGGGGCGCCTCGAAGATCAGCTTGTCGGGGTCGATCGCGTGCACGATCTCGTCGATCAACCCGGTCCGCACCTCGCCGTCGGCGCGGTAGATCCCGGCGGTACCCGACTCGCGCGCCTCGGCGATCACCTTCCACGCGCCCGCCTGCAGATCGCGTTCGATCTGTTCCACCCACACATACGGCGCCATGATGAAGTCGGCGTCCTTGCTGCCGACCTCCGACAGCACGGTGAACCCGTTCGCGACGAGCGAGCGGATCAGGTGGCCCTTGACCTCTCCATCCAGCGCGATCGTGCCGTCGGAGACCTCGACGTGGCGCAACCCCAGCTCACGCAACCACGCGATCAGCCCCTCGACGCGGCCCTGCCTGATCGTCAGCTCGGTGAGCGTGCCGCCGAGCACAACGGGGATCTCACGCGCCGCATAGAGCTCCAGCTTGGGCTTGAGGTTCTCGCTCACCAGCGCCGTGCCCCAGCCGAGCTTGACGATGTCGACAGCCGCTCCCGCGACTTCCAGCAGGCCATCGACCTCGGCGACCGACAGCCCGCGGTCGATCACGTGCGTCAGGCCCCGCTCGCGGGGCTTGCGCGAACGCTCCGGCAGATCGAGAAAGGACGCTACCGCCGGGGAAGCCATGTCATCGCGATCACTAGCCCGCGGCGCCGTTTGCGCCGGCGACTTCCGAGTTGTCTTCGCTGCTCGCGCCGGCGGCTCCCGGCGTTCCCGATGTTTCGCCGGCCGTCGAGGCCTTGTCTTCGCCGGCCACGACCACCACCGTCGCGGAGCCGGCGAGCGAGGAGACCGCCGCTTCGATCGGCTGCACGCGCGTGACGCTGAGCGCGCTCGCGACGCCCTGCGCGTCGGCCCGGTGTCCGCCCGTGTACTCGACGACCGTCGTCGCATGGGACCCCGGCGGCGTCCCGTTCATCGCGGCCGCCTGCGAGTAGCCGCCCTGCTGCAGATCGTTCGCCAGGCTGTGGGCGAGGCCGTTGGTACTGGTGCCGTTCAGCACCACGACCGCGGTGCTCGCGGGATTCGCCGCCACGGTGCTTTCGCCCTGGTGCGAGCTCGTCCGTTTGTGGGTCTTCGTCGTCGTCGAGCCGGTGTTCGTGACGCTTCCACCGGCGTTAGAAGAGCCCTGCCCGCTGGATTTGCCGCCTCCGTGCAAGCTGAGCACGAGCACGATCGCCACCACGACGACGACCACCCCGCCGAGGATCAGCATCGTCGCGCGCGCGGGCGAGCGGCGCGCCCTGTGGACGCTCACACCCGATGGGTCCGAGCGTCGCGCGCGCGACTCGGCGTTCAGGCGCTCCGCCTGTCGGGCCGCCGCGGCGGTGCCTACCGGGGCGGCCGCCGCGGCGCCGGAGCTTCGTCGCGGATCCGTGGGGGCGGGCGGACGCGAGGTGGAGGGACTCGGCCGAGGCCCGACGGCGGCTTGGCTCGCCGGGGTGGCCGGGGTGGCCGGTGAAGAGGGACCGCCGGCGGCGGGTGGCGTCGGCGCGCGCGGAGTCGCGGTCGCCGGCCCGGCCACACGCGCGGCCGCAGCGGCGGCCGCGGTGGCGGGAGCGCCCGCGGTCGGAGCCGGCGCCTCGCCCTGCGGCGTCGTGCCGGCTGCTGCTTGCGGGGAGTCGGGCGATTGGGACTGAGCCCGAGGAGCGTCCGAACCCTCGTGAGCATCTGCATCCTTCGCGGATTGCCCCGGGAGATTGCCCTGGGCGACAGCGCCCACGGGGGCGGTTCCCGCGGCCGTCGCCGGCGCGATCGCACCGGTCCCTGCGACCGCCGGCGGCTGACTGGGTGCGGCGGGCGACGGCGTGGGACCACCGGAAGCTGACGGGGTCGTCTGCCCGGCGCTCTGCGCCGCGGTCGGGCCGGCGGCGGGCGGGGCGCTCCCAGCCGGAGCTCCCTCCGGCGGCGTTGCCTGGCCCGGGACCGCGGGGGCCGATCCGGTGAGCGCTCCGGACGCCACCTGCCCCGAGGCGGCGGCGGTGACCGCTTGCCCGGGAGCTCCCGGAACAGCCTCGGTGCTGTCCGCGGGCGGCGTGGTCGGGCTCCCCACGACGCGTGTCGCCGGCCCCGCGGCGGTCGCGGCGGCCACCGGACGGGCGACGACCGGGGTCGCGCGCGGCACCTGGCGCACCGGCGGCACGGGTGGAGATGCCTGCTGCACGCGCGCGGCGGCGCCGGCGGTGACACGCTGCTCGAGTTCGGCGGAGCGCTCCGGGGCGCGGCCGGCCCACTCGCGCAGGCGCTTCAGCTCGCGCGCCTGCGAGAAGACGAGCAGCGCGAGGATCGCGATTCCCGCCAGCGCGGCAAACGCCGCGATCGCGCCGATCTTCGTGAACGTGTTCGAAAGCGATAGCGCTACAGGCAGAACCGTCATGAATCCGGGGAGTGTATGAGGGGGGCAGGCGCACCGCGTCGCTCGCTGTCGGCGCCGGTCCCGTTGAGAGTCTCGGCGCTGGGCTCATCCTCCGGATCCTCGGGCACGCCGCGGGCGGCGGACAGCTCGGACACCTTCGCCGCCAGGCCCGCCGCATCGCCCTCCAGCACCAGTAGCCCGATCTCCGCGAACATCGCCTCGACCGCCTCCGCCGCCAGCGGCTCGCGCTCGGCGAGCAGGATCTTCTCGGCGCTCGTCGGCCGCGAGCGCTCGTAGGAGTTGAACAGCTGCTCGTGCAGCTTCTCCCCACCGCGCGCGCCGACGATCTCGATGTCGATGTCGCGATCGGGGTCCAGCCCGGACAGCTCGATCATCGCGCGGGCGAGCTCGACGATCCGCACCGGCTCGCCCATGTCGAGCACGAACACCTCGGCGCAGGCGGATTTGGATACCACCCGACCCCCCACTCCGCCCCTCTGACGGTCCCCGAGCGCGCCCGAGCGGATGATCAGCTGCACCGCCTCGGGAATCGTCATGAAGTAGCGCGTCATCCGCTCGTCGGTCACCGTCACCGGGCCGCCGCGCGCGATCTGGCGGCGGAAGATCGGCACGACGCTGCCCGAGGAGCCGAGCACGTTGCCGAAGCGCACGGCGTTGTAGTGCGTTCCCGGCCAGCGCGCCGAGGCCGCCTCCAGCGCAAACTCGGCGAGCGCCTTCGAGGCCCCCATCACGGTCGCCGGCGCCACCGCCTTGTCGGTCGAGACGAGCACGAATCGCCGCACCTCGAGCTCGCCCGCGACATGCGCCACGACGCGCGTGGCGAGCGCGTTGTTGCGCACCGCCTCGACCGGGTTGGACTCCATCAACCCGACGTGCTTGTAGGCCGCGGCGTGGAACACGATCGTCGGGCGGTGCTCGACGAAGACCTCGCGCATGCGCTCCTCTTCCTTGCAGTCCGCCAGCACCGCGGCGAGCATCGTGGGAGGCACGTGGCGCTCGTCCTGCAGCTCGCGCTGGATCTGGAAGAGGTTGTCCTCGGCGTGGTCCACGAGCACGATCTTGTGCGGCTCCACACGCGCGATCTGGCGGCACAGCTCGGCGCCGATCGAACCGCCCGCGCCCGTCACGAGCACCGTCTCGCCCGCCAGATAGGCCCCGACCCGCTCCAGCTCCATCTGCACCGGCTCCCGGCCGAGCACGTCCTCCACGCGCACCTCGCGCATCTGCCGAGCGAGCGTTCCGGAGCCACTGCTGGTCTGCAGCAGCTCGAACACCGTCGGCAGCGTCCGCACCGGGATGCCCCGCGTGCGGCACTCGCGCACGACACGCGCGCGCGTGGAGCCGGGGGCCGAGGGAATCGCGATGATCACTTCGTCGGGCTCGGTCTCGACCAGCACGCGCGGCAGCTCGTCCTCCGTGTTGCCCCGCACCTTCACTCCTTCGATCCGCAGCCCGCGCTTGCGCGGGTCGTCGTCGAGAAAGCCCACCGGTTGCAGGCCGAGCCCGCGATTGCGCACGATCTCGCGCAGCACCAGGCGCCCGCCGTCGCCCGCGCCGACGATCAGCACGCTGCGCACGCCCTTCCCTGCGCCCCTGAACGCGGCCAGCGGGCGGCGCTCGTAGATACCGCGCGCGAGCATCCGCACGCCGCACAGGAACAGCAGGCACAGCAAGCCGAACAGCACCACCACGCCGATCGGCAGCACCACCGCCACGGTGATCCCATGCGGATAGCGGTGCACCGGATGCGCGACCTCGATGCCGACGACGCTGAGCAGCACGATCAGCACGACCGCCCGCAGGATCGCCTCGTAGTCGCGCTGCCCTGCGTAGCGCCAGCGACGCTGGTAGACCCGCGCCAGGACGAGCACTACGAGGCTCCCCCCCAGCACCCACCAGATCGTCCGTTCGAACAGCAGCTCGTAATCGTGCGGCAGGCGCGAGCCGCCACTGCCGCCGTCGTCGAAGCGCAGCGCGAACGCGAGGTAATAGGCGAGCGCGACCAGCGCCCCATCCACCGCGAGCTGGGGCAGGGAGTGCCGGTGTATGGGAAGGGCCGCCGCGCGGATCCGTCGGCGCATTGGCTCGATTGTACGGGCTGCTCAGTCGCTCAGCGGGCTCAGCAACAGCTCCACCAGCACCCGCGGGTCGCGACGCACGCGCGACTGCTCGGCGACGGGGAGGCGGCGCTCGAGGTCGAGCTCGTCCGGATCCGCCAGCTTGCGCAGCCGACCTTCCCCGATCAGACGCTCGTCGACCGCGCCCAGCCGCCCCTCGAAGGTCGTGTACACCGGCGTGCCGAGGGCGACGGCCTCGCGATTCATCGTGCCGCCGGCCGAGATCACCAGATCAGCGCGAGCGATCAGCGACTGCGCGTCGATCGCGTGCTCGGGCACCACAAAACCGGGCACCCCGGCCAACTCCCGGCGCTGGGCGTCCACACGCGGCAGCACCACCGGCTGCAGGCCGTCCGTGGCGGCGGCCTCGCGCAGGCGTTGCAGGACCCGCGCGAACAGGTCGTTCTCGAAGCGGTGGTAGAGCGAGACCTCCGGCGGCGTCCTCACGACGACGATCGGGCGCGTCGCGTCGAGGCCCAGCTCGCCGAGCACGCCCGCATCGGGCTCGAAATCGGCCAGGTAGTACTCCTCCTTCAGGCCCTCGTACGCGTGGATCTTGCCCCTTGCGCCGTAGCGCTCCAGCCGTGCCGGCGGGATCGCGTCGGGCACCACCACCGCACGCGCCAGGCGGCAATTGACGTTGTGCTGCACCGTCGCCCACTCGTAGTCGAACATCGTCGCGCTCGGAATCCGCAGCAGCGCGGCCGCCACGCTCACGTCGTTGGAGCCGTGGCCGAGCGCGATGTCGAAGGGCCGGCGCCGGCGCGGGCGCACGGGGGGGCTGGCGCCGGCGGACGGATCGGCGGACGCGCTTCGCGCCCAGCGCACGAGCGCGGCGGAGCGCGACGCGAGACCCGTCGCCTTCGCCCCCAGGCGCTCGCCGCGATGACGGCCGATTGCCGTGTGGGCGATCCCGAAGCGCTCGCACAGCGCGAGCGTCTGCGCGAAGTCGCGTGCGGTCACCTCCACCTCGTGGCCCTCCGCCTGCAGGCGCTCGATCACCGGGCGCATCACGAGCACGTGCGGGCTGTTCGTCAAATCGATCCAGACGCGCATCTGAAAGGGGACGGTATCGTTGCCCGGCGCATGCTCGTCCTCGCATCGATCTCGGAGTCGCTGGTCAACACCACCTCGCACTTCGTGCGCGACGCGGGACTGCCCGGGGTCTTCGCGCTGATGGCGATCGGTTCGGCCTGCATCCCGATCCCCTCCGAGGTGGTGATGCTGTTCGCCGGCTTCGCGGTCGCCGATCCCGGCCAGAGCGCCTCGCACCACCACATGACGATGGTCGGGATCGTGCTCGCCGGGCTGCTCGGCACGATGGTCGGCTCGTGGATCACCTACGGCATCGGCCGTGGCGGCCGACTCGAGTTGCTCGAACGTCATGGCGGCAAGCTCCACATGGGTCCGACCCAGATAACCCGCGCCGAACGCTGGTTCGAGCGTTTTGGCGAACCCGTGGTCTTCTTCGGGCGCATGGTCCCGCTGATTCGCGCCTTCGTCTCGCTGCCCGCCGGCGTCGCGCGAATGCCGTTCTGGCGCTTCAGCGTGCTGTCCTTCCTCGGCTCGATCCCCTGGGTGCTCGCGCTCGCGTTCGCCGGACATGCGCTCGGGAGCGATTGGACGACCGTGCGCAAGGGCTTCCAGTACGTCGACTACCTGATCCTCCTGCTGATCGTCGCCGGGATCGCCTACGCGATCGTGCGCTGGCGCGGCGGCGCACGACCTCCGATCGACCCGTCGTCGGACGAGGGCGTGGAGACCAGGGCGGGGACGGCAGCGGCGGAGGCGGGCTCCGGCTCCAACGCGGCGCCCGACGCGAGCTGAAAGCAAACGCGATGGGAACGCCGGCGCGGCTCTCCCTCCGTCACGCCCTCGCGCTCGGCCTGGCCCACGGCCCGACCGAGCTCTTGCCGATCTCCTCCTCGGCCCATACGATCCTGATCCCGCTCCTCGCCGGCTGGCCCTACGCCGAGCTCGACCCGGAGCTGCGCAAGTCCTTCGAGGTCGCGCTTCACGCCGGAACCGCCGCGGCGCTGCTCGTCGATCTGCGTTCGCTCGAGTCACACCCCATCCTGCGCGCCGTCCTCGAGCGACTCGGGACGAGGAGCCCCCCGCCGGCCGCTCGAGGACAGACACCGGAGAGCTCTTCCCCGGGCGCGGCGGCGCCATTCCCGGCGACGGGCTCCACCGAGCTTCCCGCCCGCCAGGCGCTGCTCCTCGTCGCGCTCTCCTTCGTCCCACCGGCGATCGTCGGCTACACCTTCGAGCAGCCCCTCCAACGCCGTCTCAGCGGTCCGACCACGATCGTCGCCGGACTGTTGCTCGGGGGCGCGGCAATGGCCCTCGCCGACATCCGCGTCGCGGATGGCACGCGCCCGCTCGCGCGGGCGAGCGTCCTCGACGGTTTGCTGCTCGGCCTGGCCCAGACCTGTGCCCTCGTCCCCGGGGTCTCGCGCAGCGGCGCGGTGCTCACGGCCGCGCGCGCACGCGGGTTCGGGCGCGTCGACTCCAGCACGCTCGCGCGTCGCACCGGGCTGCCGGTGATCGTCGGCGCCGGCGCGCTCAAGACCGGCCGCCTGCTTCAGCGCGGCGCGGCGCGTGGAGCGCCAATCCCGGGCGAGTGGGCGCTGCTGCTCGGCGGCGGCGCCTCCTTCCTCTCGACGCTCGCGGCCACCCGGCTGCTGCGCCGGGGCCGCGAGACGCAGCCCGCGACCGCGCTCTGGCCCTACGCGCTCTACCGCGGTCTACTCGCGGCCTCCGTGGGTCGACGCCTGCGAGAGGCGCACAATAAGAGCGGATGACGACGATGCTCGGGACCTTGCTCGGCGGGCGCTACCGCCTCGACGCCCAGATCGGGCGTGGCGGGATGTCGACGGTGTACCGCGCCTTCGACACGGTGCTCGAGCGTCCCGTTGCGATCAAGCTGATGCACCGCGAGATCGCCTCGGACTCCGCCCAGCTGGAGCGCTTTCGCCGCGAGGCACGGTCGGTCGCGCGGCTCAGCCATCCCCATATCGTCACGGTGATCGACGCGGGCGAGGAGCCCTCGCCCGATGGCGCGCTCGGCGATCCGGACGGGGGCGAGATCGTGGGCGTGGGAACTCCGTACATCGTGCTCGAGTACGTCGAAGGCGAGACGCTCAAGGCGCTGATCCGCCGCGACGGGCCGCTCGAGATACCCAATGCGATCGCCTACGCGATCGAGCTCGCCCGGGCGCTCGGCGCCGCCCACGAGCGTCTGATCGTGCACCGTGACGTCAAGCCCCAGAACGTCCTGATCGGCGCCGAAGGCGGCGCCAAGATCACCGACTTCGGGATCGCCCGTACGCTCACCGAGGAGGGCCTCACGATGGACGGACGCGTGCTCGGCACGACCGACTACGTCTCTCCCGAGCAGGCGCTCGGGCAGTCGGTCACCGGTCAATCCGATCTCTACTCGCTCGGCATCGTCTTCTACGAGATGCTCACCGGCGTCGTGCCGTTCACCGGCGAGAGTCCCGTCGCCGTGGCGATGAAGCACGTGCGCGAGGACGTCCCCGACGTGCAGCTCGCCCGGCCCGAGGTCTCCGCCGCGACCGCCGCGGTCGTCGATCGCGCGACCGTCAAGGATCTGTCGCTGCGCTACCCCGACGCCGCGAGCATGGTCGCCGATCTCGAGGAGGCGCTCGCGATCGAGGCCTCCCGCACGGGACAGGCCACCGGGGAGGTCACGACCGTGCTGCGTACGCTGCCCGGGAGCACCCGCCGGCGCCTGCCCTGGCGCATGCGCCATCCCGTGCGCTGGATCGTCTCGCTCGCGCTGCTCGCGGCGATCGTCGCGCTGGCGCTGATCATCGCCGCGAACGGCGCGCACCGCGGCGTCACGCCGGACGTAGTCGCGCAACCGGGGCTGACCGCGGTCCCACTCGCGCAGACGGCGGCCCACGACTACAACCCGTTCGGCACCGGCCCCGAAAATCGCGAAGACGATCAGAACGCCGTCGACGGCGATCCGAACACCAGTTGGAGCACCGAGCACTACTACGACGGCACGCTCGAGAAGGCCGGCGGCACCGGCGTCGGCCTATATGTCGACGCGGCTCCCAACGTCGCCGGCAAGCAGATCGAAATCCAGACGCCCACCCCGGGCTTCGCCGCGCAGATCTACGTCGCCAACCACATCGACCTCTCCCTGCCCTACGGCGACTCGACCCCGCTGACCGCACGCGGCTGGCGCGGCCCGGTCGGAACCGACCCCGACGTCCGCAACAGCACCCACGTCTCGCTCGCCCTCGCTGGAGCGCGCTACCGCTACTACCTCGTCTGGATCACCAAGCTGTCGCCCGGCACGGAGTTCGCGTCGATCGCCGAAATCACGCTGTTTCGCTGAGCGGCGCCTGGCGTTCGTGGCGCTCGATCGCCAGCCGGCAGAGACGGCTCACCAGCTCCGGGTAGCCGATCCCCGAGGCCTCCATCAGCTTCGCGTAGACGCTCGTCGGCGTGAAGCCGGGCATCGTGTTCAACTCGTTCACCAGCACGCGCTCGCCGTCGACGAAGAAGTCGACCCGCGCGAGCCCCTCGCAGCCCGTGTATGCAAACGTCTCCAGCGCAAGCTCCATCACCCGTGTGCGTGCGCTCGAGCTGATCCGCGCGGGGACCTTCAGCTCCATGCTCCCCTGCGTGTACTTCGCGCCGAAGTCGTACCAGTCGCCCGCGAAGACGATCTCCCCCGGCTCGCTCGCCAGCGCCGCTGCGATCGTATCGATCGGGGCGCCAGCGACACCGTCCTCTGACCGTTGCTCGAACGCAGGCGCGTCTGCCACGCCGGGTAGGCCGAGCACCCCGCACTCGACCTCGACTCCTGCGGCCTGCGCCTCGACGATCACCAGCACGTCGTGCGCGAACGCCGCCTCGATCGCCTCCGCCAGCTCATCCGCGGCGCTCACCTTCGCGATCCCGACCGACGAGCCCTGGTGCGCCGGCTTGACGAACACCGGCAGCCCCAGCGCGGCCACCTCGGCGAGCACCCCCGCGCGCGCCGCCAGCCAGTGCGACTCACGGACACCCACGTACTCGACCTGATCCACGCCGGCCGCTCCCATCAGCCGCTTGAACAGGACCTTGTCCATGCACACCGCCGAGGCCGCCACCCCGGCCCCGACATATGGCACGCCGAGACTCTCGAACATCCCCTGTACGGTGCCATCCTCGCCGAATGGACCGTGCAGCGCCGCAAACGCGACGTCGGCGTCGAGCAGGCCCGCGCCAGGGCACACGCTCAAGGGCCGGCCCTCGTGATGCCACACGCCGTCGCGTTCGATCTGCACCCACAGCACCTCCTGCCCGGCCGCCTGCAGGCCCTCGCGCACCGCGCGCCCGGAGGACAACGAGACCTCGTGCTCGGCCGAGCGTCCTCCGGCGAGCACCACCACCCGCAGGGGGGTCTCGGCGCTCACTGCCCGGGGGCCGGGGTCGGCGTGGCAGCGGGCGGCGTCGTGGTAGTGGTCGTCGTCGTCGGCGTGGTCGTGGTTGTCGTGGGCGTCGTCGGCGTCGTTTCCGTGGCCATGCCGATCCAGATCGTCACCGTGGCGCCCTTGCGCGCGTGCGCGCCGGCGGACGGGCTCTGCTTCAGCACCTGGCCGACCCGCGCCGGTTCGCTCGTCGGTTCGGTGACGGTCTTGACCGTGAAGCCCGCATTTTCGAGCGCGGCCGTCGCGGCGACTTCGGTCTTGCCCGCGACCCCGGGGACGGCCACTTCCTTCGGCGCCTGCGCCACCACCAGGTTCACCTTCCCTCCGTCGGGCAGCGTCGCGGATGCGCTCGGCGACTGCGAGAGGACCGTTTCCGGAGTCTGGCTCGCGGAGACCTGGAGGGTGATCGCGCCGACCGCCAAGCCGGCAGTGGTGAGGGTCGCTTCGGCGGCCTTCTGCGTTTGTCCGGTCACGTCCGGGACGTGCACCTGGGCGGGGCCACTGGAGACGGACACGGTCACGGGACTGCCGACCTGTACGACGATCCCGGCGGACGGATCGGTCGAGATCACGTGCCCCTGCGCCACCTTCGCGCTCGACTGTTCCTGTGTCGTCGGCTTGAAGCCGGCCTTGCGCAGCTTGCTCTCGGCCGCGGCCGCGGTGAGCCCTTCGACCGCCGGCAGCGCGGCGGTGCCGGGGCCGGCGGAGACGAGGATGCTCACGCGCGATCCCTTCCCCACTTCGCTGCCGCTCGCCGGCGTCGCGCTGACCACCACGCCGCTGGTGACCGTGGAGCTCGCGGTACTCGACGCGACGGGATCGAGGTTTGCGGCGCGCAGGCGCGCGAGCGCGACGGCTTCGGTCTGACCGACGACGCTCGGCACCGTGACCTTGCCCTTAGAGGACGCCAGCAGCAGGCCCAGCACGACCAGCGCGGCGACGAGCAGCAGGCCGCTCCCCCACAGCAGCCAGCGCCGGCGCCTGTCCGCATCCTCGGGCGGACGGCCGTTCTCATCGTCGCGCCCATCGGCCGGCGGTAGCAGCAGCGCACCGGACTCCGGGAACGGTGCGGCCGCGCCCGGCCCAGCGCCCGTCGGCGCCGCATAGGGCTCGCCGGCGGCGAGGGCCGTGCCGGCGATCGCTCCGGCGAACGCGGTACCTGCGCTGATCGGCAGCGCAGCGCGCGCCTGCTGGAGCGCCGCGATGAACTCGTCGGCGTCGGCGAAGCGCTGCGCCGGATCCTTGGCGAGCGCGCGCAGCACGACCGCGTCCAGCGCCGCGGAGACGCCCGGTTGCAGCTCGCTCGGCGGGCGCGGCTCGGCCGAGACCTGCTTGAACGCAATCGCGACCGCGGTCTCGCCGTCGAACGGGACCGAGCCGGTGAGCAGCTCGTAGAGGATGATCCCGACCGCGTACAGGTCGGAGCGCCCGCTCACCGTGTGTCCCTGGGCCTGCTCCGGGGAGAGGTATTGGGCGGTGCCCATGATCGACCCCGTCAGCGTCATGTCCGAGGCGCCCGCCTTGGCGATCCCGAAGTCCGTCACCCGGGCGCGGCCCTCGTCGTCGAGGATCACGTTGTGGGGCTTCAGATCGCGGTGGATGACACCGCGCTTGTGCGCAAAGCGCGCGGCGCGCAGAACCTGCGTGACGATGTCGATCGCGGCGGCCGGGTCGAGCGCCCCCTGCTCGCGAACGACGGTCTTCAGCGAGCGGCCGGCAACGTACTCCATCGCGATGTAGTAGGTCCCGTTCCACTCGCCGCGGTCGAAGATCGCGACGATGTTCGGGTGCGACAGCCCGGCCGCGCTCGAGGCCTCGCGGCGGAAGCGCTCGACGAACTCCTGGTCTTCGGCGAAGTGGTGGTGCAGCAACTTCACCGCGAGCTGGCGGCCGAGCAGCTGGTCTTCGGCGAGGTACACGTCGGCCATCCCCCCCGAGCCCAGTCGCGAGATCACCCTGTAGCGCCCGTCGATGATCGTCTCCGGCTCAACCATGTAATAAGACTTCCATGACTTGCTTGGCGACCGGCGCCGCGTACGTGGCCCCAAAGCCGGGCACCCCCTTGATCGTCACGGCGATCGCGACCGTCGGGTTCGCCGCCGGGGCAAAGGCGATGAACCAGACGTTGTTGTCTTCGTTGCCGACCTGGGTTTCGGCCGTGCCGGTCTTGCCGGCCACCTGCACCCCCGGAATCTGGGCGGGAGTACCGGTGCCTTCGTTTACGACCGCTTCCATCATCGAGGTAACGGCCGCGGCGGTCGACGGCTTCATCACGACCGACTGCACGCGCGGTGAGATCTGCTCCACGGTGCGACCTTCGGGGTCGACGATCCGTTCGGTCAGGTGAGGGGCCATCAGCTTGCCGTGGTTCGCGACGGCCGCCGCCACCTCGGCCATCTGCAGCGGCGTGACCTGCAGTTTGTCCTGGCCGATACCCATGCGCCCCACGTCGATCAGCGGACTGGTGGGCGCGAGCAGGCGTTCGCCCTCGTAGGAGCCGCTGGCGGACATCTCGTCGGCTGGGTAGTCGAGCTGGGGCTTGGCGTCGAAGCCGAAACGATTCATGTAGCGGGCCAATGTCCGCTTGCCGACGTGTTCGGCCACCTGCGCCCAGACGGTGTTGACCGATTTGGCGAGCGCCGCGGTGAGCGTCAGCTCGCCGAAGCTTTCGTCGTAGTCGTTCGCCAGCGGCACCCCCGAGACCGGCAGGTCGTTGCGCCCGCTGAGCGTCGAGGACGGTGTGAACTGCCCCGTGTCGATCGCCGCGGTCGCCGTGACGATCTTGAAGGTCGAGCCGGGGGCATAGCCGTATTGCAGTGCGCGGTTCAGCAGCGGCGCGCTCGACTTGTGCACGAGCTGTTCGTAGCTGCTCGGCGAGCTCAACGTGTTGGGGTCATAGCTGGGCGAGGAGGCCATCACCTTCACCGCCCCGTCGCGCGGGTCGAGCGCGACCACTGCGCCGCTGTGTTCGCCCAGGGCCGCGATCGCGGTGCGTTGCGCGCTCGGGTCGAGCGTGGTGAGGACTTCGTCGCCCTGCCGGCGCTTGCCCTGCAGCTGGTCGAGGATCGCCTGCAGGTTGGAGGCGCTCGTTTCCCCGTTCAGCGCCGTGTTGCGATAGCGCTCGATGCCCGTCTGCGTGAGGTCGGTGTAGGCATAGCCGATCGTCTGCGCGAACAGCGACCCGCTCGGGTAGGTCCGCCGGTAGGTGCCTTCGGCGCCGCGCACGCTGCGCGCGAGCACCTCCCCGTTGGACGCGAGGATCGGACCGCGGGCGATGCGTTCCTGCTCGAGCAGCGCGCGCGCGTTGAGCGGGCTGCTGCGCAGCGACGAGGCTTCGAAGATCGTCCAGCGCGAGGTGAACGCGATCAGCAGCGCGAACAGCAGCACGACGAGCCCGTACAGACGCACGATCGGGCGGTTCACCGTGAGCCCCTCATTTGAGCTCTCCCAGTTCGAGGCTGCGCACCAGTTCCGCCGCGTCGGCTTCCGAGCGCAGCGAATGGTCGAGCAACGTCTTGCGTCGCTGCGCGCTGAGCGTCGTGGCACTGACCCCGGAGACGTAGTCTTTGGCGTAGAGCTTCAGGCCGCCGGGCAGTTCGTAGGGAAAGCCGCTGTACAGCGTCACCAGGCCGCGGCTGTTCGTGCCGATGAAGTAGACCGACTGCGCGGTCACGTACACGCCCGCGACGATCAGGGCCAGCACCGCGAGCACGATCCCGGTCACGAGCACGCGGCGCAGCCGTCGCCTGCGCCGCGTACGCGGCGGCGCGCCCGGCGGCGGTTGGCGGGGACTGCGTGGGCTGACGCGGTGCTCGCCCTCCCCGGCAAGCGCGAGCGGGGGCTCGAGCGTCACCGGCGCCGCGCCGCCCCCAATGCGGCTCTGCGGCTCCTCGATCGCGGGGGAGATCGGCTCAACCGAGCCGATCGCTCCCACCGCCGGAATGCCCGTCAACGTGGCAGGGTCGTCCGCGAGCGATGCAGGCGCGAGCGCGACCTCCTCGACCCGCAGTAGCACGACCGTGATGTTGTCGCGCCCGCCCGCCTCGTTCGCCGCCGCGATCAACGCCTCGCCGGCGTCGCGCAACCGTCCGTGGGCGAGCAGGATCTCGGCGAGGAGCACGTCGGGGACCATCGTCGTGAGACCGTCGCTGCAGAGGAGATATACGTCGCCGTCGCGTGCCCGGTAGGAGCGGGTGTCGATCTCGACTTCCGGCTCCGGGCCCAGCGCGCGCGTGATCACCGAGCGCTGGGGATGCTCGACAGCCTCCTCGGGCGTGAGCTTGCCCTGCCGGATCAGCTCGTCGACGAGCGAGTGGTCGTCGGTCAAGCGCAACAGCTCACCGTCGCGCAGGCAGTAGGCGCGACTGTCGCCGACGTGCGCGATCGCCACCTCCTCGGCGCCCACATACACGGCGGTGAGCGTCGTGCCCATGCCCGCGTGCTCCGCATTTGTCTGGGAGCGCTCGTGGATGCTGACGTTCGCCGCGCGCGCGTAGGCGGCGAGACTGCCCTCGGCGTCGGTCGTGTCGTCGAGGCCGTGCTGAAAGGACTCGATCGCCAGGCGCGAGGCGACCTCCCCCGCCTGGGCGCCGCCCATGCCGTCCGCCACTACGAACAGCGGCGAGCGGGCCAGCATCGAGTCCTCGTTCGCGCGGCGCTGGCGCCCGGTGTCGGTTCCCACGTACTGCTCGGCGACGCGCAACATCAGTCGATCTCGAATGCGAATTCGCTGTCGCCGATACGCACACGATCGCCCGGATGCAGCGGCCTGGGTGTCTCCAGCAGCTCCTCGTTGAGGTAGGTGCCGTTGGTTGAGTCGAGATCCTCGATGACCACTATGTTGCCCTGCTCGTACACGCGAGCGTGCCGCGAGGATGCAAAAGGGTCCTCGAGGCGGATCTCCGCGCGCTCGCCGCGACCGAGCACGATGTCTCCGTCGAGGTCGTAGATCATCCCCGGGTCGTGCCCGGGGGCGCGCTCCACGACCAGCTTGGGGGCGCGATGGGCGACGTCGGCGCTACCGAGCGCTGAGGCCGAGTACAGCCCCGTCGCGTCGGCTGGGATCGCCTCGTCTTTAGTAGGAACCCCGCCTGTCCATCCGCGGCCCGCGCCGCGTAGGTCCTTCAGCGCGCTGCGCGCCACCCACAGCAGGAACAGGTAGAGGACGGCGAGGAAGCCGAACTTCAGTGCCACCGATACGGGTGCGAGCGTGGTCATCCGAGTTCGAAGACGATCTCTGTCGAGCCGATCTCGACACGGTCTCCCTGGCGCAGCGGTTGCGTGCCGTGAAGCACACGGCCGTTCACGCGTACGCCGTTGGTCGAGGCGAGATCGCGCAGCACCCAGCCTGCGGGGTCGGGACGAAGCTCGGCGTGACGGCGGGATGCGCCGGCGTCGTCGAGGACGATCTCGCATTCACGACTGCGCCCGATCGTGCCACCTGCGGGGGGGACGATCAGACGCCGGCCACCGATCGCGAGCAGCGCGCGAGCAGCGCGACGCGTCTTGGCTTCCTCCAGCGGCTGCCTGGTGCGCGCCGAGGTGCTGTAGATCATCGTCTGCCCGTGTTCGTCGGGCGCGTGGTGATCGAGCGCGTCCGCCGGCGCCGAGACCGGCGAGACCGGCTCCTCGCGCGGCTCGGGCGGGCGCACCAGCCGCGCCTGGATGCCGAATTCGCCGAGCGCCAAGTCCTCGTCGGTGTGGAAGCTGATCGACGGCGGCGAGGCGAGAATCAACTCCTCACGCCGGGCGTGCTCGAGCAGGTAGCCGCACAGCTCGTCGATCACCTCGTGCTCGACTCCGTCGTAGCGCGCTCGATCCTGCGGCGATAGCCACACCGAGTACTCGTTCGGCGCATAGACCCGCGAGACCGAGGCGGTGCGGTGCTCGTCCATCTCGCGCGCGAGCTTGCGCGCGAGCTCCATCGGGCGCACCTCGGTGCGGAACAGGCGTCCGAAGCCGCCTTCGACGAGGCTGGCGATCTTGGTCTCGAGGCTCTTCAGCGGGTTCATCGGAGAGGTGGACTGGGTTCGTCCGCGGGCCGGTACTGCCCACTTTAAGGACCCACCTCGATGGGAGCGTACGGTGCCGGGGGGATCGCGGCGCAGAGCGTGACTCCAAACCGTCCTCAGACGGGGCCGCGCAACGCGCGCGCGGCCACCGCCAACGCGCCGCCGAGGATCGTGCCGAGCACCGCGCCGCGCGGGGTCGCGGACACGACGGACACCGTGTAGCCGGCGTAGTGGGGTGCGCAGGCGAGCAGCAGGGCCAGCGACCAGGCGCTCGCGGCGAGCACGTCGAGCATCGCGCTGCGCCCGCGCACCACCCACGGCAGCAGGACCGCGGCCAGGGCCCAGACGGCCACGCCGTACAGCAGACCGAGGCTCAGGCTGGGGCCGACCACGTGCGTGGCGGCGCTGCTCAGCGACCCCTCCCACACCGCCCGCGCGGGCGTACCGGCGGGGGGGGCCAGCCACAGACGTCGGCCCAGCAGTGGCTCGGCGAGGATCAGCCACCAGTAGCCGAGCGCGCCGAGGGCAGCCCGCTCGGCCAGGCGCGCGCGCTGGCCTGCGAGCGCGGGAAACGCGGCTGCCAGGCCGAGCGCGCCGAGGGCAGGCGCGAGCGCGGCCGTGAGCCAGCCGAGCCCGGAGCGGCGGGGCAGCAGGACCAGCGGAGCGGCTGCGGCAAACAGCAGCAGCGCAGCACCGGGACGGCTCGTCGCGAGGAGCCAGACGATCGCCGCGAGGGCGCCGCCCAGCCACACCGCGCGCGGCAATGCGAAGCGTCGCGATGGGGGCGATGGAGACTCTTGCCCTTCTCCGTGCGCCAGGTCCTGATCGTCCTCAGCCCGGGGACGCCGGGCAAAGCTTTGCGGGTCGGCGCTCCGTGGGCTCGGTTCGTGGGCGAATCCGCCGGCTGCTTGCGAAAGACCTACCTCGGGATCGGCGGCGGCTTCGCGCGACGGCGCCGTTGCAAGGAGCCCGCGGCGGCGGGCGCCACGGCGTGTGCGCTTCAGGCCTCGCACGAGCGCCTGCTCGAGCGCCACATGCAGATCTTCGAGCTCGCCCCGCTGCTCGGGCTCGGGCAGCAGCGCGAGGTCGATCGCGCGCGTGAGCGAGCGCGGGAGATCCCCCCGGTGACGCTCCAGCGGCTCCAGGAGGCTGCCGATGCGCCGCGCCGTCGCGGCCGGCGTCGCTCCGCGCACGGGGTTCACGCCGGCGAGGCCCTCGTACAGGACGAGCGCCAGCGCGTACAGATCGGCGGGCTCGCCCGCCTCGTGCCCCTCGCTCTGCTCCGGCGCCATATACGCGAGCGTGCCGAGCACGTCGCCGGTGCGCGTGAGCGCGTCTTCGCCCGTCAACCGCGCGCCGCCGAAGTCGGCCAGCTTGGCCACGCCACCGCGCTCGTCCGGCTCGTGAGGAACGAGCACGTTCTGGGGCTTGACGTCGCGGTGAATCACGCCGCGGGCGTGGGCGTGGGCGAGCGCCTCGGCGAGCGCGAGGCCGATCTCGAGCAGGGCCTCGTCGGTGAGCGCATCGGCGGCGATCAGCTCCGCGAGGGTGTCGCCGTGGATCAGCTCGGAGATCAGGTAGAAGGCGTCCTCCTCAGCGCACGCCTCGTGCAGGACGACGATCGCCGGGTGCGCCAGGCGCGCTCCGGCGAGCGCCTCGCGGCTTGCGCGCTCGCTGTCGATCGGATCCCCACCCGCCCCGAGCGAGATCCGCTTGACCGCCACCTCGCGGTGCAGCAGCTCGTCGTGGGCGCGCCACACCACGCCGAAGCCGCCGGCGCCGAGACGTTCGAGCAGCCGGTAGCGGCCGAGCACCAACGCCTTCCCCTCGGGCTCGGAGGGGCGCCCGGGGGCGCTCCGCGCGAATCTCGAAGTCGGCGCCGAGGCGGACGGATGCGTCTCGGAATCGCCCGGAGTCGGGTCGCGTCGGGCGTGGACGAGGGTGTCGAGCGAGTCCACCGCCTCCCGCCTTCGCCGCCCGCAGGCCCACTACCTGCCCCACGGAGCAGGAAAAAGCGCTGTGGGGGAGAAGTTGCAGGATTACGAGCCGGGTGCCCGCCAGTCATACTGGGCCACTTCGACAGCCCCTGTGAAGGAGTGATTGGCTTTTGTCGTTCTTCGACGATGGCGAGGAGACAGAGACAGCGTCCCGGCCGCAAGCTCGCGCACCCCGCCAGCCGCGGCGTCCACAGCCGCGCCGTGCGCAGCATGGCGAGGACCCGCACGGGCTCGATCAGCACACGCTGATGGTGCGCCGGCGCGTGGCGGCCGGCGTCGGTGTGGTGCTGCTGATCGTGATCGTGCTGGTCATCAACGGCTGCCTGAAAAGCCAGCAGAAGCAGTCGCTGGAAACCTACAACCGCGACGTGAGCCGGATCGCGCAGGAATCCGAACAGCAGGTCTCCAAGCCGTTCTTTGCGGAACTCGCCGACGCCAACTCGAAGTCGGCGCTCGACGTCGAGAACCAGCTCGACCAGTTGCACATCCAGGCCCAGAGCCAGGCGTCGGCCGCCAAGGGCCTGAGCGTGCCGGGCGCGATGACCGGCGCCCAGCGCGACCTGTTGCTGGCGCTCGACTTCCGTGCGGAAGGGGTCGCCAAGGTCGCGAGCCTCGTGCGCACCGCACTCGGTGGGCAGGCCAAGCAGGCGAGCACGCTGATCGCGGGGGACATGGAGATCTTCCTCGCCTCCGACGTGATCTACTCCCAGCGCGTCGCGCCACTGATCCAGCAGACGCTCGCATCCAACGGCATCCAGGGGCAGAGCACGGTATCCAGCCGCTTCCTGCCCAACGTCGGCTGGCTCGAACCGACGACCGTCTACTCACGCCTCACCGGACAGCCGGCCGGCAGCTCCTCCAGCGGCGGGGTCGCTGCGGGCCACCACGGCAGCGTGCTCAAGGGAGTGAGCGTGGGGGCCAAGGCGCTCGAAGCGGAACCGGCGCTCAACCACATCAGCGGCGGGAGCAGCCCGACCTTCACCGTGATGGTCGAAAACGACGGCGAATTCCCCGAGACCGACGTGAAGGTCGCCCTCAACGTGACGGCGGGAGGTAAACAGCTGAAGGCCTCCCACGTGATCGACACGACCGAACCCAAAAAGACCGTCAACGCCGAAATCCCCGTCTCCGGGATTCCGCCCAACGTGGCCTCGAAGATCGAAGTTCAGATCGAACCGGTGCCCGGCGAAACCAACCACGAAGGAACGAAGGGCACCTTCTTGGGGATCTTCGAATAGACCGGCGCCGTTGTCGGGCCCTGCGAGGAAAGCCGATGCGAGGGACGAGCGCACCGGCACCGCCAGCGGCTAAGTTGTGCCGATGGCGAGCACGCTGACCGACACCCAGGGCATCGTCGCCCTCGCCGCCGCTGCCGTTGCCGTGGTTGCGCTGCTGGGGTGCTTGGCGCTCACCGTCGGGATGCGCCGCGTGCGCCGCGCCCAGCGGGTGGTCCTCGGCGAGCAGGGCCAGCGCGACCTGGTGGACCACGCCGCCGCGATGCAGGAGGCGTTCGAGGGATTGCACGGGTACGTCGAGGATGTCGCCGCGCGTTTGGATGGGCGTCTCGCCGGGGCCGAGCTCGCGCTGCGGGGAGCGATCGCCCACCGGGCGCTGGTGCGCTACGACGCCTACAACGAGCTCTCCGGTCAGCAGTCGATGTCGATCGCGCTGCTCGACGACGAGCGGTCGGGGATCGTGCTCTCCTGCATCCATCATCGCGACCAGGCGCGCGTCTACGCAAAGCAGGTGTATGGCGGGCAGGGCGAGCTGGAGCTCTCGCCCGAGGAGGCCGAGGCGGTGCGCCTGGCGCTTGCCCCGCCGGCGCGCGACGATGGGGTCTGAGAGGCCATCCGGCGACCTTCGGCGGTCCCCGTCCCAGATGCCGACGGAGAATCACGAGGTGCTCGGCGGGTGATACCCAGGGTCGGCTATCTCGGTCCCGAGGGGACTTTCAGCGAGGAGGCGCTGCTCTCCGGCGCTGCTCCGGAGTCCGTGCAACCCGTCCCGCACGCAAGCATCTACGACACGGTCGTGGCGCTGCGCGAGGAAGATCTGGAGGGAGCGGTCGTGCCGATCGAGAACTCGCTCGACGGCTCGATCAGCGTCACGCTCGACCTGCTCGCCGACGAGGCCGGCGAGATCCAGATCGTGGGCGAGACATTGCTCACCGTCAGCCATTCGCTGATCGCCGCACGGGCGCTCGAGTTGAGCGAGATCGACACGGTCCTCACCCACCCGCAGGTCCCGGGGCAGTGTGCGCGGTTCCTGCGCGGCGAGCTCGCCCACGCACGGGTGCTTCCCGCCAGCTCGACCGCCGAGGCCGTGCGGGAGGTGGTCGAGGATGCCCGGCCCGGGCGCGCGGCGCTGGGCACTAGGCTCGCGGCCGAGATCTACGGGGGAACGCTCCTGCGCGAAGGCGTGCAGGACCGGGACGACAACGAGACGCGCTTCGTGTGGCTGGCTCGCCCAGGGGAGGGAGCGCCTACACCGGCGCCGCTGCATGGGGTCCACGACGGCAGTGACGGCGGCGGGCGGCGGCGGAAGACCTCGCTGGTGTTCTGGGGTCCCGGCGCGGATAGTCCCGGCTGGCTGGTGCGCTGCCTGGACGAGTTCGCGCGCCGCGAGATCAACCTCACCAAGATCGAGTCCCGGCCACGGCGCGAAAGGCTCGGGCACTACATGTTCTTCGTCGACCTCGAAGGCGGTGCGGAGGCCGAGCGGAGCGTCAGCGACGCCGTCGCCGGCGTACGCGAGATCTGCGAGGAGCTGCGCGTGCTCGGGTCCTACCCGGCGGCCCCTTAGAAACGGAGACGCGTTGCCTCGCCGGCCAGAGCCGGTCGGGCGATCGATACACTCGCGGCGCAGTGGATACCACCGTTCCACCTGTATCGATCCGGTCCGTGTCGCTTTCAGAGCATCGGCGACGCGGGCCTGACGGTGGCCGGGTGCTCGTTCTGAACGCGACGTACGAGCCGATCAACGTGTGTTCGGTCCGGCGCGCCGTCGTGCTGCTGCTGAAGGACAAGGCCGAGCTGCTGGAGCGAGGCGGCTGGGAGCTGCACTCCGAGAACGCCACCCTCGCGCGGCCGGTCGTGATCCGCCTGGTCAGCTACGTCCACGTCCCCCGCGATGCCCACCGGCGCAAGATCACCCGCCGGGCGGTGTTCGCGCGCGACGGCTGGACCTGTCAGTACTGCGGCTCGCACTCGAACCTCACGGTCGACCACGTGATCCCCCGCTCCAAGGGCGGGACCTCCAGCTGGGAGAACATCGTCGCCTCGTGCGCGCCCTGCAACCGCCGCAAGGGCGATCGTCTGCCCAAGCAGGCCGACATGCATCCCCGCCACGCCCCGCACATCCCGCGCGCGGAGATCTTCATCCACGTCGCCTCGCCGACGATCCCGGCGGCGTGGCTGGCGTACCTGCCCCAGGCCGCCTGACCAGTCCTTAAATGCAAAGGGCGCCCTCGACTGGACGCCCCTCGCATGCAACGCTGACTGGAAAACCGAGACGGCTTAACGCGGCTGCCGGAGGGACCAGAACCGGCCGACGTCTCGGGGTGTCCCGGGTTGGATTCCGCTAAGCGGTCCAGCCTTTCCGACCTAGCGGCCGGTCACCTCCAGGGTCCCGCAAAGACTGTCAACTAACGTACGGACCACCTCCTTTCTCTGGTCTCGCCAGAGTAGCGAACGGACATGACGCGCGCTGGCCGGCGCATCTCTGCGTCCGTACCGATAGCCGATCAGATGCGATCGTCTATCGGCCAGCACGCGTGCAAAGCACGCCACGCGGGGTGGGTGGGCCTTTCATCCTTGACCTGCTTGGCCATCCCACGTCATGTGCCTACTCGGACGAGGCAGGCGGATCCGCGGTGGGCTCATCGCCGGCGCCGTCTGGATCGTCGACCTGCGCGGCGCCGTTCGCGGGCGCCTCGCCGCTTGCCGGCAACTCGCCCGGCTCGACGGCCTCGTCGTCGACGACGAGCGCGATCGCCGAGACCACGTCGTCCTCCTTGAGGTTCATCACGCGCACGCCGGTCGCCGAGCGCCCTTGCTGGGAGATGCCGCCGGCGGCGGTCCGCTGGACCATCCCGCCGACTGAGATGAACACCAGCTCCTGGTGCTCGCGCACGACCAGCGCGCCGGCGAGGCCGCCCTTTTTCTCGGTCAGCTTGATCGTCTTGACGCCTTTGGCGCCGCGGTTGGTCTTGCGGTACTGGCTGATCTGGGTGCGCTTGCCGTAGCCGTTCTCGGTAACCACCAGTAGATCCATGTCGTCGCGAGCGACATCCATCGCGATCACGCGCCCGTCCTTACCGACGTCCATCCCTCGCACGCCCGTGGTGTCGCGGCCCATCGCGCGCGCATCGGACTCGGCGAAGCGCACGGTCAGGCCGGCGCGCGAGGTCATGATCACCTCGTCGTCGGGGTCGACCGCGCGGACGGCGAGCAGTTCGTCGTCCGCGCGAATCTTGATCGCGATGATGCCGTCGGCTTTCATCGGGGTGTTGTAGGCGAGCAGCTCGGTCTTCTTGACGGTGCCGCTGCGCGTGGCGAACACGAGGTACTTCGTCTCGGTGAAGTCGCGTGTCGAGAGCACCGCCTGGATCCGCTCGCCCTCGGCCAGCGGCAGGATGTTGACGAGCGCGCGCCCCTTGGCCGTGCGCTGTGCCTCGGGCAACTCATACACCTTCGAGCGGTAGATCTTCCCGCGGTTGGAGAAGAACAGCAGGTAGTCGTGCGAGGAGCAGACGAACAGGTGCTCGATGAAGTCGCCGTCCTTCATGTCCATCCCGGTCACGCCGCGGCCTCCGCGCTGCTGCTGACGATAGGTCGCGAGCGGCAGCGACTTGATGTAGCCCGTCTGGGTGATCGTGATCACCATCTGCTGGTCGGCGATCAGGTCCTCGATGTCGATCTCGTCCTCGGAGTGCGTGATCTCCGAGCGGCGCTCGTCGCCGAAGCGCTCCTGGATCTCGCGCAGCTCCTCCTTGATCACGGCCAGCACGCGCGCCTCGTCGCCGAGGATCGCGCGCAGCTCGGCGATCCTCTCGGTCACGTCGGCGTGCTCCTGTTTGATCCCGTCGGCCTCGAGCGCGGTCAACTGGGAGAGGCGCAGGTCGAGGATCGCCGTCGCCTGGATGTGGCTGAGCTGGAAGCGCTCGACGAGCTGCTCGCGGGCAGCGTCGCGGTCACGCGAGGCGCGGATCAATTCGATGATCGCGTCGAGGTGCTCGAGCGCCGTGAGCAGCCCCTCGAGGATGTGCGCGCGCGCCTCCTTCTCCGAGAGCTCGTGCTTGGTGCGGCGGACGATCACCTCGCGCTGGTGGGCGACGTAGTTGTGAATCACCGCGCGCAGGTTCAGCGTGCGTGGGACGTTGTCGACGAGCGCGACCATGTTCACGCCGAACGTGGTCTGCATCGGCGTGTGCTTGTAGAGCTTGTTCAGCACGACCTTGGGAATCGCGTCGCGCTTGAGCTCGATCATCAGGCGCATCCCGCGCTTGTCCGAGTAGTCGTTGAGGTCGGAGATCTCGGGGATCTTTTTTTCGCGCACGAGTTCGGCGATCTTTTCGATCAGCCCACCGGGGCCGCCCTTCTTGACCATGAACGGCAGCTCGGTGACGACGATCGCCTCCTTGCCCTGCTTGAGCGGCTCGATGTGCGCGCGCGCCTGGATCCGCACGCGGCCGCGGCCGGTCTCGTAGGCGTCCTTGATTCCCGCGCGGCCGAGGATGATCCCGCCGGTGGGGAAGTCAGGGCCCTTGATGTGGCGCATCAGGCCCTCGACGTCCATTTCGGGATCGTCGATATAGGCGATCGTCGCGTCGATCACCTCGCGCAGGTTGTGCGGCGGGATGTTCGTCGCCATGCCGACGGCGATCCCCGAGGAGCCGTTGACGAGCAGGTTCGGGAAGCGCGCGGGCAGCACCAGCGGTTCGCGCCGCGAGCCGTCGTAGTTCGGCGCGAAGTCGACGGTGTCCATGTCGAGGTCGCGCAGCATCTCGGTCGCGATCCGCGCCAGCCTTGCCTCCGTGTAGCGCATAGCGGCGGCTGGGTCGTCGTCGATCGAGCCGAAGTTGCCCTGACCGTCGACGAGCTCGTTGCGCATCGAGAACTCCTGGGCCATGCGCACGAGCGTGTCGTAGATCGCGGAGTCGCCGTGCGGGTGATAGTTGCCCATCACCTCACCGACGATCTTTGCGCACTTCGCGTAGGAGCGCGTCGGCCCGAGGCCGAGCTCGTTCATCGCGTAGAGCACGCGGCGGTGCACCGGCTTCAGGCCATCGCGCACGTCCGGCAGCGCGCGGCCGACGATCACCGACATCGCGTAATCGAGGTACGCCGTGCGCATCTCCTCCTCGAGCGCGCGCGGTTCGATGTTGCCTCCGCTGAGAGTCTCAGGCGTCGCCACTATGGCCCCTCATTACCTGCGCATCTCGGCGTCCTCGATCGCTCGTGTGCAGAGCACACTTCGCTCACTGCGTCCTTGATCTGCTTGATCCTGAGGGCCATAGATTCGTAGTTCCTACACATCTAGGTTCGCAACCGTCCTTGCGTTGTCCTCGATGAACGCACGCCGCGGCTCGACCTGATCGCCCATCAGCATCGAGAAGATACGGTCGGCGGCGAACGCGTCCTCGAGCGTGACCTGCGCGAGCGTGCGCGTCGAGGGCGCCATCGTAGTTTCGCCGAGCTGGTCGGCGTTCATCTCGCCGAGACCCTTGAAGCGCTGGAGTTTGATGCCCTTCTGCGCAACCGTCATCACGGCCGCGCGGAGCGCCTCGAAGGTCAGCGCGCTCTCGCGCGCGTCGCCGAGTCGGACGTCGAAGGGGGGTGTGCCGGCGAGCTCGATCAGCTGGGCGTGGACGCGCGCGAGCTGGCGGTACTCCTGAGAGTCGAACAGATCGCGCTTGATGCGGTGGGTGCGCGCGAAGCCGGTCGCGGCTTCCACGGCCTTCACGCGGATCTCCAGCGGGTCCTCGTCAACGAGCTCGGTCGCATGTGCCTCGCCCTCGACGCCGATGCGCTTGAGTACCTCGATCGCCGCGGCGCTGCTCATCACCTGTTCGTCGAGCAGCGAGGACTCCTCGAGGAACTGCACCATGTCGTGGCCGTGGACGGCGCGCAGCGAGGACGACCAGCCCTCGTACTGCTTGAGCAACCGGGAGAAGCGCTGCCAGCGCGTTTCGGTGAGCTTGAATTGGGTGCCGTGTCGGTCGAACACGTCGAGCTTCTCCCACTTGTCCGCGAGCAGGATCTCCTCCAGCTCCGAGTCCTTTTCGATGTACCGCTCTTTCGTGCCCTGCTTGAGCTTGTACAGCGGCGGCTTGGCGATGTAGACGTAGCCGGCCTCGATCAGCTCCTGCATCTCGCGGAACAGCAGTGTCAGCACGAGCGTGCGGATGTGGGCGCCGTCGACATCCGCATCGGTCATCAACACAACCTTGTGGTAGCGAGCGTTCTCGATGTTGAATTCCTCGCGAACACCGGTGCCGATCGCGGTGATCAACGCCTGGATCTCGGCGTTCTGCAGCACCTTGTCGATGCGCGACTTCTCGACGTTGAGGATCTTCCCGCGCAGCGGCAGCACCGCCTGAGTCGAGCGGTCGCGGCCCTGCTTGGCCGAACCGCCCGCGGAGTCGCCCTCGACCACGAACAACTCCGCCAGCGACGGGTCCTTGACCGAGCAGTCGGCGAGCTTGCCCGGGAGTGTGGAGTTCTCCAGCGCCGACTTGCGCCTGGTCAGATCGCGCGCCTTGCGCGCGGCCTCGCGAGCTCGCTGCGCCTGGACTGACTTCATGATCACCGCGCGCGCCTCCGACGGGTTCTCCTCGAGGAACTCGCCGAGGCCGGTGTTGACGATCGACTCGACGAAGCCCGCCATCCCGGGGTTGCCGAGCTTGGTCTTGGTCTGGCCCTCGAACTGAGGATCGCGCAGCTTGACCGAGATCACCGCGGTCAGCCCCTCGCGAACGTCCTCGCCTGACAGGTTGTCCTCTTTCTCCTTGAGTAACCCCTTCTCACGCGCGTACCTGTTCAGTGTGCGTGTGAGCGCCGAGCGAAAGCCCGACATGTGCGAGCCGCCCTCGCGAGTGTTGATGTTGTTGGCAAACGAATGGATCGAGTCCTGGTAGGAGGAGTTCCATTGCAGCGCGACCTCGGCGGCGCCTTCCTCACCCTCACCGGCGAAGAAGATCACCTTGCGGTGGACGGTTTCCTTGTTCTCGTTTAGATAGGAAACAAAATCCTCGATACCGCCCTCGTACTGGAACTCGGCGGAGTGCCCCTCGCCGCGCTCATCGACGATCGTGATCTTCAGCCCGCGGGTCAGGAACGCGGTCTCGCGCAGACGCTCCTCGAGCGTGTGGAAGTCGAAGTCGAGAGACTCGAATATATCCGCGTCGGGCAGGAACGTGACGGTCGTGCCGGTCACGCCGTCGCCGGGTAGCTTCGCGCCCTTCTGCAACTCGTTCTGGGGGGCCCCGCGCGAGTACTCCTGTGACCACTCGAAGCCGTCACGGCGGATCTCCACGAGCAGGCGTTCGGACAGCGCGTTAACCACCGAGACGCCGACGCCGTGCAGGCCGCCGGAGACCTTGTAGCCGCCGCCGTCACCGAACTTGCCGCCAGAGTGCAGCACGGTCAGCACGACCTCGACCGCCGGGCGGCCCTCCTTCTCGTGCATCGCGACGGGGATCCCGCGCCCGTTGTCGACGACCGTGACCGAGTTGTCGGGGTGAATCGTCACCGCGACCTCGGTGCAGTAGCCGGCGAGCGCCTCGTCGACCGAGTTGTCGACGACCTCATAGACGAGGTGGTGCAGCCCCATCACACCTGTCGAGCCGATGTACATGCCCGGACGCTTACGCACCGCCTCGAGGCCTTCCAGGACCGTGATGTCCTGCGCGTCGTAGCCGGCGGCCGCCTCCGTCATCGACGGGTCGTTGACGCCGCCCTTGCGGGCGCCTCCATTGTCAGAGCTATCGCTGCCTGTGCCTGGGGTCAATTGTCCCTCGATGACGTGAGAACGCCCCGGAATCCCGGGTCCAAAGACCGCGGGCCGGGGCGGAGAAAGTGTTTACAGAACAATAGCACATCCCGGTCCCGGATTCAGCCTCTGAATACGTCAAAAATACCTGCAAAACAGCCTAAAATTGGGCCAAGTCACGATCGCCGAGCGGGGGCTCGGGGCGGCGCTGCGAAAATGCGTGATCTGGGCGAGTCGTGGGCGATGGATTCCTCAGCGCCGGACCTCGGGGCGCGGCGGCGTTTGATCGTCGCGAGCGGCCGCCGGTGCGCTCCCCGGCAAGGCGCTCAGCCCGTCTTGCAGCGCAGCTCGTGGAGCGCGTCCTCGCCGAGCGCCAAGTTCAACTTCTCGATCAATTCAGTCGACATCAGGTCGAGCTCCTGCGCCCACACCGAGGCGGCGCAGGTGACGGTGAGCACGCCGCGGCGCTCGGCCGTCGGTCTGGCGGAGGAGGCGATCGCCGGGCCGGCGGCGGCCTCCCAGACCTCCTGCACGCGCGCGAGCGTCGTGGCCGGTGCGAGCGTCGCCGTCAACGCCTCGACCGCCGTGGAAAGGGGGCGCGGCGCGACCCTCACGCCGCCAGCGCCTCTTGGAGAACCGTGCCGGGAGAGACGCGCAGCCGCGTGACTCCAGCGGAGCCGGCGCCGGGGACGTGGCCGAGATCGGTGGTGGCGATCACGCTCTGCCCACCGCTGGAGAGCTCGCACGCGAGCAGCTCGCGGCGCTCGGAGTCGAGCTCGCTCATCACGTCGTCGAGCAGCATCAACGGCGTGCGGCCGCGTTCGCGGGCCAGCACCGTGCGCTCGGCGAGCAGCATCGCGAGCAACGCCAGGCGCTGCTCGCCCTGGGAGCCGTACAGGCGCAGCTCGCGCCCGTCGCGCAGCAGGGCCAGCTCGTCGCGGTGGGGTCCGTGCGTGGAGAAGCCGCGCTCGAGATCGCTCGCCAGGCGCGCCTGCAGCTCGCCGACGAACTCCTCCTCGTCCGCGGCCCGCGAGCGGGGCCGGTAATCGAGGCCCGGCGTGCCGACCAAACCGAGCTGGGATGCGCGCGCGGCGAACGGCTCGGCCAGCAGCGCCACCGCGGCGGCGCGGTGCTCGCGCAATGCGATCGCCTGCCGTGCCAGTTGCCTGTCCCAGGTGGAGATCGTCTCGCGCGAGGCGCGACCGGCGCGGATCCCGCCGAGCAGGGCGTTGCGCTGGGCGAGGACTCGCGAGTAGGCGAGGCGGTCGGCGGCGCGAGCCGGCCAGACGGCGGCGACGAACTGGTCCAGATGCGAGCGGCGCACGGAGGGAGCGCCCTTCAGCAGCTCGAGACGATCGGGCACGAAGACGCTCAGCAGCGGGCGCGCCTCGACGTCGAGTAGGCGCTCGACTGGCGCGCCGTCGGCGCTCATCCGCTTGGTCTGGCCCGGTTCGAAGCCGACGCTCAACTCGTGCGGGCGGGCACCGTCGGCGAGCTGTACGACAACGCGTGTCGCCTGCGCGCCGAAGCGCACCAGCTCACGCTCGTTACGGGTCCGCGGCGAGCGCCCGGCACAGCCGAAGTAGAGCGCCTCGAGCAGATTCGACTTACCCGCGCCGTTCGGGCCGTGCACCACCGTCAGACCCTCACCGAGATGGGCCTCGGCGCGGGCGTAGGTGCGGAAGTCGCGCAGCTGCACGCTGACCACGCGCACCCTCCCGATCCTAGCTCACGCGTTCAGGCGGATCGGCATTATGAGATACACAAAATCGCCGGAATCGGGTGACTCGATCAGGCCGGGGCGGAGGGGGCTGATCAACTTCAGGACGAGCTCGTCGGACTCGACGCTCTCCAGGCCATCGCGCAGGAACTCGGGGTTGAAGCCGATCTCGAAGGACTCACCGTGGAAGGCGACGGGGATCGTCTCCGAGGCCTCGCCGACGTCCGGGGTCTGAGCCGAGATCGTGAGCTCACCCTCTCCGAAGGAGAGGCGCAGCGGCGCGTTCTTCTGCGCTAGTAGGCTGATACGCCGCGCCACCCCGGTGATCTCGGCGCTGGAGAGGCGCAGCTCGTGATCGACGGACTCCGGGAGCAGTTGGCGATAGTTGGGGAACTGGCCGTCGATCAGGCGCGAGGAGAGCACGACATCACCGAACTCGAAGACGACCTGGTTCTGCCCGACGCTGACGGCGAGCGAGTCGTGCTCGGCCTGCTGCGCGATCCGTGCCAGCTCCTGCAGGGCGCGGGCCGGCACGTTCGCCTCGAGGCTGCCCTGCAACGGAGCCTCGAGCGCGGTCTGCTTGACGCTCAGCCGGTAGGAGTCGGTCGCGACCATGCGCAGCTCCTGGCCGGAGGCTGACATCAGGATGCCGGTGAGGACGGGGCGGGTCTCGTCGCGCGAGGCCGAGCGCGCCACGCGCGAGATCGTCTGCACGAACGCCTCGGCCGGCAGCGCGATCCGCGTCTCCGGAGAGGGTGCCGGCAGCGTCGGAAAGTCCTCGGCGCGCAGCGTGCGCAGATGGAACGTGGCCGGCCCCGAGATCAGCTCGACGTCCTGCTCGGCGGCGCGCAACTCCAAGGTCAACTGATCGGCCGGCAGCGAGCGGGCAACGTCGAGCAGCAGCCGCGCGGGCAGCACGGCGCTGCCGGGGCTGAGCATCTCCGCATCGAGGGGAACACGCAAACCGATCTCCATGTCGGTCGCGAGTAGCTCCGGCGGTGACCCCTCCTGGGCTGAGATCATCACACCGGAAAGCGCCTGCACGGCGCTGCGCGTCGAGGCGACACGGGTGACGGTCTGCAGTTGGTTCAACAGCTCTGCCGCTGAAAGAGACAGCTTCATGGATACACCTTCAATAAAAGATAGGGAGTAGTAGGGGCTGTGAAGTTGTGTGTTCGGCTTGTGGGCTGAGGAATCGGCGGTGTTGGCTGTGGGCTGGCTGGGGACAGATCAGGAGAAGTCTCTCAGGCCTGCCGGTCGGGGGTTCTCGACTGTGACTGCGGACGCTCGCAGCCGAGCTGGCTGCACAGTTTCTCCACAGCCTCGCGCGAGTCTTCGTCGGCGAGGATGCGAGCGCTCGTCCGCCGCCAGGCGTGCAGCACGGTCGTGTGGTCGCGACCGCCGAAGTGCCTTCCGATCGCGGGTAGGGACTCGCCCGTGAGCTCCCGCGCGAGGTACATCGCCACCTGTCTTGGCCAGGCGATCCGGGCGGTGCGTGCCGTCGAGAGGAGCTCCTCGGGAGAGAGGCCGAAGTGCTCGCCCACGGCCGTCTGGATCTCGCTGACCGACTTCGGCCGTTGGCGCTCGAAGCGCTCGCTCGCCGGGTAGAGACCGTCGAGCACCTCGCGCGCGAGCTCCACCGTCAGCTCCCGCCCGGTCAGCGAGCTGAAGGCGACGACGCGGATCAGTGCTCCCTCGAGCGCGCGGACGTTCAACGTTACGCGCTCGGCGATCGCCTCCAGGACTTGTGGGTTGGCCAGTTCGATGCCGTCGTGGTGCGCGCGCTTGCGCAGGATCGCCAGGCGGGTTGCGTGCTCGGGGGGCTTGATGTCGGCGACGAGGCCGGCCTCGAAGCGCTCGCGCAGGCGGTCCTCGAGCGCCTGTAGGTCGCGGGGTGGGCGGTCGGAGCTCAGCACGATCTGCCGGCCGGCGTCGTAGAGGGCGTTGAAGGTGTGGAAGAACTCCTCCTCGGTCTTTGCCTTGCGCTCGAGGAACTGGACATCGTCGACGAGCAGCACGTCGATCTGCCGAAAGCTCGCCTTGAAGCCGTCCGCATGCCCGCCGGAGAGCGCGCCGAGAAACTCGTTGGTGAACTCCTCGCCGGTTGTGCAGCGCACGATCAGCCCCGGGTTGTGGGCGAGCAGCAGGGTCGCGATCGAGCTCAGTAGGTGGGTCTTGCCGACTCCGGGCGGTCCGCAGATGAACAGCGGGTTGTAGGCCTGGGCCGGCATCTCGGCGACCGTCAGCGCGGCGGCGTGCGCCAGGCGGTTGCTGTCGCCGATCACGAACTGGTCGAAGCTCAGCTTCGGGTTGCCGAGCGGCCCGGAGCGGAACCCGCCGTTGTCCGGGCCTGCGACG
This sequence comes from uncultured Solirubrobacterales bacterium, assembly GCA_963701035.1. GTDB lineage: Bacteria > Actinomycetota > Thermoleophilia > Solirubrobacterales > Solirubrobacteraceae > Palsa-744. The sequence continues at coordinate 1,819,153 of OY969562.1, forward strand.
TTGTTATCCGGGCCTGCGGTGGCCCTGTCGCCGACGTGGTCGCGTCGTCCGTGCGATCGAGACCATCGCCCGTTTGAGGTGGAGGCCTCGCGCGCTCCCTCGTCGCCGACGAGCTCGAGCGTGACGCCCGCACCGAGCACGGTCGCGACGCACGATTGGATCACGCGGCCGAAGCGAGCTTCGATCCAGCCCCGGGCCTGTGCTGGGGCCTGCACGCTTAGGCGCTCTTCGGCGAGCTCGAACGCGCGCAGGTCCTCGAGCCAGATGCGATAAGTCGCCTCGCCGACGGCGCGTGCGAGCTCTTCCTGCACGCGTGACCATATGTGCTCCAGCTCGTCGCTCACGGCAGCGTCAACCCGCTCCTCCCAGGGAGAAAGTGATGGCGTCTATTCAAGGAGGGCCGCGAACGGCCCGGTCCGGCGACTATAACCAACGGGCGTTCGCGGATTGGACCGGCTGGCCGCAATTGGCGAGAAAATTCAGCACAGCGCCGAGCTGCCTCGGGCTGCCTATACTTGGACGCCGACGGCCCGCGCGAGCTGCGCAGGAATGCGGCCGGGAGTGGAGAAACAGACTATGAAGCGCACCTACCAGCCGAAGAAGCGTAAGCGCGCCCGTGCCCACGGGTTTCGTGGCCGTATGCGTACGCGCGCAGGACGGCTCCTGCTCAAGCGCCGCCGCGACAAGGGCCGCAAGCGCCTCTCCACCTGAGGTCGGCCCGCGCGATGGAGCCGCGATCCCCGAGCCGTGGCCGACTCTCGCGCAGCGCCGAGTTTGAGCGTGTCTACCGGCAGGGCCGCGCGACGGCCAATCGCCACCTGGTGCTCTACACGTTCCCCAACCCTCAGGCGGAGCGTCCGCGCCTGGGGCTGTCGGTCTCGCGCAAGGTCGGCGGCGCCGTCGAGCGCAACCGTGTGAAGCGCCTTCTGCGCGAGGCCTTCGCGAGCGCCGAGGGAGAGCTCACCCAGGGCCAGGACATCGTCGTCGTGGCTCGTCCGCAGGCACGCGAGCTGGCCGAGCGCGAGGGCCTCGCCGGGATCGATGCTTCGCTCACGGAGCTGATCGCCCGCGCCGGCCTTCGCGGCGCGCCCTCCGCGGCGCCGGCGTCTGCCGCGGCCGCGGGGGCCGAGGAGCAGTCGTGAGTGCCGCCCGCCCGGGTGGGAGCTCGCCGCCCGCCGCCTCCACGGCGAGCCGGATTGCCCGCGCCGTGGTCGTCGCGCCGATCGCCGTCTACCAGCGGGTGCTCTCGCCCTTGTTGCCGCGGCGCTGTAAGTACGAGCCGACCTGCTCGCACTACGCGATCGACGCGATCGGGGAGTACGGCATACTTCGCGGCGCGGTGCTCGCGCTGTGGAGGTTGCTCAGGTGCAACCCGTGGAGCTACGGCGGATACGATCCAGTGGAGGATCAGCGTCTGTTCAAGGCCCGGGCGTGTGGGGCGGACGGGATCCGATCAAGAAGGGCGCATGGCTCCTAGACGCCGGCATCCGCACTGAGTTTTAATCCCAAAACACCTAGTACAGAGAGCCTGACCCACAAAGCGTATGCCCATTCCCGCGAACATCATCGAGCAGGCGTTCTCGCCGCTGATCAGCCTGTTCGAGTCGATCATGGTGTTCATCCACGCCCACCTCGTGGGTGGCAGTTGGGGTCTGGCGATCGTCGGGCTGACCGTGCTGGTGCGCGCGATCCTCGTGCCTGTGACCTTCAGGCAGCTGAAGTCGATGCAAGAAATGCAGCGCCTGGCGCCGGAGATGAAGGCGATCAAAGACAAGTACGCCGAGGACAAACAGCGCCAGCAGCAGGAGATCATGAAGTTCTACAAGGAGAACAAGATCAATCCGCTTGCCTCCTGCCTGCCCTTCGCCCTGCAGCTGCCGGTGTTCATCTCGCTCTTCTACATGCTCAGGACCGACCTGAAGTTCGACATCTGCGGCCCGCAGCTGCGCGAGCACTACACACGGGAACTGCACCGCCCGATCACGTCGAACAGCCAGATCCCAGAAAAGGCGGTCCATGTGATGGGCCACACGGTTGCGGGGCTGACCGAAACCGGCTGCAACGTCGTTTATCCGGGCTCGGCCAAATTCCTGTTCATCCCGGACATCACCGCCAAGGCCACCGGGGTGGTCCTGATCGTGCTGATCGCCCTCTACATCGCCTCGCAGATCATCTCGACGTTGATGGCGACCGCCTCGGCCGATCCGAACCAGCGCCGCATGATGCTGGTGCTGCCGCTGGTGATCGTCGCGTTCCTGTTCCGCTACCCCGCCGGCCTGCTGGTGTACTGGATCACGACGAACGTCTGGACGATCGTCCAGCAGTACTTCATCCGCCGCCGTATTGGGCCCGCCCCGCCGAAAGCGGCGCCGGTGAAGTCTTCCAACGGCCGAGCGGGCGCCGTCGCAGCCGAGCCCGCGATGGCGATCGCGGGGGTTGGGAGCGGTCCGGGCGCTGTGCCACCACCGCGCTCCCCACGGAAGAAGAAGAAGCGCTCCGGACGGCGCAGATGAGCGACGAGGACCCCACGACGGAGGATCCCGGCCCCGAGTCCAACCCCAGCTCCGACCCCGATCTGGACTCCGGCGAGGAGCTGGAGCCGGCGGAGGCGCTCGAGGAACTGCTCGAGGAGATCGTCGACGGTTTGGGGCTGGACGCCGAGGTCGAGGTCGAGGAGGCCGATGGGGTGCTGAGGGGCTCTCTGCGTGGGGATGACGTTGGCCTGTTCATCGGCCGCCGCGGCCAGACGATCGACGCCGTCCAGCACCTGGCCCAGCGGATCGTGTTTCGCGAGGGCCCCTCGCCGGTGCGCGTGGTCATCGACGCCGACGGCTACCGCCAGCGCCGTGCTGAGTCCCTCCAGGCAGACGCCGGGGAGGCCGCCGAAGAGGCGCTCCGCACCGGTCGACCGGTCGAGCTCGAGCCGATGCCGGCGGCGGAGCGGCGGATTGTCCACGAGTTCCTGCGCGAGCTCGGCGGTGTGGAGACGCACAGCGAGGGTGACGAGCCCGAGCGGCGGTTGGTTGTATCGCCGCTCGGGGACTGACGCGGGAAGACCAAGCGTTTCACGTGAAATCATCGATGGAGAGGTGATCTCAGTGCTTGGTTCGGTCGGAGGCAAGGCTAAAAGCGATGCCCCTGACCGTTTCACGTGAAATCAAATGCTCTCACGGAGTTGGGCGAACGTTATGGGTTGGGCAACGGCCAACTCGCCCAACTGAACGCGATTCTGCTGGAGCTGCAGGGTGACGAGCAGGCCCCAACGACCGTTACGGGGGTGTCAGAAGCGATCGATGTCCACCTCGCCGACTCGCTGACGGCGCTGGAGATCGGGGAGGTCGCCGTCGCGGGCCGGATCGCCGACATCGGCAGTGGAGCGGGATTCCCCGGCCTGGCGCTTGCGGTGGCGCTCCCGGACGCTGAGGTCAGCCTCGTCGAGAGTCAGCGACGCAAGTGCGAGTTCCTGGCGCGGGCGTGTGCCGCGGCGAGCGTGGAGAACGCGCGCGTCGTGTCAGCGCGCGTCGAGGAGTGGCCCGAGGGAATCTCCGGCAATGACGTGGTCGTGGCCCGCGCGCTGGCACCGCCACCGGTGGTGCTCGAGTATGCCGCGCCGCTATTGAGTCCGGGCGGGCTGCTCGTCGACTGGCGGGGCCGTCGCAACGTGGAGGGAGAGGCGGCCGCTCGCGATGCCGCCGGTCTGCTGGGCCTGCGTCTGCGCGAGATCCGCCGCACCGAGCCATACGCGGGCGCTCTGCACCACCACCTGCACGTCTACGAAAAGGTCGCCGCGACGCCCGCCCGGTTTCCCCGGCGTGTGGGGGTCGCTCGCAAGCGTCCCCTCGGGGGCTAGAGTCCCTCGCATGGGCACGGTGTATGCGATCGCCAACCAGAAGGGTGGGGTTGGTAAGACGACAACGGCGGTGAATGTCGCTGCGTGTATCGCCGAGGCCGGGCGGGGAACGCTGCTCATCGACGTCGATCCACAGGCGAACGCCACCGTCGGGTTGGGTCTCTCACGCTCACAGGTGCCCGGTCTGTACGAGGTGCTGACGGGGGATGTGGCGGCGACGGAGGCGCTGGTGGACACGGCGATCCCCGGTCTGCAGGTGCTGCCGGCGGGCCCGGGGCTCGCGGGCGCGAACGTGGAGCTGCCAAGGATCGAGGGCTTCGAGCAGCGCCTGGGCGAGTGCCTGGAGCCGGTGCGGGGCATGTTCGAGTTCATTCTGCTCGACTGCCCGCCCTCGCTCGGGCCACTCACGGTCAGCGCGCTGGTGGCCGCCGATCGGGTGATCGTGCCGGTGCAGACCGAGTACTTCGCGCTGGAGGGGCTCGCGGGTCTGCTGGAGACGCTCGCGCTCGTGCAGCGCGAGCTCAACCCGCGGCTGACGGTCGCCGGAATGTTGTTGACGATGCACGACTCGCGCACGCGGCTGGGCCGGGATGTGGAGCGCGAGGTCCGCGAGCACTTCCCGGAGCTCGTGTTCGACACGGTGATCCCGCGCAACGTTCGTGTCGGGGAGGCGCCGAGCTACGGGCTGCCGGTCACCCATCACGATCCGCACAGCGCCGGCGCGGCGGCGTACTTCGAGTTGGCAAAGGAGGTGGCGGCGCGTGGCTAAGCCGAAGCGGGGTATGGGCAGGGGCCTGGACGCGATCCTGTCGGTGTCTGGCGGGGGCGGGGAGGCGCCGGCGGACGAGCTGCGCGAGCTGCCGGTCGAGCTGATCGTCGCGAACCCGAAGCAGCCGCGCCGGCACTTCGACGAGGAGGCGTTGCAGGCGCTGGCTGGATCGCTCGGCGAGCGCGGGGTGTTGCAGCCGGTGCTCGTGCGCGCAAAGCCCGGCGGCACGTACGAGCTCGTCGCCGGCGAGCGCCGCTGGCGCGCGGCCCAGATCGCCGGGCTGGAGAAGGTCCCGGCGATCGTGCGTGCGCGCGGCGACGCCGAGGCGCTGGAGTTGGCGCTGATCGAGAACATGGCGCGTGAGGACCTCAGCCCGATCGAGGAGGCCCGCGCCTGCGCGGCGCTCGTGGAGGAGCTCGGCTTGACGCGCGAGGACGTCGGTCTGCGCGTCGGCCGCGGTCGCGTCGCCGTGAGCAACCTGATGAGGCTGCTCGACCTGCCCGATGAGGTGATCGAGCTGCTCGAGCAGGGCCGGCTGAGTGAGGGCCATGGCAGAGCGCTCTTGCTGGCAGAGGACCACGGCGCGCGCAGGAGCCTCGCGCGGACGGCCGTCGCGGAGGGGTGGTCGGTGAGGACGGTCGAAGCGCGCGCGCGCGCGGGTAACGATCGGGCCGGCGCCGACGGCGGTGCCGGCAGCTCGAGTGGCGCCAGGGGCGGGGCGACGGGTGGGCAGGGTGCCGGACGAGGAGCACACCCCGACCAGGCGGCGGCGGCGCAGGAGATCGCCGAGGCGCTCAGCGCCGCGCTCGGCGCGGACGTGAGTGTGAAGCCAACCCGCTCTGGTGGCTATCGCGCCGAGCTCGAGCTCGCCGGACCCGAGGAGGCGCTCGAGCTCGCGCGGCGCCTGCGCCCCCGCGCCGTCGCATAAACGCCGCTCGCTAGAATCGGCGCCCGCGGGCGATTAGCTCAGATGGTTAGAGCGCTTCTCTGATAAGGAAGAGGTCCCAGGTTCGAGTCCTGGATCGCCCACTTGGATCTTCTTCAAGAAAGTCGGTCTATGGTTGCCTTCTCGGCTAAAGCAGGTCGGAAACTTCGGGCCGGCCATCAGGCCGCGAAGTCGGCCGGCCGGACGAAGTTCCGATCCTGCGCCGGTTCGAGTCCTGGATCGCCCATATGAGACATTTGAAATCAAGCACTGACATCGGCGATGGTCCTTTCCACGAGGGCCAGCCGATCTGGGTGATCCAGGGCGATGGCTCGCAGCGAGCTGCCGAGTTCGTCGGTGAGGGCGAGTCGAGCGCGTGGTTTGGCGGGCCACCAACGGTTCTCGTGGTCTTTCTCGACGACCGCTCTGGCGCGGCCGTCGAGACCGACCGCGTGATTCCGCGCGAGGCGTAGCGAGTCGCACGCTGCCCGTTCTGCGAGCCGCGTCCGCCGGGGCTAAGGCATCCGGCGCGGGCTGCCGATGATGGGCTCGTGCCCACAACTATTCGCTCGTTCTCCCAACTGGCCGGCCTGCGCTCGGCCCTTGTGCGCCGGATGGCGCTCGTCGGCGTCTCGATCGCGGCCCTGTCATTCTCGCTCCTGCTCGCGGCTGCGCCCGCGGGGGCCTTCATCAGCGGAGAATTCGGACTGCAGCAGCGCAAGCCGGTGTGGGTCAGGCCGGGACCACTGCAGTATCACGACGGTCCGGTGATCCATGCGTCGGACACCTACGCGATCTACTGGGACCCGCTCGAACTCTATAAATCCGAATGGATGCGGGAGATCGACGGGTACTTCCGGAACGTAGGGGAAGCCAACGGACTGCTCGGGAACGTCTTTGCCCTGGATGCACAGTATGGCGAAGCCGGGTACGGCACTGGACCGGCCGCCTCGGAAACGGCTAAAGAAGCCCATGCGGCCGATCAGTCGACCTTCCGTGGCGCGTACACCGCCACCGATCCCTATCCAGCCGACAGCGAAAACTGCACGGAGTCGGCCGAAATCGCTTGCCTTACGGATCAGCAGATCAGAACCGAGCTGCAAAAAGTGATCAAATCAGGCGTGCTGCCGGGTACCACGGGTACCGTTCCCGGGGCGAAGAGCACTCCCGTCTATTACGTCCTAACTCCCCCCGGCGTGACCGTGTGCACGCAGGCCTCCAGCCCGAGCACCTGCTCCAACTCGGGCACGCTGGAAGTCGAAGCTCAGAAAATCAAAAAGGGAGAAGTCACCCATCCAGCCGAAACGGGAATCTGCGGATATCACTCGGCGATCAACCCACATGGCGCAGATCCGATCGTTTATGCGGTGCAGCCGTGGATTGCGGGTGACGCCGGTATGTTCGTCGAATCCGAGTCACCGCTGATAACGTCCGGAGCCACGGCCGACGTGCTTGCCTGCCAGAACAACAAGAGCTTGCAGGAGCCGAACCAGACCGGTTACAACCCGTTTTCCTACTACAGCGCGGGCCTGGCCGACGTGATCGTGGGCGACCTGTCCGACGAGCAGACGAACATCGCCGTCGACCCGCTGTTGACCGGCTGGTACCAGAATGCTTCAAGCGAAGAGCATGGCGATCCCGAGCAGGGCGACATGTGCCAGTTTGTGTTCGGCACGACAGAACCAGTGGCCGAAGCGATCGAATCGGCCACCCATGCAGGGAGCGACTCGAGCGAGACGATCGGCTCCGGAAGCTATTACCTGCACTGGGGTTTCAACAGCTCGGGCTTCCTCACGGGTAAAGACACCGCCGGCTGCTGGCAGGGAGTCACGCTCGACCCCCACATCACCGCGCCAAACCCGGTGAACGTCGGAGATGTCGTCGGTCTCGACGCAGACGAGTCGAACATTACGCTAGACGCCGCGCCGCTGGATCTTCGCCTGCAGAAAGAAGAAACCAGGCTCACGGAAGAAGTGCAGGAGATTGGGCTCGAGGTGGCGGACCTTGGCACTGAGATCACAAAGCTGAACACAGACATCTCAGAACTCGCTACCAAGATCAGCACGATCGAAGGCGAAATAACAAAGCTTGACAACGAAATCACGGCGTTCGAAACAGAAGAAAAAGACTTCACAAAAGCGGAAGCTGAATTGACGAAAGAAAGACGGCAGAAGGAAGCAGGCGGGATTACCGCGGCGGAAGAAAAGCAATTTGCAGAAGAAGAAGAACTGTTGGCCGCCAAACACAAGAAAGCCATCGAATCCAGGGTCGCCGCGGAAGGCACCAGGAAGTCCGCTATAGAAGCCAGGGAAGCCGACGAAAAAGCGAAGCGGAACGACGAAGAACGCAAGGTCGTCCTCACGGAAGACAAAACGATCGCCGCTGGGGACAAGGTCCTCGCGGAAGAAGACAAGAGACTCGCCACCGAACACCGGTTGATCAAAGAACGTGAGCCCCTCATCGCCCCGATCTATAAATGGGACTTCGGCTATCAGGAAGATGGAAAAGAGGTAACCGAAGAAGGGGAAGAAAAGGCGAGCGTATTCCACGCCTTCCCATGCGCCAAGACCTACAACGTCGAACTCACGGTGGTGGACGGCGGAGGCAACGAGGCGGGTCTTTCGGAAAGCTCCATGAAAACGATTGAAGTCAAGGGTAAGCCGTGTGAAGAAACCGTCGGCGGCTCCCCCGCAGGCGGCGGCTCCGGCTCCGAACTGGGTGGCTCGGGCACAACCCCCGGCACAACGTCCCCCGCCACGAGCACCACGGGTTCCACACCCGGCACGAGCACCGCAACGTCGGGCTCAGGCTCCACCCCCCCCAAACCGATCCCCGGCCCCGTCGCGAGCGCGGCCGTCGTCTCCCGCTCACTGAAGACCGTCCTCAAGAAGGGCCTCGTGATCAGCTACTCCGTCAACGAGCAGGTCGCCGGTCAGTTCCAGGTTCTGCTCGCGAGCAGCCTCGCCAAGCGCATCGGCCTGCATGGCCCCGCCGCGACCGGCCTGGCCCCGGGCTCGGCCCCGTCGATCGTGATCGGTAAAGCGATCCTCGTGACGACGAAGGGCGGGCGCAACACGGTGAGGATCCTCTTCGGCAAGCAGACCGCCGCGAAACTGCGCAAACTCGGCAGCGTGCCGCTGACGATCAGGCTGATCGTCCGCAACGCCTCAACGCAGCACCCGCAGACGACGACGGTGATCAGCACCGTCACGCTCTCGCGCTGAGGCTGAGACCCGCGCCCGATTACAACCCGGGTGGGTGGCGCACGGCATAGCCTTCGAGCGGCGGCGTCGCCACAAGCCAGCGTGACGCGTACGGGCCGGAGCGACCGGCGGTGTCGAACCACATGCCGTCGACGTCCATGAACGTGTGCCCGGCGTTGGCGTAGATCGTGATCCAGCGCCCCGGCCCCGGTTCGCCCCAGGTTGCGAGATCGCCCGAGACGAGCGGCGCGCTGAGCAGGCCGCCCGCGGCCAGCGCATAGCTGACCGAGCCTGAGCAGTCATAGCCGTTGGCCACGAATGACGCGTGGCCGCCGCCCCAGATGTAGGGGAAGTCGGCGATCGCGTTGCCGCCGGCGATCACGCGCTGCACGGCTTCCGGGACGCCGGACGGGATCGGGATCGTGCCGTTGCCGCCGACCGACTCGCCGCCGGCGACGGGCGTCAGCTCGCGCCGTTGCGTCTGCGCCGCGGCGCGTTCGACCGCGTGCATCTCGTTCAGCTCGTGCTTGATTTCGGCGTCGGAGGGCGCTCCCGCCGCGACCGCGGTTTCGCCGGCGACGCTCGGGGTGCTGGCGGAGCGATGTTGGGTCGACGCCGGCAGCGGGAAGCTCTTGGCTTCTTCCGGGTCGCGGACCTCGGCGACCTCGACCCGGCCATGGGGTGTCGTCACAGTCGCGGTCTTCACGCCGCCGGCGCCTGCGGAGGAGGCGCCCGTCTTTGATTTCTCCCCTCCCGCCGCGCCGGACTTTGTCCCGGCCGGGTCCGCCTTCGCGGCCCCCGCTGGATCGGTCTTCCCGCCGGCCGGGTTCGCCTTTGCGACCGACGCCCCGGATCCGCTCGTCTCCGCGGCGCCCGGAGGGTCCGCCTTGGCGCTGGTCGTGGCGGTGTGTCCGCCGGAGGAGCCGCAGCCGGCAAGCGCCGCCACGAGCAGCAGGCAGCCACCTCCGGCAATCGACTTGGGCAGCGATCTCACGGAGAGAAGGCTAGCGGGAGCATCCGCCCAGTCGTGCCGCTACCCTGGGTGGGATGCGCGACGAGGCGACCGCCGTGGAGATCCGCACGCACATTCGCCTCCTGCATGGGATGCGCAAGCCGGCGAACTGGTTGCAGCTCGTCAGGTTCGGCCTGGTGGGTGGTGTGGGCTTTGCGGTCAACCTGATCGTGTACGCCCTGTGCGTGCACTACGCGAAGGTCGACTACCGCGCGGCGAACATCGTCGCGTGGCTGGTCGCGGTGATCAACAACTTCGTGCTGAATCGCCACTGGACGTTCGACGCGCGCGCCGGACGGGCCCACTTCCAGGCGATGCGCTTCTTCGTCGTGAGCCTCGCGGCCGAGGGCTTCAGCCTGCTGCTGTTGACCGGGCTCGTCGAGGGGGCGGGCTTCGCCAAGCTCCCCGCCCAGGCGGTGGCGGTGGCCGCGTCGATGCCGCTGAACTTCTTGGGCAACAAGCTCTGGAGCTTTCGCACGTAACCCGCGCGAGGTACTCTGGACTCCCCCCACTTGGAGGATTCTGTTGCAGGAGATGGTCATCTACGGTGTCAGCTTCGACATGGTTGGCAAGCAGCCGATCGTGCTGCTCAAGACCGCCGACGGCAACAAGTTCCTGCCGATCTGGATCGGGCACCCCGAGGCCGCCTCGATCTTGATGAAGCTCCAGGGGGCCGGCACCCCCCGACCGATGACCCACGACCTGCTCTGCGACATCCTCGGCGAGCTCGACGTCAAGTGCACGCAGGTCAGCGTGACGGAGCTGCGCGAGAACACCTTCTTCGCCTCGATCACGTTGAACGTGGCCGGACGCGAGCTCGAGATCGACTCCCGCCCGAGCGATGCGATCGCGCTCGCGGTCCGCTCCGGCGCCCCGATCTTCGCCGCCGACGAGGTGCTCGCCGAGTCCGCGATCGAGTTCGAGCACAACGTCGATGAGTCCGAGGATGTCGTGGAGAAGTTCAAGGAGTTCCTCGACCACGTTTCTCCGGAGGATTTCGCCGCCGGAGATTCCTAGCGTGTAAACGCGCTGTCGAGGATCCGGCCGACGAGTAGGTCGAACCAGATCTCCGCGGCGTCCGCGGCGAGCGGCAGCAGGCTCGTTTCGGTCAGGCCGGGGACGACGTTCGTCTCGAGCACGGTGAGCTCGCCGGTCTGCTCCTCGAGCATCAGATCTACACGAGCGACGCCGTGGCAGCCGAGCAGGCGATACGTCGCCAGCGCGAGCTCCTGCGCGCGCTCGGTCACCCCCTCCGGCAGCTCGGCCGGGCAGACGAACGTGGTCATGCCGATCTCGTAGCGCGACTCGTAGTTGTAGAACTCCTCTTCGCGCGGGATCGCCTCGACGACCGGCAGCGCCACGGGCTCCGCGCCGGAGCCATCGGCCGGCGCGTCGAGCACCGACACGGCCAGGTCGCGCCCCCGGACGTAGCGCTCGAGCACGACCTTGCGGTCGTAGGAGAGCGCCCCCACGATCGCCCCCGGCAGCTCCGAAGCGGAGCGCGCGAACTTGACGCCCAGCGCCGAGCCCTGGCTGGCCGGCTTGGCGACGAGCGGAAAGCCGATGCTTTGCTCCAGGCCCGGCAACGCCGCCGCGACGCCGAGGTCTTTGATCGCGCTCTCCTTGAACGCCGCGAACTCGGGCGTGGGGATCCCCGCCTCCCGCATCAGGTACTTCGCCAGCGCCTTGTCGGTGCAGCGCATGCACGCCGCCGGGCCCGAGCCGGTGTAGGGGATGCCGATCGCCTCCAGCAGTCCCTGCACGGTGCCGTCCTCCCCGTCGCTGCCGTGCAGCGCGACGAAGGCCGCGTCGGGCTGGGCCTCCAGTAGTTGCGTGACGAGATCCGGTCCGGCGTCGATCGCCACGACCTCGTGGCCGAGCTGGCGCAGCGCGCTCTGCGCCCGCGCGCCAGACCGCAGCGAGACGGTTCGCTCGAGCGAGTCCCCGCCCTTGAGGACCGCGACCTTCTTCGGTCCGGCGCTCATCGATCCTGGCGCCGTCGCGACGGCGAATCTTGCTCGGGGCGGCGCGGCAGCTCGACCACGTCGGCCAGCCCCGGATCCCGCTCCGTTGTCTGCGTATCTGAGCCCGTCCCAGCGCGCGGCCCCTCGCTGTCTACGCCGGAGTCCGCCTCTACGGTTCCACCTGCCGGCGCGGCGACATCTGCCGCGCCACCCGGCGTCGTCCTCGCGGAGGAGCCGGTCAACGCTCCCATCAGCCCCGTGTCCGGTCGCGCGATCGCGCTGATCCTGCGGATGCCCTCGCGGATGTTCTCGTCGGGCACGCCCGCGAAGTTCAGCCGCATCGAGTTCGCGCCGCGGCGTCCGTCCACGTCCATGTACGCCGAACGGCCCGGCACGAAGGCGACGCCTTTGCTGCGCCCCATCAGGTCGGTTGTATCGACGCCGTCGAGCGTCGCCCAGATGAACAGCCCGCCCTCGGGCCGCGTCCACGAGGCGCGCCCGCCGAAGTGCTCGGCCAGCGACTCGAGCATCACGTCGCGCCGGCGCTGGTAGAGATCGCGCAGGCGCTCGACGTACTCGATCCAGGCGGCGCGGCCATCGGCGGCGCGCTCGGCGAAGTAGGCGGAGACGAACAGCTGGGTCATCGGCGAGCTGCACAGGTCGGCGCCCTGTTTGCCGAGGTTGAGCTTCTCCAGCACCGCACGCGGTGCGACCGCCCAGCCGAGGCGCAGACCGGGCGAGAGGATCTTCGAAAACGTGCCGAGGTAGATCACGAGGTCCGAGGAAAGTCCATCGCTCCCTCCGCCACCTGGTCCGCCTGCGCCGAGTGCACCGCCCGCATTGGGCGTCCCGACCGTCCCGACCGAGGCGTCCAGCGAGTACAGCGTCGGCAGCGGCTCGCCTTCATAGCGCAGCAGCCCGTAGGGGTTGTCCTCCAAGACCAGCAACTCGCGCTCGCGCGCAACCTCGATCAGCCGCCGCCGCCGCGCCAGCGACATCGTCACCCCGCCGGGGTTCTGGAAGTTGGGGATCGTGTAGATGAACTTCGGCCGCCGCCCTTCCGCGGCGAGCCGGTCGAGCACGGCCTCGAGCTCGTCGATCGGCATCCCGTCGGAGTCGATCTCGATCTGCACGACGTCGGCCTGGTAGGCGCCGAACGTCGGTATCGCCCCCGGGTAGGTCGGCGCCTCGGCGACGATCACGTCGCCCGGGTCGATCAGGGCCTTGCAGACGAGGTCGATCACCTGCTGGCCGCCGGTCGTGACGATCACGTTCGCGGGGTCGATCGCGGTGCCCTCGGCGGCCATCACCTCGACGATGCAGTCGACGGTGGCCGCCATCCCCTCGGTTGGGCCGTACTGGAGCGCGCGCGCCGTCGAGGTGGCTGCGATCTGCGACATCAACTTCGCGTAGAGCTCGGGCGCGAACGTGCTCGTGTCCGGCAGCCCGCCGGCGAGCGAGATCACGTCGGGCCGTTCGGTCAGCGCCATCATCTCGCGCATCGCCGAGCTTTTCATCCCGCGCGTGCGCGCGGCGAACAGCGCCTCGTAGCGCGCGAGCTCGTGCGCTGCCGAGCGACCGTGTCGTCTATCGTCCTGCCCGCGCATTCTCGCACGGTAGCGCACCATCCAGGCCTGTTTTGCATGAACAATCTCTTCTTCTACATCGGCCTCGGCCTCGGACTCGCCGCCGCCTGCGGGCTGCGGCCCTACCTGCCGGTCCTGCTCGCGGGCGCGCTCGGCTCGGCCGGGGCGCTGGGGGTCGCCTTCACCGGCCACTTCGATTTCCTCCAGGAGGGCTGGTGGCTGGTCGTGGTGGCGGTCGTGTTCGTGAGCTCCTACCTGCTCCAGCTGCGCCTCGACCAGGAGCGTTTCCAGGCCGTCGTCGCACCCGCGATCGTCGCGCAGGCGGTGGCGGTCGGCGCGCTGCTGTTCGCGGGCACGCTCGCCGCGCACGGAGACGCCTGGTGGCCGGGGCTGATCGGCGGCGCCGCCGCAGCCGCGCTCGGTCTGCGCGCGTCTGGTCCGGTCGTCCTCGGCGCGCGCGCGCGCCTGCCCGACCGCGCGGCGCGGGAAGCGCTCACGATCTACCTCGACGCGGCCGCGCTGCTGCTCGCGGCGCTCGTCGCGCTGCTGCATCCGCTCGGCTACGTGCTGCTGATCCTGCTCGTCGTGCTGCTCGTGCGCACCCGTCAGCGCGCCGGCGAGAAGTACGCCGGCCTGCGCATCCTCGGCCGGTGACTCCCAAGAAGCTCGTCCTCTGCGTGATCGACGCGATGGCGCCCGCGATGCTCGAGCGAGCGGTCGCCACCGGCGTCGCGCCGATGCTCGCGAGATTGATCGAGCGCGGCCATTACATCCCCGACTGCGTCGCCGCGTTCCCCTCCGTCACCCCCGTCTGCGCCGCCTCGATCGTCACAGGTGTCGCGCAGGACGAGCACCTGATCCCCGGCATGAACTGGTTTCACCGCGACGAGCACCGCTACGTCGAGTACGGCTCGAGCTTCCGCGCGGCGCAGCGCTTCGGGATCGTGCGCCAGCTGACGGACACGGTCTACAACATGAACCGCGCGCACCTCTCGCCCGATACGCCGACGGTGTTCGAGTCGCTCGACGACGTCAATATCCGGACCGCCGGCACGACCTACCTGATGTACCGCGGCCGTCACCGCCACGAGCCCCAGAAAGACACCGCGCTGACGCGCTTCGCCTCGCGCCTGATGCGTCACCCTGTGATGGGCCCGCGCGAGCTGTTCTATGCCGACATCTTCGCCTCGCGGGCGACCGGCTGCCGCTCGGGCCTCGGCATGCCGGGCGTGCGCGACCGCCACACCGGCTGCGTCTCCTCGTACCTGGTCGAGCACGACCTGTTCGACTTCCTGCTGCTGTCGTTGCCCGACAACGATTGGTACTCGCACAAGCACGGCCCCGAGGGCCAGCTGCACTCGATCGCCCAGGCCGATCTGCAACTCGCCCGCGTCTTCAACGCCGGCGGCGGGATCGATCGGTTCCTCGAGGAACATGCCGTGATCGCGATGGCCGACCACTCCCAGGCGCCCGTCGAGCGGACGGTCTCGCTCCAGCACGAGCTCGCCGAACTGGGCGTGCTTGCCCCCAAGGGCGGCCTCGAGGGTGGCTCGGGCGATGGGGGCGCGACGGCGGGGGTGGATGGTCCGCGGATCGCCGTCTGCCCCTCCCAGCGCGGCGCGATGGTCTATGCGCTGCGCGAGGCTGAGCGCGACGCGATGCGCGCGTCGGTCGTCACCCGCGCGCTCACGATCGAGGGCGTAGACCTCGTGATCTGGCTCGAGCGCGACGCCCACGACGCCCCCCGCGAGGCGGTGATCGCGAGCCCCGACCGTGGCGAGCTGCGCTTCGCTCCCGAGGGGGCGGGCGGGAGCGTTACCGACGCGCGCGGGCGCAGGTGGAGCGTCGAGGGCAGCCTGGACGCACTCGCGGCGCGCGTCCAGGACAGCGTGTTTATATCTCCCGACTATCCCGACGCGCTCGCCCGCGTGTGGGCGTCGTTGACCTGTCTCACCTCGGGCGAGGTGCTGCTCAGCGCGGCCCGGAGCTACGAGTTCCTCGACTGGGGCGGCGCCGCCCACGTCGGCGGCGGCAGCCACGGCTCGCTGCACGCCTCGGACTCGCTCGGGGCGCTTGTCCTCAGCGGGATCGATCTTCCGGCCGCTCCGCCGGGCCAGTGGGCGATCCGCGACATCGCCCCGCTCGTGCGTGCGCACTTCGGTCTCGACTCCGCCTGAGGATTTAGCAGCCCAACAAACCCCCGTTACCCTCGGCAGATGCGCATTCGGGCATCCCTCGCGACTGCGATCTGGCTCGCGCTGCTCGTCCTCTGCGCGTCTCCCGCCGCCGCCGCGCAGGCGGCAACGACCGCGTCCCCCTCCGGGGCAACCGCGAGCACGGCGGGAGCGGCTTCTTCCTCGCCCCGCGCCCGGTTGCTCACGCACGCGGCATCGCAGGAGAGCGCCGCCTCATCCCCGCCGTTTGCCAAGGCCGTGAGGTCGACCGACGCTCCCCAGGGGACGATCGCCGAAGCGCCAGTCCCCGTCCCCGCCTCTGAGATCCCGCCCGCCGGGCGCCACCTGTCCGCCGATCGCGTGCTGGAAATCGCCGAAGCGCTGCCGAAGATGCGCGCGGTTCGCAAGCAATACCCCGGCTCCTACGGCGGCGCCTATTTCAAGGGCCCAGAGCGCTGGCAGGTGAGCTTCTTCTCGGCGAAAGGCGCGAAGGAGATCGGTCAGGTGATCATCGCCGACGCGAGCGGGCGCGTGCTCGAACAGTGGACCGGCTTCCAGGTCGCCTGGACGATGGCGCGCGGCTACCCGGGCGCGTTCGGTGAGCACGTAAACGCGCTCTACGTGTGGATACCCCTGTGCCTGCTGTTCTTCGTTCCCTTCTTCGACTGGCGCCGGCCCTTCGCGCTGCTGCACCTCGACCTACTCGTGCTGCTCTCGTTCTCGGTCTCGCTGGCGTTCTTCAACCACGCGCACATCTACGCCTCGGTGCCGCTCACCTATCCGCCGCTGCTCTACCTGCTCGCGCGGATGCTCGCGCTGCTGCGCCGCCGGCCGGGGGTCCGAGGGGCGCTCGGGCAAACGGCCGGCTCACCAGCGGTCGGGGCGCCGCCGGCCCCCCGAAGCACCGCACGGCCGCTGCGCCTGCTGATCCCGGCCCCCTGGCTGGCGATCGGCATCGTCTCGCTGCTCGGCTTCCGGATCGCGCTCAACGTGACCGACGCGAACGTGATCGACGTCGGCTACGCGGGCGTGATCGGCGCCAGCAAGGTCGTCCACGGCGACGCTCTCTACGGCCACTGGCCGGCCGACAACGAACACGGCGACACGTACGGTCCCGTCAACTACGAGGCGTACGTCCCGTTCGAGCAGATCTTCGGCTGGAGCGGAACCTGGGACGACCTGCCCGCCGCGCACGCCGCGTCGGTCTTCTTCGACCTGCTCGCGGTCGCGCTGCTGTTCCTGATCGGCCGGCGCATGCGCGGCCCGACGCTCGGCATCGCGCTCGCCTACGCGTGGGTCTCCTTTCCCTTCACGCTGTTCGCGCTCGAGAGCGACTCCAACGACACGCTCGTCGCGGTGATGATCCTCGCGGCGCTCTACTTCGCCGGCTCGCCGCCCGTGCGCGGCGCGTTTGCGGCGCTCGCGGGATTGACCAAGTTCGCCCCGCTCGCGCTCGCGCCGCTGCTCGCGACCCACGGTCTGCGCGAGGACGGCGACGGATGGGTCGGCATCCGCGCGCTGCGCTCGCGCGCCCTCGCGCTGTTCCTGCTGGCCTTCCTCGTCACGGCCGCGATCGTCTCGATCCCCGCGCTCACGCACGATTCGCCGAACACGATCTTCCAGCGCACGCTCGTCTATCAATCGAACCGCGGCTCGCCGTTCTCGGTCTGGGGCCTCTACGGCCTGCCCGGACCCCAGCTGGTCGTGCAGCTCGCCGCGCTCGCGCTCGCGGTGGCGCTCGCGGTGCTGCCCCGTCGCGACGACCTGGTTGGCCTCGCCGCGGCCTGCGCGGCCGTGATCATCGCCGTCCAGCTCGGGATCGACCACTGGTTCTACCTCTACATCCCCTGGTTCTTCCCGCTCGTGATGATCGCGTTGCTGGGGTGTCTAGACGCGCCCGCCGCGCGGCATCCGTGGGCCGGCGAGCGTCGAGAGGCAGACTCGTTCGACCGTACTCATGTGTTCGTCCAGGAACCCCGGGGCCTGCGGATCGCGTCTCAATAACCGCCTTCGACAGAGGGTGCGGCTATCCGGGCAAATCGGATCGGGACCCACCCCGGGGCATCAGCACCTGCTCGATCGCGTCCGCTCGCAGCCGCTCGCTGGCCGAGCAGCGGATCAGCACGCCCATCAGCCACGGGTCCTCCTCGGAGGTCTCGAAGCGCACCGGCATCTGCGTCAGGAGCGACTCGATCGCCTGCTCGCGCTTGACCCCGATCACGCCGCCACGCGCCCCGGTCATGCCGACGTCGGTGATGTAGGCGGTACCTCCCGGCAGCACGCGCGCGTCGGCGGTGGGCACGTGCGTGTGGGTGCCGACGACGGCCGTCACGCGCCCGTCCAGGTGCCATCCCATCGCGACCTTTTCCGAGGTCGCCTCGGCGTGCATGTCGACGAGGATCTGATCTACGTCGCCCAGCTCGCCGAGCGCGGTCTCGATCTCCGTGAACGCGCTGCGGCCCGCGCGCAGATACAGGTTGCCGCTGAGGTTGATCACGCCGAGGCGCTCGCCTCCCGCCCCGGTCACGACGCAGGCGCCATGACCGGGCTGGCTGCGCAGGAAGTTCGCCGGGCGCAGGATCCGCGGCTCGGAGTCCAGATACGGGTAGATCTCGCGGCGATGGTAGGTGTGGTTGCCGAGCGTGATCGCGTCGACCCCGCCCGCGAACAGTTGATCGGCCGCCTTCGGCGTGATTCCCAACCCGCCGGCGACGTTCTCGCCGTTGACGACGACAAACGTCGGCTGCAGGCGCTCGCGCAGCAGCGGCAGGCACTCGAGCAGGGTGCGCCGCCCGATACCGCCGACGAGATCGCCGACGAACAGGATCCTCATCTGCCCACCCACACCCTCGCGGGGTCCGTCCTCCCTGGCGAGCGCCTCTCGCTCAGCCATACTTGGCCGATGGCGGCGGGAGGATGCAGATGAGCGGATCTATTGAGGGCCCGCCCGCGCCCGCGCCCGCGGCTCGGGACCGCACGGAGGGCCCGACGCTCTCCGATCGGCCGACCGAGCTCGAGCGCGAGGTCGTACCGGATTCCCCGGAGCTTCCCCCGCAGGCTGAGCCGCTCCGCGCGATCGTGCCGAGATGGGTCCAGCTCGTGCTGCTGCCGGTGGCGCTGCTCGCGCTCTGGGCGCTCGCGAAAGCGGCCGGGAAAGTGCTGTTGATTTTTGTCATTGCCGCCGTCATCGCGCTGATCCTCAACCCCGTCGTCGCCTTCGTGCAGCGCCCGCGAGTGCCTCGTGGACTGGCGGTGTTGATCGTGTACGTCGCATTCTTCCTCACGCTCGTGGGGATTGGTTTTCTGCTGGCCAATCCGATCTCCAGTCAGGTACGTACGTTTACAGACAACCTTCCCCACATCGTCAAGGAAGCCAATAAGACGATCGCAAACGTGCAGAACGAACTCGACCGTCGTGGGGTGCATCTGGAAATCGTCAAACAGGGCAAAACGGCCCTGCAGAGCATCCAGGACAAAGTCGCCAAGAGCGCCAGCAAATTCGTGTCGTTCGGCGGCAGCCTCCTGACCGAAGCGGCGAGCGCGATCTTCGACCTCGTGCTCGTGTTCGTGCTCTCCGTCTACATGCTCGTCTACGGCGAGCGCATCGGCAAGCTCGTGCGACGCGGCATGCCCGACGGCGACGGCACGCCCGCCGACGACTACCCGATCCTGGTCCAGCACGCGGTCTCGCGCTACGTCGGCGGCCAGCTCGCCTTCAGCGTGTTGATGGGTGCCTCCGCCGGTCTGTCGCTGTATGTGTTTGGGTTGATCGGGATCTTCCCCGACGGGCGCAAGTACGCGCTCGCGTTCGGGCTCTTCTACGGAGTCATGGAGCTCGTCCCCTACGTCGGCCCGATCCTCGGCGCGGTGCCGCCCGTGCTCGTGGCGCTGATCACGGACCCGATCGTCGGGCTGTGGGTCGCGCTGCTGTTCGTCGGCCTGCAGCAGCTCGAGGGTCACGTGATCGCCCCGCAGGTATTTGGGCACACGCTCCGGATCAACCCGCTGCTCGTGATCTTCGCGCTGCTGCTCGGGCTGCAACTGCACGGGATCGTCGGCGCCCTGATCGCGCTGCCGATCCTCGCGATCCTGCGCGAGACGGTCGTCTACCTCAGCCGCCACATCGAATTCGAACCGTGGGATCGCACGCCTCGCGGGCTGCTGTGACCGCGAAGGCGCTCGCCGTCGCGAACCTCGCGATGCGTTACGGCGAGCGCGAGGCGCTGCGCGACGTCAGCTTCGAGGCCGACGCGGGCGAGCTGGTGGCGGTCGTCGGTCCCAACGGCGCCGGCAAGACGACGCTGCTCTCGATCCTCGCCGGCCTCCAGCGTCCCAGCGCCGGCAGCGTCAGCCGGGACCCTCGCGAAGTCGGCTGGGTGCCCCAGCAGCCGGCGCTGTACTCGAAGCTGACGGTCGCCGAGAATCTGGCCCTGTTCGCCCGCCTGGAGCGTGTCGCCGATCCCGCCGCGGCGGTCGATCGAATGCTCGAGCAGACCGGCCTGCGCGAGCGCGCTTCAGATCAGCTCTCGCGCCTGTCCGGCGGCAACCGCCAGCGTGTGAACGTCGCGATCGGCCTGCTCTCGCGTCCGCCCGTGCTCGCGCTCGACGAGCCCTCGACGGCGCTGGACCCCGGCCAGCGCGAGCGGCTGTGGAGCTTCATTCGGGGTCTCGCCGCCGAAGGCACGAGCGTCCTGTTCTCCACGCACGACGTCAGCGAGGTCTGGCGCTACGCGTCGCGCGCGCTTGTGCTCGCCGACGGCCGGCTCCTGTTCGACGGCACCCCCGCTGAGTTCCTCGCCGAGGCGGGGCGCGATCTCGACGGGGACTTCGAGGACGCGTTCGTGTCGTTCCTGCGCGCGCGGGGGCAGCGATGATCTCGCTGCTGCGCAAGGACATCCTGATCCTCCGCCGCTCGCGGTTGACGGTCGCCCTGCTCGTGCTCTACCCCGTCGCGATCGCGCTCCTGATCGGGCTGGCGCTCTCGCGCGGCCCCGCCAAGCCACGCGTCGCGGTGGTCAACGAAACCGCCCCGGGCGCGCGCGTCGAAGTCGGTGGCCGCAGCGTCGACGTCAGCGAGTACGCCTCGCAGCTGTTCGACCAGGTGCAAGCCGTGCCGACCGCCACGCGCGCGCAGGCCGTCGCGAAGATCCAGTCGGGCGACGTGCTCGCCGCCGTCGTGATCCCCCGCGACATCGCCGCGCGGCTCTCCTCCGACGTCTCCCAGGCCCACCTGGAAGTGCTGTACAACGGCGACGCGCTCGAGCAATCGCTCGTGCAGTCCTCGTTGAATTCCGCACTCGCGCAGGCGAACCTCGGCTTCTCCGAACAGATTCAGCACGCCGCCGCCCAGGCGATCGGCCTGCTGCTCAAGGGCGGCAACCTCGGCGTGCTCGGCGCGCCGCCGAACCTCGTCGGGCTCGGTGAAATCCCGTCGCTGCTGCGCCGGGTGATCGCCCATCAGCCGCCCGGACCGGACCGCGCCGCGCTGGAACGGACGCTCGCCTTTGCCACCTTCGCTGCCGAGAATCTCACGCTGTCGAAGACGGTCCTGCAGACGATCAGCCAGCCGATCGCCGTCCAAACGAAGCTCCTCCACGGCCGCCGCACACCGCTGGACACGTTCGCCATCGTGGTCGCCGTCGCCGTCTCGGAGATGTTCATCGGCCTGCTGCTCGCCGCCGGCGCGGTCGCGCTCGAGCGCGAAGAGCACGTGCTCGGCCGCCTGCTCCGCGGCTCCTCGACGGGTCGCGCGCGCGGGGTGCTGCTCGCTCGCAATGCGCTGCTCGCCGAGAAGTCGCTGCTGGCCGCCGTCTGCGCGTTCGTGGTCGCCTTCGCGATGCTCGCCGGGATCAGCGCCTTCGTCGATCTCGACTGGTCGCGCGCGCCGCTGTGGCTTGCCGCGCTTGCCCTCGCCGCGCTCGCGTTTGGGGCGCTCGGCGTCTCGATCGGCGCGCTGGCCCGCGAGGTGCGTGCCGCCTCGCTGCTCGCCTTCCTGCTCTCGCTCCCGCTCGCCTTCCTCGCGCTCGTCCCCTCGGGGTCGGTCGGCCG
Organism: uncultured Solirubrobacterales bacterium; assembly: GCA_963701035.1. Taxonomy (GTDB): domain Bacteria; phylum Actinomycetota; class Thermoleophilia; order Solirubrobacterales; family Solirubrobacteraceae; genus Palsa-744. The sequence goes on from OY969562.1 coordinate 1,840,684, forward strand.
CGGTCTCTACGACGCGATCTCCGCGATCTCGTTCGTGTTTCCCTTCAAGGCGGCCCTGGAGGCACTCGACGCCGCCGTCAACCAGTCCTCGCCCGGCCTACCGATCTCGCTCGTGCACCTCGCCGCGCTGGTGGCGCTGTTCGGCGCGCTCGCGCGCGTAGGCCTGCGGCGCTTGGATTGAGCAGGGGTATCCTGGGGAAGGATGGCTTTTCCCCAGACCCGGATGCGCCGCCTGCGCTCCAGCGCCGCGCTGCGCGGGCTCGTGCGCGAGACCGAGCTGCGCGCCGGCCAGCTCGTGCTGCCGCTGTTCGTAACCGAGAAGGACCCCGGCGGGGATGGAAGCCCACCCGGACGCGAACCGATCGCGACGGATCAAGACCCCGCCCACCCCTTCGAGCGCCTTTCGATCTCGGCTCTGCTCGACGAAGCCCACGAGGTGGCTGCGCTGGGGCTGGCCGGCGTGATGCTGTTCGGGATCCCCGCCGCCAAGGACGCCGAAGGATCGGGCGCGTGGGACGAGGAGGGCGTGATCCAGACCGCCGTGCGCGCGCTGAAGCAGGCCTTGCCTGAGCTGCTCGTGCTCACCGATGTGTGCCTCTGCGAGTACACCGACCACGGCCACTGCGGCGTTCTGCGCGAAGGCGGCGGCGATTCGCCGGCGATCGTCGACAACGACGCGACGCTCGAGCTGCTCGCCCGTGTCGCCGTCAGCCACGCTCGCGCCGGCGCCGATCTCGTGGCTCCCTCGGACATGATGGACGGTCGCGTCGGCGCGATCCGCGCCGAGCTCGACGTCGAGGGCTTCGCCGACACCCCGATCCTCGCCTACTCCGCCAAGTTCGCCTCCGCCTTCTACGGCCCCTTCCGCGACGCCGCCGGCTCGGCGCCGGCGCGCGGCGATCGCCGCGGCTATCAGATGGACCCAGCCAACGGTCGCGAGGCCGTGCGCGAGGCGCTGCTCGACGTGCAGGAGGGCGCGGACATGGTGATGGTCAAGCCCGCGCTTGCCTACGGCGACCTGATTCGCGCCGTCAAGCGCGCCACGCGTCTGCCGGTGGCGGCCTACAACGTCAGCGGCGAGTATGCGATGGTCAAGGCCGCCGCCGCCGCCGGCTACCTCGACGAGCGGGCAGCGGTCTTGGAGATACTCACCTCTCTCCGCCGCGCCGGCGCCGACACGATCATCTCCTACCACTCCAAGGACGCCGCCCAATGGCTAGCCGAGTAGAGCTGAAGACCAAACGAGCCGACCGCGCCAGCGCCGCGATTCCGAAGACGCGCTCGCGCAAGGACGGCGCGGCCATCGCGCTCGACGATCTCGACCGCAAGCTGCTCAACCTCATGCAGGGCTCCTTCCCGCTGGCGCCCCGGCCCTTCGCGGCGGTGGCGAGCGCCGCCGAGGTCTCCGAGCAGGAAGTGCTCGCGCGCGTCCAGCGCCTGCTCGACGAGCGCATCATCCGCCAGGTCACCCCGATCTACGACACGCGTGCGCTGGGCTACGGCTCGATGCTCGTGGCGGCCAAGGTCGATCCGGAGAACCCGTGGCAGGCGGCGAAGATCGTCAACTCCCATCCCGGCGTTTCCCACAATTATCTGCGCAACCACGACTTCAACATGTGGTTCACACTCGCTGTCGAGCCCGATTCGACACTTGGCCTGGACGGCACGTTGGACGTACTCCAGCGGCTCACCGGCGCCGAGTCGATCCGCCAGCTGCCGACGCTCAAACTGTTCAAGATTCGCATGGACCTCGAAATGGAGGGTGGCACCAAGGCGCTCACCAGCGAGGGCGTCGCGGTCGAGCCGGTCGACCTCGAGCCCGTCGCCTACGACGAGCTCGACAAGGACGTGATCCGCGCCACGCAGGGGGACATGCCCGTGATCTCAGAACCCTACGCCCCCGCCGCCGCACGTCTGGGGATGGACACCGCCGCGCTGCTCGGGCACATGCAGGGCATGCGCGAGCGTGGTCTGCTGCGCCGCGTCGCCGCGATCCTCTACCACCGCCGCGCCGGGTTCTCCGCGAATGGGATGGGCGTCTGGAAGGTCTCCCCGGATCAGATCGGAGAGCTCGGCCCGCGGATGGCGTCCTTCCGCGGGATCTCCCACTGCTACGAGCGCCCCACCTACGAGGACTGGCCCTACTCGGTCTTCACGATGGCTCACGGCCGCTCGAAGGAGGAGTGCGACGCCGTGCTCGATGCGATCGCCGAGCAGACCGGCATCCACGAGCGCGCGACGCTCTACTCCTCGACCGAGTTCAAGAAGATCCGCCTGCTCTACTTCACCGACGACTTCAAGAACTGGGAGTCCGAGCACGCGTGAGTAGCCGGTCGCGGCTCTCCTGCAGGACACCGCCCCGTGCCCCGGAGCGCTCCGACACCGCCCGTGAGCACATCGCTCGCTGACGCACGCTCGGCGGAGCTCTACCGCCGCGCGCTGGAGGTGCTGCCCGGCGGCGTCAACTCGCCCGTGCGCGCGATGGAAGCGATCGGTCGCTCCCCGATCTTCGTCGATCGCGGCGAGGGCGCCGAGCTGATCGACGTCGACGGCAACCGCTTCGTCGACTACGTCTGCTCGTGGGGTCCCCTGATTCACGGGCACGCCCACCCCGAGGTGCTCGACGCGGTCGCCAAGGCGGCGGCGAAGGGCACGAGCTTCGGTGCGCCCACCGCCGCCGAGGTCGAGCTGGCGGCGGAGGTCGCGCGCCGGTTCGACGGCATCGAGATGCTGCGCATGACCTCCTCGGGGACCGAGGCTACGATGACGGCCGTACGGCTCGCGCGCGCGGCGACCGGGCGCGAGCGGTTGCTCAAGTTCGCCGGCGCCTATCACGGGCACCTCGACCCGCTGCTCGCGCAGGCCGGCTCCGGTCTTGCCACCCAAGCGCTCCCCGCGAGCCCCGGCGTGCCCGCGAGCGCGGCCGCCGCCACGATCGTGGTGCCCTGGAACGACCCGGACGCGCTGCGCGCCGCCGTGGAGCAGTCGACCGGGCGGGAGGAGCTCGCGGCGATCATCGCCGAGCCGTTCCCCGCCAACATGGGCCTCGTCCCGCCCTGCGAAGGCTTCCTCGAGCTCCTCCGCGAGCTCGCCGACGCCTGCGGGGCGCTCTTGATTCTCGACGAGGTGATCTCGGGCTTTCGCGTCGCCCGCGGCGGCGCGCAGGAGCTCACGGGCGTGCGGGGCGACCTCACGATCCTCGGCAAGGTTCTTGGCGGCGGCCTTCCCGCCGCGGCGGTCGGCGGTCGCGCCGAGCTGATGCGCCTGCTCGCCCCGGCGGGCGAGGTCTACCAGGCGGGGACGCTCTCCGGCAATCCCCTCGCGGTCGCGGCGGGCCTCGCGACGCTCTCCCTGCTCGACGAGCCGGCCTACCTACACCTCGCTTCGATCACCGACCAGCTCGCCGCCGGCCTGCGCGAGGCCGCGGCCGCGGCGGGGCGTCCCGTCCAGGTCGCGAACGTCCCCGGCCTCTTGACCGTCTTCTTCTCCGAGCGCCCCGTCCTCTGCTTCGACGACGCGCGCGCCTGCGATCTGGAGGCCCACGCCGCCTGGTGTCGCGAGCTGCTCTCGCGCGGGGTCTATCCGCCGCCCTCCCAGTACGAGGCGTGGTTCCCGTCTTTGGCGCACTCCCCCGAGCAGATCGAGCGCACGCTCGCCGCCGCCGCGGCCGCCTTTGCGGAGCTTCCGTGAACGCCTCCTCGGCTTCCCCCGAGCTGCCCGCCGGGGGACACCTCTCACTGGAGCGCCTGCGGGCGCTGCTGCTCGACGAGGGCGGCTTGATGGCGAGCCTCGTGGGCTCCTCCGCCGACCTCGACGGCAGGGGTGGCGAGGAGGCCGCGCCGGGGGCGGTCGATCGAGCGGCGAGCGCTGGTGTGGCAGCGAGCGACGAGGACGACGGGATCGGCGGTCCCGCGCAGCTCGCCGCCGCGGGTCCGCGCGCCGCGGGCAGCCGCGCCGACTACGAGCTGCTGATCGAGGCGATCTACGAGGGCTACCTGCTCCACTATGGAACGCCGCGTGTGGCGCTCGCCGCGGATCAGGATCTCGGCCTGCTGGCGGGCGACCGCCTGTACGCGCTCGGGCTGGCCCGCCTGGTCGCGCTCGGCGACATCGCGGCCGTGGTCGAGCTGGCCGACACGATCACGCTCAGCGCGCTCGCGCAGGGCGCCGGCGAGCCGGAGCTGGCCGATGCCGTCTGGGCGGCCGGGGCGCGCGCCATCGGCTGGGGGTCGAGCGAGGCCCATCGCCGCGCCAAGGAGCTCGTGTTGGCGGGGTCCCCGAAAGCGATCGAGGCGATGAGCACAAGCGCCAGGAGCCTCTTGGCGCCACGCTGAATCGCGCCTCGATATTGTTTGCGCCCCGTGCCAGACAAGCACACCCAGCACAAGTCCAAGTACACCGCCGACCGGATGATTCCGGGCGCCTTCGAGGGCGAGACGGTGACCCGGCGACGGTTCATGACCGTGAGCTCCCAGGCGATGGGAGGGATCGCCGCCGCCTCCTTCGCGCTGCCCGCGCTCGGCTTCGCGATTGGACCGATCTTCAAACAGCCGCCGCACTTTTGGGAGGACATCGGGTCCACCGAAGACTTCACCGACAACAACTACATACCGGTGGTCGTCACAGAGGCCTATGGAATCGGCGAGGCCGGTAAGACGACCGCGTACGTGCGCCAGCACAACGACGCGATCGACACCGATCCTTACGACCGCAACACGCCGTACATCGCGATCTCCACACGCTGTGCCCACCTCGGCTGCCCGGTGCGCTGGGTCGACGCCGCGGAGCGCTTTATCTGCCCCTGCCACGGTGGCGTTTACGATCTGCTGGGCCGCAGGGTGGGTGGGCCTCCGGTCCGGCCGCTCGACCGTTTCCCGACGCGCGTCAAAGGCGACCGGGTCGAACTCTACAGCGCCCGTTTCAGCGTCAACAGCGAGCTGAAACGCTTCTCCCCGCGCGATCCGGGAGAGACGGTCGACGGCATCGGCCAGTACCTCTATCCCTCGCGCCCCGACGCGCGTAAGTCCTACTAGCCCATGCCCAAGCTTCCCGCACCCCCAGTCCCGGCGCCGCTCAAGGCCCCGCCCCCGCGCCCCGGCGAGAGCAACGGCAAGGGCGGCCCGATCGAGGGTGCAAAGGCTGCCGGCATCAACGTCGTCGACTGGGTCGACGAGCGCACATCGCTGAGCGGCGGCGCCCGCTGGATGATGTTCCGCAAGGTCCCGAAGGGCACCAACTGGTTTTACACGCTCGGCTCGGCGACGATGTTCGCCTTCCTCTCGCAGGCGGTCACGGGGGTCTTCCTCGCGATGTACTACCGCCCCGATCCCGCCGGCGGCGCGTACGAATCGATCCGTTATGTCACCAACGACGTGTTCCTCGGGCAGTTCGTGCGCGGAATGCACAAGTGGGGATCGAGCGTGATGGTGATTCTCGTGTTCCTGCACATGGGCAGAACGTTCTTCTTTGGCGCCTACAAGTACCCGCGAGAGCTCAACTGGGTGATCGGCGTGGTGCTCTTGATTCTGACGATGACGATGTCCTTCACCGGATATCTACTGCCGTTTGATCAGCGCGCCTACTGGGCGACGATCGTGGGCGTCAACATCAACGGCACCGGGCCCCTGATCGGCCCCTACCTGAGCGACTTCCTCCGAGCCGGCCCCGAATTCGGAGCCACGACGCTGTCACGCTTCTACGCGATCCACATGCTGCTCGTGCCCGGCGCGCTGATCGCGCTGATCGGCGCGCATCTGTACCTGGTGGCGAAGCTCGGTACGACCGCCCCGCCGTGGAGCAAGGCCGAGCAACCTTCCGAGCTGCGCAGGGCGGAGGCGTAGTGTCTATGCACTTCCGCGCGCCGGCGCGCCTGCGGACGCGCCGCTCCCCTCGACCCCGCACCCTCGCGCGATGAACCAGCGCGAGAAGGAGGAGTACCTCCGCGAGTACGCCGTCCTGAAGTCGCAGGGCAAGCCGTTCTTCCCCTACGCGGTGGCCAAGGATGCGGCGATGGCGTGCGTCGTGATGGCGGTCATCATCGGGATGTCGCTGATCCTCGGTGCTGAGCTCGGCTCGAAGGCGAACCCGACGACTACCACCTATGTGCCGCGTCCCGAGTGGTACTTCTTCTTCCTGTTCGAGCTCCTGCGCGTGATCAAGCCGCCGAGCCTCGTGCCGCTGGCCACGATCGGTGTACCGACGATCGCGATGATCCTGCTGTTCCTCCTGCCCTTCTACGATCGCGGGCCCGAGCGTCGTCCCGAGCGGCGTCCGATCGCGACCGTCACGGCGCTCTTTGTGATCGGCGCGATGGCGTTTCTCACCTACCAGGGCGCCAACGCCGGATCGCCGACGGCGATCGAAATGGCGACGCCGCAGCACGTGTTGGAGGCGGGTGGAAGTACGCTCGCCGAATACGAAGCCGGCAAGGCGGTGGTCGCCCAGTCGGGATGCGAGGCGTGTCACAAGATCGGCGACAACGGCAACAACGGACCGGGGCCGGAACTCACGCACATCGCCTCGCGCCTACCGGCTCAGGGAATCGCCCGCACGCTCGTGAACCCGACGGCGCCGATGCCTTCGTTCAAGAACCTGCCGCCGCAGAAGTTCAACGCGGTCGTCGCCTTCCTCTCGCAGCTGAAGTAGCCGGCGAGCCACTCGAGCCCATGGTTCCTGACGGATCACCACCAGGCGCCGGGGCCGGCCGCTCCCCGGCGGGCGCTCCCGCGCACGCCTCAAACGGCTTCTCGCCAGAGGGTCAGCTGGACGGGGAGGGGGCTTCAAAACCATCGCCGGGGACCCTCGAGGCGGGGGAGGTGCGGGCGATGTTCGATCGCATCGCGCAGGTATACGACCTGCTGAACACCGTGATGACCGCCGGTCTGCACCACCGCTGGCGCGAGCGCGCGGCAGATCTGGCCCGCGTCGGTCCGGGCGCCCGCGTGCTCGACGTCGCGACCGGTACAGGCGATCTGGCGATCGAGCTGGCGCGCCGTGTCGCTCCCGGGGGGGAGGTTGTGGGCAGCGACTTCTCCGAGGCGATGCTCGCACGCGCGCGGCGCAAGTCCAAGCCCGCCGGTGCCGGGCTGCAGTTCGAGTGGGGTGACGCGCTGCAACTGCCGTTTGCCGACGGGAGCTTCGATGCCGCCACCGTCGGCTTCGGCGCGCGCAACTTCTCAGACCTCCAGCGCGGTCTGGAGGAGATGGTCCGTGTCGTGCGCCCCGGTGGGCGCGTGGTGGTACTCGAGTTCACCTCCCCCACGCGTCCACCGCTGTCGACCTTCTACAGCCTTTGGTTCGATCGCGTCGTGCCGCTGCTGGGACGCCTCGCGGGAGACCCCGACGCCTACGCATACCTGCCCGACTCGGTCAAGCGCTTCCCGGCTCCGGCAGGGCTGGCGGCGGTGCTCGAGCGCGCCGGTCTGCGCGAGATCGGCTACCTGCTCACCGCCGGGGGCATCGTCGTGATCCACCACGGCACGGTCCCCCCGCAGGGGAGTTGAGCGTCGCGGTGGGCCACCCCGCCGCGGAACGCCCCAGCGGGGGCGACGCCGACGCCGCCGCGTATCCGGAAGCGGGCACCGATACAGGTGGTGGCGGGGACCGGGATCCCGTCGAGGCGCTTCTCGACCGCGGCGGCGATCGGCTGCGCGGGCGGATGGCCCGCATCGAGCGGCACCTGGAGCGGGTGACGGCCGCCGCCGGGGCGCCGCTCGCGGCCCACGCCAGCGCGACGATCATGGCCGGCGGCAAGCGGCTGCGCCCGCTGCTCGTGGTACTTGCCGCCGAAGCCGCCGGCAGCCCCGAGCCGGACGCCGTCGACGCCGTGGAGGAACGCCTGACCCGCGCCGCGGTTGCCGTCGAGCTCGTGCACTCCGCGACGCTCGTGCACGACGACGTGATCGACGCCGCCCCGCTACGGCGGGGAAGCCCCACCGTGGTCGCCTCCGCCGGTCGCCGGAGCGCGATCGCAACCGGCGACCTGCTGTTCTCGCGCGCGTTTGCGGAGCTCGCGCGCAACGAGGATCCGACTCAGCTGCGGGCGCTTTCCGACGCCAGCTCGGCGCTGGCCGCGGGCGAGCTGCTCCAGCGTGAGGACGCCTACGCGCCGCGGGTTGCGATCGAGCGCTACCTGCGGCGCTGCGAGCTGAAGACGGCGGCGCTGTTCGAAGCGGCCTGCCGGCTCGGCGCGCTCGTCGCCGCGGGAGCGGCGGAGCCCTTCGGTTCGCCGGATCTCGCCGACGCGCTCGGTCTCTTCGCGCGGCGCATCGGGTTGGCCTTCCAGATTCTCGACGACGTGCTCGATGTCTCCGGCCCGGTCGAGCGCACCGGCAAGGCGCGTGGCACGGACCTGCTCGACGGCACCGTCACGCTGCCGCTGATCCTCGCGCGCGAGCGCGACGCCACGCTCGCCGAGGTCGACCTACGCGGCCTGCTCGACGCCGGTGCGCAGCGAGCGGAGGAGCTCTGCGATCGGATCGCCGCCACCGGCGCTCTGGGAACGGCCAGGGAGCGGGCGCTGGCCTTCGTCGCCGAGGCCAAGACGGCGCTACCGGCGAGCCTGCCCGGAGACCGCGCGGTGCCCCTGGAACGGGTGGCCGACGCGGTGGTCGAGCGCTACTCCTGAGAAGGCGGCGGCCTACAGGGCCTACAGGAGTCCGACGGGAGCTAGAGGAAGTCGGACGGGACGATCAGATCGGCGTCGAGGGCGCGGACGAAGAACTCGACCTCGTCCTCCATGTTCGCCTGTGTGAGCTGTTTCAGGTCGCTCAACAGCGCGCTGGTCGCGTTGTCCAGCTGCTCGTCGAGCTCCTCGACGACGGCCTGCTCGAAGACTCCCTCGCGCCGGGCCTCGCACTCGGGGCAGCGCATCACGATCCGCCAGTGGCGGGGGCCTTCCTCGGCCCAGTCGAGCGGATATGCGAGCTCGCCGGCGCAGTGAAAGCAGATGTGCAGCGGATCGGGAGCGTGACCGCCGTCGGGGGTGGCCGGCGGATGCTGGTCGCGATAGACGACGTCGATCTGCTTGCCGCTGGGCAACTGCACGCGATGGCGGGTGTGATTGCTTCGGTCGGGGTCCATGTCTGATCACGAATTCATCGACCTCCACGCGCGCCGCCTTTAGCACGCTCACCGTGGCTAGGAGGTTTGCGTAGCGGCGGTCGCCCTCGGCCTGCCCGGCGGCCCGGCCTGATCGAGGCGTTTCAGCCGCGGCACGCGGTCCTCGCCTCGCCCTCCGTCGAGGCCCATTGTTCGTCCGGTGGGAGGCGGCGGTGGTAGGTTCATATGAGCAATGGCCACCACGATCCGCGCGATCGGCCACGAGGACAGGCTCAGCCTCGTGGACCATCTCGATGAGTTACGCACCCGCCTGATCGTCAGCGCGATCGCGCTAGCGGTCGCGTTCGGCTTCTGCCTGTGGCAGAACCACGCGCTACTGCACCTGATCAACGCGCCGCTGAGCAAGCAGACCGAGAAACAGGTCGCCAAAGGCAACGGCCCGCTCGGCCAGACCGCGCTTGCCCAGCAGGCGGTGTTGAAAATCGCTCACAGCACCGAGGGGGTCGTGCTGGCGCTGAGCGCGCCGAGCAGCGGGCTGCCGGCTGCCACTCGCGCCGCGCTCGCGGCCGAGATTCCCAGCCTGCGCGCGGCCGTGGCCAAGGTCCCCCGCACCCCCGAAGGCAACAAGCCCGTGACGCTCGGGATCGGCGAGCCCTTCACGACGACGATCACCGTGACGTTGCTGTTTGCGCTCGTGATTTCCCTGCCGGTGATCCTGTTCGAGCTCTACGGGTTCGTGCTTCCGGCGTTTAGCCCGAAAGAGAGACGCATCGCGATGCCGCTGCTTATCTCGATCCCGTTCCTGTTCGTGATCGGCGTCGCGTTCGGCTACTTCGTCGTGCTGCCCGCCGCGCTGCGGTTTTTCCAGAACTTCAACAGCAGCGAGTTCAACGTCCTCGTCCAGGCCGCGCCCTATTACAAATTCGTCGCGACGATCCTGCTCGCGATGGGGCTCGTCTTCCAGGTGCCCGTCGCGATCCTCGCTGCCACGCGCGTCGGGATCGTGACGCCCAAGCAACTCCGCCACAACCGTCGCTACGCGGTGCTCGCCTGCGCCGCGATGGCGGCCTTCCTGCCGGGCGACGCCGTGACGCTGGTCCTGGAGACGGTGCCGCTGTACATCCTCTACGAGCTCAGCATCCTCGTCGCCTCGATCGTCGCGCGCCGCGACGCCAAACGCGCGCGGGCAGAGGCGGCGACGGCTGCCGCGGGTGGCGGACCCGCGCCCGGAGGTGCCTCTGGTACCGGAGGCGTCGCCCCGACCGCACCTCCTATGCCCTCCTCGCCGCAGGGCCCCGGGCAGGCCGCCGCGGCCCCCTCCCCGGTGGACTCGAGCGGGGGCGCCGGTAGCGTCGGGAGCGCTGGAGATGTCGCCGGCAGCGGCGCGGCTACGCCTGGTGCGCCGCTCGCCGGGGCCGACGACGGCGTGGAGCCGGACGTGAAGCAGATCATCGATCACATCGATCGCGAGCTGTCCTGATGCACGTAGAGCGAGCGGTTCGCGGGGCAGGCGCGCGTGGGTCAATCGGGAGTTTCCTCCACCCGCACGCGCGCTGCCCATAGAATCACCCCGATGCTCTTCGACCTGAGAGGACGCGGCCGGCGCCGCACAGTCCAAGTGATCTACGTGGGCCTCGCGCTGCTGTTCGGGATCGGCTTCATCGGCTTCGGCGTTGGCGTCGGAAGCGGCGGTGGCGGAATCCTGAACGCCTTGACCGGCGAAAGCGGCGCGCCCAAGGCGAGCTTCGCCGGGCAGGTGAAGAAGTACCAGAAGCTCGTCGTCGAGCAACCCAAGAGCCTGAGCGCGTGGGAAGGCCTGATCAACGCCCAACTGCACGAAGCCGGCGGCGAATCCTCGGTCAGCAACGGGAAGTTGACGAGCCAGGGCAAAGAACTGTACTCCGACGTGGCGCAGTCCTGGAACAGCTACCTGGCGCTGAACCCGCCGAAGCCCAACCCCAAACTGGCCAAGGAAATGCTGCGCGTGTTCGGCGAAGAAGGCCTCAACCAGCCGGCTTCGGCGGTAGAAGTGCTGCAGATCGTCGTCGCCAACGATCCCAGCAGCGTCTCGTACTTCGCCGAGCTCGCGGAGTTCGCCTACAAAGCCCACAACGAACGCCAGGGCGACCTCGCCGCGGAAAAGGCAGTGAGCCTCGCGCCGGCCTCCGGACGGGCGAAATTGAAGAAAGAGCTGGCGGAACTGAAGAAGAGCGCCGCGAGCAGCACGAGTACCAGCACGGGCACGAGCACTGCAAGCACGAGCGGCGCGGCATCGTCGGGATCCGCGATAACCGGCAGCTCGTCGAGCGGCGAATCCGCGAACGCCACGATCACCGTCGGCGGCAAGACCTACAAAGTCAGCCAGAAGGTCAAGGAACAGCTCGAAAGTAGCGAGAAAAAATAGCCGGCCGATTCGTCGCCGACGTCTTCGCCGGAATCCACTGCGCAGAGGCCACACCCTCAGGATCGGTCGCGCTGGGCTAGAATCGCTGGCTCACCCGGCCCCCATGGCCGGTGCCCTCACGGGCCGTTAGCTCAACCGGCAGAGCAGGGGCCTCTTAAGCCCAAGGTTGCAGGTTCGATTCCTGCACGGCCCATCTCGGAAAATCGAAGTCAACCGGCAAGATCCGCGACCGGCGCCCCACTCCCCAGCTGTGTGCGCTCGCCGGCCTCGGTCCAGATAACCTGCTCGCGCCCTGGGCCCACGCCGAGCAGCGTCACGGGCGCGCCGATCTGCTCGGCGATGAACTCGAGGTACTCGCGCGCGGCCTCGGGTAGGTCGGAGTAGGTGCGGCACTCCCCGAGGTCCTCCTGCCAGCCGCGCAGCTCGGTGAGCTCGGCGGTGGTGTGGTGCAGAACCGTCTGGTGGTAGGGGAAGTCCTCGAACTCCGCGCCCTCGGCGCCGCGGTAGCTCGTGCACACCTGAATCCGGTCGAGACCCGAGAGCACGTCGAGCTTGGTGATCACGAGCGCCGTCAGCGTGTTCAGGCGCGCGGCGTAGCGCAGCGCGACGAGGTCCAGCCAGCCGGTCCGCCGCGGGCGCCCGGTGGTCGTGCCGAACTCGCCGCCGCGGGAGCGGATCAGCTCGCCCATCTCGTCGTGCAGCTCGCTCGGGAACGGCCCGGCCCCGACGCGCGTGGTGTAGGCCTTCGACACGCCCCAGACCTCGTCGATGTCCTTTGGGCCCACTCCGGTCCCCACCGTGGCGGCGCCCGATAAAGGATTGGAGGAGGTGACGAACGGATAGGTACCGTGGTCGATGTCGAGCATCGCGCCCTGCGCGCCCTCGAAGATCACCTTCTCGCCATCGTCGAGTAGCTCCCACATCAGTTTTGCCGTGTCGGCGATGTGCTGCTCGAGGCGATGCCCGTAGGTCAGATACTCCTCGGTCATCGCGTGCAGGTCGAGCGCCGGGTCCTTCTCGAACGGCCGCAGCGACAGGCGCTTGGGCTCCATCGCGGCGACGATCTTCTTCTTCAGGATCTTCTCGTCGAGCAGATCCTGCACGCGGATTCCGAGCCGGGCGGCCTTATCGGCGTAGCAGGGGCCGATCCCGCGGCGGGTCGTGCCGATCTGGCGGCTGCCGAGTTTCGTCTCGCCGGCCGAGTCGAGCAGCAGGTGGTAGGGCATGATCAGGTGGGCGTTCGAGGAGATCCGCAGGCCGCTGACGTCGACGCGCCGCGCGCGCAGGCCGTCGAGCTCCTCGATCAGGACCTTCGGGTCGATCACCACCCCGTTCCCGATCACGCAGCGCTTACCCGGGTAGAGGATGCCCGAGGGGATCAGGTGCAGCTTCCACTCCACGTCCCCGCGCACGATCGTGTGTCCGGCGTTGTTCCCGCCCTGGAAGCGCACGACCGCGCCCGCGCGTTCGGCGAGCAGATCGGTGATCTTGCCCTTCCCCTCATCCCCCCACTGGGCGCCGACGATGACTATTCCTGGCATAGCTGGTTCAGTTTACGAGGCCGGGACCGAAGTCTTACTGCGCGTAGCGTTCCCCGGCGTAGTTGAGGAACTTCGGGTACTCCTTTTGGAACGTCAGCGTGACTTTGCCGACGGCGCCGTTGCGATGCTTGGCGATGATCAGGTCGGCCTCGCCGGGGCGCTCGGAGTCCTCGTCGTAGTACTCGTCGCGGTAGATGAACATCACCAGATCGGAGTCCTGCTCGAGGTTCCCCGACTCGCGCAGGTCCGAGAGCTGGGGTTTCTTGTCCGGCCGCGACTCGACCGCGCGGCTCAGCTGTGAGAGCGCGATCACCGGCACACCGAGCTCGCGTGCGAGGATCTTCAGGCCGCGGCTCAGCTCGCCGACGGCGGTCACGCGCGAGTCGTAGCGGCTGTCGGTGCGCATCAGCTGCAGGTAGTCGATGATGATCAGACCGAGCCCGTTCTCGCACTGCGAGTGCAGGCGCCGTGCCTTCGCGCGGATCTCGAGCATGCCGACGTCGCTCGAGTCGTCCACCCACAGCGGCGCCGCCGCCAGGCGCTGGGAGGCCTTGAGGATCTTCGGCCAGCGCTGCTCGGCCACGCGGCCCTTGCGCAGCTCCTCGCCCTTGATCCGCGCCTGCGAGGCGACGAAGCGCTGGGCCAGCTCGGCCTCGGCCATCTCCAGGCTGAACAGCGCGACGGGCTTGCCGTGCTCGACGGCGGCGTTCTCGGCGATGTTGCAGACGAGTGCGCTCTTGCCCATCGCCGGGCGGGCGGCGATGATGATCAGGTTCCCCGGCTGAAAGCCGCCGGTGATCTCGTCGAGGTCCTTGAAGCCGGACGGCGTTCCGGTCAGGGAGGTGCCCTCGATCGAGAGGCGGTGCAGCTTGTCGAGCTCCTCGTGGAGGACCTCTTCGATCGCGCGGAAGTCTTGCTGGCGGTCGTCGCGGGCGACCTCGAGCATTGCCTTCTCGGCCTGCTCGACGAGCTCGCGCGGCGCGGCACGATGGTCGAGCACGCTCTCCTGAATCTCATATGACGCCCCCAGCAGCCGCCGCAGCAGCGCGTTCTCACGCACGATCTGCGCGTAGCGGCGGGCGTGTCCGGCGGCTGGCACCACCCCGGTCAGCTCATCGACCGTCGCGACCCCGCCGACTCCCTCGAGCTTGCCGCTGGAGCGCAGGCGGTCGGTGACCGTGAGCACGTCGACCGGCTCGGACTCGTTGTAAAGCGCGAGCATCGCCTCATAGATCGTGCCGTGGCGCTCGCGGTAGAAGTCCTCGGCGCGCAGCCCCTCTTCGATCACGAGTGCGTACAGCGATCGATCGGACAGCAGGATCGAGCCCAGCACCGACTGCTCGGCCTCGAGGTTGTGCGGAGGTGCGACCACCCCGGTGGGTGGAGCGCTCGCCGTGCCGTTGCCGTTGGTTACCGAGACCGCGCTCATGTCTCGGGCGAGTCTAAGTTGGCACAGACCCCCGTCTCAGCGCTCATCCCGCTATCACGGTTCTTAAGTTTGCCCCTCACGAACGCATGTTCCCAAGGGGACCGGACAGGCTGACCCGCCTCTGTTCAGGAGCGGTCCTCGGGCGAGAGGCAGGCTCGGGAGGGCGGGCCTTCAAACCGCGCCTCCCGTTTATTTCTTAGCCACGACCATCACTCAGCACGAAGAGGGCGGGCCCCCCGTGGGCCCCTCCCGTGTTTCGCTGGGCCTGCCGGAGAGCCCGACTTATTTCTTAGCCACGACCATGGTCTTGATCGTCGCGGTGACTCCCTCGACGACCTCGACGACGACCATGTAGGTGCCGACGCTCTTGATCGCCTCGGGCAGGTGCACGCCCCGTTTGTCGATTTTCAGCCCGCGCGCTTCGCGCACCGCGGTGGCGATGTCCTGGGCGGTCACCGACCCGAACAGGCGGCCATCGGCGCCGGCCTGCTGGGGAATCGTGAGCACGGTGCGGTTGAGCAGGTTGACGTTCTCCTGGGCCTTTTCGATCGCGTTGCGCTCGGCCCGTTCGGCCGCCGCCTTGCGCTCGCGGATCGCCTCGATCGCTCCTTTAGTGGCCGGCTGGGCGAGCTTGCGAGGGATCAGGTAGTTGCGCAGGTAGCCCTTCGAGACGTCGATCGCCGTGCCCTGCTCACCGAGCTCCGCAACATCCTCCAGCAGAATCGCTTCGGGCATCGGCCGGCCCTACCTTTCGCGATCGCGGTCGCGATCGCCCCGGCCGCCGCGCGGCGAGTCCTCGCGGCCGCCCTCGTTCACGTACGGCAGCAACGCCAGCTCGCGGGCGCGCTTGACCGCTTGCGCGATCTGGTTCTGATGGCGCCGACACGAGCCGGTGATGCGCCGCGAGCGGATCTTGCCCTTCTCGGAGATGAACTTCGACAGCGAGGAGATGTCCTTGTAGTCGACCTGCTCGATCTTGTCACGGCAATGCTGGCATGGCTTGCGCCGGCCGCTCCCGGGCCCACCCTTCTTGTCTCGGCGGCGAACAGGCTTGCCGCGACCGCGCGCTTTTGCCACTGGTTACTCCCTTGCTTGCTAGAACGGAATGTCGTCGTCGCCGGATCCGCCGGCGACAGGTGCGGGCTGGAAGTCCCGCTGATCGACCGGGACGTCGCTGCCCTGTGGAGCTCCGTTGCCCGCCGTGAATCCGCCACCTGAGGCCTCATCGCGTGAGCCGAGGAACTGCACCGAATCGGCAATGATATCGGTTGCCTGGCGCTTTGTCCCGTCCTGGCTTTCCCACTCGCGCCACTCGAGCCGTCCGTCGATCGCCACGGGGCGTCCCTTCGAGAGGTACTTGGCGGCATTTTCGCCCTGCGCACCCCACACGGTGACGTTGAAGTAGTTGGGCTTGTCGACCCATTCCCCGGACGCTCCGTCCTTGCGGCGCGTGTTGCAGGCGATCCGCAGACTGCACACGGACATACCGCTCGGCAGCGAGCGTAGCTCGGGGTCGGCGGTCAGGTTGCCGGTCATTACGACACGGTTGATGTTGGTTGCGGCCATGATGGAACTTCCTTTCGGGCTGGTTCTCCCGCTCGCGGGAGCTCGTCGGTTTGCTCTCGGGCCCCGCCCCTGCTGGAGAGGAGGCCGATGGCCGAGTCTAGACCCGCCTCCGGCCGGGATCCTCGATCGGGGCCCGGAATGGCTCCGACGAAGCCGCTCGTTGCGAGGGATTTGAAAGCGAGGAGAGGACCCGCGCGAGGCCTGATCTCAGGGCTTGCTCTGCTCGGGCGTGGCGGTGACCGTCGCGGCGGCATCGGAGATAGTGGCGGCGGTCGGCGCTCCTCGCGTGGACCGTCCGCGCGAGGAGGTCCGGAAGACCTCGTCCCAGTAGGGCGCGCTGATCCCAAATCCGCGCGTGTCGTCCTGGAAGTGGTGGCGCATGTGGCGCTCGCGCAGCATCCGCCCGAGCGGCCCGCGCGCGCGGAAGTGGTGGATGTAGTAATGGATCATGTCGTACGCGAGGTAGCCCGCGAAGAACCCGGCGCCGATCCCGGGCGCGTAGCCGGCGCCGAAGAGCAGGTAGAGGATCCCGAACACGATTGCCCCCAGCGGCACGCTCACGGCGGGTGGCATCACCAGGCGCAGGGGATCGTTCGGGTGGTCGTGATGGACGCCGTGGATGATCCAGTGCATCCGCGCGCCGAGGCCTTCCTGCGGCTCGAAGTGGAACACGATCCGGTGCAGCCAGTACTCGAACAGCGTCCACAGCGCGTAGCCGCCGATCACCAGCGCGACGGTTGTCGCGCCGCTCGCGCTCGAGAGCTCCCACGCGGCCAGCAGGACGACGGCCGGCGCGAAGATCAGCACCGGCACGATCGGATGCACGCGCGAGAGCAAGTCGAGCACGCGCGAGTCGAACATCGGCGGGGAGGCCCGCAGCACGTCGGTCCTGTTCGCCGCCCCCGTCCCGTCGCTCATGTCTTCGACCCAGGCCATCTCGATGATTTTATTACCCGATCGCGGATCGCGTAACCGTTGCGCAGCGAATTACCTTCCCCGCGCGGCCAATCCCCCAACCGATGGGAGCGCTGAGCGGCGACCGCGACGGCTGCTGCTACGCCGGCTCGCCGACCGCGAACTCGGCCTCTGCCGCGTGCTCGCCGCCGGCGGGCTCCGCCTCGCGCCGGGGCGCCCCGACCGTCCCGACGGTCGCGATCGTCTCCGGAGCGTCCGGGGTGCCGGGCGCGAGCTTGATGATCCGGAAGCGCACGACCTCGTCGGCGATCCGTAGCGTGCGGTTGAGCGTCTCGAGCAGCTCCGGCGTGGCGTGGAACTGCAGCAGGTGGTACTCGGCGCTCGTCTTGTGGTCGATCGGATACGTGAGCGCGCGCACGCCCCACGCGTCGTGGCGCAGGAACTCGCCCTGGGCCTCGATCGCCGCGCGCGCGTCGGCGACGATCTTCACGCGCGTCGGCTCCTCGACCTGGGGGTCGAGCAGGATCACGAGATCGTATGTCGGTGCGGGCAGAGTCATGGGCGACGGAGAAGGTTAGCGGGTCTGCGCCCTTGGGCCTATCCTTCTAGGCCCGCACGTCTGTGCCGGCCGATTGTCTTCGCGGGGCGTTGTCCTCGGGCTCGGCATGGCACCACCATGCCTTCGCCCTTGCGTCCTAGCCCCACTCGACCCTCGACCACCCCAGCCGCACGCTCCTATCAGGAGAGGCCCTTCGCGCGGATGTCGTCGAGCTGCTCGTCGATCCAGTCGCCGGGGTCGCGCGAGGTGACGATCTCGACGAGCCCCTCCGCGCGGCGACGACGCTCGGCGCCCGACATCGTCAGCGCCGCGTAGATCGAGTTGGCGAGCTCCTGAATGTCGAAGGGGTTGACCGACAAAGCGAACTCGCCGAGCTCCTCGTGCGCGCCGGTGTTCTCGGAGAGGATCGAGACCCCCTCGCGCTCGTTCACGAGCGGGCCCTCCTTGGCGACGAGGTTCATGCCATCGAACATCGCGTTGACGAGCAGCACGTCGTAGTGCTTGTAGGCGGCGACCGCCTCCTCGAGGTCGTCGCGCAGCTTCAGTTGGATCGGCATCCAGTCGGTGGTGCCGTGGCGGTGGTTGACGACCGCGACGAGCGCCTCGATCCGCTCGAGGTACTCGGCGTACTCGGGCACGTCGGTCCGCGAGGGCATCAGCTGCGCGATGAACGTGACGCGCTCGGAGAACTCGGGGTGCTGCTCGAGGAACAGGTCAAACGCGGAGAATCCGCGCAGTACGTTCTTGGAGAGATCGGCGCGGTCGACGCGCAGGATCAGGAAGTCGCGGCGGCGGCGCAGGAGCTCGTCCTCGAACTCGCCGACCCGCTCGCCCTGTGCCAGCAGGCGCGTGGCGCGATGGTCGATCGGCAGCGGATAGGCCCGCACCCAGACCTCGCGCTCCCCGAAGCGGACGAGGCCACGGTCGAAGTCGACCTCGAGGTCCATCAGGTCGCGGCAGCACTGTAGAAAGTTGCGCCGGTAGGAGCGGGTGTGGAAGCCGATGATGTCGTTCGCAAGCAGGCCCGTAAAGATCTCCTCGCGGATCCGCGAGGGCAGCACCCGCCAGGCGTCGGACTGTGTCCAGGGGATGTGGATGAAGTGGTGCAGGAACACATCCGGGCGGGCTTTGCGGACGAGGTCCGGGAGCGTGTAGAGGTGGTAGTCGTGGACCATCACGACGGGTTCGGAGACGCCCTCGAGCTCCTCGACGACGGCGCGCGCGAGATCCTCGTTGACGACGTTGTAGCCGAACTCGAAGGCCTCGATCTCCTCGCGACGGATGTCCGGCGCGTTCGAGAGATCCCAGAGGTAGTGCTGGATGAACCACAGCATCGGGTTGGCGAAGACGTTGTAGAAGCGGTCGTAGGCCTCGGCGTCAGAGACGACCAGCCTGACCTGGAACTCGCCGCCCGCCGGGGAGCGCACCGGGAACGAGCGGCCGTCGTTCGCGCGTGAGACTTCGGCGTCGTACTCGTTCATCGCCGAGGCGATCCAGATCGCTTCGCGGTGTGAGGCGAGCCCCGTGAGGGCGGTCACCAATCCGCCGGACCCGCGCTGCACCTCCCCGTCCGCATGGAAGGTGACCGGCCCCCGGTTGGACACCAGCACCAGCGGTTGGGTCCGCTGGGCCGGTGTCTCGTTCATGACATTGCCTCCGAATGAAGGAAAGCCGTCATGAGCACGTAGATGGATCGGGTCCCGCCCACCCAGGACGCAGGGAGCGTGGTGTGCCGCGCGTATGCTGGCCGATCTCCGATCGGTAGGACGCCGATCCAGCGCCGCCATGCGTGTTCATGATTCCCGCAGCTCGTTGAAGATCTTCAGATAGTCCCGCAGGTAGCGCGGCGTGAGGAAGTGCGCGCGCACGTGCTCCTTGCCGCGCCGCCCGAGGAACTTGCCGAGAGCAGGGTCCCGCACGATCTCCAGCGTCCGCTCCGCGCACTGCTCGGCGGAGGAGACGAGATAGCCGGTGACGCCGTCCTCGATCTGCAGGGGGATGCCGCCGACATCGCCGCCGATGAAGGGGCGGGCCTTCCAGATCGCCTCCGAGACGGTCAGACCGAAGCCCTCGCGCGTGGACTTCTGGATCAGCACGTCGGCGTGGGACTGGAAGGCGTTGACCTCGATCGCGCCGACGTTGTTGAAGTTGTTGAGGATGTGCACGTCGGGGTCGCCGTCAGCGTGGGCGATCGTCGCGTTGAAGAAGTCCCAGCCCTCGGGGTCGTCGGAGGCCATCGAGCCGACCAAGGCGAGCTGCATGTTGGGGATCTCGGCCTTGACGATGCGGTAGGCGTCGATCACGCCGAGCGGGTCCTTCCAGGGGTCGAAGCGCGAGACCTGGCACATCAAAGGCCGGTCGATGTCGATCCCGAACTGCTCGCACACGTATGAGGCGTCCTCGGGCAGCAGCGCCATGTTCTTCGGCGTCAGCGGATCGATCGCCGGTGGCACGACGTTGACTTTGCCGCGCATCCCGTCGGGCACGTAGTCCGCCATGTGGAAGAGCGACTGGGGGTACTCGGAGATGTAGGGGAGAAGCTGGGCGATCGTGTCCGGGTTTGGCGTGGAGAGGTCGATGTGGCACCGCCACACCCAGCCGGCGGCCTTCTCCGGGACGAGCGTGCGCAGCGCCGCGGGCTGGGGGTCGTGGACGAGACACACGTCCCAGCCGCCGGAGAGCTCGCGCGCGTTCATCTCGTTGTAGCGCCGCCAGGTCTCCCACTGCTCGGCGTCGAGGTCCTGGGGAGCGCCCTGGAGCGCGTTGTGCATGAGCTTGGTCGCGTTGAAGAACTCCTCGCGCCCGTAGATCACCTGCCACTCGCAGTCGAGGCCGACGTCGCGCATCAGGCCGACAAGCGTGTAGAGGATCTCTGAGACGCCGCCGCCGAACGCGGTCGCGGAGATGTGGACCACGCGCTGGCCCTTGAGCGGCTCGGCGAGCTCGCGAATCTCCTCGATCAGCTCCTTCCCGCAGATGTGCGTGTAATCGGAGAGGGTCTTGTGGCCGACGGCGACAGGTTGGAGCACGCGGCAGGACGATACCTAAAGGGGTGTACGGATATGGCGAGCCCAAGAAGCCAGTACGGCACTAATGTCCATGGAATGCTCAACGGACGCCTGTATAGGGTGGCCTTCGCGCCGTTTGCGCTGGCGCTCGCGGTGGCGGCGTTCTCGCTGACCGCGCGTTCGGGGCCGCTGACCTCGACGCTCGCCCCTGACGCGTTCGAAGGCGCCCCGGCGCTCGCCGAACTGAAGAGCCTGGCGGCCGAGTTCCCAAGCCGAAGCCCGGGCAACCCCGGCGACGAAGCGCTCGCCACGAAGATCGCGCAGACGCTGAAAGGGCTCGGCGCGCCCGGCCACGGGGGCTTTGAGGTGACCACGCACAAATTCCAGGCGCAGACGGTCGAAGGGGAACGAATGCTGAGCACGGTGATCGCGCAGCGTGCGGGGTCGAGCGGGGGCACGCCGATCGTGATCCTCGCCCACCGCGACGCGCGCGGGGCGGGTGGGTCCCTATCCGAGGCCGAACTGTCGGGGACCGCCGCGCTGATCGAGCTCGCGCGCGTGTTCGCGGCGCGCGAGACGCAGCGGACGATCGTGCTCGTCTCGACCAGCGGCGGCAGCGGCGGCGACGCCGGCGCGCTGAACTTCGCCACGGAAGCGAGTCCGCCCACCCAGGCGAGCCCACCCACCCCGTTCGACGCGGCAATTGTGCTCGGCGACGTCGCCGGGGGGAGTAGGGGAAAGCCGTTTGTGGTCCCTTATTCGGACGCCTTCGGCAGCGCGCCTGAAGAGCTGCAGCGCACGGTGACGAGCGCGATCGCGCAGAACGTCGGTGCCAATCCCGGCGCGCCGAATACGTTCGGCCAGCTTGCCCACCTGGCGTTTCCGCTCGCCACGGGCGAGCAGGGAGCGCTGAACGCGAACGGGCTGCCGGCGGTGCTCGTGCAGGTGACCGGCGAAGTGACCCCGCCGCCGGGCGAAACGGTGAGCGCGGAACGGCTCGAAGCCTTCGGCCGCGCGGCGCTGAGCGCCGTCGACGCGCTCGACACCGCGCCCGCGATCGAAGCGGCCCCGCAGACGGGCCTCGTGATCGGACGGCAGGTATTGCCCGAGTGGGTGCTGCGCCTGCTGCTGGCGACGCTGCTGATCCCGCCGCTGCTGCTGCTCGCCGACGGCTACGCGCGCCTGCGCCGTCGTCGCGGCGCGAGCGGGGATCGGGCGATGTTGCGGGGCCTCGCGTGGACGGCCCTCTGCGCGCTGCCGTTCCTCGCGGCGGCCGTGTTCGCGAAGGCGCTGGGCCGGCTCGGCGCGCTGCCCGCGCCGCCGCTGCCCGTGCAGGCGAGCGCGCTCGAGCTCGGGGGCTCGGCCGTGCGGGGGGTGCTGGCAGTGGCGCTGGCGCTGGGCCTCGCCTGGCTGGCGTGGCCGTGGGGAGTACGACGGCTGGGGCTGAGAGTCAAGCCTGACGACGACGGCGCCGGGCTGGCGCTGCTGACGGTGCTGCTCGCGGTGGCGATCGTGGTGTGGCTGAGCAATCCGTACGCGGCGCTGCTGGTGGTGGGAGCGCTGCACCTGTGGCTGCTGCTCGTCTCCCCGCGGACCCGCCCGCCGCGCCCGGCGGCGCTCGTGCTGGTCGCCGTTGCGCTCGTGCCGCTCGTGTTGCTGATCGTCTTCTACGCGCGCGAGCTCGGGGTGGGCCCCGGCGGGGTCGCATGGGACGCGGTGCTGTTGCTCGCGGGTGGGCACGTGGGGATCGCCGCGACGGTCCTGTGGAGCCTCGGCTTCGGCTGCGTGGTGGCAGCCGCACTGCTCGCGACGGCGCCCGAAGCGGAGCTTGGAGACGACGGGATCGACGACGGCACGCCGCTGCGGATTCGCGGGCCGCTGTCCTATGCGGGACCGGGCTCGCTCGGTGGAACCGAGTCGGCTCTGCGACGATAGGGGGACGATGTCAGAGGTTCTGTTCACCACGAGATCGCGCCGGCCCCGCCGGGGCCGTGGCGCGCGCCGCGCCTGGCGCGCGCTGTCGATTGCGCTGATCGCGGTGGGCGCGCTCGCACTCGTCGACGCCGGCGTGACGCTCGTGTGGCAGGAGCCGTTCTCGGCGCTGTACGCGAAATTCAGGCAGGACCATCTCAATGGCACGTTGCGCGCGGCCGAACGAGCGACCCCCACCGCGGTCGAACGGCGCGCGCTGGCGAGCCTGCCCGACGAGCGCCACCGGGTCGCGTTCCTGGCGAGCGAGCTGCAGCGCCACGCTCCCAACGGCAGCGCCGTCGGCCGGATCGTGATCCCGAAGATCAACGCGAGCTACGTGGTCGTGAAGGGCACCGATACCTCCGACCTGGAGAGCGGGCCGGGGGTCTACTCGGAAACTAACTTCCCCGGGATCGCCGGCACGACGGCGATCGCAGGGCACAGGACCACCTACCTGGCGCCGTTCCGTGACATCAACGAATTGAGCCCGGGCAACCACATCCTGCTCGACATGCCCTACGCGCATTTCACCTACACCGTGATCGGCCAGCGCGTGGTGTTGCCGACCGACGTCTCTGCCGCGGTCGCAAACGTCGGCTACACGCGCCTGGTGCTGTCCGCCTGCACGCCCCTGTTCAGCGCCGAAAAACGGCTGCTCGTGTACGCCCGCCTGACGAAGACCGTGCCCGTCGCCGCCGCCCGCGTGCTGCCGGGTAACCCGGTGATCCAACCGATCGTCTCCACGCAGACCACCCCGCCACGCGGTGCCGAACCCGCGCGGCTGCCGACGCTGCTCAAGCCCACGCAGCCGCGGATCCCGTCCGCGTTGTAGGTCGTATCTCACGGACAGTCGGGCCCGCCCGCGGGCGTCTCACGATTCGGCGCACGCCGCCCTCGGCACTGCCACCGCTCACCAGTGGTGCTCGTAGCCCTCCAGGCGGCGCTCCTCGCCGTGCTCGTCCAGGAGTCTCGCCCCCGGCGGACCGTCGCTCACGCGGCCGATCCAGGTGGGCTGCGCGCCGCCGGCCTCGCGCAGGGCCGCCTCCACGCGGGTGCGCGCGGCGGCGGGTGCGGTGAAGCACAGCTCGTAGTCTTCCCCGGCGCTCGCCCCTTGCTCGTAGCCGGGCGCGCCCTCGGCGAGCGGCAGTCGCTCCAGCTCGATCTCCAGACATACTCCGCCGGCCTCACCGATGTGTCGCGCGTCGACGGCGAGGCCGTCGGAGATGTCGATCATCGCGCTCGCTCCGGCCCGCGCGAGTGCCCGTCCCTCGATCAGGCGCGGGACAGGACGGGACGGCCTGCCGCCCAGCTGGCCCGTTACCCCGACGAGGTCTCCGACGTGCGCGCCGTCGCGCCCCACCAGTTCAGCCTCGTCATCCGCCCAGCCGACGACCGTCACGCAGACCGTGAGCACAGGCGCGACGACCACGTCGCCGCCCGCGAGCACCGTTCCCGTCTGCGCGGCCACCTCCAGCGCGCCATGCACTAGCTCGAGCGACCGTTGCTCGCCGACCGCGGCCGAGACGCCGAGCGCGATGTACGCCTCGCCCGCCCGCGCGCCCATCGCGGCGAGATCCGAGAGCGCCCCCGCGAGCGCGCGCCAGCCGACCTCGCGTGGGCTGGAGGAGCGCTCGCCGGAGAGCCGGAAGTGCACGTCCTCGACCATCGCGTCGACCGAGGTCACGCACAGCTCTCCCCCGGAGCGCACCACCGCGGCGTCGTCGCCGACCCCGCGCACGACCCGCGATCCGGCCGCGGGCAGGACCGCAGTAATCGAGTCGATCAGCGAGCGCTCCATCTCAGGAGCCTAAGGCGGAACGACCGCCTCTAGCGGTGGCGGTAGACGATGCGCGCGCGGTCTAGATCGTACGGCGAGAGCTCGCAGCGGACGCGATCGCCCGGGAGGATGCGGATCCTGAAGCGTCGCATCTTGCCCGCGACGTGCCCGAGTACGACGTGGTCGTTGTCGAGCTTCACGCGGAACATCGCGTTCGGCAGCGCCTCGATTACCTCGCCCTCGAATTCGACCTTGTCTTCCTTTGCCACGGGTCCCTGTCCCATCTGGCCGCTCGCACGATCCGTGCGCAAGGCCCTAGTCTCGGTTTTCCTGATTCAAACTACCAGCGTGTGAGCCCCGAGGCCGCCCGCGCTACTGGCCGGCGCCGGCTCCACCCGTGTTTCCGCCGTTACCGTTCGCCGCGCCGCCACCACCGCCGGGCGCGGCCGTGGCCGGTTCGCGTGGCGCGTTCGCATGCGATTCGGGCGTCGTGGGATTGGCACCGCCGCCCGCACCCCCGCCGCCACCGACTCCCGTCCCCGCGCCGCCGCCCGCACCGTTACCGCCGCCTGTGCCCCCACCACCGCCCGTACCCTGGCCGGGGCTGTTGGTGTTCGGGAGCTTGACCTTTTCGCCGAGCTTCTTTTCCTGCTTGCCGAGATTTTCCTGGCTGTATTCGTTGCTCTGCGTCGAGCGCCCGGTGCTCGCGTAGTGCCCGAAGAACGGCTGGTAGGAGATCGGTTCCTTCGGTTCGGAGAACGGGAGGCAGGACTGGCCTTCGGTGACGGTCGACATGTAGTCGTGCCAGATTTCCGCGGGCAGGTAGCCGCCCTGCTGGGGCTCGCCGTGGACGTCCGTCATCGAGACGCGCTTGTTTGGATAACCCATCCACACGACCGTCGCGTAGCGGGGCGTGTAGCCGTCGAGCCAGGCGTCGACGAGTTCGCTGGTCGTGCCCGTCTTGGCGGCCGTCGGGCAGTCGATCGCCGATTTCGTCGCGGTGCCGCTCTCGACGTTCTCGTGGAGGATCGTCGTCTCCTCGGCGGTGACCCCTTCGGAGAGCACCTTCGTGCGGTGGGGCACGCCCCAGCTCGAGTCAACGTGGCCGTCGGGGAACACGACCTTGGAGATCGCGATCGGTGAGTTGCGATAGCCGCCGTCGGCGAGCGTCGCGTAGACGTCGGCCATTTCCAGCGGCGTGACCCCGAGCGTGAGCCCGCCGAGCGCTTCCGCGGGGTAGCTGGAGAGGTGGGTTTTGACGCCCATCTTGTAGGCCATTTCGGTGATCGTGTTCTCGCCGAGGTCGGCCGCGAGCTGCGCGTAGACGGTGTTGTCGGAGGTGAGGGTGGCGTTGACGAGGTTGATCGACTTGTTCAGCGAGGTGCCCTCGAAAGTCTTGACTTCGTAGGTCGGATAGGTGGGCAACCAGCCGGGCTCGAGCGTGTGCGAGAGGTAGTAGGTGCTGTCCGGGTCGATCCCCCGGGAGAGCGCGTCGGCGAGGTCGATCGCCTTGAACGTCGAGCCGGGCTGGCGATGGCCGTCGGCGGCGAGGTTGTACTGGGACTGCTCGTATGACTCGGACTCGGCCATCGCTTCGATGTCGCCGTTGTGGGGATCGATCGTGACGATCGCCGAGGCGGGGTCTTCGGGCTCGTCGAGCACTTCGGCGATCGCTTTGCGCGCGAGGCGCTGCTTGTTGAGGTCGATCGTCGTGTACACCCTCAGCCCGCCCTGTTCGACGGTGCGCGCGCCGTAGCGGTGGATCAGCTGTTCGCGCACGTATTCGAAGAAGAACGGTTCGCTGCGCTGGGAGTAGAACGTGCCGAGGTGCACCTCCAGCGGCGCGCGCTCGGTCACACGCGCCTGCGCGGCGGTGATGTAGTGCAGTTCGGCCATCTTTGAGAGCACCTCGTTGCGCCGTTCCCGGGCCGCGGCCGGGTACAGGAACGGGTTGTATTCCGAGGGCGCCTGCGGCAGCCCGGCGAGCAACGCCGACTGCTCGAGATCCAGCTGCGAGGCGGGCTTGTCGAAGAAGATCCGCGCCGCGGCCTGCACGCCCGTCGCGGTCTGCCCGCCGACGGTCCCGTAGGGGACGCTGTTGAGATAGCTGGTGAGGATCGCGCGCTTGGAGTGGTGTTCGGTGTAGTCGATCGCGAGCTTCGCCTCGACGATCTTCTGCTTGAGCGTGTGCTGATCGCCGCCGAGGTAGAGATTGCGCATCAGCTGCATCGTGATCGTCGAGCCGCCCTGCAGGGCGGCGCCGTTGGTGATGTCCTTGACGGCCGAGCGGAAGATCCCGGTCAGGTCGACGCCGTCGTTCTTGTAGAAGCGCTGGTCCTCGATCGCGACCGTCGCGTTCTTCAGATCGGCGGGAATTTCATTCCAGCCGACGGGGCTGCGCAGGTCATCGGACTGGATGAACCCGAGCCGCGTGCCGTCGGCGGCGAATACCTGCGAGGAGCCGTCGGAGAGGATCGGGTGCAGCGACGCGAGCGCGGGAGCCGTACCGGCGACGTGCAGGACATAGCCGACCGCCGCGATCGCGCCGAGCACGAGCGTCGTTGCGAGCACGCCGCCGCCGATCAGGAATATCCGCGCGGGACCCGCGCGGTGGTGGCGGCGCCGACGCTGGCGAGCTTGGCGAGACATACACCGCCGAGATTACCGCTCGGATTGTGATTTCCTGCCAGTTTGCCACCGCGCGTGCACTC
The DNA here is from genome assembly GCA_963701035.1 of uncultured Solirubrobacterales bacterium. GTDB lineage: Bacteria > Actinomycetota > Thermoleophilia > Solirubrobacterales > Solirubrobacteraceae > Palsa-744. The sequence goes on from OY969562.1 coordinate 1,867,625, forward strand.
GCGCGGTGCCCGCCGTTCCAACGATATGACCCCCGACACCGCCGACCTGGCCACCGATCCGCCGCTGGCCCACGCCGGGATTCCGCGGCTTTCCACCACGGCGCCGCCGTCGCCTTCCCGGGTGCCTTCCGTCGCCGGCCCGCTGCGACGACGGCCGGCGCGTCCGTCGGCCGTCCTCGGTGCGATCGACCCCGCGCAGGCGCTCGCGATCCGCGCAGTCTGGCGCGCGCTCTGGACTTCGCGGCTGCTCGTCTGGCTCGCCGGGATCGGCGCGATGCTCGCGTTTGGCTTCGGCCCGGTGCGCAACGCGTTCGACCCCCGCGGGGTGACGCGCGGGCTCGGCTCGCTCGGCGGTCTGCTCGCGGCGCCGGCCGCGCGCTGGGACGCGGCCTGGTATCTGGTGATCGCCCACTACGGCTACCGTCCCGACCTCGGCGCGTTCACGTCCTCGCGCACCGCCTTCTTCCCGCTCTACCCGCTCGGTCTCGGCACGATCGCGCGCCTCGGCCTGCCGCCGATCGCCGCCGGGGTGCTGCTGTCGGTGGCGGCGCTCGCGCTCGCGCTGTACGGCATCCACCGCCTGACCACGCTCGAGCTGGCGCACTTCGGCGCCGGGAGCAGCGCTGAGGCGGCGCGCCTGGCGGTGCTGGTGACGGCGTTTGCGCCGATGGCCTTCTTCTTCTCCGCGGTCTACTCAGAGTCGCTCTACCTGGCGCTGTCGGTCGGGCTCTTCCTGTGCGCCCGGCGGGGGCGCTGGGCGTGGGTCGGCGTGCTCGGTGCGCTGGCCACCGCCACCAACGGCGCGGGCATCGTGCTGCTGGCGCCGGCGGCGATGCTCTACCTATACGGGCCGCGCGAGGATCGCGAGCCGGATTTCCAACCCGGGCGATCGCGGATCGCCCCCCGGATCGCGCCTCGCTACAGGTTGCGCAAAGACTCCCTGTGGCTGGGTCTCGTGCCCGCGGGCGTGGGGCTGTACGTGGCCTACCTGGCGTTCTCAGGTGGCGACGCGCTGATGCCGTTTCACGCACAGGACGTGTGGGGAAGGCACTTCGCGGGCCCTTATCTGGGCGTGTGGGATGGGGTGAAGGCGGCCTTTGCGGGCGCGCGGCAGCTGCTGTCGGGCCAGCGCGCGCACGTCTACTTCCCGGCGGCCGGCGGCAGCCCGGATATCGTCGCCGGCCACAACCTGATGCTGCTCGCGTTCCTGGGCGCGTCCGTGCCGATGGTCGTGGGCGTGTGGCGGATGCTGCCGCGCGCGTATGGCGTGTACGTGATCGTGGCGCTCGCGCTGCCGCTGTCCTACCCGGTCGCCTCGCAGCCGCTGATGTCGCTGCCGCGGTTTCTCGTCGTGCTGTTCCCGCTGAGCATCTGGCTGGGGGCGTGGCTGGCCGCGCACCCCCGTGCGCGGACGCCCGTGCTCGCAGGGTCGGGCCTGTTGATGGCGTTCTTCGTCGCGCAGTTCGCGACCTGGCACTGGGTGGCGTGAGCCGTGCCCTCGGCCACGTAAGCTGGGCGGAGTCAGATGTCGAGCCTCCAGTCCCCCTCCGCTCCCGGCGAGCCCACCCCGCCCGCGGTCGACTCCTTCGAGCGCGCGCTCGCGGCGGAGCGGCACTCGCGCGAGGATCGAACGCCCGACTGGCCGCCGTGGATGGCGCCGGCGGCGCTGATCGGCGCGCTGGTGCTGGCGGCGGTCGGAGGGCTGATCGTCGATCTGCCCGCCGCTGCGTTCGGGGTCGATATCACCTCTTCGCACATCCCCGGGGGCGTGGAGATCGCGGATACGGTCGTGCAGGACCTGATCTTCATCCTCACCGCGGTCCTGTTCGCCCGGATGGGCGGTCGCAAGGTGCGCTCCTGGCAGTTCGGGCTGCGTCCACCGCGGCTGCGAATGCTGTGGGTGGTGCTGCTGCCGCTCGGCCTGTTCCTCGTGTTCCTGATCTTCAGCGTGATCTGGGCGGGAATACTGGACGAGAGCACGAAAGAGAAAATCCTCGAACAGCTCGGCGCCAACGAAGGCACGTCGCTGCTGCTGTTGAGCGCCGCGTTGACCTGCGTGATCGCGCCGATCTGCGAGGAGTTCCTGTTCCGCGGCTTCATCTTCACGGCGCTGCGCAACTGGAAGGGGACGTGGCCGGCGGCGATCATCACCGGCCTGTTGTTTGGGGGCGTGCACGCCGGCTCGGCGCCGGTGGTCGACCTCGTGCCGCTCGCCTTCCTCGGGTTCGGGTTGTGTTTGCTTTACCGGATCACCGGCTCGCTGTATCCCTGCATCGCCGCGCACTCGCTGAACAACTCAATCGCGTACGGCAGCCTCGAGAGCTGGACGTTCCTGCAGGTGATCGCGCTGATCGCCGGCTCGCTGCTGCTGATCGGCGCGCTCGCGCTGGCGGGGAAACGCGTCGGTCTGATCACGCCCGTGCCGGCGCTCGTCTCGCCGCCGGCTCCGCCCGTCGCCGCGAGTGCGTAGCCGAGGTGGTCGGGACCGTCGCCGCGAGTAAATAGGATCGTGGGATGCGCAGATCTCGCTTCCTTCCCGCCATCGCGCTCGCCGGCGCCGCGCTGTTGAGTGGCGCCGCCACTGTGCAGTCCGCGACCGCTGCGACCGCGCCGTCCTCGCCGGCCCCGGCTACACAAGCGCCCGCGCCGAGTGCGCCTCCCGTCGCCGGGCAGGTGAGGCTCGCGCTGGAGAAGGTCGGCGGCAGCCCGCGGTTCGCGCTCGTCGGCGGCCGGATCGTCGTGCGCGGGATCGTGACTCCGTACGTCGCCGGGCAGACGGTGCAGGTGAGCTTCTCGCTCGACGGGCGCAGCGTGGGGGCGGAGAGCGCGAGCGTGCTCCCCGGCCGCGGCGGCGCCGGCCAGTTCCAGGTCGGCTTCTCCAGTCGCACGGCGGGGCTGTTGCAGGCGCGCGTCGTCCACGCCGCCACGCCTCAGCAGGACGCGTTCAGCGCGAACGCCCCGGGTGTGCGTTTCGTCAACGCGAACCTCGGTCTCGGCGCGCAGGGTCAGTCGGTCAGGCTGCTGCAGTCCGAGCTCGACGAGCTCCACTACGCCGTGCCGCTGAGCGGGGTGCTCGACGAAGGGACCGGGCGCGCGCTGATCGCCTTCAGGAAGATGACCGGGCTGGAACGGATTCCGTATGCGGGCCGCCAGGTCTTCGAGCTGCTGGGGCGGGGCACGGGCAAGTTCCACGTGCGCTACCGGAGCGATGGCCGTCACGTCGAGGCCGATTTGACCAAACAGGTGCTCGCCGAGATCGAACCGGGCGGGCGCGTGCGAACGATCTACACGATCAGCTCGGGCAAGCCCTCGACGCCGACCGTGCTCGGGCGCTTCCGCGTCTACGAGAAGACCCCGGGCGTGAACAGCGAGGGGATGGTCGACTCCAACTACTTCATCCGCGGCTACGCGATCCACGGCTACGCCGAAGTCCCGACCTACGCCGCCAGCCACGGTTGCCTGCGCGTGCCGATCCCAGACGCCCCCGCGATCTACAGCTGGGTACAGGTCGGCACGCCGGTGGATGTCTACAACTAAACGCGGACGCGGATCACGCGCGCCAGGTAGCTGAGGACGAAGCCGTAGACGAACAGCGCGAGCGCTGTCTTGACGAGGTGGATCACCCACTGGCTGGAGGAGCCGGAGACGATGCCGGCGAACGGCGAGGTGAAGAAGTTGGAGGCTTCGTCGATCTTCTTGTGGACGGTGCCTTCGTGTTTGGGCGCCGGCGCCCCGGGGGAGGAGGGGTGCTCGTTGATCTCTTCCTGCTGATGGGTCGAGGCCGAGGAGGTCTGTTCGACTACGAAGATCACAAACGAGGCGAGCACGATCAGGCAGATGACCCACGAGGCCAGGCGCAGCAGCGAGGCGAGCGAGGAGGATGCGCCGGAGCTCGCCATCGGCGAAGATTAGCCCCACCGGTGGATGGGAGGGACGAAACATGAGCGAGCTGGAGCGCGCCCGCGCGCTGCTCGTGCAGGAGTTGCGCGAGCACGCACTCGTGATCGGCGCCGTCACGCTCACGAGCGGCGCGCAGGCCGAGTACTACGTCGACGCCAAGCGCGCGATCCTGCGCCCGCAGGGCTTTGCCGCCCTCGCCACGCTCGTGGCGGCGCAGGTGACCGGCTGGGAGGGGACGGCGGTGGGCGGCATGACGATGGGCGCCGACCCGGTCGCCTGCGCGGCGCTGGCGGGCGGCAGCGAAGCGAAGGCGTTCTTCGTCAGAAAGGACGCCAAGGCGCACGGGCTGCAAAGACGCATCGAGGGACCGCCGCTCGGCCCGGAGGACAGCTGTGTGGTCGTCGAGGATGTCGTCACGACGGGTGGCTCGACGCTCGCCGCGATCGCGGCCCTGCAGGAGGCCGGCCTCGAGATCTGCGGCGTGATCAGCGTGCTCGACCGGCTCGCCGGCGGCGGCGCGGCGATCGAGCGCGAGGCGGGCGCGCCGTACGTCGCGCTGAGCACGATCGACGAGGTTTATCCGGATCGCCCCGACCGAACGACTGGCTGATCGCAATCGCCCCCCACGCCGTGGATCCGCCGACGGTCCGCCCCGCTCACCCGGAGGACGTGAGGCTGTTGCTGCAGCTGTTTGGCGAGCTGGCCGAGTACGAGCACCTCGAGCACGAGCTGAAGGCAACCGAGGCTCAGTTGGGAGAGGCGCTGTTCGGAAAGCGTCCGGCGGCCGAGGCCCTGATCGCCGAGCGCGACGGCGAGGCGCTCGGCTACGCCCTCTTCTTTCCGACCTTCTCGAGCTTCCTAGCGAGTACGGGCGTGTGGCTGGAGGACCTGTTCGTGCGCAAGGAGCACCGCGGCGAGGGCGTTGGCAGGGCGCTGCTCGAGGCGGTCGCGGCGCTCGTGCAAGAGCGCGGCGGCGAGCGCCTGGAATGGGCGGCGCTCGACTGGAACGAGCCGGCGCTCGGCTTCTACCGGCGGATCGGCGCGGCGACGATGAACGAATGGATCACCCACCGCCTCGACGGCGCGGGGCTCACGAGCGTCGCGACCGGGGGACGCCGCGACGACGGGAGCGAGGCTCGCCCGGCCGAGGAGCGCCGGTAGCCTTCCCAACGGGCCTCGACGATCCCGAAGGTCCGCGCCCTCGTAGTCCAATGGATAAGACGACCGCCTCCTAAGCGGTAGATCCAGGTTCGACTCCTGGCGGGGGCATTACCATGAAAGCCCTGCAAATCAATATGTTTTGGATAAATATAGCGCCCGGCGGAAGTCTGCCAGACGGCCCAAATTAGCGTTTTGTGCCCATTTGTGCCCAATCAACCACCGGTGAGGGTCCCGCGGGCGCTCGAGGGCCTGCGTAGACTCTCGTGACGTGTCCACGGCGGGAGACACTGGGTATGCGCTGAGCTCGTCCAGCGAGGACGAGCACGAGCGGCTGGTCCGCCAGGCCGACATGTATGCGCCGTTCACGCGCCGTCTGCTGGCGCGTGCGGGGATCGAGCCCGGGATGCGGGTCCTCGATGTGGGCTGTGGGCCGGGCGACGTCAGTTTGCTTCTGTCCGAGCTGGTGGGCGCTGATGGTTCGGTGATCGGGGTCGAGCGTGACGAGCAGGCGCTCGCGAGGGCGCGTCAGCGGGCGGTCGAGTCTGACATCGAGAACGTCGAGTTCGTATGCGGCGACTTTCGCGAGGTCGAGCTCGCCGGTGGCCCGTTTGACGCGTTGGTCGGGCGGCTCGTGCTGATGTACCAGAGTGACCCGCCCGCGGCAGTGCGGGCCGCGGCACGCCACGTACGCCCGGGTGGGGTGGTCGTGTTCGCGGAGATGTGCATGCGTACAGGGTCTGCGATACCGCAGAGGTTCTTGGTGTCCTGGCCGCATACCCCGGTGTCTGAGCAGCTCAGCGAGTGGATTGATGGCGCTTTCGGCAGGCTGGGCACGCAGCCGGACATGGGAATGCGGTTGCCCGCGACGTTTGCGCAAGCCGGCCTTGAGCCCAGCCTGGACCTCGACAGCGAAGTCGTGATTGCTGTTGGCGAGGAGGCGGTCTCCGAGGCCGTGGATTTCGCCCGCAGCTTGCTGCCCGGGATCGTGGCCGCCGGGGTGGCGACCGAAGAGGAAGTGGACATCGACACCCTCGCCGAGCGCCTGCATGCCGACACCGGACCGGTCGGACGCATCTCGTTCTGGCCGACAATCATCGGCGCCTACGCGACAAAGCCGCAGTAGCGCTACTACTCGCGCGAGCGACCGGGGTCTGCGCCGTCACACTGATGAACCGACGCCCGGCCTACCGGTCCCCGCAAGCTCGCTCCACGGCGGCTGAACGTCGCTGCTGCCCATCGTGGCCCAGTCAGCGCCGCCAACGAGCGTTCGCAGGCGCGCCTTAGCCGCTGGGTCACGGCGCATCGCGTGGCGGTAGACGCGCAGCGTGAAGCCGGGGTCGGTATGCCCGAGCTGGTCCATGACGCTTCCCGGATCGACTCCGAGCGCAACCAGGATCGAAGTGAACGTGTGGCGCAGCTTGTGCGGCGTGAGTCCGTCCGGAAGTGGTACCTCTCCTGCTTCGACCAGCCTCTCGTTGGCCCTCTCTACGGACTTCGCCAGCGCGTGTGTCCGGATGTTCGATTGGGCTCGTTCGGTTCCCGCCGCGCTGGGGAACACGAATGCGTCGGGAGTCGTGGTGGGAGCCTGGGCCTTGTAGCCGGTCAGCTCGTCGCTCAGCGCGGGCAGGATGTCGATCTGGCGGATGCCCGCGTCGGTCTTGGATTCGCGAACCGTGATCCGGTTGCCCGCGAGGTCGACGTCTCGCCAGCGCAGCGTCGCCAGCTCCGAGATTCGCAGCCCGGCGAACACGAAAGTCGCCAACAGGGCCCGCCGGTACACGAGCCCGCCCTTCTGCTCGCGGCCTCCCTTGATCCCGGCGTGTGCGTCGAGCTCGCTCGCGGCGCTGAGCAGCGCTTCTATCTGCTCGGCCGAGTCCAGCCACACCGGAGTCGGCTTGCTGGGCTTGAGTCGGCGGCGCTTGCCGCGAGCAGGGTTGCGCTGGATCAACTCGTACTCGACGGCGACCTCGAGAATCTGGCCGAGGCGAGTGATCGTCTTGTTGATCGACGTGACCGAGAGCCGCCGCCTTCGCGTGCGTTTGCAGCCGCGTTTGTCCGTGTACGTGTCGATCACCGGTTTGCCCTTGGCGGCTGCCGCTTCGATCGCTCGCACTTCTGCGACCTTGGCCTGCCGGTAGCGATCGACCTCGGCGATCGTGATCTGAGACAGGCGGTGATCCCGGAAGAACTGGAGCAGGTGGTGGGAGAGCTGCCACTCGTAGTCGAGCTTCGTGTTCTCGCTCCATTCGCTCTTGCTGGCCTCAAACCAGCGCGAGGCGAACTCATAGAAGGTCGGGTCCTGCTCGATCTCAGGGGCCGGCTTTGGAGCTGGCGGGCGCCAAATCCCGCGACGCACGTCGGCAAGGATGTTCTGCAACTCGGTGTCGGCTTCGCGGCGCGTGTAGCCCTCCCAGGAGTACCCGAGGGCGACATAGTGCCGCTCACCGTAGGCGCGTATCCGCGCGGCGAACGTGACCCCCCGCTTGCCCTTGCGTTCGGCGATCTGGCCGGTTGCTGGGCGCGCCATCAGACACCGCTCCAGTACGGCGGGCGCCGGCGGGCGAACGCTCCAAGCGTCCGGCGCTCGTGGATCGGCAGCAGCTCGACGGGTGGTGGAGTGCTGGGGCGTCGTTGTCTCGGAGTCGGGCGCGGCTTCGCGGTCGCCGGCGCGGGTGCTCTGCTTGCCTGGTTCTGGCGCAGGGCTTCCTTGGCTGTGTAGAGGTCGAAGCGGATGCGGGCCTTGGGTCCCTGCCCGATCCGGATCGCTCCCAGCTCGTCGGCGTGTTCGTAGACCCATGCCGGGTGCAGGTGCAGGTGCCGCGCGAGCTGCGAGACGGTCAACATCCCCGTCGGCTCGCTCGTCTCACCGTGCTCCTGGTTCTGTTGCTGGCGTTGCAGCAATGCGGCGACGCGGGCCGCTACCTGCTCGACGGCTTGTGGTGTGAGGTCGACGGCGACTTGGCGGGCCATCGCTCCGAGTCCTCGTCGTCGTGGTGTGCTGTGTGTGCTCGCGCTCGGGGCGTGCATGGTCTGACTCCTTTCAGAGGTCGTTGCTGCTGATGCTGATGTGGCCGGTCCCGCCGGCGGATTTACGCTGGCGAACTGGGTGTTCGCTCAGTGCGGCTGCAAATGGTCGATGCGGTGCTCGGTCCAGGGGTGCGAGGTTCTGCCGAATGCCTTGAATGGTGTTGGTAGGTCTCCGTCGAGGGCGTGGGTGTCGAGGTAGGCCGCGAGGGTTGGTCCTTGGCCGAGCTTGGCGGCGTACTGGTCGGCGAGTATCTCCCTGTGGCGCCAGTACATCGCCCATGGTGTTTGCACGAAGCTCATCCCGATGCGTCCTGTGGAGAGGAACGCGAGCGCTTTGAACGGGAAGCGGACCGGGTACCGGGGTGGTGTGGTGATGCGATACACGGCGGCGGTGACTCTGCCGTCGCTGGAGTTCATGTGCCCGAGCTCGTGCGCGAGAACGGCCGGGAAGAAGGGGTCCTCGAGCATGCCGCGGGTGACCATCAGCGTGTCGGCGTAGACCGCGGCGTTGGGTTCGGGATCGTCGGTCACGCACCAGCGGCGTGGCGGGCGCAGCGCGGGATCGACCCGGCTCAGTTCGCTGAACGCCGCGTCGAATGTCGCCTGCTCGCGCTGCGAGGGCGATCGTCCTCCGGATTGCTGCTCCCACCACCAGCCTCCGAGGGGCAGTATGAGCGTGGCGAGCGAGATCACGAGTGGTCCGAAGCCGATCAGCAGCGCGAGGTCGTGGACGGGTAGTCCCCAGCCCATGATGTGGCTGATGAGCCAGAGGACCCCGTAGGCGACGAGGTAGCGCACGCCGGCGCAGATCCATTGCAGCGCCCAGGTGATCGCGTACAGGACGACCCACCCGGGGTCGACGTCGCCGGGGCGGATGAGGTAGGTGCTCGTCCTTGAGCTCTCCATCGACTGTCCTCCTTCTCTGGGCATATAGCATTTTTACTCCTCCAAACTCCACTTGCCATCAGAATTGCGAAACCTGGCGCTTTTCTGACCACGGCTTAGGTGGGCGGCGACGTTGATCGGGGACGTCTCCAGTCGCTGGGCAACTTCGGTATATGTCGATTCTGGATGCTCGGCGAGGTCGGCCGCGATGTCGTCCTGGGAGATCCGGCGGGGCTTCTCGGCGGGCGCGAGGAGCTCTCCGTCCAGGGCGGCTCGGGCGGCCATCAGGCGAGCCCGTTCGTTGTCGAGACGCTTGATGTCGCGGTCGAGCTGGCGTCTGACTCCGAGGGTGTGGCGGCGTGGTGGCATTCAGATCTCCAAATGACTTTCGCTTGACTTAGATAGATTATGTTCTAATATTAATCAAATGTTAAGAGTAATTGCAAATAAAGATTGGGGGCCGTCCCACCAGGACATAGCGCCACCGTTTCAGAACGGCCGCTCGCCACTGTGGAAGATCGCCGGCTGGTACATGGCCGCACTGCTCACCCATGGTCTGATCGATCCCGGTGGGCCTGACCCATTCGTGTGGAGCGGCAAGGCGCTCGTGGCTGGCTGGCTGGCGGTCTGGTTCGTGCGGGCTGTTCGTGATGGAAGGATCCCGCTCGGCTGGTTGACACAGCTCACGACCGAGAGCGCGGTGGTTCTCCCCGCGCCGGCAGGAGACCGAACGCTGACGCCGGGGGAAGCGGCCCGGGCGCAGATCGCCCGGCTGGGCGGCGGCGCATATCTCGGGGTCTCCAGGCGCGGTGGGTGGGTGCTCGCGGACCCCGAGCACGCGATCATGGTCCTCGGCCCGCCACGTAGAGGCAAGACAAGCGCGGTGATGATCCCTGCGCTGATGTCCTGCTCGGGGGCGGCGCTCTCGACGTCGACCAAGCCCGACGTCATGGACGCCACAGTCCGGGCCAGATCCGAAGTCGGGCAGGCGTGGCTGTTCGACCCTTCCGGCGAGGAGACCGAGTTGCCCAATGGTGTGCGCCGGCTGTGCTGGTCACCCGTGGCGAGCGCGAGTACCTGGGACGCGGCGCTCATCATGGCCCGCGCGATGACCAGGGCGAGCAGGGCTGGCGCGGGCACCACGAACGAGAACCACTGGACCGAGCGTGCCACCGCGCTACTCGCGCCGCTCCTGCATGCCGCGCATGTGACCGGCAGGCCGATCGATGAGGTGCTCAAGTGGGTGTTGTTGGGGGACCTCGCCCCTGCCTTGCAAGCGCTGGCCGACGACAACAGCGAGTTCGCCGCCGCCGTGTTGATCGGTATTCAGCGAACCGATGAGCGGGAGCGATCATCGATCTTCTCAGCGACCGCCGGGGTGCTCGCCGCCTATAACTCCGACGCCGTCAGAGTGAGCGCGGCTGAGCCGAACTTCGACCCCGTCCGCTTCGCCGGCAGCACCGACACGCTCTACATCACCTCCCCTGAGCAGTACCAAGCTCAGTCTGCACCGTTGATCGTCGGTTTGCTGGAGCAGATCCGCCACGCCGTCTACGACCGCTCTCGACGCAACGGCGACGCCGGGCACCCAATGCTCTGGCTGCTCGACGAGATAGCGAACATCGCCCCGATCCACGATCTGCCCGCCTTGGTCTCCCAAGCCGGCGGACAGAACCTGCAGGTCATGATCGGGCTACAGGACCTCTCCCAAGCCCGCACACGCTGGGGCGACGCCGCGGCCGACGGGTTCATGTCTCTCTTCCAGACCAAGGTCGTCCTCAACGGCATCGGCGACAGCCGCACGCTCGAGTCGATCTCGATGACGCTCGGCGAATACGACCGCGACACCGTCAACCACTCCCTCGGCCGCTCAGACCCCCAGGAGTGGTTCGGCACGACGACCCACAGCGACACCGTCGGCTACCAAACCCAGCGCCAACGGGTCCTCACCCCAGGCGAGATCGCACGACTACCAGACGGTCAAGGACTACTCCTGCAAGGCGCCGACTGGCAGCTACTCGGACTCACCCCCTGGCACCGAACCGAGCCATGGAAGACGATCGCGGGCTCCCACGCAGATCTCGCACACCGTGTGCAAGACCAGCAACTGGCCAAGCTGATCAACGGGACCAGCTCGTGACTAGCAGCAGGCACCAGCGCCCGGAGCCTAATTTTGGGCGCCTGGCCACTGAGCAAGACCTCGGCCGCATCGTCGTCTCGGCGCACGCGCTGCGCCGGTTCGTGCAACGCGTGCAGCCCGGCATACCCGGCGCCGACCAGGTCGCCGAGGCGATAGGCGCTCTCGAGGACCTCGGACCGGGACAGAGATCAGGACCACAACAAGTTCAGCTGAATTGCTACCGGGACTGGATGACAAAGCATGTCGAACCCATCGTGCTTGACCTGATCCGCTGCGAAGGGTTCTGGGCCAACGAGCGTCCAAGTTGGTCACGATCTCACACGCGCTCAGACGGCTACCTGCAGGTCGGGCGAATGTGCCTGTTCCCCGCCGTCATCCACAGTCACGAGATCGTGCTCACCACCTGCACGAACGGCCGCGACGTCACCTGGGACACAGCCCTCGCCCGCGGCTACACGCTGATGCCCAAGCCCTACGCCACCCCGATGCCAGAGCTGCTGCGGTCACCGTCATGGGCCACGATCGCACTGCGCGCATGGCGAGCACGCCACCACCACGACGGGCTGATCGCCGCCTTCCGTGCCGAGCGAACCACAGCGATAGAACAAGCCAGGCGGGAGAACCAACGCCGCCAAGCCGACACGGAAAGCGCCGAGAACTCTTACCAAGCGCAGTGGGAGAACGCACAGTGGACCTTCCGTGAACGACACCGGTAACGCCCGCCGTCTCATGCCTCCCCCTGCAGTTCGGAAGCTCAAGCTGCCGTAGGCGTGATGGGGTAGCCTGCTTCCTGTCAAAGTCCCAGTTACAGAACCACGATCATCCGGTGCTCACGTCGACTCAAGACGACCTCTTGCCTGCCCCTGCGGCGAAGTGGGACGCACAGTCCCACTGGCACCTGATGCTGCCGCCAGGTAGGCCGTCCGGGCCGCATCTCGACTTCTTTCGACGTTACGTAGCTGCCGCTCCGAGCAACGCGCGAATCGCGATTCTCGGCTCGACGCCCGAGCTACGCGACCTCTGCGTCGAACTCGGGCAACGGGACGTACACATCTTGGAGCGAAGCCTGACGTTTCATGAAGCGTGCTCGTCTCTGCTTGTCTTCGAGAACCCGGGCGAGGTTCTGCACGAAGGCGACTGGCTCAACCTGCTCCCGTCCATGCCTTCGATGTTCGACCTGATCCTCTCTGACCTAACGCTCGGCAACATTCCGTACGACCGTCGCCGCGACTTCTTCGATGCGCTCCGCAGAGCGCTGCGCCCCAACGGCGTGTTCGTCGACAAGGTGCTCACGCATCCGGAGCCTCTGGTCACGCTGGACGCACTCGACGAGAAGTACCGGAACGCGCCGCTGAATCTCCAGACGATCAACGACTTCGCGAACGAGTACTTCTTCTTGTCGGAGCTAGCTGCGGACGGCATCGTGAGCATTCGGCGCTGCTACGACACGCTGATCGACCGCTTTGCGCTTTCCCCCCGACTCCGCCGCATTCTCGATGAGTCGCTGCAGCTCGTAACGCCAGATGGTGTCTGGTACTACGGCCAGCCGTGGAGCGCCGTGCGGCAGGACTACGCGCACGGCCTTGGCCGGGTCGATGAACAAGTGGAGCAGAGCCCGAGCGTCTTCGTCCGCCGCTTGCGCCTGCTCGCATCGGCGAAGCAAGAGGAGCCCGTGCAATGAGCGGCAAAGTCAAACGGTTTGCGCGGAGTGTCGTGGACGGCTACGCGGCCCAACAACGCGCCGCCAACAGCCAGGACCGCTTGCCATCGAACGGGTTGCTGGTGCTTTTCCTGGTTACGCTCGTCGTCTCGATAGTCATCCCCCTCGTCCTGAACACGCTTGTCTCAAAAAAACTTTCAGGCGTAGACCAGTTTCTCCTGGGCGTGAGTATCTATGTAGCGCTAACACTCACGACGCAGGCATATCACCTGCGGCGCTTGGACGCTAATGCGACAAAGGAACGCGCGCTCTGGCGCATCGATCATGAGTTTGATCGCCGCCTCGCGAACATTCGGCAGTCGTTTTCGGACATCAGTCGCAACAGGCGAACTGACCCAGAGTTCTTCACGCTCTACTTCCAACGCTCGCTCGAACTTTTCGAGTCAACGATCAACGAGGCTGCCTCGAACTGCGAGCTGCTAGTCGACGAGAACCATCTGTCGACGACCGACATGTTGCTCGCTTCGTTCGGCGGTCGCGACGCAGATATTGCGCGCTTTGTGCACTACTTCGAGGACAACGACTGGATGTTCGACACGTGGGCGAAGAACTACTGCGTGCGTCTCTGGCAGCTTGTCGACAGCGGGACTCTGCGCGAGGTCAAACGCCTGTTTATCTTCAAGTCAGAGGGCGAGCAAGAGTTGGAGCCGTCAAAGAAACTGATGGAGTTCCACGGGGCCAACAAGGGCTACGACTATCGCGTTCTCTCCGAGGCGACGTACAAGCAAATCGTGCGCGACTATCACATGCGCGAGCAATTCAAGGACTTTGGTATCTACGGCGACTGGTACGTCTACAGGACCTTGTCGGCGGTCCCCGAGCGGATCGAGGGAGTGTTCTCGTCTTCCGAACGCAAGGTTCGCGAATACAAGGAGGTGTTCAGAAAGTGCTGGGAGCACGCGCCTGATCCAGCACCTCCCGCCGGGAGCAAGATGACGCCTTCGGAGCTTTTCGGCGAAGCCATCACGCCTGTGAGCATCGGCCCTATGCCGCCGGCGAGCGTCGGTCCACGACCGCCTGTACCGCCGGCTGTTGCCGACGGGGCGGCCCGCGAGGCTGCAGCCGTAACAGACGAGGCCGCGTCAAACTCAGGCCAGCCGTCTAGTGATGGCGTCCAGCAGACAGAACACCCAACCGCGGGAGCAACATGACCCAGATCACAAACATCTCCACCGACGCAAGCGCAGACGCTGTGCAGACAAGCCTGCTGCAGATCCTCGACGCCACGCCTCTGTGCACCATCGCGACAGCGGATACCAACGGAGTTCCTTCAGCGTCGACTGCGTTCTATGCGCTCGACCGTGACGAGCTGGTTCTGCACGTCCTCACCGGACCCGAGACCGTGCATGGCCGCAACATCCTCGACAACGGTCGCGCTGCACTCACCGTCTACTCAACTTCGCAGGTTTGGACTGAGGGTAAGCGCGGCGTGCAAGTGACGGCCGCTGCAGGGCTCACGGCGCCGGATCACGTCGAAGATGCGCTCCAACGCTACTTGCAGTCGTACCCCGGCCTCGGCCAATGGGTCAAGCGCGCAGACGAGATCGAGAGCAATCTCGAAAACCGCTTCTTCTCGTTCGTGGTTGAGCACTGCAAGATCTTCGACGAGCCAAGCTTCGGCACCGAGGTATGGATCGACGTCGACTTTGCTCCGCGCGCTCAAGCCGTCATCGCGACGCAGCACGCGTAGAAAGCGGCGCGGTGGAACTCGTCGCGTTCGATACTCCCGACGGGCTCCGCACTGACGGACTGTTCGTCTCGCCGCAGCCCGACCGGCCGATCGTCGTGCATGTGCACGGCAAGTGCGGCAACTTCTACCAAAATGACTTCATCAAGCCGATGCTGCAGCTTTTTGCGCACGCAGGGATTGGCTTTCTGACGTTCAACCACCGCGGACACGACTGCATTGCTGAGGCATACCGCGACGGCGCGGTCGAGTACGTCGGCGGCTCAACTGAGCGGTTCGAGGATTGCCTGCTGGACATCGACGGTGCGCTCGCGTTTGCACGGACGTACTCCGACGGCATCGTCCTCCAGGGGCACAGCAACGGCTCTGAGAAGGCGCTCTTCTATGCGCTCAACCGGCCCCACGCGTTGCGTGGCCTCGTCCTTATTTCGCCGAGCGACAGCTACGAGATGCAGCGTCGCTACCGACCACACGAAATCCCGAGCACACAGGCTGCTCGTCTCGCCGCGATGGCTCCCGCCGCCCACCCGTGGCAGCTACTTGCGCCGGACGAGTACGGGATTCGTTCGGGGGACAAGGATTACCCGATCCCCGTAACTGCCGAGTCGTTGCAGAGGCTGATCGACGGCCCGGGGTTCAGCGTCCTTCGTCTCGACGTCCCTTGGCCACAGCAAGTGGTTGTGACGCCGACGCTCATCTGTCTTGGCGAGCACGATCCCTACCTGACGGTCGCGCCGCCGGAGATGGCACGAGCGGTGGCGGAACGCGTTGGACCGAACGTGACGCTAGAGGTCGTCGCCGGCACGGACCACCATTTTCATGAGCAGGAAGGCGAGTTGGTCGAGCGCATCATCGATTGGTCCACCGCCTTGCCGGACCGGCGGATCCCTGCCACGTCGACACCCCGTACATAGACCGAACAAGGAGCCCGCGTTGCCCGAATCAGCAAGCACACCGCAACACCGCAAGGCGCTCGTCACCGGCGGCACCGGGAGCATCGGTGCCGCCATCATCGAGGCGTTGACCGCTCGTGGCTTCGAGGTTGCGTTCCAATTCCACCGCGGTGCCGACGCAGCAGCCGCACTTGAGCAGAAAACGGGAGCGACCGGCTTCGCCCTCGATCTCAATGGGCCGTTCGAGCTTCCCGACAGTGAGCAACACGTGCTCGTCAACGCTGCGGCCATCTTGCTAACCAAGACGCTCGCACACGAAGTGCCCGAGCAAGAGCTGCTCGACACCGTCACGATCAACCTGCTCGCGCCTTTCCGCGCATGCCAGCAATGTCTGCCGTTCATGATGGAGCAGAAGTACGGGCGCATCGTCAACATCGGCTCCATCTACGCCGAGCGCGGCTGCAGCGACAACTCCTCCTACAACGTCTCCAAGCACGGTGTGCTTGGACTCACGCGGTCGCTAGCGCACGAGTACGCCAGCTACAACATCGCCGTCAACCAGATCGACCCCTCCGCGGTCGAGAGCGAGATGATGAATCGCATCGCGGCGAGCAACGTGGAACGCGGCCGCGCAGAGTCGGTTGAGTCCTATCTCGACGACGTCCGCAAAGCGATCCCCGCCGGCAGAATGGCCGACCCCAAAGACATTGCCGACGGTGTCGTCTATCTCGTGGAACAGAGTGGGTTCACGACAGGGGCAACGCTCCCGATCGATGGCGGCCTCATCGCATAGGCGCCATACACAGCAGGGAGAATGAGCATTCTCGACCAAAGAGAACTAACCAACGGGAAGGTACCTCTCACTGATGCGCCCCTCATCTTCGTCGTTGACGTACGTAGTCGGTCAAACGTCGCCATTTGGTCTTAGCTCGATCAGCAGACCACCGTTTTGTGCCTGGCTCCAGGCCTGTTTCAGAGCCTTCGCACGCGTGTCCGCCGTCGCGTCTCCAACGTACTTTGTCCTAGTTTTTCCACCGACGCTATAGCGGAGGTAGGCGTATACCCGGCGACTCTTTGGTAGGTGCTTAAGGCGTATGGACGCGGTCGCCGTTCCGCCTCCGAGCAACTTGACCGCGCGCGCGGCGCGACTACCAGCGGCCTTGTCCTGTTCAGCGGCGTGCTGGGCTCGCGTTCCCGGCGGCACCTTCCATACCTGGGCCAGTGAGGGCTGTGGGTCCCAGCGTGGCAGGATCAGCTACCTCGTAGGGCGTGCTCGACCGTGTCGGCCGCCGCGATCGGAGCTTCCAAGACGTCTTCCTCCCAGAGGCGCACCACATGCCAGCCGGTCGCTTGGAGCGCCGCAGTGACTTCCCGGTCGCGTTCGATCGTCCTGCGGATCTTCGGTACCCAGAACTCCTTGTTACTGGGGAACAGGTCCTCCAGGCTCTCAAGACCCCGTCTGTTGTGGGCGTTCCCATGCCAGAAGTCCCCGTCCACGAACACGGCGACACCGCGCTTGCGCACGACGATGTCTGGACATCCGACAATGTCCCTGGCGTGTAGCCGGTAGCGCAGGCCACGGGCGTGCAGCTCCCGGCGAAGAGCTAGCTCAGCCCGCGAGTCCTTGTGTTTGACCGCTGCCATCATCCTCGATGTGACGGCGGGATCTCGGCGACGCTCCGTTGTCTGCATGCGCTGGACGTAGTGTTCCAGCGAGCTTATCGGCTATCCGGACGGCAATCAGTCGAGACAGGGGCACCGGCACGGCGTTGCCGATCTGGCGCATCGCCTCACTGCGCGGGCCCGTGAATCTGTAGGAGTCAGGGAACCCCTGCAGACGCGCGCACTCCCGGACGGTCAGGTAGCGATGGCTGCCATCATCGCGTATGAGCACGTGCTCGCCGCCCGGCACCCCGTGCACACCGGCCTTGACCGTCTTAGCTGGCCAATCCAACGGATTACCCGTGTGCCCCGTATACAACCGGGCGCCGGGGATGCCGACATGGTTGGCGATCGTCGGGTGCTCCTTGCCGTCCACCGGCTCCGGGAGACCCTCGATCGCGTCGCGAAGCGTTCGCCAGCGAAGCTCAGCCGGCTTGCGCTCAAGTCGCGGCTCCCCTCCACGGGCGCGTGAGCCGCCCGGATCGGTGATGCCGTGTTCCTCCCAATAGGAGCCGTTGGCCTGGGACCACAAGAGCGCCGCGCGGCTGTGGGTCGTCTCTGGCCAGGTCCACTCGATGCCGAGATCCTCTCGAAAGCCGACGATGAGCACGCGGTGGCGGTTCTGCGGCAGGCCATAGTCAGCAGCGTTGACGAGCAGCTTGTGCACGACGTAGCGATCACTCGCGGTGCCCCGTGCGGACCCGCCACGCTCGAGGCGCGCCTTGTGGCGCTCCCATGGCTCCCCCCGCTTAGGCGCCAGGAAAGGCTCGCGCAGCTGATCAAGGATGTAGTCGAAGTACGGACGGAAAGACTCACGCAGCAGGCCACGCACGTTCTCCAGCAGGAACGCCCGAGGCCGCACCTCGCGCAACGCGCGAAAGACTTCGGGGAAGAGGTTACGCCTGTCCTGATCGCCGCGGTGGCGGCCCCCAAGCGAGAACGGCTGACAAGGAGCACCGCCGGCCAGCAGGTCCACGCGGCCCTCGAACGAAGACCAGTCGATCGCGGCGACGTCGCCGCAGAGCAGCGGCCACCGACCATCGTCGCCCAGAGACTCGAAGTCCTCGGCGACGTTCTCCCTCAGTGTCTCGCACGCGCGGCGATCGAGCTCGTTGACGAGCAGATGCTGGAAACCGGCCTCGTGGACACCCAGCGCCAAGCCTCCGCCGCCCGCGAACAGCTCGATCGAGGTGCCCGCGGCGGAAGGCGAAATAACATCGACTGGCCGTCGCGCCAGCTCGAAACCCAGCGACATGGTCGTGACACTACCGCGGAGTTCGGCGGAAAGATCTCCTGGCGACATACCCAACCGAGGCTACGCTCGATTGTGTGCCCTAGGACACCACTTTGTGCCAATTCTGTGTCAGCTTTGTGCCGTTATTGCTCCACGTCTTCAGGTGCGTCCAGCAGGGGAGGCTCGGCCAACGCGGGCGGCTCGCCCGGCTGCGGAGGATACGCGGCCAGATGATCGGCGATTCGCTTATGGATCTTCGCTGCGCTGACCCGAGCCGCGCGACCTTTGGCGAACCGTCGACCCGGGTGCAGAGTGTCCCACGCTGACTTCTGCTGACCAGCTCGCCCGGTCGTGCCTCCAGGCGTGCCGCCGGGAGCATGGATGCCGAAGCCATCGACCACCCCGTTCCACAGCGGCCTGTAGTGGCCGATCAGTAGACGCTCAGCCAGCGGAATCCAGATGTCGTCGACGACCAAATAGCGGCAGCGAAAGTCTCGCTCATCGAGGTTCTTGACCGCCTTGATCGAGTTGTGATGCTGGCGCAGACGCTCGTACAGCTTGCGCCCTGGCGAGGAACCAAGTCCGACCAGGCCTGTGCGCCCACCCGCTGGCATGGCCCTCCCCACGTAGATCGGCCACTCGCAGCCCGCCAACGACACCGGACGATACGGCTCGAAGTCGCCCTGATAGTAGATCGCGTAGATGCCGGCGCCTTCAAAGCGATCCGGTGGCAGCGTCTCACATGGGCTCAACAGCAGTGCTCGGCCGACACTGCGACCGAGCTCGACACGGTCCAGCGGATTGAACGCGTGGCGGCCAGCGGACACGACGCGCAGCATACCCAGCGACCCCCACCGATCCGCGATAGCTACACGAGTTGCCCTACGTCACGGGACCTATAACAGTGCCTTGCTGATAGTCCTGCGGTTCGGGATACATGATGACGTAGCCAGGAAGCGCGGTGATCTGCCAGCCGACGCCGAGACTTGTGGCGACGAGTTCGAGCACCTCACGGACATTCAGGCCAGCCTCAGTGCGCACCTCACAGCCAGCGTAGACCTCCGCCGCCGCTTGATAGCGAAACAGGAATGGCAGATCGCCCTTCAGCTCCCGGAGCAGATCAGCTAGGGGCCACAATTTTGGCTCGATAGCGGGGACGTAGTCCAACCTGATCGGATACAGCACGTCGAAATGATTGGGCTGCCAAACAGTGGTATCTCGCTCTCGTCCGGGATCCTTCATGCCAAACCCACTCGTGTTCCATTCGCAGAGTCCCTGCTCCTTGAACATGTTCGTGAGCTGCTTCTCGGGCGCCAGCACGGTCATGTCCTCGTCCACGTATAGAGCCGTGTACGCGACCGTGGCCAGGTCGATCTTCTGGCGCCCGGAGAGCTTGCGTCGGTGTTGCGCCAGACGCTGAGGCAGACTGTTCTCCGCTGATCCGACATAGACGAGATCACCGACCACATAGAGCTGGTACACCCCAGGGCGAGGGTCGAGATTCGCAAGATTCTCAGGCGTCAATGGCTCGGGGTCGAGTTCGTCAAGGGACTCAGCCAACTGAGTCGTTAGGGCCTTGGTGATCGAAAGCTTGAACTCGGCGGACGACGGCATCTCCCCGAGAACCTTCGAGCAGAAAGCCTAAATGCCTCCCCCGCCGCAACGTTCATCGAGGTCGTGGTGCGCAAGCCGAGCGGCTTAATGGCCGCGAAGCTAAGACCGATCGCGACTACGCTCGCGAAGCAGTCGGTCGACGAACCGCATCACCTCGGGTAGGTCGCGCTCGTCGAGATCCTGCAGCATGCGAATGGCGGCTCCGAGCCCGGCGTCGCCGTTTGACTGGGCTGGCGTGTAGCCAGACCATTGGGCGAGGAGACTGTAGTCGAGCGAGTACAGCTCAGCCAGGCGCCACAGCAGTGCCGGATCCGGACGGCGGATACGTCCCTTCTCGATTTGCGAAAGATGGGCATTCAGAATCCCCGTTCGCTCTTGCACATCGCGGAGGGTGTAACCGCGGTGACGCCTGGCGCGACGAAGAATCTCGCCTAGACGAGCCTCGGCCTCATCGCTGACCAACGAGACCGGCCCACCATTGGTTGGAGCCACAACGGAGCCGCTTGACATCAACTGGAGCGTACCGTGTCCCGTATGCAGAGCGAAATTATCCATATATCTAAGCAGCTTGCATCTTATCGACAACTTGTGCTAATTTGCTTAGATCATGAGTGGTAAGGGAACGAGCAACGAGTGGGTCACGCGGAATGAATCTGTGCTGCCGGGCGATCTAGCGGGTCTGTGGGAGTCGATCGTCGCGTGCGACGAAGCAAAGGAGAGGCTCCTCAATCAGGCGCTGCTGGCGCTGAGTCTTCGTCCGCGACTGCCCTTCGTGTCCACTGGCCTCCATGGCTTGCTACTGCTTTACGGGCCGCCTGGCACCGGGAAGACAACACTTGCTCGGGGTGTGACCGCGCAACTGGCTCCGCTCGTGCCCGCGAAGACCGTTCGACTGATCGAAGTCAATCCACATGGCCTGATGAGTGCCGAGCATGGCCAGTCCCAGCAGCGGGTCCATGAGCTTCTATGCGAGCAGATCCCGCTGCTGGCGGATGATCGCAAGCCCACGCTGGTCGTGCTCGATGAGGTCGAGTCGATGGCCGTTGCTCGAAACGCCGCGTCGCTCTCGGCTAACCCAGCCGATGTTCACCGCGCAACCGACGCGGTGCTGACCGCGCTCGATCAAAACGCGGCCGAGCACCCGCACATCCTGACAGTCGCCACCTCCAACTTCACGGAGGCCCTCGACGAGGCATTCCGCTCACGAGCAGACGCAGCGATCGAGATGCCCCTACCCGACGGCCAGGCAATCGCCGCCATCTTGGCCACCACGCTGCGTGACTTTGCCGCCGCCTACCCCAAGCTAGGCGAGCTCGCTAAGGCGGCTGGTTTGCGTAGCGTCGCGGACGAGCTGAACGGCTTGGACGGCAGACGGGTACGCAAGGTCGTCACCGAGGCGCTCGCGGGGCGCCGCGCAACGGTTGTCGACCCTTCGCAATTGAGCCTGGCCGACCTAGGCCTAGCCGCTAAGCGCCTGAAGTCACAACTGAACGGAGCCAATCGTGCATCGGTATAGGAGCATCGCTGCCACGCCCGTACGCCGCGCGAGCGAGTCTTGGCAGGTCATCGGACAACTGGTGCAGGACACCCTGGCTCGCTCTGAGCACATCAGCGCCACCGACGTAGGAGATGCGATGCGGATCGCCGCGCAAGCGGGGCGTATGCTCATCGCGGCAGGCCACCTGGAGTCAGCTCCGCTGATACTCGTCGCAGGCGACCTACGCCTTGAGATAACAACCGTTTCAGGAGACCAGGCATTCAGCCTGGAGGAGAACCTCAACCCGGTGCCAGGCGGCGCCACGGCCACGGAGTGGACCGTGCACCTGCCATCAGACGGGCCACTCGGTACAGCGGTACGCGACGTTGTCGCTGCCTCCGAGCACCTATCTGGAGATCTGCCAAAGACCTCGAGCGCAAAGTCCTCGCTGGCAGAGACCGATGCACTGGTGGACGAGGACGCTTTGCGTGGATGGGCTGGAAACAAATGACCAGCACCAGGACCAGCACCACTGTCCACACCCGCACCCACACCGCCACTCACCTCACGGAGGTCATCATGGGTTCGATCGCCGACATCCTCGGCGATCTAGGGATTGACCTCACCCGCCTGTACCGTGACTGGGCTCAAGACGAGGAGGCCATTTCTGCCTGGATCGAAGAGGGATCCCTCGAAACGGTGGTGCTCGAGTGTCACCGCCCCGACGGCAAAGTCAACCCGATCTTCGAGTTTCCCGTCAGCTATGACGTCGGTGGGCGTGGAGACGTCCAGTTCGTGGAGTCCCGCGCGGCGCTTGCGCGCTACCGCACGAAGCTCGCTCGCGTACCCGCCGGTACAGCATTCCAACTGGTCTGCGCCTTCAACGGGCCACGCACGCCGCAGACCGGATGGGGCCCCGGCAGTCGGGCATCCACCGACGGACTCACGGCGATGAGCTTCGGCACACTCGCAGAAGGGCCCCATGCCAAGGCAAGTCTTCGGTACCTCAGATAGGAGCCACCAATGACCTACGTTGATGAAGCCTTCGAGAAGTGCAAGAGCATGCTGAACGTCACGAAAACAGAGACAAGCTTCGCCTCGAGCAAGCATCAGGACATCCGCTCCGTTGTGCGCGACACCTGGGAGCTCGACGACGATTTCCTCACAGGTAGCTACCGGCGTGAGACGAAGACCAAGCGTCTCAAGGATGTCGACATATTCGTCGTGCTGAAGCCCGGCGGCGCGCAGGCCGACCTCCGGAAAAAGCCACCCACCGAGGTGCTTCGTCAACTAGAGCAAGTACTCACGAATCGGTACGACCGCATAAGCAGCGATGGCTTCGCGTGCACAGTCCAGTTCGGGTCCGAGGATGAAGTCGCTTCGTTTGACGTCGTGCCTGCCTTCAAGCGCGCCACCACTGGTTGGGAGATTCCCGACGCCGATCGCGGTCGCTGGATTTCAACTAACCCGAAGCGCCATCACGAGTACTGCACAAAAAAGAATGGGGAGTGTGACGGCCGGTTCGTCCCGTTCGTAAAGATGATCAAGGGCATCAACCGAGAGGCCGAAGAGCCGATCCAGCCGCCGTTCCTACTAGAGGTGATGGCGTACGAGCTGATTCAGGCCCCGTTCGGCCGTTATCAGGATGAGATCCGCTGGTTCCTGGCCACCGCTGCCGACCGTATTACGGAGGACTGGGCAGACCCAGCCGGGATCGGCCCTGACGTCAACGAGCAGATGACAAGCTCACAACGTCAACAGGTGCGCACGGTTCTGCTCGAATGGCTCGAGATCTCCGAGGAGGCGGTGCGGCTCGAGGATGACGGCCAAGAGCGCTCCGCTGTCGAGGAGTGGCGCGGTTTGTTCGGCTGGCGCATGCCAAGACCATGACAACGGTGTCCAGCCAAGATGGCGAGAATACGTTAATCACCCGTACCTGCAGCGGGTGCGTTTCGGCACCGCGATTGATTGTCAGGCTTCGACGCATCCCAAATGGCGCCTTCTGTTCTTATTGTGCGGGCGGCGAACCATGACCAGTACTCCGCCCGGCGAACCGTCAATGGCCACCATCAGGGAATCGCAGAACACGCAAGCCAATCTCCGCCTACAGGTTGCCGCAAGGCATTTCTACAGACTGGGGAAGCTTCTGCAGTTTGCCGGAAGTTCGGTCAACCTGTTCTTGGCGCTGGTATCGCCGTTTGTCCTGCTTTTTGAGCCCACCTGGGGCCCCGCTCTCGGAGCGATTGCCGGCGCTTGGCTATTCCTTTCGAGGCAGGTCCTCGTACGGTTCAAGCGGACACTTCAGACCCAGGGTGCTACGGCACAGGAGCTGTTTGATTGCGCCGTTCTCGGGCTTGACTGGAATGATGCGCTCGTCCGGCGGATCTCCGACGAGGAGATCGGTGGGGCGAGCCGCGAGTTCAAGGATGTCAGCCAACTACGAGACTGGTATCCGACCGTCGGGGAACAGACTTGGCCGGCAAGTGTTCTCATCTGTCAGCGGGCGAATGCCGTCTGGGCGCGGCGCCAGCATCGTGCCTACGCATACGTCCTCCGCGGCTCCGCAGTTGCGTGGGGTTTGGTTGGCATTGTTGTCGCAATTGTGCACGGTACGACCATGGCTGACTATCTCGTCACAGTCGCGCTCCCTTCACTGCCCGCGGTGCTCGATGCGTCTGAGTTGGCAGAAAGACACCTTGAGTCGGCCAACAGCCGAGAAGTCCTAGAGGAGCAGGCTGATGCGTTGCTGCGGAATAAAAATGCGACTAGTCATACTCTTCGGGAGTTTCAAGACCAGCTATTTAGTCTCCGCAAGGATTCCCCCATAGTCCCTGGATGGTTTTATCGTCTAGTGCGCTCAAAATATGAGGAAGACATGAAGTATGCGGCTACACAACATGCGATGTCGCCAGATGGCCAGGCGGGTGGTCAATCGGACGGGGCGACCTAATGGCCCGCTCAGTGCAAGAAGGCTTCGACGTATTCGTTGGATGGCTTATCCCAACAGAAGCCCAACGGACTGCTGGCGTCAGTCATAGGGCGACAGTCAAGGGTGCCTTGGAAGCCAGGCTTTCCGTTCGAAACTTCTTCGAGACTGGTTCTTTTACCCACGGCACCGGCGTTCGAGGCTACAGCGATATTGACGCGCTGGTCAGCCTTGCCGAGAAGCCTGCGGCCTCGTACACCGCACTCGAATGGGTAAAGACGGCACTGGCCGCGAGGTTCCCTGCTACGTCCGTCAAGATCCGAAGGCCCGCCGTGGTCGTCGAGTTTGGTGGCGGTTATGAGACCTGGGAGGTGATCCCGGGGTTCCTCACCGCGCGAGGAACAAGCTCTCAATACGTCTACGACATACCAGGTGCGAGCAGTGGCGCCTGGATCGACAGTGCGCCGAAGGAGCACCTGGCCTACGTTAATGAATGTAATGCAAAGCCAAACAAGGGGAATGCAAAGCGGCTCGCCCGCCTCATCAAGGCGTGGAAGTACTACTGCAATGTTCCCATATCGTCTTTCTACCTGGAGATGCGTGCGGCCCAACATATGACTACCCAAACCTCGTACATCGATGTATGGGATGTTTGCTTGCTTCTCGAGAAGTTGAACGCTCACGCACTCGCTGGGATGAACGACCCGACGGGAGCCTCAGGACGAATCTATGCGTGCTCTAGCGACACCACTCGTGCCGACGCGCTTTCCAAGCTGGCTACTGGTGGAACCAGGGCTCGGAAGGCGCTCGACGCATACAAAGCCCATGACCCAGATACGGCGTTTCGCTACCTCGACCTCTTGTTTGGAGGAAAATTTCCCGCACGCTGATCGCGGTCCGCATATCGCCAGGCCGCCGATAGGGAAAATCAGCATCATGGCATTCCCGGCTAACGCTCAATCGATCATCGCCCAGCTCGATTCAGTGCTTACGCAATACAACGGATTTGCCACGCCGTCTGTTGGCGACGACTACGAGCCGGTTGATCCCGTCGGACAGATTGCGGCTGCTGCTGTGCAACTACTTCACGAAGGGAGCCACCTGGAAGGAACCGGGAGTGCCCCAGGATCGAGTGATCGCCCGCAACGAGTCCCTCAGCGTAGGAGCTCACAAAGGACGTCGGCACACATCCGTCTTGAGACCGCTTCGCTCCAAGACCACGGGCGTCACAGCCCTGGTCCTTGACGCACCATCGGTGCTGAATAGGCGTTACGGCCCTCCGGGCAGGAAGCTGTAGAAGCAAGTTACGGCCCTTCGGGCAGAATCGGTAACTGTATGGATGCGAAGGGATTCCGAAGGGAGTGCATCCATACAGTTACATCCCCAAAAAAGGCGCAGACTATACGCACCTCAAGGAGCTAAAGATAAAGATAATTACGGAGAGTTACAGGTAATTCCGGGTGTTGCGAAGCGTAGTTGATGTGTGAAAAGCGCAGCGCTACGTTCGGCGAGTGCAGACGACTCACAAGATCGAGGGAAGCTCCGCTGTGAGGTTCGCGAGGTACCTTCTGGCGGAAGCTTCGCGGGGTGACTACTACACCCACGATGGGCAGGGTGGAAAGTCGGCGCCGACGCAATGGCACGGTCCAGAGGAGCTGTTGCGCCGCTTCGGGATCGACTCGGAGAAGGCGGTCGAGATGAAGCACTTGGGACCCCTGATGCAGGGCTTCGATCCCGTCACCGAGAAGCCGATCAGGCCTGCTGGATCTAATGGCACGAGGGTCGCCGGGATCGACCTGAGCTACGCGCCGCCGAAGGAAGTCTCAGCGTTGTGGGCGACCACCGATCCCTACCGCCGCGCCCAGATCGAGGTCGCGCATCGCAAGGCGGTCGCCAGCACCCTGAAGCGGATCGAGCGGGAGGTCGCTTTGGTGCGCCGCAAGACCGGCAAAGTCCAGCGCTTTGAGAAGGCCAAAGGGTTGCTCGCCACGGAGGTCGTGCACACGACCAGCCGCTTGGGCAAGGACCAGGACGAGCACGGGATCCCCGACCCGCAGTTGCACTCCCACATCGTGCTGCTCGCCGCCGAACGCAAGGACGGGGTGCTCGCGGCGATCGAATCCAAGCAGGTGATGCGGGCCGCCCGTGAGAACGGCGCCTGGTATCGCTCAGAGCTTGCGGCCAACCTGCGGGAGCTGGGTGTCGGGATCGAACGCCATCAGGGCAATGGTGAGCGCTACTTCGGCGTGCGGGGCGTCTCCAAGGACCTGTCCGAGCGCTGGTCTTCTCGCTCCCAGGACGTCCATCGCGCGGCCAACCTGTTCCGCCAGCGCTACGGCCGTGAGCCCGGACCCGGAGAGCTCGACTCGCTCACCCTCTCCACCCGCGGATCGAAGACCGCCGCGCCGCCGCAGGAGGTCAACGCCGCGTGGCGCGCGCTCGGCGAGGAGCACAACCAAACCCCACGACGATCCGAGGAAGCGTTCCACGACTGGGGCCTGCACAACGACCCCAACATCGATCTCGCGAAGGAGCTGCTCGCGAACGTCACCAGGGAATCGTCGATGATCAACACCCACGAACTGCACGCCAAGGCCTACGAGCTCTCGGCCGGGGTGTGCCGCCCGGACGAGGCGGACCGGCTGGTCAATGACCTCACCCGCTCAGGAGAGTTGCTGCAACTCGAGGACGGCACGTGGACGACCAGGCAGCTCCGGGAGCTGGAGCAGAAGACAATCGAGATTGCCGAGAGCCGCGCCGGCGAGCACGCGGCGCCGGTAAGCGAGCAGTCCCTGAAGCAAGCCCGGAGTGAGATCGGCAAGCAGATCAAAGGCTCGCTCACCCAGGAGCAGCGCGACGCGCTGGAGACGATCACCGGACCGGGCGGGATCGCCGTGCTCGTAGGACCGGCCGGAACCGGCAAGGGCGTCGTGATCTCCACCGCCGCTAGGGCATGGCAGCTGGAGGGAACCGAGGTGATCGGCACGTCAGTCGCCGGAGCGACCGCCCAACGCCTCCAAAACGAGGCGCGCCTCGACCGCTCCTACAGCGCCGACGACCTGAACTACGGCATCCAGGACGGTCGTATCCGGATCGGGCCGAACACCGTGGTGATCTTCGACGAGGCCGCGATGGCCGACCACGAACGCATTGCCCCGCTCGTGAAGCTGACGGCCGAGCGTGGCGCCAAGCCCTTGCTCGTCGGAGACGCCGCACAACTCTCCGGCATCGGCCCCAGCGGACTGTTCGCCGCACTCGAAGGCCGCGTCCCCACGGCCGAACTACACGAGGTTCACCGCGCCAACCACGAGTGGGAGCGACAGGCATGGCAACAGATCCGCGCCGGCGAGCCCGGACCCGCGCTCGCCCAATACCAATCCCACGACCGCCTGCACATCCACGACACCAGAGCCGAGGCAGCGGAGGCGATGGTCGAGAACTGGGATCAGACGCGCAAGACCCTCGGCGGCCAGGCCGTGATGATCACCGACGCCTCGAACATGGAGCGAGACCAGATGAACGCGATGGCCCAAGACCGCCGCGCGCAGGCGGGTGAGCTCGGAGCGCATCAGGTCGAGTTGCCCGGCAAGCCCTACGGGCTGCGCGCCGGCGATGAGATCATCTTCACCGCCAAATATCCCGTCCCCGGCCAGGAGCGAATCAAGAACGGGATCACCGGAACCGTGATCGACGCCAGCCGCCGCAAGGACAACATCACGATCAAGACCAACGAACACGAGCCCAGAGAGGTGGAGGTAGACACGAGCAAGTTCTCGGACTTGTCTCTCTCCTACGCCGTGCACGTCAACAAGGGCCAGGGCATCACCGCCGAGACGAGCGGCATCCTGATCGGCGGCTGGCAGACTGACAAGGAGCACGCCTACGTCACCCTCAGCCGCGCACGCGAGCAGACCCAGATCTACGTCTCACGCGAGGACCTCGGCGAGCAGGGGTTCGACACCGGCGCGATGGAACGCCTCGCCGAGAAGATGAAACGCAGCCGCGCCCAGCAAGCCACCATCACCAACAACCTCGCCCAAGATCGGCCCGCAGAGCCCGAGCTGACCGCGGAATGTCAACCTGAGCTTGAGCGCTCCACAGAGGCCGCACAGCAACACGGACCCCCGCACCGGACCCACAAGCCGACAGTCCCGCAGTCGCATGAGACACCCTCGCCCTCCAACGCCACTCAGGCAACCACGAGCGAGATCGACGAGATGCTCCAAGCGCGGCGAGGACGCCAGTTCGAGTGGGAGAGCGCGATCGACGTAGACCGCAGCGGCGACGTCGACGAACAGGCCGCCGAAATCCAGGCGATCGAACACCTCGCCGAACACCTACGCAACGAGGGAGTCAGCGAGGCCACGATCACCAAGGAGATCGCCAAGCAGACCGCCGGACGCGAGGCCGACCTGGAGCGCAACACCCAGGCCCAAGCCGACCACGAGCGCTACATCGACAAGGTCCTCGAGCAGCAGCGACAACGACTGCTCGACGAAGAGCAACAACAGATGAACCAAGCCAAGGACGCCGACCGCGACCCAGCCCAGCCTGAACCCTCAGACCCCGTCCCCGACCACCAGCCCGAGCGCGAGCAAGTCGAGCGCGACCCCTACATCGAGCAAGCCGTCCAGGAGGAGCGTGATCGCCAGCAAGCTTTCGAGCAGGACATCAGCCGCGACCGGGACAATGACCGCGATATGGGCTTCGAGATCGAGTAGCTACGGAGGCTGCTTGCCTAAGCCGTCCTCCCACAACAGCACTATGTCCTCGTGGTTTTGGCCACCACAACCAACCTGGTAGCTGCTGCTCTTGGAGCCGCAGGTGTCTTGGCGGGTGTTCTTGTTACATCACTTACCCAAGTCCTGGTTGACCGACAGCGAGCTCGCCGAGAAGACCATCGCGAGGCCGAACAGCAAGCGGCAGAACTCCGCCTTGCGGTCCGACTCGTTGTCGAGGAGCTCACCGAAGCTGAGGAGATGATCAGAGAAGCAGTCAAGGCCGGACACTACTGGTCAGCCGATCGGCAACTCTCAAGCTCCTTGTGGATCGAGCACCGAGTCACCCTCGCGAGGTACGTTCCCGGCCCCGCCGACTGGCTGGGAATCACACCGGCCTTCAAGGAACTGAACAGGCTCAATCGACTCGTCAATGAGCGTCGTGCTCAGCTCGCTGACGAGGCCAGTGTGCCAGTCGAGTCCACCGATGATACTTACCCGGCCTGGTACCACATCCACCGTGGCATTTGGGGACTGGAGGCGACCATCGATATGGCTGAAGACACGGACACCTGGATCGAGACGATCAAGCGAATCGAGCGGGCTCACTGGGGTGACAGGCCCGGTCCTAGTGGACCATGACGCGTCTATGTTGCAAGGCCTGAGCATGCTCCTTATGCTCTCCAGTAGCGCGACGCCCCCGCCCAGATCTTGGGCAGGGGCGCCGTGTGGGTTCGATCGTCAGAGCGACCGAATGATCTCCGCGATGTCCGCCGTCATCTTCTGGCGGGCCTCATAAGCCGCAGGGTCCCACTCTGAGACCCACGGCTTGGACCCTCCGTAGCGATGGGTTGCGCGTCGACCGAACGCGCCGAGCATCCCGGCGGCCGAGGAGGATCCGTGTGGCAGCTTTAGAGCCTCCGCGACTTGCGACGTGTATAGCCACTCGTCAGGGTGCTCGGCCAGGAGCTTCATGAATTCACGATGGCGCGGCTGGCTCTCGTTATACATACGCCGCACCAGCGCTTCATCTGGTGCTCCTGAGCCCTCGTCGCCGGTGTTCTCGCCCGGCTGCACGGCCCGCTCGTACTCAACCACGAGGCCGTAGACCTCGCCCATCATCGAGCGCGGGATCAGGACTGAAACCAGCTCATCGGTAGTCGTTGACATTGATTAATCACCTCCAATCTCTGTGTCTGGGGCTAGCCTGAAGCGTATCGCTCCAAGCACTTCACAGAGCCTAACATGTCGTTAGGAGTATCTCAAGTGTATTTAGGCATGTGCCTTGTGGTGCGCAGGATGTTTGCGGCGATTACGGGACGGAGGATCCGGATCGTTTCGTGGCCGTTGAGCGCGCAGGCCTTGTCGGGCTGCGCAAGACTCTCGGCATGAGCCGCTATCTCACCGCTACGCTGGCCGCCATTGCGCTCGCCGCCGCAGCTGCGTCGGGCGTCTCCGCGTCCGGGTCAGCTGTGACGAAGGTCGTCTACGTCGCGCCGGTTGACGCAAACGGCGACCCAGTAGAAGGCTTGACCGTCACGCGCACGGTCCATGGGCACTGCTTTCCGGGATCTGACTCCGTTCCCGGCCCCACCTATCGATGCTTCTTCGGCAACTACATCGAGGACCCATGCTGGACTGACGCGACAGATCCGGGTTCTGTCTTGTGCATGACCCAGCCTTGGTCCAAAACCGCAGTCCGGCTCTATGCCTCGAATCTCGAATACTCGGCTGAACCTGTACCTCTGAGCCTCAACTATCCCTGGGGGGTGGAACTCAGCAACGGGGAAAAATGCCTTGCGGTCCAAGGCGCCCACGACGAGTACCGAGGACGGGTCGTTGACTACAGCTGCGGTATCGACTACGTCGGGCGCGTGCTGTTGCGCAAAATGCACTTCACGCGGCCGCTGTGGAGCTTCGACAGCGCGTTTTGGAACGGCAAAAAGTACATGCCCGGCCGACGCATGTCGGTTCGTGTGGCGTGGTACGGCGGTCCTCAGCCCGGCGCGACCGGCTAGCGAGCAGCGCGCTGGAAGGTGCAAGTGTCGTCCTTGGCCTGCTCGAAGCGCTAGCAGCTATAGCGGAGCGAGCCGATCTCGCTCAGAAGGCCGGTACGGGCTGCAGCGTCAGCTTCCAATCGACCGCCACGTTTTCGAGAGCCCGGGGCGGCGGGTCGGTCAGTGGAACCGGGTCATCGATCGCTTCCAGGTTGGCGCGGCCCTCGAACAGTGCGAAGCAGGGCAGGCCGTCGAGTCGCGAAGGGAAGCGGATCGCAGCGCAGCCGAGCTCGTCGTAGGCGTCGGCGGCGATCTCGCGGGTAACGCTGCGCCGCGGGAGTGTGATCTCAGTGATATCCAGGTGTGCCATGCCGTGGGCGGCGAGCAACCGCGCGTGGCGGATCTCCATCTCGTGGCGGACGGCGGGGTCGGTGAGGTCGAGTATCGCGCCCTGAGCATGGATGCGGCAACTGACGAGTACGTTCTGTCGCCGCCAGTCGGCTGTGATCTCCTGCGCTGGTAGATCGGCCAGCGCATCGGTGCCCAGCGTTGCGACATAGGTGGCGACCTCGTGGGTATCTCTGCGCAGGTCAGTTAGCACCTCACGCAGTGCGGTCTCGGCCTCGATCGCGCAGTAGAGCGTGCGGAACCGCCGGTCGGGATCGTCGAAACGATGATTCCAGGAGCAGCGCTCCCGTGGTAGGAATCCGATTGGGTCAGAGACGTGACCCACCGGCCAGCGGACTTCGCCGGGCGCTTTCAGCCCTGTGCTGCTCACACGTCTGCGCTTGCAAACTGTCTAGCGGTGCGAACGACGGGGACGAAGTCCTCGGGTGTCTTGCCGGCCCGCAACATCCCGATCGGAGCCTGGTCATCGAGGCGGCTGTTGGTTCCGAACAGCCACGCCTTCGCCGTTTCAGCGTCGTAGGTATCGCGGATCATGGATACGACCTTATAGCCCTCCCGCAGGCGCAGCTCGACTTGTATGGTCGGCCTTGGCCCGCCGGGCTTGCGGTAGCGGCCGATCTGCTTGACGTCGTTGAGACCGGCCAGATAAGCGGTCATCCGCTGCCCCAGAGTGTCCTGCAACAACCCCGCGATCGTGGCGACTGGCAGCCTGGTCGCATCGTCTTCGAGCTTCTCGGCGGTACTGAGAACGAGTGGCATCGTGGCTTCTCCTTTCGTTGTGGTCACGATACTACCACAATATACACTCTAAAACACCCCTCTAAACACACCTTAGTACAAAAGTGGCGATGGAGGAGCCCCACCCACTGGCGCGATGCGCATGGGAGAGCGATCATGTCGGCAGCGGAGCTGCCGACTACGAGCATGATGGCTCGGTGGAGGGGCTCGGACGCCGCCGCGTCAAGGCCCTTCGCTTCTCTACGGGGCCGTCACTGCGGGCCGGCCTTGACCCGGCTCAGCGGACACCGTGAGCGCCTCGAACCGGAAGCCATTTACGCCCCCGATCGTTTGGGCACAAGACCATTTTTTGTGCCCAAACCCCCCGAAATTGTGCCCAAACCGGCGTTATTCAGCGATGCCCAGAATCGGCGAATCACCTGTATACAAGCCAAAAATGGGCCTTCTAGCCGTCCGCCCGAACGTGCCTCCTAAGCGGTAGATCCAGGTTCGACTCCTGGCGGGGGCATCAAGCGCGGTGCCGGCGAGGTCTCGGCTCGCCTCCCCCTAACGCGGCACCCCCGCTGCCGGTCGCAGCACGCGAGCCTGCATCCTCAGCAGCACGGTCAGCGCCAGGGTGCTCAGCGCGTTCATGTCGCGTGTGACGAGATCTCGCCGCTGCTCGTCTCGCGCCGCGCCCTGCTGCGCGTGCCGGTCGATGTCGCGGAGCCTGTCGGCGTGATCGCCGATCTGGTCCTGAAGCGCTTCGATCAGCGCCCAGCCGTGTGTGTCGAGGTCGACCTTCAGGTCACTCGGTGGGTCGATCTCGAGGTTGCTCGGCGACCCGCTCCAGCCGATCTCCTCGAGCAGCGCGCGCAAGGCATCCTGGTAGCGCAGGGGGTCTTGGTAGCGCTCTGGACGGCTCCGCCCCTCCGGTTGCTCATCGGCGCTCGCGACGTGTTGCCCAGCCAGGGAAATCTGGCCCCGCAGCCCATCACGCACCAGGTCGAGCACCTCGACGGGTATGACAACTGTACTCATCCTGGCGGATCACGATAGGGGCGAGCTCACAAAGAATGAAGGGCCTGCGCAGAATTGGCGCAACTTCGGTGCAGTTTTGACACACATTTTGCTTGTTTGTTTTATTTATATAAAAAGACAAAAAGATCAAAACCTATGGTCTACCGTCGATCGCCGGGCTCTACCGTCCGTCGATCCCCTCGAACAGCTCCGCGGCCGAGACCCCGAGCGCAGTGGCAAGCTTCGATACGGTGCGCACCCCCGGCTCGCGCTCCGAGCGCTCGATCTTCGGCAGATGGCTGGGGTTCAGGCCGGATTGCAGAGCCATTCGTTCCTGGCTCCATCCGCGTTCCAGCCGCAGGCGCTTGAGGTTGGCGGAGAAGATATCCAGCGGGTCGCGCATGCCCGCACGATCCTTGACTTATCCCAATCGTGCCAGATACAATCGGGACAGAAGTTCCAGGGAAGGGACGGCCGCGTGATTGGTGCTCCACGGCGAACCGAGGCAGGCTGGGTCAGACCGGTCAGCGCCAGGCATCAAACACGCGCGCTCGCCCCACGCCGAGATCGACTGAGAGGGCGTCTGAGCGGGGTGGATGCGTGGTTGTCCCGAGGGTCTCCTCGCGGCTATGTCTCCCGTTCTCGGCGAGTTCGCTGCGTAGCCGCTCGCCCTGCTCGCCCGCGATCGCGTGGGCCGTGTAGAGGCCTCGCTCCCAGGCGGTGACCTTGCAGCCGAGCAGCTCTTCGACGTCGTCGATCGGCTCCCAGTACGGGTGGCGGAACTCTCCCTCGATTTCCGGGCTTTCCTCCAGCGGCCGATGGCTGAAGTGCACGAGCGCGTAGCTGGGCGCCCGCCTGCCGTCGAGCGCGTCGCGGTAGTGCTCGATCAGGCGGAACTCGCGTCCGTCTGAGAACTCGCTGCGCTGCACCGTCGCGGCGACCAGCTCGATCGCCAACGTGAGCGAGGTGCCGGGGTTGTCATCGAGCCCGCCGGCGATCACGACGGGCAGCCGGCCGGGCTGCTCGTAGACGCGGATGTGGCAGAGCCCGTCGAAGACGTCCAGGCCCTGGTAGGGCAGTAACAGCTCGCGCGTGAGGTCCATGCCTGGCTCCGTTTCGTCGTGGGGGTCTTCCCCCTACTCCGACGAGCGACGCGAAACGGGACATGTGGATCGGCGTCCCGGACGAGCATGCCCGCAGACCATAAACCGCAGCGGCCCGCCGACGGGATGCCGTGGAGCCGTACGCTTACCGCATGGCACAACTGGCACGACTGCCGGCGACATCCGCGGGACGCGGAGGGGCTGGCCGGTGAGCGCGCTGCACGACACGCCGGTGGAGGATGTGCGGCGCCTCTCGCTCGCCCCACGCGGCGCGCTCAACGCGTACCTCCTCGGCGACGTCTTGGTCGACGCCGGGCTGCCGGGACAGGGTGGCGCGATCGTCCGCGTGCTCGGCACGCGGCCCGTCAGCCGTCACGTGCTCACGCATCCCCACCTCGACCACGCCGGCGGCAGCGCCCGCGTGTGCCGGGCATTCGGTCTCGAGGGCGCGGCGTGTGGAGGCCCGGACCTCGCCGATCTGCGGGCGGGCCGCTCGCCGGAGCTGGCGCTGCGACCGCGGCTGCAACCGCTGAGCCGGGCGCTGGGGCGCTTTACACCGGTCGCCGCCACCGAGCTCGCCGACGGAGAGACGGTGGGGTCGGGGTTCGTCGTCGTGCCCACCCCCGGGCACACCCCGGGACATGTTTCCCTGTGGCGCGCGGTCGACCGCGTCCTGATCGCCGGCGACGCGCTGATGGGCCTGCACCCGCTCAGCGGACGGCCGGATCTGCGACTGCCGCCGCGCTTCGACCAGCCGGACCCGGCCGCCGTGCGGGCCTCGGCACGGCGGCTCGCGGCGCTCGAGCCGCGGGTCGTGTTCTTCGGTCACGGGCTGCCCCTGACCGATGCCACGCAGAGACTCCACGATCTCGCGGCGACCCTGGGCTGATCCCGACAAGTGGGCATTGGCCCTGAACGGAGATCGCACTGCCACGTCTGTGTCAGGGAGGTGGCCGGGGCCGAGAGCTCAGGCTCCCTCACCGGGTGACTTGCCCCCGCTCGAAGGTCCGGGCAGGGCGTCGGGCGCGTTCCCCGCCGCCGTCCCGGGCGGAGCGATTTCGTCGAGACGGTCGAGGATCGCCTTCAGGCCTCCCTGCGTGTGCAGGTCGAGACGGTCGAGGATCGTCTCGGCGTCTTTGTAGGTGTTCGCCGAGCGGGCGTCCGCAGCGAGGCTCTGGACGTTCTGTCCGACCATGATCACCGACAGTAAGACCAGCTGGAGGAACGTCTGGGCGATCCAGGCGATGATTCCCTCGCCGCCGGGTTTCAGAGCGGGACCGAGACCGATCAGGGCGATCACCCCGAACAGATACGCGCACCACATCGTGCCGACCAGGCGTGTGATCAAAACGGCGAACTTCGCGTTGAAGCCGTCGACCTCGCCCATCGCCTCTTTGATCACCGATGGACTGGGATGCAGCGCCCTGCCAAGGTGATTCTGGGTCCTAACCGGGCCGTGGTGCTCTGCCATCATCGGTCCTCCTCGACTGCGTCGATGGTTGCGTCGTTACATGTGGCTCTCGACCTATGCGTCGCCTGGGCGGGCGACTGCCTCGCCCGCTCCGCTCGCGCTATCCGTGTCCTGCTCGACTTGGTCCTGATCCTCCTCGTCCCCCGCGTACATCGACTCGCACGCCAGCTCCTCGCCCCGCGCCGCGAACAGCTTGATATCGAGCAGGTCGTGGCGATAGTCGTCGGGTGCGATCAGCGTGAAGCGCTCCTCGTGGAGCTCGCATTGGTCGACTGCGAGGCCGGCCAGCTCGGCGGTCACGATCGCCCCGCCGGAGATCAGCGGCCGTCCCCAGATCAGCGTGATCGCGGCCACCGCCCCGTTGTGTCCGCGCCAGGATCCGATCACCTCGTCGCAGAGGTCGAGCTTCCAGTCGGGATTGCGTTCTGCCGTCTCCTCGGTGAAGTCCACCTGCGCGGTGAAGTCGCTCGGGTCGCCGCCCTCCGTCGCGGGGACGAAGCTGACGTGCCCGAACAGCTCGTATCCGTTCGCCGTGATCGATGTCCCCGGCACGTAGGTCCGCCCGTTCCAAGTGCGGTCGGGGTACCACCTGATCTCGCCGGGCTCGCCCAGGTCGGCATCCTCGGCGTCGAGCGCCAGGCACGCTCCGAGGAGCTCCGCGCTCAACCGCTCCGCCCAGCGCCCATATGGCAGCTCCTCGAGCGGTGGCTCGGCGGCGAAGCGGGGGACGAAGCGTTCCTCGGGCGGCATTCGCCAGCAGACTATCTATGCGTCCCGCAGCAGCGCCGCCGCGTGCTCCGGCGCGACGATGTTCAGGTTCACCCCCGTCGAGAGCTCGAGCCCCGCCAGGTGGGTCAGCCGCGGGAGGATGTCGATCCGCCAGCAGAAGTGCTCGGCGCCGAGCGGGGCGGTGCGCACGAACAGGTTCAGCGGCGGGCTCGATCCCAGCTGGCGCGCGAGCCGGCGCAGGCCGTCGTGCAGCAGCGCCGCGCCGGAGGGCCCCTCGTCCTCGAAGCGCGCCCGCGGGCGCCGCGGCACGAGCATCAGCTGGAACGGCAGCTGCGACGCGTACGGCGCGAGCAGTACCGCCTCCTCGTCGACGGCCACGATCCGCTCGCGCAGTCGCACCTCTTCGGCGAGCAGATCGCCGAGCAGGCTCCCGCCCATCGTCCGCGTGGTGTAGGCGCTCGCACGCTCACGCTCGCGGGCGACGAGCGCCGGCACGAAGTCCAGTCCGTACAGCTGCGCGTGCGTGTGCGGTAGCGACGCTCCCGCCTCGCGGCGCTCGTTCACGATCAGTTGTAAGTAAGCGCTCTCCGGGTGCGCCCGCATGCGCGCGCGCCACACCTCCACCGCGGCGATCACCTGCTCGACTCCCAGCTCGGCCAGCGACAGCACCGACTGCGGTCCGTTCACGATCACCTCGTGCGCGCCCGTCGCCGGCAGCGCGGTGAACAGCTCCGGCTTGCCCCGCGCCGGCTCCGCGGGCGCCGGCCGCTCGGCCTCCTCCGAACCGGGCGTGAGCGCGGGGTAGAGGTTCGGCACCACCCGCACCGTCCAGCCGGGCGAGTCCGCCGGGCCGCCGCCGGGGCGCACCGCGTAGAGCTCCGGCGGGGTCCTGTCCTCGTGGCCCTCGGCGAACGGGTCGCGCTCGGCGTCGATCGGCTCAGGTGGCGAGCAGGTCGGCTGCCCCCCGGGGCGCTGCGAGCGCTCGCCGGCAACGATCGTCTTGTGGCCGCTCAGCGGGTCGATCCTCACTTCAGGCATCGTTCAGGCCTCCAGCGCGTAGCGCCGGACATCGGCTTCGAGCTTCGCCACGCTCAGATACGGACCCTGGTGGATGAAGC
This sequence comes from uncultured Solirubrobacterales bacterium, assembly GCA_963701035.1. Lineage (GTDB taxonomy): Bacteria > Actinomycetota > Thermoleophilia > Solirubrobacterales > Solirubrobacteraceae > Palsa-744. The sequence continues at coordinate 1,905,232 of OY969562.1, forward strand.
GCCCGCCCGCACGGTCGTAGAAGACCGTCACGGGCGTGAACGAGGAGTCGGTGACAGCCACCCCGAGCTGCCCGCTCTGGTCGTAGTAGCTCGGATAGCTCTGCGGGAAGGTGCGCAGAAACGACTCCGCTTCGGTGCGCGTGGGGTCGGCGGAGTCCAGGCCGATGAACGCCACGGCGCGTCCCAGGTTCACCGCGACGCGCTGAAACACGCCGGACTCGGCGCGGCACGGTTCGCACGTAGAGGCCCACTTGTTGATCACGACCGGGTACCCCCGCAGAGCTGTGAGGCGCGCGTTCAGGGCACGCGCATCGCCGGGTAGCAGCTCACTGGCCTGGGCGTGCAGCGCGGCCAGTGGGGCCGGCGAGCCGGCGAGCCGCGCCTGCATCTGCGCGACGGTCAGCCCCGACGGTGGCAGCGGCGTCTGTGCGGAGCGCGTCAGCTGGACGATGCCGATCGCCAAAAGCACCACCAGGACGAGCCCGCCCAGCGCTACGAGCGCGCGTTGTGGGCGGCGGTCTGCTGACATCCCGGTAAGGGTTGCAGATGTCGGGTGGGCGGGATTTCCTTCTATCCCACCCCGACCTGCTATATCCTGAAGGGCACTAGGGGCCGGGCTGCTCTCAGCACCCGGCAAATCTCGCCGGTTGAGTGCCGGCCTTTCCGAGCCACGTCGAAGCTTCTTCTACGGCGGCTCGTCTCGTAGTCCAGAGCCTTTATGGCCGAGCCCACTTCAGTGGCCCTCGTGGCCGCGTCCATTCCCTCCTCCGCCGACATCGCTCGCGCGGGTAAGTTCGTGCGCGAGCGCTTCCTCCACGACGGCGAGGATCCCGCGGTCGCGCTTGCGGCCGGCACACCGCGCCGGCGTGCGCTCGACCAGGCCCTGACCGAGCTCGATGCGAAAGCCAAGCACCCCTCGACCGCTTGGCGGCGGGAGTTCTCGCTGTTGCTCGGCCTCGAACGCGTGCTCTCCGAGGACGAGCCGAAGCTCGTCGACGGCACCGTGCTGTCCGCCCACCAGGTTGACGCTCTGTCGGGCACGCTCACGGCGCTGCTCGCCGAGGCGCTGCGCAGCACCTCGGAGAACGGTGGCAACGGCCGCGCCGCGGCCTCGCCGGAGCTGCTCGCCTCGGCTGAGATCTTCGGCCCCGACGAGGTCGCTCCCGCGGAGCCCCCCGCCGCGGAGCCCCCGGCCGAGGACTCGGCGCGCACCGCTCTCGCCGGCGAGGACGACGACGAGCCTGACGACGAGCCCGATGAGGAAGGCGACGAGGACGAAGAGGACGACGACGAGCTCGGCCCCGTGCAGCGCGCCGCGCCCGACGAGGACGACGACGAAGATGACGAGCTCGAGGACGAGGTCGATCCGCTCGCCGGGGAGGAGCAGGAGCCCGAGCTCCAGGCGGACTCCGACGAGGAGCCCCGCGACTGGGTCGAAGAGGACGACGACGAGTCGCTCGCCGAGCAGCCCGAGGACCCCAACGCGGCCAAGCGCTTCTGGTTTGAGCACGCGACCGGCGCCGGCAAGACGGTCGCGGCGCTCGGCTTCGTCGAGGCCTCCCAGACCGGTGGGGTGCTGATCCTCACCCACCGCCGCAACCTCGTCGACCAGTTCCACGGCGAGCTGCGCGACCGCGGCTACTCCAAGCGCATCTCCCGGCCGCTGCTCGCCGGCGAGGACTCGACTGGGCGGGGTGGGGGTCCCGTAACCGTCGAGACCTATCAGTGGTTCGTGCGCAACGCCGGGAAGATCTCGAGCGCCTACACGATCGTGATCTGCGACGAGGCGCATACCGCGCTCGGCGAGAAGACGAGCGGCGCGATCCGCGCGTGGACGGGCCCGATCTTCATTGGCATGACCGCTACCGGCGCGCTGATCGCGCGCCACGTGACCGACCTGTTCCCGACCCAGACCTCGCGCTTCGACCTCGCCCAGGCGGCGCGACGCGGCGTGATCTCGCCCCTGCGCTGCATCCGGATCTCTCCGGGGACGGGGGTGCGCACGATCGCCAAGGTGCCGCTGCGCCGCGGCGAGGTCGACACCGAGTTCGACCAGGATCTGCTGGCCGAGCTGCTCGACCAGCAGCCGTTCAACATGGCCGCCGCCAACCTCTACAAGACGCGCTTCAACGGCGTCCCCGGCGTCGTCTACGCGGCCGGCGTGCGCCACGCCTACAACCTCGCCGAGGCGTTCCGCGCGGAAGGCCTGAAGGCGCAGGCGGTTTCCGGCGAGACGCCCAAGCGCGAGCTCGCCGGCATTCTCGCGCGTTATGAGCGCGGCGACATCGACGTGCTGATCAACGCGCAACTGCTCGCCGAGGGCTGGAACAGCCCGCGCGCGACCGTCTGCGTGCACCTCGCGCCGACCGCCTCCAAGCGCATCTACCAGCAGCGCGTCGGCCGCGTCACGCGCCGGCACCCCGGTAAGGAGGCGGGCCTGGTCGTCGACTTCGTGCATCCCGCGACCAAGCACGACGACCCCGTTGTGACGCTCCACTCGCTGCTCGACCGTGACGTCTACCGCGGCGGCGCAATCGTCGTCGGCCCGGTGCGCCGCGGGCGCGGGCGGCGGATGCGCGTCGAGCGGCGCGTGCTGCCGGTGTGCGCTGAGGAGGAGCGGCGCTTCGAGGTCTTCGAGCGCGAGCTCTGGCGGATCGCGGTCGAGCACCTCGACTACGGCGAGCAGCACGTGTGGGCGGCGCTCGCGGGCGCGCGCGTCGCGCCCAACGGCTGGCGCCGGGCGCGGGCGATGCTCCACTTCGACCGCACGGGCGAGCTCAAGAGCCGCTTCCTGATCACGGCGGTGCAGCGCAACAAGAACGCGCAACTGCGCCTGCGCGCGCTCACCGACATCCCCGCGCTGGGCGATGCCGACACCTTCGACACGGCGATCGACATCATCGGCGGCTGGCCGCGTGACGAGCGCCGCGAAGCGTCGAAGATCATGCTCCGCGCGCTCGTCGAGCGGCGCATTGGCCGGCGCGACCAGGCCAACGCCTGGATCTGGCGCCTGGCGGAGTACACGCGCGACGTACACGAGGAGTACGCGGTGCAGCGCTGGCCGGAGACCAAGCGGCTGCTGGGCCTGCTCGTCAACTCGGCCGGCGGCGCGCACGCGCGCAACGCGCGGCGGCTGATCCACGCCGCGCGCAAGCAGGATCGGCGGTTGTCCGCCGCGCTGCTGGCGGCCGCGCTTGCGCATACGCCCGAGGCCGAGGAGGCGCTGCGCGGCGCACGCACGCGGATGGCGCGCAAGCCCCCGGCGCTCGCCCGCGAGCTCCTGCGCAACTTTCCCAAGCGCCGCGCGCGCAACGCGCGCCGCCGGCGCAAGGGATCCAAGGGCGCCGGCACGAACGGCGCCGACGGTGCCGGCAACGGCAGGCAGCCTGGAAGCGGGAGATCTCGTGGCAAGCGAGCCAAGCCCCAACCCTCTGACCATGCCCAGACGCCGAGCGACGCGGTGCTGACGGAGGCGTTGTCGAGCGCACCGGCGAAGGAAAACGATCGCAACGGCGCCGGACTGCCCCCGGACGCCGGCGAGCAACTGCAGCGTAATGTCGAGGATGCGCTCGACCACGCCGAGGAGTGAACGGGGCTATTCCCTAGCCGCCGGGCCTCAAGTGCACCTCCCCCGCATCGAGGGCGAGGAGCTCGCCGCCGTCGAGCGCCACCAGCAGATGTCCCGCCGCGTCGATCCCCTGCGCGCGCCCACTACCGGAGCCCCACGCGATCTCGCGTCCGTGCAGCGCGTCGCGCGAGCGCCAGGCATCGAGGGTCCGCGCCGTGGGCTCGGCCAGCCGCCGCTCGAGCGCGGCGAGCAGCCGCTCGAGCGTGGGCTCGATCGCGTCTCGGCCATAGCCGAGTGTCGCAGCGCCAGCTCGCAGCTCGACTGGTAGCTCGTCGAGGCGGACGGCCACGTTCAGGCCGATGCCCAGCACAGCCCAGCCCGCCTGCGGCCGTCCCTCGGCGAGGATGCCCGCGAGCTTGGCCAGTGGGCGGTCGGGGCCGGGGCGTGCGAGCACGATGTCGTTCGGCCACTTGATCAGGGCGTCCTCTCCCGCGACGTCGCAGACCGCCACCGCGGCGATCAGTGGCAACAGCCCCAACGGCTGCGCGGATGGCTCGCCGTCCGGTGGAGCGCCGGGGCGCAGGAGCAGCGACATCAGCAGCGAGCTGTTCGCAGGCGCCGACCAGCTCCGGCCCTGGCGCCCGCGCCCGGCGCTCTGCGAGGAGGCGGTGACGAGCGTGCCGTGCGGCGCCCCCGCGTCCGCCAGCTCGCGTGCGCGGTCGTTCGTAGAGCCGGTCTCGCGCAGATGCAGGCGCGGGCGGCCGAGGATCGGCGGGCGGGCGGGGGCCTCATCATCACCGCTGCCCGGCGAAGATGGGCCCGCTAAGGGAGGATCTCCTCAGGGGAGGCGACGATCTTCAGATGCTCGTCGAGGTGGGTCATGTTCATCAGCCGCTGCACCTGCTCGGGGCCGCGGACGAGCGCGAACGTCTGCCCGCGCTCGGTCGAGCGCTTGTCCTGCAGGAGGATCGCGCGCAGGCCGGTCGAGTCGATGAACTCCAAACCGCGCAGATCGAACACGAGCTCCGACGCGTCATCGAGCGCCGCGCCCTCGACCGCATGCTCGAGCGTCGGCACGCTTGCGAGGTCGAGCTCGCCATCGAGCCGGAGCACCACCCGCTCCCCCTCGCTGCTCACGCCAATCAGAAGATTGCCCGCGTCTCGCATCGATAAGACCTTAGCGCACGGGTTTGGCGCCGTACCTGCCTGCGCGCGTGCTTGCGCGCGCGGGATCTCAACCGGCCGCCCGTGCCCCGCCCGTATCTCCCGTGCGGGCGCTCAACCCTCGATGCGGAGTGCCAGCAGCGCGATGTCGTCGCGCAGGTGACCCTGCGCGCGTTCGAGCGCCGCCCGCTCGATGTGCTGGAGAAACTCCGCCGGGGTGAGGTCCGGAGCAGCCGTGCAGAGCTCGAGCAGGCCCTGCTCGCCGAGCAGGCGGTCCGGCCTGCCCGCCTCGGTCACGCCGTCTGTGTAGAGCAGCAGGGTTTCTCCCGCTCCGAGCGTGAGCTCGCTCTCGGAGATGTTGAGCGGATCGACGACACCGAGGATCGTGCCGCTCTGGCCGACCTGCGCGACATCTCCCCGGGGGGAGATCAAAAGCGGCGGCGGATGCCCGGCGAGCGCGATCGTCAAGCGGACCTCGTGCTCCACGCGCGTGAGCACGATCAAACAGACGGTGCACATGTCCGCCCCCGGCGGCTGGCGTAGGAGCGCGCGGTGCAGGGTCGCGAGCATCTCGGTTGGCGTGCGGCCTCCGATCGCCGCCGCCCGCAGGGTGTGGCGGGCCAGCGCGGTGACGCCGGCTGCGCGAGGGCCTTTGCCGCAGACGTCGCCGATCACGAGCATCGTGCGGTCCTCGTCGTAGTCGAACACGTCGTAGAAGTCGCCGCCCACCTCGTTCAGCTCGCCAGCGGCCGAGTAGAGCGTTTGCACCTCGACGCCGTCGATCTCCGCCAGCGACTCCGGCAGCAGCGCCCGTTGCAGGGTGTGCGCGATCCGGGTTCGCTCGGTGTAGAGACGCGCGTTCTCCACGGCGGTGCCGGCGCGTCGGCCGAGCCGCACGGCGAGTCCGAGATCGGCCTCCGTCAGGCGTCGGCTCGAACAGGAGGAGACGAGCGTGATCGCGCCCAGCGTCCGTGTCGGCGCTGCCAGTGGCACGATGATCACAGCGGTTGCCTGCACCTCGCGCAGCAACTCCAGATGCGCGCTGTCGCGCGCGTAGGCGGCGAGGGCATCCGGCTCGATGTCCGAGTAGAGGCGCGCCTGCCCGCTGCGGATCACCTCCGGCACCCCCCCGGGATCATCCGGCGAGGGGTGGTAGCTGCGGTCGAGTTTTTCCGCCAGCGCGATCTTGCGCGGGTCGGAGTGATGAACGGCCACCCGTTCGATCTCCCCGCTCTCGCCCAATACATCAACGGCACACCAATCGGCGATCTGCGGGACAGCCAGGCGCGCGACCTCTTGCAGTGTCTCGGTGTAATCCATCGAGGAGGCGAGCACGCGGCTGGCCTCGGCCATGAAGCTTTCCGTCAGCTGTACGCGCTTGACCTCGGTGATGTTCTCGAAGACGTTGACGGCGTAGTCGATGCGCGCCGTCTCCGGGTCGGCGATCGGCGAGGCGCGGACGATCAGCCAGCGCTCCTCTCCCGTCGCGCGCACGACGTTCTGCACCAGCAGCGGCTCTGGATGCTCACCCCTGAACAGTCGCCTTGCCGGCATCGACTCCAGATCGAGCTCGTCTCCCTGCTCGGTGCAGACGCGAAAGCGAGACATGATCGCTCCAGGGGGAGCACTTGTCAGCTCGGCGGGGGTGGGAAATCCCAACAGATCCGCAGCGGCCTGATTGGCGAAGACCGTTTGGCCGTCGCGATCGATTACCGTGATCGCCTCAGCGACGCTGGTGAGGATTGCCTCCAGACGCCGCTCGAGACGGCGCAGGGCTGAGAACAGGCGAGCGTTGTCGATCGCCAGCGCGGCTCGCCGCGCGAGCTCGCCGGCGAGCTCGAGGTCGGCTTGGCCGTAGGGCCGCTCCGCCTGGCCAAAGGGCTTGCTCGGCTCGAGCCGCAGGATCGAGATCGCGCCGAGCGTCCGGCCCCGCGCCTGTAGCGGCACGACGACCGCCGATCGGTAGTGGTTGGCGATCATGAACTCCGCGTGGGTTGTGTCCTCCGCGAACGTTCTCAGGGAGCTGTGAGCCATCTCCGCGAGCAGCTCCGGCTGTCCGCTGCGGATCACTCGGGCGACGGGGTGCTCGCCGCCCGGATCAAGCGGCGAGCGCGCGCGCAGCGCTTCGAGACCGCGGGCGATCTCCTCATCCGCCGCGACGACGGCGACGTCGTTGATGGCGCCCTCTTCGTCGAGCAGATCGATCACGCAGAGATCGGCCAGCCGCGGCACGGTCAGCTTCGCGACCTCGCGCATCGTCGTCTGGGGATCCAGCGAGCCTGCCAGCGCCGCGCCGGCCTCGACCAGCAGCTCGGCCGCGTCGACTCGTCTCGACTGCCCGGCGGGGGTGCCGGCGTTCGTCTCCACGGGGTTACCTAGCGTCGGTCGATCAGCTGCAGGGCGAGCACCGCCGCTGAGCCTACCGGCGCGATGCTGTGATCGTCAATCAGCCTCTCGACTACCACGCCCAGCTCACCGAGCGCCGCATCGGCCGCCTCCGCCTCGCTGTCGCGGTCGATCGGCAGGGGGCCGACGCGCAGCTCGACGCGGCGCGGCTCGACCGCTATCCCGACCCCGAGATGACTGCCGATGATCGTCCGGAAGGCCTCGGCGGCGATCACGTCCGCCACCAGCTGCGCGTCGGAGAGGCGATCGGTCGAGAAGTTGGCGCGCGCCGCCAGGGCGCAGACCAAGCGGGGCAGGACCGTGCGTGCCAGGCGATCGGGCGCGATCGCGATCGTGGCGGCGGCGATCAGCTCGGGGCGTTCTCCCTCGGGACCGATCGCCGGTAGCAGCTCGAGCGAGCGAGCTGCTCCGGCCCGGTCTCCATCGCCGCGATCGGGCAGCCGACTCCCGGGAGTGGCAAACGTCATGCGCACCTCCGTCCCACCATCGGCCGGCCGCCGGAGCTCGACCTCGGCGGCCAATGCCTGGATCACGGGTAGTCCGAGCTTCAGGCTCTCCTCGTCCGGGATCACGGGTATCCCAGATCCCGGCTGGATGTCTCCATCCAGCTCTTCTGATCCCGGCGCACCCGCGGCCGGCTTCTCGTCGCGAGGCTCGATGCCGATCCCGGCGTCCCGCACGACGACCGCGACGCGCCCCTCGGCGGGCAGGCGAACGTCGACCTCGAGCGGGCCCTCGCTGCCTTCGTAGGCGTGCAGCACCGCGTTGTTGCACGCCTCGGTGACGGCCGTCCTGATGTTGTCGAGCTGCTCGGCGTCGAGGTCGATCGCCTCGGCGACACCCGCAAGCACTGCACGTACAAGCGCGACGTTCTCGGGACGGCTGCTCAGCTTCAGGCGGACATTTGGCTCGTTGGTCGACATCTGATCGATTGCCACGAGCGAACTCGATTCGGGTGTTTGCTTGCGCCGCGCCGGCGCCCCGTGGCCTGTGATCCTACGGGGCCTCGGCCTGGGCGTGGGTGAGGACACGCAACTCCTCGAGCGAGCGGCGCAGCAGACGCGAGACCTGCATCTGGGAGATGCCGATACGCCGGCCGACCTCGGCCTGGCTGAGTTCCTCGATGAAGCGCAGGCGCACGATCGCCCGCTCACGTGGCGGCAGGCTCTTCAGCGCGGTCGCGACGGTCGCGTCCAGCTCGACCAGCTCGTAATGCTCGTCCTCGGATCCAAGGGAATCGAGATAGGTGATGCCCTCGTCGCCGTCCGCAGAGCCGGCCGGCGCATCCAGCGGCAGCGCTTCGTAGGCCTGCGCCGCCTGCAGCGCTTCGAGCACCTGCTCCGTGTCGAGCTCGAGATACACCGCGAGCTCGTTCACGGTGGGTGCGTGCCCGTGCTCCTTGGCGAGCTCCTCCTGGGCGCCACCGACCTTCAGCGCCTGTTCCTGCAGGTCGCGGGGGACGTGAATTCCCCAGCTGGAGTCGCGGAAATAGCGTCTCAACTCTCCCAGGATCGTTGGCACCGCGAACGAGGCGAACGCTGCTCCCTGCTCCGGGTCGAAGCGCTCCAGCGCCTTTAGCAAGCCGAGCGAGGCGACCTGCATCAGGTCCTCGAACGGCTCGGATGTGTGGGCGTAGCGCCGCGCGAGGCTGCGCGCCAGCGGTGTGAAGCGACGCACCAGCAGCTCGCGCGCCCGCGGGTCGCGGTCTCTGTGCCAGCTCAGGAGCAGCTCATGCGGGTCGCCGTGCTCGTCCGGGACACTGCGCTGCATGGGGGCGGCGATAGTGGTCGTGGTCACGTCGACTGCCTCCTTCCGTCTGTCTGTCTGCTTGGGAGATAGTGCTCAGACAGCACACTTACCCAGAGGCGACCGGCGGAAAACGTCAGCTGTCGAGCAGGCGCTGGCGCGCCTCGGCGATCTCCTGCTCGGCCTCCGCGCGCGAGTGCCAGCCGTCGATCGTCACGGTCTTGCCCTCGAGGTCCTTGTAGATCGAGAAGAACTGCTCGATCTCCTGGCGAAGCAGCATCGGCAGGTCCTCGAGCTCGTGGTACTCGTTCCAGTAGGGATCGGCGAGGGGGACGCAGATGATCTTGTCGTCGATCCCCTTCTCGTCGCGCATCATGAACATCCCGACCGGCTTGACCGGGATCAGGCAGCCGGGGAAGGTCGGCTCGTAGAGGCACACGAGCGCGTCGAGGGGGTCGCCGTCCTGGCCGAGCGTGCCGCGCAGGTAGCCGTAGTCGGTGGGATAGGTGGCGGCGCTCATCAGCAGCCGGTCGAACTTGATCCCGCCGAGCTCGGGGTCGTACTCGTACTTGTTGCGCACGCCCTTCGGGATCTCGACGACGCAGACGAGCGCGTCGGGTGGTGTTTTCTGGGACATGGGCCGGGTAACTTACATGCTTGACCGATGACACAGACAGCCAGCGAGCGCGGGCGGGGACGATGACCGGCTCCGAGGCGGCGGAGGGGGACGGGCGCGAGGAGACCTCGAAGGAGCGCTTGGATCGCAACTTCGAGGAGCTGACCGGCGAGCTGCGCGTGGTGATCACCGGCGTGCAGGTGCTGTTCGCGTTCCTGCTCGTTGTTCCCTTCGACACCGGCTTCGCGCATGTCGGGACCTACGAGCGCATCGTCTACTTCGTGACTCTCTTGCTGGCCAGCATGTCGGCGCTCTGCATGATCGCGCCCTCCGCCCAACACCGCTTCCTGTTCCGGCACGACGACAAGCGTCACATCGTCTTTACCTCGAATCGGATCGTGATCGCCGGCCTGGTATTCCTCGCACTGGCGATGTGCGGGTGCCTGCTGCTGGTCGCGACGACGTTGTTCGGAGTGTTCGCGGGTCTGCTCACGGTGGTTTTGGCGGCCCTGCCGTTCGCGATCCTCTGGTTTGCGGCGCCCCTGCTGAGAAGGCGGAAACTGGAAGAGGAGAGCTAACCGGCGAAGCTCGAGCCGCAAGCAACGCTACTTGTGAGCATCGACCGCGCGCTGAAGCTGCTGCTTGTTCATCTGCGAGCGCCCGTCGATGTTCAGCTTACGGGCCTCCTGGTAGAGCTGCTCGCGAGTGCGCCCGCGCGGCCCCGGACGGCCCGAGCGCAGACCGCCGCGGCGCCCGGATGAGATGTCCTCGGTCGAGGAGCGCGACTTCGTTTTCGACTCGCCGCTGCGCGCGCGCTCCTTGTTGACCGTCCGCGCCGCGATCTCCTCGGCGCGTTTGGTCGAGGCGCCCTGTTCTTTCTCGCTCTGCACGATGTGTTTGTACTGGCGCTCGCGCTTGCTGCCTTTCCGAACTCCGCGTGGTGGCATCTCCACACCTCCTCTGGCCGGTTTCTGCTGCTTGTTGGCTTTCGTTTTCGCCGCGGTCCTGGTGGAGGGTCTACCCGCCGCGGGCGGGGACCCAAACTCCTCCGCGGCTCTAGGCGATCCCGCGAGATCGGGCAGCTCCTGTACGAGGGTCAGCAGCGGCGCGAACAGATCGCCGTCGCGCGCGACGCGCGCGAGCAGCTCGCCGGGCTCGGCGCTGAGGGTGAGCTCGCGTTTGCCGCGCAGCGCCCGCTCGAGCTCCTCCCAGGCAAGCGGAGTCGAGATCGTGGGGCGCTCGCGTGCGCGCAGCGAGTAGACGCAGACGGTCGTCTTGTGCTCGTCGTTCTGACTCCAATCGACCAGCACCCGCCCCGGGCGCAGCTCCTTGGCCATGCGCGAGACGACCTGCCGCGGGTGGCGCTTCTCTAACAGCTCCGCGACCGCGCGCGCGAATGGCTTGGTCTGCTCGTAGCCGACGGCGCCGTTGAGCGGCGCGTATACCTGCAGGCCCTTCGAGCCGGAGGTCTTGACAAACGTTTCCAACCCAAAGGAGTCGAATATCTCCCTGATCCAGAGCGCCACGCGAGCGCACTCCCTCAGGGCCGCCGGAGCGCCGGGGTCGAGATCGAACACGATCGCCGTCGGCCGGTCCATCCGCTGCGCCCGGGAGAGGCTCGTGTGCAGCTCGATGTCGGCCAGGTTGGCGGCCCAGATCAACGTCGGCAGGTCTTCGGCCAGGCAGTAGTCGATCGTGCCGCGTCCACGCTCGCTCGCGATCGCCGCCGTCCGCACCCAATCGGGTCGATGTGGCGGGCAGCGCTTCTCGTAGAAGTACTTTCCCTCGACGCCGTCGGGATAGCGCTTGAGCGTCAGCGGCCGGCCGGCGAGATGCGGCAGCAGCACGGGCGCGACCGCTGCGTAGTAGTCGATCAGCTCGCCCTTCGTGAAACCGCTGCGCGGGTACATGACCTTCGCGCGGTTGGTCAGCTTCAGGGTGCGCCCCTGCACCTCGATCTCCGCGGCGCGCTTGGTTTCGTGCACGACCTCGTAGGGGGCCTCGGTCATCGGTTCCTCGAGCCGCACGGCCCCAGAAGGCTTGTCATCGCGCAGGCCCTTGTAGGAGGAGTGACGGAGGATGCGATCGTGGGTCCACTGGCGGAACTCGATCTCCGCCACCAGCTCCGGCTCCACGAAGTTGGCTCCCCGTGGTGGCTGGGTACCGGAGAAAGGACTGGAGCTTTGCGGGATCTCCGCCAGGTTCTTACCGAGACGCTCGAGGTCGTCCTCATCGAAGCCCGTGCCGACGCGCCCCGCGTAGCGCAGGACCTGTTGGCGATCCTCGCCGGGCTCGTAGTAGCCCACGAGCAGCGCCCCGAGTCGCCCCGCGCGGGCGCCCTTGCCCGGCAGCCAGCCCCCGATCACGAGCTCCTGGCGGTGGATGTTCTTGACCTTCAGCCACTCGTCCGTGCGCCGGCCGGGCCGGTAGGGGGAGTCCAGGCGCTTGGCCACGACGCCCTCCAGGTGCTGCTCTGCGGCCGCCGCCAGCAGCTCGCGTCCCTCGCCGGCGTGGTAGGCGGGGGTCTGCCAGGCGGGCCCTCTCAGCTCGAGCTCCTCCAGCAGCGCGCGCCGCTCGCGATAGGGCAGTTCGATCGTGGCGTGCCCGTCGAGGTAGAGCAGGTCGAAGATCACGTAGCTCACCGGCTCCTCCTGCGCCAGTCGGCGGATCGCGCTCGGCGAGGCGACGTGCATGCGTCGCTGCAGGCGCTCGAAGCTCGGGCGCCCATCCTCGTCGAAGGAGACGATCTCTCCGTCGAGCACCGCTTCGCGAGAACCCAGCTCCGGGCCGAGCGCGCGCAGCTCGGGATAGCGGGCGCTGACGTCGTTCAGGTTGCGGCTCTCGACTCGCACCTCTCCCGGTCGCCAATAGGTGATCGCGCGCACGCCGTCCCACTTGATCTCAAACGCCCAGCCCGCGTCGTCGGCGGGCAGGCGCCCGGCGCGCGCGAGCATCGGCACGAGCTGTTCGGGCATCTGCTCGCGTTCGCCTTCGAGCGGGGGGTCCATGCGGTGGATCATCCAGTTCTTGCCCTTCGTCCGGAACAGCGCGTACTTCCCCCGCACGCGCTCGCCGTGGAAGGTGACGATCACCTCGTCGTCGCGGAACTTGTGGCAGTCGTAGGTGCCCGCGTCCCAGATCTGCACCTCGCCCGCGCCATAGCTTCCGGCGGGGATCTCGCCGGCGAAGTCGATGTAGCTGAGCGGATGGTCCTCGACGTGGACCGCGAGACGGTTGCGCTGCGGATCGTCGGGGATTCCCTTGGGGACCGCCCAGGAGACGAGCACACCGTCCCGCTCCAACCGCAGATCCCAGTGCAGGCTGCGCGCGTGGTGCTCCTGCACGACAAACCGCGACCCTCGCGCCGCGTCGCCGAGGCGCCCCGCCGGCTCGGGCTTGCCCGACGCCGAGCGCCGTTGCCCCTCGCCTCGGCCCGCGGGCTCGGGCGTATCGGCGAAGTCCCGTTTGGCGTTGTACTCGCCGAGCGAGCGCTTTGTTGGCATCGTCTACTCCGGGGACTGCGCCTCAGCGAAGCGGGGTGTGCTCGAGTTCGGAGCGTAGCTCGGCGGCCGACTCGAACACCGCCTCGGCGCCGGCCGCGACGCTCACTCGTCCGCGCCGAGCTCGCTGCTGCGCTCGTGGTCGGACTCCGAGTCCTCGCGGGCGGTGCTCTCCTCCTCGGGCAGGCCCTGGTCGTGGAGGATCGTGTGGGCGGATTGCTGGTCGCCGTGAGAGGCGTGTTCGATCAGCGCGCGCTCGGATTCCTCGAAACCCTCGGCCACGCCACCGCCGGCCTCCGTCACGGGAAGCTGGGCCGGGTCGAGATCCTCCTCGCCCGTCACTCCTCCGATCCCGGCGGCTTCCGCCGCGGCGGCCGCGGCCTCTTCCTGCTCATATCTGGGGGTGCTCGGCATCGCTCGCTCCTTGCTCGGATCGTCCAACCGGTGTTGATGCGCTCGCTCGGGTTGCTCTCGTTTGTCTTCGTCCTTGCACTCCTACCCAGCGCGCTCTTTGAGCAATCGGCTGCAACGCCGGTATCTTGCGCTACCGCTCCACCTGGCGCCAACCTCAACCGCGCTTCGGACTCCCCAGCCGCGGCCGGTGCGGCTACGTCGGGCTCCTTACAGCAGCCGTGCGCCCCAGCGGGTCGTCAGTGACTGGCCCGGGGCGAGCGTGATCACGCCCTCGCCACTCTGAAAGGCGTTCGGTGGGCACGTCATCGGCTCGACGCCGAGGCCCCGACGGCGGCGCTGCGGAGCGAGCGTGTCACCCGTATAGAGCTCCAGATAGGAGTAGTGCTCGTCTGCCCACAGCTCCGCGCACGCTCCGTCCGGCCGGCCGAGCCTCGCGAAGGCCCTGCCCGAGTCGTCGCGGATCAGGTCGGTAAAGGGGTAGTCCAAGCGCTCCTCGCCCAGCCGCCGCGCGCTGCGGAAATCGAACCGGGTTCCCTCGACCGGCTCCTCGCCGCTCGGGAGCTGGCGCTCGTTGTCGGTCAATACGCGCGTCTTGGCCGACAGCTCGAGCGTGCACTCGTCCACCAGGCCGCCGCCGGCGGATAGGTAGGGGTGTTGTCCCGCGCCGTACGGGCATGGACGCTCGCCGATGTTGAGCGCCGTTGTGGAGACCACGAAGCCCGCCTCGTTCAGCTCGTAGGCGACGCGCACCTCCAGTGCGAACGGATAGCCCTCGAGCGGATACAAGCGCGTGCCCATCACCACCCGATCCTCCTCGCGCTCCACGGCCACCCAGGGCCGCCAGCGCAGGAAGCCGTGGATCGCGTTCTGCTTCGTCGGCTCCGTCAGCGCGACCTGCAGGTCTGCACCGTCGAAGTTGTAGCGCCCGTCGGCAAGCCGGTTGGGCCAGGGGATGAGCGGGGCGCCGTGCGCACCGTCGCAGATCTCCCCGGGCGGATACGGATCGAGCACCGCTCGTGCGCCGACCGAGTACTCGCGCACGCCACCGCCGACCTCGACGATCGTCGCTCGCTGCTGACCACTCGCGATCTCGAACTGCTCGCCTGACGGCGTAAAGCCCATCACGATCCTCCTCGCGTTCGACTCACGACTCTATTGGGACACGTTGCCGGCGAGAAACTCGCCGAGGAGCGCGCGGCCCCCGCCCGAAACGGGCTCGGCGTGTGCGAACAGCAGCGTGTCGAAGTCCTCCTCGTCAAGCATCCTTCGCAGCCTCTTCGCCAGCCCCGCCCGCACGTCCTCGGCATCGTCGCCGAGGAGCTGATCGGGCATGAACGCGAGCGCTCCGTCCTCGTCGCGGGTGAGACCGTCGCCGAAGGCCAGCGCGCCGCCGGCGACATCGAGTAGCAGCGTCGTCTCCTCGGCGCAGATCGACCCGAGCTCGAGTGCCCGCACGTCGTCGGCGAGCTGCTCGTCGAAGGAGAAGCCCTGCACGGGTCGCTCGCCGGCGAAGTGCGAGAGTCCCGCTTCGTGGCACAGCACCGGGCAGCCGAAGCGCTTGGCGTAGCGCGCGCTGTCCCGGTAGTGAAGACGGTTGCTCAGCACGATTCGCCGCGGCGTCGCCAGTTCCGCGACCGCATCCAATCCACCATCCCCATCCGGCTCCATCGGGTCGATCAGCGTCCCCGAGGACAGCACGAAGGTGCTGTGGACCCTGCGACCGATGGTCTCACGGAAGGCGTCCCATTGCACGATCCCCGGCACGATCTCCTCGATCATGGAGCTCTGTATGCCCTCCGTGGCAGCTCGCTAATCATCGTCCCGGCGCGGTTAGGCCTGACGAGTGGGCGTCTTCTGCTTGCTGCCGGAGCGGGAACCGGCGCGTGGTTTCTTCGCCTTCCCCTGCGCCCGGATCCGCGCGAGACTCTCCTCGAGCGCGCCCATCAGATCGGGAGCCGCCGTGATCACGGGTTCCTTCGCGGGTGCCGGCGCGGCGATCTTCTTGCCCTGCTGCTTGCGTTTGATGATCCGCTTGAGATGCGCGCGGTGCTCGTCGCGGTAGAGCGTCGGGTCGAACTCGACGCTGAGCTCCTCGATCACCGCAACGGCGGACTCGACCTGCTCGCGCGTCGGCTCGGCGCCCTCGATCCCCTCGACGATCTCCTCGGCCGAGCGAACTTCGTCTCCGAACAGCATCGTCGTCAGCGTGAGCGCGCCGTCGCGAACGCGAATGCAGACCAGGCGCTCCTTGGCGCGCAGCACAAAGCGCCCGAGCGCCGCCTTGCCCGAACCCCCCATCGTCTCGCTCAGCAGCGCGTAGGCGCGCGCGGCGCCCTCGTCGGGGGGCACGAGCAGGTAGGAGCGGTCGAAGTAGACCGGATCGATTTCCCCGACCTCGACGAAGCGCTCGATGTCGATCGTCCGGCTCTGGCGGGGGGCCGCCGCCCGCAGGTCCTCGTCGGAGAGCAGTACCCACTCGCCGTTCTCGAGCTCGTAGCCGCGGGCGATCTCCGGCCACGGCACCGGCTGCTCCTCGGCGGCGCAGATCCTGCGCGTCTCGATCGGCGAGCAGTCGGGCGCGTGCAGCAGCTGGAAGTGGATGTCGCGATCGCGCGTGGCGCTGAACAGCGCGACGGGCACGTTGACGAGCCCGAAGCTGAGCGAGCCGGTCCACAGCGGTTTGGCCATCAGCGCGCGCTCCTCGCGGGCTTGCTCGCCTGCGTCCGGGGGGCTTCCTTCTTGGCTTTCTTCGCCTTCGCCTTCGCTTTCACTTTTGCGCGTGCGGGACGCCGCCCGCCCTGGCGCTCGAGGCTTGCCTGGAGCGCTCCGAGCAGGTCGGCCTCGGGCGCGATCTCCTCGGCCTCGGGCGCGTCGATCGTCTCGCCACGCGCCTTGCGCTCGATCAGCTCGAGGAGCGCCGCGCGATAGGTGTCCTCGTAGTCGTCGGGCTGAAAGCTCGCGCTGAGCTGTTCGACCAAAGCTCCGGCGGCGGCGACCTCGAGCTTCGAGGGCTTGCGCTGCGGCGCGGGGATCTCCAGATCGCCGGTCGGGACGAGCTCGTCGGCGAAGCGCATCGTGTGCAGGGCGATCACATCCTCGAGCGCGCGCAGCGCCACCAGCTGAGCCTTGTTGTGGAAGACGAAGCGTCCGATACCGACCCGGTCAGAGCGCTTCAGCGCCGCGTGCAGGAGCAGGTAGGCCTCGTCGCCGAGCTTGCCGGGGCCGAGGTTGTAGGCGCGGTCGTAGTAGACCGGGTCGATCTCCTCGCGCCCGGCGAAGTGCTCGATCTCGATCATGTGCGCGCCGGGCCCGTCCGCCGTGGCGATCTCCTCCTTGGAGAGCGTCACGTAAGAGCCGGAGCTGACTTCGAAGCCTTTCACGGTCTCGCCGTAGGGCACCTCCTTGCCCTCCTGGACGCACACGCGGCGGTGTTCGATCGCGGCGCCGTCGGTTGCGTGACGCTCGCGAAAGCGCACGGCCTTGGACTCGGTGGCCGAGTACAGCTTCACGGGCACCCGCACCATCCCGAAGGCGATCGTGCCGTTCCACAGCGAGCGTGGCATGCGCGAGAGTCTAGGGGTGAAGCGTAGGATCTTCGTAGGATCCGGGCTCGCGCACGGGATCCTGCACGACACGCCGACGCGGCCCCCAGGCAAGCATGTAGAAGAGCGAAAGCACCAAGCCGACGATCCCGATGATCATCAGGATCAGCCCGACGGTAGTCAGCGAGACGCCCGACACGGTGGCGGTGACGGCGTAGCGGAGAATCGCTCCGACGGCGATGAAGAAGAGCGAGGTCCCTGTTGTCATAACCGCTGACTACCCGGGATATACCTATCTCAATCTGGTTTCACGGCGGGCGCGTCCGCGAGCAGCTCGAGCACGGCGGCCTCGATCCGGGCGCGCGTGCGCGGGTTGGCCAGTTCCGGACCGTCGGGCAGGCGCTCCAGCGCAGGCGCGATCGTGACCGCTGCCTGGTAGCGATCGATCACGCGCGGATCGATGTAGGAGGCGCGACAGACGGCGGGCGTGTTGCCGAGATAGGCGGCGACCGTCTTCACTGCGGCGTTGACCACGCGCCGGCGGGAGGTCGCGGTCGGGCGCTTGGTTTTGGGCTTGGCTTTGTCCTGCCCCTCCGCGCCCGTGCTCGCGTCTGTGTCGGCGAGCGCAACCGCGGCGAGGACCGTGGCGTTCCAAGTGCGGAAGTCCTTCGCGGTGAAATCGCCGCCGCTGATGAGCTTGATGTAGGAGTTGACGTCCTCGGCGTGCACCTCGGCCCAGTGACGGCCCTCGCGGTAGGCGAGCAGTTGCCCCGCGCCACGGCGGCGCTTGAGCGCCGCAACCACCTCGAGCACGTCCGGGTCGGCGATCGCCTGTACGCGCCGGACGCCGGACTTGGCGACGTAGTCGAAGATCACCTCCTCGTCGGCGATCGAGACGTGGCGTTTGAGCATCGTGGTGAGGCCGTAGGACTCGTTGCGCTCGGCGTAGTCCTCGGAGCCGATCCGGAAGAAGCCGAGGTCGAGCAGCCGCACCGAGCCGGCGAGCACGCGCTCGCGCGAGAGCTCCGCGGAGGACGCGGCCTTCGTGGCGGAGGTGGTCCGCGCGGCCTTGACGGCGAGATCCCTGCCGAGCCGGCGGCGCAGGCGCGGGAGCGCCTCGCCGAAGGCGATCATCGAGTCGAACTTCAGGCGGTCGCGATGCGAGCGCCAGCGTGGATGGTAGAGGTACTGCTTGCGCCCGGCGGCGTCGATCCCCGTCGCCTGGAGATGGCCGAGCGAGTCCATGCAGATCCACACCTCGCGCCACGCCGGCGGGATCGCGAGCTGGGAGATTCGCTCGAGCGCCTCGGGATCGTCGATGCGATCGCCGGCGGGATCTCTGTATTCAAAGCCGCGACCGCGACGGCGGCGCGCGATCCCGGGGGCCGCGCAGTCGGATCGTCGCAGCCTCGGCACCGCTCTATCCATAGCAGCGCCCCTGTGGCCGGACGGTTTGACGGCGACGAGGCGGGGTACACCCGGGATGGAGAGCTGATCTCGCGAGCGTGACGTGAGTGGGTCAATCCGAGCCATACGGAGCGACACGCAACCACGCGAGGAGTGCTTCACGAGTAGGCACTTTCCCGACGACCGATAGGAGGATTCGATGGCTGAGTTGAGCGGAAAGAGGATCGCGTTCCTCGTTGCCCAGGAGGGCGTCGAGGAAGTCGAGTTGACGAAGCCCTGGGAGGCTGTGAAAGAGGCAGGTGGAGCCCCCGTCCTGATCGCTCCGGAGAGCGGCGAGGTGCAGGCCTTCAACCATCTCGACAAGGGCTCGACGTTCTCGGTCGACGAGACGCTCGCCGATGCCCGGCCGGGTGACTACGACGGGGTTGTGCTGCCGGGAGGCGTCGCCAACCCCGATCAGCTGCGCACGAAGCCGGAGGCGGTGAGCTTTCTGCAGGCGTTCTTCTCCGAAGGTAAGCCTGTTGGCGTGATCTGTCACGGGCCGTGGACGCTCGTGGAGGCCGACCTGGTGCGCGATCGCAAGCTCACCTCGTGGCCGTCGCTGCAGACCGACATCCGCAATGCCGGCGGCGAGTGGGTCGACGAGGAGGTCGTGACCGACGAGGGCCTGGTCTCCAGCCGCAAGCCGGACGATCTGCCGGCCTTCTGCGCAAAGATCGTCGAGGAGTTCGCCGAGGGCGCTCACGAGGTCGCACGCGCCGGGGCGACGGCCAACGGCGGCTAGGGAGCGGGCGGGAAGGCTATGGACACCGAGCACGCTCCACGCGGCGCCGGTCGCGCGGAGGGTGTTTGCGCTTTCACGTTCGACGACGGACCGGACCCGATCTGGACGCCACGCGTGCTCGCCGAGCTCGATCGCTGTGGGGTGCAGGCCACGTTCTTCGTGGTCGGCGAGCGCGTGGCGGATGACCCTGGGCTGGCGCGCGTCGCGCGCCAGGCGGGCCACGGAGTCGAGCTGCACTGCCATCGCCACGTCCGGCATACGGAGCTGAGCGAGGCGGAGCTGGGAGCCGACACGATCGCCGCGCTGGCCGAGCTCGAGCGGGCGGGGTTGGGGCGGCCGCGATATTGGCGGACGCCGTGGGGCGTGCGCACCGCCGCGACCGAGCGCGTGGCGACGAGGCATGGACTCCGACTGGTCGATTGGACGATCGACACGCACGATTGGCGCGGCGACGAAAGCGCGGCGATGCTGAAGGCGGCCGGCGCCCTACTTGGAGACGGGGCGGTCGTCCTGATGCACGATGCCCTCGGACCCGGGGCGTTGCGCACGGGCGTCGAGGAGACCGTCGGGCTGATCGCGCCACTCGCGGCGCTTGCGCGAGGTCGAGGCCTGCGGCTGGATGTGCTTTCTCGGACCGACGCTCCGGACGCGACCGAGCGCGACGCGCTAGAGGCGAGCGGCACGGTGGCGCGGGGCATCAAGAGCGCCGCCTTGGAGGCCTGGGCATGAGTGTTATCCCCTCTCCTATCTCGATTGTTCCCGCCGCCGAGCCCGAACGCCTGAGCCTCGATGAGGCGCTCGCGCGGATCTCCTTGCGTGCGCACGAGCTCGATACGACGCCGCGCTTGCCGAGGGAGAACCTCGACGATCTGCGCGCCGCCGGAATGTTGCAGCTCACGAACGATCGGGCGGGGGCGAGGCTGCGCGAGGAGATCGCGCTTGTGCGCGCCCTCGCGCGCGCCGACGCCTCGACCGCGCGGATCTTCGACGGCCACCTGAACGGTGTCGAGCGGCTGGCGTTGGGCGCTCCTGAGGGGTTGCGCGAGGCGGAGCTCGCGTGGATCGCTGCCGGGAAGCTGCTGCTGGGGGTGTGGGGCGCCGACCCGGCACTCGGCGAGGGGGAGCCGGCGCGGGTGGTTAGCGGCAAGAGTGGATTGCTCGTCTTGCGGGGCGTGAAGACTTTCTGCTCGGGCGCCGGCGGTGTGCAGCGCGCGCTGGTCGTCGTGCGGGAGGGCGAGGGGTCGGACTCCTCGGCGCCGCGCGCGCGGCGGCTGGCCTACGTCGACACGAGCGAGGGCGTGGAGATCGATCGCGACTGGTACCGCGCCTCGGGCCTGCGCTCCTCGGAGAGCCATCGCGTCGAGTTCGTCGATACGCCGGTGCTGGCGCTGCTCGGCGGCGCGAACGAGCTCGCGCGCCAGCCGTTCTTCGCCCGCGACGGGGTGCGCACCGCGGCCACCTGGGCCGGAATCGCCGATGGCATCTTCGCTGCGGCGGCGCGCGCATTGGGCGAACGCGAACCCGACGAGCATCAGCTGAGCGCGCTCGGGCGGATGCGGGTGGCGCGCGAAACGATCGATCGCTGGCTGGAGCATGCGGGGGCACGGTTGGAAGACGAGGAGGTGGCGGATCCGGCGGGGTTGGCAACCGCGTGTCGCGCCGCGATCATCGAGGCGAGCCGCACGATCGCCGAGGAAGCCGCGCAGGCCTGCGGGTCGCGGTCCCTGATCGCCGGTGGTGAGCTCGACCGCGGCCGGCGCGATCTCGACCTGTTCGTGTTGCAGCACCGGCTCGAGCCGCAACTGGCGAAGCTGGGACGCTCGACGCTCGACGCAGCCGGCGGGACGCGATGAATCCCGTCACCGAGACCAGGGCCTACGACGTTCCGGAGGGCAGCATGAGCTCCTCCGCGCGAGCGCCGCGCAGGCGGCCTCCGAGGGCGAGCGCCGAGAGCTTCGAGCGCCTGTACGCGGCGAGCCCGGATCCGTGGCGGTATGACTCGAGCGAGTACGAGCGCGGGAAGTATGCGGCGACGCTAGCCGCGCTCGACGGGCGCGCCTACCGGCGCGCGCTCGAGGTCGGCTGCTCGATCGGAGCCTTCACCGAGCTGCTCGCCGATCGCTGCGCGGCGCTGACGGCGCTCGACTTCTCCGCGCGGGCGGTCGCCCTCGCACGCTCAAGACTGAGCGAGCGCACACACGTGAGCGTCCTCGAGGCCTCCTTCCCCGAGCAGGCGCTGGCGGGGGAATGGGATCTGGTCGTGTGCTCGGAGGTCCTCTACTACCTCGACCCGCCCGCGCTCGAAGCGGCCACGGGCTGGTTGCGCGAGCGGCTGCTGGAAGGCGCGACGGTGCTCACGGTCGACTGGCGCGGGCCCACCACGACCGAGCCCCACGACGGGAACGAAGTTCACGACCTGCTGCGCGCGCAGCTGGCGGATTGGCACGCGCTGGAGGGTCGCCAGCCCGGCTACCGACTCGATCGCTTCGACGGCGATGGCAGCTGAGCGGATCGTGATCGTCGGCGCCGGCCCGGCCCTGCCGACCCCCGACCCGCATTTGGAGGCGGTCGTCGTGGTGCCGGCGCGCGACGAGGCCGAGCGCATCGGCGCGTGCCTGCTGGCGCTTGCCGAGCAGCGCGGGGTGAGCGAGGAGGCCTACGAGGTCGTGGTCGTGCTCGACGGCTGCCGCGACACGACGCGCGAGCGCGCGCTCGACGTTGTCGTGAGCTACCCGCAGCTGCGGTTGCACCTGGTCGAGTTGAGCGCCCCGAGCGGTGTGGGACGCGCCAGGCGCGTGGGCATGGACCTCGCGTGCGAGCGCCTGCTCGCGGTAGACCGCGCCCAGGGTCTGATCGCGAGCACGGACGCCGACAGCGTCGTCGCCTGGGATTGGCTGGCGGCGCAGCGCGTGCTCGCGGCCACCGGTGCGAGTGCGATCGGGGGCCTGATCGAGCTCGACCCGGTCGAGGCGGGCGAGCTCTCCCGGGAGGCGCTGCAGCGGCGCGGCGCCGAGGCGGTCAGGCGCCTGCGAGACGTGCAGCAGAGGGGTATACCTTGGAACGATCAGATCGCCGAGCACCACCAATTCAGCGGCGCCTCGCTGGCGCTCACCGCCGAGGTCTACCGGCAATGCGGAGGGCTGCCGGTGTCGGCGGCCCTCGAGGATGAGGCGCTGGAGCGCGAGCTCTCCAACCACGGCATCCCGATCCACCGTAGTCGCGCGGTCCGCGTGAGCACCTCCGCGCGCACCGAGGGCCGCGCCCCGCGCGGGCTGGCTCACGATCTGACGGTGACCGATTGGCGCGCGCGGCGCTCCTTCCGCGCCGACCAATTCCCGCTGCAGCGGCTGCTCGCCGCTAAGCGGGAGCCGATCGCGGTCGTGCTGCCCGCACGCGAGGTCGCCGCGACGATCGGCCCGATCGCCAAGTGTGTCTGTGACTTGCGGTCCTCTGGGTTGATCGACGAGGCCGTCGTGGTCGACTCCGCCTCGCTCGACGGCACCGCCGAGATCGCGGCCACCGCCGGCCTGCGGGTTGTGCAAGAGGACGAGCTCATGCCCGAGTGCGGGCCGGCGCAGGGCAAGGGCGATGCGATGTGGCGCGCGCTTTCGGTGGTGCGAAGCGACGTGGTGGCCTACCTCGACGCCGACACCGCCAACTTCCACCCCGGCTTTGTCCTGGGCCTGCTGGGGCCGTTGATCTGCGAGCCGCAGATCCAGTTCGTGAAGGGCTGCTTTCAGCGTCCGTTTCGCGATGGAGCGGGGTCGGGATCGGAATCGATTCCCCGCCCCGGCCAGGGCGGTCGCGTAACCGAGCTGCTGGCGCGCCCGCTGCTGAACCTGCACGCGCCCGAGCTCGCGGTCTTCGACCAGCCGCTCGCGGGCGAGATGGCCGCGCGCCGCGAGCTGCTCGTGCGGCTGCCGTTCAGCGTCGGCTATGGCGTCGAGATCGCGATGCTGATCGACGCATGGCGCGCGGTCGGGCTCGATGGCCTCGCCCAGGTCGATCTCGGTTCGCGCCAGAACGCCCACCAGTCACTGCGCGCGCTCTCTGCGATGAGCTACGCGGTGCTCGTTGCCGCCTCCGCGCGCTTCCTCGGCACCGAGTTCGCCGACACCCACGCCTCGGGCTCGATCGCGCTGCCGCCGCAGGAGCTCGGCGAGCCGATGGAGATGCGCAGGGTGCCGATCGAGGAGCGTCCCCCGTTCGGCGAGCACCTCCACAGGCAGCCGCCTGCACCTGTGCTCGGCGGCGGTTAAGGCCTACTCGGGCTTGGGCTCCCGATCGCCGGGCCAGGCCCCGGTCACCGCGGCGAAGCCGCGCCGCGAGCCGTTGTCGACGAGGCCCTTGACGACGCGAAACAAGGCGCCCTCGAGCGCGAGCGCGAACGCAAGCTTGCCGAAGCCGGCTCGCTGGTTCTTGGGCTCGGGAGGCTCACGATCATCGATCTTCGACCAGATCGCCGCGAAGGCCTTCTTGCTGATCAGCCCCGCGAGCAGACCGGTCGCGATGCTGAAGGGCATGAAGAGCAGCTTGGCCATGAGCTTGCCTTTCGTTCCGCTTGGACACCTGCCGATTGGGGATCAGGTTATTTGTCATCTCCATCGAGCGCACCCTTGATCTTCTCGGCGGCGCGATCGACTTTGTCCTTGACGGACGCCTTGGCCTGGTCGGCTTTGCCCTCCTTCTTGAGGTCGTTATCGCCGGTGAGGCTGCCGGCGGCCTCCTTGAGACGGCCCTTGCCCTCGTCTGCGTACTTGTCGCTCATCTCGGTTCCTTTCGACTGATGTCACTGACCTCGCAATCAACGGACTCTTCGAGGATCGCGAGCTGTCCCATTCAGGAGTACCCGCAATGCCCGCGCGTAACCCTCACGACAGCAGGTCGATCACGGAGATCCTCCGCGTGCCGATCGTCGCGACCCTGCGCATGCTCAGTCGGGGTCGGCAGCGCTCACCGCCGCCATTCCGGCGCCTGTGAGTTGCGTAAGCTCGCGTAGCAGCCCACCCATACCCGCGATCTCATATGCGGCGCGCTGAGCACCGGCGCCGCCGCCACGCTCCAGCAGCGCCGGCAGGCCGTTGAGTTGATCTGCGCAGTCGAGCTCCCGGGCGTAGCCGCGCGTGTTCGCGAGGACATCGTCGAGCAACTCGCCGACGGGTCTGAGTCGTCCTTCGGCATCGGGCAGCCGGGCTTTGACGCCGAAGCGGGCGGCCCGAAAGGATCCCTCCTCGAGCACCTCGGCCGGCGGATCCGGCTGCGGATCGGCCTCGGCCGCGTAGCGGGCGAGGCAGTGAACGAGCGCGACCAGGGCGGCGGTGTCGTGCAGCGAGGCCTGCGCGTCCAGCGCTCGCACCTCCACGGTGCCGAGCCGGGGGTGGGGACGCAGCTTCCACCAGAACCACGTGTAGTCGGGCACGTCCGCGGCGCGTGCGAGCAGCCGTGCGGCAGCGCAGAAGTCCGAGAAGTCGCGCATCGCCCGCGGAACGCCCGAACGCGGCCAGCCGCGGATCGTCACCTCGCGCGCGGATGCGAGGCCCGTGTCGCGATCGTGGCGGAACGGCGAGTTGGCGGCCAGCGCCTGCAGCAGCGGCAGATGGCGGCGCAGGCCGTTGAAGGCACGGATCGCCGTCTCTGCGTCGGGCATGCCGACGTGGATGTGCAGCCCCCCGACCGGCGTTGCGACCGCGTCGCCGAGCAGGTCGCGAATCTGCTCGTAGCGCTGCTTGTCGGTGATCTCGGCGTCGCCCTCACTCGCCGATGGGTGCGTCCCCGAACCGAGCAGACCGGCCCCGGTCTGGACCACCGCGCGGCGCAGGCCATCGAGCGTGAGGACGGCCTCGCCGGCGCTGCGACAGATGTCCGTGATCAACTCGACCTGGCAGGCGTGCAGCTCCCGCTCGACGGTGCCCACGATCGGCCCGAGCCGCTCCAGTACGGCCGTCGAGGAGTTGACCTGCCGTCCCGTGACCGGATCGACGAGAAACAGCTCCTCCTCGACGCCGACCGAGAACGGCGCCTCCGAGCCAAACGCGTTACCAATCCCCTCGTCTGAGTCCACCTACTGAGTCTGCCCCTCTTCTCGCGCGACGAAACTAGATGCGTCGGCCGACTTGGGTTCGCGAGTCATGCCCGCTGTGCGGTGGCATCCTCGATCAGCGCCCGGATCACGCCGTCGACGTCGTGATCGGAGGCCTCCACATGGGGCTCGAGCCCGTGCTCGCGCAGGGTCTCGCTCGTGACGGGGCCGATCGAGACGATCCGTGTCTGCGGGGAGAGGCCGGCGTTGCCGTCACCCGCCGCGTCGAGGAAGAAACGCACGGTGGAGGAGGAGGTGAAGGTGATGTAGTCGGCCGCACGCGCGGTCTCGAGCGCTTTGGGGGAGAGGGGCTCAGCGACGGTTTCATAGAGGGCCAGCACGTCGACCTCGGCGCCCCGCGCGCGCAGCGCGTCCGGGAGCACGTCGCGGGCCTCCTTCGCACGCGCGACGAGCGCGCACTGGACGGGCACATCGACGAGCGCCTGCACCAGCGACTCGGCGACGGAGCGCTCGGGCACGATGTCCGCGAGCAGCCCGTGCTCGGCCAGCGTGCGCGCCGTGCCGGGACCGATCGCCGCCAGTCGCGCACCCGCGAACGCCCGCGCGTCCCGAGCAAAGCCGGCTGAGGGAGCGATCGGCTCCTCGGGCGCCTGCGCGAGGCGCGCGAACAGCGCCGCGACCGCGTTCGGGCTGGTGAAGCAGACGAGGTCGTAGCGCGCGAGCTCGGGTGGCGGTCCGGGCAGCGGCTCGGTGCGGATCACCGGCGCCTGTACGACGCTCGCGCCCAGCTCCCCCAGGCGCCGCGCCAGGCCGCTGGCCTGGGCACGCGCGCGGGTGACGGCAACGGTGCGGCCTCGAAGCGGATATCGATCTCCGTCCCCGCGCCACTCGATCTGCCCGGCGAGCCCGGCGACGGGGCCGACCACGGTAATCGCGGGCGCTCGCACCTGCTCACGCTCGGCGACCTCGGCGATGCTCTGCAACGTCCCCGTGACGGTGCGCTGATCGGGAAGTGTGCCGCGTTCGACGATTGCCACGGGCTCGTCGGCGGGGCGCCCGGCTGCGATCAGCGACTCGGCGATCTGGGGGAGTTGGCGAACGCCCATGTAGAAGACGAGCGTTCCTGGGAACGCGGCGAGCGCGGGCCAGTCGAGCGCCGACTCGTCGGGTCCCTCCTCGCGGGTGTGCCCGGTGATGAGCGCCACCGCGGTCGCCAGCCCGCGGTGGGTAACCGGGATGCCCGCGTAGGCGGCTGCGGCCACGCCGGAGGTGATGCCGGGGACGATCTCATAGGCGATCCCGGCCTCGCGCAGCGCCAAAGCCTCCTCGCCGCCGCGTCCGAACACGAACGGGTCGCCGCCCTTCAAGCGCACGACCGTCTTGCCCGCCCGGGCGCGATCGAGGATCAACGCCTCGGTCTGCTCCTGAGGAACCGACGGCCCCCCACCCTCCTTGCCGACGAACAGCACCTCGGCCTCGGCGCGCGCGCCGTCGAGCGCGTCCGAGGGGATCAGACGGTCGTAGAGGATCACGTCCGCGGCGGCGATCAGCTCGAGGGCGCGCGCGGTCAGCAGCCCGGGGTCGCCCGGTCCCGCGCCGACGAGGTAGACGCGCCCAACCTCAGGCGTGCTCAACGGCCAGCTCCTCCGCACGGCGCAGCATCTCCTCGGCTCCCGCCGCCTTCATTCGCTCCGCCACCCGGCGCCCGAGCGCCTCGGGGTCGTAGAAGCCACCGAGCAACTCGTCGCTCACCCAGGCCGAGCCGTCGGGGAGGCCGACCCAGGCGCGCAGGTTCAGGCAGCCACAGCCGGCGGGCACCGCGTGGGCCCCGAGCGGCGTGTGGCAGCTCGCGTCCAGCTCGTGGGCGAGGGCGCGCTCGGCGCGCAGGCAGGCGAAGGCATCCGCGTCGCCGATCGCGCGCACCGCCGCCTCGACGCGAGCGTCGCCGGCGCGTCCCTCGAGCGCGAGCACGC
This sequence comes from uncultured Solirubrobacterales bacterium, assembly GCA_963701035.1. Classification (GTDB taxonomy): domain Bacteria; phylum Actinomycetota; class Thermoleophilia; order Solirubrobacterales; family Solirubrobacteraceae; genus Palsa-744. The sequence goes on from OY969562.1 coordinate 1,932,392, forward strand.
CCTGCCCAGGGGCCGGCACGAAGCGCGCGGGATCGAGCACGGCGCCGACCTCCGCCGCGCGATCAAGTCGCAGCAGCCCGGCGTGCGCGAGCACGATCGCGTCCAGGTCCACCCCCTCGCCGAGCCGTCGCAGGCGCGTGTCCACGTTGCCGCCGATCGCGACCACCCGCAGGTCCTCGCGCGTGGCCCGCAGTTGCGCGGCTCGGCGCAGGCTGCTCGTCCCCACGCGCGCGCCCTCGGGGAGCGACTCCAGGGCGTTTGCGCCGCACAGCACGTCCTCGGCGGCCACCCGCGCGGGTGCTCCCAGCAGCGCCAGCCCCTCGGCCAGCTCGCCCGGCACGTCCTTTGCGGAGTGCACCGCGAGGTCGATCTCACCGGCGAGCAGCGCGGCCTCGATCGTGTCGACCCAGCGCGACTTGTCGGCCGGCGCGTTTCCAGGCGGCGCCTGCGAGCTCGTGCTGTCCCCACTGGTCGTGATCGTGACGAGCTCGACCGCCTCCTCGTCGCCTGCCTCGATCGCCAATCGCTCGGCGACGTGGCCCGCCTGCGCGAGCGCGAGTGCGCTTCCGCGGGTTCCGATTCGCATCAGGGCCGCTCCTCCCGATCGGAGCGTGGCAGCCGATCCTCGACCGTGGAGATGGCCGGCGGCCGCGCGGGCATCGCAGGGAGGGTCCTTCTCAGCCCTGGCGGCGGCGCTGGAGGTCGTGGACCTCGGCGAGCTGGGCGGGTGCGATCCGCGCTTGTTCCTCGGCCCGATCAACGCTCTCGGTGGGCTCGTCGTCACGCAGGCCGAACAGCTCGCGCACTAGCTCGAGGCTCGCGTGGCCGCGCTCCTCCGAGAGGCTGCGCAGTCGGATCGTCGGCTCGTGCAGCAGCCGGCTCATCACCGCGCGCGCGACCGCCTCGATGCGGGCGAGGTCGCGCGGGGAGGCCGCCTCCCAGCGCCCGGAGTTCTCGGCGAGGACCTGCTCGACCAGCGCGTTGCCGTGTTCGCGCAGCGCGCTCACGGTGGGCAGCACCTCGAGTTGGCCGAGCCAGCGCGCGAAGCGCTGGATCTCCTCTTCGACGATCTCCTCCGCGCGCGGGATCTCGCTCGCGCGCGTGCCGAGGTTGCGTGCGACGACGGCCTGCAGGTCGTCGATGTCGTACAGCGTCACGCCGTCGAGCTCGCCGCAGCCGGCGTCGATGTCGCGCGGCACCGCGATGTCGATCAAGAGCAGCGATCGGGTGGGCGGGCTCCGTTCACGCCTTTGGCGCATCACCAGCTCGAGCTCCTCGCGGCCGACGATCGGATGCGGCGAGGAGGTCGAGGAGAGCACGATGTCCGCGTGCAGCAGCTGCTCGGGCAGCCCGTCGAGCCCCACGACCGAGCCGCCGAAGCGCTGGGCGAGGCTGAGCGCGCGATCGGCGTGGCGGTTGGCGACGAAGATGGTGCCCGCGCCCTGCTCGGCGAGCGCGCGCGCGGTCAGCTCGCTGGTCTCGCCCGCGCCGAGGATCACCACGTGGCGCTCCTCCAAGCCGCCGAGCACGCTCAGCGCGAGATCGACTGCCACCGAGGGCACGCTCACACGGCTCGAGCCGATTTCCGTCTCGGTGCGCACGCGCTTGCCGGTCGTGAGCGCCGCGGCGAACAGGCGGTTGGAGAGCGCGCCCGTGCTCCCGGCGCGCATCGCCGCCTCGTGCGCCCGGCGGACCTGGCCCTGGATCTCCGCCTCGCCGACGATCATCGACTCGAGGCCCGCGGTCACGCGGTAGAGCTGGCGCGCGGCGTCGCAGTTGCGGGGGGAGTAGATCTCCTGCGCGAGCTCCGTCGGGCGGATCCCCGCGCGGCGGGCGAGCAGACCCAGCACGTCGCCCTCGGCCTGCACGGGGTCGCCGACGACGAGGTAGACCTCGGTGCGGTTGCAGGTCGAGATCACGACCGCCTCGCGCACCTCGGTGCTCGCCGTGGCCTGTAGTGCGAACTCGCTCGCCTCGCGCTCGGTGAATGCCAATCGCTCACGCAGCGCCACGGGCGCCGTCTTGTGGGAGATGCCGAGCGCCAACAGCTCGCTCATACCCGCTCGCGCTCCCGTGGCAGGTTGTGCGCCTCGTGTGCTCCGTGCGTCTCATTCGGGGCGGCCCCGCCAGTGGTTTCCGCGCGCTCGTTCAGATCGCGCAGGTCGCGCTCCACACGGGTCAGGCGCAGCGCCATGATCGCGACGTAGATCAGGACGATCGCGAAGAACACGATGTAGGCGGCGGCGACGTAGCCGTTGTTCGAGCTTCCCGGGATGGACGTCGCGAGCACCATCAGCGGAACCCCAGCGTTCTGCTGCGCGCTTTCAGCAGCATGCGCGTGCGCTTGGCGGTGAGCTCGTAGGAGCAGAGCGTCGCGAACAGCAGCGACATCGCCACGAGTGAGATGAGAAAGGTGAAGGCCATCTTCGGCGGCAGGTTCGAGGAGCTACCGAGCACGCGCGGGTGTAGGTAGGAGCTCGACAGGCGCACCGCGAGGAAGTTCATCGGCACGAACGCGCCCGCGACGATCGCGAACACCGACGCGTAGCGCGCCTGGCGCTCGGGGTCCTCGATCGCGAAGCGCAGTGGCTGATAGGTCGCGTAGAGCAGCATGATGATCAGGAACGAGACGAGCGTCGGCTCGCTCCACACCCACCAATGACCCCACGAACCGCGCGCCCAGATCGAGCCGGTGATCAGGGTGCCGACGCCGAAGATCAGGCTCATATGGATCGCTACGTAGGAGCGCAGATCCCAGCTCCGATCGCGCGTGCGCAGGTGCACGATTGCGAGCAGGCCGCCGATCACAAACCCGCAGAGGGTGACGATCGCGAGCGGTACGTGCAGATAGAAGATCTTCTGCAGGAACCCTTCTTCGACTTCGATCGGCGCGTAGAAGAACACGAGCACGAGCGCGATCGGAATCGCGGCGATCGTGGCGATGCTCAGCGGACGCAGGCCCCGTCCGTGCTTGGGGGGGGATGTTCGGGACGACACTAGTCCTCCAGGAGGAAGTCGAATACGGCGTAGGCGATCAGCCCGAACACCAGATCATAGAGCGCAAGCGTCGCCAGCCAGCGCACCTGTGGCCCCGTCGAGTGAGTAAGAACCAGCAGTGGCGAGCTCGCGCGGGCGGCGCCGATCACGACGGGCACGAGCAGCGGCAGCGCGAGCAGTGGCCCGAGCAGGTCGCGTGCGCGGGTCTGCACGGCCAGCGCCGCGACGAGCGTGCCGATCGCCGCGATCCCGATGTCGGCGAGCACGAGCACGACGAGCAGGTCGGGCAGCGTCTGGTGCAGCGGCGGCGCGAGCAGCAGCAGGCCGAAGGCCGGGACCGCGATCAGCTCGAGCACCGCGAGGTAGGCGAACAGTGCGATTGCCTTCGCCAGCAGCATCGCCGTGCGATCGACGGGTGCGAGCAGGAACGCGTCGAAGCCGCCCTGGTCTTGATCGGCGACGAACAGGCGGTTGATGCCGAGCATCGCGGCGAACAACAGCGTCACCCACAGGATCCCCGCGGCCTCGTCGCCGGAGACGGTGTTCTGATCCAGCGCGAAGTGGAACACGACGAACGTCGTCACGGCAAACAGCGACATACCCGGCACGGACTCCAGGGTGCGCAACTCGACGAGCAGCTCCTTGCGCAGCAGCGCGCCGACGGTCGCCGCCATGCCCGGCGGCTTTCTCGAGGCTCGCACCGGCGCCGGCTGTCCCGTGACCGCCTCCGCCGGCGGAGGATGAGGAGGAGCCTCGGTAGCCGGAGAGGCGGAGGAGGAGCGCGACGGGGCGGGCGTGGAGGCGCTCACCTGTACAGCTCCACGATCTCGTCTCGATCGACTTCGCCTGCCGCGCGCAGCAGCGCCACGCGCCCGTCGCGCAGGCCGAGCACGAGATCCGCCTCGCGCAGGCCCCCGTCCGGGTCGTGGCTGGAGATCACGCGTGTTCTCCGCCGGGCCGGATCTGTACTGGCGCCGATCAGCGGCTCGACCAGCTCGATCGCCGCGGGGTCGAGGTTTGCGCGTGGCTCGTCGAGCAGCAGCAACTCGGGATCGTGCAGCGTCGCCCTGGCCACGGCGGCACGTTGCACCATCCCACGCGAGAGGTGCTTCAGCGGCTCGTCGGCGCGATCCGACAGCGCCACGGCGTAGAGCTGCTGCTCGACGCGCTCTGCGCCGACGCCGTGCAGGCGCGCGTGAAAGCGCAGGTTCTCGCGCGCGGTCAGCTCGCGGTACAACAGCGGCTCGTGCCCGAGCAGCCCGACGCGCCCGCGCAGGGCCCACGCTTCCTCGGGGAGGCTCGAGCCGAGCACGCGCACCTCGCCGTCGTGTGGCCGCAGCAGCGTCGCGAGCACCCTCAGCAGCGTCGTCTTGCCCGCCCCGTTCGGCCCGAACACGACCAGCGTCTGGCCTGCCGAGAGCGACAGCGAGACATCGCTGAGCGCCTCGCGTTCGCCGTAGCGGCGCACCAGCCCGTCCACCCGGAGCACCGGTTCCTCGACGACATCGCTCGCGCCTGCCGGCGTTGCAACGGCCAGGGTTGGGGTGATGCCGCGATCGGCCATCTGCCCGGCGGTGTCGCTCAGACGCCGGCCGAGGCGGACGCGTGCGTGCGCTGCGCCGCCGCGATCAGCTCGCGCACCGCGTCCTCGCCGCTACTTCCGCCGCCGCGCAGCATCTCGACCGGGTCGGGGTCGCCGTTGACGATCCCCTCGAAGAACTCCTTGCGGTCCTGGTAGGTCTCGAGCGTCCCCTTCGCCCAGCCGCGGACCTCGTTCAGGAGCACCGCCAGGCGCGCATAGGGCTCGCCGTACTCATCTGCGATCTGGCGCTTGATCCGCTTGGCCAGCGCCGGTGAGGCGCCCGCGGTGGAGATCGCGATCGCCAGCGGTCCGGTACGCACGATTGCCGGCAGGATGAAGTTGCACAGCGGCGGCACGTCGACCACGTTCACGAGCATCGCGCGGCGCTCGGCATCGTCGTAGACGGCGATGTTCACGTCGGTGTCGTCCGTCGCCGCGATCGCCATGAACACGCCCTCGAGGTCCGCCGGTCCGGCGTACTCGCGCCGCTCCCAACGGATCGAGCCCTCCCGCGCGTACTCCTGAAGCGCCGGCTCGGCCGCGGGCGCGATCAAGGTCACCTCACCGTCGCACGCGAGCAGGCCCTCGATCTTCTCCAGCCCGATCTCGCCGCCGCCGACGACCACGCAGCGCCGTCCCGTGAGCTTCAGGCAGGCAATGTAGAACGGGGTGTCGAGCATCCCCTGGACGCACGACTGGTCGCAGATTCCTCTGCGCAGCTGACAGACGCACTCCTTCCCTGCATAGGCCTGGGCGGGCATCCCAAAAGGGTAGCTGTCCGGCGGCGCCATACGCCACCCACGGTGCTCGACGTACCACCAGTACGCCTGCGCTCGCGTGCGACGTCTGGCATCCACCGGCCAGCCACCCGATATGTCCTACCGGGGAATGCCGCGCCCCAGCGCTCTTGCCCCCACTCGTGCCATCGCCACCGCCCCCTGCCTCCAGGCGCGCTCGCGATCGGAGTCGCGCCCCGAGCGCAGCTGCGCGACGGCTTGCGCGCCGCCCTCGAGCACCTGGTCGTACGGGCCCCACCACAGCCCGCGCATCCCCGGCTGGCTCCAGACGATCAGCTTCTCCTGCGCGCACGCCCGCAGGCCCGCCTCGCCGAGCACGCGACCGAGGCCGCCACCCGCCGCGGCGCCCCACGGGCCGCGCGAGACCGCCGGGCTCGGCAGGTGGTCGTTGAGCCACACCATCCCCGCCTGCAGCTCGCGGGCGATCCGTAGCCCCCGGTAGCGGTCGCGCGTCCACACCGAGGCGCCGAGACCGTAGTCGCCGCCGTTCGCCAGCGAGATCGCTTCCTCGACCGAGTCGACCGCGACGACCGCCAGCACCGGGCCGTCGATTGGCTCGCGCATCAGCCGCATCTCTGGCGTCACGCCGGTGATCACCGCGGGCGCGTAGAACGCGCCATCGCAGCCCTCCGGTGCGATCGGTCCGCCGCAGTGCAGCGTCGCGCCCTGCGCCACCGCCGCCTCGACGAGCTCGCCGACGTGCTCCAGCCGCCGCCGCGAGGCGAGCGGACCGATCTGCATGCCCGGCCGCTCGGGGTCGCCGACGGCGAGCGCCCGCGCGCCGGTGACGAGCCGCTGCAGAAAGCGCTCTGAGACCTCGCGCGCGACGTACACGCGCTCGATCGCCCCGCGCGCCTGTCCCGCGCCGGCGCACCCCGCCCACAGCGCACCTTCCGCGGTCCGCGCGAGATTGCAGTCGGCGAGCACGAGCATCGCGTCCTTGCCGCCGAGCTCGACCGTCACCTCCTTCTCGGAGCTCACGCACGCACGCGCGACCTCGCGGCCGACCGCGGGAGAGCCCGTGAACAGGACCTTCGCGACCGGCGCCCCCGCGAGCGCGACCCCCACGTGCGCGTCGCCGTGCGCGAGCGCCACCAGCCCCTCCGGCAGGTCGGCGCGCGCCAGAACGCGCGCGATTCGCTCCGCCGTCAGGCAGGCACGGGCGGCCGGCTTGAAGACGACGCCGTTGCCCGCCAGCAGCGCCCCCGCGATCTGGCCGAGGGGCTGGGCGAAGGGCGCGCTGCCGGCGCCGATCACACCGATCACGCCGTAGGGCTCATACGCGATCCGCGCCCGCCGCGCGAGCGACATCGAGCGGTGAATCCCGACTCGGCGGCCGCCGAGCACCTTCGCCCCGTCGTCGGCGATCCAGATCAGCGCGTCGATCGCGGGCAGCAGCTCGAGCGCCGCCACCTCGGCGCGCGGGCGTCCCTGCTCGCGGCCGATCGCCTGTGCGAGCGCGTCGAACTCGTCGATGATCGCCTGGGCCATCCTGCGCATGTACCGCGCGCGATCCTCCACCCGTAGCAGCGCCCACAGCGGCTGCACCTGCGCCACCGCGCGGACGATCTCGTCGATCCGCCCGGGCGGGGTGGACTGCACGCTGCCGAGCAACGCGCCCGTTGCCGGGTTGCGCGACTCGATCGTCTCCGGCTCCTGCGCTTCGGTGGGGTGCGCCCCGCGGGGAGCTTGTTTGCTCATCGCAGGCGATTATCGCGCCTGCGACTGTCAGCTCAGCGTCTGCTTGCCTCGCTCATCTCGCCGGCTCCGTCAAGGTCGCTCCTTCACGACCGTGCGCATTGCCGGAATCGCCCTCCTCCTGTGCCTGTGTGTTGCGCGACACGGCGGGGCCCAGCACGGCGGGCACGATCGCGATCGCGGCGACGGTGAGCGCGGCGGCGATCCAGAACGCGAGGTGATAGCCGCTGACGAGCGCCGTGGCGCTCGAGTGACCCTGTGCCTGCAGATGCCGGGTGTGCGCGCTCGACAGCGTGGCCAGCACCGCCAGCCCGAGCGCGCCACCGATCTGCGCGGTCGTGTTGACCAGACCGGAGGCCAGGCCGGCGTCGCGCGGCTCGACGCCCGACATCGCGAGGTTCATCAGCGCGGGGAAGCAGATGCCGGCGCCGATGCCGAGCAGCAGCATCGAGGGCATCACGTGGAGGAAGTAACTGCCCTGAACCGGCACCTGCGCGAACAGGACGAGCGCGAGCGCGATCAGCGCCAGTCCGGGCGCCACCACGGCGCGCGCCCCGAAGCGGGTCACCAGTCGCTCGGAGTAGCGGATCGACAGGGTCCCCATCGTGAGCGTGACGGGCAGGAACGCGAGCCCGATCTGCAGCGCGTCGTAGCCGAGCACGCGTCGCAGATACAGCGCGCCGAGGAAGAACATCCCGAACATCCCCGCCACCGACAGGATCTGGATCGCGTTGGCCGTGACGACGTTGCGTGAGCGGAAGATCCGCAGCGGCACGAGCGGGTTGCGCGCGGTGGCCTCGCGCACGAAAAAGCAGGCCAGCAACGCGACCGAGAGGCCGCCGAGCGCGAGCGTGCGCCCCGCTCCCCAGCCGTCTTCGGCGGCGGGCTTGACGATCGTGTAGACGCCCAGCATCAGCGCGGAGGTGATCAGCGCCCCGCCCGGGATGTCCGCGCCCGCGCCGAGACCGATGCCCGCGTCGCGCTCGAGCAGACGGGTCGCGAACACGCCCGTGGCGATTCCGATCGGGATGTTCACGAAGAAGATCCAGTGCCAATCGATCGACTGCGTGATCACGCCACCGGCTAGCAGGCCGACCGAGCCGCCCGCGGAGGCGACGAACGCGTACACGCCGATCGCCTTCGCCTGCTCGCGGGGCTCGGGGAACATCGTCACGATCATGCCGAGGATCACCGCGGAGGTCATCGCGCCGCCGACGCCCTGGACGAAGCGCGCGGTGATTAGCATCGTCTGGCTGTCCGCCAGGCCGCACAGAAGCGAGGCGGCCGTGAACAGCCCGATCCCCGCCAGGAAGATGTGGCGGCGCCCGACCAGGTCGCCGAGGCGCCCGGCCAGCAGGAGCAGGCCGCCGAAGGCGATCAGGTAGGCGTTGATCACCCACGCGAGGCTCGAGGTCGAGAAGTGCAGGTCGTTCTGAATCGAGGGCAGCGCGACGTTCACGACGGTCACGTCGAGCACGATCATCAGCATCCCCACACACAGCACATACAGCGCCACCCAGCGCTCGTCGCGGGGCGTGTTCATCCCCGGTCTCCCGCGTTCCGCAGGTGGTTGGCGAGCGTATCCAGCAACTCTCCCGTGCCGTGCTCACGCGCCGCCGGGGTGTCGAGCCCGTCGAGGAACACGCCCTGCTCGGTCATCGTCAGCTTCGTCCCGCCGCCGGCCGCCTCCAGCACCACGGTCGCCACCGACACCGAGATCCGCGCGTCGTCCAGGTACATCTCATACGTGTGCACGAACCGCTCGCCCTCGACGATGTCCTGGAAGCGCGCGATGAACTTGTAGGTGCCACCGGGCGATTGCACGGTCATGCGCTCGAGGCCGCCCACGCGGAACTCCAGCTCGTGCTCGGCCTTAGCCGGCCCCTGCGGGCCGAACCAGCGGCGCTTCTCCGCGGGGTCCGCCCATGTCTGCCACACCCGCGCTGGCGCGGCCTCGTAGGTGCGCTCGAGCGTGAAGGTGGAATGGACGGTCGAACGCCCGCCTGCGGTCTCGTCTGTCTGGCTCATCTCTCACTCCTTTGTACTGATCGATTTCGTTGCTGTGGGTCACGGTCCGTCCGGGTGCTCGGCGAGGTACTCGCCGAGACGATCCAGGCGCTGCTCCCAGGCGGTGCGCCGCTCGCTGATCCAGCCCTCCGCGGTCCGCAATGCGGCGGGCTCCACGGTGCAGGTCCGAACCCGTCCCACCTTTTCCGAGCGGACGAGCCCGCTGCGTTCGAGCACGTGCAGGTGCTGGACGACTGCCGGCATCGACATCGCCAGGGGGCGGGCGAGTTCGCTGACGGACGCCGGCCCGCGGGTCAGCCGTTCGACCATCGCCCGGCGGCTGGGATCCGCGAGCGCGTGGAAGAGCAGATCGACCTCGCCCTCGGCAATCGTACCTTGGTTAAGCATTCACTTAAGTATATCACCGACGACGAGTCTCCGCTACCAAAGAGGTCCCGCTCAGCGCCCACGCTCCCGGCGAATCCGCTCCAGGCGCCGCGCGAGCTCCGCCTCGGCCTCGTCGGGCTCGTAGAAGCGCTCCCCGACGACGCCCTCCGGCAAGAGCTCCTGTGCGGCGAGATGTCCGGGATGCCTATGAGGATTGTCATAGCCGCCGACGTCTTGCCCCGGCCGTGGACCGGAACGCAGCCATCCCGGCACGGCCGCCGCGCCGTGCTCGCGCACGTGTGTCCGCGCGGCGCCCAGCGCGCGGCCGGCCGCGTTCGACTTCGGCGCGAGGGCCAGATAGATAGCCGCCTGCGCGAGCGCGTACGTGGCCTCCGGCAGGCCGACGTGCTCGACCGCCTGGGCCGCGGCGACGGCCACGCCGAGCGCGGCGGGGTCGGCGTTGCCGATGTCCTCGGAGGCGAGGATCACCATCCGCCGCACGATGAACCGGGGGTCCTCACCGCCCTCGAGCATCACCGCGAGGTAGTAGAGCGACGCGTCGGGGTCCGAGCCGCGCGTGGCCTTGATCCAGGCGGAGATGTAGTCGTAGTGGCGGTCGCCGCCTTTGTCGTACAGCACCGCCCGCTGTTGCAGCGCGTCCTCGGCCCGCGCGATCGTGACGCGGGCCTCGCCCAGCTCGGCGGCCGTGGCAAGCGCCAGCTCGAGCGCGTTCAGCGCGGTGCGCGCGTCGCCGTCGCTGCGCGCGGCGAGGAAGTCGAGCGCTTCGTCGTCCACCGGCGTCGTCCCGTCCGCGAGCGCCCGTCGCAGCACCGTCCCGACCTCCTCGTCGCTCAGCGCCTTTAACACATACACGCGCGTGCGCGAGAGCAGCGCGCCGTTGACCTCGAACGCGGGGTTCTCGGTCGTCGCTCCGATCAGCGTGACGAGCCCATCCTCGACCGCCGGCAGTAAAGCGTCCTGCTGGGCCTTGTTGAAGCGGTGGATCTCGTCGAGGAAGAACACAGTCGGGGTGGGTGGGTTCCCGATCTCACGGCGGTGCGCCGCGCGCTCGAGCACCGCACGCACCTCCGCGCGGCCGGCCTGCACGGCGCTAAGCTCCTCGAAGACCGCGTTCGCGTGCTCCGCGACCATGCGCGCGAGCGTCGTCTTGCCGGTGCCGGGCGGCCCGTAGAGGATCATCGAATGGGGGCGCCCCTGCTCGATTGCCGTCCGCAGCGCCGAGTCCGGCCCCAGGAGATGCGCCTGGCCGACGAAGTCCGCGAGCGTCGCCGGGCGCATCCGCGCCGCCAGCGGGCGGTCGTCCCCGTTCCCGGCCGGGCCTTGTCCGGCGCCTTGCCCGGGATCGGGATCCGGCGCGGCGGCGTCGGACTCGAACAGCGTGTCCATCCGCCCAGTATCGCGCGCGCGGATTTATGTTCCGGGGAAGGTTGTCGAAGAGGCCGTGTCGAACAGATAGGGCCCGTGTTTGCCATGTGTTTGCAATCGGATCCCACCAATGGGGAAGGGTCGACAAAATGAGCACCGGCGCCGCCGAGCTGTGGGGCGGCCCTGGGACCGGATCAGGTGGCGCGGGCAGGGCGCCCGGCGACTTCCAGTTCCCGCTCCCCACGGCGGGGGTTGCGGCGCGCTCGCCGCTGCAGCTGTTCTGGCGCCGCTTCCGCCGGGACCGGGTCGCGCTCTGCTCGCTCGGGTTCATCGTCTTCCTGTTCGTCGTCGCGCTCGCGGCGCCGCTGATCGTGAAACTGCTCGGCCTGCCGGGGCCGGACGTGCAGAACCCGAACCTCACCGACTCGTTCGGCAGTCCGCTCGGACCGAGCCTCGCGCATCCGTTCGGCGTCGACCAGCTCGGCCAGGACGTGATGTCACGCGTGATCTACGGCACGCGCGTGGCGCTGGAGGTGGGGATCCTCGGCACGGCCGTGGCGACGCTGATCGGCGTCGTGATCGGCACGCTCGCGGGCTTCTATCGCGGCTGGGTCGACACGCTGCTCTCGCGTCTGATCGACGTCGTGCTGTCGATCCCAATCCTCTTGCTCGGCCTCGGGATCGGCGCGGCCTGTGCCGTCAGGGGCTGCGTCGGGGGTACGATTCAGCCGGGCCTCGGCCTCGTGATCTTCCTGATCGCGCTGGCCAACTGGACGTACATCGCGCGGATCGTCCGCGGGCTCGTGCTGAGCCTGCGCGAGCGCGAGTTCGTGCAGGCCTCGCGTGCGCTCGGCGCCTCCGACGCGCGGATCATGTTCCGCGAGATCTTCCCCAACCTGCTCGCGCCGATCATCGTCTACGCGACGCTGCTGATCCCGCTCAACATCCTGCTCGAGGCCGGCCTCTCGTTCCTCGGCGTCGGCATCCGCCCGCCGACCGCGAGCTGGGGTCAGATGATCGCCGCCGCGACCCCGATCTTCAACACCGCCTGGTGGTACATGACCTTCCCCGGGCTGGCGCTGCTGCTGACCGTGCTGGCGTTCAACCTGCTCGGCGACGGCCTGCAGGACGCGCTCAACCCGAGGACCGAACGATGAACCCGAGACCCCGACAAACAGAGGAGATGCAGCGATGAGCCCAACCAGACAGCTGGCCACGGCGGTGGTCGCCGGTGCGCTCGCGCTGGGGCTCGCCGCCTGCGGCTCCTCCAGCAGCTCGATCTCCGGCGGCAGCGGGATCGGGGTCGCGAAGGGGGTCCAGACGCCGCGGACCCAGGCGCAGTCTGGCGGCAAACGCGGTGGCACGCTGACCGTGCTCAACCACACCGACTTCGAACAGCTCGATCCCGGGCTGGCGTATTACAACATCGACTACGAGGTCGTCGACGCGACCCAGCGCCCGCTGTTCTCCTACAAGCCGAACTCCTTTTCCGAACCGATCCCAGACATGGCCTCCGAACCGGCGAAGATCTCCGGCGACGGCAGGACGATCACGGTCCACATCCGCAAAGGCGTGCACTTCAGCCCGCCGGTCAACCGCGAAGTGACCTCGGCCGACGTCGCCTACGGGATCGAGCGCGGCGCCAACCCGAACGTCGGCAACCCCTACTTCGAAGCCTATTTCAAGTCGTTGGTCGGCTTCAAACAAGCAAACGGTGGTCCATTCCCGGGCATCACGACGCCGAACCCATCGACGATCGTCTTCCACCTGGCCGAAGCGAAGGCGCCGATCGTGCTCGCCGCGCTGGTGCTGCCGCTGAGCGCGCCGGTGCCCGAGGAATACGCCAAGCGCTTCGACGCGATGAAACCGACCGAATACGGCAACTACCAGGTCGCCACCGGTCCCTACATGCTCGAGCACGACAGCGCCGGGAAGGTGCTCGGCATCGGTTACATACCGGGCAAATCGGCGACGCTCGTGCGCAACCCGAACTGGAACCCCGCGACCGACTTTCGGCCCGCCTACTTGAACCAGATCGACATCAAGCTCGGCGGCGACACGACCGTGATCGGCCGCCAGGTGCTGGAAGGCTCGGACATGGTCCAGAACGAAACGCCCGCGCAGCCGATCGTCAGGCTCGCGTATGAAAAGTTCCGCTCCCAGTTGGAGATCTCACCGGGCGCCGGTGACCACTACATCGCCGTCGACAACAAGCAGGGCCCGTTCTCCAATGTGAACGTCCGCAAGGCCTTCTGGGCGGCACTCGACCGCACCGCGATGAACAAGGCGCGCGGCGGCGAACTGGTGACGAACGTAATGACCCATTTTATATATCCCGAAATCTCCGGCTTCGAACAGGCGGGAGGTTTGCAGGGCCCGCAGGTTGACTACAACGACTACCCCGACGGCAACACGGCGGTCGCCGCGAAGTACATGAAGCTCGCGGGCTATCCGAGCGGCAAGTACACGGGTGGGAAGACGCTCGAGATCGTCGGCGGGAACGAAAGCCCCGACAACGAAGACGCGGAAATCGTCAACCAGACGCTGAAGAACCTCGGCTTCCAGACGAAGCTGACGCTCGTCGAAGTCTCGGTGATGTACGAAAAGTACTGTGGCACGCCCGCCGAAGAGATCGACGTCTGCCCGAGCGTCGGTTGGGTCGCGGACTTCGGCGACCCGCAGGCGGTGCTCGACGTCGCGTTCAACGGCAAGAACATCATCTCCACCGGGAACAACAACTGGGGGCAGGTGGACGACCCCGAAATCAACAAGGCGATGGACGCCGCCGAACTCCTCGTCGGCACGCAGGCGCGCGCGAACGCGTGGGCCGCGATCGACCGCAAACTCGTCGCGCAGGCCGTCGCGATCCCGTTCGACTGGGACAAGCAGCCGAACATCGAGTCCAAGGACGTCGCCGGCGTCGGCGACCTCTGGAACACCGGCCAGTGGGACTACAGCTTCACCTCGCTGAAGTGAGCCGGCGGGCCGGGCGCCGAGCACGATGACCCTCTACATCATCCGCCGCGTGCTCTGGGGGGTCCTCCTGCTGATTCTCGTTGCGGCGCTGATCTTCCTGCTGTTCCGGATCCTGCCGACGGGCGATCCGGCACGGCTGCGCGCCGGGCACAACGCCAGCCCGAAGGTGATCGCCGAGCTACGTGTCGACCTCGGCCTGAACAAGTCGCTGCCCGAGCAGTTCTGGATCTACATGAAGAACGTCTTCCTGCACTTCAACCTCGGCTACAGCTACTACTCCAACGCCCCGGTGCGCGGCCTGATCGTCGAACGCTTCGGCGCGACGCTGTCGCTGATGCTCGGGGGAACCGTGATCTGGCTCATGATCGGCCTGCCGGTCGGGATCCTCTCGGCGCTCCGCCGCGGCTCGCGACTCGACCGCGTGAGCATGGGCACCGCGCTCGTGTTCGTCTCCGCGCCGGAATACTGGCTTGGGCTGATCGCGCTGTACCTGTTCGCCGCCGACATCGGCCGGGTGAAGATCTTCCCCGGGGCCGGCAGCTATGTCTCCTTGACGAGCGACCCGGGGAAATGGTTCACCTCGTTGCTACTGCCGTGGCTCGTGCTCGCGGCGGGCTCGGCGGCGATCTACGCGCGGCTGATGCGCGGCAGCCTCAGCGAGACGATGCAGGAGGACTACATCCGCACCGCGCGCGCGAAGGGCCTCGGCGAGCGCCGCGTCGTCCTGCACCACGGCGTGCGCGCCGCGATCAACCCGATCCTCACGATCCTCGCGCTCGACATCGCGACGCTGCTCGGCGGGGCGATCCTCGTCGAAGTCGTCTTCAACATCCAGGGGATCGGCCTGCTCGCATACACCGCGATCCGGCACTCGGACCTGCTTGTCGTGCAGGGGACGGTGCTGCTCGGTGCGCTGTTCGTTGTTGTGGCGAACATCGTCGTCGACATCGTCTATGCGTATCTGGATCCCCGTGTCAGGTACTCATGAGCACCGTTGACGATTCCCCCCTCCTGCGAGTCGAGGACCTAAGGGTCGAGTTCCCAACCGAAGACGGCGTCGTGAAAGCCGTCGACGGGATCACATACGAGGTGAGAAGGGGATGCACGCTCGGGGTCGTCGGCGAGTCGGGGTCGGGCAAGACGGTGGCGGCGATGACGGTGCTGGGATTGACCCGGGTGCAGGGGGCGAAGATCAGTGGGCGGGTGATGTTCGAGGGAGTTGATCTTTTAAAAAAGGATGAGACCGCATTGCGGCGGATCAGGGGCAACGAGATCGCGATGATCTTTCAGGACCCCTCCACGGCACTGCACCCTCTATACAAGGTCGGTGCGCAGATCGTGGAGGCGGTGAGAGCCCATCGGGACGTGACGAAGTCGCAGGCCCGCAAGCGCACGATCGAGTTGCTGGGCCTCGTCGGAATCCCCGACCCGGACAGGCGCGTGGACGACTACCCGCACGAGTTCTCCGGCGGCATGCGCCAGCGCGCGATGATCGCGATGGCGCTGGCGAACGAGCCGAAGCTCTTGATCGCCGACGAGCCGACGACCGCGCTGGACGTGACCGTCCAGGCGCAGATCCTGGCTTTGCTGGAACGGTTGCGGGGGGAGTTGGGGATGGCGGTGATGATCGTCACGCACGACCTCGGCGTGGTCGCGGAGATGGCCGACGAGATCGCCGTGATGTACGCGGGGCGGATCGTCGAGACGGCCGCGACGGAGACCTTGCTGGCCAGCCCCGAGCACCCCTACACGTGGGGCCTGTTGCGCTCGATTCCGAGGTTGGACGGCCCGCGCGCGGAGCGCCTGGAGCCGATCCCGGGCAGCCCCCCGAGCCTGATCGATCCGCCCTCGGGCTGCCACTTCCACCCGCGCTGCGCCTACGCCCAGCCCGACCACGCGCGGATCGACCCGCAGCTGCTCTCGCTGCCCGACGATCCGAGCCACGCCGTTGCATGCCTGTTGGAGCCGAAGGAGCGCCGGCGATTGTGGAAGGAGCTCGCTTCGTGAGCACTACTACGGAGTCACTGATGGAGGTCAGAGACCTCGAGAAGCACTTCCCGCTCACGCGCGGAATCGTGCTCGCGCGGCGCGCCGGCGCGGTGAGGGCGGTCGACGGCGTGAGCTTCGAGGTGATCAGAGGCGAGACGCTGGGCATCGTGGGCGAGACGGGCTGTGGCAAGAGCACGACAGCGCGGCTGATGATGCGCCTGCTCGAGCCCACCGCGGGAACAGTGCGCTTCGAGGGCGAGGACATCACGCACCTGAAGGGCGGCAGGCTGAAGGCGATCAGACGCGAGCTGCAGATGGTCTTTCAGGACCCGTATTCGTCGCTGAACCCCCGCAAGACGGTCGGCTCGATCGTCGCGGAGCCGTTCGCGATCCACGGTCTGTACGGCGACCGGGGGGAGCGGCGCGGGAAGGTGAAGGAGCTGATGGACCGGGTCGGCTTGAACCCCGAGCACTACAACCGCTACCCGCACGAGTTCTCCGGCGGCCAGCGCCAGCGGATCGGCGTCGCCCGCGCGCTGGCGCTCGGCCCGAAGCTCTTGATCGCCGACGAGCCGGTCTCCGCGCTCGACGTCTCGATCCAAGCGCAGGTGCTGAACCTGCTGCGCGAGCTCCAGCGCGAGATGGGCTTGACGCTCGTGCTGATCTCCCATGATTTATCCGTCGTGCGGCACATGTGCGACCGCGTCGCGGTGATGTACGCGGGCAAGATCGTCGAGCTCGCCGAGAACGAGGCGCTCTACGGCGAACCGAAACACCCGTATACGAAGGAACTGCTGGCGGCCGTGCCGGGGTCTCGCAGGCGCGCCTCCGCGGCGTGATCCTGCTCGTGTCGCCGAGGCGAGATCGGCGTACGATCACGGGGTGAGTGATCTCGATCCTGCGGCAGAGGCGACGGAGCTTCTCCAGAAGCTGATCCGCTTCGACACGGTGAACCCGCCGGGGAACGAGCGCGCGGCGCAGGAGTACCTGAGCGCCTACCTGACCGAGGCCGGCTTCGAGTGCGAGCTGCTCGGCGCCGAGCCCGAGCGGCCGAACCTCGTCGCGCGATTGCGTCCAACCGACCCCACCGAGACCGGCCCGACGCTGTGCTACCTCAGCCACGTCGACACGGTGCTGGCAAACGCCGCCGAGTGGTCGGCGCACGGCCCGTGGTCGGGCGATCTGGCCGAGGGCTTCATCTGGGGGCGTGGCGCGCTCGACATGAAGTCGCAGACCGCCGCCGAGATCGCCGCCGCGGCGGGCCTCGCGCGCTCGGGCTGGCGCCCGGCGCGGGGCGAGCTCTTGATCGTGGTCGTCGTCGACGAGGAGACCGGCGGCGAGCTCGGCGCGCAGTGGATAACGAAAGAACACCCGGAGAAGGTGCGCTGCGATCTGCTCGTGAACGAGGGCGGCGGCGCGGTGTTCGAGTACGACGCCCGGCGCCACTATGGCGTGTGCTGTGCGGAGAAGGGGGTGTTCCGCTTCACGGTCACGACCTCGGGTGTCGCCGGGCACGCGTCGATGCCGAAGATCGGCGAGAACGCCCTGCTGAAGATGGCGCCGGTGCTGGAGCGGCTCGCGGCCAGCCAGCCGGCGTACGAGTTGACGGCCGAGCCGCGGGCGTTCCTGAAGGCGCTCGGCGAGGACCCGAGTGACCCGGCCGGCGCGGTCGCGAACCTGGGCGCGGCCGACGAGCGCTTGGTGACGATGTTCGAGCCGATGCTCGGCGTCACGTTCACGCCGACGCGGATCAGGGCGTCGGAGAAGATCAACGTGATCCCGAGTAGCGCCGAGCTGAAGGTCGACTGCCGCGTGCCCCCGGGTTTGGGCGAGGAGGAGGTGCGGCGCGGGATCGCCGAAGTACTCGGACCCGCCGACCCCGACGGCGCCTGGCGGATCGACTTCACCGAGCGGATCGAGGGCAACCGCTCGCCGATCTCCTCACAGCTGATGGAGGTGATCGCGGATTGGGTGAGCGAGCACGACGCGGGCGCCGACGTGGTGCCCGTGATCCTCCCCGGCTTCACCGACTCGCGCCACTTCCGCCAGGCGTTCCCGGATTGCGTCGCGTACGGGTTCTTTCCGCAGAAGCACCAGACGCTGTTCGAGGCGGCGCCGCTGATCCACGCGGCGGACGAGCGGATCGACGTTCGCGACCTCGCGTTCGCGACCGAGTTCTTCAGAGACCTGGCGCGGCGCGTGCTTGAGTAGAGATCTGCATAATGGACGGATAGACCAAGGATGGTGAGGCGACAATGGAGTCAGGGACGACGACGGTGGCGAGCACGACCGACAAGGTGACGACGGCCCCGGCCGCGAGCGCAGCGACCCCGTCTGGCGGCAGCGCCCCGGCCGCCGGGAGCACCTCGACCAGTTCGACCTCCACGCACACGTCGGCCGCCGCCGCAGCGCACGCCCATCCCGCCGCAACCCACGCTCTCGCCACGCACGCCGCGCTTGTCCACGCTCACGCCCACGCCGTGACGAAAGTGGCGCCGGTCGCGGCGCCGCAGCCCTCGTTCGTGCAGAACTTGCAGAACGCGGCGCTGAATTGGGAGCCGGTGATCGCGATCCTGTTCTTCGTCGTGATCATCGCCGTGATGTGGCGGATGCTGAAAGTGATGCCGAAAGTGAAGCCGCAGCAGATCAAGCCGGCGTCACACCAGGCGGTCGGCTGGAAGGACATCGCGGGCGTTGACGACGCCCGCGGCGAGCTCGAGGAGATCGTCGAGTTCCTGCGCGACCCGAAGCAGTTCGAAGAGCTTGGTGCGAAGGTGCCGAAGGGGGTCCTCCTGCACGGCCCGCCGGGCACGGGCAAGACGCTGCTCGCGAAGGCGGTCGCACACGAGTCCGGCGCGCAGTTCTTCGCGCAGTCGGCGGCCGCGTTCGTGGAGATGTTCGCGGGCCTCGGCGCCGCGCGCATCCGCAGGCTGTTCGCGATCGCCCGCAAGCACGAACCGGCGATCATCTTCATCGACGAGCTCGACGCCGTCGGCGGCCGGCGCGGGATGGACATCTCCGGCGAGAAGGACCAGACGCTCAACCAGCTGCTGGTCGAGATGGACGGCTTCGCCGCGAGCGGGCGCGTGGTCGTGATCGCGGCGAGCAACCTGCTCGACAAGCTCGACCCGGCGCTCTTGCGTCCGGGACGGTTCGACCGCCAGGTGTTCGTCGCCCCGCCGGACGTGCGCGGGCGCGAAGGCGTGCTCGGCGTGCACACCCGCGAGAAGCCGCTTGGGAAAGTCGATCTCTCGCTCGTCGCTCAGCAGACGAGCGGCCTGACCGGCGCCGACCTCGCGAACATCTGTAACGAGGCGGCGATCTTCGCCACACGTCGCGGCGCGAAGCGGATCGACGATGTCGACTTCGACAGCGCGCTCGAGCGCGTGATCGCGGGCGTGCAGTCGCGCAGGGTGCTGAACGAGCACGAGAAGCGCGTCGTCGCCTACCACGAGGCGGGACACGCGCTGTGCGGTGAGCTGCTGCCGTCGGTCGACCGCGTGCACAAGATCTCGATCGTCCCGCGCGGGCGCGCGCTCGGCTACACGCTGAACCTGCCCGCCGAGGACCGCTACCTGAAGACGCGCGAGGAGTTGCTCGACTACATGACGGTCTTGCTGGGCGGCCGAGCGGCCGAGCAGGTCGTGTTCGGCGCGATCACCACGGGCGCCTCCGACGATCTCAAGCGCGTGGCCGAGATCTCGCACTCGATGGTGCACGACTACGCGATGGGAACCGCCGGCCTCGGCCGCGCGCCCGACGGGGACGTGCGCCTGTCGGAGACGACGCTGCGGATCCGCGACGAGGAGCGCCAGGATCTGATCGAGGAAGCCCGCCGCGCGGCGCAGCGGACACTCGTCTCCCATCGGACTCAGCTCGACGCGCTCGCCGCGGAGCTGCTCGAGCACGAGGTACTCGACCGCGATGCGATCGACCGGATCATGAAGGGTGTCCCGCGCCTGGAGCGCGCCCCTGGGTCCGGACTACGCGTGGTGGCGGCGGCCACAGCCGTGGACGCCACCGCGGGCGAGGGGGGCGTCGGCGCGAGGTGAGGGCGACGTCGGCGCGGATGGGGGTCCGTCGCCACAGGGGACACGTCGCCCTCGCCCTCGCCCCGCCCGCAGGAGCGCGGCCCACCCGCACCTCCTCATCACACCCCGGCCGCCGACGCGGCGTTCGACCGCACCCAGCCTGCCCGCACGCCGTCGGTAGACTGGCGGCATGTTCAGGCGGATCGATCATATCGGCGTGGCGGTGGCGGAGATCGATGCCTCGCTCGCGCTGTGGCGCGACGGCTTCCAGATGGAGGTCGCTCACCGCGAGGTGGTCGAGGAGCAGGGCGTCGAGGCCGTGCTGCTCGACGTCGGCGAGAACCACGTCGAGCTGCTCGCGCCGCTCGGCGAGGACACGCCCGTGGGGAAGTTCCTCGCGAAGAAGGGCCCGGGCCTGCACCACGTGGCCTACCAGGTCGGCGACATCGACGCGACCCTGGCGACATTGAAGCAGTCGGGCATGGCGCTGATCGACGAGCAGCCCCGGATCGGCATCCGCGGCTCGCGCGTCGCCTTCCTGCACCCGCGCGCGACCGCGGGCGTGCTGACCGAGATCGTCGAGCCGGCCGCCGGTCTGGGAGCGCACTGATGGCTTCCCACGCGCGCCGGATCAGCGTCGGTTTCCAGGGCGGTCAGGTGCTCGCGCTGCGTGTCAGCGAGGATCAGCTGAAGGGCCTCTACAAGTCCCTCGGCGACGGCGGCTGGCACGAGCTCGAGACCGAGGACGGGCCGGTCCGGCTGTACCTCGGCCAGGTCGTCTACATCCGCGCGGAGGATGAGGATTCAAGAGTGGGCTTTGGGGCCTAGCGCCCCGCGGTCACTGGACGAGCAGGTGCTGCGTGCGATGCGTACGTGGGGGCACAGTCCGCGGGCCGACCGCGCGGTGGAGCGCTTCTCCAAGCTCGGTGAGCGCGGTGCGGTGTGGATCGCGATCGGCGCGGCCGGTTACGCGCTCGACGAGCCCAGGCGTCCGCAATGGCGCCGGGCGATGGGCACCGTGCTGGGGACCTACGCGCTCAACACGGCGGTCAAGCTGGTGATCCGCCGTCGCCGTCCACAACTGCCGGGCCTGCCGCCGTTGACGAGCACGCCGACGCAGCTGAGCTTCCCGAGCGCGCACGCCTCCATCTCGTTCGCCGGTGCGCTCGCGTACACGCGGCTGGGCCTCCCCGCGGTACCGCTGTATGCGCTCGCGAAGGGGCTGGCGGTTTCGCGGCTGTATCTGGGGGTTCACTATCCGTCAGACGTGCTTGCCGGCGCGCTGCTGGGGACGGCCGTCGCGGCGTCGCGGTGAGCTGCCGATCGGCGGCTACATCGCGATCCGGGCGGTGACGGTTCGGCGGCGGCGACTGCCGGTCAGGAGCGCACGAGGAGCACAGAGGCCGTTGAATGAGCCATCACTGCGGCGGTGACGCTGCCGAGTAGATGTCCCACGAGCCCGCTGCGGCGGTGGGGGCCGAGCACGATCAGGCTCGCGTTGCGCTGCTCGGCAACCTCGACGATGCCCTTCCAGGTCGGGGCGGCCGCGATCGCCATGCTCTCGGGCCGAAAGCCCGCCGCCTCCGCCAGCGACGCTCCGTGTGCAGCGGTCTCCTCCGCGGCCGCGCGGACCTCGCCCGCGTTTGCGGCGTTCAGGTGCCGGTCGTTGACAGGTAAGAACCCGAGATCGTTCGTCTGCCAGACACAGACGATCAACGCGTCGCGTCCGGGCGCGAGCTGGCGGCCGGCCTGCTCGATCGCGAGCTTCGCCAGATCGCAGCCGTCATAGGCGAAGAGCACCGGACCGGTGGCTGGGTCGGGCGTGGCGGCGTGTGCGTCGCTCGACGCCATCTCAGTTGGCGCTCTCGGTCGCGGGGTGCGTGGTTGCAAGGCCTGGACGAAGTCTCGCCAGCAGCGGCGGCGAGTACCACGCAGGGGACTCGCCCGCGACGAAGCGATCGAGATCGGGCGCCTGCGGGCGGGCGCCGCCGAGCGCGTAGATCGCGACGCCGAGCCCGGCGCCACCGAGCGCGAGCCCGAGGCCGATCCACAGGGCGATGCCGGTGCCGGCATCGAGGCTGCCGCCGACGGTCACGGCCATGTGAGCGAAGATCGGCGCGATCATGAACGCCGCCACCGCCCGCATCAGCTCGACGATCGCGAACACGCGCTGAAGGCTGGCGGAGGGCAGCGAGAAGCCGGCTACGAACAGCGCGGGCGCGACCGTCGCGCCGAGGCCGATGCCGGTCAGACCGGAGCCCACCAGCGTGGCCGCTTCGCTCGACGGCACTTCGATGCGGAAGACCGCGATCCCCGCCGCGAGGAACACCATGCCGGCCAGCGGGAGATAGTGGATCGCGCGCTTGGTGATGACCACGCCGAGCAGGATCGCGGTGATCACCGCGCCCGCGACCTCCGGCAGATAGAGCAAGCCCACGTGAAGCGGCCCGTAACTTTGGGACAGGGCGGCCGCGGTGAGCGCGGTCGCCGACACCGAGGCCGCCGCCGCGAACAGCGCCACCACGATGCCCGCGACCGGCATCGTGCTCGTCAGCATCGTGCGAATCGTCAAGAGTGGCCGCTTCGCGCGGAACTGGTAGACGATCAGGACGACGATCGTCGCGAGACCGCCGAGCAGCGGCACGATCGTCACGGGATCGAGAAAGCGGTGAGTCAGCAGCTCGGAGGCGCCGAAGAACGCGGCGACGCAGCCGACGGCCGCCAGCGCGATCGCCAGCGGATCGCGCGGCGAGTCGGGGTCGGCCGGCGGCGCGTCGTCGAACGTCAGCACGGACAGGACGAGCGCGCTGGCCGCGATCGCGGCGATGATCCAAAACAGCGGCCGCCAGGCGTCGAAGTGCGCCTGCAGCCCGCCGATCGCCGGGCCGAGCGCAACCGCCCCGAAGATGCACATGTTCATGATCATCGCGGTGATGCGCAGCTTGCTCGCCGGGTAGCCGATCGCCAGCGGCGGCACGGCAGAGATCAGCAGCAGGCTCGTGCAGAGACCCTGAAGCACGTGGCCCGCGATGTACATGCCCGGATCCTGGGCCGCCGCCGCAAGCACCGACCCGATCACGAGCAGCGTGGCGTAGACGATTAGCATCCTGCGCTGCGGCAGGTGCTGGGCGAGCTGAAACGGCCAGCACGGTGCCGGCCGCGTAGGCCGCGTTGGCGAGGCCGGAGCTCAGGCTCATCGTCTGCAGGCTCGTGTGCAGCTGCTTGGCGATGATCGGCGTCAGCGGCTGCAGCGCGGCGGACAGGGCCAGGTAGGGAATCAGCGCGAACATCACCATCGCGGCGACTGCTGGATACCGGCCGGCGAGAGGTCCCTGGCGCATCATCGGCGTTTTAGCAGGCGACGCTCGATCGCAAGGGGCGCGCGTGGGCTCCCGGCGCCCAGTCGACCGCCCGCGAGCCTCTGCGCTCGATCCCTGCCAAGATGCCGACCGGTGAGCACGAGGATCGGCATCGTCGGCATGCCCAACGCGGGCAAGTCGTCGCTGTTCAACGCCTTGACGAAGGCGGGGGCGGAGGCGGCCAACTATCCCTTCACGACGATCGAGCCGAACGTCGCGGTCGTCCCGGTGATCGACAAGCGCATGGAGCAGGTGGCGAAGGCGCTCGGCTCGTCGGAGATCGTGTGGGACACGGTCGACTTCCACGACATCGCGGGTCTGGTGGCGGGGGCGCACCAGGGGGAGGGGCTGGGCAACAAATTCCTGGCGAACATCCGCGAGACGCACGCGATCGTGCACGTCGTGCGCGCGCACAACGACGAGAACGTGATCCATCCGGAGGGTCGCGTGGATCCGCTGGCGGATATCGAGACGATTGAGACGGAGTTGGTGATGGCTGACCTGGAGGCCGCTGAACGGCGGGTGGACAAAGTCGGCAAACAAGCTCGGGGGGGCGACCGCGTGGCGATCGCGGAGGAGGCGTGGCTGCGCGAGGTGATCGCAGCGCTGCAGGCCGGCCGTCCGGCGCGCACGGTGCCCGTGCCCGAGGAGGCGCCAAATGCCGCCCGCGACCTGGGCTCGCTGACAAGCAAGCCGGTGCTGTTCGTGGCCAACGTCGACGAGGGCTCCGAGGAGGTCCCCGCGGCGGTCGCCGAGCACGCCACCGCACAGGGCGCCCGCGCGGTGGCGGTGTCCTCGCGCATCGAGTCCGAGTTGGCGGAGCTCGACGACGAGGACGCGGCTGCGATGCGGGAGGAATTGTATTCCCGCCCACCCAGCGAGTCCGGCCTGCAGCTGGTCGTGCGCGAGGCGTTCGCGCTGCTCGAGCTGATCGCGTTCTTCACCGCCGGCGAGGCGACGATCGCGCAGTCCTGGCATCTGCGCCGTGGCCTCACCGCATGGCATGCGGCGGGCCAGATCCACACGGACATCCAGAAGGGCTTCGTCCGCGCGGAGGTGATCGGCTGGCAGGAGCTACTCGACGCTGGCGGCTACGCGGGTGCCCGCGAGCGCGGCACGCTGCGCGTCGAGGGGCGGGATTACGTGATGACCGACGGCGACGTGATCACGGTCAAGTTCAGTCCCTGAGCCCACGGTCTCACACGGCCAGGGGGTGGTCGGGAGGGGGACCTGTCCCCCTCCCGTTGAGTCAGTCCCTAGCGAGCTTCTCCAGCCGCCTCGCCAGCTGCTTCATTCCCAGCTCCGCGGCCATGCGGGCACCGCCGGCAAAGTCGGTGGCCCGGTCCGCCGGCCGGACGATGCCGTCGATCGGCACAAGCGTCGCGATCCGCTTGAAGTCGAGCAGCAGCTCCTCGTTCTCGCTCAGGGCGAGCGCTGTCCGCAGGCGCATGTCGCTGTCGTCCGCGCGTGCGACCTTAAACACCTCCTCCAGTGGGCCGTATCGATTCAGTAGCTCGGCAGCGGTCTTCGCTCCGATCCCCGGCGCGCCCGGCAGGCCGTCGGAGGGGTCGCCACGCAGGGCGATGAAGTCGGTCACGAGCGTTGGGTCGATCCCGTAGCGCTCGCGCACCTGCTCCGGGCCGATCTCCTCGGGGTCCGCGCCACCTTTGCCGGGCAGGACGACCGCGACCCGCTCACTCACCGCCTGGAACATGTCGCGGTCCCCGCTCAACAACAGCGCTCTTGCCCCCCGAGGTCCGCCGCCTGCCGTGTTCTCACCACCGCGCCGGGTCGGTTGCTTCCCTCGGTCCCCGCCGCCCGCGATCTCGGCGAGCGCAAACGAGAACATCACGTCGTCGGCCTCCAGCTCCGCATCGGTCGCGAACGTCCAACCGAGACTCTCCAGCAGCGCCGGCGCCTGCTTCCACTGGGTCGCGAGCTCCGGCGGCATCGGCTCGCGCTGGGCGTGATAGCCGGGGTAGAGCAGCACGCGATAGACCGCCTCCTCCGCCCCCATGCAGGCGGCGACGGCCCTCGCGGGGCGCGCTTCGAGCACCGCCAGGATCGCGTTCACCGTCCCCAGCAGCGCGTTCACCGGCTGCCCGTCCGCACCGACGATCGATTTGGGCAGCGAGAAGAAGGCGCGGTACAGCAGCCACGGCACGTCGGCGATCAGGAGCGGGGCGGGCATCGGCGGGGCGGGCATCCCCTCAGCCTAAGGCCGCCGCGACCTACTAACCAGCGACCGCGCCGCCCGCGGTCGATTCCGGCGCTCCGGCCGGTCCCTGCGCGCCGCCGCCGAGGCCGGAGGGGGCGGCGGTGGGTGTGCTCGTTGCGGGCGGCGGGCTGGCGGGCGCGGTCGAGCCGCTGCGGTCGGGCTCTGACACGACGCTCGAGCCGTGCTTCACGCTGAAGTAGTCCCAGGTGTCGTCGAGCCCCAGCCGCGCGGCCAGTTCGGCGCCGCTGGTCAACGTCCGCCCGGCCGAGCCGAGCACGTAGGCGGAGAGGATCCGCGGGGAAGACCCGCGGGTGAGCACTTCGATCCCCTCGAAGGAGCCCTTCACGAGCCCGCCGAGCCGCCGGTCCGCTGCCGCGAAGCTGAGGCTCTCGGTCCAACTGTGCTCCGGGCCCTGGTCGTAGGGGTCGGCGACGCCCACCAGCCAGGGCTGAGCGGCGGCGCCGGCGAAGGCGTCCTGCACGTCTTCGGTGTGGCCGCCGCTGGAGGCGAAGAAGTAGGTGATCGCGGGCTTGCCGGCGTAGGTCACGACCTGGCCGGCGGTTGCGGCGATCGCACCGTTGGTGGCGGCCGTTTCGGCGGACTTGCCGAGATACATCTGCGAGCGCGTGTCGGAGTAGACGTCGAACCTCGCGCCGCCCGCGTCGGCGGTGATCGCGTAGGTGCGGCTCGCGACCGCCTGCGCCTCGAGCGCCGCGAGCGGCCAGCTTGCGGGCATCTCGGCGGCGACCACGCCGCGCACGTAGCTTTCCAAGGGCAGCGTCTTGACCCTGTCGCCGACCAGCACTTTCACCCTCGTCCCAGCCGGCGCCTGGCCGAGCGCGGTGCCGGTGTAGTAGTGGACGAGGATCGCGCTGTAGGAGAAGCCGTGCTCCGCGTAACCGAGCGCTCCGTCCTGGCTCATCCCCACGCCATGCCCGTCGCCGGCGCCGTCGATCACGAGCGTCGCCCCGCTCGAGCCGCTCGCCGTGGCCGCCCCGTCCGCCGAGGAGGCGCACAGCAGCAGCACCCCCAGGGTGAGGGCTGCCACGACCACGCCGGCCAGCACCGCCAGCAGGTCGGCCGACGCCGTCCGCGAGCCGCTGGAGTCGCGGTGGTAGGTTGAGCTGGTGTTGGGCATCCTTGTTCGGAAGAACACGGTCGCTCAGCTACAGACGCGCTCTTGGGAAAGGGATTGCATGAGCTATGGGTCGGGTAGGCAGGGTGCGTGGGTGAGCGGTGCACGATGATTGGCAGGCATGAAGATGGCCGGTAGCGAGCGCGAACGGACGGTGCTGGAGCAGGTCCCGAAGAACCTCTACATCGGCGGCGAGTGGCGTGCGTCCTCCGGCGGTGGGACGCTGCCGGTCGAGGACCCCGCCACTGGCGAGACGCTGGTCGAGGTCGCCGATGCGCAGGTTGGCGATGCGCTCGCGGCGCTCACCGCCGCGGCCGACCAGCAGGCCGAGTGGGGCGCGAGCGCGCCGCGCGATCGCGGGGAGATCCTGCGCGGGGCCTACGAGGCGATCGTCGCGCAGACCGACGAGCTGGCGCTGCTGATGACGCTCGAGATGGGCAAGGCGCTCGCGGAGTCGCGCGCCGAGATCGGCTACGCCGCCGAGTTCTTCCGCTGGTTCTCCGAGGAGGCCGTCCGGATTCACGGCCGCTACATGGTGAACACGACCGGCAAGGGCCGGATCCTGACGATGCGCCAGCCGGTCGGGCCATGCGTGTTCGTGACGCCGTGGAACTTCCCGATGGCGATGGGCACGCGCAAGCTCGCCCCGGCGATCGCCGCCGGCTGCACCGTCGTCGTCAAGCCGGCTCAGCAGACGCCGCTGTCGATGCTCGCGCTCGCGAAGATCCTGCAGGATGCGGGTCTGCCGGGAGGGGTGCTGAACGTGATCACCGGGCGGCACTCGGGCGAGCTGGTGGAACCGCTGCTGAAGGATCCGAGAACACGGAAGCTGTCGTTCACCGGCTCGACCGAGGTCGGTCGCACGCTGATCGAACAGTCGGCCGAGCAGGTGCTGCGCGTCTCGATGGAGCTCGGTGGCAACGCCCCGTTCCTCGTGTTCGAGGACGCCGACCTCGACGCCGCCGTCGAGGGCGCGATGCTCGCGAAGATGCGCAATGTCGG
This sequence comes from uncultured Solirubrobacterales bacterium, assembly GCA_963701035.1. Lineage (GTDB taxonomy): Bacteria > Actinomycetota > Thermoleophilia > Solirubrobacterales > Solirubrobacteraceae > Palsa-744. The sequence continues at coordinate 1,959,956 of OY969562.1, forward strand.
CGAGGCCTGCACGGCGGCAAACCGCTTCCACGTGCACGAGTCGATCGCCGCCGAGTTCGCACAGAGGCTGAGCGAGAAGATGGGCGCGTTGAAGGTCGGCCGCGGCGCCGAGGAGGGCACGGACGTCGGGCCGCTGATCGACGAAGCCCAGCGCGAGAAGGTCGAGGAGCTAGTCGGCGACGCCGTCGAGCGCGGCGCCCGTGTGTTGATCGGTGGTGGGCGGTTGTCGGGCCCGGCCCACCCGGGCTACTTCTACGAGCCGACCGTGCTCGCTGACGTGCCCGGCGACGCGCGCCTGTTGCGCGAGGAGATCTTCGGCCCCGTCGCCCCGATCGCGACGTTCTCCACCGAGGAGCAGGCGCTGGCGGCGGCCAACCTCACCGAGTACGGCCTCGTCGCCTACGTCTACACGCGCGATCTCGCCCGCGCGTTCCGCGTCTGCGAGGGGATCGAGACGGGGATGGTCGGCCTCAACCAGGGCGTCGTCTCGAACGCCGCCGCCCCCTTTGGCGGCGTCAAGCAGTCGGGGTTCGGGCGCGAGGGCGGCTTCGAGGGGATCGCGGAGTACCTGGAGACGAAGTACGTCGCTATGAGCGTTTGAGGAGCTCTGAGAAGAACCCCTTGCCGAGCACGCTGAGGCTGAGCAGCGAGCCGAACAGGACGATCGCGTCGATCGACTCGCGGCCCTGCTTGGTCCAGTAGTCGTCTTCGAGGTTGAGCCAGAGGGCGAACTCGTCGAGCGTGAGCGCTGCGCCGGCGCCGTAGATGACCGACGTGACGCGCGAGGAGCGGCGGTCCTCTTTGATCCCGATCTCGAGCAGCCAGAGGTAGCCGACGCTGAGCAGGCCGGTGATCCCGAAGGTCATGTGGTGGATGTGCCGGCCGCCGGGGGTGATGTTCTTGAAGGGGCCGCGTTCGGCGCGGATCGCGTGGGTGATGCCGCGCACGGCGGCGAAGGTCGTGAAGAAGGCGCCGGTCGAGAACAGCTGGCGCTCCTTACGGCGGTCGCCGAAGTGCTTGTAATAGAGAGCGTGCAGGTCACGCACGTCGCGCTCGGGCGAGAACTCGCCGTACCGATGAGGATCGCCGGGGGCCGGCGCGTCCGAGTACGCCCCGTTCGCGCCCTCCGGCTCGACCTCAGCCATGTGACTCGAGCTGGGAGAGGTCGATCGCGTTCGCCGGCGCCGTGAGCGTGACGGGCGCGTTCCAGCGGTCGAAGGTGATCTTGCCGCCGGTCTTGCCGGTCTTGTAGATCTCGATCGGGTAGGGCTTGCCGGTCGTGGCGACGTAGAGGGTGCCGCCGTGCGAGGCGTCGGTGACGCTCAGCACCTGCTGCCCGTCGATCGTCGTGGTCGAGCCCTTCGTCAGCGTGCCGTGGTCGGAGAGGGCGGTGCCGAGCAGCTGGTTGAGGTCGGTGAGCGAGCCGAGCGAGGAGAAGCTGCCGCTCGACGCCGGTGCCTTCAGCCATTTGCCCTCGAGCAATTTTTCCGCGGCGGGGCCGCCGAAGTGGCTGTAGAAGGCCGGGCTGCCGCTGATGTAGGCGGTGCCGCCGATCTGAATCAGGTTGAAGGAGAGGCCGTCCTCGGAGATCTGCCCGCGACCGCCTTTGCCGGCGGCGAGTTCGAGGTCGAGCGTGATCGGCGAGCCGCCGCTGACGATTGAGCCCGAGACGTGCACGGAGCTCGCGCTGTTGGCCGCGGCCGTGGCGGCCGCGAGGATCTCGGTGGGCGTCTTCGCCGCGATCCCGTTCGAGGAGGAGCCGCCGGAGCCGCCGCAGCCGGCGAGCAGGCACGCAAACGCCACGAGCGCGAGCGCGGCGATCGCCGCGAGCAGGGGCCGGGGACGCGACGGGAGGGAGAGCCGAGGACGCAAAGCTGGCGCAGATCCTAGCCGAGCATCGAGTCGGCGTCCGGATGTGGCTGCCCACTCCGCTTCGGCGATGCGCTGAGCGTCTCCCGGAGTACTCAAGAGAACGGTGCGATCCGCCGAAATGAGAGGAGAAGCAGGGAAAAAATGTGAGATGCGCCAGTGAGCAAAGCCAACCAAGCAGGCGTGCGGCTGCCCGTCAGGCATGGGATGGCCCAGCCGTGGCTGAAGACGCGCGAGCCCGCGCGGGACCGCGCGGAGACGAAGGGCGTGCGAATGTTTGAAACCGAGGGCAGGACGGGTAGTCCCAGAAATGTGGGGAGTAATGGGGAGCGGCTCTCGGGGGACGAGATCGAGGGGCGCGGCTCATCGTCGCCGGATCGCGGTCGTGGGCCGGGCGGCCCGGGGCCGCGAGGGGCGCTCGCGTGGGCACCGTGGCTCCTGCTTGCCGTCGCCGCGGTCGCCGGGGCGATCGTGGCCTCCTCGACGACGCTCGTGATCGTTTGCGTCCTCGTGCTGGCGGGCGCGGCGACTGCGTTCGGCTGGCGTCTGGGCGGGCAGCGGCGCAGGGCTCTCGAGCAGGAGCTCGAGAGCCACTCCGGAGAGCTGACGCGGGCTTTCTCCGAGCTCGAGATCGCGCAGGCCGAGACGGTGCGCAGGCTGTCGATGGCGGTCGAGTTCCGCGACGAGGACACCGGCGCGCACATCGAGCGGATCGGGCGCTTCTCGACGCTGCTGGCCGAGCACGTCGGGATGGACCAGGACTTCTGCGCGACGCTCACGCACGCGGCGCCGCTGCACGACGTCGGCAAGGTCGCGATCCCCGACGCGATCCTGCTCAAGCCGGGCCAGCTGACCGCGGAGGAGCGCGCGATCGTGGAGACCCACGCCGAGGAGGGCCACCGGCTGTTGCGCGGTTCGTCCTCCTCGATCCTCGACCTCGCGGCGACGATCGCGCTGAGCCACCACGAGAAGTGGGACGGCACGGGCTACCCGCGCGGCGTGAAGGGCGAGGCGATCCCGATCGAGGGGCGGATCGTGGCGGTCGCGGACGTGTTCGACGCGCTCACGAGCGACCGCGTGTACCGCCGCGCGTTCACGGTCGAGGAAGCCGTCGAAATGATGCTCGAGCAGCGGGGTCGCCACTTCGACCCGGTCCTGCTGGATGCGTTCATGGAAGTGCTCGGCCGCTCCGGTCCTGATGCGCGCGAGCAACTGCGCGGCGACCCCGGGGCGCTGACGGAGGGCATCCTCGAAACCTTTGCGACGGCGCTGCAGCGCGGCGACGGCGAGACCGCCGAGGGCGCGATCGCCCAGGCGATCGAGGATGGCGTGCCGGGGGCGATGGTGCACGACGAGGTGATCGAACCGGCGCTGCGGCGACTGGCCGCGCTGAAGGGCCGGGGCGAGCTCGACGCGAGCGCCGAGCGCCTCGCGATGGGAATCGCCAGGCGCGTGCTGGCGACGCTGCGGCGCTACATGCTGAGCGGCGAGACGCAGGACGCCGAGGTGCTCGAGCGAATCGACCGCTCGGTGCGGGCGGTCGAAGATCAGCTCGCCACGCGCGAGCACGCCGTCGGCTGACGTCCAGCGCGACCAGCCGATCGCCGGCCGGCGCCGGTTTGAGCTGAGGTGGCGCGGCGGCATGTCGAGGCGGGGCGCGGCTCGATAGATTCCCGCGTATGGCACAGCAGGCGATCGTGACCGGCGGGGCCGGCTTCATCGGCTCACACCTCGTCGACGCGCTGCTCGCGCAGGGCTACGGGGTGACGGTGATCGACGACCTCTCCTCCGGCGATCGTCGCCGCGTGACGCAGGCGGCGCGGCTGATCGAGCTCGACATCGTCGACCGCGAGGCGGTGGCGGCGGTCGTCGAGGAGACCAAGCCCGAGACGGTCTTCCACCTCGCGGCGCAGTCGAGCGTGGTGGTTTCGGTCGAGAACCCGGGGCGCGACTGCGAGGTGAACGTTGGAGGCACGCTGAACGTCGTCGACGCGGCGAACAAGCGCGGGGTTCCCGTCGTGTTCACCTCGACCGGGGGCGCGTTGTACGGCGACGAGGCGCCGCGACCGACCGGCGAGGGCACGATCCCGAAGCCGCTCTCGCCCTACGGCGCTTCGAAGCTCGCGGGCGAGTCCTACGTCGGGACCTGGAGCCGCGCGGAGGGCGTGGCGAACGCTGTCTGCCGGCTGGGCAACGTGTACGGCCCGCGTCAGAGCCCGCATGGGGAGGCCGGCGTCGTCTCGATCTTCACGCACCGCCTGCACACCGGCCAGGCGCCGAAGCTGTTCGGCCATGGGAGGCCGACGCGCGACTACGTGTACGTGGGGGATGTGGTGAGCGCGCTGCTGGCGGCGGCGGGGAAGGCGGGTACGTTCAACATCGCGACGGGCGTGGAAACGGACGTGAGCACGATCTGGAGCGAGCTGCGGCAGGTTGCCGGCTCGGACCTCGAGCCCGAGCTGGCGGACCTGCGCCCGGGCGAGCTGCAGCACAGCCGCCTCGACGCGAGCCTGGCCAAACGCGAGCTGGGCTGGAGCGCGCAGGTTCCGATCGAGGAGGGCTTGCGGAAAACGTATGAGGCGCTCGTGGAGGAGTTCGAGGCGAGCTGAGCGGAGGACGAGGCCAAGCTCCTTCAGAACCTTCTCAGACCGTTGTCCCCGACTCGGCACTTCGAGGTTGGGATCGAACTTCCCGACACCGTGTAGTAGTCCGCGAGCCGAGGTGATGGCGAGACTGGGACTCGAACCCAGGACACCGCAATTTTCAGTCGCGTGCTCTACCAGCTGAGCTATCTCGCCGTGGGGGCAGATGGTATCGATTGCCTTCGGCTGCGCGGTCGATGCTCGGAACGGCGGGCTGCCGGCTTGACGATGGGGTTGATGGCTCCGTCGTCTGCGCAGGTGGTGTCGGGCGGCATCGCGGCGATCGTCATGGCTCAGGTGGTGTCAATTAAACATTACAAGTCTACTTTTTTGAATAATGGGCGCATAGCAGGATGGCGAGCCGATGCATAGGTATGCCTCCGCCAGCAACGATGCCGGCACCGACCGACCCCGAAGACCCACCGGCTCGTACAACGAGGAACCGCAGATGGTGGATGGTCCTCGCCTGTTCGATCCTGATCGCCGGCCTGGTGGCCTCGCTCGGCAGCGCGTTGCTGTGGCGCTCGAGCGTGAAGGCGCACGACAAGCAGGAGTTTCAGACCAACTCGACCGATGTGAGCGAGACGTTGGAGACGCTGCTGCAGCGTGACACGGACTTCGTGGCGACGCTGCGTGCGGTGCTGACGATGCAGCCGCATTTGAGCGCCACTGGCTTCGATCAGTGGTTCGCACAGTTGCAGGGCAAGCAGCGCCAGGTGGGCGGCCTGGGCACGACGGTCGTGGAAGCGGTGCCGGCGGCACAGCTGGCGGCCTTTCAGGCGCGACGTGCCGCCGACCCCGCCTTTCGTGCGCTCACGGCGGGTGCGCCCGCGCCCGCTCTCAGCGGGCGAGCCACGTACTGCCTGCTCTCGTCCGGGGGGACCGTGCATCCATACAGCCCGGCTGTCGGCCACTTGCTGCAGGGGGACTGGTGCGACCCCACCTCCGCGATCGGCGGATATCGGACGGGGGGAACCTCGCAGGCGCTGCTCCTGCGGTCGATCACCGACAGCGGGCAGTTCCTGGTCCACCCTGTGACATCGCTGGGCGTGAGCACGGTGTTTGTCGAAGCCGCGTTCTACCACCGCGGCGCGAGGCTCACGAGCGTCGCGCAGCGCCGTGCGGCGGTGGCGGGATGGGTTGGCAGCTCGTTCGAGATCGCCGCCCTGATCGGCGAAGCCCTCGGCGGTCATCACGGCCTCAGCGTGGCTCTGTACCACAGCAACCCGGGCCGGCCCGAGCAACTGATCGACCGCGTCGGCACCGCTCCGGCGGGCGCCTTCACACGCGAGACGACGATCCAGATCGACGGCACGTGGAGGGCGGTCGTGCGCGGCTCGGCGCCCGCGAGCGGACTGTCCGGCAATCTGCAGGGCCTGTTCCTGTTCATCGTGGGGGCGATCGTCAGCCTGCTGCTGTTCGCGCTGGTGCTCGTGCTGACACGCTCGCGTGAGCAGGCCTTGGGGATGGTCCAGGAGAAGACCGGGGAGCTTCGCCACCAGTCGCTGCACGACGCGCTGACCGGGCTGCCCAATCGTGTGCTGGCGCTCGATCGTGCCGAGCAGATGCTCGCCCGCGGGCACCGGCAGCAGATCCCGGTCGCGGCACTGTATATCGACATCGACGGCTTCAAGCACGTCAACGACACCTTCGGACACGCCGCGGGCGACGAGCTGCTGCGGACCGTCGCGACCCGCCTGGAAGGGGTCGTCCGCGCGGGTGATACCGCGGCGCGCCTCAGCGGCGATGAGTTCGTCGTCTTGGTCGAGGGTTCCGCGCTGGACGCCGGCCCCGAGCTCGTCGCCGAGCGCCTGCTGGAAGTGCTGCGCCAGCCCTATGAGATGGACGGGCAAATGGTCAGGCAGCTGTCACTCACGGCGAGCATCGGCGTCGCGCTGGGCGAGCGCGCGAATGCCGCCGAGCTTTTGAGCGACGCGGACGTCGCCCTGTACGAGGCGAAGGCCGCCGGCAAAAACCGCTACATGCTCTTTCAGTCCAGCATGCAGACCGCGGCTCGCGATCGGCTCACGCTCGAGATGGATCTCGCCGAGGCGCTCGAGCAGCGCCAGCTGTTCCTCCAGTACCAGCCCACCTTCGATTTGCAATCCGAGCGGGTGATCGGCGTCGAGGCGCTGATCCGCTGGAACCATCCCACGCGCGGCGTGATCGCGCCGATCGAGTTCATCCCGATCGCCGAGGAGAGCGGACTGATCGTCCCGATCGGCCGCTGGGTCCTGCAGGAAGCCTGTATGCAGGCCGCGCTCTGGTACGGCGAGGGCCACAGGATCGGGATGGCGGTGAACGTGTCCGGGCGCCAGCTCGACCACGACGAGCTGATCGAGGACGTGAGCGACGCCCTCGCACAGAGCGGCCTCGACCCCACCACGCTGACCCTGGAGATCACCGAGACCACGCTGATGCGCGACGCCGAGGCGACCGCCAAGCGCCTGCGCTCGCTCAAGGAGCTCGGGGTCCGGATCGCGATCGACGACTTCGGTACCGGCTACAGCTCGCTCGCCTACCTGCGCCAATTTCCCGTCGATGCCCTGAAGATCGACCGCTCCTTTATCAGCGGCATCGCCGGATCGAAGGGCTCGGCAGCGCTGATCCACACGCTCGTGCAACTCGGCAAGACACTCGACATCGAGACCCTCGCCGAGGGCATCGAGGAGCAATCCCAGCTCGAGACCCTGCAACGCGAACACTGCGACCACGGACAGGGCTTCCTCTTCTCCCGCCCACTCGACGTCGACGCAGTCGAGAAGTTCCTCAACGCCGAGGAGCTGACCGCATCCTCCCTGACGCCTGGGTAGCCTCGGATGGCTCATAGCGCGATCTGATCTCTTAAATCTGATCTCTTAAGCTTTGGGTGTAAATACCGAACACGTCGGATCTATGGGTGTGCGGGCAGAGTGTTTCCCCCAACGGCTAGGATGCGCGCGATGGCCGACCTCTCAGCCGAACACACCGCCAAGACGATCGACGAAATGGAGACCGCCCTCGGGGGTGGGGTGGTCAAGGCGCGAGCCGAGCTCGGCGTCACCTCCTTCGGCGTCCAGATCCTCAAGTTCCCTCCCAACTTCAGCGACTACAGCGAACACGATCATTCCGAGGATGGCCAGGAGGAGGTCTACATGGCGCTCGACGGCTCCGGCTACATCGAGGTCAACGGCCAGCGCGTGGACATCGTGCCGGACATGTGCATACGCGTCGGACCAAACGCCAGGCGCAAGATCTACTCGGGACCCCAGGGCCTGCGCATCATCGCCCTCGGCGGCATCCCCGGTAGGGCCTACGAAGCGACCCCCTTCGGCGAACTCAGCGCCTGAGGTCCTTTGGCCGGTGGCTGTGTCTGGCCCACTAAGCTCCGGGCAATGACCTACGTCCCTTCGCAGGAGATCCTCGCACGCTATGCCTCCGTGCTCGTCGACTTTGCCCTCGGCGGCGGCAAGGGCGTGCAGCCGGGCGAGGTCGTGCGTGTGGTGGCGCCCGAGAGCGCCAAGCCCCTGTACGTGGAGCTGCAGAAGGCCGTGTGGCGAGCGGGCGGTCACGTGATCGGCTCCTACCAGCCCGACGACGATCACAGCTCCAACCTCTCACGCGACTTCTACGAGCTCGCGAGCGATCAGCAGCTCGATCGCTTTCCCGCCAAGTACATGCGCGGCCTGATCGACGAGATCGATCACCAGGTATCGGTGATCGCGGCGGCCGATCCGCATGCCCTTGACGCGGTCGACCCGGCGAAGATCATGCGCCGGGGCGAGACGCTGCGCCCGCTGCTGGACTGGCGCGGCGAGAAGGAGAACGCGGGGCGCTTCACGTGGACGCTCGGTCTCTACGGCACGGCGGCGATGGCGGCGGAGGCGGGCATGGACGAGGCTGAGTACTGGGAGCAGATCGTGCACGCGTGCTTCCTCGACGAGCAGGATCCGATCGCCCGCTGGCGCGAGGTGGCGGCGCGTCAGGAGCAGACGCGCGCGCGGCTCGACGCGCTGGAGATCGAGCGACTGCACGTCGAGGGCGAGGACGCCGACCTGTGGATCAGCGTGGGCGAGCAGCGCCGCTGGCTCGGTGGGAGCGGCCGCAACATCCCCAGCTTCGAGATCTTCACGAGCCCCGACTGGCGCGGGACGGAGGGATGGATCTACTGCAACCAGCCGCTCTATCGCTACGGGAACATCGTGCGGGGCATCCACCTCACTTTCGCCGATGGGCGTGTGACGGAGGCGAGCGCCGAGCAGAACGAGCGCGTGCTCACCGAGATGGTCGCCACCGAGGGAGCCGACCGCGTGGGCGAGTTCTCACTCACCGACCGGCGCTTCTCGCGGATCACCCGCTTCATGGCCCAGACGCTCTACGACGAGAACACCGGTGGTGAGTTCGGCAACACCCACATCGCGCTCGGGCGCTCCTACCAGGATGCTTACGACGGCGACCCCAGCGAGGTGGCCGCCGAGCGCTGGCAGCAGCTTGGCTTCAACGACTCGAGCGTGCACACGGATGTCGTCTCCACGAGCGATCGCGTGGTCACGGCTCAGCTGCGGGGCGGCGGCGAGCGCGTCATCTACCGCGACGGGGAGTTCCAACTCGACTAGATCGACCGGAAACACGCCCCCTGACCCATCCGCTCTGTCGCGAAATTCTAAGCTTTCGCCTTCTCGTTGCCGATGCATGAGGGAGGATGCCATCCTCCACCCCTCCCCCGCCCGACGGGCGCTCGCTCGCGGCTCGCGCGCGCGAGGATCTCTCCGAGCCCGAGGTCAGGACACTGCTCGATCAGCTGCCCGCGATCCTCTACATCTCCGAGGTCGGCGTCGAAGGCCGCTGGCTCTATGTCAGCACGGGAGCGGAGGCGATCCTCGGCTTCTCGCCGGCCGAGTGGGTCGACGATCCGGGCCTGTGGGCGCGCCAGATGCACCCCGACGACCGCGCGCGTATGTTCGCGCGCGAGGAGAGCCTCGCCGAGCCCACGATGCCCGACGAATATCGCCTGCGCCACCGCGACGGGCAGACCGTCTGGGTGCGCGACGAAGCCGCGCTCGCGACCGACGCCGAGGGCCGGCTGCGCTGGCATGGGGTGATCTCCGACGTCACCGACCGTAAGCTCGCCGAGGCCGAGCTCGAGCGCCGCGCCGATGTGATCCGCTACCAGGCCGTCCACGATCCCCTCACGAGCCTCCCCAACCGCGCGCTCTTCCAGGATCGCCTCGTGCAGGCGCTCGCGCGCCCCGGCGCGCAGATCGCCGTCGTGCTGCTCGACATCGACAACTTCAAGCTCGTCAACGACTCGCTCGGCCATTCCGCCGGCGACGAGCTCTTGATGAAGATCGCGCCGCGCCTGCAGACCGCGTTGCGGCCCGGCGACACGATCGCGCGTCTCGGCGGCGACGAGTTCGTAGTGCTGCTCGATCGGATCCCCGACGAGCGTTCGGCCGCGAGCGTGGCCGAGCGGATCGTCGCCGCCTTCGAGGCGCCGTTCGAGCTCTCCGCCGGCGAGCACTTCGCGAAGGCCTCGCTCGGGATCGCGATCGCCGGCACGGAGGGCTCGGAGCCCGCAAGCCTGATCCGCGACGCCGACGCGGCGATGTACCAGGCCAAGGCGCGCGGACGCGCGCGCTTTGAGATCTTCGACCGCGCGATGCGCGCGCGCACCGTCGAGCGCCTCTCGGTCGAGAACGACCTCCGCCGCGCGCTCATGCGTCAGGAGCTCCACGTCGTCTATCAGCCGATCGTCTCTCTCCGGGACTCCTCGATCGTCTCGGTCGAGGCGCTCCTGCGCTGGGAGCACCCCACGCGCGGACTTCTGCTCCCCGCCGACTTCATCGCCGTCGCCGAGGAGTCCGGCCTGATCGAGCCGATCGGGCGCTTCGTGCTCGACTCCGCCTGCGCGCAGGCCGCGCGCTGGCACGCGCTGCGCCCCGATGCGCGCCCGCTCGGGATCGCTGTGAATTTATCGGTACGCCAGTTCACCCAGCGCGCCCTGGAGGCGACGGTCGCGGACACGCTCGCGGAGTCGGGCGTCGAGCCTTCCAGTCTGTGTCTGGAGATCACCGAGTCGGTGCTGCTCGAAGAGCCGCAGGGGGTGGCCGACACGATCCGCCGCCTCTCCCGCCTCGGCGTGCGCTTCGTGCTCGACGACTTCGGTACCGGCTACTCCTCGCTGGCCTACCTCTCCGGCCTCCCGATCGACGGCCTCAAGGTCGACCAGTCGTTCGTCCGCTCGCTCGGCACCGACGAGCGCTCGACCGCGATCACGACCGCGATCGTGCGCATGGCCCAGGCGCTCTCGCTGGAGGTGATCGCCGAGGGGGTCGAGGCCGCGCACCAGCTGCGCGCGCTGCGCGCGCTGCGGTGTGAGCTCGGGCAGGGGTTCCTCTTCCACGAGGCGCTCACCGCGGAGGCAGTGGCGGAGTTGCTGCTGGCGGAGGATGGCGGCGGTGGGGCGCCGCACGGGGGAACGTGGGCGGGTTGAAGCCGGGCCCGTAGAGCAGAGTATCGCCGTCTTTGACATGTGACCAATAGGTCACCTATACTTGAGACATGGACGAAGTCTTCAGAGCTCTCGCCGACCCGACACGAAGAGCCCTGCTCGACGAGCTCTTCGAGCGTGATGGGCAGACGCTGTCGGAGCTCGAGGGGCGGCTGCCGATGTCGCGCTTCGGCGTGATGAAGCACCTGAAGGTGCTCGAGGCGGCGGGGCTCGTGAAGACGAAACGGAGGGGCCGGGAGAAGCTCCATTTTCTGAACCCGGTTCCGATCAGGCTCGTCCACGACCGCTGGGTGAGCAAGTACGCAGAACCCTGGGCCAAGGGGCTCAGTGACCTCAAGCAACGAGTGGAGGAACCGACGATGAGCACGGATACGACGACGGACACAGACGCACAACAGAGCGGCAAGCGGCCCTGGACGGCCGAGCCGACGGAGAAGGTCTTCGAGATCTTCATCAAAACGACACCCGAGCGACTGTGGGAGGCGATCACCGACCCGGAGCTGCGACGCAAGTACAACTTCGGCGCGAGCGCCAGCTCTGACTGGACGCCCGGCTCGGCCTATGAGCTCGCGAGCGGCCCGATGATGCTCGCCGAGGGCGAGAACCTCCAGGTCGACCCCCCGCGCCGGCTCGTCCAGAGCTTCACCGCCGTGTGGAGCGAGGAGGTACGGGCCGAAGGGACCTCGCGCGTCACCTGGGAGATCGAGCAGGTCGAGGATTCGTGCCGGCTGACCGTCACCCACGACCAGCTGCGCGAGCACGCCAACGGCGAACTGTATGGCGGCTGGCCGATGATCCTCTCGGGGCTGAAGACGTTGCTCGAGAGCGGCGAGACGCTGACGACGCCGGGGTCGCTGCGGTATTCGTAGGGCAGGGATTCTGGAGCCTGGGGCCTCGGCACGACGCTGGGGGCGCTCAACGGGCCCCCTTCGTGCCGGGGTTCAGCAGGCCCTTCGGGTCGAACAGCCGCTTGACGCCCTCGTGCAGTTCGAGCGCCCTGCCAGACCACTGCACCCCGAGGTGTCCGCTCTTGACCGTGCCGAGGCCGTGCTCGCCGGAGATCGAGCCGCCGAGGCCGGCGGCGAGCTCGAACAGGTCCGTCGCGGCGTCCTCGGCGCGCGCGATCTCCGCGCGGTCGGACGGGTCGAGCAGCATTGTCGCGTGCAGGTTGCCATCGCCCGCGTGACCCCAGCTGCACGCGGCAAGACGGTGGCGCGCGCCGATCTCGAGCGTCCCCTCGATCGCCTCCTGCAGCCGGTCGAGCGGAACGACGATGTCCTCGCTCAGCTTCCCGCCCCGCGACGCCTGCACCGCGTAGGGCACGCCCGCACGCCAGCGCCACAGCGCCCTGACCTGCTCCTCCTCCGCCGCGCCCGGCGCGTAGATCGCGCGCGCGTCGCCGAGCGCCTCGAGCAGCTCGCCGCGGGCGCGCAGCGCCTGCACCTCGTCGCCGTCGACCTCGGCGAGCACCGCGAACGCACCCTCCGCCTCTAGCTCGGCCGGGCAGGCGCCGCCGGCGAGCGCCATCGTCGCGTTGTCGAGGTACTCGATCGCGGACGCCTGCACCCCCGCCGCGAGGATCGCCCGCACCGCGGCCGTGCCCGCGCGCGCGTCGGGAAACAGCGCGAGCACGGGGTAGGTCCGCGCGGGCGCCGGGATCAGCCGCAGCCACGCGGAGGTGACGATCCCGAGCGTGCCCTCGGAGCCGACGAGCAAGCTCCGCAGGTCATATCCGGCGACGTCCTTGCGCACGGCGCCGCCCAGCCGCACGACCTCGCCCGGCGCGAGCACCACCTCCAAGCCAGTCACCCACGCACCGGTCGCGCCGTACTTGAACGTGTGCGGGCCGCCGGCGTTCGTCGCGATGTTCCCGCCGATCTGCGACTGCTCCGCGGCGCCCGGGTCCGGCGGGTACAGCAGCCCGCTCTCGCGCGCGCGGCGCCGCAGCGCGGCCGTCGTCACCCCGGCCTCGACCTCCGCGCGCCACAGCGCCGGGTCGATCGACCGCACGCGGTTCAGATGGCGCAGGTCGAGCACGACGCCGCCCTGCAGCGGGACCGCGCCCCCGGCGAAGCCCGTGCCGCCGCCGCGCGGGGTCAGCGCGACGTCGTGCTCGTAGCACCAGGCGAGCACCGCCGCGACCTCCTCCGCGCTGCGCGGCAGCGCGAGCGCGTCGGCGTTGCCTCGCAGGCCATGCGCCTCGGTCGCGTCGCGTAACTCGGCGCGGCCCGGCGCGGCGATCTCGATCGCCGGGAGCGCCCGCGCGAGCGCCGCTTCGATTGCCCCTGGGGAGGGGGTCACCATAAGCTCCCGGGTCCGATAAGACGCATAGTAGGCTTTGCCCTATGACCGCTTCGGTCGGATCGCCAGTCGGCACCCCGACCTCCTACGCCGAGTGGCTCGACGCCTACGGGGTGACACCCGAGCGCGACGTCGAGTTCACGACGCTCTCCGACGAGCCGGTGCGCCCGCTCTATACCGAGGCCGACCTGCCCGCGGGAATAGGTGCCCACCCACCCGCCAACGACCCGATCGGCCTGCCCGGCGGCTATCCCTTCACGCGCGGGATCTACCCCTCGATGTACCGCAGCCGTCTGTGGACGATGCGTCAGTTCGCCGGCTTCGGCACCGCCGAGGATACGAACGAGCGCTTCCACTACCTGCTCGACCACGGCCAGACCGGGCTCTCGACCGCGTTCGACATGCCGTCGCTGATGGGTCACGACTCCGACTCGCCGCTGTCGCTCGGCGAGGTCGGGCGCGAGGGCGTGGCGATCGACACGGTCGAGGACATGCGCACGCTGTTCGGCGGGATCGATCTCGGCGAGGTGAGCGTCTCGATGACGATCAACGCGCCCGCCGCGATCATGCTCGCCTACTACGTCGTCGCCGCCGAATCGGATTCGGCCCAACCCGTTCCCCCCGAGCGGCTGAGCGGGACGATCCAGGCGGACATCCTCAAGGAGTACATCGCCCAGAAGGAGTGGTGCTTCCCGATCGATCCGGCGATGCGGCTGCTCGGCGACATGATCGAGTGGTGCTCGACCGAGATGCCGCGCTGGCATCCGGTCTCGATCTCCGGCTACCACATCCGCGAGGCCGGCTCGACCGCCGCCCAGGAGCTTGCTTTCACGCTCAAGGATGGCCTCACCTACGTCGAGCAGGCGATCGAGCGGGGACTCGACGTCGACGACTTCGCGCCGCGGCTGTCGTTCTTCTTCAACGCCCAGATCGACTTCTTCGAGGAGATCGCCAAGTACCGCGCCGCGCGCCGGATCTGGGCGCGCGAGCTGCGCGAGCGCTTCGGCGCAAAGAATGAGAAGTCGTGGCTGATGCGTTTCCACACCCAGACCGCGGGCGTCTCGCTGACCGCGCAACAGCCGCTGAACAACATCACCAGGACGGCGATCGAGGCGCTCGCGGGCGTGCTCGGCGGCACGCAGTCGCTGCACACCAATTCCTACGACGAGGCGCTCGCGCTGCCGACCGAGGACGCGGTACGGATCGCGCTGCGCACCCAGCAGATCATCGCCCACGAGACCGGCGTCGCGAACACGATCGACCCGCTCGGTGGCTCGTACTTCGTCGAGGCGCTGACGGACGAGATCGAGGCTAAGGCGTATGAGTACTTCGCGAAGATCGACGAGCTCGGCGGGATGGTCCAGGCCGTCAAGCAGAGCTACCCGCAACGCGAGATCGCCGACGCATCCTTCCAGCTGCAGTGCGAGATCGACGCCGGCCGGCGGATCGTGGTCGGTGTCAACTCGTTCACCGAGGGCGGTGACGACCAGACGCCGCTGCTACGAATCGACCCCGCGCTCGAACGCCGGCAGCTCGACCGCCTCAGCGGCGTGCGCGCGCGTCGCGACGGGGCCGCCGTGGAGGCGACGCTCGCCGCGCTCAAGCAGGACGCGGCCGCAGAGCGTGTGAACCTGATGGCGCCGTTGCTCGACTGCGCTCGCGCGTGTGCGTCCGAGGGCGAGATCGTCCAGGCGCTGCAGTCCGTGTGGGGCGACTACCGCGAAGTCCCGGTCTTCTGATAACCGGCGTTCTGCTCACGCGATCCTTCTGATAGACCCACTGCCATGACATCTTCCGGCCAGATCCAATCCTCCGCAGCGCCCGCCCGCAACAACAAGCCCACGCCGAAGATGATCACCGCCGTCGTGCTCGCGGTGCTGATCGCCCTATTCGCCGTGGTCAACAGCCAGACGGTGACGATCCACTGGATCGTCACGACCAGCCAGACGCCGCTGATCGTCGTGATCGCCGGCTGCGGCTTCGTCGGCTTCGTCGTCGGCTGGACGTTCGCCCGGCGCCGCGCCTCGCGCACACCCACGAAGTAGCGCTGTTCACACCCGCGCCGGCGCCACCGCGCCGGGCGATCCGTAGATCGCCGCCGCGCGGAGGGCTCGCCGGGACGGGCGGTGGGTGCTACGCCGAGGCGAGCGCCTTCGCCTTGATGCTGTCGAACTCGGCCTGCGTGATCGTGCCGCTGTCGAGCAGGCCCTTCGCCTTCGCGATCTGCTCGGCCGGGTCGGTCTTCGCGGCGACCGACTGCACGTACTGATCCATCTGCGACTTCGCCGCTTCCTGCTGCTTGATCGCGCGCTCGGTCATCCCGTTGTGCTCGGCGATCAGGTAGACGAACACGCCGAGGTACGGCAGCACGATGATGAAGATGATCCACAGGACCTTCGTAAATCCCGAGGTGTCGTGGCGGCGGAAGAGATCTGCGATCACCGTGAACAGGATCCAGATCCAGACGATGAACGCGAAGAAGATCAGCATCGTCCAGAAGACTTCGAGGAACGGATAGTTGTCGGTTGCGAGAAGCATGTCGTCCTTAATCGATCGAAAGAGGAGTTCGCCCGTCTCGCGTCCAACGAGATCAGGGACGAGCTAGTGCGGAACAGCATATTCGCCTCGTCTCCCGACCGTCAACACGCCGTGCTCGGCCGCTCCGCGCATGGGGCGTAGACTCAGACGAGTTACGCGTGTGTGCGTGTAGCTCGACAAATCGAGGACGGGAGATTGCGATGAGCGACAGACCGGTTTTCATCTACGCCGCGACCTACGCCGACCGTGAGGCTGCCTTCGAGGACTACGAGGGCCTGATCGAGCTGCACGCGGCGAAGCTCGTCGGCAGCTATGACGTCGCTCTGATCGCGAAGGACGAGCAGGGCAAGGTCCACGTCCACAAGCACGAGAAGCCGACCCAGCACGGCGCCTGGGGCGGAATAGCGGTCGGGGCGGTCGCCGGGATTCTGTTCCCGCCGTCGATCCTCGGCGCGGCCCTCGTCGGTGGCGTAGTCGGCGGCGTCGGGGGGCATCTGCGCAAGGGCATGTCGCGCGGCGACGCGAAGGAGCTCGGCGAGCTGCTGGAGAGCGGCGAGGCGGCGCTGATCGTGATCGGCGAGTCGCGCGTCGAGGAGCAGCTGGACAAGGTGCTCACGCGCGCGCAGAAGTCGCTCGAGAAGGAGATCGACGCCGACAACAGGGAGTTCAAGCGAGAGCTCGAGCAGGCGGAGAAGGAAGCCGCTCAGGGCTGATCGCGATGACCGGCCCGCCCCCAGGCAAAGCCAGCCGCAAACCTGCGGCCAAAGCGGGCCGGCCAGCGGGTGGGGATACCGCCGTCGCCGTCGCCGAAGCCGAGCTCACGCGCGAGCAGCGGATCGCCGCGGGCAAAGCGGCGCGCAAGCAGGTGCCGCGCTCGAGTCACGCCGAGTGGGAGCCGTTCGCGGGTCGCCCGGACCCGGTGAAGCTGCTGGAGGAGCAGGCGGTGACCCGCATTCCCGAACTGGTGCCGATTCGCTACGGCCGGATGAGCGTCTCCCCGTTCACGTTCTACCGCGGGGCCGCGCTGCTGATGGCCTCCGATTTGACGCATACGCCCAACTCGGGGTTGACCGTGCAGGCGTGCGGCGACGCGCACCTGTCGAACTTCGGCGGCTTCGCCTCGCCCGAGCGCGAGCTGATCTTCGACCTCAACGACTTCGACGAGACGCTCCCCGGCCCGTGGGAGTGGGATCTCAAGCGCCTGATGGCGAGCGTCGCGGTCGCGGGGCGCGCGCGCGGTTTCAAGCGCGCCGAGCGCCGCGACCTGCTGCTCGGCGGGGTGCGCCGCTATCGCCAGGCGATCGGCCGCTTCGCCGACATGAGCAACCTCGGGGTCTGGTACTCGATGCTCAGCCGCGAGCTGCTCACGGGTGCGATGTCGGGCCTGAAGGCCGCGCACCGCAAGGAATTCAAGTCGCGTGTCGAGCTGGCCACCGCGAAGGCGACGACGAAGGACAGCATGAAGGCCTTCAACAAGCTGACGACGCGCGTCGAAGGCCACCTGCAGATCATCAGCGACCCGCCGGTGATCGTGCGCGCCGTCGACCTGCTGCCGGCCGACGACGCGCGGGACATGCAGGCGACGATGGCGCAGCTGTTCGACGAGTACAAGATCACGCTCCAGGACGATCGCCGCCGGCTGCTCGAGGGCTACCGCTTCGTCGATCTCGCGCGCAAGATCGTCGGCGTCGGCTCGGTCGGCACACGCTGCTGGATCCTGCTGCTGGAGGGGCTCACCGCCGAGCAGGACCCCCTGTTCCTGCAGTTCAAGGAGGCCCAGGCCTCGGTGCTGGAGGGCTTCCTCGGCGAGAGCGAGTTCGAGAACCACGGCCGCCGCGTGGTCGAGGGCCAGCGCCTGATGCAGTCGGCGAGCGACATCATGCTCGGCTGGCTGCACACCGAGAAGGGCTTCGACGGTCGTCCCCGCGACTTCTACGGCCGCCAGCTGTGGGACTGGAAGTTCTCCGCCGACGTCGACACGATGACCCCGCGGATCATGGGCCCCTACGTCGAGATGTGCGCGTGGACGCTGGCGCGCGCCCACGCCCGCTCCGGCGATCGCCTCGCGATCGCCTCCTACCTCGGCCAGAGCGACGTCTTCGACCGCGCGATCGCGGAGTTCGCCGAGGCCTATGCCGACCAGAGCGAACGCGACTACGAGGCGCTGCTCGGCGCGATCGAGAGCGGGCGCATCGTCGCCGAGACGGGGATCTAGCTCTGCGTCTGCCCGTCCAGCTGCGCCAGCCAGTCGCGCAGCGCCTCGTGCATCGCCTCCACGCCGACGATCGGCGCGGCCGGCTCAGGCCACTCGGTCGGCACAACCGCGAAGGGGTGCATCTGCGGTCCGCCGAGCCCGCCGTGCGAGCCCATGAACTCCTCGAACGGCGCCACCTCGTCGGCGGCCGGGTCGTACATGCTGTTGACGAGGATGTCCGGGCAGTGGGGAAAGGAGTCGTGGCGGCGCAGATGGTCGGCCACGTGCGGGCCGAAGTCCGCGAGCGGATCCTCGCCCTCGACCGCGTCGTCTGCGAGCCAGCGGCGACCCGCGGCGCCGATCGCGACCGCGCCCCGCTCGCGCGAGCGCACCATCGCGAAGCCGATCCCGGGATGCGCGGTGAGCGTGTCGAGCAGCGCGGGATGGGCGTCTGAGATCTGCTCGAGCGTCAGCCGCTCGGGGCTGCGCGGCAGGTAGATCAGGCCGAGCGGCCCGGAGACCATCACGATCGCCTCCTGCTCGGAGTCTGGCGTCGGCGCGCCGGGCTCGCCGGCGGCACCCGGCGCCGTGGCGGCGCCTGGCCCGCCCGATGCGCCCGATGCGCCGGGCCGGTCGGGGCCCGTGGGACCGGCCTGCCGCGCGTCACGTTCTGCCAGCGCCTCGCGATTCGGCCCCAGCGCGACCGTGCCCTGCACCGCCCGGCCGCGCGTCGCGCGTGCCAGCGCGCGGCCGCCGAGACCGGGCTCCTGGCGGGCGTCGGCGAGCACCGCGCCGACGTCGCCCCAGGCCTCGTCGACCGCGGCCGGGGCGTGTGCCTGGCCCCGCGCCAGCGCGCCGTCGACGAGCTGCTCGAGCGTGACGCCGTAGCGCGCGCGAAACGGCGCGCCCTGGGTCTGGCCGTGGTCGGAGAGCACTACCAGGTGGTACGGGCGTGGCGCCTGCGCGACGGCGCGCTCCAGGCGCTCGAGCTGGCGGTCGTGGCGCTTGAGTACCGCGAGCGCATCGGGCTCACGGATCCCCGAATGGTGGGCGACCTCGTCGTAGCCGACGAAGGTGGCATAGCTGGCCGGCACGCCCTCGACGATGTCGGCCATCAGCAGCGCGACGTTGAGATCGCGCATCACGACCGCGATCGCGGCGCGGATCAGCGGATAGGCGCCGCCGCGCTCGACGTGCTCGGCGCCGCTGCGACGTTGGCGGCGAGCTGCTCGCCGCTCATAGGCGATGTCGGCGAGCGACAGGCAGATCGTGCGCAGGAAGCCGTAGGGGTCGGAGAAGTAGGCGAAGAAGTCAGCCGATTTCGATCGGCTGCGGTCGCGGATCACGCTCATCGTGGCCGTGCAACGCGGCGCGTCGCCGGAGAACATGTTGCCGCGGCTCGTGCCGCCGGCGGCGAGCAGGCCCGCGCCGCTGGAGCGCCGGCGCTCGATCTCGGCCGCGTCGGCGGGGTGGTTGGAGACGAGCGTGCGACCCGACTCCTTCTCATACCAGCGGAACGCGGGCATGTCCCAGTTGCTGCCGAGCAGCAGGCCGGCCTGGCTCGCGCCGGTCTGGGAGGAGAGGTCGCACTCCCAGCCGAGCACCTTGTGCGTGCCGTCGTCCAGCCAGCGCGCGATCGTCGGCACGTGCCCGTCGCGCACGGCCTCGCGCAGGATCCTCTCGCCGAGGCCGTCGATCTCGAACAGGATCACGCCGGGAACCTCGCTGCGGTTTGCCCTACGCCCGTGTCGCACGCGCCGCCGCACGACGCGCAGGTGCTGGGCGTCGCCGTCGACGTCGAGCAGTGGCGCGATCAGCATCGACACGAGCGCCATCGCGAACGCGATCGCGAGATCGCCGCCGATCGGGATCCGCGTGCCGTCGACCACGTAGAAGCCGAGCGCGACCGTGCCGGCGCTGAACACGAGCGACCCCAGCCCGAACGTGAACACCGTGAGCGGGAGCGCGACGCGGATCACGAGCGGCCAGAGCAGCGCGTTGATCAGCGCCATCGCGGCGGCGACGAGCACCGCCGCCGCGAAGGAGGGAGTCTTGACGCCGGGCAGGATCGCCGCCAGCGCGAGGATCACGAGACCCTGGATGACCAGCAGCAGGACGAACCGGAAGCTCAGCCCGAGCAACCGTCGCCCACTTCTCATGCGCACCGTCCGTTCATCGCGTTGCTACCTTCTCATTTATGACCGAGGGCGCGCGTCTCGACGATCGCGCGGACTCGGCGGATCGCATCGTCTTCCTCGGCCACGCCACCGTCCTGATCGAGCTCGACGGCGTGCGCCTGCTCACCGACCCGCTCCTGCGCGATCGCGTGGCACACCTGCGCCGTCAGGTTCCGCCGCTCGAACCGGCCGTCTACGCGGACCTCGACGCGGTGCTGATCTCGCATCTGCACCACGACCATCTCGACCTCGCGTCGCTGCGGCTGCTGGGTCTCGAGATCCCGCTGCTCGTGCCGGCCGGGGCGGGGGAGTTGTTGCGGGGGCATGGGTTTTCCGACGTGACGGAGTTGCGTGCGCGTGAGCGCGCGAACGTCGGCGCGCTGGCGGTGACGGCGGTGCAGGCGCGCCACGACGGCCGCCGCCGGCCGGGGCCGCGCGGGTTGAGCGCCGCGACGCTGGGTTATGTGGTGAGCGGGCGGCGGCGCATGGTGTACTTCGCCGGGGACACGGAGTTGTTTGACGGTATGTCCGAGGTGCGATCGACGCCTGAGGGTGGAGAGGAGTCCGGGCAATCGCCGCGCCCCGACGTCGCGCTGCTGCCGGTCGCGGGCTGGGGTCCGACGCTCGGGGCGGGCCACATGGATCCGCTCGACGCGGCGCGTGCGGCACGCATGATCCGGCCGCGGATCGCGATCCCGATGCACTGGGGGACGCTGCTGCCGATTGGTCTCGCAGGGCGCCACGGCCGTCGACTCGGCGATCCTCCACGGATCTTCGCCGAGCATGTCGCCTCGCTTGCCCCGGACGTCGAGGTCCGGATCCTGCAACCGGGGGAGGAGACGACGTTGTGATTTAGATAGGGGTGCGGCTTGGGGTGTTGTTGTACTTTTAAAACCGCGTGTGACTATGGTAGTACGCAGTTTTTATTTTAAGGTACACCCCACCGCTCTCTGCTTCCGCCAACGCTCAGGTGTTGTGCCGCAGGAGCGCCGTCTTCTGCGCGCGGAACTCCTCGTCGGTGAGGACGCCGCGGTCGTGCAGGCTGGCCAGGCGCTCGAGGTCGTCGATCTGCGTGTTGCCGCCACCGCTACCGCCACTACCGCCTCCACTGGACCCTGCCGTCGCGGCCGAGGCGCTCGCGCGCAGCGAGGAGACCGCGGCGACCGTCGAGTGCCGGCGCGCGGCGTACCACTCGCGCAGCGCGTGTGGGGCGTCGCCGAGTTGCGCGTCGGGGAACTCTCGCGCGGTCTTTCTGCGCAGCGTCTCGACGCCGAGGGCGAGCAGGATCCCGAAGCCGATCACCGGGATCACCTCGCGGGTCGAGGGGAACGGCCCCCAGAGTACGACGAGCAGCAACAGCAGCGCCGCGGTGGCGAAGACGTACTGCACGTGCTCGCGCAGCGACGGCGCCAGCGCACGGCGCAGCGCGATGGCCGGCCGCGTGTTCCCGGCGACCCAGGCGGCGAATACGACGACGAGGCCGTAGGTGATCATCGCGACCGCGAGGTCGTACAGCAGCGAGGTGCCGATCGAGAAGGCGTGTTCGACGGCGGGCTTGTTCGAGGGATCCTTCACGAGCGAGTTGACGACGTAGCCGCTGAGCAGGCGGCGGGCGAGCACGGCGAGCAGGCCGATCCCGACGAGGCACCAGCCGCTCGTGCGCAGCGCCACGCGCCGCCAGCCGTCGGCCAGGTAGATCGCGAGGATGAACAGCAGCAGCGCGATCAGCGGCAGCACGATCGCGAGGCCTTTGATCGCTTTGACGATGTCCTGCGCGGTCTTCAGCTGCGAGGAGCGCAGCAGCACGATCCCGCCGCTCGTGGGGGGCAGTTTCACGCCGAGCTTTTCTTCCGCCGCGCTCCGCGCCGTTTCGCCGGTCGAGCCGTCGAGTTTCGACTGCACGCTTTCGAACTGCTGCTTGAGGCCGAGCTGGGCGGCGAGCTGTACGAGCAGCGAGTGCAGCTGCAGGGTCACCTCACCGTTGTTCGTCGAGATCGTCTTGTTGCCGCCTTTGAGGATTTCGAGCAGTTGCAGCTGGGCGGTGCGGTTGGCCGTGCGCCACGCGCTCTGCACCTCCGCGGTCGCGAGCACCTGCGGCGCGATCTGCGTGGCGAGCGTACGCAGCCCGTCGGCCGCGGGCGCGGCGAGCCCTTCGACTTCAGAGGGCAGCACGCTCTTCAGTTCTTTGGCGACATCGACCTGGGTGAACAGTTCGTTGACGAGCAGGTCGCCGACGGCCGTCTGGATCTTCGGGTCGGCGAGCAGGCGCGAGCTCGTGTTGGTCCAGTTGTTCGTGTTCAGCACCTGCCGGTTCACCCACACGGCGAGCACCGCGAATACGCCGAGGATGACCGCGAGCACGAAGATCGCGTTGATCGTCCAGTGCCGTTTGTGCTGAGCCTTGGCGGGCGGAGCAGCCGCCGCGGGCGTTGTCGCAAGGGGCTCGGTCGGAGGCTCTGACTGACTTTGAACCGGCGACTCCATGTTTGTGCATCATGTCACGTTGAGGCTCTGAAATGGTGCCGAGCACGGGTGTAGACTCCGCAACGTGTGCAAGGTCACCGCGGTCGTCGCTCTGCTGCTCGCCGGACTGGTGCTCGCGGGCTGCGGCGAATCCTCGCAGGAAAAGGCCAAGGCCCAGGTCTGCTCGGCGCGCTCCGACATCCAGAAGCAGGTGACGACGCTCAGCGAACTGACGCTCTCCACCAGCATTCTCAGCCAGGCCAAGGACGGGCTGGAAGCGATCGCGGGCGACCTGACGAAGATCAAGGAAGCGCAGCCAAACCTCGAACCGGCGCGCAAGCAGCAGGTCGAAGCGGCGACGCACACCTTCGAATCCCAGGTGACCTCGATCGTCACCGGGTTCGTCACCAATCCGTCGCTCAGCAGCGTCGAAAAGCAGCTCAAATCGTCGCTGACTCAGTACGCGAAGAGCTTCGAAAAAGTACTCGCCCCGATCAACTGCTCCTAACCGATGGCCACCCACCGGGAGCGCTACGGGTTGCTCCTCGGCGCGATCATCGTCGCGTTCGCGATCCAGGGGATCGCCGAACCCGGCAAAGTCGAGCAGATCCTCGTCGCCGTGCTGCTGGGGGCGACGCTGCTGCTGGCACTGTGGGTGGCCGACTCGAAGCCGCGAATCATGTGGCCGGCCGTCGCGATCGTCGCGGTGCTGATCCTCACCAGCATCGTCGAAGCGGCCAACGGCGAGGTCGGCGGGGGAGCCACGCGGATCGCGAACGCGCTGCTCGTGGGGCTCGCTCCGCCCGCGATCATCGTCGGCGTGATCCGCAGCCTCCGCGCGCGCCAGGCGGTCACGCTGGAAGCGGTTTTCGGGGTGCTGTGCGTGTACATCCTGCTCGGCATGTTCTTCGCCGCCGTCTACGGCACGATCGACCGTCTCGGCGGCGCGCCGTTCTTCGCCGGCGGTCAGGAGGCGACCGTCGCGCGGTGTATGTACTTCAGCTTCACGAACCTCACGACCCTCGGCTATGGCGATTTCACCGCGCGCTCGAACCTCGGCCACACGCTGTCGGTGTCCGAGGCGCTGCTCGGGCAGATCTACCTCGTCACGATCGTCTCGCTGATCGTCGCGAACCTCGGCCGCAGCAGGCCGGCAGCCAAAGCGGAGTAGGCTTCGCCCTTGGCGATGTAACGCCATACGAAAGGAACGCAAAATGGCTGATGTTGCGCAGGACACTCAGGCGACGCTGCTGGGGATCTCGGTCGGCGACGCGAACATCCTCGATACGGCGATCGGGCTGCGCGAGCTCGGCCGCGAGGGCACGGGCCTCGACGCCCGCACGTACGCGCTCGTGAAAATTGCGGCGCTGATCGCGCTCGACGCGCCGCCGACCTCCTACGCCTGGCAGGTCGCCAACGCGCTCGAGGAGGGGGTCACCCCCGAGGAGATCCTCGGCGTGCTGCGCGCCGTCGCCTTCCAGGTCGGTGGCCCGAAGGTCGTTGCCGCCGCGCCCGAGATCATGCTCGCGCTCGGGCTGACGCTACCCGAGGAGGCGTGATCCAGCGATGCCGATGATGAGACGTCGTCCCTTGCTACGCGCCGCCGCCGTTGGAACCGTCGCCTACCAGGGCTCCAAGCGCGGCGCGATGGCTGGGCAGAATCAGGCCATGCAGGCAGAACAACAAGCGCCGCCACCGCCACCCGCACCGATGGCGCCGGCGCCCGCGCCCGCAGCGGCCCCGGTCGACCCGACCGTGGAGAAGATCAGCCAGCTGGCGCAACTGCACGCGAGCGGCGCGCTGACCGACGAGGAGTTCGCCGCCGCCAAGGCGCAGGCGCTCGGCATCGGCTGAGCGCCGGTCCTCACCCGAGCGTTGGTCCTCGCCCCGTGCGTTGGATCTTCGCTCGGGCGTTTGTCCAGGCCCGAGCGTCGATCTCGCGGGAGCCCCGGGCGCAACCGGGCTCCCGCGAGACCGTCAGACGCTCAGACGGCCGCCCGATCCGTCGGTTCGCCGAGCACGACGAGCCCGTGGATGCAGATCACGCAGATCGCAAACACGCCGAGCGCCCACCACGGGTGCGCGCCGCCGATGTCCAGCAGCGCGCCGATCGCGCCGAGGCTGGCCGCGACGATCCCCACGACGCGCCCGTAGGCGTTGCCGCCGAACAGCGACAGGGAGGCGGTCAGCTGGATGATGCCGAGGATGATCGTTATCCATCCCCAGGTATGCAGGGTCGAGAACACGAACTGCGTGTCGTTGACCCAGAAATGCGCGTTGCCGACGGCCGCGATGCCGTAGACGATGTTGAGAATGCCCGCAATCATCAGCAGGATCCCCACAAACAGAGCACTGCCCACACCTCGCATGTACTTCCCCCTTGTTCACCGATGTCTCATGACACCGTTGGGCCATCGTACACCCGGATCTCGGATGTTTAGGGATAAAAATTAACAACCGGCGAGGGCGCTCAGAAGCCGGTGTTCGTCTTCACGCGCTTGCGGTCGGCCGGGTGCAGGCTGCCCTTCTTCTTCAGCGTGGCGCACGCTTCGACGATGTCGTTGCCGAGCGTCTGCACGAGCGAGTGTCCGAGCGTCTGCTTGACGAGCGCGCGCATGATCTTCACGTGCTCGGCGTTCGGCGGAAGCGTGTAGGCGGGAACCATCCAGCCGCGCTCGGCCGCGAGCTGCGAGGCGACGTCGAACTCGTCGAAGTCGTGCCCGTCGGTGAGTTTGAACGCGACCAGCGGGAGCTGCTCCTCGTCCTCGCGCCCGATCAGTTCGAATTCGCCGCAGCCGGCGACCTCTTTCACGAGCGCTCGCGCGTTGTACTGCATCGTCTCCATGACATAGCGGTAGCCGTCGTGGCCGTAGCGCACGAAGTTGTAGTACTGCGCGAGCACCATCGCCGAGCCGGTCGAGAAGTTCAGCGTGAACGTCGCATCGCGCTTGCCGAGGTAGTTCTCGTAGAACACGAGATCCTCGGGGAGATCGGCCTTTTCCCTGAACACGAGCCAGCCGATCCCGGGGTAGACGAGGCCGAACTTGTGTCCGGAGACGTTGATCGAGCGGACCTGCTCGAGGCGGAAATCCCACTCGGAGTGGGGGTAGAGGAACGGCCACACGAACCCGCCGCTGGCGGCGTCGACGTGCAGCGGCACGTCGAGTCCCTGCTCGTTCTTCAGCTTCACGAGGTAGTCGTTGATCCCGCTGATGTCGTCGGCATGCCCGGTGAAGGTCGTTCCCAGCACGGCCGCCACGCCGATCGTGTTCTCGTCGACATGCGGCTCCACGTCCTCGGGGCCGATCGTGTACTTGTCGGGCGCCAGCGGGACGATCCGCGGTTCGACGTCGAAGTAGCGGCAGAACTTCTCCCAGACCACGTGCACGTCGCCGCCGAACACGAGGTTCGGCCGGTCGGTCCCCTTGCCGGCGGTTTCGCGGCGGGCGCGCCACTTCCACTTCAAAGAGAGAGCGCCGAGCATGATCGCCTCGGAGGACCCCTGCGTGCGCGCGCCGGTCGTCTCGCCGGGGGCGTTGAACAGGTCGGCGAGCATGCGGATGCAGCGCTGCTCGATCTCGGCCGTCTGCGGATACTCGGCGTGATCGATGAAGTTGGTGTGCAGGGCGTCGGTGATCAGCCGCGTGGCCTCGGGCTCCATCCAGGTCGTCACGAAGGTCGCGAGGTTGCGCATCGGCAGGCCGTCCAGCAGGGTCTCCTCGCCGACGAGGCGCATCGCGTCCTGGGCGGGCATGCCGGTCTTCGGCAGCGCGTTGTCCGGAGCGGGCTCGAGCAGGAAACGATTTCCGAACGAGCTCCCCTCTCGCTCGATCTGCTCGCTCGTGAGCTCGGGCGGGTTGGGGCCGGCCCCGTGGTCGGCGCTCTCGTGCTCAGGCACAGTCATCCTCCTCAGGGTTGCGCGCAACGGGCTGAAACGCATCGCCATCCTACACCCGGCCCGCGAACGCGCGGCGGGGGTCAGTACCGCCGCCTACACGTCGCTCCTGGCCGTCAGATCGGCTGTGGGGATGCCGCATTCGCGGCAGCGTGCGCTTCGGTTGCGGCGTACTCCTCGCCGGCGGCCTCGGGCATCAGCGCCAGCGCCGCCACCAGGAAGCACAGCCCGCCGACGGCCGTGCCCCCATTCGCGAGGCGCGCGCTGAGCGGCTCGCCGCTCGCGGGCTCGAGCAGCGAGGCGATCGCGGCCGCCCCGAACGCGAGCGAGCCGAGCAGGTTGAGCGAGACGATCCGCCACGACAGCGAGCGCAGCTTCAGGCAGATCCAGCGGTGGCAGACCTCGGCATAGGCGAGCTCGCTCGAGAGCAGAAAGCAGATCGACCCGAGCGCGTCTGGACCCCATACGCGCGTGTTGGTCTGGCGCGTGTCGAGGCCGTGTTTCATCGCGGCGAACGTGCTCAGGTTGAAGAAGACCGTCCCGATCAACTGGATCGACGCGGCGAGCCAGTCGATTCGCCGTGGTTCCCAGGAGGCCGGCCGCCGGCGCGAGCGCCGCGCTTGGGAGGAGATGTTGTGCTCGACGTTGACCGTCTCCGAGTACTGCAGGTAGGAGGCGCAGGTGAAGAAGATCGAGCCGGCGAAGAACGTTACGCCGACGCCCGGGCGCGAGACGCTTGCCCACTGCGCCGCGAGCGCCGCGACCGTGAAGCACAGCGAGCCGAACGCGAACAGCACGCTCATCCACCAGCTCCGCCGGCGCGGGCGCCACCAGGTCGGTTCGCGATCACGGCGGCTCGCCGGTGCGGCCCCGAGTGACGCGGGGGATACGGGCGATGCAGGCGATACGGGGCGTCCACCTGAGTGCGCCTTGCGATGCGCGCGGGAGCGCCAGCGCACCTCGGTGCCATCCGGTCGACGCAGAACTTCGCTTGTCACAAACGGACCCGGGCCGTCTGCCGAGACGCGTTCCCAGCCCTCGGGAATCTCGACGTAACTGTTGGCATCTCCGGCGGAAGCGATAGCCTGGAGTATCTATGAACGACGGTTATGAGGAGCCCGGTGGCGGACCGCCGCTTCCTCCTCCCTCTGGCTCGAGTCCCGGCTATCCGCCGCCGCCCGCGGCGGGTCCCGAAGATCCCACGCGGGTGCTCGGATCTCAACCTCCGGGCGGAGCTCGACCGCCGGGCGAATATCAGCCGCCTGCGGCCGGGGATGGCAATGGCGGTGGCAACAACTGGGTGATCGCGCTCGGCGCGGCGCTCGTGATCCTGCTGATCGTCGTCGTGATCCTGCTGGCCTCGAACAAAGGCTCGAAAAACACGCCGTCGGTCACCAGCCAATCGATCAGCATCGCGCACACGACGACCGCCAACCCGACGACGATCACTCAGAAGACGGTCGTCACGGAACCGACAAAGACGGTCACCGCGCCGGTTCAAACAGTCACCACGCCCACGGTGACGACGACAACGACGCCGACAACCCCCACAGCCACTACCGGTGCGGCCGGCAAACCCGCGACGACCAGCACAACGCAGACCCCCGCCCCGGCGAGCCCCAGCCCGTAGCCGTCAAGCCATCGTCGCCGGGACTCGCGCCTGAATGCGACAGGCGACCCGTAAGATCATCTCCAGTGGCGAGTCAGCAGGCGATTCCAGGCGCGGTGAGCGCACCGGCACCCGAGCCAAGCCCCGCGCGCGGCGTGCACGAGCGGCTGCACCTGCACAGACTTCTGATCATCGCGCTCGTGATCGTCGTGATCGGCGCCGCCGCGACGCTGTTCGGCTGGGACATCGGCGGCTGGTTCAAACACCTCTGGCACGCTGTCACCGCGATCTCGATCGGGTACCTGCTCGCGGGGATCGTGCTGATCACGCTGCAGACGACCACTACCGCATACGCCTGGTACTCGATCCTGCGCTACGGATACCCGGACGCGGGAGTGCGCTGGATTCAGATCCTCGCCTGCTACGCGGCGGCGGTCGCGCTCAACTCGGTGCTGCCCGCGAACCTCGGCACGCTGGCGATGCTGCTGATGTTCACGACGATCATCGCCGCCGCGAACTTCGCCGGGATCCTCGGTGGGCTGGCGGTGCAGAAGATCTTCTACACGCTGATCGGGACGTTCGTCTACCTGTACCTGTTTCTCACGATCGGCGGCGCCTTCGACCTGCAGCTCGGGTTCGTCTCGGCCCACCCGGTGGCCACCGCGATCCTCGTCGCGGGCGTCGCGGCGCTGATCTACCTGGTCGCGCGGATCCTGCGCGAGCGGATCAGGGAGTGGTGGGGAGAGGCGAAGGTCGGGGGCCAGATCCTCACGAAACCGAGGGTCTACCTCGGCCGCGTGCTGCTGCCGGAGGTGATCAGCTACGCGGCGATGCTCGGGATCATCGCGGTGTTCCTCGGCGCGTACAACATTCCTGTGAGCTTCCACACGATCATGCGCGTCGTCGCCGGCAACTCGATCGCGAACGCGACCGCGGTGACCCCGGGCGGGGCGGGCGTCGTGCAGGGGTTCAACGTGCTCTCGCTGAAAGGCATCACCAGCGCCGCCAACGCGAACGCCTACTCGGTCGCCCAGCAGCTGGTGACGACCGCATGGGGAATCGTCTTCGCGATCGTGCTGCTGATCCGCGCCTTCGGCTGGTCGGACGGGAGGACGCTCGTCACGCAGTCGTATGGGCAGGCGAAGGAGAAGAGCGCCGAGCAGTCCGCCGCGCGCAAAGCCAAGCGACAGGCGAAGCGGGAGACGCGCCACCACCACGCGGCCGGCGACGCCGGCGAGTTGACGCGCGCGGCCTCAGCCGAGCAGGTCGGCGAGGCCCTTGACGATCAGGTAGAGGCCGACCCCGGCTGAGATCGCCACGCCGAGCTGGCGGCGGTGCTCGGTGAACCACTGGTTGGTGCGCTCGAGCAGGCCGGTCGCGCGCTCGGGGTAGGCGAGCAGCATCAGCATCGGCAGCTCGATCAGCCACAGCATCACCGCGACGGTCACGAGCAGCGCCAGCAGTTCGGCGCCTTTCGCGAGATGCGCGTCGGCGAGCGTCTTGACCGCGGCGATGTAGATCGGCGAGGGGAGTACGTAGAGCGTCACGCCGAGCACGAACGCGAGCCGGCGGCTCTCGAGGTAGCGCGCGATTTTCGAAGGTTCGCCCTGCTTCGCCGGGTCCTTCGGGCCAAGCGGTTTGCGGCGCAGGTGGATGGCCAGGCCGAGCAACGCGACGCCGAGCACGAGGTCGAGCGCGGCGCTCGGCGCCCAGTGGTGGGGGCCGGTCGCGCCGAGTTCGTCGAGCACGACGAGCATCAGCACGCCGAGCGCGTAGGTCACGAGCAGGGCCCCGAGCACGAACACGAACACGCGCGACTTCAGCTGCTCGCCGCGCCCGAGCGCGATCACCGCGAGCAGAGCGGGCGGGTAGATCGAGGCGGCGAGCGCCAGCTCGAGTGCTTGGGCGGGCATCTCAGGAACCCTGGCGAGGCTCGTCGTTCGGAGCGGGGCGCGCCACGGGCGCCACTCTGTCAGATCGATGGGACCGTGGGTGAATTGTGTGAGACTGCCCGCATGCGGGCGAGCCGGCCGAGGGTCGCGGTGGTGGGCCATGTCGAGTGGGTGCAGTTCGCGCGCGTGCCCCATGTCCCGCGCGCCGGCGAGGTCGTCCACGCGCGCGAGCCCTTCGAGGAGCCGGCGGGCGGCGGGGCGGTGGCGGCCGTGCAGCTGGCGCGCCTGGCCGGCGCGGCGACGCTGCTCACGGCGCTCGGCGACGACGAGCTCGCGCGCCGCTCGATCGCCCGTCTGCAAGAGCTCGGCGTGGAGGCGTTTTCAACCCGGACAACCACCGCCACCCGCAGGGCGGCGACGCTCGTGGACGGGGCCGGCGAGCGCACGATCATCACCTACGGGCCGCGTCTGGAGCCGACCGGAGGCGACGGAGATCTGCCGTGGGAGGCGCTGGGGGAGATGGACGCCGTCTACTTCACGGCCGGCGACCTCGCCGCGCTGCGCGCTGCACGGGCGGCGCGGGTGCTGGTGGCGAGCCCGCGCGCGGGCGAGGTGCTCGGGCACGGCGTCGAGCTGGACGCGCTGGTGCTCAGCGGAGCGGATGCGATCGAGCGCCACGAGGCCGAGCGCGTGGGGGCGCAGGCCCGCTTGGTCGTCTCGACGGATGGCGCGCGCGGCGGCGCCTACAGCGAGCGCGCCGGCGGGTCGGGGACGTGGTCCGCGGCGCGGCTGCCGGGCGCTCCGGTCGACGCCTACGGCTGCGGCGACTCGTTCGCGGCGGGGCTCACGTACGGGCTCGGCGCCGGTCTCGACGTGCCGGCCGCGCTGGCGCTGGCGGCGCGCTGCGGCGCGACGTGCCTGACCGGCAGCGGGCCCTACGAGCATCAGCTGCGCGGCGCGGACGTGCGGGCGTAGACTCGTCCTTGGATGACCAACGATCTTGCGCGCTGGCAGTTCGCGACGACGAGCATCTAC
The DNA here is from genome assembly GCA_963701035.1 of uncultured Solirubrobacterales bacterium. Lineage (GTDB taxonomy): Bacteria > Actinomycetota > Thermoleophilia > Solirubrobacterales > Solirubrobacteraceae > Palsa-744. Next base: position 1,991,061 of record OY969562.1, read on the forward strand.
CACTTCCTGTTCGTGCCCGTGACGATCGGGCTGGCGTTCCTCGTCGCGCTCCTGCAGACCGCCTGGTATCGCAACGACAAGCCGGAGTACAAGCGCCTGACGCGCTTCTTCGGGACATTGCTCCTGATCAACGTCGCCGTCGGAGTCGTGACCGGCCTCGTGCAGGAGTTCGAGTTCGGGATGAACTGGTCGGCCTACTCACGCTTCGTCGGCGATGTGTTCGGCGCCCCGCTGGCGATGGAGGGTCTGGCCGCGTTCTTCCTCGAGTCGACGTTCCTCGGGCTGTGGATTTTCGGTTGGGATCGTCTCCCCAAGCGCGTCCACCTCGCGTGCATCTGGCTGGTGGCGGCCGGTGCGATGCTCTCGGCGCTGTTCATCCTCGCCGCCAACTCGTGGATGCAGCATCCCGTCGGCTACGTCATGAACAGCCACGGCCAGCCCGAACTGAACAACATCGCGGCGCTGTTCACGAACCCGACGTTCCTCTGGGGCTACGTCCACGTGATCCTCGCCTCGCTCGTGACGGGCGCGCTCGTGATGCTCGCGATCGCGGCCTGGCAGATCCGCAAGGGACACGAGGTCGAGTCCTTCGCCTTCGCCGCGCGGATCTCGGTGATCGTGCTGCTGCCGGTGATCGTCCTGCAGCTGTTCGTCGGCAACAAGCTCGGCGAAGTCGAGACCAAGTACCAGCCGGTCAAGATCGCCGCGGCCGAGGCGCAGTGGGAACAACTGCCAGCCCTGCTCGTTCTCGGCGTTCCAGATCGGCGGCGGCAAAAACGACAAGACCCCGTCGCAGATCATCCCGATCCCGCACCTGCTCTCGGTGCTCGCGACCGGCACCTTCAACGGGGCCGTCGTTGGTCTGAACCAGCTGCAGAAAGAAGACGAAAAGAAATACGGACCCGGCAACTACATCCCCGACGTCTTCATCCAGTACTGGTCGATGCGGATCATGGCCTACATCGCGACGCTCGTGCTGCTGCTCGCGGCGTGGGGCGGCTGGCTGATCCACCGCGGCCGACTCGCCGAGTCGAAGTGGTTCCTGCGCCTGTCGATGTGGGCGGTGCTGACGCCGTTCGTGATGAACACCGCGGGCTGGATGCTGACCGAGAATGGGCGCCAGCCGTGGATCGTGCAGGGGCTGATGAAGACGATCCACGCCTCCTCGCCGTCGGTCAGCTCGACCGACATCTGGATCAGCCTCGTCGCGTTCGTGTTGATCTACATCGCGCTCGGCGCCGCCGACCTCGTGCTGATGCTGCGCTACTCGCGCAAGGGCCTCCCCGACGAGGATGGCGGCGAGCCGGGCGCTTCCTCGGGCGCCGCGATCACGACCCCGGCGCTCTCCTACTGACCGTGGTGTCGCGGCGATCCCAAGCTTCGATGACGTTGCCCGAGGCGGGGCGCTAGGAAACCCAGCCGTGCTGCACCTCGACACGCTCTGGTCGGTGATCATCGCGGTCCTCTGGGTCGGCTTCTTCGTGCTCGAGGGCTTCGACTTCGGGGTCGGCGTGCTGCACACGATCATCGGCCGCACCGACACCGAGCGCGCGACGGTGCTGAGCACGATCGGACCCTGGTGGGACGGCAACGAGGTGTGGCTGGTCGTCGCCGGCGCGGGCACGTTCGCCGCCTTCCCCGGCTGGTACGCGACGATGTTCTCGGCGCTCTATCTGGCTCTGTTACTGGTACTCGCGGCGCTGATGGCGCGTGGCGTCTCGCTCGAGTTCGCGCGCAAACACGAGGACGAGCGCTGGCTGAAGGCGTGGACGCGGTGCACGACGCTCGGCAGCCTCTCGATCCCGCTGCTGCTCGGGATCGGCCTCGGCGATCTGCTGAACGGCCTGCCGATCGACTCGAGCCACAACTTCACCGGCAACTTCTTCGACCTGCTCACCCCCTATGGACTGTGGACCGGCGTGACGCTGCTAGGGCTCTCGCTGCTGCACGGCGCAACCTTCATCAAGCTGCGGACGACCGGCGAACTGCGCGAGCGCGCCCGCGCCGCCGGGCGGCCTCTGGGCTGGGCGGCGATCGCGCTGGTCGTCGGCTTCGTGATCTGGACGCGCTCCGTCGCCGGCGGACCCACGATTCCCGACCCCGTCGAGGTCCTCGCGGTGATCGCCGTCGTCTTCGCCGCGCTGCTGGCCCCGACCGACCACGACGGCTGGGCCTTCTCCGCGTCGGCGGTCGCGATCGCGGCCTGCGTCAGCTCGATCTTCATCGACCTCTATCCGCGCGTGATGGTCTCCAGCACGAACGCCGCCTACAACCTGACTGTCTCCAACTCGGCCTCCGGCCACTACGCGCTCGTCGTGATGACGGTCGTCACCGTGATCTTCTTCCCGCTCGTGCTCGTCTACCAGGGCTGGTCGTTCCACGTGTTCCGCGCACGCGTCAAAGGGGCACCCGAGACGCCCGAGGCGCCACCGGTCGCGCCTCGGCCGGCCGCTGTCGGTCCCACGCGGCCCGCCTAGTCAGGCGGTAACGGCGCTCCTAGCCATCTGTAGGCTCCGGTTAGTGGTCATCTCGGACATTCGTCTCCCCGCCTCCAAGACACAAATCAACAGAGCCGGAGACATTCTCAGGAAAACTGCCGAGCAGCGGTCTCGTCCCACTCCGGAGTACCGCGAAGCGCTCAGACTCGTCCGGGCTTATCGGGCCGCACACGCCTATCCGCTGACAAACGTAACGGTAGGCCTCCGTCACCACGCTAAGAAGTCGGCGGACGGCTCGTGGCTTGACATCGGCCAGCGTCTGAAGCAACTTCCTACGATCGCCGACAAGCTCGTGCGGATGCCCAAAACCAACCTCGCGCGAATGCAAGACATCGGCGGCTGCCGAGCGACGTTCTTGGAGCAGCGGACCGTGGACGCGACCATCGCATCAATCGAAAACCGCGTCAAACGGGGCGACGCATGGGACATCGTCGACATCGACGACTACGTAAATGAGCGCGCCCGATCCGATGGCTATCGTGCGAAGCACGTGATTGTCCGAAAGCACGGACTGCAGATCGAGATGCAGTTCCGCACGGCGGCTCAGCACAACTGGGCCGAGCTTGTTGAGAGCCTCGATAAGTCTCTCGGCCTCGGCTTGAAGCAGGGACGTGCCGAAGCGTGGGCGGTTACTGCCGTCGCTTCGGCAGCCGACGATATGCGACGATATGAACTTCACCAGATCGACCGGGCACGGTTGATCGAGGCTCTAAACTCCTCACTTAGGCCAATCCTCGAACGAGCAGGCGGAGCGACAATCGGATGATCGGCCCCACCCAGTACTTCATTCTTGTATACGACTTGGCGATGCGCCACGTAGAGGTCCACGAATACGGCGCTGATGTCGAGGCGGCAAACACTGCCTACTCGACGCTTGAGGATGCCCACGCCGGCGGAAAATATGAGGTCGTCCTCGTCGGTGCGGACTCGATCGAGACGATTGAACGCACGCACTCGCCGTACTTCTCGACGGGTACTGCGATCGAGGTCGTTGAAGCGTTCCTCGCTGCAATCAAGTAGAAGATGTCGGTGGGCTTGCATTGCTCCCCCGCAGCTCAGGCGACGCGGAGGTGATCTCGCAGATGGCAGCCCCGTGCTCGCGCCGCCACAGCTCCGCGTAGCGCCCGTCGAGCGCGAGCAACTCGCCGTGCGTGCCGCGCTCCAGCGCGCGACCGTGGTCGAGTACGAGCACCTCGTCGACGTCCTGCAGGCCGGTCAGCCGGTGCGTGATCAGTAGCGTCGTCCGTCCCTCGGTGACCGTCAGCAGATCGGCGACGATCGCGTCGGCGGTCTGCGTGTCGAGGTGCTCGCCGGGCTCGTCGAGCACGAGCACGGGGAAGTCGGCGAGCAGCGCGCGGGCGATCGCCAGACGCTGGCGCTGGCCGCCGGACATGCGCGCGCCACGCTCCCCGACCTCGGTCTGCAGGCCCGCCGGCAGCCCGCGCGTCCAGTCGAGCAGTCGTGCAGCGGCGAGGGCATCGTCGAGCTCCTCCGCCGTCGCCCCGCGCCTGGCCAGGCGCAGGTTCTCTTCGAGCGTGTTGTCGAACACGTGGGCGTCCTGCGCGACGAGGCCGATCGCGCGCCGGATCTCGTCTCCGTCGAGCTCGGCGAGCTCGACGCCGTCGAGCGTGACCGAGCCGCCCGCGTAGGGGAGGAAGCGCAGCAGCACTCCCGCGAGCGTCGACTTGCCGGCGCCGCTCGGACCGACGACCGCCATGCGCCGGCCCGGGCTCAGGTCGAGGTCCACGCCGTCGAGCGCTCGGCGTGTTTGACCCGGGTAGGAGTAGCGCAGATCCCTCACTCGCAGGGCACGTGAGCCGTCGACGAGCGCGACCGGGTGCGCGGGCTCCGGGACGGGCGGCGGCGTATCCATCACCTCGAACACTCGCGCGGCCGAGCGGCGTACGCGCTGAAGCGTCTGCGTGGCGCTCGGTAGGGGAGTGACCAGCTCGAAGGCCACCAGCGGGATCAGCACGATCCCGGCGAGCAGCACTCCTTCCAAGCGCCCCGCGTGCACCGCCGCGACGCCGACTGCGAGCGCGCCCCACATCGCCAGCCCGATGCACAGGCTCGTCAGGCCCTGGCCGATGCCCGCGGTGCGGGCGGCCGTGCCGGCGAGCTGCGTCACCTCCGCGTCCGCCGCCATCGCGCGCCCCAACTGCTCTGTGGTGGCGCCGTTGACGGCCAGCTCGGGAGCGCCCTCGATCAGGTCGATCACCGACGACGTCAACTCGCCCCGCGCCGCCGCTCCTCGCGCCTCCGTGCGCGCCGCGAGCGTCCCGGTCAGCCAGGGCACGAGCGTCGCGGCGATCAGCAGCGCCACCAGCAGGATCAGGCCCGCGGCCGGCAGCATCCACCACTCGAGCACGACGGTCGCCGTCCCGACGATCAACGCGATCACAAACGGAGGCACGACTCGCAGCAGCAGGTCCTGTAGGGAGTCGATGTCTCCGATCAGCCGTGCGAGCAACTCGCCGCTGCCAAACGCCGGCAGCCCGAGTGGCGCCAGGCGCTCGAGTCGTTCGTAGACGCCGACCCGCAGGTCCGAGAGGACGCGCAGCGCGGCGTCGTGACCGACGACGCGCTCGGCGTAGCGGCACAGCCCGCGGGAGAGCGCGAAGAACTGCACGCCGACGATCGCGATCGCGACGGCCGACTCCTGCGGGCGCTGCGCCGAGCGTGAGATCAGCCAGGCCGAGGTCGCGATCAGGCCGATCGCGGCGGCCACCGCGCCGGCACCGAGCAGCGTCGCGAGCGCCAGCCGCCCGGCGGCGGGGCGAGCGAGCACGAGCGTTCGTCGCAGCGGAGCCTTTGGCCCGTGGTCTCGCGCGAGCACGTCGGCGTCGGAAGGAGCCGTCACGCGGCCACCTCGATAGCGGGGCCGATCGCAACCACGCGATCGGCGATCCCGATCAGGGCGGGCCGGTGGGCGACGAGCACCACCGTGCGTCCCGCCGCGAGGCGCCCGATCGTCCGCACGATCTCCCGCTCGGTCTCCCCGTCGAGGTTGGCCGTCGGCTCGTCGAGCAGCAGCAGTGGCGCGTCGCGCAGGAACGCGCGGGCCAGCGCGACCCGCTGGCGCTCGCCGGCGGACAACCCGGCGCCGCGCTCGCCGAGCACCGTGTCCAGGCCGTCCGGCAGCTTGCGCACCGCATCCGTCAGTCCGGCCGCTGAGATCGCCGCCCAGACTTCATCGGTAGACGCATCGGAGCGGCCGAGGCGCACGTTCTGGGCGATCGAGGCTTTGAATAGATGCGGTCGCTGGGGCACCCACGCCAGCCGTGCCCGCCAGGCGTCGAGATCGAGCTCGGCCAGGTCGACGCCGCCGACGCGGACAGACCCAAGCTCGGGTGTGACGAGCCCGAGCAGCACGCTCAGCAGCGTCGACTTGCCGCAGCCGCTGGAGCCGACGAGCGCCAGCACCTCGCCCTCGTTGACCGTCAGCGAGAGCCCGTCGAGCGCCGGCTCGGAGCGGCCGGGATAGCTGACGCGCAGCCCCTCGACGGCAAGGCCCGCGAGCGCGGGATCGGGGAAGTCGGTGCGCGTCCCCCGTGGCGGCGCGGGCGCCTCCAGCACGGTGAACACCTGCTCCGCGGCGGCGATGCCCTCGGCGCTCGCGTGGTAGTTGGCGCCGAGCCGGCGCAGTGGCAGGTAGGCCTCGGGCGCGAGGATCAGCGCGAACAGCGCGGTGCGCAGGTCGAGGTGGCCGTTCATCAGCCGCAGGCCGATCTCGACCGCCACGAGCGCGACCGAGATCGTCGCCACCAGCTCGAGGATCAGCGACGAGAGGAACGTGATCCGCAGCGTCGAGATCGTCGCGCGGCGGTAGCGTTCGGTGATCTCTCCGATCGCCGCCGCCTGGGCCTTGGCCCGGCCGAAGATCTTCAGCGTGGGGAGGCCGGCGACGACGTCGAGGAAGTGGCCGGCGAGTCGCTCCAGCGTGCGGAACTGGCCGTCCATGCGTTCCTTCGTCGCGGCGCCCACCAGCGCCATGAACAGCGGGATCAGTGGGATCGTGAACGCGATGATCGCCGCCGAGAGCCAGTCGTTCCAGAGGACGACCACGACCACGACGACCGGCACGATCACGGCGAGGAGGAGCTGCGGCAGATACAGCGAGAAGTAGCCGTCGAGCGCGTCGATCCCGCGCGTGGCGAGCACCGCGAGCTCGCCCGTGCGCTGCTCGCGCGAGTGCTCGAGGCCGATCGCCGCGACGCGCTGCAACAGTGCCGCGCGCAGCTGCGACTTCGCGCGCGCGGAGGAGCGACTCGCCGCGAGCTCGGCCGCCCACGCCACCGTCGCGCGCGCGAGGACGACCAGCAGCAACAGGATCAGCGGCGTCCGCAGTTGCGCGAGGCCCTTGCCGTCGAGGAACGCGCGGGAAACGACGTCCGCCAGCAGCCACGCCTGCGCGACGATCAGCAGGGCGCTGAGAACACCTAGGCATACCGACAGGAGCAGGAACGTGCGGGTCGCGCGCGCGTACTCGAGCAGCCTCTGATCGAGCGCCTTCACGACTCAATCATGACCGAGTCAGGAGTCCGCGAGCCCGCCGTCGATCACTTGATTCTGGGGATCGCCGAACCGCGCGCTGATCCAGTCGATCAGGACCTTCACGCGGTGTCCGGGTCCGCCGCCCGAGAGGTAGTACATGTGCACCGTCAGATAGGTGAAGAACGCCGGCCGCCCGGAGAGCTCGAGGCCGCGGATTTCGCACACCGCTTTGCCGCGACCGACCACGGCCAGCGCGCCCTTGTCCAGGTATTTGAAGGGTGCGCTCGCGCCCGCGGCGCCGCCCCGGATTGCCTTCGCCACGTGCCGCGCCTGCTGGATCGACACCGTCGCCAGCCCCGGCAGCGGTCTGTCGCCGGGCCCCGCCACCTGCGTCGCGTCGCCGATCGCCGAGATCTCGGGATGGCCCGGCACCGTCAGGTCGGCTCCGATCTGCACGCGCCCCGCGCGGTCGGTCTGAGCTCCCGTCGCCTCGGCGAGCGTCTTGGCGAAGCCGACTGCCTGCACGCCCGCCGCCCAGACGACCGTCCGCGCGTCGATCCGATCCTCGGCGCCGTTGATCTGAAACGTCACTCCCTGCGCGTCGATCTCGGTCACCCGCGCGCCCTGACGCACCGTCACACCGAGCTCGGCCAGGTACTTCGCGACCTTTGCCGAGAGCTTCTCGTCGAAGGCCGCGGTCAGGCGCTCGCCGGCGTCGAGCAGGATCACTCGCGCCGTCGCCGGATCGCTGCGCGTGAAGTAGCCCTTCATCGTGTCGTGCGCGATGATCGCCAGCTCGCCCGCGAGCTCGACCCCCGTGGCGCCGCCGCCGATCACGACGAACGTCAGCCACTTCTCCCGCGCGGCGGCGTCCTCGGCGCGCTCGGCCTGCTCGAAGACGGAGTAGAGGCGGTTGCGCAGCTCGACCGCGTCGGTGAGCGTCTTCAGGCCGCACGTGTGCTCGCGCCACTCGTCTTTGCCGAAGTAGGAGGTCTCCGCGCCGCAGGCGACGATCAGGCTGTCGTAGTCGAGCGTCTCGCCCCGATCGAGCGTGAGCCGGCGACGCTCGGCGTCGAGGCCCGTGGCCTTTGCCATCAGCACGGTCGTGTTCGAGCTGCGCTTGACCGCGGCGCGAATCGGCGAGGCGCACTCTCCCGTGGACAGGCCGCCGCAGGCCAGCTGGTAGAGCAGCGGCTGGAACAGGTGGTGGCTGGTCGGGTCCACCAGGGTCACGTCGACGTCGGCGCCGCGCAGCTCGCGCGCGGCCGTCAGGCCGCCGAAGCCGCCGCCGACGATCACGACCTTGCGCCGAGGACCGCTAATTACGAGATCTCCTCGAGCATCTCGGAGAGGATGATCCGTCCCGCCGCCTCGATCAGCGCGAGATGCGAGAAGGCTTGGGGGAAGTTCCCGAGGTGCCGGCCCGTGCTCGTGTCGAACTCCTCCGCGTACAGGCCGAGCGGCGAGGCGACGCTCAAGAGCCGTTCCATCAGATCCCGCGCGCGCTGCTCCTCGCCGACCACGGCCAGGCCGGAGACCAGCCAGAAGGAGCAGATCAGGAAGCTGCCCTCCTTGCCGGACAGGCCGTCGTCGGTTTCGCCCGTGCGGTAGCGCAGCACGAAGCCGTCCTCGGTCAGATCGTCCGCGATCGCGAGCACGCTCGCGCGCAGGCGCTCGTCGCCGCCGGGCAGGAAGCCGAACAGCGCCGCCAGCAGGTTCGAGGCGTCGAGCGCGTCCGTCTCGTAGTGCTGGCGCAGGACGCCGTCCTTCGTCAGCCCGTGGGCGAGGATGTCCGCCCTGATCTCTTCGGCGGTCTCGTGCCACGTGGCCTGCAGCTTTCCGTCGCCGCGGATCTCCGCGAGCTTGCTCGCGCTGTCCATCGCCACCCAGCACATCAGCTTCGAGGAGACGTAGTGCTGGGGCGCGCCGCGCGCCTCCCAGATGCCCTGATCGGGCTCGCGCCAGATCTTGCTCGCGCACTCGGCCTGCGCCTGCACGAGCGGCCACAGACGCCGCGGCAGCCGCTTGGAGCGGCGCGTGTGCAGCAGGATCGAGGAGAGCGCCGCGCCGAAGACGTCGTTCTGGCGCTGGTCGTAGGCGCCGTTGCCGACCCGCACGGGGCTCGCGCCGGCGTAGCCGGAGAGGTCATCGCGCGTGGACTCGGACAGGTCGCGGCGCCCGTCGATCCCGTACATGATCTGCAGCGCGCCGTCGTCGTTGGGCTCCAGATCGGCGACGAACTGCATGAACTCCTCAGCCTCCCAGTCGAGGTTCAGGAAATGCAGCGCCTGCAGCGTGAAGGTCGAGTCCCGCAGCCACGTGTAGCGGTAGTCCCAGTTGCGTTCGCCGCCGGGCGTCTCCGGCAGCGAGGTCGTGAGCGCTGCGACGGTCGCGCCGGTCGGCATGTAGGTGAGGCCCTTGATCGCGAGCGCCGAGCGCTGGATCGGATCGCGCCAGCGGTGGTCGGGAATGCGGGCGCGGCTCAGCCAGTCGCGCCAGAAGGCGGCGGTCGTGGCCAGGCGTTCGTTGGCCTCGTCGAGGCTCTGGGGAGAGGCCAGCTCCTCGGCCCAGGAGAGCGAGCAGAAGATCTGCTCACCCTGTTTGAGCACGTGCCTGGCCCTCACGCGGTCGCCCTCGGTGCCGACCGCCATGTCCGTCTGCAGCCGGATCGTCACATCGGCGCCGCTCGCGTCGGCCGTGTGACCGTCGTCGCTGACCGTCCACTGCGCCGGGACGCGCCCGTAGTCGAAGGCCGGCTCGCAGGTCAGCTCCATCTCGATCTCGCCGTCGAGGCACATCGCGACGCGCACGAGCAGGTGTTCGGCGTCTTCGTCGGTCGGCGGCCGCGTGTGTGGCGTGATCTTGTCGACGCCGCGACGGGGGCCGATGATCAGCGCGTCGCGCACGATCGCCCAACCGGTCGGCGTTCTCCACGTCGTCAGCAGGATGTTCGTCCCCGGCTCGTAGATCCGCGCCGAGGGCACGTTCACGCCGAACGGCCCGAAGCGGAAGTCCCCCGCCTGGCGGTCGAGCAGCGTGCCGAACACGCTCGGCGCGTCGAAGCGCGGTACGCACAGCCAGTTGATGCTTCCGTCCGGCGCCATCAACACACCCGTGTGACAGTCCGACAGGAACGCGTAGTCGGCGATCGGCGGGAACGGCGAGGGCATCGCCGCGCTCTGCGGCATCGCTTCGTCCCGGCCGTCGGCGCCCGGCTCGGACCGGCGGGCTTTTGTCTGGCTTGCTGTCTCTCCGTGCGCTTTCGCGGGGCTCACGACTGCACCCACGGACCGCGCCACTTGCCGAAGCCCCGCACTAGGCCGTCCGCCTCCGCGGGACCCCACGAACCCGGGGCGTAGGGGTGGACCGGCGGCGGCTGCTCGAGCAGCGGCTGGAAGATCCGCCACGTCTCTTCGACCGCGTCCTGGCGCGTGAAGCGGGTGGCGTCGCCGCGCATCGCGTCGAGCAGCAGCACCTCGTACGGCGTCGGCGCCTCGCCGCCCTGCTCGGCGAACTCGACGTCGAGCGTCACCGCCTCGGGCCCGTCGGCGTCGGCGCGGTGGGCGTCGATGATCTGGCGCACGCCGGTCGCGGGATCGAGCTTGACGACGAACTGGTTCGGCTCGGGGCGGCGATGGGAGCCGTGCTCCATGAAGCCCAGCCGCGGCGGCTCGCGGAACACCGCGCGGATCTCGGTCTGCGTCACGGGGAGCTTCTTCCCCGCACGGATGAACCACGGTACGCCCGCCCAGCGCCAGTTGTCGATGTCCAGTCGCATCGCCGCGTAGGTCTCGGTCGTCGATTCCGCCGCGACGCCGTCGATTCCGAGGTAGCCGTCGTACTGACCGCGCACGTAGTGAACTGGATTTGCGGGGGGCATCGAGCGGAACAGCGAGAACTTCGCGTCCTTCAGCGTTTCCGCATCGGCGCCGGCCGGGGCCTCCATCGCGGCGAGCGCGACCAGTTGCATCAAGTGGTTGACGACGACGTCGCGCAGCGCGCCGACGGGGTCGTAGAAGTGCCCGCGATCCTCGACGCCGAAGTTCTCGGCCATCGTGATCTCCACGTAGGCGATGTGGTTGCGGTTCCAGATCGGCTCGATCATCGTGTTCGCGAACCTGAGGTAGAGCAGCTCGTCGGTGCCCATCTTGCCGAGGAAGTGGTCGATCCGGTACAGCTGCGACTCGTCGATCGACTCGTGGATTTCCGCCGCGAGCGCGCGCGCGGAGGCAAGGTCGTGGCCGAATGGCTTCTCGACGACCACGCGTGCGGTCTTCGTGAGTCCCGCCTCGGTCAATTGCTTGATCACCGGGCCGAACAGGAACGGGGGAATCTCCAGGTAGAAGACCGGGCTCTGCGCATCGCCCACCGCCGCCTTCACACGTTCGTAGGTCGCCGCGTTGGTGAAGTCGCCGCTCACGTAGGACAGGCGCGCGGCGAAGCGCGCAAAGACGTCCTCGTCGAGCTTCTCGCCGGTCCCTTCGATGCACTGCTTCGCGTGTTCGCGCAGGTGATCGAGCGTCCAATCGTCCACCGCCACCCCGACGATCGGGCAGTCGAGCAGGCCGCGCTTCTCCAGACGGTAGAGCGAGCGGAAGGTCATCACCTTCGCGAGGTCGCCGGTGAGCCCGAAGATCACGAGCACGTCGGCCGCGGACGCACCGGAGCCGGGGTCGGGGGCGCGATCCGTGGTTGGCGGCTGAGCTGGCACGGCAGGGCTCATACGTCCGGTCCTTTCGGTCGCGGCGGCGGGGAATCTGGATCTGACCGTACCCTACGACTTCAGCGCGGCGGAGCGGACTCCAGACGGTTACCGAGGCTGCCCCCCTTGGGCGCGCCGCACCCACGGCGGATCAGTCGTCGAGGAACCGCGCGATCGTGTTCTGGTAGCCGGGGGCCTCGAGCAGGAACGAGTCGTGGCCGAGCGCGGACTCGATCTCGATCTCGGTCACGTGCTCGGCGCCGCGCCGGCGCAGCCCCTCGGCGATTCGCCGCGAATGGGCCACGCCGAAGCGCCAGTCGGAGCTGAAGCTGAGGACGAGCGCGCGGGTCGCCGGATCGACACGTGTCTGCGGCGCGGCGAACGGATCGAAGCCGTCCATCACGCGCGAGAGCCACAGGTAGCTGAGCGCGTCGAAGCGCGCGAGGAACGTCTCGGCCTGGTGGTCGAGGTAGGTCTCGACCGGGTAGCGCGAGCTCAGCCACTCCCGCGCGTCGGCGGGCGGCGCCGGATCGGGCTCGGCCGGGCGCGCGAAGCGCGCATCCATGCTGTCCTCGGCGAGGTAGGTGATGTGCCCGACGCGCCGCGCGGTCGACAGCCCGCGGGACGGGCGCGTGGAGTAGTGCGCGTAGGCGCCGGAGTGGAACGCGGGGTCGCTGAGGATCGCGTGCCGGGTTGCGGCCGAGAACGCGAGGTTCTGAGCCGACAGGCGCGAGCTGGCGGCGACGATCGCCGCGCGCGCGATCTGCCCGGGCGCGTCGAGCAGCCACTGCAGCACCTGCATGCCGCCGAGCGATCCCCCGATCGCCGCGTGCAGGGTGTCGATCTCGAGGTGCTCGAGCAGCCGCCGGTGCACGGCGACGAGGTCGGTGACGGCGAGCGGGGGGAAGTCCAGCCCGTAGGCGTTGCCCGTGGCCGGGTCGGTGGATGACGGTCCGGTCGTCCCCGAGCAGCCGCCGAGCAGGTTCGGGCAGATCACAAAGAAGCGCTCGGTGTCGACGGCCAGCCCCGGTCCGACCAGCGTGCGCCACCAGCCGTCAGGCGCGGCGGCATGCGCGGAGCCGGTGAGCGCGTGGCAGAGGAAGACCGCGTTCGCGCGCTCGGCGTCGAGCTCGCCGTAGGTCTCGTAGGCGACCTGCACCGGAGCGAGCGCCCGTCCGTTGGCGAGCGTCAGCGGGTCGTCCTCCGTGTAGAGGACGACCCGCTGCGGGGCTGCCGTGTCCGCGTCCGTATCCGTGTCCGGCGGGCGCGGCGCCGTGGGGGTGCTGGATCGAGGCACTGGCCGGATCGCGGGGGCTCGCCTCAGGCCGCGACCGGCCGGCGCGCCCGGGTGAGCGCCTGGTCGAGGTCGGCGAGCAGGTCGTCGATGTGCTCGATCCCGACGGACAGACGGACAGCGTCTGGCGCCACACCGGCGGCGGCGAGCTCCTCCTCGGAGAGCTGCGAGTGGGTGGTTGAGGCGTTGTGGATCGCCAGCGACTTCGCGTCGCCGATGTTCGCGAGGTGGCTGAACAGCTCGAGTCCCTCGATGAACGCGCGACCGGCGTCGAGGCCGCCCTGCACCCCGAACGTCACGAGCGCTCCGTAGCCGCCGAGCAGCGTCCGGTCGGCAACCGCGTGGTAGGGGTCGTCCGCGAGACCCGGATAGGCGACCCAGTCGACGGCCGGGTGCTCGTCGAGCCAGCGCGCGATCGCCAGCGCGTTCGCGTTGTGGCGCTCGATCCGCAGCGGCAGCGTCTCGATGCCCTGCAGGAACAGGAACGCGTTGAACGGGCTCAGCGCCGCGCCGGTGTTGCGCAACAGCACCGTGCGCACGCGGCCGATGTAGGCGGCGGGGCCGAGCGCGTCCGACCAGACGACCCCGTGGTAGCTGGGGTCGGGCTGGGTCAGGCCGGGGAAGCGCTCGGCGTGACCGGGCCAGTCGAAGCTGCCGGCGTCGATCACGACGCCGCCGATCGAGGTGCCGTGGCCGCCGATGAACTTCGTCAGCGAGTGCACCGCCACGTCGGCGCCGAGGTCGAGCACGCGAGCGCCGAGCGGGGTGGGGACCGTGTTGTCGACGATCAGCGGCAGCCCGTGCGCGTGCGCCGCCTGCGCCCAGGCGGCGACGTCGAGCACGTTCAGGCGCGGGTTGCCGATCGTCTCGCCGAACACGAGCCGCGTGTTCTCATCCACCAGCTCGGCGAGCGCCTCGGGATCGTCGGCGTCCACCCAGCGCACCTCGATCCCATACTGCGGGAGGGTGTGCGCGAACAGGTTGTAGGTGCCGCCGTAGAGCTGGGAGACAGACACGATGTTGTCCCCCGCGCGGGCGATGTTGAGCACCGAGTAGGTGACGGCGGCCTGGCCGGAGGCGGTGACGACCGCGCCGATGCCGCCCTCGAGCTGGGTGAGGCGCTGCTCGAGCACGTCCCAGGTCGGGTTCATGATCCGCGAGTAGATGTTCCCGGGGACCTTCAGCGCGAACAGATCGGCGGCGTGCTCGGTGTCGTCGAACACGTAGGAGCTCGTCTGGTAGATCGGGACCGCGCGGGCTTTCGTGGTGGGGTCGGGGGACTGGCCCCCGTGCAGGGCTACCGTCTCGGGTCGCAGGCTGATGTCGGGCATCTCGACGCTCCAGGGTTTGGGTTACCTATAATATATAAAGTCGATCAGTATTATGAGGATATACGATAAGTCTCTCTTTTCCTTCCCCGATCCGGTCAACGAGGTCTCGGCCCGCCTCGTCGCGGGCGGGGTGGTGCTGCTGAGCCTCGCGACGATCGTCTTCGCGCAGCCGTGGCTGACGGCCGTGATCGCCTACGGCTTCCTCGCGCGCGTGCTCAGCGGTCCGACGCTGAGCCCGCTCGGGCAGCTCGTCACGCGGGGGATCGTGCCGCGGCTGCACGTGGCCGCGCGGCCGGTGCCCGGTCCGCCGAAGCGCTTCGCGCAGGCGATCGGCCTGGTCTTCTCGGTGTCCGCGGCTGTGCTCGCGCTCGGCCTCGGTCTGACGAGCGCCGCCTACGTCGTGCTCGCGCTGCTCGTGGTCGCGGCGACGCTCGAGTCCGTGTTCGGTCTCTGCCTGGGCTGCCGGGCCTTCGCGCTCCTGATGCGCGCCGGTGTAATCCCGCAGGAGGTCTGCGAGCGCTGCAACAACATCTCCGCCGAGCTGCCCGGCCGCGCCTGAACGGAACGGGACTCGCGCGGGGCCTCCGGCGGGGCTCAGGCGCGGCGCGCGAGGAAGTTGACGAGCGCCGCGGTGGCGCGCTCGGGCTGATCGTCCCACACGAAGTGCCCGGCGTCCTCGAACAGCACGAGCTCCGAGTCCGGCAGTTCCTCGTGGAAGCGCTCGGCCATCTCCACGCCGGCAAACCGATCGTCCCTGCCCCACAGGATCAGCGCCGGCAGGCCGAGCGCGGTGAGGCGGCCCTCGTAGGGGAGCAACTTGTCGAAGTCGCCCGAGCGATACAGCTCGAGGTGCCCGCGGCGGCGGGAATCGTCGGCGAAGCACTTCCAATACTCGTCGATCGTCGCCTCGCTCATCCCGCCGGAGAGCGCGGCCATCGCCCCCTGAAAGCCCTCGCGCGTGAAGGATGCGATCAGCTGCTCGCCGTCGCCCGGGGTCCGCATCACGTTTGCCAGGTCGTGCCAGCGCCGGTCGGCGTGAAACGCGCCGTCGGAGATCGCCAGCGCATTGGCCGCGCCGGGGTGATCGCAGGCCCAGCGCAGCCCAATCATCACGCCCCAGTCGTGCGTCACGAGCGCGACCGGTCCGAGCTCGAGCTCGCGCGCGAAGCGCTCGAGCGCCTCT
Source organism: uncultured Solirubrobacterales bacterium (assembly GCA_963701035.1). Classification (GTDB taxonomy): domain Bacteria; phylum Actinomycetota; class Thermoleophilia; order Solirubrobacterales; family Solirubrobacteraceae; genus Palsa-744. The sequence continues at coordinate 2,006,563 of OY969562.1, forward strand.
ACGTGACGCTCCCAGGTCCCGGCCCCCGGTCCATCCTCAGGCTCGGAGTCGCCGTAGCCGGGCAGGTCCGGCGCCAGCGCCCGCCAGCCGGCGCCGGCCAGGGCGGGTAGCGCCTCGCGCCACATGTACGAGGACTCCGGGTAGCCGTGCACGAGCAGCGCGACGCGCTCGTTCTGATGCGAGTCCCCGGCTGACCGATAGGCAAGTCCCGCCGCGTGATTCAGGTCCCCCATGCAGGCCAGTCTATGCGTTTCCGGCCGGTCTCAGAAAGCCCGCGCGGCGCGCGCGGGTTCTCGTTGCCGCCGGGCGGCCGGCTCCAGATCGGGGTTGATCCAGCCGGCGTCGGCCGCGCTGAAGTTCGTGCCCGGGGGGACGATCTCGTCGATCCGGTCGAGCACGTCGTCCGACAGCTCGACCTCGGTCGCGCCGAGCTGGGACTCGAGCTGCTCGCTCGTGCGCGGCCCGATGATCGCCGCCGTGACCGCGGGATGGCGGATCACGAACGCGAGCGCGAGGTGGATCAGCGAGATGCCCGTCTCCTCCGCGAGCAGCGTCAGCTCCTCGACCGCGTCGAGCTTGCGCTGGTTGGCGGGGATCGAGAGGTCATAGCGCGCCGGCAGCCGCTGCGCGCGCGTCGATGACGGCGCGTCCTGACCCTTGCGCCATTTCCCCGACAGCCAGCCGCCGGCGAGCGGGCTCCAGGGGATCACGCCCATGCCGTGGCGGCGGGCGGTGCCCAGCAGGTCGGCCTCCACACCGCGGACGAGCAACGAATAGGGCGGCTGCTCGCAGACGAAGCGCTCGAGCCCGCGCTCCTGCGCGGCCCACTGCGCCTCGACGACGCGCGAGGGCGGGAAGGTCGAGGAGCCGAAGTAGCGGATCTTGCCCTGGTGGACGAGATCCGAGAGCGCGCCGAGCGTCTCCTCGATATCGGTGTCGGGCTCGGGACGGTGGACCTGGTAGAGGTCGATCCAGTCGGTTTTCAGACGCGTCAGCGAGCTCTCGACCTCTTTGACGATCCAGCGTCGTGAGTTGCCGGATTTATTTGGATCCCGCCCACCCCCCTCGCCCATCGAGCCGTGGAACTTGGTCGCGAGCACGACGTCCTCGCGCCGGCCGGCAAGCGCCTTGCCGACGATCTCCTCGGACTCGCCCTGCGAGTACACGTCGGCGGTGTCGACGAAGTTGATCCCGGCGTCGAGCGCCGCGTGGATGATCCGGATCGAGTCCTCGTGATCGGGGTTGCCCCAGGCGCCGAACATCATCGCCCCGAGGCACAGCGGGCTGACCTCGACTCCGGTGCGTCCCAGCGTGCGGTAATCCATCGTTTCCTCCTACCCTCGCGTTCTCAGCGACCACAGCCCGTCGAAACCGAGGTGCTGCTCCTCGGCGACGCGGCCGAGCTGCTCGCGGGCGTCGTCGAGCTCGATCCCGCAGACGGTCGCCACCTCGATGCTCGCGAGCGGCTCGCCGGCCCACGCGAGCACCTGCTCGACGTTCTCGGGATCCTCGCGCCGCCGCGCCGCGGGCAGCAGGTTGCCGATCGCCACTTCGTAGGCCAGCAGCGGCTGAAAGCCGGGCGCCGACAGGCGCGCGCCATCGGCCGTGCGGACGATCTCGTAGGAGGGGCAGGTGTAGCGCCAGCCATCCGACCAAGTCGCGAGCTTGTGCTCGAGCGCGATCGCCTCCGGGGTGGGGTGGCGGGCCAGCTCGAGATCCTCCTCAAGCGCCTGCTCGGTCGCCGGCTCGGCCATCCAGCGCTCGAGCGCCGCGGGATCGATGCCGGCGTCGGCCGCCGCGGCGGAAAGCGTCTCAGGCTCGTCGAGTAGCTCGCCGGCGAAGTTGTGCACGCGCAGCCGGCGCAGCACGGCGCGCTCGCGGGCGGGATCGTGCAGGCGCGTGGCGACGACGGCGCGGCAGGCGGGCACCGTCGCGCTCATCCGCGGGCGCAGGGCGCTGTCCATCGGCATGTGGTGGCGCTCGGCCAGCGAGCGCAGCGAGGAGGACAGCATCTGCGGCGTGAAGCCGCTGTTCTGATCCGCTTTGCTCGACAGCCCGACCATCCGTACGTCCCAGCCGAGCTGGTCGCCGTAGAGCCATTCCAGGCGCCGGCGCTGGGGCTCGGCCGACCACGCGAACGGGCAGGCGGGATCGGTGAACTCGGTGATCTGCAGCTCGGCCATGTACTCCCTCTGCTTTAGCAGGTCATGCATCCGGCGCCGACTGGATCGCGCTCTCACGCGAAGATGTGAACGGCTGCCCCACTTCACCGGCTGAGTCGCGCCGGTCATACTCCGCCGATGGCCCGCGTCGACATCGACCCCGCCGCGCTCGGGAGCGGCGCCTTCTACTCGTTCCTCACCTCCGTGGTCGTCCCGCGGCCGATCGCGTGGGTCTCATCGCGCTCGCCCGAGGGTGTGGACAACCTCGCGCCGCACTCGTTCTTCACCGTCTCCTCGGTCGACCCGCCGATCGTGCAGTTCACCTCGGTCGGGCGCAAGGATTCGCTGCGGAACGTCGAGCACACGCGCGAGTTCGTCGTCTGCCTGACGCCCAAGCCGCTGTTCGAGCAGGTCAACGCCACGGCCACCGACTTCCCGCCAGAGGTGAGCGAGTTCGACGTGGTCGGGATCGAGCGCGAGGCGAGCCTGCGCGTGGCGCCGCCGCGCGTCGCGCGCTCTCCCGTGGCGCTCGAGTGCGAGCTGCACGCGACGCTCACGGTTGGGGTGGGCACAGTCGTGATGGGCCGCGTCGTCCACGCCGCGATCGACGAGGACGCGCTCGTGGACGGCCGCCCGGCGGTCGAGCGGCTGGCGCCGCTGGCGCGACTCGGCGCGAACGAGTGGAGCACGCTCGGCGAGCTCCGCGAGATCACACGAATCGGATATCGCGAATGGCCGGGGCACTACCGCAAGCCGGGGTAGGCACCTCGCTTGCTGATGCCGAGCCTGCACCTGGTCCTCCCGCGAGCAATGGCGATGAGTAAGTCGCCTGGCTCGACCTCAACCAACCCTTCACGTCTCTGTCGTCCTGTCGATCCCCGCAGACAAACCGCTACCCCTACCCAGCGGACCGTGGGTGTAGGCTCGTGCCGATGACCGAGGCTGTGCCGTTAGCTGGGACCCCACCTACCAAGCAGCAGCTCCGAGAAGCCGTCCTGGAGTCCCTGCAGAACCAGGGCTTCGAGATCCAAGATGGCGCGATCGTCCCGCCCACGGAGCTCGACAAGGCCGGGCTGCGCGCGCTGCACGCGGGCGCGGTAGCGCATCTGGTGGAGAAGGCACGGCACAACCTGGTCCGCCACGAGATGCGGCTGTTGGGACATCTCGCCGATGGCGCCACGCTCGACCCGGGCAAGATCAAACCGCGGTTGGTGCGAGTCGAGCGGGGCACCGAGCAGGAGCTGCTGTTTCGCTGGGCGCGCCTGCACTGGAGCGTGCCGACCTCGGCGGGCTACGGCCGGCGCCTGCGGTTCCTTGTGATCGACGAGCACAACGAGAAGCTGATCGGCCTGATCGGCCTTGGCGACCCGGTGATGTCGTTGGGGCCCCGCGACCGTTGGATCGGCTGGGATCGCAAGACGCGCGAAGCTGGTCTGCGCCCGGTGCTGGACGCGCACGTGCTCGGCGCCGTCCCGCCCTACTCGCAGCTGCTGGGCGGCAAGCTGGTTGCGCTGCTCGCGACCTCGGTCGAGGTGCGCGCGGCGTTTGCCGCGAAGTACGCGGGCCGCGCGACCGTGATCAGCGGGGCTGAGAATGACGGCCAGCTCGCGTTGATCACGACGACCTCCGCGTTGGGGCGCTCGTCGATGTACAACCGGCTGCGCTACCGCCCGAACGCGGCGCAGCGAGGACGGCTCGTGTTCGAGCCGGTCGGCTTCACCCAGGGCACGGGGCAGTTTCAATTCGCCAACGGTCTGTACGGCGCGCTGACCGAGTACGCGCTGGCGAACGTCCAGCCGACGGCGAAGTCGCAGAAGTGGGGCAGTGGGTTTCGCAACCGCCGCGAGGTCGTCACGAAATCGCTGATCAGCCTCGGGTTGAACCCCGAGGCGCTGTACAGCGGCGTCGTACGCCAGGCGCTGTGTGCGCCGCTGGCCGCGAACACGGTCGAGTTCCTGCGCGGGGAGGATCGGGCGCTCCAGCCCTTTCAGGACGCTGCGGATGAGCTCGCGGCCTTCTGGCGCGAGCGCTGGCTGCTGCCCCGCGCCGAGCGCGACGGGCGCTTCCGCGAGTTCGAGCCGTCGTCGTGGCAGCTGTGGGACCACGAGCCCGCCCAGCGCGGCCGCCCCCGCAAGTACTAGAAATCTGGCTTCGTCGGAACGAGAGCGTAGGATTGGCCCATGCTTACGGTTATCCAGGCGGCTCAGCGGGTCGGCAGGAGTCCGGGGACGGTGCGCCGCTGGATTCGGGAGGGTCGCCTACAGGCCAGCATGGCCAAGGGTAAGCGTCTGATTGACGCCAGTGCTGTCGATGAGGTGCGCGATGAGATGTACCCGATGTTGCCGCTTCCACCGGAGTGGCAGACGCTCGAGGACGGTACGCCCGCACCGAATTGGGTCGCCGCGCTGGCTCTGTCGCGTCTCGGACGGTGAAGCTCGCGATTGATGCGAGTGTGGCGGTCGCCGCGTCGGCGAACCCACTTGGGTTCGAGCGGTTTCGTCGGTTCGAGTTAATTGCCCCGCCGCTGATGTGGATCGAGTCCCTCTCCACCCTGCACGCGATGCAGTGGCGCGGCGAGTTGCGCTCTGAGCAGGCCGAGCCGATGCGCGACCGGGTTCTGGCTGCTCCTGTGTCGCGGCTCGAACCGGATGGGCTCGGGTATGAGGCGTGGAAGGTCGCGGACGAGCTGGGTTGGGCTAAGACCTACGACGCGAACTACGTGGCCCTGGCTCGTCTGTTGAAGTGCCAGCTCGTGACGCTGGATGCTCGTATGCGTCGTGGAACGGCTCGGCTGGGCTTTGTGGTCGGGCCGACCGAGATTTAAACGCGCTCGCCCGCTCTCGGACGCTCAACAGCGGTCAAAACGTTTACGCGGAATAACAACTGTGGGTTACGGCACGTATAGCCGGCAAGCAAGAACGCGAGGGTAACCACCTAGCTCAGTTGCGTAGCTGAATCGCCACCCACACCAGGTTACCCACCCACACCAGGCTACCCGTCGGCTTGTGTCTGCCCGGAGACGATCCCCTCGATCGTCTCGGCGGCAGCCTCCGCCCCAAGAAACGGCGCGATCGCCACGTACGTCAGCTGTGGCACCAACCGCGGCAGCTCGGTGGCTTTGTGCAGGGCGAGCTCGTGCCGCATGATCTCGAACACGGCGCCGGCGATCGCCGGCGTGCAGATCTCCGGCAGCGCCTGCGCCTCGGGGCGCTGCAGGTATCCCTCTTCGAGGAACATCGCAAACGAGGCAGTGACGTCTTCCATCCGCCTGATCGCCTCGGGGCCGGCAGCATATGCCTCGACCATCCGCAGGTGCGCGAACGCGGGCTCCTTGGCGATCAGGATCGTGAGGACGCGCAGGCCGTTGTAGATCCGCTCCGGCCAGCTGGGGCGGCTGAAGAACGCGCGCGCGACTTCGCTGCTCGTCTCGCGCTGGGCATGGTCCTGGGCGGCGAGGAATGCTTGCTGCTTGTCGGCGAAGTGTTCGTAGAACACGTCCTTGCCGATCTCGGCCGCGGCGACGATATCGGCGATCGTCATCTCCACGTAGCCCTTCTCGAGCGAAACCTCGGCGGTGGCGTGCAGGATCCGCTCGTGGCGGTTGCGCGCGACGACGCTCGCCGGCTGCTTGCGCCGGCCCCGTGGCAGCTGTCCCGGCCGCGGCAGGATCGGCGTCGGCGTGCGCTTGCCATCGGAGAACGCCGACGGCGGCAGGATCGCGTGCGGGCCGGTTGACCAGCGCGGCCGCGCGGCGGGCGCGGCGTAGGAGCGCATCCAGGTGACGAGGTCCTCGCCCAGGTTCGGCAGCCGGTCGGCGGCGTTCGTGCGCAGCTGCGCGGCGGCCAGGCTGCGGATTGCGCCGACCAGCGCGATCGGGGGGACGTCGAGCGTCTGCGCGTCGGGCGGCGCGTGGTCGAGGAAGTCCGTGGTCAGCCGCTCGAATGCGGACAGCACCTTGTTGCGATGCGAGCGCACGCGTGAGCCGGCCGCCATCGACTCGACGAAGAACAGCCACGCGGTCTCGGGGTCTGACTCGATCTGCTCGAGCAGCACGCGCATCGCCCGCGCCGGGGTCTCCCACCAGTCAGACGTGTCCACCGCGAGTTGCACGCGCCCGAGGATCTTGCTCGAGGCCTCCTGGTAGGCGGCGAGGAACAGATCCTCCTTGTCCTCGAACAGCTCGTAGAACGTCTGCCGCGAGACGCCCGCGCGTGCGGTCAGGTGCGTGAGGTTCGTCGCGGCGTACCCCTCGCGCATCGCCACGTGCGTCATCGCCTCGATCAGCCGCTCCCGCTGGCTCGGCTTCTTCGGGCGTGGCTGCACAGGTTTGGGCATCGCGGGGGATGAGCATATGCCAAGGCCCAAGCTGGAATTCAGTCGCGTACGCGTCTCCCGGAAGCTACCGTACAGACCGTTGAGAAGTCCTCTGAGTAAAACCATTGAACAAACCTAGCCGGGCCCAGAATACGCTTATTCCGGGCCCTGTAAGAGGGTTTGCGTCACTTGCGACTTGCACTCGCACGCGCGATCAACTATAAGTACGGCACAGTACACTTTGGTCGGGCGCGTGGGTTGCGCCTTGGCCGGTGTGATGAGGGAATCAAGCGGAGGGGGCAGCGCACGAGCATGCAGGCCATGGGGAGCACAGGCAGCAAACACGCACGGGCCGGGGCCCGCGCCGCCGCCTGCTCCGGTCCGCCGCTGCGGCGGATGCGCGTCTCCGCGGTGCGGCGCGCACAACGTCGCCCGCTGGGGTCGGCCACCCCGGTGGATTACCGCTTGACGGCCCGTACGCAGATGGCGTTGGCCGCGGTCGGGGGCCGTCCGGGTCTGAACAACCGCGAAGTCTCGGAGGTCATCGGGCTCTCCGACCAGGGCCAGATCTCGCGGATGATGAAGCGCATGGCCGATCAGGGCCTGGTCGAGAACACGCAGGGGCGTGCGGGCCGCCAGGTCAAGGCGTGGCGACTGACGAGAGACGGCGAAGTGGTAATCGACGCGCACCCCCCACTCAAGCAAGCACAGCGCACAGCCAGCAAAGGCGGAAAGCTCCCCACCACCCGCAGCACCAGAGGCCGCCGCGGCAGAACGGCAAACCAAGCAAACCTCGATCCAGCCAAGAAAATACAGCAGAGCCTCGGCTCGCCACGACCATTTCGCTTGACCGCCTTGACACACGAGGTCCTCGCCCAGGTTCAGAGCCTCAGCAAGCACGAAGCCGGCCCGAGCAACCGCGCGATCGCGGCCGCCACCGGCGTCAAAGACCAAGGCCAAATCTCAAAGCTCCTCGCACGCCTACAGAGCCACGGCCTACTGCGCAACACCGGCGGCTACCCAGCCGCCAACAACGCCTGGCAGTTCACCCCACGCGGGCGGGAAGTCCTCCACGCATCCCAGGTCCAGGACCATCCAGTTTCAGGGGTGCAGCGATGAGTGTGCCACGAACGCAGAAGGAGTCACGGGTCGGAATGGCCGGGTGTTTCTTGATGCGGTGTTGTGCAGGAGATGGAGGTAGGTCCTCCGTGGTCGCCTTGCAGGAGGAGGCCACAAACCACCCCAAGGTGCGGCGGTCAAGAGCCGTTCGTGCTGAGCGTTGTGGGAAAAGGCGTGCCTGTGAGCGCGTCAGGTATGACCCAGTGAAGGCGAACGTAAGTAAACCGCAGATGACGTGTCGAAATCACATAGATGACATCAAAAGCGGGTCCGTCATCGTGACCCGTGATGAGCCTGGTGGGTGCCTGCTGATTGGCCAGGTGGTGTCCGGCATGGATGCGGCGCGAGCGTGGGTCAGGCTCTTGCATGGAACGTGGGAACCTGTCGTCCCGCGGGATGGTCAGCCAGTGGTTTATGGCCTGCGGCTGACCGGATACGGGAGAATTCCGAGCGGCAGAAACCGTGAGGATAAGAGTACCGATGCGGGGCACAGGGGCGGATCGTCTGGTAGTAGTGATGAAGGTCCTGTAATGGGGCTGGAGCGAAGCGGACGGGCCGTCCAGGCGAGGCTGTTGGGCAACCACGTAGCTGTGGGAGGAACCAATGGTTGAGTCAAAGTCGAAGGTGAAGTCGTTTAGCATTGATAAGAGGGTGGTCTGGGATGCCTGGAAGCAAGTTCGGGCGAACCAGGGCGCTGCCGGCGTCGATGAGGAATCCGTTGCGCAGTTCGAGAGGAACCTTTCGGGGAACCTATACAAGCTGTGGAATCGGATGTCCTCGGGGACGTATATGCCGCCTCCTGTGAAGGCGGTGCAGATACCGAAGAAAGGTGGACGAGGGGTCAGGACTCTTGGTGTGCCCACCGTCGCAGATAGGGTCGCTCAGACCGTCGTGAAGCTATATCTGGAGCCCCAGGTGGAGCCTATGTTCCACGAGGACTCGTATGGCTATCGGCCGGACCGTTCGGCGCTTGACGCGGTGAAGGTGTGCCGGAAAAGATGTTGGAAGAGCAACTGGGTAATCGACTTGGATTATGCGGCCTTTTTCGACTCGATTGACCATGAGTTCATGTTGAAGGCGGTAGCTGTCCGTACCGATCACAGGTGGGTTATGCTCTATGTCGAGCGGTGGCTGAAAGCGCCGCTGGATGAAGGCAACGGCATGTCGGTAGCGCGTGATCGTGGAACTCCGCAAGGGTCTGCGATTTCCCCGTTGCTGGCAAACGTCTACCTCCATTACGCGCTGGATGCGTGGATGGCGCGGGAGTTCCCGGCCGTCCCGTTTGAGCGGTATGCGGATGATGTCGTTTTGCACTGCAAGAGTGAGCCCGAAGCACGGAACGTGCTCGGCAAAATCAAAACGCGGATGGCGGCTTGTCACCTGGAGTTGAATGACGACAAGACGCGAATCGTCTACTGCAAGGACTCAAAACGCAAGGGCTCTCACGAGCATGAGCGCTTTGATTTCCTGGGCTACACGTTTAGGCCCCGGCGCGCCCGCGATGGGCAAGGTGAGCTGTTCACCAGCTTCATCCCAGCTGTCAGTGACGAAGCTGCGAAGACGATACGCCGAACGATCCGGAGATGGAGGCTACACCTGTGGAACAGCACACCCCTCACAGAGATCGCACGAAAGATCAATCGCATCGTGCGAGGTTGGGTCAACTACTACGGGCGCTTTTACCCGTGCATGCTGGGCCGATCCCTCAGAAGCATCGACAAGTACCTGGTGCGCTGGGCAATGCGGAAGTACAAGCGACTCAAACACCGCCGCAAGAGGGCGTGGGATTTCCTGGAAGGCGTGGCAACACGCCAACCAGAGCTCTTCGCTCACTGGCGAGTGGTGCGAACCAACGGCCGGACGGTGGGAGCCGTATGAGTGGAGACGCTCACGTACGGTTCTGCGAGAGCCCGAGGGTGAAACCCCCTCGGGCCACTCACCCCCCCCGACGACTCCTAGGAGGAGATGAGCAGATGAGAAAGTCACTGCCCTCACGCGTTCACGGGTCCAGGCTTGCGCGGTGGACGATTCTGGCCCTTGTCTCGTTCGCGCTCATGCTGCCCTCGACGGCCCTTGCCGCCGAAGCCTGCCCCAACGCCGCCTTTCGCTCGGGCGCCTCGGCGAGCCTGCCCGACTGTCGCGTCTACGAAATGGTCTCCCCCGTCAAGAACGAGGACGGCGACGTCTACATGCCCAACGCACAAGGCTCTACCGGCGACGCCATCAGGACGAATCGACCGATGCGAGCGTCGGCGGATGGCAACGCGGTCGCCTACTCGGGCGATCCGTCCTCGGAAGGGAATGGCAGCATCGGTAATGGAGAGGGCAACGCCTATCTCGCCACGCGAGACGCGGCTGGCGGCTGGACGGCACAGGACATCCAGCCGCCAGGCATCGGATCTCCGGAATACCTCGCCTTCTCGAGCGATCTTTCGGTGGGGATCCTCGAATCAGGGGAATCCTTCCCCGGAGCGGGCGTGCCGGAAGACCTGGCCGGCTACCAGGTTCTGTACTCGCGCACCGACAGCGACGGCGCCTACCATCCGCTCTTCACCACCAAGCCCCCCAACCGGCTTTCGACGACGGGCCAGGGGCCGGACACCTTTGGGTCCGCCGATCCGGGGTTGGGTCAATCGCGCCCACCCCTCTACGCGGGCGCGAATAGTGGCACGAGCGAGGGTCCCGCCTTCACCCACATCCTGTTCGAGGCCAATGACGCGTTGACGGAAAACGCCGTCGATGGCGGCGGTGAAGCGAACAACCTGTATGACTCGGTCGATGGGCGGTTGACGCTGGTCAACGTGCTGCCCAGCGGCGCACCCGTACCGAACGGCAACGCCATGTTCGGGGCTCCGCGAATTGGGAACTTCAGCCAGCAGCCTGATTTCAGCCACGACATTTCCGCCGACGGGTCGCGCATCTTCTGGAGCAGTGTTAACGCTGGAGGGGAACTGGAAGATCTCTACGTGCGCGAGAACGGGACGGAAACCCTTTTGATCTCCGAAGGCGGCCGCTTCTGGGACGCCAACAGCGAAGGCACCGAGGCCTTCTTCACCAAGGGCGGGCTGTACGAGTGGCACGAAGTCGACGGAGCACCGACGAGCACCGACCTCACCCCCGGCGTGGAAGTGCAAGGCCTGCTCGGGGCGAGCGAAAACGGCGAATACGTCTACTACGTCGACGCAAGCGACGCCCTCTATCTCTGGCACGACGGCACAAACGTCTTCATTGCGCAGCTCTCACCTGGCGATAATGAAAACGGGGAAGTGCTCGAGGGCAAGTTCGGTGACTGGCGGCCCGGTCTCGGGACGCGGACCGCCGAGGTTACGCCCGATGGCCACAGTGTCGTGTTCATGTCCAGTCAGAGCCTCACCGGCTATGCCAACGAAGGCTTGCAGGAGGTGTATGTCTACGACGCCGAAACCGAACATCTGTCGTGCGCTTCTTGCGACCCGAGCGGAGCGCCCCCGATCACCGGGGTTTCTGCGATCGACGCGGCCTTCCTGCCATTGAGCTTTGAACCCAATACTCAGAAACTGAGCACGTATCAGCCGCGCTGGATCAACGAAGAAGGCAGCCGCGTGTTCTTCGATAGCAGCCAGCCGCTCGTTCCCCAGGCGACCAACGGACTGCAGGACGTCTATGAGTGGGAGCGCGACGGGACGGGCAGCTGTCAGATCGCCGAAGGCTGCGTCTACCTCATTTCGGGCGGGAGCAGCACCGACGCCTCCGGTTTCGTCGACGCGAGCTCAAGCGGCGATGACGTGTTCTTCGTCACCCGCGCCCAGCTCGTTCCGCAGGATAGCGACGAAGACGACAATCTCTTCGATGCCCGTGTCGACGGCGTCCAGCCGCTGTCTCCGCCCGCGTGCACGGGAACCGGCTGTCAGGGCGTGCCCTCCCCGCCGCCGCTGTTCGCGACGCCCCCGAGCGCGACGTTCAGCGGTGTCGGCAACTTCCCGCCGTCTTCACCGCCGGCACCCGCGGTGAAGCCTAAGGCCAAGCCGCTCACGCGAGCGCAGAAACTCGCAAAGGCGCTGAAGGCCTGCAAGGCGAAACCGAAGAAAAAGCGAGCCGCGTGTGAAGCGCAGGCCAGAAAGTCCTACGGAGCGAAATCAAAGGCGAAGAAGTCAGCCGAGGGGAGAAAATAGCATGTTCAAGAGGTTGGTCTATCTCCTTCTCGCTGTGACTGCGTCTTTCTGCGTGGGTGCTTCGCCCGGGCTGGCGTCGTCCTCCTTCGGTTTTAAGAACTGGGAAGTCTCGCTCACCAACGCCAACGGGACGCCCGACACGCAGGCCGGCTCGCATCCCTACGCCGAGACCTACACCTTCGAACTCAACAATGCGCCGAATTCGGAAGGCAAGCCCGAGCTTGCCGGCGGGCTTGAAGTTAAGGACCTCAACGTCAACCTCCCGCCGGGCGTTATCGGCAACCCCAAAGCGGTGCCCCAATGCACACGCCAGCAGTTCGACGCGTCGCCCCTACCGGAATGTCCCGCATCCTCCCAGATCGGGTTCGATGAGGTGGGTCTCGGCGATACGGAAAAAAGCCGTCTCCTCTCCGAGGCATTCCCTGTGTACAACATGGTTCCGCCCTCCGGAGTTCCAGCCGAGTTTGCCTTCAACTTCAATGGCATTCACGGCATCCTCGATTTCGCTGTCCGTCCCGGCAGCGAACAGTATGGGCTCACCGCGCATGTCTACAACATCACGCAGCGTGATCTTGTCTATAACAGTTTCATCGTATGGGGCACACCGGCCGACCCGCGCCACGACTTCCAGCGGGGCTGCTCGGGCCTCTCGTACCAACCTGGACAAGAAGCTCACTGCCTGGCGCCGGAGGGGAATGTTGGCGCCGGTGTCACGCCGGAGCCCTTCCTGACGTTGCCGACGTCCTGTGCCGGGCCGCTGAGGTTCACCGTGGAGGCCAACACCTGGCAGGATCTGAACACCACGGCTGAAGACGGATTCGAAACGCCGGCGATGACCGGCTGTGAACACCTAGGTTTCGGTCCTTCGATCACGGCTGCGCCTGATACGTCTCACGCGGATACGCCCGCGGGCTTGACTGCGGAAGTGACGGTGCCCCAGGAAGGCCTCTCCGCTGCGGAAGGCCTCGCCGCGACCGACCTCCAGAATACGACCGTGACGCTGCCGGCGGGCGTCGTGATCAATCCCGGTCAGGCGACGGGGCTGGTTGCCTGCCAGCCCGCGGAAGAGGCGCTTGAAGAATCGGAAAGCCCACCGTCGTGCCCGTCGGCCTCCAAAGTCGGCACGGTCAGTATCTCCACGCCGCTGCTGCCGGACAAGCTGGAAGGCGATGTCTACGTGCTGCAGTCCAATCCGCCGCACCTGCAGCTGCTGGTGGCGGCCTCCGCCGACGGGGTGAACTTGAAGCTGATCGGTGATGTGCACTTGGATGAAACGACGGGCCAGTTGACGACGACGTTCTCGGGCACGCCACAGTTGCCGTTCACGAAGTTTCAGCTGGCCTTCAGCGGTGGCGCGCAGGCCGCGCTCAGCACTCCGCTGTCCTGTGGCGTGTACACGACGACCTCTGACTTCACGCCGTGGAGCAGCCCGTTCACGGCGGACGTCTTCTCCGATAGCGCGTTTGCGATCGAAAGCGGCGCGGACGGTAGCTCTGCCTGTCCGTCTTCGCCGTTGCCGTTCGCCCCGTCGATGATCGCGGGCGCGAGCACCGATCAGGCGGGCGGCTATACCGACTTCTCGATGTTGCTGCAGCGCGGCGACGGTCAGCAGCGCATCGAACGGTTGCAGTTCAAGACGCCCGAGGGTCTTTTGGGCATGATCTCGGGTGTGCCGTTGTGCGGCGAACCGCAGGCGGCACAGGGAACGTGTTCCTCGGCCTCGCAGATCGGTAACACGGTCGTGGAGGCGGGGGCGGGTCCGTATCCGCTGGTGGTGCCGCAGCCGGGAGCGCCGCCCGCGCCGATCTATCTGACGGGACCGTATGATGGTGCGCCGTTTGGCCTGTCGATCGTGACGCCGGTGATCGCGGGCCCGTTCAACCTCGGGACGATCATCACCCGCGCGTCGATCGCGGTCGATCCCAACACCTCGCAGATCACTGTAACGACAGACCCGTTGCCGCAGATCGTCGATGGCGTCCCGACGGATCTACGCACGATCGATGCGGTGATCGACCGCCTCGGCTTCATGTTCAACCCGACCGACTGCAAACCGATGTCCTTCAGCGGCACGGCGAGCAGCACGCAGGGCGCGAGCGCCCAGCTGTCCAGCCCGTTCCAGGTCGGGTCGTGTCGCAGTCTCGCGTTCGCTCCGGACTTCAAAGTCTCCACGTCGGGGAAGACCAGCAAAGCCGATGGTGCGAGCCTCGATGCGAAGGTGATCTACCCGACCGGGCCGCTGGGGGCAAGCCAGGCCAGCTCGCAGTCGAACATCTCCTACGTCAAGGTGGATCTACCCACGCAGCTTCCGTCACGCTTGACGACGCTGCAGAAGGCGTGTCTGGCCGCGACGTTTGAAGCGAACCCTGCTGCGTGCCCGGTCGCGTCGCGGATTGGTGTCGTCAGAGCGAGCACACCGGTGCTGCCCGTCCCCCTGACCGGTCCGGTGTATTTCGTCAGTCATGGTGGTGAAGCGTTCCCGAGCCTGGAGGTCGTGCTGCAGGGCGACGGTGTCCGGGTCAATCTGGTCGCCGCGACGTTCATCAGCAAAGCCGGGATCACGAGCTCCACGTTCAAGACTGTCCCTGACGTCCCGATCTCGAGCTTTGAGCTGTATCTACCAGAGGGTCCCTATTCCGCGCTCGCCGCGAACGGGAACCTGTGCAAGTCCAAGCTCACGATGCCGACGGAGTTCGTCGCGCAGGACGGCGCGGTGATCCACCAGTCAACCCCGATCGCGGTCACCGGCTGCCCGAAGGCCAAGACGGCCACAAAGAAAAAGAAGACCAAGCAGAAGGCCAAGGGCAAGAAGGCCCGCAAGGCCAGTTACCGCCACGGCAAGACGGGGGGCAAGTGATGTTGAGCATTCGCAAGTTGACCGTGACGGGCCTGGTCACGCTCGGTGTGATGCTCGGCGGCTTGGCGCTCTCGAGCGCCCCTGCGCTGGCCCTCAACACGCACGTGCTCTCCTTCAGCTTTGGCGCGGGGCAGGTGTCCTCGCCCGACGGCGTGGGGATCAACGCGGTAACGCACAACGTCTACGTGGCGGATAGAGGCAACCACCGAGTCGATGAGTTCTCCTCCTCCGGCAACCCGCTGCTCATGTTCGGTAAGGAAGTCGACAAAACCAAGGTCGAAAAAGCGGGCACAACCGAAGCCGAACAGAATGTCTGCACCGTCGCCTCCGGCGATACCTGCCAGCCCGGCACTGAGGGCTCCACCCCCGGCGCTTTCGAAACTCCGAGCTTCCTCGCCGTCGATAACTCGTGCACGCTTCACACCCCGGTGCTGACCGAATCGACGACTCCGAAATGCAGCGAATTCGATCCATCCGATGGCGATGTCTATGTCGGCGACACCGGCGACAACTTGGTAACGAAGTTCAGCGAATCGGGGGCGCTGATCAAAAACTGGGGGAATAACGGTCCTGGCGAAACCCCGGATGGTCAGCTCAAAGGCCCGCCCAGCGGCTCGTTCAGTTCGCTGGCGGGTATCGCCGTCGATGGCTCTGGCATACTGGATGTCCTCAACTCGTCCCCTCATTACCTGTTCAAGTTCGCACAGAGCGGCAGCTTCAGCGAAGAATTCCAAGTCGAACGCGGCACCGAACCATACGGGCTTGGCGTCGACTCCGAAGGCAACTTCTTCAAGGTCAACGGCAGCAGAAATGTCGAGGAGATCACCGGCTCCAATAGCGCCTTCGCCCAGGTGAACGTGCCCGAAGAAGTCACCACTGGTATCGCGGTCGATAGCGCCGGCGACCTCTATACCGACGAGAGTGGCTATGAAGAAGGATCCGGTAAACTGGCAGGGCCCAAAATTGAACGTTTTGCGTTCGAGGGCTCGTTTGAACTACTGGCCGGGATTGTGAGCGAGCCGGGCGGCACCACGTGCACCTTCGCATTCGGATCCGAATCCGGCTGCCCCCCGACCGAATCCTTCAGCTCCGGCGCCCAGTCGACTGCCGACACGGGCCTTGCCATCGATCCAACCAGCGGCAGTGTCTACGTCGCCGATGACTCGGCCAACCAGGTCGACGTCTTCATCCCGGCAGTGCTGCCTGACGTAACGACCGAACCGGCGACGGAGGTCATGTCGACGAGCGCGACGGTGCCGGGAGAAGTCAATCCGAGCGGGGTGGCGATCACGGAATGCCAGTTTGAATACGGCATCACCACCAGCTACGGACAGCCACCGGAACCCTGCTCCGAACCGTCCGCGACCGAAGTGGGCGATGGGACGAGCTTCGTGAAAGTGTCGGCACAGCTGACCGGCCTCACTCCCAACCAGACCTATCACTACCGGCTCGTCGCGGCCAACGCATCATTCGCCAACAGGGGCGAAGACGGCAAATTCACGACGGAAGCTGTGCGGCCGGCCGTAAACGACCGTCCCCCGTTCGTGAGCGCCACACGCACGACCGCACGGCTATCGGGCACGGTCAACCCGGAGAACAGCCCGACGAAATACCACTTCGAATACGGAACGACGACGGCGTACGGATCGATGACCGGGGAAGCGAACGTCGGTTCGGGCTACGGCGACGTATCGGTCGGTCCCCAGGTGCTCGTGGAACTGCGGCCGGAAACGACCTATCACTACCGTCTCGTGGCAACCAATGAGGCCGTCGGCACTGAAACGGGCCCGGACTACACGTTTACGACCGCGCCTCGCACGCCTCCACTGGTCGACACAGGGGAAGCGGGCGGGGTGACGCAGACAGGCGCGAATATCTTGGGCGCCGTTGACCCGCAGGGCATCGAAACCAGCTACCTGCTTGAAGTCGGCACCGACACCAGCTACGGCGGCGCAAAGATCTTCGGCGATGCGGGGAACGGCGAAGGCGTCGAGCCGATCGCCGTCGGTCTCGAGGATCTCGCGCCGGGCACGACCTACCACTACAGGCTCACCGCAACCAACGCGGACGGCACGAGCAAAGGCCAGGACATGACGTTCACGACCGCGGGCGCGCCCTCGCCGATCACCCAGCCGCTCACCCTGCCGCTGATCGCGACACCCACAATCGCGTTCCCGAGCGAACCGGGCAAGGTCTCGACCACGGTCAAGACGCTGACGAAGGCACAGAAGCTCGCGAAAGCCTTGAAGGCCTGCGAGAAGGACAAGTCAAAGGCCAAGCGGGCCGCGTGTAAGAAGCAGGTGAAGAAACGCTACGTCCCGGTGATGAAGAAAAGGACGAAGAAGAAAAAATCATAACGTGGTAGCAGCACCCCACTTAGCGTCTTTGGGCGCCGTGCAGACCCCTCTCCCACGGTGCCCAGAGGGAGGTTTCAGCGGTTGCGCAAGGGTCTTGCCCGTGCGTAGGGGAGCCTCGCAGGACTGGCGCCGTGGCCCTCAATGACCAGGGTCACGGCGTCTTTTTGTAATGGAAGCGATTGTTGTCGCCTCACCGTGATCGCGCTGCAGCCGCTGCAGCGCCCACGCACCGAACCGCTGGCCGTCTCGCCGGCTCAGGCCCGCACGCTTGCGGACGTCACCGAAGGTAGCCCGGCTGATGGGCGCTCCACGGCGGCCGGCAGGCAAAGACGGAGCGCCGGCAGCCCGAGCGGATCATCGGTACCTACAAGAAGGTCTGAAGCGCTTGCACGGTCTTGCCACCGCCGAAGTACAAACGGTGCTTCTCAACTAGCCTCCTTTGTAGACAACGGTCTGCCTATCCCCTATAAAAAGGGATTTGTTTTGGTCTGGGTCTTGACGAGGGCGTGCTCTCTTGGTCTAATACGCGCAAGTACATAGCTTGCGCCCGTCACCCGCTCCCCAGCGGGGTCGGGCCGAGGGGAGCCATCAAGGGCGGACACCCGTTAGGGCGCAGTATCTCCGTCGCCCGGCTTCCTGATCGTTGGGCGTCGCGGCGCTTTGACCCCGCCGCGGCGCCTGTTTTTTCCGGAGTGGATGGAGATGAACTCCTACAGCTCCAGCACGGTCCCCTCGGCCGCGACGCTCACCTCGGGTTCGCTGCCACCACCGAGCCTTTGCGCGAGCTCGTCGAGCGCGTCGTCGGTGCGGTTGTGGCGGTGGTGGAAGAGCATCACGGCGCGGGCGCCGGCGCGGCGCGCGAGCTCGACCGGGTAGTCGGCGACGGCGTGGCCGAAGTCGGCCTCGGCCGCCATCTCGTCGGGGAGGAGCTGCGCGTCGTGGACGAGCACGTCGGCGTCGCGGGCGAGCTCGAGCGCGGCCGGGTGATAGGCGCCGAAGCCGTCCTCGCCGGGGCCGAACGTCGTCGGGCAGTGGTCGGGTATGTAGGTGAGCGTCGAGTGGTCGTCGCTGATGCGATAGCCGAATGTGCGACCGCCCTTGTGCGGGACTTCGCGCGCGAGCACCTCGAAGCCCTCGATCTGCATCGCTCCCGTCGGGATCGTCGCCGAGCTCCACTCCCCGCGCAGATCGGCCGCTTCGACCGGAAAATACGGCGGTGACATGAAGCCGGCGAGCACGCTCTCGGCCGAGGCGCCGCTCTCCTGCTCGGGCAGCAGCACCTCGACGCGCGCGGCGAGGTTGTCGGCGGCGGCGAAGAACGGCAGGCCGAGCACGTGATCCCAGTGCAGATGGGTCAGCAGGATCGTGCCGTCGAACGGCTCGCCCGCGAACAGCCGGGTCGCCGCCTGCAGGCCCGCGCCCGCGTCGAGCATCAGCGTCGGCAGCGGATCGCCGTCGCGGTAGAGCGCCAGGCAGGAGGTGTGGCCGCCGTAGCGGACGAACTCGATCCCGGGCGCGGGGGTCGATCCGCGCACGCCGCAGAAGGCGACTCGCAAGCGGCTCAGCTCCGATCGGGAACGTTGCGCATCGTGGGCATTATGCTTGCTTGTCGATATGGCTGGCGCAACCGATCGAGTCCCCAACGTCACGCTTCGCCCCGAGGTGGAGATCCCCCAGCTCGGCTACGGCGTCTTCCAGGTGCCGCCGAAGGAGACCGAGGTGGCCGTCGCCCGTGCCCTGCAGGCCGGCTACCGCCACATCGACACGGCCGCCGCCTACAAAAACGAGGGAGCGGTCGGCCAGGCGATCCACGCCTCCGGGATCCCGCGCGAGGAGATCTTCGTCACGACCAAGTGCTTCAACGACGACCACGGCCACGACAAGGCCAAGCGCGCGTGCAAGGCGAGCCTCGAGCGGCTCGAGCTCGAACACATCGACCTGTACCTGATCCACTGGCCGGTGCCCTCGCACGACCTCTACGTGGAGACGTGGCAGGCGTTCATCGAGCTGCAGGCCGAAGGGCTCGTGCGCGCGATCGGCGTCTCCAACTTCCAGCCCGCCCATCTCGAGCGGATCGTCGCGGAGACCGGCGTCGTCCCCGCGATCAACCAGGTCGAGCTGCACCCCTACTTCCAGCAGACCGGCCTGCGTCACGAGCACGAGCAGCTCGGCATCGCGACCGAGGCGTGGAGCCCGCTCGGCCAGGGCCTCGAGCTCGAAGACCCCTCGATCGTCGCGATCGCCGAGGCTCACGGCAAGACCCCCGCCCAGGCGATCATCCGCTGGCACCTGCAGCTCGGCAACGTCGTGATCCCGAAGTCGGTCACCCCCGAGCGGATCGAGGAGAACTTCGACGTCTTCGACTTCGAGCTGAGCGCCGATGAGATGGAGCGAATCCGAGAGCTGGACGAGGGTAGGCGGATCGGGCCGGACCCGGATACGTTTGTCAGGCCGTAGGCGCCCGCTGCGGCGGCAAGTCGATCGCCTCTGACAAAGAACAGTGTTGCCCAACTGGTATAGAGGGAGACTCCGATGAGAGCCGCCGTCCTGCGCGAGTACGGAGTGCCGAGCCCCGGCGAGTTCGAGGAGCCTACGGCCGGTGACGGCCAGGCCGTTGTCGAGGTGCTGGCGGCGGGCGTCAATCCCGTCGACGTCTCGATCGCCGCGGGACGCTTCTACGCCGGCAAGCCGCCGCTGCCGTCGGTCGCCGGGCGCGAGGGGGTCGGTACGCTCGACGGCGCGCGCGTGTACTTCGACGCGCCGATCGCGCCGTTCGGTTCGATGGCAGAGCGTGCGCTCGTCGATCCCGCCTCCACCTATCCCGTGCCCGACGGGCTCGACGAAGGCGTCGCGATCGCGCTCGGGATCTCCGGGCTGGCGGCGTGGCTCGCGCTCACCTGGCGCGCCGACGTGCAGCCGGGCGAGCATGTGCTCGTGCTCGGCGCTTCCGGCGTGCTCGGGCAGATCGCGGTGCAGGGGGCGAAGCTGCTCGGCGCCGCGCGGGTGGTCGCGGCCGCGCGCTCGGCCGAGGGGCTGGAGCGCTGCCTCGCGCTCGGTGCCGACGCGGCCGTGCGCTTGGGCGAGCCCGACGACCTGCCGGCGGCGCTCCGCGCGGCCGCGGAGGATCGGATCGACGTCGTGATCGACCCCGTGTACGGCGAGCCGCTCGTGGCGGCGGTGAACGCCGCGAGCTTCGGCGCGCGGCTCGTACAGATCGGCGCGGGCGCCGGCGCGGAGGCGACGATTCCCTCGGCCCCGATCCGCGGGAAAATGTTGGTGCTGATGGGCCACACCAACTTCGCCGCCCCACCCGAGATCAAGCGCGAGGCCTACGGCCGGATGGCCGAGCTGGCGGCGCGCGGGGAGATCGTCGTCGACGTCGACAGGATCCCGCTCGAGCAGGTCGCCGAGGCCTGGGAGCGCCTGGGCGCGGGCTCGCACCGCAAGCTCGTGCTCGTGCCCTGAGCCGCGGCTCTCAGAACAGCGCCGACAGCGCTTCGACCAGCCCCGGGAGCTTGTTCGGCCCCCGCGCGAGATCCAGCTGGCGCACCGGCCGGGGGTTTGACGCGAGGCTGCGTGTCCAGAGTAGCTCCTCGACACAGCCGAGCTCTTCGGCGTGCGGCATGCACAGCGCGAGCACCGACTCGAGCACGTCGGGCACCTGCGCGCGCTGCCCGGAGCGGGCGTCGATCAGGCTCGCCTCGGCGCCGTCGCGCGCCGCGAGGAAGCGGTTCTCGGCGATCACCTCGGGCAGGTCGATCGCCGGGTCCGCGCCCGAGCCCTCCAGCGCCTCCAGCCGGATCAGGCTCTGCACGAGCGCGCTCAGCGCGGTCGAGTCGGCGACGGTCGTCTGCGCGTCCATGATCCTGACCTCGATCGTCCCGAAGCGTGGCTGCAGGCGCACGTCCCACCACAGGAAGGTCGGCTCCGGGAAAGCCTCGCAGCGCAGCAAGAGGTCGATCGTCGAGACGTAGTCCTCGTAGCCGGCGAACGCGCGCGGGATCCCCACGCGCGGGAACGCCTGGAACAGGGGAGTACGCGCGGAGGCCAGGCCCGTCTCGCGGCCCTGCCAGAAGGGCGAGTTCGCCGACAGCGCGAGCAGCAGCGGCAGATGCGAGCGCAGGCGGTTCGCGGCCAGCATCGCGCTCTCGGCGTCGGGCACCGCGACGTGCACGTGCAGCGCGAACGTCGGCTCGCGCCGCGCGAGCTCGCGCATCGACCCGTACAGGAAGCGGTAGCGGTCGCCCTCGGAGATCTTCGTGCTCTGCCACTGCGTGAACGGGTGGATCCCCGCGACCGCCGCTTTCATGTCGAGCTCCGCGAGCTCCGCCGCCAGTTCGCCGCGCAGGCTCTCGAGCTGGCTCAGCCCTTCGCCGACGTTCTCGTGCGGGTCGGTCCGCAGCTCCAGCGCCGACCCGTGCGTCTCGGTGCTCGTGTGGGCCAACAGCTCGCCCGTCAGCCGTTTCATCACCGCGTCCGCGCGCGAGGCCAGCGACCAATCGCTCGGGTCGAGCAGCATCACCTCCTCCTCGACGCCGACCGTCCACGGCGTCACCCCCGCGGGCGCCCAGTCGGACCACCGCCGCGTCTCGGGCTCCGCGGCGCGCGCCTCTCTGCCGGGCTCGAGCGGCTCGGCCGCGGGCGGGGTGCGCCGCTCGCCCCCCGGCGTGAGATCCGCGGGGTCGAGTGTCTCAGACCGCATGGGCGCCGGAGTCCTCGGCTTCCTGCGCGCCCGCGTCCACGCGCTTGTGCGCCGCCGCCTGCTCGGCCGCCTGGACGAGGCGCTCGAACAGCGCCAGCTGCTCGGCTTCCTCAGTCAGCGTCTCCGCGTGCCACTGCACGCCGAGCACGAGCTGCCCATCCTCGTTCGGATCCTCGACCGCCTCGATCACCCCGTCCGCCGACCACGCGACCGGGCGCAGGCCGGCGCCGAGCCGCTCGATCGCCTGGTGGTGAAACGAGTTGACCCGCACCGGGCCGCCGCCGGTCGTCTGCGCGAGGCCGCTGTCGGGCGCGACCTGCACCTCGTGCGTCGTGCGATCGCCCGACTCTGCTTGGCGGTGCTCGATCGTTCCGTTGGCGATCTCGGGCAGGTGCTGGATCAGGGAGCCATCGCGCGCGACGTTCAGCACCTGCGCGCCCCGGCAGATGCCGAGGATCGGCAGCCCGCGGCGGTCCGCCTGGCGGCAGAGCTCGATCTCGAAGACGTCGACGTCGTGGTCGATCGGGCCGAGCTCCGGGTGCGCCTCGGCGCCGTAGCAGGCGGGGTCGATGTCGGGTCCGCCCGTCAACAGCAACCCGGACAGCTGCTCCAACAGCGGCCCGACGTTCTCGTCCCGCAGCGGCGGCAGCGCCACCGGCAATCCTCCGGCGCGCTCGACCGCGCGCATGTATGCCAGACCGAGCGTCATCTCCGTCTGCGTCGGCTCGCCGTGCCTGACCCGCTGCGCGTCTTCCTTCGCGCGAATCTCCGAGACCGTCACGCCGATCATCGGCTTGTTCGTTGTAACCCTGTGGAATCGATTATTAGTTGGCATCACAACACCAAACGCGACCGATCGGACGGCTTTTTTGATCGGTCGTGTTCATGCCAGGACCCATGTGTCTTTGCTGCCCCCGTTCTGTGACGAGTTGACGACCAGCGCCCCGCGCTCGAACGCGACGCGCGTCAACCCGCCCGGCAGCACGTGCACGCTTTCGCCACCGGAGATCGCGAACGGCCGCAGGTCGACGTGCCGCAGCTCGAGCTCGCCATCGGTCACGACGGTCGGGTGGCGCGAGAGCATCACCGTCTCCTGAGCGATGAACAGCTCCGGCGCTCGCCGCAGCGCCGCCGCCGTGCGGTCGAGGTCCTCCCGTTTGGCGTGCGGCCCGATCACGACGCCGTGCCCGCCGTGCCCGGTGCGCGGCTTCACGACCAGCTCGCCGATCCGCTCGAGCACCATCTCGAGCACTCCGGGTTGGGTCGGGTCGTACGTCGGGACCGACTTCAGGATTGGCTCCTCGCCGAGGTAGAAGCGGACCATCCGCTCGACGTATGCGTGCATCAGCTTGTCGTCGGCGACGCCGGTGCCGAACGCGTTCACGCACGCGAGCGTGCCCGCGAGGATCGGCTCGAGCAAGAGCCGCGCGATCTGCGTCGGCTCGCCGCGATCGTCGCGCAGCCGGTCCTCGTCGGTGCGCCGGTAGACGACGTCGACCGCGCGCTCTCCCCCCGGCAGACGCGCGTAGAGGAGGCCGGCGCGGACGCTCAACTGGTCGAGCAGCACGAGCGGCAGGCCGAGGTAGGCGGCGATCGTCGCGTGCTCGTAGAAGGCGGAGTTGAGCTGCCCGTCGCTGAGCAGCACGACCGTCGGGTCCTCGCCCGCCGCCGCCGGAGCGGCCGCGCGCAGGCCCTCGCCGAGCGTCTTGAACGCCGTGTCGAGCGAGCGCACGTTCATCTCCTCCGGCGGCGGCAGCTGCTCGCCGAGCACCTCCCGCGTCGCGACCGCGTAGGCGATCCCGGAGGGGGTGCGGAGGTTGTCCTCGAGCACCTTGAACGAGCCGTCGCTGTCGCGCACCACGTCCAGCCCCGCGACCGTGATCCACGAGGAGATCTGATCGCCCATCCCGATCAGCTCGGGCTCGTAGTGCTGCGCGCTGTCGAGGCCCGCGGCCGGGACGATCCCCGCCGCGACGATCCGCCGCTCGGAGTAGACGTCGCGCACGAACAGCTCCAGCGCGCGCACGCGCTGGGCGACGCCGGCTGACAGCTCGCTCCATTCGCGCGCGTCGATCACGCGCGGGATCGGGTCGATGCGAAACGCCTGCGCGCTGCCCTCGGCCGATTTGAACGAGACGCCGCGCCGGCTCGTTGCGCGCGCGACGGCTTCGCTGAGCTCCTTCAGGCTGCGACCGCCGATCGACTCCCAGACCTTGCGGTCGTGCGCGGTGGCGTTGCTGCCACCGGCGATCCCCTCCTCGTAGGAGTGGCTCAACTCTTTCCTGGACATCCACTCATTATGTGCACGCTTCGCTCGCCGTCATTCGACCTACGTCCAAAACGGGGCTCCGCCACTTGGACGGAGCCCCCTGGACGCTACCCTTGTATCCCTACCCGGCGTCTATTCCGAGAGCGGTGTTTCCGCTTCCGATCCCGTCGTCTGGCCTTCTGACGGCTGCGAGGAGTTGCCCGGCGCCTCGGGGGTCAGCGCCGATGGGGGCGCGGGGTTCACCTGGACGGTGAACAGCTGGCTGACCGCGCGGCCGTTGTCCGGTCCACCGGGGATGTCGACCCGGAAGACCTTCGAGCCCGGGACGTAGACCTGGTGGACGATCGAGTACACCGAACCCGGCAGCACGTGTCCGACCTGCACGACGTGAAAGGCCGTGCCCGCCGCGTTCTGGCGCTCGAGGTAGATGATGTGCCCGGTCTGATCGGGTGTGACCGTGCCTTTGAACGTCAGTGCTTCGCCGGCCTGAACCGTGGTCGGCGAGACTTCGGCGGTGAGCACGTCCTTGACGCCCTCATACAGCACCGCGGACTTCTGCCCGGCGCCCTGCACTCGGTACAGAGTGCTGTTCACCGGTGCCTGCGCCGGGAAGCTGTAGGCGCCACCGGCGCCTGTGCTCACCTCGGCGATTGGGGCAAAGCCCTGCTGGTGGACGGTGCGCGCGAGCAACGTTACCGTCTGCGGCGTCGTCGTGCCCGCGAGCACGCCCGAGATCGTCGCCGACTGCCCGTAGGTGATCGGGTCGGCCGAGCTCACGATCGTCAGGCTCGGGTTCTGCGCCTGGGAGATCTCGTACTCCAGCGGGGTCGAGGCGCTCGGGCTGTTGATGCGGTCGCTACGCACGAGCACGCGAATGCTTGCGTCCCCGGGCACGCGGAACGTGTGGGTGATCGTGTAGTTGCCGCCCGTTTCGACCTGGCTAAAGCCGATTCGATGCCATTCGTCGCCGGTGACGGCGTTCTGGCGCTGAAGGATCACGCGCGCGCCGACGTCGGCCGGGCTGACCGTGCCGCTGAACGTCTGCTTGTTCGGCGCCCCGGTTTCGATCTGGGTGCCTTCGGGCGGTCCGGTCAACGTCACCTGGACGGCGACCCGGGCCTTCTTGCGGCCACTCTGCGCCCCGTGCGAGCGGACGTAGAAAGAGGTGTTTGCGCTCAACGCCGGAGGCTTGAATTCATAGACGCCGCTCGTGTCTGTGGTCGTGCTCTGAACGGGCACGTAGCCGGCGGTTCCGGCAACGTACTCGTAAAGCGTGACGGCTTGACCGCCGGCGCTCGCGAGCGGGAGGCACTCGAGGCGTCCCTTGACTTCGACCTGTTCGCCGGCGGTGATCAGACGGGGCGCGACGCGGATGTTGATCGCGCAGCGTCCGCGCGGGCTGGGGTGCTTGTGAGCCGAGGCGGCGGCCGGAGCCAGCGCCAGCAGCGAGGTCGCGGCTAGTAGAGCCGGACCGAATTTATAAAGACGCATCGTGCATTCCTCCCATTGAGTTTTCAGTGCACATCTACGCCTACGACTGTCCGGCCACCTCAAAGGTTGGGCGGTTGTGCTTCTTCTTTGGCTTCCTTCGCTTTCTTTTCCCGGGCTTCTTTGGCTTCCTCAGCTTCCTTGGCTTTAGCTTCCCGGGCTTCTTTGGCTTCCTTGGCTTTAACTTCTTTTGCTTCCCTGGCTTCCTTCGCTTCTTTGACTTCCTCGGCTTCTTTGGCTTCCGCGGCTTCCTTCTTTTCCCGGGCTTCTTTGGCTTCTCTTGCCTTCTTCGCTTTGGCTTCCCGGGCTTCTTTGACTTCGCTTTTCTCGGTGGAGCTCCCGGGCTGCCCGACCGCGCCCGAGATCGGGGCGGGGTCGCCTTTGCGATGCGGGGTACGCGTCGGCGCCGGCGCCGATGTCACGATCGGTTGGGGCGAGGAGGGCTTGACCGGAGGCTGTTTCCGTTTGAGCGCTTTACGCCGGGCGCGCCGGCGTGCCAGGCGCTCGCGGCGTAGCAACGCCGCCCTGCGCCGCAGGAGCGCCCGCCGGCGGAGAAGGGCCCTGTGGCGGCGGAGGGCCTGGCGGCGTAAGAGCGCCGCGCGGCGCTGTGCGCGGGCGGCCAAAGAGCTCCCCGGAGCGCCTCCCGTGCCGCCCCGATTCAGTTCGGTACCGCTCGCCGCGGGCGCCACCGGGCTGCCGGGCGCCGCCGCACTCGCCGCCACGGAGCCGGTGCTCGTGAGCAGCGCGTCGGCGCTGCCGAGGCCCGACGGTTCCGTCAGCGACGCCGGGCTCGTGGGGCCGGTGCTGCCGTCGAGCGCGAGCGAGGCGGAGGAGCCCGGGCCGGGCTCCCCGGAGTCGGCGATCTCGGTCCGCTCGCCATTCCCGGCCGCCGCACCCACGGCCGCCGCCGGGCGAAGATCGGCCAGCGCATGGACGGATCCGCGGGAGGCGTGCGCCTCGTGGTTGTGCACCGTCACGGCCCCGGCCGTCGCGAGCGCGACGACCGCGCCGCTGACGGCGAGCTTGGTGACGAGGCCGCCGCCGAGCAGCGTGCCGATGCCGCTGCCGGCGCCGGCACTCGCGCCGGCGCCGACCGCGGTGCTCGTGGCGGCGGTTCCACCGCTCGCGGCGAGGCCTGTTCCGCCGGCCGCCGCGCCGGCCGCGTGCGCGGCCGCGTGTGTCGCCCCGTGTCCGAGGATCGCCACCGCGAGCCCGGCGCTGGGCGCGACCGGCAGCACGGCCGCGAGCGACTGGCGCTGGCCGGCGAGCGCGAGCTGGAAGTCGCGGCAGCCCTCGCACAGCCGCAGGTGCCGGCGCAAGGGCCCGCGGCGCAACTCGCCGCCGCGCGCGACGGAGAGCTGTTCGCGAATCTCCAGGCAGGGGGTGTTGTGTGCGTCGCGGTCGGCGAGCAGCGAGCTGCGCGCCTGAAAGATCAGCGCCTTGACCTTGCTCACCTCGCACCCCACGATCGTCGCGATCGCCTGGTGGGGGAGGTCGTCGAGCTCGGCCAGCAGCAGCGCTGAGCGCTGGTCCTCGGGCAGCCGGCCGATGCCGGCGACGAGCTCGCGCAGGTCCTCGCGGCGGGAGACCTCCTCCGACAGTCCCGCAAGCGACGACCTCTGTTCCTCCAGGGGGGCGGTCGACCGTCGCGCCGCGATCGCCGACAGGCAGCAGTTGCGCGCGATCGCGTACAGCCACGGGCGCAGCTCACGCGGCGCGGTCCCGCCGAGCAGGGCCTGGTGGGCTTTGACGAACGCCTGCTGCAGCGCGTCCTCGGCTTCGTCCTGAGAGGAGAGCATGTGCCGGCAGTAGGAGAGAAGCGGCGCCTGGTGGCGCTTGAAGATCGCCTCGAACGCGCGCTCGTCGCCTGCCTGCAGGCGCCGCACGAGCGTTGTGTCGTCATCCCGGGAGCGCATCTGGTGGGCATATACCCGCATCACCATCGAAACCCCCCGCAGGTTGGCTAGTTGCGGGCTCCGTAAGGCGGTTCTTCGCTCGGCAGAGGCGCTTTCTAGATATAGAACGGATGTCCAGATATCTAAGAACCTCGATCCGTTTCGGGCGTGTCGTCCGAAAAGGACTACATGCAACTGCCCGAAAGGGGAATCCTGATCCACAGGCAACGCCCGCTGCGGTGCGTGTCGAGCGGATATCTGTCCGACGGCTGCTCCTGCTCGGAGCGCGTGCCCGCCGCCGTCGCGATCGACGCGTGGCAGCGGGAGCTCGAGCGCGGGCGCAAGCACGAGGACCCGCACAACGGGTTCTTCCATTTCTCCTGGCACGACGGCGTGTGGCTCGCCTATGGCCTGCCCGGGGGGCAGGTCCGCGGCGTCTACTGCCCGGCGCATCGTTCCGAGCGCGAGCAACGGCTCGGATACGATCCCGAGCTTGCCCTCGCCGTCTGAACAGCCGCTCGTCCCCGAGCGCCCAACGCTCGACGGGCTCGAGCGGAAGTGGGGCGCGGCGTGGGAGCGCGACGGCGCCTACCGCTTCGACCGCACGGCCCCGCGCGAGCGCGTGTTCTCGATCGACACGCCGCCGCCGACGGTCTCGGGCTCGCTGCACGTCGGCCACGTCTTCTCCTACACGCACACCGACGCGATCGCGCGCTACCAAAGGATGCGCGGCCGCGAGGTCTTCTATCCGATGGGCTGGGACGACAACGGCCTGCCGACCGAGCGTCGCGTGCAGAACCACTACGGCGTGCGCTGCGATCCGTCGGTCGCCTACGACCCCGATTTCACCGCACCGTCCGAGCCTTCCGAGCGCGATCCGGTGTCGGTGTCGCGCCCGAACTTCGTCGAGCTCTGCCTGCAGCTGACGGAGTCCGACGAGCAGGCCTTCGAAGACCTGTGGCGCACGCTCGGCCTGTCGGTCGACTGGTCGATGACCTACACGACGATCGGCCCGCTCGCGCGGCGCATCTCCCAGCGCTCGTTCCTCGGCCTGCTCGAGCGCGGCGGCGCCTACCAGACGCTGGCGCCGACGCTGTGGGACGTCGACTTCCAGACCGCGGTCGCGCAGGCCGAGCTCGAGGATCGCGAGCGCCCGGGGGCGATGCACCGCGTGCGCTTCTCACTGGCGGTCGACAACTCCAACGGCGACGCCGCCGGCGTGGAGGAGGCGCTGATCGAGACGACGCGCCCGGAGCTGATTCCCGCCTGCGTGGCGCTGCTCGCGCACCCCGACGACGAGCGCCAGAGCGGGCTCGTCGGCCGCGAGGTGCTGACGCCGCTGTTCGGCACGCGCGTGCCCGTGCTCACGCACCCGCTGGTCGAGCCCGACAAGGGCACCGGCCTGGTGATGGTCTGCACGTTCGGCGACCTGACCGATGTGGTCTGGTGGCGCGAGCTGGGGTTGGGAGTACGCTCGGTGCTCGCGCCCGACGGCCGCCTGGCGGAGGTGCCCTGGGGCGAGCGGGGCTGGGAGTCCGAGGACGTGGCGCTCGCGCGCGCGAGTTACGAGGAGCTGCGTGGGAAGACCGTCAACCAGGCGCGCAAGCGGATCGTCGAGTTGCTCGAGCGGGCGGGCGATTTGATCGGCGAGCCGACCCCGGTGACGCGGGCGGTGAAGTTCTTCGAGAAGGGCGAGCGCCCGGTCGAGATCGTGACGAGCCGCCAGTGGTTCATCCGCACGCTCGACCATCGCGAGGCGCTGCTGGAGCGCGGGCGCGAGCTGAGATGGCATCCGCCGTACATGCGCGCGCGCCTGGAGGACTGGGTGAACGGATTGAACGGAGATTGGTGCGTGAGCCGCCAGCGCTTCTTCGGCGTGCCGTTCCCGATCTGGTATCCGCTCGATCAGAGCGGGGCGATCGAATACGGCCATCCGTTACACGCGCGCGAGGAGCAGCTGCCGGTCGATCCCTCGACCGACGTGCCCGAGGGATACGCGGCCGAGCAGCGCGGGCAGCCCGGCGGCTTCGTCGGCGACCCGGACGTGATGGACACCTGGGCGACCTCCTCGTTGACCCCGCAGATCGCCGGGCAGGCCGGCGAGGACGAGCATCTGTTCGCGCAGGTGTTTCCGATGGACCTGCGACCGCAGGCGCACGACATCATCAGGACCTGGCTGTTCTCGACGATCCTGCGCGCGCAGCTCGACTACGGGGAGCTGCCGTGGAGCGACGCCGCGATCTCCGGCTGGGTGCTCGACCCGGACCGCAAGAAGATGTCGAAGTCGAAGGGCAACGTCGTGACGCCGATGCACCTGCTCGAGGAGCACGGCGCCGACGCGGTGCGCTACTGGGCCGCGAGCGGCCGGCCGGGGACGGACACCGCGTTCGACCCCCAGCAGATGAAGGTCGGCCGCCGGCTGGCGGTGAAGCTCTTGAACGCGTCGAAGTTCGCGCTCGCCGACCTGCCGGCCGAAGGCGAGCTGACCCACCCGCTCGACCGTGCCGTGATCGCGCGCCTGGCGACGGTCGTGCAGGACGCGACGACCCACTTCGAGGGCTATGACTACGCGCGCGCGCTGGAGCGCACGGAGACGTTCTTCTGGTGGTTCTGCGACTACTACCTCGAGCTCGTCAAGGGCCGCCGCTACGACCCCGATCCGGCGGTAAGCGCCTCGGTCAGCCGCGCGCTGCGGCTGTCGCTGTCGACCTTCCAGCGGCTGCTCGCGCCGTTTCTGCCGTTTGTGTGCGAGGAGGTGTGGTCCTGGTGGCAAGAGGGCTCGGTGCACCGCGCGCAGTGGCCCGAGGCCGGCGAGCTGGCCGGCGCCAGTGCCGGGGGCGGCGCCGGCGCCGCCCGCGAGGCGGTGGCGCTGGAGGTGACCGCGGACGTGCTGCGCGAGGTGCGCAAGGCGAAGTCCCAGGCGCAGGTGAAGATGCGCGCGCCGGTCGCGCGCGTGATCGTGCACGACACGCCCGCGCGCCTGACCGCGCTCGAGCTCGGCGCCGAGGATCTGCGCGAGGCGGGCTCGATCGAGGCGGTCGAGACGCGGGAGGCCGAGGAGCTCGCGGTCGTGGTCGAGCTGGCGGGGGAAGCTGCCGGAGGCGTGTGAGATGATCCGAGCATGCGCCTACACAAACACCTCCTCGCGAGCCTCGGGCTTGCCGCCGCGATCGTCGCCGTCGGTGCGATCGCCGCTTTTGCCTCGTCGCCTCTGAAGATCACCAACTGCAACAGCGCGAGCAGTCGTCCGAAGTCGGTGACGCTCACCTGCGGAGACGGGAACACGGTCCTGAAAGGGCTCGAGTGGTCGAGCTTCGGTGGCGCGAGCGCACAGGCGAAGGGCACGTTCGTGATCAACCTCTGCGAACCGAACTGCGCCTCGGGCAAAAACGCGAGCTTCCCCGTGACCGTCAAGGCGAGCAGCCCGCGCAACTGCAAGGGAGGCCTGCGCGTGTACAACAAGCTGACGCTCGCGTTCAAGGGCAAGAGCCCGAAAACCGAGGGCAACCTGACCCGCTGGACGCTGGGCTGCCCGATTTAGTCCCGCCCGCCCCACGACGGCGAACGGCCCCGGCGCGGATGAGCTGATGGCGAGCGCCGCCGCCGAGCCGAGCACGCCGGTCGCGCAGGCGCGCGCGGAGTTCACCCCGCCGCGGGCGCTGCGCTTCGTCTGGATCGCGCTCGGCCTGCTGATCGCCGCCGAGGCGATTCACGAACTGTTCGAGCTCGGCGCCTACTCGGCCCTGTTCGACGAATGGATCCCCGACGCCGGCGTGCTGTTCGCGGCCTGCGTCTGCCTGGCGCGTCCTCTGTATACCTCCCGCGGGCGCTGGCCCTGGCTGGCCTTCGGGGTTGGGCTCGCCTGCTGGAGCGCCGGCTCGCTGCTGTGGAGCGCGCTCTACGGCAGCAACCCGAACCCGCCCTACCCGACCGCATCCGACGCGCTGTGGTTGCTGTGGTATCCGTTCACCGCGCTCGGCGTCGCCCTGCTGATCCGCCTGCGCGTCACGCGCTTCGAGCTGCACCGCTGGATCGACGGCGTCGCGGTGATGCTGATCGTGCTCGCCGGCGGCTTCGCGCTCGTGCTGCAGTCGGTCGCCGAGCACACCGGCCAGCGCGAGTTCGCGACGATCGTCGACTTCAGCTACCCGGTGCTCGACATGATCCTCGTCGGCGCGATTCTCGGCGTCTTCGGGCTGATGTCGTGGCGGCCGGGGAAGGTCTGGACGCTGCTCGGCTTCGGCTGCGTGATGATCGCCGTGGCCGACGCCGTTTCCGCCGTGCAGGAGGCGCGCGGCGCGGTCTCGGCGGGCAACGGCTATACGTTCATCTGGACGACCGGCGCCGTGCTGATCGCCTACGCGGCCTGGACTCCTCCCGCCCCGGCGCGGCAGGCGCCGCAGGAGATGGTGGGCCTGCGCGCGGTCGCGCTGCCGCTCGCGGTCCAGCTGCTCGCGGCGCTGATCCAGATCTATCTGCTCGTGAGCGGGCGCGAGGTGAGCGTCGCCGATCGCGTCGTCACGATCGCGGTGCTGCTGATCGCCTCGCTGCAGATCGTCGTCTCCCGCCCGCGCGGGGACAGGCGCGAGTGAGGGCTCCTGGGATAGGGTCCTGGCAATGACCCGCACCCTGATCAGCGAGCTCTCCGCGCACGTCGGCGAGCAGGTCACGATCCGCGGCTGGGCGCAGGCGGTGCGCGACCAGAAGCGCGTGCAGTTCGTGGTCGTGCGCGACGAATCGGGACTGGCGCAGGCGGTGCTCGGTAAGGACGACCCGCCCACGGAGCTCAACGAGCAGATCACGAGCTTGCACGTCGAGTCCGCCGTGACGCTGACGGGGACGGTGGTCGCCGACGAGCGGGTCAAGCTCGGTGGCGTCGAGCTGCAGTTGGAGAGCATCGAGGTCGACTCTGCGGCCGAGCCTGAGGTGCCGATCGCGGTGGACTCCGCCCTGGACAAGCGGATCGACTGGCGCTACCTCGACCTGCGCCGGCCCGATCGGCGGCTGATCTTCGAGGTGCAGTCGACGGTCGAGCACGCGATGCGCGAGTTCTGGCGCGAGCAGGGCTTCATCGAGATCCACACGCCGAAGCTGATGGGCTCGGCCAGCGAGTCCGGCGCGGAGCTGTTCAAGGTCGAGTACTTCGACGGGCAGGCCTACCTCGCGCAGTCGCCGCAGTTCTACAAGCAGATGGCGATGGCGGCGGGCTTCGGCAAGGTGTTCGAGATCGGGCCCGTGTTCAGGGCGAACCCATCGTTCACCTCGCGCCACGACACGGAGTTCACGAGCGTCGACGTCGAGCTCTCGTGGATCGACTCGCACGAGGACGTGATGGCCTTCGAGGAGGCCTGGCTCGCGTATGTGCTCGGCGTCGTCAAGGAGGCCCACGGCGAGCAGATCGAAGCGACGTTCGGCGTCGAGGTGCTCGCGCCGGCGCTGCCGTTTCCGCGGGTCGCCTTGGAGGAAGCGAAGCAGTGGTTGCGCGAGGCGGGGCACGACTCGGTGCCCGGGCCTGGACACGATCTCGACCCGCCCTCCGAGCGCGCGCTGAGCGCGATTGTGAAGGAGCGCAGCGGCCACGAGTTCACGTTCGTGACCGACTACCCGACGACCGTGCGGCCCTTCTACCACATGCGCCACCCCGACGATCAGAGTCTGACCCGCAGCTTCGATCTGCTGTGGCGCGGGATCGAGCTCACGACCGGCGCCCAGCGCGAGCACCGCTACGAGCAGCTCTTGGAGCAGGCCGCGGACAAGGGCGTCGAGACCGAGTCGATCCAGTACTACCTCGACTTCTTCCGCTTCGGTGCCCCCCCGCACGGGGGTTTTGGGTTCGGTTTGACGCGCCTGTTGATGCAGCTGCTCGGGCAGGAGAACGTCCGCGAGGTCACGTTTTTGTACCGCGGGCCGAACCGTTTGGAGCCGTAGGAGGCTCAGCCCGTATCGAGCGAGAGTTGAAGTTCCCGTTCCGCCACCACGAACGGGTCGTAGTCGTCTCGTGGAGGGCGATCCGCGCGGATCGCGGCGCGCATCGCGAGGACCGCGGGCGAGCCTACGTAGTAGCGCCCGCGGGTCTCGCCCAGCGGTAGAAGCAGACCGGCCCTGACCATCGCCTGCAGGTCTCGCGTCGCGGTCAGCTCGGAGATCTCCTCGCCCGTCGAGGACTCGACGACCGATCGGTAGGAGTTGCGGCGTAGACGCAGACCGAGCGCGATGTCCGCGAGACCCGCCGCGCATCGGTCCGCCAGGCGATGCTCGGTCGCGAGTTCGGAGCACCGGGCATAGAGCCGCTCGATCTCCTCGATGCGCCGCAGATGGGTCTTCGCCTGACGGTAGTGCGCCCTCAACATGAACCTGATCCAGGGGCGCGCGTCGTTCTCAGGATGCCAGCTGCCCTGGCCCACCTCGGCGAGGATCTCGTAGTAGGCCTCGGTGTTGCGTCCTAGGTACTCCTCGACGCTCGAGAACACCGGTGCGTTGATGCGATCGCGCGCGATCACGAGCGTCTGCAGGCATCTGGCCATGCGCCCGTTGCCGTCGCGGAAGGGGTGGATCATCACGAGGTTGAGGTGCGCCATTGCGGCTCGCACCAACGTGGGCGCGTCGTCTTGGTGGAGCGTCTCCAGCATCGAGTCGACCAGATCTCCGGTGAGCTCGGCGTCAGGCCCTTCGTAGACGATCTGTCCGGTGGCCTCATTTCTGACGCCGATGTAGCCGGGACGCCAGCGTCCGGGGCTCTTGGCGAGGTCGTGCTTGAGCATCATGAAATGCAGCGCCTTGATCATGCCCTCGTCGATCTCGGCGTGCTCGTCCTCGGCCACCTGGAGGACGTAGGTCATCGCATCGCGATAGCCGGCGAGCGCGAGTTGGGTCTCCAGGCTGGCGTCCAGCGTCGGCTCGCCTTGGACCGCCGCGGCGACGTCATCGAGGCTCGCGTTATAGCCCTCGATGCTGTTCGAGCCCTGGACCGCCCGCGCGAAGGTCGTTCGTCGCAGCGTGCCGAGCCAACGCCGGGGCTGCGCGACCCGGTGGCGCAGATCGTCGCGTAGATCGTCGATCAGGCGTAGGACCTCGATCTCGATCGGATCGAGGGTGGGGGTGCGATAGACGGCGGGAATCTGACTCATGATGCGTTGATATTATCATTACATCATCTAATGCCACAATAATCTTGTCATTATGTCGTCGGTTACGCTCTCTACCCCGCCGCCGGGATGCGCTCGAGCGCATCCGCAATCGCCTCAGCGCCATCGCTGCGGCCCAGCGCCTCGGCCATCCGCTGGGCGCCGTCCCTCAACGCCGGATCGCCGAGCGCCCGCGTGATCACGCGGGCGAGCCTGCGTGGGGAAGCGTGTTTGCCCACGCGCACGCCGGCTCCGGCGGCGAGCACGCGTAGCGCGTTGTCGTGCTGGTCGCGTCCGCCGGGGATGCAGACGATCGGGACGCCGTCGGCAAGGGCCGCGTTGACCGTCTGCCAGCCGGCGTGGGTGACCACGAGTGAGGCGTGCGGGAAGACGCTGCGATGGGCGACGAACGAGGCCGCGTGGGTGTTGGTCGGGATCCGCAGTGAGCTGGGATCGAGCGCCGGGCCGGTCGTCAGGAGCGCCCTGACCCGCAGGGGGGCCACCGCATCGAGGACGCGTTGGACGGCCGCGCGCTGGTTCATGTAGCTGGTGCTGAAGCTGATCACGACGAGCGGATCGTCGTTGTCCGCCGGCCAGGGCGAGCGCCACGACTGCTCGAAGGGCTCGAACGCCGGGCCGACGTAGCGCACGTTCTCCGCGAGACGGCCGCGGGATGAGAAATCGAGCTCCGGCGCGGTCATCACGGCGATCTCCCGGACGTTGCGCAGCTGGTCATACCAGTCGGCCAGCGGGTCGAGTCCGTGCGCGGCGCGGGCCGCGTTCAGGGCCGGCAGCCCGGCGACGAAGAAGCGTTTGATAAACGCCAGCAGCACGCGATCCCGTACGTCGCCGAGCGGGCCGGTCATCGGGCGCAGGCCGCTGCCGAGCGGTGGTGCGCCGCGGGTCGGGATCGGGAAGGGGCAGTGCACGAGCGCGATCGCCGGCAGGCCGGCGGCCTCCGCCGCCAGCGCCGCGCCGGGCAGCATCCAATCGAACACCACGGCCTGCGCGGGCCACTCTTCCAGCGCCTCGCCGCAGTCGCGCGCAGTGTCGGCGAGCAGGCCGAAGAGGATATTCTCGCGCACCCGCAGCCCGTCGCCGAGGCGCGTGCGTGTGTCCCAATCGTGCAGCACGTCTGTCTCCGGACGCGTCATATCCAGGGCGGGGTAGGTGTGCTGGAAGGGCACGAACTCGGCGCCGGTGCGCTGCACGCGTTCGCGCGCGGCCTCGTGGGCAAGGACCCGCACCTCGTGTCCGCGCTGGATTAGGCGATGGGTCAACGCCAGCTGCGGGGGAGCATTCCCGCTGAACGCCAGCAGTGTCTGGAAGACACGCATGTTAGTATTTGATTTTAGGATAGATAAAATGAATATAACAAAGACCTCGCAAAGCAAACGCCCCTATCGAATGTCGGCCCGCGCCGACGCCGCGAACGCGACCGCCGAGCGCCTGCTCGAGGCTGCCTGGAGGCACTTCGCCACACGCCCCTACGAGCAGGTCCGCCTGCGCGAGATCGCGGCCGAGGCCGGGGTCACGGTGCAGACGCTGCACCTGCGTTTTCATTCCAAGGACGAGCTGTTGAGCGCCGCCTACGCGTGGTTCGGCCGGCAGGAGATCGCCAGCCGCCCCCCCGCGCCGGCCGCGGACGTGCCCGAGGCGCTCAGCCTGCTCTTCGACCGCTACGAGGAGCACGGTCAGGCGGTCCTGAGGATGCTCTCCCAGGAGGACCGCGTACCCGCGATCAAGCGGATGACCGACGCGGGACGCGCCTATCACCGCCACTGGGTGCAGGCGACATTCGAGCCCCAGCTGGACGGCCTCTCTGGGGAGCCCTACGAGCGCCGGCTGGCGGCGATCCTGCTCGCCACGGATCTACTCGCGTGGAAGCTCCTGCGCCAAGACATGAAGCTCGACCGCGAGCGCTCCGAACGGGTCGTCGCGGAGATGATCCGGTCGTTATGACACCACCAACAACGATCCGCCAAGCCCACCCCCAGGACCGCCCGGGCGTGGTGGCAGCCGTGACAGCGGCTTTCGCGGAGGACCCGGGCTGGGCGTTTCTGATGGGCGAGAAATATGAGCGCCTCGCGCCTGAGTTTGTGGGAGCCCTGTTTGATTTGAGAGCTCCAGGCGGGAACGTCTGGGTCAGCGAGGACCTGGCGACCGTCGCGATGTGGGAAAGCCCGGACGGCGATGACGATGAGCAGTGGACGCGGACCAAAAAAGCTTGGGCGCGCTACGTCTCACTGGCCGGCGAGGAAGCCCACGAACGACTCGTCGCCTACAAAACCGCCCTTGCCGCTGTCTGCCCAGCAGATCCATATTGGTACCTGGGGGTGCTGGCAACTCATCCAGCGCGTCAGGGCGAAGGTCTCGCAACGGCTGTGCTCACGCCGGTACTGGGCGAGGCCGACCGACTCGGGGTGGCATGTTGCCTGGAGACATCGACGGAGGAAAACCGCCGCTTCTACGAACGAAGGGGCTTCGAGCAGGCAGGGGAGATCATCCTGGAAGGCGGTCCAGATACGTGGTGGCTACGTAGGGATCCGAAGGGGATGGCTGATAAGTGAGTTGAGGAGAGAAAAACAAAAATAAGTGCACGAGGCACCGGCGATATCTAAAGACTTCTAAAAGATCTAAAAATCTCTAAACGGGTCCGTGCTTTGGGGCCTTCGATAGTTTGCTTCCAAAATCTATACCTTTCCTGCATGATTTCCACAGAAAAGCATAGTTTTTCGCTAACATAGATGCATGAACGACTCTCAGCTCAGGCGTCTGCTGGCCGAGCGCAGCCCCTGGCGGGCACGGGCGGGCTGGGAGGCTGAGGACCCGGACCTGCGGGCCGCGGGCAGGCTGCCGTTGGACTACGAGCCCGAGCCGCTCGCGGATATCCACGCGCCGGGACTGTATGTCCTGCGGGGTCCGCGGCGTGTGGGTAAGAGCCTCGAGCTCAAGCGCGCCGTCGCACGGCTGCTCGCCGCGGGCGTCGACCCGAAGACGGTCTTCTACTGCTCGTGCGACGGGCTCTCAAAACAGGACCTGCGGCGCCTGGTGGCTCAGGGACACAGCGTCACGCGCACGCTGCCGGGCACTCGTCACTGGCTGCTCGACGAGGTGACGGCCGTGCCGGGCTGGTCTGAGACGATCAAGGAGCTGCGCGATCAGGACACGACCTTCCGCGAGGCCTGCGTCGTCCTGACGGGATCTTCCGCACGCGACTTGGAGCAGGCGCGCAAGGACCTGGCTGACCGTCGCGGGGGCATTGCCGACTCCGACCGGCTGTTGCTGCCGATGGGCTTCCGCGCGTTCTGCCGGGCCCTGGGAGGTTTTGACGAGTTGTCGCCGCTGCACATTCACCCCAAGGACCTCCTGACCCCGGGAGCCGAACGCGCGATCTCGGCCCTGGAGCCGTGGAGCGACGCGCTTGCGGACGCGTGGGAGCTGTTCCTCGACGTCGGCGGCTTCCCGCGCGCCGTCGGCGAGTTCGTCGCTCACGGCGCGGTGAGCGACGGCTTCGTCCAGGGCCTGTGGGACGTTGTGCTGGGCGACGCGGTCAGAGCGGCCCCGATGTCCGAAGCCGACGTGGCCGCGCTGCTGGATCGCCTGACTCAGAACCTATGCAGCCCGATCAACGCCTCGCGCATCTCCCGGGAGGTGGGCCTCCCTGGACACCAGGCCGCGATCAACCGCATCGAGGATCTCATCCGCGCGTTCCTCGCTTGGCGCTGCCACCGCATCCGCGACGGTAGGCCCAACACCGCGGCGCAGCGCAAGCTGTACTTCGTCGATCCACTGATCGCCCAGCTCGCCCACCGCCGTAACTCGAGCTTCCCCGCCCCGGACGCTTCCAAGCTCACCCAGCAGCAGATCGGCCTCGCGCTGGCACGAGCCGTATCGCTGCACGCGCCCGCCGCGTTCGTGCAGACCGACCGGGTCATGTACGAGCGAACGGATACCGGCGCGGAGATCGATTTCGTCGGTCCTGACTTGGAGATCCCGTTCGAGTGCAAGTACACCGACGGCAACTGGCGCAGGGAGGCGCTTACCATGAAAGCCCGTCACGGCCGCGGCGTGATGATCACCCGCTCTCCCCTGCTCACGGGTGCCGACGAGCCGATCTGGGCGATCCCCGCCGCCATCCTCGCCTGGCTGCTGGGACACTGAGAAACGGGCGCGATGGCGGGCGAGCAAGCGTGAGACCGTCTGGCGAGCTACAACGACGCGGAGGCCGACCGACTCGGAATCGCATGTTGTCTGGAGACATCGACGATAAAAAACCGCCGCTTCTACGAACGAAGGGGCTTCGAGCAGGCAGGAGAGATCCTCCTGAGAGGCGGCCCAGATACGTGGTGGCTACGTAGGGATCCAAAGGGGATGGCCGCTAAGTGAGTTGGGGATAGGGAAAACAAAAACAAGTACAGGAGGCACCAGCGGCGGCTGAGCAGAACATGGCGGGGTGGGATAGGGACGGGTGTTTTTAATGGGAGACAACAAAGCAAGCAGCCCGAACCGAAGGCAAGCGTCGCCGGTTACAGGGGCAGGATGATCGAGCCAGAGGATCAAGCCTCATGTCTGACTTGTCTTTCCTCAGAACCCGACGAGTGCGGCCTCGTCGATCTGGGTCCGCTCGCTGTGGGTGATCTCGAGCCAACCGAGCATCGCGAGGCTGTGGATTGTGTTCAGCACCTCCTCTTCGCTCAGTGCCGGTCTCTTGTTGCGCTTCCATTCCATGACTTCAGTGAGGATCTCCTCGTCGGTCGGTGACTCTCCAGTGGCGTCTGCGATTTCGCTCGCGACGAGGTGCACGGTGGCGGCGACCTCGGCCTCGCGGGTCTGCATTCGGGCAAGCAGATCGGCGGCTCGGTGTATGGGCTCATGCCACGCGTCGAGATTGCTCTCGTAGGCCACGCGGGCAGCGGGGAACGTGTCACCGATCTTGAGCTCGATCATGCGTCCCAATTGCGATTCTTCGAGCAGGTCATTGTTGACGAGAGTCGAGATCACACGCGTGAGGTCTGGGGCATATGGACCGTATGTACTGCGCCGAAAGTCGAGGTCCGTGGGCACTCCGGCAGCGGTGAGGAAGTACGCGAGCTTCTGAAACGAAACCTTGCCGATCGGCCAGTGGTGGGGATCGCTCTGCAGGTCCGCGAGCGCCGCGGCGAGCGCCACCCACCCCGGTTGTAGACGCCGCTGTTGCGGGACGTCATCGCTCGACCCGTTGGACGCGAGCGTGCGCTGGAGGTACCGTGGTGTCAGCTCGGCGTGGGGGGTATCGAAGGGCGCGTAGAGCGCCACCGGAATCTCGAGGCGGCTGAGGCGCTCATAGAGCGTCGGTCCGACGGTGTGCCAATCGAGGGCTCCCTGACCGCATCCGAGAGGTGGCACCGCAAGCGATGTGATCCCCCAGTCGCGGTAGTGAGCCTCCAGATACTCCAAGCCGGCGACAATGTCCTTCAGTCGCGCGACGGAGCGCCAGTGACCCTTGGTCGGGAAGTTCAGGACGTGCGGCGGCTCCGGGTTACGATAGAGATAAGGTTGCCCAAGCTTGACTTCGTCACGCTCGCAGCGCTCCACATAATCCTCATACATCGTGGGGAAGCGCTTCTTGAACTCCAGCGCGACACCCTTGCCCATCACGCCAACGCAGTTGACTGTGTTGACCAAGGTCTGAGCGGGCGCCTCGAACATGTCACCCACCACGACATCGACTGTATTGCTGAGCTGGGTCATGTCTGAAAGAACTTGTCGGGATCGACTGTCAAGGGCCAGGGCACACCGAGGTCTTTGCATTGATCGTCCGACTCCTCGCACGATACGTAGGCGCCGGTGATGTACTCGGGCGGGATGCGGTCGGGCACGAGCACCTCTGCGCACTGCCGACGCTTGCGATCGTAGAACTCATATACGTTCGGGTGCGTGGGGTCGCCGGCGAAGGTGATCGTCTCGTCGATCGCCGCTAGGCCCCTTGCCGCGCTATGGAAGCCCGTGTAGTTGCTAGACGCGTTCCCGTCGGCGATGACTGCTTCATCGAGGTCGAGCACATCGCAGCTCAAGCGCAGCAGCACCAACTCATGATGACGGTCGCGACGGACGTACATCATGGGGTTGCGCCCGCAGATGTAGAGGTTCGCGTAGTCATGGAGCTCGCGTGGTTTCGAGCGCCGGGTGTCGGGTACGCGCTTGCCCTTGCGCCGGTCTTGAACTACCGCGTCGGACATGTCGAGATGGGTCATCCCAGCCGCTTGGTTGTGGGACAGGATGCCCAGCGACGCGATCGACGCCAAGTTCGCGATTGGGGCTATGCAGTGCAGCTCGACGAGTTCGTGACGGTCCATAGCGGCGATCCATGATCCCCCATCTCCGCCCCCACCGTGAGCGGGTCGGCGGCTGGTCGGTGCCATGTCTGATCAGATCCATGCCGGCAACAGTAGGCATCTCCCGCGGCGAAGCGCTCGCTTGCGGGCCCGATTTCGGGCTCAACCCCTGGTTTTACTGGGCATAGCGCTAAAAACTTGGCGCGATATCGCTCATCGAGCTCAGCGCGGTGGCTGCTCGCCCTCGTAGTAGTCGATCGTGTCCATCGCGCGGAAGACCGCCCGCAGTCGGTGTCGGCGAGCTCGCCGGTCCGGCGCAGGGTCCGCCGCTGCTGATATTTGTCCCGGTCGTGCCCGATTGCATGATCCGAAGCGCCATCGAGGAGGACATCCAGTCCGTGCTCGACTTGTGGGTCGCGGCGGGTAGCCTGCCGAGCGTCAGCGACTCTCCCGAGGGATTGGCCGGGCTGCTGGCCGCCGATCCCCAGGCGCTGCTGGTCGCTGAGCTCGATGGTGTCCTGGCCGGTTCGCTGATCGCCGCGTGGGACGGCTGGCGCGGCAGCTTCTACCGGCTGGCGGTGAGGCCGGAGCATCGACGCAAGGGACTCGCAACGATGTTGCTCAGGGAGGGCGAGCGGCGTCTGCGCGAGCGGGGCGCCGTCAGGCTGACCGCGATCGTTGCCGACGACGATCCGACCGCGATGAGCTTCTGGCAGGCGGCGGGCTATGAGCATCAGCAGCACAGGGCACGGTTCGTGCGTCATCCCGACGCATAGCAAGCCGGCCCAGATACGTGGTGGCTACGTAGGGGTCCGAAGGGGATGGCTGCCAAGTGGGTTGGGGATAGGAAAACAAACAAAACAAGTACACGAGGCACCAGCGGCGGCTGAGCAGAACATGGCGGGGTGGATAGGGACGGGTATTTTTAATGGGAGACAACAAAGCAAGCCGCCCGAACCGAAGGCAAGTGTCGCCGGTCACAGGGGTGGGATGGTCGAGACCGAGGAGGAGAGGCAGACCAGGGAGTCCGTCGAGATCGCCGATGGTCCGTTGGTGGCCCGTGACCCCTCAGCCGGATCACAACAGACACACACACACCGCAGTGCAGACAGGATGACGCGCGCGCGTGTGTGCGGAACCCGCGTCGCGCCAGAAGAACCCTCGAGATCACACCACCTCAGGCGAGTCGTCGCACGGTGTACGCGACCAGCGCGACTGCTTACAGAACTACCTTGATGAGTACGCGTGGCGCTACAACCACCGCCGCGAGGCTAAACCTATGTTTTTGAGGATCCTCGACGCGGTGAAGAAGTCGCCTTCCGTCGCGTAGCCTTATCCAGGTCGCTTAGATAGTCGGCATGGGTGTGCTTGGGTTCCTGCTTCTTGATGACTGCTGGGGCCGCGACCTGCTCGGGAAATATCTGATACACGGTGTTCCCTGCCGGGTTTGTTGTTCGCGGTGTATCCATTTCTAGTTTCGGCATTTTACCCTCTCCTTAGATAACGCGAAACGGTGTACGACCGAGAACTGTCTCACTGATAGAGAACTCAAAAACGTAACCGCCCGGAGGCAGCGTAAACATTCCGAATTTGAAGACCATCTGTTGATTGAGCGCGGTACCCGGCTTGATGCCCGGCGGTCTGCCAACCTCAAACTCACCGGCAATCTGTATTGTGTTGTCGTTGATTTCAACCGGTTGACCATCATCATCGACCAACGACAAGCCGAAGCCGTGCTTTTCGTTGGTCGCGGTCCATGGGACGGCGACCAACACAGCAACCTCCACCGGGACCGGCATTCCGGCCTGAGCCAGGTTCCAGCCACCCCCAAGGACGTAGAGCTTCCCTTCGGCGACCTGTGCGCGGTCGCAAAGAAGCAT
Source organism: uncultured Solirubrobacterales bacterium (assembly GCA_963701035.1). GTDB lineage: Bacteria > Actinomycetota > Thermoleophilia > Solirubrobacterales > Solirubrobacteraceae > Palsa-744. The sequence goes on from OY969562.1 coordinate 2,049,198, forward strand.
CGTCACCTCCATGGATCAGGCAGTCTCCGCAGTAGCACCAAACCAGGACAGCGCTAAACCCTCAGCGAGCGAGACGTATTCGCCTGTCCGCTCTGCTGGCACAAGAATCGGGCCTATGGTGAATTCGGCCTCGCGCAACTCATCGATCGGCTCGCCAATGATCTGCGGCAAATACTCCTGCGCGTGTTGGCGAACCTCGTCACGGCTTGTGCCAGCCGCGAAAAAGCTCGGTGCGTCGACAGACTCGGCCCACCAGCCCTCTTTTTCTTGGTGGTAAGTTACGTTAACGATTCGCATTTAGATCAGATCCTTGGCTTCCTGTTCGGTCAAACCCACGCGCTGACAGAGCATACGCCGGACAAGGCCCGGCGGTACCTCAACCTTGTCGTGGAATACAAAATCGATTGGTGGATATCCGTTCTTTGACTCGAGTTTCCGGTGCGATCCTACTTGCGCGACCACCGAGTAGCACAACGGCTTCCGCTTGAGCACTTTCAGGAGCTGCTTGGCCTTCAGAGACTTGAGGACCACACATGGGATCGTGTCGCGGTATCGGGGGCCATGATCGGTGGGAGGTCCGGCTGTGTCGGCTGACGCCTGTTCATCCTTGAGCGGCGAACCCCGCTATCAGCAACGTTACCAGGGAACCTAAGCCTTGTACAGGGGCCTTGTGTCGATTCGTCACAATCTTTCTGGGGCGGGCAGGACACCCTGGCGATCGGCGAGATCCGGCACGTGGAACGGCTGCTCCCACTCGACGAGGGATAGTCCGGAGGTGTCTCGGACCTCGACTTGTGTGCGAGGGGAGCTGGATCGGCTCGCCGGTCTACGAACTGCCGGTGCCACGCCTGGTCAGATCCATGCAGACAACAGTAGGCATCCTCTACGACGGAACGTTCGATTGGGGGCTGAGATTCTTTTGAGGGAGAGTCAAAAGCCCGTGTTTCCGGGGGACAGCGCCTCCAAACTGGCGATCCCGCTCTTCTACGGGTCAACTCCAGCCGGGTCACGCGCTGTAGGCAGGCCAGGCGGTCCGTTCGCGACCGTGCCAACACCAGTTTGCAAAGTGTCGGCTTAAAGTTGGCCTTGTGTTCCAAACAGAGTCTGCTACGATAGGCGAACGATGTCATCGCTAGACCAGCTTCTACAAACGCCCCCAGCCGAGCTCGTAGCCGATCTCAAGTCCCTTCGTGACGAGCGGGCCGTCATCGAAGGAAAGGAGGCCATGCTCGAACAGCTACTAGAGATGCTTGTTCGGCAGGGAGGCGAGGCCGCGCAGGAAGTCGCCGCACTGGGGGCGTCGGTGGCGATCGGCCCACTACGCAACCAGATCGTGCAGGTGCTCTCTTCGAAGCAGGAGGAGGGGGAAGTCGTGATGGTGCCCAAAGATGTTCAGGAGGAGCTGGTCGCTCGTGGCAATCGCACTGTGACGCTTGACAACGTGCGCGTCACCATGAAGCGAATGGCCGACAGCAACGAACTGGAGCGGCCGCGGCCGAACGATCTTCTCTTTGGACTTCCTGGAGCTATGGACGCCCTTCCTGGCGGGAGGGACGCGTTTGTGCAGGCGCTCGATGGAGGCCAACCCCAATGATGGCCGGCGCGGGGTGTTCCCGCATCGCGTAAAGCCGCAAAGCTCGGCATTCCCATGGGGCGGGCGGTCGGCCAGGTTGCCGCCGTCATCGCCCACGAGAGCTAGGAGACGCAATGTTGAAGATGGAGATCGCCGACGGCAAAGGCCGCAAATACCGCAACCTCGGCGAAGCGATCAAGCCGGCGGTCGACGACATGATCGAGGAGACCGGCAAGCGGGTGCAACAAGCAATCGAAGCGACATATTGCCCGGAGCACCATCGACGGCCACGCGTCACGCGGCGCAAGACCAGCGATGGCTTCAAGTACGAGTACGAGTGCTGTTGCGACCAGCTGAAGTCCAGAGCCGATGCAGCGTTCAAGCGGGCCCTGCGCTCGTAGACGCATTGTTCGGCACTGGTGACCTAACGACAACGATTTCGATCCCAACCACGAGGAGGACGGAAATGCCAAAGCGCGGTCTCGACAACAGAGCAGTCAACAAGGACAGCCAAATCCGCGAGAAGAACGGTTCGGCCAAGATGGGCAATCTGACCAAAACCTATCCCGAGCTTCGGGTCTTCTCGCCAGACGCAACACTCACAGGCATCAGGAAGCGATATGACGTTACAAGCATCGCCGAACTACGGCAGCTCGCCAGCTAAGAAAGCTAGCGGTCGGTAGGGCACCACACAGCGGCGACTGCTTGCTCGGCAGACAACCTCGACAACCGCACTACATTCTAACGGAGCCGTTAAGGCATTCTTGTAACAGGCGCTGCGGGACCAATCCATCTAGCACGGAGATTTACCATGACAACCCAAAAGGCGGTCCAGCACAGGCCCTCAGACGCATATGTCATCTTCTCGAGGATGATAATTCCTGAAATGACGGCGGCCTTGCTCAATGCAGTCACGACATTCATGCGTGAAGGAGCGCAAAGTCTCACGATTTCAATGTCTTCTGTTGGCGGGGGCGTACCAGTGGCGTTCGCGCTCTATAACAATTTGCGGGCTCTGCCTGTCCACATAACGATGCACAACAGCGGTGATATAGCATCTGCGGCAAACGTCGTGTTCGTCGCCGGAGACAAACGCAGCGCGTCACCCAGATCAACGTTTATGTTTCATGCTCCTACGGTGACCATCGAGACGGGAGCGGAGCTGGACGAGACACTGTTAAACCAGCACGCAAAGGGTCTCGCTGACGGCGAGAGTCGGACCAGGGAAGTTCTCAAAGCACGTACAAAGATGACTGCCGCAAAGATCGACGCGTTGAAACGCGGGCAGAACACTCTGGGCACTGATGCTGCAAAGCGGCTTAGGATTATAGATCGTGTTGTGGACCTCCAGATCCCCGAAGGTGCTCAAGTCGTGGCTGTCTGACAACTACCAGGCGAGTGCTTTGACCTCTGATCTGAGGAGCCTTCCCAGGACCCGACGAGCCTGAGTTCGTAGCGCCGAAGCAGGAGTTCAAGGTCAGTGAGGGAGCGGTAGAGGTTGGCTACCATCTTCACCATGAATCTTGAGCCAAATACGCATGGCGCGGCTGGTGGCGGTAAGCCGTGTGCGATCGTGGTCATCGACATGGTGGCGGACATGTTCATCCCATCCGAGCTCGCTGCCCAGCGGGACGGTCTGGTGACTGCCATCAACAAGCTTCTCGCCCACGGGCGCGAGGCCGGGCATTCAATCGTGTGGGTTCGGCAAGAGCTTGCCGAGGATCTCTCCGATGCGCCACTGCAGTTCCGGCTCAAGGAGATCCACCGGACGATCGGTGGAACGCCTGGCGCCATGCTGCTAGGAGAGCTCGACAGCGCGCCGAGTGACACCGTAATGATCAAGAAGCGCTACAGCGCGTTTTTTGGAACGCGACTCCATGAGTATCTGCAAGAGAAAGGTACGCGTAGCGTCATCGTAGTAGGAGTCAACACCCACGCGTGTGTTCGGACGACGGCGATAGACGCCTACCAGCATGACTACCCGGTGTATGTGATCAGCGACTGCGTCGGCTCCTACGACCCGGAGCATCACGAGGTATCGCTTCGCTATATCGACGGAAAGATCGGGACGGTGCTCTCACTTGCCGATTTCATCGGCGTCAGTGCAGGATGGGGTGAGTGAGTCCCTTTTGCATCGACGGCGTCAACCCACATCAACAATATGGCTGGTCCCCTGCGCGGTTTGCCACCCAGCACCGGTGAACGTAACTCTGTAGGCAAATGAACCAGTCCGACCAGCACGTACGCTGGCTGTGCATACACCGTTTCGTGTGGACGTCTGGGCTACACGTACCGGCAGAGAGCCCTCGAGTCGCTCGAACATGCAGGTGCCTATCGGTGTTCCTGCGGGAGATTGAACGTGCGCTCGTAGACGTAGACGTCGTCGCGGGCTTCTGAGGTGACCTGCCAAGCTTCCGAAGGAGACCTGCGTGAGGTGCTCGATCGTCGCTGTGAGGCTGAAGGGAGTGACCACAGTGCATTGGTCGACAGGGGTCTGTAGCGGCGGATAACTTGAGGACTGAATCGAGCTAGGGGTGCCCATTGCTACAGCAAGGGTGCCGAGACCGTTGAAGCTCGAGGTCAGGGTTACGGATTGGGGACCAAGTTTCACATTGACGCTGGATACGGCCTTTGCTTCGGCGAGATTGAAGTCGTTGACCGTCGGGCCAAAGAGGTAGAGGTAGCCACAGTTGGGTTGGCTGAGCATGTCGTAGTCGATGTCTATCTGGTCGCCTGCGGAGAGAGTGACGCGGTAGAAGTCGATCGGCTGCCCCCCTCCCACCACGAGGTTGCCCAAGGGAAGTTCACTTGCCGTGGCAATCGTGCTCGCGCCCGCAGCACCTGCTGGTGCGGCGATAGCCGCGAAGGGCCCACAAGCGATGGCTATGGCGGCGATCAGCCTGCAGGCGTGGCGGCGACGAGACATCACAGCCTCATCGGCAGGCAAGCGGTTTCAGCATATAGAACATGAGTCCATGGGGGGGTGGGCGGCTTGCTGCGCTACGGCGTGGAATAGTTTTGGTTCGGCGTGTCCCGTTTGCCGGGTGTGGTCGGAATAGGAAGGGAGATGCCAGACACAACCGCGGACGCCGATGCTCAGGACCTGCTCGACGCTTCACTTGCGCTCGCGCGGACGCAGCTCGTCGGTCAGCTCACGGACGAGACCAGCCTCGACGGCCGCACGATGGGCACGCTCGGCTTCAACGGCGCCTTGCTGGCGGCCGACGTCGCCGCGCGAGGCCTGCTCGGCGCGTACTGGTGGGCGCCGCTGATCGCGGTCGGGCTGGCGACGCTCTGCTGCCTGCGCCCCGCGCTGGCGATCGGCCCGAACTTCGCTCGCCCAACCGACTTCGGACCGCTCGCCGACGAGTTCTATCGCACCTTTGCCGACGGACCATCCACGGTTGGCCGCGAGCAGATGTTGGACGACCTCAGCAAAGCGTTCGCGAACAACGCCCGCCGGTTCGCGGCCAAGCAGCGCGCGCTGCGCGCGGCGCTGATCATTCTCGCCGTGGGGCTGAGCACCGCGGCCCTCTTGATCGGACTTGACTGACCAGACCGGCCATCTACACTGAGAGACGCCCATGAACCTCAAACTCAAAGCCGACAAACCAGCGCCCGCAGAACCCGAGTTGCTGCCGGCACTGGAGCCCACGTGGCCCCCACGCCCGAAACGGGAAGCATCCTCGGTCCCGCACGTCGGACCCGGCGGCATCATCAAAGAGCCCGAGCCCCTCTGGTCGCGCCTGCGCAAGCTCCTACGCGGCTCCTAGCCAGAGCTCTACTGCCCCCGGCCGGCCTGCGCTTCGCGCCGGCGCACCCTTGCCCGCAGGAGAGGTGAGTCGGGACGGCCATCGCGAGCAGGCCGATGACGAGCAAAGCGATCCCGACGCCGTGGGTTGCTCCGCTGCCGGCTAGGAGCAGCACAACGCCGGCGGGAATGAGGAGGCTGCTCAGAACCGTGTAGCTCCAGGCGAAGATACGCTCGCCTCTGGCCGCCCTTACGCCGCGAATCCGTCCCGGCGTTTACTTCGCGAGGAGCTCGAGTGCCTTCTGGTTACGCGCCATCGCAACGCGGAGGCGCTTCTGAAACTCGGCGTCGTCACGACGCTTCTTGATCTGGCTGTCGATCGCTTGGCGGATCGTCTCCGAGACCGACATCTCGTCGGCCTGGGCGATCGCCTCGAGAGCGGCGGCCTGCTCATCAGGCAAGCGCAGGCTAAGGGTCTTCATGCTGCCTCCAATCACGGGTTGCACGATCAGTGTACCACGCTATCTCGATACCGTGATATGTTCGATACATGGAGATCACGCTCGAGCGATTCGTGCAGGCGGCCTGATTCATGGATGTGTATTTACAAGGCCAGGGTTTCGATTTTGTCGCTGAGCCCGAGGAGACCGACCGGATCTTCCGAAGCGTGGCAGCGAGCTCGCTTACGGAGGAGGACTTCACCGATTGGGTCCGCAGCAGGGTAGGAGCCGAGGGGTAAGAGACTCCCAAGGCTGGCGGCGCGGGTTGCTCTACCACCTCAACTGAAATCGCGTCTCGCTGGCGGTGTCTGAGCGTCGTGCGTCCGGCAGCGCCGCGGTCGATGGGGCGCTTGGATTTCTCGGAGCGCTGCTGCTCGTCATCCCTGGGTTCGTCACGGCTCTCCTGGGTGCGCTGCTGCTCTTCCCGCTGACTCGTAGGCTCACTCGTAGCTGGATCTCACGTCACTATGTCGGTCGCGCGCTCTCGATGAGCCCAAGAGAGCAACGCTTGCCCAGTTGCGCGACACGATCGCCGCGCTCGTCCCCGACGCCGAGCAGTGCATCTCCTACAGCATGCCGGCGTTCAAGCTCCGCGGCAAGACAATTGCCGGTTTCGCGGCTTTCAAGAACCACCTGAGCTACCTGCCGCACAGCGGCTCCGTGATCCGCCGGCTTGCCAAGGAGACCGATGGATACACGAAGACCAAGGGTTCGCTGCACTTTCCGGTCGATGAGCCATTGCCGAAGACACTTGTGAAGAAGCTCTTGGACGCCCGGATGGATGAGGCTTTCGGCCCAAGGCGCAACAGCCGGCAAGCAAGCACGCTGCGGTAACCACCCAGCCGAGTTGCGTAGCTCATCCCTGAGCGAGCTCGGTCGTTGCTGTATGAAGCAGACCTCAGTTGCGTAGCTTGTCCCTAAACAACCTCACCCCGGACAATCGATCCAGTGATACATGAGCCCTTTGCGAACTTCACGAGGATCGTGTGAAGGATGTTAGACACAGCCGGAACCTGCTCCGCCACATCTGAGATTCTATCTCCGAGGTGAGGGACCTCGCGCCGCGAAGCCCGAGCAAGGATTCCGCGAGCCTACGGGCAGGTGGGCAGCCTCCGTGGGTTGTGTTGTCAGACTGGGTCCGATGCTGACTGCGTACGGCGTAGCGGCGCTGACGTTCATGATGCTGATGATGATGGGGTGGGTCATCCCTGCGGATGAGGTGTGCCTCAGAAAGTTGGTTCTCTGGTCTGATTGATTTTCACCGTGTTCTGGTTATTGTGAAAGAAATGATCAAATCGGGGGATCCGAGCAAGCGGAACGTGGACTGGCGGCGGGCGGAGTTCGTGCTCACGGCGCTCGCGTTCCTCGGCTTCGTCACGCTGCCGATCCGGATCACCACGATCTATGGCGGCCTGCCCGCGCACCCGCTGTTCGTGCACGTGCCCGTGATCCTGATTCCGAGCACGATCGTCGCCGCGATCGTCTTTGTGATCAGGCCGCGGTGGCTGGTGCGCTATGGGATCGCGCTGGCCGTGGTGTCGATCGTCGCGATGAGCTCCGTGTTCCTCGCGATGCAGGCCGGCGCCGCACTGCGCGGCGAGTTGAACCTGCAGGGCCAGGCGGCGAAACTGATCTCCGAACACTCCCAGGCCGCACACATCCTCGCGATCGTCTACGTGCTGTTTACCGCCACGTTGATCCTCACCTTCGCCGCCCAGCGCATCTCCGGCGGGATGCCGACCGGCCTGGGTATCGTCGACAGCCTGCTCTCATCCAGGCCGATGCTGACCGCGCTGCGCGTGGTGCTCGTGCTGCTGTCGCTGATCGCGGGCTACATGTGCTTCAGAACCGGCGATCTCGGCGCCAAAGCGGTGTGGGAGGGACGAATCCAGGCCACCCACGTTGCCCCCTTCCCGATAGGTCGCTCCGCTTTGCGCGATCCTTGACAACGTTCTGTTTCGGATGGTATGTTTCGGAGCATGAGGAATCGGTGGGTGGCTGGAGGCGAGCTTAGATGACCTACGGGAGACGTACCTGTTGTGTCCTGCTCGTCCTGAGTGCCATCGCGCTTGCGGCCGTCGCCGCCGCGGGGCCCGCGCTCGCCTCCTCGGCGTTTGAACTGACGAGCTTTCAGCAGGTCTCGACGAAGCTCGACGGCAGCGCGGCGAACCAGGCCGGCTCTGCGCCGTATGAAACCGACACCAGCTTTACGGTCAGCAGGGAGACGTCCGGGAGCACCGCTTCCGCTACCGGGGTCGTGAAGAGCTTCGACGTGGATCTGCCGCCGGGGCTCGTGGGGAACCCGGACGCCGTGCCGAAGTGTGCCCGCGCCGCCTTTGAACTTCGCCTGAGCGGGGAAGGCAACCCGGTATGTCCGTCAGATACGCAGGTCGGCGTGGCGCTCGTGACGCTCGACGGCGGGTCCACGGTGCAGCTGCCCGTGTTCAATCTGGTGGCGCCGGAAGGTGTGGCCGCCCAGTTCGGGATCGCATCGAGCAAGTTCGTCGCGTTCCTCGACGCGGGCGTACATCCCAATTCCCGGGGTGAATATGTCGCCTACCTCGATGGTGAACACATCGAAGGCCAGGGGTTCGTTGACCTCGACATCTCGATGTGGGGTGGGAAGAATGCTTCCTCCAGGCCATTTTTGCGGCTGCCCACCAACTGTCTCCTACCTCAACGATTGTCGATCAGCGCAGACTCGTGGGAAGACCCGCTGACGGTCGTCTCGCTCCCGGCGGGAAACAACCCGGTGGAATTGGAAGGGTGTTCGAACCTCGACTTCAGTCCAACGATCGAAGCGACGCCGGAAACCACGGCGACGGATACCCCGACGGGACTGGAAATCAATCTTCGCGTGCCTCAGAACGAAGACCCGAGCGAACCCGCGGAGGCGCACGTGAAGGACGCGGTCGTGACGCTCCCGCCGGGTTTGACGCTGACGCCTGCGACGACGAACGGCCTGGAAGCGTGCTCGCCCGCGCAGATCGGGATCGGCTCGGTCGGGGAACTGGAACGCCGGCCGGCGTGCCCGGCCGCGTCGCAAATCGGAACTCTGGAAGTGACTACGCCGCTGTTCGAACACCCGCTGCCGGGCGAGATCTATCTGGCCCAGCAGGAAACGGTCGAAGGAGCTCTGATCGGCGTCTACCTCGTGGTCGACGATCCGGCGACCGGGATCCTCGTCAAGCTCGCGGGTCGCCTCGAACTCGGCGGGGAAACGAACCCCAACCCCGCCCTCAGCGGCCTCGAACCGGGGCAGGTGCGGGCGGTGTTCGACAACGACCCGCAGTTCCCGTTCAGCGATCTGAAGCTCGATCTCACAGGCGGTCCGAAAGCCTCGCTCGTGACACCCCAGACGTGCGGGAGCGCCGGCGCGTCGAGTCGGCTCACCGGCTGGAACGGTGCGGTCGCGACGCCCGCGTCGAACGTCCTGAGCACCACCAGTGGATGCACCGAGGGCTTTGCCCCGGCGTTCTCTGCCGCCACCACCGACAAACAGGCCGGCGCCTACAGCCCCTTCACCCTGACGATCGGCCGCGAAGACGGATCGCAGCGGCTGGGCGTGATCGACGTGACCACACCGCCGGGGTTCTCCGGCGACATCGCCGGCGTCACGATCTGTCCGAACTCCGATCTGGAAGCGGCGGAACGCCGCGATCGTCCCGGCGGCGGAGCGCTCGAGCAGGCCGATCCGAGCTGCCCCGCGAGCTCGGATGTGGGCACGGTGACCGCGACCGCGGGACAGGGCCCGGACTCGATCTCGACCACGGGCCAGGAGTATCTCGCCGGTCCCACCCCCCCGGCTGAGGGATCTAATCTTTCGGGCGCGCCGTTCGATCTCGTAGCGATCACGCCGGCGGTCTCCGGCCCGTTCGATCTCGGCGTCGTCGTGCTCCGCCAGGGGCTCTACATCGACCCGCACACCGGCCAGGCCACCGTCAAAAGCGACCCGATCCCCACAGCCCTCGACGGTGTGCCGCTGGACGTCCGCTCCGTCACCGTGAACATCGGCGGGGTGGGTGGGAACAACCATTTCATCTTCAACCCCACGAGCTGCAATCCGCTGGCGGTGACGGGCACGCTGACCTCGACCAGTGGCACAAACGCGGCGATCTCGAGTCCTTTCCAGGCCTCGGGCTGCGCGAGCCTGAAATTCAAGCCGGCGTTCGCCGTCTCCACGGCAGGAAGAGCCAGCAAAGCCGACGGGGACAGCTTGGACGCGAAGGTGACGTACCCCAGCGCGCCGCAGGGCACCTATGCGAACATCAAGTCGGTCAAGGTCGACCTGCCCAAGCAGCTCCCCGCCCGCCTGACGACGCTACAGAAAGCCTGTTTGGCCGCGACCTTCGAAGCGAACCCCGCGAGCTGCCCCGCGACCTCGGTCGTGGGCTACGCGAAGGCGATCACGCCGATCCTGACGAACCCCCTGGCGGGACCCGTGTACCTCGTCTCTTATGGCAACGAGGCGTTCCCGGACGTCGTGATGGTCCTGCAGGGCGAAGGGATCACGTTGAACATCGTCGGGAACACAAATGTTAAAAAAGGCATCACCTCCAACACCTTTAAAACGATCCCGGACGCTCCGATCTCGAGCTTCGAACTGATGCTCCACAATGGCCCCTACTCCGTCCTCGCAACGAACCTTCCCGAACACGCCCATTACAACCTTTGCGGACAGACCCTCGCGATGCCGACAGCGATCACGGCCCAAAACGGTGCGGTGCTCAAACAGGTCACCAAAGTCACCGCGACCGGCTGCCCCAAGCTAAAGAAGAAGCCATTGACGCGGGCACAGAAGCTCCACAAAGCGCTGAAGACCTGCCACAGGAAACACGGAAAGGCTCACCGAGACACTCATAAACACAGACACATGTGCCGGTCCTACCGAAGGGCTGGGGCGCCTACTCGTTGAGTCCGAGTGTTTCGAGTGTCGTGATCCAGTCGCTTTGGCCGCGCATGAATTCGAGTTCTTCGAAGCGGGTGTCGAGGTGTTCGTCGCGGGCGCGGAGGGCTCTGTCGGCTGGTTGCACGTAGGGGTCGATCAGCCGGCGGGGGATTTCCTCGATCTCGAGCGCTTCGACGTGCTGGTCGTAGGGCTCGACGTCGGCTGGGATCGCCCCGAAGCTGTTGGCGTGCCAGGCGTGGATGTCGGCGCAGATGTCGGGCACCTGCAGGGCGGCCATTTCCTGCAGGTTGCGCGCGAGGCTGCGGTCGTCGCGGGTGATCTCCGGGTTGCTCCAGCGCAACCGGTCGAGAACCCCGACGTAGGCGTGGATGATCGCGGCGTCGGTGTGGTAGCCGGTGGCCCAGAGCGCGCCGGCGGCCTCGTAGCTGATCCGGCTGCCCGTTGCGTTCTCGGGCGAGCCGGCGCCCGCATCGGCGCATTCGCCGTGCAGGCGCACGTCGAGGCGGTGGATGCTCGCTTCGACCGCGGGCCAGGTGCTGACCACGCCGTGCAGCGCCCTGTAGCTGGCGGTGAGATATGCGTGCGTAGAGGCGACATCCAGCGATGCCGCGTCCGCCGAAGCGGGCACCGACCCGGCGGCGAGCATCGCGCCGAGCGCCAAGAGGACCGCCACAGCTCTGAACATCACACAACCTCCCGGTTCACCGATGAGAACACTGCGCATCAACCCGAACAGCGGTCCTATCGTAACCGCGCAGAGCGTCACGATGTAGTTGCCAGCACCGAGCCGAGGATCTCCTCACCGATATCTGCGGTGTCATTGTTGTGGGGCGCTGCCGCCATGATATTCGGGCATATTTGTGTGACTTCTCGACGCGGTACCGAGTCGCAAAGAGCGAGGCCACGCGCTGCAGTGTCCGCGCGACCTCCCCCGACCCCCCTCAGTCGACCAACCCCGCGGGTACGACCCACTCGCAAGCCTGTCCGGTCGCGGCGGCGATCTGGTCGAAGTCGCTGTCGTAGTGGAGCACGGTCAGGCCGCGTGTCTCGGCGGCGGCGGCGATCAGTAGGTCGGGGATCTTGCGGCCGCGCTGGTGTTTGGCGGCCAGCAGTCGCTGGACCTGTCGCGCGCGCACCACGTGTTCAGCCGTCGTCTCGATCAGCTCGAACACCTCCAGAGCGCCGGCCAGTCGATCCCACTCCGAATCGTTGCGAGCCGAGTACCCGATCTCGAGATCGCTGATCCCGGCCCGTGCCAGTTGCCCCAGCTGTGCCTTGGGTTCGATCGCCGCGCGGATCTCGGGCTTGCCCAGCCGGGTGAGGACGCTCGTATCCAGGAGATGCGTCAGCGCCATGCGTCTTCGCGGGTGGCGAGGTCGCTACCGGCCAGTACCTCGAAGGCCTTTTTGACCTTCTTGTCCCGGTTCTCGACGGCCTGGCGCAGCGCTCGGTTGACCGTCTCCTTGATCGTGCGCGTCCCGAGCTCGGATCGCGCGGCACTCAGAGCCTGCTCATCGATGTCGATCAAGTGCTTGCTCATGCCCCCAGTATATACGCCTCGGCCGTGATATATCCAGGACGCGTCCCTCGACGTTCCGCGTAGCCCCCGATCTTGCTCTACAGTGCCCACCGATCCTCCCACCAATCCGCGTGAGAGTGCGGTGGTAGCCTGACGGGGCGGGTGATCGAACGCACGCTCGAGCTGATGGCGTCCGGCGTGGAGATCCCCGACGGAAAGCCCCGCGGACCGCGGATGGTGAGGACCTCGAGCAGGCCGGCCACATGTCGAGCGTCGTCGCTGTGCTCGAGCAAGCCTACGGGGAGCTCGGCCCGGCTTAAGGGATTTGCCGGCCAAACGGGGCAGATCGAACGACCTCAAAGCCGTCCGGGTCGTGAATAAGGCTGTGCGCCATGCGACTCTCCAGACACGACGCCACGGATCTCCTGCGCAGCATCGGAGGCGTACTGTTCGCCGCCGGGGCGGTGCTGGTGCTCGTCCGCGAGTCCGCCCACCACGAGTGGGGTGCATTCGCGCAACTGCTCGTGGTGCTGGTGCCGGCCGTGCTCCTGTACGTGCTGGCCCTCGGCGCGTTCGAGGACACGTCCGACACGCCTCCTGAGAAGGCCCAGTCGTGGCAGTCGGTGCTGATGGTGACGGCGATCCTGCTCGTACCGGTGGCGCTGTTCGAGCTGCTGCGCTGGGTCGGCGCGAGCACGCACCACGTCCTCTACGGCGCGGGGGTGTTTGCCCTCACCGCCCTGCTCGCGGGCTACGCGGCCCGACGAGCGCGGGTGTCCTACGCGGCCCTGCTCGCAGGGCTCTCGTCGCTCGTGGCGTGGCTGCTCGTATGGGAGAAGATCGCCGGGCACCCGTCCGCCAACACCTACCGCTGGCTGCTCGTCGCGGGCGCGGTGCTGCTCCTCGTCGTTGCGGTGAGGCGCGCGCGTGCCGGTGCGATCGGTGCGGGCGAGGTGGCCACGGCGGGTGGGATAGCGGCGGTCTCGGCCGGTGTGCTGGGCGTGATCGTCGGGTACGTCGCCGCGCTGACTCGAACCATCAGCCGGGCTTTCGAACCGGGCAGCATCATCTCGCGCTCCTCCGTCTCTGCCAGCTCACGGCTCACTCATCATCCCATTCAGTCCATACACATATCCTCTTCCAGCACTCAAATCGTTTCCAAATCACATGTCACCTCCATCCCACTCAACCCTCTATCCAGCAACCCCAGGATCCCGCACAACCTGCGAATCCCCCGCAGCCCTCACATCTCAACCCTGCCCATCCATACAAGCGGTCTGCAGCACTTCGGCTGGGATCTGTATCTGCTGGTCGTGTCGCTGGCGCTCGTGTGGATCGGCTCTCGTGCGCGCGTGCGCGGGCTCGGGTATGTAGGCGGGGCCGGACTGCTCGCGTTTCTGATCAGCGTCGGCGGTCAGGTCACGCGGTTGGAGTACGGCCGGGCGGCGACGTCGCAGATCGTCGGCTGGCCGCTGGCGCTGCTGATCCTCGGCCTCGTGGGACTCGCGGCGCCGATGCTGTCCCGTCGCGCGTCGTAGGTCATTGGGGAGCCTCGGCTGGTGAACTTGCCTGCAGCTTTCCAATGAGCGGTTTATCGACCTAACCAAGGTTTATCAATAGTTGCTAAACACCGATAAGCGCTACGGGCTGCGCCACGCTAGCTTTGGATGCTGTGATGTGAGCGGTAGGCGAGGTAGAAGTGCAGGGCCGCCGGCGCCAGGAGCAGCAATCCCCACCAGATCTCGCGGTAGCACAGGTAGGCGGTGAGGGCCAACAGCCAGATGCCGACAGCAAGGCGGATGCGGGCTGCGGTATTGGGGTGGCTGGGATTGGGTGTTTGACTCGCGCTCACAACATCTACGCTACCGATCACCGCCCACCTACGCTACCAATCGCCCTGATCCCTGCACTACCGCTAGCAGCTGGCGATACGTGGTGGCTACGTAGGGGTCCGAAGGGGATCGGCATCTGGCTCGCTCTGCTCGCGGCGGCGGCGAATCGCCTACGGCGGGTACCTCGCGATGCAGGCCGAAGGCACCTCGCTCGCCGGTGTGCGCGATGAGTGACGAGCTGCCAAAGGGTTCCTCGAGCGGCCCGGGACCGCGTCTTTTTTCGTCCTCAGCGTTCAGCGTTTGTCAGCAGATCCTCGGCAGGGATGCCAAGCTCGCGTGCGACCGCAAGCGCCATGAATGTCGGCTTGGTCGTGCTGGCCTCGATATGCGCGATCGTCGAGAGCGCGACGCCGAACCTCATAGCGAGCTGTTGTTGGGTGAGTCCCGCTTCGCGACGGGCCACCGCGATGCGCTGGCCCGGGGTCGTTTGCTCGGTGTGGGGAAGGCTTCTCGCCATCGTCCTGGATCGTCAAACCGACGGGCACGACTTACTCCCGGCGTCAGGCGTCGAGCTTGCGGCGGGCCTTCTGGATGGACGGGAGGGCCTCCTTGGCGCCTGCGAGTGGCCGTGCGCGGACGTCGACGCTGGCCGGTTTTGCCTTGATCGTGATCTCTTCGCCGGTTGCCGGGTTGCGACCCTTGCGCGCCTTTGTCGCCGGCTTGAGACGGACGGTCAGCTGGACGAGCTTGCCAATCCGCACCTTCTCCGCTTCCGCGAGCTGCTCGAGGACGATCTCTTCGAGGCCGTCGAGCACGATTTTCGCGTCGGCTTTGCTCATCTCGACGCGCTCGGCGAGAGCGCTCGCGAGCTGGGTTTGCGTTAGGGCCACGGGAGCTCCTTTACGGGCTGTTGGACAGAGGGGCTCGAACCTACCGAAGTGGAGTCGGCGCTGCGCGGTCACGACGAGGTCTCGATCGCGAACGCAATCGAGCTGCCCGTAGCTATTCAGTTGTCAAAAACCGCCGGGCCGAACCTCGACCCGAGAGCTGCAGCTGCTGCCCTGTCCTGCCCGGTCGCACCCTCGTCCCGTTCCCGTTCGACTTCTCGAGCCGACCCCGTGGGTTCTCAGATCAAACCGCAGCGAACACCGCCGTCCCAACATAGGCCGCGTCGGGACGGCAGACGCGATCGGGAGCCGTCCGCCCGCCAAACCCCCGTCGTTCCGCGCCGTACGAAGCAAAACTCGGCGCGAAAACCGCTCACCGCCCGCCCCCACGGAACCCCCGCGCTCGCCACCAGCCCCACGAATCGCCCAGCCCAGGGACCGCCAACAGCGGTGGCGCCGTTTACGCGGTTTAGCAACCGTGGGTCAAGGCACGCAACGGCAGGCAAGCAAGAACGCGCCGGTAATCACCCAGCCCTATTGCGTAGCTGGATCCCTAAGCAACCTGGCGTCCCTCCTCACCCAGCCCTGTTGCCTAGCTGAATCGAAGCGAGCCGCTACCGCCCCCGCCGCGCCACCGCCGCCGGACACGCCACCGCCGTCCTGGCGCTCGCCTGCCCCCCGCCCTCGAAGCCGAGCGTCACAGCGAACGGGAACCCCCCGCGGGGGCAGCGTTTGGGCAGGGTGATGCCTTCGGGTATGTAGTGGGTCATCTTGCCGCCGACGTCTTCGGAGTAGTTGAGGCTTTCCGGGCCGAGCCCGAGCTCGATTTCGGCGACGGAGACGTCGGGGGCTCCCGAGATGCTCTGCAGAAGCGGAACTTGGATATCCAGGTCCCCGGCGAACGGGCCGTCGGCCGGTAGCACCCGGCTGGTCAGGATCAGCTGAGTGCTGACTGCCGTCTCGTCGTAGAGGTACATCAGCATCGTCAGGTGGCCTTCTTTTTCCGTTGTGCGGACGGCCGTCAGCGAAGCGACTTCGCGGACGATGTGGTGGCCGATCAGGAACTCGGCGATCGCCTGGCCGTCGCCCATCACCGAGTCCGGGGGGCAGGCGCCGATGCCCGCCGCTTCGAGCGCTGCGGCGGTGCATTCGTCGATTCCGAGGCCGCTCAGTTCTGGGTCGAGCCCCGCGGGATAGCGAACTTCCGCCTCGGTGAGCGGCGGCGGTATCGGTTCGTCGCCGGGTGCGATCAGGATGCGCAGGTCCACGGTCGTGCTCAGCCCGAGGCGCTCCGGGTTGAACGCGGCGTGCAGCGTCACCCTGGGCACGGCGAGCGCGCTGGCGGGCGGGAAGGCGAGCAGCCCGAGGGCACAAACGCCGGTGGTCGCGAGCCACACGGCAGCGGTCGTCAGGCCGTTCCCCCTGGTGCGGGCGCTCACGAGACAGCGCTCAGTAGGAGAAGTTTCCGGTCGTCTGAATGACGAGCGAGAACGTCCTGCGATCGAAGGTTCCATAGAGACCCGTCTGTCCGTGGGCGCCGCGGAAGCGCCCGGTGCCGCCGGTGATCGTCAGCGTGCCCTTGAAGCTCTGATAACGCCCGCTGCCGCTGGGGGTCGCGACGCCGTGCCCGGTGATCGACCCACCGTTCGTGTAGATCGTGCACGTGCCCGAGAACTGGTGCTGGGCGACCCTGAGCTGGGCGCGCATGCGGCCGGGCAGCACTCCGGTTGCTTTGCCTTCCTCGAAGAGGAGCGTTTCGTCCTGGTGCAGCAGTTCCAGGTGGGCGGTGTCGGCGCCGCTGATGGTGTGTGCGCCGGCGGGCGCGCAGCTGAGCGCCCAAGCGCCGGCGAGGATCATGCTCGCAAGCAGCCCGATAGATCTAAAGCGCTTCACTTTCCACCTCCCGGTCGTGTAGTCATGATGGCACGCTGGTGGCTCTTGGCTAGCAGTTCCCTGCGGGCAAGAGGCACGACCACGCGGCCGGGCTCGCGGCCGAATCCCTGGCGTTCGATCTCGCGCAGGATCTCCCGGTATAGGGCCGCGGACAGCGCCATCGCCTCGCGTCCCTGCGCGAGCAGCGCGATCGCCGGCAGGCCCTCCTCATACAGGGCGTCGGCGCGGGCGATGTGATCGCGCAGCAACTCCTCCCGGGCGCCTGGCGCCGGGAAGCCGAAGCGCTCGATCGCGCTCTGGGAGATGTAGACCCGCCGGGTGGCGAGGTCCTCGTCGATGTCGCGCAGGATGTTCGTCACCTGCATCGCCCGCCCGAGCGCCGCCATGCCTGACTTCGCGCGGTCCTCCTCGGGGCCCGCGGCGCCGAGCAGGACCGCGAGCACGATTCCGACGGAGCCGCCGGCCCACTGGCAGTAGCGGTCGAAGGCCGCGTCGTCGGCGATCGTCGCGCGCGCGATGTCGTGGCGCATCCCCCGGCAGAACTCTCCCAGTTGGTCGTGGGGCAGCAGAGGGTGCCGGCTTGCCAGGTCTGCGAGGGCGTGCGCCTCGGGGGAGGCGGGCGCCCAGCCGCGCGCCCAGCGTTCGAGTGCCTGCACCCGTTCGGGCGCCCTGGGGTCGTCATCGTCGACGAGGTCGTCGATCGTGCGCAGAACCCCATACAGCGTGCGGACGTCATCTTTTGTCTGGCCTCCCAGCAGGCGCATCGCCGGGGCGAACGTGCTGTCGTCGGCGGCGCTCTCCCCGTCGAGGACCGCCCGCGGCGTGGTGGGGGCGTGTTTGTTTGGTGGCGCGGTGTCGGTCATCGTTTGGCTCGCCATATCGTCGCTCATTGCATCGAGAAGGCCGCGCGGGGTGCTGTCGCGTTGATGCGGAGTACCGCGATCAGCGCGGCCGCCAGGGAGATTGCCAGCGCGATCGCGAGCGTCAGCAGGCCGAGCTCCCAGGCGGGGGAATAGTGCACGGGCGACCCTGTGGTGCGCGCCAGCCATCCGTCGATCAGGTCCTGTCCCAAGAGGCCGGCGAGCACTCCGATGATGCAGCCGCCGAGCAGCGTGATGCCGGTCTCGTAGAAGATCAGTCGCGCGAACTGGGTGGCGCTCGTGCCGATCGAGATCAGTGAGTTGAAGCGCGCGCGGCCCTGCCAGACGGCGCTCATCATCAGCGCGATCACGGAGGCGATCGTCGTGATCAGCACGACGATCGTGATCTCGTTCAGGCGCGAGAGGGTGCTGCCGAGCACGGCGCTGACTTCGCTCTGGCGTTCGCTCGAGCTCTTGACGGCCAGCGCGGCGCCGGGCGCCAGCGCGTGTTCGATCAGCGTTTTGGTGCCCGCGATCGATGCGCCGGGGCCAAGGGAGACCGCCAGCTGCGTCGCTGAGGAGCTGCCCCACAGCCGCGCGTGTTCGGCGCCGTTCATCACGATCGCGCCCGAGAGCCAGCCGTAGTTCGCGGTCGTGGCGGCGAGCCGGAAGGAGGCGTAGCCCGCGGGGGTGGGCAGCGAGAAACGCTCGCCCAGATGCAGGTGGTGTTCGCGCGCGATCGTCTGGCTGAGCGCGACCCAGCCGCCTGCGCGCAGGCGCGCGTCGGCGGTCTGCAACCGACCTTCCTGCAGCTGGCTGGGGACGATCTGGGCTCGGAGCCCGGGCGGTGTGCCGAGCACCCAGACGCGCCGTCCGTGCAGGTCCAGGAACGAGTCGCGCCAGGGAAGCACCGAGCTGACCCCGGGCACGCGCGAGAGGCGTGCTTGCAGCGCCGCCGACTGGAACGGCTCGGTCGTGTAGACGTTCTCCGCCCCGCCGGGCTTGACCCAGATCTCGGCGCTGGCGAGCAGATCGCTCGCGCCGGCCCGCACGGCGCCCTGGACATCCTTGACCGAGCCGCCGATCACGATCAACAGGAAGGCGGCGATCGTGCCCGTCGCAAGCAGCGCGACGGAGCGCGAGGGCGAGTTGCCGAGCTCCACGACAGCCAGGCGGGCGGCGGCATCGCCCGAGCGCCTTGCGCCTGCGCGCGCGAGCGCGAGCAGACCACGCGCACACAGCGGCAGGCAGATCACGAGGCCGGCGGCGAGCCCGACGAGCATCACGACGGTGCTGCCGGGCGCCAACAGCGCCACGAGCGTGCAGCCACAGACGAGCGCCGCGCCGCACGCGAACACGGTCCGCTCGGAGGGTCTGATCGCTCGTGTCAGCGACAGCGTGCGGCCGAGGCCCTCGGGCTGGGCGATCGCCGTCGCGCGCAGGATCCCAAGCGCGGGCAGCAGCGTCGCGGCGAACGCGGCGAGGATGCCGCCGCCGAGCGCGATCAGCACGGTCTGGGCTGTGACGATGTGCGCTGAGCCGACGGGGAACGCGGCGGCGATGTAGCCGGGGACGCCGTGGTAGGCGTACAGCGAGACGATCTCACCGGCGATCAGACCGAGCACGCAGCCGGCGAATCCGAGGACGAACGCGTCGAACGCGAGCGAGCCGATCACCATCGAATCGGGAGCGCCTTCTTTGCTCAGATCGAGGATGAAGCGCCGCCGCTCGGCGCTCGCCAGGAGCAGCGCGTTGTAGGCGAGCACGATGCCCGCAACGAGGCTGATCACGCTGAACAGCAGCGTCACCTGCCGTTCGGCGAAGGCGACGTCCGAGAGCAGGTGCGCTTCGGTGTCGACCGGACGCGCGTTCAGCCTGGCGCCATAGCGGGCGGTGAGGGTGCGCTGGAGTTGCGCTTCGCGGCCGGGCTCAGGCTCGATCAGCACTCGCGTGACGCGGCCCTCCAGGCCGGCCATGTTCTGCACGATCGCAAGCGGCGCGGCGGCGATCGGGCTCTGCGCGGCGGCACCGATCTGGGCGGTGCCGAGCGTCGCGTCCAGGGTCATGTGTTCGGTGTGCCCCGCGAGCAGCACCGTGACCGGGCCGCCCGCGTGCGCGCCGATCGCCTGCGCCGTGGGCGCGCTGAGCAGCAGCAGACCGCGCGTAGAGGTTTCGGCCGCGTGCTGGAAGGCGCTGGACAGCCGGCCGTGCAGCGCGAGGACGCGTTCGTCGGCGCCGACCAAGGTAAGTGCCCGCTCGCCACCCGGGCCGGCGGCCTGGACCTGAACCGTGAGCAGCGGCGCGGCGGCGGCGACGCCGGGCATCTGCGCCACTTCGGTGGCGATCGACCCGGGGAAGCCTTCGGGTGAGCGGGCGGCGAGTTCGAGCGTTGCGTGCCCCGCGACGCCGTGCGCGACTTCTTCGAACGAGCCGACGATCGAGCGGTGCGCGACCTGGACGCTGAACAGCAGCGCCACGCCGGCGGCGACACCGGCGATCGCCATCAGCTCGCGCAGCGGCTGCACGCGCAGATGGCGCCGGTAAAATCCCGCCAGCGTTCGCAGCTCCTCGATCATCGCGCCCCCGGCGAGTCCTCGGCGCGGCCCGCGGTAGCGGTCTCGCGCGCGCCCTCGGTCAGCCTGCCGTCGTGCATCTCCAGAACTCGGTCGGCGTGGGCGGTGGCGTCCTTGTTGTGCGTGACGAGGATCACGGCCGCGCCGTGGCGACGGGGCAGCTCGGCCAGGAGCGCGAGGATCTCGGCGCCTGTTTCGGAGTCGAGGTTGCCGGTCGCCTCGTCGGCGAGCAGCAGGCGCGGCTCGCCGACGATCGCACGAGCGATCGCGACGCGCTGCTGCTCGCCGCCCGAGAGGCGCTCGACCAGGTGTGCGCCACGGTGAGAGAGGCCGACTTCGGCGAGTGCCTCTGCGGCCCGTTCGTCCGCTTTGGAGTGTGGGACGTGGCGCAGCAGCAGGGGGACCGCGACGTTTTCCCGTGCGCTCATTCCCGCGGTCAGATTGAAGCTTTGGAAGACGAAGCCGAGTTGCTCGCGCCGGTGGGCGAGCGTGTCGCGCTTGGAAAACTCGGCGAGGTCGCGACCGCCGTAGCGCACGCTGCCGCCGTCGGCCCGCAGGTGGCCCGCGATCAGCAGCAGCAGCGTGGTCTTGCCGCAGCCTGAGGGCCCGAGCAGCGCGAGACGTTCGCCCTCGCGCACTGTCACGGAGGCGCCGCGGACGGCGTGGATCGTCTCGCCGGGGCTCTCGTATTGCTTCTGTACGTCCTCCAGCTCCAGCAGCACCGGCGGTGCGGACGGGTCAGGCATCGGCCGCGGCTTGGCGTGAGCGCCGGGGGAGCTCGTAGACGTTGCCATCCTTCGCCGGAATCGGAGCGTTCACGAGCCTTCCGTCGTTCATGTAGAGGATCGGTTCTGCGCGAATCAGCGCGGCGGCTTCGCTGTCGGTGACCAGCACGGCGACGTTGGCTTCCTTGGCGAGTGCCTGAAGCAGAACCATGATCGCCTCCTGCTCGATCATCGAGAGGTTGCGCGCCGGGCCGTCGGCGAGCAACAGCCGCGGCTCGATCACGATCGCGCGTGCGATCGCCACCCGCTGGCGCTCGCCGTCGGAGAGCTCGTTGACCATCATTCGGGCGCAGTGCTCGGCCTCGCAGGCCGCGAGCGCCTGGCGGGCGCGCCGTGCCGCTCCGCGATGGTCGTGGCGGTCGAGGAGCAGCGGCATTTCGACGTGTTCGAGCACCTCCAGGCCGGCCTGGGCGCTCTGGGCCGCCCAGATAGTCGCGATCTCTTGCCGGTGCAGCCGCTTCCACTCGCCCGCGGGAAGCTGATCCAAGCGGCGCCCTTCGTAGCGAACCTCGCCGGCGTCTGGCGTCAGGAGCCCCGCGGCGATCTGCAGCAGCGTGGTCTTGCCGGCGCCGCTGGGGCCCCACACGCCGACGATCTGCCCGCGCTCGATATCGAGCGACAGGTCGTCGACGGCGAGCTTGCCGGCGCCGCTTTTGCGCTCGAAGCGCTTTGAGACCTGGTCCAGCGAGAGCCGCATGTCTTCGGTTTCAGCCGGCGAGAGGATTGGGTGCGGGACCGGGCTCGCGCGCCGCGTTCGGGTGCTCCTTGGGGTCGCCGGCCGCGCGAGCGATGCGCGTGAACAGCTGGCTGCGCGCGCTCGCGCCAACTTTTTTGCCGTCCGCGGCGGACCCGTTCGGCCAGAGCGCCCGGTCCTGTTCGGCCAGCCAGGTGAGCAAGTCGCGTGCATCCTTGGCCCAGCGCAGCTCGACCTCCAGCGAGTAGATGTCGGTGGAGAGGTTGAGCCGCAGCAGCAGGTGGTCGGCGCGCAGCAGGTCGTCCTCGGTATCGGGGAGCGCATCGCGGATGCAGGTGGTCTCGCTGAGGCGCTCGGCGCAATCGCGCTCGTAGTCCTCGAGCTTCCTCATCGTTCGCGCGAGGCGATCTGGGCCGGCGAACGTGATCTTCGCGAGCAGCGGGCGACGGGGTAAGCGCACAGGGTCGCGCGTCTGATCGAACCAGCGCTCGAACTCCTCGATACCGCGCTGGGTGATCTGAAAGACGTGACGCTCGGCCCGATTGTCCGTTCCTGGCTTCTCCACCGCGGCGTCCACGCGCTCGATCAGCCCACCGCGCTCGAGCAGTTTGACCGTTTTGTAGAGCTGACCGGAATCGACCTGCCAGCTCGGCCCGAGGCGCTGCTCCAAGCGGTCGGCCATCTGGTACGGGTAGGCGGGGCGCTCGAGCAACAGCCCCAGCAAGACGTGTCTAGACGACATTCCAATCCCCTCTCTCTCCCCGAGCACTCACCGTGTCCCCTACCTCTCGTCTGCACGCGAACCTTTCGCCCAGCAAACTCTACTCCTGTCAGGTGCCGATGTCATGGGGCTGTGCTCGATCAGACGACGAATACCGACTTTAACGGTATCGACAACGAACGGCCCATTTAAGGGGCAACTGCAGCGCCGGGTGCGCCGCCACCAGCGCCCGCGCCCGCATCCACCAGGGACCACCAACAGCGGCAGGCGTGTTTACGCGGAATAGCAACCGTGGGTCAAGGCACGCATGGGCCGGCAAGCAAGCACGCGTCGGTAACCACCCAGCCGAGTTGCGTAGCTTGATTTAACCGAGCC
Organism: uncultured Solirubrobacterales bacterium; assembly: GCA_963701035.1. GTDB lineage: Bacteria > Actinomycetota > Thermoleophilia > Solirubrobacterales > Solirubrobacteraceae > Palsa-744. The sequence goes on from OY969562.1 coordinate 2,072,070, forward strand.
GGGTAGCTCACCACAAACCCAAGTTCCTCCATCCCCCAACGACTACCGACTTTAACGGTATCGCCCCACGAACACCGCCTTTGACGGTATTGACGGGGCCTTGGAGGGGGTCCATTGTTGCCTTCAAGTTTTTGGAGAGAGCACCACCCTTTCTTTTTGCCGGGTCGGCGAGGAGGAGCGGGAGTGCAATGAGGAGGAGAGGGAGTTGGGGAAGCACCGCCGGATCGCACGAGCGCCGTCGAGCGCGAGCATCACCGCGGCAAACGCCGGCGGGCGCGCCGCCCCTCGCCGCCCTGAGATTGGCCATCCTCCCCATACCCCATGGAGGGCGGCCAAGGGGGCCACGGCGCTAAGCCCCTCTCCGGCGCTGTGGTGTCTCGGGCGTCGTGGCCAGGCCCCTCTGGCTACGGCGCCCATTTTCATCCGCGTGCGCTGCAGATCCGGCGAACGTCGAGCCCGCCCCTTGGCCAAAACGTCCCAAACCCCCGCCAAAGACTGGCGCCTTCGTCCTGGAAGCCCGCTCCGAACAGGTCCACTATGTGATTCAGCGTGTAAAGCGTCGATTGGAAAGGCAGCTCTATGAGCAACCCCACCTACACCCCCGCAGCACTCCTTCGCCATCTGGGTGTGGCGATTGCTGCGAAGACGGGTGCGGGCGAAGAAACCGGTGCGTCAAAAATAACCTCTGCGTCTTTTCTCACCCTTCATCCCGGGACTGATTTGGGATGATTTTTATGGATAAGAAAAAGAACTTTCAAATGAAGACTTCATCACCCAGGCGCGTCTTGCACCGGGGTCTCCTCGACTCCGGTGTCCTCGGGTGCTGCCGGTGTGGTCGCGGGATCCTGTCCGGGGTCGGGCTGCTCGACGATGTCCCGGGCCCACGCGATCGCCGCGGCGGCCCAGTTCAGCGCTTGGTCGCGGTCGAGGCTGAGCGGGGTCTCGGATCCGTAGCGCTCGGCCGCGGCGAACGGGGTCAGGTCTTCCACGTTGTCGAGTGTCGAGGGCAGTTCGATCCCGGATGCATCGCACAATTCTCTGAGGATCTCCAGGTCGTGAACAAACGGAAACTTGATGCCGTTGAATGCGAGCACGGCCTTCATCGACTTCTCCGCCGCCTGCTGAGCGTGGAAGCCTACGATGGTGTCGGCGACCCCTTCGATGCGAAGTATCGATCGCGCGGCGAACTCGTCGTCACCGGCGGCGCCAAGGAGCTGGCGAGCGAAGTCACCGTTCGTGGCCATCAGGCGGCGAGCTCTCTGCCCTCGTCGAACGCCGCGTGGATCACGGTGCCGTACACGTCGCGCCACTCGCGGACGCTTTCCTCGCTGACGACGATGATGTCCGCCGCAACGAGCATGCCTTTCAGTGCTTTGCGCAGCCGGACCGACTCTCGGGCTGCGTTGTGTACCGACGGCTCGATCACGAGGAAGTCCAGGTCGCTGTGCTCGCCGGCCTCGCCACGGGCGTGCGAGCCGAACAGGATCACCCGGCTCCCCGGCGGGGAGGCCCGCAGGATGCGCCGGCCAGCCTCTCGTATCACGGCGTCGTCGAACACGCCCCAAAGTCTAGCGCCCGTCTCCTCCCCCAGACACCACCCCGCCACCTCCGACCTGAGCGCCGCATGAACACACACGCGAAGAAAGACCGATCTATGAGCAAGCATGGTCACCTAATAGTCCTTTCGGTAATAGTCCTTTCAGGTATCGCCGCCGCCCCCGCCCTCGCCAACAAGGGCTACCTCGAAACGGGGTCGTTTGGGTCTAAAGGCACGGGCGACGGCCAGCTCAGGGCACCGGTAGGTGTGGCGGTGAATGATTCGACTAGCACCTCACTTGAAGCGTCGTCGCACGTGGGCGATGTGTATGTCGCGGACCGCGAAAACGCGCGGGTGCAGTGGTTCAAGCAGAACCCGGTCAGCAAAGAGTATGAATATGCGGGGCAGTTCAACGGCAGTGAAACACCCCCGAAAGTGTTTAATCTTGGTGATATCGCGGTGGATGACTCAGCGAACCCGTTGGACGGCGCCGCGGGGCACGTGTATGCCGTGAACTTCGCGGGCGCGCAGGAGGCGGTCGATGAGTTCACAGCCGAAGGCAAATATGTGGGGGAGTTGACCGAGCGCGAAGAATGCGCGGCGGTGAAAGGCATCGAAAAATGCGAAGGCACGGGGACGAAGGTGCCATTCGGGGGGATCGCGGGGGTCACGGTCGACAGCGAGGGCGACGTGTGGGTGTATGAGAATGCGGGTGATTTCGATGTGCATGTCGATGAGTTCAGCGACACTGGGGTGTTCATCGAGTCGTTCAAGACCGGCTACCGCGGACCGGGGACGTTCGGAGGTATCGCGGTTGACGCGGCGGGGGATGTGTTTGTGGGGGCGAGTAGCGCGAACGTGTTTCCGCCGGTGCGTGAAGCGGTGGTAAAGTTCGACGCGGCGACTGGGGTCAAGGTGGGTGAACTCGCGGGGCATGTCGGCGGACCCGCTGTGGATGCGGCGACGAATAATGTGTTTGTGGATTCGTCTGAAACCAATCCCGCTAAAGTGGAAACTAGTAGTATCGCGGAGTTTGGTCCGTTTGGGGAACCGTACTCGAGTCCGGTGGAAGTGTTTCCCGCCGAAGGGCTTCCCAAGTCGTCTGGGTTGGCTGTGAGTACTGCCGGTTCGGTGCCCGGTACGGCGACTATTCTTGCGAGTGAGGAACATGCGGACCGGGTCGCGGTGTTGCAGTTCGTGGAACGCCCCGATGCGGTAACTGGTGCGGCTTCTGAACAGGGTAGTGGGTCACCGGTGGTGAGTGGGACCGTAAACCCAGCGGGGGTTGCGGTCGAATCTTGTGAATTCGAATACGGGACGAGCGTGTCCTATAGCGCCAGCGCGCCGTGTGAAGAACCGGATGCTGGGGAAATCGGGAAAGGCACCGCCCCTGTTGCTGTGCATGCAAAGCTCAAAAACTTGACACCAAACGCGCTCTACCATTACCGTTTGAAGGCGAGTAACGGGACTGTCGCCCCTCATGGTGTGGAATACGGTTCGGATCAGACGTTCGGTCCGCCGCAGCTCAGCGAACAGGCGGCGGTGGACGTGGGTGTGAATGGGGTGACGTTGACGGCGCAGTTGGATCCGGAGCAGAGCGCGACGTCGTATTACGTCGAATACGCGACCGCTGCGGATGAAGCTTGCTTTGTTTCCAAGACCTGTCCCAGGACGGCGGAACAGTTTGCCGGTGCGGGGTCCGCGCTTGCCCCCCTTTCCGAAGCATTGGCTGGTTTGCTGGCGCAGACCGCGTATCGCTTTCGTTTCGTCGCGAGCAACAGCAGTGGCGTGAGCTATGGCAGCGTTGTGGGTTTCACGACGTTCGCGGCGACCCCGCCGGGTTTGCTGGGTTTGCCGGATGGGCGGGGGTATGAAATGGTCTCCGCGCCGGGTGCTGTGGATGCGGAGGCGTATGTGCCGAAGGTCCAGTTGGGGTCGGAATTTGCTCATGCGACGGAAGGATTGTTTGAACCGTTTCAGGCGGCGCCTGATGGGGATGGGGTGGCGTATGCGGGTTCGCCGTCGGGGCCGGCTGGTAGTGGTGGTGCTGAGGGTTCGGGGGAAGGTAATGAGTTTCTCGCGCGGCGTTGCGCCGGTGCCGCGGGCTGTCCTTCGAATGGTTGGGAATCGAGTGATGTGCAGCCTCCGGGGCCCGCTAATGCCGCTGGCTATACGGCGTTCTCGGGTGGTCTGTCGGCTGGGTTTCTGCGCTCGAGCGACCCATCGCCGCTGTCCTCGTCCGTGCCGGAGGGAGGGTATGAAGTGCTTTATGCCCGTGCAGCGAGCGGTGAAGGTTACGACCCGCTGTTTAGTGTCACGCCTCCGAACCGCCCGGGCGGAATCGGCACGAGCCCTGGGGTCTTTCATCCTGTTTTTGCGGGCGCCTCGGAATCTTCAGGCGCCGCGATCTTTGGAGCGAACGACGCGTTGATCCCGGGTGCGGGGAAGCTCGAAGTAGAACTGCGCAAAGACGTCGAAGCAGAACTCGCCGCGAGCGAAGACAGCGACTATCTCTACGACTCCGTGGGGGGCCGCTTGTCGCTGGTGGATGTGCTGCCGGACGGGAAGCTCGCGCCGGATGCGACGTTCGGCGCCCCGAATCTCCCGCAGGGACTTTACACGGAAGGGAGTCCGCCCGATTTTTCGCATGTGATCTCCGCGGATGGCTTGCGGGTGTTCTGGTCCGATGCCGCGGGTGAAGTGTTTGCGCGTGAGAATCCCACGCAGCCGCAGAGCCCGGTCGTCAAAGGTAAGTGCACGGTGCTCGCGGATGCGTGCACGGTGCAGCTCTCCGAAGGCGCGGCGCGTTTCTGGACGGCGACGCCTGAAGGCGAATACGCGTTTTATGTCGAAAATGAAAAACTGTATCGCTTCAATTTTGCCAAGCTCGAAACGCTGGAAGAAGGCGCGAAGTCAGAGGTGAAGGATCTTGAAGCGGCGCGCGAAGTCCTCGCGGGCGAAGGAGTCGCGCGCGAAAGCGCCGGCGTGCAGGGTGTGATCGGCTCGAGCGAAAACGGCGAAACGGTGTATTTCGTCGCGAATGGTGTCCTCACTGCCAACGCGAACGGCCAGGGAGCGAGCGCGGTCGCGGGCCAGCCGAACCTGTATCGGGAGGACGCCGGTGTGACGACGTTGGTCGCGACGCTGGCCGCGGGCGATAATGGCAACAGATGGTACAACCCGGTCACCAGTACCAATGGCGTGGTGTTCGGCGACTGGGAGCCGGGATTGGGTACGCGCACGGCGGAGGTCACGCCCGATGGTGGCGCGGTCGTGTTCATGTCCCAGGCAAGCCTGAAGACGGTGAACTTCCCGGAAGGCTATGACAACGCGGGCTGCCTATCCGGCGAAACGAGTGACCTCAAGGTCGGGTGTACCGAGGTGTATCTGTATGACGCCGAAGGTGCCGGCGGCTCGTTGTTCTGTACCTCGTGCGCGCCGGGTGGCGCGCCCCCGTCGGTGATTGATGGGGACGCGTTTGAACTCACGTCGTTTGTGCCGGTGCAGTGGGGTGCGTTGTATCAGCCGCGGTGGGTCTCGAACAGCGGTGGCCGCGTGTTCTTCGACAGTCTCGAGCCGTTGGTCGGTCGCGATCAGAACGGGACGTTGGATGTGTATGAGTGGGAGCGTGACGGCGAAGGCAGCTGCGGGCAGGCGGACGGGTGTGTGTATCTGATCTCCGGTGGCACGGGCCCGCAGACCAACGCGTCCTATCTGTTGGACGCGAGCGAATCGGGCGAAGACGTGTTCTTCGCGACGCGCTCCCAGCTCCTCGCGGAGGACACCAACGAAGGGATGGACGTCTACGACGCGCGTGTCGGCGCCACATCCCCGCCCGCAGAATCGCAGTGCACGGGCACCGGCTGCCAGGGCGTCCCCCCAGCCCCCCCAACCTTCGCGACCCCCGCCAGCGTCACCTTCAACGGCATCGGCAACTTCCCCCCACCCACACCAGTGGTCGTCAAACCAAAATCAAAAACGGTCAAATGCGCGAAGGGCGAGGTCAAGAAGAAGGTCAAAAAGAAAGAAGAGTGCGTAAGGAAGAAGAAAACCAAGAAATCAGCTCATAAGTCGGCGAAGGGGAGGAAATAGGATGACCACCCAGCTCAGTTGCGTAGCTTATATCAAGGTACCTCTGGTCCTTTTGTGCATCGTGGTCACCCTCGCCCTCGCCGCCACCCCCGCCCTCGCCAATAAGGGCTATCTCGAAACGGGCTCGTTTGGCTCTGAAGGCACCGGGAATGGGCAGTTCGAGGCGCCGGAAGGTGTGGCGGTGAATGATTCGACTAGCACGTCGCTTGAAGCGTCGTCGCATGTGGGCGATGTGTATGTCGCGGATCGCGCAAACGCGCGGGTGCAGTGGTTTGAGCAGAACCCGGTCAGCAAAGAGTATGAATATGCGGGGCAGTTCAACGGCAGTGAAACACCCCCGAAAGTGTTTAATCTTGGTGATATCGCGGTGGATGACTCAGCGAACCCGCTGGACGGCGCCGCGGGGCACGTGTATGCCGTGAACCTCGCGGGAGCGCAGGAGGCCGTCGATGAGTTCACAGCCAAAGGCGAATATCTCGGGGAGCTGACCGAGCGCGAAGAATGCGCGCCGGTGAAAGGCATCGAAAAATGCGAAGGCACGGGGACGAAGGTGCCATTCGGGGGGATCGTGGGGGTCACGGTCGACAGCGAGGGCGACGTGTGGGTGTATGAGACGGGGGGGTCTTTCGATGTGCATGTCGATGAGTTCAGCGACACGGGGGTGTTCATCGAGTCGTTCAAGACGGGCTACCGCGAACCGGGGACGGCCCACGGTATCGCGGTTGACGCGGCGGGGGATGTGTTTGTGGGGGCGCGTAGCGCGGCCGTGTTCCCGGCGGTGCGTGAAGCGGTGGTGAAGTTCGACTCGGCGACTGGGGTCAAGGTGGGTGAACTCGCGGGGCATGCCGGCGGACCCGCTGTGGATGCGGCGACGAATAATGTGTTTGTGGATTCGTCTGAAACCAATCCCGCTAAAGTGGAAACTAGTAGTATCGCGGAGTTTGGTCCGTTTGGGGAACCGTACTCGAGTCCGGTGGAAGTGTTTCCCGCCGAAGGGCTTCCCAAGTCGTCTGGGTTGGCTGTGAGTACTGCCGGTTCGGTGCCCGGTACGGCGACTATTCTTGCGAGTGAGGAACATGCGGACCGGGTCGCGGTGTTGCAGTTCGTGGAACGCCCCGATGCGGTAACTGGTGCGGCTTCTGAACAGGGTAGTGGGTCACCGGTGGTGAGTGGGACCGTAAACCCAGCGGGGGTTGCGGTCGAATCTTGTGAATTCGAATACGGGACGAGCGTGTCCTATAGCGCCAGCGCGCCGTGTGAAGAACCGGATGCTGGGGAAATCGGGAAAGGCACCGCCCCTGTTGCTGTGCATGCAAAGCTCAAAAACTTGACACCAAACGCGCTCTACCATTACCGTTTGAAGGCGAGTAACGGGACTGTCGCCCCTCATGGTGTGGAATACGGTTCGGATCAGACGTTCGGTCCGCCGCAGCTCAGCGAACAGGCGGCGGTGGACGTGGGTGTGAATGGGGTGACGTTGACGGCGCAGTTGGATCCGGAGCAGAGCGCGACGTCGTATTACGTCGAATACGCGACCGCTGCGGATGAAGCTTGCTTTGTTTCCAAGACCTGTCCCAGGACGGCGGAACAGTTTGCCGGTGCGGGGTCCGCGCTTGCCCCCCTTTCCGAAGCATTGGCTGGTTTGCTGGCGCAGACCGCGTATCGCTTTCGTTTCGTCGCGAGCAACAGCAGTGGCGTGAGCTATGGCAGCGTTGTGGGTTTCACGACGTTCGCGGCGACCCCGCCGGGTTTGCTGGGTTTGCCGGATGGGCGGGGGTATGAAATGGTCTCCGCGCCGGGTGCTGTGGATGCGGAGGCGTATGTGCCGAAGGTCCAGTTGGGGTCGGAATTTGCTCATGCGACGGAAGGATTGTTTGAACCGTTTCAGGCGGCGCCTGATGGGGATGGGGTGGCGTATGCGGGTTCGCCGTCGGGGCCGGCTGGTAGTGGTGGTGCTGAGGGTTCGGGGGAAGGTAATGAGTTTCTCGCGCGGCGTTGCGCCGGTGCCGCGGGCTGTCCTTCGAATGGTTGGGAATCGAGTGATGTGCAGCCTCCGGGGCCCGCTAATGCCGCTGGCTATACGGCGTTCTCGGGTGGTCTGTCGGCTGGGTTTCTGCGCTCGAGCGACCCATCGCCGCTGTCCTCGTCCGTGCCGGAGGGAGGGTATGAAGTGCTTTATGCCCGTGCAGCGAGCGGTGAAGGTTACGACCCGCTGTTTAGTGTCACGCCTCCGAACCGCCCGGGCGGAATCGGCACGAGCCCTGGGGTCTTTCATCCTGTTTTTGCGGGCGCCTCGGAATCTTCAGGCGCCGCGATCTTTGGAGCGAACGACGCGTTGATCCCGGGTGCGGGGAAGCTCGAAGTAGAACTGCGCAAAGACGTCGAAGCAGAACTCGCCGCGAGCGAAGACAGCGACTATCTCTACGACTCCGTGGGGGGCCGCTTGTCGCTGGTGGATGTGCTGCCGGACGGGAAGCTCGCGCCGGATGCGACGTTCGGCGCCCCGAATCTCCCGCAGGGACTTTACACGGAAGGGAGTCCGCCCGATTTTTCGCATGTGATCTCCGCGGATGGCTTGCGGGTGTTCTGGTCCGATGCCGCGGGTGAAGTGTTTGCGCGTGAGAATCCCACGCAGCCGCAGAGCCCGGTCGTCAAAGGTAAGTGCACGGTGCTCGCGGATGCGTGCACGGTGCAGCTCTCCGAAGGCGCGGCGCGTTTCTGGACGGCGACGCCTGAAGGCGAATACGCGTTTTATGTCGAAAATGAAAAACTGTATCGCTTCAATTTTGCCAAGCTCGAAACGCTGGAAGAAGGCGCGAAGTCAGAGGTGAAGGATCTTGAAGCGGCGCGCGAAGTCCTCGCGGGCGAAGGAGTCGCGCGCGAAAGCGCCGGCGTGCAGGGTGTGATCGGCTCGAGCGAAAACGGCGAAACGGTGTATTTCGTCGCGAATGGTGTCCTCACTGCCAACGCGAACGGCCAGGGAGCGAGCGCGGTCGCGGGCCAGCCGAACCTGTATCGGGAGGACGCCGGTGTGACGACGTTGGTCGCGACGCTGGCCGCGGGCGATAATGGCAACAGATGGTACAACCCGGTCACCAGTACCAATGGCGTGGTGTTCGGCGACTGGGAGCCGGGATTGGGTACGCGCACGGCGGAGGTCACGCCCGATGGTGGCGCGGTCGTGTTCATGTCCCAGGCAAGCCTGAAGACGGTGAACTTCCCGGAAGGCTATGACAACGCGGGCTGCCTATCCGGCGAAACGAGTGACCTCAAGGTCGGGTGTACCGAGGTGTATCTGTATGACGCCGAAGGTGCCGGCGGCTCGTTGTTCTGTACCTCGTGCGCGCCGGGTGGCGCGCCCCCGTCGGTGATTGATGGGGACGCGTTTGAACTCACGTCGTTTGTGCCGGTGCAGTGGGGTGCGTTGTATCAGCCGCGGTGGGTCTCGAACAGCGGTGGCCGCGTGTTCTTCGACAGTCTCGAGCCGTTGGTCGGTCGCGATCAGAACGGGACGTTGGATGTGTATGAGTGGGAGCGTGACGGCGAAGGCAGCTGCGGGCAGGCGGACGGGTGTGTGTATCTGATCTCCGGTGGCACGGGCCCGCAGACCAACGCGTCCTATCTGTTGGACGCGAGCGAATCGGGCGAAGACGTGTTCTTCGCGACGCGCTCCCAGCTCCTCGCGGAGGACACCAACGAAGGGATGGACGTCTACGACGCGCGTGTCGGCGCCACATCCCCGCCCGCAGAATCGCAGTGCACGGGCACCGGCTGTCAGGGCGTCCCCCCAGCCCCCCCAACCTTCGCGACCCCCGCCAGCGTCACCTTCAACGGCATCGGCAACTTCCCCCCACCACCACCGACCGTGGTGAAAAAGGTTACGACCAAGACCGTCAAATGCAAAAAGGGCGACACCAAGAACAAGCAGGGCAAGTGCGTCAAAAAACCCAAGAAGAAAAAGACTAAGGCTAAAAAGTCTGCTCACATCAACCGGAGGGCACCCCGATGACCACCAACCGTACAGATCAAATCTCTCTCGGACGAGCAGCAGGATTTGAGCAACCTCAGTTCTTTGCACTTACTCTTGGTGTGCTGGTCGTGATTTTGTCTTTCTTTTCGTCGGTGGGCCTAGCAAAAGCCGCTGAAACGGCCATCGCCGCTGAAACGCGTTCCCCGGGTTGGGAGATCACGACGGTTCCCGAGCCGACGATCTTCTGGCAGGGTGGTACCGGGTTTATGCGGACCGACGTTTATAACACCGGCGCCGAGGCGAGCGCTGCGGGCGCGACGCTGACCGATGTGTTGCCTGCGGGCATCACCTCTGAAGGCAAGAACCAAACTGGGCTCGAGGAATGGGAATGTTCTACGGGTGCTCCGGTGGTGTGTACGACGAGCGTCCCGTCGATCCCGGCGGGGTCCGCTAATCAGTACCCGTTTGTGCTCGCGGTCAGCGTCAACGCCGGCGCGAAATCTGGTGAGGTGAATCGTGTGACGGTCGCTGGTGGTGGCGCGCCGGCGGCGGCGAGCGCTTCGGACACGATCTCTGTCAGCCCGACCGAGACGGCGGCAGGGTTCGGTATCTCCGATTGGGATGGTTGGTTCACGGGCGCGGATGGCTTGCCCGATACCCAAGCGGGTTCCCATCCGTATGAGGCTACGTTCGTGATCAAGTTCAACACGCTCCTGGAAAAGAAAGGCGGGATCGAAAAAGCGGGTGGTGAAGTCAGGGATATCGAAGTGGGTTTGCCGCCGGGCGTGGTCGCCGACCCCGATGCGACGCGCTCGTTGTGTACCCGCGAAGAGATGGACAGCGCTGGGACGCCGCAGTGTCCCGTCGCAAGTGAGATCGGTACTGCACAAGCACGGTTGCAGGGCACCCCATTTCTGTTCCATGTGTATAACATGGTCCCGCCGGCCGGGGTGCCCGCGCAGTTCGGTTTCGCGCTGGAAGAAGTCAACACCTTCATCGATGGCTCCGTCCGTACCGGCGGCGATTATGGTTTGGTTGGGCATACCGACGATATCGTCCAGCGCCACGTCGAAGATATCGTCGTCACGCTGTGGGGCGTGCCCTCGGACCCGAGCCATGACCCGCAACGCTGCTTCCAGAACCCGGAAACCCTCCGCGAAGAATGCGGTCTGAGAAGCGAAGCGCAGCCCGAGCCGTTCTTGACGATGCCGACCTCGTGCCCGGTCAATCCCCTGACGCAGCGGCCGGAACCGTTGCAGGTCACGCTTCACACCAATACCTGGGCCGAACACGGCACCGCGGTCGCGGAAGCGAACGCGAGCTTCCAAACCCACGGTCCCAACGGTCCCGCCTCCACGGTCGGGGTCGAAGGCTGCGAAGGCCTCGCGTTTCCCCCCTCCTTGAGCGCCGCGCCGGAAACGACGCTCGCCGATACCCCTTCGGGCTTGACGGCGGAAGTGAAGGTCCCCCAGGAAGGGTTGCTCACACCCGCCGGCCGCTCCGCCGCGGACATCGCCAACACGGTCGTCAAGCTCCCCGCGGGCATCGCGATCAACCCCGGACAGGCCGCCGGATTGCAGTCCTGCTCGCAGGCGCAGTCCGCGGTCGGCACCGAAGCGGCGCCGTCGTGCCCGAACGCGTCCAAGGTCGGCGAAGTCCGGATCAAAACACCGCTATTGGAAGAAGCCTCCGAAAAGGAACTCTCCGGCAACGTCTACGTCCTCCAATCAAACCCGCCTAACCTGCAGCTCTTGGTCGCGGCCTCCGCGGACGGCGTCAACATCAAGCTCGTCGGCGACGTCTCGCTCTGCGAACACGCCGGCGAACAACTCGACGGCCAATCCTGCGAAGCCCCGGGCCAGATCGTCACGAAGTTCGCGGAAACACCACAGCTGCCGTTCACCGACTTCAAGCTCTCCTTCTCAGGCGGCGCGCAGGCCGCATTAGCGACACCCACCCAGTGCGGGCTCTATGAAACGACCAGCGACTTCAACCCCTGGGCCGGCCCGTTCATCCCCGACGCCTTCCCTCCTCCCAGCACTTTCGCGATCTCCAGAGGCCCGGGCGGTACCTCGTGTCCCTCCTCGCCCCTGCCGTTTGCCCCTGAACTGATCGCGGGCTCCACGACCGACCAGGCGGGCGCGTTCACGAGCACCACGTTGCGTTTGACGCGGGGTGACGGCCAGCAGCGCATCGACCAGCTTCGGTTCACGGGTCCTCCGGGCCTCTCGGCGGTGATCAGTGGCGTGCCACTGTGTACCAACGCTCAGGCCGAAGCGGATGCGTGCCCGGAAGCGTCGAAGGTGGCCGAAACGGTCGTGGCCTCGGGCCCCGGCCCCTACCCGCTGATCGTGCCCGAACCGGGCCAGCCCCCGGCGCCGATCTACCTCACCGAATCCTACGACGGCGCTCCGTTCGGGTTCCTTGTCGAGTTGCCGTTGAAGGTCGGCCCCTTCGAACTGCAAACGCAGGTTGTGCGCGGAAGGATCGAAGTCGATCCGACGACCACTCAGTTCGTCGTGACATCGAATCCACTGCCGCAGGTCGTCGACGGCATCCCCACGGACGTGCGGTTTATATACGTGACCATCGACAGGCCTGACTTCGTGATCAACCCCACCAACTGCAACCCTCGAGTACTCACCGGCACCGCCTACGGCACCCAACCCCCCGGCGTACCTGGTCCGGGGGTAACGGCTCCAATCGGCAGTCATTTTCAAGTAGGAGCCTGCAGGAGCCTCGAATTCAGTCCCAAATTGAGCGTGAGCACGAGCGGGAAAACCAGTAAAGCCGATGGCGCCAGCCTGACCTATAAGGTGTCCTATCCCAACGTCCCGCAGGGCACCCAATCCGATATCGGTTATGTGAAAGTCGAATTGCCGAGCGAGCTGCCGAGCAGGCTCACCACTTTGCAGAAGGCCTGCACGGCCAAGCAGTTCGACGCCAACCCGGCCGGCTGCCCAACACCGTCGGTGATCGGCCACGCGGTCGTCCACACCCAACTCCTCCCGGTCCCCCTCGAAGGTCCGGTGTATTTTGTCAGTAATGGTGGCGAAGCTTTCCCGAACTTGGAGATGGTCCTCCAGGGCGACGGCGTCACGGTCGATCTGATCGGCGATACGTTGATCAAGAACGGGGTGACGAGCACGACGTTCAAGGCGGTTCCGGATCAGCCGTTCAAGACGTTTGAAATCAACCTGCCCGAGGGCCCCTACAGCGCATTGGCCGCCAACGGCAACCTCTGCAAGCCGACCGTGACCAAGACGGTCGAGAAGAAGGTGAAGGTCAGGACGCACGGCAAGACGGAGACGATTACGCGAAAGCTGAAGGAGCAGGTGGCCACATCGCTGACGATTCCCAGTGACTACGTCGGCCAGAACGGCGCCACCTACAACGCCAAGGTGCCCATCGCCGTCACCGGATGCCCGAAGGCTCACAAGGCCGCGAAGAAAGCGAAGGCGAAGGGGAAGAAGAAACCTCGTGGCAGGAACAAGAAGTAACTATCGGATTTCGCTGACGAATACCGACTTTGACGGGATTGACGGGGCGTGTGACGGCGGTACGCTGCTTTCACGACAGTGGCCCAAATAGGCCGACTGACACTCAGCCGGCCGGGAGAGGGAGGTAACACCGATGTTTCTAAAGGTAAGAAAACACCTGAGCTACAGCAACGTAGCCGCGACAATGGCTTTGGTTTTCGCTTTGACCGGCGGCGCCGTGGCGGCAACCAGCCACGGCGGCGGCGCCACCACCCCGCCCGCCAAAGCAACCGCGTCGACCGCTTCGGTTCACGCCACCGTGGCCGCCAAGAAGAAGAAGAAAGCCTCCGCGCCCACGGGTAAGCCCGGTCCGGCTGGGCCGAAGGGGGCCACTGGCGCCCCAGGCGCCACGGGACCGGCAGGTTCGGCAGGCCCGGCAGGCCCAGCCGGCGCGGCCGGTGCCAAAGGTGAAAACGGCGCAAACGGCACGAATGGGGTTGGCACCGAAGGTAAAGAAGGCCCGCAGGGTAAAGAAGGCTCACCCTGGACCGAAACCGGTGATCTCCCCCCCGAAAAGACCGAGACCGGCACCTGGAGCTTTATTGGGGACGGTGAGGAAGGCAAGCAGCTCGTTTCGATCTCCTTCCCGATCCCGCTCGAAAAGGCTCTTGCAAACGTGATCGGGACCCCGGCTGAAGAACATGCTCACCTCATCACCCCGGAAGAGGTGACAAAAAACGAAGTGCCCGCGGGCTGTGAAGGAGGAAGCTTCAAAAAGCCGGTGGCGAAGCCGGGCAACCTCTGTGTGTATGCAGATCATTTTGAAGGGGGATTTGAAGACGGGGGAACAGTGGAAAAGCATATTCGTTTGAATGGGGCATTCCCGTTCATGAACACGGAAGTGGTGGCTGGACCCTCATCAGGGGTCGGCAAAACCGGCACGGTGCTGAATATCCTCGAAGTGGGCACAGAAGAAGCAGAAGGTTACGGAAACTGGGCGGTCACCGCGCCTGAAGCGTAGGTAAGCAAGGACGACAATCAGAAGCTTGATTCATCGTCGCCCGGTAGGCAGAGAACGTGGGCGCTCCACACAACACCAGTGGAGCGCCCACACCGGGCCGCCCTCTCCGGGGGGCCTTAGAGTCCCTGGAGAGCTGACGGGGAAGAAACACTCCTAGATATGAGTAATGCGCTTTTCGCAAAGGAAAAGCGTATGAGCGGGATCCGCTCCGTCGTTCCCGGTGATTGACCGCGGCCAGGAATACCGGCTTTGACGGTATTGACCTATTGGGTGGCCGCCGTAGATGCTGCTGTCAGCGTAAGAAGCTTTTAAAGACCAATGCCGGAGCGTCCCTTTGCGAGAGGACGGCGCCCCGACATTGGACCAATACGGGAAAGATTTTATCACGTGAAAACGGATCGTGGGCCGGTTTCGCGGGCGCCGGCGGCGGGGGAGATTCAGCGCGCGCACGCCACTCGCCTGAGAGATTCCACCTCCCCGAGGGACTTCACCTCCCGGAGGGATTCAATCCTCGACGCGGTTGTGGAAGTCGTTGCCGAGCGCGGTGTGGCGGGCGCGGCGGTGGGGCTCGTGATCGTGCGGGCGCAGGTGTCGCGCCGCGCGTTCTATGAGTGCTTCGCGAGCCTCGAGGATGCCCTGATCGCGGTCATGAACCGGGGCATGCAGCGGGCGACACCGCTGATCGTGCGAGGGTTTGCGGGAACGGATTCCTGGCAGGACGGTATGCGCTGCGCGCTTGCCGCGATGCTCGCGTTCTGCGACTCCGAGCGCACGCTGGTGCGGGTATGCCTGATGGAGGCGCAGACGGCCGGCCCGCTCGTGCGCGCTCATCGCGAGCGGATCCTGGAGGCGTTTCGCGCGCTGGTGGTGGAGCGGATTCAGAGCGAAGTCTCGCCCGTCTCGCAGCTGGCGCCGGAGGGTGTGCTGGCGTCGGTGGTGGGCATCGTCAATAGTCGCCTGATCGCGCCCGAGCCCCAGCCGTTGCTCGAGTTGCTGGGCCCATTGATGGGGCTGATCGTCGGGCCGTTCATGGATGAGGCGCAGGTGCAGCGCGAGATCGAGCGCGGCAACGAGCTCGCTCGAGCGATGCTCGCGCAGAGTGCGTCGCGGGCGGCGACTCGCGCCGATGCCGATACGCGCGTTCGCGTTCCCGCTGCGCTGCTGGGCTCCAGGGCGCACCGCGCGCGGCTGTGCTTGATATACGTGGCCGAGCAGAACGAGCGGGGGCTGAGTCCCTCGAACCGGCAGGTGGGGGATGGTGTCGACCTCTCACACCGTGGACAGGTCGCGCGGCTGCTCGGGAAGCTCGCCGCGCTGGGCCTGCTCGTCAAGCGTTCCGCGGGTGAGGGATACCCCAACGCGTGGTCCCTTACCCCCAAGGGGGAAGCTGTCGCACGCGCCCTCGCCGAGCGATGGTGACATGGCACAAGTGGCGACATGTCACACCTTTGGTGAATATCCAAAACGGTGCTCACCGAACGAGACAGTACGTGTATTAAATGGACATCTTGACAGCCTTCCCGATCGCCACCTAGGGTGAGCAACTCATCAAAGACCGGCGTCCGGGGCGTCCCTTTGTGAGAGGACGGCGCCCTCCCGGCCGAGGTACTTGATCTCGGTCGGGCGCCGGACCGATATGAAGGGGAGTCAGAATGAAATCGCTTCTCAGAAGTATGCTCGTCCTGGCCGTGACCGTCTGCGCCCTCAGTGGCGTGGCGGCGGCATCGGCCTCGGCGTCCTCATACGAATACATCGCGGCCGGCAAAGCGGTCTCGACGTCGGTCGGCGTCACGGGCACGCGCGGCGCGAGCAAGCTGACGTTCAGATTGCCGGGCGGACCGAAGCTGGATGCCAGGTGTACCGGAGGCTCCGGCTCGGGGAAACTCGAAAAAGAAGGCAAAAGCTACGACGAAGTGACGCTCGCCGGATGCGGAAATCTCAAAGTGGTCGAAGGAGCCAAAGAAGAAGAATTGAAATCCTGCCCGGTCGGAAACATCTACCTCGGGGGGTCTGGCACGCTCGTCAAAGGTGGCAGTTCTGGCATCGAGAATGAACTCACCGGCGTGCTGGGTAATTTCGCGATCGAAGGCACAGAATGCGCTTTGCGCAAATCCAAAAACCTGATCGAAGGATCCGTGAAGTGCGTTATCGCCGGTGCCGAAGGAGAATGGGTCGAACATGAAGTTCGCTGCGAACCGAGCGAAGGCAGCCTGTCGGTCGATGGCAGCTCGGCTACGATGGAAACGGTCGAAGCCGTGAAATTCTCGGGCGAATCGGCTGGAAAGAAATGGAGTGTGAAGCCGGCGGGGTACAAATCGCCGGAACACGGGTTCCGCGTCGAAGGCAAAGAACTGACCACGTCCGTCGGTTTCGCGGGGACGCGAGGCGCGACCAAGATCTCCGGGACGATCTTGGGGCAGGACATAGTCATCCACTGCACGGGCGGTGCATCCACGGGGACTCTTGAAGGCAGAGGTCTCAGTGCCGGCGAAGGCACGATCACGGGGTGCGGCGTCTGGGAAGCGAAGGAAGGCAAAGAAATCGAACTGCCCAAGTGCACGGTGGCGACGATTACGTTCTCGGACAGGGGCACGCTCGTAACCCAGGGCTACGGGTTGGGTGATGAATTCGTCCCGGCTTCAGAATCCTTTGCCAGTTTTAAAATCAAAGGCTCGGAATGCGCTATCGCGAAAGCCGCCGCCTACAAATTGGAAGGCAGGTTCAGCGGTGGGTTGCAGGAAGTCGAAGTCGAAAAGGTCGAACACACGGTCAGCTCCAATCCAAAAGAAGAAGCGCAGCCGCTGCTGACACTGGGCGGCAATCCAGCCACCATCGAATCGACGGAAACCGTGAAGCTCACGGGCACCTCGGAAGGTAAGAAATGGAGCGCCCAATAGCCGTCCCGCAGCATGATCTGACGCCGCGTAGCGCGGTGGCGTGAAGTAGCGCCCGTGTGGGGGTCCCGAGCAACCGGGGCCCCCACACTGCGTCTCCCTGGAGACAGCGCCAGCAGAGCAGACAGACAACTGTCTGAGGCCGGCAAGGAATACCGGCTTTGACGGTATTGACGGGTGTGGGTACGGGCGTGCATGCTGCCAGCACGCTTATGCGAGCAGGCCGAATATTCAGGGGGCGTTTCTGTCTACGTCGGATCATCTTTCATAGCTTGCGCCCGTCATCCGCTCCCCTGCGGGGTCGGGCCGAGGGGAGCCATCCAGGGCGGACACCCGTTAGGGCGAAGCATCTCCGTCGCCCGGCTTCCTGACCGTTGGGCGTCGCGGCGCTTTGACCCCGCCGCGGCGCCTGTTTTTTGTGGAGTGGGTGGCCGGCTTTACTCGAGCTACGCAACTGGTCTGGGTGGTTACCGTCGCGTGCTTGCTTGCCAGCCGTTGCGTGCCGTCAATCCTTGGTTGTTAATCCGCGTAAACGTTTTGGCCGCTGTTGGTGGTCCCTGATGTAGTCGATCTGAGGGTCGGGCGAGCGCGCCCTACCCTCATGCATTACTACAGCGGCCCCACCGTCATACATCATTACAGCGGCCGGCAACCCAACCGAAAGTCCTAGGTTAAAGTCCCCAAGGGGTAAGACTTCTGAGCACGGGCTTCCTCGGCCTCTCCCTGGCCTTAAAGGACCACCGTACCCCTCCTCAGCAAGTCCCGAAGGCGTGCCACACACAAGAGCATGCACACGCACACCTGCTCGCCCACACGTTCGCTCAATGTATCGACCCCAGCCTGATCACAGCCGTCCTTTCGTGGGTTCTTCCCGTGGGTCTGGGACTCTTGATAGGGGCTGTGGTCGGTTGCCTACTTGCCTTGATGATTCCCAGCGGACGTCGGTCGCGAACCGTCTCCTCCGCGCGCGGTCGGCGCTGAGATTGCTGCGCCGCTGTTCCATGTGAGCGTTTTCGCGCCAACTTTGGCGTGATGAGGCCCGGTTTTGCGGGGGATTGGGTGGCGAGTAGGTCACGATCGGGCGAACCCGACGCGAGTGCGGCGTAGCTTTGGAGGATGTCCACAAACGAGCTCACGGCCAGGTCGCTCGCCGGCCCGTGCTCGCGGGCCGATAGCCCTCTGCGGACGCGGCCTGCGCGACGTGTTGCTAGTTCACAACAGGTCTGCTACCGTTGAGACCCAGACATCCAAAGAAGCCGATCGAGGCGGCGCTCGAGCGGGCGGAGAGCCGGAGCGGGACTCATGAACGACTACACCTTCACCCTTCGCTTTCTTCCCGCCCTCGGCCAGGGTCTCGAGGATCTCTCGGTTCATATCTACGCGCGGATCCAAGACGCTTCACTTATGGGCCCGGACGACGACGGGACCTTCCTGCTCGAATTCGACCGGCGATCCACGAGCCTGCCCCGTGCCCTCGCCTCGGCGTTGGAGGAGCTGCTCCACACATTGCCCTCCGCGACCATCTTGCGCGTCGAGGAGGACGACCTTGCCACGATGGCCGACATCGCCAAGCGCTCGGGCCGCACACCGGAGAGCATCCGGTTGCTCGTCAACGGCAAACGTGGCCGTGGGGGCTTCCCGCCGGCCGCGGGACGCCTCGACGCCCGCACCAAGATCTGGCGCTGGGCGGACGTGGCAAAGTGGTTCGAGGCAACCCTCGGTGAGTCGCTCCCGGATACCTCCGACAGCGCCTTTCTGCAGGCCTTCAACGACGCCCTGGAGATCCGCCGGCTCACCGCCGGACTCGGCAAGCCCCAACGCCAAGCCATCGCCGCCGCCCTACCCAAGGAGCTAGCGGCCGCCTGAGCAGCGCCCAAAACGTTTACGCGGAATAACAACCTGAATATCGAACCACGCAAGGGCCGGCAAGCAAGCACGCGAGTATCGCCACCCAGCCCCGTTGCGTAGCTGTGTTTAAGCCGGCTAATTCGTCCATTTTTGAAGCCAACCGGTGTTAGCAACTCTCCAGCCTCGAGCATCAGCAACACCCACATGTGCTCGCCCACACCTTCGCTCAATGTATCGACCCCAGCCTGATGGAAGCCATGCTTTCATGGGGTCTTCCTGTAGGTCTGGGACTCTTGATAGGGGCTGTGGTCGGTTGTTTACTTGCTTTGATGATTCCGATCGGACGTCAACCGCGAATCATCTCCTCCGCACGCGGTCAGCGCTGAGATTGCTGCGCCGCTGTTCCATGTGAGCGTTTTCGCGCCAACTTTGGCGTGATGAGGCCCGGTTTTGCGGGGGATTGGGTGGCGAGTAGGTCACGATCGGGCGAACCCGACGCGAGTGCGGCGTAGCTTTGGAGGATGTCCACAAACGAGCTCACGGCCAGGTCGCTCGCCGGCCCGTGCTCGCGGGCCGATAGCCCTCTGCGGACGCGGCCTGCGCGATGTGTTGCTAGTTCACAACAGGTCTGCTACCGTTGAGACCCAGACATCCAAAGAAGCCGATCGAGGTGGCGCTCGAACGGGCGGAGAGCCGGAGCGGGACTCATGAACGACTACACCTTCACCCTTCGCTTTCTTCCCGCCCTCGGCCAGGGTCTCGAGGATCTCTCGGTTCATATCTACGCGCGGATCCAAGACGCTTCACTTATGGGCCCGGACGACGACGGGACCTTCCTGCTCGAATTCGACCGGCGATCCACGAGCCTGCCCCGTGCCCTCGCCTCGGCGTTGGAGGAGCTGCTCCACACATTGCCCTCCGCGACCATCTTGCGCGTCGAGGAGGACGACCTTGCCACGATGGCCGACATCGCCAAGCGCTCGGGCCGCACACCGGAGAGCATCCGGTTGCTCGTCAACGGCAAACGTGGCCGTGGGGGCTTCCCGCCGGCCGCGGGACGCCTCGACGCCCGCACCAAGATCTGGCGCTAGGCGGACGTGGCAAAGTGGTTCGAGGCAACCCTCGGTGAGTCGCTCCCGGATACCTCCGACAGCGCCTTTCTGCAGGCCTTCAACGACGCCCTGGAGATCCGCCGGCTCACCGCCGGACTCGGCAAGCCCCAACGCCAAGCCATCGCCGCCGCCCTACCCAAGGAGCTCGCGGCCGCCTGAGCCACAATCCAGGTGAGTCCCGTCTCACACCTAATCCAGCCCGGCGGACGCCGGGGGCGGTGCAGCGGTTGTCGGCTGATCTCTACCGCATGCGAGCATTCGCGGCTGCTTGGCCGGATCCGGAAGGTCTCTCAGACCGTGTGCGAGACCTTCCCTGGCACATGTGACGTCGCTCAGGCCGCGACCCAGCTCTTGGCCTGCTCCAGCCCGTAGACCTCGACTTCACCGGGGGTCATCCAGGCGAACATCCGGTATGCCTTCCCGATCCAGTCGACGTTGGTGACGATCGCCGAGCGCTTCCAGGCGGAGTGGTGTCCGATGCCAAGCCCGAGGCCTGCGGGTCATCGGTCTCGGTGGGGACGTTTCGGGCGTTTGAGGGGTAGCGTATGACCATGTCCTCTGTGTGGTCCGCGCTTTCATATGAGGAGTGGGGCGAGACCTGCGACACGCTTCATGCCCACACCCAGGTTCTCGGCAAGCTGGCCGTGGTGCTCGCGTCGCCGGAGCCGCAGCTCCAGCACGCGGCGCTGCGCTTGACCGCGCGGGGGTGGGAGACCGCTCCGCTGCCGGCGCCGGACGGTTCGGGGGCGCTCGTCGTCGCGCTCGACCTGCGCACCCACGAGGCGGTCGTCGAGCACAGCGGCGGTGGCGTCCGGCGTGTCGCGCTCGCCCCCGACCGACCGGTGGGCACGGTCACGCGCGAGCTCGTGGAGGCGGTCCGCGATCTCGCCGGCGCCGTCGAGATCGACCCGACGCCGCAGGAGGTCCCGTGGAGCGTGCCGCTAGACGAGGATCGCGAGCACGCGCGCTACGACCCCGCCGCCGTCGCCTCCTACTTCGCCGCCGCGACCCAGGCGGCGCTCGTGCTCGCGGAGTTCCGCGCGCCCTACCGCGGACGCTCCACACCGGTCAACGCGTGGTGGGGCTCGTTCGACCTCGCGGTCAACCTGTTCTCGGGCGAGCGGGCCGACCCGCCCTCGGATGACTTCATCATGCGCAACGCGATGGACTCACAGGAGGTCGCCGTCGGCTGGTGGCCCGGCGACCCGCGCTACGGCAAGGCGGCGTTCTACGCCTACGCGCACCCCGCGCCGGACGGGTTCGCGAACGCGACGCTGTCCCCCACGGCCGCGCACTGGGACGGGGAGCTCGGCGAGTACATCCTCGACTGGGACGACGTCCGCTCCAGCCCCGACCCGCACGCGGCCGCACTCGAGTTCGCCCGCTCGGCGTTCAGCCACGCCTGCGCGGTCTGCGCTTGGGATCCCGCGCTCACCGCCAGCGCCGAAGGCAAGCCGCCGCCGATCGTGTAGTGGCGCCACGAGCAGCCACTGGCCTGCGGGCAGGCCTCAGAGCCCGAACGCCTCCGCGAGCAGCTCGTAGGAGCGCCGCCGCGCCTCGTGCGCGTAGGTGATGCTGACGACGATCGCCTCCTCGGCGCCGTATTTCTCCACCACGTCCGCGAGCTCGGCGCGCACCGTCTCGGGCGAGCCGACGACCGCCCGCCGCTCCGGGCGCGGCTGCCCGGGCGGGTGGGTCCCCGATCGCTCGTCGGCCGCGAGGAACTCGACCGCGATCTCGGGCGAGGGCACGGCGATCGGTTGACCGCGGCGCAAAAGCGTGAACGTCATCCGCCCGCTCGTGGCGAGCCGCCGGGCCTCCTCGTCGGACTCGGCGCAGATCACCCACACGCCGACCGCGACGCGAGGTTTCAAATCGGCGTGTTCGTGCTCGGCGAAGCGCTCGCGGTAGAGCGCGGCGATCTCGGCGCCCTTCGGGTTGATGAAGTCGGCGAACGCGTACGGCAGCCCGAGCTCGGCGGCCCACAGCGCGCTCTGCTGGGAGGAGCCGAGCAGCCACGGCTCCGGCCGCTCGGGGCGGCCGGGCAGCGTCGCGGCCAGGCGTGCGAATGGGTGGTCCGCGGCCAGCCGGTCGTAGAGATAGCCGAGTAGCTCCTCGAGCTGTTGCGGGAAGTCGTCGGGCGCGGCCTGGCGGCGGTCGCGCTGCAACGCGAACGTCGTCAAGGGATCGGTGCCGGCGGCGCGCCCGAGCGCGAGGTCGATGCGACCGGGGAACAGGCCGGCGAGCAGGCTGAACGTCTCGGCGACCTTCAGGGGCGAGTAGTGCGGGAGCATCACCCCGCCGCTGCCGACGCGGATCCGCTCGGTGGCCGCGGCAATCGGCCCGATCAGCGCCTCGGGCGAGGGCCCGGCGA
Organism: uncultured Solirubrobacterales bacterium; assembly: GCA_963701035.1. GTDB lineage: Bacteria > Actinomycetota > Thermoleophilia > Solirubrobacterales > Solirubrobacteraceae > Palsa-744. The sequence continues at coordinate 2,094,397 of OY969562.1, forward strand.
GCATCGGCCCGCCGTGGTGCTCGGCGACCCAGTAGCGGTGGTAGCCGAGCCGGTCGGCGAGCCGCGCCAGGTCGATCGTGTTCTGAAGCGCCTGCGCGCCGGAGGACCCCTCGGCGATCGGGGACTGGTCGAGCACGGAGAGGCGAAAGGGGGGCGCCGCGAAGCTCGACATACCCGCAGAAATAGCACCTCGACGCGGCCGGCTCCCGGATTCGGGACCTCGAATCGAGCCGGCCCGAACGTCTGTGCCGTCCGCACTCGTGTCTATACCTTTGGCCATGCTCGTGAACGAGTTCAGCGACGGAGTGGAGATCGACCAGGTGCTACTGGTCCGCGAGGCCGAGCGCCGCCAGCGGCGCGACGGCGGCGAGTACCTGCGCCTGCACCTCGGCGACCGCACGGGCGCGGTCGTCGCGATGGTGTGGGAGGAGCTGGGCGATATCGGGGAGCTCGCCTGTACCGGCGCGGCGGTACACGTGCATGGGCGCTACACGGTGCATCCGCGCTTCGGCCCGCAGATCAACCTGCGCGGTCTCTCGGCGGCAGTGCCCGGCAGCTATGCGCTCGAGGATCTGCTCGACGGCCCCGCGCGCGGGGCCGAGCAGATGGAGGAGGAGGTGCGCGAGCTGCTCGCCACGATCCAGGAGCCGCACCTGCGGATCCTGCTCGAGCGTGTGTTCGGCGAGGACTCCGAGCTGTGGGCCGGCTATCGCGTCGCGCCGGCGGCCAAGTACTACCACCAGGCCTACCGCCACGGCCTGCTCGAGCACTGCCTCGGCGTCGCCCAGGCGGTCAGCGCGATCAGTGCCACCTTCCCCGGGATCGACCGCGACGTGGCGGTCACGGGAGCGCTGCTGCACGACATCGGCAAGCTCGAGGCCTACACGGATCAGACCGCGCTCGCGGACCAGGCCCCGGGCGGGGGTGGACGCGAGCAGATCATCGACCTGACCGACGCGGGCCGCCTGCAGGGCGAGATCGCGCTCGGCTACTACCGCATCCGCCGCACGATCGAGGACATCGACGGCTTCCCCGCGGAGCTCGCGCAGGCGGTCGGGCACATCATCCTCTCCCACCACGGCTCGCTCGAGCACGGCAGCCCCGTGGTTCCGTGCACGCGCGAGGCGACGCTCGTGCACATGATCGACAACCTCGGCGGGCGCCTGGGCAGCTTCGACCGCCTGGAGAAGGAGCTCGCCCCCGGCAAGCGCTGGTCGAGCTTCGACCGCGCAATCGACGGGGCGGCGTTCTTCGGAGCGCGCGGCCTAGAGCCGGTCGAGCTCGATCGCGAAGCGGCGTAGCGCCGAGCGGGCGAGACCACACGCGCGCACGGATCGCGCGGCGCGCGGAGCCGGCCGGGCGTATCGGGGCGCGCGTACAACGCGAACGGGGTCGTGAAAACCCGCAAATAGCGGACCAAGTAGTACCGCGAGAAGATCCGCCCGCCGCTGGCTTCTATCTTTTGAATCCAGATGGCAAAGGACACCGAGAAGCTGATCCGCCAGTTGTCGCTGATCTCCTACCTGATGGCCGAGCGCAGGCCGGTCACGGCGCTGGAGATCAGGCGCGACGTGGAGGGCTACAGCGGCATGAACGAAGACGCGTTCGCGCGGCGCTTCTACGCGGACCGCTCGGAGCTCGAATCGCTGCGCATCCAGCTGACCGTCGAGCGGCCGACCGACGGCGCGGCCGAGCAGGAGAACTACTCGCTGCGCCCGGAGAACTTCCACCTGCCCGCGATCGCCTTCTCCGACAAGGAGCTCGCGGCGCTGCAGACAGCGCTGAGCCTGCTCGACGGCGAATTCGCCTACGCCGAGCCGCTGCGGCTGGCGCTGCAGCAGATCACCTGGGGACGGCCGAGCCCGCTGCGCGCGCCCGAGCAGCAGTCGGTCGCGCTCGGCATCACTGCCTCCGCCGGCGGCCACGAGTTCTCCGCACGCCTGGCGAAGGTCGAGACGGCGATCTTCCGCAACAAGACGATCACCTTCGACTACTACACGATGGAGCGCGGGGAGGTCGGCGCGCGCCGCGTCGACCCCTACCACCTGCTGTTCCAGGGCGGCCAGTTCTACCTGCTCGGCTACGCCCACGAGCGCAAGGCCGTGCGCGTCTTCCGGCTCTCGCGGATCCGCGGGAAGGTCTCCTACGCGACGAAGGCCGAGCACGACTTCCGGCGCCCGGCCGACTTCGACCCGCGCTCCTACGCCAACCGCGCCGACTGGCAGCTGGGCGAGGAGCGGGGCGTGGCCGAGGTGCTGATCTCCGAGCGGATCGCCTGGCAGGTCGAACGCCACTTCGGCCGCTACGGCGAGATCCGCGAGCCCGAGCCGGAGCTGATCGACAGCGGCGAGGCGAGCGAGGGGGACAGGATCTTTCAGACGAGCTACTCCAACCCCCGCAACCTGATCTCGTGGGTGCTCGGGCTCGGCGCGCACGCGCGGCTGCTGGGTCCAGAGGAGCTGACCGCGGAGCTCGGGCGGCGCGTGGACCTGCTGGAGGAGCTCCACGGCGAGACGCCGCTCGACCAAGAACCCCCCGTGCGGGCCGGCAAGGGAGCGCAGGCCGCTACGCCGACCCGCACCACCGGGCGCCGGAGCGGCGCCCGCAACGGATCGGGGTCATCCTCCTCGCGCGAGGGCAACGGGGCCGCGGCGAGCGGCAGCGACGGCTCCGCGGCCCGCGGCGCCGGCGACACGGCGATCCGCCCGGAGCGCTTCGCGCGGCTGGTGACGCTCGCGAGCATCCTGATCCAGGCCGGCCGCGCGGGCAGCGCCGGGTCGGGAGGCCTCGGCCGGGTGAAGATCGCCGAGGTGTGCGAGCGGCTGCAGCTCTCCGAGGAGGAGCTGCGCGAGGACGTGAACGTGCTGAACGTCGTCAACTTCGGCGGCGGCTCGTACGTGCTCTACGCGGAGATCAAGGAGCAGGAGGGCGAGATCGAGGTCGACCCCGAGCCCTACAGCGACAACTTCGACCGGCCCGCGCGGCTCTTGCCGGTCGAGGCGAAGGCGCTGGTTGCGGCGATCGACCTGATCGGCGAGCACCTACCGGAGGGCTCGCTCACATCGGCGCGCGAGAAGATCGTCGCCGCGCTCGGCGAGGATCCGATGGAACAGGGCCTGCAGGTCGCGCACGCCGGCGGCGACGACTCGGCGGTCGCGCGGGTCGTCTCGACCGCGATCGTCGAGCACCGGATCATCGAGCTCGAGTACTACAAGGAGAACGAGGATCAGATCGTGCAGCGCCGCGTCGAGCCCTACGCGCTGACGAACGGCCGCGAGGGCTGGTACGTCGCCTCGTTCGACCCCAAGCGCGGCGCGATGCGCCACTACCGCCTCGACCGCATCAAGAGCGTTGACGTGACCGAGGAGCGCTTCGAGCCTCGCCCCGAGGTCGACCCGGCCGCGGAGGTCGACGGCTGGCTGCGCACCGGCGAGGTCGAGACCTCGCGCGCGGCGCGGGTGCTCGTCTCCCCCGAGCGCGCGCGCTGGGCGCGCGAGGCGCGTCGCGTCGTGGAGGAGCGCCGCGACGGCTCGGTCGTCGTCGAGCTGAGCTTCGCGGGCGTCGACTGGCTCGTGCGCGAGATCCTCAAGGAAGCCGGCGACGCCGCCGTGCTCGAGCCCCAGGACGCGCGCGAGGCCGTGCGCGCGGCGGTGGCCCGGCTGCGCGAGGCGCACGCGGTGCCGGCGGGGGTCTGAGCCGGCCCGAGGGCGTTACTTGGCGAGGGCGCGCTTCTGCGGGTGGAGTGTCTCCCCGCGCGCGAGCATCGCGACGTACTGATCGATCCGCCGGGTCCGGGTGTCGCTGCGCTTGGCGCTGTGGATCCGGTAGAGCACCGCGTAGCGGTTCTGGCTGGAGAGCAGCTCGAAGTTGGCCCGGGCCTTGGGCGTGGCGGCCAGCGCCTTGGCGAGGTCATCGGGGACCGCGATCGCCTTCTGACCCGGATAGGCCGCCTCCCAGCGGCCGTCGGCCTTGGCGCGCTGGACCGCGGCCAGGCCCGCCGGTTGCATCCGGCCTTCGCCGAGCAGGCGCTCGACGTGACCGACGTTGCGCTCGGACCACTGGCTGCGTGCGCGCCGGGGGGTGAAGCGCTGGCGGTAGGTGCGCTCGTCGCGGCGGCGCAGCTGGCCGTCGATCCACCCGTGGCAGAGCGCCTCGTCGAGCGCCTGCTCGTAGGTCAGCGAGGTCGGCTCGGTCGTGCCCTTCTTGGCGAGCACGAGCTCGACCCCGACACCATCGCCTTGGTGCTCGCTCAACCATGTGCGCCAGGCGGCGGCGTCGGCGAGGAGCAATTCACTGAGCTGATCTGCCACCCGCCACAGTTTCGCATCCCGCCTTCGGTCGATCGAGCGTCCCCCGCGGCGATAGCCTTCTCGGGATGAGCCGCCGCGAGCAGATCAAGATGGACGACGCGGAGGTCGCCGCGTTCCTGGCCGGCGAGCGGACCGTCACCTGCGCGACGGTGGGCCTGCGCGGCTGGCCGCACCTGATGCCGCTCTGGTACGTGCCGCGGGAGACGCCCGCGGGCGAGCCCGGACCGCGGATCTGGGCCTGGACGTACGGCGCCTCACAGAAGGTGCGCAACCTCGAACGCGATCCGCGCGCGACGCTCCAGGTCGAGGCCGCGGAGGAGTACCACGAGCTGCGCGGGGTGATGTTCGAATGCGACACGGTCGTCCATCGTGAGCTCGACCTGGTGGCCGAGTTGGGCGCGGAGATCCTGCTGCGCAACTCGGTCCCGCGCGGCGTGCAGCCGCCGGCAGAGCTGCCGCGCGAGGTGCGCGAGGTGGTCGCGGCGCAGGCGGTCAAGCGCGTCGGGCTCGAGTTCGTCGAGCGGCGCCGCGCGAGTTGGGATCACCGCAAGCTCGGGGGCCTCTACTGAGCGGGGGGAGGGCAGGCCCGGGTGGGTGGGCCCTCTAATCCCCTCCCCTTTTGTTTGGGAGGCAGGTTCTCCCCCCAAGCCCCTCACCTGTTTGAGCTTTGTCCACTAGGCTCCCCGGGCAATGGAGCCTCTCAAGGGATTGATTCTCTCCGGCGGCAAGGGCACGCGGTTGCGCCCGATCACGCACACGAGCGCCAAGCAGCTTGTCCCCGTGGCCAACAAGCCGGTGCTCTTCTACGGGATCGAGGCGATGGCGGCCGCGGGGATCGAGCAGGTCGGGATCATCATCGCGCCGGAGACGGGGGAGGAGATCCGCGAGGCCGCCGGCGACGGCTCGCGGTTCGGCGTGGAGATCACGTATGTCGTGCAGGACGAGCCGGCGGGGCTGGCGCACGCGGTGCTGACGGCCGAGCCGTTCCTCGGGAAGAGCCCGTTCGTGATGTACCTCGGCGACAACCTCCTGCAGGGCGGGATCTCCGATCTGGTGGCGGCCTTCCGCGAGCACGAGCCGGACGCGCTGATCCTGCTCACGCCGGTGCCCGACCCGGAGAACTTCGGTGTCGCCGAGCTCGCCCCGGCCGACCCTGGCGATCCGAGCAGCGTGGGCCAGGTGGTGAAGCTGGTCGAGAAGCCCGCCGAGCCCGCGACCAACCTGGCGCTCGTCGGCGTGTACATGTTCACCGCCGGGATCCACGACGCCGCGCGCGCGATCGAGCCCTCGGCGCGCGGCGAGCTCGAGATCACCGACGCGATCCAGCACCTCGTCGACGGCGGCCTGCGCGTCGAGCCGCACATCGTGCGCGGCTGGTGGAAGGACACGGGGCGCCTGGAGGACATGCTCGAGGCCAACCGGCTGATCCTCGACAACCTCACAGAGCGCCACGACGGCGAGCTGATCGACTCGCAGGTGGACGGGCGCGTCGTGATCGAGGCGGGCGCGCGGCTGGAGCGCACGACCGTGCGCGGGCCGGCGGTGATCGGCGCCGGGGCGCGGCTGCGCGACTGCTACATCGGCCCGTATACGGCGATCGGCGAGAACTGCGCGATCAACGACGCCGAGGTCGAGCACTCGATCTTGCTGGCGGGCTCCTCGGTGTGCGACCTCGACGGGCGCATGGAGTCATCGCTCTTGGGTCGCAACGTGACGATCCGCCGCGGCGACCGCCAGCCACGCGCGTACCGCTTCATGGTCGGTGACAACTCCGACATCTCGATCCTGTGACACGGCCGTATGGCGGCGTCGGATCGGCGTCCTACCGATCAAAGATCGGCCAGCACACGTGCAAGCACGCCACGTGGGTGGGTGGGTCTTGTAACTTGCCCGGCTTGCCCTACGACCGTGTCACCAGGTAAATGCGGGTACTGATCACCGGCGCGCAGGGGATGCTCGGCCACGACGTGCTGCGCGCGGGCGAGCGTGGCGGCCACGAGCTGATCGCGATCGACCTGCCCGAGCTCGACATCACCGACCCGGACGCCGTCGGCGCGTTCTTCGCGAGGGAGCGCCCCGAGGCGGCGATCAACTGCGCCGCCTGGACCGACGTGGACGGCGCGGAGAGCAAGCGCGAGCTCGCCTACGCCGTGAACGCGACCGGCGCCGGCAACCTCGCGCGCGCGGCGGCGGAGATCGGCACGCCGATGCTGCACATCTCGACCGACTACGTGTTCGACGGTGCCGCCCCGCGCGACGCGGCCGGCCGCGAGCGCCCGTACGTGGAGTCCGATCCGACCGGGCCCCGCTCGGTGTACGGCGAGACGAAGCTTGCGGGCGAGCGCGAGGTGCTGGCGGCTTCCCCCGCGCACACGATCGTGCGCACGGCCTGGCTGTACGGGTTGGACGGGGGGAACTTCGTCGACACGATGCTGCGCCTGGCGGGCGAGCGCGAGGCCGTGCAGGTCGTGACCGATCAGGTCGGCTCGCCGACGTGGTCGGGGCACCTGGCGCCGGCGATCCTGGGGCTGCTGGAGCGCGAGGTGCGCGGCCTCGTGCATCTGACCGGCGCGGGCGCGGTCTCGTGGAACGGATTTGCCGAGGAGATCTTTCGCCAGGCCGAGGTCGACTGCCGCGTCGAGCCGGCGAGCAGCGAGCAGATGGCGCGCCCGGCGCCGCGCCCGGCCTACTCGGTGCTCGAGTCCGAGCGCGACGACGTGCTGCCGATGCCGCCGTGGCAGGACGGCCTGGCGGGGTATCTCGCGGCGAGGGATGGGATGATGCGCGGATGAAACTACTCGTGTGTGGTGGTGCCGGGTTCATCGGCTCGACGTTCGTGCGGTTGCGCGTGAAAGAGCAGGGCGACGAGGTGACGGTGCTCGACAAGCTGACGTACGCCGGGCGCGAGGAGAACCTGCGCGAGGTCGCGCAGGCGCCCGGGTTTCGCTTCATCCGTGGCGCGATCGAGGATCCCGACGCGGTCGCGGGTGCGATCGAGGCGTGTGGCCCCGACGCGATCGTGAACTTCGCCGCGGAGACGCACGTCGACCGCTCGATCGCCGAGCCCGACGCGTTCGTGAAGACGCACGCGCTCGGCACGCACGTGCTGCTCGAGGCCGCGCGCGCGGCGGGGTTGCGCTACCTGCAGGTCTCGACCGACGAGGTGTACGGGTCGATCGATCAGGGCTCGTTCACCGAGGAGTCCCCGCTCAGGCCGTCCTCGCCGTACTCGGCGACGAAGACCGGGGCGGATCTGCTCGTGCAGAGCTACTTCCACACTTACGATTTGGGAGCGGTGATCTGCCGCGGCTCGAACAACTACGGCCCGTATCAGTATCCGGAGAAGCTGATCCCGCTGATGATCCTCAACGCGCTGCACGGCGATGCGCTGCCGGTGTACGGCGACGGGATGCAGGTACGCAACTGGATCCACGCGAGCGACTTCGCCAGGGCGATCGGGCACGTGCTCGAGCATGGCGTCCCCGGCGAGGTCTACAACGCGGGTGGCCCCGACGAGTGCGCGAACGTCGAGGTCGTGGAGCGGATCATCGAGCTGACGGGCGCCGATCGATCGCAGATCGAGTACGTCACCGACCGTCCCGGCCACGACCGCCGCTACTCGCTCTCATCGAGCAAGGTCCGTGCGCTCGGCTGGGAGCCAAGGGTGCGCTTCGAGGAGGGCCTGCAGGAAACCGTCGCCTGGTACCGCGAGAACACCTCGTGGTGGGAGCCAATCCGCTCCGGCGACTACCGCGAGTACTACGAGCGCCAGTACGGGCGCGCTCTGAGCTGAGTCACCCCAGCTTGGAGATCTTCCAGGCGCCGTCTTCCTTGACCAACGTCACCGTCGTGAGCTTGGCCTTGCCGGCGTAGGTGCTCTTCACTTCGGCGGTGGCGCCCGTCACGCCGTGGAGCTGGACTTTCTCGACCGTCACTTCGGGGGTGTCGACCTGCGAGAGCTGTTCTTTCAACGCATGCTTGCAGCCGCCCGAGGCCGAGCGCAGGCGCGCGGTCACGGTGCTCGCGAGCAGGTTGGTGCAGATCCGCTGCGCTTCGCCCGCGGTCCCGTAGCTCTGCAGGTCGGAGACGACCTGCGCGACCGCGTGATCTTCGCCCTTGAAGGTGCTCAGGGTGGAGGTGCTCGCGCAGGCGGACGCGCCGAGCGCGAGCAGCGGCGCGCAGAGCAAAAGCAGGGCGCGCTTGAGCGGGACCGAGATCACGGCCCGAGAGGCTATTTGACCGCGGCCCTACTCGTCGTCGCCGCGATAGCCGAGGTTCGCGGAGATGCGCTCGGCGGCCGCGAGGAGCTGCGGGCCGAGCGTGTCGACGAGCTCCGCAACCGGGGTCGAAGCGCCGGGAATCGAGAGGTTGACGGCGGCGAGCACAGCCCCCGTCTGATCGCGCACGGGGGCGGCGAGCGTGCGCAGCTGCGGCGCGAGCTCCTGGTCGTTGACGGCGAGGCCGTCGCGGCGGATCCGCTCGAGCTCGTCGCGCAGCGCCTGCTTGGCGGTGATCGTGTTGGGGCCGTGCTTGGTCAGCGTCAGCTGGGCGATCAGCTCGCGCTGCTCGTGCTCGGGCAGGTAGGCGAGCAGCAGCTTGCCGATCGCGGTGCAGTGCACCGGCAGGCGCGAGCCGGGCTGCGGGTCGAGCGCGGCCTCGGTCTGCTCGCGACGGAAGCTGCGCGCGCGGTCGACGTAGAGGATCTCCTCGCCGTCGAGCACGCCGAGGCCGGCCGTGTAGGAGGTGCGCCGGCGCAGCTCCTCGAGCTCGGGATGCGAGTGCTCGCGCAGCCCGGTCGAGTCGAGCGCGGACATCCCCAGGTCGGTGACGCGCAGGCCGAGGCGGTACTTGCGCGAGGCACCCTGCTCGAGGTAGCCGAGCGCGACGAGCGTGATCACGTAGCGGTGGGTGGTCGAGCGGCTCATGCCGAGCGCGTCGGCGATGTCGGCGATCCCGAGCACGGGCCGGGTGGAGCTGAAGCAGCCGAGGATCGCGAGGCCGCGCTCCAACGACTGGGAGTAGCGCGGCTCACGCAGGTCGGGATCCGACCACGCCGCCTCCCGCTGGTGCTCAGGCTTGCCGGGGTCCTTCGCTTTTCCTCTTGGCATTCTTCTCATTCCTGTTCTCGCGCGGGAGGGGTGCTCGGGCCGCGATTCTCCCTGGGATGGCAGCGTCGAGGAGGATCATAAACATCGGGTCTCCATTCGGTGATAAACAGAGATGGTGGGCTTGGCGGACAGCCATGTCGAGAGTATTTGAAGCCCGATCTCAATCTGTCGCGGGGTGCCGTAAACAGTCTTGTTCGTCTTCTTTGAAGGCTTCCACCGCAGCCTCTGGAGGGGTGGTGGGGCGAGTTGAAAAAAACCTTGCAAAATCACATGTTTGGAACTAGACTGGGCCACGACAGCGGGTGAGTTGTGGCGCCGCTAGGACGGCGGCGTCGCTCAGCGTCTCGCGGTCAGCACCCCAAGGGCTTGGGTATCGCCACCCCTCTCCGGCGGTGCTCGAGATGAGATCGGGGTGTCCCCCCGACGCCAGGTCTCCGCGGGCGCCGTAGCGACCCTCACTACGGCGTCCGGGAAGGCCTGACCATGACGTCGAGCAGGCCGTGAGCTTATGCATCTGTGGAGGCCCGGCTGTGACGTTGGGAGGGCTTGCGCGCCATCCCTCCGGGGAGCCTGAACGCAATCTCGAGGACGATGTGGAATCCTTGCGGATGATGACAATCGTCGGTAGACGTTCCGTCTGCGGCGTGGGACGGTATTCGTATGAGATCCAAATCCAATCCACAAGCCACTGAGCGGTTCGCCGAGAACCTGCGCAGGCGCCGCAAGGAGCTGGGCCTGACTCAGGAAGGCCTCGCGGAGATCTGCGATCTGCACCGTACCGAGATCGGTCTGCTCGAGGGCCGCAAGCGCTCGCCGCGACTCCACACGATCGTCGTGATCGCGCGCGGCCTCGAGCTCGATTCCGCGGGCGAGCTGCTCGACGGAATCGGCTGACCGCCGCCCGCTAGCCTCAACGGGTGCCTCTCTCCAGCTTCACGCCCAGGGTTCGCGAGTGGTTCGAGGCGGCATTCGCCGCGCCAACCCCCGCTCAGGCGCAGGCATGGCCGGCGATCGCGCGCGGCGACCACGTGCTGCTGTCGGCGCCAACGGGCTCGGGCAAGACGCTCGCGGCGTTCCTCTGGGCGCTCGATCGGCTGAGCGGGGAGGGCGCCGAGGGTAGGACGGGGGCGGATGGCGCCACCGGCGAGCAGTCGGGCGGGAACGGGGCGGACGGGACTCGATCTACCCGTGTCGTCTACGTCAGCCCGCTGAAGGCGCTCGCCTATGACATCGAGCGCAACCTCCGCGCGCCCCTCCGCGGGATCGGCGCCGGCGACGTGCGCGTCGGCATCCGCACCGGCGACACGCCCCAGCGCGAGCGCGCGGCGATGCTACGCAACCCGCCCGACATCCTGATCACGACGCCGGAGTCGCTCTACCTGATGCTCACCTCGCGCGCGCGAGAGACGCTCGGCGCGGTCGAGGCGGTGATCGTCGACGAGATCCACGCCGTTGCCGCCACCAAGCGCGGCTCGCACCTCGCGCTCACGCTCGAGCGGCTCGAGGCCCAGGCGCGCAGCGGGCGCCCCGCGGCGAGGATCCAGCGGATCGGGCTCTCCGCGACCCAGAATCCGCTCGAGGAGATCGGGCGCTACCTCGTCGGCCCGCATCGCGATGTCACGATCGTTGACGCGGGTGCCAAAAAGGAGCTCGACCTGCGGATCGAGGTCCCGGTCGAGTCGATGGCCGAACCGGATGCCGGTCCGTCGCAAGACCCATTGGAGCCCGTCGCCGGCGGCGAGTCCACGCGGGGATCGATCTGGCCGGCGATCTACCCCGAGCTGCTCAGGCTGGTAAAGGAGCACAACTCGACGATCGTGTTCGTCAACAACCGCCGCTCGGCCGAGCGCGTCGCGCTGCGGCTGAACGAGCTTGCCGCGCGCGAGGACGCGGAGACTGACAACGCGCGGGACGCCTCCGGCGACGGGACGGGGGCCGGCGGCGAGCCTCCGAACACCGCGCCGCGCGAGATCGCCCGCGCCCACCACGGCTCGCTCGCGCGCGAGGAGCGGACGAAGGTCGAGGAGTTGCTCAAGTCCGGAGAGCTTCCATGCCTCGTCGCGACCTCCTCGCTCGAGCTCGGGATCGACATGGGCGCGGTCGACCTCGTGCTGCAGATCGAGTCGCCGAAGTCGGTCGCCCGCGGGCTGCAGCGGATCGGGCGCGCCGGGCACGGCGTCGGCGAGGTCAGCCGCGGAAGGATCTTCCCCAAGTTTCGCGGCGACTTGCTCGAGTGCACGGTGCTCGCCCGGCGCATGCACGAAGGCCTGATCGAGCCGACCGTCGTGCCCAAAAACGCCCTGGACGTCCTCGCTCAGCAGATCGTCGCCATTTCCGTCGCACAGCAGCCGGCCCCCGGGGCCGGCCCTTTAAAGGAAAAGACACACAAGACATCGACGATCCCGAGTACCCCGACGGAGGCGTCTCGGTTGACGAGCTCCACGCCCTCGTCACGAGCACCTACTCCTACGCCGAGCTCTCGCGCGAGCTGCTCGAGAACGTGCTCGACATGCTCGACGGGCGCTACCCGTCGAAAGAGTTCGGCGAGCTGCGCGCGCGGATCGTCTGGGATCGCGTCGCCGGCAGGATCCACGCGCGCAGGGGCTCGCGCCAGCTCGCGATCGCAAACGCCGGCACGATCCCCGACCGCGGCCTCTACGCGGTCACGCTGCCCGACGGCCGGCGCGTCGGCGAGCTCGACGAGGAGATGGTCTACGAGGCGCGCCCCGGCCAGGCGTTCCTGCTCGGCGCCTCGACCTGGCGGATCGAGGAAATCGGCCGCGACCGCGTGATCGTCACGCCCGCGCCCGGCGCGCCAGGCGCGGTGCCGTTCTGGAAGGGCGACTCGGTCGGGCGCCCGCGCGAGCTGGGGGAAGCGATCGGCGCGTTCTCGCGCTGGGCGGTCGAGCAGGAGTCAGAGACATTGGAGCGCAACTACGACCTCGATCCCCGTGCCGCGCGCAACCTGCTCGACTACCTGCGCGAGCAGCAGGCCGCGACGCGTGTCTTGCCGAGCGAGCGCACGATCGTGGTCGAGCGCTTCCGCGACGAGATCGGCGACTGGCGAATCTGCATCCTCTCCCCCTATGGCGGGCGCGTGCACTCCGCCTGGGCGCTCGCATTGACCGCGCGGATTCGCGAGCGCTTCGAGCTGGAGGCCGACGCGATCTCCTCCGACGACGGGATCGTCCTGCACCTGCCTGACCTCGACGCCGATGACGTCGAGTCGTTGCCTTCGGCCGCCGAGCTCGTGCTGATCGAGCCCGACGAGGTCGCGCAGGCCGTCACCGCCGAGCTCGGCTCCTCCGCCCTGTTCGGCGCGCGCTTTCGCGAGAACGCCGGCCGCGCACTGCTGATCCCGCGCGCCTACCCCGGCCGGCGCACGCCGTTGTGGCAGCAGCGTTTGAAGTCGCAGAACCTGCTCGAGGTCGCCAAGCGCTACGCCGACTTCCCGATCCTGCTCGAGACCTACCGCGAGTGCCTGCGCGACGTGCTCGACCTGCCCGGCCTCGAAGGCCTCCTGCGCGGGTTGCACAGCCGTGAGATCTCGCTGGTCGAGGTCGAGACGCCGACCGCCTCGCCGTTTGCCTCCTCGTTGCTGTTCGACTACGTCGCGACCTACATGTACGAGGGCGACACGCCCAACGCCGAGCGCCGCGCCGCCGCACTGTCGCTCGACCGCGACCTCTTGCGCGAGCTGCTCGGCCAGGAGGAGCTGCGTGAGCTGATCGACCCCGGCGCGCTCGCCCGCGTCGAGGACGACCTGCAGTGCCGCTCGGAGATCGCGCGCGCGACCGGTCGCGACGGGCTGCACGACGTCCTGCGCCGCGTCGGCGACCTGACTGCCGGGGAGATCGCAGAACGCGTCTTCGATGGGATCGACGCCGGTGGCCTGCTGAAGGAGCTGGAGCGCGAACGGCGTGCGATCCGCCTGCGCGTGGGCGGCGAGGAGCGCTACGTGGCGGCCGACGAGGCCGGCCTCTACCGCGACGCGCTCGGCGCCGTTCCGCCCGGCGGTCTGCCGGAGGTGTTCCTGGCCGACGTGCCCGACGCGCTGCGCGTGCTCGTCGCGCGTTTCGCCCGCACGCATGGGCCGTTCACGGGCGACGAGCTCCACGCTCGCTACGGGGTCGATGCCAGTGCGGTGCTGCGTGAGCTCGAGCGCTCCGGCGATCTGGTCCGCGGCGAGTTGCGTCCGGGCGGCAGCGAGCGCGAGTGGTGCGACGTCGAGGTCCTGCGCCGCCTGCGCCGCGCTTCGCTGGCGGCCCTGCGCAAGGAGATCGAGCCGGCCGACGCGCGCGCTCTGGCGGCCTTCCTGCCCTCCTGGCAGGGCATCGATCGCAACTCCGGCGCGGGCGCGGGAGTCGACCGGCTGCGCGAGGTGCTCGTCCCGCTGCAGGGCCTCGCGCTGGCCGCCGAGATCTGGGAGCGCGACGTGCTGCCGCGGCGGATCGGCGCCTACTCGCCGGCGTGGCTCGACTCGCTCTGTGCGAGCGGCGAGGTCGTGTGGGTCGGCGCGGGTGCGCTGGGGCGGAGCTCGGGTCGCGTGGCGCTGTACTTTCGCGAGGATGCGGCCCTGATCGGACCGCCGCCGGCGCCGCGCTCGTCGGGCGCCGGCGCAGGCACTGCGCCGAGCGAGGGTGGGTGGGCCGTTCATACGCTGCTGCGCGAGCGCCTCGCGCGGGGGCCGGCCTTCTTCACCGATCTTCTCGCCGAGCTCCCCGTGGCGGGGGAGACGCTGCGCGAGGCGCTCTGGGACCTCGTCTGGGCGGGCGAGGCGACGAACGACGCCTGGGCGCCGCTGCGCGCGCCGCACCTGGCGCTCGCGCGCGGGGGCACCGGCGAGACCCCGGCGACGGGCTCCCGCGCCGGGCGCGCCGTCATGTCGAGCCGGCCGATGGCGGCCCGCTCGCGCTTCGGTGGGCGCCGCCGGGGCGCTCAGGCACAGGTCCAGGGGCGCTGGTCGCTGACCGGATCGCTGTTCGGCGAGCCCGCTTTCTCCTCGGCTGCCGTTGCCGCGCCTGCGTTGCCCTCGCTTGAGCGTCGCCGCGTGCTCGCGGAGCTACTCCTGGAGCGCTACGGGATCGTCACCCGCGAGCAGGTTCTCGCCGAGGGGATCCGAGGCGGCTTTGCACTGCTCTACGACGCGTTCTCGCAGCTGGAGACGCTCGGCGTCTGCCGCCGCGGCTACTTCGTCGAGGGCATGGGCGGCGCGCAGTTCGCGCTCCCCGGCGCGGTCGAGCGCCTGCGCGCCGGCCGATCTCCGATCGGTCGCACCGGCGAGGGCGGCGACGCGGATGGGAAAGCACGCACGCTCGTGCTCGCCGCCGCCGACCCCGCGCAGCCCTACGGCGCCGCGCTGCCCTGGCCCAAACGCGAGGGCCAGGCCCGCCGTCCGGCCCGGGTCGCGGGCGCCTATGTGGTGCTGGTCGAGGACGAACCGGCGCTGTACGTCGAGCGGGGTGGGCGCGGGCTGGTACGGCTCGGCGAGGCTCCCGCCGGTGTGTCCGGTGGGGGCGGCGCTCCCGCGGCCGCCGGCGGCGGGGACGAGGCGCTGTCGGCGGCGCTCGCGGCGCTCGCTCAGGCGGTCCGCGCCGGGCGTGTCGGCAAGCTCGCGCTGGAGCGGATCGACGGCGAGCCGGCGATCGCCTCGGAGCTGGCGGAGACGCTCGTCGAGCTGGGCTTCCATCCCGGCCCGCGCAAGCTCACGCTTAGCGCCTGAGCCCGAGTCGCCGCGGAGTCCTCCGTCTCGCCCACTTAGAAAATGTCCGAAAACTCGCCAGGTCGCTCGCAACGGACCCCTGACGCGCTCTCAGCGAGTTTTCGGACATTTCTTAATCGGCCGCGCCGTCTGGCATCGTGGGGCGTGATGGCCAAGTCTCCACGCACGCGCCCGTTGCGGGTAGGCCACAAGGGCGCCGCTCTGCTCGCGCCGGGCAACACGCTCGCGAGCTTCCGCGCGGCGCTCGCGGCGGGCGTCGACATGATCGAGTTCGACGTGCTCTCCGAGCGCACCGACGGCAGCGGCGAGCTGCTGCTCGCCCACGACTACGAGGCGCTGCGCGAGGGCACGCCGCTGACGCTCGCGCAGGGGCTCGCGCACCTGGCGAGCGAGGAGTTCGCGGGCGTCGGGCTCGACGTCGACGTGAAGATCCCCGGCTACGGCCGGCGCGTGGTGGCGGCGCTGCGCGAGGCGGGCCTCGTCGAGCGTTCGCTCGTGAGCGGTATGTACGTCGAGGAGCTCGACGCGATGCGCGCGCTGGAGCCGGCGCTGCGCGTCGGCTGGTCGGTGCCGCGCCTGCGCCGCGACTACACGACCGACGTGTTCACGGCGATCCCCGCGCTGGTGATCCTCAGCGGCTACCGCGCGCTGCTGCCCCGGCGCGTGCGCGCGGCGCTGCTCGCCGGACGCTTCGACGCGATCATGGCCCACTGGCGCCTCGTCACCCCCGCGCTCGTGCGCGCGGTGGCCGACGGTGGCGGCGAGCTCTACGCCTGGACGGTCGACGACGCCGCGCAGATCGCGAGGCTGACCGCGCTCGGCGTGGACGGGATCATCACAAACGACCCACGCCTCTTTACGCTCAGCTGAGCGGGCATTCGGCCGCGCTGAAGCCCTTCGGGTCGGCGCCCGCGAGGCTGTCGTGCCCGGCGGTGGTCGGTCGTGAGACGGTGTACTCGACTGTCGATCCGTGACGCCACTGGAAGCTCACGACGCCGCGCAGCGTGACGGCGGGCTTACCCGCGACCGGCACGAGCTGGAAGCTGCGCCCGGTCTGGCGCGCGGACTTGGCCGCGCCGACCGCCACATAGCCCGATTCGGCGCCGTTGGGCAGGTCGATCCACTGCTGGGTCGAGCTGTCGAGGTATTGCAGGCGAAAGCGCATGTACATCTCGTCCTGCGAGTGTTCATCACCTGGCATCGAGCCGCGCACGCCGACCGTGTTCGGCTGATCGGAGGGGTTGCAGACGTCGATCGTCGCCCACAGCTGCGGCGATTGCAGGAGCTTGTGCTCGGCGGCGGTCGGGGTCGCCCCGGCGGTGCCGGCATGCGCAGCGCCGGCTCTGCTGGCCGGCGAGGCTGCTGGCAGGCACAGCAGCGCGGCGAGCGCGCCGATCACGGCCAGCGCGGGGAGTGGCTTGGCGACGGTCATCCACCAGGAAGATAGCGCCGGCCGGCGCTCGCTGAGCCGGTCGCGGCGGTCGCTCGAGGCAGCGGAGCGAGGGACTGCCGCGCCCCGGCGGCCGCTCCCACCCAGCTGGACCGCCACGTGTGATATGCCTGCTGCCATGGCGGGGATGCGCTCAGCGGACGTGGTCGAGCTGCTCGCGCGCGTGCCGGTGTTCTCGACGCTCGAGCGCGAGGACCTCGAACGGATCGCCGACCTCGCCGTTCCGCGCGCGTTCGAGCCGGGCCAGATCGTATTCCGCGAGGGCGACTCGAGCGACACCTGTTACATCGTCCGCTCCGGTCGCGCCCGCGCGGTGCGAGAGCACTCCGGCGGGCGCACGATCACGCTCGCGACGTTCGGCCCGGGCGACATCTTCGGCGAGCTCGCGCTGTTCGAGGACGAGCGCCGCTCGGCCACCGTCGAGGCGAGTGAGCCGACGAGCGTGGTCGCCGTGCTCGGTCCCGACATGCGCCGGCTGATGGTCGAGCATCCGGGTATCTCCGCGCGCCTGGTGATCGCGCTCGGCCGGCGCCTGCGCGAGACCAACGAGCGCCTCTCGCGCCAGTCCTTCCAGACGGTGCAGAGTCGCGTGGCGGTGGTGCTGAGCGAGCTGGTGGCCCAGGAGCGCGTCGAGGGCAGCGACGGCGCGGACGTGCTCGTCACCACCACCCAGGCCGACCTCGCCCAGCTGGCCGGTTCCTCGCGCGAGTCGGCCAGCCGCTTCCTCGCGGTGCTCGAGCGCGCCGGGGTGATCTCGCAGGGGCGGGGGCGCCTGGTGGTGCACGATCCGCAGGCGCTGGAGCAATATGTCTTCTAGGGGCGAGAAGAAGCCTGGCGGCAAAGGCAAAGCCGGCGGCGGGAAGCGCGGTGGCAAGCAGAAGCCCGGCAAGTTGCCGCGCGCGCAGGAGATCTCGGCCGGCGGGGTCGTGCTGCGCGACGAGCAGGTGGTCGTGATCGTGCCCACTCGTCGAGCGCCCGACGGCTCGCGCGTGCTGGCGTTGCCGAAGGGCCACGTCGACCCGGGCGAGAACACGCTGCAGGCTGCCGAGCGCGAGGTGCGCGAGGAGACGGGGGTCTCGGTCGAGCTCATACGCGAGCTCGGGGAGGTGCGCTACTGGTACCGCCGCGACGGGCGCACGATCCCCAAGTCGGTCACCTTCTACCTCTTTTCCTACCTCTCCGGCGACACCGCCGACCACGACGACGAGGTCGAGGAGGCCCGCTGGATCGACCTGCGAGAGGCCCGGACGGCCCTCACCCACGCGGCCGAGCGCGAAATGGTGCAGCGCGCGCTGGCCTATTTGCAAGAAGACCGGTAGCCTGCCCGATCGTGCAGGTACTCAACTTCTATTCGACGATCTTCGCCGACGAGCTGATGCGGGGCCGCAAGACGGCCACGATCCGTCTCGGCGACAAGTCGGGCAAGTACCGCAAGAACCAGGCGGTGCTCGTCACGATCGGCTATCAGTACTCGCCGCGGGAACGGATCTTCGAAGCCGTGATCGACCAGGTCGAGGTGACGAAGATCGCCGACCTCTCGCCACGCGACATCAAGCACGACAACCCCGAGTTTCGCCGCCACGAGGAGCTGATCAGCTTCCTCGAACAGATCTACGGGCGGTCGGTTTCCCCGGAAGACACCGTCACGGTCGTTCGCTTCTCGCAGATCATGGATAAGCCTTCGGGGATGACCGAGGCGATGAAAGGCTTCGGCGGCGCCCAAAACTGAGCTTCGAATCGGCAGTCAGGGCTGGCAACTGCCAATCTGGCCTTGATTTACGGCGGGGCTTGGGTATATTGGGGTTTGTTGGCACTCTCACCCCGAGAGTGCCAGCCAGTAGGCGGCGGGCGTTCGATTGAGAGAGCCGCTCCTCGCCGGACGTATTCCTAAGACGGAGGTTTTCAACATGAAGCTCAAGCCCCTGGGCGATCGTCTGATCGTGCAGGCAATCGAGGAGGAGCAGACCACTGCCAGTGGCCTGGTGCTCCCCGACACTGCCAAGGAGAAGCCGCAGAAGGGCAAGATCGTCGCGATCGGCGACGGCAAGCTCGACGACAACGGCAAGCGCATCCCGCTGGAGGTCAAGGAGGGCGACGAGGTCCTCTACAGCAAGTACGGCGGGACCGAGATCAAGATCGACGGGGAGGATCTGCTCGTGTTGCGCGAGTCCGACGTCCTCGCCAAGGTTTCATAAGGAGACTGAAAGAGATATGGCTAACAAGGAACTGAAGTACGGCTCCGAGGCACGCAAGGCGCTCGAGTTGGGCGTCGATGCTGTCGCGAACGCCGTCAAGGTCACGCTCGGCCCGAAGGGCCGCTACGTAGTGCTCGACAAGAAGTTCGGCGCGCCGACGATCACCAACGACGGCGTTACGATCGCCCGCGAGATCGAGGTCGAGGACGTCTTCGAGAACCAGGGCGCCCAGCTCGTGCGTGAGGTCGCCACGGCGACCAACGACGTCGCCGGTGACGGCACCACGACCGCGACCGTGCTGGCCCAGGCGATCGTTCGTCAGGGCCTGAAGAACGTCGCGGCGGGCGCCAACCCGCTGGCGCTCAAGCGCGGCATCGAGAAAGCGGTCGACGAGGTCGTCAAGAACATCGCCTCGCAGTCCAAGGAGGTCTCCGGCAAGGACCAGATCGCCCGCGTGGCGACGATCTCGGCCGGCGACGACGACATCGGCGACGTGATCGCCGATGCGATCGAGAAGGTCGGCAAGGACGGCGTCGTGAACGTCGAGGAGGGCCAGACGTTCGGCATGGACCTCGAGTTCACCGAGGGCATGCAGTTCGACAAGGGCTACATCTCGCCCTACATGGTCACCGACCAGGACCGCATGGAGGCAGTGCTGGAGGACCCGTACATCCTGATCGCCAACCAGAAGATCGGTTCCGTCAGGGACGTGCTGCCGGTGCTCGAGCAGGTGATCCAGTCGGGCAAGACGATCCTGATCATCGCCGAGGACGTCGAGGGCGAGTCGCTCGCGACGCTCGTGGTGAACAAGCTGCGGGGCACCTTCACCGGTGTGGCCGTGAAGGCGCCGGGCTTCGGCGACCGCCGCAAGCGGATGCTCGAGGACATCGCGATCCTCACGAACGCCGAGGTGATCACCGAGGAGCTCGGGCTGAAGCTCGAGAACACCGAGGTCAAGCAGCTCGGTCGCGCCCGTCGCGTGGTCGTGACCAAAGACACGACCACGATCGTCGACGGCGCCGGTGACGCCGAGGCGATCAAGGGCCGCATCAACCAGATCAAGGCCGAAGTCGAGAACACCGATTCGGACTTCGACCGCGAGAAGCTGCAGGAAAGGCTCGCAAAGCTCTCCGGCGGCGTCGCCGTGGTCAAGGTCGGGGCGGCCACCGAGACGGAGATGAAGGAGAAGAAGCACCGCGTCGAGGACGCCCTGCAGGCCACGCGGGCGGCGCTCGAGGAGGGCATCGTGCCCGGTGGCGGCGTCGCGCTGCTGCAGGCCTCGGCGGCCGTCTCGCTCGGCGAGAACGGCGCATCGGTCGACGGCTCGGATGACGAGCGGACGGGCGCGAACATCGTGCTGCGGGCGCTCGAGGAGCCGCTCCGTCAGCTCGCCGAGAACGCGGGGCTCGAGGGCTCCGTGGTCGTCAACGATGTGCGCAAGGCCAAGAAAGGCCAGGGCCTGAACGCGTCCACGAACGAGATCGTCGATCTCGTCGCGGCGGGCGTGATCGACCCGGCGATGGTCACGCGCTCGGCGCTGCAGAACGCGGCGTCGATCGCGAAGAACATCCTCACCACCGAGGCGATCGTCGCCGAGGTGCCGGAGAAGGAAGGCGCCGGCGGTATGCCCGGCGGCGGCATGCCCGACATGAGCGGGATGATGTAAGCAGGCAAGTCGCAGGCAGGGCGGCCAGGCTGGATGATTCTTCCTACAGGAATCTCCCGGCTAGGCCGATAGGACGGCAGAGGGCCCGGCAGGATGCCGGGCCCTCGTTCGTTCACTCCCGGTCGAGGCTAAGCCTCGTCGGTGTGCTCGGTGATCAAACGAACCCGCACCGGCCTATTCGACTTCGGCGACCGAGCGCGGGCCGTGACCGACGTACTTCGCGCTCGGACGGATCAGCTTCGCCTCGCGCTTCTGCTCGAGGATGTGTGCCGACCAGCCGGCCACACGTGCGCAGGTGAACATCGGCGTGAACAGGTCCGGTGGGACTTCGGCGAGGTCGAGCACGACGGCTGACCAGAACTCGACGTTCGTGGCGAGCACACGATCGGGCTTGCGCGCGTGCAACTCCGCGAGCGCCGCTTTCTCCAGTGCTTCGGCGGCCTGCACGCGCGGGGATTTCAGTTCCTGGGAAGTGCGGCGCAGCACCCGCGCCCGGGGGTCTTCGGCGCGGTAGACGCGATGGCCGAAGCCCATCAGGCGATCGCCGCGGTCGAGCGCGTCTTTGACCCAGCGCTCGGCGTCGCCGCTCGCTTCGACTTCGTCGATCATCTTCAGCACGCGCGAGGGCGCGCCGCCGTGCAGCGGGCCGGAGAGGGCGCCCACCGCGGCGGATAGCGCCGCAGCGCAGTCGGCCCCGGTCGAGGCGACGACGCGGGCCGTGAACGTCGAGGCATTCATCCCGTGCTCGGCCGCCGAGACCCAGTAGGCGTCGATCGCCTTCACGTGATCGGGGTTGGCCTCGCCGCGCCAGCGGATCAGGAAGCGCTCGGGGATCGTCGCGCCCCCGTCGATCTCCGCCTGGGGGACCGGCGGCTGGCCCGCTTCGCGGGCGGACTGGGCGACGAACGACAGCGCCATCACCGACGCACGGGCAAGGTTGTCACGCGCCTCCTCGTCGGTGATGTCGATCAGCTGCCCGAAGCCCCACTCGGGCGCGAGCATCGCGAGCGCCGACTGCACGTCGACGCGGTGGTCGCCGGAGCGCACCGTTAGCGCGTGCGGTTCGGCGGGGGGCAGGCCGGGTTTGAAATGCCCGTCTACGAGCAGGCCCCAGACCTGCTCGAAGGGGACCGTGCCGACCAGGTCTTCGATGTTGACGCCGCGGTAGCGCAGCGCGCCACCGGCTTTGTCCGGCTCTGCGATCTCGGTGGCGAAGGCGACGACGCCTTCCAGGCCCGACTGAACCTCGGGTGGTGATTGAACCTCGCTCATGGCGCTCTGCTTTCTAAGAGATGAAATATCGAGGGGCCCGGCTTGTCGACCTGCGGCCGACTGCGCCACCCTCGTGGGCTGCTTGACGGGGGTGGCGCCTTGTGGGCGCCCCCATATGATGAACGACCCGGCGATCTGAGGAGGAGCCAGTGCCCGACAGCGATCTGATGTTCCGTCCCGCGACCGAGCTCGCCGGCATGGTGCGCGCCGGGGAGCTCTCCTCACGCGAGCTCGTCGAGATCTCGCTCGAGCGGATCGAGGAGCTGAATCCCGAGCTCAACGCGTTCGTGCAGGTCGACGCGGAGCGCGCGCTCGCCACGGCGGCCAAGATCGGCCCCGGCGACGAGCGCCCGTTCGCGGGCGTGCCGATTGCGATCAAGAACAATCGCGCGGTCGAGGGCCTGCGGCTCACCAACGGCTGCTCGCTGATGGCCGAGTACGTCGCCGACCACGACCACAACGTCACGCGGCGCCTACGCGCGGCGGGGTTCGTGATCGTCGGCTCGACGACGCTGCCCGAGTACGGCATCCTGCCCGTCAGCGAGGCCCGTATCTTTGGCCCCACGCGCAATCCCTGGGATCTGGAACGAACCCCCGGTGGGTCATCGGGCGGCGCTGGCGCTGCCGTGGCCAGTGGGATGGTGCCCGTGGCGCACGGCAACGACGGCGGCGGTTCGATCCGGATTCCCGCGGCCTGCTGTGGCCTGGTGGGGCTCAAGGCCGCGCGGGGGCGTATCTCGCTCGCGCCTGTGCTCGGTGACTCGCCGATCGAGATCGACGGAGTCCTGACGCGCACGGTCGCCGACACGGCCGCGATCCTCGACGTGCTCGCCGGCTACGAGCCCGGCGACGCGACCTGGGCGCCGCCCCCGTCTGAGCCGTTTGCCGTGGTGGCCGGACGCGCGCCCACCACGGCACTCGGCGATGGCTTCTCGGCTCGTCCGAGTGCCCTGCGAATCGCCGTCACGAAGTTGGCGCCGCTCGCGGACGCCGCCGTCGATCCGATCTGTGCGCGCGCGGTCGACGAGGCGGCCGAGCTGCTGCGCGCGCTCGGGCATGAGGTCGTGGAGGTCGATCCGCCGTGGCTCCTGGAGGGTCTCGCGGAGCTGTTCGGGGCGGTCTTCTGTATCTACATCTCGCTGGCGATCGCCGCGTCGGGGATGATCGCCGGACACGAGCCGACGGCGACGGATGTGGAGCCGATGAGCTGGGCGATCTACTCGATGGTCCAGAAACTGAACGCGACCCAGGGGCTCGGCGCCGCCGTCCAGTTGCAGGCGTTTGCACGCCAGCTGACCGTCTTCCTGGAGCCCTACGACGCTTTGCTCACGCCGGCGCTGGCAGAGCGGCCGCTGCCATTGGGGACGCTCGACACCGGTGTGCCCGATCCGATGTCGACGTTCACGCGCTCGGGTCTGTTCACGCCCTTCACGCCGGTGTTCAACGCATCCGGACATCCTGGGATCTCGCTGCCGCTGTTTGACGGCGAGGACGGGCTGCCGCTGGGGGTGCAGCTCATCGGTCGCCCGGCCGGTGAGGCAGCGCTGCTTGGGCTGGCAGCCCAGTTGGAAGAGGCTATGCCGTGGGCAGCACGGCGCCCATCGGTTGGGGCGTGACCCCCAGACGCTCCACGTCAGCGGTGCCCCGGGCGGAGAGCATCGGCACCTCCATCAGCTCGGCCTCGTCCCAGGTGGCAAACGCGCGCTGGCCGAGCGTTGCCTCGAGCAGGCGCAGCCCGCGCGAGACGATCGGCGTCGGGACGTGCAGCAGCGGGCGACCGCGGTTCTGCGCGCGCAACACGAGGCGGATGATCTCGTTGTGGCTCAGCGTCTGCGGGCCGGCCAGCTCGAAGCGCTCTGTTCCATTCCGCTCGCCGCCGGGCGGTGGCGCGTGCAGGGCGGCGATCACGCAGTCGGCGACGTCCTCGGCCCAGATCGGCTGGTAGGCAGCTCGTCCGCGGCCGGAGACCGGCATCACGGGCAGCAGCGCCAGGCGCTCCAGCAGCGTCAGCCACGGGTCGCCGGGGGCGTAGACGATCGAGGGGGCAAACACGGTGCTGCGCAACTCGGCCTCCGCGACGGCCTGCTCGGCGAGCGCCTTCGCGCGGAAGAAGCGCGCGCGGTGATGGGTGGAGGCGCCGAGCACGGAGAAGAACACGAAGCGCTCGACGCCCTGGCGCTGCGCGGCCCGCACCATCCGCCAGGTGGCGATCCCGTTGAGCTCCTCGATCGAGCCACGCGGCTGGTCGCGGATCGAGGCGGCCAGGTGCACGACGGTGTCCACGCCGCGCATCGCGTTGCGAAACGACTGGGGATCGGCGAGGTCCCCGAGCGCGATCTGCACGCGCACGCGCTGGGCGCCCAGGCGCCGGGGATCGCGCACGAGGCAGCGAACCTGTCTCCCTTCGACGATCAGGCGCCGCAGCAGCGCGGAGCCCACCAGACCGGTCGCGCCGGTAAGCAGCAGCATGCTTCGTACAATATGCGTCTCCCGGAGGGAAGCCCCCGCAAACCGACTCAAAAGAAAGAAGCGAATGGCCTACGTAATCGCCGAGCCGTGCATTGGCACCAAGGACAACTCCTGTGTCGAGGTATGCCCCGTGGACTGCATCCACCCGACGCCCGACGAGCCCGGCTATGACGCTGCCGAGATGCTCTACATCGATCCCGAGGAGTGCATCGACTGCGACGCCTGCGTCGAGGCCTGCCCGGTCGACGCCTGCTTCGCCGAGGACCAGCTCCCCGACGAGTGGCAGAAGTTCACGCAGATCAACGCCGACTACTTCGCCAACGCCAAGTAATCCAGGTCGAGCACGTCGAGGACCGGCACGTCCGCCACGGCGGCCTCGATCAGCCCTCGCAGCTGCCTGGAGTCGAACCGGTGTGACTGGGGCGCGACGGGGTTGACCGTGATTGCCCGCAGCTCGATCGTCCTGCGCACTTCGATCGAGAGGCCCTGACGGCGGTACCAGCCCGCCCCGCGGTGGGTCAGGAAGACCTTCGTCGGGTCGCCTACGACGATCCTCAGCTCGCGCCCGGCCCGCTCTGTGCGGGCGGCCAGCAGGCCTTCGAGGAAGCGCTCGCTCAGCGCGCCCTCGACGTGGAACGTACTTGCGCTCGGGTGTTCCCGCAGCAACGCGTCGATCTCCGCCGGCTCGGCGCCCAGCACCAGGTTGCGCTCCAGGGACGGCTCCGTGCTCCCGTCGTTTGACGCGACCGGCGCCCCGGCACCGGCGAGAGGTAGCCTGACGAGCTCGACCGCGTCACTCGTGGCCGCTACCACCTGCTCGATCTCTTTGCCCAGGACCGCGCCGGTGGCGATCACCAACCCATCGGCGACCGCCGGCGAGGAGGCCGCCCGGCGGTCGATCGAGCCGTCGATCAACACCTGCTCGGCACCGTAGGCCAGCATCGCGTCGCTGACTCGGCCCAGGTCCTCGGCGGTACTCGGGCCGGCGACTTCGACGGCGCCGTTCTCCGCGAGCCGCGCGATCACGACCTCGCCGAGCGGGGTCCTCACGCCGGTCCCCTCCAGGCGCTCGTGCGCGAGGCCACTGGCCCGCACGAGCGCGTCGGTGCTCGCCACCAGGCTGCCGGCCTGCAGAACGATCCTCGGCTTCTCGATCCGCGAGTCGATCACGTCGCGCGCCTCGCCGTCTCTGCCGATCGAGGTCACGCCGACGGATGTCCCCCGCTGTCCCAGCTCCCTCAGGATCGCGGCCAGCGTCTCCGTCTTGCCCGTGTTCTTCGCCAGCCCGACCAGCGCGACCCGGCGCGTGCCGGCGAGCAGATCCGCCAGGCGCCCCGCCGCGGCCTCAGCCATTCGCGCTCGCGGCGTCCGTCCCGCCGGCTGCGGCGGTTTCGCCGGACGGTGCGGCCGCCGTGCGCGCGGCCAGCTCGCGCACGATGAAGCTCGCGACGTGGTAGGGGTAGGTGCCCTTCGAGAAGCCCGCGTCGTAGCCGAGCTCCTTCGCGAGCTCGTTCGACACCCGCGGCCCGCCGCAGGTGAGGATCATCTGCGAGCGCCTGCCCTCCGCTTCGACGATCTCCACGAGCTCCGTCAGGTTCGAGATGTGCAGGTTCTGCTGGGTCACGGTCTGTGAGACGAGGATCGCATCCGCCTCCAGCTCGATCGCGCGCGCGACGAGCACGCTGTTCGACACCTGGCTGCCGAGGTTGTGCGTCTCAAACGCTCGGTAGCCCTCCAGGCCGTGATGGCCGTGGAAGCCCTTCAGGTTGAGCATCGCGTCGATCCCGACGCTGTGCGTGTCGGTGCCCGTCGCCGCGCCGACGATCACGATCGGACGTCCGATCCGCTCGTGCGCGAACGCTTCGATCTCGTCCTCGCTCATGTACTCGATCTCGAAGCCCTCGCCGCTCAGCGTCGCGTAGTCGACCGTCTGCGTGCATTCGCCGAACATCACGAAGTACGTATAGCCCTCGGTCAGCCCCTGGTAGTGGACGACCTCCGGGTGCTCGAAGCCCATCTTCCGCGCCAGCTCCTGCGCGGCCTTGCGCGCGGCCAGCCCGTAGGGCACGGGCAGCGTGAAGCTGAACTGCACGATCCCGTCGCCCAGATGGTCGGCGTAGGGCTTCACGTGTTTGAGGTCAACCTCTCGGCCCGCGAGATCGGGTTGCTTGGCTTGCATCTCCTCAGACACTCCTCGGCGCTCCTCGCATCAGCTCGCTCACGGGGTCGAAGTAGCCATCGACGGTCGCGACGATCCCCTCGACCCCACGGCCCTCGTCGAGGAGGCGGGAAACGTCGCCGAACACGCCCTCGCCGAGCGCCGCGAACAGGCCGTCCGCGGCGATCCGCTCCAGCAGCCCATGCGCCCCGGTGAGGACCTCGCGCGCGCGCGTCTGGATGATGCCGCCGGGCTTGAACTCGATCTCCTCGCCGAGGTCGCGCGCGGTGTCGAACACGTAGTTGACGTTTTCCAGCCCGATCACGCGGTCGTGCACGTGCGGCGTGAAGATCCCCTCGGTCGGCACCCCGATCGTCTGGATGCCCTGGCCGGTGGCGATCGTGACGAGGTTGAACAGCGAGTCGGTCGCGTGCGTGCGATACAGGTTGCCGTCCATGTGCCGCGTCGGCGGCATGTACTTGACCGGGCAGTCTGGGAACAGCTCGCGTGTCAGTTGCGCCTGCGCCCACTCCAGCAGCAGGCCGTTCACGACCGGCGTGTCGATCTCGAACGCGTCGCCGAGCGCGATCTGCGCGTCGGGCACGCCCGAGTCCAGCGCGAGCTGGCGGTTGATGAACTGGGACGCGGTGACGCTCGGCGCGGCCTCGATCGCGTCGGCGGTACGCAGGTAGTTGTCCTCGCCGGTATTGATAACGACGCCGAAGTAGCCGTTCACCATCCGCGAGACGCGCTGATCGATCAGGCCGCGGACCGGGTTGATGTCGCGGTAGAGAATCCCGTAGAGGGCGTCGTTGACCATGTTGTCGAAACCCTCGATCGCTCCCATCGCCGCGATCTCCGGCATGCAGAGACCCGAGCAGAAGCTCGACAGGCGCACGTAGCGGCCGTGCTTCTCAGACCACTCGTCGAGCGCTTCGCGCATGATCCTGAAATTCGCCTGCGTCGCGAACGTGCCGCCGTAGCCCTCGGTCGTCGGGCCGTAGGGCACGTAGTCGAGCAGGCTCTGGGCGGTCGAACGGATCACCGCGACGATGTCACCGCCGGCTTCGGCGACCGCGAGACCGTGGACGACGTCCTCGTACACGTTCCCGGTTGCGGTCAGCACGTAGCGCAGCGGCGGCGGGCTCTCGCCGAGGCTCGCTCGCAGCTCGCGGCGCTCGCGCATACGCCCGGCGATCTCGGCGATGCTGCGCTCGCACTCCTGTGTGATCCGTGCCCTGATCGCACCGTCCTGCGCTCGCGGCAGCGCGCACAGGTCGAGTCGCCCCGCGTCGATGTCTTGCGCGATCTGCTGGGGCGAGCGACGCTCGTCGTCGAGTAGCGCGTTGCCCAGCCAGTAGCCGATGCCCAGACCGAGCTCGCCGCGGTCGGCGACGTGGTCGACGAGCACGTTCGGCAGCGGCGCGTCGAGCTCGTTCACGCCGTCGACGCCAAGTAGTCGCGCGACCGTGCGCTGCACCGAGACGGTCGTCTTGTGAGCGATCTCCTCGCCTACCTGTCTCGCGATCTGGGCCGCCGCCTCCCTGCAGGAGGCGATCACGCCGGGGTCGAGGTCGAGCTTTGAAATGCTCACCTCAACTCCTTCACAATCGGGAAAGGAATCACCTCGCGCAGCGTGTCGCGTTCGGTGAGGATCATCACCAGGCGATCGACGCCCATACCGCCGCCGGCGGTGGGCGAGTAGCCATATTCGAGTGCGCGCGTGTACTCGTCGTCGTTGGGATGGGGCACGTCGCCGTCGTCGATAGCGCGGCGCTTGCGCTGGTCGACGAAGCGCTGCCACTCGTCGACCGGGTCGTTCAGCTCGGTGTCGCCCGAGACGAGCTCGATGCCGCCGATGACCGCATCGAAGTGCTCGCCCAGCTCGGGGTGCACAGCGTGACGCTTGGTGATCGGGAACGGCTCCAGGGGAAAGTCGAACACGTGCGTCGGCTGGTTGATCGTCGACTCGATTTTCTCCGAGTAGATGTCCGCCACCACCTCGGCCCACGTCGCGTCGGGGTCCATCGGCTCGTCGAGCACCTCCGCGAGCTGCTCGCGCGTGGACTCCAGGAAGTCCAGGCCGAAGCGCTCGAGGATCAGCTCGCGCATCGTCACCCGCCGCCACGGCTTCGCGAGGTCGATCTCCTCGCCGTTTCGTTTGATCGTCGTCCGTCCCAGCGCCGCCTGAGCGACGTCGCGGAACAGCTCTTCGGTGACGGTCGCCACGTCGTTGTAGTCGGAGTAGGCGCACATGAACTCGATGATCGTGAACTCGGGCGAGTGCTTCGGGGAGATGCCCTCGTTGCGGAACACCTTGCCCATGTCGTAGACGTTCTCCATCCCGCCGACGATGCAGCGATTGAGGAACAGCTCGACGGAGATGCGCAGGTAGAGGTCGCGGTCGAGCGCGTTGTGGTGCGTCGTGAACGGCCGCGAGCCGGCGCCGCCGGCGAGCGACTGCAGCGCGGGCGTTTCGACCTCGATGAAGTTGCGCTCGTTCAGCCACTTGCGGATCTCGAAGACGATCTTGTGGCGCGTGAGGAACAGCTCGCGCGTGTCCTCGTTGGCGAGCAGGTCGAGCTCGCGGTAGCGATAGCGCGTGCCGGTATCGCCGAGGCCGTGATGCTTGTCCGGCGGTGGGCGCAGGGTCTTGGTGAGCAGCGTCAGCTCGCCGACGGCCAGCACCAGCTGCCCGCGCTTGGTCTTGTAGATGAAGCCCTCCACGCCGACGATGTCGCCGATGTCGAGGTTCATGATGCGCTTGTAGGTGCCCTCGCCGAGGTCGTCCAGGCGTACGACGATCTGGATCGAGCCGGACAGGTCGCGCAGGTCCAGGAACGAGGTGTTGGGGTGCTCGCGGCGGGAGATCAACCGGCCGGCCACCTGGTAGCGGAGCTCTGGATGCCCACCCTCCTCGAGCTCGTCCGGATCGTGCGCGGCGAGCACGTCGGCGATGCGCGTGCGCGTAGCCCACAGGCTGACCGGTGGGTAGGGGTCGATCCCTTCCGCCTTCAGCCGCTCCATCTTCGCGCGGCGTTCGTCGATCTCGACGGCGCCGTCCTGTGATGCCTGCTGCTGGTCCTCCTCCTGGTCCTGTACGGACATAAGACGATCCTCTCAAGTCGGTTGCGCTTGATCAAGCGATCGAGCAGGATGTCTCTGGAGAGCCCCGCGGTCGCCGATCAGGCCATCGGCAGCGACATGCCCGCCGGTTTTCGGCTGGGGGGCGCCTCGGGCGCGACGGCTGCCGTGGCGCCGACCTGCACCAGGGGCAGCACCGGCAGCACGGGCGGGTTGCCCATCGCGATCAGCCCCCGTGCGGCCTGGTGGATCGCCTGCGATGCCGGATCGCCCGCATCCTCGATCACGAGCGGGGTGCCGCTGTCGGCGTGCTCGCGCAGCGGCATCGTCAGCGGCACCTTGCCCAGCAGCGGCACGTCGAGCTCGTCCGCGAGCTCCTTGCCGCCGCCCTCGCCGAAGATCGCGAAGCGCTCGCCCGACGGCGTGGTGAAGCCCGACATGTTCTCGATCACCCCGCCGATCTCCAGAGAGACCTTGTGCGCCATCTCTGCGGAGCGTCGCGCGACCTTCTGCGCGGTCGCCTGCGGGGTGGTGACGATCACAAACTTGGCCTGGGGCAAGAGCTGCGCGAGCGTCATCGAGACGTCACCGGTGCCTGGGGGGAGATCGATCAACAGGAAGTCCAGCGCGCCCCAGTCGACGTCCTGTAGGAACTGAGTCAGCGCCTTGTGCAGCATCGGCCCGCGCCACACGACTGCGGCGTCCTCCTCGAGGAAGAAGCCGATCGACATCACCTTCACGCCGTGCGCCTCCAGCGGCAGGATCTTCCGCTCGGCCGAGACCGGCGGTCGGGTCGAGCCGAGACCGTACATGCGCGGGATCGAGTAGCCCCACACGTCGGCGTCGAGCACGCCCACTTTCTTGCCCTCGCCCGCGAGCGCCGCCGCGAGGTTCGCGGTCAGCGTCGACTTGCCGACGCCGCCCTTGCCCGAGCCGATACAGAGCACGTTCGCGACCTGGGCGAGCGCGCCCTGGGGCAGGCTGCCTCTGCCGAGCTTCTGTTGCAGGGCGGCCTTCTGGGTGTCGTTCAGCACGTCGAAGTACACGTTCACGTGGGTCACGCCCTCGAGCGCGCCGGCGGCCTCGGCGACGGCCGTCTGGAAGTGGCCCTTGATCGGGCAGCCCGGCGTCGTCAGCGAGACCGTGATGTCGACGACCCCATTGCCGCCGATCTCGATCGAGCGCACCATGTCGAGCTCGACGATCGAGCGGTGCAGCTCGGGATCGATCACCACCTCGAGCGCCTTACGGATTTCTGTCTCGTTACTCACGCGGCCCATTGTGGCAAACCAGGGCGAGCGTGCCTGTCCAGACGATCCCGCAAGTCCGTTTCGCACGCGGCGCCGGAATAAAAATTGACCCGCGGGCGGTGGGGGCCGCCCGCGGGTCGAGGGGAGGAGAGGTTGCTACTACTGCCGGCGGGATATGAGGCCGGCAGACTGTCCCGTGGCTCCCGGCCTCTCCGGCCGGGCCGGGGGAAGGGTGTTGCTCAGACGATGCTGAGGATCCGCTCCTGCACGCGGTTCGGCAGCTCGGTCACGTTCTTCGCGACGGCGTCGCGGCGCTCCTCGAGCGTGTTGACGGTCTGCTCCAGGTCGCGGCGGCGCTGGCGCAGTTCGCGCTCGACGCGGACGCGGGCTTTGCGGACCTCGCGCTCGAGCCGGTTGCGGGCCGTGGTGCCGCGGCGCTCGAAGCGGCGCAGCTGGGCCTGGGCCTTCGCCGTCGAACCGTAGCTGGAGATCGTGTCACTCACGGTCGAGACCACCCGGTCGCGGGCGATCAGGGCGGCGCCGACGGGGATCAGCACGGCGCGCTCGGTGTAGTCGCCGAATACGTCGACGGTGTTGCGTGCCGCGATTTCGGTCTGACGCACGGCCGACTGGGTCTGGTGGATCGAGCGCGTGCGCGCGGCCTTCGCCTTCGTGCTCTTCGCCTGCGTGCTCTGGGTGGCAGAGGCTTTGCGGGCTGTCGATGCTTTGGCTGCTTTGGCGGCCGGTTTGCGGGCTTTGGCGCTGCGGGGGGAAGTGGTGGCGGTTGCCATGTGGAGGGGTCTCCTGTGATCGGTTCTGTCCTCATGAAGAGGACCCGGGTGACGTTTGTTCGCTTCTGTTCGATCTCGACCTTGGTCTCAGCGTAGCATCGAACACACGTTTGTAACCCGCTGTGAGTAGATAGTTACAGCGGGACCTTCACAAACCGTAAAGACCTCGTGAACGGGGCGTATTAAGTCGTCGAGCTTGTAACAGGAGGAACGTGCGTTCGATCCAGCCAGAGACGGGGTGTCTCCAACTCGGCGGTGCTCGGCAGCAGCTCCGGCCCGCTCCACACGCGGGCCAGCGCCTGCGGGCCCTCGGCCTGCACGACCGCGTCGCAGAAGCGCTTGCCGATCTCGTACTGCTTCAGCTTCAACTCGAGCCCGAGCAGGCGCTCGAGCACCCGCCACGGCAGCCCGCGCGTCTCGCGCCGGCGGTTCAGAGCGGCGCGCAAGCGCGGTAGCGACGGCAGCACCTCGGCGCCGACCGCGTCCATCGTATGCTCGGCATGCCCCTCGATCAGCGACATCGTCGCCTGCATTTGCTCGACGAGCTGCCAGCGCTCGTCGCCGAGGGTCAGGCGCAAGAGTTCGCCGCGGCGGGCGCGCTCCAGCAGCTCGCGCAACTGGTTTGGGTTGATTCCCAATCCATCCAGCCTCGGGATCCATCCCCCGCCCCTGCCCTTGCTCTTCTCCTCGGGCAGGCCGTCGCCCGTCGAGCGTGGGTCGAGCTTCACCTGCAAGCCGTCGATCAGCTCCCGCAGCATGCCCCCGAGGTGCTCGCGCAGCCACGGCGCGCCGCCGAACTGGACGGCATGGGTGATCTCGTGGATCGTCACCCACAGCACGAGCTCGTCGCGGTCGACCCCGAGGTTGCGCGCGGCCTGCTCCAGGTTCGGCGCCAGCAGCAATAGCCGCGGCTGCACCTCGGTATCGAGCAGCGCGAGGTCGTACTGGCCGAGCACCCGCTGGGAGAGCACGCCCGTCAGCGCCCCCACCTGTGCGCCGAACAGCAGGCCCGAGGCCGTGCGCAGCGGGCCGGAGACGATGCCGGTGAGCCCGCCGCTGTCGTCGCCCCCCAAGCGCGCGGTCAGCGGATCGAGCAGCGGTTTCATCGTCTTCAGGTTGGCCGCGATCCAGGCCGGCCGATCGACGACCTCCAGGGGTGGCAGCTCTGCGGGTAGCTCGAGGCCCGTGTAGGCGCTCACGCGCGCGGCGAAGTCGTGCGCGCGCGGCTCGATCGAATCGGCTCGCACTCCGTATCGATCCCGCCCGCCCGAACCGGCGATCAGCTCCCCGATCCGTTGTGCGGCTCCCCAGTCGATTGCGTCCGAGCCCATCCTCAGAGCGTAGGGGCTCCGATGCCCTCGCCCCGGGGAGACTCGTATCCTTGGTCTGTGCCGCCTGCCTCAAAGATCGCGCCGCCTTCGGGCGACACCCTGGCCGAGGAACGCGGGGCGGCTGCGTTCCGCGAGCGGGCCGAGGTGCGCGACGTGCTGGCCTGGATGCGCCTGCTCGCCGACCCGCACGACGCCGCCGCGGTCGTGCGTGCGCTCGCGCGTCCGCCGATCGAGCTGCGCCAGGTCGATCTCGCCCGCGTGATCGCGCTGGCGCGGCGGCGCAAGTTGGACATGGTCGCGGCGCTCGCGGCGGCGATCGAGTCGCCCCAGATCCCGCCGGACGCGCGCGAGCGCGTCGGGCGCTTTCTCGAGCTGCGCCGGGCGGCGGCCGACGCGCTCGACGCGGGACGCCCAGATCTGCTCGCGCGCGTGGTGCTCGGCGTCGAGGGCCGGGATCGCGACGCCGAACAGCCTCAAGACGGCCGCCGGCTTCAGGACGAGGCGCTCCTGGAGATGCTGCGGATGATGCGCGAGGAGGTGCTCGCCAGCGTCGCCCGTATCGGTGGGCGTCTCGGCGAGCTGCGGTTGGACACTGATCTCGACATCTCCCACGGCGTGGTGCGCTATCTGGAGCTGTTGAAGCTCGCCGCGCTGGCTGAGCGGCCGGAGGGGCAGGACGTGACCGAGGCGCTCGCGGACATCAACGCCCGCCTGCTCGCCGCCACGACCCCGCTCCAGCGTGAGATCTTCCAGACCTCCGCGCTCGACGAGCTGCTGAGCGAGCGCACTCCGGACGCCGGCGATCGCGAGGGGGATAGCCCCGGCGCCGGCGATCGCGACCGCGACGAGGATCGTGCCCGCGCCCGCGCGCAGGCAATTGCGCCGCGCGAAGCCTCCTCGCTCGGGCCCTTCCTGCCGCGCAAGGGGATCGGCCTGGCGCTGTCGGCTTCGGATGTCGAGACCTACCGCGGCTGTCCACTGCGCTACAAGTACGCGCGCGTGCTGCGGATCCCGACCGAGCAGACGCAGAACCAGCGCTTTGGAATCGTCGTGCACCAGGTGCTCGAGCGCTACCACTCCACCTCCGGCGAGACGCTCTCGCAGCTGATCGAGCTGTTCGAGCAGAGCTGGCGGCGTAGCGGCTTCGGTACGAGCGACGAGCACGAGCGGGAGCTCCACGGCAAGGCGCGCGCCGCGCTCACGCGCTATCACGAGCGCCTACACGGCCAGGACTCCGAGCCGGTGTGGTTCGAGCGCCCGTTCTCCTTCCGGCTCGGACCCCACCATCTGCGTGGCCGCGTCGACCGCGTCGACCGTCTTGGAAGTGCCGCGGCGGATGATGCCGCGGCGGACCGCGCGGAGGCCGGGACGGGTGGCAAGGCGAGGGGCGGGGCCGCGGATGGGGAGAGGGCCGGGGACGAGTACGAGCTGATCGACTACAAGACCTCCCGCCCGAAGAGCGCCGAGCAGCTCGGCGATGACATCCAGCTTTCCCTCTACGCGCTCGCGGCGCGCGAGTCCTGGGGATTAGAGGCCTCCCGGCAGGCCTACTACTACGTGCTCGACGATCTCAAGGTTCCCGTACCCCGCGACGACAACGACGCCGAGGCGGTCAAGGAGATCGTGCTCGCTGCTGGCGAGGGCATCCTCGCTCAGCGCTTCGAGCCGACGCCGTCGCTCGCGGCGTGCTCGCTCTGCGACTACCGGATCGTCTGCCCGGCGGCGGAGCGGTAGAACCGGCCCCTGCGGTCTGCCATCGTCTCAGCCAAGCGGGGCCGACTGAACGTCTCGATCCTGCTATTTCCCCTCGGGTCCGCGCTGGCGCAAAAACCGCTGGAATTCGCGCGCGAGCATGTCGCCGGAGGGGACGTCCTCGGGCATCAGCTCCGACTCTTCGCTCTCCGCCGCCTGCTCGAGTCGTTCGACGAATGCCTGGATGTCCGGGTCGCTCTGCACGGCGAGGCCGACCTGGCGCTCGTAGTCGGCGGCCGAGACCTCGAGCTCGGAGACATCGATCGAGACGCCGATCAGGCTTTCCACTCTGCGTAGGAGCGCGAGCGCAGCCTTCGGATTGGCTGCCGCGGCGACATAGTGGGGGACGCCCGCCCACAGGCTTGCCGACGGCAGCCCCGCGTCGAGGCAGGCGCTGTGTAGGACGCCGACGATTCCGGTCGGCCCCTCGTAGCTCGAGGTGGCCAACCCGAGGTTCTCGACGAGCGACGGATCGGAGGCGAATCCGGTCATCGTCACCGGGCGGGTGTGGGGCACGTCTGCGAGCAGCGCTCCGAGCGTGACGACGACCTGCACGCCGAGCGCTTCGGCGAGCTCGACGAGGTGCGCGCTGAAGGCGCGCCAGCGCAGCGACGGCTCGACGCCCTGGACGATCACCAGATCGCGAGGCGCGCGCGGTGCGCGTGCCTCGAAGACCTCGACCGTCGGCCATACGATCTCTCGCGTCTGGCCGTCCGTGAGCTGGATGTTGGGGCGATTCGCCTGGAAGTCGTAGAACTCCTCGGAGTCGATCTGAGCGAAGCGACTGGCGTTCAGCGAGGAGGCGAGGAAGGAGACGGCGCTCGAGGCGGCGTCGCCGGCGTCGTTCCAGCCTTGAAAGGCACACACCATCGCAGGGGCTCTGAGGCCATCAGGACGGCGGTCCCAGATCAAGGGCTGCATCCGAACCACCGTACATCATGGACGGAGTGACCCCGGCCGGCAACCTCGTGCAGACGGACGACGTCCAGATCGCAACGCTCCGCTTCGAGCAGGAGGTCGACGGCGTGTTCGCGTGCGTGCGCAAGGAGCGGCAGATCTCGCGTGCGGGCACTCCCTACCTGACGGTCGAGCTGCGCGACAGCACCGGGACGATCCGCGCGCGCGCGTTTCGCGACGCCGACGTGCTCGCCGGGCGCTTCGAGCGGGGCGAGCTGGTGCGTGTGAAGGGACGCGTCGAGCGCTTTCGCGACGAGCTCCAGATCGCGCTCGCGGCGATCGCGCGCGCGGACGGAAGCGACGAGGACGCCGACCCCGCCCGCTTCCTGCCGACGGCGTACCGCGACCTCGACGAGCTCGAAGGGTTCCTCGAGCACCTCGCGCGCGAGGTCTACGAACCTGGTTTGAAGGGGCTGCTCGCGCGCCTGCTCGGCGATGCGGCGCTGCGCGCGGAGATCCGCCGCGCCCCCTGCTCGCTGCCGGCGCTCGGCGCGGACTCCCGCCCGCGCGGCGGGGCCGGGTCTCACCACGCCTACCTCGGTGGCCTGCTCGAGCACACCGTCGCGGTCGCCACGATGGCGCTCGAGCTCTGCACGCTGCATCCGCGCCTGGATCGCGATCTACTGCTGAGCGCGGCGATTGTCCACGATCTCGGTAAGACCCGCGAGTTCACCTACGGCGCGGAGATCGCGCGCAGCCGCGAGGGGCAGCTGCTCGGGCACATCGAGCTGGGGCTGCGCCTGATCGCAGGACACGCGCCGGCGACGCTCGACGCGGAGCGGCGGCTTGCACTCGAGCATTGCGTGATGCTCCACCACGGAGCCGACGCGGCCAGCGGCCAGCGCTTCGCCTCGGGCGAGGCGCTGGCGCTCTATCGGCTGAACGCGCTCGATGCTCAAGTGAAGGGCGCTTTCGAGCAGGGGATGCCGGGTACCTCGATGAGTCGCTGAGGCCGCTGCTCCAGAAGCGGTCTGGCTTGGGTTGGATGAAATCAGCGGCTGCCTGGGTCCGAAAAGGCCAAATCGTCCATAAACTCACATAGAAATCGGGTAAGGACGCGGGCAGCCGATCAAGCGGCGTCCTGGGGATGCCGATACAAACGGCGATGCGCGACACCGTCACGCCCACCGCCACATCTCCGCCGCGGGACCCGGCGCAGGAGCCCGAGGAGATCGCTGTCGGCCGCCCTGACGACGGCCTGTATCCGCCGCTGCGCTCGGGGCGCTCGGCGCGGATGATCGGCGAGGTGATCGTCGACCTAGGCTTCGCCGATCGCGAGACGGTCGAGCAGGCGGTCGCGGCCGCCCGCGCGCAGGGCAGGCCGACCGGCCAGGTCCTGGTCGAGCGGGGCGTTCTGCGCCACGACCAGCTCGCCCGCGCCGTGGCCGAGCGCTTCGGCCTGGACTATGTCGATCTGTCGGTCTACGACCTCGACATGGGCGCGGTCAACCTGATCCGCGCGGAGACCGCCAAGCGCTACCAGGCCGTGCCCGTCGGCTACACCGACGACGGGACGCTGCTGCTGGCGATGGCCGACCCGACGAACGTGCTGACGATCGACGACGTCGCGATGATGACCGGCCGGCGCGTGAAGGTCGCGGCGGCATCGGTCGAGGATCTGAACCTGCTGCTGACGCGGCTCGCGCGGATGGACGACTCGATCGAGGACATCGTCGACGAGGAGCCCGAGGCCGAGGACGAGGCCGACGTGCTGGCCGAAGAGGCCGATCGCGACGCACCGGTGATCAAGCTCGTACATTCGATCGTCGCCCAGGCGGTCCAGCAGGGCGCCTCGGACATCCACATCAACCCCGAAGAGGGCGACACGCGCGTGCTGTTCCGCGTTGACGGGGTGCTCGCCCCGGCCGCGACGGTCAAACGCAGGATGGCGATGAGCGTCGTCTCTCGCATCAAGATCATGGGCGATCTCGACATCTCCGAGAAGCGCCTGCCCCAGGACGGTCGCTTCGCGTTGACGGTCGACGGGCGCCGCGTGGACATCCGCGTGGTGACGCTGCCGCTCGTCCACGGCGAGGGCGTCGTGATGCGGATCCTCGATGGGGGCGTGCGGGTCGAGGGACTCGACTCGCTGGGCATGCAGCAGGACGAGCTCGATCGCTTCAAGACCGCGATCAACAAGCCGAACGGCGCCGTGCTCGTGACCGGGCCGACCGGCTCGGGCAAGTCGACGACGCTGTACGCAGCGCTGAACGCGCTCAACGACGGGGAACGGAGCATCCTCACGATCGAGGACCCCGTCGAGCAGCGCATCGCGGGCGTCAAGCAGATGCAGATCGCGGCCAAGGCGGGCGTCACCTTCGACGTTGGCCTGCGCTCGATGCTGCGCGCCGACCCCGACGTGATCATGGTCGGCGAGATCCGCGACCGCGAGACCGCGCACATCGCCGTCGAGGCGGCGCTCACCGGCCACCTCGTGCTTTCGACCCTGCACACGCGCGACGCGCCCAGCGCGCTCGGCCGGCTGATCGACATGGGGATCGAGCCGTTCCTGGTCTCCTCGGCGATCGACTGCATCGTCGCCCAGCGTCTGGTGCGGATGCTCTGCAAGCACTGCAAGCGCCCGCTGAAGGTCTCCGAGGCCGTGCTCGCCGAGCACGGCCTCGCCGGCGCCGAGCCCTACGAGGCGGTCGGCTGCTCGCGCTGTGGTGGCTCGGGCTACCGCGGCCGGCTGGGACTGTACGAGGTGATGTCCGTGAGCGAGCCGATCCGGGCGCTGATCCTCGAACGCGCCTCGGTCGACGCGATGGTCGAGATCGCCGTCGGCGAAGGGATGCTGCGCCTGCGTGACGACGGGCTGGTGAAGGTGCGCGAAGGTTTGACCTCGATCGCCGAGGTCGAACGGATGACCTCGAGCCTGTTGTAGAGAGCGCCTATCCCGCCAGGCGCGGGCTTATAACAGCAGCGAGATCCACTGCAAGAGCCGCGACGAGGAGCCGGCGCGGGTGCCGGCTCCTCGCTGCGTTGTAAGCGATCCCTCGGGAGAGCCGTACCCCTCACAGGCTATGCCCGTGGGGGGTGAGCTCGCGCCGGCTGGGATTACTTCTTGGGCGCCGCTTTGCCGACGACCTTCTTCTTCGCGGGCTTCTTCTTGCCCTTGCTCTTCTTGCTTTTCTTGGCGGTGATCGTGACCGGCTTGGGGTTCAGCCGGTTGTAGCCCGAGTTGGCGTTGGCCGGGCAGCCGCTCGGCCGGCCGAGGTCGAACGGCCCCGAGATTGCCTGGGTGACGACACCTTTTTCGAGGTAGGCGTAGGTGACCGTGAGCAGCGGGTCGACGCGCGGCTCGGCGCAGATCTTCGAGCCGATCGCGAACTGTCCGCTGATCGTCTCGTAGCCGGTCTTTGCCAAGCCGACACAGTTGACCGCGTAGCCGGGGACTTCCCCGGAGCAGGAGAACGTGTCGGTCGTGGGCTTGCCCGTCGCCGCGCCCAACACGGAGGCTCCGGCGGTCACGAGCGGTGGTGTCTGGACGCCGGTCAGTGGGATCTGCGCCTGCAACTGGTAGCCGGTGATCGGGCCGTTGCAGTAGAAGACGTAGGCCACCTGCTGTTCTTCGCTGCCCACTTCGGGCGCCCCCGGGGCGATGCCGCCGAGGCACTCGTAGTTGTTCGGGTTCGATTCTTCCGCGTGGCTGACTGCGGGAACGGCGAGCCCAGCGAGGGCGAGCGTGAGGCCCACGAGCGCGACGAGCCACCACGTGGCCTGCTTGCGGTGGGCGGGATCTAGTGCGTGCAACGTGGGTCTCCTTGGTTGGTTTCGGAACTGCGGATGTATGGTCTGCGGATACGGCATCAGTGCAGAAGCTCTGAGAGGCTCTGCTTGGGGGAAGTTGGGTTGAAGGCGCTCGTCGGCCGCGCGCCGGCGCGGGCGAACGGCGAGAGCAGCAGCACGCCGACGGGCGGCTCCGAGCTGAGCGTCGCGGTCGCGGAGCCTGCCGGCAGGCTCGACGCGGTTGCGTTGCCGACCGAGCCGAAGGTGATCACGACGAGGCCGTGCTCGCGGTAGGCGGCGCTCGCGGTGATCGCGGGCAGCGTGGCTTTCAGGAATTCGTCGGCGGCCGTCAACGCGCCCGCGGTTTCGGGCGCGCAGGCCGCGCCCGTCGCGCCTTCGGGGCAGGGCGGTTGGACGATCGAGTCGAGCGTCTGCGGCGGTTCGCCTCCGAGCAGCGCGGCCTCGCTCGCGAGGGCGCTGGCGTCGAGTGAGGACCAGCCGCTGAGCAACGTGCCGGCGGGGACGAGCTGGGAATCGATGTAGGGGGCGGCGGCCGTCTGCGCGAGTGCCTGCGTGAAGGTGCCGCCGGAGAGCGTGATCAGCCAAACGCTCGTGACGGGAGGAAGCGTCGCCTGCGCGGCGCTCTTCGGAGCGCTCTTGGTCGGCGTCTTGGCAGTACTCGGCGCCGGAGCCGGTGTCGTCGCCGCGCTGGGCGCCGTCTTCGAGGTCTTCGTGGTGGCGTCCGCGGATGAGGCGGCCGGCGTTGGCTGGGACGTGACCGGCGGCGGCTGCACCGGCGTCGTGCTCGTGTTCGTGCTCGTCGTGTGCGCGCCGCCGGCTCCGGCGATCGCGGCGATCGCCGGCAGCAGCAGCGGGATGCGCTGGCCCGCGAGTGAGGTTTCCGGCGCGGGGCCGATCGCCGCGCCGACGGCTACGCCAAGCGCGAGCATCCCGGCCGCGAGCGCCGCGGCGACGCGCGTGGAGGGCAGGCGCGGGGGACCCTTGACGGGTCGCGGCGCGCTGTCGGGCTCGTCAGTGTTGGGCGTGGTGGGCTCTTCGGGTGTGCTGTTCATGACTGGATGGGTGTTAGTGAGGAAAGCCCTGGAGGCTTCCGCATCTTTTGGATCTTCTTGGTGTTCTAGAGGGAGCCGATCATTGGTCGGTGTGCTGTGGGGAAATCTGGAACACGCCTCTCGAGACGATGTTGCTGACCTTCCCCATAAACTAGCTTATCCTGATCGAGCTAGTGAGGTTTATGGTAGTTTCGATCGGGACAAAACGTCAACCATCTGAATGGAGCCCCACCAAATGAATCGATATCGCCGTCTCTCCGTCGCCCTTGCGGTGGCAGGCGTACTCGGAGTCGCGGCGCCCGCGGCCGCGTCGGCAGCGACGACCACGGTCACGATCAGCGGCGCCACCGCCTCCTACCCGCTCGTCTCTCTGCTCGCCCAGAAGTACGTGAAGCTGTTCCCACGCAAATACAGGTTCAAGATCGCCCAGGGCGGCGCGCAGATCGGCATCAACGATGTCGCCGCCGGCCGCGTCACGATCGGTGACGTCTCGCGCGATCCGCTGCCGACCGATCCCGCCGGGCTCGTCTTCTACCCGATCGCGAAGTACGGGATCTGCGTGGTGACGAACAAAGCGAACACGTTGAGCAACCTCACCCCGGCGCAGGTCATCTCGATCTTCACCGGCAAGACGCGCGCCTGGGGCCAGGTTCCCGGCGCGACCGCCACCGGCACGATCGACCTGATCAGCCGCACCTCCGTCGCGGGCGTGCTGACGAGCTTCCAGACGCTGCTGCTCGAAGGCAAGAAAGTCTCGTCACTGGCCTCCGAACTCTCCTCCGAGGGTCTGCTGCGTCAGGCGGTCGAAAACGATCCGAACGGGATCGGCTTCATCTCCAACTACGGCGCCTCGCTGGGAGCGGTCAACTCCGTCAGCTTCAACGGCGTGGCCTGCAACCAGACGACCGTCGCATCCGGGCAGTACGCCGGGATCGCGCGCTTCTACGAGGTGACCAAAGGCAAGGCGACCGGTGCCGCGTCGGCGTTCATCGGCTGGATCGAGTCATCGGCTGCGGCTCGCAAGATCATCTCCAGCCAGTGGGTCCCAATCACGCAATAGTTAGAACCAACCAAAACCAACAACTACCGACCAGGTAGTCAGAGCGACGATGTTGGATCGACTCCGTAACCCATGGTCCGACAACCGCGCCGAGCTCACGCTCGGCGCGGTTTCGTTGCTCATCTGCGCGAGCGTGATCGGGATGATCGTGTTCGTTTTCATCCGCGCCTGGCCGATCTTCGAGCACAACGGCCTCAGCTGGCTGGGGCCCGGCGGGAGTCTCAAGACACAGCTCGAAAATATGCAGGCCACGAGCGTGCACCCCCCCGCCTCGGCGTATCACCTGCGCGCTTGGCCGATCATCTACGGGACGATCCTCACGACCGGCGTCGCGGTCGTGCTGGGCATCGTGATCGCGGTGCTCTCGTCGATCTTCATCGTCGAGCTCGCGCCGGCGCGGCTGCGCCGGGTGGCGATCCCCGTGATCCGGTTGCTCGCGTCGGTGCCGTCGGTGATCTACGGCCTGATCGCGATCCTCGTGCTCGTGCCGTTCGTCGGCAACCACCTGATCTCCTCTCCGCAGAAGACCTCGGTGCAGAACTCGGTTCAGCTCACCGGAGAAGGCCTGCTGGTCGTGACGGTGACTTTGACGGTGATGATCACGCCGATCATGATCGCGCTGATCTGCGAGGCGCTCGCGGCCGCGCCGAGGTCCTGGCGCGAGGGCGCGGTCGCGCTCGGCCTGAACCCGTTGCGGGCGATGCTCGCGGTGACGCTGCGCGCGATCCGCCCCGCGATCGTGGCGGCTGCCGTGCTCGCGACCGCACGCGCGCTCGGCGAGGCGGTGATGATCTCGATGGCCTCCGGCGCCAGCTTCTTCACGCCGAACCTCTCCCACGGCGTGCCGATCTTCCTGTACGAGCCGCTGCGCACGCTCGCGTCGACGATCATCGACTTCAGCGAAGGCATCGGCGCGCCGGCGCTCGACTCGACGCTCTACGCGTTCGCGGCGCTCCTGCTGCTCTCCGCGTTCGTGCTCTCGATCGGCGGCTATCTGATCAAGCTGCCTCTGCGGAAGTATCAGGTGCGCGGATGAGCGCGTTCGTCCC
Organism: uncultured Solirubrobacterales bacterium; assembly: GCA_963701035.1. Classification (GTDB taxonomy): domain Bacteria; phylum Actinomycetota; class Thermoleophilia; order Solirubrobacterales; family Solirubrobacteraceae; genus Palsa-744. The sequence continues at coordinate 2,136,823 of OY969562.1, forward strand.
CGATTTTCAGGCGGCTCCGCCGCCGAGGTCCGGACGCGGGCAGCGCTCGTCGCCATGGACCTGGCGCTGGGGCGACCGGCTCGTGCTGCTGTGCGCGTGGACAGCGGGGCTCGGGCTGTGCGCGATCGCCGCCGCGATCGTGATCTACATGGGCTATCGCGGGATCGAGTACCTCACCCCGAGCCTGTTGGTCACACGCCCCGCGATCGGCACCTCGCAGGCCCAGACGGGTGGCATCCTCGATCCCCTGATCGGCACGCTGCTGCTGACGGTGATCGGGATCGTGCTCGCCGTCCCGCTGGCCGTCGCGAGCGCGATCTGGGTGGCGGAGTACGGGCAGGTCGGGCGGGCGCGTCAGGCATTCGCGAGGGTCGTCGAGTCGAGCATCGAGATCGTCGCGGGGACGCCGGACATCGTGCTCGCGCTGTTCGGCGTAGCGATCTTCCAGCTCGGCATCCTCGCGCCGCTCTCGTTTCGCGCCGAAGGCGGCGGCGTCTACGGTCGCTCGTTCATCGCCGCCGGGGCGATGATGTCGTTGATCGCGCTGCCGCCGCTATTTGTCGCCACCCGCGACGGGCTGAGAGCTGTACCCATGCACATGCGCGAGGCGGCCTTCGCGCTCGGCAAGACGCGGATCGCGACGATCCGCCGGGTGCTGCTGCCGAGCGTACGCTCGAACATCGCCACCGGCGTGACGCTCGGCGTCAGTCGCATCATCGGCGACACCGCGATCGTGGTGCTGCTGCTCGGCAAGACGCTCCACATCGAAACGCAGGGGTCGACGCCGGTGCTCGGCCTGCTGCGCGGAACGGGCTCGTCGCTGACGAGCTACGTCTATGACAACTCGCCCGCCGGCGAAGGGGCGGCGCCGCAGAAGGCCTACGCGGCGGCGTTCGTGCTGTTGCTGTTCGTGCTCGGCCTGAACCTGCTCGTGGACCGTATCGGCCGCTCCAACGCGCAGTCCACAGGGATGTCGGTCGCAGGAGGAATCGTATGAGCCGCGAGAGGGGTCGTATGACCGGCCATAAAACTTCGCAAGCTTTTCCCACAGAGGCCAAAAATGTGGGTAACCTCATTGGTCCGATGGAGAAGGTCGACCTGATCGAGAATATGCGATGAGTCCCGAGGAGCTTCGGCTGATGGAGGATCCGCCGCCGGCTGTCCGCGAGCCGGACGTGCCGCCGGTGCGTACGATCGTGCTCGACCGTGAGCCCGTGCCGGTTGCACCGCCGGTGCGCGAACGCAACCCGCTGCGCGCCCCTTCCCCGTCGACGGCCGGTCCCGAGCGTCTGGCGCTGAGCGACCTCAGCATCGCCTACGCCGGCAAGCCGGCGGTGAAGTCGGTGTCGCTGTCGATCCACCAGGGCGAGGTGCTCGCGCTGATCGGGCCCTCGGGCTGCGGCAAGACGACGCTGCTGCGCACGCTCAACCGTCTCACCGAGCTGACCCCCAGCGCCGCGCGCCAAGGACAGGTGCTGCTCGACGGCGAGGACATCCACGAGTTGCCCGACACGACGTTGCGCGCACGCGTGGCGATGGTCTTCCAGCAGCCCAACCCCTTCCCGATGTCGATCTTCGACAACGTCGCGTTCGCGCTGCGCGAGCAGTCGCGCAAGCGTCCGCGCCGGCGCGAGATCGAGCCGCTCGTGATCGACGCGCTGCGCCGCGCTGGGCTCTACGACGAGGTCCGCGACGATCTCGACCGGCCGGCTCTGCGTCTGTCCGGCGGACAGCAGCAGCGGCTGTGCATCGCCCGCGCGATCGCGCTGCGCCCGGAGGTGCTGCTGATGGATGAGCCCTGCAGCGCCCTGGATCCGATCTCAACGGGCGTGATCGAGGAGCTGATCGGCGAGCTGCGCCGCGACCTGGCGGTCGTGATCGTCACCCACAACCTCGCTCAGGCACGCCGCGTCGCGGACAAGGTCGCGTTCATGTACCTCGGCGATCTGATCGAGTACGGGACCGCCGCTGAGGTGTTCGAAGAGCCGCGCGCACAGCGCACGCGCGACTACGTGCGAGGCGCATTCGGATGAGCTGGCCGGATCGTCCGGCCCGTCCGGCCGGCGCTCCCGGCCGGAGCAGGGCAACACAGCCGTGAGCCTCGCGCCAGTGCCTTCCGAGCAGCCACAGGACTCCGCGAGTTGCGCGAACTGCGGTACGCCGCTCGCGCCCGACCAGCGCTACTGCCTGGCGTGCGGCCAGCCGGTGTCGCCCGTGCGGCTCGCGTTCCTCGATGTGCTCCAGGCCGACGCCCAGTCCTCCTACGGGAGCGGTCAGGGCCAGATCGCCTCGCTGCCGCCCGGGTACGCGTCGGTGATCGAGCCCGTATCGGGTCCATATGCGTGGCTGCGCCGCTACTCGGGCCTGTTCGGGCTGCTGTCGGTGCTGCTGCTGGCGATCGTCGCCGGCCTGTTGGTCGGCCATTGGGTCACCCAGAGCAAAGCCCCCAGCCAGCAGGTGTTGAAGGTCGAGGGTCTCGGCGCCGCCGCTGCCACGCCGCTCACCTCCACGGGCACGGCGACGGGCGCGAGCACGACCCCGGCGAGTACGACGCCGACGCCTGCCGCGAGCGCCGCGCCGAAGGAAAGCGCCAAAACCGAAGCCAAGGAAGTGCAGGAAGCGAAGGCGATCGAAAAGAAACCGCTTCCCAAAGTGAACAAAGTGAGCTCGACCACGGCCAAAAAGCTCGGCAGCACGCACGGCCAGAAGCACGAGGAAGAAATCAACAAGCTCGGCGCCCAGCCGATCGAAACGGGTGGCTGATGTCGACGACTCCGAACGGGCATCACCCGTCCCCGACCGACGCGACGCGGGAGCTCGGCACGCGCCCCGTCAGCGGCGCGGTCGTGCCCGTCGGCGGTCTCGTCGCCGCGGGCGGCTCGCTGGCCGAGCTGCGTCGCCGCCGTCACGAGCTGGCCGAGCGCGTCGCCGCGCTCACCTGGGATCTCGGCGGGCTCACCTACGAGATGGCCGTGCGCGACCACTACCGCCTCGACGTGCTCGCCCGCAAAGCCGCCGAGCTGCAGGAGGCCGACGCTCAGCTCGGCGAGGTCCAGCGGCTGCTGGGCGCGGCTGAGGCGGGCGTTCACGGGCAGTGCCACTCCTGCGGCGCGGTGCACTCGCGCGGGGCGGCCTACTGCTGGCACTGCGGCGTTCCGCTGCTCGTGGAGGCGCGGCCGTCGGTGCTCTCGGACTCGGTTCACTCGGTCGACGGGAAGTAGCATCCCCCGCGTGCGCGGGCGTCGAGGGAGATTGCTGAGGGCTGTTGCGGTAGCGCTCGCGAGCGCGGCGGGAGCCTCAGCCCTCGCACAGGCTCGAGCCGACGTTCGGGCACCGAAGGCGGGCCCCCGGGAGTACTCCTGCCCGATCTTTCCGGCGAGCAACCCGCTCAACCAGGAAATCGCCCATGCACCCGTCGACCCCAACTCGGCCGCGTACATCGCGAACATCGGGCTGAGCGGGCACCTGCACCCGGACTTCGGGACGAACCCGAGCTACGGCATCCCCTACACGGTCGTCGGTCCCCATCAGCCGAAGGTGCCGATCAAGTTCACCGAATACGGCGAAGAATCGAACCCCGGCCCCTACCCGGTCCCGGCGAACGCGCCGGTCGAGGGCGCGGGCGAAGAAGGAGATCGCCACGTGCTCGTGCTGCAGGAGGGCAGCTGCAAGCTGTATGAGCTCTACAACGCCCAGCGCGATGCGGACGGCTGGGAAGCGGGCTCGGGGGCCGTCTTCGACCTGCGCTCGAACGCACTGCGCCCCAACGGCTGGACCTCCGCGGATGCCGCCGGGCTGCCGATCTTTCCGCTGCTCGTGCGCTACCCCGAAGTCCAGGCGGGCCAGATCGATCACGCGCTGCGCGTGACCGTCGCGCGGACCCAGGCGGGCTTCATCCATCCCGCCACGCACTTCGCCTCCTCCAGCTCCGATCCCGACCTGCCCCCGATGGGATTACGCCTGCGCCTGAAGGCGAGCTACAGCCTCGCCGGATTCCACGGCGAGTCGCTCGTAATCCTTCGCGCGCTCAAGCGCTACGGCTTGATCGTCGCCGACAACGGCTCCTCCTGGTACATCACCGGCGCGCCCAGCCCGCGCTGGAACGACGAAGACCTGGAACAGATCAAGCGGGTTCCGGGCGCCGCCTTCGAAGCGGTGCGGACCGGCCCGATCCTGCATACACGCTGAACCCTTGCACGCTGAACCGGAGGCCGTAGATTTCGCGCGATCTGCGCACCGGCGAGAACCGCTGCGCAGGCGTGTCACCTCTCCGGTGGCTTATGCCTGATGTTGGTGCTGCGGCTGCGGCTCGGCCGGAGCCGGGGGAGGAGCCGCTTGGGCGGGAGTGGGGGGCGCGGCCACAGGCGGCACGGGCGCCTGCACCGGTGCGGGCTGTGCGACGGGAGCCTGCTGCGATTGCTGCGCGGTCGGGGTCAACGCCGGCTGCTGCTGGGCGCTGCTCGCCTGGTTGCCGCTGACGGAGTCCTTGAACTCGCGCATTCCGCTGCCCAGTGAACGGCCGATTTCCGGTAGTCGCTTCGCGCCGAACACCAGCAGGAGGATCACGACGATGAAGACGATATGGATTGGGTTATCGAGTCCCATTACCACCAGTCTACGCCTTCTCGGCGGAGTCCGGATCATTTTTTCGACAGCTCCCCAATCCATCCCTCGGGGCAGTTGGAAGACCGGGGGAAACAGCTGGCGAGCACGCGCGCCATACTTATGCCTGTGTCCCCCGCTGCCACGCTCGTGGAGGCGCTCGAGCCGCTCCGCTCCCAACCCGCCCATGCGGCGGTGCTGCTCGACATCGACGGCACGCTCGCGCCGATCGTCCGGCACGCCGCCGACGCGCACGTGCCCGAGGCGACGCGCTCGCTGCTGATCGAGATCGCCAAGCGCTACCGCGTCGTCGGCTGCGTCAGCGGGCGCCGCGCGGCCACTGCCCGGCAAATCGTCTCGATCGGGACGATCGCCTACGTCGGCAACCACGGCGGCGAGCTGTTGCGTCCCGGCTCGACTCGCGCCGAGGTCGATCCCGAGCTTGCCGCCTGGACCGAGCGCGTGCGGCGGTTCGCCGCGAGCGCCTTCACTGCCGAGCTCCAGCGGCTGCGCGTGCGCAGCGAGGACAAGGACACGATCGCGGCGTTCCACTGGCGCGGCGCCCCCGACGAGGCCGCCGCTGCCGCCGCGATCGAGGAGATCGCGCAGCGCGCGCTTCAAGCGGGCCTGGCGGTGCACTGGGGGCGCAAGGTGCTGGAGGTGCGTCCGCCCGTCGCGCTCGACAAGGGCCTCGGCGTCGCCACGCTGCTTCGGAGCCCGCCCGCCCCGCCGCTGGCCAGCGCCCTGTACGTCGGTGACGACACGACCGATCTGGACGCCTTCCGGGGCCTGCGCTCGCTCGTTCGCGACGGCGCCCTGACCACTGCGATCTGCGTGGCTGTGAGCTCCGAGGAAGCGCCCCCGGAGCTGGCGGCGGAGGCCGATTTGGAGATCGACGGTCCCGCCGGTGTGCGCGGCCTGCTCCAGGCGCTGCTGTAGTTAGACGCACGTGCGGTTCGTTGACTTCCTCAAGACCACCGTCCTGCTCAGCGCCGGCGCCGCGACCGCGCTGGCCGCCGTCACGGTCCTTGCCGCCGGACAGAGCTCAGAGCCGCTGCTGGCGCCGATCGCCGTCGGCTGGTGGGTGATCGCCGCGCTGATCGGCCTGCGCCTGGGCAGGCGCGCCGAGACGAACCCGCCGATCGCGCGGCTGCTCGCCGGCGCCAAGTCGACGACGGCGCTGCCCGAGCACCACCCGGGCGCGATCCTGCTCAACCGGCTGTGGCCGCTGTTGCTGTTCACGCTGCTGGCCGGCGGCCTTGCCTTCCTCGCCCCCCAGATTCCCGGGATCGCCGCGGGCTTCGCGATCATCTGGGCGCTCGCCTGGCGTCGCCAGGACGCGGCCGTGGCCGCGATCGAGGAGCGCGACGGCGCCTGCTTCTACGTACGCCGCACCTCGCCGGTGCGGCCGATGTCGCTCGAACGCGCCCCCGGCTTCAAAGCGCTGCGCCCCGAACGCGCGGGCGGCGCCGTCACCTGAGATGGCCGGCGGGGGCGAGGAGGCGAAGGGGGAGGTAGGCGAGGCCGGCATCGCGTCCGGCGAAGGAGCCGAGACGCCCGTGGGGTCCGTCGACGTACTGATCGTCTCGCTCGGCTCCACGGGAGGTCTGCGCCGGGCCGACGAGGAGCTTGCCGGTTCGCTGCGGCGGGCCGGAGCAAGCGTCGCGATCGTCGCCGCGACGTCGCCGCGACGGGTGCGCACGCTCGCCCTCACGGATCTCACGTGGGCGCTGGCGGCCCGCCGCGCGGCGCGTGCCGAGCTGAATCGCCGCAAGCCGCGCGCGGTGATCTATTCGAGCACCACCGCCGCGCTGTTCTGGCCGCGGCCGGGAGCGATCCGCTTCGACGCTTCCGCCGCCGGCAACCGGCCGGGTCGCGACGGGGTGTGGCAGCGGCCGCTGGAGAGCCACCGGCTGCGCCAGGCCCCACTGCTGCTGCCCTGGAGCGAGAGCGGCCTGCGCGAGGCTCCGCAGATGGCGGTCCAGGGAGGCCGGGCGCTTGTGCTAGCGGTCCCGGTCGAGCCCTCCGGTCCGACCGGGCCGCCGGGACAGGTGCGGGACATTGCCGCCGTCACCTACGGGGCCAACCCGACGAAGAAGGGGCTCGACCGCGTGCTCGCCGCCTGGCGGGCGGTGCGGCGTCCCGGCGAGGAGCTGGTCGTGATGGGCGCCCCGGCGAGTGATCCCAGCACGGGGTCTTCTCTCCCGACAGAGGGGGGGGTGCGCACCGTCGGCATGCTCCCTTACGAGGAATACCGCGCGCTGCTGCGCCGCGCCCGCGTGTTCGTCTGCGCTCCCCGCCGCGAGGACTACGGGATCGCCCAGCTGGAGGCGCTGGCCGACGGCTGTGAGCTCGTGACCACTTCCGCGCCCGGCCCCTACGCGGCGCTGCCGATCGCTCGCGCGCTCGACGAGAGGCTCGTCGGCAATGACCTGGCGAGCGCCCTGCGCACCGCCCTGGACGATCCGACGCCGGATTACTCGGCGCGGGCGCTCGACGCGCTTGTCCCGTTCCGCCGCGAGGCGGTCGATCGTATGGTCGCCAAGCGACTACTGCCGCGCCTGCTTGCGTAGCCCCCGCAGCTCCGCCCACGGCCGCGTGTTCGCCACGTCCGCGGCACTCAGCCAAGCGCGCCGTGCGGTCGCGATCCCCCAGCGCATGTTCGCGAGCGTGTCCACGCGGTGCGCGTCGGAGTCGATCAGGATCCGCACGCCGGCCTGGGCGGCGCCGCGCGCGTGGATGTCTGAGAGATCGCGACGGTCGGGGTTGGCGTTGATCTCGAGCATCGTCCCCGCGCGCGCGGCAGCCGTGAACACCGCGGGGAGGTCGATCGCGTAGGGCTCGCGCCGCCCGATCAGGCGCCCGGTGGGGTGCCCGATCGCGTCGACGAGGGGATGTTCGATCGCCGAGATCATCCGCTCGGTCATCACCTGCTCGGACATCCCGAAGGAGGTGTGCACGCTCGCGATCACCCAGTCGAGCTCGGCAAGCAGCTCGTCGTCGTAATCGAGCGAGCCGTCGGGCAGGATGTTCACCTCGCTCCCCGCCAGTAGCTCGATCCCCTCCAGCCGCGCGTTTGCCTCGTGCACGAGCTCGATCTGGCGGCGCAGCTGCTCGGGGGAGACCTCGTCGCCGAAGCCGTGCGAGGCGGAATGGTCGGTGATCGCCAGGTATTCGTACCCCCGCTCGCGCGCGGCGATGCCCATCTCCTCGATCGAGTTCTTCCCGTCGGAGGCCGTCGTGTGGGAGTGGAGGTCGCCGCGGATGTCCTGGAGCTCGATCAACCGGGGTAACTGCCCGCCGGCGGCCGCCGCCAGCTCGCCGCGGTTCTCGCGCAGCTCCGGCGCGATGTAGTCGAGTCCGAGCAACCCATAAAGCTCCTCCTCCGAGGAACAGGTGATCGGTTTCTTCTGCCCATCGGCGAGCACGCCGTACTCGGATACGTGCAGTCCGCCGCGCACCGCGGCTTCCCGCAACGCCGCGTTGTGGGGCCCGGAGCCCGTGAAGTGCTGGAGTAGGTTGCCGAGCTGCGCGGCCTTGGCGATCCGCAAGTCGACGGAGATCCCCGAGTGGGTGCGCGCTCGCGCGCCGGGCTTGCCGGCGGAGGAAACGCGCTCGATCTCTCCCAGCCGCGCGAGGCTCTTCGCGAGCGTCGTCGGCTTGCTCGTGGTTGCGATCAGGTCGATGTCCTTCACGCTGTCTGCCATCCGCCGCGCCGACCCCGCGACCTGCACGTGGGTGCCCGGACCGCCTCGCTCGAGCAGCCCGGCGGCGAGCGTCTCGCCCAGCTCCAGCGCGCGCGGCAAGAGCAGCCGTCCGCTCGCTCGCTCGGGTGGTTCGGCCGCCATCCGGTCGAGCCCCGCGAGCACGCTTTCCTCGAACTTTGCGCCGAGTCCCCGCACGGTCCGCAGCCGCTGCGCCAGCGCCGCCTCGCGCAGCTTCTCGGGCGAGTCGATCCCCAGCTCGGTGAACAGCAGTCGTGCGCGCTTGGGCCCCAGCCCCGGCAATCGCGTGATCGCGATCAGGCCTGGTGGGAACTGCGCGCGCATCCGCTCCGTCGAGGGCGTCGTGCCGGTGTCGAGCAGCGTGATGATCTTCTGCTGGAGCGTCGCTCCGATCCCCGCGAGCTCGGTCGCGCGGCCGGCGCGGGCCAGCGCGGCGACCGAGACGGACGCCTCGCGCACCGCCTTCGCCGCGTTGCGGTAGGCGAGCACGCGGTGGACGATCGCCCCGTCGAGCTCGTACAGGTCGCCGAGCTCCTCCAGCGCGTCGGCAATCGCGGCGTTCGGGAGGTCCACTGCTCTAGGGTACGCGAGCGCATGTCCAACGAGCCCTGGCTGATCCTGCCCACATACAACGAGGCCGAGAACATCGAGGCGATCGTCGTCGCCTCCGGTGAGGCGCTTCGCGGCGTCGCGCCCGAGGGGTGGCGTGTGCTCGTCGTCGACGATGGCTCGCCCGACGGCACCGGCGAGATCGCCGATCGACTCGCCGCCGAGCACGATTGGGTGGAAGTGCTCCACCGCGCCGAGAAGAACGGCATCGGCCCGGCCTACCTGGCTGGCTTTCGTCATGCGCTCGACCACGGCGCGGGGTATGTGATGGAGATGGACTCCGACTTCTCTCACAATCCCGCCGACCTCGCCCGGCTGCTGGAAGCCGTGAAAGCGGGCGCCGATCTCGCGCTCGGCTCGCGCTACGTGCCCGGTGGCGGCGTGGTCGATTGGGGGCTGTTGCGGCGCGTCATCTCGGAGGGTGGCTCGACCTATGCGCGGATCGTGCTCGGCCTGCGCGTGAAGGACCTGACGGGCGGTTTCAAGTGCTTTCGCCGCGAGGTGCTCGAGGAGATCCACTTCGATGGCGTGCGCTCGCAGGGTTACGCCTTCCAGGTCGAGCTCACCTATCGCGCGGTGCGGGCGGGATTCAAGGTGGTCGAGGTGCCGATCGTCTTCAAAGACCGTCTGCGCGGCCAGAGCAAGATGTCCTGGCGGATCGCCACCGAGGCGATGTGGCTCGTGCCGCAGCTGCGCTTCAGGTAGAGCGCTCCGACACCGATGCAGAAGGGATGGATGCCTCTGCCTATGCGTTCGCCTACGGCGTGCGACGCACCCGCGCGACGCTGCGCGCCTGGCAGCGCACGCCGGGGCCCGTGCTGGGGCGCTGGTTTGCCGGATCGGCACTGGCCGCAACCTGCCTGCTGTGCGCCGTGTGGGTCGTCGCCACGCTGTTCTCGGGCTATCAGCAGGTCCTGAGCCTCGAACCGCCATTCGCGGTCGGAGACGGCGCCGACGTGCTCTCGATCCTCCGCCGCAACCTGCTCGTGCTCGCCCTGCACGCGATGGCCTGCGTCGCGGGCTTCATCGCCGGCAGCTCGCTGCCGCTGCAGGCCGAGAGCCACCACGGCGTCTCTCGCTGGGTGCACGAGCACGGCGGGCGCTTGGCGATCGGCTTCGTCGTGCTCGCCACCGCCTTCTCGCTCAGCACCCAGGCCTACGTGCTCGGCCACACGCTCGCCGGCGTCTCCGGCTTCCTGCACGTCTCGCCCGGCCTGCTGCTGCTGGGCCTGCTGCCGCACGCGATCCTCGAGCTGACCGCCCTGTTCCTGCCCCTGGCGGCGTGGATCATCGCCAGCCGTCGCGGTGAGTGGGACCAGCTGCTGGCCGCCACGTTCGTGACCGTCGCGATCGCCGTGCCGATGCTCGTGCTCGCCGCGCTGATCGAGGTCTACGTCTCCCCGCACCTGTTCACGACACTGACGGGGATTCACACCCCGATCGTGCGGTACTCGGAAGGCTGGCTGGTGACGATCAACTGAGGGACGCCCGTCCGAGAGGGGGTTACTACACTTTGTATAGTGTGTAGGCAAGAGGAACGGATAAGCGCAATACGAGTAAGGAGAACCCATGGCAGGCACGTTGAATGAAGTCACAGACACCAACTTCCAGGCCGAGGTGATCGAGTCCGAGGGACCGGTGCTCGTCGACTTCTGGGCCCCCTGGTGCGGCCCCTGCCGCGTGGTTGCGCCGGTGCTCGAGGAGATCGCATCCGAGCGCCCGGACCTGCGGATCGTGAAGCTGAACATCGACGAGAACCAGCAGACGGCCGCCAACTTCCAGGTGCTGTCGATCCCGACGATGATCCTCTTCAAAGGCGGTCAGCCCGTCAAGACGGTTGTCGGGGCGTACCCGAAGAAGAAGCTCGAGCAGGAGCTGGAGCCAGCCTTAACTGCGGCGTAGGGAGATGCTGAGGGGCAGGCCGTCGATCTCGGTCTGCTCTGAGTAGTCCATCGCCTCGGCTGAGTCCGGCGCGCCGGGGTCGAGCTCGAGCTCGACGGCGAGCGTCTCGCCCGTGAGGTAGTCGCGGTGCGCCGCGACGGCCGCGATCAGGGCAGGGTCGCCGGAGAGGGCGAGCTCGACCCGGTCCTCGACCTCCAGGCCGGCGCTCTTGCGGGCGTTCTGGACGGCGTGGACGATCTCGCGTGCGCGGCCCTCCGCGCGCAGGTCGTCGTCGATCGTCTGCTCGAGCGCAACCGCGTGGGCGCCTTCGCGCTCGACGCTGTAGCCGTCGGGCGCCTTCATCGTGAGGATCACATCGTCCGCCGAGAGTGTGTGCTCGCGGCCGGCGACGGCGATCCCGATCGTGCCCCCGCCGTCGCTACGCACGGCGGCTGCGACGCGGGCGGGGTCGAGCGCCGCGATCGCCTCCGCCGCGCGCGGCATGTCCTTGCCGAACAACGGTCCGAGCCTGCGGTAGTTGGCCTTCACCTCGTAGCTGCCGAGCTCCTCCGCGGCGGCGACGAAGCGCACGCGCTTGACGTTCAACTCCTCGCGTACGACATTCGTCAGCCGTTCGATCGCCGCGCGCTCGCGCCCGGCGGCCACGACGACCGCCTCGCCGAGCGGCTGGCGCACCTTGATCTTGGCCTTCCCGCGCGCGCCGAGACCCAGACGCACGGTCTCGCGTGCGAGCGCCATCGCCTCCTCCAGTTCCTCGTCGCGCGCCGGTAACTCTGCGCCGGCGGGGAAGTCACACAGGTGCACGCTCGCGCGTGTGCCATCGAGGTTGTCGTAGATCTCGTCGGCGATGAACGGGCACAGCGGCGCGAGCAGCTTCGCGATCGTCAACAGGCACGTGCGCAGCGTCTCGAACGCCGCCGGATCGCCATCCCAGAAGCGCCGGCGCGAGCGGCGCACGTACCAGTTCGACAGCTCGTCGACCAACCCCGCGATCGCCCGGCCGGCGGAGGTCGCGTCGTAGGCGTCCAGCCGCTCGGCTACGAGCTGGGCCGTGCCCGCCGTGCGCGACAGCGCCCAGCGGTCGAGGTCGTCGGTGGACTCCATCGGCCCAGGCGTCGCGGCGGGCTGGTCGGCCTCGAGCGCCACCGAGTTGGCTTCGGCGTAGAGCACGTAAAAGAAGTAGGTCGACCACAGCTGCTTCAGGAACAGCCGCACCCCTTCGCCGATCGCCGCCTCGGAGAAGCGGTACCCGTCCCACGGCTGCTTCGAGGTGAAGAAGTACCAGCGAAACGCGTCCGCGCCATACCGGTCGAGCACCTGCCACGGCTCGACCGTGTTGCCCTTCGACTTCGACATCTTCTGGCCGTCCTCGTCGAGGATCAGGCCGAGGCAGACGACGTTCCTGTACGGAGCCCGCCGGTCGAAGGGAGCGTCCTGGCCCAACAGCGTCGCGACCGCGAGCAGCGAGTAGAACCAGCCACGCGTCTGGTCCTGCGCCTCGCAGATGAAGTCCGCGGGGAAGCGTTCGGCGAAACGATCCTCGTGCTCAAATGGATAGTGGTGCTGGGCGAACGGCATCGCGCCGGAGTCGAACCACACGTCGATCACCTCCGGCACGCGATTCATCGGTTGCTCACAACCGGCCTCCGTACAGGGAATCGCGATCTCGTCCACAAACGGGCGGTGGTGATCGGAGAGCGTCTGTCCGGACAGCTGCTCCAGTTCGGCGAACGACCCAATCACATGTAGGTGTCCCTTCGTGCAGCGCCACACCGGCAATGGCGTGCCCCAGTAGCGCTCGCGCGAGAGTGCCCAGTCGACGTTGTTCTTCAACCAGTCCCCGAAGCGGCCCTCCTTGACACGCGGAGGATGCCAGTTGACCGTCTCGTTCGCCGCGAGCAGCTCGTCACGAAGCTTCGTGGTGGCGATGTACCAGGAGGATTTCGCGTAGTAGAGAAGGGGCGTGCCGCAGCGCCAGCAGTGGGGGTAGGAATGCTCGTAGGCCTGCTCTCCGAACAGCAGGCCGCGCGCGTCGAGGTCGGCGATCAGCTCGGCGGTCAAGGCCGGGTCCTTGACGAAGCGGCCCTCGTAGGAGCGGCCGTCGCGATCGTGCACGCGGCCGTCGTATGTGCCGTCGGGCTTGACCGGGTTGTAGAGCGTCTCCGGGCTTCTCGGGTCGAACGGCACCTCCGGTGCCGCTCCCGCGACGCGGTAGTCGTCCTCGCCGAAGGCCGGCGCGAGGTGGACGATCCCGGTGCCGTCCTCGGTCGTGACGAAGTCGGCGGCGACGATCGGATAGCCGCCCGGCTCGCGGTCGCTCAGTGCGAAGATCGGGCCGGCGTAGTGCGCGCCCACGAGCGCTCGGCCGGGGAAACGGTCGAGAATCTCGGCCTCCTCACCGAGCACCCGCTCGACGAGCGCCGCCGCGAGGACGAGCGTGTCCTCGTCCCTGCGCGCCCGCACGTACTCGACGTCTGGCGCCACCGCGACGGCGACGTTACCCGGCAGGGTCCAGGGCGTCGTCGTCCAGACCAGCAGCGCATCGCCCTGCCTGAGCGGACCCCGACCCTGGTCCCCCTGGTCCTGTCCCGCCGGTCCATCCGCGGGGATCTGCACCGGTAGCCGTACGTACACCGACGCGTCGACCACGTCGCGGTACCCGAGCGCGACCTCGTGCGAGGACAGTGTCGTCTCGCAGCGCGGGCAGTACGGCACGACCTTCCGCCCCTCGTAGAGCAGCCCCCCCGCGTCGATCTCCGAGAGCGCCCACCAGACCGACTCGATGTAGCTCTCGTCGAGTGTGCGGTAGGCGTCGTCGAGGTCCAGCCAGAAGCCGATCCGCTCGGTCAGGCGGTTCCACTCCTGCAGGTAGGTGAACACCGACGCGCGGCAGCGCTCGTTGAACTCGCGAATCCCGTACTCCTCGATCTCCGCCTTCGACTTGATCCCGAGCTCCTGTTCGACGGCGATCTCGACCGGCAGCCCGTGGCAGTCCCAGCCGCCCTTGCGCTCGACGCGGTAGCCGCGCATCGTCTTGTAGCGCGGGTAGATGTCCTTGAACACGCGCGAGAGCACGTGATGGGAGCCGGGCGGGCCGTTCGCGGTCGGGGGCCCCTCGTAGAAGACCCATTGCTTGGCGCTCTCACGCGCACGCAGCGACTCGGCGAACACATCGCGCTCGCGCCAGCGCTCCAGCACCTCCAGCTCGAGCGCCGGCAGCTCCTGGCGAGGGTCTACCGCGTGGCGCGGGATCAGCGGATGTTTGGCAGAGGCGCTCACAGGGGCGCCCATTGTAGGTGCGGCCTACGCGTGCGAGACGGCCGCGGCGCCCGGCTGCAGGGGTATGACGCCCGTGAGACGCTCGCGCAGCGCCTCCGCCGCGGCGGTCGGGCTCTCGCCCAGACGGCGGGTGGTGCTCGCGCCAGTGTCGGGCAGCGCGCCGCGGTAGTCGAGGATCTCGACGCCCGGCTCCGCCTGCCTGGCTGCGTAGACGAGCTTGCCGAGTGCATCCAGCGCCGCTCCCCGGCCGCCGAGCACGACGGCGTTCGGGCGCAGCGCCCGCAGCGCGCCACCGATGCGGGCGTCCTCGAGGTCGACGGGCAGGCTGAGCACGCGCAGGCCCGTGCGGCGCAGGATCAGCTCCAATGCCTGCACGTACAGAGCGTCGATGTCGGCAGGTCGTGAGAGGTCGAAGATCAGCACGCCCTCCTCGCGCGTGGCCGGCGGCGCGACGCGCTGCGCGGCTGCCAGCCAGCCGGTGGCGTAACGCCAGGCGAAGCGGTACTCGGGCGAGCCCTCTTCGAGTAGCTCGACGGCCGGCAGCAGCACCGACTCCACCGTGCGCTCGACGGACCTGACCGCGAGGCTCTCCTCGAGCAGGCGGTCGGAGAGATCCTCGCGGAATGCCCCCAGCGCGCTCTGCAAGCGGGCCGGCGAGGAGGGGCCCTCGCCACGTTCGCGGACGATCGAGATCGCCGAGGAGATGTCGTGCGTCTCGGAGAAGCTCTGCCGCAGCGCTTCGATCTCGGTCAGCTCGAACTGCCGGTGCCCGCCCTCGGTGCGCTGGGGCATCGGGTAGCCGAAGCGGCGCTCCCAGCTGCGCAACGTGCTCGGACTGACTCCCAGCATCGCGGCGGCGGCGTTTGTGCGGATCGCGCTCATGTAGAGATGGTGATCTTTGAGGCCTTGCGAGGCAACCCGCGCAAGGGGGGCTGCATCCCGCCAGGTGCGTTGCAGGCGCAGGAGCGCCGCCGGCGGCGACGACGTTCGTACGATTGCGAGGGTGAGGCTGCGTCTCTACCACCACCCCGATGGCGCGCGCGTCGCCTACCGGGAGCTCGGCGCGGGTCCGCCGCTCGCGCTGCTGCACTCGGCGATGCTCTCCCACAAGGAGTTCGAGCCGGCCGTCGAGCAGCTCTCCGACCGCTTCCGCGTCGTGCTCCCCGACCTGCCCCTCCATGGCGACTCCGAGGATCGCCCGCGCTATCCCTACACGCTCGACTGGTTCGCGGAGGTGATGTCCGGCTTCGCCGCCGACGTGCTCGGGCCGCGGCCGTTGATCGGCGGCCACGACGCCGGTGCGGAGATCCTCCTGCAGGCGGTCTCCCGGGGGAGCCTCCAGCCCAAGCGACTCGTGCTGATGGGCAGCCGCCTGCACGCCCCGCCCCGGAACGCGCGGCTGCGCGCCGCCTGGCGCCTGGCGGCGACCGCCGGCGCCGTCCCCGGTCTCGACCGCCTGCTCACCCACGCCGCGCGCGCCGCCTTCACCCCCGAGCGCGGCCTGCGCCTGACCGCACGCGCGGACCCTGCCGCGCGCGACCTGCTGCGCCACGCCTTCGCCGACGTGCCCGGCAACCCCTCGCTCGCGCGCTCCTGGTCGCGCTGCGCGCGCTCCTGGCCGCGCGGCGCGCAGACGGGGCTGTACGAGCTCTACCCGCGCTTGGCGATGCCGGTGCTCTTGCTGTGGGCCGACCGCGACCGCCAGCACCCACTCGCGACCGCCGAAGAGGCACTGGCATTGCTGCCAGACGGTCAGCTGCGGGTGCTCGAAAGCACCGGCTTCCTGATGGCCTACGACGACCCGGTCGGGTTTGCGCGAGAGCTCGCGGCGTTCTGCGGATAGGGTTTGTCGCTCGTCCGATCACGACCAAGGAGAACCGATCCGATGCCGGACAAGCAGCTGTGGGGCGGAGAGACGACGAAGGCCGTCGCCAACTTCCCGATCTCCGGTGAGACAGTCCCAGTGTCGGTCGTGCGCTGGCTCGCGCGGGTGAAGGGCGCCGCCGCTGCCGTCAACGGCGAGCTCGGCCTCCTGCCGAAGCGCACCGCCTCGAAAATCGAGAAAGCCGCCAACGAGATCGCGGCCGGCAAGCACGACGGGCAGTTCCCGATCGACGTCTTCCAGACCGGCTCGGGCACCTCGACGAACATGAACGCCAACGAGGTCATCGCAGCGCTCGCCGGCGATGGCGCGCACGCGAACGACCACGTCAACATGGGTCAATCCTCCAACGACGTTTTCCCCTCGGCCGTGCACCTGGCCGCACTCGATGTCGCCCAGAACGAGCTCCTACCCGCGCTCAAGCAGCTCGAGCGTTCCTTCGCGCGCAAGGCGAAAAGCTTCCAGAACGTCGTCAAGGCCGGACGCACGCACCTGATGGACGCCGTCCCCGTGACCCTCGGCCAGGAGTTCGGCGGCTACGCCGCGCAGATGGCCCTCGCGCAGGAGCGCGTCGCCGCCGCGCTCGTGCACGTCGGGCAGATCCCGCTCGGCGGCACCGCCACGGGCACCGGCCTGAACACGCACGCTCGGTTTGCCGAGAAGGTCCGCGCGCGCCTGAAGAAGGAGTCAGGGCTCAAGCAGATCGCCGCGCCGCTCGACCCGTTCGAGGCGCAGGCCAACCGTGACGCGCTCGTTGAGCTCTCCGGTGCGCTGAAGGTCGTTGCCGTCTCGCTCATCAAGATCGCCAACGACCTCGCGTTGATGGGCTCCGGCCCGCGCACCGGCATCGGCGAGATCTTCCTGCCCGAGCTGCAGAAGGGCTCCTCGATCATGCCCGGCAAGGTCAACCCGGTGCTGCCCGAGGTCGTGTTGCAGGTTAGCGCCCAGGTGATCGGCAACGACACCGCGATCACGATCGGCGGCATGCAGGGCCAGTTCGAGCTCAACGTCCGCATCCCCCTGATCGCGCGAAACCTGCTGCAATCGCTGAACCTGCTGTCGGCGACCGCGCGTGCGTTTGCTGAGAAGTGCGTCGACGGGATCGAGGTCAACCGTGCCGGCGCGGCGGCCTCGGCCGGGGGGACGCTCGCGGTTGCCACCGCGCTCAACGGCGCGATCGGCTACGACAAGGGCGCCGCGATCGTCAAGCGTGCCACCGAGTCCGGTCGCCCCTTGCGGGACGTCGCCCTCGAGGAGGGGGTCGACGCAAAGCTCTACGACGCCACGATCGACCTCCGCAAGATCGCGCGGGGCAATCAGGCGTAAGGGCTTTTGGGGGTGGTCGGGAGGGGGACCTGTCCCCCTCCCGTTGCGATCCGCAAGATCGCGCGGGGCAATCAGGCGTAAGGGCTTTTGGGGTGGTCGGGAGGGGGACCTGTCTCCTTCCCGCTTAGCAGCCTCCGCCGTGCAGGCGGTAGACGGTCATTTCCGGGCCGGGGCGGTGGAAGGCGAGCGGGTAGTAGTCGAACGTCCAGTCGAAGTTGAAGGCCACGTGGTGCGCCCCCGAGTTGTAGGGGGAGACGTGGTAGACGACTTCCCCCTGCCTGGCCAGTTCCCGGTAGTAGGCGGTCGCATGGGGAACAACCTGGGGATCGGCGAACGCCCGTCCCGACTGGGTGTAGCCGCTGATCACCCAGCAATAGCCATGCCGCTCGTAGTAGGAGACCAGCGGCGCGCTCAGCGTACGCTCGTAATCTTCCAGTTCGACCGTCCGATTCGTCGGTTCGGGCTTACCGGTCGCGGGGTTCAGGACCACCCGCAACGCCGGGAACTTGATCCAGCGTGGGTGAGCGATTTCGCCGCCGGTTTCGTCCAGCCAGGCGTTCGGGACGACCGGCTCGAGGACGATCTTCGCGCCCGCGGGAATGTGCTCGACCATCCACGTACGCGCGAGGTTGCGCGTGTCAGGGCGCGAGAGCACGAGGCCGGAGTGGATGCTGTACACGAGTCCCTGCGCGGTCAGCGCGATCACCGCCACGGCAGTGATCGCAGCGGCAGGGAGGCTGGCTCGGCCGGTGCGCTGCCGCGGCGTGTGGCCGGCACGCGGTCGCTCGACGCGTCGCGCCGCCCAGCCGGCGCATTCCAGCGCGAAATTCGCAGCAAGCAGGCAGGCGACGGGGAAGATCGGTAGCAGCCAGCGGCCGAAGTAACGCCCCTGCAGGCCGAGGAACAGCAAATACAGCATGGCGACCGGCACGAGCACCCAACCGACCCGCCGATCTCTGCGCCAGATCGTCACCGCCCCGCCGAGCGCCGCCAGCGCGGGGATCCACCCGAGCCCCCACGTGAACGACCACAGGTAGTAGACGAAGCTGCCCTGCTTGGGCCCGCCGATCCAGGAGGACCGCGATTGTTCGGTGTAGTGCGATTGCAGTTCCAGTTCCGCGCGGAAGGCGTGGAAGTCGAGCAGCGAATAGGGGTTTGCGATCAGGTACGCCGCCAGCGCCGCCAGCAGCGCGACGCCCGTGCCGATCGCCACGTCCCGCCGGTGCTCGCGTGTCCCGTCGCGATACTGCGCCATGGCCGCGCCGAGCAGCGGCAGGAGCATCACGCCCGCCGTGTACTTCGTCGCCGCCGCCAGGCCCAAGCCGATACCGGCGAGCAGATAGTCGATCATTCGCCCCCTGCGCAGGACGCCCGCCGTGCCGAGTAGCGAGAGCGTCAGCCCCACCAGCGTCGGCACGTCGTTGAGCGCGAGATGGCCGTAAAAAACCGGTAAGAAGGCAACCGCCATCACGGCGCTCGCGAGCAGGCCGACGGCGCGGTTGAACAGGCGCGCGCCGAAGAGGTAGAGCAGCCACACCGAGGCTGTGCCGAGCAGCGCCACCACCACCCTGGCCAGCAGGAAGAAGCGGTCGGGGTGCAGCGCGAACTCGCGCGCGATCGAGGCATGCGAGCTCGATCTCAGGAAGCCGAACCAGAGGCCGAAGACGAGGTGCAAAAGGTACGTCAGTGCAGGAGGATTGACGAAGTAGTGGGGGTTCAGGCCGTGGCCGAACATCCGCACCGCCTCGGGCACGAAGTGCCCGTACTCGTCCACGTCGTACACGTACGGCAAGCCCTGCTTGATGCCCCACAGGCGCAGGCCGAATGCCCCCCCGAGCACGACCCCGAGCGGTCCCCAATAGCGCCAGCGCCCGTTGTGCATCGCCGCCCATCCTATGCGGCCCGGACGGCTGCTCGTGCGACGCAGGGAAACGCAACTTTCCGGCGTATAGGCTGTTTCATGGCCGTGCTCACGACCCTGCACTCGATCGCTCCGCGCCATCGCCTCACGCTCGCCTTCGCCCTGCTCGCCTGCCTGTCCGCGCTCGTGCTCGGTGGAGCCGTCGGCGTGCCGTCGGCGTTCTCGGCCGCGGCGAAGAAGAGCCGGCCAAAGGCGCACGCCGCCGCCTCCTCGTACCTGACCGGCATCGCCGACGAGGAGACCGAGATGTTCACCGATCCCCTCTGGAAGCAGCTGAACACGCACATCACGCGCTACATCGCCCCCTACGACGCGGCCGTGCGGCCCTACTCGCTGACGCTCGCCACACGCTGGATCCACGCCGCCGAAGCGGCGCACCAGCAGGTGCTCGTGTCCTTCTACCACTCCGAGTACACGCCGACGAAGATGCCGAACATCAAGACCTACGAAGCGGATACGAGGAAGTTCATGAAGGACTTCCCCAACGTCCACCAGTACCAGCCGTGGGACGAGACCAACCGGGGCAACGTCCGCTACAGCTACGAGAAGTACAACAGCCCGACGGCAGTCGAATCGGCCGAGTACTACAAGGCGCTCAGGCACGTCTGCCCCAAGTGCACGATCCTCGGCCTCGACATCCTCGACCAGAACGAGGTCGGCCCCACGCTCACCTACATCGCCGAATTCAAAGCCGAGTTGCGTCACCTGCGCGTGCCGACGCCAACGCTTTGGGGATTGCACAACTACTCTGACACGAACCGCTTCTCCAGCGAACGCACGCGCGCGATCCTCGGGGTACTGCCCGGCGATATCTGGCTGACCGAGACCGGCGGGATCGTGAAATTCGGCGGAGCCTTCCCCAACGTGCACGGCGAAGGCCTCAAGCGCGCGGCGAAAGCGCTCAGCTTCATGTTCGCGATCGCCTCCGCGCACGCGCGGATCAAGCGCCTGTACATCTATCAGTGGACCGGCGGCACCGCCTCGACGATCTTCGACTCGGGGCTGACCGACGCCAAACACCGTCCGCGGCCCGGCTATGTGATCGTCTGCGCGCACCTGCACGGGAAGCACTGCAACGTGAAGGTCAGCTCGCAGTAATCGCTCCAGAACCGCGCAACTTCCCGACCGCAAGGGTGTCTCAGCCTACGGTGCGTATGACGTGCCCGCCCGTTCCATGGCGGTCCCGGCTCGTCCGCGAGCGCGTCTACGCTACTCCGTCCCGCTCAGCAACTGTCCCGCCAAGCAAGCAACGATCGAATCGAGGGCCAATGTCGCGTATCCGCATCCTTCTCTGTGCAACGCTTGCCTGCTCGGCGCTCGCCTCCGGCGCGATCGGCGCCGGCCAAGCGCAGGCCTCAACCAGCCAGAAGCTCTACTTCGAGGGCTCGACCGACCTGCTGAACCCGACGACCCGTCCCGCGACGCTCGCGCAGCTGAAAACGCTCGGCGTGAAAGCTCTGCGCATCGAGCTCAACTGGTATTCGGTCGTGCCGGCCCCCACCAGCGCGACGAAGCCAAGCTTCGAAGCCACCAACCCCGGCAGCTACAACTGGGGCCAGTACGACATCCTGATCGAAGAAGCGCAGAAGCTGGGTTGGCAGGTGCTCTTGACGGTGACCGCGCCGGCGCCGAGGTGGGCGACGGCCAACAAGAAAGCCCCCTACACCTACCGACCCGACGACCTCGACTTCCAGGAATTCATGACCGCGGTGGCGCACCACTATGCCTCAGAGGTCTCGCTCTACTCGATCTGGAACGAGCCCAACGAGCCCGCCTATCTGACGCCGCAGTGGACTTCCAGCGGCAAGCCGGCCTCGGGGCGCATCTACCGCGGCCTCTATCAGTCCGGCTATGAAGGGCTGCAGGCGGGGCTGAAGGCGGCAGGAATCTCGCGAGCGCCGCGCGTGCTCTTTGGTGAGACGGCCCCGGTCGGCTACGACACCGTCAACGTCCGCAAGGAAAAATCCAAGGCGCTGCTGCACCCCGTCGCGCCGCTGGCGTTCATGCGCGAAGCCCTCTGCCTGAATGCTAAGTACAAGAAATCGGGCACCTGCGGCGAGCTGCAGATGACCGGCTACGCCCACCACGCCTACTTCCCGGCGGCCGGTCCCAAATATGTCTGGCCGCAGAAGGACAGCGTCACGATCGCCTCGCTCTCGCGCCTGTCAAACGCGCTCAACCTGGCCGCGCGCGCGCACGCGATCCCGGGAGGACTGCCGATCTATCTGACCGAGTTCGGGGTCAACAGCAAGCCGAACAAGTACGAAGGTGTCTCAGCCGCCAAGCAGGCCGAATACGACGCGATCGCCGAGCACATGGCCTACTCCAATCCGCGCGTGGCGGCGTTCTCGCAGTATCTGTTCAAAGACGACCCGATCGGCGGTCCCTTCTCGGTCAGCGCGATCGGCGGCTTCGTCGGCTTCCAGACCGGCCTCGAGTACGTGAGCGGCGCGCACAAGCCGCTCTACAACGGCTTCCCGGTGCCGTTGACGGTCACCAAGGGGGGGCACGGCGGCTTCGCGCTGTGGGGCCTCGTGCGGCCGACGACCGGCGTCACGAAGGCCACCGTGCTCGTCAAGCGCAAGGGCGCGCGCAGCTACAGCACGCTGAAGACGGTCACGACCAACGGCGCTGGCTACTGGTCCTTCAACTCCTCTGTCAAAGGCATCTCCTGGCGCGTGCGCTGGGTCAGCCCGACCGGGGTCAAATACGAAGGTCCGCCGATCGGCGCCTACTGATTGCATCCGAGACCTCCTCGGCCGTGCTCGGTGGTGTGGCCGAGGAGGGAATCTCGGAGTTTTTGGATAGCTTCTAGCCGATGAGCGGCGGAGCGTCGGATCCCGCAGTGATCGAGCCGCGCGCGGCCGAGGCGGGGGCGCCAGGCAGCGGAGCCCCCGGACTGAGGACCCGAGCGAACCGGACCTCGCCGCGCTTGCCGCGGCGTTCGCGTCTGTTGATCAACCTGGTGATGGTCGTCGTCACCGTCCTCTTCTCCTACATCGCGCTCAGCGGCATCAACTTCAGCGAGGTGTGGCACGCGCTGCGCACGAGCGACTACCTGTGGCTGATCCCCGCGCTGATCGCGTTCGGGCTCGGCAGCGTCGCCCGCGGCCTGCGCTGGCGCTCGCTGTTCGCCCCCGGCCGCCGTCCGCCCCGTGGGCCGGTCCTGAACGCGACGATGATCGGCTACTTCTACAACTCGATCCTGCCTGCCCGCGCCGGCGAAGCGGCGCGCGTGCTCGTGCTCAACCAGCGCTCCACGACCGCGGCGGTGGAGATCGTCGGAACCGTCGTGATCGAGCGGCTGTATGACCTCGTCACGATCCTCCTGATCTTTTTCGCCGCCGAGCCGTGGCTGCCGCACGTGAGCTGGTTCGGTGCGGCTGCGGTCGCGGCGGTCGTGCTGGCGATCCTGATCGTCGCCGCCGTGGTCGTGCTCGCCCTCTACGGCGATCGGTTTCTGCGCATGCTGCTCTGGCCGCTGCGACGCTTCTCCGCCTTCTCGGGGACGCGCCTGGACCGGACCGTCGACGAGCTCCGGCACGGCCTCACCGGTCTGCGTCACGGCGCCGTCGCGTTGGAAGCCTTCCTCTGGACCGTCGCCGCCTGGATGTTCTCGGCGCTCTGTGCCTACTTTGTCAGCGTCGCCTTCCACCTGCACCTGTCCTTCGCGTGCGGCGTGCTCGTGGTCGTCGCGGTCGGCCTCTCGATGATCCTGCCCTCACCGCCGGGCGCGATCGGCGTGTTCGAGGGCGCGGCCCTGATCGCGTTGAAAGCCTATGGCGTACCCCACTCCGAGGCGCTGCCCTACGCGCTCGTCCTGCACGCGGTCAACCTCGTCCCCTACATCATCGTTGGGGTAGTGCTGCTCCACTACAACTCCCGCCATCCCGGGCCGAAAGGGGCGCTCAGCCTGGAGGTGCCAAAAGGGGCCGGTTAGCAAGGCTGGACGTCGGTCCGCCGGACGGTACCAATGCTGTCCCCACCGGCGCAGCTCGGGGCCCTCGCCATTAGAAGGAGCTCGGCCGCGCCGTCTGGATCTGCCGATGCAGAGCTTTCGCGACGATGTACAGCGCCTGCCGGGCGGCTCCCTTGGCGGTTATCAACCCGGCGTCCCAGGTCGACTTCCTCGCCGACTGCGGCGTTCCCGGGGAGCGCCAGTGGTAGTAGTAGACGCGCGTGATGCGGGAGCTGATCGCGGCGAGCCGGAAGATGTTCTTTGTGACTTTCACCGCGTAAGCCTCGCCGTGGTAGATCAGCCGGCCGTGGAAGCGCCACCAGACGATGCCGCCGACCTCGCTGAACCAGACTTGGCCGTGGACGTAGGAGAGGAATCGCCTGATCGCGCGGGGGTTGCCGGTCGAGACGCTGATGTAGGGGTTCAGCGGCCAGATCTTGGGATACGGGCGCGCGGTGCGCAGGAACTGGCCGATCCAGGCCTCGATGTTGCCGTCGGCGTCGAGCGTGTCGGGCGCGGTGATCTCGCAGCCCGAGCAGTGGGATGTCATCGCGTTGTAGTACTCGGCGGCGAGTTTCGGGCGGTGCGCGGTCGGCTGGCCGGCGTGGGTGGCCTCGTCCCAGGGGCAGAACTCGGTGACCCAGGGAAAGAGGGCACGGAAGCGGAGGAAGTCCTTGAGGAACTGGGCCTGGGTCGGCGCGCGGTCGTTGCCGTCGGCGTGCTGGAAGGTGATCATCGGCGTGATCCCGGCCTTTTTCACGGCGGCCAGCCAGACGGTCACGGCCGCGAGGTCGCGCGGGCTCGTGACTACGTTCCAGGGGACGACGTCGCGGGCGATGTGGACGCCGAGCTCGGCTACGCGCGGGTCGGAGAAGGTGGCCGGTTCGTAGTCGGCGAGGCCGAACTGGAAGCCGGCGGCGGAGGTCCTCGCCGGTGCGATCGCCGCCGCCGCGGCGAAGGCCGCGAGCACGAAGCAGGCAAGCAGCGCGACGCAGGCCGGCATGACGGCGAGCGCCGCCTTCCTGGCGTTGGGACGTGGCACGGCTAGCGCCAGTGTTGGGAGGCGGGAGGCATGTCAGGCCTTTAACAGCGGCGAGTCGCGTTCGGAGCGGCGCCCCTCCGTGGACTCGCCTGCCACCGCCTCCTCGCCGGTGCCGAGCATCCGCTCGAGCAGTAGCCGCGCGCCGGCCTTGGAGAGCGGTTCGTTGAGGTTGCCGCACTTTGGCGACTGCACGCAGGAGGGGCAACCGGAGGCGCAGGGGCACTCGGCGATCAGGCGGTGCGCGTCGCGGCAGAGCTCCTCGAAGCGATGAAAGGCGGTGCGCGTGATGCCGATCCCGCCGGGATGGCCGTCGTAGATGAAGATCGTCGCGCCGCCCGTCTGCGGGTGGAGGTTCGTCGACAGGCCGCCGATGTCCCAGCGGTCGCACATCGCGATCAGCGGCAGCACCGCGATCTGGGCGTGCTCGGTCGCGTGGAGCGCGCCGAGTAGCGACTCGATCGGAATCGCGATCTCCGACGCGTTGCCCTCAGGCGAGCCGCCGATCGTCAGATCGGCCAACCCCAGGGCCGCGGCGTCGAGCTCGAACCAGAGCGCCTGCGTGGAGAAGCTCGTGGGGGGCAGGTCGAGCCCGATGAGCTCTACGGGAGCATGGTCGGCCAGGCGCCGGCGCTGGTAGGCGAGCACCGTGTCGGTGACCGAGACCTCGCCGAAGCTGAGCGTGACCCCGAGTGTCGAGCGGCGGTCGAGCAGGCGCTCGATCGTCGTGTCGGTGACGCGCTTGGGCTGCGTGTACCAGTCGCCGTCGAACGGAGCAACGAGCGCCCGGCGGCGCTGTAGGTCGAGTTCGCGGACCTCGTAGGAGCGCCCGAGGTGCAGGTAGATCGCGCCCTCGTGCACGGTCGAGTGGGCGCGGGCGGCCTCGGTCGAGCCGAGCAACTCGCCGGAGGCGACGTCGACGATCGCGAAGCTGTCGGGAGAGGCCGAGCGTAGCGAGACCTCCGCGGCCGGATAACCGCCTGCTTCGCGGGGGACGTAGGTATTGGGCCCGCCCCGCCCCGCCCCGCCCCGATCGGACCGGCCCGGCACGGCGGTCGGCCGGGCTCCGCCCCTCCGGTGGCGCAACTCGCCCGCGCTCTGCAGGACCTCGGCGTGGGCCTCCCAGCGCGGGCCGAGGAACTCGGCGTCCTCGCCCGACAGCGGCCCCTCGTGCGCGGCGCAGAGGAGATGGGGGCGAAAGATCTGGGCGTTCTCGTGGTCGAGGATCGCGGCCTCGACGGGGCGCTCCAGGAAGTCGTCGGGGTGACGGCAGAAGAACTGGTCGAGCGCGTCCTCCCCCGCGACGTATACGGCCAAGCCGCGGCCACGGCGCCCGGCGCGCCCCCACATCTGCCGCAGCGAGGCGACGGTCCCGGGGAACGTGACGACGACGGCCGCGTCGAGCTCGCCGATATCGATCCCGAGCTCGAGCGCGTCGGTCGTGATCACCGCGCGCAACTCGCCGCGGACGAGCCGGCCCTCGAGCTCGCGGCGTTGCTGGGAGGTGTAGCCGGCGCGGTAGGGGGCGACGAGCCGGGCGAGCTCGGGATCGTCCTCTTCGAGATCGGCGACGAGCAGCTTGTGCAGGACCTCGACGCCCTTGCGCGACTTCATGAAGCAGATCAGGCGCGCGCCGTCGCGCACGAGCCGCGCGAGCAACTCGGCCGCCTCGGCGAGCGCGGAGCGGCGCTGACCGAGATCCTCGTCGGTGAGCGGCGGGTTCCAGATCGCGATTTGCCGTCCTGGCGCCGGCGAGCCGTCGACATCGACCAGGTTGAAGTCCTCCAGCCCCGTCAGGCGCTCGGCCAGCTCAACCGGGTTGGCGATCGTCGCCGAGGTGAGCAGGAAGCGCGGGGTCGTGCCGTAGGCGGCGGCAATCCGGCGCAGGCGGCGCAGGACGTTGGCGACGTGGGAGCCGAATACGCCGCGGTAGACGTGCGCCTCGTCGACGACGACGACCGCGAGGTTCGCGAACATCTCGGCCCAGGCGGGGTGGTTGGGGAGGATTCCGACGTGGAGCATGTCGGGATTGGTGAGCACGACGTTCGCGCGCCGGCGAATGTCCGCGCGCGCCTCGCGCGGGGTGTCGCCGTCGTAGATCGCGGGGCGCACGTGCTTGGTCAGGCCGAACGAAGCGAGCGCGCGCGCCTGGTCCTGGGCGAGCGCCTTCGTCGGGTAGAGGTACAGCGCGCGTGCCCGGGTGTCGCGGCAGAGCACGTCGAGCGTCGGCAGGTTGAAGCACATCGACTTGCCCGAGGCGGTTCCGGTCGTGACGATCGTCGAGCCCTCCCAGGAGGCGTAGACGGCCTCGGCCTGGTGGGAGTAGAGGCGCTCGATCTCCAGGCGCGATAGCGCCGCGAGCACCTCTGGGTGCAGCTCCTCGGGGGGCTCTACCAGCCGTGCCTTGCCAGGTCCTTCGCGTGCCTCGCGCACGAGCCGGCCGTCCTCGCGCGCCTCGTCCAGCAGCGCGCTCCAGGGCTCGATCGTGCGTTGGAGGCTCACCGCTTGCGATAGTAGAGGCCGATGGAGTCCATCAGCATTCCTCGCGGCGACGAAGATCCCAACGACCGTCCTTCTCACACACGGACGCGGTGCATGTACGTGGATCTCGACGGCACGCTGCTCGGGCAGGGCGCGTCGCTGCTGAGAGACGGCGAGGGGAACGTGTCGATCGAGGGCGTGCGTGCGATCCAGGCGTGCATGCGGGCGGACGTCGAGGTCGTGCTGATGAGCGGGCGCAGGCGTGCGCAGGTCTACGAGGACGCGCGGCTGCTCGGGCAGAGCTCGTATATCTACGAGGCCGGCGCGTGTGTGGTGCTCGATGGGGAGGAGCAGTGGCTGACGGGCGACCTGGTACCGGGCGAGCTGAGCATCGCCGAGCAGATCGAGCATTCGGGGGCGCCCGCGCTGCTGTTGGAGCGCTACGCGGGGCGCCTGGAGTACCACGAGCCGTGGCACACCGAGCGCGAGGTCTCGCATCTGTTTCGTGGTCTCGTCGACGCCTTCGAGGTCGACGCGCTGCTCCAGGAGCATGGCCACGGGGACCTGCGGCTGGTCGACAACGGCGTCGTCAACCGCCGCTCGCCGGCACTCGCGGAGTTGGAGCACGTGCGCGGCTACCACCTGCTGCCGGCGGGCGCCTCGAAGGCGGGCGGCGTCGCCTGGCACCGGCGCGCGCGAGGGTATGCGCGAGAGGAGACGTTTGCGGTCGGCGACTCACGCGAGGACCTCGCGTGCGCGACGCAGGTGGACGTGTTCTGGCTGGTCGCGAACGCTGTCGCGCGCGACCCCTCGATCCGTGGGGCGCTGGCGAAGCATCGGAACGCGCGTGTGTGTGAGAACGGACACGGCGCGGGGGTCTATGAGGCGGTCGTGAGCACCCTCATGGCTAGATGATGCCCTCGCGCTTCTCCTCCTCGTAGAGGCGTTCGACGATGAATTCCTTGAGCAGCGTCTGGTAGCCGGTGTTGCGCAGCGCGGCGAGCGCGCGCAGCCGTTTGAGCGTGAACTGGTCGAAGCGCACCGCGATCGGCGTCGTCCGTCCCGGGCGGACGAGCTCCTGGACGCGGAGTGCCTGCTCGCGGCGGCTCTCCTGCGCGAGGAACTCCTCGGGGTCGGCGAAGTCGAGTTTCGCGGTGGGGTCGAACGCGGGCTCCGCCTTGGCTTTCTTCTTTGCGGGCTGGGGCATATGTGTGGCTCCTTCTTCGAAGGGGTGCGCTATAGCATATACCTACAGGGGGCGATCGTTCCGAAGAGGGACTTCCCCCGCTAGTGGTCTCTGCCGCCGAGGCGCCGCCAGAGACGCCGCCAGAACCCCGGTCGGGGCCGGCGCCAGCGAGCGGGCGGGGGCACCGTGGCGCGCACCAGGGCGACCCAGTCGTCGAGCGGCAGCTCGCCCGAGATCAGTCGCCCGAGCGCGGTGGTGACCGGCGCCCGTCCGCCGGCGGCGGCGCCATCTGCCTGCTCGCCGACGCGGCCGTTCGCGGGCTCATCGACCTGCATACCGCGTGCGTCGATTGGGTCATCGGTGCGTTCGAGCGCGCGGGCGAGCAGTGGCACGGACTCCAGCGACTCGACCGCCTGGCCGATCCGCGCGGGAATCTCTGCGGCCGGCACGCCCGCGGCCAGCAGCTCGCCTGCACGGCGGTTGCGGCTGTCGCGAGCCAGGGCCGTGGCGACCAAGTCCCCGGCGCCGGCGAGCCCGATCATCGACTCCGGCCGCGCGCCCAGTCCCGCCGCGTAGCGCCACACCTCGGCAAAGATATGCCCCGCGGCCGCGCCTGCCGCGTTTAGCCCCTGCGCCTCCGTGGCCCCCGCCGCCAGCGCCGCGGCGTTCTTGGCGGCGCCCGCCAGCTCGACGCCGAGCGGGTCGTTCGACTGCTCGCAGACGACCCCCGCGCGCGTGAACATCCCCGCGAGTGCCTGCGTGAGCTCCTCGTCGCTGGAGGCGGCAACGAGCCCGGCGCCCTCGTTCACCATCTCCTGGGCGTGCGCGGGACCGCCGAGGCACGCGATGCGTTGGGGACCGAACCTCGCGCTGAGCACGATCGTAGGCGGCAGCCCGTCCGGCGGGACGAGGCCCTTGGCCACTGACACGACCGCCGCGCGCTTGTCGAGCCCCGCTTCCTCGAGCGTCGCGATCACCTCGTCGAGGCCGCTCGATGGCACTGCCAGGAACACGTAGTCGGCCCGCGCCACCCCGGCGCTGGCGGGCTCGATCCGCAGCTGCGTGGGCAGCTCGACGCCAGGTAGGTACACGCGATTCTCGCGATCGCGCTCGAGACTCGACGCTTGCTCGGCGGTGCGTGCCTGTAGCGTGGTACGCAATCCGCCGCGAGCCAGCAGCACGGCCAGCGCGGTCCCGAACGAACCCGCCCCGATCACCGTCGCGCGCTTCGCGCCCGGCGTCGGCAACGAGAGCGAACGCGGTCCGCGCGCGCTTGGGCTCGCGGCCACCGTGGTGCTTGCCGGTCCGCCGGAGCTCGCGGGCGTTGCGCCGTCGCTCGGCGCACCCGGCGTCGCAGTAGGCTCGGGTTCGATCATCTGATGAGCGAGCCTAACGATCCGCACGAGCGCGCCGTCGACTGGAGCAACTGGGCCGGCGACGAGCGCTGCCGTCCGGCCGCCGTCGAGATCCCCAGCTCGATCGAGGAGCTGTCGGCTGCGATCGTCCGCGCTGGAGCCCGCGACCGCCGCGTGCGCGTCGCCGGCGCCGGGCACTCCTTCAGCGACATCGCCCTCACCGACGGAGCCCAGTTGCATCTCGACCAGCTCACACGCCTGCTCGACGTCGACCGTTCCTCGGGTCTGGTGCGCGTCCAGGCGGGGATCACGATCCGCGCACTCAGCCGGCGGCTTGCAGAACATGGGCTCGCGCTGGAGAACCTTGGCGATGTCAACTCGCAGACGCTCGCCGGGGCGATCTCCACGGCCACGCACGGCACCGGCGCGCGTCTGCGCAACATCTCCGCACAGGTGGCCGAGCTGACGCTCGTGCTCGCAGACGGCTCGACGCTGCGTTGCGCCGAAGAGCTCGACGCCGACATCTTCCGCGCTGCCCGCGTGAGCCTCGGCGCGCTCGGTGTGATCGCGGAGGTGACGCTGCGCTGCGTGCCCGCGTTCACGCTGCGCGGCGTAGACGCTCCCGCGCCGCTCGCGGATACGCTCGCGCGCTTCGAGGAGCTGGCGCTCGGCAATGACCACTTCGAGTTCTTCGTCTTCCCCCACACCGCCACCGCGCTCACGCGCACGAATAACCGCACGGAGGATCCCCCGCGCCCGCGGGGCCGGGCGAGCGCCTACGCAAATGACGTACTGCTCACCAACCACGCCTTCGAGCTGATCTGCCGCGCCGGACGGCGCTTCCCGCGACGCATCCCGGAGCTGAACCGGCTGGTGACGCGTCTCGCGGGCGCGACCACGCGCGTAGATCGCTCCGATCGCATCTTTGCCAGTCCCCGGCTCGTGCGCTTCACCGAGATGGAGTACGCGCTCCCGCGCGAGCGCACCCCCGAGGCCGTGCGGCGCGTGCTGGAGATGATCGAGCAGCGAGGCTTTGCGGTGCCGTTCCCGATCGAGGTGCGCACCGTCGCGCCCGACGACGCGCTGCTCAGCACCGCCGCCGGGCGTGAGAGCGGGTTCGTCGCGGTGCACATGTACCGCGGTATGGCCTGGGAGCTGTACTTTCATCAGGTCGAGGCGATCATGGACGAGCTCGGCGGGCGCCCGCATTGGGGTAAGCGCCACTTCCAGACGGCCGCGACCCTCCGTCCCCGCTACCCCGACTGGGACCGCTTCCAGGCTGTGCGCGCCCGGCTGGATCCCGAGGGACGCTTCGGTAATGCCTGGACCGATCGAGTGCTGGGGCCGCTTGATGTCTGAGGACCCTTACAAGCGGCTCGAGCGCGCCACAGCCGAGCTGGAGGCGCCTTTCGCGCTCGTCGACCTCGATGCGTTGTGGGCGAACGCGGACGATCTCGTGCGCCGTGCCGACTCCAAGCCGATCCGCCTCGCGAGCAAGTCCGTCCGCTGTCGCGCCCTGCAGGAACGTGTCCTTGCCCGCCCGGGGTTCGCGGGCACGCTCGCTTTCACCCTGCCTGAGGCATTGTGGCTCGCCGGCCACGACACTCAGGATCTGGTCGTGGCCTATCCAACCGCCGATCGGCGCGCGCTCGTAGCGCTGGCGGAGCTAACAGCCGAACGGCCCGCGACGCGTTTGACGGTGATGGTCGACAGCATCGAGCAGCTCGACCTGATCGACCGTACAACCGGCGCTCGCGGCGACGTCCCGCTGCGCGTCTGTATCGATGTCGACGCCGGGTGGTGGGCCCTGGGCGGCCGGGTGCGCGTCGGCGCCAAGCGCTCTCCGGTCCACACGCCCGAGCAGGCCGCCGCGCTGGCGCGCGCGATCCTCGGCCGCGACGGCCTGCGCCTGGTGGGGATCATGTCCTACGAGGCGCAGATTGCCGGCCTCGGCGACACACCTGCGGGACGGCCGCTGCGCGCTCGCGCGATTCGCGCGCTGCAGCGGCGCTCCGCGCGCGAGCTGGCCGTGCGCCGAGCCGCGGCGGTCGCCGCGGTGGAAGCCGTGTTGCGGGAGGCGTCGGCGCCAGCCCTCGAGCTCGTCAACGGGGGCGGCACCGGCAGCCTCGAGTCGACGGCGGCGGAGGCCGCGGTAACCGAGGTTACGGCCGGCTCGGGGCTGTACGGGCCGACGCTGTTCGACGCCTACCGCGCTTTCACGCCGCGGCCCGCCGCGCTGTTCGCGCTGCCCGTCGTGCGCTGTCCCGGGCCCGGAGTGGTCACGGCGCTGGGCGGCGGCTACCTCGCCTCCGGCCCCGCCGAGGAGGCGCGCCTGCCGCGTCCCCACCTGCCGGCGGGACTGCGCCTCGACCGCCAGGAGGGAGCCGGCGAGGTGCAGACGCCGCTGCTCGGCATCGCCGCCGACGGACTCGCGCTCGGCGATCGCATCTACATGCGCCATGCGAAGGCCGGCGAGCTGTGCGAGCGCTTCGCGAACCTGTATCTGCTCGAAGGCGAGCGGATCGTGGAGGAGGTGCCGACCTATCGCGGCGAGGGACAATGCTTCCTGTGAAGCCCGCCCCGGACACGATCGAGGCGACCCTGCGCGAGGTCGTGGAGACGCTTGCGCCGCTCGATCGAACTCCCTGCTCGCCCGGCGAGCGCGAGGCGGCGGAGTGGCTGGCGGCGCGCCTGCGGGCGGTCTCCGGGGTGGAGGTCGCGCTCGAGGACGAGCCCTCGTGGGGGATCTTCGCGCCGACGGTCACCGGGCTCGGCGCGCTCGGCATGATCGCCGCGGCGCTGACTCTGCGCGACCGGCGCGCGAGTGGCGCGCTACTCGCCGTGGGCGTTCTCGCCGGGATCGTCGACGAGGCCCAGAACGGCCCACGGTTGCTGCGGCGCCTGGTACGTCACCGTCGCAGCACGGTCAACGTGGTCGCGCGGGCCGGAGATCGCGAGGCGCCGGCCGGCACGCTCGTCGTGCTCGCCCACCACGATGCTCCCCAGACGGGCATGCTGTTCGACCAGACCCTCCAAAGAGACGTCTACGAACGTTTCCCCCAGGTGATCGAACGCTTCAAGACCTCGCTCCCGCAGTGGTGGTTGGGCCTCGCTGGGCCGCTCGCCACCTTGGCCGCCGCGCTACGTGGCCGTCGCGGTCCCGCGTACGGCGGACTGCTGGTCGGCGCGCTCGGCACGGCGCTCGTCGCCGACGTCTGGCGCAGTCCGACGGTACCCGGCGCGAACGACAACCTCTCCGGTGTCGCCGCGCTCCTCGCTCTCGCCGAGCTGCTGCGCGAGCGGCCCCTGCCGGGCCTGCGTGTGCTGTTGGTCTCTTGTGGCGCCGAGGAGACGCTCCAGGACGGCGTGCGCGCCTTCCTCGCGCGCCATCGTCACGAGCTCGAGCCCGGGCGCACCTGGTTCGCGAACCTCGATACGGTCGGCTCGCCCCACCTGGTCTTGTTGGAGGCTGAGGGACCGGTATGGATGGAGAGCTACGCGGGCCCTTGGTTGCGCGATCTGCTCGCCACCTGCGCCGAGCAGGCCGGCGTCGAGCTGCAGCGCGGCTTCCGCGCCCGCGCCTCGACCGACAGCGTGATTCCCAGCCGCGCCGGCTACCCGGTTGTGACGCTCGTCTCGATGACTGACTGGCGCGCGCTCGCCAACTACCACCTGCCCAGCGACGTACCCGCGAGCCTCGACTTCGGCACGGTCGCCGACGCGACGCGGCTCGTCTACGAGCTGGCCCAAGCGCTCGCCGGCGGCGTCGCGCCTCAGAGGACCTGAGCGAGCTTCCTGCCCGCCGTGGCAAGCGCGCGCGGGTCGCCTGCCTCGAGGATCAGCTGCAGGTCGAGGATCCGTGCGTCGAACGGTTCGAGCCGGTTCTCCGCGGTCACCGCATAGGCCGGCACGCCACCCTGGCGTGCGCGCGTGGCGATCTCGAATGCGACGCTGCCGCGCAACGTGCTCTCGCGCAGACGCTCCTCGGCGAGCACGACCGCGCGGGCGCTGCGCATGCGCGTGTCGAAGTCCAGGCCCGCCAGCAGGGCCACGACGTCTCGTCCGGTCGCGGTCTGTAAATCGGGTTTGATCTGGGTCGATCGTCC
Organism: uncultured Solirubrobacterales bacterium; assembly: GCA_963701035.1. Taxonomy (GTDB): domain Bacteria; phylum Actinomycetota; class Thermoleophilia; order Solirubrobacterales; family Solirubrobacteraceae; genus Palsa-744. Next base: position 2,170,194 of record OY969562.1, read on the forward strand.
GGCTTCGATCGGGCAGAGGTCCGACTCTCCCCGCCCGCCCGCCTGCAGCCCTCGCGCGACCGCCTGTGCCACATCCTCAGCGCTCAGCGCCGCTCCGAACGGACCCGAGACGACGAGCACTGTTTGCGGGATCGCCACGGTCGGGCATCCTTGCAGGAGATGTCCGAGGGCGACACAGTCCACCACGCCGCCCGTCGGATCGACGCGGCGCTCGCGGGCCGCGTGCCCGAGCAGATCCTCACGCCCCAGCCGCGCCACGCCCTCGATCGCTGGCCCGAGCGCCTTGCTGGGCGCGCAGTGCGTGGCGCCGAAGCGCGGGGCAAGCACCTGCTCGTGCGTTTCGCCGGGGACCTCACGCTGCACTCGCACCTGCGCATGACCGGCGCTTGGGGCGTCTACGAGCGCGGCCGTCGCTGGCAGCGTGCGCCGCGGCGAGCGTGGCTCGTCGTGCGCGCGGGGGAGTGCGAGGTCGTCCAGTTCGACGGCCCCGTGCTCGAGCTCGTCGGTGATCCGCGGCTGCGCTCCGACCGGCGGATCGCCGGGCTCGGACCCGACGTGGTCGGCGAGCGCTTCGACGCGGCGCTGTTCCTCGCGCGTCTGCGTGCCACCGCTCCCGCGCGGCCGATCGGCGACGCGCTGCTCGACCAGCGGATCGTCGCGGGGATCGGCAACGTGTGGAAGGCCGAGTCGTGCTTCGCGGTCGGACTTGATCCCTGGCGCCCGGTCGGCGAGCTCAGCGACGAGGAAGCGCTGGCGGTTGTCGAGTTCGCCCATCGGCACATGACCCGTGCCGCCCGTGCCGGTCGGATCGCCCGCCCGCGCGAGGTGTACAAACGGGCCGGACAGCGCTGCTTGCGCTGTGGCACGACGATCCGCGCGTGCGGGCAGGGAGAGAACAACCGCATCACGTTCTGGTGCCCCGGCTGCCAGCGGTGAGGCGATCGGGCATCCTTTGGAGCCATGGCGGCTGACAAGGAGCACGTCGTTCTCGATGTAGACGAGCGCGATCTGCGCGTGTCCAACGCCGATCGCGTGATCTTCGGAGCGACCGAGCGCTCGCGTGCGCTCACCAAGCTCGACATGGTCAACTACTACCTCGCCGTCGCGGACGGCATCATGCGGGCACTGATGCGGCGACCGACGACACTCGAGCGCTGGCCGAAGGGGGTGCACCCGGGGATCGTTCTCTCGACACGAGAGAAGGGTGGCGGTGACGCGTTCTTTCAGAAGCGCGTCCCGCGTGGGGCACCCGGGTACGTGCAGACGGCGAAGATCGAGTTTCCCTCGGGCCGTACCGCCGATGAGGTCTGCCCGACGGAGATAGCGGTGGTCGGCTGGGCCGTGCAGATGGGGACGATCACCTTTCACCCATGGCCGGTGCGCCACGAGGACCTCGATCACCCCGACGAGTTGCGCATCGACCTGGACCCGCAGCAGGGCACCGACTTCGCTGACGCGGTCCGTGTTGCCGCGGAAGCGCGGGTGCTCCTGGAGGAGCTCGGGTATATCGGGTTTCCCAAGACCTCCGGTGGCCGGGGGGTCCACATCTACGTTCGCATAGAGCCGCGCTGGACGTTCACCGACGTGCGCCACGCAGCGATCGCCTTTGGCCGTGAGCTCGAGCGACGCCTGCCTGGCCAGGTGACGACCAACTGGTGGAAGGAGGAACGCGGCGAGCGGATCTTCGTCGACTACAACCAGAACGCACGCGACCGCACGATCGCTTCCGCTTACAGCGTGCGCCCCAAGCCGGGCGCGCCCGTATCCGCGCCCTTGGCCTGGGAGGAGCTCGAGCAGGCCCAGCCCGAGGACTTCACGGTGACGACGATGCCCGCCAGGTTCGCCGAGGTGGGCGATCGCCACGCTGCCATCGACGACATCGCCCACTCGCTCGAGCCATTGCTCGAGATGTATGAACGCGACCTGGCCGAGGGCCGGGGAGACATGCCCTACCCGCCCGACTATCCAAAGATGCCCGGAGAGCCTACGCGCGTCCAGCCAAGCCGCGCGAAGCGCGACGAGAGCGAGGAGGACGAGTGAGCCTTCCGTTGGAGCCGCCGGTGAAGCCCCAACTCGCGCTCTCGCGCAAGGAGCTCCCCGCCGGCGAGGACTTCTCCTACGAGATCAAGCTCGACGGTTTTCGTTGCCTGGCATTCGTCGACGGTGAGGAGGCGTTTCTGCAGTCGCGCTCGGCCAAGCCGCTCGGGCGCTACTTCCCCGAGCTGGTTCTCCCTCCGGGCCGTTATGTGCTCGACGGCGAGATCGTCGTGCGGGGCGCCGACGGCCGCGAGGACTTCGACGCGCTCGGCCAGCGCATCCACCCGGCGGTCTCCCGGATCGAACGCCTGTCTGTCGAGACGCCCGCCGTCTACGTCGTCTTCGACCTGCTTGCCCGCGAGGACGAGTTATTGCTGGAGCGTCCGCTCTCAGAGCGCCGCGCGGCGCTCGAGGAGCTGTTCGCGGATCCTGCGTTCGCGACCGCGCCGGTCGAGCTGATGGAGACAGTTGCCACGGTGCAGGAGGCCGCGCGCTGGCTGGCACATGCCGAGGGTGCGATCGCCAAGGAGCGCTCGGCGCGCTACCGGCCCGGCGAGCGCAAGGGCACGTTCAAGGTCAAGCGCGTGCGCACGATCGATGCCGTCGTCGTCGGCTGGCGCCCCGGCAAGGAGCCCGATACGGTCGGCGCGCTGATTCTCGGCCTCTACGACGGCTCCGAACTGCGCATCGTCGGCCACTGCTCGGGGCTGACGGCCGCCGAGAAGCGCCGCTTAGTTGGCTTCCTCGCATCGTATGAGTCCGGCGAGCGCGGCTCGGCCGATCCCAGCCGTTGGAGCGCTGGTAAGGATCTCGAGTGGGTGGGGCTACGCCCCGAGCTCGTGATCGAGATCGACTTCGACCACGTCTCCGCCGGGCGTATCCGCCACGGCGCGAAGCTGCGCCGCTGGCGCGAGGACAAGCCCCCTCGAGAGTGCACGTTCGACCAGCTCGCCGGCTGACCGTCGTCTAGGATCCATCGATGGCCAGCGAGAGCGCAACGGCGACGGTCGCCGAGGAGGAGTACCTGCAGATCCTCTTCTGGCTGCAGGAGGCTGGCCTGCCGATGACCGGCGCGAACGTCGCGCGTGCGATGCAGCTGTCGGCGCCGACCGTTCACGAGATGATCGGCCGCCTCGAACGCGACGGGTACATCACCCGCGGCTCGGACCGCGCGATCGCCTTCACCGACTCGGGGGCCGCTCATGCGGAGGGGATCGTCCGTCGCCACCGCCTGATCGAGCGCTTCCTCACCGACGTCCTCGGCGTCCCCTGGGACGAGGTGCACGAGGAGGCCGAGCGCCTGGAGCACGCGATGTCGCCGGTGCTCGAGCAGCGCATGCTCGCCGCGATCGGCGACGCCAAGACCTGTCCCCACGGCCACCCGATCGTCGCCGGAGCACGCCTCTCGGGTGTGCCGCTCGCGGACGTCGCGGTCGGCGCCTCGGTGCGGATCCTGCGCTTCGAGAACGAGGCCGAGGATCTCCTGCACTACCTCAAGGCCTCTGGCCTCGAGCCCGGCATGGAGGGCATGCTGACCGTGAGCGACGACGAGCAGGTGGTGGTAGAGGCGGCGGACGGCCGCCTCTGCGCCGTTACCCCAAGCGTGGCAGAGACAGTCTCGGCAATCGCCGACCCCTCGCCGCCCCCGCGCACCGCGCTTCCGGAGCAGCTTGTGCTCGGGCAACGCTACGGCAGATAACCGTCAGAGCGAGCGGTAGGCGTCGGCGAGGCGTGAAACGCCCTCGTCGATCTGCTCGGGGGTCACGCCCGAGTAAGCGAGGCGCAGCGTGTTCTCCCCGCCGTCGATCACGAAATCGGTGCCCTTCACGAACGCGACCCCGCGCTCACCGGCTGCCTTGTGCAGCGCGCTCACGTCGGTGCCCGGCGGTAGCGTCACCCACATGAAGTAGCCACCTTCCGGCGCCACGAACTCGGCCTCCGGCAGCTCGCGTGCGAGCGCCCGCCCGAGCGTCGAAGCGCGCTCGGCGAGCGCGGCCTTGACCGTCTCGATTGAGCTGTCGATCGCGCCCGAGGCGCAGAACTCGTAGACGATCGACTGCGCGACCATGCTCGGTGAGATGTAAGTGTTCGTCGCGAGCTTCGCGATCGCGGAGATCAGCTCGGCCGGGCCCACCAGGTAGCCGACGCGGATCCCCGGACAGACGGTCTTCGAGAACGACGAGGCGTAGACCACGTGCTTCGGGTCCATCGAGAGCATCGTCGGCAGCGTCTCCCCGCTGAAGCGCAGGTCGACGTACGGGTCGTCCTCGAATACCCAGAAGTTGTGCTCGGCGGCGAGCGCGAGCAGCACCTGGCGCTTGGCCGGCGAGAGCGTGTAGCCGGCGGGGTTCTGGAAGTTGGGGATGATGTGGGCCAGTTGCGGGCGCACGACCTGCGCGCCCTCCAGCAGACCGGTGAGCGCAGCCGTGTCGATCCCGTCCGGCTCGAGCTCGACGGCGTGGATCTTCGCGCCGCGCTCTTTCAGCGAGAGCAGCGTGCGGTCGTACGTCGGACGCTCCACGATCACCTCGTCGCCCGCGCCCACGAGCTGCTCAAACAGGAACGCGTCGGCCTGCATCGAGCCGTTCGTCACGAGCACGCGCTCGGGCTCGACCTGGTGGCGGTCGGCGATCCATGCTCGCAGCCGCGGATAGCCGACCGAGGTGCCATACGCGGTCGTACCGGCCGGGTCGCTCTCGAACGCGCGCACGGCCGCGTCGCTCAGGCCCTGCACGTCGACGATGTCGAGCGAGGGCGCGCCGCGCGCGAATGAGATCGTTGGGCCGACGGGTTTGCTTGCCACGGCGGGTAAGTCTAGGCGCCCGAGCAGCTCGTCATATTCCCGGGTCAACTCGCTCGCCGTTCGCTCGAGCCGATCGCGGAAGCGCAGCAGCTGATCGGCGCTCGGCGTCCTTGGCTGCGGCGGGCTCGTAGGGGCCACGACGGGACGCTGGGCTTGCCGGATCGGCGGTTGCGACGCCTGCTGGGCGGGCGGCGGCGCTTGCTCCACAGGCGCGGCCGGCACGACCGCTTCGTCGATCAAACGGGTGGGGCCGGGAGGCTGCGGCGGGGTAGTTCCGGGGACGGTGTTCTGGGCGTCGCGGTCGATCGAGGTCAGGGTGCGCTCCAGCTCCTGCAGCTTGCGCTCCAGCTCGCCCAGCGTCTTCGAGACCTCCTGATCCACCGCTCTAGCGTAGCTGCGTGACTGCGATCTCCGCTACCTCGGTGGGAGTGCGACCGACACGCACGCCCCTCGCCTCCAGCGCCTGCGCCTTCGCGGCGGCGGTGCCGGCGGAGCCCGAGACGATCGCTCCGGCGTGGCCCATCTGCTTGCCGGCCGGGGCGGTGAACCCGGCGATGTAGGCCACGACGGGCTTTTTCACGTGCTCGGCGATGTAGTCTGCAGCCTCCTCCTCGGCCGAGCCGCCGATCTCGCCGGAGAGCACGATCAGCTCGGTCTGCTCGTCGGCCTCGAACAGCTCGATCACATCCACGAACGAGCTCCCCGGCACCGGATCGCCGCCGATCCCGACGATCGAGCTGCAGCCGAAGCCGGCCTGGGCGATCTCGTTGCCGATCTGGTAGGTCAGCGTGCCCGAGCGCGAGACGACGCCGACGTTCCCCTCCTTGAAGAAACTCGCCGGGATGATGCCCACGTTCGCCTTGCCGGGGGAGAGAATCCCCGGGCAGTTCGGGCCGATCAGCCGCGTGCCCGGATGGTCGCGCTTGAGCGTGTTGTAGACGCGCAGCTCGTCGTGTGCGGGGATGCCCTCGGTGATCGCGATCACGAGCTCGACGCCGGCTGCGGCGGCCTCGAGGATCGAATCGGCGGCGAATCGCGGCGGCACGAAGATCATCGCGGTGTTCGGCTGGGCGCTCTCGGCGGCCTCCGCCCACGAGTTGAAGACGGGAATGCCCTCGACGTCCTGCCCGCCCTTGCCAGGGGTGACGCCGCCCACGACGTTCGTGCCGTAGCGCTTGTTGTTCAGCGTGTGGAATGAGCCCTCGCGGCCGGTGATTCCGGCGACGGCCAGGCGCGTGTCCTTGTCCACGAGGACCGACATCAGCTCTGTTCCTTTGCCAGGGCGACGACCTTCTCGGCGGCCTCGTTCATCGTCCTGGCGGCGTGCACATTCGGCAGCGCGGCCTCCTGCAACAGCTCGCGGCCGGCGACGTCGTTCGTGCCGTCCAGCCTGACGACGAACGGGACCGTTGGTTTGATGTCGTCGAACGCCGCGATCAGGCCTTTCGCGACCTCGTCGCAGCGGGTGATCCCGCCGAAGATGTTGAACAGCACGGCCTTCACGGCGTCGTTGGCGAGGATCAGCTCGACCGCCTGCTTGATCTTCGCGGCATCCGAGCCGCCGCCGGCGTCGAGGAAGTTCGCCGGCTTGCCGCCCGCCTGCGCGACGACGTCGAGCGTGCTCATCACCAGGCCGGCACCGTTGCCGAGGATCCCGATGTCGCCGTCGAGCTTCACGTACTGCACGCCCTGTTCCTTCGCGCGGCGCTCGATCGGGTCTTCGTTCTCTTTGTCGGCCAGCTCCTGGTTCTCGGGGTGGCGGTACAGGGCGTTGTCGTCGAGCGAGACCTTCGAGTCGAGCGCCTTGACCTCGCGCTCGGGCGTCACGATCAGCGGGTTGATCTCCGCCAGCGACGCGTCCTCGTCCAGCCACACCTCGTACAGCGCCACCAGCGCGTCGGCCACGCCCTCGACCACGTCCCCATCGGCCTTGCCGTCGGTGGCGATCTGCACCGCCTCCTCGCGGGAGAGGCCGCGCAGTGCGTCGACATGGTGGCGAATCAGCTTCTCCGGGGTCTGCTCGGCGACCTCTTCGATGTCCACGCCGCCCTCGACGCTGAACATCACTAGCGGCTGCTTGGCGGAGCGGTCGAGCAGCACCGAGGCGTAGTACTCGGTGGCGATGTCTGACGCGTGCTCGATCCAGAGCGTCCTGACCGTGTGCCCCTGGATGTCCATGCCGAGGATGTTCGTCGCGTGCTCTCTCGCCTCGGCCTCGTCCGCGGCGAGCTTCACGCCGCCGGCCTTGCCGCGGCCGCCGATCAGCACCTGGGCCTTCACGACGACCGGATAGCCGACCTCGTTCGCCGCGGTCACGGCATCCTCGACGGTCGTGACGGCCTGGCCGTCGGACACCCGCAGGCCGTGGCGGGCGAATAGCTGCTTGCCTTGATACTCCAAGAGGTCCATGAGCGGCGCGGGACTCTAACGTAAGACGGGCGATCGCGTGCAGCACGGCCCGGCGATGGGCACCGCACCGCGCCGCCGGCCCCTGGCAGGGCATAATGCGCGCCCGATGCCGATTCCAAAGAACGTCACCTTCGTCACCTTCGACGTCTATGGCACCCTGATCGACTGGGAGACCGGGATCTACGAGGCCTTCTCCAAAGAGGCCGAGCGCGACGGCTTCGAGATCGACCGCGCCGTCCTGATCCCACTGTTCCACGAGGTCTCGCGCGAGATCGAGGGCGGCTCCTACGAGCTCTACGCGGAGGTGCTGCGGCGCACCGCGATCGAGGTCGCCAAACGGATGGAGTGGAAGCTCGAGCCCTCGCGTTCCGGTTTCCTGCCCGACTCGGTACAGCGCTGGAAGCCCTTCAAGGAGTCGAATATCCAGCTGACGAAGCTCGCGAAGAAGTACAAACTGGGCCTGCTCTCGAACATCGACGACAAGCTGCTCGGCCAGACCCGCCGCCACATCCCGACCGACTTCGACCTCGTCGTCACGGCCCAGCAGGTGCGCTCCTACAAGCCCGAACTGGCCCACTTCACCGAGTGCGCGCGGCGCATGGGCGGTAAGCGCGGCTGGGTGCACGTCGCCGCGAGCCACTACCACGATGTCGCGCCCTGCGTCAAACAGCGGGTGCCCGTGATCTGGGTCAACCGCAACAAGGAGACGCTCGACTCCTCCCAGAAAAAGCCGACGGCCGAAGTGCATAACCTCAAAGAGGCCGCCAAGCTGCTCGGCATCACCTGATCCGTGCGGGCCGTAGCCCTGCACGCCGATGTGCTCGTCGCTACCAGCGCGGTTCTGCAGGTCAATTGCGTGATCGTCCGCGGGCCAGTCGAGGACGAGGGAGAGACCTTCGTGATCGACTCGCCCGTGCTGCCCGACGAGCTCGAAACGCTGCCGGCGCTGCTCGCGCAGGCCCATTTTCCCGAGCCCAGCGGGCTCCTGGCCACGCACGGCGACTGGGACCACCTGCTCGGGCGGCTCGCCTTTCCCGGTGTCGCGCTCGGCTGCGCCGAGAGCACCGCCGAGCGTCTGCGGGCATCGCCAGGCGAAGTCCAGCGCGATCTGCGTGAGTTCGACCGGGACCTGTTGATCGAACGTCCCCGTCCGCTCGCGCTCGGCTCGGTCCAGGCGCTTCCCGTGCCCGGGCGCTGCGGGATCGGCGATCACGAGCTGGAGCTGCACCCCGCCGACGGCCACACCGTGGACGGGATGGCGATCTGGATTCCCTGGGCGCGCGTGCTCGTCGCCGGCGACTACCTCTCGACGGCCGAGCCCCCGGACGTCGGCGAGGATGGCTCGGTCGAGGCCTATCTGGAGACACTCGCACGCCTGCGACCGCTCGTGGCCTCAGCCGCGCACGTCGTACCCGGTCACGGCCCGGTGCTGGACTCCGTGCGTGCGCTCGCGGTTCTGGAGGAGAACGTCGCCGCGCTTACTCAGGCGACTTGATCGTCGCGATCGGGGCGCCGGCGGCGATCGGGGCGCCCTCCTCGATCGGCAGCTCAGTGATCGTGCCCGCCTTGTGCGCGGTGATCTCGTTCTCCATCTTCATCGCCTCGATGATGCACAGGAGTTGACCCTCGGTGACAGTGTCGCCCTGTTTGACGAGCACCTTCCACATGTTCCCCTGCAGCGGCGATGGCAGCGTGTCCGGCCCCCCGCCGCTCGAGCTCTCACGCTGCTTGCGCTTCGGCGCCGCCCGCCCGCCTGCCGTCGAGCCGCTCGCCGCCCCGGCGCCGCCGCCACCGCCCGCAAACGGCGGACCGACGACGCGAACGTCGAAGCGCTGCCCCGAGACCTCGACCGCATAGGACTGCTCGACCGTCTCCTGCACCTCACCGTCGGCGGCCGGCGTGGCGGGCGCGGGGAACGCGAGCGTCTTCAGCCACGCCTTGTCCTCCAACAGGTCTCTGCACGTCTCGCCCTTCGCCCATTGCTCGGTTGCCAGCAGCGCCTGGTGGAAGGGGATCAACGTCTTCAGGCCTTCGATCTCGTATTCGCCCAGTGCGCGTAGCATCCGTCTGGTCGCCTGCTCGCGGTCTGAGTCCCACACGATCAGCTTCGCCACCATCGGGTCGTACATCGGCGAGACTTCGCCGCCCGCGCCGACCCCCGAGTCGACGCGTACGCCCGGGCCACTCGGCTCTCTGTAGGCACCGATTTTCCCCGGCGCCGGGGCGAAATTCTTCGAGGCGTCCTCGGCGTTGATCCGGCACTCGATCGCGTGCCCGCGCAGCTCGATGTCCTCCTGCGCGTAGGACAGCTCCTCACCCGCGGCTGCTTTGATGCCCTCCTTGACGATGTCGATCCCGGTCGTCATCTCGGTTACGCAGTGCTCGACCTGCACGCGTGTGTTCATCTCCAAGAAGAAATAATCGGGCTCCTGACCCTCACGCGCGGAGAAGAGGCCCTCGATCGTGCCGGCACCGACGTAGTCGACCGCCTTCGCCGCGTTCACGCCGATCTCCCCGATCCGCGCGCGCATCTCGGGATCAACTACCCACTCGGGAGCGGGGGACTCCTCGATTACCTTCTGATGGCGGCGCTGGATCGAACAGTCGCGCTCGCCCAGGTGGATCACGTTGCCGTGGCGGTCCGCAAGCACCTGGACCTCGACGTGGCGCGGGTCATGCAGGTAGCGCTCCAGGTAGACAGTCCCGTCGGAGAAGAACTTCTCGCCTTCGCGGCTCGAGCCCTCGAACGCACCCTCGAGCTCGTCCTCGGTCAGTGCCACGCGGAAGCCCTTGCCGCCGCCGCCGCCCGCCGCCTTGACGGCGACTGGGAAGCCGATCTCGTCCTTGGCGATCCGCAGCGCGTCGGCGACCGTCGCCACGGCCTCGGTCGTGCCCGGCACGATCGGCACCCCCGCGGCCTGCATCAGCTCGCGGGCCTTCGTCTTTGAGCCCATCGCCTCGATCGCGCTGGCGGGTGGCCCGATGAAGACGATTCCGGCGTCCTCGCAGGCCTGCGCGAACGGGGCGTTCTCGGCGAGGAAGCCGTAGCCCGGGTGGATCGCCTCGGCGCCTGAGCGCTTGGCGACGTCGAGGATCTTCTCGATGCTCAGGTAGTTATCCGCGGCTGGGCCCTCGCCGAGGTTGTATGCCTCATCGGCGCGTTTGGCGTGCAGCGCGTCGCGGTCGAGCTCGGAGTAGACCGCGACCGAGGCGACGCCGAGCTCCTGCAGCGCGCGCGCGATGCGGACGGCGATCTCCCCGCGGTTGGCGATCAGTACCTTGGCGAACATCCGGCCGGGTAGCTTAGTTAATGGGGCGGCGCTCGGAGGCGTCCTATGTGGGGCTCGGCGCAGGCCCGATCAGGCTGGCGCGGCGATCATCCCCGCGCCGACGGTCTCGTTCGAGGCCTCGTCGATCAGGATGAAGCTGCCCGTCCTGCGGTTGCTCGCGTAGGGGTCGAACACGAGCGGGGCGCTTGTGCGCAGATGCACGCGGCCGATGTCGTTCAGGCCCAGCTCCGCGGGTGGGGCGCCGCGCTCGAGCGTGTCGACGTCGACGTGGTCCGCGATCGCGTCCACGACCGCCGTCGCGTTGCGCGTGGTCTGCTTGATTACATAGCGGCCGCCGGGGCGCAGCGGGCGCTCTGCCATCCAACAGACGTCCGCCTCCAGCTCGCGCGCGACCGTCGGCGCCTGATCGGGGCGACAGATCGTCTCGCCACGAGAGACGTCGAGCTCGTCCTCGAGGCGCAGCGTCAGCGACATCGGCGCCATCGCCTCCTCGAGCTCGCCGTCGAACGTGTCGATCGCGGCGATCCTTGTCGTACGGCCGCTCGGCAGCACCGTCACCTCGTCGCCCTTGCGCAGCGCGCCGCTCGCGAGCTGGCCGGCGTAGCCGCGGTAGTCGCCCACGCTCGTCGTGCCGCCGTTCGCCGCGGCGCTGCTGCCGTTCACCGCCACGGTCGCGGTGGGGCGGATCACCCACTGCACGGGGAACCGCGCCGGGCGATCGTAAGGGTGGTCGTAGGCGACCTCGACCTGCTCCAGCAACTCCAGCAGCGTGGAGGGATGGGCGGGATCGTCAAACCAGGTCATCGCCTGCGAGCGCTCGACCACGTTGTCCCCGTTGAGCGCGGAGATCGGCATGTAGATGATCTCGTACTGATCGCCCGCCCTTCGCCCGCCTTCGCGCAGGTTGGGTGCAAAGCCCTCGAACTCCGCCACGACCTCTTCGAAGCGCTCCTGGGAGTAATCGACGAGGTCCATCTTGTTGACCGCGACGACGAGCTTTGGGATACCGAGCAGCGCGCTGATGAACGCGTGGCGCTTTGACTGCTCCAGCACCCCTTTGCGCGCGTCGAGCAGGATCACCGCGACATCGGCGGAAGAGGCGCCCGTGACCATGTTGCGCGTGTACTGCCTGTGCCCGGGGCAGTCGGCGATGATGAAACGTCGCTTCGGCGTCGCGAAATATCGATACGCGACGTCGATCGTGATCCCCTGCTCGCGCTCGGCCCGCAGCCCGTCGGTCAGCAGCGCGAGGTCGAGCGAGCCCTCGCCGCCACGGCGCTCGCTCGCCGCTTCCACGTGTTCGAGCTGGTCCTCGAACACCTGCTTGGTGTCGTACAGCAGCCTGCCGATCAGCGTGCTCTTGCCGTCGTCGACGGATCCCGCGGTCATGAAGCGCAGCAGATCGAGCGTCATTAGAAATACCCGGCCTTCTTACGATCCTCCATCGCCGCCTCCGTCACCCGGTCGTCGGCACGCGTCTCGCCGCGCTCGGTGATCCGCGTCGCGGCGATCTCGCTGACGACTTCCTCGAGCGTCGCCGCCTGCGAGCGCACCCCGCCCGTGCAGGTCATGTCGCCGACCGTGCGGTAGCGGACGGTCTCGCGCGTCACCTGCTCGCCCTCGATCAGTTCCGCGCCCTCGCGCCACGCGTACAGCATCCCGTCGCGCCCGAACACCTCGCGCTCGTGCGCGAAGTAGATCGACGGCACCTCGAGGCCCTCCTGGTCGATGTACTCCCAGACGTCGAGCTCCGTCCAGTTCGACAGGGGGAACACGCGCACGTTCTCGCCCTGCTTGATCCGGCCGTTGTAGAGGTTCCACAGCTCCGGGCGCTGGTTCTTCGGGTCCCACTGCCCGAAGTCGTCGCGGAAGGAGAACATCCGCTCCTTCGCCCGCGCGCGCTCCTCGTCGCGGCGCGCACCGCCGAAGGCCGCGTCGAAGTCGTGCTCGGCGAGCGCGTCGAGCAGCGTCACCGTCTGCAACCGGTTGCGCGAGGCGCGCGGTCCCGTCTCCTCGACCGCGCGGCCGCTGTCGATCGAGTCCTGCACGCTCGCCACGATCAGCCGCTCACCCAGTTCGGCAACGCGGCGGTCGCGAAACTCGATCACCTCGGGGAAGTTGTGCTCTGTGTCGACGTGCATCAAGGGAAACGGAAACGGCGCCGGGCGGAACGCCTTCTCGGCCAGCCTCAGCAGCACGATCGAGTCCTTCCCGCCGCTGAACAGCAGCACCGGTTTCTCCAGTTCGGCGGCGACCTCACGCATCACGTGGATCGCCTCCGACTCCAGTGCGCGCAGATGGCTGAGCTGTGGACGGGCGGTCACGCTCACCTCAAATCCTGCCGCATCGAACGTATGTGCCGCTCATCGGGCTAGCTGACGGCGGGCTCTATGACGTGCAGGCCACACTCGGTCTTCTCGGTTCCCGCCCAGCGGCCCTCGCGCCCGGAGCCGGGCTGTGTGCACGGCGCGCAGCCGATCGACTCGTAGCCCTGGTCGTGCAGCGGGTTGTAGGGCAGGTCGCGCTCGTTGATCCGCCGCCACAAGTCCTTGTCGGTCCAGTGGGCGAGCGGGTTGTACTTCCACAGGCCGCGGCCCTCGTCGCGCTCGATCAGCTCCGTCTGCGCGCGCGTCGGCCCCTGCTCGCGGCGGATGCCGGTGATCCAGCCCTCGGCGCCGGCGAGCGAGTCTTCCAGGGCCGCCACCTTCGCGACCGAGCAGCAGTGTTCCGGACCGCTCCACGGCTCGCCGCCGCTGCTCGCGTCCTGCACCTCGATCTTCACGCCGAAGCGCTCCTCGAACTCCCGCCAGGTCTGCAGCGTCTCGGGGAAGAGGACGCCGGTGTCGATCGTCACGATCCTCACCGGGTGGGTGGGGTTCTCGTCCCCGTGGACTGGATTCATTTCCTCTCCCAGCCGCAGCAGCTCGTCGATCAGCACCGACTCCTCCTTCTGGAAGGAGCACAGCAGCACCGCGCGCTCGCCGTGGCGCGCCGCCTCGCGCAGCGTGTGGGTCAGGCTCAGCGCGGGATCGATCGGGCTGAGCGCGGAGTCGCGCGCGGGGGTGATCTCAGCTGTAGGGGTGTCTCGTGGGCTCATCGTCTCTTGCTCGTGTCTTGTTCTGTTCGTCTCGTTTGCTTCAGTCCTTGAGGCCTAGACCTATACCGCACACTCGCCCTCGCCGCGAATCACTTCGAAGGGAACGTTGCGGTTCCAGTCGATGAACTCGCTCATCGTCTCCAGCCCGAAGTCGACGGGCATCGACAGGTCCTTGACGAGCGCCTCGAGCTCGGCCGTGCCGACGCGCTCGGCGAAGTCGTTCCACTCCTCGCCGTCGATCCTGTTCGCCTCGTAGTGGCCGATCCAGCGCTCGACCGCATCGGGGACGCGCTTGGAGGGCAGGCGCAGCTTCAGGCGCGTGCCGAACTTGACCTCGCCGCCTTCGAACACGCCGCCGACGTGGGGGATGTAGGCGGGGATCGTGTGCTCGCCGACTTTGATCGACGCGCCGGTGAAGCCGATCGAGGCGACGTGGTGCTGGCCGCAGCCGTTCGGGCAGCCCGAGATCTTCACGTTCAGCTTCCGTGTGATCTCGTCGGTGATGTCCATCGCCACGATCCGCTCCTGCACCGCCTGGTTCAGTCCCATCGAGCTCGTGATCCCGAGCTTGCACGAGTCCGTCCCGGGGCAGGAGACCACATCGGTGATCTCGCGTGAGCCGGGCTCGCCGAGGCCGAGCTCCGAGAGTGCGCGCCAGAGGTCGTAGACGCTCTCCTCGCGCACCCAGCGCAGCACGAAGTTCTGCTGGACGGTCGTGCGCGCGTAGCCGCCGGCGTAGGAGCGCATCGCCGCCGCCAGGCCGCGGAACTGCTCCGGCGTGAGGTCGCCGCGCAGGACTTTCGCCTCGACCGTGACGTAGCCCTCCTGCTTCTGCTCGCGCACGTTTGACCGGCGGAAGCGTTCGAACTCGCTCAGGTCGCCGTTCGGGCTGCCGTACTGCTCCCGCGGCGCGGGCGCGCCCTCGCGCTCGTCGTCGAGAAACAGCCTGTCCTCGATCGAGAAGTCGCGTTCGGCGACCCAGTCGCCCTTTAGCTCCTCCTCGACCTGGTTGCGCAGCTCGTCGATCCCGAACTTGTCGACGAACACCTTGATCCGCGCGCGCGCTCTGTTCTGGCGCAGCCAATCCTGACGGTCGAAGATCCGGAAGACCGCCTCGGCGAGCTTCAGGTACTCGCCGTTATCGAGCTCGACGAACTCGTACAGCGCGGGCGCCACGCGCGGCATGATCGAGGTGCCGCCGCCGACGAGCATCTCGGCGCCGCGCACCGTGCCTCGTCCCTCGATCTCCTTCGTGCGCGCGCGGAAGGCGATGTCGTGGATGCCTGAGATCGCGCGATCTCGCGGTGAGCCGTCGAACGCCGTCTTGATCTTGCGCGGCATCGCCTGCGTCGTCGGGTGGCGCACGAAGTAGCGCACGTACGCGCCCGCGTACGGCGTCATGTCGAACAGCTCGTCCTTCGCCACGCCCGCCCACGGGTCGCCGGTCACGTTCCTGACGGTATTGCCGCAGCCCTCGCGGCTGGACAGGCCCGACTCGCTGAGCTCGCGGATCGCCGGCTCCATTTGCGCCAGTGGGATGTGGTGGATCTGGACGTTCTGGCGGGTCGTGATATGGCCCTTGTTCAGGGGTGCGTACTTTTCGACGACGTCCGCGAAGGACTCCATCTGCTCCGGCGTGACCCCGCCGAACGGCAGCTTCACGCGGACCATGTTCACGTCGGGCTGACGCTGCCCGTAGACGCCCTGCTTCAGGCGGAACTTGATGAACTCGTCCTCGGGTATGTCGCCGGCGAGGAATTTGGTGGCCTCGGTCTTGAAGTCGTCGAACTCCCGCTCGATGATCGGGATCACGTGTCCGGGCACGTTCTGCAGGATCTCGGGGTCCGCGAGCGTGCCGCGCGGGGCGGCTGCTGAGTCCTGGGCGGGGGCTGAAGCTGACTCCATCTGTGCGACCTCCTGCGGGTTCCTGGTCCGTGGTCCTGGGCGAGTTGTACGGCGGGAGCTGGACTATCTAAAGATTGCCCTAAAGCCTAGCGGCTTTCGGGTATTTATCCAGACGCCGGAAACGTGAGCTCTGGATCGCGCGTGACCCCTTCGAGGATAGCCGCGCGAATCCAGGGGTCGGGGCGCTCGTCGTCAGAGCTCGCCGGCGGCGCCGTCGTGCGCACGAACTGCTCGATCGCCGCCGCGATCGCCGCTGCCTGTGTAGGTGAGGCTGGGCTCGGAGAGATCCGTGTGGGGGGAATCGTGGAAATCCTCACAGGGGGATGTTGCCGTGCTTGCGTTTCGGCCCCGGCTCGCGCTTTGAGCGCAGCGTCTCCAGAGCGGCGATCAGCCGCGGGCGTGTCTCGTGGGGGATCAGCACGTCGTCGATATACCCGCGCTCGGCGGCGGTGTAGGGGTTGGCAAAGCGCGCCTTATAGTCGTCCATCAGCTTCTGGCGGCGCTCGTCCGGCGTCGGGCTCTGCGCGAGGTCACGCCGGTAGATGATGTTGACGGCGCCCTCCGGGCCCATCACCGCGACCTCGGCCGTCGGCCAGGCGAAGTTGAAGTCCGCGCCGAGGTGCTTGGAGGACATCACGTCGTAGGCGCCGCCGTAGGCCTTGCGCGTGATGATCGTGACCTTCGGCACCGTCGCCTCGGCGAACGCGTACAGCAGCTTCGCGCCGTGGCGGATGATCCCGCCCCACTCCTGGGCGGTGCCCGGGAGGAAGCCGGGGACGTCGCAGAACGTGAGCAAAGGAATGTTGAAGGCGTCGCACGTGCGCACGAAGCGCGCTGCCTTCTCGGAGGCAGCGATGTCCAGCACGCCGGCGAGTTGCGCCGGTTGGTTGCCCACGATTCCCACCGTGTAGCCGTCCAGCCGCGAGAAGCCGCAGATGATGTTCTTCGCGTAGTGCTCGTGCACCTCGAAGAACTCCTCGTCGTCGACGATCCGTTTGACGACCTCGCGCATGTCGTAGGGCTTGTTGGGGTTGTCGGGGACGACCGTGTCGAGCGCGGGGTCCATCCGCTGAGGGTCGTCCGAGGGCTGCACGCGGGGGGTGCTCTGCAGGTTGTTCTGTGGCAGGAAGCTGAGCAGGTAGCGGCAGTCCTCCAAACAGGCGTCCTCGTCCTCGGAGGCGAACTGCGCGACGCCCGACTTCGTGTTGTGCGACATCGCCCCGCCGAGCTCCTCGAAGCCGACTTCCTCGCCGGTCACCGTCTTGATCACATCGGGGCCGGTGATGAACATGTGCGAGGTCTCCTTGACCATGAAGATGAAGTCGGTGATCGCCGGCGAGTAGACCGCGCCACCGGCGCATGGGCCCATCACGAGGCTGATCTGCGGGATCACACCTGAGCTGCGCACGTTGCGCAGGAACACGTCGCCGTAGGAGCCGAGCGAGACGACGCCCTCCTGAATCCGCGCTCCGCCGGAGTCGTTGATGCCGATCACCGGACAGCCGATCTTCGCGGCCAGGTCCATGATCTTGCACATCTTCTCGCCCATTACCTCGCCCAGGGAGCCCCCGAACACGGTGAAGTCCTGGCTGAACACGCAGACCGTGCGTCCGTCGATCGTGCCGTGCCCGGTGACTACGGCATCACCCCAAGGCCGGTTCTTCTGCATGTCGAAGTCGTACGTGCGGTGCCTGACGAACGTGTCGAGCTCCTGGAAGGAGCCCTCGTCGAGCAGCTTTTCAACCCGCTCGCGCGCCGTGTACTTGCCGCGCGCGTGCTGCTTCTCCTCGGCCTCCGGCGATGAATGGATCGCGGCCTCGCGCAGCTCTTGTAGCTGGGCGAGCTTCTCCTCGTAGGTCTCCGGCGCCTTTTGGCGCGGCGGTTTGCGGTGCCCGCTGCGCGAAGCGGCTAGCAGCGCGGCGTCGTTCTGCCGGTCGTGTGCGTTCGAGGCCATCCGGCGCGGGATCTTATCCGCGCGGTGGCGGCGGGGTGGTTCTCGGGGGCGGTTCAGGACCGCGAGAACGGCCGGTGGTGCGCCGCGCCGAGGCGGTCGAGCACGGCGGTGAGCACGGCGGTAACTTCCGCGGTAGCGGCCTCTTCGGCTGCCTTCAGTTCCGCGGCGATGTCGGGGAGGTCCTCCGGGAGCTCCTCCGGCGGCGGAGGCAGATCTTCTGGGGTGGGCCCCAGCTCGGTGATCTCGATCGCCGTCGGCGACTCTGATTCGAGCGCCGTCTCCGGCTCATCGCAGGGCTGTGGTGACGCCTGCTCTTTGCGGCGGCCGAAGAGGCGTCGGAAAAATCCACGGCGCGGCTGCGGCTCGGGCGGCAATTCCGCGACGATGGCCTCGGGCTCCGCGGTGACGCCTGCGGGCTCCGGCTCCCCGACCGCCACCGGCTCCGGTTCCGGCTCCACCTCGATCGCGGGCTCCGGCTCGGGCTCTGTGATCGGCTCGGGCACGGCAACTTCGCGGGCGGCGGTGAGCGTGACTTTCGTGCCCCAACCCGACTGCTTGAGCAGCACCTTGCCGGTGGTGTCCGCGGCCTCCCATTCCACGGTCCTCTCCGGCTCGGTGCGGGTGATGCGGATCTCGCCAAGCTCGCCGAGATGGCGGGCCAGGGAAGCCGGGTCGCTGAGCTCCGCCCACAGCTCGGGCGGGGACTTGACCAAAGTGCGCTGCACCTCCGAGGAGATCATCGGAGGACCATTTCGCGCGATCTCGCGCTACTCCTCCTATGCGGCCGAGCTGGCCTCGCGCGCTCGAATCAGCCGACACTCGTGCAGTAGTTCCGCGAGTTGGACGGCGTTCAGTGCGGCCCCCTTGCGGAGGTTGTCGGCGGCGATCCACAGGTCGAGCGCGCGCTCGTGGCCGGGGTCGCGGCGGATGCGCCCGACGAACACGTCGTCCTGGCCGGAGGCGTCGATCGCGAGCGGATAGAGCGCGGCGGCGGGGTCGTCGAGCACGGTCACGCCCGGCGCGGCGGCCAACAGCTCGCGCGCGCGCTCGGGGGAGAGGGGCTCGCGCGTCTGCACGTTGACCGCCTCGGAGTGGCCGTTGAGCACCGGCACGCGCACGCAGGTCGCGGAGACGCGGATCTCGGGGTCGGCGAGGATCTTGCGCGTCTCGTTGATCAGCTTGCGCTCCTCGTCGGTGTGATCGTCGCCCGCCGTGAACGAGCCCGCGTGGGGCAGCGCGTTGAAGGCGATCTGGTGGGCGTATGACCGTGGCGGAGCGATCGGGCGCTCGTGGAGCAGCGCGTGGGACTGCTCGAGCAGCTCGTCGACGGCGGCCTTACCGGTCCCGGAGACGGCCTGGTAGGTGGAGATCACCAGGCGCTCGATCCCGGCCGCATCGTGCAGCGGCTTCAGTGCCACGACGAGCTGCATCGTCGAGCAGTTCGGGTTCGCCACGATCCCGTGGTGGGAGGCGAGCGCGTCGGGGTTGACCTCGCTGACGACGAGCGGGACGTCATCCTGCATGCGCCAGCGCGAGGAGTTGTCGACGACCACGGCGCCCGCGTCGGCGAAGCGCGGTGCCCACTGGCCCGAGGTCGAGCCGCCGGCGGAGAACAGCGCGAGGTCGAAGCCCTGGATCGACTCCTCGTCGAGACCCCGCACGATCAAGCCGCCGTCGAGCTCGCGCCCGACCGAACGCGCGGAGGCGAACGGCACGATCTCGCTCGCGGGAAAGCCGCGCTCGGCAAGCAGCCGCAACATCAACGTGCCGACCTGGCCGGTGGCGCCGACGACGGCGACTCTGTAGCCCTCGCTCATAGAGTTCTCAGGGTATCGCTGGAACGGGAGGCGGGGCCTGCCTAGGCGCCCGTGTGTGTCGCCATGAAGTAGATCGTGATGACGACCAGCAGGTCCATCAACGCGCCGACCGCCCCGACTTGCCGGACGAGCGAGTCGTGCTCGGCGCCGAAGCTCACCGGCCCCTCGCCCGCGGCCGCAACGTCGTGGTCGGCGACCTCGATCAGACGCTTCTCGCGCGGGCCGAGATAGGCGCCCTCGACGGCGCCGATCACGATCACGACACCAAGACCCCACTGCACGAAGAACGTGCTCCAGAGATGCAGGTGCGAGGCGAGGTAGATGCCGAAGACGAGGATCGCCGCGACCCCGGGCATGATCACGCGCTGGCTGATCGAGTGGAGCGCTCGGTAGAGCGCGGGCAGCGCGCGCGTGTCGGCCTTCGTGACGACTCCGAGCAGGACCGGGTAGGCGAAGGTCGCGCCAAAAGCGATCACGACCGCAAGGATGTGCAGCGCGAGCACCACTTCGTAGAACTGGACGGCAACGAGCACGAGCGAAGCCTATTAGAACGTCGGCGCGTACTTGCCGAAGACGTCCTGCATCGCTCCGCAGACCTCACCGATCGAGCAGCGGTCCTTCAGCGCCTGGCGGATCGATGGCAGCAGGTTCTCCTCGCCGCCGGCGACAGCGCGCAGCTCCTCCAGGCGCTGGGCTACGAGCGCCTGGTCGCGGTCGGCCTTGAACTTGGCCAGGCGGTCGAGCTGTTCGCGCTCGGACTCGGGGTCGACGCGCAGCAGGTCGGGGACCTCGATGCCCTCTTCCTCGTACTTGTTGACGCCGACGACGATGTCCTGGCCGATCCGGTAGCGCTCCTGGTAGCCCCAGGCGGACTCGTCGATCTCGCCGGTGATGAACTGGATCGCGTTGACAGAGCCGCCGAGCGCGTCGACCTTGCCGATCAGCTCGTTCGCGCGCGCTTCGATCTCGTCGGTGAGCGACTCGACGAAGTAGGAGCCGGCGAATGGATCGACGGTGTCGGCGGCGCCGGACTCGTGCGCGAGGATCTGCTGGGTGCGCAGCGCGATTTTCGCCGCGCGCTCGGTCGGCAGCGCGAGCGCCTCGTCGAAGCCGTTGGTGTGCAGCGACTGGGTGCCGCCGCAGACCGCGGCGAAGCCCTGCAACGCCACGCGCACGATGTTGTTCTCGGGCTGCTGGGCCGTCAACGTCACGCCGCCGGTCTGGGTGTGGAAGCGCAGCATCGTCGCCTTCGGGTTCGTCGCACCGAAGCGCTCTTTCATGATCTGCGCCCACATCCGCCGCGCGGCGCGGAACTTGGCGACCTCTTGGAAGACGTTGTTGTGACCGTTGAAGAAGAACGCCAGCCGCGGCGCGAACTCGTCGACCGACAGCCCCGCGTCGATCGCGGCCTGCACGTAGGCGATCCCAGAGGACAGCGTGAAGGCGACCTCTTGCACGGCCGAGCAGCCCTTCTCGCGGAAGTGGTAGCCGGAGATCGAGATCGTGTTCCATTTGGGCACGTTCTCGTGGCAGTACTGGAACAGATCGGTCGTCAGGCGCATCGTCGGTGCGGGCGGGTAGATGTAGTTGCCGCGCGCGATGTACTCCTTCAGCACGTCGTTCTGGGTCGTGCCACGCAGCTGCTCGGAGGGCACGCCCTGCTCCTCGCCGACGAGCTCGTACAGCAGCAGCAGGCATGCGGCGGGCGCGTTGATCGTCATCGACGTCGAGACCTGATCCAGCGGAATCCCGTCGAAGGCGGTGCGCATGTCGTCGATCGTGTCGATCGCGACGCCGGTACGGCCCACCTCGCCGAGGCAGCGTGGATTGTCAGAATCGAGACCGAGCTGCGTCGGTAGGTCGAACGCCATCGAGAGGCCGGTCGAGCCCTTCGAGAGCAGGTAGCGGTAGCGCTCGTTGGACTCCTTCGCGGAGGCATAGCCCGCGTACTGGCGCATCGTCCAGGTCTGCTTGCGGTACATCTCGCGGTGCACGCCGCGCGTGTACGGGAAGTCGCCGGGCTCGCCGAGCTCGAGCTGCTCGGGCAGGTCGGCCTCGGTGTAGAGCTCAGCGACCTCGATCCCAGAGTCGGTGAAGCGGCGCGGGTCCTCGGCCCCCACGATCGGCGCGACGGTGAGGTGCTCGTCTATCTGAGTCATGTCCGCAGGGTATCCTGCGGCAATGTCCACTTGCTTGGTCACCGGCGGCGCTGGGTTCCTGGGCTCGCACCTGTGCGACGAGCTGCTCGCGCGCGGGAATCGCGTGATCTGCGTCGACAATCTGGAGACGGGCTCGCTGAGGAACATCGAGCACATCCGCGAGCCGGAGCGGTTCGTGCACCTGGGCACGGACATCATCGAGCCGTACTACGTCGAGGAGCCGATCGACTTCATCTACCACCTCGCCTCGCCCGCGTCGCCGATCGACTACCTGCGGCTGCCGCTACACACGTTGAAGGTCGGCTCTTACGGGACGCATCACACGCTTGGGCTGGCGAAGGCCAAGCGCGCGCGCTTTTTGATCGCCTCCACGAGCGAGGTGTATGGCGATCCGCAGGTGCATCCGCAGACGGAGTCCTACTGGGGTCACGTCAACCCGATCGGGCCGCGGGGTGTGTATGACGAGGCGAAGCGTTACGCCGAGGCGCTGACGATGGCCTACCACCGCCAGCAGGGTGTCGACACGGCGATCGTGCGGATCTTCAACACGTACGGCAATCGGATGCGCCCGCACGACGGTCGCGTGATCCCGACGTTCCTGCGCCAGGCGCTGGCGAACCGGCCGCTGACGGTGTTCGGCGATGGGAGCCAGACACGGTCGTTCTGTTACGTGAGCGACCTGATCCGCGGGCTGATCGCGCTGGCCGAGTCAGGGCACCACAACCCGGTGAACATCGGCAACCCCGACGAGTTCACGCTGCTGGAGCTGGGCGAGACGATCAAGGAGCTGACGGGGTCGAGCTCGGAGTTCGTCTACGAGGCGCTGCCGGAGGACGATCCGAAACAGCGCAAGCCCGACATCACGCTCGCCAAAGACCTGCTGGGCTGGTCTCCGGAGGTCTCCCTGCGCGAGGGCCTGCAACGCACGATCGACGCCTCCGGCGCGAAGGTCCTGATCGGCTGATCGTCTGAGCCGGCTCGCCGCAACCGCGCTTGCGGATCGCCCGAGCGGGACGATTCTCGGCGGCGTTTCGGGTAATAGGAGATCGATGGACAGAGGCCCCGACCGCTACATCTGCGAGTCTGAGGCGTTGTGAAAGGCGAGATGGGATCACGTTCTTCAGGAACGTCCGCTCCGCCGGCCCCGCGCCCGCGCTCCACACCGGCGCCGACGGCGCCAACGGGGTCTCGCGCGGGTTCTAGATCGGAGCTGGCCACAGCCGAGGCTGCCAGGGCGACACTGTCGGAGGCGACGGCGCGCCGCGAGCCAGCCGACCGTGACATGCGCAGCAAGCGCCCCCCGGTGCTGTCGTTCCTGTTGCGGATGTCCACCGCCAGGCGCCTGGCGCGCGTGCTGTCGCTGCTGGCGCTCGACTTCGTCGCGGTATCGCTCGCGATCTTCACGGCGCTCGTGATCAAGGCGGTGGTGCTCGGCCACGTCGACGCAAGCCAGGCGCTCGAAGAAACCCGGCGGATCCTTGCCTTCGCCTACCTCGTAACCGCGCTGCTGTTCGCACGCTCTGGCCTGTACGCCGAGCGCGCGCAGCGCCCCGGCCTGTCGCGGATCGTGGGGGCGCTGTTCCAGGTCGCGTTCGTCGCGCTGCTGTTCGCCGTCGTGAGCGGGGAACACTTCTCGAGCTTCTACATCTTCTGGGGCTCGCTGGGCTTCGCGTTGCTGTACGTGTCCTCGCTACGAGGCGCGTACGAGTGGCTGACGGGAGCGCTGCTGCGCGCCGCCGGCTACCGCCGCCGCGCGGTGCTGGTGGGCACGGGCAGGCACATCCGCGACGTCGCCCACGCACTCTCCGACGCGCAGCACTCGCCGATCGAGGTCGTCGGCTTCCTTTCGCCGACGGAGCTGCCCGCGAACGGCCTGCGTTCGCTGGGCTCCCTAGCGAAGCTCCAGGACGTGCTCGACAGCGAACGGATCGACGAGGTGATCATCGCCGACCCGGACTTCCCGCAACTCGAGGCGGTCGAGCTGGTCGACCATTGCCACCGCCGCGGCGTGCGCGTGCGGCTGGCCCCGTCGACGATGGAGATCCTGATCCACCGCGCCGAGTTCGTGCCCGGCCAGTCGGTGCCGCTGTTCGAGCTGAGCTCGCCGGTGTTCGAGGGTGTTGACTTTGCGCTCAAGCGCACCTTCGACGTTGTCGGGGCGACGCTGCTGCTGGTGCTGCTCAGCCCGCTGCTGCTGGCGATCGCGCTCGCCGTGAAGCTGTCCTCGCGCGGGCCGATCGTGTTTCGCTCGACGCGCCGGGGGATCGGGCAGAGGCCGTTCGCCTGCCTGAAGTTCCGCACGATGCACACCGACGCCGAGCAGCGCCAGGCGGACCTCGAAGAGCTCAACGAGGCCTCCGGCGCGCTGTTCAAGATCAAAGACGACCCGCGGATGACGCGCGTCGGGCGCACTCTGCGTCGCTATTCGCTGGACGAGCTGCCGCAGCTGGTGAACGTGCTGCGCGGGGAGATGTCGCTCGTCGGGCCGCGCCCGCTGCCCGAGCGCGACTACGAGATGCTCGAGGACTGGCACCGCAAGCGCTACCTCGTTCTCCCCGGGATCACCGGCCTGTGGCAGGTCTCAGGCCGCTCGGAGCTCGACTTCGACGACCTCGTGCACCTCGACTTCATCTACCTGGAGCGCTGGTCGCTGGCACTCGATCTGACGATCATCCTGAAGACAATTCCTGCAGTGATCCTGCAGCGCGGCGCCTACTGAGCCTGCCCACGCACGGGCGCTCCGGTCGCGCGAGGGCGCTTTCGTAGACGCTCCATGTTTCGCGTCCGACGTCCTGCCAGGTCCATGCAGGCGCAGCCGGCGAGGGCCGGTGAGCGATGTCCGCTAGAGGATCCGGCGCCTGCGGGATCACGACCACACGCTCACGCTCGAACCCGAGCTCGGCGATGGCTTCTTGGGCGAGGGCCTCGCTCGGAACGATCACATGGGTCGCGCGCTGCACTGCGAGATGGCGCAGGCGCAGGTGGATACCGCCCCCGCGCAGACGCTCGCTGGGGCGGGTACGCGCGCCGAGCTCGTGGATCGTGACGACCATCGGGCACGGGCTGTGCAGCATTGCGCCCTGCATCCAGGGCGCGTGAAACACGTCGTATGCCTGGCGTGGGCGATGCGTCTCGACGATCTCTCCGTGCGCGGGAACCGTGTCGTGCAGCGCGTCGAGCAGATAACGGGAGTAGCGCCCTATCCCGCGTGGATCGGCGGCAGCCCGGCTGTCGAAGGCGACCCTCACGAGCGGCTCCTCGACTCCACGCGATTGTTCACAGGACCCCCGGGGAATGCACGCAAGGCAAGATAGTCCTTTAGCGCAGGCTTGTGTAGAGATGACAGCCGCGCTGCACTTCCTCCCGTCTCGAGACCGCATTTTGCGCCCGTCGGGCCGGCGCGGTCTAGTCTTGCCTTGAGAGATGCCCGCGAGCGAGGACTACCACGAGGCTCTCTGGGAGGAGGTTCCGGAGGGGTTGGAGCCGGTCGACTTCGCGCGGCGCAGCGACTTTCTCCTCGGCCACGTAGGCGCGGGTGAGAGGGTGCTCGACGTGGGCTGTGGCGAGGGGCGCTTCGCCGCCGAGCTCGCCCGCGCGGGCGCGGAGGTGGTGGGGATCGACGTCGCCGCCGAGCCGTTGCACCGCGCGCGCGAGCGCCACCCGGAGCTCGACTTGCGACAGGTGCCCGCCGCGGGCGCCTGGCCGCTGAAGGACGCGAGCTTCGACGCGGTCTGGGCGGGCGAGGTGATCGAGCACGTCGCCGACACCGCCGGCTGGCTGTCGGAGCTGCGCCGCGTGCTGCGCTCCGGCGGTCTGCTGCTGCTGAGCACGCCCGACCACGGGCGCCTGCCGATGCTCGGCTGGGCGCTTGCGCCGCGCACGTTCGCGACCCACTTCGACCCGCGCTCCGACCACCTGCGCTTCTACACCCCGCGCAGCCTCAGCGAGTTGCTCGAAGACTTCGGCTTTCAAGACGTCGCCGTGCGGCGCGCCGGAGGGCTGCCCGGCGCGCGGCGGCAGCTGCTGGCGAGCGCACGACGGTCACGCTTTTGATGCCCCCAGGCGAGCGCAAGATGCCTTTGACGGCGGTCGGTGAGCGTACGACGGTCACGTGCTGGGCGCCCGTGGTCGCCGCCATGCTCTCGCGTAGCGCCTCGATGTAGGCGTTCTGGATCGCGAGCAGTTCGGGGTCGTACTGGATCTCCGACAGCGGTGCGACCGCCAGGGGGTTCAGGTAGACGGTCGCGCGCAACTCGTTCAGCGCGGCGGTGGGTTTCCCGTTCTGCAGGTCGTATTCGCCGAGCGCCTTCCACGTCTGCGGGTTCGACGGCTGCAGGTGCACCGCCCGCACGAGCGTCGCGCGCGCCAGCGCGCTCTGGCCGGCATGCTGCTGGATCGTGGAGAGTGTGAACAGCGCTTCCGCCGAGACCGGGTCGTAGTCGACCGCGTTCTCCGCGGCCGTGCGTGCCGCGCCGGGATCGGTGGCGCTCAGCGCCAGGGCTTCCTGGGAGGCGTCGGCCGAGCGTTGGGGCTGCCACTGTGCCCAGGCGGCGAGCAGCGCCGCGATCACGACGGCCGCGGCGATCCCGAGGCGCAGCGGTCCGATCTCGTTGAATGAGGACCCACCCGCCCCGCCCGTCACCCAGCGCCGACCAGCGGTCGCGCGATCGACACGTGTGGTCACCACGAGCGGGCCACGTCCGGCGAGCCATCCCGCGCAGACGAGCGCGACGCAGGCATCGCCGGGCACGAACCAGGTCCAGTCGACGGTGGAATGGACGCCGAACACGACCACGAGGCAGAGCATGCTCAGCATCCCGATCCGCTCCGGGCTGTAGGCGCGCTGTTCGCCCAGCTCGGCGCGATCCTCTAAAGGGCGCCAGCCGATGCCCTGCCAGCCGTCGCGTCCCAGCTCGCGCCAGCTCGTCCAGCGCCGGTTGAAGGGATGCGTCGCACGCCCCGCGGCGGCCATCCAGATGAGCAGCAACGCGAGCACGATCGCCAGCCCCACAAGGCCGAGGTCGGCGAGCGTCTGCACGATGAAGCCATGGGCATCGTTCGCTTCCAGGTCCTCGGTGCGGTAGCGCAAGCTGGCGGTTCCGTAGCTGCGCGCGCCGGCGCCGAGCGCGGGGTGGGCCTGGAAGACCTTCAGCGCCTCGTTCCAGTAGACCGCGCGCACGCTGCCGATCGCGGTCAGGCGGCCGGGCGTCTCGGCGGGGACCGGTGCGTGCGTGTTGGTGAGCGTGTTGAAGCCGTGGGAGATGCTGCCGGTGAGCCCGCGGTGGCTGACGGCGAGCGCGCCCACGAAGGCAACGACGGCGAGCAGAAGAATGCTCAGCAGGACCGCCCCGGCGTTGTCACGGAGCGCGCGTGAAGGTGCATGCCGGCCCGTGTAGAAGCCGATCGTGAGCCCAGCGATTGCGAGCAGCAGCAGCATCGCGAGCAGCAACGCGCCGAGCTGGCGTCCGGCCACCACGCGTGCGTGGAGTTCGACGCTATCGCTGCTGAGGGCGCTCTGTGAGAAGTCCCAAGCGACCACGAGCCCGGCGGCGACGGCGCCGAGGAGCAGCACGGCGGCGCCGCGCAGGCGCAGCGGCACGACGGCGAACCACAGCGCCAGACCTACCACCAGCGCGACCAGCGCGCCGCGCGAGTAGGCAAGCATCAGCGTGACGATCAGCAGGCCGATCGCCGGGTAGGCAAGCGCGCTCAGCAGCGCGTGCCCGCGCCGGCGGGCTCCCAGCCAGATGCAGCCGATCACGCCCATCGCCGCGGTCAGCCCGGTCGCGTTCCAGTAGCCATATGGCGCCTGCAGGCGCGCGTAGATGTCATGTGCGTCGAGCCACGAGGGGAACACCTTCGTGAGCAGCGCGTAACCGCAGACGACGACCGCCGCCAGCGTCACCCCCCCGATCACGGCCGGCCAGCGCGCGGGCGCGGCGCGGGCGAGCACGACCGCGGCGCCGAACACGGCGCTGTAGGCGAGCATCAGACCGGCGTTCTGCCAGCTGGCGTCGGGTTGCACCGACCACACGACCGACAGCGCGCTCAGCGCGGCGAACGCGAGCAGCAGTCCGACCGGCCACAACCCGTATACGCGTCGGGCCCGAGGCGTGAGGATCACGGCGGCGGCGATGATCGCGCCGCAGGCGAGCGTGAGGATGATCTCCGTCGTCGTCGCCTGCTGGACGGGCGGCAGGCCGCCGCCGGCGAAGAACGTGACGAAGCAGAAGATCGCTGCGCTCAGCAGCGTGAGCAGCCACATCGACGCCCGCTCTTCGAGCGGAGGGCGCCATGGTTCGCGCGGGCGCGGGCTGCCCGCCCGTGCGCCGGGCGCGGGAGCGAGCTCCACGGGCGGAGCGGGATCAGTCGTCGTGGTGGCGGACACGGTTTCGGAGCACTCCCCCCGCGAGCGCAACCGCGCACGCGAGGAGGAATAGGAGGACCGCCAGCAGCGGTGTGGGCAGAGAGCTGAAGGCGGAGGCGATGTCTACATGCACGACGCCGGGGTGAACCACCTGGCCGCCGAGCTGCAGCGGCGCCGCGCCGGTGCTCGGGGCGCGGCTGAGATTGCTTCGCTCGGCCGGAGTGGCGGTGGCGGCGGCGGTCGTAGCGCCCGCGCCGGTCGAGCCGGCTCCCCCGCCGCCGACGGATCCTCCGTGAGAGCCGGCCGCGGCTCGCTGGGCTTGATGGATCAGGCTGGCGCAGCCGCTGTACTCTTCGAGGCTCGTTTCCAGCTCTTTCAGGGCCTTTTCATAGTCCTTCTGGGTGAAGCCGCTCAGCGATTCCCCGTGAGTGCAGCGAAGGATGATCTTTTCGCCGACATCCGCCTGGGCAGGGGCGGCGATCGCGGCAAGCGACAGCGCCATGCTGAGGAATGCGACCGCCAGGGCGAGCAAGCGCGTTGGGGGGACGATTCTCATGATTGAGCGGGATAACGCTACCAATGCTCCCGGGCGAGGCCCGAGGGGAGGCGAACCGTGGTCGGGATCCGCAGTAGCCGCCGACCCGGACTATCGATGTTGACGGGAGAGGCCGAGGCTGGCGAGTGCACCGGAAAAGCCCGCGGCCCAGGCGTCGTAGGTGTAGGCACGCACATCCCGCGCGCCGGCCTCGCCCAGACGTGTCCGCAGGGCCGGGTCGGCGGCCAGACGGCGGATCGCACCGGCGAGCGCATCGCTATCGCCTGCCGGAACCACCAACCCGTTGCGTCCATCGCGCACCAACCCGCCGGCGGCGGCCCCGACGGCATCGCTTGCAATCACCGGTAGGCCACGGTTCATCCCCTCGTTGACCACGAGCCCCCACGGCTCGCGAAACGTCGGGGTGGCGATCGACGGCACGACGAGGACGTCGCAGGCGGCGTACAGGCTGCGCAACTGCAGCGCCGACACCGGGCCAATGCGGAGGGTCCCGCCAGCAATAGATCCCGCCGCGCCGCCGGCGGGGACCCAAGGGGGATTGGATCCCACGCCGACGAGGACGAGCGCGGTGGGCGGGGCTAGAAGGCCTGTTGTGCGCCAGGCCTCGGTCAGCACCCCCTCTCCCTTTTCCCGCCCGGGACGACCTACAAACAGAAACTTCGTCGCCGCCTCCTTAGGCCAGCCTGGCTGGCCGGCCTCGGTCTCGGGGCCTGCGTCTGCTGACGCCGGCCAGCGCGGTGGGCCGACATCGGGAGCGCTCCAGAAGGAGTTGTCGACTGCCTGCGGGGCGATGTGCACGTTGCGCGCGCCGCGTGCGCCGACGTAGGCGCTGACGTGCGGGCCGTAGGTCACGACCGCGTCTGCGGAGCGGTACAGGCGCCGCAGCGCCAGATAGCTGAGCGCGTGTACGGGACTGCGCGGATGCGCCCATAGCGAGGTCCACAGGATCAGCGGCAGCCCGGCACGGCGCGCCCCCGCCCAGGTCGCGCCGAGCGCGACGCGCCCGGCGCTGGAGCAGACGACGGCGCGGTAACCCCCGCTCGCGGCGAGCCGTGCCGGCTCGTGCTGGCGGACCTGTCGGTAGGGGAAGGGAAACCCGCCCGCCCGCTCTCCCGCGAACGCCTCGCCACCGTGCTTGGACGGACCGCCGAACAGCGCGAACTCGACGTTCTCCAGCTCGTGCAAGCGCGCGAACGCGCCGACGCGGTCGGGCGGGGCGTGCCCGGTGACGAATAGGACCGGCAGCGACTGCGAGGAGAGCGCCGTCATCGCGCCAGACCGGCGGCCGTCGCGGCTGGGCGGATCATCGCAGCGCGTGCTCGTAGGCGGCAAGCGTCTCCTCGCCACAGCGCTCCCAGGTGAAGCTGGCGGCGACGGTCGCGCGCGCGCGCTGGGAGGCCTCGCGCAGCCGGTGTGAATCGGAGAGGAGCTCGTCGATGCGCTGGCTGAGCCGCTCGATGTCGCCGGGGGGCACGAGCATGAAGCCATCGCCGGCGGCGGCGATCTCCTCGGGGCCGGGCTCGCCCCGGCACCCGATCGCCGGCAGGCCGCCGGCCATCGCCTCGACGTAGGCGACGCCGAACGCCTCCTCGGTCGAGGGCATCACGAACAACGTGCAGCGCCGCGCCTGGGCAACGGCCTGGGCGGGCGGCAGCTGGCCATGGAACTCGACGCGCTCGGCGATCTCGAGGCGGGTGGCAAGCCCTTCGAGCGCGACCCGCTCGGGCCCTTCGCCGATGATCTCGTAGCGCAGCGTCGGGTGGCGCTGGGAGAGCACGGCGAGCGCGCGCAGGACGTCCGCGTGGCGCTTGCGCGCGACCAGGTGCGCCACCGTCACGAGGGCCGGAGGCGGCGGACCGCCGAGCATTCCCATCCGCCCCGGCGATTCCGTGCGTCGCGACGAATACGCGCGTGCGGGCAGGTCGGCGCCGAGGTGCACCACGCGCGTCTCGCCGGCGCCATGGGCGCGCGCCAACTCGGCAATCCCCTGGCTGTTCGCGAGCACCAGGCGCGCGGCACCCAACCCGCGCGCGACCGCCGCGGCGCCCGCGGCGCTGCCGGTCGGAGGGGCGGCGGCCGTGTAGAGCACGTCGCCGCCGTGCACGGAGACCACCAGCGGCACATCGCGTAGGCGCAGCGCGGCGAGGGCTCGGCGCGCTGCCTCGCCGGCGGGGACGGCGTTGTGGGCGTGGATCAGATCGAAGGCGAACGTGCGGCGTAACCGGCGCAGTGCCACGGCGAGGGAGGGCGCGGCCCACGTTCCCCAGTTTGCGTAGGAGCCCGAGCGCGGTGGCGAGACATAGGGGACATAGGAGACGTCGAGGCCGTCGTGTGTCTGCTTGCGCGGCTCGCGCACGAGCCTGCCGAGCGCGCTCGCGGCGCCGGCCGGTCCGTCCGCGAACGAGGCACGCGGAGGGACCAGGCGATGCAGGACGAGCACGCGCACCTCCGCGCCGGCGTCACGCGCGGCGAGCGCCTGGCGGTGCGCCCACACCCCCAGCACCGGGTCGCCCTGACTCGGGTAGAACTCCGCCACGACGGTGACCTTGGGGGCTCCGCTGGGCCGCCGTGCGCTCATCACCAGTGCCGGTGGGAGTTGAGGGTGCGCTGGATCTCACCCGCGGGCAGGTACGGTCGCTCGGCGAGAAAGGCACGCGCCTCGGCGAGCGCCGCCTCGCGCGAGTAGGCGGAGGCGGCGGGTGCGGCGCGATGGCGGATCGAGACGGCGTCGAGCACGCCGCAGCGCCACTCGTGCTCGCGCGCGAGCGCAGCCCAGTGGGCGTCGAGGCCCCAGCCCATGCGCAACGGGGGGAACGGTAGGAGGGCAGAGAAGGTGCGACGGGAGAACGCGGTCACGGGGCCGATCTCCACGAAGGAGGTCTCGCGCACGACGCTGAACGGGCGCCGGCGCGTGACCGACCAGGCCGCGTGGGAGCGCAGGCGATGGGCCGGTTGGGCGAGGTCGAGTGAGAAGCGCTCGGCGAGGAACAGAAAGCGATCGAGGAAGCCGCGTGGCAGCAGGATGTCGTCGTCGATCAGCAACAGCCAGTCGTGGTCGGGGATCGTGGGTCCACCCTCCTCGCCCGCTCGACCGACCTCCCCGGCCCGCTCGGCGAGCATGCGGTTGAGGTTCTCGAACTTGCCGAGATCGCCAGGCTCGCCGAAGTGCAGCTCGACCCGGTGGCGCGAGCGCAGTAGCTCGCTGCGGATCCCCTGTGCCAGCGCGCGATGCTCGGGGCGCTCGACACAGAGCACGAGCACCCTCCGCCGGGGCGGCGAGCGGCGCGCGGCGAGGTCCAGGCGCAGACGCCGGCCGCTGGCGAGCTCCCAGGCGTTCACCGCCTCGTCGCGCATCCCGCGACAGATCGCATCGACGCCCCCGACAGTGCCGCTCGCGCCGGACAGGAAGTCGTCCCGCGGATCCGCCTCGCCCGCGTGCGACCCGCTTGCCGAATTGGTCGTCGCGCTCGTCCCGGGACTGCGCACGTCGGGCTGTCCCTGCAGGCTCTCGCGCAGGCGCCCGGCGCTGTGTGCGACCGACACCAGGCCGGCGGAGCAGCGGCGGCGGAGCACATGGCCGAGGCAGCCGCCGAGCGTGAGCAACTCGTGTCCCCGCGACGGCGCCTCGCCGCGCCAGCCGTCGAAGCGCCGGCTGGCGCGTCCCCGCGCGTAGGCGGCGCGGGCGAGCGAGCGCAGACGCGCATCCGTGCCTGCGCGTCGGTGCTCGAGCGCCGCGGCCGCGACGTACAGGACCCGGGCGTCCGGCTCCTCGGCGCGCAGGCGGTCCTGCCACTCCTGCTCGTCGCCGCCGTACTCGAGTGCTACCTCGAACGGGCCGACGCGCCGCAGCGCGGAGCGGCGGATCGTCATGTTGGCGCCCCACGCGTAGCGCGTGTCCGCGTCTCGCGCGCCCAGCTGCAGGGAGGTGATCGGCGGCCCCTCGCGACCGCAGGCGTGGATCGAACCCCACGTGCCCCCGCCCTCCAGGCACGGCTCGATCGGGCCGGTGAATACATCCACATCCGCGTGCTCTCGCGCCGCGCCGAGCAGCGCTTCGAGCCACCCCGGCCGCACGCGGACGTCGTCGTCGACGAACACGACGAGCTCGCCGCTCGAGCGCGCGACGCCGGTGTTGCGCGCGACGTTCAGCCCGAGCGGGCCGGGATGGGGCTCGTAACGGGCGCCGAGACGCTCCACCAGTGCGCGCGTCGCGGGCGAGGGGCCGGCGTCGTCGATCACCAGCACCTCGGCGCCCGCGTCGTCGGCCTGGGGGGCGATCGAGCTGAGCGCGATCTCCAGATAGTCGGGGCGCGCGCGGGTCGGGATCACGATCGATGCAGGTGCAGGCATGGCTGGAACAGTCTAGGTTGGCGCTCCGTCCCCGGCGAGCGAAGATCGGTCGTCGCTCCCCCGGCGGAATAGGCTCCCGAGCACGACATGGTCCTGTTCCTACACAACCGTTACCGCACCACGGGCGGCGAGGAGCGCGTGGTCGAGGATCTGATGGCGCTGGTCGGAGAGCAGCTGGGAGAGCAGGTGGAGCTATTGGGCCGGGACTCGGCGGGCCTCGGCCGGAGTCGGGCGGCGGTCGGGCTGCTGCGCGGCGGATCTCGTCCAGAGGAGGTGGCCCGCGCGGTGAAGGCGAGCGGCGCGCGGGTGGTGCACGCCCACAACCTCAACCCGACGCTCGGCTGGCGCGCGCTGGCGGCTGCGCGCGAGGCCGGCGCGCGGGTCGTCCTGCACCTGCACCAGTACCGGCTCGTCTGCGCGATCGGCGTGTGCTTCACGCGTGGAGCGGAGTGCACCCGCTGTCACGGGCGTAACACGCTGCCGGGGATGAGGCTGAACTGTCGAGGCAGCCTGGGGGAGGCGGCCGCCTACAGTGCCTCGCTGGCGCTGTGGCAGCGGCGCCTGGCCGCGCAGGCCGACGCCGTGATCGTGCCGAGCGTGTTCGCGCGCGAGCGGCTGCGCGAGCTCGGCGCGCCGCTTGACTGGGAGCGCGTGCGCGTGCTGGCCCCGCCGGTGGCGGTGGTGGCGAGCGAGTCGCGGGCGGTCGCGGGCTCCTACGCGCTGGTGGTCTCGCGCCTGGCGGCGGAGAAGGGAGTCGATGTCGCGATCGACGCCTGCCGTGCCGCGGGCGTCTCGCTGGTGGTGGCCGGCGACGGCCCCGAGCGCGAAGCTCTGCAGGCGCGGGCCGCCGGCGCGGACGTGCGCTTCGTCGGCCATGTCGACGACGCCGAGCTCGCGAGGTTGCGCGCCGGTGCGGCGCTCGCGCTGGCGCCCTCGCGCTCGGCCGAGACCTTCGGGCTGGCGGCGGCCGAGGCGATGGCGGCGGGCCTGCCGGTGGTTGCGAGCCGGGTGGGCGCGCTCGCGGAGCTCCTCGATACGGGGGGCCTGGTCCCGGCCGGAGATCCGGGCGCGCTGGCGGAGGCGATCGCGCGCCTGGCCGGAGATCGGGTCGCCGGGGCGCGGGGGCTGGAGCGAGTGCGTGCTCTGTGCGCACCGGAGACGGTGGCGGCTTCGCTGGCTCGTATCTACGACGCGGCCGGATAGGCGCCAGCACGCGCGCCTCGCGATCGGCGCATCTGCGGACTCCAATCGGCGTTGGCCTGACTAAGCTCCCGGCCGTGCCCCCAACTGCAGCAGTGGCTCGCCGTGCCCTGATCACCGGCCTGACCGGCCAGGACGGGTCGTTCCTGGCTGAGCTGCTGCTGGAGCGGGGCTATCGCGTCACCGGCCTCGTGCGCGGCGAGCAGCATCGCTCGCTCGGCTGCTCCGAGCACCTGCGTGAGCGGGTCGGCCTGGTACATGGCGATCTACTCGATCCGGGCTCGCTGCGGGCGGCGATCGAGCAGAGCCGTCCCGCCGAGATCTACCACCTCGGGGGCCCCTCCTTCGTCCCCGCCTCCTGGGAGCACCCGGAGGAGGCATTGAGGGCGATCGCCGGCTCGACGGCCGGCCTGCTGGCGCTCGTGCGCGAGCTGGGCTCTGAGACGCGGGTGTTCGTGGCGGCCTCGGGGGCGATGTTTGGCGAGGCGCCGGAGAGTCCGCAACGGGAGGACACGCCGTGCCGTCCGGTGAACCCGTACGCGATCGCGAAGCTCGCCGCCCATCGCCTGGTGGGAGCGATGCGCGAGCACGATGGCCTGTTCGCGTGCTCGGGGATCGTCTTCAACCACGAGTCCGAGCGCCGACCCGAGCGGTTCGTGACGCGACGCATCACGCGTGGGGCGGCCGAGATCGCGCTCGGGCTGCGCGAGGAGCTGACGCTGGGCTCGCTGCAGGCGGTCCGCGATTGGTCGTTCGCCGGCGACATCGTGCACGGCGCCTGGCTGATGCTCCAGCAGGAGCGCGCCGAGGACTACGTGCTTGCCAGCGGCGTGCCGCACACCGTCGCGGAGTTCGCCGCGGCGGCATTCGCGTGCGTGGACCTGGACGCGGAGCGCTACCTGCGCGTCGACCCCGAGCTCGTGCGCGCCCCGGAGCGCACTGCGAGCGTCGGCGATCCGAGCCGCGCGCGCGAGCGCCTCGGCTGGGAGCCCGAGGTCTCCTTCGCGGAGCTCGTCGAGCGGATGGTGCGGGCCGACCTGCGGGCGCTGCAGGCTGAGGGAGCCAGGCCTTAGACTGCCAGCCCACATGACGACCGTTGGCGTGATCGGGCTGGGTTACGTGGGCCTGCCGCTCGCGGTGGCGTTCGCGCGGGAGGGTTGCGACGTGATCGCGGTCGATCTCGACGAGCGCAAGATCGAGGCGATCGAGGCGGGAGATTCCTACATCGAGGATGTCTCCTCGGCGCAGCTGCGCGAGGTATTCGAGCGGATCCACGCCACCACGCGCTATGCACGGCTGGCGAAGGCCGACGCGGTGCTGATCTGCGTGCCGACGCCGCTCACGCCCAACCGCGAGCCGGATCTGGGGCCCTTGATCGACTCCACGCGCGCGCTGGCCGAGGTCTTGCAGGCGGGGCAGCTGGTCGTGTTGGAGTCGACCACCTACCCGGGTACGACTCGCGAGCGGGTGGCGCCGCTGCTCGAAGCGTCGGGGTTGACGGCGGGGCGCGACTTCCAGCTGGCGTTCTCCCCGGAGCGCGTGGACCCCGGTCGCACTGACTTCACGTTGCGCAATACGCCGAAGGTCGTCGGTGGGCTGACGCAGGCCTGTGCGCAGCGCGCGGAGGAGATCTACGGGCTGGTATGCGACCAGTTGGTGCGCGTCTCCAGCCCCGAGGCGGCGGAGCTGGCGAAGCTCCTGGAGAACATCTTCCGCTCGGTGAACATCGCGCTTGTGAACGAGCTCGCGATGCTGACCGACCGTATGGGGATCGACATCTGGGAGGTGGTCGAGGCAGCGTCGAGCAAGCCATATGGGTTCATGCGCTTTGAGCCGGGGCCGGGGATGGGTGGTCATTGTTTGCCTGTCGACCCCTTTTATTTAAGCTGGCGCGCCCGCGAGTTCGATATGACGACCGAGTTCATCGAGCTCGCGGGGAAGGTCAACCAGCAGATGCCCTACCACTGCGTCGCGAAGGTCGAGCGCGTGCTCAACGACGCCGGCCTGCCCGTGAAGGGCGCGCAGATCGCGGTGCTCGGGGTCAGCTACAAGCCCGGCGTCGGCGACATCCGCGAGTCGCCGTCGCTGAAGATCATCGCGCTGCTGCGCGCGCTCGGCGCCGAGTTGCGCTACCACGACCCGCACGTCGCCGCGCTGCCCGAGTTCGCCCTCGAGAGCCAGCCGCTGGAGCAGGCGCTCGCGGACGCCGACCTCACGCTGATCGTCACCGCGCACCCGAGCGTCGACCACAGGGCGATTGCCGAGCGGGGCGGTCTCGTCGTCGACCTGCGCGGCGTTACCCGCGGCACTCAGGCAGCGAACGTGATCCGTCTGTGAGCGCGCTGAGCGAGGATCCGCGTGCTCCCGGGTTGATGCTCGGGGAAGATGTGCGGATCGGCAGAGGGGTGGTGTTCGGCGCCCATGTTGTCGTGCACGCCGGCACCGTGATCGGCGACGGCTGCGTGATCGAGGACCACGCCGTGCTGGGCAAGCGCCCGCGGCTGGCCCCGGGCTCCTCGGCGGCGGGCGAGGTCGGCCGGCTGGAGCTGGGCAGCGACGTGAAGGTCTGCTCTGGCGCGATCGTGTTCGCGGGCGCGCGTGTCGGCGAGGGCTCGATCCTCGGCGACCAGAGCTACGTGCGCGAGCGTACGTCGATCGGTCAGGGGACGGTGATCGGGCGGGGGAGCGTGGTCGACAACGACGTTAGCGTCGGCGCGCGTGTACGCGTGCAGACGAGCGTCTATCTGACCGCCGGCACCGTGATCGAGGACGACGTGTTCGTCGGGCCGGGCGCGACGACGACGAACGACGACACGATGGCGCGCCACGGCCCTGAGGATCCGCTGCGGGGGGCGACTCTACGGCGCGCGTGCCGGGTCGGCGGTGGGACCGTGCTGACGCCGGGCGTCGAGATCGGCGAAGAGGCGTTCGTCGCCGCCGGTGCTGTCGTCACACGCGACGTGGCGCCGCGTGCGGTTGTCATGGGTGTGCCCGCCCGCGTCGTGCGCGAGGTTCCGGACGAGGACCTGCTCGAGCGCTGGCGCTAGCCGGCGGGGCGAACCGCCGCCACGACCTCGTCGACCTGCTCGCGCGTCAGCACCGGGCTCATCGGGATTGCGAGGTGCGTGCGCGCGGCCTCGTCGGTTGCGGGCAGCTCGACCCCGGCACCCCACTCGCGCATCGCGACCTGGCGGTGCACCGGGGTGCGGTAGTAGGCCTTGTGGCCGATCCCCGCCTTGCCGAGCGCGCTTTCCAGCTCCCCGACCGCGGGATCGGCGACGACGTACAGATGCCACGCCGGCTCGGCGCCCGCGGTCGCGCGCGGCAGCCTCACGAGCTCGCCGAGCCCGGCCTGCTCGTAGTGGCGCCCGGCCGCGCGACGACCGTCGGCCATCGCGTCGAGGTGCGGCAGTTGCACGCGCAGGATTGCCGCCTGGAGCTCGTCCAGGCGCGAGTTGTAGCCGAGCAGCTCGTAGGTGACCTTGTCGTGGGAGCCGTGGAAGCGCAGCGTGCGTGCGCGCTCGGCGATTTGCTCGTCGGAGGTCGTGATCATGCCGCCGTCGCCGAAGGCGCCGAGGTTCTTCGAGGGAAAGAACGAGAACGTCGCCGCCTTCCCGAGCTCTCCCGGGCGCCGGCCCTCGCCTGCGATCGAGCCGGCGGCCTGCGCGGCATCCTCGAGCACCGGCACCCCGAGCGCTTCGATCTCGGCGACCGGCGCGAGGTTGCCGAACAGGTGCACGGCGATCACGGCCTTCGTGCGCGGCGTCAGCGCGGCGCGGACCGTTTCGGCCGTCACACAGTAGGTCTCGGGATCGATGTCGCAGAACACGGGCGTCGCTCCGGTCGGCGGGATCGCCTCGGCGGAGGCGTAGAACGTGAACGAGGGCACCACGACCTCATCGCCCGGCCCGACTCCCATCGCGCGCAGCGCGATCGTGATCGCGTCGGTGCCGTTGGCCACGCCCACCCCGTGCTCGGCGCCGCAATAGGCGGCGAACTCGCGCTCGAAGGCGCTCACCTCCGGACCGAGGATGTAGCGCTCAGAGTCGAGCACGCGATCGATCGCTCCACGCAGCTCCTCACGCAACCCCAGCAGCGGCGTGGAGGTGTCGAACAGCGCCACCCCCATCGGATCAGCGCGGGGCGAGCAGCTCGAGATCTGAGCGGGTCATCAACCGGATCAGCTCCTCGAAGGAGGTCTGCGGCACCCAGCCGAGATCGCGCTCGGCCTTCGCCGGGGTGCCGATCAGATGGTCGACCTCGGCCGGGCGCACGAACGCGGGGTCGATCGTCACGTACTGCTCGAAATCGCCGAGACCGGCCTCGTCGAAGGCGACCTCGCAGCACTCGCGCACCGAGTTGGCTTTGCCGGTCGCGATCACGTAGTCCTCGGGAGTGTCGCGCTGGAGCATCAGCCACATCGCTTCGACGTAGTCCTTCGCGTAACCCCAGTCGCGTTCGGCATCGAGGTTGCCGAGGCGCAGCTCCTTGGTCAGCCCGTGCTTGATCGCCGCCGCGTGCCAGGTGATCTTGCGCGTCACGAACTCCAGCCCGCGGCGGGGGCTCTCGTGGTTGAACAGGATTCCGCTGGTCGCGTGCAGGTCGTAGGACTCGCGGTAGTTGACGGTGATGAAGTGCCCATACGCCTTGGCGACGCCGTAGGGCGAACGGGGATAGAACGGCGTCGTCTCCGACTGGGGGACCTCGAGCACCTTGCCGAACATCTCCGAGGAGGAGGCCTGATAGAAGCGCGCCTCGGGGCAGACTTCGCGCATCGCCTCGAGCATCCGCGTGACGCCGACGCCGGTGAACTCGGCGGTCAGGGTCGGCTGGATCCAGGAAACCGCGACGAACGACATCGCCGCGAGGTTGTAGATCTCGCTCGGTTTCGAGGCGCGCAGGGCGTCGACGAGCGAGCGCTGATCGAGCAGGTCGCCCTGGTGCAGGGTGATGCGGTCGCGGATGTGCTCGATGCGGTCGAACTTCTCGGTCGAGGCCCTGCGCACCATACCGTGCACGTCGTACCCCTTCTCGAGCAGCAGCTCCGCCAGATATGAGCCGTCCTGGCCGGTGACGCCGGTGATCAGCGCCGAGGGCTTGGCGTTCATGCCGGGCACCGTTCGGAGGGCCTGCGGGTGCCGGTGGGGGTGATTGAGAGCGAGTGTTGAGCGTTCATGGGAGGGACCCTATCGAGCCCCGTTCCCGAATCGACTCCACGGTCGCCGCGATCCCGTCCTCCAACTCGATCCGCGCCTGCCAGCCGAGCAGCTCGCGGGCCTTCTCGACTGAGGGCAGGCGGCGGGGCGCGTTCTCCGTGGAGTCCTCGCCCGCCGTCGCGGGCGCGAGCGCGAAGTCGGCGGGATCCTCGCCGCACGCCGCCCAGACGATCCCCGCGAGCTCCGCAACGGCGAGCTCGCGCGCGTCGGAGATGTTGAAATCCTCGCCCAGTCCCCGCGGCGAGCCGAGCGCCGTGACGATCCCGTCGGCGATGTCATCGACGTGGGTGGGCGTCCGCGTCTGCTCCCCCGAGCCGGGGATGCGCAGCGGCCGCTGCCCGGAGAGGACCTGTGCGATCAGGCCGTCGACCGCGTCCGTGTCCGCGATCTCGCCCCCGACGCTCGCAGCGACGCTGGGCTCGCCGGCCGCGGCCCCGCCGGGGCCGTAGGGATCGCATGGCCGGCAGATCGTGTACTGCAGGCCGTGCTCGTCGTGTGCCGCGCGGCAGTAGACCTCGCCGGTGAGCTCCGAGAAGCCGGCGGCCGACAGCGGTGTCGGACAGTCCGGCAGGTGGGCCTCGGTCGTCGGGAGCTCGCTGGCGCGTTCGAACACCAGCGCGGAGGAGACGTACGTGAAGCGCTCGACGTCGAGCTCTAGGGCCGCGCGAATCACCGAGTTGTGGAGCGCGTTGTTGACCTCGATGAGCGTGTGCGGCAGGCGCTGCAGACCGGCCCCGGCGTCCGCGCCGGCGCTCGCCCCCAGGTGGATCACGTGTGAACAGCCGGCGGTCGCGCGCCTGGCCTGGTCCAGCACGCGCAGATCGCCGGCGTGGACCTCGCAGCCCTCCCGCATCCACCGCGGTACGGGCCGCTGCTCAGAGATGCGCACCTCGTAGGCTGGATCGGAGAGCAGTCGCCTGACGATCGCGGTCCCGATCGCGCCGGTCGCGCCGGTGAGCAGGACGCGACTCACTTGCCCCCACGTTGCCCGCGCCGATGGCGGGCGTACTGGCGCGCGAAACCGACCACGAAGCGAGGGTTGTAGCGGGCGTAGCGCGGCCACAGGCGGCGTGGCTCGCGCGAGAGGCGATAGACCCACTCAAGGCCGCGCCGCTGCATCCATGGCGGGGCTTGGGAGACGAGGCCCGCGTGGAAGTCGAAGGCCGCGCCGACGCCGACGAGTAGCGGCGCCGACAGGCGCGGGCGCATCCGGTACATCCACTGCTCCTGCAGCGGCTGGCCGGTGCCGACCCACACGACCGCGGCGCCCGAGGCGTTGATCAGCTCGAGCTCGTGCTCATCCTCCGCGGGCGTCAGCGAACGGAAGGGTGGCGAGGAGGCGCCGACGATCTCCAGGCCCGGGAAGCGCTCGGTCAGACGCCCGACCAGCAGCTCGCGGGCCGCGTCGTCGTGACGGCCTCCATAGAGATAGATCGGGATCTGCTCGCGGGCGGCGAGCGCGCAGAAATGGGCCATCAGGTCGGGGCCGTAGACGCGGGTGGCGCGGGGGTGTCCGAGCGCGTGCAGCGCCCATACCAGCGGCTGGCCGTCGGGGACCGCGAGCGTGGCGCCGAGCGTGGCCTGCAGCGTCGCCGGTTCCTCCTGGGCTTTCATCACGAGGTTGACCGCCGCGGCGGTCACGTAGCCGCGCTCCTCGGCGGCGATCATCGCCTGCATCCAATCCAGGACCTCCGCGTAGTCGGAGATCGCGAGCGGTATCCCCAGGATCTCGGCGCACGGGGGTGGGGCGGGCGCCGGGGAGGTGGGTGGCGGAGGGATCGCGATCCGCTCAAGATACCCATGACGGGCCAGCAGATACGCTACGTGCCGCATGCCGATCGACCCCGACTTCTGGGCTGGACGGCGTGTGCTGTTGACCGGCCACACCGGTTTCAAGGGCGCATGGTTGTCGTTGTGGCTGCAGGCGCTCGGTGCGCGGGTCAGCGGTCTGGCGCCGGGTCCGCCGACGCGGCCGTCGCTGTACGAGCTGGCGGGTATCGCCGCGGGGATGGAGCTCGAGCGAGATTGCGACGTGCGCGACGCCGAGGCGCTGCGCGGCGCGCTGCGCGAGGCACGCCCCGAGGTCGTGCTGCACCTGGCGGCCCAGCCGATGGTCCGGCGCTCGCTGCGGGATCCGGCGCTGACCTATGCGGTGAACGTGCTCGGCACCGTGAACGTGCTCGAGGCGGTGCGCCTCCAGGCCGGCGATGTGCGCGCGGTCGTCGTGGTCACATCGGACAAGTGCTACGAGAACCCCGGCGATCGATCGCGGCGGTTCGTGGAGGGCGATCCGCTCGGCGGGAGCGATCCCTATTCGAGCTCGAAGGCGTGCGCGGAGCTCGTGACCGCCTCCTACCGGCGTTCGTTCTTCTCCACCGAGGACGCTCCACGCCTGGCGAGCGCGCGTGCCGGCAACGTGATCGGCGGCGGCGATTGGGGCGAGGACAGGCTGATCGGCGACATCGTGCGGGCGGTGCGGGCGCGCGAGACGGTGAAGGTGCGCAACCCCGACGCAGTGCGGCCGTGGCAGCACGTGCTGAACCCGCTGAGCGGCTACCTGCTGCTGGCGCAGGAGCTGTGTACCTCGTCGCCGGCGGCGCAGGCGTGGAACTTCGGCCCGCGCGACGGCGATGCGCGCACGGTGGGCTGGATCGTCGAGCGGCTCGAGGCGCTGTGGGGGGGCGCGCTGCGGTGGGAGCTGGACGGCGCCGAGAATCCGCCGGAGGCGAGCCATCTGGCGCTCGATTCGAGCAAGGCGGAACGAGAGCTGGGCTGGCGCGCGGAGTGGGACCTGGGAGAGGCGCTGCAGCGGATCGTGCGATGGCATGAGGCCGAGCGCAGGGGCGAGGACATGCGCGGGACGAGCCTCGCGCAGATCGAGCGGTTCGGCGGCCACAAGTTTTGAGCAAATAGCGACATTTCACTGAGCCAAAATTCGTGTAGTTCTTAGTCTTTTGGACAGTGAGTCCATTGACCGTACGTCGCTATCGTGCCGAGCGCATGCTGCGCAAGGAGTTCGAGGGGCTGCGCGGGAGGGTCATCGGAACGGTGCGGG
Source organism: uncultured Solirubrobacterales bacterium (assembly GCA_963701035.1). Taxonomy (GTDB): domain Bacteria; phylum Actinomycetota; class Thermoleophilia; order Solirubrobacterales; family Solirubrobacteraceae; genus Palsa-744. Next base: position 2,212,409 of record OY969562.1, read on the forward strand.
GGCGGCTGCGCGCGAGCGGCGTGAGCCTCGACCCGAGCGATCTCGAGGCCTGTTACGCGCAGGCGTGGCAGGGCCTCTACGCGGCGATGCTGGCGGGCGAGGAGATCGCCAACCCCACCGGCTGGCTCGCGCTGGTCACGTACCGCCGGGCGATCGAGGAGCACCGCTCGCGCCGGCGCAGCTACCCGACCGAGGGTGTCGGCGCGCCCGAGGGGTCGCGTGGCGCCTATCGCGTCGGCGAGAGCGAGCCGGCGCAGGAGCGGGACTTCGCGGAGGAGCTCGACGATCGCATCAGACTGCGCCAGGTGTTCGAGGGATTGCGCGGGCGTCTCAGCGAACGCGAGCTGCAGGCCGCGGCGCTCTGCTACCTGCAGGGGCTCTCCCGCGTGGAGGCGGCCGCGCGGATGGGGATCTCAGAGCAGCGTATGCGCAAGCTGATGGAGGGCCCCGGTCCGGGACGACCGGGCGTCGCGGGCAAGGTCGGCGAGCTGGTCGAGACGATCCGTGGTGGGGGTTGGTGCGAGGAGCAGGGCTCGCTGATGCGCGGCCTGGCCTTCGGCATCCTCGACCCCGAGGGAGAGCGCTACCGGCTGGCGATGGCGCACCGGCGCGAGTGCCCCGCCTGCCGTGCCTATGTCCTCTCGCTGCGTGGCCTCGCCTCGGTGCTGCCGGTGCCGTTTCTGCCGGGAGTGCTCGGGGCGGGAGCCCTCGCTGGGTTGGCCGGCGCCGGCGCCGGCGTGGGCGCGGGTTCGGGTGCTGGTGCGGCTGGGGCTGGTGCCGGGGCGGCGTCTGGTGCTGCGGGTGCGGGTGCGGGCGCCGGGGCGCAGGTGGGCTCTGGCATCGGCGCCCTCTCAGCCTCGGGCGCCGCCGGGGCTGGAGCCGGCGCCGCGAGCGGTGGCTGGCTGCTGGCGGGTGGCGTGGGTGCGAAGCTCGCCGTCGGCTGCCTGGTCGCGCTCGGGGTCGGGGCGAGCTGTGTCGCGCTCGACCTCAACCCCGTCCACGATCTCGGCGGGCAGGCGCCCGTCCACCGGCGCCATTCCGCGGGACTCCGCGAGGTTGGCACGGCGCGAATCGCGACGACGGATACGCTGACGTCTGGTTATCAGCTGACGAGCGATATGTCCGGGGTCACGCCCGCCGATGGCGCCCCGTCGGGCCGATCTGGGGTCGCATCCGCGGCGACATCCGCGCAGGCGCTGACGCCCGCCGCCAGGGCCAGCCGTGAGTTTGGGCCCGAGCGCGCCTTCGCGGGGACCACATCCTCGACGTCTTCTTCTTCCGGACAGGGAGCGCCCAGCGCAAAGGCCGCATCCGTCGGGGGGGCAGGCGCGAGTGAAGCAGCGAGCTCCGCAGGCGCTGCAAGCTCTTCTGCCGCGTCGAGCGCCTCGAAGGAGTTCACGTCGGGCTCCGGTGGGCAGGCGGCCGCACAGCAATCCTCCACGGGCGCGAGCGCATCGAGCTCTGGCGGCGACGCCGCCCAGCACGAGTTTGGGATCGGATAGGACGCGGCGAGCGTAGGCGCGCGATCAGGGGCTGGGCCTCAGCCGCGCGGGAAGACCTTGCCGAGCTTGCCGAACGCGAGCGGGTTGCCGCGCGGGCGCAGCTTGCCGGTGGCGATCGCGCGCCTCGGGTCCAGGCGCTGACCGATGATGTCGACCCAGTCCTGGTAGGCGACGCGCAGGCGCAGATCGGGGCTGAGCGCCTCGCCCTGCTCGACGACGGACGAGCCGTTGTTGACCGTCAGGTGCCAGGTGGGAATGTCGGGGTCGGTGAACTCCCATTGAAAGGTGGTGGCACGTGACAGGCCGTGGTTTGGGTTGACCTGGCGGCGGATCGAGTCGAACAGCAGCGCGACGGTCTCGGCGTCGCGCTTGGAGGGACCTTCGCGCACGCCGATGATGCCGGCCTTGGCGAGCTCGCGACCGCGCTGAGAGGTCTCCAGGGGAGAGAGCCCGGGCGGCAGCAGCGCCGGTCCGGGGAGCGTCTCGACCGCGAGGCCGGCGGAACGAAGCTTGGTGGTCATCGAGGTCAGGCCCTCGACACCGACCTCGTCGTAGCTCGCGCCGAAGACCGTGATGTAGTTTTCGTCCCAGCCGGGGGGCATCAGCACCTGAGCGGTGTAGCGGGTGACGTCGCGCAGGATCCCGGCGACCGCCTTCGGCACACCGACCGGGTCTTCGCGCTTGAGGTCGGAGAGCAGCTTCACGCCGAAGCCGATGTGGCGCTGCTCGTCGGCGGCGATGTTCTGCATGCCCTGCCGGAACGCGGGCAGCACGTCGCGCTCTTCGAGATAGCTGCAGATGAAGTGCTGCCCGGGCTGGGCGAGCGCCGCCTCGATCACGACGTGGTAGAGCGTCACCGCCGCGGCGAGCTGGGCCCGCGAGCGGTCGGCGCGCAGCTCGTCGGCCATCGTGTCGAGGCGGTCGAAGATCTTGCGAAAGCCGGGCGTCAGCTGGGGCTTGATCGTCTGCAGGCCGCTCGCCATCGAGCCGTCGCCGATCCCGCAGACCTCCTGCATGAAGCGCTTGAAGAAAACCGCATGGCGGGCCTCGTCGACCTGCTGCGTGGTGAGGAAGTATTTCTGCTCCTCCAGCGGCGCCGCGTCGATGTAGGGGGAGAGGTTGTCGGCGACGGCATCCTCGCCCCAGAAGAACAGGCAGTAGTTCCACAGCGCGGCCGTGCGCTCGAACTCGGTGAACTCCTCGCGCCACTGCCGCGCATCCTCGGTGAAGTCGAGCTCCATCGCGCTCCAGTTGCCGCGCTCCCAGCGCGAGTAGAGATCCTCGTAGGTGATCGCGTCGGTCGGCAGGTGGGCCTCCGCCGCTGCGGGCGCATCCGTCGAGCTGGAAGGGGGGTTCGTAGCGGTCGCCATCGGGCAGCTCCTATCGCGGTCGACTTTGGCCAGGTAGCCAGTACATAAGCTATCGAATTCCCGGGCCCGCCCGTATGTCTGCGTCCGGCAGGCACAGACACGCGTAGTGCACGGTGTAGATACGCCTGGCGAGGGGTGGCGCGAGGCGGTGCAGGCCGGCGCGCACGGCCCACTTGGCAGTGGCCTTGGCCCGCGCCGATGACGTGTCGGGGGCGAGGAAGCGGTGGACCGCGAGCGGTAGCGGATCCTCCAGCTCGCAGGCGTTTCGCAGGCCGGCGCGAGCGACGATCTCGCGGGCATCCCCGCGCGAGAGGCGTTGCAGGTGGCCGACCTCGTCGGCGTGCTCGCGCTTGGAAGCGCGCCCGGCCGAGAGGTTGGCCTCGAGCGGCACCTCGACCACGACGGCGCGGCACGCACGCGCGATCTCGCTTAGCAAGACCGGCGGGTCGGGGACGTGCTCGAGCACGTGGGAGACGATCCCGAGGTCGTAGGCGCCGTCGCCGGCGGGCAGGTGTAGGCCGTCGTAGAGCTCGACGGAGTCGATCTCTCCGCGTGTGCGGGCGATGTCCACCGCGGCCTGCGTGATCTCTACACCCGAAAGGCGCCCACCGAAGCCGCGACGGTGCAGCTCGCAGAGCAAGGCGCCGTCGCCACAGCCGACCTCGAGTGTGCTCGCCGGATGCAGACCGGCGCGCGCGCAGAGCGCGAGCACGTGATCGGCCTTCCCGACCGCGCCCAGCGCACGCCAGCTCGCGTAGCGAACGGCGTCGGCGGGGGTCTGGGTGTAGCCCTCGTCGTAGAACCTGACCAACTGTTCGGCGTCTTGCACCGAGCGATTATCCGTCCTCAGGAGACCTCGCGCACCTCACCCGTGTGTACGTCGTAGACGAAGCCGCGCACGGAGTCCTTGTGGGGGATGAACGGGCTCGCCTGGATGCGGGCGATCGACTGGCGCACGTCCTCGTCGAGATCGTCGAAGGCCTCGACGGCCCATGCGGGCTTGATGCCGGTCTCGTCCAGGAGCGAGCGCTTGAAGTCGTCGTCGGAGAACGTCTGCATTCCACAGTCGGTGTGATGGAGCAACACGATCTCGCGCGTGCCGAGCATTCGTTGGGAGATCGCCAGCGAGCGGATCGCATCGTCGGTGACTACCCCGCCCGCATTGCGGATCATGTGGGCGTCACCTAGCTCCAGGCCAAGCATGCCGACGAGGTCCATGCGTGAGTCCATGCATGCGAGTACCGCGACTTTGCGAGCGGGCCGGAGCGGCACCTCGCCGTTGTCAAAGCTTGCGGCGTAATCGCGGGCGTTCTGGAGCAGGTCGTCGGTTGAGCTCACGGTCTGGGCCTCCTCGGTCGATTGAAACTCTAGTTTCTATGGTTCGCCTGCGGTACGGCGCTCCCGATAGCCTCGCTGGTGATGTCCACATCTCCCCCATCGCAGGCGCCGAGCAGCGCCAAGGCTAGCTTTCTAGCTCCCCTCCGCGCGGCCCCGGCAACCGTCCCCGCGCTGGTCGCCGTGGCGCTATTCGTCGTCTGGGCCACCAGCCAGGCTGGCTACCCGGTCACGCATTGGGCCCCGGGTGGCCTGGTCGTGTTGGCGCTGCTCGGGATCACGTTGGGCGTGGTCGGGCTGGACGTGAAGGCGGTGCCGCTGCCGGTGAAGATCGCGATGGGCTGCCTGGCGGGCTACACGGCGCTGAGCTTCGCCTCGATCCTCTGGGCCGCGGTACCGGGCGACGCCTGGGAAGGGGCGAATCGGACGCTGCTGTATCTGCTCGTGTTCGCGCTGTTCGCGCTCTGGCCCCAGCGGGGGCGCAGCGCCGCGCTGCTGCTAGGGACGTGGACCCTGGCGATGATCTGCCTGGCGGCGTTCGTCGCGCTGCACGTGGACGCGGCCGCCGCGAGGAGCCTCCAGCTCCTGCTCCCCGAAGGACGCCTCGTCTATCCGGCCGGCTATGTCAACGCCAACGCGGCGATGTGGCTGATGGCGTTCTGGCCGGCGCTGTTACTGGCACGCAGCGAGCGGCTGCCTTGGGGACTGCGAGGCGTGCTGGCCGGCGGCGCGGTGCTGCTGGCGGAGGTGGCGCTGCTCAGCCAGAGCCGCGGCTCGCTGTTTGCGACCGCGGCGATGTTGGTGCTCGTGTTCGCGCTGTTGCCGGGGCGCGTGCGCACGTTTGCGGTGCTCGTGCCGGTCGTGGCGGGCATCGGCGTGGCGGCGCCGGCGGTACTTCGCGTGGGCGATCATCTGAAGAACGGCCTCGTCCAGCCTGCGACGATCCACAGCGCCACCCTCGCGATCTTCGCCGCTGCACTTGTGGTGGGATTTGTCGTGGCGATCGGCGCGGCGGTCGAACAGCGGCGATCCTATGCGCCGGGCACCGCGAAGCGGGTTCACCGGAGCGTCGCGGCGCTGGCGGCATTGGTCCTCGTGGCGATCCTTGTCGGCGGCCTGGCGGTGGCCGGGAACCCGGTCAAGCGGATCGAACATGGCTGGCACACGTTCAAGGTCGGCTACAGCGCCGACAGCACCGGCGGCAGCAGGCTGGTGAGCGGGCTGGGGAGCGCTCGCTACGACTTCTACCGCGTGGCGCTGGACGAATTCGCCGCCCATCCGCTCCTCGGGATCGGCGCGGATAACTTCCAGCAGCAGTACCTGGCCCACCGTCGCAGCGAAGAGACGCCCCACTATCCCCACAGCGTGGAGATGCGCACGCTCGCGGAGACGGGCCTGATCGGCTCCCTGCTCGCGCTCGTGGGCCTCGGCGCCGCGCTGGTGGCGGCGGCGCGCGGTCTGCGCGGCCCCGATCCGCTTGGGCGCGTCGTCGTCGCGGCGGCGCTGGGAGGGTTCGCCTACTGGGCGGTGCATGGCTCGGTCGACTGGTTCTGGGAGTTCGCCGGGCTGGGGGCGTCGGCGTTCGCACTGCTTGGGTTGGCGTGTGCGCTGGCGCCGCGAACGCCGGCCGCGACAGACCCGCGCGCGGGCACGGGCGGGGTGGACCGAGTGGCCGCGGCGTCTTCCGCCTCTGGATGGTGGCGGTCCGCGGGTCTGCGCCGGCTGACGATCGGCGTGGGCGCCTGTGTGGCGGTGCTCGCGGCGCTGTCGCTCACCGCACCCTGGCTGAGTCAGCTGGAGATCGAGAGCGCGGCGCGCGTCTGGGCACACGCGCCCCAGACCGCGTATGCCCGCCTCAACGACGCGACGTCGCTGAACCCGCTCAGCGACGAACCGTACCTCGTGGCGGGGAGCATCGCGCTGCGCTTCGGCGACCTGGCGCGCGCGGACCACGAGTTTGCGCTGGCGCTCAAACGCTCCCCCGGCGACGCCTACGCCACGCTCGAGCGCGGGGCGATCGCGTCCACCGAGGGCAACCGTCACCGGGCGCTCGTGCTGCTCGAGCGCGCCGCCCGGCTGAACCCCCGCGATCCCCTTACGCAGCAGGCTCTGCGGCTCGCGCGGGAAGGCAAACGCGTGGACGTCGACGAACTGAACCGCGCGATTCTGCTCAATGCTCAGCAACTCGCGTGAAACCGCCGGGTTACACGACCGAATGGTCATTCTTCTGCTCGACATTGGCCCCGATCTTCGGTACCTTATGAGCACATCTGGGTCGATTCTGCCGACCCGGTCGCCCGGTATAGAAGGGGCGTCTGACAATGAGGGCGATGACGGCACCATGGCACGGCGAGTGGACCCAGTGTTGCTCGGGCCAGGAAGGTAACCCAAGGTAGGGACGCATGGCAAGTTATCGCAGGATCTATTCGATGTTGACGCTGCTGGCGGTCTCGATGGCCGTGATGACGGCCGCCGCCGCCGCCGGCCCCCTGCTCGGCGGCTATGGCGGCCCCGGTGAGGGCAACCAGGCGATTCTCGGCTCCGTGCTGGTCGGGGGCGCCGGCGGGGGCGGAGGGAGCTCCTCGAGTGGCTCCTCCGGTTCGGGTGGGTCCGCCGGCTCGACCGGCTCTCTGTCGAGCTCCGCGACTGGCGCTGGCACGTCCGCCGGTGCCGGGGAAGCCGAATCCAGCGGCTCCGGTCAACGAGGCTCGACTGTCGGCGGAGGGACAAAGGGAAGCGGTGGACAGGTGGCAGGTCGGACATCTGGCTCGCGGGACCGCGGCGGGAAGGCATCCGGCGGCGCGCTCCCCGCTGATCTCGTCTCGCCTCGGGATGAGGCCCCGCAGACCGCCTCCGGCGGCGCGCAGACGTTGGGCCTGTCCGCCGCCGATCTCGGCTACGTGCTGCTGGCGCTCGGAGTGTTGGCTGCTACGGGTCTCATCACGAGACGGCTCGCACGAACGCCGACCGAACCGGCGGGCCTGTAACGGCTAAAGCGATCGAACGTAGAACCCGAGTAACTGAGTAAGGGATACAGAACCCGAGTAGCGAGCGAGGGATAGGAGTCCCTCTGGCCCATGGATAGCCCCCACATCTCCCAACAGACGTCGACCACGCTGCCGCTGAGCGGCCAGCTCCCGCTCGCGCGGGACGCGCCGGGACCAAAGGCGCTGCGGGGCGGGATCTTCGGTGGGCCGCTGCAGTGGCTGCTCGAGGGACCGGGGTGGAGTGTGCTGCGCCCCGCGGTCGACTTCGTGCTGCTGTATGCGGCCGTGGTCCTGGCGCTCGGTGGTGTCGGCGAAGCCCTAAACGCTCCGGCGGTTCGGGCGCCGCTGCTGCTCCTGCCGCCGCTGGTGATGGGCCTGCTCTACGTGCGTGGGCTATACCGCACACGGCTGCGCGCGCTGGTGCTCGACGGCGTGGCGCCGGTCGTGAGCGCCGTGTCGGTCGCCGCGATGACGGTCGCGATGCTCGGCCTGTTCGTCAACGGGCGCGTCCCGAGCCAGTCAGACTGGGTGAGGGCGTGGCTGTTCGCGCTGCTCGCGGTCGGCGCCGGGCGTGTGACACTATCGCTCACACAGCGCTGGGCGCGCGCGAGGCGCCTGGTCGGCAAGCCGGTGCTGATCATGGGCGCTGGCGTGGTCGGCTCGCAGGTGGCGCGACGGCTCGAGAATCACCCAGAGTATGGGCTCGCGCCGATCGGCTTCCTCGACGACGACCCACGTTCGATCGCCGAGGTCGGCGGCCGCGAGATGCCCGTGCTGGGCACGGTCGAGGATCTCGACGAGACCGTCGCGCAGACGGGGGTGAGGAACCTGATCGTCGCCTTCTCCTCGGTCGCGGACGCGCGCGTGAGCCGTTTGATCCAGCGCTGCCAGGAGCTGGGCATCGAGGTCTCGGTCGTGCCGCGGATGTTCGACACGATCAACAACCGCGTCGGCTACGACACCGTCGGCGGGCTGCCGCTGATGTCCTTCACGACCGTCAATCCCAAGGGGATGCAGTTCGCGATCAAGCACGCGTTCGATCGCGTCTTCGCCTCCGTATTGCTGGTTTTGCTCTCGCCGCTGCTGCTGTGCACGGCGCTGGCCGTGCGGCTCAGCTCGCCCGGGCCGACCTTCTTTCGCCAGCGTCGCGTCGGCCGCGACGGCAAGGAATTCGATCTCTACAAGTTCCGGTCGATGCGCATCGACCCCTCGCAGGCAGGACAGGACGAGGAGGATCCGAACGCGCTCGAGTTCCTGTTGGGTGGCGACACCGCGCCGGGAGGTGTCGAGGGCCGCGATCGCCGCACCCCGATCGGGCGCTTTCTGCGCCGCTCGTCAATCGATGAGCTGCCCCAGCTGCTCAACGTCCTGCGCGGCGAGATGAGCCTGATCGGGCCTCGCCCCGAGCGCCCCGAGTTCGTGGAGATGTTCATCAGCCAGGACATCAATCGCTACGACGACCGCCATCGCGTCAAGTCGGGAATCACGGGCTGGGCCCAGGTGCACGGTCTGCGCGGCCAGACTTCGCTGGCGGAGCGGGTCGAGTGGGACAACTACTACATCGCCCACTGGTCGCTCGGCCTCGACGCCAAGATCTTTGTCCTGACGCTGCTGGCGCTGCTCCGTAACGAGGCCGAGTGATCCTCCCGCGGGTGTTTCAGATGCTGCGCTGCGCGGCCTTGCCGAGCCCGGCCCAGTACTGATAGACGCGCACCCGCAGACCGCTCGTGCCGAGTACCGACGGCAGCCGAAGCGAGTAGCGGTTGAAGCGATTGAGCACGAACAGGGCGCGGTAGCGTAGGGCGCTGCCGCGGAAGGCTTCGAGCTCCATGTAGTCGCCGACGGGTCCCGAACCGCTCGCGATCACCCGGCCACCGCGTTTGCGCAGGCTCAGGATGACGGGGCTGACGGGGCCGAACGGAGAGGCGAGCGCGCGCGCGAGCGCTCCGAACGCGGGCTTGTGGGTGCCGTTCGCGTTCAGGGCTCCGAAGTTTTCCGCGGTCGATCCCTGCAGTTGATAGAGAGTCTCGGCAGCGATGTATGGGATGCGCGCGAGCGAGCGGAACGTGTTGGTGATGTTGAGCGCCTGGGTCTGCGGGGTCACACAGGCCTGTTCCTGCTGGAGCCGGTAGCGCGGCCAGCAGCTGCTCCAGCCGAACTCGGTGAGCCACAGCGGCGTTGTGTCGCCGTTGGCGGTCTGCACTTCGCGGATCGAGCGCAGCGAGGCGAGCGTCAGGGTGTAGTAGTGCACGGCCAGACCGTCGTAGTAACCCTTGATCCCGGCGGCGTAGAGGGCCTTCAGGAAGACGCCGTTGGCGCCCACGATCGAGCCGGCGAGCACCGGCACGTTCGGGTTCGCCTGCTTGATCGCTGGATATGCGGCTCGTAGGACCGCCGCGTAGCGCTGCGGTTTTTCGGGGCCGGCGAAGTAGGCTTCGTTGGCTTGGTCGGGCTCGTTCCATACTTCGAAGGCGGCTAGGTCTGTCCCATAGCGTTGTGCTAGGAAGGCGACAAAGGTGGCGTAGTCGGCCGGGTTGCTCGGAGGCCACGAGTTCGCCTTGCTCGAACGTTCTGGCGCGCATTGACCCAGCAGTACAGCCGGCGCCGATGATGCCCAGCAGGGTGTGCTGTCCGCAAACATGATCACTCGAATGCCGTCTGATGCCGCGTCGCTCACTAGGCGGTCGGCGAAGGCGAGGGCGCGAGGTTCGATCTGGCTCGGCCCGCGGGGCTCGAGCGCAGACCATGGAACCTCGGTACGCACGACCTTGGCGTGCAGCGCCTGCGCCTGCGCGATCGACCGGTCCGCCTCCCGAAGGGGTTGCGGCCCAATCGCAATGATGTTCACGCCGCCCAGAGGTGGTGCGGAGGAGGAGTACGCGCTTGGTGCACGGTTCGCACCCACGGCCGGCGCACACCAGGCGAGCGCGCATAGGCCCAGCGTCAGCGCCAGCGTGGGCTTGCGGAGACGCTGGACCATATGAATACGATAGTGGCGGCGCGCACGGACCGGCGCAGTTCTCGTCCCAGCACGTCCGGGTAACCTGTCTTTCGTCGTGTCTCCATTCTGGATCTGGACGCAGGTCGCGATCGTCGTGTTCGTGCTGATCGGGATGATCATCGCGATCACAAAGCTCGCTTGAGCAGGTGCTTCCCTCGCCACCGCCGGCGTCGTGGTGTTCCAGAGGTCTGGTACGCGACTGCCGGCCGACGGAGTCCGCGAGCATCTCGCGGCCGTCGTCGATTCCGGGAGGCACGTGGCAATGCAGGTCGATCACACGCGTGAGCGTGGTGCCGACGCGATCCTCTACGTCGAGACCGGCGAGCGCTCTGGGTGGTCGATCGCTATGCGGTTGTGCTTGTTTGGTCTGCTGAGCGCGCCAAGTAGTACAGTTCTGCCCATTCTGGGGCACTCTCCCCGCTGGCTACGGCATGTCCTTCGCCATCCAGGCATTCAACCAGTCGTAGCCCCTCATCGGTGAGCTGTTGCTCTTGAGCGTCGCGTGAGATGTAGTAGTGCAGCAGCTTGAAGTGGTGCGCGTCGTCGTTGACGAGCGCATAGCCGGGCTCGCTACGTTCGAACGGAACCAAACGCCTTCGGTTGTACTCGCGCCAGGGTATGAGCACCAACTTACCTGCGGCGCGGACGATGTTGCGAGCGCCTTTTAGATCGGTTGGCTTCCTCAGTCTCGGGATGTATGCACGGTTGTGCGACGACAAGGCCGCGATCCCTTCGGGCTTCAGTATGCGACGGATCTCGCGCAGAACATCACGCCGCTCGGTGTCTCCCAGGACATCGAGCACGTTGTTGGCTCCGACTACGACATCGAACGACTGGCTCTCAAAGCCTGAGAGGTCACGTAGATCGTCGACGCTGAACGTTCCTCCTGGGTAGACCTTGCGGCAGTGCTCCACCATTGCGGGCGACACGTCGATCCCGAACATTTCGTCCGCCAGCTCGACGAGGTAGCCGGTCAGGCGCCCTGCTCCACAGCCGAGCTCGAGCACCCGTCCGCTGAATGCGTCGGCATGGCGCACGAGCAGAACGACCTCGGCCGGGCGCAGGTTGCGGGAGTCGTAGTCCTTGACGAAGTTGCCGCTGCTCCACACCTCCAGGTTAACGCGAACCTGCGCATCGTCCTGCGTGGCGCTGTCTGGGTGGGCGTTCGACACGACTGCACAATCTACTGGTTGGCGCTGACGCGGGCGCGTACGTTGTAGGCTCATCGGCTCGTGGAGTCTCCCACTGTCTCAATCGTTGTGGTCAACTACAACGGCGCTTCGATTCTCGAACACTTCTTGCAGAGTGTGCGCTCCTGTGACTACGCTGCCCTTGAGATCTTGGTCGTCGATAACGCCTCGATCGATGACAGCGTGGCTCGACTAGAGCCGATGGAGGATGTGGTCGTGGTGGCCAGTCCGTCCAACCTCGGCTTCGGGCGCGGCTGCAACCTCGGGGCCGAGCAAGCCCGGGGAGACTTGCTGCTGTTCGCTAATCCCGATGTGGAGCTGTATCCAGACGCTATCTCGGTGATGGTCGACGACCTCCTCGAGACGCCCGGCGCGGCGGTTGTGTGCGCCACTCTGATCGAGCCGGGGATGCAACACGATCGCGAGCGCCGGGTGGAGGACGTGGCTTCGATGGCGGCGGCGGCGATGCTTGTCGAGCGCGCGCATTTCGAGCGTATCGGAGGCTTTGATCCCGAGATATTCCTATACAGCGAGGACACCGACCTGTGCTTCCGTACCTGGCTGGTCGGGCGACGTGTCCTGAAGGCGTGGAATGCGGTGGCGGTGCACGAGCTCGCCGGCAGCGGCGGCGGGGAGCGCTTCAGCGCGGAGCAGATCAAGAATGGCTTGTACATCCATCTCAAGTCGAGGGCCTGGCCGGCGGTTGTGCGCTACAGCGGCCGTATGGCGGTCAAGACTGTCGTGCGCGGAGTGCGCCTACGCGACCCCGCCGTGCTCGATGCCTGGTGGTCGAATCTCCGGCGACTGCGCTCCACGCTTGCCAAGCGCCGCGCCATTCGAGGAGAGGCAGCTCCCGCGGACAAGGCGATGCTCGAGCGACTCGGGGCCGAGCACGCCTATTGGGAGCGACGCAGCTGGCGCACGCGGGCTCTCAGGGGCCTGCGCCGGCGCCTGACGTGGTCCTCGTGACGAGGGGACTGTTGCGTCAATGTCGACAGTAGCCCGCACCGCCAACCGCCAACGTGCCGGCCGCGACATCGTAGTGCAGCTCGTCGCGCGCATTCTGAATCTCGCCCTGGGCGTCGTTGTGACTGCGCTTGTAGCGCGCATCCTCGGTAGCGCTGGTTACGGCCAGTGGGCGACGATCTTTTCGATCCTTGCCCTGACTGGCTACTTCACTAACTTCGGCATGGAAAGGGTGGTAGTGCGGGAAGCCTCACGCGATCCTGAGCACGAGCAGGAGTGGCTTGGGGCGGTGATGATGCTGCGGCTAGTCCTGCTGGCGCCGGTGATCGTGTTTTCGCTCCTGACTATTCTGCTGCTCCAAGAGAATCACCAGATGCTCGTGGCAGGCGTGATCATCATCCTCGCGATGCCGTTCGACGGCGTCGGGGCGATGCGGCTGATCTTCCAGCTGCGTGTGAGGAACACCGTGCCAATGCTCGTGTTGACGCTGCGCAGCGTCCTGTGGGGAGCTGCGGTCGTGGTCATCTTCTTTGAGGGCGGCGGCATGGTGGAGCTGGCGATCGCGATGGCGGTTACCAACGCATTGGGCTCGATCGTGCAGACGATCGCGGCGCTGCGGATTGCCGGGCGCTGGCCTCGTCCCTCACGCAAGCGGCTGCGACCGCTCGTGCGGGCCGGCATCCCACTGGGCATCTCCGGGGTGCTGATCATCGCCTATGCAAATATCGACCAGGTGCTCGTCTTGAAGCTCGCGGGTAGCAAGGCAGCGGGCTTCTACGGCGCGGCGAACCAGCTCCTGGAACAGGCCCATTTCGTCCCGATCGCCGCCCTGACCACGATGACGCCGATCATCGCCGCCTCGTGGCCGAGCGATCGGGAGCGGATGCTGCGGGCGGCGCGGACCACAGTGGAGATGCTGCTGGTCGCCTCGCTGGGAGGTTTGGTGTTTGCGAGCGTGGCCACCACACAGGTCATAACCCTGGTCTTTGGATCGCAGTTCGCTCGGGCAGCTCCGGCGTTGCCGGTGCTGCTCGGGGCATTCGTCTTCATCTGCGTCGGCTACGTCAACGGTAGCCTGGTGACCGCCATGGGACTCCAGCGCCGGCTGCTCTACATCAGTCTCCTTGCCCTGGTGGTCAACGTGGTGGGCAACCTCATCTTCATACCGCTCGTCGGCTTCATGGGGGCGGCATGGATGACGCTTGCCACCGAGGTAGCGGTCTGCGGCGCGACCTACCGACTCATCCGCGGAGAGCTCGAGCTACACCGCCCGGGAGTCGGGCGCGTGGGTCGTATTGTGGTAGCGGCCCTGCTGCTGGCGGGCATCTTGAGCGCGCTGAAGCTCGCGAGCGATTCGCTGGCATTGCTCGTCCCCGCTGCCTGCCTCTTCTACCCGGCGCTGCTGTTTGGCCTGCGGGCGCTGGCGCCGGCCGATGTGCGCATTCTGCTGCGCCGCGGGGCACCAGCGTGATCGGCCCTTATCGAGGCCTGGATGCCGACTTGGCGATATCCACCGAGACAGCGGATCCTCACGGGGCGTCCTCTCGAGGTCTGACCCACGAGTCGGTTTTGGCGCCGGTTTCCCAGAAGCCCGCACGGTGCGGATCCTCGAGCGTGGCGGGCATCTCCAAGATCCATCGCTCATGAATTGTGGCCAGTGCCCGATGGAGCTCCTCGGCATCGCCGAAATCGTGCGGGTCGAGCGGCTGCTCGGCGTCGACCCACAGGCGATGGCCGGCGCGGCGGGGGCGTACCGGCACGATCAGGGCATCGGTCTGGATGGCGAGCGTGGCCGTACCGGTTGCGAGCATCACGGGCTTACCGAGGAAGCGCGTTTCGTGGTGGCCGGGCACGTCGAACGCGATCATCACGATCTCGTGCTGCTCCAACAACGCCCGGATGAGTGCGAAGGAGCCGGGAGCGGGGAAAGGCCGCACGCCTATCGAGCGATACCCCTGCAGCGTGCGCGCGACGCGCCGTCCCCAGTAATTGGGGGTTGGCTCCTCGAAGCACCAAGCTCCCGCAACCATATAGACGGTCTTCCCGAAGGTGGCACCTACCGATGCGGACTGGAACGACGGACCCATGTGACAGCGGCTGAGCAGCACTCCGCGCTTGGCTGAGAACGCGGCGCGCAGGTGGGCGGCCGACGCGGTCTCGACGTTCGCGGTTTCCCATGGCTGCCAAAAGAGGGCGTTGTGCACCATGTCCTCGATCACATGCTGCCGTGCGAGAGTCTCGACTTCCCCGGCCATCTGAGTACCAGCGACGATTGGGACGATCGCGGCTCGGGCCCGTTCGCGCACCTCGTCATAGCGCTCCCATAGAAGCTTGCTGCGGCGCACGGATCTCGCCACCACGAGTCGCGTAGGGAGCCAGCGGCGTAGCATGGGAGTGGTTTTCAGGCGGATGCCGAGCCCGGCGGGCGGCATCTTCGGTGGCTCCGGCGGGCATTCCGCCTTCGCGATGGCCAAAGCCAGGTCTGAAGGCAACTCCGTGGCCATCTGGCGGAATATCCCCCCTCTGCTAAAGCATGTCTAAAGGACGTAGCGTTCAGGTGTACCGATGATGTCCTCGAGGTGGCCGAGCAGGCGGGAGAACTGGCGGCGTGCATCGTAGAGCTCATTGCAACGCTGGTTTGCTGCGGCTGCCAGCGAGGCCCGTCTGGGTAGGTCAGCTAGCAGCGTGCGCAGAGCCTCGCAGAGCGCTCGCGGATCACGATGCGGGACGAGCACGCCGGAATGGCCTCCGTCGAGCATGTCGGGGATGCCCCCGACACGACTCGCAAGTACGGGCGTCCCGCATGCCATCGCCTCGAGCACCGCCCACGGGGCCGCGTCGCCGTGGGTGGGCAGGCAGAACACGTCGGCCTGTTGCTGGAGGTCGAGCAGCTTCGGATCGGAGGGGCCCAGACGATGGATACGCACCCCGACGCGCTCGGGCACCGCCGCTGGCGTCACGAGGTCCAACTCGACCGTGCGCCCGAGCTCTCCGTCGAGCGCTCTCAACAGGTCCTCGCCACCCTTCTCCACGAAGCGGCCACCAACGAACAGGACACGTGGCAGGGAGCGCTCGCGTCGCGCGGCTGGCTTGTAGCGGCTGAGGTCGATGCCGGGATGGTGCTCCACCACGCGTGCTTCGGGGGCGTCTCGCTCAACCGCTGCGCGTGCCCATGCGGTCCAGGCGAGCACCAGTGCGGCCCGTCGTAGGGCGCGTCGCTCCAGCCCCCGACTTGGTGCCAAGAGGGCGCGAGCGTAGGATTGCGGCGCGTGCCATGCCGGCATTGCCGACCAGTCGCCCACGGTCGTGTCGACCGACAGCACGATCGGTAGCTTGCGCATCGTCGCATCGATTGCCAGTGCGACCGACTGGCTGTGCACGTGCACAACATCCGCTGGCCATACACGCAGGTCGCGCCTCAGCGCTGCCCGTGCGCGCAGGGACTGCACTACATGCCACCGCAGGGTGCGAAAGTCGAGGTTCGCGCGCGCCAGCGGGGGGATTGGGCGTGTGGCGAGCGCGGCTGCCCAACGCCCCATCGGAGTGAGCCCCGCGAATCTAGCCTCTACGCCGGGCTCCTCTGAGAGACCGATGCGCAGCGCGGCCTCGAGCTGGCCCTGTCCCATGATGTGCGTACCGAGGTTGCCCTCGTTGAAGAACAGAACGCGCATGGGTTTGCCACTGGCTGGACTGGTCTCAGGAGGCGAGCTGTGACCGTCGCGCGGAGTTTAACGCTCGCTGTGTACTGGGCGCACCCCTCATCGTATTTTCTCGCGGACTGGGCCGACGCCATGCTTCGGCCGTGGCGCTCTGCTCCCAGGCGCCGGCGCGGTTGGGGTCCTCGAGGCTGGCGGGCAGCTCGAGTATCCAGCGCTCGTGAATTGCCGCCAGGCTGTGGTGTAGCTCCTCGGAGCCTGTGAAATTGTCGGGGTCCAGTGGGGCCTGCGTGTCTACCCAAACACGATGCCCGTCGCGACGGGCACGCATCGGCAGCACCAGCGCGCCGGTTTCGACGGCAAGACGGGCGGTGCCGCTTGCGAGCATCACCGGCTTGCCAAGGAACGACGTCTCACGGCTACCCGGCATGTCGAAGAAGACGATCACCAGCCTGCCTCGCTCGAGCAGTGCCCGCAGGACCGTGTAGGAGCCCTCGGTTTGGACGAACCGCTCACCACGCGCGATCGTCTGACGGCGCCAATGGGCTAGTCGCCGGCCCCAGTAATTGGGACGCGGCTGCGCGAAGAACCACGGTGCCGCGACAGCGTAAGGACTGTATCCCAGCGCTGTCACAGTCGACATGAGCGTGAAGATCGGACCGACGTGACAGGCGCTGAAGAGCACCCCGCGACCGCTGTCCAGAGCTTCACGAAGATAGGCGGCCGACTCAGGCTCCATCTTTGCCGTCGACCATGGTTGCCAGAAGAGGGCCTTGTGCACCTCGTTCTCCACCAGATGGCGGCGGGTCTGCTGTTCGACCTCCCCGGCGCGGGGCGTTCCGCCCACTATCGAGTCCATCGCCGTACGAGCCCGCTCGCGCTCTGATGGACTCTGTGCCCAAAGGGCGCGGCCACGAGCCTCTGCTCTGGCTACGACCAGTCGCGATGGCAGCAGTCTGCGTAGCGCCGGCGATGTCCTTAGGCGCACCCGCAGATCCGCGGATGGCATCGGTGTCAGATCGAGCGGGCGTTCGGCCGCGGCCAGTCTCGCGGCCAGCTCGTGCTCAAGCTCTGAGGGCATGTTCCTAGATCGGCAATCTCCCGCCGAAGCTTGATTTGAGGAGTTGGCGTTGGCCACAAGAAGTGTCGTGGGCATAGAAGCCTGGATCGGCTTTACGCTCCGGCGACCGGCACGAGCCGACAATTCGACCTGACGCCTCGATGCTCCCTAGAGTTCCCAAGCCAGTGAGCGACTTGACATGACCTCCATCACTATAACCAAGGCTACTCCGCCCGCTGGCTCGGTGCAAGTCTCCAGAGGAGAGAGGGCGACGGTCCTCGCGCTCACGGCGCTCGCGCTTGTGCTGCGTGTGACGAGCCTCTCGCGCAGCCTGTTCACCGACGAGGCATACACGCTTGCGCTTGCTCAGCGGAGCTTTGGTCACATGTTCGCGCTGTTCGGCTTCGAACCGAACGGCACCCCGTACTCGATCGTCCTGTGGCCTCTCATCAGGATGTTCGGCATGGGCGAGGTGCTCTTGCGCATTCCGGCGGTGCTCGCGGGCACTGCGAGCGTCCCCGCGCTGTGGTGGGCGTCGCGACGGTTTGCGACGCGTGGTGTTCCGCTGCTCGCGGCGGCGCTGCTGGCGATCAACCCGATGGCGGTCTGGTACAGCCAGGAGGCACGCGCCTATGCGTTCGTGGTGCTCGCGGCATGTCTTGCCTTTGGGGCGCTCGGGAGCGCCGTCGAGACGGGGAACTGTCGTGCCTGGATTGGCTATGTCGCTGCGATGGCGCTGCTCGCCTACTCTGACCTGCTCGCGGCGCCAATCGCGCTGCCCGCGCAGGCGCTGATCGTGTGGCGGGGAGGTCGCAAGCAGGCGCGGTGCTGGATCCGGTCGCTGTTGGCGCTGCTCGTGTGCTGTGTGCCGCTGCTTGTCGGCACTGTGGTCTCGCGTGGTCGACGCAATGCGTTCTACTGGCTGCCGAAGCCCGGTCGCGGGCTGCTCAAGCTGACGGTACAGGAATTCACGGGTGGCTTGTCCGGTGTGAGTGTGGTGGGTTGGGCTACGGTAGCGGCTGTCGTGGTGCTCGTCGTCGCTGTCGTGTGGCGTTTGCGACACACGGGTTTCACGAGCCTCACGGGCGAGCTTGGCACGCTGATGATCGCTTTCTGCTGGGGTGTCGTTCCTTGCGTTCTGCTGTTTGTCGTCTCGTTTGGGGAGCGGGTCTTCTACCCGCGTTACGCGATCGTGGCGCTGCCCGGGTTGTGCTTGCTTGTGGCGCTCGCCGCGGGGTGGATGTGGGATCGCCGACGCGATGCCGTGCTCACGGTCGGGTGTCTCATGATCGTTGCCATCGCCGCCGTCTACGCCGATACACGGCAGTGGAGCGTGCTGCAGGAGGATTGGCCGCCGGTCGCCGCATGGCTGCGCGCCGACCGCGCGGCCGGTCAGCCCACGATCGTCGACAGCGCGATCGTGTTGCCCTCTCTCGGCTATTATGACCCGGCCTTTCGTGCGCGCAACGGACAGCTCGTGGTGCGCGAATGGCACGACAACGCGCTCCCGGCGGGGGTCTTCGGCTTTAAGGATCCCACCGGCTACGGCGACGTGCCCGACGGACCGCCGAGTGTCGCGACGTTTATGCGCCTGGCGCGCAGCGATGGCGGATCGGTCTGGATGATCGTCTCCGAGGTCGACGACGAACTCCAAAGCAATCCACGGAAAGGCGCGGTCGTCGCGTGGGCCCGACTCCACTGTCAGGTACAGATACGCGAAAGCACCGGTGTCTGGGCAATGCACGCAAGTGGCTGTACGGGCTCGGATGCAGGGTAGACGCATCATCGACCCAAACGCTGCCAGGCAGTCGAGGATCGTACGAGCCCTGATGGTCGACGGGCCGGTGCTGTCGTCGGATGTGCTCGCCCGGGGCGGCAGCTAACTTTGAGTCCGATGCGGATCCTGGTCGTTTCCAACCTGTATCCCCCCGTTGTTCGCGGGGGCTACGAGGTCGAGTGCTCGGCGGTCGTCGACCGTCTGCGGGAGCGCCACGAGGTGGCCGTGCTCACGAGCTCGCTGCAACGCGGGCAGGCGCCGCGCCAGCCTCATGTGCGGCGCGCCCTGACGCTGGTCACCGGTGACGGGCGTGGCTCGTTGCGAGCACCCGTGGCTGCGCTTGAGGCGGTGCGGGCGGTACGCCGCTTACTTGACGAGATCGAACCGGATCTCGTCTATGTCTGGAATGCCAGCCAGCTTCCGCACGCGGGGGTGCGTGTCATCGCCGACGCCGGCGTTCCGGTTGCCGTGCGTGTGTGTGAGCAGTGGTTTGGCAAGCTGTTCGTCGGCGACCAGTTTATGCGCGAGCTATTGCCTGGCTCTCGCCGGCCCGCGAGAGCCGCGTGGGCGCTGGGGTGTCGTGCGTTCAACCACTTGCCTGCGTTGAGATTGGACCCGATGGCGTCCGTTCCGCTCGCGATCTCGTGGAACTCCGAGGCGATCCGCAAGATGGCCGGTCTACCGCCGATGGCCGTCCCGGTGCTCGAGCGGGTAGGCCACTCCGTACCGCGCCATGGCGATCTCTACGCGGCGGTCGTGCGCGATCCGGCTCCCGAGCCCGAGATCGTCTTCATCGGGCGGGTCACCCCATTCAAGGGTGTCTCGGTCGCGATCGAAGCGCTCGCCCTGCTGCGCTCCGCACACGCGATCGAGGCGAATCTGACCGTCGTTGGTCCCGAGGATCCCAACCATGGCTCGGAGCTGCGGCGTCTCGCCGAGCGTCTGGGCGTCTCAAGGGCGGTGCGCTGGCATGGTCCGGCGACTCCTGAGGAGATCGCCGGGGTGCTCGCCGGCGCGTATGCGCTGATCGTCCCCTCCACGTGGGATGAGCCGTTTCCGCTCGTCACGATCGAGGGCGCCCTCGCACGCGTGCCGCTCGTGGCCGCGGACGTCGGTGGGATCGGGGAGGGGATGCACGATGAGGAGCACGCGCTGCTGTTCCCCCGAGGCTCAGCCGAGCTGGCGGCGGTGGCGCTGGCCCGGACGCTGCGCGAAAGCGGACCTACGTCTGCGCGTGTGGAGCGCGCACATGCCCGAGCGCAGCAGTTTCGGCTTGGCCCGTATCTAGATGCGCAGGAGCGTTTCGTCATGGATGCTCACGCTGCCCTGACGGTTGCTCCACCGGATAGCTCGACCGTCCGCGGGCGAGGAAGCTCAGGCGGCTGCATTCCGAATCAGGCTTCAAATCGGTCGACGGGTGGGCCTCGCCATGGTCTTTGAGGATGTCCTCAATCGAGTAAAGGTCGCTGACTATCGGGTCGATAAGGCTGGAGTGATGTACGTACGGCTTCTATCGCGGGCATGTTCGGCCACCGGATCTCGGGGCGCTGGATCGGCCCATCTAGCTCAGGCCGTCTCCGCACGGACCTATGATGAGGGAATGCGCACAGTCGGCGATACCATGGATGAAGATGGTCGAACCTGATCTAGAGCTAGACTCCGCGGCCAGACCCAGCATTTCGCCGTTTGAGCTGTTGACCGTCATATGGAGGCGAAAGCTGATCGTCATCGTTGTGTTGATTGTCAGCGTTGTCGTCTCCGTCGGATTGTCGTTGCGTTCCCCTAAGGAGTACGCGTCCTCGGCCCAGCTTCTGTTTCGCGAACCGAGCTTTGCCCAGGCGCTCTTCGGTAGCAACTTGTTTCAGACAGGTCAGGAAGAAGCTCTACGCACGACCCAAACCAATATCGACGTCGTCAGCTCGCTCAATGTTGCTGAAGAGGCCAAGCGATTGCTTCACACCCACGAACCTCCCAGTTCGCTGTTGAGCGCCGTCTCTGTGACGCCCGGCTCCAATGCGAACGTCGCGACGCTGAAGGCGAAGGGATCGACCCCGACTGAGGCGGCAGCCGTAGCCAACGCTTTCGCTGAAGGATACATCATCTATCGACGCCAAACAGATCGTGCGACTGTCGCGCAGGCCGAAGAACTTATCAGTCAGTCCCTGACGACTTCCTCCGCTGCCGCACGACCGAAGTTGGAAGAAAGCCTACGCCAGCTGGGAGTGCTCAAGGCTCTCCAGACTGGCAACGCCGAGATAATCGAGCACGCACGACCAGAATCCACCCCAGTCGAACCCAGACCCAAACGAGGCGCTCTCGTAGGGGCTGTGGTCGGTCTGCTGCTCGGCTGTGGACTAGCGTTGATCATCGACCGTCTCGATAGGAGATTGAGGACACTCGATGATGTAGAGCGTGGGTATGGCTATCCGGTGATTGCAAGCATTCCTCATACACCAATTCGTGGGAACCCTCTCGGCGGTGGGGCAGGGGCCGCACAGCAGGCCGCGGGGGAGGCATACCGTATGCTACGAGAGGGCCTGCACTTCCTTGACCCCAGCGGGCTGGCCCGGTGCTTTATCGTCACGAGCGCTGAGGAGAGTGAAGGGAAGAGCACGGTGGCGGTGAATCTGGCCTCCACGCTGGCCGCGGTCGGGAAAAGGGTCGTTCTGCTTGAGGCCGATATGCGCCGCCCGACGGCAGCCGTCAAACTTGGGGTGGTACGTAACGCACTTGGGCTATCGGACCTGCTCGTCTCCCACGTTGACTTGGAGAGCTGCATATCCCCCACAGCCGAGCCTAACCTAACGGTCTTGCCGAGCGGCTGGATACCGCCTAATCCGGCGGACCTCCTGAATGCAAGGGAGATGACGGACGTCATCGCGCGGTTGCGCGACAGCGCAGATGTTGTGATAGTGGATTCGCCCCCTCTACTGCCCGTCTCCGATACACGTGTACTGCTGCAGATAGCGGAGATAGATGGGATCATACTCGTCGGTCGCGCCGGTAAGAGCCGACGCGACCGTGTGCAAACTGCACGACAGGTACTCGACCAAAGCGGACGCCGAGTCTTCGGTCTTGTTGTGACAGACGTGTCCGGCTCAATCGCTGGAGGCTACGGTTATGACTACAAAGTATCTCCAGAGAGCGATGATGGCAAACGGGGATCGCGTAGCCAAGCGCGTGAGGTCTCGGCCTCTTCAAGCATGAGAAGATCGAGCTGACCAGTTCACAGCTAAGCCTGAGTTATCCTGCTACCAAGGAGTTCCGACTGGACGTGGGTGTGATGCTGCAAGCGGGCGCACGGTAGCCACGCCTGTGCGCTTTGACATCCTGGGTGACGATTGTTGTGTCAACTTGGTGACCGTATGCATGCGGACTGAGAGCACCCCACCCATCGCGCCCAAAAGTAGATCGATTTGCGCCCAGTAAAAGCTGTCATAGAACGCGGTGACGACGGCCATGCCAATGATGCCCAGCATTAGGGCGACCTCGATCGGAGGCGCTATGCCCAGCCGGAGGCATTGGGTAAGCATTCGCAGGGCCACCAGGATCGGTATCAGGGCGGCGAAGAGTCCTATGAATCCCAAGTCGACCGAGATCGATAGATAGCCATTATCGATCGCGCCGATGCCGGTGTAGTCGGCCGCTTGAAGCGCTGCGTATCCCGGGTAGCCACCGCCCAGGATTGGATGTTGCTGAATCTGACCGACCGCGTAGCCGACGCTCCACTCACGGTGTGTCACCGATTCGCTGGATATGTTCTTGGAGTTCAGCCTGCTTTCAACGATCTTGTCGAGAGATCCCGTATTGAGGATAATGCCTATCACGACCAGGGCGGTCCCTCCGGTGAGGGCGACGGCTCGAAGATTTCCGCGTCGCGCTTGGAGGATGACGACCACCAATATGATGACGCCCGTGGCGATCCATGAGCTGCGTGACTGGCTGAGGATCATAAGCGTGGCGGTTGCTCCGGCGACAATCACAGCGAGGACTCGTGAGTGTCGCAGCGAGAAGAGGAGGGCGAGTGGTAGTAGTCCCACGAGAAGCGCTCCGTAGGTGATCGGGTAGCCGACGAAGGAGCCGATTCGACTGCCTGGTGATGACATATACGCGTCTACACCAAAGAACGCCAGGATCACCAGTCCGCCGAATGCCGCGGCGAGCCATCCACGCGGATCGGTGAAGCGCCGTGCGCATAGGAACGCGACGCCGGCAAACAGGAACCCGACGATCTGTGAGTTGACCATCATTGAGAAGCTGTCCAGTTGCTCGTAGATGAGCACGGCGAGACTAGCGAACAGGATGCCCATCAGCAGTGCTCCCCGGCTCGGTCGTGCTCGGGAACCACCGTAGCCCAGCGACCACAGCCAGGGCACCAGGGGGGCTGCCGCTATAGCCGAGCAGTACAGTCGTTCGCTGACCTGTGGCGGGCTCGCTGCGACGGAGACGAGCGAATACCAAGGAGCGACCACGATCAGCACGATGGCCCAGGGGAACGCTCTATCGCCCAGCGCCGCCATGCCGACGAGCGCAGCGACGAAGAGAACAAGCAGTATGGCGGTACTCGTATGCCGGTCGGCCATTACACCGCCGACGAGGCCGACCAGCACGCCTACTGGTAACACAACATACCGTCGGCTCAGTGTGCTCACCGGTGGTTGGTTCCTCGCTCGATAGACTCTCTGCCCAGATGGATCATAATGGTCGCCAAATGTCGTCTTCGGCTTGCCGGAAGATCCCAATCGCCAAGGTGCTCTGCGATGATGCTTCTAGAGCCTATGATTTGTCTGCTGCCTCCTAACGGTATGCGCATATCGAGATCGTCTTCGCTCCAAAGGGATCGACAGCGGCCGATTCGACAGGCATGCTAGCGCGACATGCGGTCAGAGTCACGTCCCCGCCTGCCCACTGGATTTGAGGCGAGCGCGCGAGGCGCAAGACCACTATCCATTGTCAGGAGGTGTCGATCGTCGATCTACAGAAGGGCTCAGTCAGCTGGCTCGCACTCACGGACAGCGAGTATAATCATAGCGACAGATATATATTATGCCGTCTCTCCGGCGTCAAGCCGAGCCTGCCACTCCGCAACCTCACGCGGAAATCGCCCAGAACTGTATGTGGGCCATTCGCCTGCCGGGATCACTGCCGCCCGGAGCCTGTCAAGTCGTTTGAGACACTTGGTCGTTGAATTTAGTGTGCAACCTCCTCTGTGGGCGGTTTGTTGATCCAGACGGCGGTTGGTAGCGCTGGTGGTCGGGGTGGCCGGCGGACGAATCGCTCGGGTGTCGCGGTGTAGGCGGCTTGTAGGACGCGCTGGCGTTCGGCGTGGAGCGCTTTCGCGTGGCCGTGGTGGACGGCGGCGGGGGTCATCAGGCCGATCCCGGAGTGGCGATGCTGGTGGTTGTACCAGTCGAAAAACCGCCGGCAGAACGCGCGGGCGTGTTCGATGTTCTGGAAGCGGTTGGGGAACTCGGGGCGGTACTTCAGCGTCTTGAAGTGCGCCTCGGAGTAGGGGTTATCCGTCGAGGTGTAGGGCCGGTTGTGAGACTTGAGCACGCCGAGGTCGGCGAGGAGGAACGCGACTGGCTTGCTCGTCATCGCTGGCCCGCGGTCGGCGTGCACCGTCAGTTGCTCGCGTGTGATCTTTTGCTGCTCGGCGGCTTGGCCGATCAGCGCCTTCGCGAGCTGTGCGTTCTCGCGGTGCTGGACGGTCCAGCCGACGGCGTAGCGGCTGAACACGTCGAGGATCACATAGAGGTAGAAGTGCGTCCACTTCGCCGGGCCCTTCAACTTCGAGATATCCCAGCTCCACAGCTCGTTCGGACGCTCCGAGAGCAGTTCCGGCTTGGCGTAGGCCGGGTGCTCGAGCTGTTTGCGGCGCTCACGCACGCCACCGTGCCGGGCCGCGAGCAGCCGGTAGAACGTGCGCTCGGACGCGAGATAACGACCCTCGTCCAGCAAGGTTGCCCAGACCTGCGCGGGCGAGCAGTCCACGAACCGCTCCGAATGAAGCACGCCCAGGACAGCCTCACGCTCTGGCTCTGACAGCGCCCGCGCCGGGACAGCGCGCGGCCGGGCCGGCCTGGGCTCGGGTGGACACCTGCGGCGGTAGATCGTCGCCGGTGCGGCGCCCAGCGCACGGCACGCTGGACGGGTCCCCACGATCGGCGTGAGCTCCTGCACTGTCTGCTCGATCATCGCTCGGTGCTCCCGCTCTCGGTCGCGCCCCTGGGCTCGAGCAACTCGCCCAGCAGCGCGGAGACGTTTCCCTGCACCTCGATCACCTTGCGCGCCTTGGAAAGCTCCCCCTCGGCGCGCTCGGCACGCTTGCGCAGCTTCGCGTTCTCCACCTCCAACGGGTTCGGCGCCTTGCGGCCCCGCGGACGTGAGAGCGCCTGCAGCGACCCCGCGTCGCGCTGCTTACGCCACTCGCTCAGGATCGAGGAATACAAGCCCTCACGGCGCAACAACGCCCCGACCTCACCCGGCGCTGAGCACCCGTCAGCCTCGCGCAGGATTCCCAGCTTGTACTCAGCCGAGAACCGTCGCCGCACCGGCCGCTCGACCAGCTCCGGATCGGGGACCCCCTCCGGCTCCGAGCGCCCGGCGGCCCCTCCGTTGCGCTCGCCTACGGCTCGCTCCACTACGCGCCCGCCGGCACCATCGTTCTCCGTCTCCAACATCGTGTCGTGCTCCATTCTCGCCCTCAGAACTCAGTAATAACAAGGTCACGAGCGTCTCACACGACATTGGCAGAAAGGGGCCGCGTGCTCAACCTCGGTGATGGTCTCGCCGTCGTCAAGGACAAAGAATGGCTGCACCGCGACCTTGACGAGCCGGAGGCGTGGCTTGCCTCGTTGCTGGTAGTGATCATCTACTGGCATGTTGCCCCCGAGTTGAAGATCACTGAGTCCGATATCGCTCATGAGATAATCCCGATGGCTTTTATTGCTTCGATTATTTCTTTGATGGCTTTAGTGTTTGCTTTGGTTTCTTCCGCTGGAATATGGGTAGGGGCCGGGCTAATCCCGGCCCCTACCCCACTGCCGAACATGCGGCTCATAGAGCGCATGGGGCGGGCTGCGTCAGCTGAGTGACTTGAACACGCTTTGAAGCGCGCTGTAAGCTGGCTTTGGCTTCAACGTCCCGTAGGTCAGCAGGCCAAACTGGGACTGATTGTTGGTCGGATCCTGTTCGGTTTCGCGTAGGGTATAGGAGAACAGTGCCCGAATCCACGGACGTGCTGCCACCTGGGTGCCGAGATCGGTGTAGAACTTAGCCTGATTCGCTTCGCTGACTTCATCGGTCGACCAGCCCTCCTCGGTGATCCAGAACGGGAGGTTCACGCCATGATCGAGGAACTGTTCGCGAATCGTGTCGATTCTTTGGAAGGCCCACTTTCCGTTCGCGTCCTCCCATCCACCTGTATGTGCAAGCGGCAGCGATGGGTCATCGCCGTAAGGATGCACAGCGATGCCGTTGACAAGGTTGCCCAGGTTCGGCTCAGCGATGAACATGTCTTCGACCCAGCTTGTCTCCCAGGGAGTGGTGCCGACTTGTTCGGAATCCGTGTAGTCGGCCTCCAGCAGCAGCTTTACGGAAGGGGCAACCTGATGAGCTGCTTCCGATGCGGCAGCGACATCGCGCGCATATGCCTCCGGATTGGGCGTTTTGCCCGACCAGGCGTAGGAGAAGTATGGCTCGTTCCACAGCTCAAACCACTGCAGATTGGCCGTTGTTCCTGGGCCGTAACGTGCGACTGCGGCTGCGACGAACGAGGCGTAGCCAGCTGCATTTTCGGGCGTTGTCCACGACGGCGCATAGTCCAAAATCGGCAGAACATGCAGGCCTTGGGCCTCGGCGGCCTTCATCTGCTTGTCGAAGGCCGACCAGTTGTATACGCCGGGTGATGGCATCACTTCCTTCCAGGGAAGATCAACTCGCACCCATTCGGCGCCGAGGTTACGCACCTCTTCAGATACCTGCGGCACGGCCGATTCGCCCCAGCCGGTCAGACTTTCGGCGACTCCCTTGACAAACGTTCCCGAGATCGTTCCGGGGCCTTCGCTGCCTCCACTAGGAGCGGGGCTGGTGATGGGCGGGGTTTCTTCAGCTCCTTTTCCGGCTGGGGTTTCTTCCGGAGCGGGAGTCTTGACCGGAGCCGGGGTTTCCACCGGAGCTGGGCTTTTGACCGGAGCCGGGGTTTCCGCCGGAGTGCCGGTGCTGCCGGTGCTTCCCGTGCTTCCAGTGGGCTTGCTCACCGGGGTTGGCGCCTTTGAGGGGAAGTGGGTGGTTTTGTGGCTGGGCTGCAGGCGTGCAATTCGCGCCTGGGTTGCGGCCACGGCTTGCCTGGCGAGGCGTACTGAGCGAGCTTGCCGCGCGCAATGCTCGGGGTGCTCGCGTTGGCACTTCTTCAGCCCCTTGACCTGCGAGGCGAGATTGTGCTCGGCGTTGGTGCGGGCGACGGTGGCGACACGCAGAGCGCTGCTGTGGGCGATCGGCCCGGATGCGTCGGCAGCCGGAGCGGCTGAAGCTGCTCCAAACGCGAAGCATGAGATCGATACCAACGCCACTAGCGCTACGCGAAGCTGACCAGGGATTCGAGTTGCTATGGACATCTACGTCTCCTTCGGTAGCTGGGCTGTCTCTGAGAGACCCCTGGCGTTGCGGACCCACCTCACGGTGGGGGTGCCGTTGTCGAGAGACCCGAGGGCTCATCGCCCTCAGATCGGAGGCCGTTCTCCGGCCGCCTCATGAGTACTTCGAGCGCTGGTTTGGCGCCTATAACCCGTTTCGGACTACTTGGCCGGGTATACGACCGTACGAACTACGCACGAAGCAGTGTGGCAATCTGCTCTAAGCGCGACTCCCATGAGTGCGACTGGGCCGCCGCTGAGCGGTCTGCTCTGGCCTGCGGCGTGTCCTCGTGGATCGCCTGCGTCAGGCACTGGGCAAACTGCTCGGCGGTAGCGGCGAGCATCACGTCGGGTACGTCGGTGAGCGTCTCCAACGGCGTCGAGACCACCGGTCTGCCCGCCGCGAGATACTCGTAGGTCTTCATCGGGAAGACGCTGCGCATCTGATCGTCGACGCGGTAGGGGATGATGGTGGCGTCGGCGCCCCGTAGAAGCTCGGGCAGTCGCTCGTTGGGACGGCTGCCCAGGAGATGGACGTTGGGCTTCTCGCGCAGCGCGTCGATGTTCGTGCCGGGGTCTCCCTGGCCGACGGGCCCCACAAATGCGAATGACCAGTCGGGGCGGAGGTCTGCAAGCCCGACGACCAGGTCGATGTCGATCGTGGCGGCGAGGATTGCTCCGACGAACAGTACCCGTGGAGAGGGCAGAGCCTCCAGCGCGCCGTCCACCGGACCGCGCTCGAGGGCTGTGGCGAACAGGCGGGTGTCGGTGACGCCCGGGGCATAGTGGACGTTGCCGTTGAGCTTGCTCATGCGCTTGACCAGCTCGGGCGCGCTGGCAAGAATCAGATCGGCGCGTCGCGCGAAGCGGTCCTCGGCGGCTCGAAAGCTCGCCGCGTCGATGCCGGGCTTGGCGGCATGGTCGTCGGTGACGTAGTAGAGAACCTGCGATGGGCGTAAGCGCTCCAGGAGGACCTCTGCCTGTGGCACGAAAGACCACAGCACGGGATCGCGCAGACCCAGCTGACGGACTGCCCCGGTGACCGCACGAGGCAATAGCTGTGCGTTCAATCGGCGCGCTGAGCTGCTGGAATGCAGCGGCAGGACCAAGGGGGATAGGACGTGCAGGCGATCGACCTCGCGCAGCGGAGCCAGGCCACGGGCCAGACGGCGGGCCATGCGGCGCAGATCGCCACCGGCCAGCTGGGGCCGGCGCAGACCCAGGGACTCGACGAACAGCACCCGGTTGTGCTCTGCGACCCGCCGGATGAGGTGGTGCTGGGTGGTGAGCACGTCGGCGTCCCAATCGGAGAAGCCGACGCACACGATGTCGCGGCCGGCGAGCGTCATCGTCGAGCCGGTCCGTTGAGCGCTCTCCTCATCGTGGTCCGCAGGCCCGTGCTCGCGTGGACGGGGCCGAAGAGACCTGACATCTTCAGGCGCAGGCGCAGTGTCGTGATGCTTGGGAAGATCGGCTCTCGCGGGAGGCTCAGCGGCTGCCAGGGCGCCGGCCCCTTGCAGCCGCATGCGATCTCATAACCGGCCTCGCGGGCGGCGCGGATCGTCTGCGCGTCAAATGCTCCGAAGGGGTAGGCCATGGTCTTGACGGGCTCGTTGAGCAGATCCTCGAGGAAGGCGCGGCTGCGACGCAGCTGATTGAGCGCCTCCCGGTATGGCATGTCGGGAAGCCGGGGGTGGTCCACTGTATGCCCCCCCACCTCCATTCCCATCGCCCTCAGCTCGACGACTTCCGGCGCGGTCATGATCCGTTGCTCGGGCATGTGCGGATGGGGCCCTCCCAGCAGGCCCGTGGAGATGAACATCGAACAACAGGCGCCGCGTCCCGACAGGATCGGCATCGCCTCGTGCATCGCGCTCGCGAAGCCATCGTCGAAAGTGATCGAGGCCACCTGGGAGGTGTCTGCGCCTGAGCTCATAAGGCGCCATAGCTCGGATACCGCGACCAGTCGATAGCTTTGGCCTTCGATGAGGTCCAGGTGCTCTTCAAACTGCGCGCTTGTAACGCATAGGCCGAGTGGGTCGGACTGCAAGGGGTGGGCGCTGACGCCGTGGTAGCACAGGACGAAGGGAGAGCGGCGTCGAAGGGCCGCCTTGGCGATTCGTTTGACGTAGTCAAGGGAGGAGTGCATTGCTTAGATCAACCGGTCTGCCTTTGTGGCGTGGGCGTCTCGATAGTGCCGCGCCCGTTGAGGTCACGGTCGTCGTCGTGGCTTGGTCGCGGCGCGATGCGTTCGCAGACAGTCGCAGGGTTGCAGTGCTCGCTGCACCCGCGTGTGCTTCCACGTAGCCCGGCGGGAAGTGCGTGCATTAGCAGGCGGGCGCGGGTTCCAAAGACGATCACAGCGTCGACCGTTCGCAATTGCTCCTCTGCTTCAAGCGCACGGATCAGCGTCAGCGGCCCCATGTGTCGCGGGGTTCTACGTACGCGTATGGTGCCCTGGTCGTCGTCGACCCGAAGAGTCTCATCTCGGGTACTCGCGTCGCCGACAAGCGCCACGTCGGCGCCGACGGCGCGAGCCGCTAGCAGCCAGCGGATTGCCCGTTCGCTCGCGGCTGACCCTGCGGCTACGCCCACCACTCGCGGCGATCCCCGCCGAAACTTCACTGCGCCATAGTGCTGCGAACCACCTACTCCAGAGCGGCCGTGTCGATCGCCGCGCCGGTCAAGCAGATGGCGAAACCAGACGATCGAATCGATGGCGCAATCGATCGCCATCTTCACGACTCCACGCCATCCATCGCGCCAGCCCCCATCCACAGTCAGCCGGTACAGGAACTTGACCGTAGGCCGTATCAGGGCTCCTCGAATAAAGCTTGCGACGGTCAATGGCGATTGCATCTGGCCGGCCTCCAGACGCGCGTAGCTCCATGCGTCGCGGAGCGCCTCGCTCAGGCTATCGGCCAGCAGGTGTTCGAGATCGTGGGTGAAGGGATGCACAGTTCCGTGGGGGACAAGGCCCTCATGTACGGTGCGGCCCTCATCGTGGCGATAGCTGCCGCGCCGCAGCAGCCGGCGACTGTATTCGGGGTACTTGGCGGACGGGCCGAGAAAGCGACCGAGAAACAGGTCGTGTCGGGGCAACCCTCCCAGATCCACTCCCTCCGGGGGATCGGCCACGAAGGAGGCGATCTCGGCCGCCAGTTCTGGGGTTACACGCTCGTCGGCGTCTATCTCCAAGACCCATTCCCCGTGGGCATTATCCAGCGCGACATTGCGCTGTGCAGGGAAACCCAGCCACGGCTGCTCAATCACGCGTGCACCGGCCGCAGTCGCGATCTTCACGGTATCGTCGGTCGACCCGGAGTCGACTACCACCAGCTCGTCGCAGAAGGCGACACTCGTCAAGCATGCGGGTAAGCGCACAGCCTCGTCGCGGGCGATGATGCATGCTGTGATCTTCGGTGATTTCGTGTCGCTCATGCGGATGCAGAACCATCGGTGTGCTCGGGAGCTTCCATGAGCAGTGCAGCCATGGCGGCGGTGAATCGATCAGGGGCGAAGCGCTGGGCATTCTCGCGCAGCGCATCGTTGGTGAGGCTGAGGGTCTCGAAACGTTCGATCGCCGCACACAGCCCCGCGATCGTGGGCGTGTCGTAGAGCACGCCGGTTACCCCGTCGATCACCGAGTCCCGGACTCCGCCGAGGGCGTTGCCGATGACCGCCAGTCCCGCCGCCTGAGCCTCGACCGGGACAATGCCGAAGTCCTCCTCGCCAGGGAACAGCAGCGCTCGGGAACTGGCGAAGAGCTCCGCCAGCTCGTCGTCTGGGACTCGCCCGATGAAGGTCGTATCTGATCCAGCTAGAGAGCGGACACGCTCGAGGTCGCGTCCCTCACCCGCGACGATCAAGGCTCGCCCCAGACGCTTGCACGCCAAGACGGCTAGATCGACACGCTTGTAGGGCACCACACGGCCGAAAACCAGGTAGGGCGCGTCGTCGCTGGATTTGCGCGGATGATGAAGAAAGCGCTCGACCTCCACCGGAGGCGCGATGACGCGCGCATCGCGACCGTAGTACCTCGCGATGCGATCGGCCACGACGGTCGAGTTGGCAACGAACGTATTTACACTGTTCGCACCGCGTACGTCGGCGCGCCGCAGGTGTGGCAACAGCGCACGGAAAGCCAGTCGCCCGGCGATCCCGAGCCGCTCGCCTTCCAGGAAGGCTGGATCCCAGGCGTAGCGCATCGGCGTGTGGCAATAGCAGACGTGGTTAACGCCGGCAGGAACACGAACGTTCTTGGCGCAAGCGTGGTTCGATGAGATGACGAGATCAAAGCCGCTCAGGTCAAAGTGACGAAAGGCTCCGTCCATCAGTGGAAGCAGCTTGGGGTAGTGACGGGAGGCTCCTGGCAGGCGGTTCAGTGCCGACGCATGAACCTCACGTGCATTGAACGTCGGCGGCCAGGGAGCGGGGTCGTAGACGGATGTGAACAGCTCGGCATGGGGCAGCAACTCCAGGATCTGTGCGACCACCTGCTCGGAGCCACCCGGGATTGTCAACCACTCGTGGCTGATCGCGACGCGCGGATAGCGCTCGGCCAGGGCGCCTCGAAAACTGGCTGACACGTCTGGTCGTACGTTGGACATCACGACGGGGAGGTTAGCCGGGTGCTGGCCTCAGGCCGCGATGCGTTCTGCCAGCGCCTGCACCGAATACTCGGCTTCGGCGATCCGCCGTCCCTCCAGGGCCAACTCGCGAGCCTGTCCGCGCAGTGCCTGCAGGACTGCGGCCGCGAAGGACACTGCGTCGTTTCCCTGCAGGTAGTGCTTGCCCGCCGTCACCTCGAGCCCCCTCGCGGCGAAAGCGGTGGCCACCACCGGAACCTGGTAGGCCAATGCCTCGACGAACTTCAGCGGTGTGCCGCCCCCGGTGGTCACCGGGACGACCACACAATCCGCTCGCGCGTACGCAGAGGCGAGATCGTCGACGAATCCCGCAACTTCCACGCGGGGATCGGGCGATGACCAGTCCTCGCAGCCGCGGCCGACGAGCAACAGTCGCACGTCGGGCTGCTCGCGCCAGAGGAGCGGGAGCACCTCATCGACCAGAAAGGTGCGACCCGTGCGGTTGGGGGCGTAGAAGAAGTCACCCAACATCAGCAGCCTGCTTCCCGCTCGGCTTGGTGTGGGCACTGGGCTGATTGCCGCGACGTCGACTGCGTTCGGCACATAGCGCAGGTGCGCGTCGGAGACCATCTCACGGGCGCTCTGCAGGTCGCGTCTACTCACCATCCACGACTCCTCGGACACGCTCAGCACACGGCGCTCGAAGCGCGTGAACTCGGCCTGTGACCAGCGCGTGCTCGGGCGCTCGGGGTCGAAGTAGGTTGGGCCGACGTTGTGGGCGTTGTAGATGATCGGACGCTTGCGGGCAAGCCCCAGCAGCGCGGCCGCCGCGATTAGGTCTCCGATGATCACTCGTCCACGCTCTGGTTCGCTGGCCAGGCGCGCGGCCTCTCGCATGAGCTCGGGGTTCACCCCACGCGCGAAGATCCTCGGGATCCCTCGGGAGCGCGCCAGGGCGTAGGTAGCCCCGCGGCGCAGGCCGCGCGAGGGATGGACTGGGTGCAGCACCAGGCCGTCGATCTGCGCGTATTGAGGTGAGGGCTCCTCGGCCCCGTAGGACGTGTACAGCAGATCGAGCGGTCTGAGCATCGCCAGGGCGCGGATGCAGGTGTACGTTCGCAGGGAGCGGCCGTTTTCGAGCGTGGGCGTAAAGCTCGATATGTATAGATCTCTGGTCATCACAAACGGGGCCCATCAGTCATGGCACGGGGACAGCGAGTCATGGTAAACAGGGATCGCCGAGTCACGGCACGCAGGATCGAATCATGGCAACACGGAGCTCACCTCAGCGCACGACGGGCGAGCTGGGATCGATAGTGGACGAGCCGGATGGAAGCACCGCTACTTCGCCTCTAAGCCTCTCGTCGATCAGTTCGTGCACCTCTCGCTGCAACCAGATCGGCGCAAGCGTGTGGGTATCTACCGAGGTTCCCCTGACCACCAATTCCATGTTGGGCCAGCGGTCCAACTGAGCCAGGCGTCCCCGCTCGTTCATCTCGCGATGCAGGGGCTCCTCGCCCGTGAAGAGGATGAGCACTGGAGTTCCATTGTCGCGCAGCCGGTCCAGCAGCCGGTCGAGCTCGTCGTCTCCGGCGCCCTGCGTTGCGACCCGCTCAGGGGTGGTGCGTTCGTGCAGGGATGCTCTCACGCGGGTGGCCAGGCGTAGTGGAGCGCCCAGGGTGCGTGCGACGATCGCCCTGGCGGTTCTGAGGTGCTTGGACAGGGTGATTTCGCCACGTAGGACTCTCCTCCAGGTCGAGCTCTTCAGCGCCAGTTTGCGCATGGTGCGCACGCGCCTGGCTGTGCTCACCCACGCGTCCCACACCAGCGCGCGCGGATTAAGCAGATAGACCGAGGCGACCCGCTCGTCGGCGAGCGCGGTGTGAGCCGACCAGAAGGCCCCAGCGCACAGCCCCATTAGCACGAACCGTCCCGGCAGGCCGCGCGACTCGAGATCATCCATTACGGCGCGGACCTGATCGACGAACTCCCCGGTGTAAAAGGCGGCGTTGTCGGTGAACCTCATGGCGTCCCCGTCCGCATCTCCGATCCCGGCGAGATCGATGCGTGCCGTTGGCACCCCCTGTGCCGCCCAGCGCCGGGCAGTCTCCACCCACATGCGGTTGGGACCCGTCCTGCGCTGTGGTCCGGCGTTGAGCAGCACTGCGGTCACTTCCGCAGTGACGCCACGCGGCTCAGCGAGAATTCCGAACAGCCGGCCAAACGGCTGGTCGACCGTGAACGGCGTCTCGCGGATGGGCACGCCGTCGACCGCCAACTCGGCGACATCGGTGACTCCCACGGGCTCAGGCGCGACGTCCAGAGTACCTTGGCCTGTGCCGGGTGCCGATTGTGTCTGCGCGAGCCACGAGGACACTCGGTCAAAGACCTCGAGTGGAGGACGCGACTCCTGGGGCTCGATCATCATCGCGGCGTATCCTCTGCCAGTGGCCACCTCCAACTGCACGCCCGACTGCTCCAGGGCCTTGCGTAGATTGGTGTCCATCGCCAGCTTGTCCCGGCCGAGCGCCAGCACGCGCTTGTGGGTCGCATCGGGGAGGGCAAGCTCGCTCAGATCCAGGCGCTCCAGGGCCGCGACTGTCTCATCACTCAGCACGTAGCCGTTGACGGACAGCATGTCTGACGGTAGGTCTGCCGACTCGTCGTCGCTCTCGCCTGCCCTTGCAACCTCCAGTCGCGAGAAGGCCCGCAGCTCGCGAACCAGGGTTCTGCCCCGCGCTGGAACCGCCCATAGGACGAGATCGTCGATTGGTGCGCCGAAGCTCGCGACGGACCGCCACGCCAAGAGTCCACCCAGGCCGATGCCGATCGCGACGATTCGGCTGTACTCGTGCTGCGTTCGCAGCCACTGCGCGCCCGCCGCGATCGTCTGTGTCCACGTATTCAGCAGGCCCGCGTCCCCCGGCTCGCCCGCGCTGTCGCCCGTTCCGGGCAGGTCCAGGCGCAGCGTGCTGTGGCCGTCGCGGGTGAGGCGTTGAGCCCATTCGCGGCGACTGCGGTAGGAGCACATGTCATCCCAGCCGAAGGGAGGACAGATGAGCACCGCCAGATCGCTCTGGACCGCCGGGTCAGCGTCGTGAAAGATCGCAAATATGGGCTCTCCGCCGGGAAGCAGGTAGAAGGCCTGGGGGTTCAACTCGTCGTCTCCTGATCCACCTGCATTCGCCCATCCAAGTTGAGCGCCGTAAGGGAACCTTCTGTGAACTGGGTGCCCACCTCGCAGGGCTCCAGGAGCACGATCCGCTGTCCTCCCGGCTCCACACAGAAGGCGTCGTCGCTGGGCACGAAGCCCGGCACGAGCACGCGCACTCCATAAGCCAGTCGGCGGGCGCTCACCGTCAGACGCATAAGTCCGTCATCGAGCTGTTGGGCACTTGCCTTGAGGCCGATCTGTCCAGCGGACTCTGTCCGGGTTGGACGGCCCGCGGGGAATCGTGCTGCCTGTGAGATCAGCCGCATACCGTCTGCCTCCGTCTGCTCGAGGCTAATGACGATCAGATCCTGTGCTGGGGGACCAAAGCGGTATGCCCAGGCCGCGTCTACGAAGTGGCCCAGCAATGCCTCGGTGTCGTATTGGTGGGTGCAATGGGGGGCCACCTCGATGGTTTGTAACGCTTCTCCTACACGCT
This sequence comes from uncultured Solirubrobacterales bacterium, assembly GCA_963701035.1. Classification (GTDB taxonomy): domain Bacteria; phylum Actinomycetota; class Thermoleophilia; order Solirubrobacterales; family Solirubrobacteraceae; genus Palsa-744. Next base: position 2,248,128 of record OY969562.1, read on the forward strand.
GCTCAAAATCTCGATAAAGAGCTACTCTCAGGCGGGCTCTGAGGGGCGTTGGACGATCGTTGGCCACATGCGCGAGGACGCCCCCCAAGCCCTCGTCGCTCGTCCAGACCGCGACCGGAGCCAATGTACGGCGCAGATGGTGATAGACAACCTTGGGCTCGCCACGGTGATCTACGACGCCCCACCCGGCGCCCGGCGCGAGGTCGCGCATCCACAGCACGAGGCCACCGCCGCAGGGCGACTGTGCGCGACGCCACTCACCGAAGACCTCGGCCATCACCTCGCCGGTCACCGCCCGCGAAAGCTCCAGGTAACGCTCGTGGTCGACCCGTCGCAGCTCGCCTGGGTCGACATCGAAAAGCAGCTCCAGGTAGTGGTCGCGAACGTCCTCGAAGTCCCAGCCCGTACCGGCGTCGCGAGGCACTCCCGCCTTCCAGCGGGGATGGTGGACGGCGAGGCCACCGGTCGCGCCTGGGAGCATCTCCTCGATCGCGCGCTCGTCCGGGACGTTGGAGAAGGCCAGACACTCCGCGGCAAAGCGCACCTCGGCACGGCGGGCATCCTCCAGCGGCCGGCGGTAGCCGCCGACACCGTAGTAGTTGGCCACGCCACGATCTGGTCGGAAGGGCAGCTCGCCTCCGCACGGCGCCGACGGGACGTACACCGCGTCGGCGCCGCTCTCGTCGATGAGCATCGGCAGGAGCTCGCCGAACAGCTCGCCGCGCCCCAGTGCGGGGTCGAGCCCCAGCATCGCCACCTGCTGCTCGATCTCGCTGTTGCCGCACAGCACGGCCAGGCTTGGACGACCGGCGAGACCGCCGAGCACCTGACGCGCCTCGCGCTCGACGGTGGCGCGGAAGCTCTCATCGGAGATCGGATAGTCGAGGTTGGCGAACATGAAGTCCTGCCACACGAGCATCCCCAGCTCGTCGCACAGATCGTGAAACGTTTCGCTCTCGTAGGCGCCGGTGCCGGGGACGCGCAGCATGTTCATGCCGGCGTCGCGGGCCTGCTCCAGGGCCATGCGCAGCGTCGCCGGCGTTGGCGCCAGGCCGGCGGCGTCGATCGGCGTCCACAGCGCTCCACGCGCGAACGTGCGTACCCCGTTGATGTGCAGATCGAGGCCGTCCCGCTCGACATCGTGATCGGGGCGGGCCCCAAACGCGAGATCGCGAAAACCCACACGGCCCGCGTCGATCGTGAGCGTCGCCGCGGCGCTCGTCACGATTATCCGTGCCTCGTAGAGCGCCGGCTCGCCATGTGTGTGTGGCCACCACAGCGCCACGCTGGGCACCATCAGCTCGCCGTGGGCTTCTATGCCATCGTCTCGGCCCGTCAGCGTCAGCGGTGCTCGGCTGACGCCCGTCGGCCCGCTCAGCTCGATCTCGGCCGAGGCGAGCGCGGTACCGTCGAGCGCGCGCATGCGCGCCCGCACCCGCAGCCGTCCATCGGCGCCGACCAGGGACGGGCGCAGCGCCAGCTCGTCGATTGCAAGGACTCGCCTGCGCTCGAGTCGTACCTCCCGCCAGGGACCGACCGCGGCGGGGTCCGGCGCAAAGCCCGGCGCGCGGCCGAGCAGCATCGTGCGGAAGAAGCGCAGGTTGCCCTCGACGAGCCGCGTGCGCCAGCGGGCTCGTGGCTTATGTCGTTCGCGTAGCAGTGGAGCAAGCGCACGGCAGCGGATCGCCAGCTCGTTCTTCTCTTGCAGCCTCGCTGCGACATCGAGCGCGTGCGCCGCGAACATCGAGTCGCTCTCGAGCACCAGCTCGCCGTTCAGGTAGACCTCGGCCACGGTCGCGATCCCGTCCAGGCAGAGGCACACCTCTTCGCCCTCCGCGGCCGGCTGCGCGGCGAAGCTCGTGCGCCACCACCAGTCCTCGGCGTCGAGATCGAGATCGCACGGATCGCCTGGGTGCCAGCGGCCGGCGTCGCGCAGGGCTCCGGCCGCCGTGCCGGGCACGCGCGCGGGCAGCCACGCGAGCCCATCGAGCACGGTCGCATCGGCGTGGGTGTCGGGCGGGCAGGCGGCGGCCTCCCAGCCGTCGCCGAGCACGATCTCGTCGTGACCCTCCACGCGCACGCGTGTAAGCGGCACGCGCTGCGCCGGCTCAGGCAAGCGCACCGTCCAGCGCCGCAAACGTCTCGTCCCACGCGGCCGCGAGCTCCGCGATCGCCGGCTCTGGGTCGAACGCGCGCCGGCGTGCGAGCTTGAACGAGAGGATCTTGCAGCCCTCGACGATCTTTCCCATCGCCGCGATTGCGGGCGCCCCCGCCTCGCCGAGCAGCCAGTCTATGTGCGAGCCGCCGACCTCGAACGCGGAGCCGACCATGCGGACGGTCGCAAACGCATAGTCGTGGTAGGCGGCGTGATCGCCCTCGAGCAGGCGCGGCAGATCGGCCGTGAGCTGCGTGCCGAAGCGCTTGAAAGGATTCGGCTGTGGCCGCCGTGCGAGGTTCTCGGCGAGCAGCTCGCGTGCCGCCGCCAGCAGCGTAGCTCCTGTGAGCGAGTCTCCCTCATCGAGGCGCACGAGCTCGGTGTAGGGCGGGAGCACGTCCGCGGAGAACGGCCGGCCGAGGCGGAAGATGCCGCGGTAGTCCTCGCCCTGCAGCTCGTAGTACCCGGGCCCGTGGAAGTAGCGCAGGCGCTCGCCATCGACGTCGATCGCCTCGGCGACGACGGAGCTCTTGACGTGCTCGCGGCGATAGCTCGTCGCCGCCGTGTCGGGCAGGTACCAGGAGTCGAGCTCGACGATGATCGTGCGCCCGCGCGCGATCTGCTCGGCGATCTGCTCGGGCAGCGGCCGGTACGGCTGCATCTCGTGGATGTCGACGCCATACAGCCGCTCCACGTGCTCGGGCAGCGGCTTGAAGAAGGTCCACTGGTCGCCCTCGAAGTCGACCCGCAGCACGCATCCCATCATTGCCAGCGGCTCGTCGCCGCGCGCGTACAGAAACTCGATCAGGATGTCCGTGTAGCAGTTCGTCTCGGTGTACGAGCGCTCCGGCCCGTGCAGAAGGTGTGGCCGGTAGTCGGCCGGATCCAGGCCGAGCAGGCTGACGAGGCCGTCGCTCGTGGTGCTCATGCGATCCCCAATTCCTCCCGCACCACCACTGGCCAGGCGTCCACGTCGAGGCCGTGCGTGCGCAGCAGCGCGAGCGTGATCCGCTCGAGCCCGAAGCCGAGGCACGCGGTGTGCGCCGGTCCATCGCCGTTGTCCATCGCGATCCCGTACGTCGAGGAGAAGTGGTCCTGGTGGTAGTTGAACGAGGCGACCGCGGTCGCCTCGGGTCCCGCGATCTGGACGAGCACCTCGAACTTCAGCGCCTGCGAGCGCTGGCTGCGCGCCAGCAGGCGTCCGCTGCGCCCGAAGAAGGGATCGTTCGCGACGTCGAAGCGCGCGTCGAGTCCGACCGCGCGCAGCAGTGCCACCGAGCGGTCGCGCCACGCGTCGCGCCAGGCGGCCACGGTCTCCGGCTCGCCGACCCGCACGATCTCGCGCTGGTGGAACATCTGCAGGCGTGCCGGATCGCCCGAGGGCTCGTGGCGGAACACGTAGGACCCTCCCGCGTCGACCGTGATGCCGCCCGCTCTGAGGGGCCCGCGGGCCGCGACCGCCGGATAGACCGGGTAGCACGCCGCCGGCGTGAGCACCAGATCGGTCATTCCCTGGAACCCGCTCCAGTCCTCGTGCCGGCTCGCGCGCTCCTCCTGCACGGTGGCCTGCTCCTCGTCGCCGTCGAAGGCGAAGATCGTGCCCGCCAGGTGCGGAAACGACTTCAGGTAGCCGATCTTCTCGAGCTGCTCACGCGGCAGCAGCGGCGGGAAGGCCATCCGCTCGGGCCCATCGACGACCGCGGTGCGCGTGATGAGCGCGTCGAAGGCGCCACGCACGCGCTCGAACTCCTCCGCGCGCCCATAAACCCCGGGAACGCCGCTTTCGATCAGCAGGCCGTGCGCGACGAGGTCGGCGAGGAACGCGGTCTGGTCCGGGGTTCCGGGGCGGAACTCGGCCACTGGATTAGACGTCCTTGGCGATCAGCAGCAGGCTCGCGTTCGTCTGGTGGATGCGCTCGTTGGCGACCATCAGGCAGGCGGACATCGTGTCGCGCAGATGCCGTCCGACGCTGAACGGCGTGTCGTTCTTGAAGCCAACGATCCCGCATACGCCGAGCGCGCCCTGGCAGACGCGGGGGGCCTGCTCGGAGGCGGCGATCTTGAGGTTGTTGAAGCGCAGGATGCTCGCCATCTCCGACAGGCGTGAGCGGTCGCCGGCGGAGGCGTCGAGGAACTCGCGCAGCCCGGAGGAGACCTCCGCGCGCAGCAGCGAGAGCTCGCTCATCAGCTCCGACAGGCGGATCGCGGCCGGCAGCGGCTCGCCGGGCTTGCGCTTGGCGGCCGCCCGCACGAACGCGCGCGCCCGTTCGAACGCGTCGGTGGAGATGCCGAGCCACAGGTGCGACCAGAGGATGTGCGAGATTGGCACCATCGACTCGTTCATCACTCGCGCGAACTGCGTGGGCAATACCTGCTCCAGTGAGAGCTCGGCGCGCACGACGTTGCCGGGCGAGCACGTCCCGCGCATGCCGAGCGGGTCCCAGGAGCCGGTCGGCTCGAGCGTGTGCTGGTCCTTGCTCGTCAGCACGCAGACCTGGTCGCTGGGCTCGGCTTCGGGCGAGCGGCGCAGGGTCGTGAGCAGATCGTCGGCATAGGCGCCATAGCTGACTGTCGGCGCCTGCTTCTCGAACCGGCCGTGACCGTCGCCGGCCGGTTCGACGCTGGCGATCGAGCGACCCATGTCGCCGCCGGTGCCGACCTCGGAGGTCACCGAAGCGATCAGTCGCTGTTCGGCGACGACGTTGCGTAGGTAGTCCTCGAACCACGGAGCGTCGTCGAGGTGGCGCACGATCGTGGCGACCTGGATCTGGTGCATCGCAAACACCATCGCGCTGGCGCCGCAGCGCTGGCCGAGCTCGAAGCAGGCGCCCGCGATCGATTCGAACGACACACCGCCCCCGCCAAGCTCCGTGGGAACAAAGGCGGACAGCGCCTGCTGCTCGCGCAGGGCGGTGATCGTCTCGACGGGAAAGCGCGCGTCGCGATCGACCGCGTCGGCGTTCGGCGCGGCGAGCTCATCAGCGATCACGCGGACCGCATCGAGGAATGCCTGGTCGCGATCCACTGCGATACTCATGTGACCGTCTCGGCTTGCAACTCGAGGAGGGCCGCCGCGATGGCGCCGATGCTCTCAAAGACGCTGCGCTTGAGCATGCGATCGGGGAACTCGACGTCAAAATGGTCCTCGAGTGCGAGCATCACGTTGACGCTAGCATGCGAGGTCATCCCGGCTTCGTATAGGTCGACATCGTCGGCCAGCGAGTCTGCGTCGACCGGCAGGCGGCCGTGATCCTTGATTATCTGTCGAATCTCGTCGTTCACGGGCGTATTATCGGACGGTCGTTGTGTTTCCTGAAGAGCAGCATGCGACGACGATCGCGGCAGCGAACTCTCCCTCATGGGTGATGCTGAGCGAAAGCTCGGTGAGGCCTGCGGCGGTGGCCAAAGCCGCCGCCGGACCGCTGAGCTCGAGCTCGACCCAGCCGCCCTGGTCGCGGCGCACCTCGATCGAGTTCCACGGGATCCCCTCGTCGCGCGGCCGCAGCACCTTGAGCGTCGCCTCCTTGGCGGCGAAGCGCGCCGCAAGACGCTCCGGGTCGATCCCCTGCGAAGTCCGGCAGTCCTCCAGCTCGCACTGTGTATATATACGCTCTAGATAGTGCTCTCCGTGAGTCCTGATCGACCCACGGACCGTGTCGATGGAGACCAAGTCTGTTCCTACTCGAAGCAACGTCACGGCTCCAATGCTCTCAAAGTGCGCAGCGTCGCGCGTGCCGCTTTCAGATAGCGGCGCCTATCTGTGGTGCTCCTTTGACTTGTGTTTCTGCTGAGGTTCGCTGAACCGCGCGTCGTGAAGGAGGAAGATGACCTGGCTGTCGTTGGGCATCGCCTCGTTGGCCAACACCCAAGTCGAGTATGTGTGGAACTTGCGCAGCAACGCCAAGCCGGTCGAGTTGAGCTTGACCTGGAACGTCGCGGTGGCGCCGGCGGCCAGCGAGAAAGACCCCTGGCCGATCCTGACAGTCGCCTTGGTGCGTTTGCTTGCGCCGACGGCCACGACCTTCTTGCCTTTCAGGGTCTCGTTGCCCGTGACGTAGATCGTTCCAGAGCATCCCTGACCGTCGGTGCTCGAACAGCTCAACCGCAACGCTATACCGGTGGAACTGAGCTTGAGGCTGACGAAGTGGGTCAGCCCAGGGACAGGGGTCTGCTTCTGGACCACTGGACTCGGTGCCGGGGTCTGTTCCGCAGCCACCGGACACGATGGCGCGACGGGCTGGAACTCCGCCGCGCCGATATCGACCACGGTTGGGAAGCTGCCCGTACACCCCGTGTGGCCCGCGAGGATTCGCGGTGTGCCGAAGGCGTCTGTGGTAAGCCCGCTGGGCACGAGCGCGTTTGAGCCGGCGTCGATCGTGGGGCTGGACGCGGTCTCGTGGACGTCGAAGGAGGCCGGGTTGCCGTCGTCGGCCAGGAGCGGGTCGGCGCAGATGTTCTCCGCGCCGGAGAGCGGTTCGCTCGAGCCGGCGTAGGCGCAGACGTCGCTGAAGCTGGCGGTCAGTGAGCCGCCTTTTTCGTTGAAGCCCGTGATCGCGTTGCCGGGGGAGTCCTCGGCGACGATCGAGTTGGCGAGTTCGAGCTGATCGCCTGGCTCGCCTTCGATCCCCGCCCCGTTCGGCGCCGTGTTCAGGGTGAAAGTCGAGTCGAGCACGCGCAGGTGGCTGCAGCCGACCCACACGCCCCCGCCGCCGAGAGCGGGGGGATTACCCGGGCCGATCGCATTGCCCGTCACGACGGCGTCCTCGAGCGTGCTTTCGGGTAGGGCCGCCTCGCTGCAGGCCAGAGCGAAGTTGTCGATGCCGAAGCCGGCCCCCCAACTCCACGCCGATTCTAAGAGGCTGCTAGTGCCGGCGATCGTGTTGCGCGAGAAGCGGTCGCCGACGCTGAGGAGGCTTGCGTCTTGCAGCCACTCCCCGCCGCCTCCGTAGTCGCCTTCGGCGGGGGACATCGCGACGATGCGGTTGGAATCGAACACGTTCCCACTCTGGCTCACGGGCGCCGGCTGTGTTTTGCCACCCACGAACTGCAACCCGCCACCGGTCACTTCCGCTTCCTCCGCGGTGCCTTCGGCTTCGAGTGTGTTGCCTTCGAAGGTGTTGCCTTCGAGCACGTTGCGCGAGGGTTCGCAGACATCTTCGAGCCAGGCTCCCGCGCCCCCTCCTTGGCTGTTGCCCAAGGTGAGCTTATTTTTCAAGAACGCGGAGTCGGTGACCGTGATTGCCGGAGTACCGGTGGGTGGGCAGTCCGATGGCCCGATCTCCACGAACGCCGCGTGCTCGCTCCCGCCCTGCTCTTCGTTTTCGAGAAAGCTGTCGCTGCTCAGCGTCACGCGCGAGGCGCGAATCGACAGGGCGCTCACGCCTTTCGCGTGCTCGAAGGTGAGGTGGCTGAGGGTCATCGCGCCAGCTTCTTCGGTGCCGGTGGTCCCAAGCAGCGGGCCGGTGACGCCGGCTTCGCCGTCGAAGCCAGAGGGCGTGCCGGGGGCGCCTTCGAGCGTGAATGCCGAGCCCGAGGGAAGCGTGTATGAGCCGGTGCACATGCCGCTCAACACGATCGTCCCGCCGCTGCTCGCAGCGTCGTTGAGCGCGGCCTGCAAACCAGAGCATGCCGTCGTGGGAGTGGCGGCGCTCGCCGGCACCGCGCCGAGCGCGGCCAGCACGGCGCCCACGAACACATGCTTCGCCACACGGACGAAGTTCGCGCGAATCATCATCTCTGGCACACAGGGTAACGGTCTCGAGCACCGCCTCATAGTCAGGATCACTCCCACAGCGCGTCCGGTAGGCCTGTCGGCCGGATCCCGGCGTGGGTGGTGTGGCCGGTCTTCACGGCGATCATGAGGACGGTCGCATCGATCGGCAACTGGCCAGGCCGCAGGGCCCCCTTCTGGCCGGTGAGCGTTTCGGCCTGGTTGCGGAACGGCACGCTCAGGATCACCGTGTCCGCCGCGTGCACGGCGCTCGTGTTCTCGCACCCGGAGAACGAGGCCTCATGCACAAGTGGCTGTCCGAGGTTGCGTAACTGGCTAATAGGACAAGCGCAAATGGCTGATAGGACGACGTGACCCGCGATCGGTCGGCATGGCGTCCGAGGCGCGAAGCGGGACAGGCATCGTTTGCAGGCGTCCGCGCGGGCGGGTGCCTGCGGTTATGATCGTCCCGGCCGACGGTAGCGGCTCAAACTGACCACAGGCAAGGGAGAGAGGATCATGTTCAGATCGATCGTCGTGGGCACCGATGGCTCGGACACTGCCACCCAGGCGGTGCGCCAGGCGGTGGACTTGGCGCGTGCGGTCGGGGCGACGCTTGAGCTTGTGAGCGCCTACGAGCCGGTGCCGGCGCAACGCCTGCAGGGGGAACGACGCGACGCGCCGGAGGATCTGCAGTGGGCGATCAATCCTCGGGAGGACGTCGAGGCAACGCTCGAGACCGCCGCGGCGGTCGCCCGCGAGGCGGGCGTGACGGTCAACGTCTATCCGCGCCAGGGCGATCCCGCTGACGCGATCCTCGATGTCGCCGAGGAGCGGGAGGCGGACCTGATCGTCGTTGGCAACAAGGGCATGACCGGCGCCAAGCGCTTCCTGCTGGGCTCGGTGCCCAACAAGATCTCCCATCACGCCCCCTGCTCGGTGCTGATCATCAGGACGACCTGAGGACCCCAAGCCGCCACTGCGTAGGCGGGGCCGGACACGGATGGGCGATGGGTTTGGGCGGTCGCTGCTGCGCAGCGCCGACGTGCTGTTGGTCGAGCCCGCCTCGCCGGCCGGGCTGACGCTCGCGCATACCGCGCGCGCCGCCAACCTCACACATTGGCGATCATCGGCGAGGGAGCGGTAGCGCCCCGGCAGGAGGATCTCTGGAAGGAGACCGTCGCTCCCGTCGGGCACCTCGCCAAGCTGTTCACAAGCGACCGGCTCAATGCTGCCCTTCAGCAGGGGTTCGCATACCGCGACAGCATGAGCCGGCGCCGGACGCGAGATTGGCGGTCCTGGAGAGCTCCCGCGGCCGGAACTTCCGGCCTGTTCCTAAAGCCCAAACCCCCGCTCCGCCTCCTCAACCACATACCGCCCGATCGCAAGCGATGAGGTGGCCGCGGGCGAGGGCGCGTTACGCACGTGCAGCGCCCGCGGCGTCGCGGAGAACGCGAAGTCGTCCACCAACTGCCCGTCGCGTCCGAGCGCCTGCGCGCGCACTCCGGCAAATGACGCGGCCGGCTCAACATCCTCCGCTCGCAGCTCCGGCACGTAGCGGGCGGCGGCGCGCACTAACGTCGAGCGCAGCGCGGCATGGCGCAACTCGGTCAGCCCGGTGCGCCACAACCGGCGGAACATCCGCCACGACCCCGGCCAGGCGAGCGTGTCGCGCAAATCCTCGGCTCGCACCCGCCCGAGCGCATAAGCGTCGCGCGCCCCCGCGAGCAGCGCGGTCGGCCCGATCAGGACGTCGCCGTCGATATGCCTCGTGAGGTGTACGCCGAGGAACGGCAGCGACGGGTCGGGGACGGGGTAGATCAGCGCGCGTACGAGCTCACGCCGCGCGGGTGCGAGCCGCAGGTAGGCGCCGCGGAACGGAACGATCCGTGGGTCGGGGTCGGCGCCTGCCGCGACCGCGAGCCGGTCGGCCCAGGCGCCCGCGCAGAAGATCGCGTGCGAGGCCTCGGTCGCACCGCCGGCGTGGAGCAGGCGCAGCGTGGAGCCTCGCTCTTGCACCCCCTCGACCGCGCAGCCGGTCACGACGCTCCCACCTGCATCGAGCACGTCCTGCGCGTACGCGCGCGCGACCGCGCCGAAGTCGACGATCCCGGTGCCCGGCGAGTGCAGCCCGGCGATCCCGCGCGCGTGGGGCTCGAGCGCCTCGATTTCGCGCGCATCGATCCGGCGCAGGCCCGGCACCTCATTGGCTCGCCCCCGCCGCTCGAGCTCTTCCAAACGGTCCAGCTCGCCAGCCTCGGTCGCGACGATCACCTTGCCGCAGGCCTCGACGGCGATCTCGCGCTCCTCGCAGTACTCGTACAGCTCACGCGCCCCCTCGACGCACAGCCGCGCCTTCAACGAGCCGGGCGTGTAGTAGACGCCCGCGTGGATCACGCCCGAGTTGTGACCGGTCTGGTGGGTCCCGATCGAGGCCTCGCGCTCGAGCACGCAGACCGACCTGTGCGGGTGGCGCCGGGCGAGCTCGCGCGCGACCGCCAGTCCCACGATCCCACCGCCGACGACCGCCAGGTCGCACCGCGATGGGGCCTGCAATGGGAGGAGACCGGCGGTGCTCACGTGCGCAACTGCAGTTCTCCATCGATGGCAACTCGCATGGCTTCAATTGTCTCGCAGGTCGCCCGCTCCGTTCCCGCACGCGGACACGTGTTGCGGTAGTGGTCTTATAGATCGCCGAGAATGTCGAGGAACTCGTTGACCGCCGCGGCGGCGTCGGCGGCGAGGATCAGCTCGTCGTCCTCGGGGGTGACCTTGCGTGCTTCGCGGGCATAGACCCGCGCACCATGGGCACGGTCGTTGCGGAACCGCTCGCGTACCTCGACGAAGGTTGAGTCCATACCTGGCAGGGCGTCTGCAAGTGGGCTGGCCTTGATGGCGTTGGCTGCCGCGACGGGGCCGCCGGCGTTGTTGTGGATTAGGACGTAGGCGAAGTCGTAGTAGTCCTTGTCGGCGCCGCGCGTGCGCACCGAGGCGGCCTTCGAGAGCAGGTAGCCGGCGAGTCCGGCGATCTGAACGGACAGATCGCCCTCGGGGACGTGGAGTATGTGCTCGTGGTGATCGCGCTCGACGTATCCGGTGCCACGGAGGTTTACTGCCCTCAGCTGTGTGCACCCAGCCGGTCGAACGAGCGCCTCAGCCGACTGGTCTTCGAGGTCGCAGAGAAACTCGATCTTGACGAGGCGATCCTCGATCCGGCCGCTCCAGCGCCATCCTTCTGGATGCGGCCTGAACTGCATGGCCTCGAGTGCGTTCTCGATCGGTCCGAGATCGTCGTTTACGGTGAGGTGCGTAACGAGCAGAACATCGACATCGGTGGTGCCGAGGTGGGCGGGGGCCTCTGGCGAACCGGTGCGCGTCAGGGTCGGTGGCACGAGCCCGCCGAGCACGATCAGTTGCTCGCTCGTGGGGGCGCCTGCGGCGAGGAGTCGCCCGAGCGCACGTTCGGCAAGAACTCGGGCCTCGGAGGAGCGCTCGTCGTCAGTCACGTTCCTGCTCCATCGCGTCGCGGAGGTGATGGGCGGCATCGTCACCCCGGCCGCCGAGGCGTTTGAGGTCGGCATAAACCCGTGGCCAGGAGACGATGGGACCACGGGGGGATGGTCCAGTGAGACGCAATGCGCTGCCTGGAGTCCGCCACAACTCGATCCGGCCGGCCTCGTCGGTGACGGTCAGACCGGCGCTTTGCAGACGCGGTGCAAGGTCGCGGTGCGCGTAGCGCTCGTCAACCCGCAGGTGCAGGACCGGAAGCTGCGTGACGAACGGCGCGAGCTGCTGTGCCGCGGCCCACCCCGTCCAGCCGAACGTGGTGTCGCCGAGGGCATGCATCAGATGCTGCTGCACGTCGAGGAGATCGCGGCTGGTGGTATGGGCATACCACCGCTCGATGGGGATTGCGTTGAGATGTGCTGTCCACGAATCGAGCATCAAATCGGGGCGTGCGAGGACGCGATGTGCGCCGCGACCACGGGCGGGCCCTTGCTTGGAGGTCCAGCCCTCACGGTCCCATCCGCTGAGGATCCGACTGGCTCGCGCGATCGAGCAGCCGGCATGTTCGGCGATCCAGGCGGTCGTGATCTGGGCGGGCCGGGCCGCGAGGGTCGCCTCCGCGGCGAGGACTGCCAATTGGCTCCAGGCAAGCTCGTGGGGTCTTGGATCGGGAGGTGCGGGTGCTCGGTCAACATGTACCAGCAGGCCCGCGCCACGGAGGTTCGCTGAGCCAGTTTCGTCGACCCAGTTGATCGTCCGTTCGTCTAGCAACCGCCGAGCGCCGGATGAGAGCTCTGGTGCGACGACGAGCGTTGCCGCTGGGGAGCGGTCTAGTCGCGCGCGTACGTCGCCCGGCCAGCCTCTCCTGAGCCAGACGGCGCGGAAGCTCGGCTGGCGGGGCAGCCCCACGACGTTCAGGGCGTGGGTGCCGTCGACCGCCGGCCGCACGATGACATCGGCTTCGAGCGCTGTACTGACGGCGCGTGCTACCCGATCTTTCTCGTCCACGCCTATATTCTACTACCTCGCGCAAGAATAATGCCCGGAGCAAAAATGCGTACTCATCGGGAGAGTATGTACGTCATCCCTATTTGACAGCCCCCGGCCCGCCCGGAGCCGTCGCAGCCGCCGCATTGACCAGTCCCGCCCCGTACAGCCGCGAGTCCGACGGCCCGCCGAGCGGTTTCGCGGTTGCCCGCAGCCGCGCGACCACCTGCGCGGGCGTGGGATGGCGCCCGAGCACGCCGCTGGCGATGATCAGGGCGGCGGTCGCCGCGACGTGGGGGGAGGCCATCGAGGTCCCTTCGTAGCCGCCGGGGAAGCCGAAGCGCTGGGGCGAGGAGCCGGTGAAGGTCATCTGATAGACGTCACGGCCAGAGGGTTCTTCGGGATGGCAGTTGGGGTCACCGGGAAGGTCGGCGTCGGCGCCGCCGCCGGGGGCGACGAGCGTGAGGCCGGTGCCGTCGTTTGAGTAGTTGGCCAGGCAGCCGTGTTCGGTCGTCGCGCCGACGGCGATCACGTCGGGCGCGCGCGCGGGGTAGGCGATCGTCGTGTGGCCCTCGTTGCCGGCGGCGGCGACCACGACGACCCCGTGCCGGTTCGCGTAGCGCAGCGCTTCGATCAGCTCGGGAATGTCCGAGGCGGTCACTTCGCTGCCGAACTCGAGCGAGAGGTTGATCACCTGGGCGCCGTGGTTGACGGCGAAGCGCACGCCTTCGGCGATCGTCGAGGCGTCGCCTTCGCCCTGGCTGTTGAGCACACGCACGGGCATCAGGCGCACGCCGTAGGCGAGGCCGGTGAGGCCGAAGTGGTTATTCGTCGACTCGGCGATCGTGCCGGCGACGAACGTACCGTGGCCGTTGCGGTCGTTCGGGTAGGGGTTGTGCGCGATGAAGTCATGGCCTTTGACGAACTCGTAGCGGCTGAAGTCGGGCGAGCGGCGAAAGCGCCCGCGGTTGGCATAGGCGACGCCGGTGTCGAGCACCGCGACGACCACACCGCGCCCGCCGGGGGCGCCGTCGGCGGCGACGTTCGACCACGCTTCGGGCGCGTTGACGCCGAACTCCCCGACGAAGTTCCACTGCAGCTGCTCCCAGTCGGTCGGCACTCCGCCGATGCCCGGGTCGTTGGGGATGAACGTGCCGGCGGTCCGGGCCACGTAGTTCGGCACCGCCCACAGCACGTCGTGGCGGCGGCGCAGGCGGGCGAGCATGGCCGGCACGTTGGCCCCGCGTCGTAGGCGCAGCAGTTGGGTGTGCGCGGCGGGTGCTGTAGCCACGTCTACGTCCGCGGCGTGCGCGCTCGCGCGACGGACGAGCGAGGGTCCGGCGGGGGCGTACCTGACGAGGATCTCGCTCGGGGCGTATGACCCCCCGCGCGCGGGAGCGGCGAGACTCGAGGATGGGGCGATGACGGTCGCGAGCGCGATTGCGAGCGCCGCGCAGATCCCCGCGAGCAGGCATAGCCGGCGGACGGCGCTCGTAAGGCGGGGCGGATGGAGGGCAGGCGAGGGCATCGGGCTTGACGTAATCATGATCCGTCGGATCGGGCTGGGCGCCGTGTACTGTCGCAGAGCGCCCAGCGGCTCTATGTTTTCGGTGATCGCGATGGCAACGCAACCTGACGAGGAGTACTTCATGCGCTTGGCTCTGCGTGAGGCCGAGCGTGCGGGCGAGCTCGGAGACGTGCCGATCGGTGCGGTCGTGGTGCGCGGGGGCGAGGTGATCGCCACGGGCCGTAACGAGCGCGAGCTGCGAGGGGACCCGACCGCGCACGCCGAGATCCTCGCGCTGCGCGAGGCCGCGCGGGCGCTCGGTAGCTGGCGCGTGCTGGAGACGACGCTGTATGTGACGCTCGAGCCCTGCGCGATGTGCGCCGGGGCGATCGTGCTCGCGCGCGTGCCGCGCGTGCTCTACGGCGCGAGTGACCCGAAGGCCGGCGCCGCGGGAAGCGTGCTCGACGTGCTCGGCGACCCCCGCCTCAACCATCGCCCCGAGGTGTGGGGCGGCCTGCTCGGGGACGAGTGCGGGACCCTGCTGAGCACGTTCTTCGCCGCGCGGCGCGGCGCGCGATGATCTAGCCTTGCGGATCCACCTGGAGGGGTGGCAGAGCGGTTGAATGCGGCGGTCTCGAAAACCGTTGTGCGTCTGATTGGCGTACCGAGAGTTCGAATCTCTCCCCCTCCGTTTGCGACGAGAAGGCGATCGGGGATGAGTCGGGGCGACCGGCGCATCCTCGCCGTGCTCGGCACCGCGCAGTTCCTGATGGTGCTCGACCAGGCGGTGATGAACGTCTCGATCTCGCAGCTCGTCTCGGACTTCCATACGAACGTGACGACGATCCAGGCGGTGATCGCCCTCTACTCGCTCGTGATGGCCGCGCTGATGATCGCCGGCGGCAAGATGGGCGACATCTGGGGCCGCCGGCGCGCGTTCTCGATCGGGCTCGTGGTCTACGGCACGGGCTCGGCGCTGACGGCGGCGGCGTGGAGCGTGCCGACGCTCCTGCTCGGCTGGTCGTTGCTGGAGGGAATCGGTGCGGCGCTCGTGCTGCCGGCGCTCGTGGCGCTCACGGCGCGCTCGTTCGAGGGCCCGGCGCGCGCGCTCGCCTATGGCGTGCTCGGCGGCGTTTCCGGCGCGGGGATCGCGGTCGGGCCGATCCTGGGCGGCTGGGTGACTACCAACCTCACCTGGCGGATCGTGTTCGTGGGGGAGGTGCTCGTCGTGATCGCGATCCTGCTCGCGGTGCGCCTGCTGCCGAAGGACAGGGGTCAGCCGGGCGCGGAGCTCGACCGTGTTGGCGCCGTGCTCTGCGCGCTCGGTCTCGCGCTCGTCGTGTTCGGCGTGCTCGAGGCGAGCACCTGGGGCTGGCTCCAGCCCCGTAACTCGCCGATCGAACCCTTCGGGTTCTCGCTCACCCCGTTTGTGATCGCCGCCGGCCTGACGGTGATCGGCGGCTTCCGCGTATGGGAGCGCCGTCGCGAGCGTCTGCAGGAGCAGCCGCTCGTGCACTTCCGCCTGCTCTCGATCCCGGCGATGCGCAGCGGCCTCACTACGTTTCTCTTCCAGAACCTGATCCTGATGGGCGTGTTCTTCGCGATCCCGCTGTACCTGCAGGTTGTCCAGGGCTTCGACGCGTTCCAGACGGGCGTACGGATGCTGCCGGTCTCGGTCACGCTGTTCGTCACCGCCTTGATCGGCTCGCGCCTGGCAGGACGCTACCCGGCGCGCACGATCGTCCGCGCCGGTCTGGTGCTGCTGCTAGCGGCCTGCCTGCTGCTACTCGCGACGATCAAGCCCGAAATCGAGACGGTCCCGTTCGCGATCGCGATGGGCGTACTCGGCATCGGCATGGGCCTGATCGTCTCCCAGCTCGGCAACGTCGTGCAGTCGGCGGTCGGCGACGAGGACCGCAGCGAGGCCGGCGGCCTGCAGTTCACCGCCCAGCAGCTCGGCGCCTCGCTCGGCACCGCGCTGATCGGAGCGATCGTGATCAGCGGCCTGATCGCCGGCTTCTCCGGCAAAGTCGAGAGCGATCCGCGCGTCTCCGCCGCGGTCAAGCAGCAGGTCGGGATCAAGCTCGAGGGCAACGTCAGCTTCGTCTCGATCGACCAGGTCCGTGCCGGCGCTCAGGCGGAGGGCCTCGACGCGCAGAGCACCGAAGCGATCGTCGACAGCTACGCCGACGCGCAGCTGCGGGCGTTGAAGACGGGGCTGCTGGTCGCGGGGCTGCTCGTCTGCGCGGCGTTCTTCGCGACTCGCGGCCTGCCGAGTCAGGTCCAGGCGGCAAGGCCGCCGCCGGCCGTCGCCGCCTGAGAACGTTTGGGCCACCGCGCGCAGAGCCGCTCAGGCGAACCCGCGCACGCAGACCGTCTCAGGCGACCGCGCGCAGACGTCGGAAGGGCGTGCCGCGCAGCTCGCGCACGAGCGCGTCGACGACGCCCTCCTCGTCCTGCTCGAGCCCGTCGGTGACGGCGCCGATCACGGCGCGCTTGCGCTCGAGCAGCGTCGCGATCGTCTCGTCGACCGTCCCCGCGGCGAGCAGGTATGAGGCGTTGACGGTGTCCTCCTGGCCGAAGCGGTGGCAGCGATCCTCGGCCTGGTCGTGCTTGGCGGGCGTCCAGTCGAGCTCCAGGAAGGCGACGTTCGAGGCCTGCGTCAGCGTGATCCCGTGGCCGGCGACCTCGATCGAACAGACGATCAGCTGGTTGCGCCCCCCGTCGTCGGGCCCCTGGAAGGCCTGCAGCGCTCCATCGCGCGCGACGGGGGAGTCCGCGCCGAGGATGTGGAGCGCGTGGGGGAAGCGCTCGATCAGCGCACGCTGGATCTCACGGTGGTGGGCGAACACGACCAGGCGCTCGCCCGAGGAGAGGAAGTCGTGGATCCAGGCGAGCGCCGCCTGCAGCTTGCCGCGGGCGGCAAGCAGCTTGAGCGCGTTCAGCCGCACTAGGCGTTCGGCGCGCAGCGCCGCGGCGACGCGGGCGTCGAGCTCGTGCAGGTCGAGCGGCTGACTCTGTAGCCATGCGATCAGGTCTTTCTCGGCCAGGCGATACTCGGGCTCGTTGTCGAGCTCGATCGGCACCACCGCTCGCGTCTTCGCCGGCAGCTGGGGCAGCACGTCGGCCTTCAGCCGCCGCGCGAAGCAGCGCGCACGCAGGTGCCAGTGCAGCCGCAGGTGCGCGTCGGCGCCACGGAAGCGCTTGCCGAACTGCGCGCCCGAGCCGAAGTCGGCGAGCCGGCCGAGGATCCGCAGCTGGGAGATCAGCTCGGGCGGGCGGTTCATCACGGGCGTGCCCGTCAGCGCGAGTACCAACCCGTCGCGTGGCACCGCCGTCGAGAGCTGCTGCACGGCCTGCGTGCGCTTCGCGGCTGCGTTCTTGCAGTAGTGGGACTCGTCTAAGACCAGGGCGCGGGGGGCGAGCGCGGACAGCGCTGACAGGCGTGCGGCGACGATGTCGTAATTGACGACGGTCACATCGGCCGGCTGCACCGGGGTGTCCCCGCGCGTGCCGTTCAGCGCCTGGGCGCTGCGGTGCGGCAGCCACAGTGAGAGCTCGCGCAGCCAGTTGAGCTTGAGGCTCGCCGGGCAGACGACGATCGCCGGGTAGGCGCCGTCGGCCTCGAGCGTCGCGAGCGCCTCGATCGTCTTGCCGAGGCCCTGCTCGTCGGCGAGGAACGCGCGGCGCTGCTTGAGTAGGTAGCGCACCCCCGCGCGCTGGAACGGCTTCAGCTCGCCGCCGAGTCCGGGGACATCGAGCGGCGCGGCGGTTGCGGCCGAGAGCTCGACCAAGCCCGCGGCCTGCGCGTGCTCCTCGCGAACCTCCTGCAGCAGCGTCAGCGCCTCGGGCGCGATCCAGGTCTCGTGCGTGGCGAGGAACTCGTCGAGCTCGGGCACGCAGAACGGGTCGGCCCTGATCGCAGGCATCCCCGCGTGCTCGCCCGGCGCCCCCATCGAGTGGCCGCGCCCACCGTGTTCAGATCGCCCCGCCGCCGCGCCGGCGAGCGCCGTGAAGTCCTCGAGCTGCGCGGGATCGTGCCCGGGCGCGAGCACGAACGTCGGGTCCTCGTGCAGGGCCGAGACCTCGAGCACCGCCGGCGGCGCCGGGCGGCCCTCGCGCAGCGCCGCGATGCAGCGCTTCGCGCCGGGGCTGATCCAACCGCGCAGCCGTCCCTCCATCAGCCGCCAGGTCTCGAGCGTCATCGGCACGGTCGCGCCGCCGGGGGCGCTCACCGCCTGCTCGCGCAGCTCTTTCGGCAGGCGGTTTGTATTCCCGAGCAGCAGGAACACGGGCTGCTCCTGCGTCCCCTCGACCTCGATCGTGCCCGTCCAGGTGGTCGCGCGCGCGATCCAGCTCTGCACGCGCGGGTCGATTCGCGCGACCTCGAGCTCCTCGATCAGCTCCTTGATCGCCTCGGCGTCGTACTCGACCGTCGCCAGCGCGAACGTCGCCTCGGGGCCGTCCAGCGCGCGCAGGCCTGCGCGCCCGGCGAGCACGCGTGCGAGCGGGGCGTGGACGGCGTCGATCACGATCCACTGCTCGCCGCGGCGGTCGCGGCGCAGCTCGATTTCGTTCGTCGCCCGGCTCGGGCGGCCACGCGTCGTGCCGCCGGCCTCCTCGTCGCCCGGGGCCGAGCCGTTGGCGGAGGCGCCGCTTTTGATCTCGGTGAGCGCGTGCGCGGCGTCGTCGCTCAGGCGCAGGCGCGCAGGCGCCGCGGGCAACTCCTCGACGAGCTGGGCGGCGTGCCGGTCGAGCGGGATCAGGCCGCGTCCGATCGCGGGCAGGCGGTAGCCGCCGGGATGCTCGAGCAGCAGCTCGGGCAGCTCGCAGGTGGTGTCGGTGGCGAAGCTCAACCACCAGTTCTCGTCCGGTCGCGCGAGGTCGAGCACGCATTCGTCGTGGCGCCGGCGCCGGCGCTGGCGTTCGAGCGCGCGCGCGAGCGGCTCGGAGACCTCGGGCTCGACCGCGAGTCCGCCAAGCAGGCGGGAGACCGCCTCCGCGCGCTCCGGGTCCAGCGGCACGCACCACGCCCGCTCGGCCGGGTCCCAGCGGCGGCCGGGCAGCGCGCGCAGCAGCTGGCGCAGGCGCTCGTCGAAGGGGAAGCGCAGGACGGCCTCGCCGTGTTCGAGCGAGGCGTGAAAGTTGGAGGGCGACACGAACACCCCACGATAGGCAACGCCCCCGATGGGAGGGCTCGTCGCCGCGGCTACTGTCCGGGGTCCTGCTCCCCGAGGTTGGTGGTCGTCGTCATCACGCGCGCGGCGCCGCCGCCCATCACGCGGCGCACGAGCCCCGGCGTGAGCACGCGAAACGCTGCCGCCAGGGCGTAGGGGCGGGGGACGTAGCGCTCGGCCTTGCGGCCGGGGCCGGCCTGGAAGATCGCCTCTGCCGCGTTCTCGGGCGTGGAGACGATCCAGCGCGTGAGCGCTTTCTCGGTGAGCTCCCGCTGGGGGAAGCCCTCGGTGGAGATGAAGCCGGGGAGCACCAGCCCGACGTGGACGCCGTATGGGCGCTCCTCCGCCCACAGTGCGTCCGACCAGCCGGCGAGCGCGAACTTCGAGGCGGAGTAGGCGCCGGCGCCCGCGCGCGCGACGCGCGAGGAGGTCGAGGCGACGTTCACGATCGCGCTCGGCGCCGAGGCCCGCAGCAGTGGCAGCAGCGCCTCGGTGAGGCGCACGGGCGCGTCGAAGTTGAGCGCCATCGTGCGGCGCACGTTCGCGTAGCCGCCATCGGCAAAGCGCGCGCGCCAGCCGGAGCCGGCGTTGTTGACGAGCAGGTGCAGCCGGCCGTCGTGGTGCTCCTCGACGTGCGCTCGGATGCGCGCGGGGGCGTCCTCGTCGAGCAGATCGACGGCAACGAAGCTGACGCGATCCTCGCCGAGCTCGGACGCGAGTGCTCGCAGGCGATCCTCGCGACGCGCGACGAGCACGAGCGAGGCGCCGGGCTCGCGCGCGAGGCGACGTGCCGCGGCTTCGCCGATCCCGCTGGAGGCGCCTGTGATCAACCCAACCATCTGCGACACCCTATCCACCAAGCGACGCCGCACCTCGCCGGCCCGCGGCTGCTGTCAGCCGAGGCGATCCCGCACGGCCAGGTACGGTGGAGGCATGGAGTCGGCGAGGAAGCGGGAGGCGCTCGAGCTGTTCCACGGGCTGCCGCGTCGCTACGACCGGCTGAGCGCGGCGCTGAGCTTCTGGCAGGACCCGCGCTGGCGGCGCGCGCTCGTCGACGCGGTGGGGCCGCGGGTGGGGGAGCGGATCCTCGATGTCGCGACCGGCACGGGGATGGTCGCTGCCGAGCTGCGCGCTCGTGCGGACTGCACCGTCGTCGGTCTCGACCAGAGCCCGCAGATGCTCGCCACTGCGCGGGCGCGCTTCGCGGGCGAGGGCGCGCGTGTGGAGCTCATCGAGGGGGAGGCTGAGCGCTTGCCGTTCGAGGACGCGAGCTTCGACGCGCTGACGTTCACCTACCTGCTGCGCTACGTCGAGGATCCGCCGGCGACGATGCGCGAGCTGGCCCGCGTCGTGCGCCCGGGCGGCAGGGTGGCCTCGCTGGAGTTCGGCGTGCCCCCGCGTCGCGTCCCGCGCGGGGCATGGCGGTTGTACACGGCGATCGGCCTGCCGACGCTCGGGCGCTTGGCATCGCGCGAGTGGGCGGAGGTCGGGCGCTTCCTTGGGCCGAGCATCAGAGGCTTCTACGCGAAGCACCCGCTGGAGCGGATCGTCGGCTACTGGCGGGACGCGGGGCTGGACGATGTGCGGGTGCGGCGGATGAGCCTCGGCGGCGGGGTGGTGATGTCGGCACGGAAGCTCGAATCCACCGGTGAGGAGTCCGCCGGCGATGCCGGCAAAGCCTGAGCGACCGGCGTTCTACGCGCTCGAGCGTGGCCGCGCGTCTGTGAGCGCTCGGAGTTAGGCGCCGTTGGAGGACCGGCGCGAGGCCATGTACTGCTGGTTCTCCCGGCGCTCGCCGCGAATCTGGATCGCGACGAAGACGAGGATGATGTTGACGAGCAGGCCGATCCCGCCGAAGACGGCGATCAGGCCGATGTCCTTCGTGACGGCCTGGCTGGAGGCGAGGATCATCGTGGCAAGTCCCATCGAGCGAAGCCTAGCAACGAGAGCAGCGCCGGTGTCGTAGCCTTGGGCCGGCCGCCGTGCAGGCGAGCCCCAGGAGAGGTGCCGGAGCGGTTGAACGGGCACGACTGGAAATCGTGTGACGGGGGAAACCTCGTCCGAGGGTTCGAATCCCTCCCTCTCCGTCCTGTTGTCTCTCGGGAGATCCGGACCGTCTAGGGCCGAATAAATGGACTGCGGTCGCGACTGGCCGCGGCTCAGACCGCGGCCGGCGCCGGCTCGACTTCGCCGCGCTGGGCCGCTTCGGCGTGCTCGCGGCTGTCGCGCGAGGAGATCAGGACGGCGGTGAGGATCACGCCGGCAATCGCGAAGCCGGCGCCGACGAGGAACGCGCGGTCGAAGCCTTTCGTGAGCGCGACCGTGCTGCTGTGGAGGCCCGCGTGGAGCAGGCTCTGGGTGCGGCTGTTGGCGACCGTTGCGAGGATCGCCAGGCCGAGCGCGCCGCCGACCTGCTGGGAGGTGTTGATCAACCCAGAGGCAAGGCCGGCCTCGTGCGGCTTGGTCCCGGTGACCGCGGCGATCGTCACCGAGACGAACGCGAAGCCGAGCCCGAAGGCCGCGAGCAGCGACGGCCCGAGCACGTCCCCGAGGTAGCTGCCGCCCGGGGCCGGCACGCGCGAGAACCACAAGAGGCCGGCGGCGATCAGCAGCAGGCCGCCGATCAGCGTGGGCTTGAAGCCGACGCGCGTGACCAACTGCGAGGCGCCTCCGGCGGAGAGGATGATCCCGACCGAGAGCGGCAGGTAGGAGAGGCCGGCCTTGATCGGCGAGTAGCCGAGGACGTCCTGGAGGTAGAGCGAGATGAAGAAGAACATCGAGAACAGCGACATCCCGATCAACAGGCCGACGATGTCCGCGCCGCGGAGCGTGCGCAGGCGGAAGATCGAGAATGGGAGGAGTGGGTGGCGGGTGCGCAGCTCGATCAGGACGAACGCGACGAGCAGCGCCGCGGATCCGGCGAGCCGCGAGAGCGTCGCGGTCGAGCCCCAGCCGACGTTGACGGCGTCGACGACCGCGTAGACGAGCAGTGCGAGGCCGGCGGTGACGGTCACGGCGCCCGGGATGTCGAAGCCTTCGGTGCCGTCGTCGGCGCGGCTCTCGAGCAGCAGCCGCGGCGCGAGCGTCGCCGCTATCAGCCCGATCGGGACGTTTACGAACAGCACCCAGCGCCAGCTCAGGCCACTCGTGAGGATCCCGCCGAGCAGCACCCCGGCCGCGCCGCCGGCCCCCGCGACCGCACCCCAGACGCCGAGCGCGCGGTTGCGCTCAGCCCCTTCGGCGAACGTCGTCGTGATGATCGAGAGCGCCGCCGGCGAGACGATCGCGGCGCCGAGACCCTGGACCGCGCGGGCGACGATCAGCCACGCCTCCGACTGCGCCAGGCCGCCGGCCAGCGAGGCGAGTGAGAACAGGACGAGGCCGAGCATGAACATACGCCTGCGCCCGAGCAGGTCGGCGAGGCGCCCCCCGAGCAGCAGGAAGCCGCCGAAGGTGAGCGTGTAGGCGTTTACGACCCAGGAGAGGTTGTCGCGCGAGAAGTGCAGCGCAGCGCCGATCGAGGGCAGTGCGACGTTCACGATCGAGGCGTCGATCACGATCACGAACTGCGTCATCGCCAGCAGCATCAGCGCGAGGTTCTTCTGCCGTGGCGTCTCGAGGCTCATCGGGGGCCAGGATAGCCGCGATAGACTCCCCGGCCTTGCGCCCGTAGCTCAGCTGGATAGAGCGTCGGTCTACGGAACCGAAGGTCAGAGGTTCGAATCCTCTCGGGCGCGCTCCGTTCCTCTCGCGATCTTGCCTATTTTCGCTGCAAATAGCGTCCCTATCGCGCTTTGAGCTGCTGCTCCCGCCGCGCTTGGGCCTCTTGCTTGAGCTGAGCTTGCTTGCCGGCGATCTCGGCGGTGCGCACGGCTTGACGCTCCTGGGCCAGGCTGCGTGCCTTGGCGGCGCTGGCAAGGCGATCCTTGCTCGTCTGTTGTTGCTGATCCATGGTGCCTCCTCGTAGGAGATAGCACTCTACGCCCATAGAGAAACAAAGCTAGGTCGGTCGGGCGCGCCGGACAAACTGCCGCTCGGCGGTTCTCCTCGGCGGCGGGTCTGGCCGTGAACGGGCCGGCTCGGCGCTCAAGCGCAGATGTCGGTGCGCCGAAGAGCGGGACATGAACAGCCAACCGAGCAGCGCTCAAACTCACGCCTCATCTCTCTGTCCCTCGGCATCGCAGGCGGTGGACTCCTTTGCTGACCTCCGGTCACCCCGCGGGTGGCTTGCCCGCGGCGGTGTCGCCCGCTCCGCGCGTGCCGGCGTCGGCGGCGCGTCGCTGCTCGCGGCGCTGCTGCTCGCGATGCCGGCGGGGGTGGTGGCCGCGACGCCGACGAGCGCGACGGAAACGTTCAAATCGACCGGCGCCGAGCAGACGTTCACAGTGTCCGCGGGCGTCACGAACGTGCACGTGCAGGCGATCGGGGCGGCGGGTCACGCCGCCCCGACGAACAACGACCCTTATGAGGCTGGCGCGCCCGGTGGGGTCGGCGCCGACGTCACAGGCGAGTTGTCGGTGACGCCCGGGGAGACCCTGTACGTGGAGGTCGCCGGCAACGGCATGGGTGGGGGTGGCACTTCCGGTGCCGGCGGCGGCAAAGGCGGCGGTGCCTCCGACGTGCGCGCCGTGTCCTCGACACTGCCCGAATCGCTTGAATCCCGCCTACTGGTTGCAGGTGGCGGCGGCGGTGGCGGCGGTGCTTGGGACGAGAGCAGTGGCGGTCGTGGCGGCGATGCGGGCGCCGACGGGGCGGCTGGTAACGACGGTCGTTTCGAGGAGGGCGGCGCCGGCGCTGGTGGCGCCGGGACGCTGACCGGAGGTGGCGTGGGCGGCGCTCTGTGCGAAGCCCCGAACGGCTGGTCGGGCACGGATGGGGCGCTCGGGCTTGGCGGTGGCGGTGGCACGGGTGTAGAGCCGGAAACAGGTGGCGGTGGCGGCGGCGGCGGTTACTGGGGCGGTGGTGGCGGCGAAGGCGCGTGCTATGACAACCCACTCACCGCTGGCGGTGGCGGTGGCGGTTCGAGCTACGCGGGCGAAGACGTCACGTCCGCCTTGTTCGGACTTGCCTCGCCTTCCACCGAACCGTCGGTGACGATCAGCGATGACACACCGGCGACGGCGACCCCTGAAGCGAGCTCGATCTCCTTCCCGGGAGTCCAGCCACAGTCGACCGTGAGCGCGCCGCAAACGATCACGCTCACGAACACCGGCGGCACGCCGCTGGAGCTCTCGGCCGAGACGTTCGGCGATTCCTCGCCCGCGCTCACGAGCGACCACCCCGAAGACTTCCTGATCGGCTCCTCCAGCTGCAACGGCGCGATCGTCTTCGAACAGACCTGCCAACTGACGGTCCGCTTCGCGCCGCAGGCTCCTGGCACGAGCACCGCGACGCTGCAGATCGACGGCAACATGGGCGCCGGGTCCACCACGATCGCGCTGAGTGGTAGCGGCGGCTCGCTCCCGCAGGGCCCCTCGGGCGCCGACGACAAGGGCGCGCAGGGACCGGCTGGACCCCAGGGCGAACGCGGTCCCACGGGCCCCGCGGCCGTGTACGAATGCCATCCTCGCGAGGGTCACGGTAAATTCGCGACGGCCTGCTTCGTGCATGTCGCGGCGGGCTCGCCCTCGGTGTTGAAGGCGACGCTGAGGCGTGGTGGCGCGGTCTACGCGACCGGCCCTGTGACCAGCACCGGCGCTGAGCACGGCAAGGGCCTGACGCTGCGCGCCACGCGAGTGGTGCCCGCCGGCCGCTACCGGCTCGTGCTCGTCTCGCGCGGCGGCGCCTCGACGAGCAGGTACGTGACCGTGAAGTAGTAGGTAGGAGGACGGCGGGCGGGTCCGCGTAGCAGGCCCGCTCAGCCGACGCTGCGCCGCGCCATCCCGAGCCCCACCCGCGCGAGCGCGCGCGGCAGATGCGCGGCGGCGCGACCGAGCACCTCGTCGAGTGCGGCGGCGAAGCGCACGAGATCCTGCTCCTCGACCACCAGCGGGGGGAGGACCTTGACGATGTTCACGTGGTGGCCGGCGACCTGGGTGAGGATCCGGTGCTCGCGGAACAGCGGGACCGTGACCAGCTGAGCGAACAGGCCCGGCTGGCGTGCCTCGACCATGTTCCACAGCCGCCGCCCCGCCCCGCCTGCGGGCGGACCGAGCTCGAGCGCCCACATCAGCCCCAGCCCGCGCACCTCGCGCACGATCTCGTGGTGCTCCACGAGCGGGCGGGTCAGCTCCAGCAGCCGCTCTCCGAGCGCGCGCGAGCGCTCGACGAGGCCGGCGCGGTCGAGCTCCTGGAGCGTGGCGAGGCCGGCGATGGCGGCGAGGTCGTTGCCGGCGAAGGTCGAGCTGTGCACGACCGCGCGCTCCATCGTGTCGAACACGCGCTCGAACACCGCGCGGCTGGTGAGCGTCGCGCCGATCGGGACGTAGCCCCCGGAGAGCGCCTTCGCGACGGTCACGATGTCGGGGTCGAGGCCCCAGTGCTCGAACGCGAACAGGCTCCCCGTGCGCCCGAGCCCGGTCTGGATCTCGTCCACAGCCAGCAACGTCCCGTGGCGGCGGCAGAGCTCCTGGGCACCCGCCAGGTAGCCGGGCGGGGCGATGTGCACGCCCTTGCCCTGCACGGGCTCGACCACGAATACCGCGACGTCGCCGTGCGCGAGCTCGCGCGCCAGCGCGTCGAGGTCGCCGAAGGGGACGGCCTCGCAACCCGGCAGCAGCGGCCCGGCGCGCTCGCGGTACTCGGGGTTGCCGTTGACCGACAGCGCTCCCATCGTCAGGCCGTGGAAGCCGCGCTCGCAGAACAGCACGCGCGGCCGGCCGGTGGCCATGCGCGCAAGCTTGAGCGCCGCCTCGATCGCCTCCGCCCCCGAGTTCGATAGCACGGCGGCGTCGATCCGCTCCGGCATCCGCGCGAGCAGATCCTCGGCGAGCAGGCCGGCGGGGAGCGTGACGCCCAGCTGCGGGAGGTTGGCCGTCCCCGCCGCGAGCGCCTGCGCGAGCGCGTCGCGTACGCGCGGGTTGTTGCGGCCGAGCGCGAACACTCCGTAGCCGCCGAGCAGGTCGAGGTAACGATCGCCGCGCGCGTCGATCAGCTCGGCGCCCTCGGCGGACACCCAGCTGCGGTCGAAGTCGAGCGTGCGCAGCACCCGGCCGAACTTCGGGTTGAGGTGCCTGTCGTTCAGCGCGAGCTCCTCCCCGCGCCGCTCGTCGAGCAGGCCGGCGAGGTTCGTGCTCGCCGGCGAGAGGGGCGGTTCGCCGCTGGGCATGTCGGGCCAATCTAGCGGGTGCCAGGGTTTGTTTATGTGGCCGCGGTCACTAGGCTGTCGGCGTGCCGGGAGTTGCGCAGGCAACTAGTAGTTCCGTGCTCGCGCTCGAGCGGGCTCGCTCGCATCTGCAATCGCTCCAGCAGCGGGGAGGGTGGTGGCGCGGCGAGCTCGAGACGAACGTCACGATGGACGCGGAGGACCTGCTCATGCGTGAGTTCCTCGGCATCCGCACCGAGACCGAGACCGTCGCCGCGGCGCGCTGGATCCGCGGCGAGCAGCGACCCGACGGCACCTGGGGCAACTACCGCGGCGCGCCCGGCGATCTCTCCACGACGATCGAGGCCTATCTCGCGCTGCGCCTCGCCGGCGACGCGCCCGAGGAGCCGCACATGGATCGCGCGGCGCGCTGGGTGCGCGAGCAGGGCGGCATCGAGCACGCGCGCGTGTTCACCCACATTTGGCTCGCGCTCTTCGGCCTATGGTCGTGGGATCGGGTCCCGGCGGTCCCGCCCGAGATCGTGCTGCTGCCGTCATGGGTGCCGCTGAACATCTACGACTTCGCCTGCTGGGCGCGTCAGACGGTGGTGGCGATCGCGCTCGTCAGCGCCCACCGCCCGGTACGCCCGCTGGGCGTCGAGATCCCCGAGCTGTTTTGCGGCCGGCCGGCCCCGCCGCCCGCCGCGCGCTCACGCGTGGCGCTCGCCTTCGGGCTGCTCGACCGCATCCTGCACGCCTACGAGCGCCATCCGCTGCGCCCTCTGCGCCGCCTCGCGGTCACTCGCGCCACCAACTGGGTGCTCCATCGCCAGGAGGCCAACGGTGGCTGGGGTGGGATCCAGCCGCCGTGGGTCTACTCGATCCTCGCTCTGCACCTCGGCGGGATGGCGCTCGAGCATCCCGTGCTCGCCCGCGCTCTGCGCGGGCTCGAGGACTTCCTGGTCGAAGACGAGCGCGGCCGGCGCCTGGAGGCCTGCCAGTCGCCGGTGTGGGACACCGCGCTGGCGATGATCGCGCTGCACGACGCCGGCGCGGAGCCCGACGACCCCGCGCTCGTTGCCGCCGCCGAGTGGTTGATCGGCAAGCAGATCCTCGCCGGCGGGGATTGGCAGGTGCGCCGCCCCGCCCTGCCCCCGGGCGGCTGGGCGTTCGAGTTCGCCAACGATGGCTACCCCGACATCGACGACACCGCCGAGAGCTTGATCGCGCTGCACCGCACGCGGATCCCCGACGAAGCGCGCCGGCGCTCGGCGATCGAGCGTGGCCTGCACTGGATGATCGGGATGCAGAGCCGCGACGGCGGCTGGGGGGCGTTCGACGCCGACAACACCCGCACGCTGATCGCCGAGTTGCCGTTCTTCGACTTCGGCGCCGTGATCGACCCGCCGAGCGCCGACGTCACCGCCCACGTGGTCGAGGCGCTCGCGCTGCTCGGCCACGGCGCGGGGGAGCCCGCGCGGCGCGGTGTGGCCTGGCTGCGCGCGGCTCAGGAGGACGACGGCTCGTGGTTCGGGCGCTGGGGGGTCAACCACGTCTACGGGACCGGCACGGTACTGCCGGCGCTCGCCGCCGCCGCCGTCGACCCCGCCGAGCCGTGCATCCGCCGCGCCGTGGCCTGGCTCGAGGCTCACCAGAACGAGGACGGCGGTTGGGGCGAGGACTGCCGCTCCTATGTCGACCCTGCGTGGGTCGGGCGCGGGGCGAGCACGGCCTCGCAGACCGGCTGGGCGCTGCTCGCGCTGCACGCCGCCGGCGAGTGCTCGCCCGCGCTGGCGCGCGGGCTGCGCTTCCTCGCCGATACCCAGACTGAGGCGGGGACGTGGGCGGAGCCGTGGCACACCGGCACCGGCTTCCCCGGCGACTTCTACCTCAACTACCACCTCTACCGGCTCGTCTTCCCGCTCACCGCGCTCGGGCGCCTGCACCGGGACGGCGCCGCGTGAGCGAGCTGTTGATCGCCGCGCCGCTCTCGATCGAGCGCCTCGCCGTGCGCGCCGCGCGGCGCCCGGTGGATGTCGTGCGCACCGGAATGGGCCCGCGCCGCTCCGAGCAGGCGCTCCCGCGGCTCACCGCCGCCTCCGCGCGGGCGCTCGCGGTCGTCGGTTTCTGCGGCGCGCTGGACGGGACCTTGGAGCACGGCGAGCTGGTGGTGGCAAGCGAGCTGCGCGACCCCGAGGGCGGCGTGACCGCTTGCCACGGGGCCGAGGCGCTTGTCGATGAGCTCGTCCGCGCGGGCCTGCGGGCACGCGCCGGAGTGATCGCCTCGGCGCGGCGCCTGGTGGTCGGCGACGCGCGGGGGCGCCTGGCGGCTGAGGGCGCGATCGCGGTCGACATGGAGAGCGCCTGGCTGGCCCCGGCAGCCGCCGGCCGCCCGTTCGCGGTCGTGCGGGTCGTCGTCGACACCCCCGACCGCGAGGTCCACCGGCCGCTGGCGACCGTCAACGGGATCCTGCGGGCGAGCGCCGTGCTGCGCCGCGCGGTGCGGCCGCTCGAGGTCTGGGCCAGGACCGCCTCGGCCGGCGCTACCGTGGAGGCGAGCTAATGCCCGTCCCCGTGCGTCAGAGCGCCCGCATCGGTTGGTACCTCGCCCGCCAGAAACTGGCGCGCCGCGAGAAGTTCCCGCTGATCGTCGAGCTCGAGCCGCTGTTCCAGTGCAACCTCGCCTGCCCCGGCTGCGGCAAGATCCAGCAGCCCGAGCCGCTCTTGCGCCAGCGGATGCCGGTAGCGCAGGCGGTCGACGCGGTGATGGAGTGTGGCGCGCCGATGGTCTCGATCGCAGGCGGCGAGCCGCTGATCCATCCCGAGATCCACACGATCGCGCGGGAGTTGATCGCGCGCAAGCGCTTCGTCTACCTCTGCACGAACGCGCTGCTGCTGGAGAAGAAGATGGCGAACTTCACGCCCTCGCCGTACTTCTCCTGGGTCGTGCACATGGACGGGCTGCGCGAGGCGCACGACCGGGCGGTCGATCGCGACGGCGTGTTCGACAAGGCCGTGGCGGCGATCCGCGCGGCCAAGCAGGCGGGCTTCCGCGTGACGACGAACAC
Source organism: uncultured Solirubrobacterales bacterium (assembly GCA_963701035.1). Lineage (GTDB taxonomy): Bacteria > Actinomycetota > Thermoleophilia > Solirubrobacterales > Solirubrobacteraceae > Palsa-744. The sequence continues at coordinate 2,277,482 of OY969562.1, forward strand.
GACCGTGTTCAGCACCGACTCGCCCTCGACAGTCGAGCAGGTCCTGAACTTTCTCAACGACGAGCTGCGCGTCGACCAGATGATGATCGCGCCTGCCTACGCCTACGAGAAAGCCCCCGACCAGGAGCACTTCCTCGGTGTGCGCCAGACTCGCGAGCTGTTCGGCAAGGCCTTTGCTCACGGCAATCGCAAGCGCTGGCGGCTGAACCACACCCCTCTCTATCTCGACTTCCTCGAGGGCAAGATCGAGATGGAGTGCACCGCCTGGGGCATCCCCAGCTACTCACTGCTCGGCTGGCAGCGGCCCTGCTACCTGATGTCCGACGGCTACGTGCAGACCTACAGAGAGCTGATCGAGAGCACCGAATGGGAGAAGTATGGACGCGGCAAGGATCCTCGTTGCGAAAACTGCATGGCCCACTGCGGCTACGAGCCCTCCGCGGTGATCGCGACCACCGGCTCGCTGCGCCAGTCGCTGCGGGCGATGGTCAGCCAGTAGCGAGCGCCTGCGCGAGCACGCGCTCGATGTACGGCCCGAGCAGCGTCGTCACCGAGGCGGCGGTCATCCCGGTCGGCCCTGCCGGCAACGCCGCGTAGCTGATCGCCAGGCGCACGAGGCACTCGGCGAGCAGCCGGGCGTCGGCCGGCGCCACTGTGGGCCAGCCGGCGAGGATGATCGCGCAGAGACGCTCGGTCGCGCTTTCAACGACAGGCGCGCCCTCGGTGGTGATCAGCGCCAGCAGGCTGTAGGCGCCCTCGCCCGCGAGCAGCGTACGGAGTAGTGGATCCTCGGCGGCGGCGGTGAGGAACACCTCGAACGCCGCCGAGAGCGCCGTGGCCGGATCGTCAAGATGCTCCCGCACGGCCTGCTCCACGGCGAACAGGAAGCGGTCGCTCTCGCGCAGCACGAGCGCTTGCGCGAACGCCTCGCGCGAGCCGAACTCCTTGTAGAGGGTCTGGCGGCTCACGCCCGCGGCGGCGGCGATGTCGCCCATCGTGATCTCCGCCCAGCTGCGCCGTTCCAGCTCGTCGCGCGCGCCGTCGAGCAGCGTTTCGCGCAGCAGTTCGCGCGCGGCCTCGGCGTAGGTGGTGCGCTCTGCCGTTGCCATCGGATTCGCTTGTCAGTCCTCGGCGGCGACGGGCTCGAAGTCGACCTTGTCGCGCACACCGCAGTCCGGGCAGGCCCAGTCGTCCGGCACCTCGCTCCAGGGAGTGCCCGCCGGGAAGCCCTCGCGCGGGTGCCCGGCCTGCTCGTCGTAGGTGTAGCCGCAGCCGGGGCAGCGCCAGGCGCTCATCGCGATCCTCTTGCCGGTGTCGCCGTCGCCGAGGCGCCGGTCGCGGGTGCGCCGCCCGCCGGGGGCCCGTAGCGCGCCAGCACACGCCGGCGCGTGCGCGGATTGATGTTCGCGCGCTCCGCCTCGCCACCGTAGTGGGCGAGCACGCGATGGTCCATCATGCGGCGCCAGAGCGGGGGAAAGGCGGCGGTCACGATCATCCCCGCGTAGCCCGTCGGCAATTGCGGCGCCTCGTCGTAGTGGCGCAGCGCCTGGTAGCGGCGCATCGGGTTGGCATGGTGGTCGGAGTGGCGCTGCAGGTGGTAGAGCAGCACGTTCGAGGCGACGTTGTTCGAGTTCCAGCTGTGCTCGGGCGCGGTGCGCTCGAAGCGCCCGTCCTCGCGCCTGTCGCGCAAGAGCCCGTAGTGCTCGAGGTAGTTGACGACCTCCAGCAGGCTGAAGCCGAGCACGGCCTGGATCAAGAGGTAGGGCAGGACGACCAGGCCAAAGATCGCGGTCAGCGCGCCGAACAGCACGACGGTCATCGCCCACGCGTTGAGAATGTCGTTGCGCGGGCTCCAGTGAGACTTGCCCATGCGGTCCAGGCGCACGCCCTCGAGCTCCCAGGCCGACTTCAGGCTGCCGCTGACGGTGCGCGGCAGGAACTCCCAGAAGCTTTCGCCAAGGCGCGAGCTGGCGGGGTCCTCGGGAGTCGCGACGCGCACGTGGTGGCCGCGGTTGTGCTCGATGAAGAAGTGCCCGTAGGCCGACTGCGCGAGCGCGACCTTGCTCAGCCAGCGCTCGTTGGAAGCGCGCTTGTGCCCGAGCTCGTGTGCGGTGTTGATCGCGATACCGCTGACCATCGCCATCGTCAGCGCCAGGCCGATGTCGTCGATCGTGCTCAGTTTCCCGCTCGACCACAGCCAGCAGGCGAGCACCAGCCCGGCGTACTGGATCGGGATGTAGGCGTATGTGCACCAGCGGTAGTAGCGATCCTGCTCGAGCCACTTGATCACGCTGTCGGGCGGGTTCGCCGCGTCCATCCCGACGGCGAGGTCGAGCAGGGGGAAGATCCCGAACACGAGGAACGGCCCGTAGAACCAGAAGACGCCCCAGCCCGTCAGTTCGACCAGCCCCCACGCGAGGAACGGCAGCGTGGGGACGATCAGGCCGAGCAACCACGCGTAGCGCTTGTGGTCGCGCCAGCGCGATCCCGTTGCAGCCGATGCTTCGCCTGCTTCCGGCGATGTCTGTGTATCGCTTGCGATCGAGGCCATGTCACGCGTCTCCTCTGGTCATTTTCTGACGTTGCGTACACATACTAGACAAAGTTAATAATTTTGTCAATCACGAGTACGTCAAACCGCGTACTGTCCAGCTACGCCTGCCTGTGAGAGGCCCCGGCTCGGGGTTCCGGCGAGGGTCGTTTCAGGCGCGCGGGCGCTCGTCGAGCGCCGCCAGCACCGCGGCGGACGCCGCGTCGACGTCCATCTCGGGCGTCAGTTCGACCTCGGGCGCGCGCGGTGCCTCGTAGGGAGCGTCCACGCCCGTCATCCCGCTCAGGCTGCCGTTGTGTGCGCGCGCGTACAGCCCCTTCGGGTCGCGGCGCACGCACTCCTCCGAGGGTGTGTTCACGAACACCTCGAGAAAGCGCAGCCCGTCGCGGTGGTGCAGCTCGCGGACCTTCTCGCGGCAGTCCGTGTACGGCGAGACCAGCGCGACCAGCGCGATCGTGCCGGCGTCGGCGAACAGGCGCGCCATCTCACCGACGCGGCCGACGTTCGTCTCGCGGTCGTCCTTGCTGAAGCCCAGGTCCCGGCACAGCCCGTGGCGCAGGTTGTCGCCGTCTAGCCGGTACGCGCTGCGCCCAGCGTCGATCAGGCGCGCCTCGACCGCCGTCGCGATCGTCGTCTTGCCGGCGCCGGGCAGCCCCGTGAACCACACGGTCGCGCCCTGCTGGCCGAGCGCCTCCCAGCGCCGCTCGCGGCCCACCGTTGCCTCCTGCCAGACGACGTTCGCGCTCATCGGTTCGTTTCTCGTTCCGGTCGTTTCACGTTCATTACCCTCATTGAAGGCGATCAGACGACGATCAAGGTAAGAATTGGCTAGGTAAAGCTTAGGTTAAGGCCTCCCGCGGCGGCGCTACCCCACTCGAGCTTGCCTGCACTGGCGCCTGTGCGGGCACGGGGGCGCGACCGCCGATCGCGACGAGCGTTGCCCCGGCGAGCAGGCTGGCGGCGATCATGAGCTCCCAGGCCGCCTTGAAGTCGCCGGCGGTGTGCGGCGTGCCGAGCACCGCGACGAGGATCGCGAAGCCGAGCGCCGAGCCGATCTGCCGGCCCGTGGTCTGCACCGCGATCCCGGTCGCCAACCGCGCGGGGGCGAGCGTCGCGGCGACGGCGCCCGTCAGCGACGGGATCATCAGGCCGACGCCGACCCCGCCGATCATCATGCCCGGCAGGAAGTCGGATGCGTAGTGGGGCGCGCCGGTCAGGTGGGTGACCCACCAGACGCCGCCGAGCGCGAACAGCACGGCGCCGACTGCGCCGACGCGCCCGGGGCCGAAGCGGCTGCCCAGCCGCGCGCCGGGGACCGCGAACGCGGCGGCCATCGCCGGGCCGGGGAAGATCTCGAGGCCGGCCGTGACGATCGGCTCGTGCCAGATCCCCGTCAGGAACAGCACGCTCGCGAGCAGCATCGCGGCAAACGCCATGAAGAACAGCAGTGACGCCGTCGTCGCGAGGCTGAAGGCCTTCACTTTGAGGAGCTCCGGCTCGACGATCGGGGAGGGGTGGACGGCGATGCGCCGGGCGACGATCGCGACCAGCAGCGCCGCGAGCGCGAACAGCCCGAGGACGCGCGCGCTCGCCCAACCCCAACTCGAGCCCTGGATGATCGCCACGACGAGCGTTGCCATCGCGGCCGTCAAGAGGCCGGCGCCGAGGAAGTCCGGCCGCTCGGCGTCCGGGTGGCGCACCTCGCGTAGGATCCGCCAGCCGGCTACGAGGCTCGCGAGGCCGACGGGGACGTTCACGATGAACACCCAGCGCCAGCTCACCTGCACGAGCAGGCCTCCGAGCGGCGGTCCCGCGGCGGCGGCGATCCCGCCGACGGCGGCCCAGATGCCGATCGGGATGTGGCGCTTCTCGGGTGGGAACTCCGGCAACAGCAGGCCGAGCGAGGCCGGCATCAGAAGCGCCGCGCCCAGACCCTGCACCGCGCGCGCGGCGACGAGGAACGGGACCGAAGGGGCGATCGCGCAGGCGGCCGAGGCGGTCACGAACACGCCTGTGCCGAGCAGGTAGGAGCGCTTGCGCCCGAACGTGTCCGACCAGCGCCCGGCCGCGATCAGAAACGCGGCGAACACGATCGTGTACGAGTTCAGCACCCATGACAGCGACCTGAGGCTTGTGTCCGGGAAGTCCGTGTGCAGTTGCGGGAACGCGATGTTCACGATGAACACGTCGAGCCCGGCCATGAACACCCCGGCGACGACGACGATCAGGACTCTCCACCTGCGTTCCATGCTCATTCTCCCGTCTGTCTCTCACGGCCAGGTTGCATAACAAAACTCACCCTAGCAAAGAGAGTTTTCTGAAGCAACTAAGTGATAGGATAGGGAGATGCTGAAGAACGACTACGAGGGTCAGAACTGCTCGATCGCGCGGTCGCTCGAGCTCGTCGGCGAGCGCTGGACGATCCTCGTGCTGCGCGACGTGTTCCTCGGCCGGCGGCGCTTCGACCAGATGCAGAGCAGCCTCGGTGTCGCCCGCAACGTGCTGGCCGCCCGCCTCGAGCGCCTCGTCGACGAGGGGATCCTCGAAAAGGTCCCCTACCAGGAGCGCCCGCTGCGCCACGAATACCGCCTCACGTCGAAGGGCCTCGACCTGTGGCCGGTGATCGTCGAGCTGCTCCGCTGGGGCGACCGCCACGCCGCCCCCGCCGCAGGGCCGCCGATCGTGCTGCGCCACAAGGGCTGCGGCGGCGAGCTCGGCGAGCACCGCATCTGCGCGCGCTGCGGCGAGCTGCTCGAGGTCGGCGACGTGCGCACCGAGGTCGGGCCGGGGGCGGACGCTCGGTCCCGGCGGGCCTCGGAGACCGGCGCCGATGCCGGCCTGCGAAGATCCGCGCGTGCATCGCGCCCCGCTCGTCCGGCTACCGCCTGAGCTGGCCCCGCCGGGAGCCGGCGGCGGCGGCGCGAGCGCGCGCTTCGTGCTCGGCATCGACGGCGGCGCGACGAAGACGCTCGCCGCGCTGCTCGACCTCGAGCGGGGGACGCTGCATCTCGGGCAGGCGGGGCCGAGCAACGAAGACGCCGTCGGCACCGGCAGGGCGGTCGACGCGCTGCTCGCGGCCGCGGAGGAGGCGATCGGGCGGGCCGGCATCGACGGTGAGCGGCTCGACGCGGAGGTGATCGCGCTGGCCGGCACCGACACCGACGCCGTCACCCGGCACGTGCGTGCCGCGCGCTCGGAGGACTGGCTCGTCGTCAACGACGTCGTCGCGGCCTGGGCCACGGCCACCGAGGCCCGGCCCGGCGTCGGCGTGATCTCCGGCACCGGCAGCAACGTCTTCGGCGTCGGCTTCGACGGGCGCTCCTGGCGCGCCGGCGGCTGGGGCCATCAGCTCGGGGACGAGGGCAGCGGCTACTGGTTCGGGACCGAGTCGATCAAGGCGGCGCTGCGCGACCGCGAGGCCTCCGGCCCGGAGACCGCGTTGAGCGAAGCGGCGGTCGAGTTCTTCGGCGTCGCGAGCGTCGAGGCGCTCGCCGCGCTCGTCTATTCAAAGCCGCTCAGCAAGGGCGAGATCGCTGCGTTCGCGATCGAGACCGCGAAGCTCGCCGGCGGCGGGGACGCGGTCGCATGCGAGATCTATCGGCGCGGGGCGGCGCTACTCGGCGAGCAGGTCGCGGCGGTGATCCGCCGGACTGGGCTGCGGGGAAGCTTCCCCGTCGGTCTGATCGGCAGTGCCTACAAGGCCGGCGCCGTGTTCGTCGAGCCGCTCACGCGGGCCGTGCACGAGCTCGCGCCCGAGGCGCGGGTCGCGGTCGTCGAGATGGCCCCGGTCGGTGGCAGCCTCTTGCTCGCGATGCGCGCGTGCGGATGCGAGGGGGCGCTGTCGGCGAACGAGCTCGCCGGGCTGATCGACGAGGCGCTCGCCGCCGAGTCGAGAGCCGCCGCTTGACGCTGCGCCTGGACCTCCTTCAGGGCAGCCGGGCCTCGATCGCGCGTCTGTCGCCGATCGCATCCGCGCCGGGGCCTTCGATCCTGATCGCCGCCGCCGCGTTCGCGAAGGTCGCCGCGCACGTGGGGGAGAGACCTTCGTAGAGCGCGACGAAGAAGGCCGCCGCGAACACGTCCCCCGCGCCGAGATCGTCACGGGGTGCGGCGACCTCGGGCGCCTGCACCTGGGTGATCTCGCCACCGGGCAGCTCGACGCTCGTCGCGCCGGGCCCGGCGGTGACCGCGAGCACCGCGCCGCCGGCCGCGGCCGCGGCGAGCAACGGCGCGCAGGCGGCGCGCTCCTGCTCGCTGATCACGACCGCGTTGCAGTCGTGGGGCAGTATGGCGTCGAGTGAATCACGGTCGCTCGGCAGCGGTGCGGAGCGGATCTCGCCGCCCACCTCTCCTCCCTCTGCCGCGCCTTCGTGCGCCTCCGCGTCATATGCCGCTCCGGCGCGGGGGCCCCACGTGCGCGCGAGCCCCTGGGGCGTGAGCCCGACGAAGCCGGCGTGGGGCGGGTGGGCATCGAAACACGCGGCCGGGGTCTCGCGGGCGACCGGGGCGAAGTGCAAGATCCTGGTGTCCACCTCGATCGGCCCGGCGAGCGGACCGGCCCAGGAGAGCACGCGCTGGCTGCGCCGCCCGCTCGTCCAGGAGGTTTCGAACGTCGTGGTCGCCGGCGCCGGGACGATGCGCAGCTCGAGCTCGTCGCGATAGGGCGCGAGCAGCGCCTCGATCTCGGGGGGCACGCCCTGCGTGACGATCAGCGCGCGCAGGCCGAGTCGGGCCGCCTGGAGCGCGCTGTAGAAGGCGCCGCCGCCGGGGCGGCGCGCGCCGTCGGCGGCGATCACGTCGACCGTCACGTGACCAACGGTCACGTAGTCGAAGGACCTCTCGTCGATCGGTTTTGACGGGTAGAGCGGTCCCGACGGCTTCGCGTCCCCAGAGGGCGGTCGTCCTGCAAGTTCCATTTCACACCCCCCTGATTGGCGGCCGCAAGGGGGCATCCTTGCAAACATGCGCGGCGCGCCATGGCGCCGCGCCGGCTGCCCGAGCCGTCGCCGCTTTTGGGCGATCCGTCCATGCCCACGAGCCGACCACATCAAATGCGCCCCTCAGCTGTTTCTGTAGCCGATCCCCCGATGACCCACGCACATCCCCACTCCCCGACGTCGCATCGTCTCGCCGCCTGCGCTGTGGTGCTGGCGGCTGTCTGGCTCTCGCAGATCGCGCCCGCGCTGGCGGCCTCCCCCTATCCGGCCGCGGCCCAGCGCCCCGCGAAAGTCGCCCGCGTCTCCGAATTCGCCAGTCCGACGAAGAACGCCCGCCAGGCGAGCGCGGGCGGCACGAGCGTCGGTGGCACGACGCCGGCAACCACGCCTTCCACGAGCACGAAATCGACCGCGAAGAAGCCCGCCGCGGCGAAGCCGAAGAAGCCGAAGCTGCCGGTCAACGCCGAACGCGCGCAGCTCGCGTTCGAGGTGATGCAGAAGACCTACTACATCGAGGGGTCCGGGCTGTACAAGGGGGAACCGTTCTCGTTTTTGTGGCCGTTCTCGCAGGCGCTCGCGGCGAGTGTGAGCATGGCGAACATTCCGAGCCTGAAAAGCTCCTTCGGCCCCGAAATCCGCGCGCGGCTCGTCGGTCTAAAATCGTATCTGGACCTCGACAACTCGGGCGCCCCGGAAGGGACCTACTCGAGCACGCTCGCCGCCTACGACGGCACCGTCGCGCCCCCGGAAGGGCCGGGCGGGGCTAAGTACTACGACGACAACGCGTGGGTCGGGATCGAGCTCGCGCGGATCTATGAGCAAAACCACGAAGCGGCCGTGCTCGGCGGCGCCGAGGGGATCATGGCGTTCGAGATGGCCGGCTGGGACGCCCAGCCGGGGATCGCCTGCCCGGGCGGGATCCCGTTCTCGAACTCTCCCGAAGACGTCGAACGCAACACCGTCACGAACGCGCCGACGGCCGAGCTGGGCTTGCAGCTGTACCGGCTGACCGGCAACGCGCAATACCTGCAGTTCGCCGAGATGGCCTACGAATGGGTGCGAACCTGCCTGACCGAGCCGAACGGTCTGTACGCAGACCACATCGGCCTGCACGGGAAAGTCGAACCGACCGAGTGGAGCTACAACCAGGGCGCGATGATCGGCGCCGGCGTGCTGCTCTACCAGGCGACCCACAACAGCGCCTACCTCTACCAGGCCCGCCAGACCGCGAAGGCGGCGATCGCCTACTACACCTCCGAAGTGCTCGGGAAAGAAAACCCGTTCTTCGTGTCGGTCTACTTCCGCAACATGCTCTACCTCGACTCCGTCACCCACGACCCGCCCGGGACGAAGCTCGTGCAGGGCTACGTCAACTACGCCTGGGAACACCTGCGCCTGAGCGACGACGTGTTCGTCGCCGGCTCGCCCGCCAGCGCTCAGCTGCTGGTGCAGGCGGCGATCGTGCAGGACTACGCGCTGCTGTCGACCTCGCCGACGACCTACTTCTGAGGTCGGGCAAGCACGCCGTCTTTGGCCGGTCGAGTAGGCTCCAAGCGAATGACCGACGCCGCGAACCTGATGACAGCCGAGGGGCTCGCGAGCCTCGAGGCCGAGCTGGAAGAGCTCGAGGGCGAGGGCCGCCGCGAGATCGCCGAGCGGATCAAAACCGCACGTGAGTGGGGCGATCTGAAGGAGAACAGCGAGTACCACGACGCCAAGAACGAACAGGCGCACCTGGAGACGAAGATCGCGCGGGTGCGTGAGAAGATCGCGGGCGCGGTCGTCGTGCAGGACGCGCCCGCCGCCGGCGGCGCGGTCTCCTTTGGCTCGACCGTGCATGTCCGCGCCGAGGACGGCGCGGAGCACAGCTGGCGGATCGTCAGCTCCCACGACGCCGCCCCCGCCGAGGGCCGGCTGTCGGCCGACTCCCCGGTCGCCGTCGCCCTGCTCGGATGCGGCGCCGGCGATACCGTCTCGGTGGCGCTGCCGCGCGGCAAGCGCAAGTTCACCGTCGTAAGCGTCGACTGAGGCCGCCGGCGTCCTCGGTCGCGCTGCCCGGTTGCTCGACTGCGACCGGGTGCTCGTCGGGCGCTGGCTTAGGGTCACGCTTGGGCTCGGACAGCGTGGCGATGAACGCCTCCACCACCTCGGGGTCAAACTGCGTGCCGGAGCACGCGCGCAGCTCTGCGATTGCCTCGGGCGAGGAGATCCCCCTGCTGTAGGGGCGATCGGTCCGCATCGCGTCGTAGGCGTCGCACACGAAGATGATGCGTGAGCCCAATGGGATCTCCATGCTGCGCAGCCCGTCCGGATAGCCGCCCCCGTCGAAGCGCTCGTGGCTACAGCGCACGAGCCGCGCGACCGGACGCAACGCGCTCGCGGCCATCAGGATGCGCTCGCCGAGGATCGTGTGCCGGTGCATGAACCTCCACTCCTCCTCGTTCAGCGGCTCGGGCTTTGAGAGGATCGCGTCGGGGATCGCGATCTTGCCGACGTCGTGGAGCTCCGCCGCACGCGCGAGCACGTCGAGCTCCTCGCCGTCGAGTCCCAGCCGCCGGCCGACGGCGATCGCCAGCGCACCGACGCCGCGCTGATGTTCTTGAAGGTCGGGGTAGCGCTCGCGGAATGCCTGCAGCAGCACGTCGCGCAGCTGCAGCACCGCACTGCCTCCGCGCGTGCGGTCCTTGCGCGCGTACAGCCGCTGATCGGCCAGCTGCAGTACGGCGGCCGAATCGCGGCCCTCGGCGGGGATGCTCACCTCGCCGTGTGCGGCGCTGATCGCAAAGCCGGGACCGCGCTCGGAGAGCGCCGCGACGCTGTCGAGCACCAGCGCATCGTCGGCGGTCGCGGCATCGAGCAGGACGCAGAACTCGTCGCCTCCCATCCGGTAGGCGGTTCCGTGCCCGGCGACGCTAGCGCTCAACTTGTCGCTCAGCCGTTCCAGCAGGGCGTCGCCCGCGGGGTGGCCGAAGGTGTCGTTGTAGCCCTTGAAGCCGTTTAGGTCGTACAGCACCAGCTGCGATGGCCGGCTGATCCGAGCATGACGGCACGCGAGCTCGAGGTCTTCCATCAGCTGCCGGCGGTTGCCCAGGCCCGTCAGTGGGTCGGTCAGCGCCAGGCGCCGCGAGCGGACGAGCATCGCGAGGTTCTCGCGCACGGTGAACATCAGCCGCGCGCACACCGCCAGCACCGTGGCGGTGGCGAGGATCAGGGCTCCCAGCGTGAGCTGATGATCGAGGTTGCCGTAGACGAACACCCCCAGCGCCGCGAGCAGCGAGATCCCCGGCACCACCACCAGCCGCCAATCCTCAACCCGCCGTTTCGACGGCGGCGGCCACGGTGTCCAGGCGGCGATCGCCAGCAGGACGGCTGCGGCGGGCCACATCGCTTCGGCCAGAGAGCCCACGTGATAGGTGTTCGTGGCGGTCTGGTAGAGGTAGGTCGAGTCGGCGATCGCGTTCAGCAGCATGCTCGCGGCGATCAGCATCCATACGCGCCCCGGGCGCCAGCCGGTCATGCCGAGCGCGCAGATCGTGAAGATCAACAGCAGCAGGTCGCCGATCGGATAGGCCAGCGTGACGGTGACCGTCGCGGCGTCGCCATGGACCGTCGCGATGATCGGTGGCAGCACGATCGCCGCCGCGATCGTCGCGACGCCGAGGCCGCCGATCAGGCCATCGAGCCACATGCTGAGGCGTCGCTCGCGCAGGTGCCCGCCGAGCAGCAGCGCGAGCGCGACATACAGACAGGGGTACATCGCCAGGTAGAAGCCGTCGGCCGGGGTGACTCCAGTCGCGCCGGAGCCTTCGACGAACAGGTCGAAATAGAGTTCCCCGAGGCTCCAGCAGAGCAGGCCCGCGCCCATCGCCAACCACGCCGCGCGCTGCTGTGGGATCGCGATCGCACGCGCGATCACGGCGAACGCGGCGCCGAACATCAGCACGTCGAAGAGGCCGTCGTCGATCGGCCCGTCGGCGCCGTGACCGCCGAGCCCGACGCTCATGTGCAGTACGAGCACGCCCAACCCCCCCACGAGCAAGGCGAGGAAGAGGTTCGATGGTGTCGTTCGCGTGCGCATGGCCGGGCAAGTGCCCCCACATCTACATCGGCCGTCTACGCGCTCCCCTGGAGTTTCTGGGAGGTGCGCCGGACTCTGCGCGCGAACTTCTTCGGCGCTTGCCCATACAGGCGCTCGCCCTCGCGCAGCGCGCGCTTACGCAGACGCCGGCGGCGGCGCGCGATCCGCGCGAGCAGGGCCTTGCGCGCCCGTTTGCCGCGCCTGCCCTTGAACGGCGCGCGTCCCGGCGGAGGGAGCAGGCCGGCGAGCACGACCAGGTCGTGCTCCTCGCCGAGCAGTTCGGCGAGCTTGTCGGCGCGGCGGGCGAGCGACCGCTGGCCGAGGATCTCGGCGGCGTAGCGCAGATCCTTGACGCGTTTACGCCACGCGTGCGCGGCGTGCGCGCCGCTGCTGCCCTTCCCGCGCGTGACGCGGCGCTTGCGCTCGCGCCCGTCGCGGTAGATCCGCCGCAGGTCGCGCTCGACAAGGGCGATGCCGGGGCGTTCCGGCAAGTCCCATTGCCGCGCCCGCTCGCGCAGGCCGCTGAGCTCGCGCAGCACCTCCCCGCGCGTGGTGCGATCGCCGAGCGTCGCTCGCTCCGCCGCGGCGCGTTCGGCGACGAGCCGCTTGCGCAGCTCGAGCAGCTGGCGGCGCCGCCCAAGCTCGCGCGGGTGACGCTCGAGCAGCGCGTCGAGCGTGCCGACCATCACCTCCGCGTCGCGCGCCCCCGCCAGCCGCCGGGCCGCGTCGCGCAGGATCGCGTGCTCGCGCTTGTACTGCCTCTCGCCGAGCTCCGCGCGCAGCAGGCGCACGAGCGCGCGCAGGCGCTTGAGCGCCTTGCGGGTGTCGTGGACCGCCTCTTTATCGAGGGGCCGCCCGTCCCCCCGCCCGCCGGCGCTCTCGCCGCCGAGCAGCTCGATCGCGAGGTCGAGCTGGCCGAGCGCCATCCGCCGCAGCGCCACGGGCAGGGGCTCACCCGGCAGCTGCGCGAAGCGGCGCGCGCGCCCCAGCTCGGCCTTGGCCGCGCGGCGGGATCGCTCGGCCTGCGCGACGGTCACCCCGAGGGCGACCGCGACGCTCGCCGCGATCGTGGCCGCGAGCGGCGCAACAATGGAGCCATGTCGTCCTCCCTGCCGCCGGCTCCGTGGTGGACGGTGCGCCCTGCGGCCAACCGCAAGCCGGCGACGTATCGCTGTCCAATCTGCGGCCATCACCTACCCGCGCTCAGCGAGCACATGTTGATCGCTCCCGCGGGCGACATGCGCCGTCGCCGCCACGCCCACAGCGCGTGTGTGCTCGCCGCCCGCGCGCGCGGGGAGCTGCCGTTGCGCGAGGACTGGCAGCGCGCCCAGCCGCGCGGACCGTCGTTGTGGCGGCGGTTGACGCGACGTGCATAGGGCGCGGTGCCCTTTATCGCTCAGCCGCCCCACACTTTGACGTAGTCGGGCTCGACGCGGATGATGATGCGCTGTTCGCCGGGCTGGCGCATCGGGTACTCGTCGACGCCCATGTACTTCTTCGCCAGCGCGTCGATGTTCGCGTCGGCGCCCTCGGTCGTCGGCGCCTCGGCGCGGCCGCGGATCGCGAGGTACTCGTAAGGGTTCTCCATGTTCTGCACGGTCAGCGTCACGCGCGGATCCCGTTCGAGGTTGCGCGGCCAGGCGCGTCCCTCGGCGGTGTTGAGCACGACACGACCGTCCTCGACGTCAACCCAAACCGGGACGCCGTGGACGGACCCGTCGGGTCGCAGGGTGGCGACGTGACAGAAGTTCTTCCCTCGCAACAGCTCCTCGCTGCGGCCCTCGATCGTTGCGCTCATCGCGGCATCCCTTCCCTTTCTCGTGTGTGGTGGTTTGCCCACACCACGATAGGCCTTTCGCCTCAGTCGGAAGTGGTTCGCGGGTCGAGCGAGACAAGGACGCAAGGAGCGTGGCGTGCTGCGCGTGTGCTGGCCGATCTCCGATCGGTAGGACGCAGTATCGCGAAGTGCCCGCGGGCTACTTCCGGGCGCTTGCCGAGGGGATCGGGCCCAGCGGCACGAGTTTGCCGTTGTTCAGCTGGAAGTGAACGGTCGCCTGGCCGCCGCCGGCGAGTGCGTAGGCGAGCGCGACTTCGGTATCGCCCTGGCTGACGACGTTGATCTGCGCGCTCGGCTGCTTGGCGTCGGTGCCGATGTAGCGGCCGTCGACGAAGAAGAACGCCTGCTGGCCGTTGCCTTCGGCGGCGCCCGTTCGCGTTCCGACGAGCACGCGGAGGGTCTGGTTGGGGTGGTAGTCGGAGGCGGTGCCGACCGTGAAGCCCTTCGCTTGCACGATCGCCTCGGCGGCGCTCAGCCCTTCCGCGCTTTCGCCGCTCGTCGTCGTGCCGGTTCCCCCCTGATGAGTAAAGGCCGGCGCGGTCGCGGTGCGTGTCGTGCTCGGACTCGCGGTGCCACCGCTTTCGCTCGATGGGGCCGTTGTTGTGCTCGTCGACGTGGTGGTAGTGGCGGTTGTCGTCGTCGCGCTCGTCTGCGGCGCGCCGGTCGAGGTCGTCGCTTCGGGCAACGGGGTGCTCGCATCGACCGTCTTCGTCCCCCCGCCGCAGCCGGCCAGCAGCGCCGCGAGCGTCACTGCGAGGAGGGCCGTGGGGACTGTGTAGAAGAGTCGTCTCATGCTTCGATGATATTCGCCACCCGTTCCACTCCTCCTTGACGTTCTTATTAGCGACTGCTAATCTCATACCTAAGATAGTTAGCACTCGCTAAGATCGGAGATGGAAATGGCTGACAACAAGCGCAAGAGCAACGGCTGGACCTTGGCAATCGTCTCGGTGGCTCTGTTCATGGCGGTGCTCGACAACCTCGTCGTGAGCGTCGCGCTGCCGACGATCCATCGCGAACTCGGCGCCTCGATCCAGTCGCTCGAGTGGACGGTGAACGCCTACGTGCTCGCCTACGCGGTGCTGCTCTTGACGGGCGCGGCGCTCGGCGATCGCTTCGGGCGCAAGCGGATGTTCGTGATCGGCCTCTCAATCTTCACGGCGGCCTCGGCCGCCGCCGCGCTTGCGCCGAACACCGACCTGCTCGTCGCCGCACGCGCGGTGCAGGGCGCCGGCGCCGCGATCGTCACGCCGCTCACGCTCACGCTGCTTGCCGCGGCCTTCCCGGCCGAGCGCCGCGGGATGGCGATCGGCGTGTGGTCGGGCGTCAGCGGGACCGCCGTCGCGATCGGCCCGCTCGTCGGCGGCGCGGTCGTGCAGGGCATCTCCTGGCACTGGATCTTCTGGATCAACGTCCCGCTCGGTCTCGTCCTGATCCCGCTCGCCGCGCGCCGGCTGACGGAGAGTCGCGGCCCCTACGGCACGCTCGACCTGCCCGGCCTGGGCTTCGCCCTGCCGGGCGCCTTCGGAGTCGTGTTCGGGCTCGTGCGCGCGCAGTCGCTCGGCTGGACGAGTGCCACGGTCCTGGTCTCGATGATCGGCGGCGTGCTCCTGCTCGCCGGCTTCGTGGTGCGCGAGCGCCGCACGAGCGAGCCGATGCTGCCGATGTCGTTCTTCGCGAAACGCTCCTTCGCTGTGACCAACGTGGCCTCCTTTAGCATGTACTTCGGGATGTTCGGGTCGATCTTCTTTCTCTCTCAATACATGCAGAACGTGCTCGGAAACTCGCCTCTCGAGGCCGGTCTGAAGCTGCTCGTGTGGACCGGCGCCACGATGGTCGTAGCCCCGCTCGCGGGCGTCTTCTCTCAGCGCTTCGGCAGCCGCCCCTTCATGTTCGCGGGCCTCGCGCTGCAGGCGGGCGCGCTGGCCTGGTTTGCTCTGACGGTCTCCACGCACCTGCCCTACTCGCACATGTTGATCCCGTCCGTGATGGCCGGTGCCGGCATGGCGCTCGTGTTCGCGCCCTCCGCCAACGCCGTGCTCGCCTCCGTGCGCACCGAGCAGGCCGGCCAGGCCTCCGGCGCCAACAACGCGATCCGTGAGGTCGGTGGGGTGTTCGGGGTCGCGGTGCTCGCCTCGATCTTCACGGGGGCGGGCGGCTACGCCTCCCCGCAGGCATTCGTCAACGGCCTTATCCCGGCGCTCTGGGTGGGTGTCGCGGTGCTCGCCGCGGGCGCGCTCGTCGTGCTCGTGCTCCCGTTCCGCACACGGGACGTCGCGGATGCGGCGGTCGTAGCCGATGCGTCGGTCTCGGCGGAGGTCGCGCTCGCGATGGAGGCGGCGTGAGCACGACCTCCGATCCGCCCCGCCGGCGGGTCCCGGCCGCCGAGCGCCGCGAGGAGCTGATTGCGGCCGCCGTGCACGAGTTCGCGCGTGGCGGCCTGCACGGCACGCCGGTCGAGCGCATCGCACGGCGCGTGGGCGTCGCCCAGCCGTATGTGTTCAGCCTGTTCCCGTCCAAGCGCGAGCTGTTCCTCGCGGCGCTCGAGCGGGGCTTCGAACGGGTCGCCGATACCTTCCGCGCCGCCGCCGCCGACTACCGCGAGGGTCGTGCGCCGGCGGAGTGCGAGGACGCGATGCAGGCGATGGGGATGGCCTACAAGGAGCTGCTCGCCTCCGACCGCGACTACCTGATGCTCCAGCACCAGTCCTATGCAGCCTGCGACGACGAGGTCGTGTGCGCGTGCGTGCGCCGGCGCTACGCCGAGCTGATCGAGCTCGCGCGCGAGCTCACGGGTGCCGACGCGGAGCGCCTGAACGAGTTCTTCTGGCACGGCATGGCGCTCAACGTCGCCGCCGCGCTCGGGGTTGAGGATCTGTCGTCCGACTGCCCCTGGATCCAGGCTGAGCTGGGGGCCACGTCTTAGGGGATCGGTAGGGGGGTAGGATCAAGCGGTGGCCTCGCCGATCCAGACACCGCAGGGCCGGAAGGGGGCCGGCGGCAGACGCAGCCGGCGCGAGGTGGCTCGCACGAGCGCGCTCGTCGTGCTCGCGGTGCTCGTCACGCTGTTCGCCGTGCTGAACACGGACAAAGTGAAGGTCGATTGGATCTTCGGCTCGGGCGAGGCGCCGCTGATCATCGTGATCGTCGTCTCGCTGCTCGTCGGCGTGATCCTCACCCACTTCGCCGAGCGCCGCGGGTCCAAACGTCGCTGAGGGTGCCCGGCACCGCGCGTCGCGGCGCCAGACGTTGCTGAGGCAGGCAGGCGTATGGGGAGGGGGCATGCAAGCGCGTGGGGCTCGGATCAGTGCAGCACGACTTTCAGCGCGACGATCGCAAGGCCCATCGTGATCCCGACGCCGACTTCGAAGACGATCTCGCGGGGCGTGGACTTGGCGCGGAGCCCGGCGAGCAGCTCGAACGCGAGCAGGCTGCCGACGGTCGTCCACAAGGCCGCTTCGACGCCCGTCGCGAGCGCGACCCCGAAGATCCAGCAGAACAGCAGCACGAGCAGCGGCAGCACGCAGCCCATCAGGATCGCCGCTTCGTCGCGCAGCGCTCGTCCCAGGACCGCGATGCTCAGACGCGCGTGCGTCTCCAGGCGATGTCCGAGCACGTCCGCGTAGGCGTGCGCGAGCCAGTAGAGCAGGATCGCGATCACGGCCGAGCTCGCCGTGTCGAGGTAGTTCTCGTGACTCCCGCTCTCCGCCGCGAGCACCGCGCCGATCGCGAGTACTCCGTAGATCAGTCGCGCCGGGTTGCGCTCCGGCAGCAGCCAGTCGACCACGCGGTCGACCCAGCCGGGCGGCGGGCCGGTCTCGTGGGCCGGGAGCTGGGAGGGGGGAGCCGGCGAAGCGATGTGCGGGATTATCTACCGCCGAGCGACGGACACCGGCCGGGTCGAACGAGGCAGGTGGCTAGGTCGCAATCAGCCGCGTCTGAGTAGCCGGCCCACTACGGTGCGGTCCATGGGTGTTCTCGATGTGATCTGGCACGGTCTGCGTGACTCGTTGCTGATGGCGTGGGCGGTGTGGTGGGCACTCGTGTTCGGGTTCGCGATCTCCGCGATCGTGCAGTCGTGGGTGCCGCGCGAGCGGATCGAGGGCCTGATGAGCGGCTCTGACGCCCGCTCGATCGGCTGGGCGACAGGCCTGGGCGCGGCGTCCTCGTCGTGCTCGTACGCCGCGATCGCGATCGCAAAGTCGCTGTTTCAGAAGGGCGCCTCGGCGGCCGGCGCGCTCGCGTTTCAGTTCGCGTCCACGAACTTGGTGTGGGAGCTCGGGCTCGTTCTGTGGGTGCTGATCGGCTGGCAGTTCACGGTCGCGGAGTACGTCGGTGGGCTGGTGATGATCGTGCTGATGACCGCGCTGCTGCGGCTGTTCGTCAGCCGGCAGCTCGAGCAGCAGGCGCGGGAGCACGCGCGCAAGGCCGACGCCGGCCATCAGCATCACGCGGTCGGCGCCGAATCCTCCTGGCGCGAGCGGCTGAGCACCTCGGAGGCGTGGTCGGACGTCGCGCACAACTTCCGCGGCGACTGGCAGATGCTGTGGAAGGAGATCTCGATCGGGTTCCTGCTCGCCGGGTTCATCGCCCAGTTTCCCAACGGCTTCTTCGAGCACCTGTTCCTCCGCCACGCGCCGGCGCCGCTGCCGACGATCGAGAACGTGATCGTCGGGCCGATCATCGCCGTGCTCAGCTTCGTCTGCTCGGTCGGCAACGTCCCGCTGGCGGCGGTGCTGTGGTCGGGCGGGATCAGCTTCGCCGGGGTCTTGGCGTTCCTGTTCGCCGATCTGATCGTGCTGCCGATCCTGGCGGTCTACCGCAAGTACTACGGCACCCGGTTCACGGTGCGGATCACCGCCCTGATGTTCACCACGATGGTGCTCGCCGCGCTGATCGTCGACGGCATCTTCAGCGCCCTCGGCCTGATCCCGACCGGACCGCGACCGACTCGCGCCGACATCTTCAGCTCGATCCACGTCGACTACAAGCTCGGCCTCAACATCCTCGGCGTGGCGATCTTCGCCGCCCTGTTCTGGCTCACCGTGCGCCGCGGGGCGACCGACCCCGTATGCGGCATGAAGGTGGACCGCTACAAAGCGCTCACCACCGAGTCCGGCGGCCAGACCTACTTCTTCTGCTCGAACCACTGCCTGCACGCCTTCGAAGCCGACCCGGGACGAATTCGAACGGACGAGCGGCTGCCGATCACGCGCACGCCGAACCCATCGTAGTTAGGGTTACCTAAGCTGTGGTAGTGTCCGCGCCGACATACCCGAGTTATGTGGTCGGATTTCTCTTTCAGGAGGTCAAGTTTGTGCATCGCCGCGCAATGCCGACGGTCGGTCGCGATCGCGACCCCGATGGCGCTCATGGTCCTACTCGCCGCTTGCGGATCCTCCAAGCCGGCGCCCTCCGGCGCACAGATCGAGAAGCAGACCTGCGATCAGATCGAAGCGGCGCTCAGCGACGGCCCCGATTCGGAAGCGGACCCGGTCGGTCATGCGCAGGCGCAGATCCTGCCGCTGCGCGAGATCCACACCTCTGACGGAGCCCTGCATCGGGCGATAGACACGCTCGCCGCCGCGTATCAGTCGTTCTCGTCCACGCACGGGTCCGGCGCCGCCAAGAGCGCCGTGAGCACCGCCGGCAAGACGATCGAACATCTCTGTCCGGGAATCGAATCGTGACTATCACCAACCGACCGATGAGGACACCCCTGGCCAGCACACGACGTATCGCTTTTCTCGCCGTGGTGTTCACGATCACAGCCGGCCTGCTGACCGGCTGCGGGAGCGCCTCCTCGTCGGGGTCGGGGCAGTCGATCACGCTCTACAACGGCCAGCACGAGCAGACGACCGACTCCCTGGTTGAAGGCTTTGAAAAGCAGACTGGAATCAAGGTGAACGTCCGCAACGACGACGAGGACACGCTCGCGGATGAGATCGTGACCGAGGGCTCCAACTCGCCGGCGGATGTGGTCTACACCGAGAACTCGCCCGCACTGGAGTACCTGCAGGGCAAGGGGCTGCTCGCCCCGGTCGACTCCACGACGCTCGCGCACACCCCGAGCAAGTACAACTCGCCACAGGGTGACTGGCTCGGCGTCTCGGCGAGGGTCAGCGTGCTGATCTACAACCCGAGCCTGATCGGCGCGAGCGAACTGCCACGCAGCGTCACTGAACTGGCCGATCCGAAGTACGGCGGCAAGCTGGCGTTCGCCGCCGGGGAGACCGATTTCCAGCCGATCGTGACCTCCTACGCGCGCACTTACGGCGAAGCGGCCGCGCTGAAGTGGCTGGAAGCGATCAAGTCAAACGCGGGCAGCCACGTCTATCCGGACAACGAGACGATCGCGGATGAGGTCAACCGCGGTGCGGTCGCGTTCGGGGTCGTGAATCAGTACTACTGGTACCGCATGCGCGCCGAGCTCGGCGCGTCGAACGTGCCGTCGAAGATCGCCTACTTCGCGCCCCGCGACCCCGGCTATGTGCTGGACGTATCGAGCGCCGGCATCTTGAAGTCCTCGAGGCACCAGGCGGATGCGCAGAAGTTCCTCGCGTTCCTCGTCTCGAAGCAGGGTCAGGAAATCATCGCGCACTCGATCAGCTTCGAGTACCCGATCGCCTCTGCTGTCAGCACCGCCGCGCCGGAGACGCCGCTCGATCAGCTGCAACCCAACCCGATCACCATTCCGCAGCTTGGAGACGGGTCGACGGCGATCGCGCTGCTGCGCAAGTCCGGGCAACTGTGAGGAGGCGCCCCTGGGGGCTACTCACGCTCAGCCTGGCGGTCGCGGTCGTGCTGGCGGCACCGCTGTGCTTCCTGCTGATCGAGGCGCACGGCGCGGGGAGCTCGACGATCGTGAACCTGATCTTCCGGTCGTTGACGGCGAGCCTTTTGTGGAACACGATCAGGTTGACCGTGGTGGTGACGCTGCTGTGCGCGGTGATCGGGACCTCGGCGGCGTGGTTGATCGAGCGGACCGACCTGCCGGGCCGCAGGGTGTGGGCCGTGTTGGTCGTGGTTCCGCTTGCGATCCCGGACTTCGTGGTGAGCTTCGGCTGGGCCTCGCTGAGCACCTGGGTGGAGGGGTTCCGCGGCGCGGTGCTCGTGATGACCCTCGCGATCTATCCGCTGGTCTATTTGCCGGTCGCCGCGAGCTTCCGTAACGCGGACCCCGGCCAGGAGGAGGTGGCGCGCAGCCTCGGCGTCGGGCGCCTGCAGACGTTCTGGCGGATCACGATTGGACAGGCCCGCACGGCGATCCTCGGCGGCTGCCTGCTCGTCGCGCTGGTGCTGCTGGCCGAGTACGGCGCGTTTGAGATCCTCGGCTATCAGACGTTCACGACCGAGATCTTCACCGAGTTCAACGTCTCCTTCAACGTCCCGACGGCCTCGGCCCTGTCGCTTGTGCTCGTGTTGCTCAGCCTGCTGGTGCTCTGCGGCGAGGGGCTGACACGGGGCCGGGGACGCGTCAGCCGCTCGGGGCCGCTGGCGCAGCGCGTCACGGCACGCCACCGCCTGGGCCGCGCGCGGGTGCCGGCGCTCGCCGGCTTTTTGCTGCTCGCCGCGCTCGCGCTCGGCGTGCCGGTCGGCGCAAGCGTCTACTGGATGCTCGAGGCGGGACACGGCTATCTCACCGGCGTCTCGCTCCTGGACGCCGCGTGGCACACCGCTCTCTACAGCGGCGCAGCCGCCGTGATCGCGACGCTGATAGCGCTGCCGGTCGCGCTGCTCGCCGTCCGTCACCGAGGCCGGGTCTACCAGCTGTTGGAGCGCAGCACCTACCTCGTACTCGCGATGCCCGGGCTGGTGATCGCGCTCGCGTTCTCCTACTTCACCGAGCGCTACGCAGACGGGTTCCTGTATCAGAGCGCCCCGCTGTTGATCCTCGCCTACGCGATCCTGTTCTTCCCGCTCGCCCTGGTCGGCGTGCGCGCATCGGTCATGCAGGCGCCGCCCGGCCTCGAAGAGGTCGCCCGCTCACTCGGCCAGCGGCGTGCGGCGGTGCTGTGGCGTGTGACGCTGCCGCTGATCGGCCCCGGGCTGGCGGCCGCCTTCTGCCTGGTGTTCCTCTCGGCGGTGACCGAGCTGACCGCGACCCTGATCCTGATCCCGACCGGCGTGCAGACGCTCGCGACCCAGTTCTGGGCCTACCAGCAGAACCTCGCCTACGGGCAGGCCGCGCCCTTCGCGCTGGCGATCATCGCGATCGCGGCCGTGCCGAGCTATGTGCTCGGCCGCTTCTTCGACAAGCTCCCATCGCGAACTTCGCCCTCGACATGAGCGGCGTTCAGATCAGCGGCCTGTACAAGAGCTTCGGAGCGCACCCCGTTCTCGCCGGCCTGGACCTGGAGGTGCCGGCGGGTTCGCTCACGGCGATCCTGGGACCGTCCGGCAGCGGCAAGACGACGCTGCTACGCCTGCTCGCCGGCTTCGAGCGACCCGACCGCGGCACGATCGGGATCGCCGGGAAGATCGTCGACGGCGAGGGCACGCACACCCATCCCGAGCAGCGCCGGATCGGCTACGTCCCCCAGGAGGGTGGCCTGTTTCCCCACCTCACGGTGCAGGCGAACGTCGCTTTCGGGCTTCCCCGCGCAGCACGACGCCAGGGAGTCGGCGACCTGCTCGAGATGGTCGGGCTCACCGGCCTGCAGCGCCGCTACCCCCACCAGCTCTCCGGTGGCCAGCAGCAACGCGTAGCCCTGGCTCGGGCGCTTGCGATCAAACCCGAGATCTTGCTCCTCGATGAGCCGTTCGCCTCGCTCGACGCGCACATGCGCATTTCAGTCCGCGAGGAGGTCGCGCGAATCCTCCGCCGGTCCTCGACCACGGCGCTGCTCGTCACCCACGATCAGGACGAGGCGCTCTCGCTCGCCGATCTCGTCGCGGTGCTGAGGGACGGCAGGATCGTCCAGTGCGCCACGCCGCAGGAGCTCTACACGTGGCCGGTCGATGACGACTTGGCACGCTTCATCGGAGAGGCCAACGTGATCGCCGGCGTCCTCGACGGCACGCTCGTCGACACGCCGCTCGGCAAGCTCGCGGCCCAGTGGCGCGGCGAGCCGTTGCCGAGCGGCTCCCCGGTGAGGGTCCTGATCCGCCCTGAGCAGATCGACATGATCGCTGCCGATCGCGAGGAGGGTCTGGCCGGGCAGATCGTGCGCTCCGGATACCACGGGCACGACGCCGTCCTGCACGTGGAGATCGACGAGGAGCACGGCGAGCGGCAGCTGACCGTGCGCACCGCGGGCGAGGTGCCGCCGGCGCCCGGCTCGAAGATCAGGCTCAGCGCGCGCGGTTCCGTGCTGGTGTGGGCGGCCCCGTCCGTCAACGCAGAGCCAGAGCTATAGGCGCGCGAGTACGAGTCCGGTGGCGAGCAGCACCATCGCCACCGCGCACGCCTGGAGGGCGCGCTCCATCGGTGCCGCCAGGCGCGCGGCGTCGAGGGGTACCGTTGATCCGTCGGAGAGCCTCTGCTCTCCGGTGAGCGACACGGTGCGCCGGCGCAGCTCGCGCACGGGCGTGCTGAGACTCCGCTGAGCGACGAGCAGCATCGCGCACCCGCCCGCCGCCAGCAGTGCCGAGGGGCGGAGTTCGAGCGCGTTGACCCAGTAGGCCGTGAGGACCGGGAAGACGCCCCAGGCGACCGCAAGCCAGAAGGTGCTGTGGAAGCGCCCGCCGAACCACTCGAGGTTGTAGGCGAGCACGAAGAACACGCCCGCGAGCACGAACGGGATCAGGGTGAGCGAGATCGTCACGGCTCCCACGATTCCGATCGCCGCCGCCCCCGTCAGCGACACGACCGCCAGAGCGATCAGCGTGCGGCTCGATAGATGTGTCCCCAGCGGCCTGCCGTGCAGCTCGTCCAGGACATGCGCGCTGATGCCCACCGCCAGAAAGAACGCCGCGAGAGTCGCCAGCAGCCGCCCCGCATACAGGTGCGGAGCGAGCGCCGCCCCAATCGCCACGTTGGCCAGATTCCACGCCGTGTAGGGCGGATGAAGCAGGGTCACGAGGTCCCGCCACCCACCTGGGCGCAGCGCGTAGAACGCCGGACGCTCGAGCGATCGTGAGGCCCCGTTACTTCTTGTGGCTCTTGTGCTGGGGGGCGTAGAGCTTCCTCGCATTGGTTTCGCACTGCGCCCGTTTCTTCTTCGGTTGCTTCTTGCACTGCTTCAGAGCCGTTGCAAGCTTCTGGGCGCGGGTGAGGGGCTTGGCCGCCTTCTCGGTGCTCAGTGTAGTCGTCGGGGTGACCGGAGTGCCCGTGGTGGCGCCCTGCGACGGAGCCGGTGGCGTCGTCGAGGTGATGGCCATGGGATTGCCGCCGATGGGGGACGATATTGGGGAGGGTGTGTTTGGCGGTGGCGGGGTGCTCGCGCTCGGCGGCCCGGGAGGAGCAGCGGTTTTGAAGGTCGTATTGCCGCCTTCCACCTTGGTTTTGCTTGTACCGTAGACAGCCACCAACTGGAAGTAGTAAGTGGTGTTGGGCGAAAGCCCGGTCCACGTGAAGTGGAATTCCTGGTTCGTGCTGCCGCTGCCGGCCGGCATTTCACTCGTCTTGGTCCCGTAACTTTCGGTGGTGCCATACTCGAAGTAGTAGGACGTCGCCTGTCCTTCCGGATCCACCTTGCCATTGAGCGTAGCTTCGGTTTCGGTGACTGCCGTAGCCTGCTCGGTGGTCGCCATCGGCGTGGGCGGCCCTGTGACTACTACTTCGTATTCTGTGTAGTTCTCGCTTCCCCCACCGTCGAAGAGAGTCGAGCTTTTGAACTTGTACGTCCCGGAGGTCTTGAATTCGCATTTGCCGACCCAGCCGGTCGAGGCGCTCGCAGGTATACCGGAGCACATTGTTGGTGCAGAGCCCGTCCATACGACGGTCGCCGCAGTGCTCGCGTGGTCGGTGAACATGACTTCGCCGCCGACGGCGATCGTGACCTTTAGCGCGGGCGAGCTCGAGCCGGGGGCTGCCCAGCACGGCCAGTTCGGCTCGACGCAGTTCTCGTTGATTTCGAGCTTTTCTTCCGAGGATGCGGCCAACGCCGGGGGGACGACAATCGCGGCTCCCAACAGAGCAGCAAAGACAAAGAGCAACAGTGTGCGCGGTCTCATGGTCTCAGCCTCACACGTGTAGGGTCATGGATCTGGTGACGGTTGTCGCTTCCCCGTGTGCCGGGGTGAGCGTGATCCTCACCTTCAGCGCGAGGCGATGGCGACGTTTGAGCGCCCGCTTCGCCTTGGCGTTGAGCTCCACGGAGAAGGACCGCCGGCCGGCGCTCACTGAAGCGCTAACGGATCGCCCAACCACCTGAGTCGAGCGTCCGGCGCTCGCCAGGGATGCTGTCGTTGCCATGAGTTCGACCACGAGTCGGTCTCCGGCGCCGGCCTTTGAGATTTGCAGTGACCCCTTGACGGTCGTGCCTCGCTGGCTCGGACTGATCGTGGGAGCACCGGAGAGCGGGGATCCGCTCGGCGCTTCGCCGCTCGTCGTCGTGGGGCTCGAAGTGCCTCCACCAGGCGTCGAGCCGCCTTTCGATCCACCTTCGCCGGTCGGCCCCGGTGACGGCCCGGGGGCCGAACCTTCGACCACGACTTCGTATTTGGTGTATTCGAACCACAGGGTGGAGCTTTCGAAGTGGTAGGCGCCCGGCGTTGCGAACGTACATTTCCCTTCCCAGCCCGTCTTGGTGGCCGCTGGGGCAACCGGGACCGCCGGTTCGCAGGTGGGCGCGGCACCGGTCCACGAGATGTTCGCGGCGGTCTTGCTGTCGGCGAAGGTGACCGAGCCGCCGCTTGCGATCGTGACCTTCGCGGCCGGCTGGCTCGATCCCGGGGTCGCCCAGCACGGCCAATCGGGCTCGACGCAGTTTTCGTTGACTTCGAGCTTCGCTTCGGACGGGGCGGCGGCGAGCGCGGGCGCGGGCACAACCGCGACGGCAGCCCCGAGCACGGCCGCTACGGGTAGGTAACGCTTACGCAACTTCACAATCTCAGCCAACCTCTCGATCGAATACCCAGTCCAGTCAATCCCGCGTGCTCGTGCAAAGCAGCCGATGCACGCTCTAACCACCCAGGACTCCGGTCCGGCGCGATCCTTCCCGTCAACTTCTCCCGAGCGCACCCTCCGGCGGTTGAGGCGTGAACGCGATCGCCTGGCGCGGCGGAGGACACCCGCGCCGGGAAGGTTCGCGGCGTGGCGGTGTCTCTAAGAGATGACAGTCACACGCCCGAGCACCCCGACATTGGAGGAACCATGAAGCGAACCTACGTTTTCCTTGCAGTCGCCCTGGCGAGCGCCGCGAGCGCCGCGACGGTCGCCAGCGCACAGACGAGCATTCCGGTCGCGCGATCGAGCGCCGCTGCGACGGTGCAGCTGCGCCACACCAGCCTCGGCAGCATCCTCGTCAACAGCTCGGGCCGCACGCTGTACGAGTTCACGAAGGATCGCGGCAACAAGAACAGCTGCGCGGCGATCAGCGGCTGCTCGACGGTATGGCCGTCGCTGAAGGCAAGCGGCCGCCCGACGGCCGGCGCGGGCATCAAGGCTTCGCTGCTGTCCTCGAGCAGCGGGCAGGTCACCTACGCCGGTCACCCGCTCTACACCTACACCGGCGACAGCGGACCAGGAGCGACCTCCTACGTCGGCGTAAAGGCGTTCGGTGGCGCGTGGTACGCCCTCAACGCCTCCGGCGGCGCGGTCAAGTAGCCCTCGCGCTGAGGGCCCGGCGCCGGTTGTGCTCAGGCGCCGGGCAGCGCCGGCCGTCGATACCAGCGTGCGTCTCGTTTTCACAGCGAGCTTCGATCGGCGGTCTAGCTGTGCAGTGTTCCCGAAATGGCTTGGCTGTTGTAGGCTCGCGATGCTGCAGGATTACGGTGCAGATAGACGTACACGTCGCAACACGAAGCTGCCGGTCGCGGGTTCTGGTGCTCGCTCGCGCCGCTAAGCAGGAGGCTGCGTCGGGGCGATGATTCGCTGGTGAGCGCGATCGTGGTTGTGGCGCAGAGGGAGCCCGTGGGTTCAGCGCTTTGGCTGCCAGAATGCGATCTCTGCGCCCGCGTGTGTGGTGACTACGCTGCGCCAGCCGGCCGGTCCCTCGCGTGGTCCGAGCAGCACCGAGGCGCCCAACCGGCGCGCCCGTTCGGTCGCCGGCCAGATTTGGGGGACCTCGACGTAGGGCAGCCACAGCGATCGCCTTGTGGGGCACTGCACGATGCCGCCGGAGAGGCCCTCACCCAGCTGCAAGGCGACGTATGGACCGTTGCCGGTGTCGACGAGCTCCGGGCGCCAGCCGCAGAGCTCCGCGTAGAAGCCGCGAGCACCTGCGAGCTCGGAGGTGTGTAGCTCCAGGTGTACCACCGGGTCCGACGCGGCGCGCTTCATTACCACTGAGACTCGCCTGGATCTCGGAAGTCATCGGTTGCGATGAGTTTCGTTCGCCTGGACGGTCTAGTCTGATCGCCGGATGAGCACTCCAGCGACAGGGGAGACCCATCGGGAACGAGCTCTGCTCGAGCGTGCACGGGCGGGCGAGGAGAGCGCGTTTGTCCTTCTCGTCGAGCCTCGTCGAGGCGAGCTGCACGCCCACTGCTATCGCATGCTGGGCTCGGTGCACGACGCCGAGGATGCGATGCAGGACACGCTGCTGCGCGCGTGGCGCGGGCTCGCGAGATTTGAGGGCCGCAGCTCGCTGCGGTCCTGGTTCTACACAATCGCGACGAATGCTTGCCTGGACCAGATCGCGCGGCGGCCAAAACGTGTGCTTCCCGTCGACTATGGGCCGGCCACCGATCCCCACGTTGGGCCGGGCGAGCCGCTCGTCGAGTCGGTGTGGATCGAGCCCTACCCCGACGAGATCCTCGGTGTAGAGGACGGGCTCACCGCACCAGATGCCTGCTACGAGCGGCGCGAGAGCATCGAGCTGGCGTTTATCGCGGCGCTTCAGCATCTGCCTGCTACCCAGCGCGCGGTGCTGATCATGCGCGAGGTGCTGGGCTTCTCGGCCAAGGAGGTCGCCGAGTCACTCGAGACGACCGTCGCCTCGGTCAACAGCGCATTGCAGCGAGCCCGAGCAGCGGTGTCCGATCGCGTCGAGGCGCAGAGTCAGCAGGCCGCCCTGCGCGCCATCGGCGATGACTCCATGCGTGAGATGGTCAACCGCTACATCGACGCGTGGGAGCGCTGCGACGTCGAGGCCTTCGCGGCGATGTTGACTGAGGACGCGACGTTCGCGATGCCGCCGCTGGCAAGCTGGTACGAGGGCCGTGACGGGATCGCGCGCTGGGCGACCGGATGGCCGCTGTCAGGCGACTGGCGCTGGCGTGCCCTGCCAACCAAAGCAAACGGCCAGCCGGCGCTCGGCTTCTACGCCTTTAGTACGGAGGATGAGGGCTACCGCCCCTTTGCACTTAACGTGCTGGGCGTTCGCGGGCAGCAGTTCAGCAACATCACGGCCTTCATCGCGCGCTCCCCGCAGCCCCGCGACCGCGAGGTGTTTGAGCGCTATGCGGACGAGCCCATCGACGTCGCAAAGGTCGGCGACGTGTTCGAACGGTTTGGGCTGCCATCACGGCTCGACTGACCCCCGTCCCCCACCGGGGGAAGACCAGATCGACCCCATCGCGGACACCGCCGCGGGGCACGCTGCGCCAGGAAACGACCGAACGCTTGTAGATACCTTGATGTAACAGAAGCGCGCCGAGGTCCGGGCATCGGCCGGACCTCGGCGCACTGGTTTCGGGTGACCCTGCGTACACGCCTCGGCATGGCTACAGCTAATCGCTCGCCGCGGTCCCGTTCGCCCGTGCCGGCTGGTAGGTGAGGATCGCCGCGTCCCCGGCCTTGACAATGTTTGCCAATCGCAATGTCGAAGGTGTGTCGGCGGTCGCGAACAGGCGCTTGCCGGCACCGAGAACGATCGGGAAGATCATCAGCCGGTACTCATCGACCAGATCGTGCTCGATCAGGGTTTGTACGAGCCTGCAGCTGCCGTTGATCAGAATGTCGCCGTCCACCCGCTCCTTCAGCTTGCGAACCTCGTCGGGGACGTTGTCCTTGATGATCGTCGAGTTATTCCAGGCTGCTTGCGCGAGCGTCGTGGAGACGACGTACTTGGCCATGCTGTTCATCTTCTCGCCGAACTCGCCCGTGCCCTCCATCGTCGGCCACGCCGACGCGAAACCCTCATAGGTCACCCGGCCAAGCAGCAGCGCGCCCGCGGCCCTGATCTCCTCGAACTTGAAGGTGTTTCCCTCAGCACCGCGATCGAACTTAAACGCCCAGCCCGCCCTATCGAACCCCGGCTCCTCTCCAGGGCCCTCGATGACGCCATCAAGCGTGATGAACTCGGATACAACTATGTTGCTCATGTGTGCCTCCAGTGTCGGTTGATATGCACTAAAGACTGCGGCAAAGACCGAAACTCATCGCAGCGAGCGGCACGCGTGCGCACCGCCATGTCGATCGCGCACCCCTCGAACAGCGCGAGGGGGGCCCGGCTCCCGGCGATTCGGGTTTGTTGACATGTGATGACTCCTGGGTCTAAGATAGGGGACGATCCGTATCTAACAGGAAGTTATAGTCGAGATGTCTCCTAAGAAAGCTTTGAAGCAGCCCAAGCGGGCGCGCCCAGAGCGGCCCGGGACCGGGCCGAAGCAGCCCCCCGCCGCCACCCGCCGTCGCGGCGCGGCGCTCGAGCACGCGCTCCTGGATGCCGCGTGGGAAGAGCTCCAGGAGTCCGGCTACGCCAAGCTGACGATGGAGCGTGTCGCCGAGCGGGCCGGCACCAGTCGCGCGGTTATCTACCGCCGCTGGCGCAACCGCCCCGAGCTCGTGATCGCCGCGATGCGCCACCGCCAGCCGGTGCTCTCCGGCCAGGTCCCCGACACCGGCACGCTGCGCGGCGACACGCTCGCCGTGCTGCGCCGCGCATCCGCGCGGATCACGGAGATCGGCCCCGACACCGTGATCGGCATGCTGAGCGACCTGCTCGCAGACGAGGAGGCGTTCGAGCTGACCCTCGACCGGCTCCTACGCGGCGGCGGCGAGGTGATGTCGGAAGTGCTCGACAGAGCGGCGGCCCGCGGCGAGACCCGCGAGCACATCGGCCCGCGCGTCGCCCGCCTCCCACTCGACCTGCTGCGCCACGAGCTGATCCTCACCCACCAGCCCCCATCGCAACGCACGCTCGAGGAGATCGTCGATGAGATCTTCCTCCCGCTCGTCCTGCGCAACCCGTAGCCCTGGGCAGCAGCCATGACGAAAGATATAGGAGACACCTTGCATCTTATGCCGAGATATGCTTAGATACACATTGTCTCTTACATCGCTCTCCGAAAGGACACCAAATGTTGCTCGTCATCCGCTCTCGCTTCCCCCGCATCGCCAACGTCCTGAGCTTCGTCTCCGGCATGATCTTCCTGGCCATCGGCATCGCCGTCGGCGCCTCGCCGACCGTCCTGATCCTCGGCGGCGGCAGCTCGGTTCTGCTGAGCGCCCTGCGCTACTTCGGCAAGCGCCACCCGCGGCTCGTCGCGGGCCGCGGCACCGCTGCCGCACGATGAGCCACGACGCGGTCCTGTCCTCCGAGCCTGCGACCGAGCAATCGGTCGCAGTGCCCGGCGGGACGATCTACTACCGCACGCAGGGCTCCGGCCCGCCGCTGGTCCTGATCGGCGGCGGACCGAGTAACGCCGACACGCTCAGCGCGCTCGCCGGCCACCTCGCCACCGGCCGCACGGTCATCACCTACGACCGCCGCGGCTACTCCCGCAGCCGGCTCGACGATCCTTCGCAGCCGGCCACCATCTCTCTCCACGCCAACGACGTCCGGGATGTGATCGACGACCTTGGCGCCGGACCGGCATCGGTGTTCGCCACCAGCGTCGGGGCACTGATCGGGCTCGAGCTCGCCGCGGCTCATCCCGCCGCCCTCGCGCGCGTGGTCGTCCACGAGCCACCACTCGGCCAGCTGGTGCCCGCAGACGACCAAGCGTCGTTCGACGTCGAGCTCGATCGCGACGATGCTCCTCGCGCGCTCGACCAGATCGCCAAGAGCATCGGCATCACCCGCGGACGGTCACTGGCCGGCGCCGACGACCGGCCCGAGGTCCGCCAGGACGACGTCGAGCTCTTCATCCGCCGCGACGTCCCCGCGATCGCCGACTACCAGCTCGACATCGCCCGGGTCACCCCACTTGCGGACCGGATCGTGATCACCGCCGGGGAGGACGGACGCGCGTTCTACCCCCACCGCTGCGCGGAGGCGCTCGCCTCCGCGCTCGGCATACCGCTGATCGAGCTCCCCGGCAACCACGCCGCGATGATCACCCACCCCGCCGAGTTCGCCGCGCGCCTGGAACCGCTCCTACCCTGACCCCCCCACGGCGCTCGAGCATCCGCCGGGCTTAGTGAGCAGCTGCAGACCAAACGAACAAGGAGACAGAGATGCCCGCAGAAACGGCGACAGGCCGCGTCCAGATCGGCCCCATGGAGATGTACTGGGAGAGCCATGGCCAAGGAGGGACGCCACTGGTAGTCGTGCACGGCGGCTTCGGGCTGATCGCGCTAGGCCGCAACCCACAGATCGGCGGCATGTCGGGCGCCCTCATCGAGCGGCTCGCGGCCAACCGGCGCGTCATCGGGCCTGGAGCTGCAGGGACACGGGCACACTGCCGACATCGACCGCCCGTTCAGCTACGAGGTCTTCGGCGACGACATCGCCGCTGCGCTCGACCAGCTCCGGCTCGACCAGGCCGACGTCATGGGCTACTCCCTCGGCGCCGGTGCGGCGCTGCGCGCAGCCATCCAGCACCCGACGCGGATTCGAAAGCTCGCCATCGCTTCCATCCCATTCCGACGCGAAGGATGGTTCCCCGAGGTGCTCGCAACGATGGACCAGATGAACAGCGCCGGCTTTGAGCACATGAAGCACACCCCCCTCTACGCCGCCTACGCCGAGGTCGCACCAGATCCAGGCGGGTTCTCGAAGCTGATGGACAAGACGGGAGCTCTACAGCAGAGCGACTACGACTGGCGTGAAGATCTCGTGGACCTCCGCGCCCAGACACTGCTCATCTACGCCGACGCCGACAGCGTGCCGACGACCCATATCGCCGAGTTCTACGAGCTGCTCGGCGGCGGAACGCGCGACGCCCACTGGGACGGATCGCTCCGCTCGCCGGCGAGCTTGGCCGTGCTGCCCGGCCGCACGCACTACGACATCTTTCAGGCTCCCGGTCTCGCCGACGTCGCCGACCACTTCTTCGACTGACGAGGTCTCCGCAGGAAACCGCTTGAAAGTAAAATACGCGGCGGCGACGCAAAATCGGTTCGCTACACGCTCGCTCGCGCCGGGGGAGGCGGGGCGCTTACGTCTTGCCGTTCAAGCTTGAGATTCGTCCAAAGCAGCGACGTGATTGGTGCCGACGATGGCTAATGCTGTATGAGTGCAAGCAGGCGCGGCAGCCCTGCTTTTGGCGAAAAGCGACGTTCCAGCGACCTATCGCCAACGCCGCGAATCGATAAGCCACTTCAGGAACGCTGCACTAGTAGCCGTATTTTTCGGCGGGCGGAGGGGTGGGCGCAGGCGTTGTGGTGGGGGTTGGAGTAGTCGTCGTTGGCGTGGGTGCAGGCGTGGTCGCGGGCGTTGAGGTGGTCGGGGTCGAGGGGGAGTTCGGCATGGCTTCGGTGGACGCCGGCGCCGGGGCCGCGTCGGTCGCCGCCGAGATCGCGTGCCACGTGCCGCCGAAGCTCATGATGTTCTCGCCGTTCGCTGCGCCCTTGGCGCTATCCCCCGAGAAGTGGTAGAGGGGCAGGCCACCGAGCGTGAGCTGGAGCATCCCGTTGCTGCGCCGCAGTATTCCGAGATGGCCATGCACACCGGACCCGGCCACGAGCTTGGTCTTGCTCGAGCGCACGGTGAGCGGCGGCCAGAGCTTTAGACATTCGCTGCTCTTGCAGAGGAGGCGATGCGCTGTCTCGGGGCTGAGCGCGTAGAGCGTCCGGCCGTGGGCATCCACCACGATCTTTTCGCTGAACTTTGCGTTCGATCCCGCCCCGACCGTCGGTGCCGCGGAGCCCATCGCGAGCGCCATCGCCGCAAACACCGCGACCACGGCCACGGTCATCACCAGCGCCACGCACGCCACCAGACCCGAAGGACGCCCGCGCCGACGCGACCGCCCTGTCTGCCGCAATTCTCGATTCAACATGGTGCTCCCTCCGCCGATGGTCATTATCGAACAAGACGCCGGCGGCTCCATAACCTTTCCGGGCGAGCGATTTAGGACACTGACGCGGTGTGGGTGTCCGGGCGTGCCACGTCTCCCGCTTGCTCAGCTGCCGTCGGGAGCGGGCGCGATCTCGCCGCGGCCGGCCTCTTGCAGGTCGCCCGGTAGGGGCGCGTCGGCGGCGCGGGCGAGGACGGTCAGGCCGGTGCGCCACTGGATGATCGCGGCGCGCTGTTCCGATTGCGTGTCCGGCAGGCTGTCCAGATCGCGCTCTGCCAGACCCGTTGTGAGCGCGCTCAGATACGAGTCCTCGAAGATGTAGGTATGCGCGTAGGGGGCGTTCACGGCGCGCAGTTGCGCCGTGGCGGGCTGGAGCGCGGCGATCTCGACCGTGTACGCCGCGAAACGCCGCTCCAGGGCGCCCATCCGCAGCGATGCCTGCTCAGGGGAGATGCGGTTGTCGTGGTAGGCGGACAGGATCGGATCGGCTCCATCAAGCAGCTTGTTGACGGCCAGCCTGATCGGCTCGACTTCGTGCAGATAGCGCTCGATCGCTGCCCGCCCAGCGCGTTGCGTCCTGGCCGCCGACGGGGTCTGGCTCGCGCACCCACCGAGCGCAACCGCGCACAGACAACTCACGGCCAGCGCGCGCGGGCGGCTCCTCACACCCACGCACGCCGCGCCGTGCATCCGCGGGACGGATCAGTAGCCGTAGGCGCCGCCACCGCTCGAGGATTCTTCCGAGGAGTTGCCCGTGCTCGGCGCTGCGGTTGCCGGCGCGCTGCTCGAGCTCGCCGCGGGGGCGCTGGTGGAGCCGGTCGTGACGGCGCTCCAGGTGCCCACGTCTTTGATGCCCTGGCCCTTTGTTTCACCCGGCTGCTGGTCTCCCGTGAACGTGTAGAGCGGCGTGCCCTTGTAGGTGACCTGCACGGTCCCTTCGGGCCGCTTGACGGTGCCGAGCGCGACGCCTTCGCCGCTGGGAGCGCCGCTGGACGGCGCGATCAGCGGGTGCCAGACACCGACACAGGCGGAGCTCGTGCAGATGAACTTGCCGTTCTGCTCGCCGCTGAGGTGATACAGCGTCATCCCCTGGCTGTCGACGAGGATCGTGCCGAGTGAGTTGGATGCTGTCTTCACGACGGGGCTGGAGGAGCCGGTGCTCCTCTGCGTTCCGGCGTGCAGCAGGTTGAGCGTGTTTTCGCCGTCGTCCACGAAGTAGATGCCCTTGCCATTAGGGGCGACCACCAGGCCGAACAGGGCTCCGGCTCCGGTCTTCTTGTCGGCGGTCTGCACGGCCACCTGCTGGCCGGCGGGTGTGGTTTCGACCATGTTGCCGTCGCCACCGTTGCTCGTGACGATGTTGCCGTTCGGTGCTAGCACCATGCCGAGCGGTTCCTTGAGGTGGCCGCCTTCGGTGAGGACGGTGCCGCCTTTCGCGGCGGGCGTCGTGCGCGTCATCGCTTCGGAGATCTCGAGGATCTTGCTGCCCTCGGTCGAGGCCACGTACAACGTCCCGTTGGAGGCGAGTGCGAGTCCGGTCGGGCCGAGCACGAGGGCTTCCGCTGAATTGATCCAGGGGATGCCGTCGGCGATCACCGTTTCGCTCAGCACCTTCGGCGTCTGTCCAACGCCTGATTCCAGTTCGATCCGCAGCACGGTCGAGTTGTCGACCGTTTTCTTGCCGGCCACCGGTCCTCCGTTCAGCGCGTTGCTGACGAACAGCATCGTCTTGGAGCCTTCGCTCTTCGCGGTCGAGTCCCAGGGACCCTGGATGTTCTTACTGGCGATCGTCTCAACCGCCTTACCTTCGCTGTTGAGCACGATCAGGCAGCCGTACTTCGCGGTCGCCGTCTTGCCGTTCCTCGTCGGCAGGCTGCCCACGACGACGTAGCCGCCCGGCAGGATGTTCAACGCGGTCGTCAGCCCGACGCCGCCCGGGCATGGGCCGGGGAGCGTCTTGGCGTTCACGGTTGCGAACAGCGAGGTCTTTCCGGCGGGGCTGATCTGCACGATCGTCGTGCCGGTGCCCTGCCCGTTCTGCTTGGCGTTTTCCTTCGCGTTGAAGTTGCTGATCAGCATCTGGCCCGCCTGGAGCTTGCCCACGCTGGTGGGCACGGTCACGATTCCGTACGGGTTGATATCGCCGTTGGCCGGGACCGTCGAGGCGACGTTGCTGACGGTTCTCAGATTTGCCAGAAAGGGAGCAGAGCTCGAGGTCGTGGTCGCGGTACTCGCAGCGGCCGACGTGCTTGACGAGCTGCTGGTGCTGGAGCTGCCGCAGCCGGCTAGCACTAACGCTACGCCCGCGAGAGCGAGAATGGACAGTCTGGGCACTGGTGTCTCCTGTCGGTCGATATCGTGATGGCGCGGTGTCTTCGAGCGACTGCCCGCCGCTCGGGTATCTCGCGATCCCCCTCGTCGGCTCTACGGCAGCGATCGACGCACGGCCCGCCTTTCGCGCGCTTCCTGTATGACTCCGCCATCGCGGGATTCCTTCCCGTCGAGCTTGCGCTGTTGCCGCGAGCGACTCGCCAGTGGGGGAGGGAAGGCCCTAGACATCGCGAGTGCTACTTGCCGGCGAGTTCGCTGCGGGCGAGGGCGGCGATGTCGGCGCCTGTGTTGGCGTGTCCGTTGATGCCCCAGCCGCCTTCGGGCGACTCGGTGATCAGTACCCAGGTGCGCTCGGTGAGTGTCGGATCGCCCGCAGCTGCCGCGACGATGTCGGTGAGCTCTTTGACTACGCCGAGCTGCTTGTCACGGTCCAGAACGCCGACCGGGGTGAGCACCTGCACCCGCACGTAGTTGCCCTCGCCGGCGGCGTTGGACAGCGAGTCGGCCGGCAGCTCGTGGATGAACGCAGCCGTGTTCTTTGAGAACAGCGCGATCGGTGGGACCTGCTCCCAGCGCATCACGGCATTCGCTAGATCCTGGGCCAGTGCGTGCTTGTCGGCGAACGTGTCGGGGGCTGAGTAAACGTCGATCATCGGCATGGCGGTTCTCCGATCGTTAGTTGTGGAGCGATTGCTCCAGAGCGTATCAGAGTATCCACTCCACTATCATTGTTGTGTGCCCCGCCCCGATCGCCATCGCGACGACCTGGTCGCCGCCACCGGGCAGCTGCTTCGCCGCCAGGGGTATGCGGGCACGAGCGTGAGCGACTTCCTGGACGCCGCCGGCGCCGCGAACGGCTCTCTGTACCACCACTTCCCCGGGGGCAAGGAGGAGCTCGCGAGCGCCGCAATCGACGTGGCGGCCGAGCAGGTCGAGGCCGCGTTGCGGAGCGCGTTCGACGCAACCGACGACCCCGTGGTGGCCGCGCAGCGCTCGATCGACGGCATGATCGCCGCGTTCGAGGCCGACCCGCGCGACGGATGCCCGGTCGCGCCCACAGCAATCGACGCGGCCGGCGTCAGCGAGCCGCTGCGCCTCGCCGCAGCCGCGGCGTTCGCTCGCTGGTCGGGCGTGTTCGAGCGCGCGCTGCGGCGCACCCGAGACCAAGACATCGCCGCCACCCAGGCGCGCGTCCTGCTCAGCGCGATCGAGGGCGCGCTGCTGCTCGATCGCACCTCCCGCGAGACCTCGCACTTGAAAGCATTGCGGGACGCTCTGCCCACTCTGCTCGCCAGACCCGCTAGAGACGCTCGAGGGATGCTCTCCGAGTAAGATTTTTTGGAGGTCGTATGGGATTTGACCAGTACCAAGAGCAGCGCATTGCGTTCGAATCGGCGCTCGCGACATGAGCGTCCTACTCGTCGCAGAGATGCACGGACGGGCCGCGCTCGAGCCCGAGCTGCGTGCGCTGCTACGCGAACTCGCCGACGCGAGCCGAGCCGAGCCTCAATGCACCGACTTCCGCGTGCTCGCCGCCGAGGAGTCGGGTGAGTTCGTCCTGCTCGGCTCGTGGAGCACCGAGACGGCTCTGCGCGAACACTACGACACGAGTCACTACCGCCGCTATCGCGACCAGGTCGAGCCGCTACTGGCACGTCCGAGCGATGTCGTCGTCCATCACGTCACCACTACTGTTCACGCTCTCGACCCCAATCCGCCCGACCCCGGGCTGTTCGGGTGAGGCAAACGGCTCCTGTCTGACCGACCCGCACACGAAAGGACAAAGATCGATGTCCACATCTCCCGATGCGCCCGCAAGCGGCGAAGGCTCTGCGGCGGTGAACTCCAGTAGTCCGGCGGTCGTCTTCAGCTGCCCGGCTCGTACTCCCACTGCCGGCACGGCCCGCTCCGATCGCAGTAAGGCTCGTTCGTCGACTGGCCACAGCGGCAGATGGCGGCACGGGTCTCCCTTTGCCCATCCAGCTCGAGGTCGCCCTCGATCAGCAACGGTCCGCCCTCCGGCAGCCGGATTCGCGTCGGGACCGAGGGTCGCTCGGGCTCGCCCTCTGCCAGCGTGTAGTGCAGCGCGCCCGTGGGGCATTTCCGGATCACGGCCGCGAGCGTCTCGGCATCGGCGCCGTCAGGGGCAATCCACGGACGCTTCGCCGCGTCGAAGACGGCCGGCAGACCGCGCACGCATTCGGCGGCGTGAAGGCACCGCGCGGTGTCGTAGGTCACCTCGATGTGCTCGCCCTCGTAGCGCTTCACAAGCCGAACTGCTCCCTGTAGTGCTCTGGAACCAGTGCCTCGAACTCCCGATGACGTTCGATGAATGCTTTGACGAACGGGCAGAACGGCAGTACAGCGAGACCTCGTGCGCGGGCGTCTTCCAGAGCAAACCGGATCAGCCGATCGGCGAGCCCGCGACCCTGCAGGCGCTCATCGACCTCGGTGTGGACGAACGCGATCAGGCCGGGCCGCGCGCGATAGGCGGTGAAGCCGACCACCTCGCCGTCGATCGACAGCTCGTAGCGCTCACGGTCAGGCGCGTCAGCCACCTCGATACGCTCCGCCACAGCCATACCCGGAAGATTAGAACGCAACACCTAAGAGCGGCCGCTGGAATACATTGAGGCGCAACCGAATCCTTGATAGACAGCCGGCTGATGGCTACATCGCGCGAGAAGCAGTTGACCCTGCTGGCAGCCGTGCTCGGTACGAGCGTCGTGTTCCTCGACGCGAGTGTCACCGGTGTCGCGTTGCCCGCGATTCGAGGCGACCTCGGTGGCGGTCTGGCGGGCCAGCAGTGGGTGACGAACGCGTACCTGCTGGCGCTCTCCTCGCTGTTGTTGATTGGCGGCTCGCTTGGAGATGTACTGGGTCAGAAGCGCGTGTTCTTGGTTGGCGTCGCCGGGTTCGGCCTCACTTCGGCTCTCTGCGCGATCGCGTCGTCGATCCCCGAGCTATGTGCGTTTCGCGCGATGCAGGGGGTCTGTGCGGCGCTCGTGACGCCGACCGCATTGGCGGTGATCATCCACGTGTTTCCCGAAGACGAGCGGGCCAGAGCGATTGGGACGTGGACCGCCCTCAGTTCGGTCGTTGGGGTCATCGGCCCGTTCATCGGGGGAGTGTTGATCGCTGCCGGCTCGTGGCGCCTGATCTTTCTGCTCAACGCGCCGCTCGTACTCGTGACCGTGACGCTGATCGCTCGCGGTATACCTGAGGATGCGAGCGCTTCCTCCGCCAGGCGTCTGGACCTACCTGGGGCACTGTTGGCGGCGATCGCGCTCTCGGGTTCCGTGTTCGCCGTGACCGAGGAGCCGGCGCGCGGGTGGAGCACCCTGGTGGTCGGCTCGCTCGCGGTAGGGATTCTGGGAGCGATTGCTTTCATCGCGCGCGAGGCGCGAGCGCCGGCGCCGATGCTCCCGTTGAGCCTGTTTCGTGAGCGTAACTTCACGATCGGAAATTTGGCGACGTTGACCGCCTACCTCGGGCTGGGAGGCGTGATCTTTCTGCTGCCCGTGTTTCTGCAGGAGGTCAGCGGCTACAGCCCCGTTCAGGCGGGGCTTGCGCTGCTGCCGGTCACCTCGCTGTTGATCGTGCTCTCCCGCCGCTTCGGCGCGCTCGCCGATCGCATCGGATCGCGGCTGCCGATCGGCCTCGGGGCGCTCGTTGCCGCAGGCGGCCTCTTGCTCCTGGCGCGTGTCGATCGGCGCGCCGATTACCTCAGTGAGGTGCTGCCGGCGCTGCTCGTGTTCGGGTTGGGACTCGCGATGCTTGTCGCGCCGTTGACCGCCACGGTCCTCGGGGCAGTGGAGGAGGATCACGCAGGCGTCGCCGCCGCGGTGAATACAACGCTCTCACGCGTCGCGCAGCTCTTCGCGGTCGCCGTGCTGGGAGCCGTCGTCTCGCTTGCGTTTGCCGGTCGCGTCGACGCGACGCTGGGACGGACCGCGCTTGCACCCGGCAGCCGTGCCGCGATCAGCCGCGCCAAGCGAGCGCCGCTCGGCTCGCCCAGCCTGATTGGAGTGCCCCCCGGCGAGCGGGTTCTCCTACGAGCGACCTTCGAGGATGCGTCCGTGCATGCCTTCCGGATTGCGGACACGATCGCAGCCGTGCTCGTCGCCGGCGGAGGCCTGATCGCGCTCGCCGGGATCCGCAATCCCCGCCGCAGGGTGGCCGCCGAGCTGTGTCCAGCCGGGGCCCTCTGCGGAGCCAGCCAAGAACTCGTCAGTACCGGCCCGGCATGAATCTCGGACCGGGCTTCGTCTGGATACGCTTGTCCTTCGTATGACGTTTCAAGCTGATGATTCGGTGGCGGTTCCGGTTCGGGTGCTTTCGAGTACTCAGCTAGCGTTGCTTGCCGAGCATGGTGAGGAGCTCACGGCCGAGGTCGGCGAGAAGCTATATGAGATCGGTGACGCGACCTACCCGTTCATCGCGATCCTCGAGGGTGAGGCGGCGGTGTTGGATGGCGCGGGGCACGAGATCGTGCGTCACGGCGCCTCGGGCTTTCTCGGCGAGGTCAACCTGCTCAGCGGGCAGTCGGTGTTCGTCACCGCGGTCGTCACGCAGCCGCTGCGCTACATCTCTCTTCCGCGTGATGACCTGCGAGCGTTGCTGTTCGATAATCCCGCCCTCTCGGATCTGATCCTCGGTGCCCTGGTGGAGCGCCGCGAGCTGCTCCAGCGCCGCCAGGGCATCGGGCCGGAGATCATCGGCTCGCGCGACTTGCCCGACACGCGCCGGCTGCTCGAGTTCGCGCGAGCCCAGCGGCTTCCCCACACCTGGGTCGATCCCACCGAGGCGAGCGACGGCGCCGGCCCGGAGGCGGAGCCCTCTGTGTCCGCGATACCGCTGGTGCGTCTGCCTGGCGGCGTTGAGCTTCTGAACCCGAGTAACGGAGAGCTCTCGCGGGCGCTCGGCATCGGCATGGAGCTCGCGCCGCGCGAGGAGGTCGATCTTCTGATCGTCGGCGGTGGCCCGGCGGGACTCGGCGCGGCCGTGTACGGCGCTTCAGAGGGATTGGACACGCTGCTCGTGGAGGGCAGGAGCATCGGCGGTCAGGCGGGCACCTCGCGCAGGATCGAGAACTACCTGGGCTTCCCGGCCGGGATCAGCGGCAACGAACTGCTCAGCCGTGCCGCCACCCAGGCGCGCAAGTTTGGCGCTCGCATGGCCTCGCCCTACCGTGTCCAGGAGCTCCAGCCGGGGATCGAGCGTCACCTCGTGAAGCTCGAGGACGGCAACGAGATCGCGGCACGCTCGGTGCTGCTCACCACGGGCGCCGAATACCGGCGTCTGCCGGTGGCAGGGCTCGAGGAGTACGAGGGGGTGAGCGTGTTCTATGCCGCCGGCCCGCCGGAGGGCCAGCTCTGCACAGCCCAGCGTGTGGGGGTTGTCGGCGGGGGTAACTCCGCGGCCCAGGCTGCCGTCTGGCTGGCACGCGGGGGCGCGCTCGTCACGCTTCTGCACCGCCGCGGGGATCTACGGGAGACGATGTCGCAGTATCTGATCGACGAGCTCGACCGTTACGGCGTAGCCGTGCGCGATCGTTGTGAAATCACCAGCCTGCAAGGAGAGCACGGGCTACTGGACGCGGTCACGCTCACCGACGGCGAGCAGTTGCCGTTCTCTTTTGTGTTCCTGTTCCTTGGCGCCACGCCTTGCACCGAGTGGCTCGGCGAGGTGCTCGCACGCGACGGCCACGGCTTCATCCTGACCGGCGCGGACGTCGGCGCCGAGGGCCTGCTCGAGACGAGCGTGCCGGGCGTCTACGCGGCCGGCGACGTGCGCGCCGGCTCGATCAAGCGCTGCGCGACCGCGGTCGGCGAGGGGGCCGCCGTGGTCCAGTTCGTCCACGAGCGCTTGGCCCGTGTGGCCGCTCAACAGGGTGTCCAAGCATCGCAGGCAGCGGCGCCGTAGAGACGCGCCTCTGACCGTCTAGTCTGCTCGGGGATTTGAGGTAACTGCATGGAGGCGGGCGCCGGTCTCTGCCCGGCGCCCGTGCCACCAGGCGCTTCCTCGTGTGTGTATGAGGAACCCCTCGAGGCGGTTCTGCCTGGCCCACAGCTTCGCTTCGATGCTGTCCAGCTGCCGGCGTCGCTCGTGTATGAGCTGCAGCTGGCGTTCGACGTGCTCGAGCGCCTCCGCCGCGAGCTTTCCCTGCTCCTCTGGGTCCGCGGTCTGTGCGAATCGTTGACGCACGAGGTGGAGCGCGTCCTCGGCCTCGAGCATGCCGCGGGCTGTCTCCTCCGCCGGGCCGAGCACCTCCCTCAGCTGCGGGATCGTCTCCCCGAGGGCCACGTCAGCTGTGTCTTTGTCCACAGGCGTGGCCGGGGCGGGCGAAGGCTCTACCTCAGGCGCTTGCATGGACGGCCTCCTGATCTGGTGCGGGTTGATCTTGTGAGAGCGTGGCGGATGAGTGCCGTCCTCGCTCGGGGTCGGCGTGCACGATCAGCACGGGGATCGGGCTGTGGTGCAGCACGTAGTGGCTCACGCTGCCGAGCAGCACTGAGCGCACCGCGCCGCGCCCCCGGGAGCCCATGACGACGAGATCGTGAGCGCCGGTCTTGATCTGGTGGATCAGCGCGTGCCTCACCGGGTCGCTGCTCAGCACAGTGCTGAGCGACACCTGATCGGGGACCTGCCGGGCGGCCGTCCGCAGGATCGTCTCGGTCTCGGTCTCGGCGTCGCGGGCGAGCTCTGCGGCCACTGCACCGCCCGCCCCGATGTAGGCGCCGGCGGGAGGCGTCACGACGGCACTGAAGAGCGTCAGGCGGCTGTGCTCTGACTCGGCCAGGTCGATCGCTTGCGTGAGTGCCTGATCTGAGTCCGGTGAGCCATCGATCGCGACGAGGATGTTGCGAAACATGGTGTGCTCCTTTCTCGATGTGGAGCTTGCTGCCTCTTCCTTGATATCTATAGCAGAAGACTATATAGTTTGCAATATGGCTATAACGAATGTGTCCTCACAGGCAGAGCGGGTAGAGCGAATCGACTACGTCGCCGAGCACCTGCTCTCGCGCGCCGCGCTGCTCGTGCGGCTGCTCGTCAAGCAGGTGCGCAGCAGAGAGATCTCCCGAACAGAAATGGAGGTTTTGAGCACCCTCACGGAGGGTCCGCGAAAGATCACAGAGCTCACCGAGCTTGCGGGAATCGCGCAGCCCACGATGACGCTGCTCGTCAAGCGCCTCCAGGAGAAAGGATGGGTAAGGCGAGAAGGACTGCCAGAGGATGGACGCGTCGTCATGGTCAACCTCACCAGGGCGGGAAGCACGGCACAAGAGAAGTTTCGCGCGCAATTCCTCGCTGCTTTGAGGGTCGACCTACAGGAGCTGTCAGACCGACAGCTCGAAGAGCTGTCGGTCGCAACGGAGACCCTCAGCTCGTTCGTGGACGACCTCCAGCCCTCTAAACCGTCCTCTCCCGCGCGGCCGGCTGGGTCGAGTCGATGAACTCGACGAGCACGTCGAGGAAGCGCTCGGGCTCGTCGAGCTGGGGGAAGTGGCCTGAGCGCGGGAACACCTCCAGACGGACGTGCAGGAGGCACATCTACAGGCGAGTTGGCGCTTGCACCAGAACGGGAGTGATGTTGTCCTTCCAGCTCTGCAGGAACGCCTCGGTCGCGGCGACGTCGAGCGGCCGGGCGAACAGGAAGCCCTGGCCTGAGTCGCAGTCCTCGCCTCTGAGCAGCGAGAGCTCGTCGTCTTGCTCGATGCCCTCGGCGAAGGTCTCGATCGAGAGCGCCTTGCCGAGTTGCACGAGGGTGTGGATCAGTGTTTCGCCTTCCTGGTTGTGCTTCAGGCCGAGGATGAACGAGCGGTCGATCTTCAGCGCGTCGACGGGGAAGCGCTGGAGGTGGGCGAGCGAGGAGTAGCCGGTGCCGAAGTCGTCGATCGCGATCCGCACGCCGAGCGCCTTGATCGCGGTCAGCCGGCGTGCGGTCTCCTCGATGTTGCGCATCAGGGTCGTCTCGGTGATCTCGATCGTCAGCGCCGCCGGCTCCAAGTCGCTGTCGGAGAGGGCTGCTTCGATGTCGGCGATGACCTGGTCTGAGTCGAGCTGGCGTCCGGAGACGTTGACGGCGATGCCGATCGGATAGGCGGCCTCGCGCCACGCGGCGCCTTGAGAGCAGGCCTCGCGGAGGACCCACCTGCCGACCTCGACGATCATTCCCGTCTCCTCGAGCAGCGGGATGAAATCGTCGGGTTGCACGACGCCGCGCACCGGGTGGCGCCAGCGAATCAGAGCCTCCACGCCGTTGGGGGTCATATCGTGGAGATCGAGCGTGGGCTGGTAGACGAGGAAGAACTCGTCCTTCTCCAGGGCTTCGCGGAGATCCATCTCGAGCTCCATGCGGTTCTGGACCATTCCCTGCATCCCCGTCTCGAACACGACGTGGCGATTCTTGCCGTCCCACTTGGCGCGGTACATCGCGATGTCGGCGTCGCGTAGGAGCTCTTCCGCGGATGTGTGCTCTCCCGAGGAGATTCCGATGCTCGCGGTCACGCTCACGCGGGTCTGCTCGTCGGCTCCGAGCTTGAACGGGGGCTTCAGCGCTTCCAGCAGCCGCTCGGCGATCAGCTCCGGTCCCGCCTCCAGCGAGAGCTCCTCGGTGACCACGACGAACTCATCGCCCCCGAGACGGCCGAACGCGTCGGTCGCGCGCACCACGCCGTCCAGGCGCGCCGCGACCGCGCGCAGCAGTTCGTCGCCGGCGGCGTGGCCGAGCGTGTCGTTGATCGACTTGAAGTTGTCGAGATCGACAAACAACGCCGCCACCGGTGTCTGGCCGCGGCGCGAGCGCGCGAGCATCTGCTCGACCCGATCGAGGATCAACGTCCGATTCGGCAGCCCCGTCAACGGGTCGTGGGTAGCCAGGAACGCAAGCTGCTCGTCTGCATTGTGGCGCTCGGTCTCAAAGAACTCGCCCACCTGGATCAGCGTGATATCCAGGGTGCGCTGCAACGCGACGAGCGCCACCGACAGCGCCTCCGCGGGAACGCCCAGCTCGCTCGCGCTCTGGTGCAACACGTCGGCCGCGGCATCGCGCCAGCGCAGGCAGCGCTTCAGCACCTCCTGCAGCGGCGCGACCCGGTCGGCGGCGAGCTGACCAAAGATGTGCCAGGTCTCCATCCCAACCTCGCGCGCCGCCTCCAGGCCCTGCCCCGACATCCAGCTCGCCACAGCCGCCGTCGAAGCCATGCCAACACGCTTGAAGCTTTCCTCGACGGCCTCGTCCAAACCATGCTTGGACGCCTCGGTTCGAGCGACCGTTCCCGCGATCACGTCACCCGTGCGGGCGCTCAACGCCTCCCCGAGAAGACGCAGACCCTCGCCGGGCTGATCCACCGAAGCAGACGCCGGCGCGGGGGCCGGTGTCTCAGCCTTCGCCGAGTTCGAGCTTTGAGTAGACATCGCAACTCAATAGATCGACAACCAGCGATCAACACATAAGCGTTTGATAAGAAAACCGTCGTCAAGCCCAGCCTTGTACGATCGGCGCGTAAACGAGACCGGGGGTCATTTTGCAGTCGAGCGTGTCGGATTCTGAGTTGAAGGCGCGTCATCGTGCAATGTGGGCGTCGGG
Source organism: uncultured Solirubrobacterales bacterium (assembly GCA_963701035.1). Taxonomy (GTDB): domain Bacteria; phylum Actinomycetota; class Thermoleophilia; order Solirubrobacterales; family Solirubrobacteraceae; genus Palsa-744. The sequence goes on from OY969562.1 coordinate 2,322,041, forward strand.
CGATTACACGGACATGGTCGAGACGTTGCCGCCAATGAGCTGGTTCGTGTGTGCCGTCCTGCGGGCACGATCGGGCTGCTCAGCTGGACCGCGGAGGGCCTGAGCGGAGCGCTGTTCCGCACGATGGCGCCGTTCGTTCCAGCGCCCCCGCCCGGTGCGGAATCTCCGCAACTGTGGGGCAGCGAGCAGCACCTCGCCGAGTTGTTCGACGATCGCGTCGACTTTGGCACGTTGCAGCGGGGGGTGTTGGAGGTCACGGCCACGACGAGGGTCGCCGACACGGCTGCCTGGTTGACGAACAGCATCCTGATAATTTGTGGTCTGTATGGCCCTCGCCTGTCTGATGCATTGGTATCTCTCGGCGCTCTATGTCGCGCCGGTTGTGGTCGTCGGTGGCTGGGGCTGGTGGATGACCAGGCGGACCGACGATCAGGGCGAAGGGCCGTCGGCAGCCTCACCGACGGCGTAGCACGGCGGCGCTCACCCGGTTACGGTCGTGACCGCGGAGAGGATCCATAGCGCAAGGCAGGTGAAGGCGACCATGATCGCGAGCATCCAGTACTGCGAGCGGACGGCGGCTTCGGGGGATTTGAACTCGATCAGGCCGCGCTCGTGGGAGAGGATCAGTCCGCTGACGTGGCCCGCGACGATCGCGGCGATCTGGACGTACCAGATCGCGGCGAATGAGATCAGGTTGTAATTGATCAGGAAGTTGGCGGTCCCGAACAGGTCGCTGCCGCGGCCGAGTGGGTCTGAGATCAGGTAGCCGATCGCCTGCCCGTCGAGCACGAGCAGCGAGAAGTAGTGGGCGAGCATGTAGCCGAACGCGATCGGCACGAGCGTGTGCAGGAACGACTGGGCGAGCGCGCGGTGGTCCTCGACAGCGACGCCGCGCAGGGCGTTACGCATACCGTAGATGCCGAGGTTGTAGAGGCCCGCGACGAACGCCACGCAGAAGATCAGGCCGACCGTGCCGACGATCTCGAAGGCGCCGATCGCGCTGACGCCAAGGTGGCCGAGGTCGGCCTCCAGGGATGGCGCGAGCTGGTACCAGACCTCGCCGTTGGAGAAACCGTCAAAGCTCGTTGAACCGATCAGGACGAACAGAACAGCTGCAGTGCCCGGCCACAGCTCCAGGTCGCCGAGCCCGGACAGCGGCCTGCGCAGCCGCAGCTCCCGATCGCGCCACGACAGCGGCGAGAGGCGCGCGATCAGCCCGAAGTAGACGCCGAACCCGTCGGCCCGCTCGCACCACGTCTGCACGCCGAACGCCGCCATCCCCGCCAGCTGCACTGCGCTGTAGGCGAGCACCAGGATCGCAAGCAGCGACGGGTCGTCCTTGCTCGGGTAGACGAGCTCCAGCCAGGCGAAGGCGAGCAGCGTCGCCCCTGCCGGCCAGCGACCCAGCCACTGCGGGTAGGAGCCGAGCAGCGGCCCGCGCCGGTAGCCGGCGCGGTGAAGCAGCCAGCCCGTCAATTGTCCGAGCGCGCGCCACGGATTGAACGGGCGGAAGATATCGCCGACGAACGCGCTCACGATCGGGATGCCGACCCAGAAGATCACGTAGACGAACGTCGGAGCGAGGTTCGAGGTGAAGTTCTGTTCGCCCGCCAGACCCGCGTAGGCGACGATCCCGAACAGCGTGACGCCCACCGTGCCGCACAGCCATTCGACCGCTGCGGGCACCCGCAATAGCACCCGTCCCGGGGGACGCTGCAGCCGCGGCTTCGACCACAGGCTCCACAATGCGAGGAACGAGATCACCATCACCCCGGTCGCCGTCCACGCGAACAGCCAGGCCGGGATCGGCAGGTCGGCGCGACCCACGATCCCATGAGCCGACGCCGACGCCGGCGCGAGCAGCGCAGCGAGCAGTGCCGCCAGGCACGCCCAGCGCAAGCGCGGCGGGCGTGCCCGGCGGACGTCCATCCTCAGCTCTTGACCGTGATGTTGCCGCAGAGAATCGCCGGATCGTTCGACATCGCCTGCATGAACGCCATCGACGCCGGAGCCGACCCGATCTGGTTGCGCTGGCTGGCCGGCGTCGGTTTCGCGTGGACCACCATGAAGTAACCCGGACCGATCACCCGCTGATGGACGATCAGGTTGACCGTTCCATACGCTTCGCCCTTGCCGTTCGCGACCAGATCCGGCAGCACGACGGCCATGTTCGAGACCTGTTTGCGGGTGGGACTGCACGCGCCGTCCGGGCCGTGCAGATGGTTGGCGTGGCGGCTGTAGGGCACCAGTCCGGTAATCCTGCGCCAGCCGGTGAGGTGATCGCCGACCTGTTCGAAGTGCCCTTCACCTGAGGCCGTGCTCGGCAGGAACGGCATCCCTTCCGCGGCCTTCGCGGTCGACTGCATTTCTTTCATCTCGCTCGCGCTCATGCCCTTCATCGAGCTGGTGGTCTGCGTCTTTGCCCCATGCGACGAGGCATCCCACACGGCCATCGGCTTGAAGGCGACGGTCGCCTCGGTCTTCGCGCCACTGGAGCCGCCACAGCCGCTCACCGCCAGCGCAATGATCGCGAGCAATACGCCGAGCACCGCCCATCGGTGTCCGCTTTCCAGGCCGATCCTCTTTTGACTGCTTTGCATTCGTGTCTCTCCTTTGTTGAAAGCGTTTTGGCTGACTTCGCTCACACGCCGCCGGGGCAGCAGCGCGAGCGCGAGCAGCACGAACAACGGGCCGGCATTGGGGTCGGTGGCCTTGCCGGTGCTCAGCCCGCCGAGGCTCTGTCCGAGTGCCCAGTAGGCGATCGAGAGCAGCACCCCGAGCAGCAACGCCTCCCTGCGAAAGCGGGTCCATACGCCCGCCCCGATCGCCAACGAGAGGACCGCGAGCACGACCGCGATCGCCTCGCCATGCCCGGCGGTGCTCCTCGCCAGCGAGCTCTGCAGGCTCGCGAGCCAGTGCATCGAGTTGCCGGACGCCGCCTTCAGCGCTTCGCTCGTGGCGTCGGCGGCACGGTTGACCGACAGGCACCACAACGCCGCTGCCCCGGCCCAAAGCAGCGACCACACGATCAGCCCGCCACGTTCGCCGATCAGGCCCGCGCCTGCGGATGTGCCATCGCGTTCGGTCTCCTCGGTAGGCCACACCAGCAGCCCGATCAGCCCGTACAGCAGCACCGCGCCGGGTGCGCCCGTGAGCGGTGAGGCCATGCCCATCGGGATCATCCCGAAGCCCTCACCGAACCACCACACCACCAGCGCCCAACCGAAGGAGACGATCAGCGCCGGACGAGCTGTGCGCCGGAACAGCAGCCCCAACCCGATGCCGACCTGCACGAGTGCGAACAGCGTGTTCCACAGCATGAGGTTGTGGCCGGCGAAATGCGCCGCCGAAAGGATCGGGTGCCCGATCCACGACGGCTGACCTTCGGCGCTCGGTTCGATGACTTCCTTCAGAAAGCCCTTCGAGTACATGAACGACTGGAACTGCAAAGCCCCATCCAGCAGCCAGATCAAGCCAAGCGTGATCCGCAGACCGCCACGGGTAATTGAAAAACGCATAGTTCTTCCCTTCCACGAGTCGATCGCCCAGGCACGATCGCGAGGATCGACAACCTGGGGCGAGTTTGTGGTCTCTAGAAGCGGTGGATCGCAGCCCAAGCGGGCGGCGGCGCGCGGCCGGCGAGCGCGGCGGCGATCAGACGGCCACCGCGGGGGAAGGAATGCTCGGTGGGATGCGCGAGCTGCAGACCGGGCGTACCGACAGGTCCGGCCTTACGGGCACGCTGCGCGTAACGACGGTGCAGCGCGACGATCAGACGCTCCCCGGGCCGCCGGGCCAGCAGCGCCGCCCCGAGCAGCAGCGCCGGCAGCAGATACAGAGCGCCTTCGACCAGGATGTGAGACACGGCCACGACGGCGGATCATATCGGTCGAGGGGTCCAGTCAGGCGACCCCCAATCGCGAGATCTCACGCTGGGCAGTGGTAGATTCGCGGGGATGACACAGGCGCCTGAGCGCAAGGGCCTCGATCGGCGCATGATCCTGCCGCTGCTCACGATCGTCGTGATCGCCGGTGGGTTCGCGCTGCTGTTCCAGAACACCAGCCGCAACTCCCAGCCGCTGGCGGACGGCACGCACAGCGCCAGGTCGACCAGCTTTCTCGGCAACGAACTCTCACCGCCAAAGGCCGCGCCGGCGCTGTCGCTGCGCAACTACCTGGGCGAACGAATCAACATCGACCGGTACCGCGGCAAGGCGCTGCTCGTCACCTTCCTCTACACCCACTGCCCGGAGATCTGCCCGCTGATCACCGCCGACCTACACGCCGCGCTTGGCCTGATGAGCCCGAAGACGGCGGCCAGGGTGCAGATCGTCGCGGTCTCGGTCGACCCCCGCGGAGATACGCCGCGGACGGTCGCCGCGTTCCTGAAGGTGCACGGAATGACCGGGCGCATGAAGTACCTGATCGGCTCTCCGCGGGAACTGGGGCACGTCTGGCAGAGGTGGGGGGTGGGCTCCGAACGCGACGCCGAAGACCCGGACATCGTCAACCACTCCGCGCTCGTCTACGGGATCGACGCGTCGGGCCAGCTGAAGACGGTCTACATCGGCTCGAGCTTCCAGCCGAGCGAAGTCGCCCACGACGTGCCACTGCTGGCCTCGCAGTAGTCCGTGGCGCCAGTCACCGACGACGGCGCCACTACAGCCTTCGGAGCGTCAGCTCGAGATCGACCTGGAGATCCAGCCACTTGCGCTGAGCGCCGGAGCTACCTATGTTGCTTCTCGACGCGGAACCGAGCCGCAAAGAGCGGCCTTTCTAGGCCCCTTGCACCTGGATCGTCTGGTAATTCAGCGTGAGGCTCTGAGTCTTGTCATTTTCGGTGCCATCGATCTTGCTGCTCGTGATCACGGCGTTCGTCAACTCGTACTGAGTCAACGGTTTGCCGTTCGTCCCATCCACGACGATCTTCACGGTCTTGAACTCCCTGTCGTCCGACATCGCTTGCAGCAACGATGAGGTGGTCGTGTCGAGCTGCTTGACGATCGTGAGCGAACCTTTCCTACGTTTGTCGCCGAGGGTCACCGAGATCGGCGTAAAGCTGATCTGTACAGGGACATTGCCCACTTTGCCTTGCACGGCCTGCTTGAGAGTGACTTGCCCAATCGGGGAGGATTTAACCGGCAGCAGGAGCCCCGGGACCCCTTGGATCCCCGAAGCCCCTTGGATCCCCGGCGTCCCGGCGACCCCCGGCGCACCCGGAGGCCCTGTCGCTCCCTGGGTCCCCTGAATTCCGGTCTGATTGATATCGAGCGCCTGCTGGGTGGAGGTGCAGGCCTGGCCCACACTCGGGTCGATCAGGGTCACATTTGGGTTGGTGGGGTTAGGCGCGGATCCGCCGGCCCGAAGGTGTTCGGTCGTGTAACAGAGATGAATCGTCCCGTTTGAATCAGGAACCGAGGCAACGGCCAGCACGGTGCCGCCGGCGAGGGCTCCAACCGCGACGAGCGCGACCGCCTTCCAGCTCCGTGTGAGCCGAGCGCGAAGGGTCCTGAGATGAGTCAGCATGGCGATTCCCTTCTGTTGGGGGTGCCCGGTAGGCGCTCGCGGCACGATACTAGCCCCGACTCTCCTGCTCAGATCGGGCGGAGCCGATATAGGCCCTCGATGCAGACCAAGCTGCTTGCCATCTATCTCAACGACCATCTCGCCGGGGCGACTGCGGGAGTGGCGGTCTGAGCTGGAGATCAGCCAGGCGCTGAAAAGCGCTTGGTTGTGCCGGATTCTGGTGAAGCCGACGCGGGGACTCGAACCCCGGACCCCCTCCTTACCATGCGGGGACCCCAAGGGCGCCCTATCTCTAGGTAGAGCGCCATATTTGACTCCTGTACTGGGGATTTGCCGTCCTCGCCTTGTGGACAAGAGAGGACAACCGTGGACAAAAATGGTATCGAACCGCGGTGACGTTGCGGTAAGAAATCGAGAGCCGACGAAGGGGCTCGAACCCTTGACCTCGTCCTTACCATGCTGGGACCCCAGGGACGCCCTATCTCTAGGTAGAGCGCCATTTTTGACTCCTGTGCTGATGGTTCGCCGCCCTCGTCCGGTGGACAGAAGAGGACAACCTGGGACAAAAAGTGTATCGAACTGCTGGTGAGCTAGCGGTACAAAAAGAGAGCCGACGAAGGGACTCGAACCCTTGACCCCCGCCTTACCATGGCGGTGCTCTACCAGCTGAGCTACGTCGGCCTGGCGCTGGCATCCTACCGCCGCCGCACCGTAGGAGGAGGGCCAGCCCAGATCCCCGGGAGGACCCGGGCGTTCGTCTGTGACCGACACGTTTCGTCCGCCATCTGAGCCGGTTGGTCCGAGCTGTAGCGTCCGGAGCATCCTCTCGAATGTACGGTCGTGCCTGACCGTGACGAACTCATCAGGCGATTGGCGGCGGCGCTGGTCGTTTCGGACGCTCGCCGGTCCGGTGATCCGGAGACCCGGGTCCGTCTCGACCACTACCTGCCATCCGTCGGTGCCCCTGACGGGAGCGCTGTGCGCTGGCGTCTGTATACCCCGCGGCACAGGCTGATCGGTGTCCCGAGCCCTGAGCCGGCTCGGTCTGAGTGGCACCACGCCGACCCGGCGAAGGGGCGCCGGCTGCTCGCGGTAGACGTGCGCAACTCCAACCGCGTAGCTGCCTTCCTGTCCTGGCACTTCGAGGACCCCAACATCAAACCGTCGCGAGCGAAGGCCGGGCGCCGCCGCCCTCATCTGATCACGTCAGTGTGTGTCCGCGAGGATGTCGAGGGCAGGCTCCGCGGCGAGTACATGACCGCTGCTCTCTTGCTGACGCTCGTCGTGTCGGCGATCGACATGGTGACCGTCGCACACGGCCGCGTCGGTGTGCTCGAGGACTCGGGGATCGCCCTCACGCCCGATGAGCTCGACGCGTTCGGGTTCACACCCGGTATTGGCGAGCCCAACGGCGGCTGGGCCGACCGGGGATACCGCGAACGGCGTCACCCCGTCTAGTCATTCAGGTAGCGGCGGTAGATCGCCTCCGCCCGATCGGCCCACTCCCGCGGCAGCTCGCTGCGCAGCTCTGCAAGGAAGGTGTCGCTGTCCTCGGGCTCAGGCGCAGGAAGCGCGGCAAGGAATTGCTCTGCTTCTGTAGTAACCCATCCTGCAAGCTCTGGGGCTTGCAGCTCGGCCAACTCGACCAGGCCCCCCGCGACCTCCTCGACGGCATTGCGCCGGGCGTGAGTCGCGATCAGCAGCACGTCCGGGATCTGCAGGTAGCGCTCGCGCCGGCCCCACTCGACTGGCGTTATCCCCAGATCGCGCACGGCACGAGTGATGAACGATGGATGCACGTCGATGAGTGCGGCGGCCTTGCGGAAGGTTGGTAGCACCCGCTGCAGGTCTGTGCGGGGAATCGTTGGTGCGGTTGCCATATAGGGACGGTAGCAGTTGGCTGCAACGATTGCAACCAACGCATCGGTCGCAATCGGCTTGCCGCGACGACTACCGGTAGACCTCACCTCGCCAGGTGCTCCAGCGGCAGCGCGCAAGTCGTTGTTATGAATGAAGACGAGACGGCCCCGAGGTATTCACGCATCGTCAGTGCCGTGGGTAGGTGGATCGCGTCCATCGCCGGTAGCGAGGGCGTGTGGGCGTCGATGTCGAGCCTCGATCGTCAGCGTCGCGGGCTGCGGTGCTCCCCATTTTCCACCGGAGCGAGCGTGAGCTCGCCGTCAGTTGGCGCACTCGAAAGTCGTCCAACCCAGCAGTCTTCACCGAGATCCTAGGACGCTTGGATGCGCCGGTAAGGAGGAGTGTCGCCCGGCACGGACTCTCGTCGCCTTGGCGCCGTGGCGCGGTCGGTCGACGTGCAGTGGTGCTCAGCTCATGAAGAATTGTTGGTAGAGCAGGAACACGTTGAGCAGGCTGATTACGCCGGCGCAGCCCCAGGCGAGGATGGTGGTGAGGCGGCGGTTGACGTGGATGCCCATGACGTCTCGGCGTCCGGTGAGCATGACGAGTGGCACGAGGGCGAATGGGATGCCGAAGGACAGCACGACCTGGCTTAGAACGAGGACCTTGGTGGGGTTCATGCCGACGGCTAGGACGATGATGGCGGGGATCATCGTGACGGCGCGGCGCAGCATCAGCGGGATGCGGACGTTGATGAAGCCTTGCCATGACGACCTGCCCGGCGTAGGTGCCGACGCTGGATGAGGAGGCGCCCGACGCGAGCAATGCGACCGCGAACGCGAGTGCGGCGGTGCCGCCGGCGAGGCGCCCGAACTGTGCGTGGGCTTCGGGGATCGTGGTGAGACCCGAGAGGGCGGGGGTGTGGAAGAGCTTCGCGGCGACGGCGAGCATCGCCATGTTCACCAGGCCGGCGAGGCCGAGCGCGATGATCACGTCCAGGCGCTCGAAGCGCAGCACGCGGCCGCGCTCTGAGTCGTTGCGGCAGGGCATGCGGCCCTTCGTGAGCGCGGAGTGCAGGTAGATGACGTGAGGCATCACGGTCGCGCCGATGATGCCGACGGCGAGGTAGAGCGAGGTGACGCCATGCAGTCCGGGCAGCAGACCCTTCAGCGAGCCGTGTACGGATGGGCCGATGTGGAGCGTCTCATACAGGAAGCCCGCGAAGATGATCCCCAGCAGCGCCGTGATCGCCAGCTCGAAGCGGCGGAAGCCGTGGGTCTGCAGCTCGAGGATCGCGAATGCGATCACGCCGGTCATCAGCCCGGCGGGGAGCAGTGGCACGCCGAAGAGCAGGTTCAGCCCGAGCGCGGCGCCGAGGAACTCGGCGACGTCGGTCGACATCGCCATGATCTCGGCCTGCACCCACATGCCCCATGTGAACGGGCGGGGGAAGCGTTCGCGCACGACCTCGGGATAGTTGCGGTCGGTGACGATTCCCAGCTTTGCCGAGAGGTACTGGATCAGCATCGCCATCACGTTCGCTACCAGCACGACCCAAAGCAGCAGGTAGCCGAACTGCGCGCCACCTTCGATGTTGGTGGCGAAGTTACCCGGATCGACGTAGGCGATCGAAGCGACGAACGCCGGGCCGAGCATCATGATCGTCGCGCGCACGCGACCCCTGGACAGAAGCTGCTCGAGCGCGCTCGGGCCCGCGAGCGTCCCGCCGAGCTCCCCGGGTAGCGCTACGGAGGCGCCCTCGACGGCGCCCTCCAGCGCAGGGACCGGATCGGGGCGCAGCGGTGTTATCCCTGGCCCGCCTCGGTTTCGATGCGCATCGCGCGCGCCAGCGCGCCGCCGATCGCTTGCTCGCGTTCACCGAAGCGCACGAACACCGGCCCGCCGAACGGCTGACGCTCGACGACCTCCAAGCGATCGCCGATCGCGATGCCGTGCTCGGCGAGGTAGCGCAACATCTCGGGGTCAGAGTCAGAGACGCGCACGAAGCGACCGGCGACGCCGGGGGCCAGCTCGTCCAGGCTGTGGGTCTGGCGCTCCTCGATCCCGAGCTCCAGCGTGGGGATCGGATCGCCGTGCGGATCGACCGTCGGGTCGCCCAGCCGCGCGGCGATCAGCTCCTCGAGCTCCTCGGAGAGCACATGCTCGAGGACCTCGGCCTCGGCGTGCACGCGATCCCAGGGCATTCCAAGCTCCTCGGCGAGGAACAGCTCGAGCAGCCGGTGGTGGCGCAACACCTCGAGCGCGACCCGGCGCCCCTGGCTTGTGAGCCTCACGCCGCGGTAGCGCTCGTGCTCGACCAACCCGACCTCGGACAGCTTGCGCACCATCGCCGAGACCGAGCCCGGCGTGACGCCCAGCCGCTCCGCCAGCTCAGTCGTCGATACGGCTGCACCCTCACGGGCCTCCAGTGCATACACCGCCTTGGCATAGTCTTGGACCGATGCAGAAATTGTGTTAGCCACAGCCACACGCGCATTTAGGCAGACCAAACTCTGTTTGTCAAGAGGCAATAACTCGAACGTTCGTTGATCGGCCGCTGCCAACCTCAGCGCAACGTGCGTTAGTCTGAGCTCATGGCCGACGACCGCTGCGACCTCCTGTGTCTGGACTTGGACCGCGCTGAGGCGATCCGCAAGCGTTTGGATCTCGACCTCGCGGCAGGGGCATCCGCTCGTGCGAAGGCGTTCGCCGACCCGACGCGGCTTCTGATCGCGCTCGCGCTCCGCGACGGCGGCGAACTGTGCGTCTGCGACCTCGCCTGGATCACCGGGCGGGCGGAGAACCTCGTCGGCCACCACCTGCGCACACTGCGAAGCGCCGGCCTGGCGAGCTCGCGGCGCGAGCACAAGATCGTCTTCTACGCACTCACCCACGCCGGCCGCCGGCTGCTCAACGCGCACCTCGAGCTCGCCGATGTGGCGCTATGAGTACCCCGTCGCTCGAGCTGCCTGTCGTCGCCGAGCCGGCGCACACCTCGCAGCATCAGGGCCGACTCGAGCTGGCCGAGCGCGACCGCCTGATCCGCCGCGCGAAGGCGCTCTCCTGGCTGAGCCTCGCCTACATGAGCGCCGAGGGCGCAATCGCGATCACCGCTGCGATGCTCGCTAGCTCTGTGGCTCTGCTCGGCTTCGGCCTCGACTCCGCTGTCGAGGCATTGGCGTCGATCATCGTCATCTGGCGCTTCACCGGCACCCGCCGACTCTCCGAGCACGCCGAGCTACGCGCCCAGCGGCTCGTCGCGATCACGTTCTTCGTGCTGGCCCCCTACATCACCCAGGACGCCATCCGCACACTGATCAACGGCGAGCATCCCGGCACCAGCTGGCTCGGGATCGGCCTGTCGATCTCAAGCATCATCGTCATGCCGATTCTCGGCAAAGCCAAGCAAGGGATAGGCCAGCGCCTGGGCTCAGGTGCGACCGCCGGCGAGGGCACGCAGAACATGCTCTGCGCCTACCTGGCTGCTGGGGTCCTCACCGGCCTGGCGCTCAACGCCGCCTTCGGCCTGTGGTGGGCCGACCCCGCCGTCGCGCTTGGCATCGCCGCGCTCGCACTCAATGAGGGCCGCCAAACCTGGCACGGCAAGTGGTGCTGCGCCACCTCGCCGCTCCCGGGCGAGCCGTTCGACACCTGTAACGACAACTGCTGCACCTGACCGGCCACGACGCGACAGCAGCCCCCCGACCCTCCTGCTTCCCCGGGCAGACCAGGAGTGAATGAAGACTTGATCTGTGAGTGGCCTTCAGGCGGCTGCTGCGTTCCGCAGCGTCGGTCCGGCTACATCATCAGCTGCATGGCGGCGAACATGTAGGCCATGCCGAGCGTCATCGCGAACATCGATACCCGAAGGTCGCGGAAGCAGACCAGCGGCTCGGCGGCAGACATCGCGATCGCACCGTCGGGCGTGACCGAGAAGCCGCCACCGGTCAGCGTCTTGTGATCGACGTCGCGCATCCCGTTGGTTATCCACAGCAGCGACTGTGCGGCGAGGTAGGCGACGAGCAGCCATGTGATCGGGCCTTGGAAGCCGGTCGGTGACCACATGTAGGCCATCGCTGCGACGTCGATCGCCGTCACGAGCCACAGCACGTTGATCGCGCGGCCGCTGAGCGCCTGGGCGAGGATCCAGGCGAAAATCGCGATCGCGGCGTTGGCGAACGCGAGCTGCCAGAACCCGCTCGGGATGTTGAAGTGGTCGATCGATGCCGGGGCGAACATGAACGCCATTCCGAACGCCATCAGGACGTGCCCGGCGTGCCAGATCCGCCGCTGACCGTTGGTGTCGCGCATGTGAAGCACGTGAATCACGATGATCGCGATGAACACGAGCGTCCAGATCACCGCCAGCCAACTCGGGAGGATGTTGGTCGTGCCGTGCCCGGCGCTGATCGACATTCCCCCGACCGACGTCGAGGGAGCACCGCCGTGGCTCATGCTCATGTTCATGCTGCCCATGACGGCGCGAATGTATCACGGGCAATAGGCAAGGGTCACCGCTCCTCACCGCAGCCATCCCGCGTGCGAGTGAGCCCTCGCGGGGCTGGCTCACCCTCACCGTCACCGGTTAGTATTCCCGCGCGATGGGTGGCCTTGGCTCTCTATTGCGGTGGCGAGGGCGTCTGCTCTGGCGCTTGGCGCTGATCGTCGCGCTGATCGCGCTGACCGCGCTCGCTCTCAGCGGAGTGATCGAGTCGCTGCAGAGCGGGGCGATGATGGTGCTTCCCGCCCTCGTGCTGGCGGTCGTGATGCTCGTCCGCCCCTATCTCGGCGAGGGCGCCATCGCACGGCTGCATGCCCGTCGCGCAAGGCGGCCGAACGTCGCGACGCCGATGCTTGTCGTGCCCCCGCGTCCGCGCGGGCGAGTGGCGCGCGGTGGGCGTCTGATCGCGGTGGCAATGGCTGGGCGTGCTCCGCCGCTCGCCCTCGTGGCCTGCCGCTGAACATTCGGCAGTCCGCATCTCCACCGCGAGGCTCCGCTACGCGGGGCGAGTCAACGACACCAGTCGGCGTTTTTTGCTGGCCGGGTCGATGAGCGACAAAGGAGTCGCCACCATGTCCAACGGTCACACATCCGCGCGCCCGCAAGCGCACGCGCCATCGTCATCCAGCGTCCCGTTTAGCGGTCGCTTCCGCGTCACGACACGCGGTATCCAGATCGCCCTCGGGGTGGTCTGGCTGCTTGACGGGCTCTTCCAGTTCAAGGGCTTCATGTACACACATGGCATCGTCAGCGAAGTCTTCGCGCCGGCCGCGAAGGGTCAGCCATGGTTCATCGGCGGACCGATGACAACGTTCGCCAACTTCTACGGGCACGACCTGACGCTGTGGAACACGCTCTCCGGGGAGATCCAGGTCGCGATCGGGCTTGGGCTGATTCTCAGCAAGAAGACCGTGAAGCCCGCGCTGCTCGCCTCCTTCGGCTGGGCGCTCGTGGTCTGGTGGTTCGGGGAGGGGTTCGGTGGGTTGACCTCGAACACGCTGCCCTCGCCGCTGATGGGCGCGCCCGGCGCGGTGATCCTGTACGCGATCATCGGCCTGCTCGTCTATCCCACGAGCAAGCCGGAGGGACGCTCTCCGGCAGACAGAGGACCGCTCGGTGACCGCGGCGGGCTGTACGCCTGGTCGGGGATGTGGGTGCTCTCGGCGGGCCTGTGGCTCGTGAACGTCAACCGCGCGAAGGGCGCCACCCACGAAATGATCAAAGGAATGGCGGAAGCGTCGCCTCATTGGCTCGCCAAGTTCCAGAACTCGATCGGGGGCCACACGCAGGGTCACGGCACCACGATCGCCGTTGTGCTCGCGATCATCTCTGTGGCGGTCGCGCTCGGCGTGTGGACACCATTGAGGTGGCCGGCACTCGCGATCGGGATCGTGCTCTCGCTCGCTTATTGGGTGCTCGGGCAGGACATGGGCGGTCCATTCTGGGCCGAAGGCGCGACCGACTTCAACTCCGGGCCGCTGTTCGTGCTGCTCGCGCTCGCGCTGCTACCGCGGCGGCGTGTGAGCGAAGGCGCCACGGGACGGTCCCCGGCGCAGGCGATCCCGCCGCCAGGGCCACCGGCAGGACTCCGCTCAACGATGCAGATGGCACTCAGTAAGGCCAACCAAGACGCTTTCAACAAGGGAGAGATTCGAATGCAAAGCAGCCGAAAGACGACGAGACTGGCAAGCGGACAGCGCTGGGCTGCGCTCGGCGTATTGCTCGCGGTCATGGCGCTGGCCGTGAGCGGCTGCGGCGGCTCCAGCAGCGAAAAGACCGCGGCGACCGTCACCTTCAAACCGATGGCGGCGTGGGATGCATCGCATATGGCAAAGACGCAGACGAGCTCGATGAAGGGCATGAGCGCCAGCGAGATGAAGAACATGCAATCGTCCGCGAAGGCCGCGGAAGGGCTGCCCTTTGTCGCGACCACCGCCTCGGGCGAAGGTCACTTCGAACAGGTCGGCGACCACCTGACCGGCTGGCGCAGGATCACCGGCCTGGTGCCCTACAGCCGCCACGCCAACCACCTGCACGGCCCCGACGGCGCCTGCAGCCCCGAGAGCAAACAGACCTCCAACATGGCCGTCGTGCTGCCCGACCTGGTGGCGAACGACAAAGGCGAAGCCTACGGAACGGTCAACCTGATCGTCCACCAGCGGGTCATCGGCCCCGGCTACTTCATGGTGGTCCACGCCAAACCGACACCTGCCAGCCAGCAGAACCAGATCGGCTCGGCGCCCGCATCGATGGCGTTCATGCAGGCGATGTCCAACGACCCGGCGATCCTCTGCGGCAACATCACGGTCAAGAGCTGAGGATGGACGTCCGCCGGGCACGCCCGCCGCGCTTGCGCTGGGCGTGCCTGGCGGCACTGCTCGCTGCGCTGCTCGCCCCGGCGTCGGCATCGGCTCACGGGATCGTGGGTCGCGCCGACCTGCCGATCCCGGCCTGGCTGTTCGCCTGGACCGCGACGGGAGTGATGGTGATCTCGTTCATCGCGCTGTGGAGCCTGTGGTCGAAACCACGGCTCCAGCGTCCCCCGGGCCGGGTGCTGCTGCGGGTCCCGAAGCTGCTCGAATGGCTGTGCGGAGTCGTTGGCATCGCACTGTTCGGGATCGTCGCCTACGCCGGTCTGGCGGGAGAACAGAACTTCACCTCAAACCTCGCCCCCACCTTCATCTATGTGATCTTCTGGGTCGGCATCCCGATCGTGAGTGCGCTCGTCGGGGACCTCTTCCGGCCGTTGAACCCATGGCGCGCGCTCGGGCGCCTGACCGGCTGGCTGCTCACCAATAGGAAATCGGCTAGCGGCGGTGACAAACACGGAGGACTGCTCGGCTCCTATCCCGCGTGGCTGGGACGCTGGCCGGCCGCCGCGACGCTGCTCTGTTTTGCGTGGCTGGAGCTCGTCTACCCGAGCAAGGACGACCCACGGCTGCTCGCGATCCTGCTGCTCGCCTACGGCGGCGTGCAGCTCGCGGGGATGGCGGCGTTCGGCGTGGATGACTGGAGCGAGCGAGCCGATGGGTTCGGCGTCTACTTCGGACTGATGGCCCGCCTGTCACCCCTGTCGTGGCGGAATCGAGAGCTGCGCCTTCGAGCGCCGCTGTCGGGGCTTGGAGACCTCGAGATGTGGCCCGGCACCGCGGCCGTGATCTTCGTGCTGATCGGCTCGACGAGCTTCGACGGCTTCTCCAACGGCGAGGTCTGGTACCAGGCGGCGCCCTCACTAGAGGGAGACCTCGGACATCTCGGCGTGAGCGCGATCGGATCCTTCGAGATCGTCGGCACGATCGGCCTGATCTTCTGCGTCGCCGTGATCGCGGCCCTCTACAACCTCGGGATCTACGGCATGCGGAGCGCCCTGCGTGACGTCGCCGTCGAGGATCACAGGGCGCTGTCGCGGACGTTCCTGCACACGCTCGTCCCGATCGCCTTCGGCTACATGCTCGCCCACTACTTCTCGCTACTCGTGCTCGACGGGCAGGCGATCGGCTACCTCGTCTCCGACCCGCTCGGGCACGGCAGCGACCTATTCGGGACCTCGAACTTCCTGATCAACTACAACCTGATCTCCTTCGCCGCGATCTGGTACGTACAGATCGCCGCGATCATCGCCGGCCACGTCAGCGGACTGATCCTCTCCCACGAGCAGGGCCTGATCGAGTTCAAGTCCCCCGAAGCCGCCGTCCGCTCGCAGTACTGGATGCTCGCGATCATGGTCGCCTTCACCTGCCTGGCACTATGGATCCTCTCCGCGGTGACCACCACGATTGGGTGAGCGCCGCTGCGCTATGCCGTCGGTGAGGCTGCCGGCGGTCCTTCGCGCCGATCGTCGGTCGCCCTGGTCTTCAACCAGCCCCAGCCCCCGACGGCCACGACCGGTGCGACATAGAGCGCCGAGAGATACCAATGCATGAGGCAGGCAAGCACCATACGGACCACAAGCTACCAGGCCACCACAGGAAGCACAGCCCGCCATAGACAAGCGCAACAAGGACCTTTTGGTGGGTCGCGATTGCGCTACACCAGCGGCGATGAGATGACTACCATGAAGCGTGTAAGCGGCGTTATCGACATCAGATCTGGTGAGCGTGAGCAGATCCGTCTGGGCTTCTACTTCTTCGGCCATGGTCTAGCCATCTGCCGCTCCTCTCGCAGGGGGTATGGGACCCCAAGCGTCGCCTTCGCGCATGGATGAGATCTCGACCGCCGGTCCGATCAGCCGCTCCGTGTACTCCGATCAAGACGGCGGGAGATAGTGCGGCGTCACTGCGGGGATCACCGCATGCGAGGAACGCCGACATGCCGATTTGCAGGAAGAACGCGCCCCCGGACCCCCTCCTTACCAGCTACGTCGGCACGGCCCGAGATCGTATCGCCGTCGCGTCGTGTGGTCCCGTCCGGCTGCGCGGCGTCCTCACTGCGGAAGCCGATCCCGGGAAATCGCTCTCATGTCGCGGGCGGGCTACGCGGCGACGGGTTGGCTCGGGTGCCCAACACCCGGCCAAGGAGCCAGGCACAGAATCAGGTGGCACTCGCTGATCGCGCGTACCTCGTGGCGCTCGCCCGGCTCGAAGTGGATCAGGCTTGGCGCGGAGAGCGTCCGCTCGCTTGCCCCAGCGCTTACGAGCAGCTGCCCACGCGTGACGAAAACGAGGGCGTGCTCGTGAACCTGATGCTCCTGCAGGCACTCGCCTTGGGGCAGCAGCAGCGCAATCACGCGGTTGGCCTCGTTATCGGAACGAAGGATCTGCGGCTGGTGAGCCGCGACACGCAACCGATCTAGCTCCCAGGACTGCACTCCATAGGATTGTAAGCGCACTGAGCCGGAGCGTCCTCGGCGCGACGCTCGTGGCGGTCGCGCTGGGGGCACTTACCCTGCGTCGGCGGACTTCGTAACTGCACGCGCGGTGTCCGAGGGGTTCGGAAAGGGCACGACAGTGACGGGTACCTGTGAGCTCGTCAGCAGCTCGCTGGTGACCGTGCCGAGAGCCTTGTGCAGGCGGGAGTGCTGCTCGGAGCCGACGACGATCGCGCGGGCGCCGTGGCGCTGTGCGGCCTCGGTCAGCGCGGTTACGGGATCGTCGTCTGAGACCTCGGTGACGATGTCCACATCGAACAGCGAGTCCTCGCTCTCCAGCAGGAGCTCGTCGATCACGGCCCGGCCGAGGCGCTCTCGCTCCTGTGTGCTCGAGAGGGGCAACGGTGGAGCGTGCAGGGGCCGGCAGGCGTGGACGATCACGAGCTTCCCGCTGGGATGGAGCTCGTTCGCGGCCCACCTCGCCGCCCGGCGGGAGCTGTCGGTTCGGTCATAGCCGAGCACAAGGCACGGCCCGCCGGCATCCTGAGTGGACTTCACGTCGGGGTGCTCTGGCGGTCGAGCGTGTCGAGGTACGGCGCGAGGTACTTCGCTGCGATCTTCGTGGGTGGTGACCAGGTCGGGGTGTCGGTGATCTCGGAGCTGAACCCGTGCCCGCCGGCGATGTGTGCGGTGAGATAGACGGGCTTTGCGTCGGTGAGCAGCATGCCGTGGATCACGGGGTTGAATGGCTCCGGTGTGATCGGCGCGCCGGCGAGCGCCGCGATCGATTCCGCGGCGGCGTCGGCCTGCTGGGAGCCGAGCCCGCCGTGCTTGATCGCGAAGTCGGTCGCGTCACCAGCGGCATAGATTGGCCCCACGTTCGGGACCTGTCCGTATTGGTTCACGCGAATGAAGCCGTTCTCTCCTAGAGGGATGCCACGTACTGGGGGGCCGTAGAGCTCGGGCAGCGCGATTACGCGGTCGACGTGCAGCCGCCGGTCGCCAGGGTTGATCACGACTTCTCCGGGCTTGGGGATCTCGGCGTAGGCGGAGTTGATCGTCTTGATTTTCGCCCGCTCGAGGAGCTTGCTGACGCCGTCGCTCGCGCCCGAGCCGAAGATCGCCAGCGGCGCGTCCTCCGGGGAGACGATTGTCACGTCGAGGTCCACCTGCATGTCATACGCGCGGCCGGCGGTCATCAGCGCGATCTCATACAGCGGCAGCTGCCACGGCATCCGCCCGGGCGCCACGAACGCGAGACTGTGGACGTAGCCCCCCTCGATGTCCTGGATCAGCCCGTGCAGGATCTCGTCCAGGCGATGATCATCGATCGTGATCGCATGCCGATAGAGCGGGACAGCCTTGGCCCCGAGTGCCAGCACGAGCGCGTCGTAGGAGATCTCCTCATCGGCCTCGGTGTGGACGATCTGCCCGGCGGGATCGACCCAAGCCAGCTTGTCGTTCAACAGCTTGGCGCCGGCATCCTCGATGATCGGCGCGAGTGGGTAACGGTTGGCGTGGCCGTAAGCGAACGGCTCGCGGACAGTCATTGGGCGGTAGACGAACTCCGTGTTGGGGGCGATGACGGTCACATCGGTGTGATCGGGCGCGAGCTCGTGCAGGGCCAGCGCGGTCTCGATGGCGGCTACGCTTCCGCCGACAATGACCACGCGGAGCTTCTCGAGCGGGCTCACTTGCGCGATCCCCACGCTATGCCTCTCGCGATGTCGAGGCTCGAGATCACGCCGAGGGGCTTTCCTGAGTCGGTCGCGACGACGATCAGGTGTGAGCAGTCCTGCTCGCCCATGATCTGGGCCGCGCGCTCCATGCTCTCGTCGGGGCTGACCGTGACGAGCTCGCCGATCGCCGCCTCGCCGGCTTCGCCGTCCAGCCGTCCCGATGCCACGGCTCGCATGAGCTCAACATCGGAGACGGTCCCCCACACCAGGTGCCCACTGTGATGGGGACCCCGTGCCAACCCATCCACGACCACGCAGTGAGCGGTGTTCTCGGACATCAGAGATGCCACATCGCGAAAGGGGGTCTCGGGAGGACAGCTGATGACTCCGGAGTGCATCAGGTCACTGACCGCGATGGTTCTCGAAGTGGGGCTTGTTGGGGGTGCCATGGCTTCTCCTTCTGGGATAGATGTCTCGAGATGGCTGATAACCGCGGAACTCACGTGAGTACTCGCTGAGCCCATTCCGCCTGTTGAGTCTCCCACTCGTGTCCGGGTGCGCCATCCGCGATAGACCGGGGAGATGGTGCGGGTTTCCTCGGATTCGGGCTACCCAAGAACTTCGTGCTCGCCGTGAACCCGCGTAAAGCAGGCGCGGTGGTAGCACTCCCCCACAGGCTCCCTGTTGTCTTGCTCGGCGGCTCTTGAAGTGTTGCGTGCCTGTCCGTCGGCGAGCACGATCATCGGCTCGTACACTCCGATCACATCCCCGCATTGGTGGCACCTCAAAGTCCTGTCCATCGCGATACCTCCTGCACGGCAAGATGTTTTCCTCCAGACGCGCGCCCTCTGCCTGCGAATGAGTCCAGGCGCGCGGTGATGGCGCTGACGTACTCTGAGGATAAGGTCGGGCTTGGAGTCCCCATCGGTGCAAACCCGCAATCTGGTGGGGCTAACTACCGAATGCAGAAGCTGAGGCTCTCGGAGCGCACAGACCATCCACAGCAAGCAAGTTCAGGGATTTCTACGCACCAACAGAATCACATCGATCCGCGAGACGCGACTAACATCCCCTGGGGATGAGCGTAAGTTCTGATGAGCCGTGGATTCGTCGGCTGCTGGATGTGGGTCGGGCTTTGACGATGGAGCTCGATCAGCGGGTTCTGCTGGATCGCGTCCTCGAGACGGCGCGTGAGGTCACCGGGGCGCGCTATGCGGCCCTGGGGATCTTGAATGGCCAGCACTCAGAGCTCGAGCAGTTCTTGACCCTCGGGGTGGATGACGCCACGCATCGCGCGATCGGAGATTTGCCACGTGGGCGTGGGGTGTTGGGCGCACTGATCGAGCATCCCCAGCCGTTGCGCCTTGCCGATGTCGGCCAGCACCCGTCGAGCTACGGGTTCCCCGCCGGCCACCCACCGATGCGTAGCTTCCTGGGCGTGCCGATTGTGATTCGCGGGCAGGCGTGGGGCAACCTGTACCTGACCGAGAAGCAGGGCGAGGATGAGTTCTCCGGGCAGGACGAGGAGGCCGCGGTGATCCTCGCCGATTGGGCGGCGATCGCGATCGACAACGCGAGGTTGTATGAGTCGAGCGAGCGCCGCCGCGAGGAGGCCGAGAAGGCAATTCGAGGGCTTCAGGCGACTCGCGACGTGGCGGTCGCGATCGGTGGGGAGATCGCGCTCGAGCATGTGCTCGAGCTGATCGTCAAGCGCGGGCGCGCGCTGGTCGGCGCGCGCAGCCTCGTGATCATGCTGCGCGAGGGTCACGAGCTGGTCGTGCAGGCGAGCGCCGGTCATGTTGAGGCGATGCGCGGCGCGCGGCTGCCGATCGCCGAGTCGACCTCTGGGCAGGTGCTCGAACGTCGCAGCCCCGAGCGAATCACCGATGTCGCCGCCCGCCTGCGGATCGCGCCGACGCAGTTCGGCGTGGCGGACCCGCAGACCGCCCTGCTGGTGCCAATGCTCCACCGCGGTGAGGGGGTGGGTGTGCTGGCGGCATTCGACCGAGGTGAGGACGGGAGCGTGTTCAGCGAGGACGACGAGCAGATACTGCGCACGTTCGCGGCGAGCGCCGCGACCGCCGTGGCGCTCGCGCAGAGCGTGCAGAGCGATCGGCTGCGCAGCTCGCTGGCCGCCGCGGACGCCGAGCGGCGACGTTGGGCGCGGGAGCTTCACGATGAGACCCTGCAGGGCCTCGGAGGCCTGCGCGTGCTGCTCTCCTCCGCGCGGCGAGGCGACGACCTCGGGCGGGCTCAGACAGCGATGGACGAGGCCGTGGAGCACATCGAGCGGGAGATCTCCAATCTGCGCTCGATCATCACCGAGCTGCGCCCCGCCGCGCTGGACGAGCTGGGGCTGCGCACGGCGATCGAGGCGCTCCTCGACCGCCATCGCGAGCAAAGCGGATTCGAGATCGACGGGGAGCTTGCGCTAACTGGCTCCAAGGCGGAGCCGCGCCTCAGTGAGGAGCTCGACACCGCTGTGTATCGGCTCGTGCAGGAGGCGCTCACCAACGTCGCCAAGCACGCACGCGCCAACCGGGTGCGTGTGGCGGTCAAGGAATCCGACGGTGAGCTGCTGATCGAGGTGCAGGACGACGGTTTGGGTTTTGACGCCGATCTCTCGAGCGACGGCTTCGGCCTTGCAGGGATGCGCGAGCGGGTGGGTCTAGCCGGGGGGACGATGAGCATCGACTCCGGCGAGCACGGCACGCTGCTGAGGGCGTGTCTGCCAACGCTCCAAGGAACGCAGGTAGGGCGGTCAGGGGCCCAGCAGGCCGCGTCGTAGCGCGTAGCGGACCAGTTCGGCCCGAGTGGTGAGCCCGAGCTTCCCATGTATGCGCGAGCGGTGGGTCTCGACGGTGCGAGGAGACAGATGCAGCTTGCGGGCTATCTCGACGCTGGTGTGCCCGAGCGCGATCAGCCGCAGAACTTCGACCTCGCGTGGCGAGAGGGCATCACCGGTCAGGGAGCGTTGCAACGCATCCAGCCGGGTGGCGGTTCGTGGGCTGACGAACTCCTCGCCCCGTGCGGCGGCGCGAACGGCCTGCGGAAGCTCGCCGTCGGCCAGATCCTTGGCCACGAACCCGACTGCCCCTGCGGCGAACGCACGCTGCGCGAAGACCGGGTTCTCTTCCATCGTCATCACGACGATCTGGGTGTCAGGCGCCTGCTCACGCAAGCGGCTGATCGCCTCAAGGCTCGACCCGTCGGGCATACTCAGGTCGAGGACCAGCACGTGCGGCTCGTGGGCATGGACATGACGGGTGACGGCCGCCAGGTCGTTTGCTTCGGCGATCACCTCCATGCCTTCCTCGCCGTCCAGCAGCAGCCGTAGGCTGCGGCGCATCAGCGCATGATCGTCGGCCAGCAATACACGGATATGCGCGTTTGCCGCCGCAGTGCCCGGTTCCTCGGAACTGCGGGCCAGATGCAGATGTGTGGACATGGTTTCAAGCTAGCCACTGCGGAAGGTGCTTTCCACCGGGTTAAATCGCCGATTAGCTGTGGTAAAGCACGGATTCACCCGTGGTCTCGCTCTCACGCGAGGGCCGCGCTTCGCTCCGTCGCGGTGGCCGATGACGAGCGCTCGCTCGTCCCTTGGAGCACGACCTTCAGGGCGCCTGAGTTGGCGGCGTCGGCGAACACGTCGTAAGCGTCCATCGTGTCGCCGAGCGCGAAGCGGTGCGTGGCGAACAGCGACGGGTCCAAACGACCGCTCGAGATCAGCCTCATCAGCTGGGGAATGCTGTACGTGTCGACCAACCCGGTCGTGATTGTGACGTCGCGGATCCAGAGCTTCTCCAGGTGCAGGTGTGCGGCCTTCCCGTGGACGCCGATGTTGGCGACGCGTCCGCCGGGGCGGATCAGGTCAGCGGCCAGCTCGAAGGTCTCTGGCACGCCCACCGCCTCGAACGCGACATCAGCGCCGAGGCCGTCGGTCAACTCCATCACGCGCGCGAGAGCGTCCTCGCTGCCGTTGTTGATCGTCGTGTCCGCGCCGAACCTGCGGGCGCTCTCGAGCCGGCTGTCGGCGAGGTCGATCGCGATGATGTTGCCGGGCGTGTACAGCCTCGCGGTCAAGATCGCGGCGAGGCCAATCGGTCCGGCGCCGACGATCGCGACTGTGTCCCCGGGCGCGACTATGCCGTTGAGCACGCCGACCTCGAAGGACGTGGGAAGGATGTCGGCGAGGAACAGCACCTGCTCGTCAGTGAGGCTCGTCGGGACCTTGTACACGGAGTTGTCCGCGAACGGCACGCGCGCGTACTCGGCCTGCAACCCGTTGATCAGGTGACCAAAGATCCACCCTCCACCACCGAGGCACTGCCCGTAGCGGCCTTCCTTGCAGAAGCGACAGCGCCCACAGGAGCTGACGCACGACATGAGCACGCGGTCGCCCGGAGCAACCGTGGTCACACTTGCTCCGATCTCCTGCACGGTGCCGACGGCCTCGTGACCGAGCACCGTGCCCGGCGTGGTCTCGGGCACGTCGCCTTTAAGGATGTGCAGGTCGGTGCCGCAGATCGTCGAGGTATCGATCCGCACGATCGCGTCTGTGGGATCGATGATCGTCGGGTCAGCGACGGTGTCCCAGCCCCGCTCGCCGGGGCCGTGATAAACGAGAGCCTTCATCTCAGTGCCTGCCTTTGGTCGGTATGCGATGAGTTCGTGGTCTGCACACACGAAGCTAAATCCGGCTTGCGAGGGGCACATCCGGGACTCTCCCCAAGCCGAGTGCATGTTTCTACTGACTTTGGCGGCCCGCGCAACCTTCCGCGCTGCGGCGGTCCACCGCGCGGGTGACCTCGGCGACCTGCGTGTCCAGGGTCTGGGTCGTGTCGAGCCTCGGCACGCTGTTGTTGGGCAGCTCGTCGAGCTCCTCAAAGGAGTGGAACTGCTCCTCGGCGATCTGCGGCGTCGCGTCGGAGATGCGTTGTGGATCGTGCAGCCGCCGCGCGGCGCGCTCGCGCGCCAGCCCCAGTGGCACTTCGCAGCGAACGATCAGGCGCGTCATGCCGACCCGCCGCAGCCTGTCCAGCAGCAGCACGCGATCGCCGCGCGAGCGGCAGGTCGCATCCACGATGACGGCGTCGTTTCGACGAAGCGCGAGCAGCGCGTCGCGTCCGAGCTGCTCGTAGGTCGCGCGTGTGAAGCGAGCGCTGTAGTGCTCCGCGCGCGCCGACTCGTGCTCGTCGAGGCGGGCCAGGCGCTTGCGGACTACGTCGGAGGAGATGACCTCCATCTCCGAGCGCCGTGCGAGCTCGCGGGCCAGCGTCGACTTGCCGCTGGCGGCGGGTCCGCAGATCACGATCGCCAGCGGTGCCCGGGCGCGCCAGCACAGCCGCTCGCTCAGCGACCACAGCTGCTGTGCCGCTCGCAGCTGCTCGGCATCACTCTCGCCGTCGTGCTCGGCCGCAGCGATCAGCGCGACCTTGGCGCGCACGAGCGCCCAGTGGGCGGCGTAGAAGGAGCGCAGTGCCTCGCCGCCGGGGCTGATGCCCACGTGGCGGTAGGTGCTGACGAGCTCTCGCGCCGCCCAACGCTGCCCGTGCGCCTCCAGATCCATCGCCAGGAACGCCAGATCGCAGGCGACATCGGTGCGGCGTAGTTGCTGGTCGAACTCGATGCGGTCGACCACGCGGACGGTCGGCCCGGCAAGCACGTGCTCGCAGCGCAGGTCTCCGTGGCCGTCACGGGAGAGTCCCAGCAGCGCGCGCCGCCGCAGCTCCAGCGCATGCCTCTTCACGAAGGTCTCACCGAACGCGGCGACAATGTCCAGACGCCACCCGGCCGGATGGTCCATTCCCTGCAGCTCCCCCACGTTGTTTTGCCAGACGGCGAGCACGCGATCCGGCCCCCAGTCTGCGACCACGGCGGCGGAGCCGTGGAAGTCCGCCAGCAGGTGGGCCACCGCGTCGACGTGCGCTCGGGTGAGAGAGCCAATCGCAATCAGACCCGCAAAGGTGTCGCCCTCGCGAAAGCTCTGCATCTCCACCGCGTACTCGATCGCGCCTGGTGTGTCCTCGGCCGCGAAGCAAAGTCCGTGCGAGGTCCTGACGATCGCCCGCACTCCGCGATAGATGCCCGGAGCGAGCTCCTGATTGACGCGCACCTCCTCACGGCAGGCGCTGCGCCGGCGTGCCAGCGTGCTGTAGTCCAGGAAGCCAAGCGCGATGGGCTTCTTGATCTTGTAAGCGCGATCGCCTGCAACGAACACCCACGAGGCGTGCGTCTCGTGCACGACGACCGGCGGGCGCCCGCTATACATGGTGGGCGCGGCAAGCGCCGCCAGCAGGTCAGGATCGCCGCACTGCTCAGAGCGGGGACCAAGTTGAGTCGTGGGTGGGGTTGGCATCGCTTTCTTCCAGCGCCAGGTCGGGTACGAATCGCATGCTGCTCACGCCGGTCAGACCCAGCGTGTCGATTGCGGTGCCAGCGAGGGCTGTTCCAATGATCACGCGATCCGCGGGCGAGCGCATCCGTGTCATACGCGGACGGTCTGCGGTGCATTGCGTACAGCCGGCAGTAGCTCGTGCGGATGCCTGCGTGTAGGAGGCCGGCGATGATCCGGCGCACATTGATCCATTGAAAGGATGAGGCAATGACTCGATCGACAGCACCGATCCGCGCCCTCGGCGCATGCGGACGAGGTTGCCAGCTGGGTGGGTTCACGGCCGTCCTGCTCCTGCTGGCCGGTTGCGGCTCGTCCTCCACCGGCAAAACCACGCAGTCCTCTACCACCAAGGTCACCCAGCAGAGCACCGCCCCTGCCTCCATCCCACAGCCATCCACGCCATCGACGGCCGCTGCCTCCGGCATCGTGACAGCCTCCTCGGGTGCGGTCACGGCGACACTGCACGCCGGTGGGAGCCACCCGAAGGTCAACCAGGCCTGGCCGATTCGCTTCACGGTCTCGAGCGCGGGGCGCCCAGCGAGGGCGAGCGTGAGCTATGAGTACCTGTTCGGCGGGCAGGTCGTGGCCCATCGCTCTCACTACACCTTCACAGGACATTTCTCGGACATCTTCAAGTGGCCCTCTTCGGCCGTCGGTTACCCGCTGACGTTCCGTGCGGTGATCGTCTCGGGCGGGGTGACGATCAACCTCGACTACCCCGTGCAGGTCGTTGCATGAGCTCAAGCGCGGGTGCGGGTGCGGGCGCGGCGGTGATCGTCGATCGGGTCGGCAAGAGCTTTGGGCAGATCAGCGCCCTGCGCGAGCTCTCGCTGCGGGTCGATCCGGGCGAGGCGGTCGCAATCGCCGGGCGCTCCGGGTCCGGCAAGAGCACGCTGCTGAGCCTGATCGGCGGCCTGGAGCAACCGGACACGGGAGAAGTGCTGATCGACGGGCGGGCCATCTGGAAGGAGCCCCGTCCAGCTCGCCCCCGACGCGAGATCGTCGGCTTCGTCTTCCAACGCCACCTGCTGCTGGAAACGCTCTCGGCGCGCGCAAATGTAGAAGTCCCGCTCATCGGGGCCGGTGTCCATCGCGCCGAGCGACATACTCGCGCGCTTGAGCTGCTGGAGGAGGTCGGGCTCGCCGACCGTGCCGGTCACCTGCCGCACGAGCTCTCTGGCGGGGAGCGCCAGCGCGTCGCCGTGGCCCGCGCGCTTGCCAATCAGCCACACCTGTTGCTGGCTGACGAGCCTACGGGGGCGCTCGATTCCCACACCTCTGAGCGCGTGCTCGATCTGCTCTTCCGCCTGCGGGACGAGCTTGGAATGACGATGATCGTGGTCAGCTACGATCCTGCCGTCGGAGCGCGCGCCGACCGTACCGTCAATCTGATCGACGGGCAGATCCAGGCTTCGACCGAGCCGCCGCTCTGCGTCCGCTAGAGGACGAGTCAGCCGATGCTCGCGATCATCACGACGAACCTGCTGCGCAGCCGGGCCCGCACCATCTTCACCGCCGGAGGCGTCGCCGTCGGTGTGGCCACAATCGTCGCGTTGCTGTCGTTCACCCAAGGGTTGCGGGATACGGCAGACGAATTCATCCATCTCGGCGGCTCGGAGCTCGGGATATTCCAGGCGAACGTCTCAGACCCGACCGCCTCGATCCTGCCTGCGTCGATCGTGGGACGCATCGCCGCACAGCCCGATGTGGCCGCCGCCACGCCGCTGTTGCTGATGATCGAAACGGTCAAGTCCGCGCCCAGCGCGGTCGTGTTCGGCGCCGATCCGGGTGGGTTCTTCACGCACAACCTGGTCATCGTCGCCGGCGCTCGCGCACGATCGGGCGCACGCGAAATCCTGATCGGGGATCGCCTGGCCGAACAGCTGCACCTGGCTCCAGGCGGCACGCTCGTCGTCAAGGGACAGACATACCGGGTCGCGGGCGTCTATCACTCAGGCGTGCTGTTCGAGGACTCCGGCGCGGTCCTCGCGCTCGACCAGGCCCAGCAGCTGAGCGGCCGCGCCGGGGAGGAGACCGACGTGGTCGTGCAACTGGCTCCGGGCGCACGCGCGTCGGCCGCCGGCAACGCGATCGAACACTCCTATCCCGGCACCCAGGCGATCGGCGACCCCCAGCAGGCCCTGCGGGCCGGCGCTGACGGAACGCTGATCTCCAACGCGATCCTGGTGATCGTGGTGATCGCGCTGATCGTGGGAGCGATCAGCGTCGCCAACACGATGGCCATGTCGATCATGGAGCGCCAGGGCGAGCTCGCGCTGCTGAGCACCGTTGGCTGGTCCCCGGTGCGCGTCGCGTCGCTGATCTTCGGCGAAGGGATCGCGGTCAGCATGCTCGGCGCCGCCGCCGGCCTGCTGATCGGAGTCATCGGCGGCGGCCTGCTCGTCCACGCGCTCGGCGTGAGCGCTTACGTATCGCCGTCGGTCACCGCCTGGGGACTCGGGCGCGCGCTGCTCGTCGGCGTGGCGATCGGCGTGCTCGGTGGGATCTATCCCGCCTGGAGGGTCACCCGCATGACACCGCTGAAGGCTCTCTCGGGGACATAGGCTGAGCCGTGATCGATCTGCACTGTCACATCCTGCCGGGGCTCGACGATGGCGCGCGCGACCTCGATGACAGCCTCGCGATGGCGAGCCAGGCCGAGCGGGACGGGATCGCGGCGGTGTGCGCGACACCCCATATACGGCACGACCACAACGTGCGCATCGAGGAGATCGTTGCACGTGTGGACTCGCTGCAGGCGCACCTGGATGCTGAGGGAATCGGCGTTCGAGTCCTCCCCGGCGGGGAGCTGGCGCAGACACAGGCGGACGACCTGAGCGACACCCAGCTGCGTGCGGTGGCGCTCGGCGGGGACGGAGGGTCGCGCGGCGAAGCTCGAGGCGCAGGCGGAGGATGGATCCTGCTGGAGCCGGCTCCCGGACCGCTCGGCGATGGCCTGAACGAAGTGGTGCGGCGACTCGCTCAGCGGGGACTCAAAACGATCGTCGCCCATCCCGAGCGTCACGCCGGCGCTGACTTCTCCGAGCGCCTGCGGCGACTCGCCGACGATGGTGCTCTGATCCAGTGGACGGCCGAGTTCATCGCCGAATCCGAGCCTGAGGGGTTCGTGATGGGGCTTGCGCGGGAGGGATTGGTGGACCTGCTCTCAAGCGATGCTCATTCCTCGCACGCCGGCCGTCCCGTGGCGCTGGCGGCGGGGTTCGCGCACCTGGCCACGGTTCGCAGCGCGGCGCAGATCGCATGGTCGGCCGAGGTCGCGCCGCAGGCGATCGTGCGCGGAGATTCGGTTACTCCACGTCCGTGATCGGCTCCAGGACGACGCTGTCGAGGAGCCGTTCGACCACGTCGCGCGAGGGGCCGCCCAGCCCGTGGCGCAAGAAGTTGGCCGCGCCCGCCGCGGCACCCACCACGACAGCCCGCTCGAAGCTCTCGCCTTGCGCCCACGTGGCGGCCAGTGCGCCCATCATCGCGTCGCCACACCCCTCGCGATACCCGCGTGTCAGGCGCGGTGGGGTCAGCCACCACGCCCGCTCGTCAGTCAGCACGAGCGCGGGTTGCTCCCCACGGGTAACGACCACCGCACCGGCGCCCTGCTCACGCAACTGCTGTGCCGCGGCAAGCAGCTGTGCGGGCTCGGATACGGGACCGCGCACGAACTCGGCCAGCTCCCAGTCGTTCAGTTTCACCAGATCCGGCTCGCCACGCAGCGCGCTGTTCAAGCGTGGGGTGGAGAGATCAACCAGTGTGCGGCATCCGTTTGCGCGGGCGTCGGCGATCAGGTCGCCATAGATCTCCAATGGCAGCGCGTCCCCTGGCATCGGGTTGGTGAGGACGAGCCATCCGTCGGTGATCGCCTCCGCGCAGGTGATCGAGAAGAGCTCGTCGAGCTCGTGCCGAGAGGGCGGGTCGCTGAGCGTACAGGTGAGTACCTGTCGCTCACCCGAGCGACGATCGGTCACATAGCAGCCACTCGCGGACACCGTGTCCACGAGGCGCACTTGGCCGATCTGACGCTGGAGCAGACCGCCCAGCAGCTCGCCGCTCTCTCCGCCCAGAAATCCACAGAGCACCGGCTCGGCGCCCAAACTGGCGGCCATGCGCGCCACCCACACTCCCTGTCCGCCAGGGTGGAAGTGAACCTGCTCGTGCCTGGCTCCCTCACGCTCGAGGGTGACCGTGAGCAGCGGATGAGGCGCGAAGACAGCGATGCGCTGGCCTGGCTCCCCGGCACTCATCGTGCCCGAGCTTTGCGTTGCCGGCAAGATCAGGTCTCGATCAGCGCCCTGAACTTGTCCGGCAGGACCGCCAGAACATCGTCGATCTCCCCGGGAGAGACATGCGCCCGCAGTACCCGCGCGACCGCCGTTACAGCCACCGAGGCCTCGGTCTCTCCGGCCATGCGCCCCTCGCTTGCGACATGATCGAGAAACGCCTCAACGTCGTGGATAGGCAGTGGGGTGCGGCTGGGATCCCAGTCCTCGTAGTAGACCCCGCGGATCAGGGTTGGCAGCTGAGCGGCGAGCTTGGCCGCCACGTCAACGGTCAGCCGGTCGCGCAACGTGTGCAGCACCGCACGCAACGCGCGATAGGCGTACTGACGATCCTCGTCGCCAAGCTCCTCGGCGATCTCCTTCAACCAGATGTGCGTCTTTTCGACGCTGTGCTCAATGATGCTCGGCTCGGCTTCACTCATGTTGGGCTCCTTACAGATCGTGGGAACAGGGTGCCAAGAGCGTCCCGCATCTCGTTGCCCGCGCACATCCGTGCAAGACCGCAGGAAGGATGGGGATCGCGTGCAGCTAAGCCTCGATGAGTACGAGCGCGTTGGCGTCGGGGGTGGCTTCTTTGGTGGCCGGGAGTGGTAGAGATGTCCGACTGGAACACGCACGGCGCTCGGTGCGGTAGCGCTGGACGTGCTGAGTGACCGTGCGTGCGATCTCTCGCGCGGGCGCATCAATGACGTCGAGCTCCATGAGTCCGGTGAGACGGCCACGCAGATCGCTGTGCAAGGCTCCTTCGAGTGTGGGCCACAGCTCACGCGGAGCGATCACTGCCAGATGATCGAAGGTTCGACGTCGGTGAGCGCGCAGGAGCAGGGTCGCGAGTCGCTCAGCGTGCTGGGCGAGATGCTCTTCGGTCGGGCTGCAACAGGCCGGTCGTGAGCAGTCGCCCAGGGCGGGCTTGCAGTGGCGTTGATCGTGGACCGTCGCGAACTCCACGAGCATGCGAGGCGCGCCGCGAAACAGGCGCCCGATGTGCCGGTCGATGACGGCGACAGCGAGGTCTCCCGGGCTGAAGATGCCAGCCAGCGGCTCGAGCCATGGCATGGCGTCCACAACCGCCATCGGCCCGACCGGGCTCGGCAGCGGGACGGCCGCGGCCGCAGCGCCTTCGGCTGAGGAGAACGGGGCAAGGCTGCGGGTGCCGTGTGCGAGCGCGGGCATGCACTGCAGGACATCGTGGAGACGGCCCACCTCGGCCTGCATCGTCCCCTGCTCGATGTCGGCGATCACGCCGTCCAGTTCCCGCTCGCGCACTTCCGCGACTGCCTCGAGAGATCTCCCGCTCTCGAGGCCGATGTAGACGCTGAGGACAGGGTGCCCACCGGTCTTGAGCTCGCTCAGCCGCCGCAGCGTGCCGGTGCCGACCGCGGGCGGCGCCATCAGACATCGCTCCCGTCCGCCACCGTGCCGAGTGGCTCCACGGTCTGCTCGTGGCCGGCCGTGGCGTAGAGGAGGTGACGGCGCGATGGGTCGCCGTAGAGCATGCGCACGACATCCGCCTCGACGTTGGCCTCCTCGTAGGTCAGGGCCAAGACCTGCTCGCAGGCACGCTGCCAGCCGACGAACAGGACGCTGATCGCAAGCCAGGATGGCAGGCTCAGCTCCTCTTCGCGTGCGCAGAAGTCGCGATAGGCAGCCGCGCCGAGCTCGGCGGGCTCAACCGAGAGCGAGCGTGCCGCGAGCTGTATCGCACAGGCCGCCTCACGTCGCGCGTGCGCGCGGTCGTGCCGCGAATTGTCGATGACGGATGTGTAGGGCTCGACGGCCATGAGCGCTCACCTCGCCGTCTGGAGGATCGAAGCCCGCGCGGCGTGACGTGGCGGGCGCTCGATCGTCTCGGCCCGGGACGCCGGCTGGCCGTGTCGAGCGAAACGGGGTAGTGAGCCGGCCGCCGAGCGGATCGCGCGGTAATACACGTCCTCGTAGCCTTCGGCGACGATCGCCGCGTCGTATCGGGAGGCGACGCTTCGCCGGCAGCGCGCCGCGTCGATCTGCTTGAGCGATCGAGTCGCCTTAGCCATCGCCTGCACATCGGCGACGTGAAAGCCGTTCTCGCCATCGAGCACGATCTCGCTGGCGGCGCCCTCGGGGAAGGCGATCACCGGAGTTCCGCAGGCAAGCGCCTCGACCATCACCATCCCGAACGGCTCCGGCCAGCTGATCGGCATCAGGAACGCCTTCGCGCGCGCGAACAGCTCCTTGCGGCGTGTACCGCCGACCTCGCCGGCAAACACGACGTTGCGGCCGTCGACGTGCGGCTCGATCTCGCTGCGGAAGTACGCCTCCTGTCCCGGCTGCACGGGTCCGGCGAGCACGAGCCGCATGCGAGCGGCCCGCGCTGCCGCGATTGCACGGTGGGCGCCCTTGATCGGGTCCAATCGACCCATCCACAGCAGGTAGTCGTCCTTGTCGTCGCGAAACGGCCAGTCCTCGACACGGATCGGGTTTGACACGACGTCGGCGACGCGCACGCCGGCCGGCGCGTGCTCGAGCTGGAACTGGCTGATCGCGACGAGTCGCGCCTTGTGGCCATGCCTCTCGTAGAACGGGCACATGTCGCTGCTGAAGGGGCCATGCAAGGTGTGAACCACAGGCGCCGAGACGCGGTCCGCCATGGCGAGCGCGGTGAAGCCCGAGTGGTCGTGTACGACATCGAACGGTCCACCTTCCGCGGCGGCGCGATCGATTGCGTCATACGCAACAGCGACGTGGTCTGACTCGTACAGCGAGGAGCCGATCTGATCGGCATGTGTAGCTTTCAACGGTGAGCACACCCGGGCGGCCGAGTGCGAGCCGGGCGCCGCGAACAGCGTGAGGTCGTGCCCTCGCGCAACCAGCTCGTCGCACAGCAGCGCGACGACGGCCTCGATCCCTCCGTAGCCTGGCGGTGGCACGGTGATCCATGGTGGCGCGAGCACGGCAACCCTCAGCGCCCTCCGCTCCGTGCCACGGGGTAGAGTCGTGATTTGGTGGAGGGAGGGCGCGTTCATGACTTCGAGGGTTACTTCGGCGCCGTTCCGGCTGAACCATCCGCCGGCCGGCGTGTCCTTGAGTTGCACGGCCAAATTAATCTCCATTCGCGGTCTGGGCATCCGCAGACCTCCACCAGAATCGAGCCGGAAACTACGGAGCCGGCCGCCCCGCCGGCGTCTACCATCGGCTTGTTGGTAATGAGAGCGGCGTCGCGGTGAACCAGCGGGGAGCAGCGGAGCCGACAGGCGACCGGCGCCGGACGACGCGCCCGCGGGCGGTTCTCAGCCCGCGCGGCGAGCAGTTCGAGGTTCTTGGCCGCGCGGGACCGGTGGAGCTCCGGGGAGCACCTGACATTCCCGCGGAGGCGCGTGAGGAGCTGCTCGTGATCAAGGACGGCGAGCTGTTCCTGTGCGCGCGCACCGACGGCGATGTCGCCGCGCTGCGGGTTTCCGGCGAGGGCTTCTATGCCTACGACACGCGCTATCTCTCGGAGATCCGCTTCGAGGTCGGCGATGCTCCCCCGGTTGCGCTGTCATATGCGGCGGTCGATGACCATGCGATCGTCGACTCGACCAACGCGAGCTTGCCGCGCGAGGGGCTGGCGGCGGTGCCGCAGCAGTCGTTGAGCATCAGCCGTGAGCTTATGATCGCCTCGGGGCGCCTGTATTACCTCGTGCGCGTGCTCAACTTCCTGCGCGAGGCGGTTACGACGAGTGTCTCGCTCTCGCTGGCCGCCGACTTCGCTGACATCTTCGAGGTGCGTGGCGGGCCTCAAAGGCAGGCGCGGGGGCATGCGCTGGCTCCCAAGCAGCTGGAGCGCGGGCTGGTGCTGGCCTACGTCGGCGAGGACGAGACGTTCCGGGAGGCGGTGATCGAGCTCAACCCGAAGCCCGCGCGAGTCGAGCTCGATCCGCGCTGTGTGCGCGCACACTGGGAGGTAACGCTGGAGCCAGGGGTGCCGGTGACGATCTTGATGACGGCCGAGCCGTCGATCGGCGGCAGCCGCCGTCCGCGGCGACGTATTGAGACGGCGGCGGCCGAGCTCGCGCAGTCTGGCGCGGAGTGGGAGTCGCGCTGCACGCATATCACCAGCGACAACGAGCTGTTCGGAGGACTGACGGCCACCTCGAGCCGCGACCTGCGCGCACTCGTCATGCCCGCACCGGGGGGCCGCCTCCTGTCCGCCGGCATCCCCTGGTATGTCGCTCCGTTTGGGCGCGATGCGCTCGTGGCGTCAAGTGAGGCACTGATGCTGAACCCCGATCTGGCACGCGACGCGCTGCGCGTTTTGGCGAAGCTTCAAGCAAGGGAGAATGACCCCTGGCGCGATGCCGAGCCCGGCAAGATCATGCACGAGCTGCGTGTCGGCGAGCTCGCGCGAACGGGGATCGTCCCGCACACGCCGTACTACGGGACCGTGGACGCGACGCCGCTGTTCCTGATGTGCGCCGCCGACTACTACGCCTGGACGGGGGACCTGCCGACACTACGCGGCCTGCGTCCGGCGCTCGACGGCGCTCTGAGGTGGATCGACGAGTTCGGCGATCGTGACGGCGACGGCTTCATCGAGTACGAGCGCCGCTCGCCCGCTGGCCTGCGCAACCAGGGGTGGAAGGACTCCCACGACTCTGTCGTGTACGCCGATGGCAGCCTTGCCGAGGGCCCGATCGCGTTGGTCGAGGTACAGGGCTATGTCTATCGCGCCAAGCTCGCGATCGCCGAGGTCTACGCGGCACTAGGGGACACCGATACGGAGCTGCGTCTGCGTGGCGAGGCGCAGCACCTGCGCGAAGCTTTCAACACGGCCTTCTGGAATCCGCAGGAGGGAACGTTCGCACTGGCGCTCGACGGGCGCAAGCGCCAGGTCGCGAGCGTCACCTCCAACCCCGGGCACTGCCTGTACTGCGGAATCGTCGAGTCGGACAAGGCCGCCGCTGTGGCCGAGCGGCTGATGGCGGACGACATGTTCTGCGGCTGGGGCGTACGCACCCTGTCGAGCAGCTGTCCGGCG
The DNA here is from genome assembly GCA_963701035.1 of uncultured Solirubrobacterales bacterium. GTDB lineage: Bacteria > Actinomycetota > Thermoleophilia > Solirubrobacterales > Solirubrobacteraceae > Palsa-744. The sequence continues at coordinate 2,356,099 of OY969562.1, forward strand.
TATAACCCGATGAGCTACCACAACGGCTCGGTGTGGCCACATGACAACGCGATCATCGCCGCGGGCCTGAAGCGCTATGGCCACGACGGCGCCGTGCGGCGGATCGCCGACGCGCTGTTCGACGTCGCCACCGGCGCCCGCGATTTCCGCCTGCCGGAGCTCTACTGCGGGTTTGCCCGCTCGGAGCGCTCAGCGGTGGTCGCCTACCCGGTCGCCTGCATCCCGCAGGCGTGGGCCGCCGCGGCGCCGTTTTTGCTGCTGCAGACGATGCTCGGAATCTCGCCCGACGCGCCCGGCCGGGCATTGCGGATCGAGCGCCCGCTATTGCCCGACTGGTTGGAGCGGGTCAGGCTCGAGGCTCTGCGCGTCGGTGATGCCAGCGTGACGCTCGACTTCAAACGCGACGGCCGTATAACGAGCTTTGCGCTGCCCGAGCAGCACGGCGAGCTGAACGTGACGATGGCTGCCGCCCCGTGAGCGCTCCCACAGCGCTTCCAGCCGAGCTGGACCGGCGCTTTGAGGCGCTGATCTTCGACTGGGACGGCACCGCGGTGGCGGACCGCACCGCCGACGCCGGCGCGCTGCGTGGCGCTGTTGAGTCTGCATCCAAGCTCGGCCTGGAGATGGCGGTTGTCAGTGGCACCCATGTGGGGAACATCGACGGCCAGCTTCGCGCGCGACCGCGGGGCCCTGGAGAGCTCCATCTACTACTCAACCGCGGCTCAGAGGTTTACCGCGCAAACCAAAATGGCGTCGAGCTGACCGCACGGCTCACGGCTTCTGAGGCGCAAGAGGTCGCGCTCGACCGCGCGGCGGCGCTGACGGTGAAGCGGCTCGGCGCCTACGGACTGGAGGCGCAGATCGTCTCGCAGCGACTGAACCGCCGCAAGATCGACCTGATCCCGGTATCGGAGTGGGCTAATCCGCCGAAGGCTCGCATCGGTGAGCTGCTGGAGGCCGTGGAAGCGCGTCTACGCGAGCATGGGCTGGACGGCGTGCAAGCGGCGGTCGAGCTGAGCGAGACCGCGGCCACCGAGACCGGGCTCACGGACGCGCGTGTGACGAGCGACGCCAAGCACATCGAGATCGGCCTCACCGACAAGGCCGACTCCGCCCGCTGGTACTTCGAGCATCTGTGGCAGCGCGGCGTGTCCCCCGAGCAGGTCCTGATCGTAGGCGATGAGCTCGGAACGCTCGGCGGTCTGCCCGGCAGCGACTCCAAGCTGTTGATCGACGCCGCCGCTGGAGCCACCGTGGCATCGGTCGGGGTCGAGCCCGCCGGCGTGCCGGTCGGGATCATCTCGCTCCACGGCGGGCCGGCCGCCTTCTCCCGGCTGCTCGACCGGCAGCTCGCTCTGCGCCGGCGCGGCGCCCTGCCGATCGTCTCATCGGACCCCTGCTGGACGCTCACAGTCGACGGCGTCGAGCACAAGAGCGAGCGTGCACACGAAGCGCTGCTGACGCTCGCCGACGGCTGCCTCGGCACCCGCGGAAGCGTGCTCACGCCGGGCCGCGGCGCCACGCCGGCGGTTCTGATGGCAGGCGTCTACCGTGGCCACGGCGAGCTCTCAGAGCTGCAGCCGGCGCCGCTGTGGAACCGCCTCGCAGCGCGGGCATCCGGCGGTCGCGTGCGTCGCGTCCTCGATCTGCACGCGGGCGTGCTCTGCCAACGGATGCCGGGCGAGGTGGCGGCGTTGCAGTTCTGCTCGCTCGCCGAACCCGGTGTCGCGGTCCTGCGCGCACTCGCGCCACGAGCGACGCTCGAAGCCAGCCCGCCGCTCGTTGCACCGCCACGCACGCACGCCGAGCACCAGGACGACGGCGCCGTGATCCGGATCCCCGTGGCAAACGGCACGCTCGAAGCTGCCGCGGTACAGTCGATTGCCGGGGCCGGTAAGGACGCGTCGCTTGAGCGCATCGCAGCCTACGCGGCAACCTCCGCCGGGGATTCGAGCAAGCCGGCGCTGCGACGTGCGCATCGAGCCAGGCAGGCCGGGCGCGAGCGGCTGTTGAGCGATCATCGCCGCGCCTGGGCGCGGCGCTGGGAGCAGGCCGATGTGCGCATCGACGGCGACCCCGAGCTGCAAGTCGGGATACGACTGGCGTTGTTTCACCTGATCGCCTGCGCAGGCGATCATGGCGAGGCGGCCGTGGGCGCTCGCGCCCTGACTGGCCGTGGCTACCGCGGCCACGTCTTCTGGGACAGCGATGTGTTCGTGCTTCCGTTCCTCGCCGCGACCCATCCGGCATCCGCACGGGCGATCCTCGAGTACCGCGTCAGGCGCCTGCCCGCCGCTCGTGCGGCCGCGCGTGCCGCCGGGCATGCCGGCGCGCGCTTTGCCTGGGAGTCGGCCGCCAGCGGCGAGGATGTCACGCCGCGCTCCGCGCGCGACCGCGCTGGGCGCGAGGTCGCGATCTACACCGGCCGGCGCGAGGAGCACATCGTCGCCGACATCGCCTGGGCAGCCGGTTGCTACATCGATTGGACCGGCGATCGGGCGTTCCGTGAAGGAGCCGGGCAAGCGCTGCTCGTCGAGACGGCCCGCTACTGGGCCTCACGGGCGCAACGCGACAGTGACGGCACGGGCGGGCGGGCACATATCAGGGGCGTGATCGGCCCCGACGAGTACCACGAGCTCGTCGACGACAACGCCTACACCAACGTGATGGCGCGCTGGAATCTGCGCCGCGCCTTCGCGGAGACGACGGACGCCACCGTCGAGCAGGCCGAGCGTAGATCGTGGCTCGATCTCGCCGATGCGCTCGTGGACGGTTATCACCCGGACAGCGGACTGTATGAGCAGTTCGCCGGATTCTTTGCGTTGGAGCCGCTGATCATCTCCGAGATCGCGCCGCGACGGCCGATCGCCGCGGACCTGCTGCTCTCACCCGAGCGGGTGCATCAGGCTCAGGTCGTAAAGCAGGCCGACGTGCTGATGCTCCACCACCTCGTGCCGGACGAGGTCGTGGATAGGTCGCTTGCCGCAAACCTGGCCTTCTACGAGCCTCGCACCGCGCATTCCAGCTCTCTGTCACCCGGTGTTCATGCCGCACTGCTGGCGCGTGCCGGCCGGATCGCAGAGGCACGCGCGGCGCTGGCGATGACGACAAGGATCGACCTCGACGACGTATCCGGGTCGACTGCCAGCGGAGTGCACATCGCCGCGATGGGAAGCGTTTGGCAGGCACTGGCACTCGGCTTCGTAGGAGCCCGTCCCCGAGATGACGTGCTCGAGCTCAAACCACGGATCGCCGAGGACTGGGAGCGGCTGGAGCTGCGGCTTCGCTTTCGGGCGGCGCGACTGCGCGTGCGGGTAAACGCGCAGACGATTGAGGTGAGCAGCGACCGGCCGACGCTCCTCAGCGTCGCTGGCGGGGAGACCGTGAGCGTCGGGCCGAGCCCGCGTCGCTTCCCGCGAGAGTGAGGCTCGCCCAGCGCGCGCCCGCGGGCAGCGCGGCGGCTGGTCGCACACGCTCAGTAGTAGGCCGCTGCGCCGATCCGTACATGCAGCCGATGCAGGCGGGCTGCCACCCCGACGAAGATGGGCAGATGGCGCAGGGGATGCTCCCATGACAATCCTGGAGCGCACAGGGCATTCCGGCCCGGTTGAATCGATGCCCGCGCGCTTCGCCGACCGCCGTGACGCAGGACGCCGTCTGGCCACGCTGCTCTGCGGCTTTCGCTACGAGGATCCAATTGTGGTCGGCATCGCACCGGGTGGGATGCCAGTGGCAGTCGAGGTAGCGGGCGCGTTGCAGGTGCCACTGGAGGTCGTTGTCGTACGCGAGCTCGTAGTGCCCGAGGCCCCCGAGCATCCGATTGGCGCGCTCGCCGAGGGCGACATCGTGATCATCGATGATGAGGCTGTCAAGCGCTTGGGGCTGAGCACCGCGCAGCTCGGCGCGATGGTCGGGCGCGGCCGTCAGGATCTCGCCCGACGGCTGGCTCGCGACTACGCCGCGCGTCCGCGGCTGGCGGTCGCCGGACGAACGGTGTTGCTCGTCGACGATGGCCTCGTGGACACCCACCGCGCACAGGCAGCCGCCCGCTGGCTGCGTCGGCGCGGCGCGAGACGCATCGTGCTCGCCGCGCCGGTCGCCGCCCGCGAGTCGACCCGCGAACTGTGCGACTGGGTCGACGACGTGGTCTGCGCCGAAAGCGCCGGCCTGTGGTCGATCCGACACTGGTACAAGGATTTCGCACCCACCTCAGACGAGGAGGTCTCCGCACTGTTGGCAGAGCCCACCGGCGGTGTCACGCGCGAGGTCGCGATCGAGGTGGAGACGGGCCTCACACTGAGCGGAGAGCTGACGGTGCCGTGGGGCGCGCACGGCCGCGGCGTCGTGGCATTCGCGCATGGCGCCGGGTCCACTCGACTGAGCCCGCGCAACCGAAAGATCGCCAGCGTGCTGAACGACGCAGGCTTCGCGACGCTGCTCTTCGATCTGTTGAGCCCACGCGAGGAGCGAGACCGCGTGAGCGTGTTCGGCTCGCATCGCCCGGACACGTCCGAGGTCTCGCTGCTCGCACGGCGGCTCGTTGCGGCGACACACTGGCTGCGCCACCAGCCCGAGACGGCCCAGCTCGCGCTCGGCTACTTCGGCGCGAGCAGCGGCTCCGCTGTCACGCTGCTCGCCGCAGCAGAGCTGGGAGCTGGTGTGCGTGCGGTCGTCTCGCGCGGCGGGCGCCCCGATCTGGCGCAGGCACGCCTGGGTGAGATTCTGGCACCCGTGTTGTTGATCGTCGGCGGCGCCGATACGGCCGTACTCGAGCTCAACCTCCGGGCACAGGTGCACCTCTGCTGCGAGAACGAGCTCGCCGTTGTGCCGAGCGCGACACATCTATTCGAGGAGCCGGGTGCACTAGAGCACGTCGGCCGACTAACGATCGACTGGTTCACGCAGCACCTCTGCCAGGGCGCGCCCGGGCCTGACACCGTCGAGCACGACGCTCGCTTGAGCTTGACTGGGTGAGCCGGCAAGATGATGTCGCTCGCTTCCCTACTTCGCCCCGGCCCTCGCACCGCCCCTTGCGAACAGCTTTGCTGTGGCGGCTATCTCACCGATGGCCGCAAGCTGTTTCGGGTTGTCTCACAGTTCACCACCGTCGGAGAGCATGCGTTCGCCTCGCTCGAGGACTGCCTCACGCTCGAGGTGCAGGCCTACTCGCCCGGCGAGCTTTGCGCAATGAGGCTACGCCCGGTTCAGACACCGGATGACAGTGATGGGCTTGACGCCGTACCCAGACTGTTTGAAGCTGAATGGTCTCGATGAAGGTAATCGCCGCGATCACCAACGACTCAGCCGCGACGGGCGTGCTGGCGAGCGCCGCTGCCATATCAAGCCTGTTTTCAGCGAGCGCCGAGGCATTGCACGTGGGTGCGGAGAACGCAGCCGTGGCACAGACGGCACAGAGCGCCGGGGTAGCTCTCAGAACCGTCGCTGGGCGAGCCTCCGAGGCCATCGCCCAGGCAGCCTCAGGCGAGGACGTCGCCGCGATTGTGATCGGCACTCGAGGTTCACCGGCGAGCGGGCCTACGACGGGTAGTACTACCACGGCGCTCGTTACGTCGTTGGATAAGCCCATAGTCGTTGTACCGCCCAACGCAGTTGTGGGCCACCACATCGAGAGCGTGCTCGTGGCGCTGGACGGAACCGGCGCGTCCACGGCGGCGCTACAGGAGATCATGGAGCTGGCCAGCGCCGCCGAGCTCGAGATCGTCGTGGCGCATGTATACGAACAGCGATCGCTGCCGGCGTTCAGCGACCAGCTGCCGCACGAGGTACGCGCGTGGCGAGAGGAGTTCATCGCCCGCCACTGTCCCGCGGTGGTGGACGCAAGCCTCGAGTTGCGTGTGGGCGAGCCGCGCGAGCACCTGCTCGACATCCTTCGTGCAAGCCGCTGCAAGCTTGTGGCGCTCGGCTGGAGTCAGAACCTGACGGGCGGTCATGCCGCGGTGGTACGCCAGATGCTGGCAGAGTCACCCGTGCCGGTGCTACTCATGCCCACAAGCCGTAAGACAGCAGTAGATCAGAGCGCTGTGGGGTAGGTCTCTGGTGGCTCGCCGAGCTCCCAGACGCCGGTCCGCTCCAGCGGCTCGACCGCGCGTGTGATGTCGATGTGCACGAGCGCGTCGAATTGCTGTGAGGCACATGCTGCGAACCAGTGGCTCTGGCGTTCGCTCTCGGGCCGATAGATGACGCCGATCGCGCGCTGCAGCCGCGGCTCGCGCAGAGCGCGACCGCTGGCGCTCCTGCCCAGCGGGCACAGCAGGAACGCCGGGATCTCCGTCGCGTGCAGGAGCGCCTCGTAGCTGTCCGGGAGCGCCGGCCGGACGCGCTTGCGCTCGGCCTGCCCGCCCCACTCCGAGGCAGCGGTGACGGTGCCGGCGTAGGTGCTGAAGCCGACGAGCACGATGTCGTGGGCGTGACGCTCGCGCATCAGCTGGCCGAGGTTGAGCTCACCGCGTTGGGCCATCTCGGTCGAGCGGGCGTCACCGACGTGCGAGTTGTGCTCCCACACGACCACCTTGCCGGCGTCTCCGTGGCGGGCGAGGTGGACCTGCAGCTGGTCGAGCGTGTCGGCCATGTGGCGGTCGCGCAGGTTCCACGAGGCCGCCGGGCCGGCGAACATCGTGCGGTAGTACTCCTCGGCGTCCGCGACAACCGTCGCGTTCTGCTCGGTCAGGAAGTAGCGGTCCTCGGCGACCAGGCCATCCGAGCTCAGATACTCGCCGGCATGGCGGCGCAGCTCGACGAGTTGCTCGAGCACCCTACGCCGGCACGGCTCGCTGACGCCGAGCAGCACGGCCTGTCCGTATCCGGAGCTGTCCCTGGCGAATGGGTGCAGGCACTCGTAGCGGCGCCGGGCGCGCAGGGCGGCGGCGGGGTCCACCTCCTGCAGGTAGGCGACGACAGCGTCCATCGAGGCGCCCAGGCTGTAGAGGTCCAGGCCGTAGAAGCCCACGCTGCGCTCACCGCGCGAGAGCCGTTCGTTGTGCGCGCGCAGCCAGCCCACGAAATCCAGCACCTCGGCGTTGCGCCACATCCAGGTTGGGAACCGTTGAAAGCCGCGCAGCGCCTCCTCGGCGTCGGCGTCATCGCCGGCGCCCTGCACGTAGCGGCTGACGCGATCGGCGTCGGGCCAGTCACCCTCGACCGCCACGGCGGCGAATCCGAGCTCCTCGATCAGCCGGCGCGTGATCCGCGCGCGCTCGCGGTAGAACTCGTGGGTGCCGTGGCTTGCCTCGCCGAGCAGCACGAGGCTCGCATCACCTACCCGCTCGAGCAGCGCGTCGTAGTCGCAGTCGGCGCCATGCAGAGGCTGGGCATCCAGCCGTAGCGCGTCGAGCGCCGCGGTTTCACCAAGGGGCAGGGCCAGCGGCGAAGCCACGCTCATCTCACTCCGTGCAGCGCGTCCTCGGAGCGTCCCGCTGTTTGCGTGAGGCTCGATTCCTCGGTGCTCGCCCCAGGGGTTGTCTCGTCCCTGCCGGCCTCGGCGAGCAGCGCTTCGACCTGCTCGTCGGAGACGGGTGAGAAGTCGCGATACCACATGCCCACCCCGAAAAGCCGCCGCGGGACCTCCAGGCAGATCACCCGATCGGCCTCGCGGGCCAGCATAGACACCGCCTCGCTGGAACCCACCGGGACCGCCACCACGATGCGGCGGGCGCCGCGTTTGCGCAGCGCGCGGACCGCCGCCAGGTCAGTCAGACCGGTTGCCAGCCCGTCGTCAACGACGATCACGGTTCGCCCACTCACGGGGATCGAGCATCGACCGTCGCGGTAGAGCTCCACCCTGCGGCGCAGCTCCAGCGACTCTCGTGCGAGCGTCGCATCGAGCGTGGCCTGGGTCATGCCATGCATCCCAGCCGATTGCGGGTCGAGAACGCCTGTGCCGTCCTCTGCGACGGCACCCACGCCGAGCTCGGGATTTCCCGGCGCTCCCAGCTTGCGTACCGCGAGGATGTCGAGCGGCGCGCCGAGCGCTCGCGCAACCTCGACGCCGACGGGTACACCGCCGCGCGGCAACGCTACGATCACCGGCCGCTCATCCGCGAACTCCATGAGCTTGCCGGCCAGTCGGTGACCTGCATCGCGTCGATCGAGAAACAGCATCCTTGCATCATGCTCCCGCGACGTGCCGGCGGCGTCCGGGAATCGCCCGGAGATCAGTGTGGCGTACTACTGAGAGTCAGCCACCCGGCGCGCTGGCTCTTCGAACGTTGTCACGATGCCTGCCTGGTTGTGGTGAACCGCGGCATATCCGCCCGTAAGAGCTACGGATGGCGAGGGTATCCGCCCGGATAGAGGATAGTGTTCGCGATGACCGAGCCTCTTCACCGAGACATCCCCGATCTTTCCACGGGCCTCGCTGAGAGCGACGCCAACGAGTTGCTGCTGATCGCCGGTGGAGCGGTTGACAGCGCCGCCCGCCTGCTGATTCAGGGTCGCTCACACCTCGGTGGTCTGATTGCCAAGGGCGACCGCGACTACGCAAGCCGGGTGGATTTCCAGATCGAGGACTCCGTCAGGGATGCGCTGGCGCGCGCAACGCGAGAGATCCCGTTCCTCGGCGAGGAGCGGGGAGGTCACCTGCACGCTCCGTTGCTGTGGGTGCTCGATCCGGTGGACGGCACGACCAACTTCATCAAGGGCAGCCCGCTGTGCGCGATCTCCCTGGCGCTGCTGAGCGACGGCCAGCCGATCTTCGGGATCGTCGACCTCCCCCTGTTGGGCGAGCGCTATGTGGCGCGCGCGGGCGGTGGCGCGTATCTCAACGGCGCACGGCTGCACATGCCCGATACGCGACGGCTCGCAGATGCCGTGGTCGGGATCACCGACTTCGCGGTCGCGGACGACCGGTCGGTCGAGAACCCGATCCATATCGCGCTCTTGGCCCGACTTGCGCCGCTGGCGCTCGGGGTACGAACCCACGGTTCGGCGGCGCTCGACCTCGCGTGGCTTGCCGCTGGGCGCCTAGGCGCGTCGATGATGCTCTCAAACCGCGCGTGGGACGTGAGCGCGGGAGTGTTGCTCGCAAGCGAGGCGGGAGGACTGACGTACGACTGGGACGGGTCGGAGCACAACGTGGACTCCCGTTTCACGATCGCCTCCGCGCCGAGCCTGAAGCGCAGCCTGCTCGAGTTGCTCCCGGCGCTCTGATGAGCAGCCCGTCGCTCGTCGTGTTTGCTCCCTCGCCACTGTTGACGATCACCGTCGAGGCGGCGGACACCTCCGAGCAGGAGATCCACCTGCACGCCGGCGGGCAGGGATTCTGGGTGGCCCGCATGGCGGCGCTGCTGGGCGCCGAGGTCGCCCTGTGCTGCGCCCTGGGTGGGGAGTCGGGCGCGGTGCTGCGCGGGCTGATCGCAAGGGAGAACGTTGAGCTCTCGAGCGTGGAGTGCGCCGCGTCCAACGGTGTCTACATCCACGCCCGCCGGAACGGCGTACGCGAGCAGCTCGCGCGCACCGAGTCCAAGCGCCTCTCCCGCCACGAGGCCGACGAGCTCTACGGCCTGGCGCTCAGCGCCGCACTAGACGCGGGTGTGGCACTGCTGACGGGGGTGGATCCCCCGATGGTCCTCGACAGCGAGATCTACCGCCGGCTGGCGGGCGACCTGCGCGGCAACGGGGTGAAGGTCATCGCCGACCTCGCGGGCTCCTCGCTGAAGGCCGCGTTGACCGGTGGCGTGGACGTGCTGAAGATCAGCGATGAGGAGATCCTCGGCGAGGCTCTCGCCCGCAGCACCGGTGTAGAGGATCTGCTGAAGGCGCTGGACGAGCTGCACGAGGCAGGTGCCGAGACGGTGCTCATCTCGCGCGCCGAGCGGCCCGCGCTGGTTCTCGACGGCGCCGGCGGACGTTACCTGCAGCTCACCGGCCCCCGGGTGGAGACCCTGGAGCCGCGCGGCACCGGCGACTCGATGTTCGCCGCGCTCGGCGCCAGCCTGGCCGGTGGCCGGGATCTGGAGGCAGCGCTGCGCCTGGCGATGGCGGCCGGCTGCCTGAACGCAACCCGGCACGGACTCGGCACCGGGACACACCAGCAGATCCAGCAGCTCAGCCACTACATCGAGATCAAGGAACTGAGCAGGCCTCATGGGAACATGCTCTGACCGAAGCCGACCCGCAACGATCCCCCGCGGAAGGCGCGCGCTCGCGGGGTTACTACGGAGCGCCCATGAGGTGCTCTCCGGATGTGCCGCGAGCGGTTGCCGAATAGCGTCGCTGATGCCCGCCAACCAACTGAATCAAGGAGATTAGCCATGCCTGGAGCACTCACACGCTGGGAACCATTCGCGGAGCTCGGAGAGCTGCGTACTCGCTTCGATCGGATGTTCGACGAGCTGACCGACGGCCGCCAGCGTGAGTGGCTGCCGGCGATCGACGTGGTTCGCGACAACGGCAACCTCGTCGTGCGCGCCGATGTCCCCGGAATCAAACCTGAGGAGGTCAAGATCGAGATCGAGGACGACATCCTCACGGTCTCCGGAGTCCACGAGGAGCGCAAGGAGGAGAAGGACAAGCACTTCCTGCGGCGCGAGCGCCGCTATGGCTCCTTCTCGCGCACGATGGCGCTGCCCGCCGGTGTCGAGGCCAAGAAGATCAAGGCTAAGACCCACGACGGCATCGTCGAGGTGACAATCCCGCTGCCCAAGGAGCCCAAGAAGGAGACGGTCACGATCACACCGACCGCCGCCTGACGGATCGGATGGACTGGAGAGACGCCGGCCGCGACGCTTGGGCGTTGAGGTCGGCGTCTGCCTGCTCAAGCTAGGCGAACCCGCATTCCGCGATCTGCAAGGAGCCCGAAAGACAAGTTCAGAGTGCTGATCGAGGCCTGACCGTCGCAGGCGGGTCAGGTGAGGTGGCGAGCTGGGAGATGAGCTGCTCCAGTCCGGGCCAGATCAACTCGAGAAGCCAATCGGCCAGTTCCTCGGGGGGGATTTCGGGGTGCTTGTGCCACCACAGGGATAGCGACTCGTACGCGCCGGCGATCGCCAGGGTCATCGCCTCGAGCCTCGGCCGACCCTCGTGGCTGGGCTCTGTTCCGGACGTCTCGACCATCAGGCGGACCATGAGGTCTGACTGGCGGTGCCTGATCCGCGACGCCTCGGCAGCAAATCGGGTGTCCCTTACGTCCCCGTCGTCGAACAGCACGATCCAGGCCTGGAGTTGGTCCTGCAAGAACCGGAAGTATGCAATCGATCCTGCCCGTAGGCGCGCTCGCGGGTCGGACTCCTCGCGCACTGCTTTGGCTACCCGGTCGGCAAGAGCCTCTCCCGTGCGGCGAACGCAGGTCGTGAAGAGCTGCTCCTTTGATCCGAAATGGTCGTAGATCACTGGCTTTGACACGCCTGCGCGCCGGGCCAGCTCGTCCATCGAGGCGGCGTGGAAGCCGCGCTCCGTGAAGAGCTGATCCGCCAGCTCTAGCAGTTGCTCTGAGCGAACGGCGCGGGGCACGCGGCCAGGTCGGTAGCCCTTAACCAGGGTGTCGGCAGATGCCATAAAAAAATTCTACCACAAGTAGGCTACTTATGGTAGGTTACTGTGAGTAAGGTATTTCAAGCCAAGACCACATCTACTGTTCTCGCTCAGCGAAAAGAGGTCGTGATGAGAGGCTCTCCGTTCTTTGATGGTGTCGCGCAATCCGAAGTGGCTATTGCAGGCCAGGCGGCGAGGGTGCCGATCTTCTACTACGACGGCACCGCGATTCAGGCTGTGTTCGTGGCTCGTTTGGGAGCGCTGCGTCGGCTGATGCCCGACCCGCGTTTTTCTCCTGCCCGGCTGGCACCGGGTCTTGGCGCAGTGGCGGTCACCTGCTTTGAGTACCGCGACACCGACATCGGCCCGTACAACGAGCTGGCGATCTCGGTGGTGCTGAACGAGCCGTGGTTCCTGCCCAACCTGCCAGGCCTGGCTCTGGCCTCGAGCCTGCGCAGGCGTCAGCTGCACGCCTGGGTGCAGCATCTGCCGGTCACGACCGAGATCGCGCGGGCGGGCGGCGTGGACTTCTACAACTACCCGAAGTTCATCGCCGGAATCGACTTCCAGGAGAGCGAGGAGCGCCGCGTCTGCCGCCTGAGCGAGGGCGCCGAGCACATCCTGACGCTCTCCGGCGAGCGGATCGCCACGCCGCGCTCGCAGGAGCTGCAGCTGTTCAGCCATCTGTGGATGGACCGCCAGCCGCAGAGCTCCGAGTTCAAGATCAACGCGATCGAGCTGGGCGAGAGCGTACGGCCCGGAGCCGCGACGATCGAGCTGGGCGATCGTCACCCGATCGCGCGCGAGCTGGCGGGCCTGATCGCCTGGAGGCGTCCGTTGCAGTACCAGTACATGGCTCGCTTCGAGGGGATCCTCTACGGGCCCGAACACCTGTCGCTGGCGCTGCTCGCCAAGACGGCCGTCGACGCCGGCGCTACGGCGCAGCCGGCATAGGCGGGTGCGACGATGACATCGATCGCACCGGAGCGCCCTCTGCGCGAGCAGTACCCCCGGCTCCTCCCGCACGACGACCGCGTGGACGTGCGCGAGCTCGAACGGCTGCGTGCCCGTGCCCACAGCTTCGCCGAGGAGCACGTGCGCCCGCGGGCGCTGGCGATCGACCGTCGCACCGGCGAGGATCCGAGCTGGTTCGACTGGGATCTGGTGCGCGCGGGCGCCGATGCCGGGATGCTGAGCTTCCTGATACCCAAGCCGGCCGGCGGCGCGGGCGGCCTGGCCACACAGGCCGCGGTCGTGATGGAGGAGCTGTGCGCCGCCTGCCCCGGGATCGCGCTGATCTTCGGCGCTCACGCGCTCGGGATCTCGCCGCTGCTGCTGGGTGGCCCCTCACAGTGGGATGGCGTGCTGGCGGAGCTCATCGGATCCGAACGCGGCGGTGAGCCACAGCTGATGGCATGCGCCATCACCGAGCCCGAAGCCGGCACGGACGTGGAGGATCCGGACCTCTTGCGCCGCGCCCGGATCACAAGCCACGCACGGCGTGTGCCGGGCGGCTTTCGCCTGAGCGGCACCAAGCGGTTCATCTCCAACGGCAGCGTCGCGCGCTGGATCACGATCCTGATGGCAACCGATCCCAGACGCGCGGCGGAGACCTGGACCTGCTTTTTGGTCGACACCCAGAGCGAGGGGTTCACGGTCGCACGCGTCGAGCACAAGATGGGCCAGCGCGCCTGTCCCGCCGCCGAATTGACATTTGACGAGGTGTTCGTCCCCGACGAGCGGGTCGTGGGCAGAGAGGGAGACGGAGCGCCTGAGACGATGATCGTGCTCGCCTGCTCGCGTCCGCCGGTCGGGGCGATCGCGACCGGGATCGCGCGGGGCGCCTACGAGCGCGTGCTCGGCTGGCTCGAAGAGGACCGCGCCGCCAGGGGCCTGCTCGAGCGCCAGCACGTGCAGCTCGCGCTGGCGGGCATGGAGGAGGAGATCCATCTCGCGCGCCAGCTCTACATGGACGCCGCCACCGAGCTCGACCACAGGGCGCTCGGGGGTGTCATGTCCCATCCGTCCGTTCGCGCTCTTGGACATGTGCCGGGCAGCATCCGGCGCCGGGCGCCCGTCCGCGGTTGGCTTCACTCAGACCGCGCTCGCGACGCGACCGTCGCGCTGCTTCACCGCAGCACCAGCGAGCGCGCCGTGACGCGCTCGCTGGCTCTCTCCTCGATGGCGAAGGCGCGCGGTGGCGACGTGGCGATGCGCGTCACGGGCGCGGCGCTCGAGCTCGCCGGTCTGCGCGCCGGGCCGGTCAGGGCGGAGCTCGAGAAGCTGTGGCGCGACGCCAAGCTGTGCCAGATCTACGAGGGCACCAACCAGCTCAACCGCCTCGAGGTCTACCGCGGACTGTGCCGCTCGGAGACGATCGGCTGTCTGCCGCCGCTGCGCAGAGTCCAGCTCGACTTCGAGGGAGGTCGATCATGAGCACCGTCACGACCGAGGAGCGCGCGGAGCTGCGCTCGATGGCGCGCGAGCTGGCGCATCGAGAGCTGACGCCGCGGGCCGCCGAGCTCGACGCCGGCAGCCAGGACGTACTCGCCAAGTGCTGGCGCCTGCTGGTCGAGCTCGGACTCGACCGTGCGCTGCTCGACGAGCAGCACGGAGGCGCAGGGTTGGGCGTTCCCGACCTGCTGGCGAGCATCGAGGAGCTGGCCGTCGGCGATGGCGGCATCGCGATGAGCGTGCTGCTCTGCAACGCCGCCCTGGCGACACTCGCCGATGAGCAGCTCGCGGAAGTCCCCTGGGGTGCCCGCTGGGCGCTCGTGCCGGCCGCGCCCGAGGTGGAGGTGACCGTGTTGGGCGGAGCGCTCGACGGTCGTCTCGCGTGCGCTCTCGGTGCTCACGGCGCCTACGGACTTGTCGTTCTCCTCGACGGACCTGCGCCCACGACCTGGGTGGTCGATGCCGGCGCGGCCGGCTCGCGGCTCGACCGCGATCTCGCGCAGATGGGTTTGCGCGCAGCGCCCGCCGCGTCGGTCGAGCTGACGGGCGTCGCCTGCTCGCCCGCCGCCGATGAGTCAGATGGCTCCAGCACGGCAATGAGCGCCGGGAGCGCGCTGGCGCTGCTACGAGCCGGCACTGCGGCGATCGCACATGGGATCGCCCGGCGCGCCCACGAGATGGCGCTCGAGTACGCGCACGCCCGCCGGCAGGGAGGGGTGGCGATCATCGAGCACGACGCGGTCAGCGACATGCTCTCCGCGATGGCGGTGAGGCTGGCGTGCTGGCCTCAGATCGCCGCCGACCACGGCTCGAAGATCGACCAGGCGCAGGCGCTCGCCGCGAAGATAGCCGCGACCGACGCCGCCGTGGCGAGCACGACCGACGCCGTGCAGGTGTTCGGCGGCACCGGCTACATGGTCGAGACCGGGATCGAGAAGCTGATGCGCGATGCCAAGTACTGCCAGCTCTTCCCCGAGCCCAACTGGGTCGCGCACGACGAGCTGATGCGCCCAGAGCACGCCGGTCGCGCAGCGTAGATGTCGCGGTACGACCTGACCGACAAGGTGGCCCTGGTGACCGGTGGAGCTCGAGGGATCGGCCTTGCCACATCACGAGCCCTGATCGCGCGCGGCGCTTCGGTGGCAATCGTCGATTGGGATGCGGAGGCGGCCGAGCGCGCCGCCGCACGGGTGCACGACGCAAGGGCGCTCGGCCTCGCCGCGGATGCCACCGATCGGAGCGCCATGCAGCGCGCGGTCGCCAGGACAGTCGAGCGGTTTGGCGGCCTTGACGTAATCGTGGCCAACGCGGGCATCGTCTCACGCGTTGCCACGGTCCGCGCAACCCCCGAGGAGAGCTTCGAGCGCGTGCTCGAGGTCAACTTGATGGGGACTTGTAGGACCGTCAATGCGGCGCTGCCCGAGATCATCCGCCGAGAAGGGCACGTCGTGCTCGTCTCCTCGATCTACGCGTTCATGAACGGCGTCGGCACCGCGCCATATGCGATGAGCAAGGCCGCGGTCGAGCAGCTCGGCCGCGCACTGCGGGTGGAGCTCCGCCAGCACGGCGCCAGCGCAAGCGTCGCGTACTTCGGATTCATCGACACCGAGATGGTCCATCGGGCGCTCGACAGCGACCCGCTCGCCCACTCGATGCTCGCAAGCCTGCCGAGGCCCTTGCACAAGCGCTTGCCCCCGGCAGCCGCTGGTGAGGCGATCGTGCGCGGAATCGAACGCCGCCAGCCACGCATCATCCGACCGCGGCGTTGGGCGCTAATATCGGCACTGCGCGGCATCCTGGGCCCGCTTACCGACGCACAGATGGAGCGTGAGCAAAGCATGCAGGACAATCTCCGCGCGCTCGAAGCCCGAACGGGCAACGACCCGCCCACGACGGCCGTCGGGCCGGATGGCTCGGATGCAAAGCCACACAATGTTCGGTGACGTCACGGCGCGCATCGCCGATGGAGATCGATAGGTCGAGCGGCTTCGATGCAATCGGTTCAGGCCAGCAACCGTCCGCCATCGACGACGATCTGGGCGCCGGTCATGTAACTGGAGAGCTCGCAGGCGAGGAACAGCGCGGCACGCCCGATGTCGTCGGGATCGCCCATTCGCCGCATCGGGATCATGGCCTCGAAACCTGCAAGCGCCGCCTCGTCCATATCTCCGGTGCCCGGTGTCCTGATCCCGCCCGGGGCGATGGCGTTGACCGCGATGTTGTGCGGCGCGAGCTCCAGCGCGATGTTCTTGGTGAAGCCCCAAGCGCCGTGCTTAGACGCGTCGTAATGGGCCAGCCCGACCATCGACGGGTGTAGCGCGTCGATCGATGTGACGTTGACGATCCGCCCGCCCCTGCCCTGCGCGATCATGCGCGCTGAGGCGGCCTTCGTGCATATGAACAGGCCGGTCAGGTTGACATCGATGACGCGCCGGAAGGTCTCGACATCGAGGTCGCTCATTGGCAGCATCGGATAGATCCCGGCGTTGTTGACGAGAATGTCCACGCCACCGAAGCTCTCGACGCAGGCGGCGACCATCGCGTCGACATCCGCGCGCCGGCTCACATCGGTCTGCATCGCAAGTGCGCTATTGGCGCGGCCGGCGTTGAGCCGCTCGGCAACGCTCGCGCCGGTGTCGAGATCGAGGTCGGCGATGACGACCGCCGCGCCGGCCTGGTGGAGGCGCTCGACGATGCCGCAGCCGATACCCATCGCGCCGCCGGTCACGATTGCCGTCTTGCCGCTGAGGTCGACGAGCTCGGCTAGGGGCGGCTGGGTGAGGGCTGTGGGTGTGTTCATGGAGCAGACGTTGCCAGCCAGCCGCGGCATTCGCGTCCGGGCGAACCACCCGGCTTGCTCAGTAGATCTCCGCGGGGCTCATCGGCGACTGGTATTGGGGTGACCCCCACCCGGCGCGGCTCATCGCGTACCGCGTTTCTCCGCCGGAAGGCCGTTGCCGGTGGGACCTGCAGTCATCCCAGCCAAGGGCTGCGAAGGCGCGCCGACATCGGCGCCGCGAGCGCTCACCGCCTGCAGCAGCGGCCCGATCAGATCGATCGGCAGCGGGAAGACGATCGTGGAGTTCTGCTCGCTGCCGATCTCCAGCAGCGTCTGCAGGTAGCGCAGTTGGATCGTGACGGGGTTGCGGCTGATCACGTCGGCCGCCTCGCCGAGCTTGGCGGCGGCCTGGGCCTCGCCCTCGGCGTTGATGATCTTCGCGCGGCGCTCGCGCTCGGCCTCGGCTTGGCGCGCGATCGCGTGCTGCATGTCCGGTGGGATCTCCACGTCCTTGATCTCCACCGCCGTCACCTTGATGCCCCACGGCTCCGTCTGGTCGTCGATGATTTTCTGCAGATCCTCGTTGAGGCGCTCACGCTCGGCGAGCAGCGTGTCCAGCTCGGCCTTGCCCAGCACCGAGCGCAGAGTCGTCTGCGCGATCTGCGATGTCGCCGCGAGGACGTCTTCTACCTCGACGACGGAGCGGTTGGGATCGACGACGTGGAAGTAGGTGACGGCGGTGACGCGCGCCGGCACGTTGTCGCGGGTGATCACCTCCTGCGGCGGGATCTGCTGCGTGACCGTGCGCAGGCTGACGCGCACCATCCGGTCGATGAACGGGATCAGCAGCACGACGCCCGGTCCCCGCTGGTCGAGCAGACGCCCGAGCCGGAACACGACGCCACGCTCGTACTCGCGCAGGATACGAACTGATGCCGAGGCAAGGACCAGCCCGAGCAGTAGCAGGACGACGAGGACACCTATGAGGATCGTGACGATCATGAGCTCAGCTCCCATTCCTCGGCCTTGCGCACGCACAAGGTCAAACCGTTGACACGTTCGACGACGACGCGCTCGCCGTCGTACAGCTCAGCTTCGTGATGAACCGGGCTCGGCTCGGCGCGCCACAGCGACCCGTCGAGGAAAACCTGCGCCTCGGGACCGTCACCGGCGCGCACGACGCCGACATGACCGACAAGCGCCTCCCGACCCGTGCGCGGGCGCACTCGCAGCGGGCTCAGGACACGGCGCCTGAGGAACAGCAGCAACGACACGGACGCCGCCGCCGCGCACAGCGCCACGATCAGCACGGCCACCGCGCCGGCGCCGGCGGCGAGCAACAGCAGCACGACACCGCCGACGGCGGCCACGCTCGCGCAGGCGCCGATCAGCCCGCCTGTCGACAGATGCGCCTCGGCCAGCAACAGCGCGAGCGCCACGACAACCAAGGCTAGGCCCAGAGCTGTCATGGCCGGGATACGTAGCTGCCAATGTTCATCGCACTGGCGAGCGTACCGTCAGCCCAGCCGAGTGCCATCGGTCTATTACCCGCGAGTTACTGCGGAGAAATACGTCCATCAGCCACACACCTTGCGGCCGGGGCCGTGCCGTGCAGGGCACGCTCGCTGCAATGGGTAGTTCACCACATCAAGCTCGGTACCGAAACCGGATGCCTGGGCGTCTATGACGTAATGTGATCTTACCCGCCGATGGAGTCCCACAATAAAGACAACTCAACCGCCCGCGTAGGCGATTGGCTCGAGGTCGCCGGCGTAGCGGGCAGTCCTCCGCGGCGCGGGGAAATCAGCGAGATCCTCGGCGCGCCCGGGCACACCCACTTCCGCGTTCGCTGGGACGAGGGGCACGAGTCTCTCGTCTACCCAGCAGATCACGAGGCGATCGTGCATCACGCAGCCAACCGGGGGGATCGATCGGCATGAGCGTTACGCGCCTCTTCGGCCGTCGGCGCGGCGTGCGCTAGACGTCGAGCGCGATGGGCTCGAACAGGCGGATCAGTGTTCGAACTCCGCTCGCATCGGTTACCAGGATCGCTTTGGGAGCAAGCTGGCCCGACTCCTCGACGCTGATCGTCTGTGGATCGGAGATGAAGTGCCGCAACACGACCGGATAGCGGATGCCCCGTCCACCGACTGACACCTCCAGCAGATTGTCCTTGGGGTCGTAGCCGATCGCCTGAAGCGGTAGCCGCTCGACGTCCGTCTGATCGCCCAGCTCCTCGCTCATGACCTCGATCGTGACCAGGTGCCCGTCGATGCGCCGAGCGATCGAGTCGAAGTACTCGACCCACTTCTCGGCTGTCAGTTCCTCGGTTGTTGTGCTCATGTGGCCTCCTGTCTCTGCTCGATAGTTAGTAGCGAAGAAGCGCGGCGATCGAGCCATGCCGCTCGAGCTCGCTCCGGTGCTCACGGAAGATGAGCACCTCGATTGACTGGCTCAGGGCGCGCTCGACTGCGCGATCGACGATGTTCTCCTGGGGTTGCAGCTCTGCAGCGTCCATCGGGCACGATGTCCCAGTCGTGGACAGGCGCCCGCAGCGCGGACAGCTGAGCCCGGGTGCCACGAAGCCCTGCGCGAGCAGGAGTGTCCGCACGCGCTGCTCGCTGAGTAGCTCGAGCACCTCGTCGAGCCCGGTCACAGCATGGCCATCCGGTGCGATGCTCTCGGTGAGCCGTGCCAACGCGTCCTGTTCGCGTTGGCGCTCCTGTGTTTCGATGACTGGGAGCGCTCGCCGGTGGACCTCCTCGGCGGAGGCTCGCTCCACGTCGATGTCGACGTGTCCGACGAGTCGCTGGCACAGGTCGGTGTGCAAGTCGTGCTCCACCCGATGCGCGAGCTCAGATGGGCCGCCGAGGATCAGATGATCAAACGGCTCCCGCTGGAAGTGAGCGAGCAGCAACTCGCAGGTTCGCCTGATGTGATCCTCGATCTCCTTCTCGATGCCGCGCTGAAAACGCGCCTGTGACCAGCCACCCTGGCTGTGACGGCGATGGACGTCGTCGTGGACGTCCCCCACCTCCACCAGCCGCTCGCGGTCCCCGCAAAAGATCCGACTTGCCCGGCTACTCAGGAGCAGCACGCACCAACGTTCCGAAGGGCGCTCCGAAGGGGCCGGCTCGGAATCATGCATGTCGGTGGCGAGGCGCATCATCGACGGTTCGTTCATCACGCCAAGCTATCCCGCCGGAGACCGAGCTCGCATCGGTACAAGCTGCCCATACGCGCTCCGTGAGGACTACTGGGCCTCATAGCCGCTCGGCATCGCTATTGGCCCGCCTGCCGTGGTCCAGCCCTCACCGGTAGTCGGCCGAGCCAAAGACCTACAGCTCGAATGCCGTGCGCCCGCCACAGTCCACGAGCTCCTCGAGCTGGATACGACCATCCCCGATGACTGGGCCTCCATGGGCGAGCAGGAGGTGCTCGAAGTCAAGCTCGCCCAACAGGCGGTCGAACGCCTCGAGCAGATGTCGCTTGGTGCCGGGCGGGTCATCCATGAGCGTGTCCGGGACAAAGCCGAGCGGGCCGGGCTGCCCCTGTGGGCTTCCGCGCACAACGCCATCGGCGATCACGACCGCTCGCTTTGAGGGGAGGTGCAGGGCCGTCTCATCGGGACACAGCCCGCCGACCTCGTAGGCACTGATGCCGCCCGGGAGCGTGTCGCCCGGATCGAATGCGGTGACGAGCTCACCGTGGATGAACTCTCCCAGCCCGGCTCGGTTGCAGTACACAGGACAACCGAACACATCTTGGAAGCGCGCACTGTCGCGATAGTGGTGACGATTTGAGAGCAGAATCGCCGCCGGGAGCGTCGCGCGGCACTCGAACCACTGAAGCCCGACATCGGGTGGGACGAGTGGGTCGATGAGGATGCCGCCGTCCTGCAGCCAGTAAGACGAGACCTCGATGTGGATCCGCGGATGGATCGCTGGCCAATGAAAGACGCCGGGCAGAACCTCGCGCACCAGGCCAACGCTATCGCACCGCAGACAAGCGGCCGATGGCGATGTCCGCCCACGCTGCGAGGCTGTCGCACGGACCGTGGCCATACTCAATAGCTCTCGTTCTCGCGCCGCCGCCACCGCACTTGCGGGTGTCGTGGGTTACGACCTCTTACAGCGCCGGCACGCGATCCTGCGTAACTTCCCGATCCTCGGGCACCTTCGCTACGCGCTCGAGGCGTTCGGCCCCGAGCTGCGCCAGTACATCGTCACCTCCAACAACGAGGAGCGCCCGTTCTCGCGCGATCAGAGGCGCTGGATCTACGCGTCCTCGGAGGGCAAACCGAACGTGTTCGGGTTCGGCACCGACGACGAGATGGAGGCCGTCGAGAGCCTGCTCATCATCAAGCACTCACCGTTTCCCGCACCGGCGCCGGCCGCCGGGGAGCCCGGAGGGGCACCGTTATACGGCGTCCCGTCCGGCAAGGTGCTGGGTGCCGGCCACGGACGACGCCACGCCTTCCGTCCGACGTCGATTGTGAACCTATCGGGCATGAGCTACGGCTCGCTATCGCCCGTCGCGGTGGAGGCTCTCAATCGCGGTGCGCAGATCGCCGGCTGCCTGCACAACACGGGTGAGGGCGGCCTCGCGGGCGCGCATTGCCATGGCGGGGAGCTGGTCTTCCAGATCGGCACTGGGTACTTCGGCTGCCGCGACGCGCAAGGCCGCTTCAGCCTCGAGCGGTTGCGCGAGCGTGTGGAGCAGGCGCCGGTTCGCGCGATCGAGATCAAGCTGTCCCAGGGCGCCAAGCCTGGACTCGGAGGACTGCTCCCCGCCGTCAAGGTGACTTCTGAGATATCCACCATTCGCTGCGTACCCGCCGGCCAGGACTGCATCAGCCCTTCTGCGCACTCCGCGTTCTCCGACGTCGACGGACTGATCGAGCTCGTCGAGCTGATCGCGCGGGACACGGGCCTTCCGGTGGGCATCAAGTCCGCTGTCGGCGAGAGCGGCTTCTGGGAGAAGCTCGCCGAGCGCATGGCCGCCACCGGCGGCGGCCCAGACTTCGTCACGATCGACGGCGGCGAGGGTGGGACCGGCGCCGCGCCGCTGTCGTTCGCCGACCACGTGGCGCTTCCCTTCAAGCTCGGCTTCGCCCGCGTCTACGGCACCTTCGCGCGTGCGGGGCTGGCCGAGGATGTGGTGTTCATCGGCTCCGGCCGGCTCGGGTTCCCGGACTCGGCGCTGTTCGCCTTCGCCTTGGGCTGCGACATGATCAGCGTGGGCCGTGAGGCGATGCTCGCGATCGGCTGCATTCAGGCCCAGCGCTGTCACACCGGCCGCTGTCCGACGGGTGTGGCCACCCAGTCGCGCTGGCTCATGCACGGACTCGACCCGGAGCTCAAGTCGAGTCGTGCAGCCAACTACCTCGTTGCGCTGCGCGCGGAGATTCTCGCCCTGGCGCGCTCCTGCGGCGTTGAGCACCCGGCTCTCGTCACACCTGAGCACATCGAGATCGTCTCCGAGCGCTACGGCTCCTCGCCGCTCGCCGATGTGTTCGGCTATGAGAGCGACTGGCCGGTGTTCTCGGCTTCCAGACACCAGGAACTCGAGCGCCTCGTGGCCTAGGTGATGCTTCCGCAATGGCAGCCGAGGAGTCGACGACCCCCGACCTGGTGGGGCTTTCACGACGGTCAGTCGGGAGGATCGATCGCGGCGATGTCGTCGCGCGTGGGCTCAGGCTCGGGGAGGTGAGGAGCGAGCGATAGTGATCTCCCAGTAGCCACCCGCGAGGTTCAACACCCCAACAACCAGGAAGAAGGCTGCCCATCCGTAGGCGGCGTAGGAGAGGCACACGACGCCCGCTGTGGCCGCGACAACGCCACCGGAAATACGCGTGAGCCCAAAGGCGCGGAGGTGGCGATACTCCCATGGGAAGATCAGGCGTTGCATGCCGGGTCGCGGGGGAGACGCCCACCATCCGCGAAGACCTTTCCGAGCGGCGTTGTCGTTGGCTGCGTTCATCGGGGGCGTCCCGCTCATGCTCGCTTCAGGAACCTCAAATAGAACGCCCCGAACACCAGGACGATCCCGACGTTCACCATCAGGCGCTCCCAGAACCGATGCCTGAAGAACAAGACGTCCACACCGACCACGACGGCGACCAGCGCGAGTACATAAAGCACGACGCCTGCCTGCCTTCCCATCATTCCACTCTACTGCTCGATGACCGCGTCGCGGCCACGGATGACGCCGCCGGTCGGACAGCGTGTCGGGCGCCCCCGGTCGAGCAAGCCCCTTGAGGTGTTCGGCGGACGTATCTAAGGAAGGATCCTCCAGGAAGCGGTGAGCCGATGACAGACTCCACAACCAAGCCGAGCATCGGGTTGCTCGCCGCCCTGAGCATCGGGGTGGGCGGCATGATCGGTGCGGGTATCTTCTCGATCCTGGGGGTCGTGGCAAGCATCGCAGGCTCCGCCATGCCCCTTTCCTTCGCCATCGGAGGAGTCGTCGCCGGCCTTGCCGCCTACAGCTACGTCGCGCTCGGCCGAACGTTCCCGAGTGTCGGCGGCCCCGTCACGTTCCTGGTGCGCGGGTACGGAGAGGGCGCGGTTTCAGGTTCACTGAGCCTCTTCCAATACTTCAGCTACATCATCACGATTGCCCTCTACGCGACAGGGTTCGCCGCGTATGCCGGCACCTTTGTTCATCTCCCGTCCAAGGTGTGGGCGGTGGGCGTGGTGCTCGCCTTCACGGCGATCAACTTCCTCGGCAGCCGAACGATGGGCCGGGCGGAGTCCGTGATCGTGATCGTCAAGGTGGCGATCCTCGTCGTCTTCGTCGCGGCGGCGTTCATCGCGTTGCCCGGAGGCGGGGTTGCTCGCCTGTCGCCGGCCGCCTGGCCGGGTCCTCTCGCGATCTTCACGGGAGCCGGGGTGTTGTTCGTTGGCTACGAGGGCTTCGGTTTGATCACGAACGCAGCAGCCAACATGGCGAGCCCGAAGCGCGAGCTGGGTCGCGCGATCTACGGCAGCGTCGCCATCGCGATCGTCATCTACGTGCTCGTCGCCACAGGTGTGGTGACCAACGTGCCGCTCAACGTCCTCAAAGGACTCGGAGATTCCGCCCTCGCTGTCGCGGCCAGGCCGTCCCTGGGCCAAGCGGGCTTCAGATTGATAGCTGTCGCGGCGTTGCTTTCGACCGCCTCGGCGGTGAACGCGACCTTGTTCGGGTCCACGAACGTCGCGTACCAGATCGCCAAGAACGGCGGCCTGCCGCCGGCGTTTGACCGCAAGCTCTGGGGTCGTGATGTCGAGGGACTCTTCATCACGTCCGGGCTGGTGCTCGTGTTCGTGTTGATCTTTCCCTTGAGTGCCGTCGCCTCGATGGGGAGCGCCGCTTTCCTGCTGGTGTACTCAGCGGTCAATATCGGCCACATGAGGGTCCGGGAGCAGACAGGGGCCAAGGCGTGGCCGGTGATGGCCTCGGCGTTCACGTGCCTCTTTCTATTCGGGGTCCTCGTCTATCACATGATCACCACCGCGCCGACATCAGCGATCGCTCTCGGCGTCACGCTGGCAGGGAGCTTCCTGTTTGAGAGCGTGTACCGCCACACCACTGGGCGAACCTTCAGGGAGATCCTGACGCAGACCGACCCGGCCCCTGCGCCCGCTCCCAGCGCTCGATGAGTCAGGCCGCCGCCTTGGCCGTGGCCCTGCCGTGGCGCCGGTCGATTGTGCGGTAGGTGGCGACCTTGGCGGCGTCGAGGGCGAGGAACCACACGAGCGCCCAGCCCCAGGCGAGCGCGACGTAGCGCCAGGGGAGCGGGTGCATCAGAAGGCCGAAGTGGGCGATCATCGTGGCGAGCAGCTCGGCGAAGGAGACGGCCGCGAACAGGATGCCCGCGGGGCGCACCGACCAGAACGGGCCGCGGGTGCGGGCGATATAGAGGGTGAGGCTGCCCGCGACCGAGAGCTTCAGGTACATCAGGGTGCGCAGCAGTTCGTGGTCGAGGCCGATCACGAGGTCGGCCACGAGCAGCAGCGAGAAGCTCTCAACGACACCGACCAGGCCGAGCAGCGAGGAGATCGTCAGAATTTCGTGCATGTCCCAGCGCTCGGGCAGCGCGGACACCTTGACCCGGTCGAAGGCGATCGTGAGGATGGCCATGTCGTTCAGCAGCGCGAGCAGCACTATCATCGCCGCGGTCACCGGGAAGAAGCCGAGCGCGACGATCGCGAGCGTGACGAAGATGACGACGCGGATCGTCTCGGTGATCCGGTAGATCGCGTAGTTGTTCATGCGACGGAAGATCTGACGGCTCACCCCGAGCGCCTCGACGATCACCGACAGGCCCGGGGCAAGCAGCACGACATCAGCGGCGGCACGCGCGGCGTCGGTCGCGCCGGCGACGGCGACCCCGGCATCGGCGCGGCGCAGCGCGGGGGCGTCGTTGACGCCATCGCCGGTCATCGCAACGATGTGCCCGGCCTTCTGGAGCGCCTCGACGATCCGGTACTTCTGCTCGGGCACGACCTGCGCGTAGCCGTCCGCGGCCTCGACGCGTGCCGCGAGACCGGGGCTGCTCTCGTCGAGCGCGCCCGCCTCGAGGATCTCGTCGCCGAGCCCGACCTCGCGTGCGACCTCCTGGGCGATCTCCACCCGGTCGCCGGTGACCATCTTCACCGCCAGACCGAGCGCGCCCGCTTCGGCGATCGTCGCGCGGGAGTCCTCCCGCGGCGGGTCATGCAGCGGCAGCACCCCCAGCAGACGCCAATCCTTGCTCTCGCCGTCCCGACGGGCGACGGCGAGCGAGCGAAAGCCACGCGCCGCGAACCCCACGACAGCCGCGTCCATCGCACTGCCGTCGCTCCCACCCGCGGCGAGCTTGGCGATCGCCTGCGGCGCCCCCTTGGCAACCTCGAAGACCGCCCCGTCGGGGCTGCGAACGCGCGCCTGCGCGCGCTTGCGCTCGGGATCGAACGGCTTGAACTCGACCGTCTCATAGCCGCCCAGCTCCTGCGAGGGGACGGCGGCGAGGATCGCGAGGTCGATGGGGTCATGCCCCTCGCCACTCGACGCAAGAGCTGCCGCGATCTTCACCGCCTGCGCGTCGACGTCCGCGTCGATCACTGCTGGCTCGGCGAGCGTCTGCGCGTTCTGGGTGATTGTCCCGGTCTTATCGGCGCAGAGAATATCCACGCCAGCGAGCTCCTCGACCGCTGGCAGATGGCTGACGACCGCCTGGCTTTGGGCGAGCGTGCGCGCGCCAATCGCCATCGTCACCGACAGCACCGCGGGCAGTGCCACCGGCACCGAGGCGATCGTGACCACGAGCGCGAACTCGAGCGTTGTCGATACCCCGTCGCCGCGCAGGAGCGAGACAGCGATGATCACCGACACCAGCACGAGCGCCAGCACGATCAGGTAGCGGCCGATCGTGAGCACCGCCTGCTGGAAGTGACTCGGCGGGGGCTCCGCCCCCGCGAGCTTTGCGGTCTGACCGAACAGTGTCCGCGGCCCGGTCTCGGTGACCAGCGCGCTCGCCTCCCCGCGCGCGAGCACCGACCCGGAGTGCAGCTCATCACCGGGCTGCTTGTCCGCCGGCAGCGACTCGCCGGTCAGCGCCGACTCATCGACCTCGCACGCGCCCGACACCAAGCGACCATCGGCCGGGACGATCTGACCCAGCTCCACATGAACGAGATCGCCGGGCACGAGCACACGCGCCTCCAACGTCTGCCAACTCCCATCGCGACGCACGCGTGCCTTGACCGCGAGCTGATCCCGGAGCGCGGCGATCGCGTTGCCCGCCTGGTGCTCCTCCCAGAAGCCGACCACCCCGTTCACGATCAGCAGCACGCTGATGACCGCAAAGTCCGCCCACCGCTCCATCACCGCGGTCAGCACCACCGCCGCCTCGATCATCCACGGGATCGGCCCCCAAAAACGCAAGCCGATCTCCAACAACAGGCTCCGCCGCTCCTCCGGAATCTCATTCGGCCCGAACCGCTCGAGCAGCCCCGCCGCCTTCACGGAGCTCAGGCCCCCCGCAGCGTCGACCGGCACCTTGGAATCTGGTCCGGGTGCAACCGCATCTCGTGGCTCGGTCTGACTCACCGCAAACAGAGCCTCCCACACCGCCACCGAATCGGCCAATCCGGCGAACCGCGAGCGGAAAACCACTGACCCGATCAGCAGCGCCCGCCGGCCGGGAGAAGCAGACGAGCAAGTCCCTTGGCCTGCAATCCGCTCACGCAGATCACCCGCCCAGCCAGAATCATCATTCCACGCCGCGACCGCTCGCCCCGCACTTCATCCGAGCCTTCACGCTCACAATCTCGGCCAAGCAGGAGTGCCATCGACCCTGCGCCAGACAGCTGGAACGGACGAGCTCCATCTGCGAACTGGCGTCGAACCCGCGCTCCTGCTCCGCGAATGCGGAAGCAGGCGTCCTGCAAGCGCCGGACGATACTCTCCGAACTCGTCCAAGGCGGGCGTCAGCTTGCCCTTGCTCGGACGCTCGCTGTCACGCGAAAGCGCTAGCGACGAGGCCGACCACGGCGACGAGCCGCGCCACATGGCGAGTGTGCCCTCTCTAAGCGGTGGCGAGCCCTATGAATCTGTGGGTCGACGTGCAGCATGCCCCGTCGCCGCCGAGCAGCGTGTCGAGTTGTGGCCCGCCGCGGCGGCGAGCACCGCGTCCACCGCGCCGTCCAGGTCGACTGCCGCGCGCAGCTCCGCCCCGGAGTGGACGGCGGCGGCCCGGAACCGGGGGTCGCCGAGGACCAGATCCGCCTGGGCGCCGATCCGCGCAGATGTAGCGCGGCGCAGGCGCAGCCCCGCACCGAGCTCTGACACGCGGTCGGCGTTGAGGACCTGCTCCTGCATCTGGGGGAAGACGAGCAGCGGCACCCCCGCGACTAGTCCCTCCTGCACGCTGTTGAATCCGCCGTGGGTGATGAAGAGGTCGGCGCGGCGGAGTACGGCGAGCTGGTCGACGTGGGCGTGCGCGGTGACGCCCGGAGGCAGCGCGCCGAGCGTCTGCGGGGCGATCCTCCCGACCGAGAGGACCACGCGGCGCCCGGGCCGCGCGAGAGCGATCGCGGCATCGCGAAAGAACGCGGGTCGATCCTCGAACACCGTGCCAAGTGAGACATACACGAGCTCTTCGTCCTCGCCGAGCGCAGCAAGCGCCGGCTCCCCGCAGTCTGCGGGTGCCCTCGCCGCGCGGAGCGGCCCGACGAACCGCACGTCCTCGCCGGCGAGACCCTCCGGACGGGTCTGCAGTCCGCGCGAGGTTCCGACGAGCGTCGTGCACCCGTACCGCCCGCCGAGTACCTCGAGCCAGCCGCCCATGGGCACGCCGTAGCGCTGCTCGAGCCGCCGCGAGACGAGCCGCAGCCGCAGCGCGTCGGGCGTCCCGGCGGCGAGCTGGGCGAGCGCCGCCGGCATGCTCCGCAGCGTCGGCCGCATGCCGCGGTGGAGGGCCATCATTGAACTGAAGACGACCTGGGGCAGCCCGACCTCGAGTGCGGCATAGCGACCGTATTGGGCGAACGTGTCGCGCAGGACAACGTCGGCACCGCTGTCGCGTATCTGCTCGGTCGCCCAGGGGGTTACCCGCTCAGTCGCCCGCGCGATGAGCTCCGCTACGCCGATCAGGTTCGGCGGCGGTGGGTCCATATCGATGCCGAAGTCGGGCACCGAGCGGAACTCGTCACCGGCCTTCCTGCACTCCGCCTCCCATTCCGGGAAGGCCCACTGCACCGTTCGAGCCCCACGGTCCCCCAAGGCGGCGACGAGCGGCAGCAGCGGACGGACGTGACCACCCGACGGCAAGTGGACGACCGCGACCGTCGGTAGCCCCGGCGTCAACTCCACGTCAACGGCCGCTTCGCCACGGAAGCGGCCGTGCCTGCTCAACGGTCTCCCGCGAACCGGCCCGGCTTGTGGGCCTCTCACCGGACCCCTCACGTCGATCGCGCCGGCGTCCGTTGTCACTCGGGCTGCTGCTCCTCTGCGGGGTGAGTGGGCTCGGGCAGCGGTCGGCGTGCGATCTCGGCGGCCTCGCTGCGGTCGAGGCCGAAGCTGCGCAGCACGCCCTCGGCATGCAGCACGTCCGCCTGCTCGCTGCCTTCTCCCACAAGCTGGGCGTGGATGACCGCGAACAACGCGCCGCCGCTCGCGTTCAGAGCCAGCGCGGGGTCTGCAACGTGGAAGCGGCCAGCCTCGATCGCGGATCGAAGATCGCTGCGCGCCGACTGCCCGAGCACCGACCACGCCACGCGGAAGGGAACCTCGAGCCGGACGAGCAGCCACGCCCAATCCGAGTCGCTCTGGGCAACGCGCACGAGGTGGCGGTGGGCGATGCTGATCTTCTCGGCCGGGTCCTCCACGTGGGCCTGGCGCAGCTCCAAGAGCGCGAGCTGCGCCGAGAGCTCCTCTTCGAGCAGCGCGTCGAGCAGCTCGTCCTTGGTTCGGAAGTAGTTGTAGAACGACCCGATCGCGATGTCCGCGTGCTCGGCGATCTGGGCGATCGTCGTGCGCTCCATCCCGCGGGCGGCGAACAGCTGTCTCGCCGCCGCGAGCAGTCCAGCCCGCGTGCGTACCTTGCGCCGCTCCACCCGAGTCCCTGCGCGGGGTGCGTTGTGCTGCGGGCTTGCGGGCATCCGCGCATTCTCCAGCACAGGCATCATCTGAATATAGCATCAGAATTGAATCTTTATTCATTCTCTGCTACGTTCGCCGCTCTGAATGGCCGAGGGCGTTGGGAGGAGATGAGATGACCGAGGAGGTGCCCGTGCTTGTCGTGGGTGGCGGCGGCGCGGGGCTCACCGCATCGATGCTCCTCGCCCGCATGGGCGTCAGGTCGGAGGTTTCCGCGCGGGCGTTGATCATCTGGATCGACGACGAGGACGGCGGGCGGCGGCCGATCAAGGACCTGGTCCGGCCGGGACGCTTCCTGCTGATCGCAGGCGAGGAGGGCGAGAGCTGGTGCGAGGCCGCCCGCTCGATCGCCGACGCCGAGGGGCTGCCGCTCGACGCCGTGCGGATCGGCCACCTCGACGGCGAGCTCTACGACCCCCGCTGCACCTGGCTGCGCTACCGGGAGATCGGCCCCGAGGGGGCGATCCTCGTGCGCCCGGACCGCTTTATCGCGTGGCGCAGCCTGGGGGCCGCCGACGCGCCCGCCGAGGTGCTGGCGCAGGCGCTCGGGAAGATCCTCGCCGCGCCGACCGCCGCGATCGCTCACGCCTGATGCCGGTGCACCACGCCCCCCAGGAGATCGAGGTAGACGTCGCAATCGTCGGGTTCGGCCCGGTCGGGCAGGCCCTCGCGGCGCTGCTCGGCCGTGCCGGGCACTCCGTGCTGGCCGTCGAGCGGTTCGCCGAGATCTACCGGCTGCCGCGCGCGGTTCACCTCGACCACGAGATCATGCGGCTGCTCCAGGGCCTCGAGGTCGCGGACGACCTGGCAGGCGATCTGCTGCCCGTCCGCGACTACCACTGGTACGGCGCCGACGGGGAGCCGTTGATGACGCTCGAAGCGCCCGTGCCCGCGGTATCCGGCTGGGAGTCCGACTATATGTTCTTCCAGCCGGCGCTGGAGCAGGCGCTCGCGCGCCGCGCGAGCGAGCAGCCCTCCGTCACGGTCGAGCGCGGGTGGGTTGCGCAGGCGCTGAGCGTCGAGCCGGAAGGCGCGTTGCTGACCGTGCGTTGTGTGAGCGAGGAGCGCGATCTGGCCTTGGGCGAGGAGCTCCGCTCGATCCGCGCACGCTGGGTCGTCGGCGCGGACGGCGCGAACTCCTTCGTTCGCGAGGCGCGCGGCATCGCCCGCCGAGACCTCGGCTTCCGGGAGCGCTGGCTCGTGGTGGACCTCGAGCCGCACGACATGGACGCGCTCGACCTGCCCCCGGCCTGCCAGTGGTGCGATCCGGTGCGCCCCACCACCCACGTTCAAAGCGGCACCCGTCATCGGCGCTTCGAGTTCATGCTGCTCCCCGGCGAGGATCCCGCCGACTTCGAGGATCCCGCGCGGGCCTGGGAGCTGCTGAGACCGTGGTTCACGCCCGCCGACGGAACGCTGACGCGCCATGCCGTCTACGAGTTCCGCTCGATGCTCGCCGAGCGGATGCGCGACGGCCGCGCGCTGCTGGTGGGCGATGCCGCGCACCTCACGCCGCCGTTCCTGGGCCAGGGCCTGTGCTCGGGGCTGCGGGACGCGGCCAACGTCGCGTGGAAGCTCGATCTTGTGCTGCGCGGCGTCGCCGAGGAGGCGCTTCTCGACACCGTCGAGGCGGAGCGCCAGCCGCAGAACGAGTGGGTCATCAACCTGGCCGTCGAGCTTGGGCGCGTGCTATGCGAGCTCGACGTCGGCGTCGCCGCCGAGCGCGATGCGGCGCTGCGCGCCGCGGGAGCTCCGCCTGCGCCCGAGTTCGCGCCGCTCACCGGAGGGCTGCTGCGCCGCGGCGCCGACGGCGCGCCCGGGCCGCTGGCCGGCCACCTGTCCGTGCAGGGTCTCGTCGTGACGGCGTCGGGCGAGGCGCTGCTCGACGACGTGACCGGCGGCGGGTTCACCCTGATCGCCGCCGCCGGCGACCCACTGGAGGAGCTCGACGGGCGCGACCGCGCGCTGCTCGACGCGCTCGGAGCGCACGTCGTCTCGCTCGACCCCGACGTCGACTGCGGCCGGCGCGATGCTGACGGGCGCCTCACCGGCTGGCTGCGCGAGCACGGGGCGCACGCGGTGCTCGTGCGCCCCGACTTCTACGTCTTCGGCAGCGCGGCCGACGCCGCCGATCTGCCCGCGCTCATCGACGACCTGCGCGACCAACTGCCCCTCCCGACCCCTGCCTGACTACAAGGAGCCACCGATGTCCGATACCACCGCGGTCCACCCGAAGTTCCACCACTTCAACCTGAAGACGACACGCCTGCAGGAGATGATCGACTGGTACGGTGCCGTGGTCGGCGCCGAGGTCGTCTTCCAGGACGCGACAGGAGCCTGGCTGAGCAACGACGGCGCCAACCACCGCGTGGCGCTGCTCGCGTTCCCCGGCTTCGCGGACGACCCGGAGAAGGGCACCCGAACCGGCATGCATCACAGCGCCTTCGAGTTCGAGAGCTTCGACGAGCTCAACGCGAACTACCTGCGGCTGCGCGAGGTGGGGATCACGCCGGACATCTGCATCGACCACGGGATGACGTTCTCCTACTACTACAAGGACCCCGACGGCAACCACGTCGAGCTGCAGTGCGACAACTTCGGCGACTGGGCGGCCTCCAAGAAATGGATGCAGACCAGCGAGGAGTTCCACGCCAACCCGATCGGGCACTTCCTCGACGCCGAGAAGGTGGCCGCCGCCGCGGCCGCCGGGGCGCCGTTCGCCGAGATCCACCGCCGGGCGATGGCCGATGAGTTCGCGCCCGCGCAGGCACCCGTCGAGATCCCGAGCGAGGGCTGAGGGAGATGCGCCTGGTCACCTACGAGGGCGGCGGTGGCGCCGAGGCCGGCGTGCTCGTCGAGGAGCAGGTCGTCCCGGTGTCCGCGCTGGATGCGCCCGCGCGATCGGTCCGCGGCCTGCTCGAGCGCCTCGACGCCGCCGGACTCGCGGCTCTGGGTGAGCGCGCCGCCGCGAGCGACGAACGACTCGCGCTGGAGAGCGTGCGCCTGCTGGCGCCGGTTCCGGACCCCGAGAAGATCATCTGCCTTGGCCTGAACTACCGCGACCACGCGGCCGAGACCGGCCAGGAGCCGCCGGCGGCGCCGCTCTGGTTCGCCAAGTTCGCCAACTCCCTGATCGGCAGCGGGAGCGAGATCGTGCTGCCCGCGGCCCATCCCGAGTACGTCGACTACGAGGCCGAGCTCGCCGTGGTGATCGGGCGTCCCACGCACCGCGTCGAGGCCGATCAGGCGCTCTCGCACGTCGCCGGAGCGATGCCGTTCAACGACGTCAGCGCCCGGGATCTGCAGTTGCAGAACCCGCTGTGGACGAGCGGCAAGGCGATCGACACGTTCGCGCCCTGCGGCCCCGCGCTCGTAACACTCGAGGAGGCCGGCGACCTCGGGGCTCTCGGCCTGCGCACGCGGATCAACGGCAAGCAGGTACAGGAGGGCAACACGTCTAACCTCATCTTCTCGGTCGCCGCCGCCGTCGCGTGGCTTTCCAGAACGATGACGCTCCTCCCGGGCGACATCATCGCCACCGGCACCCCCGCCGGCGTGGGAGGCCCCCAAGGCATATTCCTACGCGCCGGCGACACAGTCGAAGTCGAGGTCGACCGCCTGGGCACCCTCACAAACCACGTACGCGCGGAATAAGCGCAGATCAAGGACCTGCCGACAAATGAACACGACCATCTGGGTAGCGCAAGGCATCCTGGCAGCCGTATTCCTCGCCGCCGGCCTGCTGAAGCTCACCAACACCCGCGAGACGCTGAAAGACAAAACACCCTACGTGGAGGACTTCACCGACAGCCAGGTGAAGGCCATCGGGACGCTGGAGCTGCTCGGCGCCATCGGAGTCGTGCTGCCGGGCGCCCTGAAGATCTTGCCGGCGCTCTCGCCGATCGCTGCCTGCGGCCAAGCGCTCATGATGGTAGCCGCGGCCGCGACGCTGATACGCCGCGGCGAATACGCACACGTGCCCCTGAACTTCTTCATCTTCGCCCTCGCCGTCTTTGTCGCCGTCGAGCGATTCGGCGCGTACGCGCTCTAGCACCGCCGCGACCCGCAAGTCGACGTCATACCAACACCAGCCCGGACCGCCAGTGGCGAAGCGGCCTGACGCCGGCGATCGCCTGGGCCGCGAGGAGCTGCGCGCGGTCACCTCAATCATCGCCCACACCCAGGCGAACCACCGACACGCCTACTCACAGAGCGATGCGAGCGTCTCACCATGTCTGCACGTAGCTTGCGCCCTGGACGAGACACAGTCGTCCGCGTCAGTGCTGACCTTGCGCCTGCTTTCTGCGGAGGAGCGAGTGCGTCCGCAGCTGATACGTGCGCGAACTTGCAGGCGAGACTTACGTCATCTATCGATCTCGATCACCGCGGCGCCCTGGAAGCGTCCGGCGCGCAGATCCTCCAGGGCGCGGCCGGCGTCCTGCAGCGCGTAGGGGTGTACGTCGGTGCGAACCGGGACGCGGGGCGCCAGGTCAAGGAACTCGCGGGCATCCTGGCGGGTGAGGTTGGCGACCGAGCGAACCGTGCGCTCACCCCACAAGATGTCGTAGGGAAAGCTCGGGATGTCAGACATGTGAATCCCTGCGCACACGACCGTGCCGCCCTTGGCGAGCGCACGCAGAGCGGTCGGTACAAGCTCGCCGGCAGAGGCGAAGACGATCGCCGCGTCCAACTCCTCCGGCGGCGCTGTGAGTGAGTCTCCCGCCCACTCGGCGCCGAGCTCGCGCGCCGAAGTCTGTCCGGCCTCGTCTCCGGGACGAGTGAAGGCGAACACACGCCGACCTTGAAAGCGGGCGGCCTGAGCGATGATGTGCGCCGAGGAGCCAAACCCGTAGAGACCGAGCCGCTCGGCCTCGCCGGTCATTCCCAGCGCCCGATAGCCGATCAGCCCCGCACACAGCAGCGGGGCGAGGTGGAGGTCGGAGTAGCCCTCGGGCAACGCGAAACAGTAGCGCTCGTCGGCGAGCGTCAACTCCGCGAAGCCACCGTCGATGTCCCGTCCGGTGAAGCGCGCGAGATCGCAGAGGTTCTCCCGTCCGCTGAGGCAGTACCGGCAGCGACCGCACGTCCATCCAAGCCACGGAATGCCGATGCGCGTTCCCGGCTCCAGCGGCTCGCCGGTTCCCGTTCGCTCGCCGGTGGCGATCACGGTGCCGACGATCTGATGGCCGGGAACGATCGGAGGCTGGGGAATCTCGACCTCCCCGTCGAGTAGGTGTAGGTCGGTGCGGCAAACGCCGCATGCGTGCACTCTCACGAGGATCTGGTTGGGTCCCGGCGTAGGCTCGGGCAGTTCCACAAGGCGCAGCACGCCGGGGCGCTCTATCTGTATCGCACGCACCACCGGATCATTCCACGCCGCGGAGAAGAGCCGATCGCCTCGCCAGACCGATTGTTGGCGCTGCGGCTTTTCCCTGAGTCCCGGTGTGGGCGAAGCCTGATACCCGCTGGCTGCAATCGCAATAGCCTGCCTGCATGATGTCCTGCATTGGCGAGGAGATTTCGTGGAACCCGCGATTCGCACGGAGGGACTAACCAAGCGCTATGGGAGCACGCTCGCGCTCGACCAGCTCGATCTGAGCGTGGCGGAGGGCGAGGTATACGGGTACCTCGGCCCGAACGGGTCCGGCAAGACCACCACGATCCGGCTGCTGCTGGGGCTGCACCGTCCGAGCGGCGGGCGGGCGGAGCTGTTCGGGGTCGATGCGTGGAGCGATCCAGTGGCCGCGCACCGGCGTGTCGCCTACGTCGCGGGCGAGCCGTTTCTGTGGCCGGCGTTGACGAGCGCCGAGACGTTCGAGTTTCTTGCGCGCCTGCACGGGGGCACCGACGTTCCCTACCGCGAGCAGCTCGTGGAGCGCTTTCAGCTGGAGCCGAACAAGAAGATCAGGGCGCTGTCGAAGGGCAACCGCCAGAAGGTGCAGCTGATCGCGGCGCTCGCCACACGCGCGGAGCTGCTGTTGCTCGATGAGCCGACGAGCGGGCTAGATCCGCTGATGGAGGTCGTCTTTCGCGACTGCGTCAAGGAGGCCCGGCGGCGCGGGCAGACGGTCTTTCTCTCCTCGCACATCCTCAGCGAGGTCGAGGCGCTGTGCGATCGTGTGGGCATCCTCAGGGAGGGGCGGCTCGTCGACGAGGGGACGCTCGAGCAGCTGCGCCACCTGGCCGCGCAGACGGTCGAGGTCACCTTCTCTCAAGGCGCGCCTGAGATCGAGCCGCTGCCGGGCGTGCAGGCGCAGAGCGCGGGGCCGAACGCGCTGCGCTTCGAGGTCTCCGGCAACATCGGTCCCCTGATCGCCGCGCTCGCCAGGGCAGGCTCCGGCGAGCATTCGATCGCGACGCTGAGCAGCCGCGAGCCGTCGCTGGAGGAGATCTTCCTGCACCACTACGACGGCTCCGAGCGCCGTGGCCAGCGCTAGCGTCTCGGCGTCCGGCGCTGCCTACGCGCCCGTCAACGGCGGCTTCTCACGCGCACGCGCGCTGGCTCGACGCGCGTTTCGCGACGCTCGCACTCGCACCGTTGCCTTTGCCTACCTGTTCCTGATCTACGCCTACATCCAGCCCGCCGGCTTCGCTCACGCCTATCCCACGCTCGCCGACCGGCTCGCGTTCGCACGCAGCTTCGCCGGCAACGATGCGCTGCGGCTGTTCTACGGCTATCCCTATGACCCGGTAACGGTCGGTGGCTACAGCGCCTGGCGCGTGGGCGGCACGCTGGCGATCGCCGCCGCGGTCTTCGGCATCTTCGCGGCCGTGCGCGCGCTGCGCGGCGAGGAGGACACCGGGCGTATGGAGCTGGTGCTGGCGGGGGTGCTGAGGAGGCGCACGGCTTACTTGGCTGCGCTGAGCGCGATCGCCGCGGGTGTGCTGCTGCTGTGGCTGGCCGAGACGGTGGGGTTTGTCTTCGCAGGCCTGCCCACCGGCGAGTCGGCCTACCTAGCCTTGGCCACCACGTCGGTCATACCCGTGTACGTCGGTGTCGGCGCACTCGTCAGCCAGCTGGCCCCCACGCGCCGCATGGCGCTGGAGCTCGGCAACGCACTGGTCGGAGTGTCGCTGCTGCTGCGCGTCGTGGCCGACACCTCAAGCGGCGCCAGCTGGCTACGCTGGCTGACGCCGCTCGGCTGGGCCGAGGAGCTACGGCCGTTCACCTCCAGCCAGCAGCCGCTCGCCCTGCTGCTGCCGCTCGGGGCCAGCGCGCTGCTGCTCACCGCCGCCGCCAAGATCTACGCCGGGCGCGACGTCGGCACCGGGGTGCTGCCAGCGCGCGACAGCGCCTCCCCGCGCCTGCGGCTGCTCTCCTCGCCGCTCGCCCAGGGACTGCGCTCGGAGCGGGGCACGATCCTCGCTTGGCTGCTAAGCGTGGGCGGCTTCGCTTTCATCCTCGGGGCGGTTTCCACGAGCATCACCTCCGCCGACATCTCCGCGAGCATGGAGCGCGAAATCGCCAAGCTCGGCGGCGGCTCGATCACGACCCCCACCGGGTACATGGCCTTTGTGTTCGTCTTCTTCATCCTGGTCCTGAGCCTGTTCGCCTGCGCGCAGATCGCCAGTGCGCGCCACGAGGAGGCCGACGAGCGGTTGGAGACGCTGCTCGCACTGCCGGTGAGCCGCCGCGGCTGGCTCGGCGGGCGGCTTGCGCTGGCGGCGGGAATGTCGCTGGCGCTGGCGCTGGCGGCGAGCTTCTTCAGCTGGGCGGGGGCGGCCTCGCAGGGCTCGGACATCTCGCTGGCGCGGATGCTCGAGGCCAGCGCGAACTGCATGCCGGTCACACTGCTGTTCCTTGGGATCGCGGCGCTGCTGTTCGCGCTTGTGCCGCGCGCGAGCGGCGGGATCGCGTACGGGGCCGTCACCGTAGCGTTCCTCTGGCAGCTGACAGGGGCGCTGCTGAGCGCCCCGAAATGGGCGCTCGAATTGACCCCCTTCGCGCATGTCGGGCTCGTCCCCGCGCAACCCTTTCGCGCCGGCGCCGCCGTCATCATGCTTGCGATCGCGGCGGTATCAGCGCTCGCCGCCGCGTGGATCTTCCAGCGGCGCGATCTGACGGGACCTTGAGGAGGATGAGCTCGTGTTGCAGAAGGTAACTGTCGGGCGCTGGTCGCTCGATGCCTATGACGGGCTAGCTCCAGATGGGATCATGCAGGAACTGCGCGAGCACGCGCGCACGCTTGAGGGCGCGCGGATCCTCAGTGTGAACGCAACGTCTTATGGCGGCGGGGTATCCGAGCTCTTGCGCTCGAGCGTTCCGTTGCTGCGCGATCTTGGTCTCACCGTGGACTGGAAGGTGATCGGTGGCGATGAGGATTTCTTCCACGCGACCAAGGCGCTGCACAACGCGCTGCAGGGCGCGCCACGCTCATTGACCGCGGCCGAGAAGGCCGCCTACATGCGCTGCCTCCAGGAGAACGCGGCGACCCTGGATGGCGACTATGACTTCATCATCGTGCACGACCCCCAGCCCGCCGGATTACTGCAGGCGCACGGCAAGGGCAGCACACGCTGGGTGTGGCGCTGCCATATCGACACGAGCGAACCCAATCCCGACGCCTGGAGCTTCCTGGAGCCGCTGCTCGCCGAGTTCGACGCGGCGGTGTTCACGATGCCCGACTTCGTGCCACCAGACTTCCCGGTGGACCGGGTGGAGACGATCGCGCCGGCGATCGACCCGCTCAGTCCCAAGAACATCGACCTCGAGCGGGGTATGGCCAGCCAGATCCTCGACTGGATCGGGCTGGACCTCCCGGGACGGCTAGTGACGCAGGTCTCGCGCTTTGACCAGTGGAAGGACCCGCTCGGGGTGATCGACGCCTACAGGCTCGTACGCGAGGAGATTCCAGACCTGCAGCTCGCGCTCGTCGGCTCGATGGCGCTCGATGACCCCGAGGGATGGGATGTCTACCGTCAGGTCTCAGAGGTAGCCGAGCGTGAGGAGCTGATCCACGTCTACACCAACCTCACAGGTGTCGGCAACGTCGAGGTCAACGCCTTCCAGCGCCTCTCCGAGGTGATCGTGCAGAAGTCGATCCGCGAGGGCTTCGGTCTGGTCGTCTCCGAGTCGCTATGGAAGGGCACACCGGTCGTCGCCGGACGCGCCGGCGGCATCCCTATGCAGATGCCCGAAGGCGTCGGCGGGGTGCTGGTCGATTCGGTCGAGGATTGTGCTGCCGCGATGCTCAAGCTGCTGAACGACCGCGACCTGGCCGAGCAGCTCGGCCACTCAGGCCGTGAGCATGTGCGCGAGCACTTCCTCCTGCCCCGCCTGCTGATGGAGGAGTTGCGCCTGCTGAGAACGCTTGACTGCGGCGGCGCGTAGTACCCCCCTCTGAGCTTCCGGGGTTTTCACGGATGCCCGGCCGGCGACGGGGTGCGATCTTGCCAAGCATGGCGCGCACCACCTCCCCATCGGATCCCGCGCACGTGCTGATCGCGGGAGGTGGGTTCGGCGCGGTGGAGGCGATGCTCGCCCTACGCGCGCTTGCGCCCGAACGGGTGCGCGTAACCCTGATCTCGGCCTCCCCGGTGCTCGCGTACAAGCCGGCCGCGACCACGGAGTCCTTCGACGAGACCCCGCCGCGCACCTATGACCTACAGGCGATCGCCGCCGATGCCGGCGCGTCCTTCCGTCTGGATCGCCTGGAGGCGGTCGCTTCCCACGATCACAGCGTGCGGCTCGAGTCCTTTGCTTTCCTGGACTACGACGCCCTCGTGCTCGCGGTGGGCGCCAGGCCCACCAGGTCGATACCAGGCGCGCTGACGTTCCGCGACCAGCGGGAGGTGCAGCACATCCGCCATCTCGCGGGCGAACTGCGCGCCGGGAAGCTTCACCGCATCGTCTTTGCCGTGCCACAAGGCTGCTCGTGGCCACTGCCGCTGTACGAGCTGGCGTTGCTCACAGCCACTCACCTCCAGGAGCACGGCACCGCGGGCGAGGTCGTGCTGGTGAGCCCCGAGATCACACCACTGGAGGTCTTCGGCGCGCAAGCCTCGCGGCTCGTCGCGGATCTCCTGGCCGAGCGGGGAGTGCGCTTCATCGGCGAGTCAGATCCCCAGAGCGTCGAGCGCGACGGGGCGCTCTTACTTGGCTCCGGGGGGAGCTTGGACGCTGACTGTGTCGTCGCTGTGCCCGAGCTCCGGGGGCCCAGGATCACCGGCGTGCCAACCGACGCCTGGGGCTTCATCACAACCGACGCGCTCGGCAGGGTCGTTGGGCTGGCAGACGTGTACGCCGCGGGCGATATGACCAACTTCCCCATCAAGCAGGGCGGTCTAGCCGCCCAGCAAGCAGACCTGATCGCGCAGTGCATCGCCTCCGAACACGGTGCCGTCGTCAAGGAGCCCCGGGTCCAGCATGTGCTGCGCGCCCGGCTGCTTGGCGGCACACGTCCCATCTTCCTGCGAACAGTGCTCGACGAATTCGGCCAGGCCACCGACGCCACCCTCCAGCATGAGTCTTTCGAGGAGGATGAGACCTCCACAGCACAGGAGAAGGTCTTCGGGCGCTATCTCACCCCATACCTGCACACCCGCGAGCCTCTACTCTCACCGAGCTTGACCGGCGGTTGAGCAGCGGAGGGAAGACCCGTTGCCACATTCCGCCGAGACAGCTGAAGAGGTGCCTGCGCAGCAGTCGGTCGCGGTCGATGCAACTGAGAGCGTCGAGCTGCTGCTGCGGGATCTGCGCAGCTCGCGGAGAGGTCTCTCCACGCGGGAGGCACAGCGACGGCTGATCCAGTACGGCCCCAACGAGCTGCGCCGTCGCGGTGGCTTGAAGTGGCCGGGAGAGCTTGCGCGTCAGCTGACCCATCCGTTGGCGCTGCTGCTGTGGCTCGCCGCGGCACTTTCGTTCGCGGTCGGCAGTCAGACCATCGCCATCGCGGTCCTGCTGGTGATCGTGCTCAACGCCGTGTTCGCGTTCGTGCAGGAGATGCAGGCAGAGCGGGCGGTGGAGGCGTTGGCGCAATTCCTGCCTCAGCAGGTCAGGGTCCTGCG
Source organism: uncultured Solirubrobacterales bacterium (assembly GCA_963701035.1). Classification (GTDB taxonomy): domain Bacteria; phylum Actinomycetota; class Thermoleophilia; order Solirubrobacterales; family Solirubrobacteraceae; genus Palsa-744. The sequence goes on from OY969562.1 coordinate 2,396,453, forward strand.
CGAGGGACAGCCGTCGTCGATTCTGGCCGCCGACTTAGTCCCCGGCGATGTCGTGGTCGTCGAGGAGGGCGATCGAATCGCTGCCGACATGCGCCTGATCTCAGGTGCCGTCGAGGTGGATCTCTCCACGCTCACGGGCGAGTCGGCTCCGGCGCTGCGCTCGGCGGAGCTGGTCGATACGAGCGTACCGCGGATCGCCGCGCGGGATCTCCTGTTCAGCGGCACGAGTGCCACTGGTGGGGAGGCTCAGGGTGTCGTATTTGCAACCGGCATGCACACCGAGCTGGGGCGTATCGCCGCGCTCTCTGAGCGCGTCAAGGAAGAGCCCAGCCCCCTGGAGCGACAAGTTCGCAGGGTCGCATGGTTGATCGCCGGGATCGCGATCGCGATGGCCGTCGCATTTGTTCCGGTCGCGATCTTCGGTGCCGGCCTGTCGTTCAAGAACAGCGTCGTGTTCGCGGTCGGCCTGCTGGCAGGAAACGTGCCGGAGGGACTGCTGCCGGTGATCACGCTGGCGCTGGCTGTCGCGGTGCGCGCGCTGGCCCGCCGGGGCGCGCTGGTCAAGCGCCTGAGCGCCGTGGAGACCCTTGGCTGCACCGATGTCATCTGCACCGACAAGACCGGGACCCTGACCGAGAACCGTATGCGCCCCATCGCGGCCTGGACGGTGGCGAGCGAGGCTGCGCTTGACGCCGAGCGCGCGGGGCAGCCCCCCGTGCGCTGCCCGGACGCCGCGCTCACAGCACTTGCCCAAGCTGGCGCCGCCTGCAACAACGCGCACCTGGAGCCCGACGGTCAGAGCACCGGAGACCCGACCGAGCTGGCTCTGCTCATGGCCGCTGAGATTCTCGGCGTTCAGATCGACGCCGCAAGCCGTGAGCGCCGTCGCACTCACCAGTACAACTTCGACGCGCAGCGCAAGCTGATGTCGACCCTCGACACCGACGAGAGCCACGACTGGATACACACCAAGGGCGCCCCCGAGTCGGTGCTGCCGCAATGCGTCGACGTGCTCTCAGCCGATGGTGAGCAGCTTCCCTTCGCGCCTTCCGAGCGGGAGCGTGTGACCCGGCAGGTCGAGAGCTTCGCCGGCCAGGGACTGCGCGTGCTGGCGCTCGCGCGCCGATCGCTGCCCTGCGGCGCGCGGGCGCCGGACCGCGAGGACGCCGAGCGTGAGCTGTGCTTTCTCGGGTTGGTCACGATGCGCGACCCGCCCCGTGCCGAGGTGATTGATGCTGTGAGGAGCTGCCACCGTGCCGGCATACGAATCGTGCTGATCACCGGCGACCATCCGCTGACTGCTGCCGCGATCGCAGGCCAGGTTGGCATCGGTGGGAAAGACCCGCTGGTCGTCAACGCCCAGGCGTTCGACCATACCCACGAGCAGGAGGTACAGGACATTCTCGCCGGTGGGCGGGAGGTGATCTTCGCGCGCGCTTCCCCTGAAACCAAGCTCCAGATCGCCGAGGCTCTGCGGGAGCAGGGACACGTGGTGGCGATGACCGGCGATGGCGTCAACGACGCGCCGGCGCTGCGCACGGCGGACATCGGCGTGGCGATGGGTCGCTCCGGGACCGACGTCGCTCGGGAGGCATCGACGATGGTGCTCACCGACGACAACTTCGCGACGATCGTCGTCGCGATCGAGGCGGGCCGCCAAGTCTATGACAATGTCCGCAAGTTCATCCAGTACATCTTTGCTCACGCCACTCCTGAGGTCGTGCCGTTCCTCGTGTTCGCGCTCAGTGGCGGCGCGATTCCGCTTCCGCTCACCGTGTTGCAGCTTCTGGCCTTCGACGTTGGCAGTGAGACCCTCCCGTCGCTGGCGCTGGGCCGCGACCCGATTGAGCCGGGCAGCATGGACCGTCCGCCGCGCCCGCGCTCGGAGGGCGTCATCCGCGCTCCGATGCTCGTCCGCGCTTGGCTGTTCCTGGGCGTCATGGTCGCCGGACTGTCGTTGATCGGCTTCTTCTATGTCTTGAACAACGCCGGATGGCACATGGGCGATCCGGTCGGAGTTGGCCACCCGCTACATCATGCCTATCTACAGGCAACCACGATGACCTTCCTGGGGATGATCGCCGGGCAGATCGGCACCGCTTTCGCCGTGCGAACCAGACGCGCATCGCTGCGATCCATTGGGGTCTTCAGCAACCGTTACCTGCTCGGCGCAATCGTTGCCGAGCTGCTGCTGGCCGCCGTCTTCGTCTATGCGCCACCGCTGCAGTCACTGTTGGGAACCGCGGCACTGCCAGTGAATGATCTGGTGTTCCTCCTTCCTTATCCCTTCATCGTTTGGGGTGCTGACGAGCTGCGCCGCTGGCTGCTCCGCCGCCACGCGACGCCCCGGGCAGCGATCGTGACGGCTACCGGTTAATACGGATTGCTTTCAGTGGTAACGCCGGTGCTCGCCCAAACGCCCCACCCCACGCTCCAGCAGGTGTGACCGAAACTGACCGCGTAGGCTGGCCTAACTTTGAGCTTTGGAACCCTGACCGTGATCGTGCTTGCAGGGCTCGGCGGGCCGCTGCTCGGCATCGCCGGACACCGGTTTGTGCCCGTCGTGATCGGCGAGATCCTCGCCGGCATCTTTGTCGGCCCCGCCGTACTCGACGCTGTGAACCCAGCCAACGCCACGATCTCGTTTCTGGGGGAAATCGGCTTCGCGATGCTGATGCTCACCGTCGGGATGCACCTGCCGCTGCGCGAGCCGCGACTCGCCGCGTCGCTCAGAAGCGGCGGCATGCTCGCGGGGATCGTCTGCGTCCTCGCCGTGCCCGCGGGGTTGCTCGCCGCGAGCATCGCGGGCACGGGCCACGCGGCCGTCTACGTCGTCCTGCTTGCCTCGGGGTCCGCTGCGGTGCTGCTCCCGGCCCTGGAGGAGACCGGCATCGCGGGCCCCGAGGTGATGACGTTGATGGCGCAGGTGACGATCGCCGACCTGATCACGATTCTCTCCGTGCCGATCGTGCTGCAGCCCGATCGTCTCGCTCATGCCGCGCTGGGTGGCGCGCTCGTGGCGGTCGCGGTGCTGGTGCTGCTCGGCCTCGCGCGGGCGTTCGCGCCGCGTGGATCGGTGCACAGTCTGCGGCGTCTCTCCAAGCAGCGCCACTGGGCGCTCGATCTGCGCCTGTCGCTGCTCGTCCTGTTCCTGCTCGCGTGGATCGCGCAAAAGGGCGGCACAAGCATCCTGATCGCCGGGTTCGGCGCCGGCGTGATGGTCGCGCTGATCGGCGGGCCGAAACGGCTCTCCACACAGATGCGCGGCGTGGCCGAGGGGTTCTTCATCCCGCTGTACTTCGTCGTGCTCGGCGCGCAGCTGGACCTGGGCGGCCTGGTCGACCATCCCTCGCTGCTCGCCCTCGCCGGCGTCCTGGCGGCGCTGAACGTCCTGATCCACCTGATTGCCGTGCTGCTGCTGCGCAGGCCGCCGGCCACGGGCCTGGTGGCCACCGCTCAGCTTGGAGTGCCGGCTGCGATCGCCACGCTCGGACTCTCAGAGCACGTGCTCTCCGCCGATGTCGCGACTGCGATCGTCGCCGCTGCGCTGGTAAGCCTCGGTGTCTGCACCGTCGGGGTCGGGCGACTCGTGCGCCTGCTCTCGCCGGCGCCCTCAGCGATCAGCGCGAGAGCAGCGTCCTGACCTGCCGCGCGATCTCGAGATCCTCGCGGGCCTCGATCACCACCGTGCGGACGTGCGATCGGAGCGCTGAGAGGTCGCGGTCGCGCGTCACGGTCTCGTTGCGCGTGGCGTCGAGCTCGACGCCCAGAAACCGGAGCCCCTCGCCGGCAAGCGCGCGCACCGCCGCCGAGTGCTCGCCGACGCCGCCGGTAAACGCCAGCACGTCCATGCCGGCCATGCTCGCGGCCATCGCGGCGATCCCGGCACGCAGCCGGTGGACGTAGACATCCAGCGCCAACTGTGCGGGCGAGTCACCCTCCGCGGCCCGCACGACGATCTCGCGCATGTCAGCGCTGCCCGCGAGGCCGAGGAGCCCAGAGCGGTACTCGAGCGCGTCGGCAAGCTCCGCCGCCGAGCACTCCTCGTGCTCCAGCAGCCACAGGAGCATTCCCGGATCGACGCTCCCCGAGCGGGTCGCCATGACCAAGCCCTCCAACGGAGTGAAGCCCATCGTCGTGTCAATTGACCTGCCGTCCTCGATCGCGCACAGCGACGCCCCGGCTCCCAGATGGCAGCTCACGATCCGCAGTCCCGAAGCATCCTCTCCGAGCACCTCTGGCGCGCGCCGTGCGACCCAGGCGTGCGAGAGGCCGTGGAAGCCATAGCGACGCAACCCCCACCGCTCGCGCCACTCTGCGGGCAGCGCGTAGGTCGCGGCGGCGACAGGGATGGTCGCATGGAATGCTGTGTCAAAACATGCGACGGCAGGCAGACTCGGTAGTGCTCGGGTGACGGCATCGAGCGCGGCGAGGGACTTTCGCTGGTGAAGCGGCGCGAGATCGATCAGCTCGCGCATGGCCGTCTCGACGCCGGCATCGATCCTCACGGCCTCGCGGAAGCGCTCGCCTCCGTGGACGATCCGGTGGCCGACTGCGTCCGCCTCTCCCAAGGAGTCAAGCGCCTCACGCAGCTCCTCCGGGTCCACCTGTGCGCGAGGTGCCTCGAGCTCCCGCGCGGCGATCGTGGTGTCGTCGCCGTCCAGCAGCGCCAGCTTCAGCGAGCTCGAGCCCGCGTTGACGACGAGGACCCGCACGCCGATCGCCCCCCTATACGACCGTCGCGGGCGGGCCTCCGCCTGCGGTCCAGTCTCCGCCGGCGCCTTCGCCTGGTGTCGGCGTGTCGCGGCTATCGGGCCAGCACCAGTCGGTGACGTCGGGCGGGTCCTCACCATGCTCGCGGGTGTAGGCGCGGTGGCGCAGCCGCTCGTCGGCCATGTCCTGACGCAGCTGGCCGGCGCGCTCGGCCAAGCCAGGTACCCGGTCGATGACGTCCATCACGAGGTGGAAGCGGTCGAGGTCGTTGAGCATCACCATGTCAAACGGTGTGGTGGTGGTGCCCTCCTCCTTGTAGCCGCGCACGTGGATGTTGTGATGATTGCTGCGGCGGTAGGTGAGGCGGTGAATCAGCCAGGGGTAGCCATGGTAGGCGAAGATCACGGGCCGGTCGGTCGTGAACAGCGCGTCGAACTCCGGGTCCGGTAGCCCGTGTGGGTGCTCGCTGTCGGGCTCCAAGCGCATCAGGTCGACGACGTTGACGAGCCTGACCTTCAGCTCGGGTAGGTGCTCGCGCAGGATCGCGGACGCGGCCACGCTCTCGAGCGTCGGGACATCGCCACAGCAACCCAACACCACGTCGGGCTCCTGCTCGCCTTCATTTCGAGAAGCACTCCCAGATGCCGACCCCGCGGGTGCAGTGCGCGATCGCCTCGTCCATCGGTAGATAGTTGAGCGAGGGTTGCTTGCCGGCGACGATCACGTTGACGTAGTCGCGGCTGCGCAGGCAGTGGTCGGCGACCGACAGCAGGCAGTTGGTGTCCGGCGGCAGATACACACGCACGATCTCGGCCTTCTTGTTGATCACGTGGTCGATGAACCCGGGATCCTGGTGGGAGAAGCCGTTGTGGTCCTGGCGCCACACATGCGAGGACAGCAGGTAGTTCAGGGACGCGACCGGTGCTCGCCAGGGGATCCCCCGAGTGACCTTCAGCCACTTGGCGTGCTGGTTGAACATCGAGTCGATGATGTGGATGAACGCCTCGTAGCAATTGAACAGCCCATGGCGGCCGGTCAGCAGATAACCCTCCAGCCAGCCCTGGCACAGATGCTCTGAGAGAACCTCCATCACCCGCCCGTCGGGCGCGAGGTGATCATCAGTCGGCAGCCGCTCGGACTCCCATGTGCGATTGGTGACCTCGAACACCGCGCCCAGGCGGTTGGAGGCCGTCTCGTCCGGGCCCATGATCCGGAAGTTCTCGGGATTGCGCGCGATCACCCCCGCCAGGAACCCGCCGAGCACGCGCGTGGCCTCGCTCATGCTCGCGCCCGGCGCAGGGACATCGACGGCGTAATCGCGAAAGTCGGGCATCTCAAGCTCGCGCAGCAGCTCACCGCCGTTGGCGTGCGGGTTGGCGCCCATGCGCCGCTCGCCACGTGGCGCGAGTGCCGACAGCTCTGGTCGCAGGGCTCCGCGCTCGTCGAACAGCTCCTCGGGCCGGTAGGAGCGCATCCAATCCTCCAGCTGGGCGAGATGCTCGGGCTTTGACGCGAGATCGGCAAGCGGAACCTGATGGGAGCGGAAGGATCCCTCGGCCGGCAGGCCGTCCACGAACGCGGGGCCCGTCCAGCCCTTGGGCGTGCGCAGCACGATCATCGGCCAGCGCGGACGAGGGTGGGTGGGGTCTTCATCCCGGGCCGGGTCGCCATCCTCGCGCGCGCGCGTCTGAATACGTCTGATCTCCTCGGCTACCTCATTCAGCGTGGCGGCCATCAGCTGGTGCATCGCCATCGGATCGGAGCCCTCGACGAACCGAGGCGCGTAGCCGTAGCCCTCCAGCAGCGAGCGCAGCTCCTCGTGCGGAATCCGGGCGAGCACCGTCGGGTTGGCGATCTTGTAGCCGTTCAGATGCAGCACCGGCAGCACCGCCCCGTCGTGAGCCGGGTTGAGGAACTTGTTCGAGTGCCAGCTCGCCGCCAGCGGACCCGTCTCGGCCTCGCCGTCGCCGATCACGCAGCAGGCCAGCAGGTCCGGGTTGTCGAACACCGCGCCGTAGGCATGCAGCAGCGAGTAGCCGAGCTCGCCGCCCTCGTTGATCGAGCCGGGTGTCTCCGGCGCCACGTGGCTGGGGATGCCGCCCGGGAAGGAGAACTGGCGGCACAGCCGGCGCAGGCCCTCCTCGTCATGGCCGATGTGGGGGTAGACCTCGCTGTAGGTGCCCTCCAGGTAAACATTGGCAACGATCCCTGGGCCGCCGTGGCCGGGGCCCGCGACATACAGCGCGTTCAGGTCACGCTCGCGGATCACGCGGTTCATGTGCGCGTAGACGAAGTTCAAGCCGGGGGTCGTGCCCCAATGGCCAAGCAAACGCGGCTTTACGTGCTCGATCCGCAGCGGCTCGCGCAGCAGCGGGTTGTCGAGCAGGTAGATCTGCCCCACCGACAGGTAGTTCGCCGCCCGCCAATAGGCGTCAAGCCGACGCAGGTCCTCACGCGAAAGGGGCTCGTCTGTCACCGTCGCCTCAGCGGTCATTGAGGAAACTCTACGCTTGGCCCGTGGAACACGAGGCTGAGGGCACCACAGAGGAGCCGACCTTTGACGAGGAGCTGCTGCTGTGGCTCGGCGACGAGCCGCCGGGGGTACGAGGCGCCGACGCGGAGCGCATCCGCGACATCGCCGGTGAGTTCGCTCGTGGGTTTGACGCGCTGGCCCGCGTGGGACGCGCCGTGACGGTATTTGGGTCGGCGCGCACGCCGCGCGAGCACCCCGACTACACGCTGGTCCGTGAGGTCGGCGCGTGCCTGGGCCACGCCGGCTACGCGATCATCACCGGGGGCGGTCCTGGGCTGATGGAGGCGGCGAACTGCGGCGCGCGCGATGCCGGAGCGCTGTCGATCGGCTGCAACATCGAACTGCCGCGTGAGCAGGCGCTGAACCCCTATCTGGACATCGGGCTTCGCTTCCGCCACTTCTTCGCGCGCAAGGTGATGTTCGTCCGCTACGCCAGCGCTTTTGTCATCGCGCCGGGCGGCTACGGGACGCTCGACGAGTGCTTCGAGGCGCTCACGCTGATCCAGACCGCGACGATCCGCCACTTCCCGGTGATCCTCCTCGGCGATGGCGAGTGGGATGGCCTGTTGGAGTGGCTGCGCGCCCGCGTGCTCGCCGAGGGACGCATCGCCGCCGGAGATCTCGCGGTGCTGCAGGTAGTCGAGCAGCCATCGGAAGTCTGCGAGATCGTCGATGCCGCACACAAGCGTCAGCGCGAGCACTCGAGCCGGCAGAAGCGGCGCACTACGACAACCACATCGACCTGACAACCGATCTCAGAGGTGCAAGGATGCCGTCGGTGCCAGCCTCAGAACAGCTCAGTCCCAAGCAGTACGAGAAGGAGCTGCTGCGGCTGCAGACCGAGCTCGTGTACATGCAGGAGTGGATCGTCGCGGGCGGACGGCGGCTCGTGGTGTTGTTCGAGGGTCGCGACACAGCCGGCAAGGACGGCGTGATCAAGCGCGTCATCGCGTTTCTGAACCCGCGCACCTGCCGCGTCGTGGCGGTGCCCACGCCGAGCGAGCGGGAGCGCACGCAGTGGTACTTCCAGCGCTACGTGGCGCATCTGCCGGCGGCCGGGGAGATCGTGCTGTTCGACCGCAGCTGGTACAACCGCGCCGGGGTCGAGCGCGTGATGGGGTTCTGCAGCGAGGACGAGTACGAAGAGTTCCTGCGCTTCTGCCCGGCATTCGAGCAGGCCCTGCAGAACGAAGGGATCATGCTCGTCAAGTACTGGCTGTCGGTCAGCGACGAGGAGCAGGAGCGGCGCTTTGAGAAACGGCTGTCGGATCCGCGCAAGCGCTGGAAGTTCAGCCCGATCGACCTGCAGGCCCGTGCTCGCTGGGTGGACTACGCCGAGGCCAAGGACCGGATGTTCGCCTATACCGACGCCGAGTCAAGCCCCTGGTACGTGGTCGAGGCCGACGACAAGCGCGCCGCGCGGTTGAACCTGATCAGCCACCTGCTCTCGCTCGTCGCATACGAGCATCTCGACGACGGCAAGTCGCCGAAGCTCCCGCCGCGCCAGGACCGCAAGTACCTGCGCCCCCCAAAGCGGACCGAGCGTCTGGTGCCGGTGCGCTACACGGTGAGCTGAAGACCCGCGCCCGGCTACGCGCTCACACCGTCAACGCCGGCGGCTTGGCGACCGTGACGTGAGCCATCGCCAGGCTCCTCTTGGCTGGGAGCCTGCGCCAGACAGCCCGCCGCCGAATAGGCGTCGAGCGCGTCGAGCGTCTCGCTAGCGAGCAGCGCCCGGGCAAGTGACTCCAGCTGCTCGCGGTGCTCCTGCAGTAGCTGCGTGACCTCGTGGTGCGCGTTTTCGACGAGCGTGCGCACCTCCGCATCGACGATGCGCTGAGTCTCCTGGGAGGTCTCGCTGACGCCCGGTAGGAACATTCCCTGCCCCTCCTCGGGCAGCACGGCGATCGGTCCGATCGCCTCGCTCATGCCCCAGCGTCCGACCATCTGGCGCGCGATCATCGTCAGCTGCTGGATGTCGGACTCGGCGCCCGTGGTGATTTTCCCGTAGACGACCTCCTCGGCCACGCGTCCACCGAGCGCCACCCGGATCTTCGCCTGCAGCTCTTCGAGCGAGTAGGACACGCGGTCTGAGTCGGGCGTCGAGAGTGTTACGCCGAGCGCCATGCCGCGCGGGATGATCGAGACCTTGCGCACGGGATCGGCGCCGGGCGTGAGCATCCCCACGAGCGCGTGGCCGGACTCGTGATAGGCGGTGCGCTCGCGGTCGGCGGGCTCCAGCAGCAGGCCCCGCGGGGAGCCGAGCATGATCTTCTCCAGCGAGTCGGTGAGGTCTGCCATCTGCACCTTCTCGTGCTGGCGGCGGGCGCCGAGCAGCGCGGCCTCGTTGGCAAGGTTGGCGATGTCCGCGCCGACCATGCCGGGCATGCTGGCGGCGAGCGCCTCCAGGTCGACGTCGTCATCGAGTGGGATCGAGCGCGTGTGGACCTCGAGGATTTCGACACGTCCCTTGCGGTCGGGGGCCTGCACGGTCACGCGCCGGTCGAAGCGACCGGCGCGCAGCAGCGCGGGGTCCAGAACGTCGGGGCGGTTGGTCGCGGCGAGCACGATCACCGCCTGCGAGGACTCGAACCCGTCGATCTCGGTGAGGATCTGGTCGAGTGTCTGCTCGCGCTCGTCGTTGGCGCCGGTCACCGACACCTGGCCCTGGCGGGAGCGTCCGATCGCGTCGAGCTCGTCGATGAAGATGATCGCCGGCGCCGCCTCCTTGGCCTTGACGAACAGGTCACGCACCCGCGAGGCGCCAACGCCGACGATCGCCTCGATGAACTCCGAGGCGGAGATCGAGAAGAACGCGGCGTGCGCCTCGCCCGCCACCGCCCGTGCGAGCAGCGTCTTACCAGTCCCGGGCGCGCCCGAGAGCAGCACGCCATGCGGCATGCGCCCGCCAAGGCTGCCATAGCGATCGGGGTTGCGCAGGAAGTCGACGATCTCTGTCAGTTCGGCCTTCGCCTCGTCGATGCCGGCAACATCCTTGAAGGTGACGCGGATCTTTTCCGGATCGACACGCCGCGCCTGCGAACGCCCGAAGTTGCCGAGCGCGCCCATGCCCCCGGCGCTCTTCGCGGCGCGTTTGTAGATCAGCACGAACAGGCCAACGATCAGCAGGGTGGGGCCGAATCCGAGCAGCAGCTCGGCCAGCAACGACTGGCTGGTGGTCGTCGATTCGGCCTTGATCTGAACTCCCTTTTCCTGCAGTAGCGCGGATAGCTGGGCGCCGTTCCAGAAGCTCGGCACCTGCGTGGCGAACTCCTTCGTGGGCGTCGCCTTCTTGTCATTCGCGGGGTAACGCAGCTTGGCCTTGAACTTGCCTTGAATCGTGTCGCCCTTGGAGGAGATCGTGCTGACGGTGCCCCCCTTGACCTGTTCCAGAAAATACGGGCTGAACGGTACGGTCACGCGTTCTTCGCCGGTGGACGGCTGAAAGAACAGCACCGACAGCCAGTTGAGCGCGATCAGCGCGAGCACGAAGTACCAGAAGCTGCGCATACGGTGCGGCGGCGGTCCGGGGTTGGCGTGCTCGGGCATGCCACGACCGTCGGGGGCGGGCGAAACCTGCCAGCCGCGCTTATCGCGCGGCAGCGGCGGATGCGTGCTCGTCTTGTTGACGCTCACACGATCAGTCTCCTGCGGACGATCAGTCTCCTTCGGCGTTTGATCGGGCACGGTCCAAATGCTACGGATCGTGGCTCTGGGGCACCATCCGGTTTCCGCGAAGTCCCGCTCAGTAATAACCCGCAGGTCTTGCAGGGGCGCTACCGGATGGTGGAGGGCCGGTCGCGATCTAGGTTGTTATCGATCCCGACAAGGAGACTCGTGATGTTCAAGAACGTGCTCGTGGGAGTGGACGGCAGGCCGAACGGCCGTGACGCGATCGCGCTCGCCGCGCTACTCACAGATTCCGACGGAAAGCTGACGCTCGCTCACGTACACAGTGGCGAGTTGCGTGTGTCTCACGCGATCTCCCCAGAGGTCGTGAGACGGGAGCGCGAATCGTCCAAGAAGCTGCTCGAGGATGAGCGCGCCGCCGCAAATGTCAACGCGGAGCTCATCAGCATCGTGTCCGGAACCCCCGGTCGCGGTCTGCACCAGCAGGCCGACGATCAGGATGCGGACCTGCTCGTGGTCGGCTCCTGCAGTCACGGCGCGTTCGGCCGCGCGATGCTCGGCGACGACACGCGCGCCGCGCTGAACGGCGCCCCCTGCGCGGTCGCGATCGCCTCCCGTGGCTACGCCGGACAGGGTGGGCGGGAGAGCAATCCAATCGCAAAGGTCGGCGTCGCGTACAACGACTCCCCCGAGAGCAAGGCGGCGCTCGCGCTCGCTCGGGAGTTCGCGGCGCGCACCGGCGCAACTGTTCATGCGCTGGAAGTCGTCTCGATCCCGACCTACGCCTACACCGGGATCGTGCCGCCCGCGATCGGCGAGAGTATCGAGGTCATGGTCCAGGAGGCGAACGGCCGCATGAAGGCGTTGGCGGACGTCGAGGGTCGCGCGGTGTACGGCCTCGCCGGTGAGGAGCTGGCCGCGTTCGGCGATCAGGTGGACATCCTCGTGGCCGGCTCACGCGGCTACGGTCCAGTCAAGCGCCTGGTGCTCGGCAGCACCTCCGACTACCTGCAGCGCCACGCGCGCTGCTCACTGCTCGTGCTGCCCCGCCCCGTCACAAGCGAGAACCAAGACGAGACCCAAACGGACGCGGCTGTCTGACCTGCGCGGCGTATGCTTGTTCGTCCTGCATGGCGCGCGCGCTCGTCACTGGAGCTTCTGGTTACATAGGCAGCCGGCTGGTCCGTGAGCTTCACGCGCGCGGCGAGCCGGTGGGGTGTGTGGCGCGCGACCCGAGCCGGGTCAACTTCGATCCAGCGGTCGCGGTGCATCGCGCCGACATGCTCGACCCGGGCTCCCTGAGCGCGATCGGCGAGGGCTATACGACGGCTTACTATCTCGTCCACTCGATGGGACGCGGAGGCGACGCCGGCTACGAGCAACGCGACGCCATCGCGGCCTCCAACTTCGCCCGCTTCGCAACCGCCGCCGGCATTGAGCAGATCGTCTACCTCGGCGGTCTCGGCGATCGTCCCGCCTCCCAGCATCTACGTTCGCGTCTGCGCGTCGGAGAGATCCTGCGCGACGAGGGACCGTCGCTGACGTGGTTTCGGGCGGGCATGGTTGTGGGGGCCGGCTCGGAGAGCTACCGAACGCTGCGCTCGCTGGTCGAGCGCCTGCCCGTGATGCTCGCGCCGTCGTGGCTGTCCACACCCACCCAGGCGATCGGCATCAACGATGTACTGCGCTACCTCATCGAGGCGCCTCGGATTCCGCAGACGCGCTCCCGAGAAATCCAGATTGGGTCGGCGGAGATACTCACATATGGGCAGATGCTCGATCAGATGGCCGATGCGCTGGGACTACGCCGCCGCCCACGCATCCCCGTGCCGCTGCTGACGCCGTGGCTCTCCTCGCATTGGATCGGGCTCGTCACGCCTGTCGACGCGGGTGTCGCGAGGCCGTTGATCGAGGGGCTCTCGACCGAGACGACCGTCACCGACCAGTCGGGAATGGCTCTGTTCGACTTCCAGCCCAGATCCTTCGCGCAGGCGCTGGTAGAGGCAATCGCCGAGGAGAAGGAATCCCGACGTCCAGATCCTCGTCGTAACACTCAGAGTGGCAAGTCACACTCCGGATAGACGGCGCTCCCGGCAAACGACTGGAGGGGAGGCTCGGACGCCTCCCCTCCATCACAACACTGCCGGTGCTGAGCGCGAGCGCTATTCGCCGCGGCGGGTCAAGCTGGAGAGCCAGTCGCTCTTGCGGTAGGGCGGCATCAGCAACACCAGGACGATCAGAACGGCTGTCCCGACGAGGTACTCGAAGAGCTCAGCGACGGTCGCGTATCCGGCGGTGATGTTCTCGCCCCACGCGATCATCGCGAAAGTGAACATCGAAAGCGCCAGGCCGCTGAGCAGGATCGGCTTGCGGCGGGTCGGCAGGAACTCGCCCGTGAGGACGCTGGCCACGATCACCACGAACACGAGCGCCTCGAGTAGGCCGATCAGCACCCAGGAGGTGTTCGTTCCGGGGAACGAGGCGACGAACGTGCCATGAAAGGTCTTAGCCAGGGGAGCCGGCATCGTGCCGCTGTTGTCGATCAGCTTCTCCTTGGCGGAGTAGTAGAACAGCAAGCCGAAGGTGAAGTAGATACCCGCGCTGACGAGCCAGTAGCTCACACGGTCAGCGATATGAGTAATCGTCCCCTCACGAGAGCGGACCGGAACTGAATGCGTCGAAGCGGCAGTTGCCATGGGATTCCTCCTGTTGAGTGGTGCCTACCAGGAGGAAGATAAGTTCGTCCCGTGCGTGCAACATCGGGGTTTTGTGCGGTTTCTGCTGCGCTTTTCTACCTAGAGCGTCGTGACAGAACACTGCCTGTGCGGTTGATTCCGGCGATGTGGGGCACGCTCGCATTCCTCGTCCTGCGCCGCACCAGGCACTAGCCGCTCTGCGGCCAGAGCGCTCATCCGCTTCGCGGAGTGACGAGCACGGGACAGTCGGCCTCGCGCATCACGGCCGCCGAGACGCTGCCGAGCAGCGCATGGCGCACGGGGCCGTAGGCGCGGGAGCCGAGCACCAGCAGGTCGAGTGTCTTGGAGTGCTCAAGAAGAACAGTAATCGGGTCGCCTTTGATGACCTGCGCGTCGACATGGATGTCGCCAAGATCCACTACCGCCTCTTCGAGGCTGGCCTTGGTTTCGGCGAAGGTCTCGGACTCGAGTGTCGATATCGAAGCGGCCTGCGCCGCGTAGCCACGGACCACGAGACTCAGCCATGAGGCAGCGATGACGCGCAGATCGCCGTCGAACGTCTGTGCTAGCTCTCGTCCTAGCTGGAGCGCCTGCTTGCCCTCCTTTGAGGAAGCGAAGCCGACCCCCACATGCCGCGGTGCGCTGTGGGCGCCCTGGGCGTACCCCGACGGCGCCACCAGCACCGCACACGGCGCGGCGTGCACCATCCGCTCCATCAGGCTGATGTGCAGGTGCTCGGCGATCCCTTCTCTTGCGGCGCCGAAGACGATCAGATCGCACCGCTGGTAATCGGCGATTTCGTGCGTGGCGCGGATCGGCCACTGTGAGTGGCTCGGCAGGTAGGTCGCGTCTTTCAGGCTGGGGCTGTCGGGTGCGATCGCCTTCAGCTCGTCGCGAACTTGCTGCTGGGCCGCGTCACCGGGGACGGCGGCCAGCAGCGGGTGGTAGGGGAAGACGATGCTGAGTTTGCTGGCGAGCACGTCGGCGAGCTTGACGGCGAGCGCGACGGCGTCTGTGCCCGCTTGGTCTCCGGCGTAGGCCACTGCAATGTTCTCGAACATGTAGGCGAGGGTAGTCGCGTGCGGAAGGGGCGCCATCGGCGGTTCACCGCGATCCCGTTGCGGTGGAATACCGACGTGGGTGTACGCTCGGCGCGATCACGAACCATGAGCAAGTCCCGGCACTACAGCGAGCAGGAGTTTGAGGCACTCGTCAGCTCGGCGCTCGACGAGCTCCCGATCGAGTTCCAACGAGCGCTCGAGCACGTGGCGATCGTCGTTTCCGACCGCGGCGCTGAGAACCACGCGTATGGCATGTACGTCGGCTCCAGGCGGGGTGGTACCGCATACTTCGGGGGCGGTGGCATGCCAGACGAGATCCTGATCTTTCGCGACACACTCGTGCGCGACTTCGGGGAGGATCCCAAGCGCCTCCGGGCACACGTCGTCCAGACGGTGCGTCACGAGGTGGGTCACCATCTCGGCTTCAACGAGGAAGGCGTTCGCAAGCTCGGGCTCTGATGCCTTCACGCCCGGCCGCGTCAAGGCCCGCTTGGCCGAGAAAGCCACGTCGAAGTCCGGCCCACATGGTGGCTGTCATGGAACGCTTGTTAGTGCGATTCAGGCGTGCCATAGGATGAGGCTCGTGTACAGCGAGATCGCGAGCAACAAGCGACGCAGCGTCGTCGTCATCGTTGCGTTCTTCGTGATCTGGCTGGCGATCGGGGCTGCCTTGGGCTTCCTTTTCAAAGCCGTCGCTCATCCCGCGGTCAACCCCGGAATTGAAAATGGGGTACAGACGAGCTATGGCTGGTCCCCGGTCATCGTCGGGATCGCGATCTGTGCCGTCCTGGCCTTTGGCGGGATCGTCTACTCCCTGAACGCGGGGGCCGGGCTGGTGCTGCGGGTCTCGGGGGCCGTGCCGGCCGACCCAGCCCAGTACCAGCAGTTGCACAACCTGGTGGAGGCCCTGGCGATCGGCGAGGGGATCCCCAAGCCGGCGGTCTATGTGATCGACGATCCTTCGCCCAACGCCTTTGCCACCGGGGTCAGCCCCGAGAAGGCAGCCGTCACCTTCACCACGGGACTGCTCGCGATCATGAACCGTGAGGAGCTCGAAGGTGTGGCCGGGCACGAGATGAGCCACATCAAGAACCACGACATTCGTCTCCTGCTCGTGGTGGGAACCATGATCGGTATGGCCGCCCTGCTGGCCAGCATCCTGTGGCGGAGCGTGTTCTTTGCCAGAGGCGGCGGCAGGAACGGCGGCCAGATCATGCTCGTGCTCTTCGCTGCCGGCACGCTGCTCGCGGTGGTCGGCTTCATCTTCGGCCCGCTCATGCGCCTAGCGCTCTCGCGCCGGCGCGAGTCGTTGGCCGACGTCAGCGGTGTGGCTCTGACCCGCAACCCTGCCGGGTTGCTGAGCGCGCTCAAGAAGCTGCAGCAGAACGACAAGCCGTTCAAGGGCATGAACCATGCCACCGCGGCGATGTGCATCGACGATCCGTTGCAGCACCACGAGAAGTGGTACCACCGCCTATACGACACCCACCCTCCGATCGAAGAGCGGATCGCCGAGCTCGAAAAGATTGCCACGGGCCAGTCTGTCTGACCGGCCGCCAGTCAACCCGGTGGTCTCTCGGGCGGCGGGCCCTGGGCGCCAGCGGCGGGTGGCGGGCCCTCGGGGCCAGCGGCAGCAGGCACGGGTGCCGCGTCGGCCGTGCCCGGGCCAGAACTGGAGAAACTCACCTGAGGCACGGCGCGGTCCTCCTCGTCGGCGCCGAAGAACGCGACCGCCTTGAAACCGAACGGCCCCGCGATCACATTACGAGGAAATGACTGCAGCGCGATGTTGTAGTCGCGGGCGCTGGTGTTGTAGTAGCGGCGGGCGTACTCGACCTTGTCCTCGGTGGCCGTCAGCGTCTCCTGGAGCTGCAGGAAACTCTCGACCGCCCGCAGCTGCGGGTAGTTCTCGGCGACCGCGAACAGCGAGCGCAGCGCCCCCGACAGCTGGTTCTCTGCAGGTGCGATCTTGGCGGGATCGCCCGTCGCGCCGGCGGTGACCGCGTTGGCTCGAGCCTGGGTCACTGCCTCGAAGGTCCCCTGCTCGTGGGCGGCATAGCCCTGCACCGTCGACACCAGGTTGGGAATCAGATCGTGCCGGCGCTTGAGCTCGACATCGATCTCAGACCACGCCTCCTGGGTTCGGTTGCGCTTCTTGACGAGGCTGTTGTACCCGCCCCACAGGCCGAGGACGAGAAGCACGACGACGATAACGACGATCAACACAACCATTGTGGAGCGGACCTCCTCCGAGCTTTGGTGCTGCGAACATTATCGGGTGTGCCCTCGAGCGACCAGGGACGCACTGCTCCGCAGTCGTTTCGGCGGCGGTAGCGCTTGGGGTCTGGTGGAGGCCGCTGCGTTGGCCCGCGCTTACCGTTGGGGTCGTGATCTCGCTCGGTTATTGGGTGTTCGGGCAGAGCCTCGGCGGACCGTTCTGGGTCGGCAACGCGACCGACGTCAACGCGGGGCCGCTGTTCGTGCTGCTCGCCGTCGCGTTGTTCCCGATCGCCCAGCGCCCACCCGCCGCCCAGCCGGCGACAACGACCGACACACCAGGCAACCCGATCGAAGCGGCCGGAGCGAACACGGCCTGACAGGACAGCGCCAACGATCCGCCCTGGCACCCGGCGAGGCCGTCCCAAGCTACCCTCACGGTGGATCAGGCGGTCTCGCCGGCGGTGGCGACCGGCTGGCTAGCGAGAAGTGGTCTTACTATCGCCTCTTGGCCGGCTAGACTCGGGGTATGTCAGCGGCGAGCACATCGGAGTGGGCGGAGCACGCTCGTGCGGTGCTCGGCCAGGCTGGGCATCGTAAGGGTGGGGCGCGTAACGCGATCATCGATTTGTTGGCGGAGCAGTCTTGCGCTCTCAGTGCCTTTGAGATCGAAGATCGGCTACGGGCGAGCAAGCGTAGTGTCGCGCGGGCGAGCATCTATCGCATCCTCGAGCTGCTTCAGGATCGTGGGCTGGTGGCGCGTTTGGAGCTGGGTGACGCGATGACCCGCTATGAGCTGATCGACCCTGCCGGGGCTCACCATCATCACCTTCTGTGCGATAGGTGCGGGCGTCTGGTGCCGTTTGACGACGGGGACTTGGAGCGCTCGATCGACAGGCTCTCGCGGCGCCTGGAGTTCGATACGCACGAGCACGAGGTCATCCTGCGTGGCGAGTGCTCGGCCTGTCAAGGCTGACCCATTAGACAAGAATAAGAATCAGACTCAATACTGTGTTATGGTTCGCGGCGCGGCCCCCGATGAGGCGCCGCGACTGTGTTTTCCACCATCAGATTGAGGTCGCCCATGAAGATCGCCCCACGGCGCGCCCAGCGCCGACGTACCCTCTTGGCCGTGTCTGCGGCTAGCGTCTTGCTCGCGCTGCTCGCGGCGGGATGCGGCAGTAGCTCCTCCACGGGATCAAGCTCCACAGCCTCGTCCGGCGGCTCCTCGAATGCCACAATCAACGCGGTCGGCGCGGAGAACGAGTACGCGAACGTGATCGAACAGATCGGCGGCAAGTACGTCAAGGTCACGGCGATCGAGAGCAACCCGAACACCGACCCCCATACCTTCGAAGCGAGCCCCAGCGTCGCGCAGACGGTCAGCGCCGCAAGTCTTTTGATCGAAAACGGGGTGGGCTATGACACCTACATGGAAAAGATCGAGTCGGCCTCGGGGGGGGCGGGATCCAATTCCTCGCGTAAGGTCATCAACGTGCAGCACCTGCTTGGTCTCCCTGACTCCACTCCGAACCCGCACCTCTGGTACAGGCCGGAAACGATGCCCGCGGTCGCTAAGGCGCTCGTCAGCGACCTGTCGGCGCTAGCGCCCGCGCACGCAGCGTACTTCCAGAAAAACGCGAGGAAGTTCGAAGAATCGTTGGAGCCGTGGTATGCGGCGATCGCGAAGTTCAAGGCTGCCCACCCGAACACGCCGGTCGCGACGACCGAGCCGGTAGGCGACTACATGCTCGAAGCCGCCGGGACGAAGAACATGACGCCCTTCCCGCTACAGGCCGCGATCATGAACGGAACCGACCCAGCGCCCCAGAACGTGACTCTGCAGAACGGGCTGTTCTCGGGCCACCAGGTGAAGGTGTTCGTCTATAACCAGCAGGTAACCGACTCATTGACCGAGTCGTTCAAAGAAGCCGCCAAGCGTGCCGGGGTCCCGGTCGTCGGGGTGTATGAGACGATGCCGACCCCTGGCTATGACTACCAGTCATGGATGCTCGCCGAGGTCCAGGCACTGGAAAAGGCCGTCACGGACGGTGTGTCCACTGAAAAGCTGTGAACTTGAACGGCGCATCGGCTAGCGGGGATATCCTCACGGTGGAAGGGGTGGACGTGCGGCTATCCGGGCGCACGATCCTCGATCGGGTCAGCTTCCAGATCGCGCCGGGCCAGTTCACTGGCCTGATCGGATCAAACGGGGCAGGCAAGACGACGCTGTTCCGGGTGATCCTCGGCCTGCAGGCGGTGAGCGCGGGCCGCGTGCTTTTTGGCGGGGCCGCCCACCCCCACGAGCACTCCCGCCGCCATCGCCTGATCGGCTACGTGCCGCAGAAGTTCCTGTTCGACCCCGATGTTCCGCTGCGCGCACGCGACCTCGTCGGGCTCGGTATCGACGCGCACCGTCTCGGTGTGCCACGGCCATCCCGGACCAGGCGGACGCTCGTCGAGGAGATGCTTGACGCCGTCGACGCCGAGCGCTTCGCCGACACGCGCGTCGGGAAGCTCTCCGGCGGCGAGCAACAGCGCATCCTGATCGCGCACGCGCTGATCGCCCGGCCGCGACTACTACTGCTGGATGAGCCGCTCGCGAACCTCGACCTGGGCAGCGCCCAGGAAGTCGTGGCGCTACTCGCACGCATCACCTCAGAGCAGCAGATCGCGGTGCTGATCTCCGCGCACGAGATCAACCCGCTACTGCCCGTCATGGACCGCATCGTCTACCTCGCCGCCGGCCGCGCCGTCAGCGGCACCACCGAGGAGGTCATCCGCGCCGATGTGCTCAGCAAGCTCTACGGCCACCACGTCGACGTGCTCGACGTTCACGGCCGCGTCCTGATCGTCGCCGGCGCCGGCGAGGACACCGACCTGGCAGGCCACGAGGGCATCTTCCCCCGATCCGAGGTCCCGTCGTGAGCCACTTCCTGTCCCCGATCTTCGCCCCCGGCTTCTTCGAAAGCGAAGCCGTACACATCGCGCTCGGAGTCGGGGCACTCGTCGCGGTCGTCACCGGCGTCGTCGGCGTGTTCACGGTCATGCGCGGCCAATCCTTCGCGGGCGAGGCATTCGGCGACCTGGGAACCACCGGCGGCGCGGGCGCATACCTCGTCGGCGTCGGGACGCTGTGGGGGTTCGTGATCGGCAACGTGATCGCCGCCGGTGCGATGGAGGCGATCGGCGTGCAACGCGCACGCGGACGCGATCTCGCCACCGGGATCGTGCTCGGCGCCGGGATCGGCCTCGCCGCCCTATTCCTGCATCTATACACGACCGACCACAGCACCACAGGGGCGACCGTCACGATCCTGTTCGGCTCAGTGTTCGCGATCTCGAGCACAACGATCCCACTGATCCTGCTCCTCGGCGCGATCGTGCTCGCGATCACGCTCACGATCTACCGGCCGCTGCTGCTCAGCTCCGTAAACGCCGAGATCGCATCGGCCCGCGGCATCCCCGTGCGACTGATCGGCGTGCTCTACCTGCTCGCGCTCGCGCTCGCGGCAGCGCTCGCGGCGATCACGATCGGCACGATCCTCTCAACAGCCCTGCTCGTCGGACCGGCGGCAAGCGCACTGCGCCTCACCCGACGCCCACTCACCGCGCTACTGACCGCGGCGGGCATCGGGATCGGCGCGATGTGGCTCGGCATCATCCTCGCCTACGACAGCTACCACTGGCCACCCGCCGGCCAAGGCTGGCCCGTCAGCTTCTTCGTCGTGACCCTCGTATTCATCACCTACCTGTTGTCCGGCCTCCCCGAAGCCAGACGCCGCCGACGAGCAGACCGGACCCCGCCCGCCTACCCGGTTGGACAGCCGGCGAGCACCAGTTAGCGGCAAACAACGATGTTCTCCGGTTTCATGGTCAACGCCTGGGAGGTCGCGAGCATCGTCGCGGTCGTCGCGGGGATCGTCGGGTTCTTCACGGTCATGCGAGGATCGGCGTTCGCCGCGCACGCGATCCCCAACGGGTCCTTCGCCGGCGCCGCCGGTGCGAGCCTGATCGGTGCCTCCACGCTCCTCGGGCTCGGCGTGTTCTCCCTCGGCGGCGCGCTGACGATCGGCCTGCTCGGCCGCAGAGGACGCCACGACGTCGCAACCGCGCTGGCGCTCGTAGCGATGCTCGCCCTCGGCGCACTGTTCCTCAGCTTCAGCGAAGAGTACGCACCCGCCGTCTACTCGCTGCTATTCGGCGAGGTCCTCGGAATCAGCCCAAACGAGCTCGCACCGACCGCGATCCTCGGCGCCCTCTGCATCCTCGCCACCGCCATCCTCTATCGGCCGCTGATGCTCTCCTCGGTCCTGCCCGAAATAGGAGAGGCACGCGGCGTGAGCAGCTTCAGGATGGAGATGCTGTTCCTCGCTGTTCTCGCTCTGGCAACGACGATGACGGTGCCCGTCGTCGGGACGCTGCTCATCTTCAGCCTCATGATCGGCGCACCAGCGGCCGCCCGCTCATTCACCGACCGCCCACTGCTGGCCATCGCTCTATCGGTCGCGATCGCGCTTTTGATCGTGTGGATCGCGATCGCCGCCTCCTACGAAACCAACTACCCCGTGGGGTTCTTCGTCGGCAGCGGTAGCGCCGTCTCATACACGATCGGACGCCTCTGGGCCGCAGCGCGCGGCCGGCGCAGAGCCGAGTCCAACAACGCCTAGGCGAAGGGCCGCACCGACACGCAGAGCCGAATCTCGGTTGCTCGATGTGCGCGAGCGGACCAGACCCGTCGTCCACGCTTTCCACCGCAAGGAGGCGTGCCAGCCGGCGAGATCCAGAGTTGCGCAATGGACGAAGCCCGGGACTGACGCGCGGCGATGCGGAGACTTCCGCTTTGCCTGACGTGCGCGAGCGTATGGCGCTCGGACGATGGGGAGGGCGGCTGCGGCCCGGTGGGCGAGTCAGCCGCGCAACGATGGGATTCGCTCAGCGCCCCGCGGCCCCGAGCTCGTCTGTTCGTCCGGCTTGCAGGCGGGACCACTGGGCGGTGGGACGTCCGTTGGTGCGCAGATGGGACATCACCGGCGACTGTGGCCAGCCGGCGGGCGAGTCCTCCCAGGTCTCCTGTCGCCCGTAGACGGTCAGGTCGAGCAGTCCGTAGCTGTAGTCCATCGCCTCGACGCCGCGACGGGTGGTCCAGTAGGTCTCAAAGACCCTGTCGCCGTCGCGCAGATAGCAGACCACGTGCATTTTGCCGACCTCGCGTCCGCTCAGCAGAGCGTCAAGCGAGCCTTCGGCCGAGTACCAGGGCATCTCCCAGCCCATGAAGTCGCGGTAGCGGACGCTCTCCTCGTATGGCCCCTGGCAGAACGTGGCGTATGTGACGTCGCGCGAATGCAGGTAGGAGAGCTCCCCGACCTGCGTCGTGTAATGCATGCACCCCTCGCACTGCTCGGCAGCCGGATGGCCGGTCCACCACATGAAGTAGTAGGCGATCAGCTGCTGGCGGCCCTCAAACGCGTCCAGCAAGCTCACTTGGCCGTCAGGACCGATCAGCGGCAGTGTGGGGTCCATCTCGACCATCGGCAGCCGGCGACGGGCCGCGGCGATCACGTCGCCCTCGCGAGTGTGCGCCTTCTCGCGGACCCGGAGGGCATCGAGCTCGGCTCCAAACGTGTCCCGATCGACCACGACGGGACGCTCCACCGGGTCGGTTACATCTGCTTCCGTCCGCCTGAGCTTGTTCTGTTCGTGGTTCATTGCTACCTCGCTTCGCTCGTTGGTGGTCCGTGGAGCCGGTCCGGCTCAATCTTGGCGTTGTGCTGAGTGGGTGTCTCGGACATGGCGGCCTCTTCTAGTTTGATAGGTGGGTGGCGTGTGTGCTGCGAGCGCAACCTCGACTCACCAGCGCGAGGACCGTGCTGGCCCGCGACCGTGAGATGGCCGCGGGCCAGCACTTTGTCGGGCGTTCAGGCAGCGATGGGCTCGGCGGGCACGAGCGCGGCGTTCTGGCGCTCGAGCTCCTTGGCCGCGCCCACGCTCCAGCTCTCGGCCTGCGTCTGTGAGAACGGGTCGGGGAAGACCTCCTCATCCCCGTTCTCCACGCCGTCGAAGATGGCTTGGGCGACCGACTCGGGCGAGGCCTTCGGGATCGGGAGGTCGCGGATCATGTCGGTGTCGATCGGACCGGGCAGTACCGCATGAACACTCACGCCCCGTCCGGCAAGGAGCGCGCGCAGTGACTGCGTCACCGAGAACGCGGCGGCCTTCGAGGCCGAGTAGGCCGGAAGGATCGGCACCGCGGCGACCGCCCCGATCGAGACGACGTTGACGATCCGTCCCCTGCTCTCGGTCAGCGACGCCAGCAATGCCTGGGTCACCATCAACGGGCCGTAGACGTTGACCTCGAAATGCTGCTCAAACGCGGCCCGGCTGCTCAGGTCATCGGGCAGCGACACGCCGGCGTTGTTGATCAGGATGTCGAGCGATTCGACGCTCTCGACAGCCCGCTTGATCTGCGCCCAGTCGGTCACGTCCATGATCAGCGGCGTGACCCGATCGTCCGGGTGGGCGAATGGCTGCCGCGACGTGGCATACACGCGCTGCGCACCCCGTCTCAGCGCCTCGTCGACGAGCGCGTGGCCAAGACCACGGTTGGCGCCGGTCACCAGAATTGTCTTGTCGGTGATTGTCATGTGTCGCTCCTTAGATCTCGTGTCCTTGACGATCTGGATCGCCCTTTTGAGAACAGAGATACGAGCGGACACGCAAATCCATCGCTCCTCGCCAAAACTTGGCGTCTGCGAGCGCGCGTTGGATTTTGCCGCCCACTCGTATCTCAATGGGAAACGCTCTAACCGGATTACGAAAGGAGAACCGAGATGGGAACGATCGTTATAAGCGAGAACGTCTCGCTCGACGGAGTGATCGAGGACCCGGCCGGTGGCGAGGGCTTCGCGCGCGGCGGCTGGGTTGGTCGTGTCGGCGACCGGGGTCGCGACGAGGCGGCGAAGATCCTGCTCGACGAGGCGCTGGGCGCCGAGGCCCTGCTGCTTGGTCGGCACAGCTACGAGTTCTTCGCCGGTCGCTGGCCCTCCCGCAGTGGCGAGTTGGCGGACAGGTTGAACAGCCTGCCCAAGTACGTCGTGTCGGCGACCCTCGAGGATCCCCACTGGAGCAACTCGACGGTGCTGAAGGGCGACGTGGTGGACGAGGTCTCGAAGCTGAAGCGCGAGTTGGACGGGGAGATCCTCATCTATGGCAGCTTCCGGCTCGTGCACATGCTGATAGAGCACGAGCTCCTCGACGAGTTGCGGCTGATGGTGTATCCGGTGGTTCTCGGGGCCGGCGAGCGCCTCTTCGGCGAGACCAGCGAGAAGAAGCCGATGCGCCTTCTCGGCGCCCGGACCGTCGATAGCGATCTCGCTCTGCTCGCCTACGAGCCCGTCCGCGCATGAGGGACACGCGCGATAATCAACCGGGCAGGCTCGTGCATCTCGAGCTGCATACCCACGACCTGGCAGGCGCGAGCAGGTTCTATCGCGAGCTGCTTGGGTGGCGGACAGAGCGCCTGCGCTGTCGGTCGGGCACCTACCACGGGCTGGCGCTTGGCGGCGCGCTCGATGGCGGGATCGTCGAGTGCGGTGCACGGCGGCCGATCTGGCTTCCGTACGTGGAGGTCAAGGAGATCGAGGCGATGACCGAGCGCGGGCGGGCGCTTGGAGCGACGGTGTTGCTCGAGCCACGGGAGGGGCCGGCGGGATGGCGTAGCGTGCTGGCCTCAAGCGATGGTGGCGAGATCGCGCTGTGGCAGCCGAAGGGTAGGCTCGTGCGAGGGATCAGATGACCGACTCTCAGCTAATCGAGGCAGCCATCGGACGGGATCAGGAAGCGTTCGCCGAGCTGGTGGGGCCACACCGGCGGCCGCTGCACGCGCACTGCTATCGGATGCTCGGCTCCCTGCAGGACGCCGAGGATGCGGTGCAGGAGACGTTGCTGCGCGCGTGGCGGAATCTGTCGTCGTTCGAGGCGAGAAGCTCGCTGCGAAGCTGGCTGTATTCGATCGCCACGAACGTTTGCCTGCGCGCGATCGAGCGCAGACCTTCGCGTGTGTTGCCGATCGACTATGGCCCGCCCGCGGATCCACACGAGCCGATCGGAGCGCCGCTGCTCGAGTCCGTCTGGATGGACCCATATCCCGACGAGCGGCTCGGCCTCGACGACGACCTCGCCGGACCGGAGGCCCGCTACGAGCAGCGAGAGACCATCGAGCTCGCGTTTGTTGCCGCGCTCCAGCTTCTACCGCCTCGGCAGCGGGCGGTGCTGATCCTCCGCGACGTTCTCGGCTTCTCCGGCGCGGAGGTCGCCGCGGCGCTCGAGACGACGCCGGCCTCGGTCTACAGCGCCCTGCAGCGCGCGCACGCGACGCTCCAGGAGCGAGCACCGGAGCGCAGCCAGCAGGCGACGCTCCGCTCGCTGGGCGATGAGCAGCTGAAAGCGATCGTCGCACGCTATGTCGACGCCTGGGCGCGCAACGACGTGGACACGATCGTCGGGATGCTTACCGACACAGCGACGCTCGCGATGCCCCCGATCCCGAGCTGGTATCACGGGCGCGAAGCGATCGCGAGGGTGCTGCGCAGCGCGGTGTTCGACGGCGCGCGGAGCTGGCGCATGTTGCCGACCGCGGCCAACGGTCAGCTGGCAGTCGGCGCCTACGAGCTCGACAGCGCCGGCGTCTACGCCCCACACGGCGTCACAGTCCTCACCCTCGAGGCGCAGCGAATCGACGAGATCATCCACTTCCGCACACCGTCGATGATCGAGTCGTTCGGGCTGCCTGCCCAGGCATAATCTCGCGATGGCTTCGATTCGCAAGGAGATCGTGATCGACGCGAGCGCAGAGCGCGTCTGGGACGCACTGCGTGATTGGGGCGAACTGCATGTGCGGCTCGTGCCCGGTTTCGCGACCGATGCCCGACTGGACGGTGAGGACCGGATCGTCACGTTCTTCAACGGCAACGTGCTGCGCGAGCGATTGGTTGATCTCGACGACGATGCGCGCCGGCTCGTGTGGTCAATCGTCGAGGAGCCATACACCCATCACAACGCATCGGCTCAGGTGTTCGCGGACGGAGCAGACCGCAGCCTGTTCGTGTGGATCGCCGATCTGCTCCCGAACGAGCTCGCCGAGCGCACCGCACCCCTGATGGAGCACGCGCTGAGCGTCATCAAGCGCACGCTCGAGCCCGAGCGACCGGGCCAATAGGCGACGAGCGATGGATTTCGGCTTCTCCTCGTATCTCCATGGATAACGAGGAAGTACCGGCAACCCACCGACCAACCAAAGGAGCTTGATAACGATGCAGAACTTCAACACCGAATTCACCGTCGAGCAGACCCCCGAACAGGCGCTCGCGGCGATCACCGACGTTCGCGCCTGGTGGTCGGGAAATATCGAGGGCGCCACCGACGAGCTCGGCGCCGGCTGATCACGACCAACGAGGGAGCGCCCAACCCCGCCGAGAGCCGCGAGCCCGAACCGGCGCGCTGAGGATAGTTCGGGATGGCTGAGCGCACTGTCGCTTCGCGCGGGAGGGACCACGAGAGGGCAGCGGCCGCTCATGCCGGCGTAGCTCCGGTGTGGCGAAGCTGCTCGAGGCCGTCGAGGATGAGATCGAGCCCCCATGCGAACTCGACGGCGTTGTCGTACCCGGACTCGGGGAGCTTCGTAGCGATCTCGACGAGGTACGGGTAGTCGTCAAGCGCACTGATCGTCTGCGCCCTGCGCTGCGCGGCTTCTCCGGCACTGTCGGGGCTCTCGAACCCCGTGTCCCTTTCCTGAAGGGCGAAGCCGTAGATGTAGGCGTCCTGGACCGAGTACGCGTGGATCGCCATCTCGAATGAGAAGCCCGCATTGCGCAGGCAGCCCATCACGGCGTTGTGGTTTCGCAGGTTCGCCGGCCCCGGATGACGCGACTCCATCATCCCGATGGCCCAGCTGTGACGCTTCAGCGCCTCGCGTGTGGAGGTCGCCCGGCGTCGCATCGCGGTCCTCCAGTCGAGTTCGGCGGGGGGAAGCTCGATCTCGCTGAAGACGCTGTCGACCATGCCGTCGAGGAGCTCCTCCTTGTTCGCTACATGCTTGTACAGCGCCATCGGCACGACGCCGAGCTCCTGTGCGAGGCCGCGCATGCTGAACGCCTCGAGCCCACCCTCGTCGGCGAGCGCCACGGCGGCTTCCAGCACACGAGTGCTGCTCAGTGGCTTCCGGGCTGCAGTCCTCTGTTTCGTCATCGGCCTTGACAAGTGTACACCGTACACCTATAGTTCGCCAGACGAGTGTACGCCGTACACCTGACAGAGAGGCCTCCGATGAACCCCGACGCGCCCTATCCCGTCCAGTACTCGGTCGACTATCCCGACCGCCCGCTCAATCGCCTCAGCACCTTCTTCCGCCTGTTCATGCTCATCCCGATCGGGATCGTACTCGCGCTCATAGAGGGCGGCGGCTACGCCGCCGGCGGCGGCAGGGCCACAGGCGTCGTCGGTGCCGCCGGCCTGGTCGTGCTGCCCACGCTGCTGTTGATCCTGTTCCGTCAGAAGTACCCCCGCTGGTGGTTTGACTGGAACCTCGAGCTGATGCGGTTCTCGGCCCGGGTCGGTGTGTACGCGGCGCTGCTGGACGATCGCTATCCCTCCACCGACGAGCATCAGGCGGTGCACCTCGAGTTTCCCTACCCCGATGCGCGCAACGATCTCAACCGCTGGCTGCCGTTGGTCAAGTGGCTGCTGGCCATCCCCCACTACGTGGTGCTGCTGTTTCTCTACATCGCCGCGTTCTTCGTCGTGATCGCCGCCTGGTTCGCGATCCTCCTCACCGGTCGTTTCCCCCGCGGGATGTTCGACTTCCTCGTCGGCGTCGGCCGCTGGACCAACCGCGTGATTGCCTACGCCCATGTGCTCGTGACCGATCGCTACCCGCCATTCCGCCTCGGCGCGTAGGTTCCGTGGGCGGGTGCGGGTACGCGACCGCGGTGATCAGGCCCGTGCGAGTGCCTACGGCGGAGGAGCCCAGCTAGCGTGCTCGACGGGCGAGGTAGACGGCGGTCGCGATCGGCGTCAACGCGAGAAGGATGAACGCGATCGAAGCGAGCGTCGACGGCCCGGTGCTGGGTACGGGCGTGCAGTGCACCACGCTGGCGGTGTAGTGGATGGCGCTGCTACCGCGGTGGGTGCAGATTTCCTTGTGTGGTCGCCCGAGAGCCAGCAACAGGAGCAGCACCGTCGCAAGCAGGCCACCCGGAAGGACAAGCGTGCCGATGAGCTTGTCTGTTGTGGTCCAGGCTCGCGATCGCCAGAGCAGAACGACACCGACGACCCACCCAACGCCGGCGGCGATGAATCCGAACAGCAGCAGGAAGACCGCCGCCCACTCTCGCGTGCCGCGGCGCTCAGCGGGACCGATCGACTCGGGGCGCTCCGCCGCGATGATCTCGCCCGGGTCGCCAAGACGATCCAGGACCTCGCGGGCGTCCTCGTCGGAGGCGTCGGCGGGGATCGCGGCCGAGAGATGCCCTTCGAGATCGATCAGGAGCTCGGCGAGGCGATCGCCGGGCAGGTCGCGACCCTCGCGACGCACCTGCTGCAGGTAAGCGGTGGCGAGCGGGTGAAGAGTGCTCGTGCTCATTGTGGGTCTCCTATCTTCAAAATTGCATCGACGGAGCCGCGGAAGCGGCCCCACTCATCCACGAACGCCGTGAGCGATTTCCTCCCGGCGGCGGTCAGCCGGTAGTAGCGGCGCGGGGGCCCGGCCGGCGACTCCCGCCAGGTCGTCTCCACAGCGCCCTCGCGCCTGAGGCGACCGAGCAGCGGATACAGCGTTCCTTCGGTCGTCACAAGAGCGTCCTCGCCGGCGAGTTTCTGCACGAGTTCGAACCCGTAGCGTTCTTCGTCTGCGAGCAGCGCGAGCACGCAAAACTCGATCACGCCACGGCGGAGCTGCGAGATCGCCGCATCGCGCTTTGCCGCTCTTCCCTTGGCTACCATGCTGCACAAGGTAGCTGGTAGCACCTACCCCGTCAAGGTGTCCCGCGGTCGCGCAACTCCAGTGCCTCGCGGGTACCGGTGGATGCACCCGACGGCACGGCCGCCCGACCCACGACCCCGGACGTCAGCCCGATATCGACCTCGATCGTCGGGTTACCACGGCTGTCCAAGATCTGGCGGGCGTGAACGTGCTCGATCATCGTGCTCATTGCCGACTCCTATGGATTCAGCCGAATGACAGGGCGGCACCTCGCGCCAGCGCGAGGACAGGAGACAGCGCCTGCTCAACCTGCTCGCGCGCGGTGCCGCTGAGAAGCAGCTGTCCAGATGGGGACTCGGACCGCGAGGTGATAACGAGCAGGTCGGCCTCGTGCTCAGTCACGACGGCGCCGAGCGCATGGGCGAGGCTCTTTGCGCTCGCCAGCGCGGCTTGGTCATCGTCCTCGTCATAGACGCTGACTGTCCCGATGCTTTGTTCGACCGGCTCTCGCCGCAAGCCGGCGGGAGCGAGTGCGAGCGAGCACGCGATCCCGCGATCCAGGAGCTGCTCAGCCGTATGCGGCAACTCCACGCGGCCGGCCGGGGTCCGATAGCTCGACCCGAACGCGATCACATCAGCGCCCAGCTCAGCTGCGAGTGCCGCAAGACCCTCGGCGGTCGAAGAATTGACGATCACGTGCTGCCCGACGCCGGTGCCGTCGAGCAGGCCGGCGCCGATTGCGAGCAGGTGCTCGGCCTCTCGTTGAGCCGTCGCCTCTTGTTGTGGGTCGGGCTCGGCGGCGTGACGCACATAGGCGAGCGAGATCTCGCAACCAGCTGCAGCGAACAATCGCCCGAGGGCAAGCGCGTCGCGATCGTTGCGGGTCCCGTCGTAGGACACAATCACCTGCGTCATGGAGTCTCCTTCATTGGCTTGGGTGTTACGGCAAGGCCGCTCGTCGTCGAGGACGGGTTGCTCTCGCCACGCTGCCGGCGCAGCCGGCGCACCTCCTCGAGCAGTCTGCGGCTCTCCACGCGAAGTGCGGCCGATTGACGGCGGTGTGGTCTCGATGCGGCGATCTTCACGGGTGACACTTTCTCTCCTACCAGCTTGTTTCTAACGCGACCCCAATCCTCGCGCTCGATATCGACTCGGTAATCCGAGGGCTCTACCCAAAACCGCTCCGTGGTCTCTACGGAGGATTACGGTGATAACCACCGATGGGTGAGCCTCTCGCGCCGCCTACGGTGTGATCGACATGCCCGGTCGTAGCATTCGCATAGCGCGCATTGCCGGTATCCCCGTCGGGGTCAGCCCGTGGTGGCTCGTGATCGTCGCGCTGATCACCTGGTCGCTCGGAGCGTCCTACTTCCCCGAAGTGGTCCACGGCATCAGCCCCACGGCGTCCTACGCCCTCGGCTTGGCGAGCGCTCTGCTGCTGTTTGCGAGCATCCTGGCGCACGAGTTCGGGCACGCGCTCGTCGCGCGGCGGCATGGCATCGAAGTGGAAGAGATCGACCTGTGGCTGCTCGGGGGCGTCTCACGCATGCGCGGCGAGGCCCACGATCCGAGTGACGAGCTGCGCTACGCCCTCGCCGGTCCCGCTGTAACGGCGGTGATCGCCGCCTGCTTCGGGCTGGCGCTGCTGGCGCTGCCCTCCTCCACGCCCGCGATGATCCGTGCGCTGATCGAATACCAGGTGCTCATCAATGGGCTGATCCTCGTCTTCAATCTGCTGCCCGCGTTCCCGCTGGACGGCGGGCGGGTGCTGCGTTCGCTGCTGTGGCGCCGCAGCGGTGACATCGGAAGGTCCACAGAGACGGCCGCGGGTGTCGGCCGCGGGTTCGGCTACGTGATGATCGTCCTTGGCGGCCTCGAGGTCCTGAGCGGTGCACCGGAGGGACTATGGCTGGCGCTGATTGGCTTCTTCGTCGTGACGGCCGCCGGACAGCAGGCGATGGGCGCGCAGGTGCAGGCAGCCCTCTCGGGCGTGCACGCATCCGACTTGATGTCCTCACCCGTGATGAGCATCCCTGAGCGAACCTCAGCCGCCCAGGCCGCAGCGGAATATTTCCTTCCCCACCGTTACACGTCGTTTCCAGTCGTAGACGACGTTGGCCGCGCGATCGGACTGGTGAGCGTCACGCAGATGGAGGCGCTCACCAGCCGGCAGCGCACTGCGCAGCGGGTGGCTGAGATCGCCGACCGCGACACGCAGCTAATCGTCGCCGGGGATGAGGATGTCGCCACGCTGCTCGAGCGGCCCGCCTTTGCAAAGGTCGGACGGGCGGTGGTCATCGACGAGCTCGGCAGGCCCGTGGGCCTGGTCTCGATCACCGACGTCAAGCGTTCCCTGCGCGCCTCCCGGCTCGCTGATCGCCCGGCTGGCGGCGGCGGTGTGCATGCCACCGTGGGCTGATCGCCAGCGATCTGCGCGGGATCGAGCGATGCAGCGCGATCCCGGGGATCGGACAGCAAGCGTTGAAGGTCGAGAGCGCGACCAACGGCTCATTGCGGCATTTCCCGATGCCTCTTGACGGGAAGCTACGGATAACTCAGCCGAAGCAAGGCTTTAGCTTACACGCATGACCAAGACCAAGACACCCCATACGAGCAGACACCGGAGCGCATCCGCCCACGGTGACTCCGCCGCACCGGGCTCGACGAGCGTCTTCACGAACATTCTCTGTGCAGTCGACGGCACACAGGCAAGTACGGCGGCCGTCGAGCTGGCCGTCTCGCTGGCGGGCCCCGACGGTCACCTGACACTGCTGGCGGTGACCGCCGTATCGGGCTCTGGCGCCTACACCACGGCTGCGATCAGCCCCGGCCGGGTCGACCGAGTGCTGAGCAACGCCAAGCGCATCGCCGATGACGCCGGCGTGCCATCGAGCACCGTCGTGGATCCAGGCGGCCCCCCGGTCGAGGTCATCCTCGAGCAAGCCTCCGATCACGACCTGCTCGCGATCGGAGCACCCGCCACCTCATGGCTGGGTGGCGTGCTCACCGGGGGCGTGGCCACAACCGCGCTGAGCCAGTTCACCACCCCCATGCTCTTCGCTCGCCTGTCATTCACTGGCTCGCTTAAAGGCCACCAGATCCTGGTCGCCAGCGACGGTGAGGAGGGCTCGGATCACCTCGTGGAGCTCGCGGGCCGACTCGGGCAGAGCCAGGGCGCGCGGGTGACCCTCGTCAACGCACTCGGCGCCGAGTCAAAGATGAACCCCCTCGTCATCCAAGCGCAGGCGCGCGCACTGCAACTCGCGCTGCCAAACGCCGGCGAGCCGTGCATCGAACCCGGCAAGGCCTGGGACGTGATCCTCGACGCTGCGAAGCACACCGAGGCCGCCTTGGTGGTGATCGGCAGCCGCCGGCTGAGCGGTCTGCACGCGTTTGGAAGCGTCAGCCGGCGCGTAGTGCACGACGCGCCCTGCTCGGTGCTCGTCATCCCACCTGGCCAATAACGAGCGGCTCGATAAGGAGACCCGTGATGTTCAAGAACGTGCTCGTGGGAGTGGACGGCAGCCCGAACGGCCGCGATGCCATCGCGCTTGCCTCCCAGCTGATAGATCCCGACGGAAAGCTGACCCTCGCTCACGTCCACAGCGGTAAGTTGCGCCCCTCCCACGCCATCACCCCCGGCATGGTGGCTGAGGAGCGCGAAGCCTCGCACAACCTGCTCGAGCAGGAGCGCGCCGCGGCAGATGTGACAGCGGACCTCCTCAGCATCGAGTCGATGAGTCCCGGTCGTGGCCTGCACGAGCAGGCCGAGGAGCAGAACGCCGACCTGCTCGTGGTCGGCTCCTGCAGTCACGGCGCGTTCGGCCGGGCGATGCTCGGCGATGACACACGCGCCGCGCTGAACGGCGCTCCATGCGCGGTCGCCATCGCCTCCCGGGGTTATGCCGGGTGGGCGGGCGGGGCAGGCAGTCAGATTGTCAAGGTCGGCGTCGCATACAACGCCTCACAGGAGAGCATTGCAGCCCTTGCGGTGGCAGGCGAACTGGCAGCAATGACCGGGGCAACTACTCACGCTATGGAGGTCGTCTCGATACCTTCGACCGCGTACGCCGGGATCGTCGTGTCCACATTCGGGGACTACATAGACGCGATACTCCAGGAAGCGAACAGTCGCCTGGAGGACTTGCCCGACATCGAGGGCCACGCGGTGTACGGCCTCGCCGGCGAGGAGCTGGCCGCGTTCGGTGACCAGGTAGACATCCTCGTGGTCGGCTCACGCGGCTACGGCCCAGTGAAGCGCCTGGTGCTCGGCAGCACCTCCGCCTACCTGCAGCGCCACGCGCGCTGTCCACTGCTCGTGCTGCCCCGCGGCGCCACGAGCCGAGGCGAGGATTCCACGACTTCCAGCGAGCTGCAGGCAACGCGATGACTGCCCGTCTTTCCCACACCGCTGGGACCGTCGTGGGCAAGCGTCGACGACGGCTTCTCGGCCTCGAGCCGATCTTCGAGGGCGGATGGCTACACAAGGGCAAGCGCGCACATCGATGGGATGTCGAGGATGAGCTGCTTGCCGTCGCACTCTTCGGCGACGTGACCATCGACCTGTCGGAAACCAAGAGCGCGCCCGCCGATATCGTCATCAACGCGTGGGCGATCCTCCGGGATGTCGATGTGACCGTCGCAGAGGGCACCCACGTCGAGCTCTCCGGAGGCGGCTTCAGAGGCCACCTGGTCAATGAGGTGCCCGATGTGCCCGAAGAGGATCGTGATCGCGTGGTCCGGATTCATGGCCACACGTTGGTGTGCGACGTCACTGTGCGCGTAGCCGAGGGACGTGCATAGCAATGTTCAAGAACGTGCTCGTGGGGGTGGACGGCAGGCCGAACGGCCGTGACGCAATCGCGCTTGCCTCTCTCCTCGCCGACCCCGACGGAGAACTGACGCTCGCCTGTGTGCATCAGGGTGAGATGGCCGAAGATCGCGAGGAGGCCCGAACGCTGCTCGAGAGGGAGCGTGACGCCGCGCACGTGCAGGCGATGCTCCTCGATGTCGTCTCGGTTGGCGCCGGCCGTGGGCTTCACGAGCAAGCCGAGCGCCAGGGCGCTGATCTGCTGGTCGTCGGCTCTTGCAGTCACAGTGCGTTCGGTCGCGCGATGCTCGGCGACGACACGCGCGCCGCGCTGAACGGCGCGCCCTGCGCGGTCGCCGTCGCTCCACGTGGTTACGCGCAGGACCCCCATCGGATCGTCAGGGTCGGAGTCGCCTACAACGCTTCGCCGGAGAGCATCGCGGCGCTTGCGGTGGCGAAGGAACTGGCCGCGCTGACGGGGGCGACGACGCACGCCGTCGAGGTCGTCTCGATACCTTCGACGGCCTACGCCGGGATCGTCGTTCCCACCTTCGAGAGCTACATCAACCAGATCCTCCGGGAAGCGGAAGGCCGCCTGGCGGAGCTGCCCGACGTGGAGGGTCACGCGGTGTACGGCATCGCGGGCGAGGAGCTGGCCGCCTTCGGCAACCAGGTCGACATCCTCGTAGTGGGCTCCCGCGGCTACGGCCCCGTCAAGCGCCTCGTGGTCGGCAGCACCTGCGACTACCTGGAGCGCCACGCACGCTGCACACTGCTCGTGCTGCCCCGCGTCGCTACCTAGTACCGTCCCTGAAATGATGGATCAAGACACCACCATCAAGCTCGTTCTCGCCGACGATCACGCGGTCGTGCGCAGTGGCCTGCGGATGCTGCTCGACAGCGAGCCGGACTTCGAGGTCGTCGCGGAGGCCAGCGACATCGAGAGCGCCAAGCGTTATGTGCGTGGCCACCACCCCAGGGTGCTCGTGCTCGATCTGAACATGCCGGGCGGCTCGAGCCTCGAGGCGATCCCGATCCTGCGCCAGGAGTCGCCCGAGACGCAGATCGTGGTGCTGACGATGCAGCAGGAGCCGGCGTTCGCCCGCGAGGCTCTCGGCGCCGGCGCGCTTGGCTACGTCCTCAAGGAGGCCGCCGATGATGAGCTCGTCGAGGCGGTTCGGCGTGCTGCCGTGGGAGAGACCTATCTGAATCCCAAGCTGGGTGCCCGCATAGCCTCAGAGCCTCCGCCCGGCCCGCCGGACGATCTCTCCGAGCGCGAGGTCGACGTGCTGCGGCTGATCGCGCTGGGGCACACCAACTCTGAGATCGCCGAGCAGCTGTACCTATCCGTGCGCACCGTCGAGACTCACCGCTCACATATCCAGCAGAAGCTCAGGCTCTCCACCCGAGCCGAGCTCGTGGACTATGCGCTGAAGCGCAAGCTGATCAACACCGACGAGTGAGCTCGGCTCCCGCTCAGGAGCCCGACGCGAGCAGGAACAGATCGAAGATCGCCAGGACGGTGCAGGCAAAGGTCAGAACGATCACGATCAGGGCGTTTGCCCGTTCGCTGCGCTCCTGGATTGCCGTCTTGGACATTGGGGGCGGCAGGTAGACGGGCCTGTCGGGGCGGATCCATTTGACGTCCGATGGGCCGCTCGCGGGCGCGAACCCGACGCGGCTGGACGGTCCTGCGCTCAGATCAAAGGGACTCATAGCCGGAACCCGGTCCCTCTCCACCGGAGGCTCCACCGAGAGCCGCATGCGTGAGCCGCTGCATCAGACCGGCATCCGCGTCGCGGCCCGGCCCGAGCAGCTCCATCACCATCAACGCCTGGCGCACCAGCACCAGCGCAATCAGCGCGAACGCCATCAGCCAGGCCGCACGGTCGAGATGGTGACCGAGCCTGATCTGCACGGCGGCGACAGTCAATGCGAGCAGCACCGGCAGCAGCGGGGCTATCAGCGACGCGAGCGATGGCCTGGAGCTCTCGGCCGTCGGCACGACGGTGCCGTCTGACCGTGAGCTGGACGCGGCGAGTGCGATCCCGAGATATGCCGCAATCCAGCCGGTATCGATCAGGTGACCGCTCGCGCTGCTGTAGCTGGCGACATCGCTCAGGTAGGTGAAGGTGCTGTCCGACAGCGCCATCACCAGCAGAGCGCCCAGCAGGCACCACAGCGACAGACGGCCTTGACCGATCATCCCGCGGATCGCGAGCACGATAAAGAACACGATCACCACATCACCGAACGGGTAGGCCAGGTTCACGGCGCCCGCCCACGTGCTCAGGTTGGCGCTGCGCCACAGCGGACCAAGAACGAGCGTCCAGCTGAGGAACAACAGCGCGGTGGCGATCACCAGACCGTCGAACACCGAGCGCGCCTTGCGTGTCCCGCTGCCTTTCGTCGCCGGGTGCACGACCAGCGCCGCGACCGTGAGCGGGATCGCCGAGAGGTAACCGAGATCTGCCCAGGAGGGCGCGGGCACTTCCATATCGAGGATCAGCGCGTAGTAGCCCCACAGGACCTCAGCAAATGTCCAACAGGCGGTGGCACAACCCAGCAGCATCCAGAACAGACGCATCCGCCCAACATGACGAGCACGGGCGCGAAAGCACAGCACACACGCGATCAAAGCCGCCAGCGGCGTGGCTCCATCATCGACCCACAACGTCACCCGGGCACCGCCGACACGCAGCCCGATGCACACCCCGCACATGCCGGTCACGAGGATGACCACAGCTAGCGCTCGGAGAAAGCGGCGGCTGATGAAAGCCTCTTCCATCCGCTAGGTATCGCCGAAAAGTTCTGATCTCTTGACTAAAGCGCGGGAAACTGCGCTGAGATACGCCGCGAGACGGCTTCGTGCCCTACGAGCTGGTCACGTCGCGGTAGTGCTCTTTCCAGATCAGCTTGTAGATCGGGATCTTGCGGGGAAGGATGTTGATGCCGGGAATGAATGGTATGCAGATGAACGCGAGGCTCAGCAGGCCCATGATCAGTAGCACCTGGATGTCGGCGTTTGGAGATGACTTCATCGGTTCGACCTGGTACCAGAGGGCATACAGCCACAGCCACGGCTGGCCGGGGTAGCTGCCGGTCTCGTTCATCAGGCCCCACTGCTCGCCGAGCAGGTGCTGCTGTTCGGCGCGTTCGGCCAGCAGGCCACCGTCGGCCATGAACAGCAAAGGCTTGGTGTAGTCGGTCTGGAAGAACTGGCTGTTGGATACCAGGCCTCCTTCCAGGCCACCGCTCTGGGCGAGGCTCTGCAGGCTGGTCATCATCGTCGGCACCGGCCCGGCGCCGCTGGTCTTGACCGTCACGGTGCCGGTGTTCGTGTCGACCGCAACAGTGCTCGGCGGCGTCTTCTTTTCTTCTGTCGCCTTCGCATATTCTTCAAGCGGCGCGGCGTACGCTGTGGACCATTCCTTTTTCTGTTTTTCGGGCGCGGCCTTGTATTCGGCAAGCGCGCTGCGCAGCGCGGGGTCGTTCGGGATCGTTTCCAGCGGTTTGACGACGTAGTCCTCGGCGGTGTCGATCGGATGGCTGACGCCGAGCCAGCGCTGGGGGTGCAGGAGGAGGAAGTGCTGCACGCTCGCAGAGCCGTGGTTGTACGGGGGGCCGTATTCCGCAGTGCCGCTCGTCCCGTTCAGCTCCAGCGCCGCCGTGGTGGCGAAGTCGGCCGGCAGTTCGTGCGACCACTGCGCGATCGTTGAGGGCTTGTCGTCGGGCGAGGAGAACAGGACGGTGAGCAGCACCGCCAGCAGCGCGATCACGCCGACCGCGATGCACAGCTCTTTGACGAGGTCGTACGGGTAGTAGCGCCCCTTCCAGGGCTGGGTGTCGTCCTTGGGATGTAGGAGGCTCATGACGGCACTCCACCATTCGGGGTGTCGGAGGGTCCGTCCCCGCCTGGGCTCGACGTCGCCGCGAGAACGGCTTTCCGCTGCTCGAGCTCAAACGGCGGCACGACGCCGTGCCGGCGCACGAGCAGCACATGAGCGCTGACGAGTCCCACCACCGCTATCGGCAGCAGCAGCACGTGGTAGCTGTACATCTGGCCGAAGTTGGTCAGGTTGAAGAACGCGCCGACGCCGACCGAGTTCATCGCGTCCTTGGCCTGGGTGGAGATCCACTGCGCGTCGAAGTTCTGCTGGGAGACATACCCGGTGAGCGCACAGGGAATCGCCACGAGAAACGTGACGGCGCCGGTCATCCAGACGCGCGCGCGGCCTCCGCGCCAGGCGGCCATCCAGTACTTGCCCCACAGGTGGACGACCATCGCGAAGAAGAACAGCTCCACGCTCCACAGATGGATGCTGTTGAAGAAGTGCCCGATCCCAGTCTCGTGCCACCAAGCGGGCCCCTTCAGAGCGAGGATGCAGCCGGAGCCGATGATCACGATCAGAGAGGCGATGCTGGCCACCCCGAACATGTAGATCCAAGAGGCGACATACGTCGGCTGACCGTCCGGCAGCAGCTTCTCCGGAGGCAGCGCCGCAACGCCTTTTTCCCGGACTTTGACGGTCCAAGACTTCGACGGGACAGTTGGGGGGGTACCCGAAGTGGCGCTCATGCCGAGTCTCCGCCGCGACGGGCGGCGGCTCGCCCTGCCGCGCCTGGGAACGGAAGCACGACCGCCAGCACGAACACGACCAACATCAACACGATCACCACGACGTTCGCCACCGACAGGTGGATGAAGCTCCAGTCCACCGTATGCGCCGGGTGATTCAAGTTGAAGACCGCGCCCAACACACTCACAACACTCAACAGGAGCCTCCTCTGATCGGCTTGCCCACCATCTGTTGCCAGCCTAATGGCACGCCGGGTTCGCTCGCATCCGTATTTTTCGGCAATCGGTGTGCGGGAAAGTGGCGAGCTACCCACCTGCGGTGTGCTCGTGATGCTGTAGGTAGCCCCCCGCACGCAGCTGCTTGATGACGGTGCTTTGGCGCTTATCGAGTGCTTGCAGCTCTTCATCGAGCTCGTGCGCGGTGGCTGCCATCTGGTGCTCGATGCGGCGGATCGCCATGCCCTCGCGGTTCTCAGAGTCATGCAGCAAGTCCTTTGATTGTGGATGAACGGCGGGTGTGAGCATCTCGATCAGCGGGTCGCCGGCTGGTGCTGTCACGATCACAGGCAGCCCATTTGGATGCCAGGGGATCCCCGCGTGAACGGCGGGGTCGTGGGTGTGGGCCCACCGCGCGAAGTGGGCTCCGAGCGCTTCCTCGGGCGGCCACCACAGACATCCGCTCGCCATCTGCTCATCGTGGAGGTGTTCGGAGTTGGCGTCCCACCAGCGCTGCTCGGGGGCGTCGACGAGGATGCCGTGAAGCGCGGGAAGCGGCGCCGCTGACGGTTCGCCCAGACCGAGCGTCTCAATGATCGAGCTCGCGACGGCGTCTGCTTCGGCGGCGGTGATGATGCTGTGCTTCAGAGCTCTCTGAGCCGCGTCGCCGAGCGCCCACACTCGTTGTGTGTCAAGGACGCGCCCGTCGACGCCGGTCGGTAGGAACCCATGTGGAGTGCTCGGCAGACCGGACATTTCGGGACCGAAGCTCTCCGGGACGCAGAGCGCACGGTCGACGGTGATCTCGCGGGCTGGATCGCCCAGGGTGACCCGGACGGTGTGGCCGCCACCGCGGTCGTGGGTGTCCTGCTCTGCGGTGAAGTTGTGTACCACGCTCGAACTCAAGACTTCTACGCCTGCGTGGGCCAGGGTCCTGCTCACCCAGTCGGCCGCCTGCGGACCGAAGTCGCTCGCGGGCCGCTCCTCGGCCGTGATGACCGTTACCGAGACCGGCGTGGGCGCCAACTGAGACGCTGTCCAGGCAACGATCAGCGCCGCCTCGTAGCCGGCCAACGGCCAGCCCGTCCCCGCGGGGATGGTTACCGCGACCGACTTCACCGTGCCGGCGGCCAACTCGCCGAGCAGCGCCCCGAGCTGGCCCTGGTCAGGCTCCTGGCCCCATGTGATCAGCGGCAGGGCCGAACCTCGCTCGTGCGCGCCCACGGCGATCACAAGCGCGTCGAAATCGATCAGCTCGCCATCGTGCGTCAGCACCCGGCACTCGTCGTCTTGCACGTTGACGAGCTCGTCAAGCACAACCCGCATGCCTCGCTCAGCAGCCAGGCGGTGGACGTCGATCGTGCGGGCCGGCTCTCTGACGAACGGAGCGCCGCTGGAGAGGGGCCTGTAAGTGAGGTTCACGGTCGCAGCCAGCAGCGTGATCTCGACCCGCTCGCCGAGCGTGTCCTTGACGGCCAGCGCCGTCTCGAGACCACCGTACCCGGCGCCGGCGACCAGCAACTTCAGGGGAGCGATCTCGGGATTCACAGGGCCCTGTTGTTCTCGGTCATGTCTTTGTGCAGGCTAGACCGCTGGGTGAGCGTCGCCATCCGGGTGTTCCCGCCATGTAGACCGGGAATGCCGCAGGACTGGAGATGGCCTGACAGTCGTGGCTCGCCCTGCGGGTAACTACGCAGGCGAGCTGTGGTGTCAGACCGATGATCGGCAGTGCGCGGGGGCCTAACCCGGAGTGTGCAGTAACGGCCGCGCCCCCGGGGTGAGCGGGGGCGCGGGAACGTCCGGCTGGGCTTGGAGAATTGGGCTTGCTGAAGTACCGATTCCCGAACTCAGGAGGTTCACCTTGAAGGTGATACGTGATGGACGCCCGGTAACCGTAGAAGTCACGTCGGACGGAGCGGGTTTGGTCTCGCATGCGGGCAGCGCGCTGGTCGCGCAGGTGGCCGACCAACTCGGTCTTACGAGAGCGCTGTCGCTGGGGCTGGCTGGGGTCAAGCGGCGGCGTCGTGGTCATGACCCGGGCAGGGTGATCCGCGATCTCGCGGTGATGCTCGTCGACGGCGGGGAGTGCGTCTCGGACCTCGGTGTGGTCCGTGAGCAGGACGCGCTCTTCGGGCAGGTCGCGTCTGACTCGACAGCGTTTCGTGTGATCGACCGGGTCGCGTCTGAGCCGGGGCTGCTGGATGCCCTCCGTGTCGCGCGCGCGCGCGCCCGGGAGCGGTTCTGGGAGCTTGATGGTGCGCCTGAGCGGTTGACGCTCGATGTCGACGCGACGCTGATCACAGCGCATTCGGAGAAGGAGAAGGCAGCCGGGAACTACAAGGGCGGCTACGGGTTTCACCCGCTGCAGGTCTACCTGGATGAGACCAGGGAGGCGCTCGGCGGCCTCTTGCGGCCCGGGAACGCTGGCTCGAACACCGCCGATGATCATGTGGCGGCGCTGGACTTGGCGCTCGCGCAGATCCCGGCCGAGCATGTCGAGGCACTGGAGATCT
Source organism: uncultured Solirubrobacterales bacterium (assembly GCA_963701035.1). GTDB lineage: Bacteria > Actinomycetota > Thermoleophilia > Solirubrobacterales > Solirubrobacteraceae > Palsa-744. Next base: position 2,437,398 of record OY969562.1, read on the forward strand.
TGGTGCGCGCGGACACGGCCGGCGCCACGCATGGTCTCGTTGACTACTGCCGCGACGCGCGGATGCGCTTCTCGGTCGGCTACGAACTCACCGAGAAGGTTCGTAGCGCGATCCTCCAGATCCCCGAGAACGCGTGGGTCCCGGCGCTCGACCAAGATGGCTCGACCCGCAAGAACGGCGAGGTCACAGAGATCACCAGCACGGTCGATCTGTCCGCGTGGCCCGAGGGCTCCAGGCTGATCGTGCGCCGTGAGCGCCCGCACCCCGGAGCGCAGCTGTCGTTCACCGACCACGACGGCTACCGCTTCCAAGCGATCCTCACCGACCAGACCGACCCCGACATCGACGTCTTGGAGTGCCGCCACCGCCAGCACGCGCACGTCGAGGACCGCATCCGTGACGACAAGGACACCGGCCTATCCAAGTTCCCGTTCAAGACGTTTGCGCTCAACGAGGTGTGGCTGGAGATCGTGATGCTCGCGCACGATTTGATCGTCTGGACCCAAACACTCGCCCTTACCGGAGAGCTCGCCAAGGCCGAGCCCAAGCGGCTGCGCTACCAGCTGCTGCACGTCGCCGGGCGACTCGCGTTCTCCGGCCGCCGCTGCAAGCTCCACCTCCAGGACACCTGGCCGTGGGCAGCCGAGCTCCTCGCCGCGTTTCAGAAACTCGAAACGCTTCACGCCGCCACCGGCTGACAACAGCCACCAGCGACCCCCCAACCACCCAGCAGACCACCCGGCCACCCGGCCATGATCACCGCTACCCCGAAACGGGTCCAGCACACGACAACGCTCCCCCAAGAGCGCGTCACAGACAACACCGTCCAACCAGATCACCGATCAACACACCCCAGGCCCGCCAAAAAACGACCCGCAGTCACCCCCACGCACCTACTGCACGATCCGGGCTAAGTTACGAGGGCGCTCACTTAGCGATCACCCCCGACCGACGAGGATTGGCATGAGTGAAATCACAAGCGATACGGACGTGGCGTATCACCTCTACGTCGACCCCGACGAGGTACCTGTGGCCAATCTTGCGCTTGGAATGCTCATCTCCGATGAGGCACACGAGCCGCAGATTCGGCGGCTCGCCCGCGAGGTTCTTCATCAGCTCGCAGCGGAGCCAGGCGCAGACGGAATCCTGACGGTGGGGCTGAGCCCCGAGCAGATGAAGATCACTCATACCGCCGTCAGGCTGCTGCTCAATGACCTCGGCCGCGAGCAGGACTCCGAGCGTCAGATCCTCTGGCAGATTCTGGGCAAGCTACCCGACGAGCACGCGATTCGCGCGATCGAGCTCGGATAGACAGCCAACCAACTGCGACATGCGAACTCTCGACGATCTGGACGTGAGCGGCAAGCGAGTGCTGCTACGAGCCGACCTCAATGTCCCGCTCGAGCACATCCCTGGCGCGCCGCCGAAGATCATGGATGACGCTCGCATCCGGGCCGCGCTTGGGACGATCGATGAGCTGCGCGCTGATGGCGCGCGGATCGTGCTGGTCTCCCACCTGGGCCGGCCCCACGACTGCGATCCGGAGCTGTCGATGCGCCCGGTAGCGGACCGGGTCAGAGAGCTGACAGGAGCACACGTGACGCTGGCTGCAGCGGTGATCGGCGAGGAGGTCCAACTGCTCACCGAACATCTGGCTGAAGGGGAGATCCTCGTGCTCGAGAACGTGCGCTATGAGCCCGGGGAGACTAAGAACGATCCCGAGCTCGCCCGGGCGCTCGCCGAGCTCGCTGACGTCTACGTCAACGACGCGTTCGGCACCGGCCACCGGGCGCACGCCAGCACCGAGGGAGTCGCTCACCTGTTGCCGTGTGCCGCCGGACGCTTGATGGAGCGTGAGGTTCGCGCTCTGACAGGGATCATCGAGCGGCCCGTTCGGCCGCTGGTGGCGGTGCTCGGCGGCGCGAAGGTGACAGACAAGATCGCTCTCGTCGAGCGCTTCTTGGACGTGGCCGATTCGGTGCTCATCGGTGGCGCGATGAGCTTCCCGTTCCTTGCCGCACAGGGCCACGCGGTCGGCGCCTCGCCGTGTCTGAAGGACGATGTCGACTGCGCCCGTCGAGCACTGAGGAAGGCCGCCGAGACACACCACAGCCTCGAGCTGCCCGAGGACCTGGTCGTCGCCGAGCGGCTCTCCGCTGAGGCCGAGCGGCACAGGACCGACGGTCCGGATGTACCCGGCGGCTGGCTGGGACTCGACATCGGTCCGCGCAGCGCCGCCCACTATGCGAACGCCATCGCCGCCGCCGGTACGGTCTTCTGGAACGGGCCAATGGGGGCCTTCGAGTGTGCGCCGTTCTCACACGGCACACGCCTGATTGCGGAAGCCGTGGCGCACACGAACGGGACCAGCGTCGTCGGCGGAGGCGAGACCGTAGCCGCGGTCAGACAGTTCGGGCTCAAGGACGATGTGGACCATCTCTCCACAGGGGGCGGGGCGACGCTGGAGCTGCTGCGGGGCGGACGGCTGCCCGGTGTCGAGGCTCTGAGCGACAGCGCACGCAAGCCGGACGCTCGGAGCGCACGCCCGAGCGCTACGGGTGCCAGCCAACCGCCGGCTGCCGGCGTGCTCACATGAGCCTGGACCCAGATCCCGCCACTACGGCGGCCCAGAGCGTCTGCTTGATCGTGATGGACGGCTGGGGTGTCGCTCCGTCGGGGCCTGGTAACGCGATCTCGCTCGCCCGCACGCCGGTATTCGACGAGCTGTGGGCCACCTACCCGCACGCTTCGCTGAGCGCATCGGGGCCCAGCGTCGGACTGCCCGAGGGACAGATGGGAAACTCGGAGGTGGGCCATCTCACGCTTGGCGCGGGAGCGGTAGTGCCCCAGGCGCTCGTCAGGATCAACGATGCCGCGGCGCGCGGCGAGTTCGCTGAGAACGATGTACTCCGCAGTGCCCTCACCGCCAGCCCGCGGGTGCACCTGCTCGGGCTGACCTCAGACGGCGGCGTGCACTCCGAGCTCGCGCACATGCGCACGTTGATCGAGCTGGCCGCAGACCTCGGCACCGAGGACCTCGTTCTGCACTGCTTTACCGACGGGCGCGACACCTCGCCGACCGAGGGCATGCACTATCTGGATACGGTCGAGCGCTGGTGCATGCAGGCGGGCGCCGGGCGAGTGGCCAGCGTTGTGGGGCGCTACTTCGCGATGGATCGCGACCATCGTTGGGAGCGCACCCAGGCCGCTTATGACCTGCTGGTGCACGGCCAAGCCGAGCACCACGCTCCCGATGGGGGCTCAGCCGCCCGTGAGGCATACAGCCGCGGTGAGACAGACGAGTTCATCACCCCCACGCTCGTCGGCAAGGAGGGCCTGATTCGCCCCGGCGACAGCGTCCTGTGCCTGAACTTCAGGCCCGACCGCATGCGTCAGCTCGTGCGCGCGCTCGCGGACCCGGGCTTGGGCGAAGGCGTGGAAGAGCTTCCCGGATGGCGCGGTCGCGACGGCGCGGCCCCAGTTGGCACGCTCGCGACAATGACCTCTTACCAGGAGGGCTGGCCATATCCGGCGGCGTTCCCCCCAGAGCTCCCGAAGGACACGCTCGCCGCGACGATCTCCAGGAGGGGCGAAACCCAACTGCACGTGGCTGAGACCGAGAAGTACCCACACGTCACCTATTTCTTCAACGGCGGGGTCGAGCAGCCGCTCGCAGGCGAACAACGGGAGCTGGTCCCATCCCAGCGCGACGTGCCCACCTATGACCACAAGCCACAGATGAGCGCCTGCGATATCACCGACGCTTTCCTGGCGAGGTTCAGCGACGAATACCCGCGCTTTTCGGTGCTCAACTTCGCCAACGCGGACATGGTCGGACACACCGGGGCGGTTCCAGCGACCATTCTCGCCGTGGAGACCGTGGACGAATGTCTGGGTGAGATCGTCCAGGAGGTCAACCGGCAGGGCGGGGTGTGCGTGATCACGGCCGATCACGGCAACGCCGAGGACATGCTCGCCGCGAACGGGAGCCCCAACACCGCCCACTCGCTGAACCCGGTGCCGCTGATCCTGACCGCAGCCGGTGCGGATCTGGCCGGCGAGGGCACCCTGGCCGATGTCGCGCCGACCGTGCTCGCCCTGCTCGACATCGAGCAGCCCGCAACGATGACCGGCCATTCGCTGCTCAGCTTGGCTCGAAGAGAATAGTGCAGCGACTGAGCCCCCAGGACGCCTCGTTCCTGCATCTCGAGGACGCAGTCAGCCACATGCACATCGGCGCGGTGGCGGTCCTCGAGGGGCCCTCGCCCGGGTACGAGGCGCTCTCGCGGATGGTCTGGGCGCACCTGCCGAGCGTCCCGCGCTACCGCCAGAGGGTCCATTTCGTGCCGGTCGCGCTCGGCCGGCCGGTGTGGGTGGACGATCCACACTTCAACCTGGGCTATCACCTACGCCGCACCGCGCTCCCGCCGCCGGGCGGCGATGGGGAGTTGCGCAGCCTCGTCGGGCGCGTCATGTCTCAGCAGCTCGACCGTGGCAAGCCGTTGTGGGAGATGTGGATCGTCGACGGACTCAGCGAGGGACGGTGGGCGCTCATCGCCAAGATGCATCACTGCATGGTCGACGGTGTCTCAGGGGCGGAGCTCCTTGCTGTGATCCTCGACACCGAGCGCGATCCCAAGCTCCCTGCCCCGGAGGATTGGCATCCGGAGCGCCAGCCATTAGGGGCGGAGCTGGCCATCCAGGCGCTCGCCGAGCGAGCGGTCAGTCCGTATGAGCAGCTGCGCTCGGTGCGGTACGCGGTGCGCTCGCCGGGCCGTGTGGCGAGGACCGCCGCCGCGACCGCTCGCGGACTGTGGTCCATGACTGGCGTCGTCCCCCCACCACCGCGCTCGTCACTCAACGGACCGATCGGCCCCCACCGCCGCTGGGCTTGGGCTCGCGCTCAGCTTTCAGACGTCAAGCGCGTCCGTGACGCGTTCGGTGGCACCGTCAACGACGTCGTGCTGACCGTTATCGCGGGTGGCTTCCGCACGCTGCTTGCCGGGCGTGAGGAGTCCACACAGCGCGACGTGAGAACGCTCGTACCGGTGTCCGTGCGCTCCGATGGCGAGCATGGCGAGTACAACAACCGTGTATCGGCGATCTTCGCCAACCTGCCCGTGGGGATCGAGGATCCGCTGGAGCGGCTCGCGGCGATGCGGGCGCAGATGGAGTACCTCAAGCACTCCGGCGAAGCCGTCGCGGGTGACGTCCTCGTGGGTCTCAGCGGTTTTGCGCCCGCGATGCTGCTCGCGCTTGGGCTGCGCGCGGCTACGCGAATGCCGCAGCGCAGCGTCAACACTGTGACGACCAACGTTCCCGGCCCTCAACGCCCACTGTACGCGAGCGGGTGCCGAATGATTGAATGCTTCCCCTACGTTCCGCTCGGGGGGCACGTCCGCGTCGGAGTTGCCATCTTCTCCTACGCTGGCGGGCTCCGGTTCGGTGTGACCGGCGACTACGACAGAGCGCGCGACATCGACGTGCTTTGTGACGGGATCGAACAGTCCATGCGCGAGCTCGTCGCGGCGGCAAGGCGCACACGACGCACGAAGGCCTCCAGAGCGGTGTCCTGAGCGCAATGGATTTCGAGCACTCCCATCGCACGCAGGAGCTGCTGGCGCACCTGATCGCCTTTCAGGAGACTGAGATAGCTCCGCGTGAGGAGCCTTATCACCGCGAGCTGCTCTCGCGCAGCGACCCGTGGGTCGTGCTGGGAGTGATCGACGAGCTCAAGGCGAAGGCCAAGCAGGAAGGCCTGTGGAACCTGTTCCTCCCCGATCAGCGCTACGGCGCCGGCCTCTCCAACGTCGAGTACGCGTCGCTCGCCGAGCGCATGGGCCGCTCGCTGATCACGCCGGAGGTGTGCAACTGCAACGCGCCGGACACCGGCAATATGGAGGTGCTGCTGCACTTTGGCTCCCCTGAGCAGCGCGAGCGCTGGCTCGAGCCCTTGCTGGACGGGAGCATCCGCTCTGCCTTTTGCATGACCGAGCCCGACGTGGCGTCCTCCGACGCGACAAACATGCAGGCCACCGCCGTGCTCGATCGCGATGAGGTCGTGCTCAACGGGCGCAAGTGGTGGAGCACCGGCGTCGGGCACCCCAACTGCAAGGCACTCATCTTCATGGGCCTGACTGACCCGGACGCCGACCGCTACCACCAGCACTCGATGGTGCTCGTGCCGCTGGACACCCCCGGCGTGAAGGTCGAGCGGATGCTTCACACAATGGGGTTCCTCGATGCGCCCGCTGGGCACGGCGAGATGTCCTTCACTGACGTGCGCCTACCCGCGAGCGCCATCATCGGCGGACCCGGCCAGGCGTTCGCGATCGCCCAGGCCCGCCTGGGGCCCGGGCGCATCCACCACTGCATGCGACTGATCGGCCTCGCCGAGCTGGCGCTGGAGCTCGCCTGCCGTCGTGCCACCGACCGGGTCGCGTTCGGCAAGCCGCTGGCCAACCTCGGCGGCAACCGCGAGCGGATCGCCGACGCACGGATCGCGATCGACCAGGCGCGCTTGCATGTCCTGCACACAGCCTGGCTGGTGGACAGGCAGGCGCCCGAGGCGATCGGCGCGTCCTCGCAGATCAAGGTCGGGGTGCCGAACATGGCCCAGGCGGTGATCGATATGGCAATGCAGCTGCACGGCGGCGCCGGGCTGTCGAACGACCTGCCGCTCGCCGGCGCCTGGACCGCCGCTCGCTCCCTGCGACTCGCCGACGGCCCCGACGAGGTGCACCGCGGCGTCATCGCGCGCCTGGAGCTCGCCCGCTACGGCAAGGGGAAGTGGTCCTCCTGAGCACTCAGGCTGAGCGGATCATCACTCGGCGCGTGGCCGAGTCGCCTTGCTGCGAACGATGAATCCGCGGTCGGCGGGGTAGAACAGCCCCACGTGCTCCTCGTCCCATCTGACGCGAAAGTGTGTGTGCTTACCCTCGCCGAGAGTCTCGAGGATTTCGCCACGCCTCGCGGAGCCTTCGCTGGCGTCAACCTCGATCCAATCACCAGGCTGCGGAGCGCCACCGCTCTCCTCGACGCTTGAATTGCTTGCTTGTGGGCTCGTCATATATGCAGGTTATGTTCGCCTGGGAACCACGCCAACCGAGCATCCCCGCGATATGGCTGCGGTCAACTACGGATATCCCGCCGTCGTTATGGGACGTCGGTGATGCGTCCAGACCGCTTGTCCGGCTAGTTGTGCGCAAGATGGGCCCTGAGGGGTGTTTCTCTCTCAGCTGGCCTCGGGAACCATTTCGATCGCTCCGCACGGGCACTCTTCAACACAAATCCCGCAGCCCTTGCAGTAGTCGAGGTCGAAGGCGTAGCCGTCGGCCTCGTCGACCTTCAGCACCGCGTTGTCGGGGCACACGCCATAGCAATTGTCACAGCCGAAGCAGTTGCCGCAACTCAGGCAGCGGCGCGCCTCGAACAGCGCGTTGCTCTCGTCGAGCCCCTGCGTGACCTCCTCGAAGTTCGACTGCCGGCGGATCGTGTCGAGCTGGGGCGCGACGGTCTTGGGTGCATCGGTGTAGTACCAGGTGTTGAGCAGATCGAAGCCCGCGAGCTCTGGCTCGGGCGGGTGCACGAACTCGGCTGAGCGCAGCCACGCGTCGATGTTGCGCGCGGCCTGCTTGCCGTGGCCGACGCCGACGGTGACGGTGCGCTCGGCGGGCACCATATCCCCACCCGCGAAGATGCCCTCGTGGCCGGTCATCATCCGCTGATCGACCCGCACAACGCCGTCCTCGATCTCAAGACCCGGCACACCATCGAGCAGCGAGAGGTCGGCTTCCTGGCCTAGAGCGAGCACGAGCGAGTCTGCCTGCAGCTCCTCTGTCTCGCCGGTGGGCTGGGGGAAGCCGGTCTCGTCGAGCTCCATCTTCTCCAGCACCAGCTTGCCCTCATCGGCCTGCTTGATGGTGGAAAGCCACTTCATCATCACGCCCTCATCGAGTGCCTCCTCGACCTCGAAGTCATGTGCGGGCATCCGCTCGCGCGTGCGCCGGTAGACGACGATCGCCTCATTTGCGCCCAGGCGCTTGACGGTGCGTGCGGCATCCATCGCGGTGTTTCCGCCGCCGTAGACGACCACGCGCCGGCCGAGCAATGGGCGCTCCTGCCCCTCCATGCTTGCCAGCAGCGTGACGGCATCGAGGATGTGCGCGGCCTCCCCGGCGGGGATGTATGCGCGCTTGCCGATGTGCGCTCCGACGGCCAGAAACGCCGCGTCGAAGCCACCGTCACGCATCGTCTCCACGACGTTCGTGACCTTGGAGTCCAGTTCGAGCGTGACGCCGAGGTCGAGGATCCGCTGCACCTCGGCGTCGAGGATGTCGCGTGGCAGGCGGTATTGAGGGATGCCGAAGCGCATCATGCCGCCTGCCAGCGGCCCGGCGTCGCGAATCGTGACCTCGTGGCCGCGACGCGCGAGGTGGTATGCGGCGGAGAGTCCGGACGGGCCGGCGCCGACGACGAGCACGCGCTTGCCCGTCGGTGCGGCATCCACCGTCAGCTGCCAACCCTGGCGGATCGCCTCGTCGCCGAGGAAGCGCTCGACGCCGTGGATGCCGACGGCGTCGTCCACCTGCGCGCGGTTGCAGGCAGTCTCGCACGGGTGGTAGCAAACACGCCCCATCACGGCGGGCAGCGGGTTGTCCTTGACGAGCTCGCGCCACGCTGCCTCGTAGTCGCCGGACTCCGCGTGGTAGAGCCACTGTTGGATGTTCTCGCCGGCGGGACAGCCGTGGTTGCACGGCGGCATTCGGTGCACGTACACCGGGCGCTCCTCGCGCCACGAGCCCGTCTTGTTCGCGAGGCTCGAGCCGACGTCCAAGGTGATCGCGAAGGGCTTGTCCATCAGCCTTGCCTGGTCTCGGTCGCGGCAGCGGAGAGGATCTGTGCGGGAGTGCCGTCGCCGAGCAGCCCGAAGCGGCGGATGTTGCGGTCGGCGCCGGCCTGGATGCGCGCGATCACCTCAGCGTGGGGCTCGGGCTTGAACAGGTGCGCGAAGCGCTGCTGTGGGCGCAAGTAGTCCTCGACGGGCACCTGTCGGCGAATCTTGGAGACGTCGGTGACCTCGCCGTCGCGCGCCTCGAACACGGGGAAGATGCCCGACTCCTTCGCCAGGCGCGCGATCCGGATCGTGTCCTTCGACGCGCTTCCCCAACCGAGCGGGCAGGGGACGAAGACGTGCAGGTAGCGCGCGCCGCGGATCTCCATCGCGGTCTGGACCTTGGCCTCGAGATCGCGCAGCTCGGCGACGGTGGCAGTCGCGACATAAGGGATCTCGTGCGCCATCGCGATCAGCGGCGCGCTCTTGCCCTGGCCGAACACGTTGCCCGGTTCGGGTCCTACCGCCTGCGTGGTGGCCGTGCGCGCGGCAGGTGGCGTGGAGCCGGAGCGCTGCACGCCGGTGTTCATGTACGCCTCGTTGTCGTAGCAGATGTACAGCACGTCGTCGTTTCGCTCGAACATCCCGGACAGGCACGCCATCCCGATATCGACCGTGCCGCCGTCGCCGCCCTGCCCGACGACACGAACGTCCTCGCGGCCTTTCGCGCGCAACGCCGCGGCGATGCCGGTGGACACCGACGGTGCGTTGGCGAACAGCGAGTGGATCCACGGGATCCGCCACGAGCTCTCGGGGTAGGGCGTGGAGAACACCTCCAGGCAGCCGGTCGCGTTGGCGGCGATCATCTGCCCGTTTGTGGCGCGCATCGCGGCGTCGAGCGCGTAGCGCGCACCGAGCGCCTCGCCGCAGCCCTGGCAGGCGCGGTGCCCGCAGGTGATCGAGTTGGTGCGCTGCTCGCCCGCCTGCACGGAGCGCTGCTCGGGGTCGAGCAGCCGGTTTCCGACCGCGAAGCTGCCCGTCTGGTAGAAGCGGATTGCCGGCGCCTTCATCTCACACCGGCCCCGCCGCGACGGCTCCGAGGTCGCGCAGCATGTTCTCCGCGTGGGGGCCGGAGGAGCGCGAACCGGCCATACGCTCGACCTCGCGGTTCACGAGCTCCCAGTCGAGGTCGAGGAACGTCAGCGGCTGCAGGCGATCGGCGGCCGCGTCTGTGAACAGCGCGTGCAGCGAGGCTTTGGTGATCGGCCGTCCGCCGAGGCCGGCGATCACGGTGTAGCCGTGCAGCCGCAGACCGGTGAGCGCCATGCGTATGTTGGCGGAGACGATCCCGCCGATGCCGACCGCGAGCGCCTTCTCGAGCACGAGCACGCGCTGGGCCCCCGCGAGCGCCGCGCGCACGGCGTCGAGCGGAAACGGCCGGAAGGAGGTGATCCCGACGACACCGATGCTCACGCCCTGCTCGCGCAGCTCGTCGACGGTGTCCTTGATCGTGCCGAGCACCGACCCGAGCGCGACGACGATCGTCTCGGCGTCCTCGGTTCGGTAGCCGCGGATCAAGCCGCCGGAGTCTCGTCCGAACGCGCGCTTGAAGTCGGCGGCGATCTCGGGGATCAGCTCGAGCGCCTGCATCTGCTTGGCGTGTGCGAGGTACTTGACCTCCATGAACGCCTCGGGCCCGACCATCGCGCCGATCGTGATCGGCTCGTCCGGGTCGAGCACCTGCCGCGGCTGGAACGGCGGCAGGAACGCGTCCACCTGCTTCTGCGTGGGCATCTCGACGCGCTCGACGGCGTGCGTGAGGATGAAGCCGTCCATGCAGACCATCACCGGCGTGGAGAGCTCCTCGGCGAGGCGGAAAGCCTGGATGTGCAGGTCGAGCGCCTCCTGGTTGGTCTCCGCGTACAGCTGGATCCAGCCCGAGTCGCGCTGGGACATCGAGTCCGAGTGGTCGTTCCAGATGTTGATCGGCGCGCCGATCGCGCGGTTGGCGACCGTCATCACGATCGGCAGCCCGAGACCCGAGGCGTTGTAGAGCGCCTCGGCCATGTACAAGAGGCCCTGACTGGCTGTGGCGGTGTAGGCGCGCGCGCCGGTGGCCGACGCGCCGATCGACGCCGACATCGCGGCGAACTCGGACTCGACGTTGACGAACTCGCACGGCGCGAGCTCGCCGGCCTTCACCAGCTGCGAGAGGTTCTCGACGATGTGCGTCTGCGGCGAGATCGGGTACGCGCAGATCACCTCTGGGCGGCACAGCGCAACCGCCTCGGCCACCGCTCGCGAGCCCTCAAGCTGGCGTGGCACCGCTCAGCTCCCGCATCTCGTCCGTGACCCAGGTGTGCGCGGCCTTCGCGGCCGCGACGTTGCCATCTGCCACTGCGCCGGCGAAGCGCTCGCGGATCGCGCGCTGCACGGCATCGGGCGAGATCACGCCGGCCAGCGCCGCGAAGCCGCCGAGCAGCGCCGCGTTCGCGACGGCCCGTCCGGTGTGCTCACGCGCGATCTCGGACGCGGGCACCGTAAGCAGCCGCTCGTGGTGAAAGCCCTTCACGAACTCGCCGAGACCGAGCTCGTCAAAGCTCTTGGCGGAGTTGATCAGGATGAAGCCGCCGGGCTTACAGCCCCCGAACACGTCCACCTGGTGCAGCAGCGTCGGGTCCTGAACGATCAGCGCATCGGGCTCCATCACGGGCTCGCGCGTGCGGATCTCGTGGTCGTCGATGCGGCAGAACGCGACCACCGGCGCGCCCATGCGCTCGGACCCAAAGCTTGGGAACGCCTGCGCGTAGCGGCCCTCGTCGAATGCAGCCAGCGACAGCATCTCCGCCGCCGTCACAACGCCCTGCCCGCCACGGCCGTGAATGCGAACCTCGAACATCGCTAGCCGCCATCGCGCGCGGCGTCGAGCAGCACACGCTGCTCCGCGGCCGCCACGAGCCCTCGAGTTCGGTCGATCACGTCAACGCTCACCGAGATCGCGTCGATCCCGGCGCGCACCAGCAGATCGGCGTACTCAGGATGAACCGAAGGGGCCTGTCCGCAGATCGAGGTACGCAACCCGAGCTCGCGGGCGCGGGGGATCAGCTCGCGCAGATAGGCGGTCACGGCCGGGTCGCGCTCGTCGAAGGTCTCGGCCAGCACCTCGTTATCACGGTCTGCTCCCAGCAGCAGCTGGGTGAGGTCGTTCGAGCCGATCGAGATGCCCGCAACACCGAGCGCGGCGTACTCCTGCAAGTTGAACAGGACCGAGGGCACCTCAGCCATCACCCACAACTCGAATCCCGGTCGATCGAGCAGGCCCGACTCGGCGATCAGCTCGCGGCAGCGCCGCAGCTCGCGCGCGGTGCGCACGAACGGGAGCATCACGTGCAGATTGTGCAGGCCCGCGTCCCACACGCGGCTGAGCGCGGCGAGCTCGAGGCGGAACACGTCGGGCTCGCGCGTGTAGCGCAGCGCGCCGCGGTAGCCGATCATCGGGTTTGACTCGTGCGGCTCGAAGCGCTCGCCGCCGCGCAGCCCTGAGAACTCGTTCGTGCGGAAATCGATCGTGCGGTAGGTCACCGGCCGCGGCGCGAACCCAGCAGCGAACGTGGTGAGGCCCGCTGCCATCCGTGCGATGAACTCCTCCTCACGTCCCTCCTCGAGCAGAGTGCGGGGATGATCGCCCGCCAGCGCCTCGAGCACCATCATCTCAGCGCGCAGCAGCCCCACCCCGTCGACCGGCAGATCCTTGACGCGCTCGACCTGCGAGGGCTCTGAGAGGTTCACGAGAATCTGCGTCGCGGTCACGAGGGCGACGCCCCTCGTTGCACCAGTCTGTCCGGCAGGGGACGCGTCCCCGCGCGGCTCGCTGACGTCAGCGGCTGGACGGGCACCCTCCAAAACGACGCCGCGTGTGGCATCGACGGTCACGATCTCGCCATCGCGCAGCTTGCTGGTGCCCTCTCCGGTCCCAACTACGCAGGGGATGCCCAGCTCACGCGAGACGATCGCCGCATGGCACGTCATGCCGCCGGAGTCGGTGACGATCGCGCCCGCGCGGCGCAGCAGAGGCAGCCAGTCCGGTGATGTCATGTGCGTCACCAGCACGTCACCGTCGTTCAGGCTCACCGCGTCCGCGAGCGAGACCAGCACGCGCGCAGCGCCGCTGGCGCTGCCTGGCGCACCGCCCAGCCCGTGCAGCAACACCGCCTGAGGCTCTGCCTGTGTCGCCGTCGTAGCCTCCGCGGGGGCCACGTCGTGAAGGGTCGTAATCGGACGACTCTGCAGCATCCACAGCGCGCCGTCGGGATCGAACGCCCACTCGGTGTCCTGCGGGAAGTTGTAGTGCTCCTCGATGCGCCGGCCGAGCTCGGCGACCGCGACGACCTCCTCGTCGCTCAGCACCGGGCGCAGCGCTTCCTCCTCGGAGAGGGCGCGCTGGCACGTGCCGCCCTCGGGCGCGTACTCGATCACGAGGTCCTTGTGGTGAACCTCGCGGCGGCGGATCGCCAGCGTCGCCTTGTCCACGACGTAGCGGTCGGGCGAGACCGAGCCAGAGACGACCGCCTCACCGAGGCCGAAGGAGCCCTCGATCACGAGCTCGTCGCGCTCGCCGGTGGCCGGGTTGACGGTGAACATCACGCCAGCGCGCGTTGAGTCGACCTGACGCTGCACGACGACGGCGATGTCCATGTCAGCCTGTGCGAAGCCGTTGACGCCCCGGTAGTAGATCGTGCGCGCGCCGAACAGCGAGCACCAGCAGCGACGCACGGCGTCGATGACCGCGCCTGAGCCGCGGATGTTCAGGAAGGTCTCGTTCATCCCCGCGAAGGAAGTGGCGGCGGTGTCCTCGGCAGTGGCGGAGGAGCGCACAGCGACCGGCGTCTGGGGATCTTCACGGGCTAGCTGCTCGTAGGCGAAGCTGATCTCGTGCGCGAGCGGCTCCGGCAACGGGGTCTGATCAACCATCTCTCGTGCGGCTGCGCTAGCGGCCTGCAGTGCGGTGGTGTCCTCCACATCAATGGCGTCGAGCAGCTGCGCCAAGCGCTCGCGCAGCCCGGTCTGCATGAGGAACGCTGCGTATGCCGGGGCGCCGACGACGAAGCCGTCGGGCACCGGCAGTCCCGCGGAAGTGAGCTCGCCGAGGTTTGCTCCCTTGCCACCCGCGTACATGGTGTCCTCACGCCCCAGCTGCCCAAACGGGCGTACGGCATCAACGCTGGTTCGGGTATCGATGTCGGTGGCGATGCTCATCGTGTGCTCGCTCCTCGGGTTGCCGCCTGCTTTCGTATGCAGAGAAGTCAAGCTGGCGAGAGGGCCCTCTACCACCGCATTCCCCACTGATCGCGCTCCGTAGTTCTCACCAGTGAGCAGGGGACTGATCACTCATGACACGGCGGGCGGGCGGGCGTAGCGTGCCGTACTGCACCCTGAACCCGGGGCATTACCACCGAGATACGAGCAGGAGGACGCCAGATGCCCATTCGAGTTGCCATCAACGGCTTCGGCCGCGTCGGACGCAGCGTGCTGCGGATCGCGCACGAGCAGGAAGCCGCCCTGGAGATCGTCGCGATCAACGATCTCACCGACGCTGCCACGCTGGCGCACCTGCTGCGTCATGACTCCGTTTACGGAGCGTTTCCCGGCGCCGTTGAGTCCACCTCCGGGGACCTGTTCGTAGCCGGCCGTCCGATCCAGGCGCTCGCAGAGCCCGAGGTCTCCAAGCTCCCGTGGCGCGAGCTCGGAGTGGATGTGGTGATCGAGTCCACCGGCCGCTATCGCACGCGCGCGGCAGCCGCGGAGCATCTGGAGGCAGGCGCCCGCAAGGTGATCGTCTCCGCGCCCGGCAAGGGATCAGAGCCGCTCGACGCGACCGTGGTGATCGGCGTGAACTTCGAGGAGGTCTATGACCCAGACCGCCATCACATCATCTCAAACGCTTCGTGCACGACCAACTGCCTGGCGCCCGTTGCCAAGGTGCTCCACGAGACGGTTGGCATCCGCCACGGTCAGATGAGCACAATCCACGCCTACACAGCGGATCAGAACCTGCTCGACGGACCACACAAGGACCTGCGACGTGCCCGCGCCGCCGCACTGAACCTTGTGCCGACCTCGACCGGCGCTGCGAAGGCGCTCGGCCTCGTGATCCCCGAGCTCGACGGACGCCTCGGCGGGATCGCGATCCGCGTGCCGACCCCGACCGGCTCGATCGTCGACCTCACCGTCGAGGCCGAACGAGCCACGAGCGCCAAGGAGATTAACGCCGCGTTCGGAGACGCCGCTGAGCACGGCCCGCTACAAGGCATCCTCTCCTACAGCGAGGACCCGATCGTCTCCAGCGACATCGTCAAGTCTCCCTTCTCCTCGATCTTCGACTCCGATCTGACGAGCGTCATGAACGGCACTCAGGTCAAGGTCGTCGCCTGGTATGACAACGAGTGGGGTTACTCCTCGCGGCTCGTCGACCTCGCGGCCAAGGTGATGGCGCCCGTGTCGGCGGCGGTGTAGATCGATGCGAGTGATCTCCGAGCAGCAGCTGAAGGAGACCCTCGCCGCGCTGCCGGCACTGGAGCCGAGGATCGTCGCCAGCGGCAACCTTGCAACGCCGCGGGCGTTGCTCGACGCGCTCGATCAGTCTGTGGAGCGCTACCGGCTGTTCATGCTCGCCGCGCAGGCGCCGCTGCCCGCGCGCGAGGGCGTGATCGTCGAGACGCCATTCGTCGGGCCCGGGATGCGGGACGCCGGCGAGCGGCTCGACTACCTGCCGATGCGCCTGTCGCTCGTCCCGCGGCTGTTCGCGACGATGCGCCCGCCCGACGTCGTGCTGCTGCACGCCTCGACCCCGCGCGCGGGAAAAGTCTCCCTCGGGATCGAGGTGAACATCCTCCCGGCCGCGATCGAAGCGGTCCGCGCGCGCGGCGGCCTGGTAATCGCACAGCTCAACCCGCGCATGCCCTACACGCTCGGCGACAGCGAGCTCAACGAAGATCAGATCGACCTCGCGATTGAGGTCGAGGAAGACCTCCCGTCCCCCGCCGCCCATCCGGTCCACGAGCACGCCGCGCAGATCGCCGAGCTCGTCGCGAGCCTCGTGCAGGACGGGTCCACACTGCAGCTCGGCATCGGCCAGATCCCCGACGCGACGCTGCGCGCGCTATGGGACAAGCGCGAGCTGGCGATCTTCTCGGAGATGATCAGCGATGGCGTGATGGAGCTTGAGCGCCGCTGGGCGCTGCGCTCGAGCGCTCCGATCGTGTGCTCGTTTCTATTCGGCTCGCCCGAGCTGTATGAGTGGGTCGATCAGAACCCGAGGCTGAGGATGACCCGTACGGAGACCACCAACGACCCGTCGCGAATCGCCGCGCAGACGGGGATGGTCTCTATCAACACCGCTCTACAGGTCGACCTCTCAGATCAGGCTGGAGCCAGCCACATCAACGGCCGTCTGTACTCGGGCTTCGGCGGCCAGCCCGACTTCGTCGAGGGCGCCCTGCACTCACCCGGAGGTCACGCCATCATCGCGCTGCGCTCCTGGCACGAGCCCAGCAACACCTCGACGATCGTGCCCCGGCTCACCGACCCGGTGACCTCCTTTCAACACTCAGCGGTGATCACCGAGCAGGGCTGTGCGAACATCTTCGGACGCAGCCGGCGAGCGCAGGCCGAGCTGATCATCGAGCACACCGCGCACCCCGACGCCCGCGAGGAGTTGCACGAGCACGCGGTGGCGCTCGGCCTCGGAACGCGAAGCGCTGTGCCGATCTGAGCCTCTCACGAACCCCGCCAGCGCATCGATCTCACGCTGGGGTTCTTGGCGTTCACTTCAGGGCTCGGGGAATGTCGTTCCCTCGCCGGAGCCGGTGGAGGGATGGCGGTGCACGGTGAGGCACGCGGTCACGGTGGCCACCGCCACAATTGCCAGTGCGACGTAGGGGAACTCGCTGTAGGGCGCGGGCTGCCCCGGCTTGCACAGCTCAATGAACGGGACGATGAGTGTCAGGGCCCCCATGAGGGGGATCGCGAGGTGCCGGAGGGCTGAGAATGTATGGCGGTGGCGGCGCCACATGAAGACCGGGAGGGAGAGTGTCGTCAGGAAGTAGACGAACAGGATCACGATCGTGCCCATCGTCGAGCACTCGGCATAGAGGCCGACCGGGTCCGTGGAGCCGGTGTCCACGCCAATGAGGTGGAGCGCCCACCACACCCCGATGATCCCCAGTCCCACGCCGGCCATGCACAGCAGCGCATTGACGGGGGTGCTCCCCGGAGGGCGGACGCGACCGAGTCGCGCCGGGAGCAGCCCGGATCGGCCGCCATCGAAGAGCATCCGCGCTTGGGAGTTGGCGCCGGCGATCAGGGTGGCGAGCACGGAGACGGTTCCCGCAACCCATGCCAAGATGGCCGCTGCGCCGAGGTAGTGGTCAGCCAAGGTCAGGAACGGGACTGACGAGCGGCCGATGGAAGAGACGTTGTAATGGAAGCCGGTGACGGTGGCATAGGCGAAGAAGACGAAGAGAGCGCCGCCAATCGCGATCGACAGGTAGAGGGCTCTGGGGATGGTGCGTCTGGGGTTGCGGCACTCCTCGGCTAGGGCCGGCCCGTTCTCCCAGCCAATGAACATGTAAAGGGCGAGTGGGAAGCCCGCGGACAGGCCGGCAAGGCCACCGGTGAGGTGCGCCCAGGAAAACGGCACACCGGAGAGATGGGCACGCTGGTCGATCAGGACAACGACACAGACCATGAGCATGATCGCCACCTGCACGAGGACGGCCACGCCCACCGCTGTCGTCGAAAGCCTGACACCGCGCACCGTGAGCCAGATCGCGCCGACGGTCAGGACGAGCGTCAGTGGCTCCCAGGCTGGGTGCCACGATGTGTAGTGGGCGAGCGTTAACGCCACCATGCCGCCAGACATGGTGAACACGCCCGCGATCGCCACCGTGTATCCGACCGCCACCAGCAGGGCCGTGACAACACCGGCCCTCGCTCCCAAGGAGGTCTCGACGTAGGTGATGAAGCTACCCGCCGAGGGCTCCGCCTTCGTGAACTCGGCCACCGTGAAGGCGAGCAGGACGACGGCCACGCCCGCGGCGAGGATCGTCAACGGGGCGGCGACGCCGGCGGTGACGGCGATCACCCCGAAGGCGAAGTAGAAGTCGATCCCCGGCCCGATGTTGGCGACCGTGGAGGCCGTCACATCCGCCGTGCTCAGCCGGCCGTCTTTAGGGTGCGCGCCCCGGCTCACCGCGGTCGGGGCTCCAACCGGGTGTCCATCCCGGGACCATACCCCGAAGATGAGAGCGCAGCCTTTCAGGCGGTGACGTTGCGGTACAGATGCACGGCGATCGTGAAGAACACGAGGAGAATGCCGGCTGACCAGGCGAGTGACTGCCATACCCAGTGGTGCGTTGGTTCGCCCTGCAGTAGCGCGCGCACGGCGTTGATCGTGATGCTCACCGGCTGGTGGCGCGCGAAGGGCTGAAGCCAGCCGGGCATCGTGGCGACGGGGACGATCGCCGAGCTGGCGAACACGAGGACGAAGAACGGCAGGATGCCGGCGACCTGGGCGGTTTCTGGATCCTTTGTGAGCAGGCCGATGGTCGCGTAGACCCAGGAGAAGCAGTAACCGAAAACGAGCACCAGCGCCAGCCCGGCAATGATCCCGCCGGCGTCGGCGTGGAAGCTGAATCCCACCAGTAACCCCAGGACGACCATCAGCGCCAGCGCGAACACGCTGCGGCTGAGGTCGGCGAGCGTACGGCCGGCGAGGACCGCGGAGCGGGCCATCGGCAGGCTGCGGAAGCGATCGATGATGCCGCTGCCCAAATCGTCGGCCAGCCCGATCGCCGTCGCCATGCCGCCGATCATCACCGCCTCGATGAACACGGCGGGGACGATGTAGTCGACATAGCTCCCTCCTGGAATGTGGATCGCGCCGCCCAGCACGTAGCGGAACAGCACGAGCAGCATCGCCGGCTGCACCGCGGAGAACACCAACAGGCGGGGATTGCGAAGGATGCGCAGGAGATTGCGCCTGGCGACACCGCCGGTATCGCGCGCGGCCCCCGCCGTCGGCCGCGGCACGTGTCGCGTCCTGCGGCTGGTATCCGGCTGCTGCGTCTGCTGCGTCAACGCAACTGCAGACACGTCGGGCAAGCGTCCATTTCGGTGCGCATCGTTGGCGTCAATCGGGGCCGTGTTGCCGGTGAGCGACAGGAACACGTCATCAAGCGATGGGTGGCGGATGCCGAGGTCCTCGAGCGCGATGCCGTCTCCTTGCAGGCGTTGCCCGGCCGCGATCAGCACCTGTGTGGCGCCCTTGGTGGGCACGCTCACGGTGCGCTGATCGCCATCGACGCGGGGGACGCCCTGCCCCAGTTCCGCGATCAGCGCTGCCGCTCGATCGAGGTCTGACGCGCTCGACACGCGCGCCTCGAGCACGTCACCGCCGAGGCGGTCCTTGAGCTCGACGGCGGTCCCCTGCGCAACCTCCCTGCCCGAATCCATCACGACGATGCGGTGCGCGAGGTGCTCGGCCTCCTCCATATACTGGGTCGTCAGCAATACGGTCGTGCCGCCGGCGACGAGCTCCTCGACGAAGCTCCAGACATCGTTGCGGGTACGGGGGTCCAGGCCGGTGGTCGGCTCGTCGAGGAACAGCACCCGCGGACGGCCAATCAGGCTGGCGCCGACGTCGAGGCGGCGGCGCATCCCGCCCGAGTAGGTCTTGACGAGCTGATCGGCCGCATCGGTCAACGTGAAGCGCTCGAGCACGTCCTGAGCGCGGCGGCGACGCTCGACCTTGCTCAGTTGGTAGAAGAGCCCGACGAGCTCGAGGTTCTCTCGTCCGGTGAGCAGCTCGTCAACGGCGGCGAACTGTCCGGTGAGGCCGATCAGCGGGCGCAATCTCGCGGCGTCCGCGACCACGTCGCAGCCGGCCACCGTGGCGCGTCCGCTGTCCGGTCTCAACAGCGTCGCCAGGATGCGCACGAGCGTCGTCTTGCCCGCGCCGTTCGGGCCGAGCAGCGCGAGCACCTTGCCCTCCTCGGCGACGAGGTCGAAGTCGGCGAGGGCCTGTGTGGACCCGAACCGCTTGCTGACTCCCTCGACTTCGATCATCGACACGGCTGGCCTCCGGGCATGTGACTCAAGCACCGGCGAGCGTATTGCTCGTGTGCCGCGCGAGATCCTCGGCAACCGCGGCGGATGGGACGACGAGCACGGGGCACGCGGCGGCGCGCACGACCGCATCGCTGACACTGCCCAGCATCACGCGACCCAGCGGACCGCGCGCGTGAGATCCGAGCACGAGCAGGTCGACCCGGTGCGAGCTGCGCAGGATCTCCTCTGCAGGCAGGCCTCTGCGAACTTCACTCGAGGCCTCTACGTCGTCCGGCAGCGACGCGATCGCCGCGGCAACGGCTTCTTCGGTCATCTTCACGCGATTCTCGATCGTCGCGAGATAGGCCATACCGGCCGCCGGGCCCAAGACGAAGGGAGTCGCCGTATTGGCGATCGCGACTACTTGCAGGTGGGCGTCCCGCTCCGCGGCGAGCGCACCGGCCAAACGCAGTGCGGCGCCGGCCTGCGCGCGATCGTCGTAGGCGACCGCGATCTCGACCAGACGTGGATCCTTCAGCGACCGACTCCATCCGACGGGCGCCACCGCGACCGGGCACGGCGCTCCGTGCAGCGTCTCCTCGGTCACGCTCCCGATCAGCACGCGGCCGACCGCTCCCCGATGAGAGGAGCCCAGCACCAGCAGGTCCGCGTGCTGCTCTTCGGCTACGCGCTGCAGCGCGATTGCCGCTCCGACTCCGGCGACCGGCAGTCCCGTGAGGGTCATCCGGCGATTGAGCAAGCACGAAGCCTCCTCTAGGCATCGCTCGGCCTCTGCCCGGTCGAGTTGGGGTGCGGCCGGGTCGATTCGGGCAGAGAGCGCCTTCAGGCGATGCACACAGCACACGACCAGCTCGCCGTCACGATCGGCGAGGGTTGCGCCCAACATCAGCGCATCACGAGCCTGCTCGCTGCCATCGAAGCCTACGATCACCTTGCTGAACATCTCAGGCTCTCCCGTTCGCGGTGCGGCGGCGGTCGACGAGTAGTGTCTGGATGACCGCCTGCTCGGTTGCCAGACGGTTCTCCGCCTGCGCGAACACGATCGACCGGTAGCCGTCGATGACCTCCGCCGTCACCTCCTGGCCACGGTGCGCCGGCAGGCAGTGCATGAATACCGCGTCAGCGGCCGCTCTGCTCATCAGCTGATCGTCCACCTGAAAGCCCGCGAAGTCCTCGAGACGCTTCTCTCGCTCTGCGTCTTGGCCGATCGAGACCCAGACGTCGGTGTAGATCGCCTGCGCTCCGGCGACCGCGTCGTTGATCTCGCCGCTGACGCGGATGCTCCCGCCGTTGCGATGAGCGACTTCGTGCGCCTGCACCGTGATCGCCGTGTCCGGCTCATAGCCGTGGGGTGTTGCGACGACGATGTTCATCCCCGCTAGAGCTCCGGCCTCCATCAGCGAGTGTGCGACGTTGTTTGCCCCGCCGACGTACGCAAGCGTCAAGCCCTTCAAGGCGCCGAAGCGCTCGCGCAGGGTCAGCAGGTCCGCTAGCGCTTGGCATGGGTGGTGCTCGTCGGTGAGCGCATTGATCACCGGGACGCTCGTCGCCGCGGCGACCTCCTGCACGTCCGCTTGAGCGAACGTGCGTATCACGATCGCGGAGGCGTAGCTGGAGAGCACCCGTGCGGTGTCGGCGATCGGCTCGCCGCGGCCGAGCTGAAACTCGTCAGGGCTTAGCATCACGGGCAGCATCCCCAACCTGAAGGCAGCGCCCTCGAAGGACACCCGGGTGTCCGTGGAGCGCTTGGCGAAGTGGCACGCAAGAATCTCCCCGGGGTGCGAGTCGAGCCATCCGGTTGGGTCGGCCTTCATCGCTTGCGCGAGGTCGAGCAGGTCGGTCAGTTCGCCCGAGTCGAGGTCCGCGATCCGTAGCAGGTCGCGGGATGCCACCTTGATCGTTGTTGTTGTCGTGGTGGAAGCCATGGTCTTCTCCTCAGTCGCTGACCCACCTAGCGTTTCAGTTCGCAGCGTGCCGCTCATCGGCCGATCACCGCCAATTGACTGCGGGAAAACCACAAACTCAACCGGCCCTCAGAACGGATGTTCCTACGCGACGCATCAGGGAGAATTGGATGTCCAAGCCGCAGACAGGAGAAATCAGATGGCGCGTGTGGGATTGCTTACCGGCGGCGGTGACTGCCCGGGTCTCAACGCCGTAATCCGGGCCGTGGTCCGGCGCGGCCTCGCGGACGGGGAGCACAGCTTTGTGGGCTTCCGCTACGGCTGGGCGGGTGTGTTGGAGGACGACGCGATCAATCTGACCCTCCAAAGCACCTCGGGCATCCTGCCGCGCGGCGGGACGATCCTCGGCACATCGCGCACCAACCCGTTCGCGGACGGTCGCGACGCGGTGGCGGCGATCGGAGCGACGATGCAGGCACGTGCCGTGGACGTGCTTGTCCCGATCGGCGGCGAGGACACGCTCGGCGTCGCGCTGTGCCTACACGAACAGGATATCCCCGTCGTCGGTGTGCCAAAGACAATCGACAACGACCTGGACGGCACCGACTACACGTTTGGTTTCCAGACAGCCGTGCAAATCGTCACCGACGCGATCGACCGCCTGCACACGACCGCGGAGTCGCACAACCGCGTGATTGTGGTCGAGGTGATGGGTCGCCACGCCGGCTGGATCGCCACGCACGCAGGGATCGCGGGCGGCGCCGATGCAATCCTCGTCCCCGAGCGGCCATTTGACGTCGATGAAGTGTGCGCACATCTGCAGCGCCGGCACGAGAGGGGGCGCAGCTTCTCAATCGTGGTCGCGGCCGAGGGAGCAACGCCCCTAGAAGGCACGTTGCAGACCCGCGAGGGCGCCGAGACGGATGACTTTGGGCACGCTCGTCTTGGCGGGATCGGCGTGACGCTGGAGGGAGAGATCGAGGCACGCACGGGCTATGAGACGCGCGTCACGATCCTCGGCCACGTGCAGCGCGGCGGCACTCCGGTCGCGTTCGATCGCGTGCTGGCAACGCGCTTCGGTGTGGCCGCGATGGATGCCGTCGCGGCCGGGCGCTTCGGCACGATGGTCGCCCTACGAGGAACCGAGATCGTCGAGGTGCCGCTGCAAACGGCGCTTCGCGAGCCGAAGCTGCTCGACCCCGCGCTATACGAGACGGCCGAGCTGTTCTTCGGCTGAGGGCCCGCAGGAGTGCCTTGTCTGATTGACGGACGCGTAAGAGGATTGTCCGATCGTGAGCCGCTTTCGACCGAGCAAGACCGCACTTGCTCGTGCGCCCTTGCCGCCGCGTTGAGCGTAGGCTCCGTGTCATGAGCGATAGGGGGCACTTCACGGCCGAGGAGGCCCGTGCGGCCGGTGAGCAGATCGGCATCGACTGGGAGACATCGCCTTTCGACCTCGAGCAGTTTCGGATGGGGATGGACGTCGAGCTCGAGCACGGCACGCGGGATCTCGAAACCAACGTCACCAATGACGACGTGACCGTGACCGCAAAGATCTCGCGAGCGCACCTCAACGAGTTCCCGGACTACTACGCTCGCCTGGCCCTCATGGAGGCCGAGGCAGAGACCTACTGGGCCGGGCAGGGCGAGTAGCGCCTACATACGCGAAGAGCCTCGCTCAGAGCGAGAGCCGGCTGCGGATCAGTCGCGCCCGTGGAGTTGCTGCTCCTCGACGGTCAGCTCGGCCGTCGGCAGAGCCTCGAGGCGCTCGTCGGGAATCGGCTTGCCGCTCTCGGTGGAGAGGCCGAAGGTTCCCGCCGTGAGCCGTGCCTCCGCGCGCTCCAGCGCGGCGAGCTGGGCAGCGAGATCCTCGGCGAGGCCCGCGTCGAGCTCTTTCTGGTAGAGGTCCTCGGAGCCTCGGTCACCTGGTTCGTGCTGTTCGGCGAGCTCCTCTGGGCTTTCCTCCTCGAGCTCGGCGATCGCCTGCTCGATCCGCTCCCGCTCCCGTGCGAGCAGTTCGTGGGCGCGGTCAGGAGTCATGAGCGGAGGATATCGTTGGAGAAAGACGCTTACTGGCTGGAGCGTCGGTGCTCTTGCTGGGCGGTACGACGAGCACCGCGCATGCGGCCGAGCGTATTACTCGGTCGCAGACGCTGCCCGTGATCAGTCGGTCTACGCTGCCGCGGCCATGAGACCCGAGGAGCAGCAGATCTGCGTCACGTGAGACCTCGAGCAGCTCCTCCGCCGGGTCACCGTCGCGAACTTCGCTGGTGGCCGAAACGGTCTCGGGCACGACGGATAGCGCGTCGGCGACGCTCTGCTCGGCGGCGCGCAGTCGGGCCTGGGTGATCTCGGTGTAGGGCATCGTCGCCCGCGCCGGGTCAGGGACAGCGGCGTCCTCCGCGACCGCGACGAGCAGCAACTCGGCGCCAGTCTCTTCGCAGAGTCCGACGGCTGCCGTCAGCGCATCCGGCGTCGGCTCGACCGTGTCATGGCCGACCGCGATACGCGCAAGGCGGTTGCTCTCGGAATGATCGTGAAAGCCGACGGGCGCGACCGCGACCGGACACAATGCTTCGTGCAGCGTCTCCTGGGTGACGCTACCCACGAACACGCGTCCGAGCGTTCCGCGATGGGAGGAGCCGAGCACGACCAGGTCGGCCTGCTCGGAGATCGCTGCGCCCTGCAGGGTCTTGGCGGCGTTCTCGCCGGCGAGGAACATCGGAGTAACGGTGAGACCGCCCTTCAACATTCGCGTGGCCCGCTCGACGCTCTCCTGCGCGGAGGTGTGGTCGATGGTCGGCTCCGTCGGGTCGATACGAGCCGAGAGCGGCTGAAGGTGATGGACGCAGCAGACGATCAGATCCCCCTCCGGGGCCGTGAGCGTCTGGCCGAGCATGAGCGCGTCCAATCCACGTTCGCTGCCGTCAAAGCCGACGATTACCTTGCGAAACATCGGTGCCTATGCCTCCGTTTGAGTGTTTGGGCCGAAACGCTTGTGCGCCAGGCGCCAGCCGGAGGTGAGGAACTCGACTCGCTCCTCGGGTCCCTCGTGACGCACGACGCGCGCGTCGAAGCCTTCGCGAAAGACGTCCAGCATCGCCTGGTTCTCGGAGAGGACCTCGGCCACGAAATGTGTGATCCCGCGCTGCTCGGCGATCGCAGCGAGGCGCTCGATCAGGATCGTGCCGAGACCGCGGCCGTGCAGGTGGTCGGCGACCTCGACCGCGACTTCCGCGCGCGTCGGGTCCTCGAGCGTCACGTAGATGGCATGGCCGACGAGCAGGCCCAGCTCGTCATGTGCGATCAGCCCACAGTGCTCCTCGTCCGCGGCGGCCGCCAGGTGCGCAGCGGACGCGATGTTCGCCGTGGCGCTGAAGAACCGTAAGCGCTTGGCCTCCAGGCACAGTCCCTCGAGGAATGACCGCAGCGCCGGCTCGTCCAGTGTGCTCGCGCGGCGTACGGTCACTGAGGAGCCATCGCGCAGCCTGACGCGCTCGGCCTCCGCCGGCGCGTCGACGGACATAGTTCGCCTGGCCTCGGGGACTGTTGGACATGCGCTTGTCACGCGCTGAACTCTCGTGGACAGCGCAAGATCGGGCATCCGAGATTGGCCGCCGGTTCGACGTGGAAAACTACGCGCCGTAACCTACAGCTGCCAGTGGTGGCTGACGTAGGAGGCGGCTCGCGAGGTCAGCAGCGGCTCTGGCGCCACAGATCGCGGCGGCTCATCCGCGCTGAGCGCACTGAGTGTCTCCCGCACGCACTCTGCCAGCGCAGCGGGTTCGTAGCCGCCCTCGAGGACGGCTCCCAGCGGTGCTTCGGTGAAGGCACGGACGTGGCGGGCCATCTCGGCGAAGGAGGCCGCGTCCAAGCGGCAGCCCGCGAGCGGGTCATCGCGATGAGCGTCAAAGCCGGCGGAGATCAGCACGAGATCGGGCTCGAACTCCTGGGCGACGGGGAGCACGATGTGCTCGATCAGCGACAGCCACAGAAACTCCTCGGAGCCGGCCGGTACGGGAAGGTTGATCGTGTAGCCCTCTCCCGGACCCGACCCCAGATCGCTCATCGGGCCGGTACCGGGGTAGATACCTGACTGGTGAATCGATGCGAACAGGACATCGGAGCGGTGGCGGAACGCCTCGGCGGTGCCGTTGCCATGGTGGACATCCCAGTCGAGGATGAACACGCGCTTGGCACCAAGCTCCGCGATTGCGAACTCCGCCGCGATCGCGACGTTGTTGAAGAGACAGAAGCCCATCGCGCGATCCGGTTCGGCATGATGCCCGGAGGGTCGAACCTCGCAGAAACCGAGCCTCGCCTCGCGAGCCACCAATGCGCGAGTCATCTCGCAGGCACCGCCAGCGGCATGCAGCGCGGCGCGGTAAGTGGGCTCCCCGACGAACGTGTCCGGGTCGATCGCGCCGCCACCGGCCAACGCGAGTTCCTTGATCTTCTGGATGTGGCTTGCGCTGTGGATCAGCTCCAGCTGGGACTCCGACGCCGGCGGCGCTGCGCGCCGCTCCCAGCCCAGCCAGTTCTCTACAGCCAGTGTCCGCTCGATCGCCTCGAGGCGCTCCGGCGTGTCCGGATGCTCCGGCATATACACCCGAGGGTCGTGTTCCAGGCAGGCCGGGTGGCTGAAGTAGAGGCCCGGGTGCTTGGAGTGGGACAGGCTCTGCTCCTCGTTCACCGGCCAGCCTTGTTCGTGGCACCGTGAGACTTAGCGTTGTCTTTCGGCACGGGCATGACTGTATGACGTATGCGACCTCAGCTTTGCTCGTCGTCGCGTCTGTAGCCCAGCCGGGCGGAGATGCGGTCGGCTGTGGAGATGAGGTGCGGGGTGAGCGCGTCGACGAGCTCGGAAAGGGAGATCATTGAGGCATCGGCGGCTAGGTTGAGCGCGGCGACGACCTCGCGCGCGTCGTTGCGCACGGGCGTGGCGATCGCGTAGAGCCCCACGGCGAGCTCTTCGTCGTTGACCGCGAACTCTTCGTCAAGCACGGCATCGAGCTCTCCGCGCAGCGCCTCCTTGCTCGTGATCGTGTTCGGGCCGCGCTTGGTCAGCTTCATCGAAGCGAGGATCTCGCGCTGCTCGTCCTCGGGGAGATTCGCCAGCAGCAGCTTGCCCGTCGCGGTGCAGTAGGCCGGCAGGCGCGATCCGGGGTGCAGGCCGAGATCGATTTTGCTCTGCCCGCGACGGAAGCTCTGCACGCGGTCCACGTACAGGATGTCCGCCCCGTCGAGCACCGCGAGGCTGGCCGTGTAGGAGGTGCGCTGGCGCAGTTCCTCGAGGTACTCATGCGCATGCTCGCGCAGGCCAGTCGAGTTGAGCGCCGCCATGCCGAGGTCGGTGACCTTCAGCCCGAGGCGATACTTGCGCGACGTGCCCTGCTCGAGGTAACCGAGCGCGACGAGCGTGATCACATAGCGGTGCGTCGTGGAGCGGCTCATCCCGAGACCGTCGGCGATGTCCGCGATGCCGAGCACCGGGCGCTCGGGCGTGAAACAGCGGAGGATCGCAAGCCCACGCTCGAGCGACTGCGAGTAGCGAGGTTCGTGCAGGCCGGGAACCGACCAAGCAAGCTCCTCGTCAACCTTCGAGGCTTTGGATTTTCTGGAGGGCTTTGTGGGCATCGTTCTCCGAGTCCGCAGGAGACTACTGTGAAAAAGAAGAAACCAAAGAACCTGCAAGAGCGGCAAGCTCACGATCACCCTTGAGCCGGACCGTGACGATCAAGCTCGTGCACAAGCGGTAGGAGCGCCGCGACCCGGGTTAGAAGTCGCGGCGCCCGAGAGCATGGCGCGAGGAGGGTGCAACGCCAACGCCCCGTTGAACCGCAACGCAGAGATTAGCCTGAAGTCTTACCCACCTCCACATATTGGCGTGACGTAGCCCAGGACTCTTGCTAACCACAGACCCATTGTGGAAGTCGTGCGGACCAATCTCGGCTATCGGCCCGATCCCGGTCACGCCGGCACGGGCACCGTGGTCGCCCAGATCTGCCCGTAGGTCGCCATACTCTAGCAGGCGTCGAGGATCTTTACTTGGGGCCAGCGTGTTGCGATCTGCTTGCTCTTCAGTCGACTGCGGTAGTGCTCGACGCTCACGCGGCGAGGGTTGCGCTGGCAGATCAGCCCGAACAGGTCCTCGAGGCCACACGGGGCGACCACCTTGATGCTGTCGTCGCCCAGTAGACGCACACCGACTGCTGTCGCGGTCTCCGGCCACGTCCCAACACCATCGGCTGAGGACATCAGCGGCTCGACCTCTAGGCCGAACACGTTCGGGTACCACAGATGCACTCCCGCCTGGTTGGTCACGTCCCAGCAGATGTCCGGCGCCTGCAGGCTGACTTCTCTCTGCACGCTTCGCTCCCGCTCGCTTCCCAGCGAGTGCGGATCGAAGAACACGAGATCGAGATCCCTCGACGGGGGCCCTGGCGTGAACCCGTGCAGGTGATCCCACACGCGGTCACGGAGCGCTCCCGCACCGATCAACCAATCAGGCGGACCGACAGCCCGCGCGGCACGTAAGGCCCGCATCAAAACCGACGAGCAGCGGATCAGCGCGACTAGCCGCGCCTCGAGATCATCCTCACTCATGCAAACACGGCTCACAGTACGCCCCGACCGTAGGGCCCATGGAACAAAGAAGACGCGGTCCCTCGTCGCTTGAGGAACCTATCCGGACCGGCCCGAAGGCCTTTCTTTATAGGTGGCGCGGCCTCACACCTCGGTGACCTCGCTCTTTGCGACTCAGTTCCGCGTCTAGAAAAAACATACAAACCCTCCCGCGCGCAGCGCAACCCCTCCGAAGGATTGCAACCCGCATATTCCGAGAAAATGTGATGACGACCCAGCGTCGGGGAGAAGGAGCCGACCGACACCCCCGTACCAGCCATAGGAATGCTCTAGGCCGCCGGTCGACCGTGCAACGATCGCCCGCAGCGGTAGTTGCGGCATGCTCGGCTCACAACACGGCCGTGTACGGGAGCTACTCACGAACCTGAGGTAAGTGGAGCAAATACCCTCCCGCTGTGCGACCGACCGACTCCCTGACAGAGCCGTCGCTCGGGGAGATCGCGCGGGAGTGGGGCCGCATCGGCTGTATCGGGTTCGGCGGGCCGCCCGCGCACGTTGCGCTGTTCCGCGAGCTGTGCGTAACACGGGAGGAATGGTTGAGCGAGGATCAGTTCGAGCGGGCAATCGCGGCCACCAACATTCTGCCCGGCCCGGCGTCCACGCAGCTGGCGATCTACTGCGCGTGGCGGCTGCGTGGCACCGGGGGCGCACTGATCGGGGGCCGGCAGGCAGCGGATCGCTCTCTTCCCAGTACGACGTCTACGCCGCGGACATCGACCTCGTCGATGACACCCCGCCGACCGTCAGCGGCGTCAGCGGCCCGCTTGTCGCGGGCGGCGCGCTGAGCGGGCAGCAGGCGATCTCGTTCAACGCGAGCGACGGTCAATCCGGCGTATACGGTGGCTCGCTGGTCGTCGACGGCCACACGCAGGTCTCGCAGATCTTGGACACCAACGGCGGCGCCTGCCAGTCCCTGAACGTCACCTCGGACGGGCAGCGGTCCTTCGAATACGCCCAGCCATGCGCGAGCTCGGTGAGCGCCAGCCTGACGCTCAACACCAGCCTGCTGGCGGCCGGTCAGCACTCGCTGGAGCTGATCGTCGAAGACGCCGCCGGCAACAAGACGATCGCCTACAACGGCACGATCACGACAAGCGGCCCGTCGTTGATCGGCGTCAACGGCGGATCGATCGGCGGCGAGGGCGTCGCCAACGGCCAGTCTCCATGTGCGGGGGAGGCCTTGGAAGTCGCGGTCAACGGCAAGCGCAAGCCGCCGGTCGTCCCCTACGGCAAGAGCGTCACGGTCAGGGGCGTGCTGCACTGCGGCACGGTGCCGATCCGCAACGCCCGAATCGCCATCGTCACGTTGGGTGGCCCGGCCAACGCGGCGATCGACAGCTCTGTACAGACCGCCCTGGACGGCTCCTTCTTCTACAAGGTCCCGACGGGTCCGGATCGCTCGCTGGAGTTCTCCTACACCGCGTACAGCAACGATCCCGGGCCCTCCGCGACCGCGACTGCGACGATCATGATCCGCCCGAGGATCAAGCTGAGGATCAAACCCCACCACTCCAGCGACGGACGCAGGATCTATTGGACGGGCACAGTTGTTGGCGGCCCATATCCACAGCAGGGAGTGGCGCTCGACGTCGAAGTTCAGGAGGGCAGGCACTGGAGGATCTTCGATCAGGTCGTCGCGAACGGGGAGGGGCAATTTCGCTACAGCTACCGCTTCCACGCGACCAACGAGTCAACGACATACGCGTTCCGCGTCGCCCTTCCCCACACAGGCGCCCAGGGTTACGCCTACACGCCGGGCGCGTCGAACACCGTCAAGGTGCACGTCACACCATGAGTAGCCGCAAACATGGACACCGGCGCGTCCAGGTTTTCGTCGGTGCTCTCGCCGGCGCCGTGTGCTTGCTCTTTGCGCCTTCGTTTGCCTCTGCGGGCACGTTCACGGCCCTCACCTGCCACGACCCCTCCGGGAACGCCATCGGAACGCGGGGGTGGAGCGTGGGGAGCGCTAGCGGCGAGTACATCGTGTTCGGCGATAGCTGCGGGAGCGGTGGCCAGGGGTCGTTCGGGCTGACGATGGGCCCTGACCCGACCAGCAACTACTACAACGGCAACGGCAACTCAATGACCTATTCAGTCCCGGCGGGGCTGACGATCTCAAGCTACAACCTGCAGTTGCATGCCTTCGGCGGGCCGTGCGTGATTCAGGACGCGCAATGTGCCAACGGATTGGGTCAGGTATGGGTCAATCACGATGGGCAAAGCGACCCGAACTACGACTACCGCAACCTCGGCGAAGGCGCCGCCACGAAGACGGTGGGCGCCGGCGAACTGAGCGGCGTGAGCTACGTGAACGTCGGTGTCAGCTGCGATCCGGGACAGGACCTCAGCTACGAATGCCCTGGCTCGGCGGACCCCGAGGCACAGGCCCTCGTGAGCGGCGGGAGCTTCACGCTCCTGGATTCGACGGTCCCCTCGGTCACGAATGTCTCAGGGTCACTCATAGCCGGCGGCACGCTCACGGGAGAAGCCACGATCAGCTTCACGGCCGCGGACAGCGGTGGCGGTGTCTATAGCGCCACCGTCCTCGTCGACGGCCATCAGGTCGCGCAGGAGGTGCCCGACACAAACGACGGGCTATGCGTGAACCTCGCGCCGCCATCCAGTCCGACGATGGCGTTCGCCGCGTCCCAACCATGCCCGGCCACGGAGAACGTCAGCATCCCGCTCAAGACGACACAGTTCTCCGCAGGACAGCATCAGCTACAGGTCGTGGTCACGGATGCCGCCGGCGATCACGCGACGGCCTATGACGGCACGATCACCACGAGCGGCCCGCCGTCGGTCGGTGTCAACGGCGGATCAATCAGCGGCTCTGGGATCGCCAACGGCCAATCTCCATGCGCCGGCGAGGAACTGAACCTAGCGGTCAACGGCAAGACCAAGCCACCGACCATCCTCTACGGCAGAACCGTCACGGTGAAGGGCGTACTGCACTGCGGCACCGTGCCGATCCGCAATGCCCGGATTTCCATCGTCACGTTGGGTGGTCCGGCCAGCGCGGCCATCAATAGCTCCGTGCTGACCGCCCTGGACGGCTCGTTTTCGTACAAGGTCCCGACGGGTCCAGATCGCACACTGGAGTTCTCCTATACCGCGTACAGCAACGATCCCGGGCCCTCCGCGACCGCGACCGCGGCGATCATAATCCGCCCCAGGATCACCCTTAGGATCAAACCCCACCACTCCAGCGACGGACACACGATCCATTGGACGGGCACAGTTACCGGCGGCCCCTATCCACAACAGGGAGTGACGCTTGACGTCGAGGTGCAGGAGGGCAGAGCCTGGAAAATCTTCGACCAGGTCGTGGCCAACGGGAAGGGTAAGTTTCGCTACAGCTACCGCTTCCACGCGACCAACGAGTCAACGACCTACAGGTTCAGGGTCGCGTTGCCTGACAGTGGCTCGGGCAGCTACCCCTACACGCCAAGCGGCGCCAGCAACACCGTCCAGGTGCACGTCACACCATGAGACAGCTACGGGTAGCCTTGGTAGCGGTCGTTGGATTGCTGGCGCTACCAGCGGCCGCAGTAGCCACCGAAGAAGACACGCTGCCGCGAGTGCTCGAAGTGAGTACGACCCCGCGCTATGAACCGGTGAGCCCGAGCGAACTCGGCAAGACCGAACTCAATATCACGACGACAGCCAATTGGCGCGTGAGCATCACGGTACGCGCGCACGGTGCGACTGTCCTCAGCGAAGAACAACGCGGCAACGAGGGCTTCCTCGAACAAGGCAAAGAACTGGCTCCGGGCCCGACGGGAACGCACGCAGCGGTCGTGTTCTGGTCCTGCAAGCCGCCGGGGACGGTGTACAGCTACACGGTGACCGCGACGACGGAATACGGCGAAGAACCATCACTCACAAAGACCGGCAGCTTCATCGGCGCCACCCAACGGCAGTGCGAGAAGGCGTTGCGCATCCACGTTCGAACGCACGGCGAAGAAGTCCGCCGGCAGCGGGCAAAGGCACGCCGTAAGCGCGGCGAAGAACTCGCCCAACAGCGACGCTTCGAACACAATTGCCGGACAGTCGGCGGCAAACCCGTCACGATCGAAACGAGCCGAGGGCCGGAGATCGTGTGCCGCAGTCAGACCGGCGGCATCATCGAAGCCTGACCCGAGGCCGTCAGCGAAGCTGGAGCTCGTGCCTGCGGCTGCCACGCAGCCCAGCTTGTCTACGTGATTGCGCCCGCGGTGTCGGGCGCCGCGCTCTTGCGCATGACCAAGATGACACTGCTCACCAGAACAAAGACCAGGAGGAGCAGGAACCCGATGAGGTCGAGGACTAGCCCGAACGAGGCGATGACGCCGCCGAGGCCGAACCCCTGAAGGAAGAGCATGCTTCCGGCGAGGATCGACACCCAGCCGAGCCAGCGTGGCAAGACCCCGCTCCTAAGCACAAGCGCGCCTGTTGCGAAAGCAAACAGGCTGCCGAAGACATCGCCAACGCTCTCCAGCGCGAACGTCATCAAGTACAGCGCGTAGGACACACCCGGGTCGTGTTGGGCCCCGTAGGAGGCGAGCTTTGCTCCAACCAATCCGGTGATACCGATGTCGCTGACGGCATGGAGGGTCACGAAAAGCACTCCTCCAACCAGCACCAACGAACCAAGGATCCGCGTGCGATCGGTGCCCCCGCGCAGCAGGTTGTGCAGCGCGCTCAGGTAGATCACGAACATCACCGCATAGACGACGGACAGGCACGCCACCACGACCAGCCGCGTTTCGTGGGCGTGAAGACCGTTCGCGATCTTCGCCGCCGAGTCGTTCTGGCTCAGTTCGACTCCGATAGCGACGATGATCTCGACTACCAGCGCGACTACGAACAGGATCCCCGCTGCCCAGGCACACCGCTCCCACGCGCTAGAGCGCCCGTCACTACCGCCGTGCCGTGCGCCAACCTGCGCGATCTCCACGCCTGGGAGACTACTCGCGATGTCACGGTCAAGGCGGCTTTCCTTCTTCAACGCGCGCTTGAACCGCAAAGCGAGGGTGGGCGCCGACCTCGGACGATCCGCAGGCGTCTGGCCAGGCCAGCCCCCGGTCGAGGTCGCCCCACCGCGGCGCCTTCGATCGTTCCTCGGAGCGCGGCCTCCAGCCGCACCGCGCTAGGCAGCTAGGCGCAGTGGCGTCGGCTCAGCGGCGGGCTGGTGGGCCTCCCGCGCGGCGGCCCACTCCTCGTTGAACGGTCGCGGCCCGAATCTGCGCAAGTCGTCGATCGCGAAGGCGTAGTGTTCGTCGAGCATCCGAAGGCTGGTTCCGCAGTCTTTGGCGACCGTTTGCGGGTCCTCGGCGCGAAGTCGAACGGAGATGCCGCCCCGGCGCAGCGAATAGGGCGTCGCGCCCTTGATCGCGGCGAACTCCGGACGGAGGGCAGCCTTCGCTACAGCCGGGGAAAAGAACTTTGCGCCCCACTTCTTGCACTGGTTCAGGCTCAGGTGGCAGGCGCCCGTGTCGGGGTCGATGACTCCCCAGCGCCTGCCGCCGAGGTCCCCCGGAATGATGAAGTCCATATCGCCGGCAGGATGCCCCCACTCGCGCAGGTCGATCCGCCATTCGGTCAGGTCTTCCCACAGAACCGGGGGGACGGCCGGCCGCCGTTTGGTGCTGTTGGACGTCTTTCCGTACTCGTCAAGTTCACCCCAGGAGATAACTTCCGTCACCTCCGCGAAAGTCTCTGAGACCGACCCGAGGCGAAGCCCCCATACCTCCTGCGGGCGCGCACCGAGCCCATACATCAGGCTCGCGACGATCGCGTCTCGCTTAGCGAGGATCGGATCGCGCCTGTTGCCGGGCCGACCGGTGCCGACGCGGGCCCGCATCTCGCAACGAATCACCTCGACGGCCTGCGGGGACAGCGCCCAGCTTTGTGTCGTTGCGCGACGCTTGCGTCCCTGGGAGCCCCTGCCGGTGGAGCGCGCCCGAACGGAGCGTCTGCGGTTCGTGGGGCGCTCGTTGGCGAGGATGCACCCGTTTGTGTGGATCTCGGGAATCTCGTGCGATCCGGCTGCCCAGCTCAGCACAGCGGAGAGCACCTTCCAAGAGTCGTTGATTCGTGGCTGCCCTTGTCCGTCAGCGCGCATCATGTCCCGGTACTGCCTGACGGTGTGCGGCTCGTTGAACTCCGACGCGGGCCGGGCGGCGAGCCACGTCGCGTAGCTCTTGCGGCCAACGACTTCGTGTTTGTTGTTGTGCATCGGGCGGCCGAGAAGGTGCGGGTTCGCGGTCGCCTTGTAGCCGGCAAACGTTGCAGGTGCAAGGCCGCCCTCAAGCTCCGGGTCGGCGTCGAGCGCGAAGTACATCGCGACGACCTGCCCAAACGGGCGACCGTCCGTTACGTTGGCCTCCTTTGCGTCTAGGTCGCGCAGGAACCTCTCCAGGCTGTCAGGCCCTCTGCGCTCCGCGGCGCAGTAGTCGCGCATCCAGTCCCTTGCGCCGCCCTCACCGGAGGCGCACGCGAACGTCTTTGAGCGCTCGATTCGTTCGTGGTCGTAGTAGCCCACGATGTAGGACTTCCTGCCGCCGCGCCCGACGCGCGGCCACTGCTTTTTCCAAGGTCTACTCATGGTTCCAAAACTCCTCAAGTCGAAAGGGGGGCCGGCTAGCGGAACTGAGCGCGCAGCTCTGCCAGCGCGGCCGGGGAGAGGTCGTAGTCCTCCGTGGACTCCTGACCGAGTCGCGACCGGCGGCCAGTGCTAGGTCGTTGAGTCGGCCGGCGGAGGAGCGGCTCGCGGGCCGGACTCGCGTGCCTGCGGCGGGAGCGGGAGCGGGGCGGGCCGTGCTCGCACCAGAACTCCTCGATCGCGTCCTCGGGTATGCGGTAGTGCCCGCCGGGCAGGCGGTGGTAGCGGATACGGCCGGCCTGCATGTAGCGCCGCAACGTCCGCTCGCAGATGCCGAGCCTCGCCGCCGCTTCGCTGCACTTCAGCGGACCCTCCGTGCCGGCTCTGCCAACCGAAGAACCCATACGCTCTTGTCGGGCCGGGCCTGCCCTTGCCCCCGCCTCGATCACCGCTCAGAAGACCCGCGAGGGCCCTTCGGGATGGGCCGCCCAAGCGCTCAGAGCACGCTCTAAGGAGGGGGCCACTTTGGCGCAGTTCTGTGAGAAATCCGCGCGGATTTGCGGTACGCCTGCGGTAAAAAACCTGCTGAGGGAAACCGATTATGCTGCTTTGCAGGGAAAACGCCCCTGGGGGCCCCCTCCTTACCATGGAGGTGCTCTACCAGCTGAGCTACGTCGGCGCGAAGCCGAGATCCTACCGTTCTCGGCGTCGGCTTCCCGTCGCTGGGTGTCCAGGTGGGGGGGTCCTTGGGGGGAGCCTGCTCACCCCAAAGCTTCTTAGCCGATCCCCTCGAGCAGTTCTCCCGGCGCGGCCAATTTCAGGCCGCGGGCGAGGATCACGATCGTCTCCAGCCGCGGGGAGCGCTTCGAGCGCTCCAGCAGGCTGATCTCGGTGCGGTGCAGATCGCAGAGGTCGGCGAGCGCCTCCTGGGAGAGGCCGACTTTTTCGCGATGGAGGCGCAGGTTGGCGGCGAACTGCTCTCGGGTTGATTTCATAGCCCGAACTTTCGCGGCCCGCAGACGGAAGGTCTACAGACAAAGACTCTCCAGACGTTTGTCTGGGGGGACGCTATTCAAGTAGGAGGAATGGTGGGGACAGGATTCGAACCTGTGTAGGCAGAGCCAACGGGTTTACAGCCCGTCTCCTTTAACCACTCGGACACCCCACCGGGCATCCACGGCTCCTCGCCGTGAGCGATTGGCGATTCTAGTGCAGGCGCGCGGACCTAGCTCGCCTCGCGCAACTGCTGCGCGTCGGGGAGCGTCTGGAGCTTCTTCAGGGTCCGGCTCTCGATCTGGCGGACGCGCTCGCGCGTGATGTCGAACGCGCGACCGACCTCCTCGAGCGTGCGGGGACGCCCGCCGGTGATGCCGTAGCGCATTTCGATCACGCCGCGCTCGCGCGGGGGCAGGCAGGCGAGCACGCGGGTGACGTTCTCCCGGCGCATCGCCTCGGAGGCGATCTCGAAGGGAGATTCCGAGCCGACGTCCTCGATCAGGTCGGACAGCGCCGAGGAGTCCTGCTCGTCGCCGACTGGTTTCTCGAGCGACAGCGGCTGCTGGGCCATGCGCATCACCTCGCGGACTTCGCGCGTGGAGCACTCGAGCTCGGTGGCGAGCTCCTCGGTGCTCGGTTCGCGCCCGAGTTGCTGGATCAGCCGGCGTTCGGCGTGGACGAGCTTGTTGAGGCGCTCGACCATGTGCACGGGGATCCGGATCGTGCGGCCCTTGTCCGCGATCGCGCGGGTGACGGCCTGGCGGATCCACCAGGTCGCGTAGGTCGAGAACTTGTAGCCGCGCCGGTAGTCGAACTTCTCGACCGCCCTGATCAAACCGAGCGAGCCCTCCTGGATCAGGTCGAGGAACGTCAGCCCGCGCCCGATGTAGCCCTTTGCGATCGACACGACGAGGCGCAGGTTGGCCTCGACCATGTGCTGCTTGGCCGCGATGTCGCCGCGCTCGATCCGCTTCGACAGGGCGACCTCCTGCTCGGCGCTCAGCAACGGCACCCGCCCGATCGCGCGCAGGTACAGACGCAGCGAGTCGAGGCTCTGCTCGACGCCGGGGTCGAGCTCCCCCTTCTTCATCTCCCCGAGGCGAGCGCGCAGCGCCTTGCGCTGCTCCAGCCCCTCGTCGCGCTCGTCGACGTCGTTGAGCGAGCGGTCGCCGGCGCCCCCGAGCGAATCGTCGATCGCGATCCCGGCCGTGTCCGTGGCCTCCAACAACACCTCAACCCTGTTGCTCAACTTGGACTCCCATGCTTCATTCGTCTCCCCGTCGGAGCGACCAGCTCCGACCCTCCCCTTGCAAGTGCGGAGTGATACCAGAACCGCCGGTCGCACAGCGCTACGCTTGGCCACGGTGCAGGCGACACGGCTCACCCCCACGCCCGAGTCGGCGCAGAGCGCCGGCGAGGATGTCCAGGCACGTTTGCCGAGCGTCCCGGTCGGGCTCTCGCGCGTCGGCGTGACGGGCGTCGAGAAGGTCGTGCGCATCCACGACGAGCTGTTCTTCGCGCGCCTGTCCTGCTTCGTCGATCTCAGCCGCGAGCAGAAGGGCGCGCACATGTCGCGCTTCGAGGAGGTCATCAACGAGGCGA
This sequence comes from uncultured Solirubrobacterales bacterium, assembly GCA_963701035.1. Classification (GTDB taxonomy): domain Bacteria; phylum Actinomycetota; class Thermoleophilia; order Solirubrobacterales; family Solirubrobacteraceae; genus Palsa-744. The sequence goes on from OY969562.1 coordinate 2,475,091, forward strand.
TCGGCGAGGTCGTGCTGTCCGAGGCGCCGTTCCGGGCGGAGACGCTCGCGCGGCACATCGCCGAGCTGGTGCGCGAGCGCCAGGGGGCCCACCGTGCGGAGGTGAGCATCGAGGCGCGCTATCCCGAGCACAAGCCCGCTCCCGTATCCGGCATCCCCACGCAGGAGATCTACACGCTGCACGGGCGGGCGGTCGCCTTCGAGCACGGCACGCGCTGCATCGTCGGCGTCTCGGCGACGGGTATGACCGCGTGTCCGTGCGCGCAGGAGCTGGTGGCCGGCCGCGCGCGCGTGCGCCTCGCCGCCGACGGCTTCTCCGAGGAGCAGATCGAGCGCATCCTTCAGCGCGTGCCCGTTGCCACCCACAACCAGCGCGGGCTGGCGACGCTGCAGATCGGCTGCACCGAGGACTGCGTCGCCGAGATCGACGCGACATCGCTGCTGGAGATCGCGGAGGCGAGCATGTCCTCGGAGATCTACGAGCTGATGAAGCGCTCAGACGAGGTCGAGGTCGTGGAAAAGGCGCATGCCCGCCCGCGCTTCGTCGAGGACTGTGTGCGCGAGATGCTCGCCGGCGTGCTCGCCCGCTTTCCACAACTGGACGGTGGGAGCTTCGTTACAGCGCGCCAGGAGAACCTCGAGACGATCCACCAGCACAACGTCGTCGCCGAGCGCCACGGCCTGCTCAGCGAGCTGCGTGCCGAGATCGAGTCGGGCGAGCTTGCGCCACGGCAGACGACGCTCGAGGAGTGGCTCGCGGCGGGAGCTCGAGAGCCGCTCAGCCTGGCGCGCGGACATGCGCCTGCGCCAGCTGGCGGCGCAGGCCGAAGATGAAGTCCAGGCCGGAGAGCACCGTCACGACGACCGTCGCGTAGAGCAACAGCGAGACCCACAGCGGTTCTCCGTGCACGGCGATCAGGGCGAGGATCGCGGCGATCTGCATGCAGGTCTTGACCTTGCCGAACATGCTTGCGGGAATCACGACGCCCGCCTGCGTGGCGCCGAGACGCAGCATCGTGACGGCGAGCTCGCGCGTGATGATCACCATAGCCACCCAGGCTTCGAGGCGGTTGAGGGAGACGAGCGAGAGCAGCGCGGCGATGATCAGGAGCTTGTCCGCGAGCGGGTCCATCAGCTTGCCGAAGGTCGTGATCGATCCCCGCGCGCGCGCGAGGCGGCCGTCGACGAAGTCGGTCAGCGACGCCAGCGCGAACACGACCGCCGCGAGCACATCACCCGCGGGCGTGTTCCCGAGCAGCGCGACGACGACGACCGGCACGAGCATGATCCGCAGCACCGTCAACACGTTGGGCAGGTTCAAAGGAAACACGGGGCCGCCCATTATGCCGCCTAAGATCGAATCAACCCCAACAAATTGCACCCACCGAAGGAGTCGATCACATGAATAAGCGCACCCTGGGAGCGAACGGACTCGAGGTCTCGGTGATCGGGTTGGGCTGCATGGGGATGTCGGCGTTCTACGGCTCCGCTGACGAGGGCGAGGCGATCGCCACGATCCACCGCGCGCTCGAGCTGGGCTGCAACTTCCTCGACACGGCGCAGCTGTACGGGCCGATGACCAACGAGCAGCTCGTCGGCCGCGCGATCGAGGGGCGCCGCGACGAGTACGTGATCGCGACCAAGTTCGCCCGCCGCACCGACGGCGCGACGCCCGGCGACATGTCCAGCCTCGGCCCGCTCGACGGTTCCGCCGAGCACGTCCGCAGCTCCGTCGAGGGATCGCTGCAGCGTCTCAAAACCGACCACATCGACCTCTACTACCAGCACCGCGTCGACCCGAACGTCGAGATCGAGGAGACCGTCGGCGCGATGGCGGAGCTCGTGCAGCAGGGCAAGATCCTCCACATCGGCCTCTCCGAGGCGGCGCCCGAGACGATCCGCCGCGCGCACGCCGTGCACCCGATCGCCGCCGTGCAGACCGAGTACTCGCTGTGGACGCGCGACCCGGCGGAGTCGGAGATCCTGCCGGTCTGCCGCGAGCTCGGGATCGGCTTCGTCTCCTACTCGCCGCTCGGGCGAGGCTTCCTCTCGGGCCGCTTCAAATCGCCCGAGGAGCTCGACGAGGGCGACTTCCGCCGCCACGGCCCGCGCTTCACCGGCGAGAACCTCGATCAGAACCTCGAGCTCGCGGCGAAGGTGCAGGAGATCGCGGACGAGGTGGGCGTCACGCCCGCGCAGCTCGCGCTCGCGTGGGTGCTCGCACAGGGCGAGGAGATCGTGCCGATTCCGGGCACCAAGCGCCGCACTTACCTGGAGCAGAACATCGCCGCGGCGGACATCGAGCTGACCGAGCAGGAGCTCGCGCGGATCGACGCCGAGCTGCCGCAGGCGGCCGGGGACCGCTACGACGAGCAGGGCATGCGCAGCGTCCACATCTGACGGACGCGGACGGAGCTCGGCTCAGTAGCCGACGGAGTAGAAGCTGATGTGGCGGCAGCCGTCGAGCTTCCAGTGCGGCAGCGCGTGGTGGCTCGTGAAGACGACGATCGCGGGGTTTTCGCAGTGGATCACGCCGCCGTCCTCGTGCGCGTGTACGACCGTGTCGGGGTTGGTGCCGGTCCAGACGTAGTTGAAGGTGTCGTTCGCGTAGATGAAGTTCGGGCCGTCGCCGGCGTGGATGATCGCCGTCTGGGTCGACTCGCCGCTGGGGTGGTAGTCGCCCCAGATCACGTCGCCGGCGTCGCCGCCGTAGATCGTGTCGTTGCCGTAGCCGCCGAGCAGGTAGTTGTGGACGCCGTCCTCGCCCGTCAGCACGTTCGTCTGACCGGCGGGCTGGGCGGGTCCCTTGTCCATCTCCAGGTGCTGGTCCGACGGCCAGCCGGCGTGGCTGGTCATCGCGACGGCGGGCGCCGTGAGGCAAAGCGCCGCGAGCAGCGCCAGCGCTGGCGCACGACGGGGGATCGACGAGGACTGCATAAAGGAGTCCATCGACACCCACCCGCCCAGCGCGAGGCCTGGAGGGGCGACTCGGACATGCGGCTACCCCGACGAGCGCTAGGGTGGGGTCATGCCCCTGATTCCGATGGTCATCGAGCGGACCGCGCGAGGCGAGCGCGAGTTCGACATCTACTCCAGGCTGCTCAACGAGCGGATCATCTTCCTCGGCACGCCGATCGACGATCAGGTAGCGAACCTCGTCGTCGCCCAGCTCCTGCACCTCGAGTCGCAGGACCCAGAGAAGGACATCTCGATCTACATCAACTCGCCCGGCGGGTCGATCTATTCGGGTCTGGCGATCTACGACACGATGAACTTCGTCAAGCCGGACATCCAGACGATGGTCGTCGGCGTGGCGATGTCGATGGGCTCGCTGCTGCTCGCGGGCGGCACCAAGGGCAAGCGCGCGGCGCTCCCGAACAGCCGCATCCTGATCCATCAGCCCTCGGCCGGCTTCGAAGGCCAGTCGACGGACATCGAGATACACGCGCGCGAGATCCTCAAGGTGCGCGAGCGGATCGACGAGATCTACGCCGAGCACACCGGGAAACCGAAGGAGGAGGTCCGCCGAGACATGGAGCGCGACCGCTTCTTCAACGCCGAGCAGGCGCTCGAGTACGGTCTGATCGACCGGGTCCTCGAGAGTCACTGAGCGCTCGGCGCGCGGGCGCGATGACCGCCCTGACCCCGCTCGAGCGCTCGGCCCTGCTGCTGGTCGCGGTCCTCACCGCGCTCGCCGGCGCCGCCAACTACCAGGCCTGGCCGGCGGTGCCGCGCTTCGCGCTCGCGACGCTCGCGCTCGCGGGGCTCGCATGGGTCGTCTCGTTCGCTACCGAGCAGCTCGGCGAGCGCTTCGGGCCGGGCGTCACCGGGATGATGCAGTCGACGCTCGGCAACCTGCCGGAGCTGTTCGTCGTGATCTTCGCCCTCAAAAAGGGCGAGCTCGTCGTCGCTCAGACGGCGATCGTCGGCTCGATCCTCGCCAACGCGCTGCTCGTGCTCGGCCTCGTGATCGTCGTCGGCGCGCGCCGCTCGCAGGACGGGGTCATGCGCTTCTCCAAGCGCCTGCCCCGGGACACGGCGACGTTGCTGCAGGTGACCGTCTTCATCATCGTGCTGCTCGGCCTCTCGCTCGCCTCGCACGATCCCGCGAGCCACCACGTCAAGGCGATCTCCGCGGTCGGTGCCGTCTGCCTGCTCGTCGTCTACCTCGCCTGGGTCGTTCCCTATCTGCGCTCGGACGTGGCGCCGGGGGACGCGGATGATGGGCCCCGCCCCGAACCGCGCCTGGGCCTCGGCCTGACGCTCGGTCTCCTGATCGTCGCCGGCACCGCCTCGGCGTTCGTCTCCGATTGGTTCATCAACGGCCTCGAGCCGGCGATCTCGATCCTGCACATCTCCCAGGCGTTTGCGGGACTCGTGATCGTCGCGATCGCCGGCAACGCCGCCGAGAACACCGCCGGGATCGTGCTCGCCTACAAGGGCCGCTCGGACCTGGCGATCTCCGTCGTCAAAAACTCGGTCGCCCAGATTGCCGCGTTCCTGTTCCCGCTGCTCGTGCTCGTCTCGTTCCTGCTCGCCACCACGCTGACGTTCGCGCTCGCGCCCGTCTACATCGGCGCGCTCGCGCTCACCGCGCTCGCCCTGTGGCAGGTGACCGGCGACGGCGAGGCCGCCGAATTCGAGGGCTGGGCGCTGGTCGCGCTGTACGTGATCCTCGCGACGCTCACCCTCTACGAGTAGCTTCCGCCGGGGTGGCGGGGGGTGGGTAGGGGCGGCCTGGGGGTGGTGGGTGGGCTCCCATCCGTCAAAGCGCGCTAGACTGCTCGAACCTCGCGCCTGGGCGGGGTTTTTCTTCGCCCAAGGCCGTTTTTGCCCACACGACCACGCAGGGATTTCTCACATGGCCCGCGGAGACGTTCGAATCGCGATCACCCTCGCATGCGAGGAGTGCAAGCATCGCAACTACCAAACGAATAAGTCCAAGCGCAACAACCCCGATCGGGTGAGCCTGCGCAAGTATTGCCGCTGGTGTCGCAAGCACACCGGCCACCGGGAGACTCGCTAGCGCGGGAGCGCTGTTGTGGCCCGTGATCGGAAACGCGCAAAGCAGCGCCGCGCTCGTCGCGGGCGCGATGATGCCGGCACGCCCGTCGGGCGCCCGGCCGGCCAGCCCGATCCCGCCGGATCGGCGACCGGTGGTTCCCCCGTCCGCGCCGACGTGCCGGGCGCGCTCGACCACGCCTCCGGCGACGTCGATGAGTTCGACGCCGCGATCGTCCGCGGCGCCGGCGGCGTGCCCGCTGACGCCGAAACGCTCTCCGAGGCCGAGATCGAGGCTGAGGCTGAGGCCGAGGGCGATCTCAGCGAGGACGAGATCCAGGAGCTCGCGGGCCCCACGGGGTCCGGTGGCGGCCGGGCCGGCGGCGGTGGTCCCGGTGGCGCTCTCTCCGCTCCCGGCGGTGGCGGTTCCGGCGGCGGCGCGACGCCAGAGCAGGCCTCAGGAGCTCCCGTGCGCGGCGGCAACCGCGCGATCGGCTTTCTCCGCGCCAGCTGGGCCGAGCTGCAACGGGTACAGTGGCCCGACCGCCGCCAGGTCTTCCAGGCGACCGCCGTCGTCCTCGGCTTCGTCGCGATCGCCGGCGCCTATCTCGGCTTGGCGGATTACGTCGCCAAGGAAATCGTCGAATTCATCTTGTAAGGGACGCTGAACTGAATGTTTCGCTGGTACGTCGTCAATACATATTCCGGGCACGAGAACAAGGTCAAGCACAACCTCGAGCACCGCGTGATCTCGCTCGGCCAGCAGCGCGCCGTGCGCAACGTGGTCGTCCCGACCGAGTCTGTCTCGGAGATGAAGGACAACCAGAAGGTCACCGTCGAGAAGCGCACGATGCCCGGCTACGTGCTGGTCAACATGGAGCTCAACGAGGACTCCTGGGGCGTCGTCAAGGGCACGCCCGGGGTGACCGGGTTCGTCGGCGCCTCGCAGGAGCCGGTGCCGCTGACGCAGGTCGAGGTCGACAGGCTGCTGCACAAGACCGACGTCGCGACGGCGCCGAGGACGCGCGCCCAGTTCACGATCGGCGAGTCCGTGAAGGTCATCTCGGGCCCGCTGTCGGACTTCTCCGGCGAGATCTCCGAGATCAACGACGACGCCGCCAAGTTGAAGGTGCTGGTATCAATCTTCGGCAGGGAGACCCCTGTAGAGGTTCAATTCGATCAGGTTAAAAAGATCTAGACATGGCCAAGAAGGTACTCACGACAATCAAGCTGCAGGCGAACGCCGGGCAGGCTTCTCCGGCCCCCCCGGTCGGTCCCGCCCTGGGGCAGCACGGGATCAACATCATGGAGTTCTGCAAGGCGTTCAACGCGCAGACCCAGGGCGAAACCGGGACGGTGATCCCGGTCGTGATCACCGTCTACGAGGACCGCTCGTTCACGTTCGTCACGAAGACACCTCCCGCCGCGGTCCTGATCAAGCAGGCGCTGCGCATCGGCAAGGGCTCGGGCGAGCCCAACCGCACGAAGGTCGGCTCGATCACCCAGGCGCAGCTGCGTGAGATCGCCGAGCGCAAGCTCGAGGACCTCAACGCCCACGACATCGACCAAGCCGCGAAGATCATCGCGGGCACAGCGCGCTCGATGGGCGTCGAGGTCGCGTCATGAGCTCCCAGCACGGTAAGCGCTACTCCGAGGCTCTGGAGAAGATCGACCGCGAGCGCGAGTACGAGCCCGCCGAGGCCGTCGCGCTCGTCAAGAGCCTCGCCGGCGCGAAGTTCGACGAGTCGGTCGAGCTGCACGTGCGCACCGGTTTGAACGTGCGCCACGCCGACGAGCAGCTGCGCGGCACGATCGCGCTGCCGAACGGCCTCGGCAAGGACGTGAAGATCATCGTGTTCGCCCAGGGCCCGAAGGTCGCCGAGGCCGAAGCCGCCGGCGCCGATGCGGTCGGCGGCGAGGACCTGGCGAAACGGATCGAGGAGGGCTTCGACGACTTCGACGTCGCGATCGCCACCCCCGACCTGATGTCGGTCGTCGGTCGCCTCGGCCGCGTGCTCGGCCCCTCGGGCAAGATGCCCAACCCGAAGGTCGGCACGGTCACGATGGACGTGGCGAAAGCGGTCGAGGAGTCCAAGTCGGGCAAGGTCGAGTACCGCACCGACCGCAACGCGATCGTGCACCTCGTGATCGGCAAGGCGAGCTTCGACGAGCGTCCCCTGCTGGAGAACTACGCCGCGGTGATCGAAGAGCTGATCCGCGCCAAGCCGGCGAGCGCGAAGGGCCGCTATCTGCACTCGATCACGATCACTTCAACGATGGGGCCGGGCGTGAAGGTCAACGCCGGGCGCACACGTGAAATCCTCGAGGAGGCGCCCGCGGCTACGATCGCCGCTTAAGTACTATCCGAAAACCCCAATACTCACTGTTCGGCTGTCACTGGGCTCGAGCAGAGGGGTTTTCGGATAGATATTCAGTCAACTCTTCAGGCAACCGAAGACCCCCGGCGGCGCGACCGATCGAAGATCGGCCGGCAGAAGTCCGGGACAGGAGCCACGAATGAACCGAGACCAGAAGGCCGCGGCGATCGCCGAGATCGCCGCCAACATAGACGAGTCCCAGGCGGTCTTCGCCGTCGACTACCGGGGTATCTCCGTGCCCCAGGTGGCCGAGCTGCGCTCGAAGCTGCGCGAGGCCGACGCGACCTTCAAGGTCGTCAAGAACTCGCTCACCGAACGCGCGGCCGACGAGGTCGGCGCCACGACGCTGAAGGAGCTGCTCGAAGGCCCGACCGCGCTCACGTTCGTGCGCGGTGACATCGCCACGGCCGCCAAGGCCGTCGCCGACTACGGTCGCGCCACGCAGCTACTGCCTTTCAAGGGCGGCCTGATGGACGGCGCGGCGATCGACCCCGAGCAGATCCGCTCGCTCTCGCGCCTGCCCTCCCGCGAAGTCCTCTACGGGCAACTCGTCGGCGTCGTGGCCTCTCCGATCGGCGGCCTCGTGCGCTCGCTCGGCGGCCTGCTCGGCGGACTTGCCGTCGCGCTCGGCCAGGTCCAGCAGAAGAAGGAGTCCGGCGAGCTACCCGCGGGCGAGCCCCCGGCAGCAACCGAGGCAGCCACACCCGCCGCCGAGGAGGCCCCTGCAGCTGAGGCGCCACCTGCCGAGCCCACCGAGGAGCCGGCAAAGACTGAGGAGCCAGCCGCCGAGGATGCCCCGCAGGATGAGGCGCCCGGTGAGGAGCCACAGGATGAGGCGCCCGTCGCTGACGAGGCTCCGCAGGACAAAGTTGAGCCGGATCAGCCGGCGCAAGACGACAACCAGGCGGACGCATCGGCTGATGAGGCCAAGACCGCTGACGAGAATCCCAAGGAGGACTGACACATGGCTACAGCCACAAGCACAGAGAAGTGGATCGAGGAGCTGAAGGGCATCTCGGTGCTCGAGCTCGCCGAGCGGATCAAGGCGCTCGAGGAGGAGTTCGGCGTCTCGGCCGCGGCGATGGCCGCGCCGGCCGCCGCCGCACCCGCGGGTGGAGGCGGAGGCGACGCCGCAGCGGAGGAAGAGAGCACCACGGCCGACGTGATCCTCACCGCCTCGGGCGACAAGAAGATCCAGGTGATCAAGGTCGTCCGCGCCGCCACCGGCCTCGGGCTGAAAGAGGCCAAGGCGCTCGTCGACGAGGCCCCCAAGCCCGTCAAGGAGGGCATCGACAAGGAGGAGGCCGGCAAGCTCAAGCAGGAACTGGAGGAGGCCGGCGCGACCGTCGAGCTCAAGTAGCTCGTCCTCTTTCGATTGGAACGCGCGCTGGTGTGTGCCCGCGCGCGTTCCAAGTTCGTCGAGCAAGTTCCAGGCCGTCTTTACCCGCGCCTAACAAAAGCGCCGATTTTCCGGTAAAGTCCCCGGCGCTGACCAATAGTCGTAGCCGCTCCTAGCAGCACGATCTCGCGCCACATACGCGGGATCGAGAGGGCGGGGTCCGTGAGCGTCGGCAGCCCACTTGAGGGTGCCGCTGGTCTGTGCTATCTTCAGTGGTCGCGCTTCGGCGCCCTCCTCTGCCCGTCTCTCGCTCCCGAAGGAGTCGTTTCTTGGCTGCTGTTGATGCTCTCCGGACGCGCCGCACTTTCGCGCGTCTACCCAAGTCTGTCGACGTACCGAACCTGATCGATATCCAGCGCCGCTCGTTCACGTGGCTCACCGACCCGAAGACGGGCGGTCTCCGCGAGACGATCGACGACATCTCGCCGATCGAGGACTACACTGGCAACCTCGCCGTGCAGTTCGGCGAGTTCGTGTTCGACGAGCCCGTCGCCTCGCTCGAGCAGTGCCGCGAGAAGGACCTGACCTACGCCCGCCCGCTGACCGTAACCGTCGCGTTCATCAACCGCGAGACCGGCGAGATCCGCGAGCAGTCCGTGTTCATGGGCGACTTCCCGTGGATGACCGAGCGCGGCACGTTCGTGATCAACGGCACCGAGCGCGTCGTCGTGACGCAGCTCGTGCGCTCGCCCGGCGCCTACCTGATGGAGCCGAAGGATCGCGAGAAGCAGGTCTTCATCGCGAACCTGATGCCGGCGCGCGGGTCGTGGCTGGAGCTCGAGATCGACAAGAAGGGCAAGGTCTTCGTCCGCATCGATCGCAAGCGCAAGCTGCCGGTGACGGTGCTGCTGCGCGCGATGGGCTACGCGACCGACGAGGAGATCCTGCGGCTGTTCGAGAACTCGCTGTACATCCGCAACACGATCGAGTCCGACACCGAGATCACGCGCACCGAAGAGGGCGCCCTGGTCGAGCTGTTCAAGAAGCAGCGCCCGGGCGAGCCGCCGTCGGTCGATAACGCCAAGGCGCTGCTCAACCAGCTGTTCTTCGACCCCAAGCGCTACGACCTCACGCGCGTCGGTCGCTACAAGCTCAACTCGCGGCTCGGTCTCGACATCGACATCGACACGCGCACGCTGACGCACGACGACATCCTCGCGCTCGTGCGCGAGCTCGTCTCGCTGCCGAAGCGGCTCGGGATCCCCGAGGACGGGGAGCTCGAGATCAAGGACTACGCGGCCGAGGCGATGAGCATGCCGCGCGAGCCGGTCGCCGATCACCTCGACGAGTACGAGCACTTCGGCAACCGCCGCCTGCGCACCGTCGGCGAGCTGATCCAGGAGGCCTTCCGGATCGGGCTGTACCGCATGGAGCGCGTCGTGCGCGAGCGCCTGACGACCGAGGACGCCGACACGATCACGCCGCAGACGATCATCAACATCCGGCCCGTGGTGGCGGCGCTGAAGGAGTTCTTCGGCTCCTCGCAGCTCTCGCAGTTCATGGACCAGACCAACTCGCTGTCGGGGCTCACCCATCGCCGGCGTCTCTCAGCGCTGGGCGCCGGAGGTCTGACGCGCGAGCGCGCGCCGATCGAGGTGCGCGACGTGCACCCGACCCACTACGGCCGCATGTGCCCGATCGAGACTCCCGAGGGTCCGAACATCGGTCTGATCGGCTCGTTGAGCTCGTTTGCCGAGGTGTCCGAGTACGGCTTTGTGACCACGCCCTACCGCGTGGTCGAGGACGGCGTGCTGACCGACAAGGTCCGCCGGCTGGACGCCACTCAGGAAGAGGAGCTCGTGATTGCTCAGGCGAACACACCGGTCGACCCCAAGACCGGCAAGCTGAAGGGCACCGAGATCCTCTGCCGCACGCAGGCCGGCCAGTACGTCACGGTCGGTCCCAAGGACGTCGACCTGGTCGACGTCTCGCCCGAGCAGATCTGGTCGGTCGCGACGGCGATGATCCCGTTCCTCGAGCACGACGACGCCAACCGCGCGCTGATGGGCTCGAACATGCAGCGCCAGGCTGTGCCCCTGTTGAAGGCCGACGCGCCGCTGGTCGGCACCGGAATGGAGCGCCGCGCCGCGCTCGACACGGGTGACGTGCTGTTGACGAAGAACACCGGGACGATCGACTTCGTCGATGCCAACCAGATCGTGGTCGAGACTACCGACGGCAAGAAGGACGAGTACGAGCTGCAGAAGTTCATGCGCTCCAACCAGGGCACGCTGATCCACCAGAAGCCGCGCGTGCGGACTGGTCAGAAGCTGAAGGCGGGCGACGTGCTGGCCGACGGCTCCTCGACCGACAAGGGCGAAATGGCGCTCGGCAAGAACCTGATGGTGGCGTTCATGTCCTGGGAGGGCTACAACTTCGAGGACGCGATCATCCTCTCCAAGCGCTTGGTCAAGGACGACGAGCTGACCTCGATCCACATCGAGGAGTACGAGATCGATGCCCGCACGACGAAGCTCGGCGAGGAGGAGGTCACGCGCGACATCCCCAACCGCTCGGAGGAGTCGCTGCGCAACCTCGACGACCGTGGGATCGTGCGCGTCGGCGCCGAGGTCGCCTCCGGCGACCTGCTCGTCGGCAAGGTCACGCCGAAGGGCGAGACCGAGCTGACGGCAGAGGAGAAGCTGATCCGCGCGATCTTCAAGGAGAAGGCGCGCGAGGTGCGCGACACCTCGCTGAAGGTCCCGCACGGCGAGGGCGGCGTGGTGATCGACGTGATGACGTTCAGCCGCGACGCCGGCGACGACCTGCCGCCCGGGGTCAACGACCTCGTGCGCGTGTTCGTCGCCAAGAAGCGCAAGATCTCCGAGGGCGACAAGCTCGCGGGGCGTCACGGCAACAAGGGTGTGATCTCGAAGATCGTCGACGAGCAGGACATGCCGTTCCTCGAGGACGGGACTCCGGTCGACGTGATCCTCAACCCGCTGGGCGTGCCGAGTCGCATGAACGTCGGGCAGATCCTCGAGACGCATCTCGGCTGGGCCGCGGCACAGGGTTGGTATGACGACGGCTCTGACGCCTACAAGGAGGCTCACGAAAAGAACGGCAACGGCGGAGTGCTCACCCATCCGCCCGCTGACCGGGTGTACGTTTCCACGCCGGTCTTCGACGGTGCCACCGTCGCCGACGTCGACGAGGCGCTCGTGCGCTGGCAGGACGAGCACAAGGGCCGGATTCGCATGGACGTCGACAAGAGCCGTCGTCCCGGCGAGCAGGCCTCGGGCAAGATGACGCTGTTCAACGGCCGCACGGGCGAGCCGTTCGCCGAACAGGTGACGGTGGGATACATGTACATCCTGAAGCTCCTGCACCTCGTCGACGACAAGATCCACGCGCGCTCGACCGGCCCCTACTCGCTGGTCACCCAGCAGCCGCTGGGCGGCAAGGCGCAGTTCGGCGGCCAGCGCTTCGGCGAGATGGAGGTCTGGGCGCTGGAGGCGTTTGGGGCCGCCTACACGCTGCAGGAGATGCTGACGATCAAGTCCGACGACACGGTCGGGCGGGTCAAGGCGTATGAGGCGATCGTCAAGGGCGAGAACATCGCCGAGCCCTCGATCCCCGAGTCGTTCAAGGTGCTGCTGAAGGAGATGCAGTCGCTGGCGCTCGACGTCAACGTCGTCTCCGAGGAGGGCCAGCGCACGGAGATGCGCGACGAAGACGACGATCTGCTGCGCGCAGCCGAGGAGCTCGGCATCGATCTCTCCGGCGTACGTGCCCCGGCGGCGGATGCGCCCGCGCCGGAGGGCGAGGAGGAGGAGGCCTCGGCGGAGGCCGTCGAGGAGACCGAGGGCGGTGCCGACGAGGCGCTCCAGGGCGAGGTCGACGATGAGGAGGACCCCGCGGAGGAGCTTGTCGTGGAGGAGCTGATTGGAGAGGCCGCGGCGGTAGGCGACGCCGCACTTGCAACTGACGAGACGGAGGACACCCAGTGATCGACATCAATAACTTCGACGCAATCGAGATCTCTCTCGCCTCCTCCAAGCAGATCCGCAGCTGGAGCTCGGGCGAGGTGATCAAGCCCGAGACGATCAACTACCGCACGCTCAAGCCCGAGAAGGACGGCCTGTTCTGCGAGCGCATCTTCGGTCCCACGAAGGACTGGGAGTGCTACTGCGGCAAGTACAAGCGCGTCCGCTACAAGGGCATCGTGTGCGAGCGCTGCGGCGTGGAGGTCACACGCTCGAAGGTGCGCCGCGAGCGCATGGGCCACGTCGACCTGGCGGCTCCCGTCAGCCACATCTGGTTCTTCAAGGGCGTGCCCAGCCGGATCGGCTACCTGCTGGACATGGCGCCCAAGGAACTCGAGAAGGTTCTGTACTTCGCCGCGTCGATCATCACGTGGGTCGACGACGAGGCCCGTACGAAGGACCTCGACTCCTTGGAGAAGGAGGTCAACAAGGTCCTCGACGCCTACGCGGCCGAACGCGAGGAGCGGGTGCTGGAGCTGCGCGAGTCGCTCAAGCGCCGCGAGAAGTACCTGGCCAACGGCAAACAGACGCACTTCTCAGACGAAGACCACCTGTGGGCGGACTCGCTCGACATCAACCTCGCGAAGATCTCCGACGAGGAGCGCGAGAAGCTGACCAAGGAGTTGACGAAGGCCTTCGAGGCCGACATCGCCGACACCGAGGCCTACATCGAGGACGGCGCCGAGCGGATGCGCAACGTTTGGGAGCTGTTCAAGAACATGGAGTCCAAGCAGATCGAGCACGACGAGACGACCTTCCGTGAGCTCAAGGAGCGCTTCGGCTCCTCCTACGGCTTCGGCGAGTACTTCCGCGGCGGCATGGGCGCGGAAGCGATCCGCGACCTGCTCCAGCAGGTCGATCTGGAGGCCGAACGCGTCGAGCTCGAGGATCAGGTCAAGACCGGCAAAGGCCAGAAGCAGGCCCGCGCGGTCAAGCGCCTGAAGGTCGTCAGCGCCTTCCTGCAGTCTGGGAACAAGCCCGAGCAGATGGTGCTGGACGCCGTGCCGGTGATCCCCCCGGAGCTGCGCCCGATGGTGCAGCTCGACGGCGGGCGCTTCGCGACCTCAGACCTCAACGACCTGTACCGCCGCGTGATCAACCGCAACAACCGCCTCAAGCGGCTGCTCGACCTCGGCGCGCCGGAGATCATCGTCAACAACGAGAAGCGGATGCTGCAGGAGGCCGTCGACGCGCTGTTCGACAACGGCCGCCGCGGGCGTCCCGTGACCGGGCCGGGCAACCGGCCGCTGAAGAGCCTCTCGGACATGCTCAAGGGCAAGCAGGGACGCTTCCGCCAGAACCTGCTCGGCAAGCGCGTGGACTACTCCGGGCGCTCGGTGATCGTCGCCGGCCCGTACCTGAAGCTGCACCAGTGCGGTCTGCCGAAGATCATGGCGCTCGAGCTGTTCAAGCCGTTCATCATGGCGCGCCTGGTCGAGCGCAAGTCCGCGCAGAACATCAAGGCCGCCAAGAAGATGGTCGACTCTGGGATCGGCGAGGTGTGGGATGTGCTCGAGGAGGTAATCCACGAGCACCCCGTGCTGCTGAACCGCGCACCGACGCTGCACAGGTTGGGCATCCAGGCGTTCGAGCCGCTGCTCGTCGAGGGCAAGGCGATCCAGGTCCACCCATTGGTCTGCCACGCCTTCAACGCGGACTTCGACGGTGATCAGATGGCTGTCCATCTGCCGCTGTCAGCCGAGGCGCAGGCGGAGGCGCGGATCCTGATGCTGTCCTCCAACAACATCCTGTCCCCCGCGCACGGAGCGCCGCTGGCGACGCCGACGCAGGACATGATCCTCGGCGCCTACTACCTGACATATGGTCCGGAGGCCGAGGAGCTGGCGAAGATCGACCGGGCGACGTATGAGCCGCGCCCGCACGTGTTCCGCACCGCGCAGGAGGCCGAGCTCTCCTACGAGGGTGGCGTGGTCAAGCTGCACGACATCGCCGAGTTCCGCCCGTTCGGGCGCGAGGGCGGTCACGAGCTGACGACGATCGGCCGGATCATCTACAACGACCGCATCGAGCGGGCGCTGGCGGAGGCGTTGGGCGACGAGTTCGACGCGACCAAGTACGTGTTCGTCAACCAGTCGATGAAGAAGCGCGATACCACCCGTCTGATCGATGCGCTCGTGCAGACCTACGGCGCGACGACGATCTCGCTGGTACTGGACGCGTTCAAGGACCTCGGCTTCAAGTACGCGACACAAGCCGGGATCACGATCTCCAAGAACGACGTCGTCGTGCCGCCGGAGAAGCAGGAGATCCTCGACAAGTACGACAAGCTCGTGGGGGCGATCACCGATCAGTACGACGACGGTCTGATCACCCAGGAGGAGCGCCACGAGGCCGTCGTCGAGAAGTGGAACGCGGCGACCGACGAGGTCGCGGAGGCGATGATCGAGAACCTCGAGACGCTCAACCCGATCTTCATGATGGCCAACTCGGGTGCGCGTGGATCGTTCAAGCAGATCCGCCAGCTGGCGGGGATGCGCGGGCTGATGGCAAACCCGAAGGGTGAAATCATCGAGCGCCCGATCAAGGCCAACTTCATGGAGGGCCTGTCGGTGCTGGAGTACTTCATCTCGACGCACGGCGCGCGAAAGGGTCTCGCTGACACCGCGCTGCGGACCGCCGACTCGGGGTACCTGACGCGGCGTCTGGTCGACGTCGCGCAGGACGTGATCATTCGCGAACCGGACTGTGGCACCGAGGAGCACATCGAGATGACCGCCTTCAAGGCGGGCGGCGACCCCAACGACGATCTCGTCGGGCGGATCGCGGCGCTCCCGGTCACGACCAAGCGCGGACGGATGCTCGCCGAGCAGGGTGCGGAGATCGGTCGCGCCGAGTTCGCCGAGATCATCGAGGCGTTCAGGGACGACCACGAGAAGGGCGTCAACGTCGTCGTGCCGGTGCGCTCGGTGCTCAAGTGCCGCGCGCCCTCCGGCGTGTGCCAGGCCTGCTACGGCCGGGCGATGGCAACAGGCGCGCTCGCGCAGATCGGCGACGCGGTCGGGATCGTCGCGGCGCAGTCGATCGGCGAGCCCGGCACGCAGCTGACGATGCGCACGTTCCACACCGGCGGCGTCGCCGGGGCGGACATCACGCACGGCCTGCCGCGCGTGGTCGAGCTGTTCGAGGCGCGCAAGCCGAAGGGCCTGGCGAAAATCGCCGAGCAGGACGGGGTCGTCTCGATCGAGGAGACCGACAAAGCCCTGACGGTGGTGATCACCGACGAGGCGGGCGAGGAGCACAAACACGCCTTCCCGCGGCGCACGCGGCTGTTCGTCGCCCAGGGCGAGAAGATCACCGCCGGTAAGCAGCTCAACGAGGGGTCGGTCTACCCGCACGAGCTGCTGGCCGTCCGTGGGCGCACCGAGACCGAGCAGTATCTGGTCAAGGAGGTCCAGGAGGTCTACAAGTCCCAGGGCGTGGACATCAACGACAAGCACATCGAGTTGATCGTGCGGCAGATGCTGAAGAAGGTGCGGGTCGACCAGAAGGGCGACACCGACTACCTGCCGGGCCAGTTCGTCGATCGCTTCGACTTCGCGAAGATCAACGACGAGGTGATCGCCAAAGACGGCGAAGCCGCGCAGTTCGAGGACATCATCCTCGGGATCACGAAGGCGTCGCTGAACACCGACTCGTTCCTGTCGGCGGCCTCCTTCCAGGAGACCACGAAGGTGCTGACCGACGCGGCGCTCGAGGGCAAGACGGACCGATTGAACGGGCTGAAGGAGAACGTGATCATCGGCAAGCTGATCCCGGCGGCGACCGGGCTGAAGCGCTACCGGCGAATCGAGATCGAGCCCTCCGAACCGCTGCCGCGCGCGATCGACGACGTCGGCCTGCTCGACGAGGACGAGATCGCGGCCGAGCTGGGACTCTCCGGCGCGCTTAACGGCGGCTACGGGCAGGAGTTCGACGCCGACCTCGCCTCGCTCGAGAAGATCGGCGCCGGCGGCACAGATCCGGGGTTTGTCGAGGAGCTCGTCGACCTCGAGGTGTCGGAGCCCTCGGGGGAGTAGGCCTCCTCGGCCCTCGGGGCACAGCAGTTCTTTTGCGCGGCCGGGTTCTTCGTTGAGCCCGGCCGCGTTTTTTCTGATGCGGCTATGCAAGCCCGGCCCCCCCGTCGGGGATCGTCGTCCGCTCGACCGGGAAGGCCCCGTGAAGGGCACGGGCGTTGGCTCGGGCTCGACCGGCCGTTCGGACGCCGATGCCCGCCGGGGACCTCACTGGGATCGGGGCGAATGACAAGTACAAGTCTGATTTATCTGATAATGTCCTGGGTCGTGGTTCGTATGAGCGCAACCGAGGTGGCTCGAAACTTCTCGGCCGTCGTCAACCGGGTCATCGCGGGCGAGGAGATCGAGGTCATCCGCAATGGCACACCCGTCGTCGAGTTGCGCCGGCCGTCACGGCCACGGGGGATCACCGGTAGGGAGTTCAAGGAGCTGATGGCCAGCCTGCCTCCTGTTGACGAGGACTTCGCTCGTGATGTGGAAGAGGCGCGCAAAAAGCTTGGTCCTCCCAAGCCCGCATGGCCCTCCTGATCGACACGTCCGTCTTGGTTGACGCCGAGCGGCGCAAAGAACAGTACGAGCAGATGCTTCCGGAGAATGAGCGGGATCAGGAGGAGCATTCGATCAGCGTGATCACTGTCAGCGAGCTGCTGCACGGCGTCCACAGAGCAACCGGAGAGGATAGGCGCGCATTCCGCCGGGCATTCGTAGAAGGGCTGCTGGCGAGGTTTGAGCCGATTCCCATCACTGCCGAGGTGGCTCGTGTGCACGCGGAAACCTGGGCGAAGCTCGAATCGGCCGGTGAAATGATCGGTGTGCACGACCTGTGGATCGCCGCGACCGCGCTTGCTCACGGTCTTCGGTTCGCGACGAAGAACGCGCGCGAGTTCGAACGCGTCCCCGGCCTATCCGTGCTCGCGCTCTAAGGCTTGCGTTGGGCATGTGGGCCGATCTGACAACGCGCCTGGAGGGCCAGATCGTCGTGCTGGAGCCGCTGGAGGCTCGCCACGAGGAGGGGCTGTTCGCCGCCGCGCAGCACCCGGAGATCTGGGAGTGGCTGGCCCCGATCGCCGAGAGCCGCGAGTACTTTTCCGCGTGGTGCGCCGCTAGCCTCGTTGAGTCACGGGCGGGCAGGGAGGGGGTGTTCGCGACGATCGAGCGCGCGAGCGGCCGACCGATCGGCAGCACTCGTTACCTGAACCTGCGCGAGGCCCACCGCGGCCTGGAGATCGGCTGGACGTGGCTCGAGCCCTCGATGTGGCGGACGGGCGCGAACGTCGAGGCGAAGCTGCTGATGCTCGGGCATGCCTTCGAGCGCCTCGGGTGCATGCGCGTGGAGCTGAAGACCGATGCTCGCAACGAGCGCTCGCGGGCCGCGATGGCGGCGCTGCCGGCGCAGTTCGAGGGCATCTTTCGCAAGCACATGCTGATGCCGGGGGTCGGCGTGCGGGACTCCGCCTACTACAGCGTGACCGACGACGATTGGCCCGACGTGAGGGCTAACTTGGAACGGCGGCTGGCGGCCGTGTCGGCGCAAGCGCCCACTCCGCCAGCAGCCACGCCTCCCGCGACGTGAGTCCGAGCGAGGGGTCGGTTTCCACCAGGAGCGTCGGCGCCGGGCGCTGCTCGGCCCAGGCGTGGCAGGACCGATCGAAGGCGTCGTCGATCCACGCCAGCGGACGGTCGCCGGCGTAGGCGTCGATCGCGTCGAGCTTCCAGTGGCCCTCGATCGAGCGCCCAGCGCGGGCGGGTGGGAGTCCGGTCATTCGCGCGAAGCGCAGGAACGGCAGGCCCGCGGGCAGGCCGAGCAGATGCGGTAGGTACTCCTCGGCCTTCTCCTCCCAGCCGCTGGCCCAGACCAGGTCATAGGGCTCGGCGAGGCTCAACAGGTGCGCGGCGGCCACCGACGAGAGGAAGTGCGGGATACCGTCGATCGCGTGGAACGAGCCCTCGGGTCCCCGATCGCCGGGAGGGCCGAACAGGGAGATCACGCCGTCGATGTCGACCATCAGCAGTGGTCTCTCCCCCTCCGGGCCCGCGGGTGAGGAAGCGCACAAGGTCGGTTCTTTAGCTCGCATACAGGTTGGGCAGGGTAATCTGCCTGGATCGACAGCGGCAAGTAAAGCATCGAGGCGCCACCGCCGATGGAGCCTCGAACCAGCAGGGGGGGACGGCAGCGCGGCCCACCAAGCAGTTCCGAGACCAACGCTTTGACCTACCTTCCAATGAATCAGCCCACCCCTCCAGCCGCCACCCGGATCGCCCGCCGCCGCAGCGGAGGCGCACAGCGATGAAACTCGAGCTCGGCATGCTGCTCGCGCTCGCCTGTGCGGTCGTGGCCAACCTCGGCTTCTTCTACAAGTACCGCGGCGCGAACGCGGTCGCGAAGGTCGAAGTGAGCCACCCGCTGCGCAGCATCAGGGCGCTGTTCTCCTCGGGCTGGTTCGCGATCGGCATGCTCGTCGCGACCGCGAGCTGGGGCCTGCACGTGGTGGCGCTCGCGCTGGCGCCGATGTCGGTTATCCAGGTCGCGCTCGCGGCCGGGATGGTGTTCATCGCGGTGATGGCCGACCGGCTGTTCGGCTTCGAGGTCGGGCCCCGTCAGTGGATCGGGTTGTCGCTGACGGCGATCGGCCTGGTGCTGCTCGGGGTCACGCTGCCGGCGATGCACGGCGCGCACTCGCAGTTCTCTCAGGCGGCGATGATCTCCTTCGAGGCCGGCCTGTTCGGACTCGGCGGCCTGCTGATCATGGGCCCGCGGATGGGCGGCAAAGCCGAGCACCACGGCGTGATGCTGGGCGCCGCCTCGGGGATCCTGTTCGGTGTCTCGGATACCGCGATCAAGGCGCTCACGGGCATCACCCACGCGCACGGCGTGACCGGGCTGCTGCTCAGCCCCTGGCTGCTGGTGGCGGTACTCGCCTCGATCGTCGCCTTCTACGCCTCCGCGCGCGGCCTGCAGGACGGCGAGGCCGTCCCGGTGATCGCCGTGACGGGAACCGCCGCGAACATCGCCGGGATCGCCGGCGGGATCATCGTCTTCGGCGATCCGATGGCGGCGAGCCCGCTGGGCGTCGTGCTCCAGGCGACCGCGTTCGTGCTGGTCGTGGTCGCCGCCGCGCTGATGCCGGCGCCCGTGCGCTCGGCCGGCGTCGCCGCGCAGGCCTCCTAGGCGCAGCAGCCCTGGCCTCCCGGCGCTGCTACCATCCCCGGCCGAATGCCAACCACCTCACAGCTCGTGCGCAAGGGCCGCGTCACTCCCAAGAAGAAGCTCGCCACCCCGGGTCTGAAGTCTGGGAAAGGGCGCAAGAAGAAGACCGCCGCCCCGCAGCGTCGCGGCGTCTGCACTCGCGTCTACACGACGACCCCGAAGAAGCCTAACTCCGCACTGCGCAAGGTCGCGCGTGTGAGGATCTCCGGCTCGATCGAGGTGACCGCATACATCCCCGGTGAGGGGCACAACCTGCAGGAGCACTCGGTCGTGCTGGTGCGCGGCGGTCGCGTCAAGGATCTGCCGGGCGTCCGCTACAAGGTCGTGCGCGGCACGCTCGACGCCGCCGGCGTGAGCGACCGCAAGAAGGCGCGCTCGCAGTACGGCGTGAAGAAGAAATAGCCGATGCCCCGCCGCGCAGCCGCTCAGATCCGCCCCGTCGAGGCGGACTCCATCCACCGCTCGAAACTCGTGCAGCAGGTCATCAACAAGGTGATGCTCGACGGCAAGAAGTCGACCGCCGAGCGGATCGTCTATGACGCGCTCGCCCTGGTCGGTGAGCGCAGCGACAAAGACCCGGTGGAGACTCTAGAGGCGGCAATCAAAGCACTGACGCCGACGCTCGAGGTCAAATCCAGGCGCGTCGGTGGCGCCACCTACCAGGTGCCGGTCGAGGTCGCCCCGCGTCGCTCGCGCACGCTGGCGGTGCGCTGGCTGGTCGAGTTCGCGCGCAATCGGCGCGAGAAGACGATGGCCCAGCGCCTCGCGAACGAGCTCTCCGACGCGCTGTCCCAGCAGGGGGGCGCCTACAAGCGCAAGGACGACATTTACCGCATGGCTCAAGCCAACAAGGCTTTTGCCCATTACCGCTGGTAGATCGCCGCGCCTTATGGCGCCTGTGTGACGGATCGCACACTCGCAGGGCTTGAAGAAGGAAGCTTCGGTACCTAATCTTTCGGTACCAAATGTCTTCTACGCAGACCCCAGAAACCGACTTCAACCCGGCCGCGTCAGACCACATCGAGCGCCACGTGTGGGTCGTCTGCTGCGTGGTGATCCTCGGGATGATCATGTCGATCCTCGACACGACGATCGTCAACGTCGCGCTGAACACGCTCTCAAAAGATCTGCACAGCCCGCTCGCACAGGTCCAGTGGGTGATCACCGGCTACCTGCTCGCGCTCGCCGCGGTGATTCCCGTGACCGGCTGGGCGGCGCGTCGCTTCGGCGCCAAGCAGGTCTACATGACCTCGCTCGTGCTGTTCACCGCGGGGTCGGCGCTGTGCGGCCTGGCCAACTCGGTCACCTCGCTCGTGATCTTCCGCATCCTCCAAGGCGCCGGCGGCGGGATGATCATGCCGGTCGCGATGATGATCATGGCCCAGGTCGCCGGCCCCCAGCGCATGGGCAGGGTGATGGGGTTTGTGTCGATGCCCGCGATGATCGCCCCGATCCTCGGGCCGGTCGTCGGCGGGCTGATCCTCGAGAACCTGCACTGGTCGTGGATCTTCTTCGTCAACGTCCCGATCGGCGCGATCGCGTTCGTGCTCGGCTGGCGGTTGCTGCCCCGCACCGACTCCGGCGTCGCCGGACGCCTGGACGTGCTCGGCCTGGCGATGCTCCCCACCGGCTGCGCGGCGGTCATCTACGGCGTCAGCGAACTCGGCTCCGGTGCGGCGCTGGGCTCGGCCGAAGTGATCCTGCCGACGCTCGCGGGGATCGCGCTGATCGTGCTCTTCTGCTTTCACGCGCTGCGCGTCGAGCGCCCGTTGCTCGACATCCGTCTCTACGCAAACCGTGTGTTCGCCGGCGCGGCGTTCGTCAACTTCGGCCTCGGCGCCGCGCTGTTCGGCGCGATGATTCTCGTCCCGCTCTACTACCAGAACGTGCGTGGGGAGAGCGTGATCAACACCGGCCTGCTCACTGGACCGCAGGGAATCGGCGCGCTGATCGCGATGCCGCTCGCCAGTCGCCTCGCCCAGCGCTTCAGCGGCGGCCGCGTCGCGTTCTGCGGGATCTTGCTCCTGTGTGTCAGCACGCTGCCGTTCACGTTCATCGGCGCGAACACCTCGATCGTGGCGATCTCGCTCGTGCTCGTCGTGCGCGGCCTCAGCATCGGCCTGTGCTTCATGCCCGCGATGAGCGCCGCCTTCTCGGCGATGCGTCCGGAGCAGATCTCCGACGCCACCCCGCAGCTCACCGTGCTGCAGCGGACCGGCGGTGCGATCGGCACCGCGGTCCTCGCCGTCGTGCTGCAGCGCGCGGGGGCCGGCGCGCACTCTCCGGCGGAGCTCGCGAGCGCGTTCGACACCACCTACTGGTGGGCGCTCGGGATTGCCGCCCTGTCGCTGATCCCCTGCATCGTTTTGCTGCGGGCTGAGAAACCACAGCAGGCAAAGCTCGCCCACGAGAGCGCAGGCGTGGACGCCGCGGCGGCCGAGCCGATGGGTGCGTAGAGGAGCAACTCGATGAGCGCCGTCTCGAACCCCAGGCGTCCTGCCAAGGTCAAGAAGTCATCGTCCGGGGAGTCGCGGCGGATCGACGAGCTGACCGCGCTCGGCCTGGCCTTCCGCCACGTCTTCCGCACCCTCAGTCGCCTGCGCGGACGCGACACCCACCTCGGCGGATCCGAGCTCAGCCACGCTCAGTTCGAGCTGCTGCTCGAGCTCGACGAGCGCGGTGAGCTGTCCGCCGGCGAACTCGCGCTCGCGGCGCGTCTGGCGCCGGGGACGGTCACGCAGATGCTCGACCATCTAGCCGAGTCCGGTCACGTCGAGCGGGCCCGCTCGGAGACCGACCGGCGCGTGGTGGTCTCGCGGCTGACCGCGCAGGGACGGCGCCGGGTCGCGGCCAAGCGCAAGCTCTGGCAGAGCCGCTGGGAAGCGGCTCTGGCGGGTGTCGAGACGGACGAACTGCGCGCCGCCACGCGCGTGCTCGAGCGTCTCGGCGCGGTGTTCGAGGACCTTCCTCCGGTTGAGGGCTACGAGGTCTCGGAAGGGGATGCGGGCTGAGGGCCGAGCGAGATCGGCGCTGAGGGTTTTGTCCCCCGCGAGAGCCCGCGAAATGCCCCTATTCCTCTGCTATAGTCGGTCCTCGCTTCGCGGGCGGAGCAGTCGTGCGAGCATGTCCCCGGAGCGAACGATCAAGATGGAGACCTCGAGCAGATAGCGACGCGAACCGGTCAAGAGACCCGTAGCGCGCGTGGGCCCGAGGGGCCCATTTTTTTGCCCGAAACAGCCGGTCGCAGTTCGGCCCCGTGTCGGCCCGAGACACGACACGACGATCCCAGCGCACACGACTCCCCCCGACACCAACTTCCTTACCTCCATCACCCTGAGCCATGCCACGTAAGTTCACACTCGAAAAGACCCGCAACATCGGGATCATGGCGCACATCGACGCCGGTAAGACGACGACGACCGAGCGGATCCTCTACTACACCGGACGCACGTACAAGATCGGCGAGGTGCACGAGGGCGCGGCGGTGATGGACTGGATGGAGCAGGAGCAGGAGCGCGGCATCACGATCACCTCCGCTGCCACCACCGCGCAGTGGAAGGACCACCGGATCAACATCATCGACACGCCTGGCCACGTCGACTTCACGGTCGAGGTCGAGCGCTCGCTGCGCGTGCTCGACGGCGCGATCGCCCTGTTCGATTCCGTCGCCGGCGTCGAGCCCCAGTCGGAGACCGTCTGGCGCCAGGCCGACAAGTACCACGTGCCGCGGATCGCCTACATCAACAAGATGGATCGCATCGGCGCCGACTTCGAGAAGGGCGTGCAGACGATGATCGATCGTCTCGGCGCGCACCCGGTGCCGATCCAGCTGCCGATCGGCGCCGAGGGCGACTTCCTCGGGGTCGTCGATCTCGTCGCGATGAAGGCGATCGTCTACAAGGACGAGATGGGTAAGGAAGTCGACGAAGTCGAGATCCCCGAGCACCTCGCCGAAGCTGCCGCCGGCGCGCGCGAGCACCTGCTCGAGGAGGTATCCCACTACGACGACGCGCTGCTCGAGCTGCTGCTCGAGGAGGCCGAGGTGCCCGAGGACGTGCTCAAGAACGCGATCCGCAAGGCGACGCTGTCGACCAAGTTGACGCCGGTGCTGTGCGGCTCCTCGTTCAAGAACAAGGGCGTGCAGCCCCTGCTCGACGCCGTCATCGCCTACCTGCCCTCACCGCTCGACGTGCCCCCCGTGCTCGGTACCGAACTGATCAAAGGCGAGGAGGAGGAGCGTCAGGTGGAGCGCCACGCCGACGACTCCGAGCCGTTCGCGGCGCTCGCCTTCAAGATCGCGGCCGACCCCTACGTTGGCAAGCTCACCTACTTCCGCGTCTACTCCGGCCGCCTCGAGGCGGGCGCCAAGGTCCTGAACGTCGGTAGCGGGCGCACCGAGCGGATCGGGCGGATCCTGATGATGCACGCCAACGAGCGCGAGGAGGTCGAGGAGGTCTACGCGGGCGACATCGCCGCCGCCGTCGGGATCAAGCAGGTCGTCACCGGCGACACACTGGCCGATCCCGCCCATCCGATCCACCTCGAGAACATCGTCTTCCCCGAGCCGGTGATCAAGGTCGCGGTCGAGCCGAAGACGAAGGTCGACCAGGAGAAGATGTCGGTCGCGCTCGGCCGCCTCGCCGAGGAGGACCCCACTTTTCAGGTCAGGACCAACGAGGAGACCGGCCAGACCGAGATCTCGGGCATGGGCGAGCTGCATCTCGAGGTGCTCGTCGATCGGATGAAGCGCGAGTTCGGCGTCGAAGCGAACGTCGGGCGCCCGCAGGTCTCCTACCGCGAGACGGTGCGCGGGACGGTCGAGAAGATCGAAGGCAAGTTCGTCCGTCAGACCGGTGGCTCAGGGCAGTTCGGGGTCGTCTTCATCAACCTCGAGCCGGCGCCGGGCGAGGGCTTCGAGTTCATCAACAAGATCAAGGGCGGGAACATCCCCTCCGAATACATCCCGGCCGTGAAGAAGGGCGTCGAAGAGGCGCTCGAGAATGGCGTCAAGGCCGGCTATCCGATGGTCGATATGAAGGTGACGCTCGTCGACGGCAAGTATCACGACGTCGATTCATCGGAGATCGCCTTCAAGGTCGCGGGCTCGATTGCCTTCAAGGAGGCCGCTCGCCGCGCCAAGCCGGTGCTGCTGGAGCCGATCTTCGCGGTCGAGGTCGTCACGCCCGAGGATTTCCTCGGCGAGGTGATCGGTGACCTCAGCCGCCGGCGCGGACGCGTCGAAGGCCAGGAGCGCCAGGGCAACGCGCTGGCGGTTACCGCCAAGGTGCCGCTGTCAGAGATGTTCGGCTACGCCACCGACCTGCGGTCGAACACTCAGGGGCGCGCCAACTACACGATGCAGTTCGAGAGCTACGAAGAGGTGCCTCCGAACATCGCCGAGAAGGTCGTCGAACAGCGCACCGGCGAACCCGTGCCAGCCTGATTGCAGCACCCAGTGAACACGAAACACCGCAGTTAGATAGATTTCCCCGGTTCGCCCCCAGAGGCGAGCCTAAACAAGCTGATTGAGGAGCGAAACAAAGTGGCGAAGGAGAAGTTCGAGCGCGACAAGCCGCACGTCAACGTCGGGACCATCGGTCACATCGACCATGGAAAGACGACGCTGACCGCTGCCATCACGACTGTGCTGGCGGAGAAGATGGGCGGCGAAGCCCGTAGCTTCGAGGAGATCGACAACGCTCCGGAGGAGAAGGAGCGCGGGATCACGATCGCCACCTCGCACGTCGAGTACCAGACCGAGAACCGCCACTACGCGCACGTCGACTGCCCCGGGCACGCCGATTACGTGAAGAACATGATCACGGGCGCCGCGCAGATGGACGGCGCGATCCTGGTGGTGTCCGCCGCCGACGGCCCGATGCCCCAGACGCGCGAGCACATCCTGCTCGCCCGTCAGGTCGGCGTGCCGTACATAGTCGTGTTCCTCAACAAGGCCGACATGGTCGACGACGAGGAGCTCCTGGAGCTGGTCGAGGTCGAGGTTCGCGAGCTGCTCAGCGAGTACGACTTCCCGGGCGACGACATCCCGTTCATCACCGGCTCGGCGCTGAAGGCGCTCGAAGGCGACGAGGCCTACAAGGAGAAGATCGTCGAGCTGGCGGCGGCGCTCGACTCCTACATCCCCGAGCCCGTGCGCGAGCTCGACAAGCCATTCCTGATGCCGGTCGAGGATGTCTTCTCGATCACCGGCCGCGGCACCGTCGCGACCGGCCGCGTCGAGCAGGGGATCGTCAACACCGGCGACACCGTCGAAATCGTGGGAGTCCACGACTCGACCTCCACCGTCGTCACCGGCGTGGAGATGTTCCGCAAGATCCTCGACCAGGGTCAGGCGGGGGACAACGTCGGCTGCCTCTTGCGCGGGACCAAGCGCGAGGAGATCGAGCGCGGCCAGGTGCTGTGCAAGCCCGGCTCGATCACCCCGCACACCAAGTTCAAGTCCGAGGTCTACGTCCTGAAGAAGGAGGAGGGCGGTCGCCATACTCCGTTCTTCACGGGCTACAGGCCGCAGTTCTATTTCCGTACCACCGACGTGACCGGCCAGGCGAAGCTGCCCGACGGCGTCGAGATGGTGATGCCCGGCGACAACGTCCAGATGGAGATCGAGCTGATCCAGCCGATCGCCATGGATCAGGGCCTGCGCTTCGCGATCCGCGAGGGTGGGCGCACGGTTGGCTCGGGCGTGGTGAGCGAGATCATCGAGTAGTACACGTGCGCCCCTGAGAGAGATCGCCGGGGCGCACGCCCATTGGTAGTCCGATACGACGAAGTGAGCCCCGCCCGCAAAGCAGGCGAGGGGGCGGAGTGCCCGGACGGGACTCGCCGCCCTTTTGCGCCTCTCGGGGTGTGGGCCCGGCCGGGGAGACCCGCCGCCCGCGAATCGCAGTGCCCGCAGATCGCAGAACGTAGCCAGAAGAAAGCGCCAGGCAGCAGAGCAGAGGATCGACCCAGGCAACCAAAGCAGCAGACAGAGAATCCGAGAGAACGAAAATGGCAGCCACCACCCAGAACAAGATCCGCATCCGACTGAAGGCGTACGACACGTCCGCGATCGAGTCGGCGGCGAAGGAGATCGTCGAGACGGCGACCCGCACCGGTGCGACCGTCTCGGGGCCGGTACCGCTGCCGACCGAGAAGAACGTGTACTGCGTGATCCGCTCGCCGTTCAAGGACAAGGACTCGCGCGAGCACTTCGAGATCCGCACGCACAAGCGCCTGATCGACATCCACCAGCCGACCCCGAAGACGGTCGACTCGCTGCAGCGCCTCGACCACCTGCCGGCCGGCGTCGACATCGAGATCCGGCTCGCGAACTAGGAAGAACGATGGCGGCGATCCTCGCAAAGAAGCTCGGCATGACCCAGGTCTTCCAGGAGGACGGCCGCGTCGCGCGTGTCACCGTGCTGGAGGCGGGCCCGTGCCCGGTGACGGCGATCCGCACGCACGAGCGCGACGGCTACGAGGCGGTCCAGCTCGCGTTCGGGCTGAGTAAGGAGAAGCACTTGACGAAAGCCGAGCTCGGCCATTTGAAGAAGGCCGACGCTCCGCCGATGCGCCACCTGGTCGAGTTCCGCGACGAGGCCGCCGAGCTGCAGCTCGGTGAGACCGTCACCGTCGAGGCCTTCGCGGTCGGCACGCGCGTGAAGATCGCGGGGACCTCGAAGGGGAAGGGCTTCCAGGGCACGATCAAGCGCCACAGCTTCGCCTCTGGCCCGAAGTCGCACGGCTCGCACAACGTGCGCGCGCCCGGCTCGATCGGCGCCTCGGCGACGCCCTCGCGCGTATTCAAGGGCATCCGCGGCCCGGGGCAGATGGGCAACAAGCGCGCCTCGCAGAAGGGCCTGGAGATCGTCGCGGTCGACGTGGCGGAGAACCTGCTGATGGTGCGCGGCTCGGTGCCCGGCGCCCGCGGCGCGCTGGTGGAGGTGCGAACCGATGCCTGACGCACCGATCCTCGGAGCCTCCTCCGCGAAGAAAGTCAAGCTCGACGAGGGCATCTTCACGACCCGCTTCAACGAAGCGCTCGTGCACCAGAGCGTGCGCGCCGAGCAGGCCGCGCGCCGGCGCGGCACGGCCGCGACGAAGACGCGCGGGATGGTCTCCGGCGGCGGCGCGAAGCCCTGGCGCCAGAAGGGCACCGGACGCGCCCGCGCCGGCTCGAACCGTTCGCCGATCTGGACCGGCGGTGGCACCGTGTTCGGGCCCCAGCCCCGCTCCTATACGTTCAAGGTCAACCGCAAGGAGCAGCGCGCGGCGCTGCGCAGCGCGCTCTCATTGCACGCCGAGCGCGGCTCGCTGGCGGTGCTCGACTCCTCTGCGTTCAGCGCCCCGAAGACCAAGCAGGCGTTCGATCTGCTCGACGATTGGAACCGGCCCGGCGCGACGCTTGTCGTGCTCGCCGCAGAGGACGCGAACGCGGCGCTGTCGTTCCGCAACCTCGCGGGGGTGGCGGTGTTGACGCACGAGAACGTCGGCGTCGCCGATCTGCTCGGGGCCGCCTCGCTGTTGATCTCTCAACCGGCGCTCGACGCGCTCACCGCGCGCGCCGCCGGCTCGGCCAAGACCGCCGAGGAGGCGAAGGCCTGATGGACCACTCCCAGGTGATCCTGCGGCCGGTCGTCTCCGAGAAGAGCTACGTGCTCTCGGCGGCCGAGCGCTACACCTTCCGCGTGCACCCCGACGCGCACAAGACGCAGATCCGCCAGGCGGTCGAAGCGCTGTTCGAGGTGAAGGTGCTCGAGGTGCGGACGCTGAGCGTCAAGTCCAAGCCCAAGCGCCGCAGCGGGATCGCCGGTCGCACGCGTGTGTGGAAGAAGGCGATCGTGCAGATCGGCGCCGGCGAAAGCATTCCGATCTTCCAAGGCCTGCAGGCGCTGGACTAGGCTGGCAGAGAGAGCTAGATAGACAACCATGCCCATCCGTAAGCCCAAGCCGACAAGCCCCGGTATGCGTTTCGTGTCGTACCCGGACTTCGCCGAAATCACGAAGTCCGAGCCCGAGAAGACGCTGATCGAAGGTCTGAAGAAGAGCGGCGGTCGCAACGCCCACGGGCGCAAGACTTCGCGCCATCGCGGCGGCGGCGCCAAACGCGCCTACCGGCGCGTCGACTTCAAGCGGCGCAAGGACGGAGTGCCGGCGCGCGTCGCGGCGATCGAGTACGACCCGAACCGCTCCGCCTACATCGCGCTGCTGCACTACGCCGACGGTGAGAAGCGCTACATCCTCGCCCCGCAGCGCCTGGCGGTCGGTGCGACCGTCGCCTCCGGCGACGGCGCCGACATCGCCACCGGCAACTGCATGGAGCTCGCGCGGATGCCGGTCGGCACGGTCGTGCACAACGTCGAGCTGCAGCCCGGCCGTGGCGGCCAGCTCGCGCGCTCGGCCGGCGCCTCGGTGCAGCTGATGGCCAAGGACGGCGAGATGGCTACGCTGCGCCTGCCCTCCGGTGAGATGCGACTCGTGCGCGCCGAGTGCCGTGCGACGGTCGGCACGATCGGCAACGCCGAGCACCAGAACGTGAAGGTCGGCAAGGCCGGGCGCAAGCGTCACATGGGCGTGCGCCCGCAGACGCGCGGCGTCGCGATGAACCCGGTCGACCATCCCCACGGCGGTGGCGAGGGCTCGACCACCGCCGGACGTCATCCGGTGACTCCGTGGGGCGTGCCCACGCTTGGATATCGCACGCGCAAGAAAAACAAGGCTTCCGATCGGTACATCGTGCGCGGCAGACGGCGCGGGAAGGGTAGGAGCAGATGAGTCGCTCGAGCAAGAAGGGCCCGTGGGTCGAAGAGCGTCTGATGGCGCGGATCGAGGCGCTGAACGCGGAGAACAACAAAAAAATGCTGCGCACGTGGTCGCGCGCGTCGACGATCTTTCCGGAGATGGTCGGCCACACGATCGCGGTGCACGACGGCAAGAAGCACGTGCCGGTGTTCGTCAGCGAGTCGATGGTCGGACACAAGCTCGGCGAGTTCGCGCCGACGCGCACCTACCGCGGGCATGTCGGGTCAGGCAGGGTTAGATGACCGCCGCCGACGAGCAAGACCCGAAGGACGCCCCCGAGGACAAGGAGGCGGCGAAGCCAGCAGCGGCAAAAAAACCGGCTGCGAAAAAAGCCCCCGCCGCGAAAAAAGCCGCCTCAGAGAAAAAGGCGGCCGCGGACAAGGAGCCTCTCGCGGAGCAAGAGGCGTCCGTGGAGGAGCAGCCTGAGCCCGGGAAACAGCCGACGCTAAAAGGCCCCGCCAAAGCAAAACGTGCCGCCAAAAAAGCCGTGGTTGCCAAAGCGGCCGCGCCGGGAGATGGCGCGGAGGCGCAGGAGGCCGCCAAGGCCCAGGACGCGGCAAAGCCCTCCAAAAAACTTGGTCGTGCCGCGGCGGCGAGCGTAAAAGGGACGCCCAGACGAAGGGTCGTTCGCGCCCAGGCACGGTACGTGCGGACCTCCGCGCGCAAGGCGCGGATGGTGTGCGGGCATCTGCGGGGCAAGTCGATTCCGGAGGCACGCGCTATCCTCGCCTTCACCCCTCGTGACGTGGCGCGCGACTGGAGCAAGCTGCTCGAGTCCGCGGTGGCCAACGCGGAGAACAATCACGAGCTGCTCGAGGACGACTTGGTCGTCCGCGAGGCCTACGCCGACGAGGGGCCGACGATCAAGCGCTTCCGGCCGCGCGCGATGGGACGAGCGACGCCGATCCGCAAGCGCACGAGCCATCTGACGATCACCTTGACACCGGACGCCTAGGGCGAGCCCGGACACCAAAAGACTGAGATAGAGAGAAGAGCGAAGAGCGAGAATGGGACAGAAGGTTCATCCAGAGGCTATGCGCGTGGGTTACATCCACGACTGGAAGTCGAACTGGTTCAACGAGAAAAACTTCGCCGAGTACCTCGACGAGGACATCAAGGTGCGCGAGCACATCACGCGCAAGCTCGCCCATGCCGGCCTCGCGAACATCACGATCCGTAAGGACGCGCAGGAGCTCGAGGTCAACATCCACACGGCCCGCCCCGGCATCGTGATCGGGAAGTCGGGCTCGGAAGTGGACGCGCTGCGCCGCGATCTGCACAAGATGACCAACAAGCAGATCAAGGTCAACATCCACGAGATCAAGCGCCCCGAGCTCGACGCGTCGCTCGTCGCGCAGTCGATCGCCGAGCAGCTGCAGAACCGGGTCGCCTTTCGCCGCGCGATGAAGCGCGCCCTGACGAGCGCGATGCGCTCGGGCGCGAAGGGCGTGAAGGTGCAGGTATCGGGACGGCTCGGCGGCGCGGAGATGGCGCGCACAGAATCGTATTCGGACGGTCGCGTGCCGCTGCACACGATGCGCGCCGACATCGACTACGGCTTCTACGAGGCGCGCACGACGTTCGGCAGGATCGGAGTGAAGTGCTGGGTCAACAAGGGCGAAATCATGCCCGAGGGCTACACCGGCGCCGATCTCACCGACATGACCGCGCCGGCGCCCCCCGGTAACGACCGCGATGGCCGTGGCGGGCGCGACGGGCGTGACCGTAACCGTGGCGGCGGCGGTGGTGGCGGAGGTCGTGGCGGACGCGGCGGCGGTCAGGGCGGCGGTGGCCGTGGTCCAGGTGGATTTGGCGGTCAGGGTACTCGCGGTGGTCCCGGCGGCGGACGGGGGGCGGGTGGGTCCGGATCCGGCGGTGGCGGACGCGGTCCAGGCGGCGGCGGTGGTGGACGCGGTCCCGGTGGTCCGGGGGGCGGCGGTGGACGTGGTGGTCCGCGGCCGGGCGGATCCGGCGGAGGGCCGCGCTGATGCTCTCTCCAAAGCGTGTCAAGCACCGCAAGCAGCACCGCGGTCGTCGGCGCGGGATGTCGCGCGGCCAGGTGAAGGTCCAGTTCGGCGAGTACGGGCTGAAGTCGCTCGAGCAGGGCTGGCTCACCAACCGCCAGATCGAGGCCGCGCGTATCGCGATGACGCGCAAGATCAAGCGTGGCGGCAAGGTCTGGATCAACGTGTTCCCGGACAAGCCGGTCACGAAGAAGCCGGCCGAGACGCGGATGGGCTCCGGCAAGGGCAACCCCGAAGGCTGGGTCGCCGTCGTCAAGCCCGGCCGCGTGATGTTCGAGCTCGCGGGCGTTCCCGAGCCGCTCGCGCGTGACGCGATCCGGCTGGCCGCGCACAAGCTTCCCCTGAAGTCCAAGTTCGTGATGCGCGAGGACTAGAGCACGATGAATGCCAAGGAGATACGGGATCTGACCGATCAGGAGCTCGCCACGCAGATCGCGACGCTGCGCAAGGACCTGTTCGGCCTGCGTTTCGCGAACGCCACCGGCGAGCTGGAGAACACCGCCGGGATCGGCCGTGCGCGCCGCGACCTGGCACGAGCGCTGACCGTAGAACGTGAGAAAGAACAAAATGGCTGACGACACAGACAACGAGACACCCGAGACCTCTGAGACACCCGAGGCTGAGGTGACGCAGGAGGCCCCTGAGACCCCAGAGACCCCGGCGGCCGAGACCCCCGAGCCTTCCGAGACCCCCGAGCCTTCTGAGCCCGAGGCTTCCGCGACTCCGGTGGTGGCGGCCGCCCCGGCCGAGCCCGAGGAGCAGCTCTCGGCGAAGGAGCGCCGCCGTAAGGCGCGCTCGACGCATTCAGGCGAGGCGGCCCCGGCCCGCTCGCCCGAGGATCGCCACGCCGAGCGCCTGGCCAAGCGCAGCGCGAAGGCGGCAAGCCGCCGTGCGCGACGTCTGCAGGAACGCGCGAAACGAACCGCCAAGCGCGAGAGCTCTACAGCCGCGCCGGCGCAGGAGCTCGCTCCCGTACACGCCGCCGTCGAGGGCAAGCGCACCGTGCGTCAGGGGATCGTGGTCTCGGATAAGGCCGACAAGACGATCACCGTCAGGATCGACTTCGCCCGCCGCCACCGGCGCTACGAGAAGATCGTGCGCAGCTCGAGCACCCTGCATGCGCACGACGAGTCCAACGACGCGCACGAGGGCGACACGGTGCGCGTGATCGAGAGCCGGCCGCTGTCGAAGAACAAGCGCTGGAAGCTCGTCGACGTGCTGGAGCGCGCGCGATGATCCAGAACGAGACCAGGCTGCGCGTGGCCGACAACACCGGCGCGCGCGAGATCCTGTGCATTCGCGTGAAGGGCGGCTCCCGCCGCCGGTACGCATTCGTCGGCGACGTGATCACCGCGACCGTCAAGCAGGCCAACCCGCAGGGCGCCGTCAAGAAGGGCGAGGTTGTGACCGCCGTGGTCGTGCGTACGAAGAAGCCGATCGGTCGCGAGGACGGGACCTACATCGCCTTCGACGAGAACGCCGCGGTGATCATCGACGATCAGAACAACCCGCGCGGCACGCGTGTGTTCGGCCCGGTCGCGCGCGAACTGCGCGAGCGCAACTTTATGAAGATCGTCTCGCTCGCGCCCGAGGTGCTGTGATGGCGCGTACGGCCACAGCTCCCAAGCGCCGCTCCCTGAAGATCCACTCGGGCGACCAGGTGAAGGTGATCGCCGGCAAGGATCGCGGCAAGACCGGCAAGGTGATGCGCGTCGAGCCGGTGAAGGAGCGCGTGTACGTCGAGGGCCTGAACATGGTCAAGCGCCACATGAAGCCCCAGCAGGTGCGCGACACCAACCGCGAACAGACCGTCGGTGGCGTGATCAGCCGCGAGGGACCGATCCACGTGTCGAACGTGATGCTGATCGACCCCAAAGGCGGCGCACCGACGCGCGTGCGGATCGAGCGCGAGAACGGCCGGCCGCTGCGTGTCGCCAAGCGCACGGGCCAGAGAATCGACTGAGCGACACGACGATGCCCGAGACCGCCACCAAAGCCCGCCTGAAGACCCGCTACCTGGAGGAGATCCGCCCGGCGCTGATCGAGCGCTTCGGCTACTCCTCGGTGATGCAGGCGCCGAAGCTCGAGAAGATCACGCTGAACATGGGCGTCGGCCTGGCCAAGCAGGACTCGAAAATGCTGAAAGCGGCCCAGGACCAGCTCGCGACGATCGCCGGCCAGCAGCCGAGCGTGCGTCGCGCGCGCAAGTCGATCGCCGCGTTCAAACTGCGCGAGGGTATGCCCGTGGGCGTCGCGGTGACCCTGCGCGGAGAGCGCGGGTATGAGTTCCTCGACCGCCTCGTCTCGATCGCGATCCCCCGGATTCGCGACTTCCGCGGATTGAGCCCGCGCTCGTTCGACGGCCGCGGCAACTACACGCTCGGCGTCAAGGAGCAGATCATCTTCCCCGAGATCGACTACGACGGGATCGACCAGGTGCGTGGTCTGGACATCACGATCACGACCTCCGCGAAGACCGACGCCGAGGCGTTCGCACTGCTGATGGCCTTCGGTATGCCCTTCTCGGCCAAATGGCGCCCCAGGGGCTTCGACGAGGCGATCGGCGTGGTTTCGGAGCCAACCGACGAGGACGGTGCGAGGGTGAAAGCCGACGAGGAGCAGGACGGCGACCCGTCGACTGCGAGCGCTGCCACCGTGGCCGAGCCTGAGGTCGCAGAGCCCGCACAGGACGAGCCAGAGCAGGCTGAGCCCACGGCTGAGGAGCCCGAGGCGCCAGCGCCTGAGGCCGTCCAGGAGACAGAGGCCGAGCAGGACGACGCCCCCGAGGACGAGGACGCCGCGGACACCACTGAGAAAGAGAGCACCGACTGATGGCCAAGACCTCGATGCGCGTCAAGCAGGCCCGCCCGCCAAAGTTCAAGACGCGCGCCTATACTCGCTGCAACCGCTGTGGACGTCCGCGCGCGGTCTACAAGAAGTTCGGGGTGTGCCGCATCTGTCTGCGCGAGCTCGCCCACAACGGCCAGATCCCCGGGATGACGAAGTCCTCCTGGTAGGGCCCAAAACCACGACTTCTGAGCAGCCACTGAAACCATGTCCATGACCGATCCGATAGCCGACTTCCTGACGCGCGTGCGCAACGCGATCCACGCCGCCCACGAGACGGTTGAGATTCCCGATTCGAAGTTGAAGGCCGAGCTCGCGCGGATCCTCGCCGAGCAGGGCTACATCGATTCGTGGTCGATCGTACCCACGCCCGAGGGCGACGCCGGGCAGCTGATCGAGATTCGCTTGAAGTACACCGAGGACCGCCGTTCGGCGATCTCCGGGCTGCGGCGCGTCTCGCGTCCGGGGCGGCGCACGTACGTCGACGCGAAGCACATCCCGAAGGTGCTCGGCGGCATGGGCACGTCGATCGTCTCGACCTCACGTGGCGTGATGACCGGCCACGACGCGCGCGCGGCGGGCGTCGGCGGCGAGGTCCTGGCGCAGGTCTGGTAGGGGAAACGAGATGTCGAGAATCGGAAGACAACCCATCCCCGTGCCCGCCGGCGTGACCGTCGCGATCGAGCCCGAGTCGGTGCGCGTGAACGGCCCCAAAGGCGAGCTGTCCGAGCGTATCTCCCGCGACATCGAGGTCGTTCAGGAGGGCGAGCAGCTGCTCGTCTCGCGACCGACCGATCGCGGCGAGCATCGAGCGCTGCACGGTCTGACGCGCTCGCTCGTGGCAAACATGGTGCAGGGCGTGACCGCCGGTTACGAGAAGCGGCTGGAGATCCAGGGGGTCGGCTACAGGGCGCAGCTGAAGGGCAAGAACCTCGAGCTCGCCGTCGGTTACTCGCACCCGGTGCCCATCCCCGCGCCGGACGGGATCGAATTCGAGGTGCCCCAGCCGACGCGCGTGGTCGTGAAGGGGATCTCCAAGCAGCTCGTCGGCGAGACCGCCGCGATCATCCGCAAGCAGCGCCCGCCGGAGCCCTACAAGGGCAAGGGCATTCGCTACGAGGGCGAGTATGTGGCGAGAAAGGTCGGCAAGCGCGCATGAGCGTCATCACCAAGGGCAATCGTCGCCTCAAGCGCCGCCGCAGGGTGCGCGCGAAGATCTCAGGCACCGCGACGCGCCCGCGGATCTCCGTGTTCCGCTCGAACAAGGGCCTGTCGGCGCAGTTGATCGATGACGTCGCCGGCACGACGCTCGCCGCCGTCAACTGGTTCGAGCCCGAGCTGGGCAAGCTTTCCAAAGACGAGCGCGTCAAGCGCGCCGGTGAGGCGCTCGCCGAGCGCGCCAAGGCCGCGGGCGTGAGCGAAGCGGTCTTCGACCGCGGCGGCTACCGCTACCACGGCCACGTGCGTGCCTTTGCCGAGGCGATCCGCGAAGCCGGTCTCACCGTCTAAACCTCAACCTACCGCTACCCTCCACTTCCCTATGGCAATAACCCAAGATCGCTCAGTCAGTCAGTCCGGCCTGGACCTCCAGGAGCGCGTAGTCGAGATCAACCGCGTCGCCAAGGTCGTCAAGGGCGGGCGTCGCTTCTCGTTCACCGCGCTGGTCGTCGTCGGCGACGAACGCGAAGTCGTCGGCGTCGGCTACGGCAAGGCCAACGAGGTACCGCTGGCGATCCAGAAGGGCGTCGAGCGCGCGAAGAAGGACCTATTCAAGGTGCCCAAGCACGGCTCGACGATCACCCACCAGACGACCGGCGTGTTCGGCGCGGGACGCGTCTTCCTGAAGCCCGCCTCACCAGGTACCGGCGTGATCGCCGGCGGCGGCGTGCGCGCGGTGCTCGAGCTCGCCGGGATCCACGACATCCTCTCCAAGAGCCTCGGCACGCAGAATCCGATCAACCTCGTCAAGGCGACGGTCGCGGGCCTGCGCGGGCTGCGCACTCCCGAGGAGGTCGCGACGCTGCGCGGCCTCTCGATCAACCAGGTGCTCGGTCTCACCGACAAGCAGCCCGAGGGCGCCACCGAGGTGCTCGACG
Organism: uncultured Solirubrobacterales bacterium; assembly: GCA_963701035.1. Lineage (GTDB taxonomy): Bacteria > Actinomycetota > Thermoleophilia > Solirubrobacterales > Solirubrobacteraceae > Palsa-744. The sequence continues at coordinate 2,511,867 of OY969562.1, forward strand.
GCTCCGCTCCGTCCGGTGCCACAAAAGAGCCGGCCGAGGAGACTCCCGCCGCGGCCGAGGCACCGGCGACCGCCGAGGAGACACCGGCCTGATGTCCTCGCTGAACGTCACCCAGATGCGCTCGCGCAACGGCGCGAACAAGAAACAGCTCGACACGCTGCGCTCGCTCGGGCTGCGGCGGATCGGACACACCGTCGAGGTCAAGGACTGCGAGCAGGCCAAAGGGATGCTGCACGCCGTGCGTCATCTCGTCGAGGTCGAGGAGGGCAAGTGAGCCCCGCCAAAGCCAAAGAGGAGACCGAGGAGCGCATCGGGCTGCACAACCTCAAGCCCTCCCCGGGCAGCCGCCGTCCGCGTAAGCGCGTCGGCCGCGGCGAAGGCTCGGGCACAGGCAAGACATCCGGCCGCGGGCAGAAGGGCGCGGGCTCGCGCTCGGGCTCCAAGCGCCGCGCTCGCTTCGAGGGTGGGCAGATGCCGATCCACATGCGCATGCGAAAGCTGCGTGGACCGCACATGAAGAAGTCGATGCCGTTCGAGATGTTCCGCACGCACACCCAGCCCGTGAACATCGCCGACCTGGACGCCCGCTTCGACTCCGGTGCCGAGATCACGATCGAGGGACTCAAGGAGAAGGGCCTCGGGACACGGAAGGACATCCCGATCAAGATCCTCGCCAAGGGCGAGCTCTCCAAGCCGCTGACCGTACACGCCCATGCCTTCAGCGCCAGCGCGCGCGAGAGCATCGAGGCGGCAGGCGGCACCTGCACCATCGTCGAGAGCTAGAATCGGGCGCGCCGCGGACGACGCTCGTCCAGCGGTCTCAGACCAATGCTCTCAACGATCCTCAACGCCTTCCAGGTAGCGGATATCCGCAAGAAGCTCGCCTTCACGGCGGCGATGCTGCTGATCTATCGCTTCGGCTCGCACATCCCCGTGCCGGGCGTGAACCTGACGGCGGTGAACGCGATCCAGAAGTCCTTCGGCGGCTCGAACATCCTTGGGCTGCTGAACCTGTTCTCGGGCGGCAGCCTGTCGCGGCTCGCGCTGTTCGCGCTGGGCATCATGCCCTACATCACCTCCTCGATCATCCTGCAGCTGCTGCAGGTGGCGGTGCCGTCCCTGGAGAAGCTCTCCAAGGAAGGCGAGGTGGGACAGGCGCGGATCACGCAGTACACCCGCTACCTGACCGTCGGGCTCGCGTTCGCGCAGTCGATCGGCTACGTCTTCCTGTTTCACTCGCTGCAGGCCAAATCGGGCGAATCGGTGATCACGCACTTCGACGCGCCGCACATCTTCCTGATCGTGATCTGCCTGACGACCGGCTGCGTGATGCTGATGTGGATCGGCGAGCTGATCACCCAGCGGGGGATCGGCAACGGCATCTCGCTGCTGATCTTCGCGTCGATCGTCTCGCGGCTGCCCACGGGCATCCAGGCCTGGTGGGACACGAACGACCAGGTCTTCAAGGTGATGATGCCGTTCCTCGTGTTGGCGATCGTGGCCGGGATCGTGTTCGTGCAGGAGGGTCAGCGCAGGATCCCGGTGCAGTACGCCAAGCGCGTGATCGGCCGGCGGATGACCGAGGGCGGGCAGACCTACCTGCCGCTGCGCGTGAACATGGCCGGCGTGATCCCGGTGATCTTCGCCGCCAGCATCATGGCCTTCCCGCCGACCGTCGGGCAGCTCGTGAAAACCCACTGGGGCCAGTCGCTGTCGGACTTCTTCTCCCCCGACGGCTGGCACTACGTGGTCGGCGAGTCGATCTTCATCGTGGTCTTCACCTACTTCTACACGGCCGTCACGTTCAACCCGGTAGATCAGGCGGATAACCTGAAGAAGTACGGCGGCTTCATCCCGGGCGTCCGGCCGGGCCGCCCGACGGCTGAATTCCTCGACCGCATCCTCGCGCGCTTGACGTTCCCCGGGGCGCTCTTCCTGGCCGCCGTGGCGGCGCTGCCGACGATCCTGATCGCGCGCACCCACCAGAACATCCAGCTCGGCGGCACCTCGATCCTGATCGTGATCGGCGTCGCCCTCGAAACGATGAAGCAGCTCGAGGCGCAGCTGATGATGCGAAGTTATGAGGGCTTCCTCAAGTAGAACCGCTTCGGTTTGTCGTGAGGGGGTAGGCTGGAAACGTGTCCGAGTTGAACTTGATCCTGCTCGGCCCGCCCGGTGCGGGCAAGGGGACGCAGGCCGAGCGCCTGCGTGAGGACTTCTCCCTGCCACATATCTCCGCCGGGGACATGCTCCGTGCCCAGGTGGCTGACGGCACCGAGCTCGGGCTGCAGGCCAAGCAATTCATGGACGCGGGCGAGCTGGTTCCCGATGGGGTGATCATCGGCATGATCATCGACCGCGTCGGCGGTGAGGACGCGCGCGACGGGTTCCTGCTCGATGGCTTTCCGCGCAACGAGGGGCAGGCCGACGCGCTGAGCGAAGCGCTGAAGGGCCTCGATCGGCGCCTGACCGCCGCGCTGCTGATCGAGGCGCCGGACGAGGAGGTCGTGCGTCGCCTCGCCGGACGCCGGGTCTGCGTGAAGAATCCGAGCCACATCTACCACGTGGACTTCGACCCGCCGAAGCACGAGGGCGTCTGCGACCAAGACGGGGCGCGCCTGATCCAGCGCGAGGACGACGCCGAGGAGACGATTCGCAACCGTCTGGTCGTCTACCACGAGCAGACCGCGCCCCTGATCGACTACTACGAGCGCGTCGGCCTGCTGCGCCGCTTCGACGGCCGCCGCAGCGCCGACGAGGTGCACGCCCACATCCGCGCTGCCCTCGCGACTCTTCGCCTCGAGGAAAACCTCTAAACGACCATCCGAGGCTCCGCTCGCGAGCCTCGCCGTAGCTAAGCTCCGCGAGTGATCATCAAGAAGAGGCCCGAGGAGATCGAGAAGATGGCGCGCGCGGGTCTGATCCTCGCCGCCACGCTGGACCTGATGGAGGGCAAGATCCGCCCGGGCGTGAGCACCGCCGAGCTCGACCGGGCGGCCGAGCGCTTCATCCGCTCACGCGGCGCAAAGCCGACGTTCAAGGGCTATCGCGGCTTCCCCGGGTCGATCTGCGCCTCGCCGAACGCGATGATCGTGCACGGGATCCCCGGGCCCTACAAGCTGCAGCGCGGCGACATCATCTCGATCGACGTCGGCGTGACACTCGACGGGTGGGTGGCGGACGCCGCGCGCACGTTCGCGGTGGAGGAGGTGAGCGCGCAGGCGCGTAACCTGCTGAGCGCGACCGAGGAGTCCCTGCACGTCGGCGTCACCCAGTGTGTCGCCGGCAATCGCCTGGGCGACGTGTCGAACGCGATCCAGCGCGTGGCGGAGGGCGCCGGACTGTCGGTCGTGCGCTCGCTCGTGGGGCACGGCGTGGGGCGCAACATGCACGAGGACCCGCAGGTGCCCAATTTCGGCAAGCCGGGCAAGGGCCCACTGTTGGAGGAGGGGATGGTGCTTGCGATCGAGCCGATGACGACCGCGGGACGCGCTGCGGTGCGCGTGGCGGGCGACGGCTGGGCGATCTTCTCCCAGGACTCCTCCCCGGCGGCCCACTTCGAGTTCACGGTTGCGATCACCGCTGACGGTCCGCGGATCCTGACCCCGTGGCAGCTCGCGCCGCAGGCACGGCTCGCCGTGCCGCTGGCGCAGGGGACCGCCGGCGCAGGCGCCGGCGCGAGCTGAGCGAAGTTGCTACCATCCGGAGTCCTGCTCGAACGCGAGGCAAGCTGCACGCGTGAGGGCATCTCCACGACCCGGTAGCGGCAGCCGTCACGGCGGCCAGAGCCGGGCCGCCGGAACAAGCCGCCGAAAGGGATCATGAAGGTAAGACCGTCGGTCAAGCCGATGTGCGAGAAGTGCAAGATCATCCGCCGCCACGGAGCGGTGCTGGTCATCTGCCAGAACAAGCGCCACAAGCAGAGGCAGGGCTAGCTAGCGCATGGCGAGAATCGCTGGGGTCAACCTGCCCCTGAACAAGCGTGCGGAGATCGGCCTTACCTACATCTTCGGGATCGGCCGCTCGCAGTCGAACAAGCTGCTCGCCGAGACGGGGGTCAGCCCCGACACGTATGTGCGCGACCTGACCGAGGACGAGGTCTCGAAGCTGCGCGACGCGATCGACCAGACGTTGACCGTCGAGGGAGATCTGCGGCGCGAGCAGTCGCAGGACATCAAGCGCCTGCAGGAGATCGGCTGCTATCGCGGTCTGCGCCACCGGCGCGGCCTGCCGGTACGCGGGCAGAAGACGAAGACCAACGCGCGCACGCGCAAGGGCCCCAAGCGGATGCAGGTCGCGGGCAGGAAGAAAGCGGGTAAGAAGTAGTGCCTCCCGCACCCAAACGACCCGGCCGCGGCCGGCGCAAGCCGAAGAAGAACATCCCGATCGGGCAGGCGCACATCAAGACTTCTTTCAACAACACGATCGTCTCGCTGACGGACACCACCGGCAACGTGATCGCCTGGGAGTCGGCCGGCGGCGCCGGCTTCAAGGGCTCGCGCAAGTCGACTCCGTTCGCCGCTCAGGTGACTGCCGACGCAGCCGCGCGCAAGGGTCTCGAGCAGGGATTGCAGAAGGTCGAGGTCTACGTCAAGGGACCGGGCTCGGGACGTGAGACGGCGATCCGCTCGCTACAGGCCGCTGGCCTGGAGGTGACGGGCGTGAAGGACGTGACCCCCCAGGCCCACAACGGTTGCCGCCCCCGCAAGCGACGGAGAGTCTGAGCAATGGCAAGAGATACCGGCCCGCAGTGCAAGCAGTGCCGCCGCGAGGGACAGAAGCTGTTCCTCAAGGGCGAGCGCTGCCTGACCGACAAGTGTGGCGTCGAGCGCCGCTCCTATCCGCCGGGCGAGCACGGCCGCGGCCGCCAGAAACAGAGCGAGTACCGCTTGCAGTTGCGCGAGAAGCAGAAGGCGCGGCGCTACTACGGCGTGCTGGAGAAGCAGTTCCATGGCTACTACGAGAAGGCCTCGCGCCAGCCGGGCATCACCGGCGAGAACCTGCTCGCGCTGCTGGAGTGCCGGCTGGACAACGTGCTCGTGCGCCTGGGCTTCGCCGCCTCTCGCCGCCAGGCGCGGCAGCTGATCCGCCACGGCCACTGGACCGTGAACGGCCGCCGGGTGAACATCCCCAGCTATCAGGTGCGCGCGGGCGAGGTGATCGCGATCAAGGCCGATACCGCGGCGACGCAGGTGGTGCGCGACGCGACCGAGTTGACCGGACAGATCCCCGCGTGGCTGCAGGCCGACCACGAGTCGCTCACCGCCAAGGTGCTGCGCAAGCCGGAGCGACGCGAGGTCGCAGCGCCGGTGCAGGAGCAGCTCATCATCGAGCTGTACTCGAAGTAAAGGAAAAGCTTTTGCCCCACGCCGGCGCCGCCCTAGGGGCGGCGTAGGCGCTTTTAGAGCCGGCGTCCAGGGCGACGCCGGTGCGACACCAAAACGACGTTAGGACTCTGATGCTCGATTTCCAAATTCCCCGGATCACAAGCGAGTCCGTGGAGGAGAACCGCGGCACGTTCACCATCGAGCCGCTCGACCGCGGCTTCGGCTACACATTCGGCAACTCGCTGCGCCGCGTACTGCTGTCGTCCCTGGCCGGCGCGGCCGTCACAAGCGTGCGCATCGAGGGCGTCGCGCACGAGTTCTCGACGATCACCGGCGTCAAGGAGGACGTGACGGACATCGTGCTGAACCTGAAGGGCATCGTCTGCCGGATGCACTCCGATGCGACCGAGGTCGAGGCGCCGCTGGTCGTGACCGGACCGGGGGAGATCACCGCGAAGGACATCGACCTTCCCGCGGGCGTCGAGATCCTCAACCCCGAGGTCCACATCGCGACGCTCGAGAAGAAAACGAAGCTCGAGCTGTACATGACGATCGGCCGCGGCCGCGGCTACAGGCCCGCCGAGGAGAACAAGTCCTCAGACCAGCCGATCGGCGTGATCCCGATCGACTCGATCTTCTCGCCGGTGCGGCGGGTGGCCTACGCGGTCGAGGGCGCGCGCGTCGGACAGAAGACGGACTTCGACAAGCTCACGCTGGACATCGAGACCGATAGCTCGATCGACCCGCAGGCGGCGCTGCGCGAGGCCGCCGAGCTGTTGATCAGCCAACTCGCGATCTTCACGGACGCCGATCGCATCCAGGAGCTGCGCGCGGTGCCGGGCGGAGCGCTCGACGGTCACGGCCTCGCGGTCGGTGGCGGCGCGGGCGGTGTGGGTGGCCCCCAATCGGCCCTGCAGGGTGAGGAGTGGAGCATCCTGATCGAGGAGCTCGAGCTCGGCGTGCGCTCGTACAACTGCCTGAAGCGCGCCGGCATCCAGACCGTCGGCGATCTGATCTCCAAGTCCGAGGCCGAGCTCAACGCGATCCCGAACTTCGGCAAAAAGTCGATCGACGAGGTCATCGAAACGTTGCACGCACGAGGTCTCGACCTCCGCCAGGACTGACCGCGGTTTAGACTCCGAAGCCCATGCGCCACCAGAAGACCAAAAACAAGCTCAGCCGCTCGAGCGCGCACCGCAAGTCGCTGTTGATGAACCTGAGCAAGGAGATCATCGAGCACGAGCGGATCGAAACCACCCAGGCGAAGGCCAAGGCGGTCAAGCCCGAGATCGAGCAGCTGATCACGCTCGCCAAGCGCGGTGACCTGCACGCGCGCAGACAGGCGCTGTCGACGCTCGCGCAGGACAAGTTCGCGGTGCACAAGCTGTTCGAGGAGGTCGCGCCCCGCTACGCCGACAGGCCCGGGGGCTACACGCGGATCCTGAAGCTCGGCCCGCGGCGCAGCGACTCGACCGAGATGGTCTTCATCGAGCTCGTCTAGCGGCCCGCTGGCACGGCGCCAGGCTGCGTCCTCGATCGCTCACGTGCAGAGCACGCTACGCTCACTGCGTCCTTGCCTGGCTTGGCCATCGAGCCGCTAGACAGGTTGGGGATGATCACAAAGCTAACGATCGAGTACGACGGGACGGACTTCGCCGGCTGGGCACGTCAGCCCGGCGAGCGGACGGTGCAAGAGGAGCTCGAGCGCGCGCTGCGCACGGTGCTCGGTGAGCACGGTCAGGACGGCGCGCCGCTGAAGCTGAAGGTCGCCGGGCGCACCGATCGTGGCGTGCACGCGTGGGGGCAGGTCGCGAGCTACGCCCACGAGGCGGTCGATCCGCTGCGCCTGAATGGGTTGCTCGGCGAAGACGTCGCGGTGCTCGCGGCCGAGCCGATGGGAGACGAGTTCGACGCGCGACGTGACGCGACGAGCAGGACCTACTGCTACCGCGTGCTCGCGCGGCGCACGCGCGGCGTGTTCGAGCGCAGGCGCGCGTTCTGGTGGCCACGGGAGATCGACCGCGACGCGCTCGCCCAGTGCGCCGCGGCACTGCGCGGCGCACACGACTTCACGGCGTTCACGCCGAGCGAGACCGAGCATTCGTGGTTTCGCTGCGACGTGCGCCGCGCGGAGTGGCTGGCGCACGGAGACCTGCTGGAGCTGTGGATCGAGGCGGACATGTTCCTGCGGCACATGAATCGCGCGCTCGTGGGAACGATGCTCGACGTCGCGAGCGGCGCGCGCAGCCTCGCCGAGTTCGAGGGCCTGCTCGAGGGCCGCCCCCGCGCCGAGTCGGGCAGGACGGCGCCCGCCCACGGGCTGGCGCTGGCGAGCGTGTCCTACGCGTAGCTCCTCACGCGAGGGAGTGCGCGGGCTCCGAGGCGCACGGATCGCCCGCTCTTCACCGGCCCGCGACGACCCCCGGGAGCAGCCCAACTATGCTGGGAAAAGGATGCTGAACGTACTGCTCACGAACGACGACGGGATCGAGGCCGAGGGCCTGCAGACGCTGCGCCGCGCGCTCGCCGCCCTCGATGGCGTGCGCCTGGCGGTGATCGCGCCGGACGGCAATCGCTCGGCGATGGCGCGCTCGATCACGACGCGCAGGCCACTGTGGGTGCAGGAGGTCCCGTTCGCGGATGGAACCGTCGGCTACGCGACCGACGGCACGCCGGTGGACTGCGTGCGCCTCGCGCGCCTGGGTCTGGTCGAGGAGTTCGAGACAGACCTCGTCGTCGCCGGGATCAACCACGGCGCGAACCTCGGCGATGACATCACCTATTCCGGGACGGTTGCGGCGGCGCTCGAGGGCGTCGTGCTGGGAATCCCCGCGATCGCGGTCTCCCAACAATCGCAGGCGCGGGCGCTCGACTTCCGCTACGACGGCGGCTTCTCGTTTGAGCTCGCCGCGGGGTTCGTCGCCGCGCTCGTCGAGCGGATCGAGGACGTGCCGCTGCCGGCGAGCACGCTCCTGAACGTGAACGTGCCCGCCGGCAAGCCAGAGGGCGTGGAGGTGACGAGCCTCGGCAAGCGGATCTACCGGGACGAGCTGAAACTCGACCACGAGGAGGACGGGCCGCCGACCCGGCGGCGCTACTGGATCTACGGTTCGGACCCCGGCTTCCACGACGAGCCGGGCACCGATCTGGCGGCGGTCGCGGCCGGGCGGATCGCGGTGACCCCGATCCATTTCGACCTCACCGACCGACCCGGCCTGGAGGCTCTGAGAAGCTTCGATCTGGAGGCGCTGCTCGCCCCGGTCGCCGGCCTGCACGCGCCGTGAGCGACGCTGCGAAGCCAGCAGCCGCGCGAAAGATGCAGGCGCGTGTGGACGAGCTGAAGCGCGTGCTCGAAGAGCACGCCCATCGCTACTACGTGCTCGACGATCCGACGATCGGCGACGGGGAGTACGACGCGCTGCTGGACGAGCTGCGGGGGATCGAGCGGGAGCATCCCGAGCTGCGCAGCGTGGACTCGCCGACTCAGAGGGTCGGCGGCGAGCCGATCGGGCGGTTGGAGAAGGTCGAGCACCTGGAGCCGATGCTCTCATTGGACAACGTGCGCTCCGAGGAGGAGCTGCGAGCGTGGGTGGAGCGCATGCGCAACCATCTGGCACGCGAGGGGATTTCCGAGCCGTCCTTTCAGTACGTGGTCGAGCCGAAGATCGACGGCCTGGCGATGAGCCTCATCTATCGCGATGGCCTGCTGGAGCGAGGAGCTACGCGCGGGAACGGCGAGGTGGGGGAGGACGTGACGCACAACCTGCGCACGATCCGCTCGATCCCGCAGAGGCTGTCCGATGCGCCACCGCTCGTGGAGGTGCGCGGCGAGGTCTACATGTCGCTCGCGGACTTCACGGCGCTGAACGAGCGCCGGGCGGAAGCGGGCGAGTCGACGTTCATGAACCCGCGCAACTCGGCCGCCGGGACGATCCGTCAGCTCGACCCGGCGGACGCCGCCAAGCGGCCGCTGTCGTTCTGGGCCTATCAGGTGGGCATCACCGAGGGTCTGTCGTTCACGACGCATTCCCAGGCGCTGGAGTGGCTGCGCGAGCGGAAGTTCCCGGTCAACCGCGATATCAAGCTGCTGAGTGGCGAGGACGAGGTGGTGGCGCAGTGTCTGGAATGGCAGCAGCGTCGCGGGGAGCTCGATTTCGAGATCGACGGCGTGGTGATCAAGGTCGACGATCTCGCGCTCCAGCACAGGTTGGGATCGGTCGGACGCGACCCTCGCTGGGCGGTGGCGTGGAAGTTCCCGCCCACCACGGCCGTGACGCGCTTGGAGAGGGTCATGTGGAACGTCGGTAAGTTCGGCGACCTCCGTCCCTACGCGCTGCTGAAGCCGATCGAGGTCGGAGGCGTGAGGATCACCAAAGCGACGCTCCACAACGAGGAGGACATCGTCCGCAAGGACATCCGCGCCGGGGAGGACGTGATCGTGCTGCGCGCCGGCGACGTGATCCCCCAGGTGATCTCGCCGGCGCCGCACGTGGTCGAGCACTCCGCTCGCCCCGAGCCCACACAGCCACCGGCTCGCTGCCCGTTCTGCGCCACGCCGACGGTCAAGGCCGAGGACGCGGTGTTCACCAAGTGCCCCAACCGCGACTGCCCGGAACGCCGGCGCCATCTGTTGCGGCATTTCGTCTCACGGGGGGCGATGGACATCGACGGCCTGGGCGAGAAGCAGGCGGCGGTCCTGCTCGAGCAGGGACTGATTGAGAGCGCAGCCGACTTCTACCGGCTGACCGAGGAGCAACTCGTGGCGCTCGAGCGCTTTGGCGAGGTCTCGACCCGCAACCTTCTGGAGTCGATCCAGTCCTCCAAGCAGCGCCCGTTCGCACGAGTGCTGTTTGCGTTGGGGATCGAGGAGGTGGGCGAGGTGACGGGCCGCAACCTGGCGATGAGCTTCCGTGGCATCGACGCGCTGCTGGAGGCGTCCGTGGAGCGGATCGAGGAGGTGCCGGGGATCGGCGAGAAGATGGCCGTGTCGATCCACGAGCAGCTACACGAGGAGCGCATGCAGAGCCTGATCGCGGATCTGCGCCGGCTCGGGTTGTGCTTCAGCGAGGAGGGGCCGCTGCCGTCGGAGGGGCCCCTGGCGGGCAAGACGCTGGTGATCACGGGGACGCTGCCCAGCTGGTCGCGCGAGCAGGCCACCGAGCAGATCTTGGCGGCAGGCGGACGCGTGAGCACCTCGGTGTCGAAGAAGACCGACTACCTCGTCGCCGGCGAGAGCGCCGGCTCGAAGCTCGAGAAGGCCGAGCGCCTGGAGGTGCCGGTGCTCGACGAAGCGGGCCTGCGCGAGTTACTGGGGGCGTAGTTCCAGGCGGTGCACGCGGCCCGTCCAGCTCCCTAGTAATCCGCGATGGTGATCGTCATGTGGTCCTGGAAGACATGTGCGGTCTCGGTTCCGATTCCGTCGGTGAAGATCGCGAACACGAGCGTGTGCCCATCGGCCGCGTTGCAGTAGCCGACGAGGTTGGAGACGCCGGTGAGCGTGCCGGTCTTGCCCTGACAGCGGCCGGCCGCGCCAGTGTCGCGCATCCGTTCGGCGAGCGTGCCGGTCTTGCCGGCCACGGCCATGCTGTCGCGCAGCACCGGGCCGATCGGGGTCGCGGCGAGCTCCACGAGCAGATCGGCGACCTCATAGGGCGAGGTTTTGTCCGCTTCGGAGAGCCCCGAGCCGTCGATGACATCGGGGTGGACGCCGAGCAGCGAGCCGATCGTCGCGCGCACGACCGCCGCGCCCGCCGAGGTCGTCCCCGCGCCGCCGTAGAGCGCGCCGAGATCCTTGACGAGCGTCTCGGCGAAGAAGTTGTCCGACGGCGGCAGCATCAGGCCCAGCAGCTGGGTCACCGTGGGCGAGGCCACCTGCGCGAGCTGGCTTGCCCCGGCCGGCGTGGTGGCCGCGGCGGAGTGCCCGGCGATGCTCACGCCGTCGCTCTTCAAGTCGGCCAGCAGCTCGTGGGCGGCGTAGGCGGCGGGCGCGTGCGGGGCGAGCAGGGGGGTCGAGCCCGATTCGCCGCGGTTGAACGCGAGCCCCGACAGGGTCCCTTCGAGGAACGGATCGGGCGCGTAGTCGCTCGAGGGCTCGCCCCGCAGCGAGTCGAGGAAGGACTCATCGCCATAGATGGAGCCGGTGATGCGGTGGATGCCGTCGGTGTGCACGAGCTGGCTGACGAGCGTCGAGACCGAGGCGCCGATGCCGTCGTAGTGCGAGCGGATGAAGGCGCTCGAGCCGAACGTCGGGTCGCCGCCGCCGCGCAGGTACAGGTCGCCTTCCCAGACGCCGCCGGGCGCGAGCTTGCCGGTCCCGTAGACGGTCGTGCTCAGGTGGGCGGTCGGGCCCATGCGCTCCAGCGCGGTGGTCGCGGTGTAGAGCTTCTCCACCGACGCCGGCGGTCGCAGCGTCGACGCGCGCTCGGAGAAGAGCGCCTGTTTGGCCGTGAGGTCGTACACGTAGGCGCCGTCCGCCGGGCCGGCGAGCGCGAGCTGGTGGCTGAGGTCGGCCTGCAGCCCGGGCAGGCTGCCGCCGGCGGCAGCGGAGGATGAGAGCACCAGGCCGAGCGGCGAGAGTCCGCAGAGCAGAATCAGCAGCCTCGCGAGGAGGTTCCGGAGCATAGGACCGTAGAATGTCTCTGGCATGGGCAAGGTTGTCAAGCTGGAACCTACGGCCAAGGCGGGAGTTGCGGCGCGGCGGGGTTCGGTGGCGAGTAGAAAGCGAGGCACCGCGGGCGCGCGGCCGACGCGACGGCGCCGGCGCAGTAGCAAGACGGCGCTCGTGCTTGGTGGCGGCGGCTTCACCGGCGGCGTCTATGAGATCGGCGCGCTGCGCGCGCTCGACCTGATGGCGACGAACAGCACCGTCAACCAGTTCGACGTCTACGTCGGGACCTCCGCTGGCTCGTTCATCGCGGCGCTCTGCGCCAACGGCGTCACGCCGGAGGAGATGATGCGCGTCGTCACCCATCAGGGGCGCGCGCCGTTCCGCGACGTCGACCTCGGCGACCTGCTGCACCTGAACCTGCTCGAGTTCGCGCGCAGCGGCGTGACGCTGCCGCTGCGAATGGTCACGCTCGCGCGCCAGGTCGTCGCTCAGCGCGGGCAGGTCTCGGCGATGGACGTGCTGCTCGGGCTCGCCGAGGGGCTGCCCTCCGGTGCCTACACCGGCGCTGGGATCGAGCGCTACCTGCACAGCGTGCTCTCAGAGCCCGGCCGCAGCGACGAGTTCGGTGAGCTGCGCCGCGAGCTGTACCTGACCGCCACCGACCTCGACACCTGCGAGCGGATCGTGTTCGGCGCCGAGGGCTACGACGACGTGCCGATCTCGACCGCGGTGCGCGCGTCGGGCGCGCTGCCGATGGTCTACGCGCCGGTCGAGGTCAAGGGCCGCGAGCTGATCGACGGTGGGATCGTCTCGACCACGAACCTCGACATCGCCGTGCAGGCCGGCGCGAAGCTCGTGGTCGTGATCAACCCGCTCGTGCCGTTCGTGAACGACTTCGCCGAGCAGGTGCGCACGCTGCGCGGCACGCGGCCGCGGCGCGTCTCGGACATGGGCTTCGCGCAGATCGGCTATCAGACGTTCAAGCTGCTCGCCCACCAGCGCCTGCACGAGATGGCCCAGCGCTGGGAGCAGCGCTATCCCGGCGTCGACATCGTGCTGATCGAGCCCGAGTCGGCCGACGAGCTGATGTTCAAGACCTCGATGATGAACTTCACCTCGCGCGTGGAGATCGCGCGACACGGGTTCGAGTCGGTGACGCGGCACCTTGCCGGCGAATACGATCACTACCGCGAGATCTGCGAGCGCCACGGCCTGGAGATCTCGGAGAAGCGGGTGAAGAAAGTGGTCGCGCACTTCGAGGAGGAGCAAGAAGAGACCAGCGCCTGGCGCAAGATCCTCGAGGGCACGACCGGCGCGCTCCTGCGCCAGGCGGGATCTGCCGGTTAGCGATCCTTGTAGCTGGGGGTCCCTGTGGCGTCAGGGCCAAGCAGATCAAGGACGCAGGGAGCGTGGCGTGCGCTAGCACGCGAGCGACCGAGGACGCAGACCGATCGTCCGGGATCGGCCAGCGCCGGCCATGGCGTCACAGCAGTGCTTTGTCGAGCGCCCCCAGCAGGCGCTCGGAGCTCGCTGAGTCGCGCAGGCCGATGCGCACGTGGCGCGAATCGCCAAGGGCGTCGCCGCCGGCGACGAGCACGCCGGCGCGGGCCAGGCGCGAGACGAGCTCGCCGCCGTCGACGCTCGGGTGCGCGACCCACAGGAAGTTCGCCTGGCTGTCGGTCACCTCGAAGTGGCGCTCGCGCAGCGCGACGGTCAGCGCGACACGCTCGACGGAGATCTGGCGCACGCGCTCGGCGACGAGCTCCGAGCAGCTCTTCAGGGCCTCCAGTGCGCCCGCCTGGGAGACCTCGGAGACGCCGAGGTCGGGCGCGAGCTCGGCGAGCAGCTCCTCCGAGCCGGGCGCGCCGAGCGCGTAGCCGATTCGCAGCCCGGCGAGGCCCCAGGCCTTGGAGAAGCTGCGGAAGACGAGCAGTCGCGGATGGTGCTCGAGCAGCTCCAGCGAGCTGTCGACGGGCTGGGCGTCGGCGAACTCGACGAGCGACTCGTCGAGCAGCACCGCGACGCCCTCGGGCACGCCGTCGAGTAGCCGCGCGAGCTCGCCTGTCCGCAGCAGCTCGCCGGTCGGATCGTTCGGGCTGGCGAGCGCGATCACGCGCGTGTCCTCTTCCCGCGCCGCCGCCAGCAGCGCGTCGACTCCGCCCGTGATGGGCACCGCGCGGCCGTGGGCGCGGCGGGCCATGATCGGGTAGAGCGGGTAGGAGGGCCAGGAGGTGATCAGCCGCTGGCCGGGGGCGATCAGCGCGCGCGTGGCGGCGCTGAGCAGCTCGGCCGCGCCGTTGCCGAGGATCAGCCGGCCGGAGTCGACCCCGTGGCGCGCGGCGAGCTCGTCGTGCAGCGCGGAGCCGCGCAGGTGCGGGTAGCGCTGCAGGCCGCGCTGGGCGGTGAACGTGATCGCCGAGACGATGTGCGGGTGGGCGAGCTCGGGCCAGGTCGTCTGCGAGAGGTCGAGCGTCTCCACGCGCGTGAGCGCCTTGCGGCGGCGCTCGGCGGCCTGCGCGCGCAGGCCGCGGTTGACCTCCTCCTCGGACATCCCCTCAAACTGGCGGTAGTAGTCGAGCAGCCCCATGGCTCCAGCTCAGAACCCCGGCGTGCTGCTCATCACCCCGTGCCGCCGTTCCCCGCGCCGGAGAATTCGCCGCCGGGCCCGTGGATCACGAGGAACCAGAAAACGAAGGCGAGCGCGCAGACGACAGCGGTGATCGCGAAGATCCGCCCGAGCGCCCCGGAGCGCTGATCGTGGCCGGCGGCGCGGCGCACGAGGATCCAGGCCTGATCGAGTCGGCGCAGCAGCGCGAGCGCCCCGAACAGGAACCCGAACAGACCGGCGAAGGAGACGAGGATGCCGAAGGAGACGCTGCCCGAGACGTAGTCGGCCTGCGAGCCGAGCCACAGGCAGGCGAGCGGGATCGGGCCCCAGCAGAGCAGGCTGAGGACGATCATCGCGCCGAGCAGGATGCCGGCGAGCGAGCCGTCGAAGCGCCGGCGCAGAGCGCCGCCGCGCGTCGGCAGCTCGCGGAAGCGGACGGGTGCCGTGCCGGGCCGGCGCCCGACGAACAGGCCGCCGTTCTCAGTGGGGTCGCTGCGCATCGCCTCTCCTATGTTCGCAGCTATGGCAACGGCTACAGGTCAGCCGTTATACAGCTCGTCGAACAGCGCGGCGTACTGCTCGTTGACGACGTTGCGCTTGACCTTCAGCGTCGGCGTGAGCTCCCCCGTGGCCTGCGAGAGGTCGTGGTCGAGGATCACGAACTTCTTCACCTGCTCGACCTGCGCGTATTTCTGATTCGCGCGGTCGACCTCGCTCTGGATCAGCTCCTGGATCTCCGGGCGCTTGCAGAGCGAGGGGATGTCCTGGGGCAGGTCGTGCTCGTGGGCATAGGAGGGGATCTCTTCCTCGTCGAGCGTGATCAGCACGACCGGGTAGGGACGCTGGTCGCCGTGCATCACCGCTTGGGAGATCCAGCGGCACTGCTTGAGGTCGTTCTCGATGTTCGCGGGCGTCAGGTTCTTGCCGCCGGCGGTGATGATGATGTCCTTCTTGCGGCCCGTGATCGAGAGGTAGCCGTCCGCGTCGATCGAGCCGAGGTCGCCGGTGTGCATCCAGCCGTCCTCGACCGCGCCGAAGCTCTCTTCCCCGCGGTTGTGGTAGCCCTGGAAGATGTTCGGGCCTTTGATCAGGATCTCGCCGTCGTCGGCGATCATCAGCTCGACCCCGGGCAGCGGGCGCCCGACGGTTCCGAAGCGGTGGTGCTCGACCGTCGAAACGGTCGCCGCTGTGGCGGTCTCGGTCATCCCGTAGCCCTCGAGCACCGGCACCCCGCAGGCCCAGAAGAATTCGAGGATCTCTTTCGCGATCGGCGCCGCGCCGCTGGTGGCGTGGCGCACGTTGCCGCCGAAGATGCCGCGCACGAGCTTGAACAGCTCGTTGTCGGCTTCGTCGAAGGGCTTCTGCAGCGCGGCGGGCACGGGTTCGCCACGGTTGATCATGTCGCGCACCTTCACGCCGAGCGCGATCGCCTCCTGGGCGCGCTGGCGCTCCTCGGGTGGCTTGGCCTCGATCGCGCCATGCGCGAGCGTGTAGATCTTCTCGAACACGCGTGGCACCGACGGCAGGTATGTGGGTTTGACCTCCATCAGCTCGGGCACGATCTGCTTGGTGTCGCCGCCGAAGTAGGCGAGCTCGCCACCGAGGTCGAAGATCGCGAGCTGGACCAGCAGCGCGAACGAGTGGGCGAGTGGCAGGTAGAGGTAGGCGACCTCGTCGTCGGTGATCTCGCCACTCTCGGCGATCATGTTCAGGATCGCCCTGTAGTTGCCGTGAGTGAGCACGCAGCCCTTCGGTGGGCCGGTGGTGCCGGAGGTGTAGATGAACGTGAACGGGTCCTCGGGGCGGACGGCCGCGCGCCGCGCGTCGAGCTCCTCCGCAGAGCGCGAGCGCCCGCGCTCGCGGACCTGATCGAGCGTGATCGCCTGCAGCGCCTCCGCGGCGCTCGGGGCGCCGTTGGCGGCGGCCTCCGAGGAGGCCTCGCCCACCGGCGCGTCGATCACGATCACGGTGCGCAGGTCGGGCAGCCGATCGCGGATCGCGGCGATCTTCGCGAGCTGCTCCTCGTCCTCGCAGACGATCGCGACGGCGCCGGAGTCGGAGATCACCCACAGGCACTCCTCGGGCGAGTTGGTCTGGTAAATCGGGACGACGACCGCGCCCGCGGCGGTCGCGCCGAGGTCGGCGTAGGACCACTCGGGACGCGTGTTGGCGAGGATGCAGACACGCTCGCCCGGTTCGATCCCGAGGTCGACCAAGCCAAGCCCAACCTCCTGCACGATCGTCTCGAGCTGGGCGTAGCTGACGTCGTGCCAGGCGCCGCCGCGCTTGAAGCGCACTGCCGTGTGTTCCGCGTGTGCAGCTGCAGCAGTTGGGATCAGGTCGGCGACGGTGCCTGTCCCTGCGCTCGACTTCGTGCCCGACACCGTTGCGGTGGCCTCCATGACGACTCTCCTCCTCCTCGCTCAACCTGACTCTGAAGTGACAGAAGGATCTTAGTCCCGATCGGGTCCCTCGGGGCAAAGCGTAGATAAGGATTTGCGCCCCCGCCGTAGGGGGTGGCCGGTGGGTCGCCGACGCCCGACGGCCGGGAGCAGGCCGCCGAGGCGGCGGGCGGTGTGGGATACTGCCGAGCGCATCGGGGCGTGGCGCAGCCTGGTAGCGCGCACCGTTCGGGTCGGTGAGGTCCCGAGTTCGAATCTCGGCGCCCCGATTGGTTCACTTCCCGCGAACCCCAGC
Source organism: uncultured Solirubrobacterales bacterium (assembly GCA_963701035.1). Taxonomy (GTDB): domain Bacteria; phylum Actinomycetota; class Thermoleophilia; order Solirubrobacterales; family Solirubrobacteraceae; genus Palsa-744. The sequence continues at coordinate 2,529,106 of OY969562.1, forward strand.
GAACTCGGGCGAATAGGGCCCGAGAACTGGGGGTTTCGCGGGACCGAGTTTGCTCGTGTTCGCGGCGGTTCGGTGGCCTCTGGGGTTGCGAACGGGTTGAATGGAGCGTCGAATGACCGGCGCTCCGCGTCATCATCGAGTCGAGCAGTTCGTGTTATCCATCCCGGAAAGGAATCAGCGCATGGCCTCACTGGTCCTGAAGATGTCCGTCTCGCTCGACGGCTACGTCGCGTCGGCCGACGGGAGCTCCGACTGGGAGGCTGCGGGACGTTCTCCCGACGGCGCCGAGTGGGTCCTCGACACCGTGAGCAACGCCGGCGCGCACCTCGTGGGCGCCGCGACCTATGCGCGCTGGGCCGGCTTCTGGCCTGGCGCCTCCGGGCCGTTCGCCAAGCCGATGAACGAGATCCCCAAGGTCGTGTTCTCGGACTCGCTCGCGTCCGCCGACTGGGGCGAGACGACGATCGCGACCGGAGACCTGGCCGACGCCGTCGCGCGTCTAAAGCAGGAGCGCTCCGACGGATACTTGCTCGCGCAGGGCGGCGTCCGGTTCGCTCGATCGCTCGTCGAGACCGGGCTGATCGACGAGTACCGCCTCGTTGTCCACCCGGTCGTCCTCGGCGCGGGCGAGCGGCTCTTCGCCGCACCGCTCACCATCGAGCCGATCAGCACCACTGCCTTCAGCCGCGGAGCCGTTGCCCACATCTTCACGGCGCACCCGCTTGCTGGGGGCCCGGGTTAGCCGCCCTCCTCTACGGGCATAGGGCGCCTGCTTGATGTCTGCGCACGTCAGCTGTATCGCGTCAGCACCTCGCAGATGCGGTCGGTGCCCCAGTCGATCTCCTGCGCCGGTACGCGCTCGTCCGCGGCGTGGATGAGGCTCGTGAACTTCATCTCCGCGGGCAGGCGCATCGGAAGAAAGCCGTAGGTCTGGATTCCCAGCCGGGCGAAGAACCGACCGTCGGTGACACCTGGCATCAGCATCGGCAACGGCACGGCGTCGGGGTCCGCGGCGGTGAGCACGTCGCTCAATAGCCCCATCAGGGACAGGTCCGCCCGATCCGATCCCGGCTCATAGCTCGTTGCCTCCAGCTCGAGATCGTCATCACCGGCCAGCTCACGTATCTCACGGAAGAGATCGTCGGCCGTTTGCCCGGGGAGCAGACGCCCGTCGAGTTCGAGCTGCAACTCACTCGGGATCACGTTGACCTTCCCGCCGCCTCGCACGACGGTGGCGTTGACCGTGTTGTGGAACATCGGATCCAGTGTCTGGCCCGCCTCGCCGAGCATGTCGAGCGTCGCATCGGTGCGCTCGGGGTCGAGCAGCCCGTCGGCCAGATCCGGCCCACCGGCGGGGAGCGCGGCCGCCGCCGCCTCGATCATCGCGCGCGGAATCTCGGTGACGTGCACCGGCAGTCGCCGCGCATCCAGCGTGCTCAGCAACCGGCCGAGCTTCGCCATCGCACCGCCGCGCAGCGGGATCGAGCCGTGCCCGCCGGGCCCCCGGACTGTCGCGCGCATCCAGCACACCTGCTTCTCACCCACCTGAATCGGGTAGGCGCTCAGACCCGCCAGCTCGGTGCGCGCGCCACCAAACTCACCGAGCGCGTGCCTCACGCCCTCAAACAGCTCGGGGTGCTCCTCGACCACGAAGCGCGCGCCGTAGGCCCCCAGGTTCTCCTCATCCGCGAGCACGCACAACAGCACGTCGCCCGGTGGAGGCTCAGCGGACTCGGCGAGCCGCAGGATCGCCCCGAGCATCATCGCCACACCGCCCTTCATGTCCAGGGCTCCCCGGCCCCACACCTCGCCGTCGATCAGCTCGCCGCCGAAAGGATCGTGGCGCCAGCTCTGGCCGACCGCCGAGACCACATCGACGTGGCCCTGGAGAAGCAGCGGCGGCGCGGCGCCTCGACCGGGCAGCCGCGCCAGCAGGTTCGGCCGTGCCGCGTCCTTCGCCAGGACTCTCGTCTCGAGGCCCGCTCCATCGCAGAGATCCTTGATCCACCCCACGCACTCAGCCTCGTTGCCGGGCGGATTGGTCGTATCGAACCGGATCAGCTGGCGCAAAAGCTCGACAGGATCGTGCGGCACGGCACCGGACCCTACCGAAAGCAGAGAACCTGAAAAATGCGGGCGATGTGGAATGGATTCAGCGGTCGTTCCAGCCGGCGCCTGTAGTGGCGTACTCCTCGACCCGTGCCTGCATCAGCGCCTTGAGGAGCTCAGTCGGCAGCTCGCGCTCGTATGGGAGCTTGATGAAGCCCGCACCGGCCTCGTAGCCGGCGTCCTGCACCGCGGCCTTCTGTGTGGCGAAGAAAGGTGGCGGGAACCGCAGCGAACAATGGTTCTTGAAGTTCTGAAGCATCCACAGGGTGGTGTTGTCGCCGCGGACGTAAACCGGCAGGTTCCACTTCAGCTCCTCCCGCGCCTCCGAGTCGGCATCCATGCTCAGCTTCCTGAGCGCCTCGAGGTGCGGCCGCTGGACGTCATTCAGTTGCGCGAAGAAGTCAGCGACGCTGGAGCGCTTGGGCATCGGCATGGTGTCAGCGTATCTTCCGCAGCCTCAGGGGACGTGTACTGGAGCTTTGGCGGGCTCGAGCGTGAGCGGTTCGCTCAATCGCACCACGCATGGTTCGTCTTCAAAACAAGGGTTGCCGGCTCTCGGATCCCCGGAAGCGGTCACCTCGTAGGCACGGTCACCGATGACCGAGAAGCCGGTCAGGTAGGTGAACGCGGAGGCACTGGCATAGGTGTCGCGCGCTGGGTCGAACCGGTACACGACGAAGCCGGCGCCGGTGCTGTCCTTATAGAAGTACAGCTTCCCTTCAGACCACGACGGGCCGATCCAGCTCTCGTCGCCTTCGCCAACGTCCATCAGGGCTAAGAGTCGTTGTGGCCCTCCGGTTACGGGCTCCGTGCGTACCTCGGTGGTCGTGCCGACGGCTCCGATGTTGTCGTTGAGGATGAAGGTGTCGATCAGTGCCAGCTGGGAGTGATAAAGCTGTAACGCTTCGACTTCAGGCGACTGCGGGGCTTCGCAGACCAGCCGCGAGGGAGTCACCGATTCCTTGTAGTAGCACTTGCGATGCGGCACGCCCGGCAGCGCCCTGCGCTGGCTGCCGTCCAAGCGGCTGATCTCAACCTTCGCCTTGCCGCTCACCCATGCGACTCGATCGCCCCAGATCGTGGGATGCGAGGCCCCGTCGCTGCCGGGGACCGTCTGTGGAGCGCTGCCATCGACGCCCGAGACCACCACGTGGCAGGTGCCGGCGCAACCGACGTAGGCGAGCATCGGCGCGCCGGACGGCCCCGGCCCGACATCGACTTCGATCGCCTTCTGGGCGGTGGGTATCGCCGGCGTTGAGATCCGCCCGTCGCGACGGACCGCGACGTCCCAGGATCGGTTCATCGGGTCGTAGTCGCTCCATGCGGCGACACCACCGTACGCCTGAATCGTCGTGGCCCCGTTTACGGGCGCGATCGTGGTGGGAGCCGCCGTCGCCACGGTCGCGGCGAGGAGCTCGACGCTCACCACCAGCATCGCGATCAGTGACTTCATGGGACTCAGCTTCGCACGATGTCTCGCGGGGAGAGCCGATGTCACCCATTGAAGTAGTGGCCCTGATCGAGGTCCTCGATCAGCCCGGGGTGCGTCGACTGCCAGTCCAACAGCTCGCGGGTCAGCTCACCCGACGCGGGGGCGTCGAGCGCGAGGAAGCCGCCCATCCAGGTGAAGTGCTCGCCCGCGTCCTCGGGGGAGATCGACACCACCGGCAGTTCGAGATGGCGGCCGATCACCTCGGCGATCTCGCGGATCGGCACGCCCTCCTCCGCGGCCGCATGCAGCGTCGATCCCGCCGTCGCGCGCTCCAGCGCGAGTCCGAAGAGGCGCGCGGAGTCGAGCCGGTGCACGGCCGGCCAGCGGTTGGCCCCGTCGCCGATGTACCCGGAGACGCCCCGCTCGCGGGCGATCGCGACGAGGGTCGCGATGAAGCCGTTGTCGCCGTCGCCGTGGTTCGTCGGCGGGAGTCGCACGACCGACGAGCGGACGCCCTGGGAGGCGAGGGAGAGCGTGAACTCTGCCGTTTCCCAGCGGGCCTGCGGACCCCCGCCGAAAGCTGCCACGGCCGCGTGGGAACCATGGCCGTCCCGCTCGGTCGCGACGTGCCCCGGTGTGACACCGAGCAGCCCCGAGGCGATCAGGAGCGGCTTCTCAGAGCCCGCGAGCGCCTCGCCGAATGTCTCGACGGCGCGCCGATCGGCGTCGGCGGCGCCCTGGAAGTCCCCGGAGAACGCGAGGTCGTGCTTGAAGGCGAGGTGGATCACGCCGTCCGAGGAGCCGGCCGCGTCGCGCAGGCCGTCGAGATCGTCGAGCGTGCCGCGGTGCACCTCCGCTCCGGCGGCGGTGAGGGCGGCGGCCGAGGCATCGGAGCGGGCGAGCCCGACGACCTGATGGCCCGCGCCGATCAGCTCGGGAACTACGGCGGAGCCGATCCAGCCGGATGCGCCGGTGACGAAGATACGCATGAGAAAGACCTCCAGTTAGTCGACTGTCCTCGTCACGGAGAACGTGTGAGGATCGATGTCAGTTGCTGTCATCAGCGTAGCACGATAATGTCAGCGACTGTCGTCGGCTAGGATCAAGTTATGGGCCGATGGGAGCCAGACGCGCGCGGCCGGCTGGCGCAAGCGGCCTTCGCGCTGTACGGGGAGCGCGGGTTCGAACAGACGACGGTGGCGGAGATCGCCGCGCGGGCGGGGCTGACGGAGCGAACCTTCTTCCGGCACTTCGCCGACAAGCGCGAGGTGCTGTTCGCGGGTGCGGACGCGCTGCGGGAGCTGCTCGTCGACACGGTCGCCGACGCGCCCGCTTCCGCGACGCCGATCGACGCGGCGGCGGCGGGCATCGAGGCCGCCGGCGCTTTCATCCAGGAGGGACGCGAGCTCGCGCGCCAGCGCCAGGCGATCATCGCCGCGAGCGAGGAGCTGCGAGAGCGCGAGCTGATCAAGCTCGCGTCGCTGGCCTCTGCGCTCGCGCAGGCGCTGCGCCGGCGGGGCGTGAAGGACCCGGCGGCGAGCCTCGCCGCCGAGGCGGGGATCGCGATCTTCAGAATCGCCTTCGAACGCTGGATCGAGGAGGGCGGCCGGCAGGACCTGCCGCAAATCATCCGCGAGTCGCTCGAGCAGCTGAAGGCCGTGACCGCGGGTCACTAACGAGATAACGAAGAGAGGAATTCTGATGGCAGCCAAGGCACTTCCCGGAGGAACGTTCACGATCGCCGAGGACATGACGGTCACGCGCGTGGGCTACGGCGCGATGCAGCTCGCGGGCCCCGGCGTGTTCGGGCCGCCAAAGGACCGCGACGCCGCGATCGCCGTGCTGCGCGAGGCGGTGGAGCTGGGCATCGATCACATCGACACCAGCGACTACTACGGCCCCTACGTCACCAACGAGATCATCAAGGAGGCCCTGCACCCCTACCCGGACGAGCTGCGGATCGTGACCAAGGTCGGAGCGTTGCGGGACGCCGAGGGCGGCTGGCCCCACGCGCGATCTCCCGAGCAGCTGCGCCAGGCCGTGCACGACAACCTGCAGCGCCTCGGCCTCGACGCGCTCGATGTCGTCAACCTCCGCCTTGGAGGGTTCGACAGCCCCGAGCCGGGTTCACTGGCCGAGCCGTTCGAGGCGCTCGCGCAGATGCAGCAGGAGGGCCTGATCAAGCACCTCGGCGTCAGCACCGTCTCCGCCGAGCAGATCGCCGAGGCGCAGTCGATCGCGCCGATCGTTTGCGTGCAGAACCTCTACAACATCGCCAACCGGGCCGACGATGCCCTGATCGACTCGCTCGCCACGCAGGGCATCGCCTACGTGCCCTATTTCCCGCTCGGCGGCTTCACCCCGCTGCAGTCCGGCGCCCTGGAGGCGGTCGCCGCCCGTCTGCAGGCCACGCCGATGTCCGTCGCGCTCGCGTGGCTGCTGCAGCGCTCGGAGAATATCCTGCTGATTCCCGGCACCTCGTCGGTCGCGCACCTGCGCGAGAACGTCGCCGGGGCCGGGCTGAGCCTGCCCGAGGCGGAGCTGGCGGAGCTGAACGGCATCGCGTGAGGGGCGCCAGCAAGCTCAGCGGTGTCCCACGCTACAACTGAGCTGTAATCGACAAGCGACTTGTAAAGGACAACAATGGCTCACCTCCTACACATCGACTCGAGCGTCCAGGGCGAGCAGTCCGTCAGCCGCGCGCTCACCGCACGCGCCGCCAGGGTGTGGCTCGCCGCCAATCCGGACGGCACGGTCACCTACCGCGATCTCGGCGCAGAGCCTTTGCCGCACTTCACGAGCGAGACCGGCCGCGCGCGGATGGTGCCCGCCGAGGAGCGCACGCCGGCCGAGGCCGCTTCCTGGGCGTTGACCGAGCAGGTCGTGGGCGAGGTGCTCGATGCCGACACGATCATCTTCGGCCTGCCGATCTACAACTTCGGTCCTCCGAGCAGCGTCAAGTCGTGGGTCGACCATCTGATCGCGCCGGGACTCTCGATCGATGCCGCGACCCACGCCGGGCTGCTCGGCGGTCGCGACATGCTCGTGCTGGCCTCCAAAGGCGGGGGCTACGCGCCGGGCACGCCGCGCGAGGGCTGGGACCACGCCGCGCCTTGGCTGCCGCACGGAATCAGCCTGACCGGCCTCGAGCCCCGCTTCATCACCGCCGAATTGACGCTCGCCAACACGAACCCGCAGATGGCCGAGCTGAAGCCGCTCGCGGCCGAGAGCCTCGCGGCGGCCGAGCGCGAGATCGACGCGCAGTGGGCGCCGGTCACGGTGGCCTGACGGCGCCGCTTACCCCGTGCCCTCGACGAGCACGAGCGCGAACCCGTCGTAGCCCTTCGCGCCGACGGTCTGGATCGCGGTGGCGGAGACGGAGCCCTGCTCTACTTGGGCTCCGGCCAGCTCGTAGAAGCGCCGCACGCCGCGGATGCCCTCGTTACCCACCGTCGGGTCGTCGGCGTCGGGGTCGAGGATCGCGCCGTCGCGGACGACGTTGTCGCCGACGATCAGCGTGCCGGGCCGGGAGAGCCGCAACGCCCATTCGAAGTAGCCCGGGTAGTTCTGCTTGTCGGCGTCGATGAAGATCAGGTCGAACGGGCCCGCGCCCTCGGCGTGCAGCTCGGGCAGCGTCTGCAGCGCCGGTCCGACTCGCAGCTCGACGAGCTCCGAGAGACCGGCGCGCGCGATGTTCGCCTGAGCGACTTCGGCATAGCGGGGCTCGGCCTCGAGCGTGATCAGGCGACCGCCCGCGGGTAGCGCCCGCGCGAGCCAGATCGTGCTGTAGCCGCCGAGCGTGCCGAGCTCGAGAATCTTCCGTGCGCCCTGCATGCGCGCGAGCAGCTGGAGCAGCTTGCCCTGATTCGGCGTGACCGAGATCGGTGGCAGTCCCGCCGCGACGCTGTCCGCGACGGCGGCGTCGAGCGCCGCGTCCGCGGGCAGAAGATGCTCGGCGATGTAGCCGTCCACGGCCGTCCAGCGCTGCTGGGGGGAGGGCTCGGTGCTCCTCGCGTCGCTCACGATCGCCACGCTATCCCATCGGCCCTGCTCGACCGAGTCGTCCCGAGTAGAGCGCGTGCTCCGGCAGCCAGACTCAGAGCTTGCGTGCCTTGACCGCCGTGCCGTAGGCGCAGATCTCGGTCCAGGTGGTGCCCAGCTCGGAGGTGTCGAAGCGGAACGCGAGGATTGCGGTGGCGCCTTTGGACTCGGCTGTCTCCACGAGCCTTTCCTGCGCGTGAACGCGGCCTTCGGCGAGCATCTTCGTCATCCCCTTTAGCTCTCCACCCACCAGTGACTTGAACGAAGCGCCAAGTTGCGAGCCGATGTTGCGGGAGCGGACGGTCAGCCCGAAGGCCTCGCCCAGCACCTCCTCGATCTGATAGCCCGGCAGGTCGTTCATCGTCGAGATGATCATGCTCAAAACCTACCATGCCGATATCGGTTCGATGAGGAGTGCCCTGCTCGCCGCCGTCGCTCTCGCGGCCGCGCTTGCGCTGCCATCGGCCGCCGGCGCCGGGAGCGCTCCGCGCGTGCCGTCGAGCCCCAGCGCGCACGCGGCCGTCATCGGCGGCCAGGCCGCGGCGCCGGGCACGTTCCCGTGGATGGCCTACATCCTCGACCTGCGCGGCGACGAGCTTGGCCAGTGCTCGGGGACGGTCGTCGCACCGAACCTCGTCCTCACGGCCGGCCACTGCGCCGAGAACATGCAGACCGGCGTCGTCAACGAAGCTTCCGGCTATCGGGTTGCGTTGGGGAACGTGGACTGGGCCGCTCCCGAAGCCGAAAAACAGGTCTCGGACGTCGTCAGGGTGATCCCCTGTCCGTGTTTCGATCGCCACACGGACGTCGGCGATGTCGCGCTATTGCAGCTCGCCACTCCCACCACGGCGCCGGTCGTGCCGCTCGCCGCGAGCCCGCCTGCAGGCACGGGAGCGCTCTTCGCTGGATGGGGCCTCACCTACGACGGGCAGAAGACTCCGGTCGAAGGACTGCGGTGGGCGCGGACGGTCGTGCAGGCGCCGAGTTCGTGCGAACGCCAGGCGTCCCAGTTCAGCCCCGCGAGCGAGGATTGCGTGCTCGACCCACCCGGACGCCTCACGGGCGCGTGCAACGGGGACAGCGGCGGCCCGCTGCTCGTGGCCGAGCCTTCGGCCGCCGGAGGTCTGGCGCAGATCGGCGTCGCAAGCCATGTCTACGGCAAATGCGCGACCGTCAGCCCGTCCGTGTTCACGAGCGTTGACGCGATCTCCGCCTGGGTGGAGGGATGGGCGCAGGCGCTGGCAAGCGACCCGCCCGCCTCGGCGTCGCTGCCGGCCGCCCTCGTCGCGGCACCGACTCTCCCCGGCCTCGCCAGCAGCCGGTCCGTGCGGCTCGGCGACGGCGCCCTCTCGCTCGTGCTCGCCTGCGATGGCGAAGGGGGAGTCTGCTCCGGCGACGCCGAGGCCACGATCACGGTGCGCGAGGAGCGCATCATGCGAAGCGACGGCAGGCAGACCGCCTCCACACGCATCCTCACGATCAGGCTCGCCAAGGTGGGCTTCGCGATCGCGCCGGGCGCGAGCGTCTCGGTCAGCTCGGCGCTCTCCTCGAAGGGCAGCGCGCTGCTGGCGCGGCTCCGCGGCCGCACGCTCGCGGTGACGCTGGCGGGTCCGGGGGTGGCCCGTCGGGTGGTTGTGCTGGGATCGGGCGGAGGGTAGGCCGGCGACTGCCCGCTGGGCGGGCAGTCAGGGTCGCTATAGGTAAGACTGGGTGAAGGAGCCCGCCCAGACATGCAGATTCGCACCCGCTTCAGCATCAGCGCCGAGCTGCCGCGCACCGCACACGAGGCGCTCGCGGCGCTGCGCGCTCGCACGCTCGGCGCGGGCGAGTTGGTCGAGGCGGCGATCGCGCGCATCGGCGTCGACTCGACGCTCGGCGCGATCGAGCTGCTCGACGAGGACGGCGCGCGCGAACAGGCGCGGGGAGCCGACGCACTGCTCGCGAGCGGAGAGGGCGGTCCTCTGACCGGGCTGCCGGTGCTCGTCAAGGACGTGATCGACGTGCGGGGACTCCCCACCCGGGGCGGCACGGCCCGCTGGCGGCGGCTGCCCGAGCACGACGCCGACTGCGTCGCGGCGCTGCGCGCCGCGGGTGCGATCGTGATCGGCAAGGGCCACACCAACGAGCTCGCCTTCGGCATCGACGGGCGCAACCCGCACCGTCCGCCGTGCCGCAACCCGCACGATCCGAGCACGCTGCCCGGAGGCTCCTCCTCCGGTCCCGCGGTCGCGATCGCCGCCGGCTTCGTGCTCGGGGCTCTCGGCACCGACACCAGCGGATCGATCCGCGTCCCGGCCGCCCTCTGCGGGATCGCCGGGCTGCGCCCGACGCATGGGCGCCTCTCGCGGCGGGGAGTGCTGCCGCTCGCGCCCTCCTACGACGTCGTCGGCCCGCTCGGACCCTGCGTCGAGGATGTGCGCCTGCTGTTCGCGGCGCTCGTCGCGCGCACGGGCTCGCCGCACAACGCCCCCCGCGCAGGAACCCACGGCGAGGTCGAGACCGATGGGGGCCAGGCGATCGATCGTGTGACGCTGATCGACAACCTGCTCGATCCCGCTGTGTGCGAACCGGCCATCGCCTCCGCCGTGCGTGGTGCCGCGGAGGCACTGGAACCACTTGGGCTGGCCGTCGACGCCGTCACGATCCCCGAGCTGGACGACGCCCTCGCGGTTCATCGCGGGGCTCAATTGCCCGAGGCGCTCGCGTCCGTTCTCGCGCTGGGGGTTCCCGAGCACGAGCTCGGCAGGGAAGTGCAGGAGCGCCTGCGCGGCGCGCGCGAGATCGGTCCCGAGCACCATGCCCGGGCGCTGCGCGAGCGTTCCGGGATCGCGCGTGCGCTCGAGCGGGCGCTTGCCCCCGCCGGTGCCCTGCTCGCGCCCGGCAGCCCCGTGCCCGCGCCCCCGCGCGAGGCCGAGCGGTGCCGCCTGAGCTCCGGCCGGGTGCGCTCGCAGCGCGACACGCTGCTCAGCTGCACCGTCCCCCTCACCCAGTGGCCGGGACCCGTCCTCAGCGTCCCGCTCGCACGGGTCGGGGGGATGCCCGTCGGCGCGCAGTTGCTCGCGCGACCTGGATGCGACGAGCGGCTGCTCGATCTGGGGGTGCGGCTGGAGGAACAGCTCGGCGCCGGCACTCGGGCAGAATCTGTCCTATGACGGATTACGGTCAGCCGCTGCGCGAGCAGGACGTCGACCCCGATCCCCTGCGCCAGTTCGCCCTCTGGTTCGGAGAGGCTGTGGCGGCCGGTCTGCGATTGCCGGAGGCGGCGGCGCTGGCAACCGCGTCGGTTGCCGGCGTGCCGTCGGTGCGGATGGTGCTGGTCAAGGAGTTCGACGAGCGTGGCTTCGTCTTCTACTCCAACTACGAGAGCCGCAAGGGCGCGGAGCTGGCCGCCAACCCGACGGCGGCCCTGCTCTTTCACTGGGATCAGCTGGGCCGGCAGATCAGGATCGAGGGCGCCGTGCAGCGCACGAGCGCCGGCGAGACGGCCGCCTACGTGCGCAGCCGGCCACGCGGCAGCCAGCTCAGCGCGCTGGCCTCTCCGCAGAGTCAGACGATCGACAGCCGCGAGGCCCTCGAGCGACGCGTCGCCGCGCTGTATGAGCGGTACGCGGGCGAGCTGCCGCTGCCCACCAGCTGGGGTGGCTTTCGCCTCGTCGCGGAGACCTTCGAGCTCTGGCAGCAGCGCCACGATCGCCTGCACGACCGGCTGCGCTACCGCCGCAGCGACGACGGCGGGTGGGCGATCGAGCGGCTGGCGCCCTAGGCCGGGCGATCCCCCAAGAGTCAGCCGGGTGCCCTCACCGCCCCTCGGCGTCGTCAGCTCCCGGTCCCTGTGACCCGCGTCGCCTCCGAAACAGTTGGAAGAGCTCGTGGCCCATGCCGATGTTCGGTCCGCCGACGAGCTCCCAGGAGCGCGCGATCCCGATCAGGCAGCAGACGATCACGAGCACGCAGATCATCTGCAGGTCCCCTTTGTTCCCCGAGTGCCGGTCGAGGCCGAGCCCGACGATCAGCTGGATCACGAACACGGCGAGCAGCCCGACGAGGTAGCTGACGTCGCTCAGCTTGATGCGCTTGGCGCGCCAGGCCGGCACCACGCGCATCAGCGAGCCGGCGATGAACAGCAGACCGAAGATCGCGACGACCGTCGCGGCGTCGCCGGCGTCGAAGCCGGGCACGAGGCCGAACAGCGCGACCGCGAGGGCGTTCGTGAACGCGGTCAGCGCGGCCGCCGCGCGCACGCTGTGCGCTTCGGAGGCGTCGGGGCCGAGGACCCCCGCGGGGGCGACCGAGATCGCCACGAACAGCAGGCCGATCAGAGCGCCCGCCACGCTGGCGGAGCCGGCGAAGAACTCGTGCGCCGAGGCGGTCGTCATCGCGACAGTATCGCGCGCCGCGATCCATGCATCGGCTACTGGACGCGTCAGGCGCCGGCCGTCAGCTGCGCGCGCCTGCGCGCCGCGCGCACGGCGTCGGTGAGCGTGGCGATGTCGTAGGCGCCGTAGTGGCGGCGCCCGTTGATGAAGAACGACGGCGTCCCGGAGACGCCGCTCTCGTCCGCGCTGGCGACGTCCTCGCTGATCCGCGCGGCATGCGCGCGGCGGTGCAGTTCGTCGAGCACGCGATCGGCGTCGAGGCCGAGCTCGCTCGCGTAGGCGCGCAGGTGCGCCGGCAGCAGCTCGCCTTGGTGCGCGAGCAGCACGTCGTGCATCTCCCAGAAGTGGCCCTCCTCGGCCGCGGCCTCGGAGGCCTCGGCGGCGATCTGCGCGTGCGGGTGGACGTCGTTGAGCGGCAGGTGGCGCCAGACGTAGCGGACATCGTCGTCGAACTCTGCCAGCAGTTCGCGGATCACGGGCTCGGCCTGCCCGCAGTACGGGCACTCGAAATCCCCGTACTCGACGAACGTGACGAGCGCCTCCGCGGGGCCGCGGACGTGGTCGCGCTCCGGGTCGACCTCCTGGGAGAGGTCGAGGATGTCCTCGGACGTGCCCGCCAGCTGGCGCGCTCGCACGGAGCTCGGCAGGCGCCTGACCACGCGCAGGACGGTCCACCCGAGCAGCGGCGCGAGCAGCACCGTGACGAGCGCCCCGAGCTTTGCCTCGGCGAGGTGCTCGCCGCTGAAGGCGAGGCTCGAGATCAGCAACGAGACCGTGAACCCGACCCCCGCGAACGCGCCCCCGGCCGCGAGCAGCGGTGCGCTCAGGGGCGAGCGCGGGCCGTGGAGGGCCGGTCGCGAGGCGAGCCACGAGGCACCGGCGATCCCGAGCGGCTTGCCGATCAGGTAGCCGCCGAAGATGCCCAGCGTGATCGGGGAGCGGAGGGCATCCCCGAGCAGGCCGCCGCTCAGGTGGACCCCGGCGTTGGCGAGCGCGAACAGCGGCACGACCACGTAGCTCGTCCATGGGTGCAGGCTGTACTGCAGGCGCTCGTTCGGCGAGATCGCGGACAGCAGCCCCTGCTGGGCTTCGCGCGCCAGTTCGGGGGTGGGCTGCTCGCGGAACGAGCGCGTCAGCACGGTCGCGCGCTCGAGATCCTCGCGCGCCGGAGGATAGGCGCTCGTCGCCAGACCGATCGCGAGCCCCGAAATGACCGGGTCGATGCCCGATTCGAACATCGCGATCCACAGCCCGACGGCCACGACCGCGGAGACCGGGCGGCGCCATTCCGGCGCGTAGCGCAGCAGCAACAGCGCCGCGAACAGCGCCAGCGCGACCGCCAGCGCCACCACCGAGACGTGCGTGGTGTAGGCGACCGCGATCACCACGAGCGCGCCCAGGTCGTCGACGACGGCGAGCGTCAGCAGGAACACGCGCAGCCTGGTCGCCGCGCGCGGGGTGAGCAGCGCCAGCGCGCCGAGCGCGAGGGCGGTATCGGTCGACATCGCCGCACCCCAGCCGTGGGCGCCGGGGCCGCCCGCGTTGATCGCGAGATAGATCGCCACCGGGACGCTCATACCGCCGAGCGCGGCGAGCACGGGGATCGTCAGGCGCCGTCGCTCGCGCAGCTCGCCGAGGTCGAGCTCGCGCTTGGCCTCGAGCCCGACGACGAGGAAGAAGAACGTCATCAGCCCCTCGTTCACCCAGTGGCGCAGGTCGGTCGCGATGCCGCCGCCGCCGATCGTGATCGCGAGCCGCGTGCTCCACAGCGATTCGTAGGTGTGCGACCACGGCGAGTTGGCCCACAGCAGCGCGACGATCACCCCCGCCAGCAGCACGCTCGCCCCGCCGGTCTCGGTGCCGAGGAAGTCGCGCACCGGCGCCGTCAGGTTGCGCGCCCAGGCCGTCCGCCCTGCATAGGCCCCGGTGTCGTCGTCGCGATCCACCGTCGAGTTACTAGCAGCTCGCTGGGAGTGAGACCCGCGCGGGGGGAGGAGGGGGAGGGCGGGCACCTATCATCGCCCGCGTGGGCGCAGCGGACCCCGGTCTGTTCATCCTCAAGGGCGCGCTTCGCGCGGCGATCGTCGTGCCGCTGGCGTTCGCGCTCTCGCTCGTCGCGATCGACTCCAAGCAGATGGCGCTGTTCGCGGCCTTCGGCTCGATGTCGCTGCTCGTGTTCGTCGACTTCGGCGGCGCGCGCCGCGCGCGCCTGCGTGCCTACCTGCTGCTGTTTGCGGCCGGCGCGGTGCTGATCGCGCTCGGCACGCTCTGCTCGCGCTCGAGCTGGCTGGCGACCGTCGCGATGGGGCTCGTCGCCTTCGCGATTCTCTTCGCGGGGGTGCTCGACGATTACATCGCCGCCTCCCAGGCGGCTGCGATCCTCACGTTCGTGCTCGGCGTGATGGTGCCCGCGGACGCGGCCGCGATCCCCACCCGGCTGGCCGGCTGGGGGCTCGCGGGAGCGCTCTGCATTCCCGCCGCGCTGTTCTTGTGGCCCGGCCGCCCCCGCGACCAGCTCCGCCACGAAGCCGCGCAGGCGGCGCGCGCGCTCGCCGAGCTGGTGCAGGCGCGCTCGCGCGGTGACTACGAGGTCGCCGCCACGGCCGCCCGGGAGGCGCACGAGACGACGTCCGCGCTGCGCGATCGCTTCGTCTCGATGGCGCAGCGCCCCAGCGGGACATCCGGCTCGACCGCCGCCCTCGCCCGCCTGATCGAGGACCTCGGCTGGCTGGGTCGCGTCGCCGCGCGCGTCCCCGCGCTTGGCGAGCAGGGCGACCATTGCGCCGCCCAGCGCGCCGAGATCGAGGCGGCAGCCCCGGCCGCGTTGCGCGCAGTGGCGGCCAGGCTCGATCGGGCTCCGTCCTCTTCCGAGGAGACTCTCGATCTGACACGGCTGCGCGCCGCGCACGAGGCATTCGGTCGCGCCCAGCTGGCGCACTTCGAAGGTATGCGGCCCGATCGCGACGAGGCCGAGGCGACACGCGAGCTGGACGACGCCTACCGCCTGCGCGAGCTCTCCTACGGGACGCTCCTGCTCGGCCGCGACGCCGTGCAGGCCTGCCACGGGCGCGCCGATGCGTGCGCCGGAGCGTTCGCCGGCTTCGTCCCGGGTCTCACCTCCGCGTCCGCGGTCACGCCCACGTCGCGCGCGCGAGCCGGCGTGACCGGTCGGCAGCTTCGCACGCACGTCAACCGCGACTCGGTGTGGCTGCGCAACAGCGTACGCGGGGCCGTCGGCCTGGCGCTTGCGGTGCTCGTCGCCCAGCTCACCGACCTGCAGCACGGGTTCTGGATCGTGCTCGGGACGATGTCGGTGCTGCGCTCGAGCGCGGTCTCGACCAGCGCGACGATCGTCTGGGCGCTGCTCGGCACGCTCGCCGGGATCGTCGTCGGTGGCTTGATCCTGATCGTGCTCGGCGGCACCTCCGGCGCGCTCTGGGCGGTGTTGCCGTTCGCCGTGCTGCTCGCCGCCTACGCGCCCGCGATCTCCTTCGCGGCCGGTCAGGCCGCCTTCACGGTCGTAGTGCTCGTGCTCTTCAACCTGATCCAGCCGACCGGCTGGAGGGTGGGGCTCGTGCGGGTCGAGGACATCGCGATCGGTGCGGCCGTCAGCCTGCTGGTCGGTGTTCTGATCTGGCCGCGAGGGGCGACGACGATCCTGCGCGGCGCGCTCGGCGCGGCGTATGTCGAGGCGGCCCGCTACCTGGACGTGGCGATTGCGGCGCTGCTCGGCGACAGCGAGGAGGTTCGCCCCGGCGAGGCCGCGCGCGCGGCCTCCGACGCGGCTCAGCTGCTCGACACGGCCCTGCGCGACTACCTCTCCGGCCGCAGCTCCGCGCGCGGGCGCCTGCACGACCTGACCGTGCTCAGCACCGGCGCCGGCCGCGTGCGTCGCGTCGCGCGGCTGCTCGAAGATCCCAACGCGCTGATCCGCCTCGTGCCGATCGGTGTCGAGCAGTCCCGGCTCGCCCGTGCGCGCGACGGCTTCGAGGCTCAGCGGCGGGCGCGCTGCGACTGGTATCGGTTGCTCGGTACGGCGATCTCGCGGGAGGCTTCCGCGCCGGCGCCCGAGCCCGGGGAGATCGAGGAACGGGGCCTCCCGGCCGGGAGGATGGTCACGCTGGAGCGGGCTGCGGCGACCGGCGGCAGTGGCGGCCTGCAGCCCGGGCTCGCGATCGCGTGGGCGCAGTTGCACCTCGACGTCCTCACCGCGTTCGAGCCGACGTTGACCGCGGCCTACGCGCGCATAGCCGACGCCGGGGTGGGAGTAGAGTCCAACCAGTGACGTTCGTACTGCTCACCGGCGCAACCCGCGGCATCGGCCGCGCCGCCGCGATCCAGCTCGCCCGCGACGGCGCCGAGCTCGCGCTCGTCGGTCGCGACCCCGAACGCGTGCAG
Organism: uncultured Solirubrobacterales bacterium; assembly: GCA_963701035.1. GTDB lineage: Bacteria > Actinomycetota > Thermoleophilia > Solirubrobacterales > Solirubrobacteraceae > Palsa-744. Next base: position 2,545,462 of record OY969562.1, read on the forward strand.
GCGGTCGCGGTGGAGGCCCGCGCGGCCGGCGGGGGCGGGCCGGTCCACGAGCACGTCGTCGATCTCGCGTCGATGGCTGAGGTACGCGCGCTCGCCGAGGAGGTGCGCGGGAGCTACGGGCAGATCGACGTACTTGCGAACAACGCCGGAGCGCTGTTCGCTTCGCGCAAGGAGACCGCCGAAGGTTTCGAGCAGACCTTCGCGCTGAACCACCTCGCGCCGTTTCTGCTCACCAACCTGCTGCGCGATCGCCTCGCCGGCGGCCGCGTCGTGACGACCTCCTCCGACGCCCACAAAGCCGGGCATCTGGACCTCGACGACCTGCAGTCGGAGCGGAAGTCCTATGCGGCGATGCGCGTCTACGGCATCTCGAAGCTCTGCAACATCCTCTTCACGCGCGAGCTCGCGCGGCGTGCGCCGGAGCTCCACGCCAACTGTTTCCACCCCGGCGTAGTGCGCACCGGCTTCGGCAAGAACGACAACGGAATCTGGAAGGTGCTGACGACCGTCGGCTCGCCGTTCTTCCGCTCGCCTGAGCGCGGCGCCCGCTCGCTCGTCTGGCTCGCGCTCTCCGAGGAGGCCAGCACGCTCAACGGCGAGTACGTCCAGGACGAGAAGGTGCTGCAGCCGAGCGGCCAGGCCCGCGACGAGATCCTCGCCGAGGGCCTCTGGGAGCGCAGCGCCGAGCTCGTCGGGCTGCCGGTCGACGCGCCCGCCTGAGCGCACCTGAGACTCGCCCGCCGTCGCGGCGGCGTTTTTCGCGCGGGCATGGCCTCACCTTCTAGGCTGACGCGACATGGAGCTCGAGCAAGCGATTCGCAGCCGGCGCACGCACAAGGTCTTCGCCCCCGAGCCGGTCCCACGTGCGGTGCTCGAGGAGCTCCTCGAGCTCGCGCGCTGGGCGCCGAATCACCATCTCACCAACCCCTGGCGCTTCCGCGTGCTCGGCCCGGCGACGCTCGCGCGGCTGAAGGAGCTCGCCGAGACCCGCTCGCCCGGCTCCGGCGGCAAGCTCGACCGTGCGCCGACTTTGATCGTCGCGTCGGCCTTGCTCGAGGGCGACGAGGACCAGCGGGACGACGATTTGCTCGCGAGCGCCCTCGCCGCCTACCTCGTGCTGCTCGCCGCGCACGGCCGCGGCCTCGCCGGCTACTGGCGCAGCGTGCCTTTGCTCGACTCGCCGGCCGGTCGCGAGGTGCTCGGGCTCGATGCGGCCGAGCGCCCGATCGGCCTGCTCCACCTCGGCCGGCCGCGCCAAGAGCAGCGCGTGCCCGAGCGCGCGCCGGTCGCGGAGTTCGTCAGCTACCTGTCCTAGCTCACGAGCTGTGGGGCCAGCGTGAGGCTCGGGGTCTCGACCATGGTCTCGGACTCAGGCTCGGACTCGACCTCGACACGCACCTTCTCCGGCGCCGCGACGACGCGGTTGCGGCCCGCGCGCTTGGCCTCGTAGAGCGCCTCGTCGGCGGCCTTGAAGAGCGTGTCGTAGTCGACCTGCGCGCCGCGCGCCGCGCTCACGCCCGCCGAGATCGTGATCGGGATATTCGTCGGGCGCGCCTGCTCGACGGCCTCGCGCAGGCGCTCGGCGACCTCGGCGCCGCCTTGAGTGCCGATCCCGGGAAGCACCGTCAGGAACTCCTCGCCGCCGAGCCGGTAGACGAGCTCGAACGAGCGCAGCCGCTTGCGCAGCTCGTAGGCGATGTCACGCAGCACCGCGTCGCCGCAATCGTGGCCGTGCTCGTCATTGATCTGCTTGAAGCCGTCGACATCGCACAGCACCATGCACACCGGCTGGCCTGTCAGTCGCGCCTGCAGCGAGATCTCGTGGAAGCGCGGCACCAGCGCGTGACGGTTCAGCAGGCCCGTGAGCGGGTCGAGGATCGCCTCGTCGCGGTGGTGCAGCTCGGCCGCCTGCAGCGCCCACACGATCGAGATCACCCCCGCCAGCAGCGCGAACGTCGCGATCACCGGCGTCGGGTCCGCGATCGTCCAGCCTGGGTGCACGCCTAGCGTCGCCACCAGGATCAGCGCGACCGTCAGCGCCAGCGCGGCGATCACGACCTGCGGGCGAAAGCGCGCCGCGACCATCCCCGCGGGCAGCACCATCCAGGGCAGGGCAGGGCTGTGCGGGCCGCCGCTGATCACCACGCCTGTTCCGATCAACAGCAGCGTGATCACGATCGCGATCGCGCTCACGCGCTCGGGGCGGCTGCTCTTGTGGATCTGCCGCTCGACGATCGCGAAGTTCAGTGTGGAGGCCGCGAACAGGATCAGCGTCCACCAGCCGATCCACGGGGCGCAGATCACCAGCGCCGCGCCGACGGCGCTCGAGCCGATCCGCCTGATCGTGCGCACGCGGTCGTTCGCGTCGACGACGCGACTGCGGTCGAGCTCGGTCGGACACAGCCATGATCCCCCTTGCATCCCTGACATCCGTTCTCTCTCGGTCCTCGCGCGCGTCTGCTTTAGGCGTTCGGTCCCGGTCAAACGATCGTCCAGGTGCTGTGCCGTCTGATGGAATACGTCTGGTTAATTTGACCCCGGTTGCGCCGGTGTAAGCGCGCGGCGGGTCTCTGCCGATAAGACCGAGAATGTTCGATATGGCTGGATCAGAGGCCCCGCAGCCGGCTGTGTCCGATGCTGCGTCCAACGCCCCCGGTCCGGGCGGGCGGTTGCGCCGCGTGCTCGACCCGCGGCGCTGGCTCGCCGAGCGGCGGATTGCGCGCGAAAACGATTCGGCCCTCGCCTTCGGCGTGCGCATGTTCGCGGCGTTCGCGCTCGCGTTCGCGCTGCTCGGCGCGCTCGGCTATGTGCTCGTCGACCGCAACCTCGAGCACCGCCAGATCCAGACCTACGCCGCCGATCAGCGCGCCGACGCGAGAAGCTTCGAAGACGTCGCCGGCCGGGCGGCGACGCCGGCGGCCGCGCTCCTTCAGGTCAATCGGCTGCTCGACGCGATCGCGCGGCGCCCCGGCACGCTCGAGGCGGTGCTTGTCGACCGGCGGCACGTCGTCGTGGCCGCGGGTGGGGCTCGCGTGGGGGGCGGTGAGCGGCTGATCGGCACGACTGACGCCGACCGGAGGATCGAAGTCGCGCTCGAGCACGGGAGCTTCTACGCCGGCCGCGAGGCCGATCCGACGAAGGACCGCCCCAACTTCGAATTCGTCACCCCCGTCGAGCTCCTCGGCGCGCGCTACGCCTATCAGGTCATCTACAGCCATCGCGCCTACGACGCGCAGCTGCGCGACGTGCGGCGGGTGCTCCTGCTCGTTGGGCTGCTCGCGCTGTTCGGCGGCGGCGCGGTCTTCTACCTCGTCGGCGGCCGTGTTCTGCTGCGTGACCATCGCCGCGCGCTCCAGCGCGCCACCCGCGACGGGCTCACCGACCTGCCCAACCAGCGCGCCTTTCAGGACGAGTTCCCCCAGGCGGTCGCTGCGGCCACGCGCTACCAGGATCCCCTGGCGCTCGCCGTGCTCGACGTCGACGACTTCAAGTTCATCAACGACCGCCACGGGCATCCGCACGGCGATGCGGTGTTGATGGCGGTGGCGAAGATCCTGCGCGAGGCCCGCCCCGGGGACCGCCCCTACCGGGTTGGGGGAGACGAGTTCGCGCTGCTGCTCGCGCACACGGACGCGGATGGCGCACGCACGCTCGCACGCCGGCTGAGCCGCAGCTTCAAGGGAGCCGGTATCGAGGTGAGCATCGGCGTAAGCGCCACGCGGCCCGGTCTGCAGGCGGACACCCTGCGCGCCGAGGCCGACGCCGCGCTGTACGAGGCCAAGCGCCAGGGCGGTGGTCAGAGCGCGCACTTCGAGGACATCCGCGGGCGTGTCGCGGTGACGAGCACCGAGCAGAAGGAAGCGCTGCGCGCGCTGCTCGATGAGGGGCGTCTGGAGACGGTGTTCCAGCCAATCTGGGACTTCACGGCGGAACGGCTGCTTGGGGTGGAGGCGCTGATGCTCCCCGACCCCTCCTGCGGGCTGGGCTCCGCGGCCGAGGCGTTCGACGTCGCCGAGCAGCTCGGGCGCGTGCATCAGCTCGACGTGCTCTGCGTGCAGAGCGCCCTGCGCGCGGTCGGCAAGCTCGCGGACGGCGTGCTCCTGTTCATCAACCTCTCGCCGCACACGCTCGACCTCGACGCCGCTCACGGGGACTGGGTACGCGTGGCCGTCGAAGTGGCTGGGCTGTGGCCCGAGCGGGTCGTGATCGAGGTGACCGAGCGCTTCGGCGGGAGTACCGCGGCGGTTGTCAAGTGCATGTCGCGACTGCGCGAGCAGGGCTTCAAGACGGCGCTCGACAACGTCGGCACGGGCAACTCGGGCCTGGAGATGCTGCGCCGGCTCGACGCCGACTTTGTCAAGCTAGACCCATCGATCGTGATCGCGGCGCCGACCGATCCGAGCGCTCGCGCGGTGCTGCTGGCGATGGCAACGTTCGCCCGTCAGACCGGCTCGTTCGTGATCGCGGAGGGGGTCGAGAACGAGGAGACCTTGCGGTTCCTCCGCTCGATCGACGTGCAAGACCTACACGTCGACACGATCATCCAGGGTGGGCAGGGAGGCGAACTCGGGTTGCCCGCGGCGGTCGTGCTTCCTCATATTCCCGGACCCCTGCGTGGTTCCCGCGCGACGGTTTGATCTCCCCGGAGGGCCGCGCCGCACCACCCCGCTAGCCTGTCGGGCCGTGCTTGTCCCCAGAGATGACATAAGGAACGTCGCGATCGTCGCGCACGTCGATCACGGCAAGACGACGCTCGTCGACGCGATGCTGTGGCAGTCGGGCGCGTTCAGGGTCGGCCAGGACGTGGCGACGCGCGTGATGGACTCGATGGACCTCGAGCGCGAGAAGGGGATCACGATCCTCGCGAAGAACACGTCGCTCAGATACAGGGACGTGAAGCTGAACATCATCGACACGCCCGGCCACGCGGACTTCGGCGGCGAGGTCGAGCGCGGGTTGACGATGGTCGACGGGGTGCTGCTGCTCGTCGATGCCTCCGAGGGCCCGCTGCCGCAGACCAGGTTCGTGCTGCGCAAGGCGCTGGAGGCGAAGCTGCCGGTGATTCTCGTGATCAACAAGGTCGACCGCCCCGACGCGCGCGTGGCGGAGGTCGTCGACGAGGTGTACGAGCTGTTCCTCGACCTCGACGCCGACGAGCAGCAGATCGATTTCCCGATCGTCTACTGCAACGCTAAGGCCGGGGTGGCATCGCTGGAGTACGACCCGGGGAAGCCGATCGAGGAGAAGAACCTGGCGCCGCTGCTCGACCTGTTGCTCGAGCGGATCCCGGCGCCGCTCTACGACCCCGAGCATCCGCTGCAGGCGCTCGTGACGAACCTCGACGCGTCCCCCTACGTCGGCCGGCTCGCGCTGTGCCGCGTCAGGCACGGAAATATAAAAAAGGGCCAGCAGATCGCGTGGTGCCGCGCCGACGGGACGATCCAGAAAGCGCCGGTGGCCGAGCTGTACGTGACCGACGCGCTCGAGCGTGTAGACGCGCAGGAAGCCGGGCCCGGCGAGATCATCGCCGTCGCCGGGATCGCCGAGGTGACGATCGGCGAGACGCTGGCGGACCCGGATGACCCAAGGCCGCTGCCGGTGATCACCGTCGACGAACCGGCGATGTCGATCACAATCGGCGCGAACACCTCGCCGCTGGCCGGCAAAGACGGGAGCAAGCTCACCGCCCGCCAGATCGAGGCGCGCCTGAAGCAGGAGCTCGTCGGCAACGTTTCGTTACGCGTGCAGGAGACGGCGAGGCCGGACACCTACGAGGTGCAGGGTCGTGGCGAGCTGCAGCTCGCAGTGCTCGTTGAGATCATGCGCCGCGAGGGCTTCGAGCTGACGGTGGGGCAGCCGCACGTGGTCGAGCACGTCCTCGACGGCAAGCGCAACGAGCCTGTCGAGCGCCTGTCAGTGGACGTGCCCGAGGAGCACGTCGGCACCGTCACGCAGCTGCTCGCCGCGCGCAAGGGTCGGATGGAGCAGATGATCAACCACGGCACGGGCTGGGTGCGCCTGGAGTACCTCGTGCCCGCGCGCGGGTTGATCGGCTTTAGGACGGAGTTCCTCACGGAGACGCGGGGGACGGGGATCATGCACCACGTGTTCGACCGCTGGGAGCCGTGGGCGGGCGAGCTCTTGACGCGCCAGAGCGGCGTGCTCGTGGCCGACCGCCGTGGCCAGACGGTCACCTTCTCGCTGTTTACGCTGCAGGAGCGCGGCTCGTTGTTCGTCGGCCCGGGGGAGGAGGTCTACGAGGGGATGATCATCGGCGAGAACGCCCGCTCGGAGGATCTCGACGTGAACCCGGTGAAGGAGAAGCACCTGACGAACATGCGCTCCTCGACCTCCGATGTCTTGGTACGCCTCGACGCGCACCGCAAACTGACGCTCGACGAGGCGCTGGAGTTCGTGCGCGAGGACGAGTGCGTCGAGGTCACGCCGGAGAACGTAAGGATGCGCAAGGTCGAGCTGGGGAAGACCGAGCGGGTCAAGACGGCGCGCCAGGCGCGTAAGTGAGCGATGGCGCAGGTGTCGGGTCTGCCCGATAGGCTCTCGCCCGTGAACGGATCGACGAGAAATACGCGCGGGGCGATCGTCCTGCTTGCCGTGGCGCTGATGCTGGCGATGACCGCGGGCGCGAGCGCCGCGACCGTGATCCACTTTCAGTCCGAGAATGGGACAGCGCTGACGGCGCAGCTGCACCATCACGAAGTCCACGCGCTGACCTTCCACCCGACGCCGGCGCCCGGGCACGTACACGTTTCGCTGAACGACGGGCGGCACTTCACGGTCGTGTACCCCGCCGCCGAAGAAGCGAAGTTCGTCACGCTCGCGCGCGCCGACGGCACGCCGGTTGCGGTCGCCGTGGCCAAACCGAAAGCCGCCGCAAAACCGGCGCACCACACCCTCCGCTATGTCGCGGCCGGGATCCTCGTGCTCGTGATCGTCGTAGTGGCAGCGGTGCTGCTGGTGGACCGTCGCAGGAAGCTGAACGAAGAGGGCGGCGGCACGCCCCCTCCGACGCAGAGTCAGACTTCGCAGTAGCCCTCTTCCCGGTCTCGTCTTGCCTATGACCACAGGGTCGGGGTGAGAGTCGACGTCTTCGTCCAGTCAATAATGAGACTCAGTCTTATGATACCTTGCGGGGCATGCAGAGCCCACGCATCGCGTTGACATTGCTCCTCGTGCTGGGGGCCGCGGGAATGGCCGGTTGCGACAAGAGCGATCCAAGCGGTGACGCCGGGGCCGGCGGCCGCCTGCGGGTCGTCGCGGCGGAGAACTTCTGGGGGAGCATCGCCACACAGCTCGGCGGCGATCGGGTGGACGTGAGCAGCATCATCGTCAACCCGAGCACCGACCCGCACAGCTACGAACCGTCTGCCGCAGACGCGCGCACGATCGCCGCGGCACGGCTGGCGATCGTGAACGGGATCGGCTACGACAACTGGGCGCCGAAGCTGCTGGCCGCGAGCCCGCTCGCGGGGCGGGAGGTGCTGAACGTCGGGCAGCTGCTGGGATTGAAGGAAGGCGAGAACCCGCACCAGTGGTACTCACCGGCGAGCGTGCAGCGGGTGATCGCGCGGATCGTCGCCGACTACGATCGGCTCGATCCGGCCGGCGCCGCCTATTACGCCCAGCGCGAGCGCACGTTCGAGACCGTCGATCTCGCGTCCTACGACCAGCTGCGCAAGGAGATCAGGGAACGGTACGCGGGCACCCCCGTCGGCTACAGCGAGAGCATCTTCCGCCCGCTCGGCGAAGACCTCGGCCTGCGGCTGCTGACTCCCTACAGCTTCGCGAAGGCGGTCGCCGAGGGGACGGACGTGACCTCCGAAGACAAGCGGGCCGTCGACCGCCAGGCGGAAGACCGGCAGATAAAGGTGTGGGTCTTCAACAGCCAGAACGTGACGCCGGACGTGGAGCGCGTGAACGAATTGGCGAAAGCCGCCGGCATCCCGATCGCGACGGTCACCGAGACGCTCGACCCGGCGAGCGACACCTTCGAGCAGTGGCAGGTTGCGGAGCTGGAAGGGCTGTTGAAGGCGCTCGAAGCGGCGAGGGGCAGGTAGCCGTGAGCCCGGACGCGAGCCCGGCGGCGACATCCTCGGCTCCCGCCGTGCCCTCGTCCCCTCCGGCGGTCGAGCTGCGCGGTGCTGCGGTGCGCCTGGGCGCGAGGACGATCTGGAGCGATGTCGACGTCGCCGTGCGCGACGGCGAGTTCGTGGCGGTGCTCGGCGCGAACGGATCGGGCAAGTCGACGCTGCTGAAGACGGTGCTCGGCGCGCTGCCGTTGTCGGCGGGCGAGGTGAGCGTGCTGGGAGCGCCGGCGGGGCGCGCGAACGCGAGCATCGGCTACCTGCCCCAGCGCCGCTCGTTCGACTCGGGCACGCGACTGCGCGGGCGCGACGTGGTGCGGCTGGGGCTCGACGGCGACCGCTGGGGGCTGCCGCTGCCCCGTGGCCTGCCCGGCTCGAGCATACGCCGGCGCGAGGCGGGAGAGAGGATCGAGCAGGTGGTCGAGCTCGTCGGCGCGCGCGCGTACGCTGACCGCCCGATCGGGGAGCTATCCGGGGGCGAGCAGCAACGGCTACTGATCGCCCAGGCGCTCGTGCGCCGCCCGAAGCTGCTGTTGCTGGACGAGCCGCTCGACAGCCTCGACCTGCCCAATCAGGCGGTCGTGGCCGCGCTCGTGAACGAGATCTGCAAAGGCGAGGGCGTCGCGGTGCTGCTCGTCGCCCACGACGTGAACCCGCTCCTGCCCTACCTCGATCGGGTCGTCTACCTCGCGGCCGGGCACGCGGTCGCCGGACCGGTCGAGCAGGTGATCACGGGGGAGACGCTGACGGGGCTCTACGGGCTGCCCGTCGAGGTGCTGAAGGCGAGCGACGGGCGGCTGGTCGTCGTCGGGCAGCCCGAGGCGCCCGCGCACCACCACGATCGCCACTCCCACGATCACGGCGGGCACGGGGATCATGGGCACTGAACCGCAGCTGAGCTGGAATCTCGCGCACGATGTGAGCGAGATCCTCGAATACCACTTCATGGTCAACGCGCTGCTCGCCGGCAGCGTGGTCGCTGTGATGGCGGGGCTGCTCGGCTGGCTGATGGTCCTACGCAAGGAGACGTTCGCCGGGCACACGCTCTCGATGATGGCCTTCCCCGGCGCGGCCGGCGCGGCGCTGATCGGCGTGCCGGCGATGTGGGGCTACTTCGTCTTCTGCGTCGCCGGTGGGCTGGCGATCGGTCGCTCCTCCGTGGGGGGGAAGAGAACGTGGGGCGAGCAGTCGGCGAGCATCGGCGCCGTCCAGGCGCTGGCGCTCGGGCTCGGCTTCCTGTTCGTGAGCCTCTACGGAGGCGTGCTCGGCGACCTCGACAACCTGCTGTTCGGCACCTTCCTCGGCATCTCCGACGGACAGGTGCTGGTCCTGCTGGCGGTGGCGGTCGTCGCCCTGGCCGTGCTCGCGGTGCTGGGCCGCCCGCTGCTGTTCGCCTCGGTCGACGCCGACGTCGCGAGCGCGCGGGGCGTACCGGTGCGCACGCTCGGGATCGTGTTCCTCGTGCTGCTCGGCCTGGCGGTGGCGGAGACAAGCCAGGTGACGGGGGTGCTGCTCGTGTTCGCGCTGCTCGTGATGCCGGCCGCGAGCGCTCAGGCGGTGACCGCCCGGCCCGGGCTGAGCCTCGCGCTGACCGTCGCGATCGGCCTGGTGGTGGTGTGGCTTGGGTTGGGAATCGCCTACTTCTCGGTCTACCCGGCCGGATTCTTCGTGACGAGCATCTCGTTTGCGATCTACGTCGGCGTGCAGGTCGGAGCATGGGTGCGCGGCGCGGCGCAGCGGGATCTGCGGCCGCCCGAGCCAGAGCCCGCGCCGGCCGAGGGGGTGATCGCCTGATGTTCTCCCAGGAATTCATGCGCAACGCGCTGCTCGCCGGTACGTTCATCGCGCTCGCCTGCGGAGTGAGCGGTTGGTTCGTCGTGCTGCGCGGGCAGGTGTTCGCCGGCGACGCGCTCAGCCACGTCGCGTTCCCGGGCGCGCTGGCGGCGGCCGCCGCGGGGGTGGACGAGCGGATCGGGCTGTTCGGCGCGACGATTGCGGTCGGCGCCGGCATCGGCCTGCTCGGCCGGCGCTCGTTCGCCGGCGGTCGCGGCACGGCCGCGGCGGCGCCGGCCGACGACACGGCGATCGGCGCGGTGTTCACGTTCGTGCTTGGCCTCGGCGTGTTCTTCCTGACGCTGTTCAGCACGAGCTCCGGCGGCGGCTCGGGCATCGAGGCCGCGCATACGCTGTTCGGCTCGATCTTCGGGCTCGGCGCGGGCGAAGCGCGCCTGGCCGCGGCGATCGCGCTCGTGACGGTGGGACTGACGCTCGCGATCGCCCGCCCGCTGCTGTTCGCCTCTGTATCCCCGGACGTTGCCGGGGCGCGGGGCGTGCCGACGCGGCTGCTTGGCGTGGGCTTCGTGATGCTGCTCGGGATCGTCGCGGCCGAGGCGACCCAGGCCGTGGGCGCGCTCTTGCTGCTCGGCTTGCTCGCCGCCCCGGCCGCGGCCGCGCACAGGCTCGCGGGTAACCCCTACGCCGGGATCGCGCTCGGAGGACTGCTGGCGGTGGCCGCGATGTGGGGCGGCCTGGCGCTCGGCTACGCGATCCCCGGCCTGCCGCCGAGCACGGCGATCGTGACGCTCGCTGTGGGGATCTACTACACGTCTACTCTTGTGGCATGAGCCATTCCGCGACCACCGACGGCTGGGGCGAGCGTGCCGAGGCGACGCTCGCCGCAGCCGGGCACAAGCGCGGCGGCGCGCGGCGCGCGGTGGTCGAGCTGCTCGACAGCCAGCAATGCGCCCTGACGGCGGTCGAGATCGAGGACGCGCTGCGGGGAGGGGAAGCACGGCGCAGGGTGAGCCGTGCGAGCGTCTACCGGATCCTCGAGGAGCTCGAGCGTTTGCGGCTCGTGCAGCGCGTGGAGACCGGTCAGGCGATGGTCCGCTACGAGCGCGTGTGCGGGCACGAGGAGCACCACCACCATCTCGTCTGCGACGAGTGCGGCGTGGTGATGCCCTTCTCCGACAAGGCTTTGGAGAGCGCGATCGAGACGCTCAGCGAGCGGGTCCCGCTGAAGGTGTCCGAGCACGAGATCGTGTTGCACGGCTCGTGTCAGGACTGCGCGGCGTAACCGCCACGTCCCCTAGCCGGCCCCACAAATAGCTGAGCACGCACCCGAGGGTGCCGACCGCGACCACGAGCAGCACCGGGCCGGAGTCCTCGGAGAGGGCGCCGATCACCCCCGCGGTAAGGCCGCCGGCAAGCGCGGCGAGCCAGCCCGGGTCGCAATCGACGGGCGCGAGCAGGCGCCGATGATGGCGCACGGCTAGTGCGGAGAGGACGAGCGCGAGCGCGGTCGCAAACGGCATCCCCCCGTGAATGAGCTCGTCATAGGCGGCGGTATAGCGACGGACGATGATGTCGCGGATTTCGCCGGCCGAGTGGGCATGGAGCACGCTGCCGGTGTAGTGGCCGGTGCCGTGCGCGGTGGTGAGGTCGATCGCCGCGAGTACCACCAGGCCGACGACGGGGCTGATCAGGACGATCAGCGCGCGCTTGCGGGTAACGGCTCCAGGAAGCAGCAGCACGGTGGCGACGGCCGTGCCGGCACTCACGAGGATCACGCCACCGACGCCCGCGCCGATCCGTGCCGAGCCCTCGATCACGGCGAGCACGATCCCGCACGCGGCCATCGTGCTCGCCGCCCGCCGTCCCCGCACCGCCGGATACAGCGCGGCGGCGACGGCGGCGAAGACGAGCACGGCGAGCCCCGACTTGAGCTCGTTGCCGATCCCGTAGAAGCGCACGCCGAGCTCCGGGTTGGGCCCGAGCAGCGCGCGCGCGAGCAGTTGCGTGCCGGCGAGCGCGTCGACGGCGATCGCGACGACCGCCACGACCGCCGGCGCCAGCGGGGCTCGGGGCCACGCGAGCAGACGGTCGCAGGCTGCGGCGAGCCCGAAGCAGAGCAGCACGAGTAGAGCGTCTTCGACCCCGCGGCCGGGTCCGAACGCCGCCGGCACGAGCACCGCCGCCGGCGTCCACAGCAGCGCCAGCCCGCCGACGCGCGCCGCCCACGCGCGCGCGCGGCGGCGTCGTAGCGCCAGCGCCGCGAGCATCAGCAGCGCCCAGGCGCCGAACAGGCAGAGCAGCGCCGGCAGCCGCCGGCCGTAGATCACCAGCAGGCGCGCTTTGAACGAGCGCAGGTAGGCGCCGTCGAAGGAGCCGTCGAGCTCGATCGGCTTGCCGCGCATCTCGTCGGGAACGCGCCGGCCGAGGTGGCGGAGGATCGTCGGCGCGAGATCGATCGAGACGACCAGGCCGCGCTCGTTCGTGCTCTGCGAGCTGAGCTCGCGTCCCCCGCCGAGACCGCCGACCGACGCCCACAACAGTTCGTTGCCGGACGCGTCGGGCGCGCGCTCCACGACGATCTCGAGCTCGTCGGCGGGGCGTGCGGCGCTCAGGAAGCGCAGATCGCTCAAACCACTTGCACCCGCGGGGAGGTCGGCCACGACCAGCTGCTTGCGCGTCTCGATCGCGGCGATGCGTGCCGGTAGCGTCGCCGCCGAGCCGAGCGACAGGACCGCGATCCGGCCGCCGCGGTCGGCCGCCGAGATTCCGTCCAGGTAGCTTTTCCCGGCGCCGGCGATTCCCGCGTAGCCGGCGCCGCCGGGGATCTGCGAGGCGAGCAGCCCCGGTTCGAGGACCTGCGGCGCGCCGTGGGCTCGCCGCAGCGCGGCCTGCCACCCTTCGACCACTGCGCCCGCGCCGCTTGTTCGCAACGAGAGAGGGGGCGGATGCTGGGGGTTGTAGGCCGAGGTCGAGACGCGCGAGCCCTGCGTGATGTCGAGCGCCAGCTGGGTTGTCGTGTAGGTGCCCTGCGCGGCGCTCATGATCCCCGTCGAGAGCGACGGCACGCTAGCGAGCTGCTCGCTGCTCGCGCCGGGCAGGAACAGGATCAGGGCCGTGGGGCGGGCGGTCGAAGCACCGTTCCCGCTGGTCGCCGCGAAGGCGTGTCCGGACGGCCAGATCAGCAGGAGCGCCGCGCAGGCCGGCGCGGCCGATGCCCCCCGGCGGAGTCGCCTCAGCCGTCCACTCCCTCGGTGGCGATCTCGGGCCGCGGGCGTCGCGAGCCGTGCACTGCCTCCACGTCGTGCTCGCCCGGGCTGGAGATCTCGCCACCCTCGATGTTGATGCGCGGCAGCCAGGCGAGCCACGCGGGAATCTGCCACGTGCGTGCTCCGATGATCGTCAGTACCGCCGGCAAGAGCAGGCAGCGGATCACGAGCGCGTCGAGAAACACCGCGCTGGCGAGGCTCAGCCCGAACTCCTTGATGACCCGGTCTTCGCCGAGCATGAACGACAGGAACACGCAGACCATGATCGCGGCGGCCGCGGTGACGACGCGACCGGTAAGCGCGAGGCCCTCCTGCACCGCGCGCTGATCGTCACCGGTGCGCACCCAGCGCTCGTGCATGCGCGAGACGAGGAACACCTCGTAGTCCATCGAGAGACCGAACACGATCGCGAACAGCATGACGGGGATGAACGACTCGATCGGGCCCTGCTGGACGCCGAACAGGCCACCGAACCAGCCCCACTGGAAGATCGCCACGATCACGCCGAGCGAGGCACCGATCGAGAGCAGGTTCATCACTGCTGCCTGCAGCGGGATCACGAGCGAGCGGAACACGATCAACAGCAGCAGCGCGCTGAGCAGCACGACGACGCCGATGAACAGCGGCAGCTTGTGGCCGAGCGTGGTCGCGAAATCGACGGCGCCGGCGGTGACGCCGCCGACGTAGACGGTCAGGCCGGTGTGCGCCTCCAGCGGCGGGTCGACCTTGTCGCGCAGGCGTTCGACGAGCTGGGTGGTCGCGTAGGCCTGCGGCGAGGAGTGGGGGTAGACCGTGATCGTCGCGACGTTGCCCGCCGGGTTGAGCTTGGCCGGGGCGACGGCGACCACGCCGGGGGTGGCGGCGATGCTCGCGCGGAGCTGTTCGATCGCCCCCTTGCCGTTGTCCGGCGCCTTCGCGACGACCAGCAGCGGTCCGTTGAAGCCCTGCCCGAAGCCTTCGGCGAGCAGCTCGTAGGCGCGGTGGGTCGTCTGGCTGGCGGGATCGTTCGAGGCGTCGCTGGAGCCGAGCCGCAGCGCGGTCGCCGGCGCCGCGATCAGGAGCATCACGAGCGCCGAGACGATCGCAATGCTCCACGGCCTGCGCTGTACGCCCTTGCTCCAGCGCAGCCACATGCCACCGTCGCCCGGCGTGGTTGCCACCGCACTCGTCTGCGCCTTGGCGGCGCGCCGCCGCGCTCGACGGCTGGGTCGCGCTACGCGTGCGCCGAAGGTGGTGAGCAGCGCCGGCAGCAGCGTGAGCGAGGCAAGCATCACGAGCAGCACGCCGATCGAGGCGGAGATCGCCACGCCGTAGAGGAAGCTGACGCCGAGCAGCATCATCCCGAGCAGCGCGATCACGACCGTGGTGCCGGCGAACAGGACGGCGCGCCCGGCGGTGTCGAGCGCCTGCACGACGGACTCGCGCGGGTTCTCGAACGTCGGGCCGGGCGTCGCGTAGGCCTCGCGGTAGCGCGTGAGGATGAACAGCGCGTAGTCGATCCCGACGCCGAGCCCGATCATCGCGGCGAGCTCGGAGGAGAAGTTGGGCGTGTCAACGACGTGCGTGAACAGCGCGATTGCCCCGAGGCCGGTGCCGAGGCCGAACAGCGCGGTGATGATCGGCAGGCCCATCGCGACCACCGAGCCGAACGTCAGCAGCAGGATGACGATCGCCGCGAGCAGGCCGACAGCCGTGGAGATGCCGAAGCCGGCCTGCTCGGTCGCCTCGATCGCCTGGCCGCCGAGCTCGACCTGCAGGCCAGGCTTACCGGCGGCGCGAGCGACCTTGACGACCCGTTCGGGGGCGCTTTTCGGCAGCAGGTTCGCTTTTTCGTTGAAGACGACCGTCGCGAACGCGATCTGGCCGTTCGCGGAGATTGACTTGCCCGCGGCGGCGCCCGCGTAGGGACTGATCACCGCGGCGACGTGGGGGAGCTTGGCGACTTCGGCGAACATCGCGCTCATCCGCGCCTTCACCGCCGGGTCCGTCACGGTTCCCGAGCTGACCTTGTAGACGATCGTGTCGCGGTCGCCGGCCTGGGCGGGGAAGCTCTTTCCGAGCAGGTCTGCCGCCCGCTGCGCGTCGGAGTTGGGCAGCGTGAAGTTGTTCGAGTAGCTCGTTCCCGCCGACTGGGCGAAGGCGTTCACGGCGACCAGCAGCACGATCCAGCCGATCACGACGTAGAGACGGTGGGTTGTCGACCAGCGGGCGAGCTTCAGCATCATCGGATCCTAGTCAATTGACGCTTGGATCCGAAGGCATGCGGGCGATCAGCGCGTAGCTACCGCCCATGCGCGTCAGCACGCTGCTCCAGAGATCTTCGGGCTCCTCGCAGAAGACATCGTCCGGCACGGCGCTGTGCGCGATCCAGTCACCCTGGTCGAGCTCGGTGTCGAGCTGGCCCTCGCCCCAGCCCGCGTAGCCGGCGAACACGCGCCGTCGCGCCGTCGCCTCGGTCAGCTCGTCGATGCCGGCGTCCGGGGCGGGAAAGCCGATCCGGCCGAGCACGAGCAGCCCGGCGGGGGTCGGGTCGAGGAACTCGGCCAGGAACACGATCGAGCTCGGCTGCACCGGACCGCCGACGTACACCGGCTCCTGCTCGGCGACGGTCTGCTCGAGCTGCGGCACCGCCTCGCTGACCGTGACCTCCGAGGGGCGGTTCAGCACGACGCCCATCGCGCCCTCCTCGCTGTGCACACCGATGAGGACCACCGCGCGCCTGAAGTTGGGGTCCATCAGCGCCGGTGAGGCGAGCAGCAGCTGGCCGCAGAGCGATTGCACCATGATCTATCTGAGGCTACCGCTCGCATGCCCCTCATCCAAATAAGGAGATACCAGTGAGCAGCAAAGACTTCGATGTGATCGTCCTCGGCGCCGGTCCCGCCGGCGAGGTTTGCGCCGGGCGGCTGGCCGACAACGGCCTCTCCGTGGCGCTGATCGAGCGCGAGCTGGTCGGCGGCGAGTGCTCTTTCTATGCCTGCATGCCCTCCAAGGCCCTCCTGCGACCGGCCCAAGCGCTGGCCGAGGCGCGCCGCGTGCCGGGCGCCGCCGAGGCTGCCGGCGGGGAGCTCGACGTCGCCGCCGTGCTGCGCCGTCGCGACGAGGTCGTTCACAACCTCTCTGACGACGCCCAGATGCCGTGGGTGCAAGAACGCGGGATCACGCTCGTGCGCGGGCAGGGCGTCGTCGCCGGCGAGCGCGAGATCCAGGTCGGCGACGAGTTGCTGTGCGCTCGCAAAGCGGTAATCCTCGCTCCTGGCACGGGCGCCGCGATGCCGCCGATCCCGGGTTTGCGCGAGGCGCGCCCGTGGACGAACCGCGAGGTGACGACCGCGAAATCGATTCCCGCTTCGCTGCTCGTGCTCGGCGGCGGCGTCGTCGGCGCGGAGATGGCCTGTGCCTACGCCTCGCTGGGCGCGAAGGTGACGGTCGTCGAGGCGCTGCCGCGGCTAATCTCGGGCGAGGAGGAGCTCGCCTCCGAGCAGGTCAAGGAAGCGCTCGAGGATGCCGGCGCGGAGGTCGTGCTCGGCACGAAGGCCACCGCGGTGCGGCGCGAGGACGGCAGCGGCCCGGTAACGCTGGAGCTCGAGAACGGTCGCTCGCTCACCGGAGAGGAGCTGCTGTGCGCGATCGGGCGCGCTCCGCACACCGAGGGGCTCGGCCTCGATCAGTTTGGCCTGGAGGCAGGCAAGTCGATCGAGGTCGACGAGCGGATGCGCGTGCCCGGCCACGAGTGGTTGTACGTCGTCGGCGACGCCAATGGCCGCGTGCTGCTCACGCACATGGGCAAGTACCAGGCGCGCCTCGCCGCCGACCAGATTCTCGGCCGGACGGGCGAGGCGACGGTCCTGCGCTCCGACGGACGGCTCTCCCCCCGTGTGATCTTCACCGAGCCGCAGGTCGCGGCGGTCGGCCATACGCTGGCGAGCGCCGAGGAGGCCGGCCTGAACGTGCGCGCCGTCGATACCTCCACCGAGGGCAACGCCGGCGGGAGCTTCGTCGGACACGGTGCGCCCGGCACCGCGCGGATCGTCGTCGACGAGGACCGCAAGGTGATCGTCGGCGCGACCTTCACCGGTGTCGACGTCGCGGAGTCGCTCCACGCCGCGACGATCGCGGTGATCGGCGAGGTGCCCCTGGAGCGCCTGTGGCATGCGGTGCCGTGCTTTCCGACCCGCAGCGAGCTGTGGCTGTACCTACTCGAAGCGTACGGGCTGTAACCGCCGGTATGCTGGAGGGCATGGCGAAGACCCCGCAGGTGGGCGAGCGGGCCCCCGATTTCGAGTTGCCCGGCACCGATGGCCCGTTCAAGCTCTCCGCGCACCGCGGCGAGCGCGTCGTGCTGCTCTTCTATCCCGGCGACAACACGATGGTCTGCACGAAACAGTTCTGCTCCTACCGCGATCGCGCGGATGACTTCGCTGCGCTCGATGCGACCGTCGTCGGCATCTCCTCGCAGGATCTCGCCTCGCACGAGGGCTTCGTCGCCAAGCACGGTCTCAACGTGCCACTGCTGTCAGACGTCGATCGGCAGGTCTCGATCAGCTACAGCGCCTTCTCGTCCCGCCTCGGGATCAAGCGCGCGGTGATCGTGATCGACGAGCAGGGCGTCGTCCGCGCCCGTCACGACCATCTGCTCGGGCTCGACTACCAGTCGGTCGACGAGCTCAAAGCGATGCTCGACGCGCTGCCCGCCGCGGCGTAGGTTCTCGGCGCTCCCCTAGACCGAGCTCAGCGACTCAGCGGCGTGCCCAAGTCTCGCGCGCCGTCCGGTCCGCCCTCGCCGGCGCGGCGCGCGTGCAGCTCGGCCAGCTCCAGTTGCAGGTTGCGCGGCGCCTCGCCGGGCCCCGGCGCCTGCCGCTGCCAGACGCCCTCGCGGTCGAGCTCCCAGGAACTCTGGTTGTCGGCGAACGCGCGTTCCAGCGTGTCGAGCAGCTCGGTGCGCAGTTCCGGCGACTCGATCGGCGCCGCGAGCTCGACACGGTGGTCGAGGTTGCGCGGCATCAGGTCAGCCGAGGAGATGTAGATCGTGTACTCGCCGTCGCGCTCGAACGCGTACACGCGCGAGTGCTCGAGCAGCCGCCCGACGATCGAGACGACGCGGATGTTCTCGGAGATCCCCTCGACGCCGGGCCGCAAACAGCAGATCCCGCGTACGTTCAAATCGACCCGCACGCCCGCCTGCGATGCCTTGTAGAGCGCGCGGATGCAGCGTCCGTCGACGAGCGCGTTCATCTTCATCGCGATTCGCCCCGGGGACTCGAGCGAGTGCGCGGCGATCGTGCGGTCGATCTGATCGATCAGGCCGTCTCGCAGCTGGTTGGGCGCGGTCAGCACCTTGCGGTAGTGCAGCGGCCGGGCGTAGCCGGTGAGGTAGTTGAACATGTCGGCGACGTCGGCGCCGATCTGCTCGTCGGTCGTGAACAGCCCGAAGTCGGTATACAGCCGCGCGGTTGTCGAGTGGTAGTTGCCGGTGCCGATGTGCACGTAGTTGCGAACCCCGTCGCCCTCGCGGCGCACGACGAGCACGCACTTCGCGTGCGTCTTCAGCGCCGGCTGGCCGTAGACGACGTGTACGCCGGCCTCCTCCAGCGCCTTCGCCCAGTGGATGTTCATGCGCTCGTCAAAGCGCGCCTGTAGCTCGACCAGCGCAACCGCCTGCTTGCCGCGCTCGGTCGCGTCGATCAGCGCCGGCACGAGGGGAGAGTCGTCGCTCGTGCGGTACACGGTCTGCTTGATCGCGAGCACGTTCGGGTCGGCCACGGCCTGCTCGACGAAGCGCTCGACCGAGGTCGAGAACGAGTCGTAGGGGTGATGCACGAGCACGTCGCCTTCGCGCATCGCGCCGAGCACGTCCGGCCGCTCGCCCTCGTGGCGCAGCAGGCGCGGGTGGGTGTGGCCGGCCAGCGGCTCCTCGCGCAGCTCGGTGTAGCCGGGCAGTTTGACGATCTGCCACAGCGCGCCCATGTCGAGCAGCCCGTCGACCGGGTAGACCTCGTCTTCCTGCACCCCCTGCAGCGCCGCCAGCTCCTCGCGCAGGCGCTCGGAGCAGTCGGTGCCGACCTCGACGCGCACGACCTCGCCGAAGCGGCGGCGGCGCAGCTCGTCCTCGACCGCCTGGAGCAGGTCGGCGGCGTCGTCGGAGACCTCCAGGTCGGCGTCGCGGGTGACCCGGAAGACGTCGTAGTCGGCGATCTCCATTCCGGGGAACAGCGCGTCGAGATGGCAGGCGATCACGTCCTCGAGCGCCAGCAGCGTGATCTGCCCGGGCCCCGACCCCACCGCCCCCGAGCCTGCCGAGCCCGGCTCTTTGAGCGTGACGAAGCGTGGCAGGATCTCGGTCGGCACCTTCACGCGCGCGAACACGGTCTGGTCGGTGACGGGGTCGCGCACGAGCACGGCCAGGCTGAGGGAGAGATTGGAGATGTACGGGAACGGTCGCCCGGGGGCCACCGCCAGCGGGGTGAGCGCCGGGAAGATTACCTTCTGGAAGTGCCTGGCCAGCTCCGCGCGCTGCTCGTCGTCGAGCTCGTCGACGGCGAGCACGCGGATGTCCTGCTCGGCCAGCGCGGGGCGCAGGTGTCCTTCGAAGCAGGCGCTCAGCCGCTCGCCCAGCTGCAGCACGCGCTCGCGGATCAGCGCGATCGTCTCCGAGGGGGTACGGCCGTCGGGGCCCGGGTTCTCGACGCCCGCGTCGATCTGGTCGCGCAAGCCGGCAACACGTACCATGTAGTACTCGTCGAGGTTCGTCGTGTAGATCGCGCAGAACTTCACGCGCTCCAGTAGCGGGATCCGCTCATCTTCGGCCAGCTGCAGCACGCGCTCGTTGAAGTCCAACCAGGACAGCTCGCGGTTCAGGTAGAGGGTTGGATCGTCCAGCGCGCTCATCGGATCTTCACGCTACACCCTGTCAGCACCAGATAGTGTGGAGGTCGATAGGACATGGCTCGTCAGCTCTGGTTACTACGTCACGGGGACGCCGAGCCCCATGGCACGCGTGAGGATGCCGAGCGGCGTCTGACCGAGCGCGGCGAGGGCCAGGCGCACGCCGCCGGGATCGCGCTGGAACGGCTGCAGGCGAGCTTCGACGTGGTTCTGTTCAGTCCGAAGACGCGCGCGCGCCGGACCGCCGAGCTGGCCGCCGAGCACTGGAGCTCACAGCAGCGCGACCTGCTTGCCGTGCATCCGCCGCTGGCCGGCGACTTCCACGCGCGCCAGGCGCTCGCCGAGCTGGCCGGCCTGCCGGCCGATGGGCGGCTGCTGCTCGTCGGTCACGAGCCAGATCTGTCGGGCCTGGTCGGGGATCTCACCGGAGCGCGCCCGGATCTGAAGAAGGGTGGCCTGGCGGCTGTGAGGCTAGAGAGCGCCGCCGGCGGCGAGCTCGTGGTCCTGCTGCGTCCCCGAGAGATCGCCCTGATCGCCGCCGGCGGGGTGGGTGGGGCTCCACTCGGCAGGTAGCGACTCCGGGACGTCGACCTCCACCAACTCGGCGGCGAAGCGGTAGCCGATGCCGAAGTGGGTGTGGATGTAGCGCCACTTGGGCGAGGCCTTCTCTAGCTTCTGACGCAGCTTGCGCACGAACACATCGACCGAGCGGTCGCCCCGGACCATCGTGTAGCCCCACAGGCTCGAGTAGATGTCCTCGCGCTCGAGCACGCGTCCCTCGGCGGCGGCGAGCAGCTCGATCAGCTCGAACTCGCGCCGTGTCAGATCGATGCTTTGACTACCCACAAACGCTTGGAAGCGATCGGAGCGGATCTCCAGCTCGCCTGCGCTGACCGGTTTGGTCGCGGCTCTGCTCGCGCTGCGGCGCCGGCGGCGCACGACGCTCTGTACACGGGCAATGACTTCCTCGGGGTGACAGGGCTTGGTGATCCAGTCGTCCGCCCCGAGCCGCAACCCGCGCACCCGCTGGGCGACGGTCGAAGGTCCGGTGCAGACGACGACGCCCAGTTCGGGCAGCGCTCCGCACAGGCGCTCGAGCCACTCCCAGGCTTGGGGGCCGAGCACGGCGAGGTCGACGACGAGCGCGCTCAGTCGCATCGATGTCACGGCGTCAGTCGGCACTGGACTGCCGAGCACGCGATGCTCCCAGCCAAGTCGATCCAGGCGCTTGCTCAGTACCTGGATGAACCCGCTGTCGCGGTCGAGCACGGCGATGCGTAATGCTGAGGACGCACCTCCCGTGTTCGATGGCGCTGCCTCCTCCGTGGCGCGGGCACTCTCCGTCATCGAGCGGGAGTCTAGGGGACATTGCAGATCCTTGTGCGGGGTTGCGCAAATGGTCACAGGATCTTCACAGGAGAAATGCGCTGATTGCGGGCGGAGCTCGGCTGCTCTGGTCCGCCGCTGGGCTCAGAACGTCTCGCGACTGGCGTCCGGCGCCGCATCCACCCGGCCGCCGCCCGGATGCGAGGAGTCGGAGAACTCGCGGAAGAGGCCGGTGACGACGAACGCGACCTGCTCGCCGATGTCGACGGCGTTGTCCCCGATCCGCTCCAAAGCGCGGGCGACGAGGATCATGTGCATCGCCCACTCGCGCGTGTCGGCGTCGTCGCCGCCGATGTCGAGGGCCATCCGGAAGATCTCGCGGTTGAGCCGGTTGATCTCGCGATCCTGGCGGACCAGGTCTTCGGCTAGGCCCACGTCGCGCCCACCGAAGGCGGCCTTCGACTGCACGACCTCCGAGCGAGCGTAGGCGCCCATCTTCGAGAGCGCCTCCAGAACCTCCTGGCGCACGGGCGGTTCGTGCCCGGAGAGCGGGATCAGCTTGGCGATGTTCACGCACTGGTCGCCCATCCGCTCGATGTGCTTGATCATGTGCAGGAGCGCGGCCACCAGGCGCAGGTCGCCGGCGACGGGCGCCTGCAGGGCGAGCAGCGAAAGGATCCCCTGGTGGACCTCCAGGTAGCGCCCGTCGACGCGGTCGTCGTCGGCGATCACCATCTGGGCGAGCTCGACGTCCTGGTGGTTGAGGGCCTCGAGCACGCGGTCGAGCTGCTCGACTATCAGGTCGAGGCCGCCGAGCGCGTGATCCTCGAGCTCCTGCAGTTGCTGCTGGAAATGCGCGCGACCCTGCTGGGCACCGGCCGGAGGCGCGCCATCGTCGGAACCGCCGATCGGGGCGTGGCCGCCGGCGCCGCTAGCCGAACTTGCCGGTGACATATTCCTCGGTCCTGGAATCGCTGGGCTTGGTGAAGATGTCTTCGGTCGGGCCGACCTCGACGAGCTTGCCGGAGAGCATGAATGCCGTGCGGTCGGCGACGCGCGCGGCCTGCTGCATGTTGTGTGTGACGATCACGATCGTCACGCGCTGCTTGAGCTCGGCGATCAGCTCCTCGATTTTCAGCGTCGCGATCGGGTCGAGCGCCGAGCAGGGCTCGTCCATCAGGATCACCTCGGGATCCACGGCGAGCGAGCGGGCGATGCACAGCCGCTGTTGCTGGCCGCCGGAAAGCCCGGCGCCGGGCTCGGACAGGCGATCGGAGACCTCGTCCCACAGGCCGGCGCCGCGCAGCGCGGTCTCGACCTTCCCGTGCAGGTCGCCGCGGCCGCGCGAGGATAGTCGCAGTCCGGAGGCGACGTTGTCGAAGATCGACATCGTCGGGAACGGGTTCGGCTTCTGGAAGACCATCCCGATCGCGCGGCGCACCGCTACGACGTCGACCGCGGAGTCGTAGACGTCGAGCTCATCGAGTAGCACCCTGCCCTCGGCGTGGGCGCCCGGGATCTCCTCGTGCATGCGGTTGATACAGCGCACCATCGTCGACTTGCCGCAGCCCGAGGGTCCGATGATCGCGGTCACCTCATTGGCGTGGAAGTCGAGGTCGACGCCCTTGACCTGTTCGCTCGAGCCATAGAACGCCTTCAACCCCTGCAGGCGCACGCTCAGACCTTGCTTGGCGGGCGCGGTGGAGGCGCTCGCCGGCGAGGCCGCGGGCTGCGGCTTGGTCTGACTGGGCTCTGTGGAGGGCGCCTGACGGGTCTCGCGCCGGCCGCCCTGCGCTCGGTCGTCGGGCTCCACGTCAGCGGTCTTCAGGGTTGATCCGTCGGATGTCATGCAAGGCGGCTCCTTCGGGCGATCAGGCGGGCGATGAGGTTCAGCAACAGGATCATGACGACCAGGGTCAGCGCTGCGCCCCACGCACGGTTTACCACGGCTGTGGTCGGAGATGTGACGTCACTGTAGATTTGCACCGGCAGCGAGTTCATGAACTGCCCGAGGTTGAAGTTCGTTTCGTGTGTCGAGGCTGCCGTGAACAGCAACGGCGCGGTCTCCCCGGCGGCGCGCGCGACCGCCAGCAGCACGCCCGTGACCATCCCCGGCAGCGCGGTCGGCAGCACGATGCTGAAGATCACCCGCCAGCGCGGGGCGCCGAGCGCCAGCGCCGACTCGCGCAGCGCGCCGGGGATCAGCAGCAGGACGACCTCGGCCGAGCGGATCACGACCGGGAGCATCAGCAGCGAGAGCGCGAGCGAGCCCTTGTAGCCGGCATAGGAGGAGCCGGTGCCGACGATCAGGACGATGTAGATGAACAACCCAAACAGGATCGACGGCACGCCTGTGAGCACGTCGACGAAGAACCGCACGGTGTTTGCGAACCAGCTCGAACGGCCATACTCGACGAGCCACACGGCCACGCCGATGCCGATCGGGATCGAGATCACCGAGGCGAGCGCGACGATCTCGATCGTGCCGAGGATCGCGCTCTTGATCCCGCCGATGTTCGAGCTCCCGAAGAACGTGTTGCCGGTCGGGTCGGTCGTGAAGAAGTTGACGCTCCACGTGGAGAGACCCTTGTGCAGCAGGTAGTAGACGATCAACGCGAGCGGGATCAGCGCCAGCACCGTCGCGGCGAGGATCAGCCCCCGCGCGATCCGGTCCTTGCGCCGCCGTGCGGGGCTGACGTTGAAGCGCGCGAGCTGCGCGGCGGCAGTGGGGCTCTGCGTGCTCATGCGCCCGCAGCCGCCTCGGCGCCGATATCGCCTGCGCCCTCGGTGCGCCTGGACCCACCGGGCTTCGCGGCCCGCAGCACGAGCAGGCGCGCGACGCCGTTGACGAGCAGCGTCAGCACGAACAGGACGAGACCCGCGGCGAACAGCGCTGAGCGGTGCAGGCCCTGGGCTTCGCCGAACTCGTTCGCGATCACCGCCGCGAGGCTGTACCCCTGCTCAAACAGGTGGTGGCTGAGCTTGGGGGCGTCGCCGATCAGGATCGTCACTGCGATCGTCTCGCCGATCGCGCGGCCGAGGCCGAGCATCGCGCCGCCGACCACGCCTGAGCGGCAGTACGGCAGCACGGCGATGCGGATCATCTCCCAGCGCGTGGCCCCCAGGCCGAGCGCCGCCTCCTTGTGGTCGAGGGGCACCGTCGTCATCACCTCACGCGAGATCGCCGAGACGATCGGCAGGATCATGATCGCGAGCACGAGCCCCGTGACGAAGTAGTTGGGGATCGTCACGAGGCCGCCCCCGATGAAGGGGATGAACGAGAGGCGATCGGCGACCCACTGCTCGGCCGGCTGGAGCTTCGGCGCGAGGAAGAAGATCCCCCACAGGCCGTAGACGACCGACGGCACGGCGGCCAGCAGCTCGACCAGGATCGTGAGCGGCGCGCGCAGGCGCAGCGGGCACAGCTCGGTTGCGTAGACGGCGGTCGCGACCGCCACGGGCACACCGATCAGCAGCGCCAGCACGGACGTGATCAGCGTGCCGACGAGTAGCGGCAGTGCGCCGAAGTGTTCGGCTGAGACGTTCCAGTCGTTGCCGAACACGAAGCCGACGATGCCTTCCTTGGCGAACGCTGGCCGGGCTTCGCCGACGAGGCGGACGAAGAAGAAGACGATCAGCGCGAGGATCAGCGCGGCCAGCGCCGTGAGGCCGTACTTCAGCGCGCGGTCGGGTAACCGCGCGAGCGGTGAGCGCTCGAGAATCGAACGCTCACCGCCAGGTACGGATGCTGCCTCCACGCTGCGGCTAGCCGCCGAGCGAGGTGCCGTTGCACTGCAGGCCCGCGACCGCTTCCTTGGACTTCGCGAGGATCGCGGCGGGCAGCGCCGCGTAGTCGGCCTTCGCGAGGATCGGCTGTCCTTCGCCGAGCCCGTAGTCGAGGAACTTGACCACGCCCTTCGCGGCCGCTTCGCCGCCGGGGGTGCCGGCCTTGCAGAGGTCCTTGTTCACGACGACGAACGTCTGCGAGGTGATCGGGTAGGCGGTCGGCGCGCTGGGGTTCGAGATTTTGATCCCCAGGTTGGCGGGCACCACGACCCCTTCGGCGGCGGCGCTGGTCGAGGCCAGTGTCGGGGCGACGAAGGCGCCGGACTTGTTCTTCACCGAGGCGTAGGTGAAGTTGTGCTCGAGCGCGTAGGACTGCTCGACGTAGCCGACCGCTCCGGTCGTCTGCTGGACCGCGCCGGCCACACCCGCGTTGCCCTTGGCGCCGGTGCCCGTCGGCCACTGCACAGTCTTGCCTTCGCCGACCTTGCTCTTGAATTCGGGGTCGACGGTCGCGAGGAAGCTCGTGAAGCCGGAGGTCGTGCCCGAGGAGTCCGAGCGGTGGATCACGGTGATCGGCGTGCTCGGCAGCGACACGCCGGGGTTCAGCGCCTCGATCGCCGGGTCGTTCCAGGTCTTGATCGTGCCGAGGTACATGTCGGCGATCGTCTTGCCTTCGAGCTTCAGGCCGGACTTGACGCCTGGGAGGTTGTAGGAGACGGTGATCGCGCCCAGGAACATCGGGATCTGCACGGCCGGGCTGCCGTTCTTGGCGATCGCTTCTTCGTCGGCGGGCTTCAACGGCGGGTCAGAGGCACCGAAGTCGACGGTTTTGCTCTCGAGCGAGGTGATGCCGGCGCCCGAGCCGACGGCCTGGTAGTTGACCTTGACGGTGCTGGCCAGCGAGGAGGCCCACTGTTCGTAGACCGGGGCGGCGAACGTCGAACCGGCGCCGGAGATCGTCGCCGCCGAGCCGCTGCTCGACGTGGACGAGGATGAGCTTGATGAACTGCTGCCACATGCGGCAAGGCCGAGTGCGAGCAGCGCAACGCCCGCGAGCGCGCCAATCTTGTGCTTGATCACTACGTCTCCTCTGATCGGATGTCTAGATGACGGCTGACGGGGCTGATGAAGCCTCTGCCGGTCCGGTCGGTGATACGGGACGAAAGTCTCTTCAAGTACCTGGTATCGCAATGTGAACATTTCGTGAAAGCGCCGGGGTCTCGCCGGGGGGCGCCTCTGTCGCGCCCGGGTCCCTCGTGCCCGGCTCGCTGGCGGCCGTCCCGGTTTCCGGGGTCTCGGAGGCCGTGGGGTTGGGCGCCGTCTGCGGGGCGATCCCGCTGGCACCGGCGCGCGCGGGTTGGGGCTGGAAGCGGTAGCCGAAGCCCGGATGGGTGTGGATGAAGCGGCGGTCGGGCATCGCCGCTTCGAGCTTGCCGCGCAGCTTGCTCACGTACACGTCGACCGAGCGGTCGCCGTCGCGCAGCTCGCCACCCCACACCGAGCTGTACAGCTCGCCACGCGTAACGATCGCGCCGGCCCGCCGGGCCATCGCCGCGAGCAACTCGAACTCCCGCACCGAGAGCGTCAGCGCGCGCCCGTTGGCCAGAACGAGACCCTCGTCGAGCCTGATCTCCAGTTCGCCCGCGTACAGAGTGTTCGAGTTCGGATTTTCCACCGAGGCCGCCACCGGCGTATAGCGTTACGGCGAATAGACTTGCGGGAGTTGCCAACTCGTGATCGAATCGTGAAGAAATCGTAAAGGAGATCGCGTCCGCCGGCCAATCTCCATACTCTCCATAGATGAGCTTGCTTCGCGGTCCAGCAGACACGATCCTGACGAACCTCGTCGAGGACGCCGGGCGGAACGTGCAGCGCTCCTCCCTGTTGCTGCGCCAGCTGCTCGCCGAGCTGCCCGAGCACGCGCAGCTCGCGGAGGAGCTCGCTGCGTGTGAGCGGGAGGGGGATCGCATCACCCACGACATCATCCACCGGCTCAACGGCGGCCGGCGCGTGCGCGCTCCGTTCGATGCCGGCGACGGCTATGTGCTCGCGACCGCGCTCGATGACATCGTCGATCACACCGAGCAGGCGGCCGCTCAGCTCGGCCTCTACGGAGTGGAAGCGCCGATGGAGCAGGCAGTGGAGTTCGCCGAGGTGCTGGTCGCGGCCGGCCAGCCGATCGCCGATGCGCTGCGCTGCCTGCACACGGGCGAGGAACTCGCCCCGCACCTGGTCGAGATCCACCGCCTGGAGAACGAAGGCGACCGCCTGTTGCGTGACGGCGTCGCGTCGCTGTTCGCGCAGGGCACCGACCCGATGGTCGTGATCCGCTGGAAGGACATCTTCGAGTCGCTCGAGGCCGCCGTCGATGCCTGCGAGACGGTCGCGCACGTGCTCGAGGGGATCACGCTCAAGCGGCGGCGGCGCTGAGGGTGGGGGACAGCAAATGATGCTAACTAGCATCATCGTGTTTAGCACGATGCCGATTGGTATATCGCGGGTCGTGAGAGCGGGCTGGCGGCAATCCTGAGTCGCCTGCGCTGAGATCTGCCTCTGGGAGTCACACGGCCTTTACATCGGTGAAAATCCGGTGATCAGTTGCCGGGATTCCGAGATGGGGTGGTAGATAGAGGGCGCCAGTCCAGCCGTCGATCGACGATCGGAGATCTAGTGCGCCGCGTCAGTGCCCTGCTCTTTGCCCTACTCACCGTCGCCGCGGCAGGCCTGACGGCGCTGGCGCTGTCGTCCAACGCCGCGGCCTCTGAAGGCACGACGTACAGCCCGGAAACACCGGTGCTCGACACGATCGAAGGCGGCCCCTGGAACACCTCTCAGGGCGATCCGTCCGTCGGCGGCGAGTACCCGAGCTCCGATCTGCTGCCCACGTTCTCCTTCGGCGGCCCCGAAACGACGCTCGGAGGCGTGAGCGAGCCCAACCTCGCCGTCTATCCGGGCGAACAGAAGGTCATCGAAGGCGGCAAAGAAGTCACGAAGCTGATCCCCTACCCCAGCGGTGTCGCCGGAACTCCCGGCCCGCTCGACGGGTACTGCTCGAGTCTCGGCGCGAACCCCGAGACCGGTTCGCCGGTCTCCCAGCCGGCGGGCACATCTTTGCCGTTCGCGCCCTACTACTTCCCGGATGTCGTCCGCAACGCCGACGGCTCGCTGACCGGCTACTTCGACTACCGGCCGAAGGACGCCGACGAGGCGATCACCGTGGCTCGCTCGACCGACAACGGCAAGACCTGGGTTGCCGAGGGCAAAGCGCTCGAGCAGAACCCGGGCTACTGCCCGACCGCGGACACCAACGACGATGGCCAGGGCCACCCCTACGTGGCCTCGCTCGGCGGCAGCACCAAGCTCTACACGCTGCAGCGCCCGGCCGGCGACTACGAAGGCGTTGGCATGCTCGTCCACAACGTCGAACAGTCGGCGTCGGACCCGCTCGCCGCGCTGCCCGCCAGCGAATCGGTCGGCATCGACCCGAACACCTACGCCGAATCCGAAGTCGAAGTTCCGACCAGCGGCGGCGTGAGCATCCGGGTCTCGACGCTAGGCAGCGAAAGCTCGCCCGAGCACATCGTCGCCGGTCCTTACGAGGACTACAACGCCGCCTCGCCGTCGCAATCGATCGTCACCTGCAAAGGCACGAACGCCGCGCCCGCCGAACTGACCGGGTGCACCATCAGCGGAGCCTCGCCCCTGACGGTCAAAACGAAAGATGACCTCGTGCAGGTGATCGGGACCGCAAACCCCGAAGAAGTGGGCGGGAAAAAACCAGAAAAAGGCGCGATCTACACGATCCCCGCCGGACCGAACAAGACCAGCGGCGAAGGCGGGCTGGAAAAGCTGAGCTTCCTGAACGGGAATTCCACCGTCTCTCCCTTCACGACCTTCATCCTCAACGAAAACGCTCCAAACCGGTTCTACATCGACGGAGATACGGTCTACTGCACACAGTCGAACGCGAACCCGACCACGAAAATCGAGGACTGCACCAACACCAGCGGCTCTGCGCTGACGGTTCATCAGGGCGACGCGATCACGATGGACCCGATCCTGCCGCCCGAGGCTCAGGTGACCACCGGCCTGAAGTCTCCAGACGGGATCGTCGGCACGCTGCCGAGCTATCCGGGAGCGCCCGCGGGGTCGACGACCGTCCTGTACACCGAGAAGATCCTCGCCTATTTCATCGTCGGCACCACCGATGGTTCCGTCAGCGGCACGACCTACAAAGCGGGGACGATCACCCTTCCCGGGACAGGGACGACGACGATCACCTACACGCCGTCGGTGCACCCGAGCGAGCCGCTGCCCAACACCGGCACCTTCAAGATCTATCTCGGGACCGAAGTCGGCAATCCGATCCAGGAAGTGACCTGCAGCGGCGATACTCCCGCGACGCAGACCGGCGTGCCGAACGGCAGCTATGACCTCACCGGCTGCACGGGTGGCACGGGTTCGGTCAAGGAAGGCAACTGGGTCGGCGGCCCGAACGCGGCGGTCGTGCCCTATTCGTCGCTCGAAAAGATCGGCGAGGGCAAGAACTCCTCCTCGAAGGGGCCGGAGAAGCTGTTCGCGAACAACGAGGACTACACCGTCCTGCGCGCGGCCTACACCGAAAACGGGATCAACTTCACCGACCTCGGCGCGATCAGCGGCTCGACCTCGGGCACCGGCAACGACACGGGCTCATACAACGACCTGTCGAACCCCTTCCAGCAGACGAGCCCGTCGAGCACCGAACCGACGAACCTCGCGCCGGGCGAAACCGACACGACCGAGCTGCGCTTCATCGGCTCGCGCGGCACGATCGTCACCAACCCGAACGGCAACGACACCATGTTCCTGTCGGGCTCGTGGGCCTCGGACGGCGACAGCGATGCCTTCAACCAGATCTTCTACACCGAATCGAGCAACGGCAAGGAATGGTCGGTGCCGAAGGTCGTGCTCAGCACCGAATACAAGTTCGCGGCGTCGGCCGCGCAGGACAAGGCGCTTGAAGAAGGCCGCGACGAACCGCTGGGCATCAGTGCCTACTACTCCGGCCGCGCCTACGGCCCGGCCGTTGTGCAGAACCCCGACGGGTCGTTGACGATGGTGTTCAGCGGCTATCGGCTGCCGAAACCGATCACGACCGACGGTACGGTGCTCGGCACCGGCACGGCGAAGTACACGATCGGCGCGAAAGATCCGGCGCTGTACCGCAACATCCTCACGGTCAACCTGACCTCGGCCACCTCGCCCGGCGTGCCGACATCCACCTCGGTCAGCTCCTCCGACGAAGGCGCGGGACCGGAGGGCGCCGACGTCACCTACACCGCGACGGTCGCGCCCGTCGCCCCAGGGGCCGGCACCCCGACCGGTACCGTCTCCTTCTCCGACAGCCATGGGCCGATCGCCGGCTGCGAAGCCCGTCCGCTGAACGAGGGCTCGCCCGATACCGCCACGTGCGCGACGGAGCTCCCCGCGCAGCAGGGCAGCGACGAAATCACCGCGACCTACTCCGGCGACTCCAACTACGCGGGCTCGTCGGGGACGGCCGGCGAGATCGTCGGGCTGCACGTTACGACCACGTCGCTGCCCCCGGTGACGCCTGGGACCGAATACAGCAAGCAGCTCGAAGCGGCGGATGGCGTCGCTCCGTACAAATGGACGCTGACCGCGGGGAGCCTGCCCAAGGGCCTCAGGCTGAGCTCGCTGGGCGTGCTGCACGGGACCGTGAGCGCCAAGAAATACGCGCACGGGGGCTCTTTCCCAATCACCGTCACGGTCACCGGCTACTCCAAAACAAAGGCCGACCGCCAGAGTGGGACGGCGCAGCTCACCGTGGTGGTCTCGTGAACGGCTGAGTGGCGGAGTCGGCCCGGCGGGCCGCGCGCTGGGCCAAACTGGCGGGGTCGGGCGCCGAACCAAACTCGACGGGCCGAAACCGATCGTCAGCCGAACGTCGTCGCCGGCGTTTCGGCCTGCAGCGACGCTCCCGCCGGGGACCCGACGAGAAACACCTGAAACGGAATCGACGCGCCGGCAGCCGCTTCCGCCAGCACAGCCCTGCCGGCCGCGACGACCTTGCCGCCACGGCGTGCCACCACGTAGACGATGAGGTGTTGCTGGGTCACGTTCGAGTGGTTGTGCACCGTCCCCGCGACTTCTCCGGTCGATTCTTCGGCGAGGTGCACGCCGGCGACTTCGATCCGCGGCTGCGGCCCGTTCGCCATTGGGGCTTCGCCGACGATCGCCGTGACGTCGGCCGGTTCGTTCAGGCGGGGCAGCTGGTCGTCCACCCACGTGACCGAACCGTGCGCCGGGAGTGAGGAGACCTGAGTGAGCCCAGCTTCCAGACCGGGGGCGTTGTTCTGATAGAGGGTCTGCCCGTGCGCGCCCTTGAGGGTGATCGCGACCGGCACCGCGCTCAGCGTGTGCGCGCTGGAGTTGCTCACGGTCACCGCCGCCGCGGCGCCTTCGGAGCTGCGCACCACGGTGGCGCCCCGCGCCCGCGCCACGGTGCTCGCGTGCACGATCGTCAATCCTTTCTGGGCGAGCGCGAAGTGCTTAGCGGTCTTTTCGAGCTTCGCGCTCTCTTCCTGGGTGCTCTCGCATCCGCTCAGCGCCAGCGCCATGAGCAGGAGTACCGCCCACCTCACCCGAACGCCCCGCCAATGTACTCGCGCGTGCGCCGCTGGGCCGGACGGTCGAAGACCTGCTCGCCGGGCCCGTACTCGATGAGCTCGCCGAGGTGCATGAACGCGACGTGGTCGGCCACGCGGAATGCCTGCTGGAGGTTGTGTGTGACGATCACGATCGCGACGCTTTCGCGCAGGCCGACGATCAGGTCCTCGATCGTCGCCGTCGAGATCGGATCCAGTGCCGAGCAGGGCTCGTCGAGCAGCAGCACCTCGGGCTGGGCCGCGAGCGCGCGCGCGATGCACAGACGCTGCTGCTGGCCGCCCGAGAGTTTCAGCGCGGAGCGATCGAGATCGCTGGCTACCTCGTCGTAGAGCCCAGCCCGGCGCAGCGCGTCGTGGACGGCGTGCTCGAGCTCGACGCTGCGCCGCCGCCGGCGCCCGCGCGGGGGGCTCTGCTCGGCCAGCGCGTAGGCGACGTTGTCGAAGATGCTCATCGGGAATGGGTTGGGTTGCTGGAAGACCATCGACACGCGCCGGCGCAGGGCGTTGACCTCGAGCCCGTGGATCTCCTGTCCGTCGAGCGTGATCTGCCCTGCGCGCGCGGCGCCGGCCGTGACCTCCGTGAGCCGGTTCAGCGAGCGCAGCAGCGTCGTCTTGCCCGAGCCCGAGGCGCCGATCAGCGCGAGTACCTCGCCCTGGCGCACGGGCAGGCTGACGTCGCGCACGACCCAGTTCTCGCCGTAGGCGAGCCAGACCGATTCGATCCGCATCCGCTCGCGCACACTGCCGATCAGCGGGCGATCGGCGCGCAGGCGCGCGGAGGTCGAGGGGCGTGCGGCCGTGGTGCCCGCGCCGTTGGTGCTCTCCGTGGGTGCGACCACCTGCGGCTCCCGGTCGACGGCGATACGTCGGACGGGAGGTGGTGTGAGTCGCTCCATCAGGACCCCGGCTCCTCAGATGGCTGCGGCCTGCGGATCAGGCCCTGTGCTCCCGCGAGGCGCCACCAACTGCCACCTGTGCGATCGACCCCGCGTCGCCCTCCGCTGATGCGCGTCACGGCGAAGTTGAGCGCGAGCACGATCATCAGCAGCACGAACGCGGCGGCATAAGCCTTCTGATGCGCGTTGCCCTCGCCCGCGGGTGAGTTGTAGTAGACGTAGTTCGTCAATGTCGAGCCGGTGCCACGCAGCAGCCCGACGATCGGGGTGCCGCTCTCCGGTTCGGTCTTCAGCGTTCCGCCGAGCAGGATGATCACGATCGCGGTGTCGCCGATCACCCGACCCATGCCGAGCACGACGCCTTCGGCGATGTTCGGGCGGATCGAGGGCAGCAGCACGTGGCGGATCGTGGTGGCGCTGGTCTTGCCCAGCGCGTGCGAGGCCTCGCGCGTGCGGTCGGGGATCTGGGCGAGCCCCTCGCGCGCGGCGCCAACGATCAGCGGCAGCGCGAGCAGCGCCATGATCGCCCCGGCGGCGAGGAACGACTGCCCGGTGACCGCTCCACCCGCGGTGTTCTGGGAGAGGAAGCCGAGGAAGCTCTGCGAGAACACGAGCAGCCCGAAGATCGCGAGCACGACGCTTGGCGTGCCGGCGATGATCTCGACCGCCGACTCCACCGCGCGCGCCAGCCGGCTCGGTCTCCCGTACTCGCTCAGCCACGCCGCCAGCGCCACGCCGATCGGCGCGGCGATCGCGATCGCGACCGCCGTGAGCAGGAACGTGCCCTCGATCGGATCGAGGAACCCTCCGGCCTTGCTCTGTTGCAGGGATGGCGCGGGCGATTCCAACAGCAGGCTCGGGCGCAGATAGGCGATCCCCTTGATCAGCATGTACACGACGATCCCGATCGCGATCAGGCACAGCGCGATCCCGGTCACCCAGCAGAGCAGGTAGCCGACGCGGTCGAGCAGCGGCCAGGAGGCGATGCTCTGGCGCGGGCGGCGCACCACCCTCAGGCCTGCGGGCGGGGAGCTCAGATGTCCTGCCGAGGCCACGTCAGGCCCTGATCCCGTAGCGCTTCAAAGGTTGCTTGGCGGCCCAGCCGGCGAACGAGAGCAGTGCCGCCGAGACGAGCAACACGGCGGCCATCGCGTAGAGCGTGTGGCTCATCGGGCCGATCGTCAGCCCCGCCGATTCCTGCACGATCGTCGCGGCCAGCGGTCTGACCGGCTCGAACAGGAAGGTGAAGCCGTCGAGCGGGTTGGCGGCAAAGCCGCGCGAGCCCGAGACCATCGAGAGCATGATCGCCTCCCCCAGCGCGCGGGCGGTGGCGAGCACGGTCGCCGCCACGATCGCCGGGCGCGCGGTGCGCAGCGAAACGCGCACGATCGTGCGCCAGCGGTTGACGCCGAGCGCAGCCGACCCCTCCTTCCAGGAGGGCGGCACCGAGGCCAGCGCGCCGGCGATCAGCGCGATCATGATCGGCGTGATCATGATCGCGAGGATGACGATCGCGAGCATCAGGTCGGCGCCTTCCAGCTGCACGACGTAGGAGACCGACTTGCGGCGGCTTTCGCTGATCAGGTTGTCGCTGATCAGCGGTGCGAGCGCGAGGATGCCGACCAGGCCGTAGACGACCGAGGGCACGCCCGCGAGCAGCCTGACGACCGGCTCGAGCGTCCGGCCCACCGGCGTGGGGGCGAACTCGGTCAGGAAGATCGCCGCCAGGGTGGAGACCGCCAGCGCGATCAGCACCGCCGGGACGGTTGTGATGATCGTTCCCCAGATCAGCGGCCAGGCGCGCAGATACAGCGCCGAGTGCCCGGGCAGCGGCATACCTTCGTCCATCGCGCGCAGCTGCGTGTCGACGTTGCCCCCCGGCCCGAACCAGCTCAGCCCGTTGGCCTGAAACGACGGCCATGCCTTGATGAACACCGTGACGATCATCGCCGCGATCAGCACCAGCGTCAATGCGGCGATCGCACCGAGCACGCGCTCGGTGCGCCGATCTCCACCGGCGGCCCCGCCGAGGCGTGCACGAACTGGGCGATGTGCAGCCCCGGCGGTCACCGTTACTTAATGAACTGCAATCCAGCTCGAGTTGATGATCGCTTTGGTCGTCTTGTTGCCGCTCGTGACCCAGGCGATGAACTTGGCGGCTTCGCCTTTCGGCGCCCCTTTTGTGACCATCCAGAAGTTACGCACACCCTCGTACTGCCCGGAGCGGGCGTTGGCCAGATTGCAGGCGATGCCCTGATATCCGACCGGGTTGACGCCGGCGGTGTAGGCGAAGGACACGAAGCCGATCCCGTGTTCGTCCTTTTCGACGTGTAGCTGCTCCAGGCCGTTGGACGCCTCGGCAACCGCGCTCGGCGCGATCTTGAGGTATTCGCCGAGGAAGATGTGTTGGAAGGCGTCCTCGGTACCGGAGGCGCCGTCGCGCTGGAACAGGTCGATCGGGCCGGAGACCTTCGCTCCCGGCACTTCGCTCCAGTCGTGGATCTTGCCCGTGAAGATGCCTTCGACCTCCTGCTGGGAGAGGTTGGAGATCGGGTTCTTGTCGTTGGTGATCACGCACACGCCGTCGCGTGCGATCTTGGTGAACACCAGTCCGGAGGGGTCGACGCCGACGATCGGGTCGCGCGAGGAGTCGCCGATGTCGAGGCTGCCGTTGGCGGCGCCGCTGATGCCGATGTCCGACTGCCCACCGCTCACCTGGGGCGCCGGGATCTTCGGATATGCCTTGTGGTAGGCGGTGGCCAGTTTCTGCATGAGGGGAAGTACGGAGGTCGAGCCGCCGATGATCAGGCGCTTGGCCGCCGCGCCGGCCGGCACGGCAAGTACCAAGGTCAGGATTAGGGTGACGATCAGGGTTCGGTGCGCACGCACGTTATTGACTCCTTTGTCGCTGTCGGGCTTGGGTACGGCTTGGCGTCGTGGGACGTCGGGGGTGGCAACAACTCGATGCGTGGGTCGATGCGGTATGCGCGATGAACCTCACCCCGACGCAAGCCTGTCGCCCCCCGGTTAGCTCGATGTGTCGTTTTTGTGAACGCCATTGATTTTCAGCGCGCGTCGTGTGAGGCTGGCGCGGCTCGATCGCAAAGGTCGCGCTTCGGCGCGGCTCGATCCGGCTGCCCGCCACCATCGATCTGCCCGCGACCACGAATGAGCAACCACCGATGACTGACGAAGACCACCCAGACAACCACGACCTGGACGACCGCGGCGGCCTGCCTCTGCCAGAGCAGCGCGACCCCTCGCCGCCGCCCGCGGCCAACGGCGCGGCGCCCGCGAACAAGCCGGCCGTGCGCTCGGGTCTGGCCCAGCGTCGCAATCCCGTGCTCGTGACCCTCGGCGAGCTCGCGCAGGGCACGCGCCGGGCGATCCTGCGCGATCCGCTCGCCCTGTTCCTCGGGATCGCCTCGCTGATCCTGGCGATCGCCTTCGCCACCCTGCTCGGCGACATCAAGCCCGCAAGCTCCGGCACGGGTGTGCCGGTCAGCACGGTGCAGACGCTGGCCAAACGCCACGAGCTCAGCTCGGCCGTGCTGCTCGATCACGACAGCCGAATCGAGATCGCCACGACCGCCGCGGCTCCCCCGCTCTCGATCGCCGGCGCGGTGGCGCCGCTCACGCGACGGACCGTGCGCACGCACGTCAAGGGCTCGAAGAAGGTCAAGGTCAGCACGATCCTGGTTGATCCGCCCGGAGCGGGTAGGATCCAGCTGCTGTGGGCGGCCTATCCGGCCTCGGGCGCGCTGACCCAGCAACTGCTGCGCGAACTCGACGAAAGCGGCGCGACCGTCGCGGTCGACCAGCAGTCGGGCAAGGGCACGAAGACGATCATCGTCCAGTTCCTGATCCCGATCCTGCTGCTCGTGTGCCTGTTCTCGCTGTTCATGCGCCTGGGCGGCGACGGCGGGGCGGCGGGCGGCATCGCCGGTTTCTCCCAGTTCGGGGGCAAGGGCAAGAAGAAGGGCAAGGGCTCGGCCGACCGCACGACCTTCGCCGACGTCGCCGGCGCCGGCGAAGCGCTCGCCGAGCTCAAGGAGATCCGCGACTACCTCGCCGACCCGTCGAAGTACCTCGCCGTCGGCGCCGCGGCGCCCAAGGGCGTGCTGCTGGTGGGGCCCCCAGGTACGGGCAAGACGCTGCTGGCGAAGGCCGTCGCCGGAGAAGCCGATGCCGCCTTCTTCTCCCTCTCCGGATCGGACTTCGTCGAGTCGCTCGTCGGGGTCGGCGCGGCGCGCGTGCGCGACCTGTTCCGCAAGGCCCGCAAAGTCTCGCCGGCGATCATCTTCATCGACGAGCTCGACGCCGCCGGTCGCAAGCGCGGCGCGGGCATCGGCCAGGGCAACGACGAGCGCGAGCAGACGCTCAACCAGATCCTCGTCGAGATGGACGGGTTCGGCGGCGACGGCGGCCTCGTCGTGATGGGCGCGACCAACCGGCCCGACATCCTCGACCCGGCGCTTTTGCGCCCGGGGCGCTTTGACCGCCAGGTCGTGATCGACGTGCCCGACGTGCACGGGCGCCTGGAGATCCTGCGCCTGCACGGCGGCAAGCGCCCCCTCGCGCCGGACGCCTCGCTCGAGGAGGTGGCGCGTCAGACGCCCGGCTTCAGCGGCGCCGAGCTCGCGAACGTGATCAACGAGGCGGCGCTGCTGAGCGTGCGCGACGGGCGCGGGCTGATCGACGCGAAGACGCTCGACGAGGCGATCGACCGGGTCGTAGCCGGTCCCGCCAAGCACCACATCCTGACCGAGCACGAGCGCTGGCTGATCGCGATCCACGAGTCATCGCACGCGGTCGTCACGGACGCGCTCGGGCACACAGCCTCGACGCGCAAGCTCTCGATCGTCGCGCGCGGGCGCCAGCTCGGCACGGCCGCGCACATGCTCTCCGACCGCGACCAGACGATCATGACCAAGCCCGACCTGCAGAGCCAGCTGATCGTGATCACCGCCGGTCTCGCGGGAGAGCGGATCGCGTTCGGGCACACCTCGACGAGCGTCCACGACGACCTGCATGCGGCGACCGCGCTGGCGCGCAGCATGGTCACCTCCTTCGGCATGTCCGACGCGCTCGGCCTGGTCACGATCGGCGAGAAGAGCGGCGAGGTGTTCCTCGGGGCCTCCCTCCAGGATCTCGGCTCGGTCGGGCCGGAGACGCTGAACGTGATCGACGACGAGGTCGAGCGCCTGGTCGGCGACGCCGAGGCGCGTGCGGCCGCGGTGCTGGACCGCAACTGGAGCACCGTCGAGGAGACCGCCACGGCGCTGCTCGAGCACGAGACGCTGTCGGGAATGGCGCTCGACGCGGTGCTTTCAACGGTCCGGGAGGTGACGCTCGAGGACCTGCACGAGGTCCGCCGCACCCCACCGGCACGACGCGCCCCCAAGGCCTCATGAAGTCGCGCGGGACGCATCTGCCCTCGCCGGCGATGGTCGTCGCGCTGATCGCGCTCGTGCTCTCGACGACGGGTGCCGCGGACGCCGCCCGTCACGCCGTGATCAGCGCGTTCGCCGGCCATCCCGTGAGCACCAAGCCGCACGCCGGAGGCATTCTCTTGCTCGGCAAGAACAGGAAATTCCCGGCCGCGGCGATCCCGACGGTCGGCAACGCCAGGGAGCTGTCCGGCAAGACGGCGGCGCAGCTGGAAGGGACCTGCCCACCCGACACGATCAGCGTCGGTGGCGGCGGCGGCAGCTGGTGCATAGAAACGACCGTCTACCCGCTGACCAACGCGGACGTGGGCAAGAACAACTTCATCTGGGCCAGCAAGAAGTGCGAGGAAGTGGGCGGCTGGCTGCCCTCCGCCGCCGAACTGCTCGGGGCCGCCGAACACATCAAGCTCGAGTCCACAATCCACGACTCGCAGCTGACCGCGACGATCAACCTCGATCCGACGCGCGGCCTGAAAGACGAACGCGAGATGAGCTCGACGCTGGTCACAACCGAAGCGGGCTCCGAGGCCGCCGGGTTCGAGGGTGTGAGCGAAGGCGCGACCGGCGACCCCCGCCAGGGCCAGGCCAACCCGATCCCGCTGCCCGCCAACCCGCTGCCGGAATCGCTGCAGTACGTGACCGTCTACAGCAACGGCACGAAGGGCGGCTTCGCGGGCTCCGAGCCGGTGATCGCCCCGGAGAACTTCCGCTGCGCCTACAACAAGACCCCCGGCGCTGTAAACAAATCGGAATCCTGAGGGATGCCGGTGCAGCGTCTGCGGATCGTGCAGATCGGGCTCGTGTGTGTCGAGCTCACGCGTGCGCCACGGCCGGCTTGCGTGCGCGGACGATCGCCGAGGCTGCCTGCTCGTGGACGCGGTGGGTCTCGCGTATCTCGACATCGACCAAGCCGGCGTCGGCGAGTGCTTGTGTGAACTCGCGGTGGGTGAGCGCCCCGGCGATGCAGCCGGTGTATGCCTGCATGTCCGCCCGGGTCGCGTGGTCCATGTCCTCGTCGGCGATCACGTCGGAGACGGCGAAGCGTCCACCGGGCCGCAGGACCCTTGCGACCTCGCGCAACACCTTCGGCTTGTCTGCGGAGAGGTTGATTACGCAGTTTGAGATCACCACGTCAACGCTCGCGTCGGGGAGCGGGATCTCCTCGATGTAGCCCTTGTGGAACTCGACGTTCTCCACGCCTGCCTTGCGGGCGTTCTCGCGGGCGAGGGCAAGCATCTCGTCGGTCATATCCAGCCCGTGCGCTTTCCCGGTCGCGCCGACGCGCTTGGCGGAGAGCAGCACGTCGATCCCGCCGCCGGAACCGAGGTCGAGCACCGTCTCGCCCTCGTGCAGCTCGGCGACGGCGGTCGGGTTGCCGCAGCCGAGGGAAGCGAGCCTGGCGGTGTCGGGCAGCTGCTCGCGGTCGCCAAGCTCATACAGCGCGGCGCCGAAAACCTCGCTGCCGCCGTCGAATGTCTCGCTCGGTGCGCAGCAGCCGGCGCCCGGGTCGTTCGTTGTGACCTGTGTGGCCGCTGCGGCGTAGCGCTCACGGACGGTCTCGCGAATGTCGGTGCTCTCATCGGTCAGCTCAGCCATGCGGATAGCTCCTTTAGCGCGTCGGGGATCACGTAGTAGTAGGCCCACAAGCCCTGCCGCTCGGAGTCCACGATGCCGGCGTCTCGCAGCTTCTTCAGATGGTGGGAGAGGGTCGGTTGAGAGATATCGAAGAGAGGGACCAGCTCGCACACGCAGACCTTCCCGGCATGCTTGCGCAGCACGTCCACGAGTTGCAACCGGACCGGGTCGCCGAGCGCCTTGGCGACGTCCGCCATCCGCAGCGCTTCCTCACGCTGGACGTCGGGGTACACCACCGGCTCACAGCAGGGGGCACCGTTGGCTCGCTTCTGCTTGGGGGATAGCTCCAAATCGACAGGCATCGATCTACTTATATCAATAACACTTACGTCCGTCAATGTATTACTATCCGCGCCATGAGCACCAGCGACGTGCCGGCCACCGAACAGCCGAGCGATCGGTCGATTCGGTATGTGCTGTTCGTCTGCAACCACAACGCCGGCCGCTCGCAAATGGCGCAGGCGTTCTTCGAGCGCTACGGCCCCGAGGACGTGCGCGCCGAGTCCGCCGGCACCGAACCGGCCCCGGAGATTTGGCCGCCCGTCGTCGAGGCGATGCGCGAGGTCGGCATCGACCTCGAGGGGCGCAAGCCGAAGAAGCTCACGCTCGAGATGCAGCTCCACGCCGATTGGGCGATCACGATGGGTTGCGGCGATGCCTGTCCCTACGTGGCGACGATCGTTGAGGCATGGGACATACCCGACCCGGCCGGCAGGCCGATCGAGGACGTGCGCGCGATCCGCGACGGAATCGAGGCCCACATCCGCGAGCTGGTCGAGGACCGCCTCGAGGAGATCCGCACCGATCGCACCGCGCACGAGATGCGCCTCACGCGGTTGCTGCCGATGCTCGCGAAGGAGTTTGCCGCCACCAAGCCAGCCGAGGAAATCCGCGCGTGCGCCGATGCGGTCCTCGAGAAATTCGACGGCGCGCGCGTGCGCACGCACATCATGACCCTCGCGCACCGCCAGACCCGCGAATGCCTGCGCCAAGACACCTGCGACCTGATCGCCACGCCGGAGGGATCGTGAGCGCCCACCCGGACACGGTTGCGGTCATCACCGACATCCACGGCAACCTGCCCGCACTGCAAGCAGCGCTCGCACGGATCGAGGAGCTCGGGATCGAGCAAGTGTTCTGCGGCGGGGACCTCGTGGGCTACGGCCCACATCCCAACCAGGTTTGCGCCCTGATCGCCAAGCGCGAGATCCCGACGATCTACGGCAACTACGACTACGCGATCGCACGCGACGAAGAGGACTGCGGCTGCGCGTACGTCACACCCCACGACCGCGAGCTCGGACAGCTCTCGGTGGACTGGACGCTCGTGCACACGAGCCGGGACGCCAAGGATTTTATGCGCGCCCTGCCATTCGACCTGCATTTCCCGGTCGGCGACGTCGATGTCCATCTGGTCCACGGCTCGCCCCGCAAAGTCAACGAGTACCTGTTCGAGGACAAGCCGGCGCGCCTCTACGAGCGGCTCGCTGCCGCCGAGTCCGATCCCGCCCTCGTCTTTGGACATACCCATAAACCGTGGGTGCACGAGTACGGCGGGGTGCTGTTCGTCAACTGCGGCTCGGTCGGCAAGCCCAAGGACGCGGACCCCCGCGGCGCCTTCGCCGTGCTCGGGCCGGCGACCGACGGCGTGGAGGTGAGCATCGAGCGTGTGGACTATGACGCCGCGTCGGTCGCCGCCGAGATCCGTGAGGCCGGGCTGCCCGGCGAGTTCGCCGACAAGCTCCTCATCGCGGGATGACCGACACACCGCCCCTGGCGCGCCGTCTACTCGCCGAGCTGCTGGGCTCGGCGTTCCTGGCGGCGCTCGTGATCGGCTCGGGCATCGCCGCGCAGACCTTGTCCCCGGGCGATGTCGGCCTGCAGCTGTTCGAGAACGCCGCCGCGACCGCGGCGGGTCTGTTCACGATCATCCTGATGTTCGGCCCCGTGTCCGGCGGGCACTTCAACCCCGTTGTCTCGTTCGCCGACGCGACCTTTGGTGGGATTAGTTGGCGGGACACGCTCACCTACATCCCCGCGCAGGTTGTCGGTTGTATGCTCGGCGCAATCGTCGCGAACGGGATGTTCTCCCTGGCGGCTGTCAGCATCTCCACCCATCACCGCGCCTCGCCTGCGCACCTGTTCTCGGAGGCGATCGCGACCGC
This sequence comes from uncultured Solirubrobacterales bacterium, assembly GCA_963701035.1. GTDB lineage: Bacteria > Actinomycetota > Thermoleophilia > Solirubrobacterales > Solirubrobacteraceae > Palsa-744. The sequence goes on from OY969562.1 coordinate 2,587,438, forward strand.
CGGCCTGTTGCTCGTGATCTTCTCGCTCGCGCGCAGCAAACGCGCAAACACGATTCCCGCCGCGGTCGGCGCGTACATCGGCGCCGCCTATTTCTTCACCAGCTCCGCCAGCTTCGCGAACCCCGCGATCACCGTCGGGCGCATGTTCTCGAACACGTTCGCCGGCATCGCGCCCGCGTCCGTGCCCGGCTACGTCATCGCGCAGCTCGCCGGGGGCCTCGCAGCGCTCGCGCTGCTGCGGGTCCTCTACCCCGACGTGACGCCGGCCGAGGCCGCGGAGATCATGCTCCCGCACAGCGACGGACAACCCGCCGAACAACCTGTAACCAACTCGTAACCATCCTGTGAAGCCGGGCCGTTGACCGGCTCCGGGGCATCGCGCAGCGTCTATCTTGCCACTCGATGATGAGCGTCGCAGCCGGGCCGACTCACCTTCTCCGGGCGCGCCGGTGGCGCGTGCCCGTGTCCGTACGCCTACGCCTGCCCGCGCCCGCGCGTGTATCCGTGCTTGCCCTCGCCGCGATCTTCCTCCTCCTCGCCGTCCACGTTCAGCCCGCGCGCGCGGTGATCCTGCCCGCGACGACGATCGACGGGCCGAGCGAGGAAATCGTCGGCTTCGGCGGCGTCGCGATGGCCGAAGACGGCACCGGGGGGCTCGTCTATCTCAAGCGCGTCGACGGCGTTGCGCACGTGTTCGTCTCACGCTTCATCGAAGGACGCTGGCTGACGCCGATCCGCGTCGACACCGAAGAGCCCTACGCCGCCAGCTGGCCGCGGATCGGCGCGGCGAACGGGGGGGAGCTGATCGTCACTTGGGCGACCCCGTTTGCGACTCACGAAGAAAAGCCGGTGTACGAGATGCTCGGAGCGGAGCTCGGTCCCGGCGGCGCGCAGTTCGGCCCGGCGATGATCATCGATGGCGACATCGAAGAAGCGACCGGCACGAGCCCCGATCTGGCGGTCAGCTCGACCGGGTATGCCGACATCGTCTACAGGGTTGTCGAGCCAAACAACACCAGCGTGCCGCTGCTGCGCCCCGGCGACGTGGTCGAGCAGGTGCGTCTCGCGCACTTCGACGGTGAGCGCTGGTCGAACCTGGGTCAGGTCAACCGCGACCCCGGTGCCTCGATGCGCCCCCCCACGTCGGCCAACGCGCCGCAGGTCGCGATCGGCCCGACCGGGAACGGGGTGGTCGTCTGGCAGGAGCCGGACATCGAAGGCGTCGCGCGGATTTGGGCCAGGCGCCTGTTCGGCTCGACGCTCGACTACGTGTTGCCGGTCAGCGCGGAAACCTTCAGCGGGGCGCCGATTGCAACCGACGCCGACGCGCCGAGCGTCGCGGTCTCCTGGCTGGGCCAGGCCGACGTCGCCTACCGCCAGTCCGCGGGTCCGGGCTCGCCACTGCCGGGGCCGCGGATCTTCCTGAACATCCTGCCCAACGGCGAATCCTCGAGCGGCGCCGAGTTCCAGGGCGCGAGCATCGCCGACAACGCGGTGGCGGGCGGGGAGTCGGCCTCGATCGGGCCGCCGAGCGTCGACATCGACGAAAAGGAAGATCTGCGCCTGCTGTATGACGCCGACGGCACGCCGCGCGTAATCGAGGGCGATGACAAAGGGCTGACGGCCGCGCTCTCTTTGGGGCCGGCGTTCGCCGGCGCCGAACCCACCTCGGCGAGCATCATGAACAAGCAGGGAGGAGGCGTATCGGCATGGCCGAGCGCGGACGCGCAGGGCGACCCGGCGGTGGCGGTGCGCGAGGACTTTCCCAGCGGGGCGGTGCAGACAGGCCTCGTCAGCGGCGGCGCGGGCGGGGAAGTGGCAGAACTGGCGGTCGGGCGCTCGGGGCTCGGCGACGGCCTCGTCGCATGGCGCCAGGGGCCGTTCGGCAACGCCGCGATCGTCGCGACCCAGGTGACGGCGCCGCCGGCGGAACTGATTTTCAGCGTGCCCAAGGGCTGGGTCAAGCCGTCTGAGGCGACGATCACCTGGCAGCCGGCGGTGAGTGCAGACGGGCCGCTGCGCTACTCGGTCGTGCTCGACGGCCGTCGTGAGGATGCTCCCGCGGCGGGGGCCTCGAGCCTGCGCCTGAACCCGCTCGGGCTCGGCGCGGGGCGCCACCGCGTGCAGTTGCTGGCGACCGACATCAACGGCCAATCGACGCTCTCCTCGCCCTCGCCGCTGCTGATCGCCGGCCCGCCGAGCGTGCAGGTCGCGCGGGCGAGAGGCGGTTACGGGGTCAGCGTGCGCGTCAGCGACTCCTACTCTGCGGTCGACACGAAGGCCGTCACCGTCAGCTTCGGCGACGGCCACAGCGCGCGCGGGCGCAAGCGTTTCGAGCACCGTTACGCCCATCGCGGGGTCTACCGGGTCGTCGTACACGTGCGCGACAACCTTGGCGAATCGGGCGTTGTGAGCCGGTGGGTGAAGGTGCGATGAGTCGCCTCGCTACCCACGCCGTGCCCGGGATCCTGGCGCTCTGGGGCGCCATAGCGCTGCTCTGTGTCCTCCCGGCGTCCGCCGGCGCCGACGTGTTCGGGCCGATTTCCCTGGTCTCCCAGGGCACGCTCGGCGCCGGCGCGCCACAGCAGGCCGAATACGCCCACGACGCCGCGATCTCGGGCAACGGTCAGTATGTCGCCTTCGACGGCTCGGTTGGCGGCGCGACCGGTGTGTGGCGGCGCGACCTCGCCACTGGCGCGATCGAACAGGTCGCGGGCGGCGACGCCGAGCTGCCCTCGATCAGCGAAGACGGGCGCTACATCAGCTTCACCAGCAGCGAAGATCTCGTGCCCGAAGACGAAGCTCATGGCGTCAACGTATGGGTCCGGGACATGGACCCCGGTCCGGGAGAACCCGAGTACATCCTGGCCTCGGCGGTCAACCACTCCAGCAAGGGCCTCACATACGCGTATGGTGCTAGCCCGCCGAGCAGCGAAGAACTCGAATACGGCGCGGTCGCCGCCGGGCGCTCGGCGATCAGCGCAAGCGGCCAGGAGGTCGCGTTCGTGACGACCATCGTGTCGGACCTGGTCCTGAGCAGGGCCGAAGCAGACGGCGAAGAACCGGTTCACGTGAAGACGCCGGCGTTTCAGGTGGCCGTCCGGGACATCCCGGCGCGGGAAACCACCCTCGTCAGCGGAGAATACGAACCGCTGACCGGGGAAACGACGGACAGGCCGGTGTCGGCCGAAGCGGGCGGTGGCGGGCTCATCGGCGCGGTCTACCCGGGCAAGAAGAGCAGCTTCGGCCCCGTGCCCGCCAACGGAGGCTGGCTGCACGGTCCGCCCGGCGCCTCGATCAGCGCCGACGGTTCGACCGTCGCGTGGATGGGGGAGAACATCGGCAAGCAGGCGCGAATGCTGCCCGGTCAATCGCCGTCCCCGCTGTACACCGAGCCGCTGTGGCGACGGATCGCGCCGGGCTCGCACACGCCCACCGAGCGGGTGACGGGTGGCTCGGATCCCGGCAACCCGGCCTGCGTGGCGAGCGGTGGGAGCGGGCCGGCCTGCGAAGGCCCGTTCAAAGTCATCCTGAATCCATTCGAAGCGGGGAAGACCGCCGGGATCTGGAGCGAAGCCGGCCTTGGCGACGCCGGGCAGGGCGACCCGGTGCCGCGACTGAGCGAAACCGGGGAAGAGGTGGCGTTCATCAGCACGGCGCTGCCCGTGGCGATCGGCGCCGGCTTCGGCACCGAAGAAGCCGGCGAGCCGGCCGACCTCTACGTGGTGGACATGCGCGCGGGGCTGACGCGCGATCAGGCGATCACCTCGCTGACCAGGATCGGGGGCGCCAACGAAGCCGCCGACGAACCGATCACCGACTTCGACATCTCCCCCAACGGCGACCAGGTCGCCTTCACCACCGCCCGCATCGAATTCCCGCTCGGCTCGCCCGCGTACGTCAGCGAACGGGAGGCGGAAGCCGGCGAGAGCGAACTGTTCGACGTCGATCTCGGCAACGACACTCTGACCCGCGTCAGCCATGGATACGACGGCGGCCCGAGCGAACAGCCCCACCCGTCGAAGGTTGCGATCGGAGCGCACGACCCTTATGAGCATGGACTCTTTCCCCCAACCGCCGGCGCCCAGTCGCCCTCCTTCTCCAGCAACGGCGGGTTGCTCGCGTTCTCGTCGACCGCCTCGAACCTGGTCTACGGGGACGGGAACACGCCGGCCGGCACGAGCGTGCCTACAACGCTCCCGGACGGCAGTGACGCCTTCGTGGTGGGACGAGAGGAATTCGACTCGCTTCCCACGCCCCAGGACATCTCCCCCGCGCCCGAACCCTCGAGCCAGCCGTCATGGCAACTCGGGGTGAGCGCGCTCTCGCGCGCCAACGGAAGCGTCTTGCTTTACGTGGAGGTGCCCGGGGCCGGAACGCTGCGCGCGAGCGCACGCGGATCGGTGCTCGTCAAGTCCTCAGTCGGCGCCGCGACGCGGCGCCATGCCGGCCGCGAGAGTCGCAAGGGACGCGCCCGCGAGACCGTCGCGACGCGCACTGTCGCCACGTCCAGCAAGCTCGCGCACGCCAGCGATGGGGAAGTGGTGGCGCTCGTGCTCACGCTCGCAAAGCCCTACGCCGCGCTCGCCGCGCACGGCGGCGGACTGTCGGCGAGCGTCGGCCTGACCTTCGCGGCGCCCGGGCATCCGACGCTACGCGACAGCCTCCCCATAACCTTTCTCCGCAACACGAAGTCCCGGCCGTCCAAGGCTCGCCGGTCGGAGGCCGGCGTTCACTCGTCCAACTCGCACGGGCACTCATCCAAGGCGGACAGCCGCTCATGACCGCGCGGACCTGGACGCTGCCTGCGCTCGCCCTCTTGGCGCTTGTCCTCGTGCTCACATTCGCGACGATGGCGACGTCCGCCGCCGCGCAGGAAGCGAGCTGGCGGCTGGAACAGCCCGCTCCACCCCCGCCGCCGGCGGGCGTCTCGGGATCCTCGCTGCCGATCCCTCTGGGTGGGATCGGCGACATCGAGTTCTGGGCGCCGAACCGTGGGCTTCTGATCACGCACGGCAACGAACCGACGATCCCTCCGGGCGTATGGGCCTACAACGGTGTCGAATGGCACGAGCTCGCCACCGAATGCGGGGCCACGGACGGGAGCATCGCATGGGCCGGGCCGGGTGAATTCTGGACCGTCTCGGACGGCCGCGCGGGGCAGGCGCATGTGCTCGCCGGCAGCGAAGAGGCGCCTCCACTGGAAGACAACACGCTCTGCCACTTCGCCGGTGGCCAGCTCGTGGCCTCCTACGCGCATCCCGCCTTCGAAGCGGACTCCTACCAGGCGATGCACGGGGCGGCGTGCTTCGGCCCCAGCGACTGCTGGTTCGGCGGCGATCCGCTGCCCGAACCGCAGATCGGCGCTTTTCACCTGCACTGGAACGGAAGCTCGCTCGAAGCCGAACCGTACCCCGGCGAAGGGCACGCCGTCGAGGACATGCAGGCGTTCGAAGGCCACCTCTACGAGAGCGTTCGCGTCGCCTCCGGCGATCCGATGGTCGACCGGGAACAGATCGAACTGCCCGCCCTGCACAGAATCAACCCCGAGGGTGTGCAGCCGGCGTTCCAACCCGAAAGGAGCCTGCCGCTGTACGGCCCCGACGAGCTCGCCGAAGCGCTCGGCCCCCTGCGCCTCTCCGCCACCGAAGGGGCCCTGTGGGCGGCCGCGGGCGCGGAAAGCCCCGAACACGGCGAACCCGGTCAGGTGACGGTCGTGCGTCGCGCCGGACACAGCTGGAGTCAGCTGATCGGCCCGGAACACCCCCTCGACCCGATCCTCCCGGCCCACCCGGCCGAAGAACGGGAACTGCTCGGTGGCGAAGCGAGGATGGCGCCAGTGAGCGCGGTCGCCGCCGAACCGCAGACCGGCGACGCCTGGCTTGCGCTCGCGCCGGTCAAGAACTCCACCGCCTTCCGCAGTCCCGACCAGCGCGCCGTGCTCGTGCATCTCTCGCCCGAAGGCGCCGTGCTGGGCGAGGTGACACTGCCCACGGCGGACGAACAGGCGGATGGCATCGGGCCCAAGGGCGCCGCGGCGAAGCTCACCTGCCCGGCGGCCAACGACTGCTGGCTTGCCACGACGCAGGGCTGGCTGTTCCATCTGGCGCCAGAAGACCAGCGCAGCCTGCCCCGCGACGAACACGAATCCGAATATTTCACGGGCCTGATCACCTACCGCCCACCCGATCAGGGCCTGCCGCAAGTGCCCCCCGACGCACCACCGATCGACGACTCGGGGCTGCTGGAAGAAGCCCCCGACTACGGCGGCACGTTCGCGGAAACCAAAGGCATCCCGATCGAATCGACGATCCTCGCCCCGCTGCTGACCGATCTCCACAGCCGCCTCGTCAAAGGCACGACGCTCGAACTGCGCTTCCATCTGGCGGTGAAGGCCCGCATCCGCCTGATCGCCAAGCGCCGCAAGAGCGTCGTCGCATCCACACCGATGCGCACGCTGGCCGCGGGCAACCGCAAGCTCCTGCTGCGCCTGAACCGCCGCGAGTGGCCGACGAAGCTGTCCCTGCAGACGCATGCGCTCGCGCCGCTGCCGGCGAGCACCGTCAAAGAAGCGGTCGGTGGGCCAGAACACGGTGGCGCGGGCTCGAACACGGTCTCGACCGGTCTGATCGTGCTCCCCCAACTGCCCACGTTCGCGGAACTGAGATCGCGGCCGTGAGGCCTCTTCGCAAGCGCTCGGGCGCGGTTTCCGCGCGACCGTCCCTCGCGGGCGCGCTCGCGTTCGTGGGGGCACCCATGCTGGCTGGCACGGCGCTGCTGCTGGCGGGCGTGCTGCCCGGGCCCGCGGCGAGCACCCCCGCGGCCGCCCAGCCCGCCTCGGGAGAAGTCACCGCTCAGACCGACGCCTCGGTTCCCGCCGCCGGCGTCACGATGATCGGCGCCACTCCTGAAGAACCGGGGGCGCCCGGTCGCTACGAGACGTGGGGGGTGGGCAGGCGCGGCGAAGGCAAGCCCGCGCTCGTGCGCTACTACCTCCATCCGGCGCCGAGCGGCGGAGAAGAAGGCAGCTGGACGCTCGGGCCGGAACTGCCCGCGGGCTTTGATCCGCTGGACGAAAACCCGCTCGAAGGCGAGATGACCGCCGGCGGCGCCGGGGTGCTCGCGGGCACGATCGAAAAACGGCAGGTCCTGCTCGTGCGCAACCCGGGGGGCGCCTTCGCGGCGACCGCGCCGGTTCCCGTCGAAGGCGAAACGCTGCAGAAAGGCGAAGAACCGCTGCTCAAGACCGACGAAGCCCTGTACGGATCCAAACGCGCCCCGCTGATCGCCGCGCTGCAGGAAGAAGGTGGAGTGGCGGGAGCCCTCCTGGCGCCCGTGGACACCGCGCCGGGCGCGGGCGTCGAGGATCAGGTGCTGCACTGGGACGGCACGCGCTGGACGCGCGAGCCGATCGAGATACCGGCCAAGAGCAAGGAAGAATTCCGCGTGCTGGCGATCGGCGCGAGCGAACCGAAGAACGCCTGGCTGCTCGCGCAGCTCGCGTCGGGCTCCTCCTATCCAGCCGGCGCGCTCGCGCTCTTCCGGCGCGTCCGCGAAGGTGAAGGCGAACAGGCGAAATGGGTGTGGAAGCCGGTCACGGCTGCCGGCAAAGCCGAAGAAGCGGAACCCCTGACTGTTCCCGTGCAGGGCGGCGAATCCAAGCCCTTCACCGTCGCCGGCACGGGCGAAGCGCCGACCGTCACCGCGCAGCTGCTCACCGTCACGAGCGCCGGCGTCTGGATCGACGGCGAGCGCGGCGACATCAAACAGGGGATCGTGCAAGCCCCGGCCTCGACGACGCTCTTCTTCAGGCCCGAAGGCGGCGAAGTGGCGGGACGCGTGCAGGCGAGCTGGTGCTGGCTGCCCCCCAGCGCGCCCGTGGGGACGCGGCCGTGCGATTATCCGTTGCCGGAATCGCTGCCGACCACGTACTCGCGCAGCTTCGCCTGGTCGAGCCCCGGCCAGGAATTCGGCACGCGCGTGATCGCCGGCCTGCCCGAAGGGGTGAGCCTGCGCCTGGAAGGCAACGCGTTCACGCGCGTGCTCTCGCTCGGAGAAGGCGGCGGGCAGCGGGGCGCCGCCTTCTCCAGCGCGACCGAGGGCTGGCTGGGCGTGGAAAGCGGCCTGCCCACCCACCTGACCGAGCAGCCCGCGGCCAGCAGGCTGACGCCCTGGCCGGTCCCGTTTCGCCATCCCCTGCTGGCGATCGCGCCGCAGCCCGGCGCACCGGTCGGCTCGCTGGCAAGCGAAGCGCTCGCGGTCGGTGCGCAGGGGGCGGTCGCACGCTACAAGCCCGGCCAGGGCTGGCTGCCGGAAAGCCTTTATGGGCCAGGCGAGCGCCCGGAAACGAACGTGCAGTTGCGCGCCGTCGCCTGGCCGACTCCCAGCCGCGCCTACGCGGTCGGCGACGAAGGCCAGATGTGGCTGTGGCGCAAGGAAATCGGCCTGTGGGAAAAAGACCCGGCGACCCCGCTCAACTTCCGCGGCAACCTGCTCGGCGTCGCCTTTGACCCGAACAACTCGGCGCGCGGCTATGCGGTGGGCACCACCTCGGTCGGCGAAGGCGGCGTGCTGCTGCGCTACGGCAAGACCTGGACCGAAGAAACCGCCCTGCCCCCGCAGGCCCAGGGCGCGGCCTTCACCGCGATCGCCTTCGCCGGCTCCGAAGCGCTCGTCACCTACCAGAAGCGGGTCAGCGCCGCCTCAGACCAGTTCGTCGGCGGCCTGCTCGTCAACGACGGCTCCGGCTGGCGGGTCGAAGAAGGAGCAGCCGCCGCGATCGGCTCCGGCCTGCCCGCGGCGGTCGCGGGCCTGCCCGACGGCGGCGCCGCGCTCGCGACCGCTGGCGGTCCCGAAGGGCGCAGCGTGTACGAGCGCGAAGCGCCCGGGCGGCCCTGGCAGGCTGCCCCCCCACTGCGCTCGGCGGGCGGCGCCGGCTCGCTCGCGCTGTTCCGCGAAGGGGGCGCGCTGCGCGCGATCCTCGCGGCCGGTGGGGTCGGCTCCCAGGGAGCGCCGCTGCCGGCCCCTCCGGGGTTCCCGCCCGACCTCTTCCCGCCGCTGGGAATCCTTTCGGGCGGAGTCGAAAACGGGGGCGTGCTGCGCCAGACCTCCTCCGGCTGGAGCGACGAGGGCCACGAACTGGACGCCACCGGCCCGCCGGCGGCGCCGGCGAACTACGTGAGCTGGGATATGCCCTACCGGCCCGACCCGATCCTCGCTGTGCTGGTCGACCCGACCGGCACGCAGGGCTGGGCGGTGGGCGGGGTCGACGAAACACGCAATGAACGACTCGACACCGGCGACGTCGAGCGCTATCCGGCCGACGGCGTGAAACCGACCGGCGCCGGCGAAGCGACGGTACCCCTATACCCCGAAAGGGATGCCGCGCATCCCCAGCCCGAACACGAATACGCGACCTTCGCGCTCGCCGGCAACGCGGAATGCGCCGCCGCCTGTGCGGCGCGCACACACACGCGCCCGGGACCCCAGGTGTGGCTCGAAGCGGCGCTGGCGCTCGCGCGCCGGATCGGCGCGCCGTCGTTTCTCTACACCGGGCCGTCCGTGACCGCGGGGAAGGTTGGGGGGGCCAGGGGCGTGCCGATCCCGTTTGCCCAAGAGCTCGAACGCGACGCCTCGATCTTCGCCGGCGCTCCGAACGTCCATGTCGCGATCGCGCCCCAGGATCGCGAAGGCACCGAGGCGCTGTTCCTGGAAAAGCTCCAGTCGTTCATCGGCTCGTCCAGGCCGAGTTGCCAACATGAAGAATGCGGCGCGGCCTATGCGCTGGACGAACAGGGCGCGCGGGTGATCGTGCTGGACGAGAGCTCCGGCGAAGTCGGCCCCGAACAGCTGCAGTGGCTCGAAGCAGAGCTGCAGGGCGCAAAGAGCTCCGGCGAGCCCGCGATCGCGGTGGGCCACGCCGATCTGAACGCGGCGCTGGCCACCGGCGCGGTCTGGGCGACGGAACTCGTCAGGGTGCTCGTCACCGGCACCCGGGCATCCGCGGATCCATGCGCCACGAGAGCGGGCTGCGCGGCGGCGTCGGCCTACTTCTACGACTCCCCCGAAGAAAACGTGACCAAGCCCCTGCGGATCGACGGAGAACAGATCGGGACGTTCGGGTCCGGGACGCTCGGATACGTGAACGTGCTCAACGAAGGCTACGGCAATTTTCATGGCGCGAGCGGAGTTCTGCTCGGCCAGGTGGAGGTCTCCGCGCGCGAAGCGCAGACCAACCGCGCGCCGGTGAGTGTCCGCTTGATCCCGGTGGTCGGCGAACTCGCGCTGGAAGCCAGGGGCGGGACGCTGCTGCGGCGCAGCGAGGCGGCCCTGTTCGACGGGCTCGCGCGGCGCCCGCGCGCGGGCAACTTGGGCGAAGTGAGCCTGGGCGACAGCGCCCCGCCCCAGGTCGACCAGTACATCCCGATTCCCGAGCAATGCATCGGCGAATGCGCGACCGGCCTGTTCCCCGAATACACCTTCAGCTCCTCGGACCCGGAAGTCGGCCAGTTCGTCGAGCACAACAAGGCGGCCGCGGAAGAGCCCCTCGCCGTGCTCCAGAACGCCAAGGGCGAAGCGATCCCCGACGAACCGGAGCCGGGCAGGCCGCTCAGCGAACCGCAAGCCGGCCTCTTCTGCGCGTACAACGCCGGCACGACGATCGTCACGATCAGCGCCGGCGGACTGTCCTACTCGCTGCCGGTCACCGTGCAGGCCGGCAGCGTGCGCGAGCCGTGCGGGACCGTGCCGATCAAGCACCAGACCGCCGCCAGTGCTGTCGTCGCGCCCTCGGTGCCCCCGCCCGCGCCCGCGCCCGCGCCCGCCGGGCCCGCACCCGCGGGATCCCCACCGGTGGTGCCGGTTCCGTCCGTATCGCCACCGCTCGTAGCCGCCGCGCCCGTGCCGCCGGGCCGTGTCGCGCCGCCGCCGCCGCCGTTCTTCCTGCCGCTGGTGCCAGCCACGCCGGTGCTCGCGTTCGTGCCCCCGCCCGTGCCGACGCCCGCTCGCCCCACGCCGCCGAGCGGCACTTCGGCGGTGACCTCGCCGGTCGAGATGGCCGAACACGAAGAGGAGGAGGAGAGCGCGACCGAGTCGGTCTCCAACCAGGCGCTCGCCTACCGCGCCCCCGAACACGAGCCCTCGCCCGTGTACATCCTCGGGATCGTGCTCCTCGCGGCGTTTGCGGGGGCCAGCACCGTGCGCAGACGGCCCCGCCGTGGCCGGCGCGAGCTGCGCGTCGCGCCGGCGACGCTCTCGAGCATGCGCGCCCAGCGGCGGATGGACACCGGCCGGCGTCGCCCACGTTGACGGTTCGGATGCGCCTCTCTGCGCGCGTTCACAGATTGACAACATACGGGTAGGCGCTAGCTGTGAAGCTGCCCGCGTGCCCGTCCGTACGGCGATTCGTATCCATCTCAAAGGTTCTCGCCACCGCTGGCTCGCGCTCGTGAGCGCGTGCCTGCTGCAGCTGGCGCTGCTCGCGCTCGCCGGCACCGCGCATGCCGAATACGGCGAACTCGGCCGCTTTCCCTTCACGGCCGGTAAAAACGCTGGGCAGGTGAACCCGAGCGCCGCAGGCGCGCACTCGTTCGCAGTGGACTCGAGCGACGGGAGCTTCTACGTCGCCGACGAACCGGAAAATGGCGAGTACCGCATCCAGAGGCTCGACCTCAAAGGCGAATTCGACGCGTCGACGTCGTTCAAGCCGGCCGAAGCCAAGAAAGTGGGTGCCCAAGAAGGAGTCGTAGGCGAAGGTGGCCTACAGATCGTCGTCGATCCCGCGCGCAATCGCGTCTACGCGCTCCTGCTCTACGGGCGGCGCGGGCAAAGCGAAAAGGAACTCACTGCAGAAGAAAAATGCGAAGAAGAAGCGCAGGACAATCACGTGTCGCCACCCTGGCATTGCGAGAAGCTCCCCCTCGACTCCGAAGAATACGCGGCCGGTGATCTCTACGGATTCGAATACAAGGGAGGAGCGCTCGTCCCGATGAAGGAAGAAGAAGGGCATGCGGTGCCGATCCTTGGCGAAAAAGGCACGAACAGCCTCAGGGATCAGGGCGAAGTGCCCAAGGAAGCGCTGCTCAACCCACGCGGGCTCGCGGCCGATCCCGTGACGGGCGACGTCGTGATCACGGGCGATGAGGACCGGCAGGAAAACAGCAAGGTTGAGAAAGAAGAAGGCGAAAAGGAGTGCCGCGGAGCCGCACAGCTCGTGACGATCAAAGAAACGGTCAGCAAAGAAATAAAAGCATCGCTCGGGCGCCGCTACGTGGAAAAAGGTAATGTCCTGGATCCAGAGCAGCCGACCTGCGGCGGCGCGGGCGAACTGGAATACGAAGCCATCCCGTACTCTCCGGTCGTCACATCGGGAGGCAGGATGCTCGCCGAGGTGAAATCCGAAACCGGTGTCAACATCGGCATCGAAGGGGACGAAAACCAGATCTGGGAATTTCCCGTCAAAGACGAACCGGCGGCAACGCCGGGAGAAGAACTCGAAACGACCCCGAGCCTGCTGTACACGCTCGACGAAGAAAAGTCGCTCGTGCAGTTCGGCGCCGAAGAATCGGCGGGACCGACGATGTCCTTCGTGCCCGAAGGGGCGAGTGCTGGCAAGATCTACCTGGCGGGCCTGACCCGTCGCCCCGCGGGCGCCGGCGGTGGCGGCTCGCCGCCCGTGGCGCTACAGCTCCACTACAGCGAATCGGAACCCAGCAAGCCGGCCGAAGCAAAGGCGATCGGGTGGACGGCCGGTGGCGTCATCGAAGCCGGCAAGGCCGAAGAATGCGCGATCCCACCGCCCGTGGGCGGTACCCCGATCCTGCTCGGCGGGTTCCGGACAACCGGGGGCGAAGAAGGCGTAGTTGCGTTCGACAGATTCAGCAACCTGGAGACGCATGAACCCGAAACCGAGGCGTTCGAGTTCGGTTCGAGCGGCAACGGCACGAAGTGCCCGCACGCGACGGCGACCACCCCGGTCATCGAAGTGGGGGCCGCCCACGTCTCCAAGCTCAAAGCGGGCGAAAAGGCAACGCTCTCCTCCGAAGTCAGGACGGCCGATATCACGCACGTCGAATGGCGCTTTGAAAATCTGACCACAAAGACGAGCGAACCCTCCGTGGCGGTGGCCTGCCCGCACGCAAAGCAGGCCGGCGAAGTGGCCGAATGCACGCAGGAAGAAGACGCCGGCCACGTCAGCGTCGAACACACCTTCAAATCCGAAGGCGAGTTCAAGATCACGGAGGCGATCGAAACCGACGACCTCGCCTCGCCCAAGATCGAAGTCGCGCGCGAAGTGACGATCGGCCTGCTGCCGCTGGAAGTCGAACTCACCGCTCCCTCGGGGCTCGCCGCGGGACAGGCCGGGAAGCTCGAAGCCGCGGTCGTGGACCACAACGAAGCCACGCCCCATCTGACGTACGTGTGGAGGTTCGGCGACGGAACGGAATCCACTAACGGACCCACCACCGAACACACGTACTCGACGCCGTGCTCCCCGTGCACGGTCACTCTGGAAGTCAAAGACGGAATGGGGGCTCACGGCGAAGCTACGGCGGAGATCGCGGTGGGCAAGAGCCAGGCCGAACTGGAAGCGGAAGCGGCGCAACGCAAAGCCGAAGCGGAAGCTAAAGCCGCTGCCGAAGCTAAAGCTGCCGCGGAAGCGAAAGCGGCTGCAGAAGCGAAAGCGGCTGCAGAAGCGAAAGCCGCTGCGGAAGCGAAAGCCGCAGCCGAAGCCAAAGCGAAGTCCGAAGCTGAAGCCGCGGCCAAGAAGAAGCAGGAAGAAGAACAGGTCAAAAATCATTCGACGAAGCCGCCGACCCGCGCTCAGCTGCTCACGAAAGCGCTGACGCAGTGCAAGAAAGAGAAGCCGAAGAGCAAGCGGGTGAAGTGCGAAGCGACGGCCAAGAAGAAGTACGGCCCGAAGAAGGCCAAGCGGAAGAAGAAGTAAACCCGCTGGCCTTGCCCTTGGTCACTCGCGGTACCCTGTGAAGAACCCGTGAACAGGCCGGGATTTCTTGTAAACAGGCGGTGAACTGGGCGGCGAGCAACCAAAATGGTAACTCGCTTCCAGTCGCCAGTTGGGATCGTGCGCCGTGGGGAAAGCATTCCCCGCACGTGCGGATCGACGATCCGCACGGCAATCGATCAGCTAACAGGAGGTAGTCAGGTAATGACGTCTCTTTCCGCACGCCGGCTGATATCCGCGTGTGTCATCTCGGCGGCCTCGGTGGCCGCCCTGGTGGCCCCGGGTACGGCGAGCGCAACCACGCAGAAGCGCCTGGAACAGTGTGCAGGTGCCAATATCACGATGAACGGCTCCACGTTCCAGAACGTGGCCGAGGAGCAGTGGGAGACCGGTTCGTCAAACCCATACTCGTTCAACCTCAGCGCTGACAAACTGGCGTGTGGCGGGAAAACGGGTCAGGGGAGCCTCGGCAAACCCGAAGTCCACTACGAACAGACCCAGACGACCAAGGGCAGCGGCGCCTGTATGCACGCCTTTGGCGCGAACAACGAAAACAAGCCCGCGGAAACCAATGTCTTCACGATCTGCGGGACAGACGAAGCGCCAAACCCCACGCAGAAAAAAGAAATAGAAAAAAATCGTGAAGGCGCGCCCACCGGGGAATCTCTCGAGACGATCCCGGTCACCCAGGGCTCGGAGGCGATCATCATCCACCTGCCCGCAGGGTGCAAGGCAGAGAGTGAAGTCGAAGTAAAAAGCGTCAAGCATCTTCTCGGACGTTTGGTGCTCGACCAGAAATCGATCGTGGAAGTCTACGAAGGCAGCATCGAAACCTGGGGACAGTTGATCAAAAGCGTGACCGCCGGCAAAGACAAACTGGAAGGGTGCACCGAAGGGGTGGCGACCGCAGAAGGTAAGCGTATCCGCCCCGTGGTTCGTGAGGACAGCTCCGGCACGACCCACATCTTCAAGGCGTTCCTGCAGCAGGTCAACTCAACGCACAAGGTGTTGATGGAAACATTCCCAGCGGAAGTCGGCGGCAAGAAGACCGGCTGCGGTGGAGAACTGGCAGAAGAAGAAAAGTTCTGGTCCGAAGTCGCCGAGGGATGTGAAAATCAGCGCTGGCCGAAGAAAGCCGACGTGCTGAGGCCCACCGAATCCGGCAACCCCGGGGTCATCGACGAGGTCGCCGCGACTCCGAGCAGCCTCGCCTACGCCGACGATGCAGCGGCGCGTGAATATGAATTCTTCTCAAAGAAAGACTACACGCGCGTGGACCCGCTCGTTCCGGGGACCGAAGCAGAAAAAACGCTGACAGGCAGCGGTGGCGAAAACAAAAAAGGCAGCGCGACCAAGGTCGGTGAACAGAACAACATGTTCTGGGCCGAGGTCCAGAACCTGAACATCCCCACGAAACCGGATGAAGAATTCACCGACCCGACCAGCACGGGCGACGTCGAAAAGCTCGGCGAGTCCAACTGC
Organism: uncultured Solirubrobacterales bacterium; assembly: GCA_963701035.1. Classification (GTDB taxonomy): domain Bacteria; phylum Actinomycetota; class Thermoleophilia; order Solirubrobacterales; family Solirubrobacteraceae; genus Palsa-744. The sequence continues at coordinate 2,602,883 of OY969562.1, forward strand.
AAGAACAGCCACTACATCGAAGGCGCCGGCCACGAATTTCCGCCGGAAAGCACGCTCGACTCGTGGAGTGAAGCAAAAGCCGCAACAAAAGAGGAACACTACAGCATCTGCGGCTTGACATACATCCTCTCGTTCAAACAGTACGAACCGTACCTGGAAAAGTTGGGCGTCAAAGAAGCCGAAGGTCTGCCCAAGGTGACGACTGCAGAGAACTACGTGGAGTACGCGATCAACGGTGGCGGCGGCGGCAAGGCGCTCAAGGGCCACGACTATGAAGCGCTCCCGAAAGAAGTCGTCAAAATAGCCGAAAAAGGCGCCAAGGAAATCGAATGGTAGTGATCGGGTACGCGGCATAGATCGCGTATGCGATGCCGTAAGGCATTCGCCTCCGCATCACAGGGGCGCCCACAGGGCCTCGCGGGGTGTGGCAGCGGCACAGTGAAGTAAACAAATGACCGGGCCGCTCCGAGGATGGGGCGGCCCGGTCGCTTTTGTGCCGGCTCCCTCTGTGCCGGTAGGTCACCTCGCCTACGCTCGGCTCCCGGACATCGAGCTGCCCCAATTCTTTACAACTCCCGCGCCACCCGGGGATAGGTTGCGTCGCGCTGGGCTTGTGGGATCGCCGTGACGAGCAATCATGGATAACCTCTCCATCCTCCCCCCTCCTTCACCACAGGCCGAGCAGGCCGGGCGCGTCAGCCTGGTTCACGACTATCTGCTGGTGATGCGTGGCGCCGAGCGCACGTTCGCGGCGATCGCCGAGCTGTACGCCGACGCGCCGATCTTCACACTGCTCTACGACGAACAGGGCACCAGGCAGCGTTTTGCCGGCCGTTCGATCACGACCTCCTCGCTCCAGCGTCTGGGCGCCGATCAGTCCAACTTCAGGCGCCTGCTGCCGCTCTACCCGCGGGCCGCCGAACGCCTGAAGCCGCCGGGCTCCGACGTGCTGCTCAGCAGCTCGAGCGCCTTCGCGCACGGCGTTCACAAGCCGGAGGGCGCGATGCACATCTGTTACTGCTACACGCCCTTTCGCTACGCATGGGACGAACGGTCATACGGCCTGGATGAGGTCTCGCGCGCGCTGCGCCCGCTGCTTCGATCACAGCTGCGCCGGATACGAGCCTGGGATCTGTCGGCCAGCCGCCGGGTCGACGCCTACATCGCAATCTCCGAGTACGGGCGCGAGCGGATCAAGCGCTGTTACGGCCGCGACGCCGCGGTCGTGCATCCGCCGGTGGACACCCACCGCTTCGCCGAGGGAGAACCCGGCGACTCGCTGCTGGTGGTGTCCGAGCTGGTGCGCCACAAGCGCGTGAGCGTGGCCTTGGAGGCGGCCCGCCAGGCCCACATGCCGATTCGCGTGGTCGGCTCCGGGCCCAACTACGAGGCGCTCAGCAGGTACTACCCGGAGGCGGAGTTTCTCGGGCGCGCCGATGACGAGCAGCTCGCCGAGCTGTACGCGAGCGCTCGCGCGGTCGTCGTGCCGAGCGTCGAGGAGTTCGGCATCACCGCCGTCGAGGCGCAGGCGGCTGGACGGCCGGTGATCGCCGCCGCCGGCGGCGGAGCGCTGGAGACCGTGCTCGAGGGACAGACCGGCCTGCTGGCTGACCACAACGACGTTGATTCATTTGCCCGGGCGATGCGTGGGCTCGACAGGCTCGACTTCAGCCCTGCCCGCGCGGTGGAAAACGCCGAGCGCTTCTCGGTCGAGTCTTTCCAGCGTCGTCTCGCGGCACACGTGATCGAAGTCACCGAAGGCAGAGACGACTCGCTCCCACGCGAACGGGACACCAATAACGTGAGCTCGATCTCGGCCGCCCTCGCGCGCTCCAGGGCGCGCGAAGCCCGCTCCCACGCGGGAGCCAGGACTCACGAAGCCGGCGAGTCACGCGGCCGCGCGACGGTCTGAGAGAAATCCTCTCCCGCCCGCGAGGCGCGCGACACGGTCCTCGACCTGCAGGGCGGCTCCGGCCCGGCGCTAACGCCCGGCGGCTTCTTCGTGTTCGCGTTTCTTGAAGGCGGCCTGTTCCTGCGCTTCTTCCTTGGCGAACTGCTTGCGCGCAGTTTCTTCGGCGGCTTCTTCGGCGGCTTTGCTCGAGGATTTGCCAGTCTGCTTGGGCTGCTTCGCGCCCTGCGTGCCCGTGCTTTGCTTGGTGTGTTCCTTGCTACTGCGACCCGCTGAGCGTCGCTTTTCCTTTTCTGACTGTTTCTGCTCCGCGGCGGTGGCTTCGGCCTGCGCGATCTTTTTAGCCGTTTCCCGTTTTTGCTTGATTTCCACGGCTTCGGCCGCTTCGCTTTTCTTCGCTAAGGCAGCCCGCTGTTTCGCAGCCTGGGCTTCGGAGGTTTCTTCGCTGCCCGGGAGCGTTTCCGCCCTCGATCCCGCTCCCTGGCCGGCGGTTGGCGTCGAGCTGCTTCCACAGCCCGCGAGCGGCGGCACGCACGCTGCCAGGAGCAGGATCAGGCAGGCCGTCCGCAGAGGCCTGTGAGCCTGCGCGGGATCGTCTCTCTTGCGCTCGGGTCGCCGGTCGCTCATCGACCCACAGTATTCGGTGTCGAGGTTGTGGGCGTCGTCGTCTGCGGCGCGGTCGAGGTGGTCGTCACCTGCGATCCCGCCGAGGGCTGCTGCTTTTCGCCGGCGGCTTTCTGCTTGGCCTTGGATAGCGCTTCCTGCTCCTTCTTCAGTTCCGCGTTCACAGTTTCTTCACGCTTTTTTGCATTTGCCTTCGCGGCTTCTTCATCCTTCTTGGCGCTGGCTTCCGCCGCCTGTTCTCGCTTCTTGGCTTTGGCCGCCGCAACCGCTTCGGTCTTTCTGGCCCTGGCTTCCGCGGTTTCTTCTCGCTTCCCGGATTCGACCGCCGAGAGCAGTTCGCGGGTTTTCGCCGTTTCCGCGGCTTCTTCGCGCTTGTCCGCCGCCGCTTCTTCGCTCTGTTCGTCGCGTTCGATCGCCTTGTCCGATAACGACGTTGTATTGCCGGTCGAACCGCTGCCGCAGCCGGCAACGGTAAAGGCGCCGATCGTCAGGAACAAACATGGGAGCATCGCCCCTCGGAGACCGCGAATGTGCACCGGATCACCTGTGGTGCGTGCGCCGCATGACGGTCAAAACTAGCAGTCCGTGCCGGGATGCTCAAGCAGTCGTCGCGTCCAGGTGCTTCCGAGTTCTCACCGGTGGGCCGTCGACGAGTCCTTCGAGCGCAACCGAGATCCGCTCGCACACCAGCTCGGTCGCAAACAACCTGCTTGCCTCGGCGTGCGCCAGCGACCTGGTTGCGGCCGGGTTTGTTCCGAGTCGTTCGATCATCGCCGCGATCGCGCTCGCCATGCCCTCGACGTCGCCGGGTCCGACCTCGGTCAGGACGGAGCGATCCACGCCCTCGATCGCGCCGACCTCACTGGTCGCCACGACCGGCACGCCACCGGCCAGCGCCTCCGCCACGGTCAGGCCGAACGGCTCGTACTTGCTCGCCTGCAACAGGACGTCGCCGCGGGCGAGCTCCACCGGGATCTCGGCCGCAGGAACGGGCCCGGCGTATTCGGCGTTCTCGTTCGGCAGGTCCTCGAGCAGCTTCGTGTAGTCCGACCACAGGCTCGGAGCGCCCAGCACGCGGATGCGGGCATCGACGCCCCGGTCGAGCAGCGTCCTCGCCACGGCCACCACGTCCTCGATGCCCTTGCGGACGCAGATCCGGCCCAGCACCAGAATCAGCGGGGGCTCGCCGGGCGGGCCCGTGGCCGCGGTGAATCGATCGAGCCTGACCGGATTTGGGACGACGAGCGTCCTGGCGCGTGGAACCCTGTAGTCGTGAATCAGATGATCGCGAAATACGCCGCTTATGCAGATGACCAGCCGGGCCTGGCGGATCGCGACCCGTTGCACGAGCGCGCGCACGGACATGATCGCGGCGACCGCCGCCAGCACGTGGGCGGGCTGGCAGCGCAGACCGAGCCGGCGCTCGGCGATCAGCCAGCGCAGCTCGCCGGCGACATGGGTCTCGGGGTGGATCACGAGCGGCACCGAGCGGATCAGGCGCTGCGGCACCGCGGGCGTCTCGATGTTGGAGAACTGGTAGATCAGGTCGTATGGCTCCCGCCGATGGCGGCGAACGATCTCCGCCCGCAACCCCACCGAGGCGCGGGCTCGGGCGAGCAGGCCCGTAGCGAACGCTCCGAGCTTTGTGCGGCTGTACCACCGGTTCCACCGCCAGGAGCTCGTGCCCCAGGTGAACGTCAGGTTCTCGTGCTCGGCGAGCTCCGGGGGGAGCTCGTGGCCGGCCGCCGGAAAGAAGCAGTCGATCCGGTGGCCGAGCTCGGCCAGGCCGTGCAGGAGCTCCGTCGCAACCCCCCTGGCGCTGGCGTCCCCGCCCGGGACCGGCCCGAACCATGCGATGCGCAGCGAACGGGTGGGCATATCGACCGGCACCCTATCCGATGGGCATTTCCGGTCGAGACCGGTTAAACCACCGCGTTACACGCGCCTGACGGCGCGCATCGGCGTTACCTGCGCTTGACGGCGCAGATCGCGACGCTGAGATGCGGATATCGCAAAGCTCTGCTCAGCGGCTCGTCGAGCACCACCAGCGCGCGCAGCGGCAAGAGGATGACCCAGGCCGGAAACAGCCCGATCCGGGCGCTCAGCCTCCGCATCAGGTCGGTCAGCTTCTGTGAGACGACGCCGCTGATGAAGCTCTCGCTGCCGGCCTCGACCTCCAGGCCGGCGCTTTCGACGATCTGTCTGAGGCGCTGTTGTGAATATCCGTAACGAACGTGCGATCCGTCCTCGACCGGGCTCGGGTGTGGGTCCTCTGTATACAGAGGACGGTGACGGTCGAACGGAGTGCTCAGCATGATCCGGCCCTCGGGCGCGAGTAGCGCGGCCAGCGACCCGACCACGCCCTCGTCGTCGCTGACGTGCTCGATCGTCTCCAGGCAGATGATCTGGTCGAACAGACCGAGCGCGGCGTGGTGATCGTTCAGGTCGCGCAGGTCGATCACGCGAAAGTCGATTCCGTCGACACCCAGCAGATCGGCTCGCCGGCGGGCGCTTTCCTGCTCGCTCGACTGAAACGACGCCGCCACCACCCGATTGCCGATACGTGCCGCATAGATGCTGAATCCACCATTGCCGCAACCGGCGTCGAATGTCCGCGCCGCGCCGGCTCGCAGCTGCTTTCGTAACCACAACCACCGATCGAGAACGCACGGGTCTCCGGTGACGAGCAGGAACCTCCAACCGAAAATTCGCAGCATCGCGTCGGGCATCGGGCGAGAATATCCCACACTCGGTCCGGCGTGAGCTGATATGAACCCCACATGCGCGTCCTCGTAACGGTGCCGTGGGGAGAGCCTCTCGGAGGCGCCGAGGCGATGCTCCAAGCGGTGCTCGACGGAGCGCGCGAGGAAGGGCACGAGCTCGAGCTCGTGTTCTTTCGGGACGGTCCCTGGCCCGCGGCGCTCAGCGACGCCGGCTTTCGCGTCGAGGTGATCGCCGCCGGGCGCCTGCGTGAAATTCACAGGTGGGTAACATCCGTCTTTCACCTCGCGGGCGTTTTTCGCCGTCGCCGGCCGGATGTGATTCTCAACTGGGCCGCAAAAACACAGCTGTACGGCTCGCCGGCCGCCCTGCTCGTCGGCATGGCCGACCGCGTGGTGTGGTGGCAGCAGGCGATTCCCCGGCGCAGCTGGCTCGACGGTTCCGCCACGCTGCTGCCCGCCGCGGCGATCGGCTGTTACTCCGGCGCCTCCGCGCGGGCGCAGGCGCGACTCTTTCCGGCGCGCCGCACGTTCGTCGTCGGCGCCGGCGCGCCCGTCCCGCGGGACGGCTCACGCGAGCAGGCGGCACAGCGCGCGCCATTGCAACTGCCACCCGACGTGCCCGTGGTCGGCCTGGTGGGCCGCCTGCAACCTTGGAAGGGTCAGGACCGACTGCTCAGAGCCCAGGCGCTGCTGCACGAGCGCGGGCACAGGATGCACCTGGTGATCGTCGGCGGCGATTCCTACGGCCTGTCTCCAGAGTACGCCGGCTCGTTGCCGGCGCTGATCGACGAGCTGGGTCTGGCCGGCGATGTCACCCTGACCGGCCAGGTCCCCGATGCCGACCCCTACATCCAACAGCTCGACATCCTCGTCAACGCCTCCGACCCCGAGCCGTTCGGCATCGTTTTGCTCGAGGGCATGTCCAGGGGGGTGGCGGTCGTGGCGGTCGACTCCGGCGGTCCGGGCGAGTTCATCGAGCACGGGCGCACGGGGCTGCTCGCGCGCTCGGGCGAGCCCGCCGCGCTCGCGGACGCGCTGGAGCCCCTGCTCGTCTCCCCGGACCGGCGCCGTCAGCTCGGTCGCGCCGGACGGGAGAGCTTCATGCGCGAATTCACCGACGCCGCGATGCGCGCGCGGTTCTTCGCCAACCTTCACGAGGTCGTCCGGCGGAGCAGAGGTGTAGCGTCGAACGGTCGCGTCGCCCACATGTGAGGATCGCGTTGTGAGCTCGGCCGCCGAGAAGCAGTCCCCCGCCGGGAGTATGGGCGAGAGTCGGCGCGCTCCGTCCGCGTGCGAGGTCACGATCGTCGCGCACGACATCGGCGCGGTTCGGGGAATGGAGCGTCAGCTGTCCGATCTGCTCGCCGGGCTCGTGCGGTCGGGTCACCGGGTCACGGTCATTGCGCGGACGTGCGAGCTCCCGGCGGGTACAAATGTCGACTTCCATCGCGTGCGCGGGCCGAGCCGTCCGTTTCTGATCGCCTACCCGTGGTTCCTGCTGGCGGGCTCGCTCGCGCTACGCAGACACCGTCGTGGCATCGTCCAGGCGACGGGCGCGATCGTCCTGGGTCGGGTCGACGTGATCGCCGTGCACTACTGCCACCAGGTGGCGACCCCCACGCCCAGCCGCTCCACGTGGCCGTTTCGCGCGCACGCGAAGCTGGCCGGCGCGTTGAAGCGGATCGGAGAGCGGGCGTGCTTTCGACGCAACGAGACCGCCACGTTCGTGTGCGTCTCCGACGGGCTGGCCGCCGAGATTCGCGAGCACTACCCGGCGCTGGCGGAGCGGGTGAGGACGATCCACAACGGGATCGATACCGAACGCTTCGCGCCCGGCGCGCACGCCGAACGGGCGCGCGAGTTGCGCGCGGCGTTGCAAATTCCGCGGGGGCGGCTCGTGGCGGCGTTCGTGGCGAGCGAGTGGGAGCGCAAGGGCCTCGAGTCGCTGATCCGCGCGCTGGCGCCGGCCCCGGGCTGGGAGCTGGTCGTGGCGGGTGGGGGAGACGAGCGGCGCTACCGCGAGTTGGCCGAGGCTCTGGACGCGGGGAGGCGGGTGCACTGGCTGGGGGTCACGCGCGAGGTCGAGGTCGTGTACGGGCTTGCGGACGCCTTCGTGCTGCCGACCGACTACGAGAGCTTCTCGCTGGTGAGCTACGAGGCGGCCGCGAGCGGCCTGCCGATCCTGGCGACTGCGGTCAACGGCGTACGCGAGCTCGTCGTCGACGGGGAGAACGGGTTCCTGATCGATCGAGACCCGCGTGCGATCGCGCAGCGTCTGGAGCAGCTCGCCGCGGACCCGGCGCTGCGCAGGCGCCTGGGGGAGGCGGCGTGCCGGTCCGCGCTCGCGTTCGGCACGCAGCGGATGGTCTCCGAGTATCGCGAGCTCTACACGCGGCTGGCGGCAGCTTCGAGCCCCTGAGCGCAGCTCGGCGAGAGCCGGCCGTGACGCGCCTCAGCGTGAGCCCGCCGCGCCCGCGAGCATCCGCTCGAGCGGATCGGTGGCGGCCGGCACCGAGAACAGCTCCTGCACGCTCGCGCGGCCGCGGCTCGCCAGCTCTCGCCGCAGCTCCGGGTGCTCGCGCAGTTCGGTAAGCCGCGCGGCCAGCGCCCGGCGATCGCCCTCCGCGAACACGAGCCCACCGCCGGTCAGCTCGATCAGCCAGGGGATCTCGCCGGAGTCCGAGCCCACGACCGGAACGCCGCACCACAGGGCCTCGACGATCGTCCGGCCGAACTGCTCCTTCCACGTCGGTGTCGTGCGCGATGGCAGCACGAGCACGTCGAGCTGCGCGTAGCCGCGGGCCATCTGCTCGTGGGTGAGGCCGTCCAGCACGCGTACGCGCGAGCCCGGGATCGGCTGGTGCTCGAGCTGCTCGCGCAGCTCTCCGTTGCCGATCAAGACCAGCTCGACGGGCGCCGGCAGCGTGCGAACCGCCTCGAGCAGGTCGACCAGTCCCTTGCTCGCCACCAGCCGGCCCGCGTAGCCGATCTTGAACGGCTGCTCGCGCTCCGCCGGAGGACTGTCCGCTCGCTGCGTCGACGTGCCGGGGGGCGTTTGCTCGCCGGCCGGGGGCGTCGTCTCCCATCCGGGAACCGCCGGGGGGGCGAAACCCACCTCTCCCCGGGCGCCCCACGCGCGCGCCAGCCGGGCGGCGCTGTCCGAGCGGGCGGCCACGAACGCCGCACGGCGCAGGACGCGCGCGCGCAGCCACCGGATCGGCGGCGGCAACTCGCGATCGATGTTCTCGTAGCACTGCACGCCGAACGGCACGCCGAGCGAAGCGAACGCCAGGCTCCACTGCGTGGCGACCAGCGAGTATGGCTCGGCCTCCACGAAGGCAACGTCGGGATGCGCGCGGGCGCACAGCGCGCGGGGATTCGTCACGTAGAGATGACGCTGCGGGTAGCCGGGAAAGGCGACCCGCGTGGGACGCAGCGAGCCCTCCAGTCCGGGCAGCGCGCGGGGAACGATGTCGGCCCGCGAGTAGGAGTGCCGCCAGCGGCTGGGCACGACGATCTCGAGCTTCCATCCCCGCCTGGCCAGCTCCCGGTAGACCTCCTGGTTGACGTTGACCACGGCGGGGTGACTAACCACCAGCAACCGTCGCCCGTGTCCGTTCTGAGCCATCTCCGGATTGGCCCTGCGAGTCGCTTCCACGGAGGCATCCTCGCATGCACGCTGTGAACTTCGGGAACCTTGGGAGCCTCACGCCGTGCAAGCATGCGTCTATGCGCGTATCGGTGGTCGTCCCCACCTACCGCCGGCCGGAGAGCCTGGCGCGCTGCCTGGACGCGCTCGATCGCCAGACCCGCGCCGCGGAGGAGACGATCGTGGTCGTTCGCGGCGACGATGCGGCCAGCCGCCAGGTGGTGCGCTCGCGCGGGCGTGCGGTACGGCTCGTGCTCGTGCACCGCCCCGGGGTCGTCGCCGCGATGAACGCCGGTCTGGACGCCAGCGGCGGCGAGGTGGTCGCGCTGACCGACGACGACGCGGCGCCCCACGCCGACTGGTTGGCGCGGATCGTCGATACGTACGCGGGCGATGCGCGGATCGCTGCGGTGGGCGGTCGCGACTGGGTCACCTCTTTTAAAACCGGTTTGCTGATCGATGAGTCCGAGCCGGTGGTGGGGAGGATCGACTGGCTCGGGCGGGTTACCGGCAACCACCATGCGGGGGTCGGCGAGGCGCGCGACGTCGACGTGCTCAAGGGTGTCAATCTCAGCGTCAGGGGCGAGTTGCTGCGCCAGATCCGCTTCGACGAGCGGCTGCGAGGTGTGGGGACCGAGCACCACTGGGAGCTGGCGCTGTGTCTTGCCCTGCGCCGTTGCGGTTATCGCGTCGTCTATGACCCGGCGATCGCGGTCGACCATCATCCCCAGCCGCGCGTCGACGATTCACGCATGTTTAATTCCAGTGAACTGCGCGACGCGCGACACAACGAGACGCTCGCCGTGCTCGTGCACCTGCCCCCCCTGCGCGGAGGGTTTCACCTGATCTGGGCCTGTGCGATCGGCACGAGCTCGGCACCCGGAATGGTGCAATTGACCAGCTCGCTGCGATCGCGCGGAAACGTTGGCTGGCAGCGGTTTGCCGGCGCCCAGATGGGCCTCATCGATGGCCTGCGCACCTATCGGCGCTCGCGTCGCATACAGAGTGAGCCCGTACGAGTGCCCGCGAGCGCGGGGTCCGGTAACGTTGGGCACGCGGACGCGGAGCCGGAGGTTTAACCCCAGCCGGCTGACCTGTCGACCGCGCCTGCACGCTAGTAGTCTTTAGCGCTCACTTACGCGCCAACTTATGCTTGGCGACGGCCGCAGCGGCCTTGGACGGATCCTCAAGCCGATGAACGAGACCACCGACGCCACCGCCATCTTTGCTCCGCTGTGGAAGCGCAAGTGGCTGATCCTCGCGATCGCGGTTCTGGTCGGCCTTGGGAGCTACCTCTACTACAAGCATCAGCCCTCGGTCTACTCGGCCACGACGCAGGTCTATCTCGGCAACGGCAACGAAGAACAGGCGCAGATCGGCGCCGGCGGCAACGGCGCCAAGCGGGCCACCCCGCCCAACCCGGCCACGCAGGCCGCGCTGATCAACTCGAACATCATCAGGGAAGCGGTTCGAGCGCGACTGCGTCGCGAACGCAGGAGCCACGCCGTGCGCACGGCGTTGAAGGGGAAGACGAAGGCGACGGCGACGGAAAAGAGCGAATTCATCGTCATCAACGGCGAAGCGCCCAGCGCGCGCGGCGCGGCGCTGCTCGTCAACACGACCGCGCAGGCCTACGTCAAACGCCAGAACGCCCACTACCGCGCGCAGGTCGAGACCGCGATCGCGCTCGCCCGCAGACAGATCCACAGGCTCGAAGCCAGTCAGATCCCACCCGCGAGCACGGGTACGTCCCCGTCCAAGGGCAAGGCCACGGTCAAAAGCGGCGCGGCGAACACGACGGCCACGATTCAGTCGGCCACGCTCAGCACCAAGATCAATCAGCTGGAATCGGACCTGGCGATCGCCGAGGTGGCGCAGGTCAATCCGGCCAAGCCGAACAACTCGATCCTGCTCTCTCCCCACCCCAGGAGCAACGCTCTGTTCGGCTTTGCGATCGGCCTGCTGCTGGCCGCGTTCGGCGCCTACGGGCTCGACCGGCTGGATCGCCGGATGCGTTCGCTGGGCGCGATCGAAGAGATCTTCCGGACACAGGTCCTGACGGCGCTGCGCGCGGTCAGGCGCCCGCTGCTGGTCAACCGCGACGGGCATCCCACGCCCGCCTATGTCCTGCGTGAGGCTCTGTGGCGTCTGCAGACGACGCTCCAGGTTGGAAACAACGTGGCCGGGAACGGCGCGGCAGTTGCCGGTAATGGGGCGGCCGATAACGGCGGAGGGCGTGGCCCCCGCACGATCCTCTGCGTGAGTGCCGATCCCGGCGACGGCAAGTCGACGCTCGTCGCCGCCCTCGCCCTCGCCTGGGGCGAAGCCGGTGAGCGGGTGGCGGTCGTCGAGGCAGACTTTCGCAGGCCCGTGCAGAGCAGGCTCCTGAACGTCAGCGGATCGCATGGGCTCGCGGACGTGCTCACGGGGATGGTCCCGCTCGAGCAGGCGCTGCAATCCGTCAGCCTCGTGCGTCCGGAGGCGGCCGTCGGCTCGTCCACGCCCTCGCCCTCGCCCTCGTCCCCGCCTCCGATCCCGGTACCGGTACCGGCTTCGATCCCGGCCGCAGCCCCGGCCTCGGTCACGGCCCCGGCCGGCAGCACGGCCACCGTGGTCGCCTCCGCGGGGTCCGTCTCCCTGCTGGCGGGAGGGACGAAAGTCGCCAACCCGCCCGCCCTGCTCGGCCATCCGGCGGCCGGCGAGCTGGTGCGCTCGCTTGCAAACGACTTCGACCACGTGCTGCTCGATGCGCCCTCGCCGCTGCAGGTGAGCGATGTCCTGCCGCTGCTCGCGGCGGTGGACGGGATCGTGATCGTCGCGCGCGTCGGGCACACACGTGCGAGCTCCGCCGAGCGTCTGGTCCAGTTGCTTCAGCGCACGCCGAGCGCGCCGGTGCTGGGGGTCGTGGCGAACGCCGTCTCGCAGGGGGACATCAGGAAGTACGGCGTCTACGCCGACGGCGGGCGGCAGAAGCGCGGATTGAGCAATCTGATCGGCCGATGAGCACCCCCCGACCGCAGCTGGCCGGGCGCGTCGGTGGGGATTATCCAAGCGCGCTCGGCCGGCGTGTGCGCGAGCGTCTGCTGCTGGGCGCCGGCGTGCTGGGCACGCTGGTCCTCGCGCTCGCGATCAGCATCGAGATGCCCCGGCCGAGCGTGGCGAGCTTGGTGTTGGTGGTCGGGATCCTGGCCGGAGTCGTGGCGGTGTTCGCGCTGATGCTCAGCACACGCTACGCGATCACGCTCACGTTGCTCACCCTCTACCTGGGCCTGCTGGACGGTCCGGTCAAGCTCGAGAGCGCCAGCAAATTGGCCTCGGGCGTTCGCGATGTGCTGATCCTCGCGATCGGCCTCGGCATGCTCATGCACCGGCAGCTCAAACGGGAACGCGTGAGCATGCCTCCGCTGTCGGGCTGGGTGCTGGCGTTCGTCGCGGTCGTGCTGGTCGAGGCGCTCAATCCGCACACCAACGGGGTGTTGAAGGTGATCGGCGGCTACCGCCAGGCGCTCGAGTTCGTCCCGCTGTTCTTCTTCGGATATCTGATCATGCGCAGCAAGCAGCGCTTCCGACAGCTGTTTCTGCTGCTCGGCGTGATCGCCCTGGCCAACGGGGTTGTGGGGGCATATCAGGCACGACTGAGCCCGGGCCAGCTGGCCAGCTGGGGCCCCGGCTATGGCGAACGGATCAAGGGCAACGGCCGCGGCGTGACGGGACGCACATACGCGGTCGAAGGCGTCGTGCATCCCCGGCCGCCGGCGCTCGGCTCGGACAGCGGCTTCGGCGGCGGCGTGGGCACGCTCGCCCTTCCCGGCCTGCTGGCGCTGCTCGCGGCCGGACGGACGCGGCGAAGATGGCTCGTGCTCCTGTGCTGTATGGGCGCCGTGCTCGGAATCGCTACATCTGCCTCGCGAACGTCGATCATCATCGCGGTGGTGACGCTTGCTCTGTTCGCCGCGCTATCGGTGCTCGCCGGGCTGCGGGTGGGCCGCCCGCTCGCGGTGCTCGCGGCGATCATGATCCTTGCCGGCGGGGTCGGGTTCGCGCTTGTCGCAGCCGACGGCAGCTCGATCTTCGCCCGCCAGGAAAGCGTCGCGAGCATCGAACCGGGCAGTGAAAAAGGCGGCGACGCCAAGGAAAAGCGTCTCAGCGAAATCCCACGAGATATCTTGGACGCCCCCTTTGGCCTCGGGCTCGGAGTCGCCGGGTCGGCGTCTGGTTTCGGTGGGCACGAAAAGGTGACGATCGCTGAAGAAACGGTCAACGGGGGATCGGCATACAACCTCCTGGTGGTCGAACTGGGGACCCCCGGGCTGCTCCTGTGGGTAGGTCTGTCGCTGAACGTGATGCTGCTCGGGGTCGCCGGCCTGAGGCGCATCGCGGACCCCGAGCTGCGTATCTATCTGGTGGCGGTACTCACGACCTTCATCGCGCTCGCGATCCAGGGGTTTGCCGGAACGACGCTCGCGGTGACGCCGGCCGGGGCCTATCTGTGGTTCGTGCCGGGAGTCATCGCCTTCTGGTTCGCCGGTCCCGGCCGCGTGGCGATGAGGAAGAGCTCGCGCGAGGGCGCGGTGACGGTATGACGCGACAGCTGAACCTGCTGATCGGCGAGCGGCGCAAGCTGGTGGTGGCGCTCGTGATCACCTCGATCCTCTCCGGGTTCGCCGAAGCGGCGACGCTCGCCGCAATCGCCCTCCTGGCGGCTGTGATCACGGGAGCCAGCCACCCCCACACGCACCTTTCGCTGATTCACCTCGATGCGTCCGCCGGCACGCTGATCGCGATCGCTTTCGTGTTCGCCACCGTTCGTCTGCTGCTGCAGTTCCCGCTCTCGATCCTGCCGGCGCGGATCGCCGCGGACGTGCAGGCGGGATTGCGCACGCGGCTGTTCCACTCGTTCACCCGCGCCTCCTGGGACCTGCAGTCCCGCGACCGGGAGGGGCAGCTGCAGGAGACGATGACCAGTCAGGTGATGCAGGCGACCAACGGCGTGATGAACCTGACCGCCCTGATCACATCCTCGTTCACCCTGAGCGTGCTCGTGATCTCCGCGTTCGCGCTCAACGTCCTCGCCGCCGCGATCGTCCTGGTCGTCGCGGTGGGGATGTTCGGGCTGTTGCGCCCGCTGCGGGGAATCGGTGTCCGCCGAGCACGAGCTCTCTCGCAGGCCCAGGTCCAGTACGCGGCCGGTATCGCTGAGTCGATCAGGGTCGCCGAGGAGACGCAGGTGTTCGGTGCGGGCGCCGCTCAGCGCAGTCAGATCGACGGTTTCGTCGAGACCGCCCGCAGGCATTTCTTCAGCACCCAGATGCTGCTCAAACTGGTCGCGAACCTTTACCAGTGCCTGATGTATCTGCTGTTCGTCGCCGGGTTGTGGGCCCTGTACCTGGTCGGTAAGGGTCACGCGGGCTCGCTCGGAGCGGTCGTCCTGATCCTGATTCGCGCCAGCACCAACGGCCAGAGCGTGCAGAGCGCCTACCAGGGGCTCGCGCAGGCGATGCCGTTCATCGAGCGCACGCAGGAGGCCGAGCGGCGCTATCGCGAGAGCATCCCGGTCGCGGGCGCGCTGGCGCTGCCGAGGGTCGCGACGCTCGCTTTCGAGGACGTGAGCTATTCCTACCGCCCCGGGCGGCCGGTGCTGTCGGAGATCAGCTTCGAGGTGGGCGGGGGGGAGGTCGTCGGCGTGATCGGACCGTCCGGCGCCGGCAAGTCGACGCTCGTCCAGATGCTGCTGCGGTTGCGCTCGCCCGACGACGGTCGCTATCTGATCAACGGTACCCCCGCACAGGAGTTCTCCCAGCAGGACTGGCACGCGCGGGTGGCCTACGTACCCCAGGAACCCCGTCTGCTCCATGCCTCCGTCGCGGACAACATCCGCTACTTCCGCGAGATCGACGACGAGGCGGTGCAGTGGGCCGCGCGGCTCGCGCGCATCCACGAGGACATCGTCGGCTGGGCAGACGGCTACGAGACCGTCGTCGGGCCCCGCGCGGACGCGGTCTCCGGCGGTCAGCAGCAGCGCATCTGCCTCGCCCGTGCGCTCGCCGCGCGCCCCGAGGTGCTCGTGCTCGACGAGCCCACGAGCGCGCTCGACCCACACTCGGAGACGCTGATCGGAGAGTCGCTGACCGGGATCAAGCATGAACTGACGCTGTTCATCGTCGCGCACCGCATGTCGACGCTCGACATCTGCGATCGCGTGATGATCGTCATCGACGGCAAGCTCGCGGCATTCGACACGGTCGATCTGCTGCAGCAGCACAATCACTACTACCGCTCCGCCTCCAAGCTCGCCATCGGCGCGCCCGGCGGCTCGCTGTCTTGAGCGCATCGGCTCGCGCATCCGTGTCCACCACGTCTGAGCCGGGGGGGAGGGCTCCCGACTCGGGCGGGAGGGTTCCCGACTTCTTCATCGCCGGGCACCCCAAGAGCGGCACAACGGCGCTGTACGAGATGCTCAGGCGTCATCCCCAGATCTTCATGAGCGAGGAGAAGGAGCCGTGGTACTTCTCGCCCGAGCTGCGCCACCGACCACCGCCGCGCAAGCCGTTTGCGATTCCGGAGACGTTCGAGCTCTATATGTCGCTGTTCGCGCCGGCCGGCCCGGGGCAGCTGGCGGGGGAGGCGTCGACCACCTACCTCTGGTCGCGGGCTGCCGCGGGCATGATCGCCGAGGCCCAGCCCGACGCGCGGATCATCGCGATCCTGCGCGAGCCGGCGAGCTTTCTGCGCTCGCTGCACCTGCAGTTCGTCGAAGCGCACATCGAGACCGAGGGCGACCTGCGCCGGGCGCTCGCGCTCGAAGAGCAAAGACGCGCGGGCAGGCATATCGCACGTCATTCCTACTGGCCGCAGCTGCTGCAGTACTCCGAGCACGTGCGCTACGTGGAGCAGCTGCGCCGCTATCACGACGTGTTCGCGCCCGAGCAGGTGCTGGTGCTGATCTACGACGATTTTCGCGCCGACAACGAGGGCACGGTGCGCACCGTGCTGCGCTTCCTGGGCGTGGACGACAGCGCGCCGGTACGGGCGCTCGAGGCCAATCCGACCGTGCGCCCGCGCTCGCGCGCGGCGCACGAACTGGTGCACACCCTCGCCGTGGGGCGGGGGCCCGTGTCGCGTGGCGTCAAGTCGGCCGTCACCGCGCTGACGCCCATAGAGGCGCGCCGCCGGGCGCTCGGAGCGATGCGGCGCAATCTCCTCTACAGCGCTCCCGACGTGGTCGACGAGGAGCTGACCGGCGAGCTGCGCCGGCGCTTTGCGGGAGAGGTCGTGGCGCTGGGCGAGTATCTGGATCGCGATCTCGTCGGCCTGTGGGGCTATGGCGATGGTGAGCGCTGATCCATCCACGCGCGCCGAGGTTGGATCCGTGCACGGGCGGGTGCCCGACTTCTTCATCGTCGGCCACCACAAGTGCGGCACGACGGCCTTGTACGAGATGCTCCGACGGCATCCGCAGCTCTTCATGCCGGAGATGAAGGAGCCCGAGTTCTTCGGCATCGTCCAGTCCCGCCGGATGCAGGCACGGCCCGCGCCGCCCAACGCCCGGCCACGTACATACCTGGACACCCGTCCGCAGACATACGCGGAGTACCTGGCGCTGTTCGCCGCGGCCCGACCCGACCAGCTCGCCGGCGAGGCCTCGCCTTCGTATCTATGGTCCTCCGGGGCCGCGCGGCTGATCGCCGAGGTGCAGCCCGACGCGCGGATCATCGCGATTCTGCGCGAGCCCGCCGGCTTCCTGCGCTCGCTACATCTGCAGATGTTGCGCGACCACGTCCAGAGCGAGCCCGATCTCGGCCGTGCGATCGCGAGCGAGGGGCGCGCGGCACGCGAGGGGGCCCGTGCGCTGCAGTACTCCGATCGCGTGCGCTACGTGGAGCAGTTGCGCCGCTATCGCGAGGTGTTCGCGCCCGAGCAGGTGCTGGTGTTGATCTACGACGATTTTCGTGCCGACAACGAGGGCACGGTACGTACCGTGCTGCGCTTCCTCGGCGTCGATCCTGCCGTGCCGATCGAGCCGGTCGACGCCAATCCCACGATCGCCGCGCGCTCACTGGCGCTCGATCGACGCGTGCGTGCGTTGCGGGCCGGACGCGGACCGCTCTCGCGCGCCGTGAAGTTGACGTTCAAGGCGCTCACGCCGGAGCGGGCGCAGCGCGAGGTCGTGCGCAAATTCCAGCGCAACGTCGTCTACGGCAGCGCGCCGGCGCCGGACGAGCGCGTGATGGCCGAGCTGCGCCGGCGCTTTGCGGGAGAGGTCGTGGCGCTGGGCGAGTATCTGGATCGCGACCTCGTGGGTCTGTGGGGCTATGACCGCCTGGGCTGACGTGGCGGCTGGGACATCGCCCCGGGCTGAAGCTGGGACCAGGGTCGTGGCCGGGTCAGGGGCGACGGCGAACGCGCGGCGAGCCCGAGTTCCGGACTTCTTCGTCGTCGGCCATCCCAAGTGCGGCACCAGCGCGCTGTTTGAGATGCTGCGACGCCACCCCCGGATCTACATGCCGGATGTCAAGGAGACGTGGTTCTTCGCGCCCGAGCTGCGGCGGACTCGACCGGGCCGAGGCGAGCCGGAGTCGCTCACACAAACGCAGGCACTCGAGGGCTACCTGTCGTTGTTCGCCGGCGCAGGCCCGGACCAGCGCGCCGGCGAGGCGACGCCCTCATACCTCAGATCTCACACAGCCGCGCAACGGATCGCCGAGGTGGCCCCGGACGCACGAATTATCGTTCTGCTGCGCGAGCCGGCGAGCTTTCTGCGCTCGCTGCACCTGCAGTTCGTGCAGACCAACGTGGAGACCGAGAACGATCTGCGCAGGGCGCTCGCCCTGGAAGACGACAGGCGCGCGGGCAGGCGCGTTCCCGCTCGCTCCGCCCAGCCGCGAGACCTGTTGTACGCGGACATCGTGCGCTACGTCGAGCAGCTGCGACGCTACCACGCGGCGTTTGGGGCCGAGCGGGTGCTCGTGCTCATATATGACGACTTTCGATCTGACAACGAGGCGACCGTGCGTGCGGTGCTGGATCATCTCGGGGTGAAAGATCTCACCGCGATCGAGACGGTGCAGGCCAACCCCTCCGTCCGGGTGCGCTCGCCGAGATTGCACGAGCTGGTGCACTCGGTATCGGTGGGCACAGGTCCCGCCTCGCGTACCGCCAAGGCCGGCCTGAAGCTGATCACCTCGAGGCGGCTGCGCCGCGAGGCTCTGCGCGTAACCCGCCGGCGGGTCGTGTTCGCCGAGCCGCGCCCGGCGGAGGAGGATCTGATGCTCGATCTGCGCCGTCGCTTCAAGGAGGAGGTGGTCGCTCTCAGCGATTACCTGGGTCGCGACCTTGTTAGCCTGTGGGGCTACGATGCCCTCGACTGACGCAGCCGCGGTCGCGAGCGCTCAGGGGTCGAGAGTTCCCGAATTCTTCCTCGTCGGACATCACAAGTGTGGCACCTCGGCTATGTATGAAATGCTGAAACGCCACCCGCAGATCTACATGCCCGAGGTGAAAGAGACGTGGTACTTCTCACAGGAGCTGCGTTCTCCCAAAAAAAAGCACTTGGCGCTTGAGAGCCCGGAAACGCTCGAGCAGTATCTTTCACTGTTCGAGGGCGCGCGCTCCGACCAGCGCGTCGGTGAGAATTCACCGGCGTATCTGATGTCCGCGCAGGCCGCCGGGCGAATCGCCGAGGCTCAGCCCGACGCGCGGATCATCGCGATTCTGCGCGAGCCGGCGAGCTTTCTGCGCTCGTTTCACCTGCAATGCCTGCGCAATCACGTCGAGGTGGAGAAGGATTTCGGTAAGGCGATCTCGCTGGAGCGCGACAGGCGACAAGGCAAGCGCATACCGCGCCACTCCCATCGCCCGCACGAGCTGCTTTATTCCGATCATGTGAGGTATGTAGAGCAGTTGCGTAATTACGAAATGATGTTTCCGCGCGAGCGGATCCTGGTGCTGATCTACGAGGATTACCGGCGTGAGAACGAGGCGACCGTACGGAAGGTCCTGAATTTCCTCGAAGTGGACGCTTCCCGGCCGATCGCCGTGACGGAGGCCAACCCCTCCTATGAGGTGCGCTCGCCCAAGCTCCACGAGATGGTGCGTTCGGTGTACATCGGCCGGGGGCCGGTGTCACGCGGCGTAAAGGCGAGCGTGAAGTCGCTCACGTCTCGGAGGATGCGTCGAGATCTGTTGCGGCTGACCCAGCGACGTGTCGTATACGGCAAGCCGCAGCGCGCCGACGAGCGGGTGATGCTCGACCTGCGCCGCCGTTTCAAGGACGAGGTGGTGGCCCTCAGCGAGCACCTCGACCGCGATTTGGTGAGCCTGTGGGGATATGACGGGATCGACTGACCGTCTTGCCGCCCAGGAGCAGGTCTTGCCGCCCGGGCAGGTGGTCGTCTCGTGTCCCGCGCCGTTCGGCGCGGGCGGCCTCGGGCGCCATCTGCAGGAGCTCGCCGACGCGCTCGATCGTCGCGGGCCGCCGGCGATCTGCATGTGCGGAGTGGCTAATCAGGACCAGCGTCCCTCTCCGGCGGCGGCGTCCCCGCTGCGCCACGAACTGCAGGTGAGCGGGCTCGCCGCCTCACTGCGCCCGTTGACGCGATTCTCCCCCGCCTGGAGCAACCTGCGCCAGAGCGTCGCGTTCGACGGCTACGCGGCGCCCCGGCTGCCGGCCGCCGAGCACCTGATCGCGTTCAACGGCCAGGCGCTGAAACAGTTTGAGGCGGCGCGACGGGCGAACTACGACTCGATCTCGCTGCTCTCGGCCAACTCCCACCTGCGGCGCGTAATCCGTCAGCACGATCGGGCGCACCGCCAATATCCGCTGGAGGGCTCGTGGGCCACGCGCCTGCTCCGGCGCAACCTCGCGGAGTACGCGCGGGCGGACCGGATCTACGTCGCCTCCCGCTACACCTGGGAGTCGTTCGTCGAAGAGGGCTGCCGCGAGGAGGTGCTGTCGCTGTTTCCGTTTACGCCCGACCCTCGTTACGCGCCGGCGCTCGCCCCGACGCCCAACGGCAGTGACACCTTCGACGTCGTGTTCGTCGGGCGCCTGTGCGTGGCCAAGGGCGTGCCACTGCTCGTCGATGCGCTGCGCCGCCTGCCCCACCGCGACCTGCGACTCGTGCTCGTCGGTGGATGGAGCTCGCGGGGCATGCGCCGCTTTCTGGAACGTGCATGTGCGCGGGACCCGCGCATCGAGATCGGTCCCGGCGATCCGCTGCCCCATCTGCGTGGCGCGCGGCTGTGCGCGCACCCCACGTACGAGGACGGGTTTGCCTACGCCCCCGTCGAGGCATTGGCGTGCGGGGTGCCCGTGCTAGTCACCGAGGACACCGGCATGAAGGACCTCGTCGATCCGGGCATCAACGGCCTGGTTCTGCCTACAGGAGATCTGGCCTCGCTCACGGAGGCGATCGACGCCGCCTACCGCGGCAAGATCTTCAGCGGCTGAGCCGAGGCTGCTGGCTGCTGGGACTGGGGACCGGGTCGCCGTCGGTGGCTTGCCGGCGGGATTGCTGCCACCGCGAGCGGGCCTCGCCGTAGGCCTCGAGGACCCCGGCGAGATGGCGCTCAGGCGAGAAGCGCCTGTTGACCGCCTCCCGGCCTGCTGCCCCCATCGCATGCTGTCGCTGCGGGTCGGCAAGTAGCTCGTTGAGCGCTCGTGCCAGCTCGCCGACATCGCCCGGCTTGACGCACAGGCCGCTGACGCCGTGCTCGAGCCAATCGCCGACCCCGCCGGTCGCGCTGGCGATCACCGGCCGGCCAGCGGCGAGGGCCTCGATTCCGACGAGCCCGAACGGCTCGGGCCACAGTGACGGCATCGCAACCACGGAAGCGTCCGCGAGCTCCTGCGCGAGCCGATCGGGGCTGAGCCAGCCGGTGAACGAGACGCGATCCTGCACGCCGGTGCGCCGTGCCAGATCGCGCATCGGCTCCAGCAGGCGGCCGTCTCCGCAGATGACAAACTCGGCGTCGACCTCACGGGCCGCGCGAATCAGGACGGCGACCCCCTTCGGGCGCACCACGCGGCCCGCGAACACGACCCGCCGCCGAGTGGCGTGGCCGGCGCCGGACTTCGGGACGATCGTCACGGGCAGGGGGACAAGGCGACGCGCGGTCAGAGCGTTTTGCGCGAGATGCCGATCCACCGCGCTGGAGTAGGAGACGACCAGGTCCGCGCTTCTGAGCGCCGCGAGTCCGTTGGAGGCGTTCCTGTAGCGCGTGGGCAGCGATTTGGGATTGCGCACGTGCGCGCAGCCGCGGACGAGCATGTTCGCGACGCATCCCGGCCCGTGGGCGCGCGTGCATTCCTGGCCCGGACGGAAGTAGTGAACGCCGGCCGCGCAGGCAACGTAGTTGTGAGCGCTGACGAGGACCGGCGCGCTCGCTCGCATCGCCCGGACGACGTCTGGAAGGTCGACCTGGTGAAGGTGAATCACCTCCGGGGCGAAGGCCAGGGCAGCGCCGATGCGTGCGCTCATCGGCGCGTCGGCGTTGAACAGGTCGGGGCACCGATACAGCGTCACGCCGGGGAGCTCGTCGGTCGACTCGATCCGTGCGGCCAGCACGCGCACGTCCAGGCCGTGCCGCGCCAGGATCGCCGCGCTGCTCTGCACGTGGGTTGACACGCCGCCATCGCGCGTCCACCGCGGTACGATCATCAGCACCGAGCTGGGGGGGGACGAACCGGACGAGAAGGTGGTCGCGGCGGATCGATCGCGCTCAGTCATACGACGGGCAACGATAGCCCGATCGGGGTGCGACGGATCAGGGCTCACCCGGCTCGGCGGCAGCCCGCAGGCGCGAGAACAACACCGTCCACGGCAACTGAACCAGCGCGGTCAGGCGTGAGGATCGAGCCGGCCGCTGCGCCCGTTGCTCGAGCGCGAGCTCCTCGGAGCGGAGCAGCCGGTTGCCCTGGAACGCGAGGCCCGTCCGCAACCTCGCGAGGTCGGGGATCGGCGCGGGCGATCCGACGAGCGCGAGAATCCGGCGCAATACCGTCTCGGGTTCGGCGATGAGCTCCTCGTGACGCACGAACAGACGTCGATCGCGCCGGTGGTGCAGGAACACGAACAGCGAGACCAGATAGGTCAGCCACAGATACGCGTTGGCGGTGGGCGCATTGAACCTGCGCTCCACCACGTCCCGGCGCTCGAGCGAGGCGACCACGCTCTGCGGATCTCTGACGAGGAACAATAGATACAGGTCGACCCCGCGCAGCTCCCGCAGCTCGCGAGCGCGCAGGGGGTAATGGGAGGTGTCGATCACGCACGCCGCCCCCGCCTCACCGGCGACCGCGCGGTATACATTCTCCGAAACCCGTCTGTAGGGCCCGCGCAGGCGGCCCCGATTGGGCCACTCGCGGATCCGAAACAGCGCCGAGGAGCGCTCCAGGCAGCGCTGTGCGGCATAGCCAAAGAGCTCCTCGGCGCCGTCTACCTGCCCGCGAACCGCGCTCCAGAACCGGAGGCGCTCGGCATCCTCGAGCTGCGGAACGCCCGACCTGGCAAGCCACTTGTCGAGCTCGCCGGCGAAGAAGAACTGCTCGCAATTGCCCAGCGCGACACCCAGGATCGTGCTGCCGCTGCGCCCGGCGCCCATCACGTAGATCACTTTCGGCCTCGCGGGTGACGGTGGCGATGGCGGCGAGTCGGCCTGCCGGGGCATCTAACTCAGGCACCCTAGCAGGGGCCATCGGCTCCGCCGGGCGTGCTACGCGGTGGGGGTTATTTCGAGCTTGAAGGCTTCGCTTACGAGGCCCTGGATCGCGCCACTGTCGCCCGGCACCCTGATCCGCAAGGTCTCGGCGCCGGCGTCGGCGAACGTGTGCGCGATCGAGTACGTCGAGCTCGACGACACGGTGCCGGTGGCGATCACGTGGTAGCCGAGCCCCGAGGCGTACTGCCGTTCGAGCTCGACGGGCTGGCCTTCGTGCGCGGGGATTGCGGTGCCCGTGAAGGTGATTGGCTCGCCGGGCGGGACGGTCGTGGCGGAGGGAGTCGGGGTGAGAGCGTAGGTGACGCCCTCCGCGAGATCCGCGGAGCTGGCGGTAGCGCTCGTCACGAGATAGCGCGTGCTTTGCAGCGGCGAGACGACGAAGGAGTATTCGCCGCCTGAGCCTGTCACGCCCGTTGCGAGAGGGGCAAATTTGCCTTCCGGCGTCTGCGCCAGCAGCGTGACCGGCTGACCGGCCACTCCCGCGACGGTTCCGCTGATCGTCACCGGTAGGCCATAGGCGATCGGATCGGTCGAGCCCTGGATCGTGATCTGTCTACTGCGGCTCCTGCGCGAGATCTGGTAGGTGGCGGGCGTCGAGGCGCTGTTCATGTACAGGCCGTGGGAATGCACCACCACCCGGACGGTTGCTTGGCCGGCTCTGAAGAAGGTGTGCTCGATCGAGTAGCCGCCTTCGGCGTCGAGGAGCCCGGTGCCGATGTGATGCCACGATTCTCCGGCGTACTCGCGCTGCAGCGCGACGGTCGCGCCCGCGTCGGCCGGGCTGACCTTGCCGGTGAACGTCACCGTGCCGCTGTCCGCCGCGCCGTCGCTCGCCGCGTGGGCGGCGCCGACGAAGAGCTGCGTGCCGGCGGTGGGAGCTTCGATCGTGACCTTGGGCGTCACCTTGACGCTCACGCGAGCGCTCTTGGCGCCACCGGCGCGGACGTAGAAGACGCTGTTGACTTCAACCCCGGACGGTGTGAACCGGAACGTGCCGTTGGCTTCGGTGCTCGCGATGGCGAGCATGCTGAATCCCGGTGTGTGGGCGACCTTCTGGTAAAGGGTGACGCTCTGCCCGGCCACCGTGGCCAGGTCCGCTGC
This sequence comes from uncultured Solirubrobacterales bacterium, assembly GCA_963701035.1. Taxonomy (GTDB): domain Bacteria; phylum Actinomycetota; class Thermoleophilia; order Solirubrobacterales; family Solirubrobacteraceae; genus Palsa-744. The sequence continues at coordinate 2,626,608 of OY969562.1, forward strand.
CGCGGTCTGGTCGGCCGAGCTCCCGGCTTCGGGGCAGCTCAGCGTGCCGGTGAGGGTGAGTGGCGCTCCGGCCGCGATCGTCGGCGGCGTCGCTTCCAGGCTGACGCTGCACTGCGTTTGCGCTCGAGCCGCGCGGCGCGCGCGCCGTTCTTCGCCACGCAAGCGCCGTTCTTCAGCGCGCGTGCCGGCATTCGATTCGGTGGCGGGCGTAGCGGTGGCGCTCGATTCGGTGGAGGCACCCGTGCCGGCGGGCGCTTCACTGCCGGCCGGCGGTTCGGTTGTCGATACTGGGAGCGAACCGGTGGCGGATGCTTCGCTGACGTCTGATCTCAGATCGGCCCTGGCGTGCGCGCCCGCCGTAGCGGGGGAGAGGAGGCAGAGCCCGACCGCGAGGGCGGCGAGGCCCGGAGGCGAGATCCGGCGCGCGCGCAGGCGAAGATGAGGGGGCATGTGTTCGATCACGCTTTCGTGTGGAAGCCGAGGACAATGCAGCAGGTCGCGTGAGCTGGATCGACATCACGTTCGAGAACCTTGAGCGAGGTTGTGATGAGGCTGTGATCGCGGCTGCGCGCGCTCCTTCAGGACGCACTCGTAAACTCGCTCGAGCCGCCGTGCCACCGCGTCCGGATGGTACTCAGCGACGGCGCCCTGGGCGGCCGCGCCGAGGCGCTCGCGCTCGCGGGGATCGTCGCGCAACGCCAGCATCGCCGCGGCGAGCGAGTCCAGTCCGCGGCTGCGAAACAGACGCCCGGTCTGACCGTCGACGATCACGCTCGCCGGGCCGCCCTCGTCGGCCGCGATCACCGCCAGGCCGGCCGCCATCCCCTCGAGCACGACCGTGCCGAAGGGCTCGGGGATCAGGGAGGCGTGGACGAGCACGTCCATACGCCCGAGCTCGGGCCAGACGTCCTCGCGAAAGCCGCGAAACTCGACCCGCTCGGCGATGCCGAGGCCCTGCGCGAGCACGCGCAGCTCACGCTCGTAGCTCTCCTCCCCGAACATCGCCGCGCCCACCACGACGGCCCGCTCTGCGCCGGTGGGAAAGGCCGCGGCGAACGCGCGCAGGAACAGATCCTGCCCCTTCCACGGCGCGATCCGGCCGAGCATGCCGAATGTGGTTGGGGGGGCCGACGTCGCGGGGTCAGCGTCTCGCGCGAGCGCGCGCCTGTCGGCGGGAGTTACCACCCCCGCAGGGGCCTCCACCGACGCTGGAATCACCCAGCTCAGCCCGTAATCGTCACCTTCGACATCGTCTCCTCTTCCGTCTCCTCTTCTGCCTCCTCCTCTTCCTCCACGCACGTCGGCGGGGAGCGTCTGCAACGTGGCGGTGGAGTTTGCGATCACACCGTCTGCCAGATGGCGGATCAGGGCGCGCACGAGAAGGACCGCCGAGCTCGGGATGTAGTCCGCGGCGATGCGGTCGCGCACGTGCCACACGACCGGCACCCCCGCGGCCTTCGCTGCGAGGCTTCCGTATACGCCGGCCTTCAGCGAGTTCGTGTGCACGATGTCGGCCCGCAGCGCGCGCAGCCGCAGGGCGAGCCTGGCGGTGTAGACGAGCGTGTGCAGGGCGCTGAGGGGCGCGGCGGCACCGAGCCCGAGCCGCACGCTGTCCCGGCGCAGATCGCGCGCGGAGGACGCGATCGGGAGGACCTCGACGGAGACGCCGGCCTGCTGCAGGCGCTCGGCGAGCGGTCCCTCCTCGCCGAGGATCACGTGGGGATTCACCTTCCGCAGGTGGGTGAGCAGGCGCATCAGGGCGATCTCCCCGCCCGACAGTCGCGCGACGTGGTCTAGATACACCACGCGCGGGCGCTCGTCGCGCTCGTCGCGCAGCAATCGGCGGTACAGCGCGCGATGGCGCTCGGCCAGCAGCGGCCAGGAGAAGCGCTCGGCGAAGCTGCGCGTCGCGGCCCGCGTCGGCAGAGCGCCGCCGGCTGCCGCCACGATCCGCTCGCCGAGCGCCGCTGGGTCGCCCGGCGGGACAACCAGCGAAGGGTCCAGCGGGAGCGTCACCTCCGGCAGGCCGCCGACCTCGCTGACGATGCTCGGCGTGCCGCAGGCCGCCGCCTCGGGCACGACCAGGCCGAAGCCCTCGAGGCTCACGCTCGGCACGATCGCCACGTCGGCGGAGCGATAGGCCTCGACGAGATCCTCCTCTGAGACCCGGCCCAGGATGCGCACGCGTCCGGACAGGCGCGAGCCCGCCGCCGCCACACGCTCCGACAGCGCACCGCGCAGCGGGCCGTCGCCGACGAGCAGCAGCAGCGAGCCGTCGGGCAGTTCCTCGGCGACCCGCTCCCAGGCGTCGAGCAGGACGTCGAGCCCCATGCGGGGCACCAGGCGCCGTACGCAGACGGCGACGAACGTCTCCGTCCCGATGTCCAGTCGCGCCCGCACCCGCGATCTGTCGTTCGCTGTGCCCGGTGTGAACACGTCGAGCGCCACCCCCGGGGACCACACGTGCACGTTCCAGGGGCGCACGCGATAGCGCTCGACGAGCACTCTGCGAAACGCCGAGGAGAGCACCACGTGGGCGTCCGCGCGGCGCAGCGCGCGGCGCTCGAGCGCCGCGCGCAGGAGATACCTCGCGCGCGAGCCGTCGCCGGCGGCGACGTTCTCCTGTGCCCACGGGCCGTGGAAGTGAAACACCACCGGGCGCCCGCGTGAGCGTCCCGCCAGCAGCAGTGGCGCCGCGGCGTACAGCGCGAAGTGCGCGTCCAGTATCTGGGCCCCGGCGGCGGCCCGTCGTGCGTGCAGCCAGAAATCCCAGATACGACGCACGAGCGCGACCCTCGGGCCGTCGAGGACGGTGACCGACCCGGGCGCATCCTCGGCGGGTCCGATCACCACTCCGCGCGCCTCGGGAAGCTGCTCCAACAGCGAGCGGTAGTAGCGGTTGAGGCCACCAAGCGTCGCGGGGAACCAGCCCATGCCCAGCATCAGCACGCGTGGATGAGGATCACCCGGCGCTCGGGTCGATGCGAGCGAGGACCCCACTTGGCGCATCGTGGAGGGAGGCTCCTGGATCGGTGTGCTCGTTGTCTTCAAAAGAGAGCCTCGGCGACGCGGGGTCGCGAAGAGAAATGGATTGTGGCAGCCAGGTACACTTCGCGGCCCATGACGATGTCAGCGCAGCCGCCGACATCCACGAGTGGGGCGGACAGGCGGATTCCGGACTTCTTCATCGTCGGTCATCCCAAGTGCGGTACGACCGCGCTGTACGAGATGCTGAGGCGCCATCCTCAGATTCACATGCCCGTGAAGGAGCCGCGATTTTTTGCGATGCGCGAGGAAGCCGATCCTCCCCCCACGCGATCGCACGCGCACGCGTCGGGTAAACGGCCGCGCACGCTGGACGGCTACCTGGCGCTGTTCTCAGGCGCGCGGCCGGGCCAGCTGGTCGGCGAGGCCTCGCCCGAGTATCTCCGCTCCGCGTTCGCCGCGGAGCGCATCGCGGCCGCGCGGCCAGACGCCCGGATAATTGCCGTGCTGCGTGAGCCGGCGAGCTTTCTGCGCTCGGTCCACCTGCAGGCGGTGCGCGGCTACAACGAGACGCAGCGCGATTTTCGCAAGGCGCTCGAGCTCGAGGAGGAGCGGCGCTCGGGGCGTCGTATGCCTCGCCTGGCGCGGGCCGGGGCCGAGCTCGTGTATTCCGATTTCGTCCAGTACGTCGAGCAGTTGCGTCGTTATCACGCGATGTTCCCGCCCGAGCAGGTGCTGGTGCTGATCTACGACGATCTGCGGGGAGACAACGAGGCGACGGTACGCGGGGTGCTGCGGTTTCTCGATGTGGACAGCACGCCGCCGATCGAGCAGGTGGAGACGCGACCGTCGCGCGACCTGCGGTTTCGCCGACTTCACACGTTGGTGAACTTAAGGCGGATCGTATTGCGCAACATGGCTGGCGCAAGTGCGCTTTCACAGACCGTTAACACCCTCACGCCCAGGCGATTGCGCGGCACGGTCCGCTCGAGCTGGCGCCGCGTCGCCTACGACGAGCCATCGCCTCCCGACGAGCGGCTCATGCGCGAGTTGCGTCGCCGCTTCGCGCCGGAGGTGATCGCGCTGAGCGAGTATCTAGGCCGCGATCTGGTGAGCCTGTGGGGCTATGACGATGTCAGCTGACGCTCCCTCGGTCACCACGATCCTCCCAACGCCCGCCGGTGGGCGCAAGCCCGGAACCGGACCTGAGCTCGAGCCCAGGCTGCCGGACTTCTTCATCGTCGGACATCCCAAGTGCGGGACGACGGCACTCAGCTGGATGTTGGGCCGGCATCCGCAGATCTTCATTCCGATCAAGGAGCCGCGGTTCTTCTCGCCCGAGTTGCGTTCTCGCTCGCGACGGATAGCGCCCAGCAACGCCCCGGACACGCTCGAGGATTATCTGGCGCTGTTTGCGCCGGCCGGCTCCGAGCGCCGCGCCGGCGAGGCGACGCCGATGTACCTGCGCTCGCGCGCCGCCGCGGCTCGCATCGCCGAGGTGCAGCCCGAGGCGCGTATCGTCGCGATTCTGCGCGAGCCCGCGAGCTTTCTGCGCTCGTTTCACCTGCAATGCGCCTACAACCACGTCGAGACGCAGCGTGATTTTGCCAAGGCGATCGCCCTCGAGCAGGACAGGCGCCGGGGCAGGCGCATCCCTCGCCTGTCGCAGTCGCCACAGACGCTCCTGTATTCCGAGCACGTGCGCTACGTCGAGCAGTTGCGTCGTTATCACGCGGTATTCCCGCCCGAGCAGGTGCTGGTGCTGATCTACGAGGAGTTCCGCCGCGACAACGAGGCGACGGTGCGCAGGGTGCTGCGGTTCCTCGACGTCGACGACACGCTCCCGATCGAGCCGGCCGAGAGCGATCCGCTGCCGGCGGTGCGCCTGCAGGCTCTACATCAGGCGGCACGATTGACGTCCGTGATTCGCCGCAATCGCGCGTCCGCGCCGATCGTGCGCACGGTGAACCGGGTCATGCCCAGCCGGGTCTCAAACGGGAGGCTACGAGCCGGATGGCGCCGCCTCGTCTACACAGAGCCCAGCCCTCCCGACGAGCGGTTCATGCGCGAGTTGCGTCGCCGTTTCGCGCCGGAGGTGGTCGCGCTGAGCGAGTATCTGGGGCGCGACCTCGTGAGCCTGTGGGGTTACGATCGTCTCGACTGAATCGTGTAAGCTGGCGCGCCCGCCGCGGCGGGCGCGCCATGCAAGCCAGTTAAGAAATAACCAATTAACAACAAATTAGGTAAAAGGTTAAGGAAGACGATGATTCGCGGCACGGTGGCGGCGCTGTCCCTGACGATGTTCCTGGCCCTGTCTCCGGCCGCATCGGCGGTGTCGGCGTCCGTGCGTCGCTGGGGCTCGTTCGGCACACAGGAAGAACTGTTGACTCCCAGCCCGGTGGCATATTCGGGCAGCGAAGGGGAGATCGTGAAGATCGATGCCGGCAACGCGAGCTCCTACGCCCTCACGGCCAACGGCGACGTGCTGGCGTGGGGCGCGAACGAACACGGCCAGCTCGGCGACGGCACGAGCGAAGCGAGCTTCGACGAAGTCGTGCACGTGCGCTTCCCGGCGGGCGTCAGGATCGTGGCGATCGGCGAGGAGCGGGCGTCGGGCTTTGCGGTCGACAGCACCGGCCGTGCCTGGGCGTGGGGCGAAGGCGCCTCCGGCAGCGACTGCCTCGGCAAGCACGTCGAAGACCTCACCGAACCGAAGATGATTCCCGGCCTATCTGCGGTCGCGGCTGTACAGGGCGGAGCCACTCATTCGATCTGGCTGATGCGCAGCGGTGTCGTGATGATGTGCGGCCTGAACCAGTACGGCCAGCTCGGGACCGGAGAAACCGGTGGGTCAGCCTATGCGCCCGTGCAGGTTCCGGGGCTCACGAAAGTGGTCGAAGTGTCCGCCGGCCAGGGCGTTGCGTGTGCTCGTACCTCCTCGGGGGCGGTGCTCGATTGGGGCGACGACAACCAGGGCCAGGTGGGGAACGGCGTATTTGAGTCATCTGTTGCGACGCCCTATCAGGTGCCGCTGCGTGAAGCGGCGACGCAAATCTCCTGCGGCGGGAACCTCCCAAGAAACGGCTCGACGCTGGCGCTGCTGCGTGGCGGCGCTGTCTACGGGTGGGGCGCCGACGAAGCGGGACAGCTCGGCGACGAACGAACCCAAGACCAACCCTCTCCGGTGCTCGCGAGCGCACTCGCGAAGCTCGGCCTGACACAGGTGGTCGCCTCGGGGGAATACTCCCTGGGGCTGGGTGCGCAGGGCGAGGTGTACGCCTGGGGCTCCAACGCGCGCCACGCGCTCGGCACCGTCCGTAAAATCAGGATGTCGCCGGCGCCGCTGTTGGTGGATACCGGAGCGGTGGAAATCTCGGCAACCGCCTACGACTCGAGCGACCGCGCCTGACCCGCGACGCGCCTGACCCGGAGCTACACCGCTGGACGGCCCTGCGGGAAGTACGCCGGTGAACATCTTGTGAACTTTGCGTGCACGGCGAATCTGAACGCACGCGGATGATGTTAGATGGGGCGATGCGCACGCAAGGAGGCGGCCGGCCGACGGACGTACGACTAGCTCTGGTAGGCCGGTTCGATGACCGCTCATAAATTCTCCCACCACCGGCGCGTGGCGATGGCCGTCGCGGCGCTCCTCATCGCGCTGCTCGGCGCCGCGCTCGGCGCGACGCTCTCCGAGGGACTCACCTCCGCGCCCGCCCAGTTGACCCAACAGGGCGCGCCACTCACCGCCGGTACGGAAGAGATCGGCGAAGGCCACTTCGGGCGTGACGTGGCGCTTTCCACGGACGGCGCCACCGCACTGGTTGGCGCTCCCAACGATGACGGCAATCTCGGGGCGGCTTGGGTGTTCACGCCCTCCATCTCCGGATCGCCCTTGACGCAGCAGGGCGCGGAGCTCACCGACGGCGAAGAACCGGGCGCCGCAGGGCAGGGCGAGGTCGTAGTAGGGAGCGACGGAGAGGAAGGCGGCGGCGAAGGAGTGGGCGGCGAAGAAGCCGACGGCGAAGAAGCGAGCAGCGCCGGAGAGAGCGCCGAAGAAGCGATCGTCGACGGTCACTTCGGGCGTGGCGTGGCACTGTCCGGGGACGGGAACACCGCGCTCCTCGGCGCTCCTCGTGAGAACGGCGGGGCGGGTGCCGTGTGGGTGTTCACACGCTCGGGCTCTACCTGGACGCGCCAGCAGCAGTTGACCGGCGGCGGGGAGAGCGGCGCCGGTTGGTTCGGGCGCAGCGTGGCGATCTCGGCCGACGGTGACACGGCGCTGGTCGGCGGCCTCGTCGACCATGGGGACGCCGGTGCCGTGTGGGTGTACACGCGCTCGGGCTCGACCTGGTCGCAGCAGGGCGCGAAGCTCCTCGGCGGTGTGGAAGAGTCGGGCGCCGGCAAGTTCGGCTCGAGCGTGGCGCTGTCGGCGAACGGCGAAGTGGCGTTGATCGGCGCTCCCGCCGACGCGAGCAAGCTCGGTGCGGCATGGGTGTTCACGCGCTCGAACGGGACCTGGTCGCAGCAGGGTGCGAAGCTCCTCGGCGGTGTGGAAGAGTCGGGCGCCGGTGAGTTCGGCTCGAGCGTGGCGCTGTCGGCGAACGGCGAAGTGGCGTTGATCGGCGCTCCCGCCGACGCGAACGAGCTCGGTGCTGCGTGGGCGTTCACGCGCTCGGGGGCGACCTGGTCGCAGCAGGGTGTGAAGCTCAGCGGAGAAGGGGAGGCCGGCAAAGGGGAATTCGGCAACGGCGTTGCACTCTCCGAAGACGGCGAGGAGGCGCTGATCGGCGCGCCCGGGGACGCGGGCAAGTTCGGTGCGGCGTGGGAGCTCACGCGCTCGGGGTCGACCTGGACGCAGCTGGGCGCGAAGCTCACCGGCGGCGAAGAGCGGGGCAACGGGCAGTTCGGCTGGAGCGTGGTGCTCTCCGGCGATGGCGCCACGGCACTGATCGGCGGCGATGGCAACGACAGACGCGCGGGTGCCGCGTGGGTGTTCGTGAACCCGCCGCCTGCGGCTGGACCGATGTCCACCACCACCGGGCCGTCGGCTGCCGCCACGACCACGACATCCGCTACGACGACCTCTCCGAAACAGGGCGTGGCCGCGGCCAAGGCCGACGGCGGACGGGTGACGCTGGCCAGTACGACGGTCACGGTACGGCGCAACGGGCGGGCGCAGGTCGCCCTCAGATGCATATCGACGACCAACTGTCGCGGCACGCTGAAGCTCACACTCGCGGTCCGGGCCAAGGGGCGCAGGCGCTCGCGCACGATGATCGACCTGGGAGCGGGCGCCTTCTCGCTGCGGCCCGGCCGGACCACGGTCGTCGTGCTCGAGCTCAGTTCTGCGGGACGTGCACGGCTGAACGCCGCCACTCACGGACGCCTGGGCGCCCGCCTGACGATCGTCGTCTCATCGCCGACTCCGCGGCGCACGCAGACCCACACGGTTCATCTCGTGCTGCAGCGGCGAGCGGGCCGACTGCGGGGTTAGGCCCCCACCCGACCGCCGAACCCGGCCCGACGGTGGGGCTAGCTTTTGCCGGGGGCGCCCTTCTTCTTGACCGTCGCCTGCACGAGGATCGTGGCGCTGGAGCCCGAGGCCAGGGGGCCTCTGCGCACCTGCACGAAGGCGCGATAGTGGCCTGCCTCGCGGATGCTCACCGCCGTGCTGAAGCGCGAGACGGTCTTGGTCGCGTGCTTGACCGTCGCGCTGAACTTGGCTGAGAACTGCGGCATTTCTGCCAGTTCTTCCGCTCGTTCCTGGGCCTTTTCAGAGCTGGGCGCTCTGAGTCGGAGGCGTTTGGCGGTCTTCTGCAGCTCGAAGATGACGGTCGCGCCGGGTGCTGCCGGCGAGACCGTGCCATAGAGGCGTACGAGCCCGCCGTGCGCGGCGGTGCGGACGTGAAAAGTGACGCGTACGGTCGCCAGCTCGGTGATCACCGAGCTATACGCGGGTCGCGTACCGAGCGTGGCCACGCGGTACTGCGTGCTGGCGGAGAGCTTCGCGACGGAGAACGAGAAGCGCCCAGCGGAGTTGGAGCTCTGCGGAGCGCCGACGGTGGCGAAGGCAGCGCGGTAGGGATAGGGGCTGGCCTGCAGGACGACCTGCTGGCCCGCGGCCCCCACGCCCGTGAGCGAGCCGGTGATCGAGAGCGAGCTTCCCACCGGATAACCCGCGGCCGGCGGTCTGGAGATCGTGACCTTGAGCAGGCTCGACTTGGCGGTGTACGCGCGGTCCTGTCCCACCTTTGTGCCGTGGCCGTTGCTCGCCACCAGCCGGTAGTGGTATCCGAGTTGCAGGCCGGTGGCCGACTGGCTCACTTTGACCTTCGCGGTGCCCGCGGGCAGGCTGGCCGGGGTTGTCTGCGCGCCATAGGCGGTCGTGGGCCCGTACTGGAAGTAGTAGGTGGTCGCTTCGTCCTTGGGATCGATCGCACCCTGGAGTTCGACGACCGAGCCGCGAGCACGACCGACGCCACCGGTGGACACAGACGGAAGCCCCGACGGTTTGTGGACCCGGGGGACTTTGGGCGTTTTAGGCGTCTTGGCGGTCCCGGTCCCGGTCCCGGTCCCAGTCCCGGGAGCGCTGACCGGCGCCGCGAGCGCCGCTTGGGAGGCGAGGGGAAGAATCGCAACCACGCTTGCGATTGCCAGTGCATCCAATGTCTTGCGGGCGATCCCGAAGCTTGTCATGTTCTGCTTCTCGTCCTTCTCTGGGCCGGGTGGCTCCCGTAGCATAGTTGCAAACACGATCGGTGGCAGATCGATGCGGAGCACGACGTCGACGTTCGAGGTTTGGAGTTGCGCGGACAGAGGCTTCACCGTTTGTTCACATCGTTCACCGCTTGTTCACACCAACGGAACTACTTGCCGAAATGATCGCTGCGTGCGAACTGGATGTTCAACGTCGGCAGGCTTACCTCTGAGAGAGGCGTAGTTTCAATCGATGGATCGATGCGTCGGCGCATCCGCGCTCTGCCATCCGGCAATGCCCGCCGGGTCGACCGGGGTCACGCTCGGGCCGACCGGAGACCGGCGTAGGCTGCCCGGATGTTCGTTGGCAGGAAGTTGACATCGGACCAATGCTCGAGGTCGAATCGGTCGGCATCGAGCCAATTCGCCACTCTCAAAGGCGGCGACAGAGAAGGAGATCTAGGAGAATGAGGATGAGACACAGCAGGATCATGTCTGTGCCCGCACTCGCCGTCGCGGTGTGTGCGCTCGCCGTCGCTGCCGCACCCGCCTCGGCCCATCAGTTCACGGCCAGCACCGTCAACAAGACGTTTCCGTTGAAGACCAAAGGCGAAGGTCTCGGTACGCAGGCCTTCAAATTTGGGAAAATCGAAGTCGAATGCAGCGTCGCGAAGGACAAAGGCACGATCGCCGAATCCCCGGCCCCGCTGTTGAAGGTTGAAGTTTCGTATAAAGAATGTGAATCCCACACGAAATTCTTTGGCCAGGAATCGAACCCCAAAATACGGTTCAAGTCGAAAGTCGAATACGTCTACCACCCCAACGGCTATGCCGAAGTCGGCACCGAAGGCACGCCCGAATCGGTAGAAGTCGGTCCGGGGACCGTCGAAATCGCAATCCCGCACACCGGTGGCTGCAAAGTGCTGTGGCCGAATCAGACTGTCCCCGTTAAGGCGATCAAGGATCCAGAAGACGAATATTCGGCGGCCGTGTTCTCCAACGAAACAGTGCCTGCCGAAAGCATAAAAAAGTTCCCGAATGGATTCCAGCAGAAGCTGGTGATCGCAAATGAATTCAAGGGTATGGAATTCTCGATCGAAGAATCGGGGCTTTGTGAAAACTTTGAAAAAACCGAATTCAAAGGCGGCAAGTACACCGGCAAGTTGCAGGTGGAAGTTGGCGGAGGCAACCTCGGATTCGAATAGCCTTGGCCTTCCGGCCTTCGCAGCCGGTAGCCTGGCCTCGTAGATCTGACTTCTCGACGTGGTGGGGTGCGACGGACCGCACCCCACCGTCTTCATGTGCCTCGGTTGGCGTGTGCGGCGAACCTTCAACCCTAGCCCGGAGTGTGCAGTAACGGCCGCGCCCCCGGGGTGAGCGGGGGCGCGGGAACGTCCGGCTGGGCTTGGAGAATTGGGCTTGCTGAAGTACCGATTCCCGAACTCAGGAGGTTCACCTTGAAGGTGATACGTGATGGACGCCCGGTAACCGTAGAAGTCACGTCGGACGGAGCGGGTTTGGTCTCGCATGCGGGCAGCGCGCTGGTCGCGCAGGTGGCCGACCAACTCGGTCTTACGAGAGCGCTGTCGCTGGGGCTGGCTGGGGTCAAGCGGCGGCGTCGTGGTCATGACCCGGGCAGGGTGATCCGCGATCTCGCGGTGATGCTCGTCGACGGCGGGGAGTGCGTCTCGGACCTCGGTGTGGTCCGTGAGCAGGACGCGCTCTTCGGGCAGGTCGCGTCTGACTCGACAGCGTTTCGTGTGATCGACCGGGTCGCGTCTGAGCCGGGGCTGCTGGATGCCCTCCGTGTCGCGCGCGCGCGCGCCCGGGAGCGGTTCTGGGAGCTTGATGGTGCGCCTGAGCGGTTGACGCTCGATGTCGACGCGACGCTGATCACAGCGCATTCGGAGAAGGAGAAGGCAGCCGGGAACTACAAGGGCGGCTACGGGTTTCACCCGCTGCAGGTCTACCTGGATGAGACCAGGGAGGCGCTCGGCGGCCTCTTGCGGCCCGGGAACGCTGGCTCGAACACCGCCGATGATCATGTGGCGGCGCTGGACTTGGCGCTCGCGCAGATCCCGGCCGAGCATGTCGAGGCACTGGAGATCTTGGTGCGCGCGGACACGGCCGGCGCCACGCATGGTCTCGTTGACTACTGCCGCGACGCGCGGATGCGCTTCTCGGTCGGCTACGAACTCACCGAGAAGGTTCGTAGCGCGATCCTCCAGATCCCCGAGAACGCGTGGGTCCCGGCGCTCGACCAAGATGGCTCGACCCGCAAGAACGGCGAGGTCACAGAGATCACCAGCACGGTCGATCTGTCCGCGTGGCCCGAGGGCTCCAGGCTGATCGTGCGCCGTGAGCGCCCGCACCCCGGAGCGCAGCTGTCGTTCACCGACCACGACGGCTACCGCTTCCAAGCGATCCTCACCGACCAGACCGACCCCGACATCGACGTCTTGGAGTGCCGCCACCGCCAGCACGCGCACGTCGAGGACCGCATCCGTGACGACAAGGACACCGGCCTATCCAAGTTCCCGTTCAAGACGTTTGCGCTCAACGAGGTGTGGCTGGAGATCGTGATGCTCGCGCACGATTTGATCGTCTGGACCCAAACACTCGCCCTTACCGGAGAGCTCGCCAAGGCCGAGCCCAAGCGGCTGCGCTACCAGCTGCTGCACGTCGCCGGGCGACTCGCGTTCTCCGGCCGCCGCTGCAAGCTCCACCTCCAGGACACCTGGCCGTGGGCAGCCGAGCTCCTCGCCGCGTTTCAGAAACTCGAAACGCTTCACGCCGCCACCGGCTGACAACAGCCACCAGCGACCCCCCAACCACCCAGCAGACCACCCGGCCACCCGGCCATGATCACCGCTACCCCGAAACGGGTCCAGCACACGACAACGCTCCCCCAAGAGCGCGTCACAGACAACACCGTCCAACCAGATCACCGATCAACACACCCCAGGCCCGCCAAAAAACGACCCGCAGTCACCCCCACGCACCTACTGCACGATCCGGGCTAGGCTGGCGGCTCAGGGGTTGTCGCGGGGACGATCCATTCGTGGCCCTTGTTTAAAATATTCACACAGGTAGACCGGTTTGCGGAGGTTTGTATAGGCTGCGCGACGATGACCATTATGTGGGCGCGCAACGGGGTACCGACGCCCAGCCTGCGGTGGTTGTGTTCATAGAGATCGGGCATTCGAGATGCCCCGGAACCGGCGACAAGGATGGAGATATGTATGTCTGAAGCGATGTTCGGTAGAGCCGCGAGGTCTGCTGTGGCGATCTGCGTGGCAGGTGTGGCCCTGGCCCTTACGGCGGGGAGTGCAAGCGCGGAAACGGTCTACAGCAACGTTCCGAATCCACTGCCCGGGAACGTGACGTCGGTCGGGTTCGAGGCGACTTCGACCTCGGAGTTCGGTGGCATGGTCGCGTTTCCAGCGGAGACGGCGCGCGCCAGGCCGACGGTGACGATCGGAATGAGCAGTTGGGCCTGTCAGAGTGGAACATGGGGCAACAACACGTGTGCGACGGCCTCGGGCGCAAAGTTCACCGAGCCGGTTACGCTCAGCATCTATGAAGTGGGGCCCGACAACACGCCGGGGGCCGAGGTCGCGACGATGACGGAGACGTTCGAAATGCCCTACCGGCCGACCGCGAGCAAGAAATGCACTACCGGCGAAGCCGAGGGCGGCTGGTATCGCGACGGGACCTGCTTTCACGGCAAGCTGTTCAAGATCAAATTCTCCGGCGCACCGTTGAACAAAATAGTGCTGCCGTCGGAAGAGGCGATCATCAGCGTCGCCTACAACACGAGCGACTACGGCGCCGAACCGCAGCGCCCCAAGCAGTGTGACGGCGAACCGCAGGGCTGTCCGTATGACTCGTTGAATCTGGCGCTGGCGTCGGGCGCCCCCACGATCGGCAGCGATCCGCTGCTGGCGCGGGAAGAAGTCTACGTCAACTCGAAATGGTCGGAAATGTACTGCGCCGGTGTGACCCCAGGCTCGTTCGAGCTGTCCGGAACGTGCCCGGGCACGTCGCAGAGCTGGGAAGACTACGAGCCGATGATCGAAGTCAGGGCGAAGAACCTCGGGTGAAGAATCACGAGTGACGGCTATCGGCCTCGGGGCTCTGGGTGCCTCGAGGCCGATGCTTGCTGTAATCGGTACCCGGGTAATCAGGGGTGATCAGCCTGTTATCGGTAACCCGGCCCTTGCTCGTCTTCGCGCACGCGGCGCCTGCGCACTGACAGCGCCAGCAGGCCGACGATCACGAGGACAACCACGACGATCACAACGGCGACGACGATGTAGCGCCGTTTGTGGGACGGCGGGGATTGCGCCTTGGCGACCTGCACCGCTATGCCCCGCGCTCTAACCCGGAGTGTGCAGTAACGGCCGCGCCCCCGGGGTGAGCGGGGGCGCGGGAACGTCCGGCTGGGCTTGGAGAATTGGGCTTGCTGAAGTACCGATTCCCGAACTCAGGAGGTTCACCTTGAAGGTGATACGTGATGGACGCCCGGTAACCGTAGAAGTCACGTCGGACGGAGCGGGTTTGGTCTCGCATGCGGGCAGCGCGCTGGTCGCGCAGGTGGCCGACCAACTCGGTCTTACGAGAGCGCTGTCGCTGGGGCTGGCTGGGGTCAAGCGGCGGCGTCGTGGTCATGACCCGGGCAGGGTGATCCGCGATCTCGCGGTGATGCTCGTCGACGGCGGGGAGTGCGTCTCGGACCTCGGTGTGGTCCGTGAGCAGGACGCGCTCTTCGGGCAGGTCGCGTCTGACTCGACAGCGTTTCGTGTGATCGACCGGGTCGCGTCTGAGCCGGGGCTGCTGGATGCCCTCCGTGTCGCGCGCGCGCGCGCCCGGGAGCGGTTCTGGGAGCTTGATGGTGCGCCTGAGCGGTTGACGCTCGATGTCGACGCGACGCTGATCACAGCGCATTCGGAGAAGGAGAAGGCAGCCGGGAACTACAAGGGCGGCTACGGGTTTCACCCGCTGCAGGTCTACCTGGATGAGACCAGGGAGGCGCTCGGCGGCCTCTTGCGGCCCGGGAACGCTGGCTCGAACACCGCCGATGATCATGTGGCGGCGCTGGACTTGGCGCTCGCGCAGATCCCGGCCGAGCATGTCGAGGCACTGGAGATCTTGGTGCGCGCGGACACGGCCGGCGCCACGCATGGTCTCGTTGACTACTGCCGCGACGCGCGGATGCGCTTCTCGGTCGGCTACGAACTCACCGAGAAGGTTCGTAGCGCGATCCTCCAGATCCCCGAGAACGCGTGGGTCCCGGCGCTCGACCAAGATGGCTCGACCCGCAAGAACGGCGAGGTCACAGAGATCACCAGCACGGTCGATCTGTCCGCGTGGCCCGAGGGCTCCAGGCTGATCGTGCGCCGTGAGCGCCCGCACCCCGGAGCGCAGCTGTCGTTCACCGACCACGACGGCTACCGCTTCCAAGCGATCCTCACCGACCAGACCGACCCCGACATCGACGTCTTGGAGTGCCGCCACCGCCAGCACGCGCACGTCGAGGACCGCATCCGTGACGACAAGGACACCGGCCTATCCAAGTTCCCGTTCAAGACGTTTGCGCTCAACGAGGTGTGGCTGGAGATCGTGATGCTCGCGCACGATTTGATCGTCTGGACCCAAACACTCGCCCTTACCGGAGAGCTCGCCAAGGCCGAGCCCAAGCGGCTGCGCTACCAGCTGCTGCACGTCGCCGGGCGACTCGCGTTCTCCGGCCGCCGCTGCAAGCTCCACCTCCAGGACACCTGGCCGTGGGCAGCCGAGCTCCTCGCCGCGTTTCAGAAACTCGAAACGCTTCACGCCGCCACCGGCTGACAACAGCCACCAGCGACCCCCCAACCACCCAGCAGACCACCCGGCCACCCGGCCATGATCACCGCTACCCCGAAACGGGTCCAGCACACGACAACGCTCCCCCAAGAGCGCGTCACAGACAACACCGTCCAACCAGATCACCGATCAACACACCCCAGGCCCGCCAAAAAACGACCCGCAGTCACCCCCACGCACCTACTGCACGATCCGGGCTAATGTCCCCTTCCAGCCGCTGCTGCTGGGAGGTCGGAAACGCGATGCTGACCCTGCGGCCATCCGTGAGCGAGGCGTGAAAGGTGTGGGTCTTGGTATGCAACGTCACCGCGCTCACCTGGTGTCCGTTGAGCTGACCTTCGAAGGTCACGAGGCTCTCCCGCGGGAGCGGCGTGGCCGCCAGTGCCGACGTGGAGTGCACGATCGCGCAGAGGCATGCCAGCAGAACAACCGCCGCGGCCGCTTGCGCTCGCGCGGGAACTCTAATGACGACGGCGCCGGGCGCGCCCTGCGCTCTGGGCCGAGGGGGGCGGGGCCAAGGGAGCATCGGCGGCAGCGTAGCGTAGCGTGGCAGCGGGGCCGATCCTGGTCGCTGAAAGTTAACATGCGCGGTCCGCGCGCGGGCTAAGTTTGTCGCCGAGCACGGATGCTGGTCACCTGGATGCCCGCCAACTATCACCTATCCCATCTACGGACGCTGGAGGCGGAGGCGGTGCACGTGCTGCGCGAGGCCGCGGCCGAGTTTGAGCGCCCGGTGCTGTTGTTCAGCGGCGGCAAGGACTCGATCGTGCTGCTGCGACTGGCGGAGAAGGCGTTCCGGCCGGGGCCGTTACCGTTCCCGGTGATGCACGTCGATACGGGGCACAACTTCCCCGAGGTGGTCGAGTTTCGCGATCGGCGTGTCGCGGAGATCGGCGAGCGGCTGATCGTCGCCTCGGTCGAGGATTCGATCGACGATGGGCGCGTGGTCGATGAGACGGGGCCGCGCGCCTCGCGCAACGGCCTGCAGACGGTGACGTTGCTCGATGCGATCGCGGCGCATCGCTTCGATGCGGCGTTCGGTGGTGCGCGCCGCGACGAGGAGCGGGCACGGGCAAAGGAGCGGATCCTGTCGTTCCGCGACGAGTTCGGCCAGTGGGAGCCGAAGGGGCAGCGGCCGGAGTTGTGGAGCCTCTACAACGGGCGCATTCGCCGGGGCGAGCACGTGCGCGTGTTCCCGATCTCGAACTGGACCGAGCTCGACGTGTGGCAGTACATCTCGGAGGAGGGGCTCGAGGTGCCCTCGATCTACTTCGCCCACGAGCGCGAGGTGTTCGCCCGCGACGGGATGCTGTACGCGACTAGCCCCCATGTGCAACTTGGCTCTGGCGAGCAGCCGTTCGTGGCATCGGTGCGGTATCGGACGGTCGGCGATATGACGTGTACCGGTGCGGTCGAGTCGACGGCGGCGACGCTGCGGGACGTCGTGTTGGAGATCGCCGCCACCGAGATCACCGAGCGTGGGCAGACGCGCGCCGACGATCGGGTGAGTGAGGCGGCGATGGAGGATCGCAAGCGAAAGGGGTACTTCTGATGGCGGTCGTCGACCCAGCCCAGAAGCAGCATGCGCTCACAGGCGAGACCGCCTCCGCGGATGAGGCCGCCGACATCTTCGCGCGACTGTCCGAGCGTCCCGCGGAACTGTTGCGTTTTGCGACGGCGGGCTCGGTCGATGACGGCAAGAGCACGTTGATCGGGCGGCTGTTGTACGACTCCAAGCAGGTCTTGGCGGATCAGCTGGAGCACGTCGAGCAGACGAGCAAGCGGATGGGCAGCGATTTCCTCGACCTGTCGTTGCTGACGGACGGGTTGCGCGCGGAGCGCGAGCAGGGCATCACGATCGACGTCGCGTACAGGTATTTCGCGACCGCGGAGCGCCGCTTTATCATCGCCGATACACCGGGCCATGAGCAGTACACACGGAACATGGTCACGGGCGCTTCGACCGCGGATCTGGCGATCGTGTTGATCGACGCGCGCAAGGGGATGCTGCCGCAGTCCAGGCGTCACGCGTTCATCAGCTCGCTGCTCAGGATCCCGCACCTGGTCGTGTGCGTGAACAAGATGGACCTGGTCGACTTCGACGAGGACGTCTTCCGGGGGATCGTCGAGGAATTCGAGGTTTTCGCCGCGAAGCTGGATGTGCCCGACGTGACGTTCATCCCGATCTCCGCATTGCTGGGCGACAATGTTGTGGAGCGTTCGGGCTCGATGGGTTGGTATCAGGGAGCGCCGCTGCTGTACCACCTCGAGCACGTCCACATCGCGTCCGACAGGAACCTGATCGACGTGCGCTTCCCGGTGCAGTGGGTGATCAGGCCGCGCTCGGGCGGAGGCGACTACCGCGCCTACGCCGGCCAGGTCGCCGGCGGCGTGCTGCGACCCGGCGACGAGGTCGTCGTGCTGCCGAGCGGCCGGCGCACGAAGATCGCGGGGATCGACACGTTCGACGGTCCCGTGGGGGAGGCATTCCCGCCGATGTCGGTCGCGCTGCGCTTACAGGACGACATCGATGTCAGCCGCGGCTCGACGATCGCGCGCGTGCACAACCAGCCGACGGTCTCCTCGAGCTTCGAGTCCTTGCTCTGCTGGATGTCCGACCAGCCATTGAGCCCGGACAGGCGTTATCTGGTCAAGCACACGACGCGCACGGCATCGGTGAGCGGCGTCGAGATGCGCTACAGGATCGACCTCGAGCAGCTGCACCGCGACGAGGATGCGACCACGCTCGAGCTGAACGACCTCAGCAGGGTCCGGATCGAGTTGAGCTCGCCGCTGGTGTTCGACTCCTACCGGCGGAACAAGGTGACGGGCGGCCTGATCGTGATCGACCAGGACACGAACGAGACGGTCGCCGCGGGCACGATCCTCGACATCGAGACGGAGGCCAGGGACGCCTCTCCGGCGGAGCTCCGTTCGACGCAGAGCCCGAACGTGCGCTGGCAGCGCTCTGAGCTGACCAGAAGCGCGCGCTGGGAGGCCCTCGGCCACGCCGGCGCGACGATCTGGTTCACGGGCCTCCCCGGAGCCGGCAAGTCGACGATCGCGTCCGCCGTCGAGGAGCGCCTCGTGACGGCCGGCCGCGCCGCGTTCCTGCTCGACGGCGACAACCTCCGCCACGGCCTCAACGGCGACCTCGACTTCGACGAGCGGGCGCGGAGCGAGAACGTCCGCCGCACCGCCCACGTCGCATGTCTGTTCGCCGAGGCCGGCACGATCGCCCTGGTCAGCCTGGTCAGCCCCTATCTCACCGATCGCAAGGCGGCGGAGATGCTGCATGCCGTGCACGATCTGGACTTCATCGAGGTGTTCGTCGACGCGCCGCTGGAGGTCTGCGAAGCGCGCGACCCGAAGGGCCTCTACGCCCGCGCCCGCGCGGGTGAGCTACTCGATCTCACGGGGGTCGGCGCGCCGTATGAGGCGCCCACCAAGCCCGACCTGGTACTGCGCGCCGGCCGTTCCACGCTCGACGCGGACGTCGAGCGTGTGCTCGACGTCCTTGCCGCGCGGGGGCTGTGGCCGAGTAACTGACGATCTCCGGGTCGAGGCCCGGACCACGGGCCGGCGATGCTCGATGCTTTTACCAAATCTTCACGCCCGGCTGGGCGCATACGGCGACCGTATAGCGGCGAGCGCGGGGCGTTCTGACGGCGTGTGCCCGGTGCTTGTACCGTCCCTCGCCCGGAACGTCCAACGAAGGAAACCCCTGTCCACCGAATCGATCGCAAGCCCTAGCTCATCGCCCGCCGCGGGCGTCGAGCTGTGCGCGGCCTGCGGAGCGCCGCTGGCCGGCGACCAGCGCTACTGCCTGGAGTGCGGCGAGCGCCGCGTGCCGATCAGCAGCGTCCTGCTCGGTGGACCGCCGTCCGGTGAGGTTTCACAGGCGCAGTCCTCGCCGCCGATGGCGCCTCCCCCGCCTACCTCCACGGCGCCGGACGGCGCGGGGCGCGGCGGCAACGCGGTCACGGTGATCGCCGGCGTGGGGGTGCTGCTGCTGGCGATGGGCGTCGGCGTGCTGATCGGCCGCTCGAGCGCGCCGAAGCAGAGCCCCGCCCCGGCGCAGACGATCAGCGTCACCCAGCCCGCGGCTGCGGCCGGCGCCGGGACCGCCGCGACGACCACGCCGACGACGCCCGAAGCAGCTTCGAAAACCGGCTCCGCGTCCAAAGCCGCCACCAAGAAAGGCTCCGCGGGCGCCGCTGAATCCAAAGCGGGCGTCGGGTCCAGCGAGAGCCATCCGGCGCCGCCGACCGTTCTGAAGAACCTGTCGAAAAAGAAAGGCAAGAGCTACGAGCAGGAATCCAAGAACCTCCCCGACGTGGTCGAAGACTAGGCGCATGGGCATTCTTGGCGACGCGATCGGCACGAGCGGGCAAGACGGGAGCCAGCCGGTCCACCAACCCAATCCCGCGGCGCCCATTGCAGCGGCGGGCTCACCACCTTCATCGCCTGCTCCGCCGACGCCGGAGGATAGTGGGCGCTCCGAACTGCGCCGTAAGCGCGATGCGCTGGCCGAGCAGGTGACCGAGCTGCACTGGGACCTCGGCGGCCTGGCCTACGAGATGGCGATCCGCGACCACTTTCGCCTCGACGTGCTCGTGCGCCGCGCCGCGGCGCTGCAGGAGCGCGACGCCGAGCTGGCGGAGATCGAGCGTCTGCTGCGCCTGGAGGAGAGCGCCAGCGCCGGTAGCTGCCCGCATTGCGCCGCCCCGCACAGTCGCGGGGCACTGTTCTGCTGGCAGTGCGGCGCGACCCTGATGGAGCGAACGCCGAGCACGGCGATCCCACCGTCGCAGACGGGCGGGGAGGAGGACCGCCCGACGGCGGTGATGGAGGCGTTGCTCGCGCCCGCGCCCGAGACCCGCGAGTAGGGCGGACGGCATGACGGCGAGCGTCGATCGCGCGGGACCCTGCGAAGCCTGCGGCGCGCCCCGCGAGCGTGGACAGTGTTACTGCCTGGAGTGCGGCGCGCGCGCCGGCGCGCGTAGCCCCCAGCTCGACGAGCTGCTGCGACGTACCCGCGAGCGTCGCGCCGCCGAGCGCGCGGAGCTCGCCGGCGCCGCGGTCGCGGGTCCCGATCCCGCCCCCGCCACGGTTATGCGCCCGGCCGGCTCGCGGCCGGGCGGCCTTGGGGCTCGCTTATCCGGTCTGGCGCTTCCCTCCTCACGGGTCTCGGCGGCGCTCGTGCTGATGTTCCTCGCCTTCGGGGTGGTCGTCGGCAGCGTGGCCGGCACGCCCGTGCAGGACACGCTCGCCGCGGACGCCGGCCGGCACGTGAAGCTGATCCTGCCGCCCGCGGCGCCGGCGGCGTCGCCGACCACCTCCACGCCAGAAGCCTCCACGCAGTCGTCGAGCGAACCTCCGGCGGCGAACTCCGAACCGACCCCGCCCGCGGCGGCTCCCGCGACCACGCCCTCGACCGGCACAAAACCGACCTCCGGTAAATCGTCCTCGCCACCCGCCTTCAGCGGCAAAGGCAGCGGTGGCGGTGAAGGCGGTGGATCCTCCAAATCGGGCACGAGCGGCTCGAGCTCGAAGCTGCCGCCCGTCAAGCACGTGTTCGTGATCGTGCTCTCCGATCAGCCCTACGCTTCGGCGTTCGGGCCCTCCTCGGCCGCTCCCTATCTTTCCCAGACGCTCGAGCACAAAGGCGAGCTGCTGGTGCGCTATTACGCGGTCGCGCACGAACAACTGGCCAACGAGATCGCGCTGATCAGCGGTCAGGGACCGACGGTGGAAACGGCCGCGAACTGCCCCAACTACGGCGATATCGTCCCCGCGACGGTCGGCGCCGATGAACAGGTCACCGGCCAGGGCTGTGTATATCCGAGCTCGACCGAAACGCTCCCCGGCCAGCTGACCGCAAAGCACCTGACCTGGCGGGCGTATATCGAAGGGATGGACGAAGGGGCCGGGGCGAGCGCGGCTGGCGGCGCGTGTGGACACCCCGTCCTCGGCGCGGCCGATCCGACCGCCGCCGCGACCCCGCCGGCCGGACAGGCCTATGCGACCTGGCGCAACCCGTTCGTGTACTTCCAGGCGCTGATCGGCTCCCCCGCGTGCACGACCAACGACGTCGGGTTGAGCAAGCTGGCCTCCGACCTGAGCAACCCCAAGAACACGCCGAACTTCGCCTACATCGCTCCCGATCTCTGCGATGACGGCAGCCCGACGCCCTGCGCGAACGGAGCGCCGGCTGGGCTGGGAGCGGCCGAAGGATTCCTCAAGCGGGTCGTCCCCGAGATCACGGGCTCGAAGGCATACAAGGAAAACGGCCTGCTGGTGATCACCACCGATCAGGCGCCCTCCACCGGCGCGTTCGCCGAATCGAGCTCCTGCTGCGGCCAGCCACAGTTCCCCAACCTGCCGGCGGCCTCCTCACCGCTGGGGCCGAAGGGCGGGGGGCAGGTCGGGGCGCTGCTGCTGTCGCCGTACATCAAGCAGGGCGTCAGCCAGGAACCGTATAACCACTTCTCGCTGCTGCGCACGACCGAGGACCTGTTTGGCCTGAAGCATCTGGGCTACGCGGGACTGTCGAAGGTCAGCTCCTTCGAACCGTCGATCTTCTCCGCCCATTCGTCGGGCTGATCGCGATTTCGTCGTAGGTGATCGCCTGACGGCGATGCTCGGCGCGACCGAGAACCTGCTCGAGCGCGCGCATGTGGCGGCGGTGCTCGAGGTCGCTGGGGTAGAGGTCCAAGCGCAGGGTGTGGGCGCTGAGCATGCTCCCGACGCGGATCAGCGCGGGGGAGAGTGGGCGCCGCAGGGGATTGTCGCTCGCGAGGCTCCAGCTGGGGGCGAGCCACGTGGGGGCTGGCGACTCGCGGGTATCTTCGTGCGGATCGGCAAGCGTTCCGTGCAGTCGCAGCAGGCCGGCCCACCAGCGAAACTTCGGCGCGAGTGCCTGGCGCAGCGCGGGCGTATAGGCGTAGGCGGGCGCGACGAAGCCGTCGGGTTCGACCCCCGCGAGCTTCAGCAGGCGCCAGCCCGCGTTGACCGCGCGCCGCGTCTCCCCGCCGTCCAGCCCGACGAACTCAGCCGCGCGCCGGCCACGCGCGTGCGTCAGCGTCTGGCGCGAGAGCTCGCCGCGGCGCAGCTGCTCGTGGCGGAAGCCGTGCTGGGCGATCGAGTCGCCCGCGCGGCGGCGCGCGCTCAGCCAGCTGACCATCTCCGGCGAGCGCTCGCCTAGCGGATGCAGGTCGCGCGCCGGGATCACGAGCAGCGTGACGCGATCGACGCCGTGCTCGTCCAGCCAGTCGCGCAGCAGCGCGCAACGCTCGAACGTGGCGGGCTCGATGTCGTGCAGGGCGACCGCGATCGTGCGGCGAGCGGGCACACTGCGGCTCCGCGCACGATGTGTCGGTGCGCCGATCGCGCCCAGCGGCGCACCGGCGCCTTCGAGGCGGGCGACGCGGAGGTCGAGCTCAGGCCGCATGGGCCGTTTCGATCGACTCGGCGGCGCGTGCGTTGAGGTCGGCCGCGATCTCGTTCGCCGCGACGGCGCCCGCGCCCGCATCGCCAGCCTCCGCCACGACCACCCGCCGGTACCCCTCGCCCAGCCGCGCCAGGGCCCGCTCCCAGGTGCGCTCGCGCACCCCTGTGAGCGCCGCCCGCGAGAGGCTCTCGCGCAGCAGCGGCGAGGCGGCGAGCTCGAGCACCGCCTCGGCCAGGGCCGGCGCGGAGGCCTCGCAGAGCAGCCCCGTGACGCGGTCCTCGATCAGCGACAGCGGCCCGCCCTCGGCGACGGCGACGACGGGCAGGCCGGAGGCCTGGGCCTCGAGGATCACCTGGCCGAAGGTGTCGGTCGCGGAGGGGAACAGGAACAGGTCGGCGTTTGCGTAGGTGCGCGCGAGCTCGGTACCGGAGAGCCAGCCGAGGAACGTGGCGTGCGCGCCGAGGCGCTCGGCCAGCTGC
This sequence comes from uncultured Solirubrobacterales bacterium, assembly GCA_963701035.1. GTDB lineage: Bacteria > Actinomycetota > Thermoleophilia > Solirubrobacterales > Solirubrobacteraceae > Palsa-744. The sequence goes on from OY969562.1 coordinate 2,650,089, forward strand.
TCCTGCTCGGGGCCGCCGCCGGCGAGCACGAGGTGCAGGCGGGGATCCTGCTCACGTGCCAGCAGAAACGCCTCGGCGAGCAGCTCGGCGCCCTTCTCGCGCGTGATCCGCCCGGAGTAGAGAACCTCGAGCTTGCGCGGTGCCAGCAGGCGGGTCCCGCGCAGCGCGGGGTCAAAGCGCGCGGTGTCGACGCCGCGATCCCAGCGCAGCACCTTCTCCGCTGCCATGCCGATCCCGGCGAGCGCGGCGTCGGAGGCGAAGCTGGGGGAGAGGACGACGTCGCACGCGTTGTAGAAGGCCCCGACGGCGAGCGCCATCGCGTCGGTCACGTGCTGCTGCCCGGAGCGCAGGCCGGCGTAGGCGGTGAGCTCGGTGTGGTAGCTGCCCACGAGCGGCAGCCCGAGCGCGCGAGCGACGAGCACGCCCGCGATCCCGGCGGGGCCAGGCGAGCACACGTGGATCGCGTCGAAGCCGCCGTCGGCGAGCAGCTGCACGGCGGCGGGGAGGCTGGGGACGCCGATCGAGAGGCCGGGGTAGTAGGGCACGTCGATCTCGGCGACGGCCGGCAGGCGCAGGTCGACCTCGGGGTCGGTGCCGACGACCTCGATCTCGAAGCCGGGGACGCCGCGCTGGCGGATCTCCTCGATCGTGCGCGTGACGCCGTGCATCGAGCCGATCCCGTCGGCGAGGATCGCCACGCGCGGGGTCTCGCCGTCGTCGCCGATCGAGCGCCCGTCGAGCTTGGCGCGCTCGTTGGCGAGGAAGGCGACGGCGGGGGCGTAGGGGATCGCCGCGATGCAGCTCTCGAACAGGCCCTCGGCGGCGGCGAGCACCTCGGCCTCGCCGGTGGCCGCGCGCACCGCGATGTCGACCGCCGCGCGGAGCTTGCGCTCGTGCAGGCGGCAGGCGCGGCGGAAGAGGCCCGAGTGGCTGAAATCGTCGGCCTGCATCAGCTCGATCAGCCCGCGCTCGTCGAGATGGTCGAGCTCAACCGCCGAGAGCCACGCGCGCAGCAGGCAGCGCGCGTCGGCGGGAGAAAGCGGCATTTCACCGCCGGTGGCGCCGTGGCGGGCATCGCCCTCGCGCAAGAGGCGCTGGACCATGTTCAGCACCGTGCGTGGGTCCGGACGCGAGGCCGAGGCCGCGCCCTCGGGCGCCGGCCCGAGCGAGCGTGCCGCCAAAGCGATCGCCGCGTGCGCCCACTTCGCAGCGCTGCCCTGCTTGCCGTGCGCGGAGACGCGGCCGGCGCGCAGGTGGGAGAGGAACTCGGCGGGCGTCGCCGCGGCGGGAGCGGCGGTGAAGGTGCGCCCGATGTCAACGCCGGCGTGATCGTCGGAGCCGCCGATGCCGATGCAGTCGCGGGTGGCGACGTAGGTCGCGGCGGGCAGGTTGAGCTCGCGGGCGCGCGCGCCGTTGCGCGTCTCCCAGACGCCGAACAGCTCCGCCAGGCGGCGGCGATGGCGCGCGGTCAACGGCGCGCCGACGTTGTAGTAGGGATGGGCCAGCGCGCATGCGATCTCCCGCTCGTGTAGGTAGGCGGCGCACAGCTCGACGTCGCCGGAATTGGCCTGCAGCCACTCGTGGTCGGCGGGCACGATCCCGTAGCAGAGCACGTGCACCGCCTGGGGCTCGCCGCGGAAGTGGGCGGTGAGCTCCTCGGAGACGAACACGTCGGGGCGGTCGGTGATCTGAAGCACGCCGTCGATCGTGTCGTGGTCGGTGATCGTGACGAAGTCCATGCCGCGCCGCTTGGCCAGCGCGTAGACCTCCTCGGGCGGGGTGGCGCACTCGGGCAGCCCCAGCGCGCGCTGGACGCCGAGCTTGGAGACCTGCGAGGCCGTGGAGTGGCAGTGCATGTCGACCCGGGTGGTCGTTGTCGTCGTATCGAGAGTCATCGTTGCTCCTCTGATTGATCTGTTTGTGTGCATACAGATTCGGCCGCAAAGTCCGGCTTTTTGTGACGAGACTGGGATGATCGCGTGAAGTGGTTGTGAAGAAATCCGCTCATGCTTTGCGCCCCAGAAACGCGCTGTCCGTAAGCTGTCGCCCTCGATGTCGGCCCTCGCGCTCCCATTGGCCTCCTCGGCGATCAGCTACTTCCAGGCGATCGTGCTCGGCGTACTGCAGGGCGTGACGGAGCTGTTCCCGATTTCGAGCCTCGGGCACACGGTGCTGTTCCCGACGCTGTTCGGGTGGAACGGGCTCGTGAAGGCGCAGTCCGAATCGGAATCGTTCTGGCTCGCTTTCATCGTGATGCTGCACGTGGGCAGCGCGCTGGGGCTGCTGGTCTATTACCGGCGCGACTGGGTGGAGATCGTGAAGGCGTTCTTCCACACGCTGAGCACGCGCAAAGCCGAGACCGACACCGAGCGCCTGGCCTGGCTGCTGATCGTGGCGAGCATTCCTGCGGGCGTGATCGGCCTCGCGCTCGAGCATCCGCTGCGTACGCTGACGGCGAAGCCCGAAGTCGCCGCGGCGTTCCTGATGGTGAACGGGCTCGTGCTGTTCGCGGCCGAGCGTTTTCGCCGCCGCGCGCAGGTGCGCGAACTCGCCGCGAGGGAGGGCGCGAAGCCCGACGGCGGCCGCGAGCTCGAGACGATGGAGTACCGCGAGGCGTTCGTGATCGGCGCGGCCCAGTCGACCGCGCTGATCGCCGGGATCAGTCGTGACGGCGTGACGATGGGTGCCGGCCTCGCGCGCGGCTTGGACCACAGCGACGCGGCCCGCTTCGCGTTCCTGCTGGCGACACCGGTGATCCTCGCGGCCGGCCTCGTGAAGCTGCCGGAACTGCTCGGCCATCACGGCGACGGCGTGCGCGGCCAGGCGCTCGTGGCCTGCGTGGCGGCGGGGGTGACGGCGTTCTTCACGGTGCGTTTCCTCGTCAACTACTTCAAAACCAAAACACTGATCCCGTTCGCTGTCTACTGCCTGGCGTTCGGCGCGTTCATGCTCGTCTACACGCTGGCGTAGCCCGCCGCGCGGGCTCGCTCGTATCTCTCTGCAACTCCCCGTACAGGGCGATCCAACGGCTCCTGCCACCATCATGTGACTCGATGCCAGCTCCGAAGATCCCCCAGAAGATGTTCGAGACCCGCAGCCAGGCCTGGCAGGACGTCGGCCTGCTGCGCCAGATCAGCCCGAAAGTGGTCAAGCGCGCGCGGCTGGAGGCGCTCGTGCTGCTGCCGCTGTTCGTCGGCATCGTGATCCTCTACGACAACCGCTTCAGCCTGCTGGGGACAGCGGGACCGCACGGCCACGCGGCGACGTCGCTCGAAGAACCGCTGGAAGCGACCGTGCGCGTCGTGACGGTGCTCGTGCTGATGATCCTCGGCTGGGCGATCGCGCGCGACATCGGCCGCGGCCTCGGCCCACCGCTGTTCCGCCGCCTGGACCCGGCGACGGCCGGGACGGTCGGCTTCGTGATCCGTCTGGGCACGGTCGTCGTGGCGCTGTTCGTGGCGTTGCGAGTCGCGGGGATCGAAGCGAAAACACTCGCGCTCGGCACCGCCTTCACGGCCGTGATCTTCGGCCTGGCGGCGCAGCAGACGCTCGGCAACCTGATCGCGGGCACGGTCCTCTTGAGCGCGCGCCCGTTCCGCGTCGGCGAGCGCGTGCGCCTGCAGGGCGGCCCGCTGGCCGGCCAGCTCGAGGGGACGGTCAGCTCGCTGGGCCTCTTGTATACGACGTTCGCCACGGGCGACGACTCGATCCTCGTCCCGAACAGCGTCGTGCTGAACGTGGCGGTGCTGCCGCTGCGCGAGCCCGAGGCCGTCAACCTGCGCGCGCGCCTGCGCGCCGGAATGACGCCGGGCGACCTGCAGGAGATCCTCGAGAAGTCGTTGGAGACCCCGCTGCGTGACGCGCCGCGGATCACGCTGGAGGAGCTCGACGGCGACGAGGTGGTGGTGCGGATCTCCGCGACCCCGAAGGTCGCCTCCGAAGGACGTCATCTGGCGAGCGAGCTGCTGGGCATCGTCTCGCGCGAGACGCGCTCCGCCGGCGCCGCCGAGCTGCGCACGCCGTAGCGCCGACCGCCCGTCGGAGCGTCGCGTTCGCTCAGGCGCCGCCGTCAGGCGGGGCCGCGCGGACGCCGTAGCGCAGGAACAACCCGGAATCGTGCTCGAGCACGCCGCGCAGTTCGAGTACGACCGGGGGCGAGAGCTCGGGCCCGGCGAGGATCCGCAGCGCCTCGCCGCCGGCGGCTGGGTCACCCCCCGCGAGCAGGGGGGAGAGCGAGAGGAACAGTTCGTCGACGAGCCCGGCGCCGAGCAGTTGCGCGTTCAGGTGCGGGCCGCCCTCGCAGAGCAGGGTGTGCACGTCGAAGCGCGCGCGCAGCTCGGCGAGCGCCGCGGCGAGGTCGAGCTGCCCGTCGCGCGCGGCGCGGATGTACTCGACCTCGGCGGCCGCGGCGCCGGCGGGCAGGCTCGCGGACGACGGTGTCAGGATCACGACCCGTGCGGCGGGCTCGGCGAGCAACGGGATCTCCCCCTCCAGCGCGAGGCGCCCGGAGACGATGCACGCGGGCGGCTCTTCGCGCAGGCCCCGCGCGACCCTCGACTGCCGGCGGGCGGCATCAGGGACGATCCGCCCGTAGCGCTCGACGCGCACGGTCGCGGCCCCGGCCATGACCGCGTCGACGGCGAGCCTCAGTGCGTGGAACAACGCCCGGTCGGCGGGGCCGCTGAGCGGGCCGGAGCGCCCGCCGAGCGTGGCGTGGCCGTCGGCGGTGCTGACCATGTTGAGGATCACGCGGGGGCGGTCCGCCGCAGGGGGGGCCGGTAATTCGTCCAGCCCGAAGCCCGCCACGATCTCGTCGGCAGTAGCTGGGAGCAGGTGTTTCAGGGTGAGCGACTCGGAAGCGATGGCGTCCGAGATATAGCAAGTCGGCAACACAGGCGGCTGGGGACCTGCTACGGTCGTCTCGTCTGGCCGGCACATGAGACCGGCGAAAGCAGTGCAAGCGCTCGCAGGTCGAAGCTCAAAAGCATCCTCCGCGTCGCAGCACGAACAACGTGGAGGAGTACCCACATGCCTACTGGCACAGTAAAGTGGTTCAGCGACGACAAGGGGTTTGGTTTCATCACCCCCGACGACGGTGACAAGGATCTGTTTGTCCATCACACCGGCATCAACGGCGAGGGTTACCGTTCGCTGCAGGAGGGCTCGAAGGTCTCGTATGACCCGGAGCAGGGCGACAAGGGCCCGAAGGCCGTTAACGTCCAGTCGATCTGATCACTGTTAGCGGGGTTTGGACCTCGCGCAGATGAACGCGACTTTCCGAGGGCCCGCTGTTACGCGGGCTCTCGCAGTTAAGGACCGGCGCGCCGAGGCCCGCGCGCGCCGGCGTGCGGGCCTGGAAGCACAGGCGGGCGAACGCGCGGCGAGCCATGAGCGCGCGCTTGCGATCGGCGCGCTGACGGCGATCGTGGGGTGCGCGGCGATGATCGTGGTGTTCGCGGCCGACCGCCCGAGCCTGTTCTCAGCGACCACGCATACGGGCTTCTTCCCGCACTGGATGGCCGGCCCGCTGGGCGGCCTGCTGCCGGGTCTGACGCGCAGCCCGACGGCGCTGAAGTACATCTTCACGGGGGCGATCGTCGCGATGTACGCGGCCTATCTGCTCGCGCTGAGGTACGTGCCGCTGCTGAGGGCGCGCTGGGCGATCGGCGCCGTGCTGGCGGCGCACGCGTGCCTGTTCCTGGCGCCGCCGCTGGCGCTGACCGACGTGTTCAACTACGTCAACTACGGGCGCATGGAGGTCGTGCACAACCTCAATCCGTACACGACGATTCCGATCCTCGAGCCGCACGGCGACCCGAGCTATTACCTGTCGAACTGGCACCAGCTGCTGAGCCCGTACGGCCCGCTGTTCACGCTGATGACCTTCGCGCTGGTCCCGCTCGGCGTGGCGGGCTCGTTCTGGGCGATCAAGGCGATCCTCGCCGCCGTCAGTCTCGGCACGATCTTCCTGGTGTGGAAGTGCGCGCGGATCCTCGGTCGCGACCCGATCGCGGCGATCGTGCTCGTCGGGCTGAACCCGATCGTGCTCGTGTGGGGGCTGGGGGGCGATCACAACGACTTCCTGATGGTCTTCTGCATAGTGCTCGGCTTCTACCTGCTGCTGCGCGCGGGGGCGTGGGTGGCGGGGGATCAGCAGGCCGCGGCGGACCCACCGGCGAGCGAGCTGACCACCTCGGCGCCCCGGGCGACCACCACCCCCGCGAGCGGGCTGACCACATCGGCGCCCCATGCGACCACCACCGCGGGCGAGGCGAGCACATCGGCGGCGCAGGCGACGGATCTCGGAGGGTGGCGCGGAAGCGTGCTCGGCTGGCTGTGGCCGCTCGCGCCACTGGAGATGGGTGCGGGGGTGGCGCTGGTGACCGCGGCGGCGATCAAGGCCTCGGGGGCGATCCTGATCCCGGTCGTGCTGGCAGCGCTGCTGCGCTCGCCGCGGCGGGTGGTGCAGATCCTGCTCGGGATGGTCGTGGCCGGCCTGGCGGTCGCCGCGGCGAGCCTCGCCGCCTTCGGCCTGCACGTCCCCGACCTGAGCACCCAGGGCAAACTCGTGACGAGCCTGAGCGCGCCAAACCTGCTCGGCCTCGCGCTCGGCACGGGCGGCGAGACGGAAGGACTGCGCACGGTGCTTAGTGGGGTGCTGATCCTCGTGGTGGTTTGCAGTTGCGTGCTCGCCTGGCGGCGGCGGGACGCGATCACGGCCAGCGGCTGGGTGACGGTCGCGCTGCTGTTGACGCTCGGCTGGGTACTGCCGTGGTACGTGCTGTGGCTGCTACCGCTGGCGGCGCTGTCGGGCTCGCGCAGGCTGCGCACGACCGCGCTCGTGCTCGGCGTCTACCTGATCGTCGCCTGGTCGCCGGCCTCGGGGATCCTCTGGAACAAGCTCCACTTCCACCCCGAAAAGACCTCGCTGGGGCGGCTGCACCAAAGGTATGTGAAGGAGCTCTTGAACTAGCCCTCGTCCGCCGCGGGCGGACGGCGCCCGCGCTTGCGGTCGGTCGCGCGGCGCTTGGCCTGCAGGCGGCGCTCGCGGGAGGCGGCGGTCGGACGCGTCGGGCGGCGCTGGCGGGGAACGGCGAGAGCTCGCGCGAGGCGCTCGGCCAGGCGTTTGAGCGCCAGGTCGCGGTTACGGGTCTGCGAGCGCTCGTCCTGGGCGACCGCGACGATCCGCTCGCCGGCACGGGCGAGGATGCGGGCACGCTGGGACTCGCTGAGCGCGCGGGAGGCGAGCACGTCGAAGCTCGCTTCCACGCGCGAGGCGGTCACGTTCGCGTGCTGGCCGCCGGGGCCCGAGGAGCGGCTCGTGCGCAGCACGATCTCCGCGAGCGGGATCGTCAGACGCTCGGTTATGCGCAGGTCTTCAGGCACCCCGTCACGCCGCCCACGTGCTCGCTGTGCTTCAGCCCGCGTTCTTCGTGATCGGGCTGAGGCGCTGCTCGCCCTCCGGGACGCGGCCGTCGCGGCCGATGTAGCCGCCCTTGCCGCCCGTGATCAGGTAGATCGCATCGCTCTCGCCCGGGTTTCTGACCTTGCGCAATGTCGGAGCGTCCACGCGCGCGAGACCGCCCTCCTCGAGGCGATGCGTCGTGCCGTCGCCGAACTCGATCTCGATCGCACCCTTGTGCACGAAGTACAGCTCCTCCTGGACGTCGTGGAAGTGAAAGCCGCTTTCGATCCCGGGCGGCATCACGATCGCGTTCACACCGAACGCCTCCACATCGAGGCCCTTGCGGACCTTCCTGAAGCCGGGCCCGTCGCCCAGCGCGTCGAGGTCGCCGATCGCGTAGCCCTCGCCGCGCGTCACACCTGGGTACTCGGAAGCCTCCATCTGCGTCTCCTCCTCGGTCGTCCTCGATCTACGGGTCAGTGGTCGGCCACGCTGCCGCCATCGGGCGCCAGCGGCCGGCCCTCGTCCGCCCATCGTCGCAGGCCGCCCGCCATCGAGTAGGCCTCGTAGCCAGATCCCCTGAACGCCTGAGCGGCCATCGTCGAGCGCCCGCCGACGCGGCAGTAGAAAATCACCGGCCGCTCGCGGTCGACGGTTGGGGCCTGGGCGGTGAGATGGTTCAGCTCGATGTGGCGAGTGCCCGCGATGTGGCCGGCCTCGCGCTCGTAGACCTCGCGCACGTCGATCACCTGGGGGGCGGGGTCCTGCGCCAGCCACTCCTCGACACGCCCCGGATCGAGATCGATCTGGTCTGGGTTCTCACTCGTGCGCGGCATCGCGAGATGAGCGTAGCTAGGATCCAGAGCGATGCAGGTTGTGAGCGACGTCTACACGATTCCCCAGGAGAACCTCGACTTCTGCGCGACGATCGGCCAGATCGCGCGCGAGAAGATCGCGCCGCGCTCGGCCGAGATCGACGAGCAGGCCGAGTATCCGTGGGACATCCGCAAGATCCTCGCCGAGCAGGACATCCTTGGGCTGCCGTTCGGCAGCGAGTACGGGGGAGTAGGCACGGGCACGCTGATGCTGAACATGGCGGTCGAGGAGATCGCCAAGGTCGACGCCGCCTGCGCGCTGATCCTGATGGTGCAGGAGCTCGGCACGCTGCCGATCCAGCTGTTCGGCTCCGATGACTTGAAGGAGCGCTTCCTGCCGAAGTGCGCCTCGGGCGAGTGGTCGCCCGCGTTCGCGCTGTCAGAGCCCGAGGCCGGTTCGGACCCCGCCGGGATGAAGACGACCGCCGTCCTCGACGGCGACGAGTGGGTCATCAACGGCACCAAGAACTGGATCTCCAACCTCGGGATCGCCGACTTCTACATCATCTTCGCCGTCACCGACCGCGAGTCCAAACGGATCACCGCGTTCGTCGTCGAGGCCGACCGCCCTGGCTTCTCCGTCGGCAAGCTCGAGCACAAGCTCGGAATCCGCGCCTCGCCGACCGGCCAGCCGATCTTCGAGGACGTCCGGGTGCCCCTCCAGAACGTGATCGGCGAGGTCGGCCGCGGGCTGCGCGGTCGCGCTGGGCACGCTCGAGCGCACGCGGCTCGGCGCCGCCGCCCAGGCGCGTCGGGATCGCCCAGGGCGCGACCGACTACGCCGTCGCCTACGCCCGCGAGCGCCGCCAGTTCGGGCAGGCGATCAACGAATTCCAGGGCATCCAGTTCAAGCTCGCCGACATGGAAATCCGCACCGCGGCCGCGCGCGAGCTGCTCTACAAGGCCTGCGCGATGGCCGATCAGGGCCATCCCGAAAGTGGCAAGTACTCCTCGATGGCGAAGGTCTTCGCCTCCGACACGGCGATGGCGGTCACCGTCGAGGCCGTGCAGGTGCTCGGCGGCTACGGCTACGTCAAGGAGTACCCGGTCGAGCGGATGATGCGCGACGCGAAGATCACCCAGATCTACGAGGGCACGAACGAGATCCAGCGCCTCGTCATCGCCCGTACGCTCAAGTAGACGCCGCGATGGGCTCGCCGAGGTCGCCAGGATCACGCGCCTCAGCCCAGCTCCGCCGCGTCGGTGTCGCCTCGCTGATCGCGATGTCGCTCGGCCTCGTCGTGCTCGTCGTCGGCCAGGGCTTCTCCTCGATCGGCGCCGTGCGCGCGGTCGAGGACGTCGCGCTCGGCGTGCTCGTCGTCGCCGCGCTGATGGGCGCCGTCGCGTTCGTCGCGGTGCGGATGGCGGACTGGAGGGAACCGGAGTCCGAGGCCGAGTTCGAAGCGCTCGTGCGGCGTTCGGAGACGCTCGCGCGCGAAGGGCTCGCGGTCGATCCCGACGAAAACGACTTCCTCGAGCTCGATCCGCTCAACGACGAGGACTTCGAGGAGCTCGTGCGGGATGCCCTCGACGACCTTCCGGATCTGCTGCGCAACGCTTTGACGCACGTCGCGGTCGTGATCTCCGACGGTGGCCGGCGGCGCGGCGCCTACGGCCTCTACCAGGGCGGGCAGACCCGCCGCGACGACACGCACGACCGGATCGTGATCTTCCGGGACACGTTGCGGCGGGACTTCGGGCACGACGCGGATCTCCTGCGCGACCAGGTCGTGCGCACGGTGCGCCACGAGCTCGCCCACCACGTCGGCTTCGACGAGCTCGGCGTGAGTAGGCTGGATTTATAATTTGGCGCCCGTGGACACGGCGCGCTGCGGCGTCCTCGGTTGCTGGCGTGCGTTGCACGCCACGCTCCCTGCGTCCTTGCATCGCTTGGTCCACGAACGCCAAATGGGCGTTCTGGCATAGGATTCACCTTGTAGGGAGCGGGGAAGCCGCGGGGCCGGGGCCCAAACAAACTAAGGAGAGAGCAACAGATGCCTGAAGCAGTGATCGTCGACGCCATTCGCACGCCCATCGGACGCGCGGTGAAGGGCTCGCTGAAGTCCGTCCGCGCCGACGACCTGGCGGCGATCCCGCTGCGGGCGCTGATCGAGCGCAACCCGCAACTCGACCAGAGCACGATCGGCGACGTGATGATGGGCTGCGGCTACGGCGAGGGCGAGGCCGGCTACAACATCGGTCGCCTGGCCTCATTGCTCGCGGGCATCGACTACCACGTGCCGGGCTGCACCGTCAACCGCTTCTGCGCCTCCTCGCTGCAGACCACGCGGATGGCCTTCCACGCGATCAAGACCGGCGAGGGCGATACGTACATCGCCGCCGGCGTCGAGGCGGTCTCACGCGCCGGGCAGGGAGCGCCGTTCGAGTTCCATCCGCTGCTGGATGGCTCCGAGGGCTCGCTGTACAACGCCTACATCTCGATGGGCATGACCGCCGAGAACGTCGCCGACGAGCGCAAAGTCAGCCGTGAGTCCCAGGACGAATGGGCGCTCGTCTCGCAGACGCGCGCGGTCGCCGCGCAGGAATCGGGGCACTTCGACAAGGAGATCGTCCCCGTCCCCGTCCCCGCGCACAAAGATGTGGACAAGGAGGGCAACGAGATCGAGGTGCCCGAGACGGTCGTCTCCAAGGACGACGGCCCTCGAGCCGGCACGACGCTCGAGAAGCTCGCCTCGCTGCGGCCGGTCTTCAAGGAGGGTGGCTCGGTCACCGCGGGTAACGCCTGTCCGCTGAACGACGGCGCCGCGGCGCTGCTCGTGATGAGCGACGAGAAGGCCGCCTCGGCCGGCTTCACCCCGCGCGCGCGGATCGTCGCCTCGACGGTCGCCGCGATCCGCCCGGAGGTGATGGGCCTCGGCCCGATCCCGGCGATCGAGGCGCTGTTGAAGAACACCGACATGTCGATGTCCGACATCGACGTTGTCGAGATCAACGAGGCGTTCGCCGCGCAGATCGTCCCCTGCAAAGAGACTCTGGGCATCCCCGACGAGAAGCTCAACCCGTTCGGCGGCGCGATCGCCCTCGGCCACCCCTTCGGGATGACCGGCGCGCGGATCATGACGACGCTGCTGAACGACCTCGAGACGCTCGACGGGACCTACGGCATCGAGTCGATGTGCGTCGCCGGTGGCATGGGCATGGCGATGCTCGTCGAACGCCTCAAGTAGGACAGATGCGATGGTTCCATCCCGGGCGGAGATGTCCGGGATGGAAGCCTACCTACGTGGCCGAGGGTCTTTTGTGGGGGGTCCATGGGGGGAGCCTGCTCCCCCCATGCTCAGGCGGCTCCCCCATGCCTTAGCGCGGTGGCATGCGCAGCGCGCCGTCGAGCCGGATCGTCTCGCCGTTGAGCATCCGGTTCTCGACGATCTGACAGGCCAGCTGCGCGTACTCCGGCGGCTGACCGAGGCGCTGAGGGAAGGGGACGCCGGCGCCGAGCTTCTGGCGGGCCTCCTCGGGCAGCGCGGCGAGCAGGGGGGTGTCGAACAGGCCGGGGGCGATCGTGTTGACGCGAATCCCGTACTGCGAGAGGTCGCGCGCCGCGGGCAAGGTCATGCCGACGACGCCGCCCTTCGAGGCGGAGTAGGCGATCTGCCCGACCTGTCCGTCGTAGGCGGCGATCGAGGCGGTGGTCACGAGGACGCCGCGTTCGCTGTCCTCGGCGGGCTCGTTGGAGATCATCGCGGTCGCGGCATAGCGGAGCACGTTGAAGGTCCCGATCAGGTTGATCTGGAGGATCGTCTCGAACGGCATCAGCGGGTGCGGCCCCTTGGAGCCCGCGAGCTTCTGTGCCCAGCCGGTCCCCGCGCAGCAGACGGCGATCCGCAGTCCGCCCTCGCCGGCGCCGGCGGCCTGCTGGACGGCCGCCTCGACCTGGCTCTCCTCGCGCACGTCGCAGCCGACGAACTCCAGCCCGAGCTCAGATGCGAGCGCCTGGCCCTTGTCGGCGTTGACGTCGGCGATCGTCACGACCGCGCCTCGCCCGTGCAGGGCGCGCACGGTCGCCTCGCCGAGCCCGGAGGCCCCGCCGACGACGATTGCTGAGCTGTTCTGGATCCGCACGGTCGCGGAGCCTATTGGACGGCGCGGGACAACGTGAGCGCGAACAGCTCGTCGGGGTCGGTGAACCAGCGCACGAGCTCGAGTCCGGCGGCGGAGAGGTCGCCCTGCAGCCGCTCCGGGGTGAACTTCGCGCTGATCTCCGTGCGCACTTCCTCGCCCGCGTCGAAGTGCACGGGCAGGTCGAGTGCGCGCACCAGCGTCGTGTGCTCGCGGCGGGAGCGCAGGCGCATCTCGATCCACTCGTGCTCGGTATCGAACAGGGCGATGTGGTCGAAGTCCTCAGGATCGAAGTCGGCGTCGAGCTCGCGGTTGAGGACACGCAGGACGTTGAGGTTGAATTCGGCGGTGACGCCCTGCTCGTCATCGTAGGCGGCCTCCAGCACGCCCGGGTCCTTGACGAGGTCGGTGCCCATCAGCAGATGGTCGTCGGGCCCGAGCAGGCGCCCGATCGAGCGCAGGAAGCGCCGGCGGCTGCCGGGCTGGAAGTTGCCGACGGTGCCGCCGAGGAACGCGACGATCCGCGGCCCGATCGCCTCCGGCACACCGTCGAGGTGGCGCTCGAAGTCGCCGATCACGCCGTGTACGCGCAGCCCGGGGTACTCCTCGGTGAGCGTCTCCGCGCAGTCGCGAACCATGCTCTCGGTCACGTCCACGGGCACGTAGCGCTGCAGCGTTCCGGCGGCCTGCAGCGCGTCGAGCAGCACGCGCGTCTTCGCGGCCGTGCCCGAGCCGAGCTCGACGAGCTCGACCGCGCCCGTCGAGGCCGCCAACTCGGTCGCGGTCTGCTCGAGGATCGCGCGCTCCGCGCGGGTCGGGTAGTACTCGGGCAGGTCGCAGATCTGGTCGAACAGCTCGGCGCCGCGCGCGTCGTAGAAGTGCTTCGGCGGTAGTTCCTTGAACGGCCGCGTGAGACCGTCGAGCACGTCCTCGGCGAGCGAGCGTTCCTGGCTGCCATCGAGATGCGAATCGATCCGGATCGTCTCCTCGGGGCTGGTGATCGGCTCCATCAGACGTCCCTTGCGAGGCGTACACCGGCGAAGATCTGCCGGCGCAGGGGCAGGTCCCAGTTGCGGAAGGTGGGGCTCGCGACGCGAGGGTGCGTCGCCCACGAGCCGCCGCGCAGCACGCGGTAATCCTCGCCGAAGAACACCTCGGAGTACTCGCGGTAGGGGTAGGCGCGGAAGCCGGGATAGCCGTGGAACGCGCTGCCCGTCCACTCCCACACCCGCCCGATCGCCGTGGGGGTCTCCTGCTCCGAGGTCGCCGCCCGCTCCCACTCGGCCTCGGTGGGCAGGCGCGCGTCGTGCGCTCTGGCGAAGGCGTCGGCCTCGAACCAGGAGACGTGGCAGGCGGCCGCCTCAGCGTGCCCCGCCGCGATCTGCGGGTGATGGACGATGTCGTACTCCTGCTTCCAGGCCCAGCCCTCGTCCGACCACCACTCGCGCCGCTCGTAGCCACCGCCCTCGCTGAAGCGCATCCAGCTCGCGTTGCTGACCGGCAGTCGCGCGATCTGAAAAGCGGGATGCTCGACCGTGTGGCGCGGGCGCTCGTTGTCGTAGGCGAAACCCTCCGCGAGCGCGCCGATCGTGAAGGAGCCGGCGGTCAGCGCGATCCACTCGCGCTCCTCGTCCACCGGCGGCGGCAGCGGCCGATCGCGCTTGGCCAGCTCGCCGGTGGGCAGCAGCCCGGCGATCGCCATCGTCTGGCGCATCGTCTCTGCGTGCTGGAGCTCGTGGCGGAGCACCATCTCGCAGATCGTCCCGTCGCCGAGCCCCTCGCGCGCGAGCGCCGCGGCGGTGCGGGCGCGGACGGCAGCCAGATAGTCGCGCGCCGCAGCCGGCCCGAGCGCCTCGATTTCCCCGCGCACCGCGCGCGGCGTCTCGAACGCGTCGTACAGCTCGGCCAGGTCCGGGCGCAGCAGCTCCAGGCCCGCGTGGCGCTGGCCGAGCCACAGGTCCTCGTAGGCGGCGATGTGGCCGAGATCCCAGACGAGCGGGCTCATGATCGGCGAGTGCACGCGCTCGAGATCCGCGTCGCCGACAGCCGCGACCAGCGCGAGCGTGCCCGCGCGCGCCTGCTCGAGGTCGGCGAGCGCCCAGGCTAGGTCAGACGACGCCGGCGCGCGGTCGGTGGGAGGCGCTGCGTCCTCGAGTGCGGTTGTTCTCGACATGGCGTCTTGGGTGCTCACGCGATCGGCCTGCTCACTGTAGGAGGTAGAAGGTACCGGGCCGGGCAAAGTTCGCATAGTTCACAAGGCTTGCATACCTAGCCAAGGCCCGGCGGCGGCGAGGCGGCGTCGTCGACGATCACTGTCAGCCGCTCGCGCACGAGCAGGCTCGCCGGCACGTGGTGGGTCGGCTCGCCGAGCGCCGCGGAGATCGCATCGGCCTTGCTCGCGCCGGTCGCGAGCAGCAGGCAGCGTCGCGCGGCGCGCAGGACCCCGAGGCTCAGCGTGATCCGCTCGGGCGGTGGCTTGGGGGATTCGTGGACACCCAAGCAGAGCGTCTCTGCGCCCGCGTCGAGCGTCGGCGCTCCCGGGAACAGCGAGGCCACATGGCCGTCGGGGCCGATACCGAGCGCGATCAGGTCGAGCACCGGCAACGCGGGAGCGCTCGGCGGACTCGTCTGCTCGGACGCGAAGCCTGCCCGCAGCGCCTCGGCGTAGCGCCGCGCGCCCTCGTCCGGACCGAGCTCGCCCTCCATGCGGTGGACCCGCGCGGGGTCGATCCCGGCGGCCCGCAGCAGCGTCTCGGCGGCGAGCCGGTAGTTGCTTTCCGCGTCCTCCGGTCCCACGCAGCGCTCGTCGGCGAACCAGATCTCCACGCCGTCCCAGCTGTCGAGGGCAGGCGCGAGCAGTTCGTAGGTGCGCTTGGGGGTGGAGCCGCCGGAGAGCGCGAGGTGCGCGACGCCGCGCTGCTCGCGGGCGCTCTGCAGTGCACGGGCGATCTCGACGGCGGCGCGCTCGGCGGTGGCCTCGGGGTCGGCGAACGTGGTGATGCGGGTCATCGGCCGGTTTCCTCCCTCACGGCAGCATCGTCTGCGCGGCCTGCAGCGCGGGCCGGTAGGTGGGGTCGCGCAGGAGCGCCTGGCGGATGCCCTCGCCGAGGATGCCGGCCTCGCCGCGGGAGGCGCCGAGGATCGTCCATTCGTGCTCTGCTCCCGAGGCGTCCCGTTGATGGGCACGCAGGCCACCGGTGCCGCGGTCCAGGCGCAGGTGGATGCCGGAGGCGGTCTCGATGCCGAGCCCGGCGAGGCCGCGCACGAGCTGCTCGGGGGCGGCCTCCAGATGCAACGCGATCTCCCGGTCGCCGGCGCGGGCGATGCCGCTCAGTACATCGCCCTCGGCCTGCAGCGGGCTCAGCCGCCAGCCCAGCCGCGAGGCCAGCCAGCCGATCAGGAGCAAGCCCGCGACGGTCGAGTCGGGGTGGTGGCGGATCGCGATCGAGGAGATCCGCTCGAGCTCGCAGCGCAGCGAGGGTGGGTCGAAGGTGGCGGCGATCCGCTCGCGCCAGGGGGTCGAGCGTAGCCACGCGAGGTCGACGACGTAGACGTGATCGGAGAGCGTGTTGGCGCGGTCGATCGCCTCGTGCCAGACGGGCTCGTCGACCGAGTCGAGCAGCGTCGCCTGCGCGAGCGGCAGCAGCGCCTGTACGGCCTCGGGATGGCCGTGGGGCGACCACAGGAGCGTGGGCAGGTCGGAGACGACGAGCGGATCGGCGATCGTGAGCAGGTCGTCGAGGTGGCGATCGCCGAGCTCGACGATCACGGTCTCGTGCAGCAGCACGATGTCTCCGGGATGCGTCGCCTCACCCTCGGCCGCGACGCTCGCGTGGGCGTCCAGGCGCGTGCGGCGGGGATCATAGGAGAGTACGACCAGGCGCGAGGCGTGGTAGCGGCCGACGCCGCGCAGGCGGTTGGCGATCTCCCCGCTGTACTGGCTCTCCACGAACGCGACCATGTTGAGCACGCGCGCGGGCAGGAAGCCGCCGTCTTCGGAGTGGCGCTCGGCGAGCAGCCCGCGGAGCGCCGCTTCGATCGCGTCCGGCGTCGTTCCCTGCTCGCTCCAAACCGCGTCGCTGACGGCGGGCATCGGATCAGATCGCGCGCCAGTGGTGGCCGTCGAGCAGCACGTCGTCCGCCACGCTCGGCCCCTGTGAGCCCGCCTGGTACTGCGACAGCGGGTCGTCCGCCGCCTCCCACGTCTGCAGGATCGGGTCGCAGATGCGCCACTGCGCCTCGACCTCGTCGTTGCGGGTGAAGAGCGTGGGGTCGCCGCGCATCGCGTCCATGATCAGCCGCTCGTAGGCCTCCGGGGACTGGGACATGAAGGAGGTGCCGTAGAGGAACTCCATGTTGACCGAGCGGATCCGCATGCGCGAGCCGGGGATCTTCGCGCCGAGCTGCAGCGTGACGCCCTCGTTGGGCTGGAGCGTGAGCACGAGCTGGTTGGGTTTGACCCCGAGGGAGCCATCCTGGGAGAAAGCGAGGTGGGGGACGGGCTTCAACGTGACCGCGATCTCGGTGATCTTGCGCGCGAGGCGCTTACCGGCGCGCAGGTAGAAGGGGACGCCGGCCCAGCGCCAGTTGTCGACTTCCAGGCGCAGCGCCGCAAACGTCTCCGTGGTCGAGCCCTCGCGCACGCCGTCCTCTTCCAGATATCCCGGAACGTCCTCGCCGCCGGAGTGCCCGGCGGAGTACTGCGCGCGCGCGGCGATCTCGGCGATCTGGGCGGGCTGGGGCGCATGGATCGCGTGCAGGACCTTGACCTTCTCGTTGCGGACTTCCTCGGCGGTGAAGCTCACCGGGGGCTCCATTGCGACGTGGCAGAGCAGCTGGAGCATGTGGTTCTGGATCAGGTCGCGCAGCGCCCCGGTCTGGTCGTAGAAGCCGGCGCGGGTACCGATCCCGATGTCCTCGGCGGCAGTGATCTGGACGGAGTCGATGTAGTTGCGGTTCCACAGCGGCTCGAACATGCCGTTGGCGAAGCGAAACGCCATCATGTTCTGGACCGTCTCCTTGCCCAGGTAGTGGTCGATGCGGAAGATCTGCGTCTCCTCGAACACGTCGAGCACCTGGCGGTTGAGCTCGAGCGCCTCCTCCAGTGAGGTGCCGAAGGGCTTCTCGATGATCACCCGCACCTCGGCGTCGTCGTGAGAGGAGAGGCCGCGGTCACCGAGCTTCTCGATGATCAGGGGGAAGAAGTTGGGGGCGGTCGACAGGTAGAAGGCGCGGTTGAGCGTTTCCCCGGCCTCCTTGTCGAACTCCTCGAGCACCTGCTCGAGCTCCGCGTAGGGTGCGTCCTCGTCGAATTCGCCGGGCACGTACCTGACGTTCTCGAGGAAGCCTCGCAGCACGTCCTCGTCGGGCTTGCGGCGGGAGAAGCGGCGGATCGCCTGCTCGCACTCCTCGCGGTAGTCCTCGTCCTCTTTTTCTTTGCGCGAGACGCCGACTAGGTGGAAGCGCTCGGGTAGCGCGCCCTCGTGCGCGAGGTTGTAGAGCGCGGGCAGCAGTTTGCGCTTGGCGAGGTCGCCGGTCGCGCCGAAGATCACGAGCGTCGTCGGCGCGACGGGCAGGCGCTCGAGCCCGGCGACGAGCGGGTTCTCCTCCTCGCCGGCGACCGTTGCGCTCATTTCAACTCGTCCCGCTCACTTGCCGGTGCGGCCGGAGGCGGCCTTCGTCTTCGCGCCACCGCCGGGGGCGCTCTTCACCGCGTGGCCGCCGAACTGGTTGCGCAGCGCCGCGAGCACGCGATCGGCATAGTCGCCGTTGCCGCGCGAGCGCAGGCGTGCATACAGCGAGGCGGTGATCACCGGCGTCGGCACGTCGTGCGCGGTCGCGTCCTCGATCGTCCAGCGACCCTCGCCGGAGTCGGCGGTATAGCCCTCGATCGCGCCGAGGTCGTTGCCGTCCGCTTCAAACGCGCGGGCGGCCAGTTCGCACAGCCACGAGCGCACGACCGAGCCCTGTCCCCAGAGGTGCGCGATCTTCGCGTTGTCGAGCTCGAACTCGCACTTGTCGAACAGATCGAAGCCCTCCGCGTAGGCCTGCATCAGGCCGTACTCGACGCCGTTGTGGACCATCTTTACGTAATGGCCGGCCCCGGAGCCGCCGAAGCGTAGCCACCCGCGCGGGCCGATCGCGGCGACGCTCTGCTCGTTCGTCTTCGGCGCGAGCACGTCGAGGATCGGCGCCAGCTGCTTGACGGCTTTCGGTGGGCCGCCGACCATCATGCAGTAGCCGACCTCCAACCCCCAGACACCGCCGGAGGTGCCGACGTCGACGTAGTTGATGCCGAGCTTTTTCAGTGCCTTCGCGCGGCGCTTGTCGTCGGTCCACTTCGAGTTGCCGCCGTCGACGATCGTGTCGCCGGCCTCGAGCAGCTTGGCGAGCTTGTCGACCGTCTCCTGGGTCGGATCGCCGGCGGGCACCATGATCCACACCAGCCGCGGCGCCCGCAGTTGCTTGACGAGCTCCTTCAGTGAGGATGCGCCGGAGGCGCCGTGCTTGACGGCCTGCTTGACGGCCTTCTCGTCGAAGTCGAAGGCGACGACCTCGTGCAAGGAGTCGCGGCGGATGCGGTGCACCATGTTGCCGCCCATCTTTCCCAGCCCGACGAACCCGATCTGGGTCACGGCGTCCTCTGTGTCCTTGCTCACGGCTTTCGGGGTCACAGCATCTCCTTGATCTTGGCGGTGAGTGCGCGCAGTGCCTGCGCGGGATCTTCCCCATGCAGGCGCACGCGCTCGGCGGTCAACTCCAGGGAGCGCAGCGTTTCCAGGTCGCCGATCGCCTGGGCGTTCTTGAGCGTCGTGAACGTGAACGGCTTGCCGGGGATCTCGACGTCCTCGGGCCCGTCGTGGATCAATTGCAGGAAGCGCCCGGTCTTCGGCCCGCCCTTGTGGAACTGGCCGGTGGAGTGCAGGAAGCGCGGGCCGTAGCCGAACGTGGTCGTCGCCTTCGTCGCCGCGCGAATCGTCTCGCGCAGCTCCGCGGCGGCCGCGTCGAACTCAGGGGAGGGTTGTAGATAACCCATGATCGCGACGTAGCTTGGCGGGGCTGCGTCTCCGAGCAACGCGCGCAGCGCTGCGTCGTCGGCGTCTGCGATCTCGGGCAGCTCGTGCTCGGCTTCGTATCCAGACAGCACGCGGTTGGTGGCGTCCTTCGCCTGTTGCACGTTGGGCTGGTCGAAGGGGTTGATCTGAAGACCCCAGCCGACGACCGCGACCGCGATCTCGGCGAGCAGGAACACGCGGCCGAGGTCTGCGGGTCCCGCGGTCGGAATCGTGAACACGGGGTGGCCCGCCTGCGCGAGCGCCTGAAGCTTCCGCTCGAGCTCGGCGTCGGGCGCGTTTACATCGGGCAGGTAGGCGAACACGCGGTCCTCGCCGTAGACGGCGGGCTCGCCGAGCGGCTCGTCGGCGACGGGGAGCACGCCCGTGCCGTGCTTGCCCGTCGACTCGGCGACGAGCTGCTCGAGCCACAGCCCCAGGCCGGGCAGCGTCTCGGAGATGACAAACGTGAGCTTGTCGCGTCCGGCTTGCGCGAGGCCGCTCAGGGCCGCCCCCAGCCACACCGCCGCCGGCAGCCCGTCCGAGCCGGCGTCGCCACCCGAGCTCAAAGCTCCCGCGCCCGAGTCTCCAGCCGGGCTCGCGCCCGAATCTCCAGCGCCTGAGCCGATGTCTTGCGCGAGCCCGGTCTCCCAGGCGCTCGGCGCTCCCTCCAAGAGCGAGAGCACGGGGATTCCCATCAGCGCGCCCGGCACGACGCCGAAGGCGGACAGCGCGCTGTAGCGCCCGCCGATGTTCGGATCTCCGGCGAACGTTCGCCGGAAGGCCTGCTTGGCGGCGAGCGCTTCCAGGCCCGAGCCGGGGTCTGTGATCGCGACGAACCGGTTGCCCTCTTCGATGAGCGAGAAGAAGTGCGCGAACAGCGACAGCGGCTCGATTGTGCCGCCGGACTTGGAGGAGACGACGAACAGCGTTCGTTGGAGGTCCACCGCGTGCTCGATCGCGCGGATCCTGGCGGCGTCCGTCGAGTCCAGCACGTGCAACCGCGCGCGGGACGGGTGGGCTGCCGGATCTGCGAACGAGCGGCGCAGGACCTCCGGGGCGAGCGAGGAGCCACCCATGCCCAGCAGGACGATGTCTTCCAGTTCGTCGTCGTGCGCCTCCGCGGCGAACAGCTCCAGAGCGCCGAGCTCTCCGAGCATGCGCTCGGCGATCGTCAGCCAGCCGAGGCGGTTGGCGACCTCGGAGGTGCCTGAAGGACCCCAGAGGGTGGCGTCTTCGCGGGCGATCCTGCCGGCCACGTCCTCCTCGGAGGCCCGCGCGAGCTGCTCCGCGACGGCGGCCTGGAGAGCGTCGGGAATGCGGGTCTCGACGGTGAGGTTGGGATCGCTCACGCCAGGATCGTAGTCGGCTTGGGCGCTCGTGTAGGTTTCGCCGGGATATGAGCCCCGATCAACCCACACAACTGCCGGATCGCAACCTCGCGCTGGAGCTCGTGCGCGTGACCGAGGCGGCCGCGCTGGCGGCGGCGCCGCTGGTCGGGATGGGCGACAAGCTTGCGGCCGACCAGGCCGCGGTCGACGGTATGCGCTACGCGCTGCGGTCGGTCTCGATGGACGGCCTCGTGGTGATCGGCGAGGGCGAGAAGGACGAGGCGCCGATGCTCTACAACGGCGAGCAGATCGGCGACGGCTCTCCGCCGCAGGTCGACATCGCCGTCGATCCGCTGGAGGGGACGACGCTCGCGGCGCACGGGATGCCGAGCGCGCTCGCGGTGATCGCGCTGTCGGCGCGTGGCACGATGTTCGATCCGGGGCCGTGCGTGTACATGGAGAAGATGGCGGGCTCCCCCGAGATCGCCGACCTGCTCGACCTCGACCGCCCGGTCACCGAGACGGTGAAGCTGATCGCCGAGCGCAAGGGCACCCAGGTCCGCGACGTGATGGTCGTGGTGCTCGACCGTCCGCGTCACGAGGAGACCGTGAAGGCGATCCGCGAGGCGGGCGCGCGGGTGAGGTTGATCGCCCACGGGGACGTGTCGGCGTCGCTGCTGGCGGTGACCGAGCGCTCCTCGGTTGACCTCTTGTGGGGTATCGGCGGCACCCCCGAGGGCGTGATCTCCGCGGCGGCGATCAAGTGCCTCGGCGGGCAGCTGCTGGGCCGGGTATGGCCACGCGACGAGCAGGAGCGCAGCGCTGCGCTCGAGGCCGGCTACGACCTCACGAGGGTGCTCGACCGCGATGACCTGGTGGCGGGCGAGGACGTGTTCTTTTCGGCGACTGGGATCACCGACGGCGACGTGCTGCAGGGCGTGCGCTACCCGAGCGCCGGCGGCGCCACGACCGAGTCGCTGGTGATGCGTACGCGCTCGGGCACCGTGCGACGGATCAGGGCCCAGCACGACCGCGCGAAGCTGCGCGCGGTCGGCGGCTAGAGCCGCCGGCCGCCAGGTCAACTGCCCGTCGTCAGCTCCTCCTCGCTCGGAGGCGTCGGGTCGGGCACGTCCTCGACGCGCGCGAAGCGGCCGACGCGCGACTCCGCTAGGTCGAGCCGGGCGAGCGAGCGCAGGAAGCCGTGGGTGACGAGCACGTGGATGCGCGACTGGGTCTCGCGGTAGAACCAGCGCCCGATCGAGGAGGCGATCGATGGGTAGAAGTTCGCGACCTCGACCTCGACGTGCAGCCGCGCGCTGGACTGGTGGGCGGGGTCCTCGCTGGGGCAGCGGCGCACGTCGATCTGCAGGTAGCCGTCCTTGCCCCGCCCGGCCCGGGCGACGAGCAGCCCGCGGGCGATGCGCCAGCGCACGACCCCGCGCTGTGCGTCCATCTCGTATTCGGGCGCGCGGAAGGTGAGCAGCTTCAGCGCCGGCAGGAGCAGCACGACGAAGCGCTCGCGCTCGGTGTAGCGCACACGGATCAGGCCGAGCGTCACGCGCGACAGGAAGCGCCAGTAGGTGCGCGCGAGCCGCTCCAGGTGCGGCGGGGTCCAGATCTGCCGGAGAGTGTCCTCGGCCATGTAGACGTCGGCAGCCTGCACGGAGCGCACGGCGCCGGTGCGCGCATCTTCGGAGGTGTCGTCCTCGAGGTTGGCGATCGTCGCGATCTTCATGCCCTGCAGGCTATCTCCGCGCCGGACCGGGCCCATGTCGCTGGTGTCGCAGGCGCCCCGCGTCCGGAATGTGCCACGTGGCCGGGATCGGGGCGGGTATCCGTCGGTAGATGCGGCAATCGACACGCTCGTGTCCGCGGTTGCTGATATCCAAGGTCCGTGAGTGACGACTTTCCGGACCCGCGCCTCGCCGAGCGGCTCACGCGCGCGGGGCAAGCGGCGCAGACGCTGAGCGAGACGTTGTGGGAGGCGCTGCTGCAGGAGCTGGCCGACCCCCGTCCTGAGCGAGTCGCCGAGCTCTCCGAGCAGCTCGGCGCGGTGGCCGCCGTCGTCGCCTCGCTGGTGCGCGTGGATGTGCGTGCGCGGGAGCCAGAGGAGTCCGCGCGCCCGCGCACGGTGGACACGCCTGCGCATAGGACGTCGGATGCAAGGGTGTCCGATGCGCCCACGGAGCGGGATCCGCGCGTCGAGGATCCGCGCGGCGCGCGATCGACGTACGACGAGCCATCCGGGCCCTCCGTCGAGCAGTGGGAGCCGTCCGAGACAGATACGCCGCCCGTGCCGGCGGTGCTGATCGACGAACTGGCCGCGGCGGAGTCAGCGCCGCGCACGATGAGTCCCGAACCTCCTCCACGCGAGGCGCCGCCGTTCGCGGGTGCTCCATCCGCTCGTCCTGGCGCCCGGGCCCGTCCTCGCGAAGGCGATCCTCCGCGCAAGGCGGGGCCGCAGATCGAGATCAGAGACGAACGGTCCGCCGAGGGGCCGGCCGCCTGGATCGATTCGATCGGGCGCCGGCTGGAGCGTCACGAGCAGGACCGCTCGCCGTTCGCGGTGCTGCTCGTCGAGCTCGTCGACATCGAGCGTCTGCGTCACGCCGAGCCCGCGGAGGAGCTGTCGAGGCTGATAAGCCTCCTCGAGGATGCGCTCGCGCGGGAGCTGCGCCCGGCCGACTCGCTCACGCGCGAGCGCCCGGGGCGCTACTGGCTGCTGGCGCCACAGACCGACGGGTCAGGTGCGCAGGCGCTGCTCGAGCGGATCGCGCGTGCGGTGCGATCCTCGGTAAGCCATCGCGGGACGCCGCTGGAGGTGGCGGTCGGCGTCGCGGTGTGCCCCGAGGATGGGCGGCGCGCCTCCGAGCTGGCCGCGCACGCCGATGTCGGCCTGTATGCGGCACGCGCCGCCGGTCGCTCCTCGATCAGGTAGTGCGGGTGCGCATCCCGATCAGGTAGTGCACGTGCGCATCCGTCGAGCCGGCCGCGGGTCAGCCGGGTGGCCCGAGGGGGGCTGCTAGCGCTTAGCTGGCTGCGACGGCGCCGCCGGTGAGGGCGGCTTCGGGTGAGATTGCGGGCTGGCCGAGCGTCGGCGTGTTCGGCACGGCGCCGACGACGGTCGTGGCGATGCGCACGGTCTCTTCGATCCCGAGCGATTGGGCGGCGGCCGCGGTCAGGTCCCAGTCGGCGCCGTTGGCGTAGGGACCGCGATCGACCACGGGAACGGTCAGGCCCTGGCCGTCGTAGGTGACCTTCACGAGCGTGCCACAGGGCAGCTTGCGGTTGGCGACGCCGACGGTGGCGGGGGTGAGGGTCTGCCCGCAGGCCGTGTGCTGGCCGTAGAAGCCGGGACCGAACCAGGTGGCGAGCGCCGTCTTGGGAGCCTTCGTGGGCGGCGTGGAAGTGGATGTGGGTGTGGAGCTCGGGGTCGTCGCGGCGGGGGGGCTGGCGGCGCCGCCGGTGCTCGCGCAGGCGCCAGCGGCGAGCACGCCGGCGCTCCAGAGCGCAGCGAACAGGGCGAGCAGGGTCGTTGTGAATCGAATTCGCATCGTTGTTGTCGACGCCTACGGGGTGAGCTGACGGGCTCGCGCGGTCAAATGCGACGGCGCTACGGCCAAACGAGGCCGATTCGCCCCAACGGATCAAGATCGATCCGCAATTGGGTCCCCCGTCTTCCATGACCTGAGTCGTGGAAGCTCGGCGTGGCCGGCAGTATACAGACGGTTCAGACGGAGGCTGGGGCAGGAGATGTAGCGGGCAAGCTCAGGAGAGGCCCGGCAGGCTCGGGCAGCTCAGTTGAGCGGCAGCCGCGCGATGAAGTCCTTCAAGAGACGCCCGCCGGAGGAGAGTCCCGACTTGGTGAGCTCGCCGGCGAGCTCGGCCGCGGAGCTCAGCAACTCGACGCCGCCCGGTGGCTGCACGGGGCCGCTGACGGGATCGCCCTCGGTCTCAAAGCCCTGTCTGGGGACGGGATCCTGCGCGCGTTTGGCTGCTGGCTTGGGCCTGGTCTTGGTCTTCGCTCTGGGCTCGACCTTGGGCTTCGCTTTCGCCGGCGCCTTCTTTGTGGCCGCGGGCTTGGGAGCGGGGCTGCGCTGCGCTTTGGCCGGCGCCTTCTTTGTGGCCGCCGGTTTGGGAGTGGGGCTGGGCTGCGCCTTGACCGCGGCCGCCGTACGCGGCTCGCGCGCCGGGGCGGACGTGCTTGTCCCGGCCGAGGCGGCCGCGCGTCGCGTCGCGTCGCGTCGCGCGCTGGTGCGCTGGGGGCGGGTGCGGGGCAGGTTGGCGAGCACTCCGCCGGACGCAGGTACGTCCCGGCGCCCGGCGTTCTTCTTGGCAGAAGCTTTAGCGCCGCGCTTGGCGCCCGATTTGGCGCTCGATTGCGGAGAACCGCTGGATGTATCGCTCATGGCGCGTTAGCATAGGGGTCCAGAAAGAAGCGCATGCGCTGTAACGTCGGGTGGGCTTCAGCCGTAGTGTCCGATGGAGTTGTCGTCCTCAGCCAGAATCCGACGTGGGTCGAGCAGACGCCCCCGGGTTGCCCAGTGACTGAAAGAAACGGAAATCGATGTCAGTTGTAGAAATGCAGGAGCTCGACGAGGTAAAGGGCCTGCTGGCCAAAGGCCAGCAGGTGGGCGTGCTCACCTACGCGGAGATCACGACGGCGATGTCCGAGCTCGACTTGGACGAGTCCGACGTCGAGGAGCTGCACGGGTTCCTGGAGAAATCGGAGATCGAGCTCGTCGAGGAGATCGACCCGGCGACGGCGGCGGCCTCGCAGGTCGAGCGCGCCCCGGACAAGCGCGGGCGGCGGAAAGCGAAAGCGGCGCTCGACCTGAAGCCCGATATGACGACCGACTCGCTGCAGCTGTTCCTGAAGGACATCGGCAAGGTCCGTCTCCTCACGGCCCAGGAGGAGGTCGATCTGGCGAAGCGGATCGAGCGCGGCGACCTCGACGCGAAGCAGAAGATGGTCGAGTCGAACCTGCGCCTCGTCGTCTCGATCGCGAAGAACTACCGCAACCAGGGCCTGCCGTTCCTCGATCTGATCCAGGAGGGGACGCTCGGGCTCGTGAGGGCGGCGGAGAAGTTCGACTACCGCAAGGGCTTCAAGTTCTCCACGTACGCGACCTGGTGGATCCGCCAGGCGATCGCGCGGGCGCTGGCGGACAAGGCGCGCACGATCCGCATCCCTGTCCACGTCGTCGAGAAGCTGAACAAGATCGGTCGCGCCGAGCGCAAGCTCGTGACCGAGCTGGGCCGCGAGCCGACCGCGGCGGAGATCGCCGAGGTGACCGGGATCGACCCCGAGGAGGTCGACTCGATCAAGCGCTCCGCGCAGGCGCCGGTCTCGCTGGAGAAGCCGGTCGGTGACGAGGAGGAGTCGGAGTTCGGTCAGTTCATCGCCGACGAGCGCGCCGAGTCCCCATACGAGCGCGCCGCGGAGATCCTCACGAAGGAGGCGCTCAGAGAGGCACTCGAGAACCTCAGCTACCGCGAACGGCGCGTGCTCGAGCTGCGCTACGGCCTTGGCGGCGAGCACCCGCGCACGCTCGACGAGGTGGGCCGTACGTTCAACGTGACCCGCGAGCGGATCCGCCAGATCGAGAACCAGTCTTTGAAGAAGCTGCAGAGCCTCGCAGAGGCACAGAAGCTCAGAGACGTGGCGTAGCCCGTCCATCGAATAGCCCGGCGCTCAAGCCCCAGGGCGCGTTTGCCGATCTGAGGGCATGTTCGACGTGCAAGAGGCGCTGAAGGAGCTCGTCAGGCGCGAGGGCTCGGATCTGCACCTGAAGGTGGGGAGCACGCCTCTGTACCGCGTGCACGGGCACCTGGCGCCCGAGCCGGTCGGGGACGTGCTGAGCGCGGAGGACACCGAGCGGACACTGCACGAGCTGCTACACGACGAAACGAAGCTGCACGAGTTCACCGCGGAGCACGAGGTCGACTTCTCCTTCGAAATCGAGGGTGTGGCCCGCTACCGCATCAACGCCTTCCGCCAGCGCGGCGTGATCTCGTTGGCCTGTCGCGCGATTCCGCACAAGATCTCGACGATCGACGAACTGTCGCTGCCTCCGGTGGTGAAGGACCTCGCCGACGAAGAGCGGGGAATCATCCTGCTGACGGGAACGACGGGCTCGGGTAAGAGCACCACCCTGGCGGCGATGATCGACCACATGAACGAAACGACGAGCAAGCATGTGGTCACGATCGAGGACCCGATCGAGTTTGTGCACTCTGACAAGAAGTCGGTGATCAACCAGCGCGAGGTCGGGATGGACACGGCCTCGTTCAAGCGCGCGCTGCGCAGGGTCCTGCGCCAGGACCCGGACGTGATCCTGATCGGGGAGATGCGCGACGAGGAGACCGTGCAGACGGCTCTCTCGGCGGCCGAGACCGGCCACCTCGTGCTCTCGACGATTCACACGGTCGACGCGCCCGAGTCGATCAACCGCATGCTCGACTTCTTCCCGCCCCACCAGCACGGCCAGGCGCGGAGCATGATCGCGGGCACGATCAAGGGCGTGATCAGCCAGCGCCTCGTGCCCGGCGCCGACGGCGGCCGCGTGGCGGTCTGCGAGATCCTGCGGATGACCGGCCGCGTGCGCGACATGATCACCGACCCCTCGCAGACGGGGAAGCTGATGGAAGTGATCGCCTCCGGCTCCTATTACGGGATGCAGACCTTCGACCAGGCCCTGTTCGGGCACGTGAAGGCCGGCCGGGTGACGTTCGAGGACGCGATGAAGGTCGCCTCGAACCCGTCCGACTTCAAGCTCCTGATGCAGGCCGACGGCCGCCGGGGCACGACGATGGAGGATGTCGCCGCCGCCCAGGAGCGTCGCGACACGAACTCCGATCCGGCGAACGACCCCCGCCCCGCCGCTCCGAGCCCGCCGCTCAGCGTCGCGTAGCTCCTTCGGCCTCCGGGGCCCGGCTCCGCTTACTTCAGTTGGTAAAGTAACGGTTGAAATGGCCGTTGACGAAATATGCCCGGTATGTCGCACGGCGGAAGTCGTGTGCGGCAAGTGGACGCTCTTGCTCGTCCGCGACCTCGCCGACGGCTGCTCGCGCTTCTGCGAGCTCGAGCGCTCGCTCCAGGGGATCAGCCCGCGGACGCTTTCTTTGCGGCTGCGGGCGCTGGAGGAGGAGGGGATCGTCGAGCGCCACACCTTCGGAGAGGTGCCCCCGCGCGTGGAGTACGCGTTGACGGAGAAGGGGCGCGCGCTGCTGCCGATCGTAGAGGGGATGCGCTCCTACGGCGAAGAGTGGCTGGGCGAAGGCGGCTCCGAGGCCGGCGTGGAGCCCCTGCAGCGGGCCGCGCTCGCGGTTGCCTAACCGGACGGGCAGGCCTCTGCAAGACCGGCTGCGCCCGTCGCCACCTAGCAGGAGCGATGGGTGCGGGGCCGAAGTGTGCAGACCATGCGTTCACGTCAGCTGGAGACAGCACTCACGGAGTTCGTCGCGCAGGCGGCCGACCGGCTGCAGGCTGAGATCGACGGCGGCGCCGAGGTCGGCTTCGAGCTCGCCGAGAAATCGGCCCGTCGCGGCGAGAGTGCCGCGCGGCTGTACAGCTATCGCGCGCTGACGGGCGCGTTCATCGAGGAGCACGCGACACAGCTCACGAGCCTGCCCGCGCACGCCGAGGCGGTCGGCCTGCTCGTCGACTTCGACGGCCTCGACCGCTACCTCGCCGCGAGCGGCGCCGGCGCTGAGAGCGAGCAGGCGCGGATCAAGGCCCATACGCGCGCCGGCGCGGCGCTGAGGTTGCTGCTGGCGGACGTGTTCGACGAACGAACCGATTTCGACCGCCGCTCCGACGCGGCCCAGCACGGCGAGCGCCTCGAGGCGGCGCTCGCGCGGCTCGAGCAGGCGACACTGGCGAGCACGAGCGAGGTGACGCTGCTGGCGACGCTCCACGGGCTGACGATCGCCTCCGAGGAGCTCGCGCTGACGCGCGGGCTGACGATCGCCCAGCGCGACGCGCTGCGCGGCGTGCCCGACGGGGCGCCGGCGGACGGCCTGCTGGTGGTGTTCAGCGCCGACGACTGCGACGTCGAGCAGGCGCTCACGCGCGGGCGTGGGGTGCTGAAGGATCTGCTGCGCGCGCTGCGCCTGTTCGGCGACGGCCGCGTGACGCTCGGCGCGCTCGCCTGGGCGCGGGTCGGCGCCGGCGCCTGGAACCCGCTCGCGCTCGGCGCGGGCGGGCGCCCGCACGGGATGCTCGTCGTGAGCGCCGAGCAGGAGGACGAGCTGCGCGGATTCTGCAACCTAGTCTCGCGCCGCGCCCCGCACGGCAACGAGCTGTCCTGGACCCTGCGGCGCTTCGAGCTCGGCTGCGAGCGTGAGCTGGCCTATGAGGCCCTGAGCGACCACCTGCTGGCGCTGCGCGCGCTGCTCGAGCCCGAGGGTCCTTCGAGCGGACTGCTCGCCGGACGGATCGCGGCGCTGTGCGCAACGCCGCCGGAGCGCGCGAAACTGACGAAGCGAATGCTGAAGGCGCAGACGCTCGAGCGCGCCGCGATCGCCGGCACGGCCGAAGAGCACACGGCCGGGCTGAACCTCGCGCGCGAAGTCGCCGACCACCTGCGCGCGCTCCTGCGCGACGTGATCTGTGGTCACCTCGACCTGAACCTCGTCGCGCTCGCGGACGAGCTGCTGGCGAGGACCGAGCCCGCCGAGCCAGCCGTGGAGGAGACGGACGCGATCGCGGTTCCCGAGCCCGCCCCGATC
The DNA here is from genome assembly GCA_963701035.1 of uncultured Solirubrobacterales bacterium. Taxonomy (GTDB): domain Bacteria; phylum Actinomycetota; class Thermoleophilia; order Solirubrobacterales; family Solirubrobacteraceae; genus Palsa-744. Next base: position 2,679,565 of record OY969562.1, read on the forward strand.
CCCGCGGGGCACCCGCTCGACCAGCTCACGCAGAGCGCGCTGCCGGTCTGAGACGTCACTACCTGACGAGCGACCGAGGACGCCGCCAGGCGCGTCGAGCCGCCGTCAGCTAAAGAGATAGCCTGCGATGCGGGCCAGACCCGCGAGATCCTGGATCTCCTCGTCGAGATACGGGACGATCACGGGAGCTCGCTCCTCGAGCTCGCGGCCGAGGTGGGCGATCGTGTCGCGGTCGCGGCGCGCGAGCACGTCGAAGTCGGCCAGGTTGTGCGCCGCCCTCCGTGCGAGCGCCTCGCCGAGGTCGGACGCGAGCGATGCCTCGACCTCTGCGGCGGAGTGTCCGCCAAGGCCGTGCAGGTGGACGCGATTGACGATCGTCGCGTCGCACTTCATCCGCTCCCCGCGCAACTGCTCGGCCAGGAACAGCGCCTCGCGCGCGGGCTCGTGCTCGGGGGAGGTGACGATCAGGAAGCTCGTCTCGGGGTCGCGCAGCAGCTCGGCAACGCCGCGGATCCGCTCGCTGAAGCCGTCGATCACGCCCGACAGCGACTTGAAGAATCTCGACAGCTCGCCGAGCATGTCGACGCCGGTCACGCGCGCGAAGATCGCGAACACGAGGCCCGTGCCGCGGCCGAGGAACCGCGCCGCGAGGCCGCCCGGCGCGAGGAACACCTTCAGCGCGCGACCTTCGAGGAAGTGCAGCATGTTCTCGGGGGCCCTCAGGAAGTCGAGCGCGTTGCGCGAGGGCGGCGTGTCGAGCACGATCACGTCGAATTCGTGTTCTGTTGACAGCTCGTACAGCTTCGTCACCGCGCCGAGCTCCTGCACGCCCGAGACCGCCGATGACAGCTCGCGGTAGACGGGGTTCGCAAGGATCTCCTCGCGCGAACCCTCGTCCGGGGACAGCCGTGCGATCACGTCGTCGAACGTCCGTTTCACGTCGAGCGCCATCGCCCACAGCTCCCCTGGCTCAGTCACCCCCTGCGCGGCCAGCTGCTCGGGGTCGATCCGGCGCGGCTCGCCCGAGAGCTCGCCGAGGCCCAGTGCGGCCGCCAGGCGCCGCGCGGGGTCGATCGTCACGACCGCGACCTTCGCGCCGCGCGCAGCCAGCCCGAAGCCGAGCGCGGCCGAGGTCGTCGTCTTGCCGACGCCGCCGGCGCCGAGGCACACGACGACGCGCTTGCCCTGTAAACGCTTCGCCAGCTGTGGGGAGCGCTTGGGCATGTGCTGATCCTAGATCGAGCATGCAGGAATCGCGCATTCCTCTGCGAATAACCCCGAGATCGGCTTTCCCAATCGCATTCTCAATCGAGTAGGAGTCTCCTGTGGACGGTAAGGCCAGGGTCATCGCGTTTGCCAACCAGAAGGGCGGGGTGGCCAAGACGACCACCACGCTGAACCTCGCCGCCGCCTTCGCGGAGGAGGGTCATCGGGTGCTGTGCGTAGACATGGACCCGCAGGGCAACCTGACGATGTCGCAGGGCATCGATCCGGACACGCTCGAGAAATCGATGTACGACGTACTCGTCCACAAAGTCTCGATCCGCGAGGTGATCCGCAAGCGCGAGATCGACATCGCCTGCGCCTCGATCGACCTCGCCGGCGCGGAGATCGCGATGTCGACGATGATCGGCCGCGAGCGCTCTCTGCAGAAGGCCTTCGAACCGATCCTCGAGGACTACGACTTCATCTGCATCGACACCCCGCCGAGCCTCGGATTACTCACTATCAATGCGCTCACAGCGGCCGACAAGGTGATCGTCCCCGTGCAGTGCGAGTATTTGTCGATGCGTGGGCTCATCCAACTGCAGAACACGCTCGCGATGATCCGCGAGAACCTCAACCCCGGCGTCGACATCGAGGGCATCCTGCCGACGTTGGTGGACTCCCGGACGATTCACGCCAAGGAGGCGATCGAGATCCTCGAGGAGAACTTCGGCGACCGCGTCTTCGCCTCGCGCATCCGCAAGACCGTACGCTTCGCCGAGGCGCCCGTGAAGGGCATGTCGGTGCTCAAGTACGAGCCCGACGGCGTCGCCGCCCAGTCCTACCGACAGCTCGCCCAGGAGGTTCTCACCCATGGCCAATCCTAAACGGGCCTCGATGCGCGAAGGGCCCCTGGCGGCGCTGTTCAGGAAGACCGAAGGCGAGGACGGCGAGCCGACGGTCGCGAGCGAGTCCGCGCCCGCGCCCACGCCCGAGGCGGCGACCCCCGCGGCCGCCGCGACGCCCCACCCGCGCGAGAGCGGCCTGCCGCACCCGGCGCTGAAAGCCTCGAGCGACACTTCCACGCAGGACGCGCGCCAAGACAGCGTTCCCACGCCGCGCGAGCGTCTGCGCCACGCCTTCTCCTCGGAGATCCCCGAGAACGTGATGGACCGTCCCGCCGCGCGCCCGGTGATGGACGACTACTCGCGCGAGCATCCCGCGAGCGCTCCGATGGGCACCACGGGAGCGGTCGGTCAGCCCGTGATCCGCGTCGTCGGCGTCGGCGGCGCCGGCGTGAACGCGGTCAACCGGATGGTCGAGGCGGAGGTCGAGGGCGTCGAGTTCCTCGCCGTCAACACCGACCTGCAGTCATTGCAACAGTCCACGGCGGACGTCACCCTGCACATCGGCGCCGAGCTCACCCGCGGTCTCGGTTCGGGCTCGGACGCGGAGGTCGGACGCGCGGCGGCGATGGAGGACTACGACCGCGTGAAGGCTTTGCTGAAGGGCTCGGACATGATCTTCATCACGGCCGGAGCCGGCGGCGGCACGGGCACCGGCGCGGCCCCGATCGTCGCGCGAATCTCACGCGAACTCGGCGCGCTGACGGTCGCGATCGTGACCAAGCCGTTCGGCTTCGAGGGCTCGCGCCGCGGCGAGCAGGCCGAGCGCGGGGTCGCCGCCCTGGCCGAGGAGGTCGACACGCTGATCGTCGTCCCGAACAACCGGCTTCTGTCGGTGCTCGACAAGCAGACCGCGATGGTCGAGGCCTTCCGCGTCGCTGACGACGTACTGCGTCAGGGCGTGCAGGGCATCTCCGACCTCGTCACTTTGCCCGGCCTGATCAACCTCGACTTCGCCGACGTGCGCACGATCATGTCCTCCGCGGGCAATGCGCTGCTGGGGATCGGGATGGGCGCCGGTGGCGAGCACCGCGCGACCGAGGCCGCGATGCAGGCGGTCGCCTCGCCTTTGCTGGAAACCTCGATGGAGGGCGCGCGCTCGATTCTGCTGTCGATCACGGGCGGTCGCGACCTGTCTTTGTGGGAGGTCAACGAGGCCGCGAAGGCCGTCTCTGAGGCCGCCCACCCCGACGCCAACATCATCTTCGGCGCGATGGTCGACGAGAAGCTCGACGACCAGGTCTGGGTCACGGTCGTCGCCACCGGCTACGGCGAGCAGGGCCGGCGCAACAGCGTCAACCGTCTGAACGAGCCCGCGGGCGAGCCGCGCGTGCGGCGCACCGGTTCCCGGCCTCCGGCTCCCCGGCGCGCCGGGTTGGACGAGCTCGAAGTGCCCGAGTTCATCCCGAATTTGTAGCTTCGCCTCTAGGCTTCGCTTGAATGAGCGTGGCTGAGAAGGGAGTGGTTGCCGCAGGCCACCCGCTGACCGCGGAGGCAGGGGCGCGGGTGTTGCGCGAAGGCGGCAACGCGGTCGACGCGGCGGTCGCGGCGATGCTCACCTCGTTCGCGGCCGAGCAGCTGCTCACCGGCCTCGGCGCGGGTGGATACATGCTCGTCGCCGGTGGCGATGAGGAGCCGGTGCTGCTCGACTTCTTCGTCGAGGCGCCATCGAATCGCAGATCTTCCGGGGTCGAGAGCGATGGCACAGCGGGGAGCCCGCCGCCGGCCGAGCTGCGGGCAGTCGACGTGTCCTTCGGCGACGCCGCCCAGGTGTTCCATATCGGGCCGGCCTCGTGCGGCGTCTACGGGACGCCGGCGGGCGTCTGCGCGGCGATTGAGCGATGGGGCACGATGCCGCTGGCCGAGCTCGCAGCGCCGGCGGCGGCGCTCGCGCACGACGGCGTGCAGCTGAACGCCGGCCAAGCCTACATCGCGAAGATCCTCGCCGATCTGCTCACCTCGACGCCGGAGTGCGCGGCGCTGTGGGCGCCCTGCGGCCACGTGCTCCGGGAGGGCGAGCTGCTGCGCAACCCCGAGCTCGGCGACGCGCTTTTGCTGCTCGGGCAGGAGGGAGCTGAGCCGTTCTATCGCGGTGAGATCGCGGCGACCGTTTGCGACTGGATGGCCGCGCGCGGCGCCGCGCTCTCCCGCGAGAATCTCGCCGGCTACCGCGCCGTCGCGCGCGAGCCCGTGCGCGTGGGTTACCGCGACCGCGAGGTGCTGACCAACCCACCGCCCTCGGCCGGCGGCACGCTGCTGGCTTACGCGCTCGCGCTGCTCGACCGCGGGCCCGCACCGCCGGGTCTGGCCGATGTGGTCGCCGCGATGGGCGCCGCCCAGGGAGAGCGCACGCCGGAGTTCGTCGAAGGGCTCGGCGAGGTGGGCTTCTTCGAGCGCTTCCTCGCGCGCAACCTCGGCTCGACCACGCACATCTCGGTGCTCGACTCGGCGGGTCGTGCGTGCTCGGTGACCTGTAGCAATGGCGAGGGCTCGGGCGTCGTCGTCCCCGGCACGGGCATCCATCTAAACAACGTGATGGGCGAGCAGGACCTCAACCCGCTCGGCTTCCACCGCCACCCCGCCGGGCGGCGGATGCCGAGCATGATGGCTCCCTCCGTTGTATTGCGCGACGGGCAGGTCGAGCTGGTGCTCGGCAGCGCCGGCTCCAACCGCATCCGCTCGGCGTTGCTGCAGACGATCGTCGGCGTCGTCGACCACGGGTTCAGCGCGCGCGCGGCGGTGCAGGCGCCGCGGGTGCACCTCGAGGACGGCACGCTCTACGCCGAGCCGGGGATCGACCTCGAGCGCCTCGCGGGTCCGATCGTCGAGTTCGGAGACCTCAACCTGTTCTTCGGCGGCGTCCAGGCGGTGATCCGCCGCGACGGCTCGATCGAGGGCGCCGGCGACCCCCGGCGCGGGGGCGTCGCCGTGCGGGCTTGACGTGAGCGGTTATGCCGCCGGCTTGTGTGCGGCGATCAGCAGGTTGTAGAAGATCGCCGGGGGCAGACGCGACTCGAGCAGACGGCGATCCAACTCCTGGAAGAGCAGGTAGCCGCGGTAGGCATATTGGCGCCAGGCCCAGGGGACGTCGAACGGATCGGCTGTGGCCTCGAGCGTGCGGTTGGTCCAACCGAACCAGTTCGCGAGCAGCTCCTCGCCGGTGACGCGCACGTCGACGAAGCCGGCGTCCTTGGCAAAGCCCGCCAGTTCGCCCGGCGCGAAGGCGTGGACGTCGACGACGCCCTCCAACGCCGAGTCGGGCGCGCCGCCATCGGCCGGCGGGGCAGGGCGGGCGCCGATCGCGCGGCGCCACAGCGGCGCAACCTTGCCCGCCGCGCGCTTGGGGACGTTCGCGAGGCGGTCGCCGTAGCGGGAGGGCTCGCCGGCGAACAGCAGCGTGCCGCCGGGCGCGAGCACGCGCTCGAACTCTCTGAACGCCTGCGGCAGGTCGGGGATGTGATGCAGGATCGCGTGGCCGAGCACGAGGTCGAAGCTCTCGTCCGCGAACGGCAGCGCCTCCGCGTCGGCGGGCACGGTCTGGACCTGCAGGCCCAGCCGCTCGGCGTTGGCGGCGAGGCTCGCGAGCATGCCCGGCGAGATGTCGCTACAGGTGGCCTGTTCGATCAGGCCGGCGCGCATCATGTTCAGCGTGAAGTAGCCCGTCCCGGAGCCGATCTCCAGCGATCGGGGGTAGTGGCCGGGCTTGCCGTGCAATGCCTTGCGGACCTTCGCGAGCACCTGGTCGTGCCCTAGATCCCCGAAGTCGATCCCCCACTTGTGGTCGTAGTGATCGGCCGCGACGTCGTGGTAGCGGGTGTTTACTTCGCGGATCTCCTCGGGGCTGAGTGGCGGTGGCACGGGGCGGCACCATATACTCGCGCGCCGTGTCCGTGCCTTGCTGCATGCGCGATTCTTCTCTCCTGACTATCCCGTGACAAGCACCCTCTACGAGCAACGTGATCAGCCTGACGGCGTTCCACCCTTGGCGCTGACGGGGGAGCGCACGCTGCCCGACGTGCCCGAGGAGAACTACTGGTTTCGCCGCCACCAGGCCGTGTATGAATGGATCGCCGCGCGCGTCGCCGGCGAGCGTGTGATCGACATGGCCTGCGGCGAGGGCTACGGCTCGGACGTGCTCGCCGCGAGCGCCGCGTCGGTCGTCGGCGTCGACGCCAACCCCGAGGCGCACGAGCACGCGCGGCTGCGCTACCGCCGTCCCAACCTCCGCTTCGAGCGCGATCTCGTCGAGAGCTTCGCCGAGCCGGCCGACGCCGTCGTGTTCCTGCAGACGATCGAGCACCTCCAGGACCCGGACGCGGTGCTCGAGCACTTCCGCTCGCTCGTCGGGAGAACGGGCAACCAGACCGGAGGATCGGGCTCCGAGGTTCTGGGTCGCGGAACGGTGTACCTGTCGACGCCGAACGTGAGGACGCTCGCGCCGAAGGGCGCCCAGCGCTCGGACAACCCGTGGCACGTGCACGAGTACCGCGCCGAGGAGTTCGAGCGGCTGTGCCGCCGTCACTTCAACTCGGTGGCGCTGTTCGGCCTGTTCCATACCCGCAAGCTGCGTGCTCACGAGCTCGCGCTGCGGGCCGGATGGGACGGGGTGCATGCACGCCTGGGGCTGACCAAGCGCTTCTACGGTTGGTTCACGCCGGCGATCGCGGCCTCCGACTTCGTTCTGCGTCCGAGGGGACAGGCCGATCTGGAGCGGGCGCTGGACTTCGTCGCGGTGTGCCGGTAGAGGGATTGAAAGCCCGCCCGCCCGCCCGCCCGGCCGATCGAAGATCGGCCAGCGAGCATGGCGCGCTCGCGATCGTGCTGCACACGCACATGCCCTACGTCGAGGGCTTCGGCACTTGGCCGTTCGGGGAGGAGTGGTTGTGGGAGGCGATGGCCGGTTGCTACTTGCCGCTGCTGGAGTTACTGGACGCGGACGCACCGCTGACGCTGTCGCTGACGCCGGTGCTCTGCGACCAGCTCGAAGCCCCGGGGATCGCCGAGCGCTTCGGGGCGTTCGTCGGGGAGGTGCGCCGCTACACGCACGCGGAGGACGCCCAGGGACTGCGCGCCGGCGGACACGAGGGCCTCGCGCGCGAGGTCGAACGCTCGTGGGGCGACTACGAGCGGGCGCTTGAGCTCCTCGCCCGCCACGGCGGCGACCTACTGGGGGCGCTCGCGCCGTACGCGCAATGGACCTCCTCGTCCACGCATGCCGTGCTGCCGCTGCTCGCCACCGACGCCGGCGTGCGCGCGCAGGTCCAGACCGGCGTGCAGGCTCACCGCGCGCGCTTCGCGGGCGATACTTGGCGGGGCGGCTTCTGGCTGCCCGAGTGCGCCTACGCCCCCTGGCTGAACCCGGCGCTCGCCGACGCGGGGGTGCACGTCACCTGCGTCGAGTTGACCAACCGCTTCGGGCTCGGCGCGAGCGAGCACCTGCGCCCGCTCGTCGGCGAGGAGGGCGTGACGCTCGTGCCGATCGACCGCGCGACAATGGCGCTCGTCTGGAGCGACGAGGGCTACCCGGCCGCCGGCGTCTACCGCGACTACCACCACCACACCGTTCACCACCACACGCCCTGGGGCAACGACGGTGAGCCCTACGACCACGAGCGCGCACTCGCACTCGCCCGGGAGCACGCCGTGGATTTCGTCGCCCGCACCCGTGAGCGCCTGCAGCGCGACGGCGCCGGCCTGCCGGGCGGCGGCCTGGCGGTCTGCGCGCTCGACACCGAGCTGCTCGGGCACTGGTGGTACGAGGGGATCGCGTGGCTGGAAGCGGTCGTGCAGGAGTGTTCGCGGCAGGGGCTGGAGCTCGTGCGTTTGGACGATGCGTTGGAGCGCCTGGAGCCCGTGTCGCTGGGGGGCGCGGAGATCGAGGACGAGGGAAGGAGAGAGGCGAGCAGTTGGGGCAAGGACGGCGACCTCTCGACCTGGTCGGGGCCGCAGGTGGCCGAGCTCGCCTTCGCGACGCGCGCCGCCGAGCTCGAGGTCGTTGCCGCCGGCCCGGCGGCAGGCCCGGCGGCGGTACGCGAGCTGTTGGCGCTGCAGGCGAGCGACTGGCCCTTCATGCTCTCCCGCGGGCTCGCCGTGCCGTATGCACGCGAGCGGTTCGAGGGGCACCGCCAAGCTCTTGAGCGCGCGCTCAGCGAGGGCCCGCAAGCGAGTGAGGAGGGGTTGCGCAACCTGGCGGTTCACGCAGATTCCGCCGCGTTGCTCGCGCCGTAGTAGCGGTAGCAAACATGGCATGCTCGCCTCACTTCTGAGTGCACTGGCGTTTACTCCCAGCGCATCGAGCGCGGCGCCTCGCGCATGCGGATCAGCCGCGCGGGGGAGCCGCCGACGACTGCGTTGGCGGGGACCTCCTTGGTGACGACCGACGAGGTCCCCACGATCGCGTTATCGCCGACGGCGACGCCGCGCAGGATGCACGCCCCGTAGCCGAGCCAGACGTTGTGGCCGACGCGGACGTCGCGCTTGTAGATGCCCTGCAGGCGGATCGGGCGCTCGACCTCGACGACGCCGTGGTCGAAGTCGATCAGCATCACGCGGTCGGCGACGATGCACTCGCGCCCGATCGAGACGTGCTGGAAAGCGGAGATCGTGCACTCCTGGCCGATCACGGTCTTCGCACCGATCGAGACCTCGCCCTCGTGGACGCGGATCTTCGTGCCATGGCCGAGCCACGCCCAGCGGCCGATGCGCAGCGTTGCCTCGCGACCGATCTCCAACTGCACGCCTGGGCAGATGAAGCAGATGCCGTCGGTCTGCAGGCGCTTGCCGTGGCGCAGCTTCAAGAACACGAAGCGCGCGAGCAGGTGCAGGTAGGCGCGGCTGAACATGTGGTTGGCGTGCATGAACCGCAGCAGCGCGAGCGGGCCGCCGTGCAGCGGTTCAGGGGCTCGGCGCGGACTCACGAGCGGGCATCCTAGATACTTCCGCCGTGCCTCCAACGCTCGCACAGAGACTGCTCGACGGCGACCGCCGTGCGCTCGCGCGCGCGATCACGCTCGTGGAGGACGACCGCCCCGAGGGCTGGGAGCTCGTCAAGGAGGTCTATCCGCACACCGGCAAAGCCTCGGTTGTCGGCTTCACAGGGCCGCCCGGGGTGGGCAAGTCGACCCTGATCGGCGCGCTCACGAAGGCCAAGCGCGAGGCCGGCCGCACGGTCGGTGTGCTGTCGGTCGATCCCTCCTCGCCGTTCACGCAGGGCGCGCTGCTCGGCGACAGGATCCGCCTCACAGAGCACTTTCTCGACCAGGGAGTGTTCATCCGCTCGATGGCCAACCGCGGCGCGCTGGGGGGGCTCTCGGAGGCCGCGCTGCAGGCCGCGCTGCTGCTCGATGCGGCCGGGCGCGAAGACGTGTTCGTCGAGACGGTGGGCGTCGGACAGGCCGAGATCGACATCATCGACCACGCCGACACGATCGTTTTGGTGCTGATGCCCGGCTCGGGCGACTCGATCCAGGCGTTGAAGGCCGGGGTGATGGAGATTCCGGACGTGATCGTGATCAACAAGGCCGATCATCCTTTGACGGACACGATGGTGCGCGAGATTCGCGGCGTGCTCTCGCTGGCGAACCTCGACGACCGCAGCGAGGAGGATGCCGCCAAGCGCTGGCGGGTGCCGATCGTGAAGACCGAGGCCACCCGCGGCGTCGGCGTCGACGAGCTCGTCACGCGTCTGGACGAGCACCGCGAGCACATCCTCGCCGCCGGCCAGTTGGAGGAGCGGCGTAGACGCAACCTGCACAACGAGGTGCTCGCGATCGCCACCGCCCGCATGCGCCGGCGCCTGGAGGAGGAGCTGAGCGAGGACGAGGAGTTCAGGAACCTGCTCGAGCAGGTCGTCGAGCGCCGGCTGGACCCCGCGAGCGCGGCGACGACGCTGTTGGAGCGCGGGGCCGATTTGTAGCTGGGCTCAGCGCTCGGTGCGCAGCGAGCGTGCGGTGGGAGAGCGCGCGACCGAGCGCTGGTCGGGGAGCGTGCCGATCACGCGGTCGCCGACGGTCGAGGTGACCCCGAACCAGTAGCGCTCGTTCTTGAAGTGATGCAGCCGGTGGTTGCGCCAGATCGCCTTGAAGTAGCGGTGCCGTGCGCGGTAGGGCGTGTGGATCAGGAAGTGCGTCCACTCATAGGAGGTGAGGATCGCGAAGCTCACCAGCACGCCGGTGGTCGCGTAGGCCAGGCGCGGGCCGCCGAGCACGAATGCGATCGGGAACGACAGCACCCAGTTGACGAGCGCGATCATCGGCAGGAACACGAGCACTCCGTATACGGGCAAGAGCACTCCGCCGAGCACGGCCGGGGCCTCGTGGTGAGCGCGGTGCTCGCGCGCGCTCGGGATCTCGATCCGACGGCCGCGCAGCCGCAGCGCGGGCGAGTGCAGCACGTAGACGTGGATCGCCCACTCGACGAACGGAGTCACCGCGATCAGGCCGGCGAGCATCACCGCGTCGCGCCAGCTCCACGCGCCCTGGGCGATCCGCAGGCCGAGCATCAGCACGACCGCGCCGAACAGATACGGAGGCGACGGCTGGCGCCAGAACGCCCGGAAGCAATCGCTCAACGAGACGGTTCCGCCACGGCTGGGGACATCCTGCGCCGGGGCGGTGTAGCGATCGATCCCGACCGCCTGCTCGGGATCGTCCTCGCCCGCGTGCTCGATTGTCGCGCCGGTCATCGTGTTCTCAGCTTACGCCCGTACCGCGACGCCGTTGCATCCAAGTCGCCGCCCTACGCCCCGAGCGCGCGGGCGATCACCATTTGCTGAACCTCGTCGGTGCCCTCGCCGATTGTGAGGATCTTCGCATCGCGGTAGAAGCGGCAGACGGGGTACTCCTCGATGAAGCCGTAGCCGCCGTGGATCTGGACGGCCTCCTCGGCGCAGCGCACGGCCAGGCGACCGGTCTTCAGCTTCGCCTGCGCGGCCGTGAGCGTGAAGTTGCGGCCGGCGTCCTTCTCGAGCGCGGCCTTGTACACGAGCAGGCGGCCGGCCTCGATCTCCGTGGACATGTCGGCGAGCTTTGACTGGATCGCCTGGAACTTTGAGATCGACTTGCCGAAGGCCTTGCGCTGTTTTGCGTAGGACAGCGCCTCGTCGAGCGCGCCCTGCGCGAGTCCGACGCCCATCGCCGCGACGCCGATCCGGCCGATGTCGAGGATGTGGAGGAATTGCCTGAAGCCCTGTCCGCGCGGACCGAGCAGGTTCTCCTCGGGCACCGCGCAGTCTGAAAACGTCAGCGGGCGCGTGTCCGACGCGTTCCATCCCATCTTGCGGTACGGCTCGCCCTGCTCGTAGCCGGGCGTGCTGTTGGGGACGATCAGGTTCGAGATCTCCTGATCACCGGTGCGGGCCGTGATGCAGACCACGCCCGAGATCTCCGTGCCGGCGTTGGTGATGAACTGCTTCGCGCCGTTGATCGTCCACTCGCCGTCCTGCAAAGTCGCGCGCGTTCGCACGTTGCCCGCGTCTGAGCCGGCCTCGGGCTCGGTCAGCCCGAACGCGCCGAGCCGCTCACCGGAGCACAGCTGGGGGAGCCACTCGCGCTTCTGGGCCTCGGTGCCGAACAGGTAGATCGGCTGCGTCCCGAGCGAGGTGTGCGCGCACAGCGTGATCGCGACCGAGGAGTCCACGCGCGTGAGCTCCTCGACGGCGAGCGCGTAGGCGAGCGTGTCACCGCCGCCACCGCCGTATTCCTCGGGGAAGGGGATCCCCATCAGGTTCAGCGCGCCGAGCTTGCGCACGATCTCGTAGGGGAAGGACTTGGTGCGGTCGAGCTCCTCGGCGACCGGCGCGACCTCACCTTCGGCGAACTCGCGGACGGTGCGGCGGATCAGCTCGTGATCTGGCGAGAGGTCGAAGTCCACGGGCGGGCATTCTCACAGATGGCCCGCCGCGGCTCTCGCCGCCGCGGGTACGGGCACGGTTGGATCGTCCAGGCGCTCGACCACCGCCGCCCAGGCCGCGCCGCGCGGATCGAGGTGCGCGCGGTGGCGACCGGCCGGCCCGTCGATCTCCACGAGCTCGATCTCGCCGCCGGCCGCGCGTGCGGCCTCGGCGTAGCTGCGGCTGAGCTTCACCGAGACGGTCTCGTCTTGCACGCCGTGGACGATCAACGCCGGTATCTCCAATGGCAGCAGGCGGATCGGATCGCCGGCCGCGTAGCGCTCGGGAACCTCCTCGGGCGATCCGCCCATCAGGGCCCGCGCCGCGCCGCCATGCCACAGGCGGTAGGCGAGCGTGAGATCCGCGACCCCGGCCTGGGAGATCACGCGTACCGGGCGCACGCGTGGTGGGTCCTCCCGCGGTCGGCCGCCTTGCGCTGAGTGGCCCTGCGTCGGACCGTCCCGCATCGAGCCGTCGAGCGCCCCCGGCGCGCCCGCCGGCAGGTTGGGCCTGCCGGCCGCCCACAGCGCGAGGTGGCCGCCGGCGGAGTGGCCGAGCAGGGTCACGCGATCGAGGTCGAGGCGCTCCCCGTCGAGCGCTGCGAGCAGGTCGATCGCCGCGGCCACATCCGCGAACGTCGCCGGCCAGCCACCGCCCTCGCCGAGCCGGCGGTACTCGATGTTCCATACCGCGTATCCGCGCCGGAGCAGGTCGCCGGCGATCCAGCGCATGAAGACCCTGCCGTAGCGCTTCTGCCAGGAGCCGCCATGGATCAGTACGACCACCGGGTAGGGCCCGGGGCCGGGCGGCACGTAGAGGTCTGCGCGCTGCGAGGCGTGGGGCCCATAACGGTGGGAGCGCCCGCGCGAGAGAAAGTCGAGGATCAGGCGCGTTCGGGCCACTGGGGGCCAATGCTAGAAGGGGAGTGGGGCGGCCTACTCGGCGCCGTAGGAGCGCGCGAGCTCGACGAGCAGCCGCACCCCGTACCCGGAGGCGCCCTTGCCGACATAGGCGCGGCCGAGATCCCAGGCCGAGCCGGCGATGTCGAGGTGCGCCCACGGCGTCTCGCCGACGAAGCTCTGCAGGAAGGAGGCGCCCATGATCGTGCCCGCCTTGCGCGCTTCGGGCGCGTTGTCGAGGTCGGCGTACTTGCCCGCGACGAGCTCGTCGTACTCGGCGTGCAGCGGCAGCCGCCAGAGGATCTCGCCGGTGCGCTCGCCCGCGGCGGTGAGCTGCTCGGTGAGCTGCTCGTCATTCGACATGATCCCCGCGTAGGTCGAGCCGAGCGCGATGATCACCGCGCCGGTCAGCGTCGCCAGGTCGACGATCCGCTCGGCCCCCAAAGAGACGGCGTGGCAGAGGCAGTCGGCCAGCACGAGCCGGCCCTCGGCATCGGTGTTGTTGATCTCGATCGTTTTCCCGTTTTTCGCCGTGACGATGTCTCCGGGCTTGACCGCGCGCCCGTCCGGCAGGTTCTCGGTCGTGCCGACGACCGCGAGCAGCTTCACGGGCAGTTTCAGACGCGCGATCGCCGCGACCGCCTCGACGACGGCGGCGCCGCCGGACATGTCGAACTTCATCTCCGCCATTTTCGGCCCCGGCTTCAGCGAGATGCCGCCACTGTCGAACGTGACGGCCTTGCCGACGAAACCAAGCAACGGACCTTTCGCGTCTCCGCCTTCATATCGCAGGACGATCAGCGCGGGGTCCTGCTCAGAGCCCTGCGCGACGGCGGCGAAGGCGGCCATGCCGAGCCCCGCGATGCCCGAACGTCCCTGCACCTCGACCTGCAGGCCGTCGATCTCCTCGCCGAGCGCCCGCGCGTAGTCGGCCAGCGCCGTCGGCGTGAGGTCGTTGCCGGGCCGGTTCTGCAGGTCGCGCGCCGCGTTGACCGCCGCGGCGACGATCGCGGCGTCGGCGACCGCCGACTCGATCGGGCCGCCACCGGAGACGATTAGGCCGTCGAGGTGCTTGGGTTTGGCGTCCGCGCTCTGGCCCCCCGCCTTCGCGGACTTGTGCAGATCGAAGCTGTAGTCGGCGAGGATCGTTCCCTCGACGAGCGCCCCCGCGACCGCGGCGCTTGCATCCTCGCCCCCGCCGCCCGCCGGGACCTCCCAGCAGAGCACCCGCGTGGAGAGCTCGCGTGCCCGCTCACGAGCAAGCGCGGCCGCGACCCGCGCGCGCTCGGCCGTGAAGTCCTTGCGCGGGCCGAGCCCGACGGTCAGCCAGCGCTTGCCATCCGCGTGGGTCAGCGCGAGCGCCTTGAACGAGCGTTGCGCCTCGCCGCTGGAGAGCAGCTCGCCCAGCGGATCGGGCACCCGCCCACTTGTGTCAGCACGGGGCTCCTCGTCCTCGAACAGGCCCAGGACGACGGTGTCGGCCTCGCTCGCCTCGGGTGGGTCGGCTGTCCAGGAGACGTTCACGATCAGCCCACAATATCCAGCCGGCGAGGAATGCGTCTACTAGCATTGCCGGTCTCGTACCCTTTTCTCTCGACCCTAGGAGCGTCCGCAGACAATGCCCAAGACCGTGATCCTCGGCGCCGCCCGCACCCCCATCGGCAAGATGGGCGGCGGCCTCTCCACGCTCGACGCCACCGAGCTCGGCGGCGTCGCGATCGAGGCGGCGCTGCAGCGCTCCGGCGTCGAGCCCGAGCAGGTCGACCACGTCGTGATGGGCCAGGTGCTGCAGGCCGGTCAGGGCCAGATCCCCTCGCGCCAGGCGCAGATCAAGGGTGGTATCCCGAAGGAGGTCTCCTCGGAGACGATCAACAAGGTCTGCGCCTCCGGGCTGCGCGCCTCGGTGATCCTCGATCAGGCGATCCGCGCGGGCGACGTGCAGGTCGGCGTCGGCGGTGGCATGGAGTCGATGTCGCAGGCGCCCTACCTGCTTCCCGGAGCGCGCTTCGGCTTCCGTATGGGCGATGTGAAGGCGCTCGACGCGATGGTCCACGACGGGCTCACGAACCCATTCTCCGGTAAGCAGATGTTCGTCGAGGCGACCGAGGTCTCAGACGAGCTCGAGATGACCCGCGCGGATCTCGACCGCTGGGCTTTGCGCTCGCACGAGCTCGCCTTGAAGGCGACCGACGATGGCAAGCTGGCCGACGAGATCGTCTCGGTGACCGTCAAGTCTCGCAAGGGCGACACGACCGTCGAGATCGACGAGGCCCCGCGCCGCGGCAGCTCGCTCGAGGCGCTCGCGAAGCTGCCGGGCCTGACCGGCAAGGAGGGCTCGCACACGGCCGGCAACTCGCCCGGCGTGAACGACGCCGCCGGCGCGCTGGTGCTGTCCTCCGATGAGTGGGCCACCGCCAACGGCAAGGAGGCGCTCGCCGAGATCGTCGCCCACGCGCAATCCGCCAACGACTTCGCTTACCTGGCGACTACGCCGGCGAGCGCGGCACAGAAGGCGCTTGAGAAGGCTGGCTTAAAGGCCGAGGACATCGACCTTTGGGAGATCAACGAGGCGTTCGCCTCGGTCGCGCTCAACTCGATCCGGATGCTCGGGATCGATGAGGATCGCGTGAACGTCAACGGCGGTGCGATTGCGCTCGGCCACCCGATCGGCGCCTCCGGCGCGCGGATCCTCGGCGCGCTCGTCTACGAGCTGCGCCGCCGCGGTGGCGGCCTCGGCTGCGCGGCGATCTGCTCCGGCGGCGGGCAGGGCGACGCCGTCATCCTCAAAGTCTGAGATGGCCCCGGCCGGAGACGGCACCCAGCTGCACCCGGCGGCGTTCTTCGACCTCGACAAGACGCTGATGGCCGGGTCCTCGGGCGTGTTCTTCGCCCGCGCCGCCTACGAGACCGGCATGATCTCGCGGCGTCGTCTCGCGAAGGACGTCTACGAGAACCTGCGCTTCCGCCTGCGGGGCTCGACCGACGATCGCGCGGACGAGGTCCGCAAGCGCGTCGGCGAGATGATCGCGGGTGTGCGCGTGAAGGACCTCCAGCGCCTCTCGCCGCGGGTGCTCGCCGGCGTGCTGCCGCGGTTGTACCCGGAGATGCTCGCGCGCGCCTACGCGCACCAGGACGCGGGCGTGCCCGTCTACATCCTCACCGCCGCCTCGCAGGAGATGGCCGATCTGCTCGCCCACGTGCTCGCCTTCGACGGCGGCCTCGGCTCGCGCTCGGAGATCGTCGACGGCCGCTACACGGGCCGCCCGGCGGGCCCGTTCAACTATCGCGAGGGGAAGGTGCTCTCGATGCGCGAGCTGGCCGGTCGCGCGGGGATCGATCTGGAGGCCTCCTACGCCTACTCCGATTCCGAGTCCGACCTGCCGATGTTGCGCGCGGTTCGTCACGCCGTGGTCGTGAACCCCGACGCGGAGTTGCGGCGGATCGCCGGGGAAGAGGGCTGGGAGGTGCTCCACCTCGACCGGCTCGGGCGCCGCCTGAAGGTGCTCGCGGCGCTTGGCGGCGCCGCCGCGCTCGGCGGTCTGGGGAGGGTTGTGAGAGAGCGTGCCGGCGAGCGCACGCAGTCGCGGGCATAATCCCTGCCTGCGATGTCCTCCGCCACCGCTCAGCCCAAGAGCAAGATCCGCGTCGTCGTGGCCAAGCCGGGCCTCGACGGGCACGACCGCGGCGCGAAGATCATCGCGCGGGCCCTGCGCGATGCGGGGATGGAGGTGATCTACACGGGCCTGCACCAGACGCCCGAGCAGATCGTGGAGACGGTGATCCAGGAGGACGCCGATGCGGTCGGGCTGTCGATCCTCTCCGGCGCGCACATGACGCTCGTGCCGCGCGTGGTCGCGCTGCTGCAGGAGCAGGGCATCGACGACGTGGTCGTGACCGTCGGCGGGACGATCCCCGCGGAGGATATCCCCGAGCTGAAGCAGCTGGGCGTGGCCGAGGTCTTCACGCCGGGCGCCCCGACCCAGGCGATCGTGGATTTCATCCGCGCAGCGATCGCCGCCCGCCCGTCCGGGCGGGAATGAATAACCGATTGACTCGTCAGTCAACCGCCGGACCAGGTAGGATTGTGGGCAGCTTTTCCGACTTCAACCCAACCCACCCCCCGGACAGACCCCCGAAGGAGCAGCCGAAGAAATGAAGATATGCGTCCTGGTGAAGGAGGTCCCGGACGCCGCCGTCGAGAAGCGGATCGATCCCTCGACGGGGCGTATGGACCGCAGCGGAGAGAAGAACCTCAACCCGTATGACACACACGCGATCGAGGCGGCGATGCAGATCAAGGAGGGCGGCGCCGTGCCCGTCGAGGAGATCGTCGCCGTGACGATGGGCCCCGACAGCGCCGTGCGTGCTCTGCACAAGGCCGTCTCGCTCGGCGCCGACCGCTCGGTCCACCTCTCCGACCCGGCCGTCGCCGGCTCGGACGTGGCGGCGACCGGCTACGCGCTGGCGAAGACGCTGCAGCGCGAGAGCCCCGACCTGGTCCTGCTCGGTCAGCAGTCAGACGACGGCGAGTGCTACACGATCGGCGCGGTCGTGGCCGAGCACCTGAGCATGCCCTCGTTGACGCAGGTGATCAAGATGGACGTCGACGCCGAGGCCCTGAAGTGCGAGCGCCAGGCCGAGTACGGCTACGACACCGTGCAGATCAAGTTGCCCGCGGTGATCTCCGTCGGCGATGCGATCAACGAGCCCCGTTATCCCTCGCTGAAGGCGATCATGGGCGCGAAGAAGAAGCCGCTGGACACCGTCACGACGGGCGACGTCGAGATCGACACGTCGAAGGTCGGCGGGGATAACTCGGCCGCCCAGTGGGTATCGGCAAAGGCGCCGCCGGCGAAGTCCGCCGGGGAGATCATCGAGGACGAGGACACCGGCGAAACCGTCGAAAAAATCGTCGCATGGCTCGACGAGAGGAAGCTGATCTAAATGGCAAACATTCTGGTCTACGCTCTGCACTACGACGGCGCGATCAACAAGAACTCGCTCGGGGCGGTCTCCGAGGGCGCGAAGCTGGCCGCGGAGCTCGGCGGCGAGGCGCACGCGATCTTGCTCGGCGAGAACGTCCCGCAGGAGCTGGCGGCGTCGCTCGGCAAGTACGGCGCGAAGAAGGTGCTCGTCGCCGAGGGCCCCGAGGGTCTCGCGCAGCCGCTGGTCGACGCGATGGCCGCGGCGATCCAGGGCGGCGACTACTCCTACGCGCTGTTCGGCGGTGGCCTGCTCGGCTTCGAGATCGGTGCCGGCCTGGCCGCGCGACTCGGGGCGGGCGTCGCGATGGAGGTCACGAACGTGCGCGCCGAGGGCGGCGAGCTCGTGGCTGAGCGTCCGATCCTGGGCGACTCGGCGATCTCCGAGATCAAATACCGCTCCGATGTCGGCATCATCATCGGCCGCCTGAACGCGTTCGAGATCGTCGAGTCCGGCGCCGGCGATGCCGCTGTCGAGCAGCTGTCGTTCGAGCTGAGCCCGCAGGCCCAGCAGGCGACGATGGTCACGCGCGGCGAACAGCGCGGCGCCGACGTCGACATCGAGGGCGCCGACATCCTCGTCGCCGGCGGCCGCGGCCTCGGCAAGGCCGAGGGCTTCGAGCTGGCCGAGGATCTGGCGAAGGCGTTCGGCGGCAACTCCGCCGTCGCCGCGACCCGCGCGGTCGTCGACGCCGGCTGGTATCCGTACGCCGCCCAGATCGGCCAGACCGGTAAGACGGTCGCGCCGAAGCTGTACCTCGCGGCGGGCATCTCCGGTGCGATCCAGCACAAGGTCGGGATGCAGGCCTCGGAGAACATCGTCGCGATCAACAAGGACGCGAACGCGCCGATCTTCGAATTCTCCGACCTCGGCATCGTCGGCGATCTGAACAAGATCCTGCCGAAGCTGACCGAGGCCGTAAAGGCCAAGAAGGGCAGCTAGGCGATGTCCGGCCACGGCGGCTCGAGCAACGGGAAGGTCGCGCCCGCGGCCTTCCCGCCCCCGGTGGACTCGCAGAAGGAGTTCGTCAAGCGCGGCCTCGACGCCGAGGACGAGCTGATCGAGGTCGGCGTCGCGATCGTCGGTGGCGGCACGGCGGGGCTCGCATGCGCGAACCGTCTGCTGCAGCTGCTGGCCGACGACCCGGAGATGATGGAGCGTCTCGGCGAAGTCCCGGTCGCGGTGATCGAGAAGGCGAAGACCTGCGGCGGTCACAACCTGTCCGGCGCGGTCATGCGCCCGGGCCCGCTGCAAGAGCTGTTTGGAGACATGACCCGTGAGCAGTGGCGCGAGGAGGGCTTCGCCTTCGGCGAGGTCGAGAAGGAGTCGGTGTACATGCTCACCGGCCCGAAATCCAAGCTTCCGGTCCCGATCCCGGCGGTGCCGAACTTCAAGAACCACGGCAACGAGGTGATCTCCGTCTCCGCGCTCGCCCGCTTCCAGCAGCGCCAGGCCGAGGAGGCTGGGGCCTACGTCCTCACCGAGACCTCGGCGACCCAGCTGATTGTCGAGGATGGCAAGGTCGTTGGCGTGCGCTCCGGCGACAAGGGCCGCGGCAAGGACGGTGAGCCGCTCGGCAACTTCGAGCCCGGCACCGACATCAAGGCCCAGGCGACCGTGCTCGCGGAGGGCTGCTGGGGCCACCTCACCGGCGCCGCGATCAAAGAGTTCGACCTTGCCGAGGGCCGCGAGCCGCAGGTGTGGGAGCTCGGCGTCAAGGAGGTCTGGAAGGTAAAGAAGCCACTGGACCGCGTGATCCACACGTTCGTGCAGCCCTGGCCGTTGAAGGTCGCGCCCAAGTACGGACAGCTCGGCGGCACCTGGCTGTACCCGATGAAGGACGAGAAGACGGGCGAGGACCTCGTCTCGATCGGGTTCGTCGTCGACCTCAACTACCGCGACGCGACGACCTCGGCGCACGACCTGCTGCAGACGTTCAAGACGCATCCGCTCGTCAAGGGCATCCTCGAGGGCGGCGAGCGGGTCGCCTGGGGCGCCAAGGCGCTCCCCGGTGGCGGCTACTGGTCGATGCCGAAGCTCTCGATGCCCGGTGCGGTGCTCGTCGGCGACGCCGGCGGGATGGTCGACACGGCGGCGCTGAAGGGCGTCCACCACTGCATCAAGTCGGGGATGCTCGCCGCGGAGGCGATCTACAACAACCTCAAGACGGGCCAGTCGCTCGAGTCCTACGAGGAGGCGGTCGAGCAGTCCACGATCGGCAAAGAGCTCTACCAGGTGCGCAACACGCGCCAGGCGTTCCAGAAAGGCTTCCTCGTCGGCAGCCTGCTGGCGGGCCCGTCGATCATGTCCAAGGGCAAGGTCCCGCCGGGCCGCCAGGAATGGCACCGCGACGATGCCGAGCCGATGTTCGTCGGCAACACGAAGGACCGCTACCCGAAGCCGGATGGGAAATACACCTTCGACAAGCTCTCCTCGGTGTTCATCACCGGCAACGCCACCCGCGACGACGCGCCGAATCACATCCGTATCCAGAAGCACGTCCCGCGCGAGATCGCCGAGACCTGGAAGTGGATGTGCCCGGCAGGCGTCTACGAGATCCCCGAGGACGCGCCAGAGACCGGTGACGTGGACGTGATCGTCAACTACACCAACTGCGTGCAGTGCGGAGCGATCACCGCCAAGGGCGGGCGTCTGACGGTCCCCGAGGGCGGCGACGGCCCCCTGTATCAAATTCTCTGAGGTACCTTCCAGAGAGGTAACGGGCACTTTGTGCGCAACATTGTGCGGGTTGTGCGTGTTAGGGGGAGGCTATGAAGATGCTTCACACACCGTCGCTCGCGCGTCGTCACGCCCAGCGCTTGCTGCTCTCTCTGCTCGCTTGTTGTGTCCTCGTGTCGATCCTTGTGGCCCAGGCGATTGGCAGTACAGGCCAGGTTGATTGGACCCCGTTGGCGGCGCAGACCGACGCCGCGGGAGGTGCCGCCGCAACGGTTGAACAGTGTGTCACCACGGGAGAACAGACAGATCGCTCCGCCACGTTCTCCGCTGAAATGACGGCGGTGACTGGCACCGCGCGGATGGCGATGCGGATCGAAGTGCAGGAGCGACTGCCCGGCGAAGAACTCTTTCACACCGTCTCCGCCCCGGGCCTCGGCGTGTGGCGCGGCTCGGCGCCCGGGGTGAAGATCTACCAGTACGTCAAGCAGGTCACCAACCTCTCAGCGCCGGCGGGTTATCGCGCGCTCGTGCGCTTCCATTGGCTGAACGACAAGGGCTACGTGATCAAGCGCGCCGAACGGCACACGCTCGAGTGCGTGCAACCTGCGTCCGTGACAGCCCCGGCGCCGGTCACGCCCGCCACGCCCGGCGGGTCGACCGCTGGGAGCACCGCGCCGTCCACCACCACCGGCTGAGCACGCCCGCTCACGCGAGCAGCCGCACGATCGCGGTGACCCCGACTACGACGATCAGCGCCCGCAGCGCGACCGGCGGCAGGCGCCGACCGTAGCGCGCTCCGAGCTGGGCGCCGAGGATCGAGGTGGCGGCGATAATCGCCGCCGGCGCCCAGTCGACATGCGCGGCGAAGATGAAGTAGACGCCCGCGACGCCGTTCGTGAGTCCCGCGAGCACGTTCTTCAAGGCGTTCGTGCGGTGCAGATCCTGGGCGAGCGTCACGCCGAGGATCCCGAGCAGCAGGATCCCCTGGGCGGCGCCGAAGTAGCCGCCGTAGACGCCGGTCAGGTAGATCGCGAGCGCGACGACGAGGCCGCGCTCGTGGATCGCGTCGATCCGGCGCTCGGCCAAGTGACGTTTGATCCGCGGTTGCAGTACCACCAAGACCAGCGCGAGCGCGATGAAGACGGGCACGATCGCCTTGAACGCCGACGCTGGCAGCACCAGCAGCAGCACCGCCCCGGTGATGCCGCCGAGCAGCGACATCGTCCCCAGCCGGATCGCGCGGCTACGCTGGCCGGCGAGCTCGCTGCGGTAGCCGACCGCGCCGGAGATCGACCCCGGGACGAGGCCGATCGTGTTCGACACGTTCGCCGTTACCGGCGCATAGCCGAACGCGAGCAGCACCGGGAAGGTGATCAGCGTGCCGCTGCCGACGACCGTGTTGATCGTCCCCGCCGCGAGCCCGGCGCACGCGATCGCGACGATCTCGCCAAAGCTCATGCGCGACCATCTCGATCAGGCGAGGAAGTTGACAATGGACTTTCTGAAGCGCGGATCGCCCAAGGCTTCGATGTGATTCCCGGTGAGCATCTCGAGCGTCGCCTCGGGAATTGCATCGGCCAGTACCTGCGGGCGGATCGCGAGCGGATCGGTCTCCCCTGCCAGGAGGAGCGTCGGAGCCGAGATGCGCCCCAGTGCGATCTCGCCTCGGTAAACCGAGTGGGCTTGGGCGGCGAGCGCTTCGCGGTCTGCGCCCAGCGCGTCCGCGAGCTGGCGAAAAGCAACCGCCTCCGGCACCTCGAGCTTCGATGCGTCCGCGACGGTCAGCGCTTCGACGATCGCGTCGTTCGGCACAGCCCGTCTGTCTACGCCGCCACACTCGATCACGCCCGAGCCGACGCCGCCGATGACCAATCTCCTGACTCGCTCGTCGGTGCTTGCAAGGAGCAACGACACGATCGCGCCCATCGAGTAGCCGACGAGATCGATCTGCGGTGCTCCGACGACATCGAGCAAGCCAGCCAGGTCGCGGGCCATGCGGTCCTCGCCATAGCGGGCGGGGTCGTGCGGCTTCTCCGACCGGCCGTGGCCCCGTGCGTCCGGGGCGATAACCCTGCGCCCTGCCATCGTGAGCGCGTCGACGACGCCTGTAGCGACCCAGTTGGCGTCGGCGTCGGCGACGAACCCGTGGTGGAGGACTACCGGCGGCAATCCGCCGGTCCGCACCTCGCCCCATTCCTGATAGGCGATCTCCAGGCCATCCCAAGTCTTGAAGCTTTTCACTGCGGACACCGCCGGGAGCCTATCTGCATGCATGCACGTGTCTGGCTCCACGGCGATACCGCTAGAATGAACGAACGATGAAGACCGATATCCATCCCAGCTATGTCGAGGCCCATGTGCGCTGCACGTGCGGCAACGAGTTCACCACTCGCGCCACGCGCGACGAGCTGCACGTCGAGGTGTGCTCGAACTGCCACCCGTTCTATACGGGCAAACAGAAGCTGATGGACACCGGCGGACGCGTCGAGCGTTTCCAGCGCAGGATGGCCAAAGGCCGCCAGCTGGACGCCCGCAAGGGCGGCGCACAGGCCAAGGCTTCCTAGCGGGCCGATGCCCACCTCACTGGCGGCCGCCCCAGCGACGAGGCCAGTTGAAGTCGAAGTTGAGACCGGCGCCGAGGGCGACGGTCAGCTGAACGCCCAGCGCGACGCCCCCGTCGGCGGGCAGGCGGTGCTCGAGGGCGTGATGATGCGCGGCGTCGCCCACTGGGCGGTGGCGGTTCGCAAGCCGACGCCCGAGCAGCTGCAAGAGGACGAGCGCCCTGTCGAGGAGGCCGCGGAAGGCGAGATCGAGGTTTCGACGTTCCCCCTCACCTCCTCGCTGCAACGCCATCGCGCGCTGCGTCTGCCGATCGTGCGCGGGGTGGTGGCGCTGGGGGAGTCGATGGCGATCGGGTTCCGCGCGCTCGGGATCTCCGCCAACGCGCAGCTGCCGCCCGAGGTCGAGGTCGGGAGCGGGGGCGCGGCCGAGGATGGGAGTGACGCCGAGGACGAGCAGGCACAGGGCCAGGAGATCTCCGGCGGCGTGTGGGCCGGGACGATCGTCGTGGCGCTCGTGTTTGCGATCGGCCTGTTCTTCGTGATCCCGGTCGCGCTCACGAGCCTGATCAAGGGTCAGCTGAACTCCTCGGTGCTGTTCTGGGTCGTCGAGGGCATCGTCAGGACGGCGATCTTCCTCGGCTACATGCTGCTGCTCTCGCGGCTGCGCGACCTGCGACGCGTGTTCGAGTACCACGGCGCCGAGCACAAGACGATCTCCTGCTTCGAGGCCGGCCTGCCGCTGACGCCGGCGAACGCGAAGCGCTTCTCGCGGCTGCACCCGCGCTGCGGCACGAGCTTCCTGCTCGTGGTGATGATCGTCGCGATCTTCGTCTTCGCCCCGATTGGCCTGCCCGCCTGGTACTGGCTGGTGGCAACGCGCATCCTCGGCGTGCCGGTGATCGCGGGGATCTCATTCGAGCTGATCAAGTTCGCCGGGCGCAACCGCCGCCGCCGCTGGGTGCAGGTCGTGATGTGGCCGGGCCTGAAGCTGCAGCTGCTGACCACGCGCGAGCCCGATCTCGACCAGCTCGCGGTGGCAATCGCGGCGCTGGAGGCGGTGCTCGCGCTCGAGACCCCCGGCGATCTCTCGGCGGCTGACCTGATGGGCGTCGAGGTCGTGGCCTAGGCGGACACTGGCCGGCGCGATACTGCGTCCTCGGTCGCTCGCGTGCTACTCGCACGCCACGCTCCCTGCGTCCTTGCCTCGCTTGACCATTGTCCGCCTAGCAGGCCGGCCGTTGCGGGCCGCGACGGCCCCCGCTTAGACTGCTCTGCATGATCGATGACCTGGTCGCGCAGATCGAGAGCCGCTTCGCCGAGCTCGGCTCGCAGCTCACCGACCCCGAGGTGATCTCTGACCGTGAGCGCTACGCCGAGGTCGGTCGCGCCTACAGCCAGCTCGAGCCGGCCGCCAAGCTGGCCGTGCAGTGGCGCCGCGCTCAGGACGACGCGACCGGGGCCGAAGAACTCCTGGCCGAGGACGGCGAGGACGCGGAGATGCGCGAGGAGTTGGGCGGCGCCCGCGTGCGGATCGAGCAGCTCGAGGAGGAGATCCGCCTGGCGATGGTCGAGCGCGACCCGAACGACGAGAAGAACGTGATCGTCGAGATTCAGGGCGGCGCCGGCGGCGACGAGGCCGGTCTGTGGGCGCGCGACCTCTACCGGATGCTCACCAAGTACGCCGAACGACTGGGCTTTCAGACCGAGGCGATGGACATCGGCGAGGGCAAGTACACGTTCGAGATCAAAGGATCTTCGCGGTCCTCGGGCGCCTATTCGGTCTTCAAGTTCGAGGGCGGCACCCACCGCGTGCAGCGCGTCCCTCAGACCGAGTCCCAGGGACGCATCCACACCTCCACAGCGACCGTCGCGGTGTTGCCGGAGGCGGAGGAGGTCGACGTCGAGATCAACCCAAACGATCTCCAGATCGACGTCTACCGCTCCTCGGGCCCCGGCGGGCAGTCGGTCAACACGACCGACTCGGCCGTGAGGATCACGCACAAGCCGTCGGGCATCGTCGTTTCGATGCAGGACGAGAAGTCCCAGCTGCAGAACCGCGAGCGAGCGATGCGCGTGCTGCGCGCGCGGCTCTACGAGCAGGCGCTGGCCGAGCAGCAGGCCGAGCTCGCGGCCGACCGCCGCTCGCAGGTCGGGACGGGGGATCGCGCGGAGAAGATCCGCACCTACAACTATGGCGAGCGGCGCGTCACCGACCACCGCACGAAGCACACCGTCCACAACCTCGACCAGGTGCTCGAGGGCGAGCTCGACGAGCTGACCGCCTCGCTGCAGTCCGACGAGAAGCGCCGCGGCCTGGAGGCACAGGCGGCGGCGTGAGGGGCACATCCGCGCGGGACGCGCTCGACAGCGCGATCATCGCGATCACGGCGGCCGGGTGCGAAACCCCGCGCCTGGATGCCGAGCTGCTGCTCGCCGACGCGCTCGGCGTCTCGCGCGAGCGGCTCGTCGTCGACAGTGACCTCCTCGTCGAAGGACCGGCCGTCAGGGTCTTCCAGAATGCGATCCGCCGCCGCGCGGTGCAACGCGAGCCGGTCGCCTACATCCTCGGGCGCAGGGGCTTTCGCCGCCTCGATCTGGCCGTCGATCCGCGTGCGCTGATCCCGCGTCCGGAGACAGAGCTGCTCGTCGAAGTGGGGCTCGGGCTGCCGCGCGGGGCGCGGGTGCTCGACCTGGGCACGGGCAGCGGCGCGGTCGCGCTCGCTTTGAAGGACGAGCGCCCGGACCTGCTCTTGACCGGCAGCGACCTCAGCGAGGACGCGCTCGCGCTCGCGCGCGCAAACGGCGAGCGGCTCGGCCTGGCGGTCTCGTGGCTGCGCGCGGATCTGCTCGCGGGCGTGCCCGACGAGTTCGATGCGATCCTCACCAACCCGCCCTATGTCGCCGAGTCCGCGCGCGCGTCGCTGGCTCCCGAGATCCTCCGCCACGAGCCTCCCGGGGCGCTGTTCTCGGGGCCGGACGGACTCGACGCGATCCGCGCGCTGCTCGCTCAGGTGGGCGCGCGCGAGCAGGTGCGGACGGTGGCGCTGGAGCTCGGCGCCGGACAGGCCGGCGCGGTACAGGAGCTGATGCGAACAGCGGGCTTCGCCACCGTGCGCGCCGAGCGCGATCTGGCGGGGATCGAGCGCGTGGTCGTGGGGGAGCGATGATCGACGCCGACGACGCCCTTCGCCTGGAAGGGTGCCTCTCCTCAGGCGGCGTCGCTGTGTTCCCGGCCGACACCGTCTACGGGCTCTGCTGCGACCCGCTGAACGAGTCGGCGGTGCGGCGGCTGTACGAGCTCAAGGGGCGCCCCGCCGAGCGCCCGGCGGCGGTCATGTTCTTCGCGTCCGTGCGCCTGTTCGCGGCGTTGCCGGATCTCGGAGACCGCGAGCGGGCCGCGCTGGGAGCGCTGCTGCCCGGCCCCGTCACGTTGTTGCTGGGAAACCCCGCCCATCGCTTCCCGCTCGCGGGCGGTCCGGGGGAGGGCGGCGCCGACACGCTCGGGGTGCGCGTGCCCGCGTGGAGCCCTGAGCTGGCCGCCCTCGGCACGGTGAGCGTGCCCGTGCTTCAGTCGAGCGCCAACCGCTCCGGCGAGCCCGACGCGCGACGCCTGCTCGACGTTCCCGCGTCGATCCGCGCCGGCGCCGATCTCGTGCTCGACGGGGGCGAGCTGCCGGGAGTCCCGTCGACGGTGCTCGACCTGCGCGAGTACGAGCGGCGCGGTGAGTGGCAGATCGTGCGCGAGGGGCCCTGCAGGCGTGCGGACCTGGAGCGGATCCTCGCCTCCTGGTAGCCTCGTCGGTAGCTACCGCGACTGGCGCCAGAGGTGGAATCGACCACCGGGAAGCGGCTAGCGAACCCGCCGCGCGCCTGGGCATTCGATCGCTGTCCCCTGCCGAGGAGCGTCCCATGCCCGAGCTTTCCCCCGACTACTTCAACCGCCCCCTCGCCGAGGTCGACCCCGAGGTCGCGGCCGCGCTGCGCGGCGAGCTCTCGCGTCAGCGCGACACGCTGGAGATGATCGCCTCGGAGAACTTCGTCCCGCGCGCGGTGCTCGAATGCCAGGGCTCGGTGCTCACGAACAAGTACGCCGAGGGCTACCCCGGACGGCGCTACTACGGTGGCTGCGAGTGGGTCGACGTCTCCGAGCAGCTCGCGATCGACCGCGCCAAGGAGCTGTTCGGCGCCGAGCACGCGAACGTCCAGCCGCACTCCGGCGCGCAGGCAAACACCGCCGTCTACCACGCGCTGCTACAGCCCGGCGACACGATCATGGGACTCTCGCTCGCCCACGGCGGCCACCTCTCGCACGGCATGAAGATCAATGTCTCCGGCCGGCTGTATGAGATCGCCGCCTACGAGGTCGATCGCGAGTCGAGCCTGATCGACATGGACGAGGTCGCCCGGATCGCGCGCGAGCGACGGCCGAAGCTGCTGATCGCCGGCTGGTCGGCCTACCCGCGCCAGCTCGACTTCGCGCGCTTCCGCGAGATCGCCGACGAGGTCGGGGCGCTCCTGATGGTCGACATGGCGCACTTTGCCGGCCTCGTCGCGACCGGCCTGCATCCCAACCCGCTCGCGCTCGGCGCCGACGTCGCCACGACGACGACCCACAAGACGCTCGGCGGCCCGCGCGCGGGAATCATCGTCTGCAAGCAGGAGCTCGCGAAAAAGATCGACTCCGCGGTCTTCCCCGGCCAGCAGGGCGGCCCGCTCGAGCACGTGATCGCGGCCAAGGCGGTCGCGCTGCAGATCGCCAAATCAGAGATCTTCGCCGAGCGCCAGCGCCGCACCGTGGCGGGGGCGCAGGCAGTCGCCGAGGCGCTGATGAACCCCCGGACACCGGCTGATAGCAGCGGTTCGGGCCAGGGCATCGACGTACTCACCGGCGGCACCGACGTGCACCTCGCGCTCGTCGATCTACGTGGCCTGCAGCCCGCGCTGAGCGGCAAGCAGGCCGAGGACCGGCTGCACGGGATCGGGATCACCGTCAACCGCAACGCCGTCCCGTTCGACCCGCGTCCGCCGATGGAGGCGTCGGGCCTGCGCATCGGCACCCCGGCGCTGGCCACGCGCGGCCTGCAGCGCGAGGACTTCGAAGAGGTCGGCCAGATCATCGCCGCCACCCTGCTCACGCCCGATTTTCAGCGGGACGCCGCCGAGCTGTCCGGGCGGGTGCAGGCGATCGTCGAGCGCTATCCGCTCTACGAGTCGCTGCCCGCGTAGCGTCGCCTGCGCGGTTCCGCCTCGCGTACGACCCCCGACCCTGCGATGCTGTCGGCGTCGATGCCCAACCCGACCGTGCTCGACGCGTTCTACGCCTTCCTGGTGGCCGCCGCGGTGACCGCGCTGCTGACGCCGCTCACGATGCGGATCGCGCGGGCCGTCGGCGCGATCGACGAGCCGCGCGAGCGCGGTCTGTCCGAACGCCCGACGCCGCTGCTCGGTGGCCTGGCGATCTTCGCCGGCGTGCTCGTCGCCGCCCTGATCTGGCTGCCGGCCGGCTACAGCGAAGCTCATCAGCTGTGGCATGGCGTGCTGCTCGCGGCCGCGCTGATCACGCTCGTGGGCGCGCTCGACGACCGCTTCGACCTGCCGCCGATCGTCAAGCTCGCCGGGCAGGTGGTGGCGGCGGTGATCGCCGTGCACTTTGGCGTGGCGGTGAAGGCGATCACGCTGCCGTTCGTCGGCAAACTGCACTTCCCCAACGCCGGCGTCACGAACGCGGGACCGGTGCTGACGGTGATCGGACTGGTGGCGATGATGAACGTCGTCAACTTCTCCGACGGCGTCGACGGCCTGGCGGCGGGGGTGTGCGTGATCATCGCGCTGGCGCTGGCGGTGATCGCCTTCGATTTGAACCGCGCCCAGCCGGGCGTGCTGGCGGCCCTCACGGCCGGGGCGGCGCTCGGCTTCCTGCTCTACAACTTCCCGCCCGCGTCGAGCTTCATGGGCGACTGCGGCGCGAACCTGCTCGGTCTGTTGATGGGCGTGATCACGGTCGAGGCGGCGGTCAAGACGACGGCCGTCGTGTCCTTCGTGCTGCCCCTGATCCTGCTCGCGATTCCCTTTCTGGACACGACCTTCGTCGTGCTCAAGCGCTTGAAGTACCGCCAGCCGATCTACCAATCCGACAGCGAGCACTTCCATCACCGGATGGCGCGCATCGGCTTCTCCAACAGGCGCACGATCGCCTACCTGTACGCCTGGACGCTGATGCTCGCCGGTCTCGCGCTGGCCCTGCGCTTCGTCCCCTACTCGGATCATCACGGTCACCTGCACACCGGCTGGACGCTCGTGATGATCGCGCTCGGGCTGCTCGCCGTCGCCGCGAGCATCTACCTGGTCTACGTGCTGGAGATCCTCAAGTTCCGGCGCCTGGACGCCTCGCGCCTGCGGCGGCTGCGCCCGGAAGCCTCAGCGGCGGAGATCGAGCGTGACGTCGTCAGAGACTTCGAGACGGGTGAGATGGACGCGGTGTCCGCCGAGGTGGAGCCCCCGGCCCCGAACGCAGTCTTTCCGCGTGTGGCAGGTGACGTGGGACGGGCTGAGCAGGCCGTTGGCCAGCGGCAGGTGGATCAGCAGCGCGTAGGCGCAGAAGACGAGCGTGGCGGCGCGCAGGCGCCGATCGCCACTGACCGCCGCTAGCGGCAGCGGCCAGATCGCATACCAGGGCAACAGCCACGCTGTGGCGAGCAGCAGCGCCAGCGTCGTCCATCCTGCCGCCACGCGCCAGTCGGCCCCGCGCAACGTGCGCCACAGGGCGTATATGAAGACCACGACGAACCCCGCGATGAAGCAGTGGCGCCACCAGCCCGGCGTGCCGTGGAGCCCCACCAGGCGTGCGCTCTCCGCGGGCAGGCTGTGCGTGGCGACCAACTGCTGCTGCTCGCTGACCGCGCCGGCGAAGCCGAACGCGTGCGAGCCGAAACCGATCAACCCGATCACAGCGACCAGCGCCAGGCTCAGCGCGGCAGCGGCCACCACACGCAGGCGCTCGCGCGCGGTGGGGGGAGCTAATAACAGGAACGGCAGCGCCAGCCCGGCGGTGACCTTGACCGCGATCCCCGCGACCAGCGCGGCCGCGCCGGCGCGAAAGCGCGGGCTGGCGCCGGCGGTGAACAGCAGTGCGGCGGCCAGCGCCAGCAGCAGCAGCGTGTCGTTGTGGTCGCCGCCGACGGCCAGCTCGAGCAGCACCGGGTTCAGGCCCACGAAGGCGGCGGTGAAGCGCGCCGAACGCCCGCGGTCAAGCGCAGTGCGCAAGTCCCCTGGTCTCTCAGTCCTCGCGTCGGCGGACAGGGCTTCACGCCCAGCCGCCTTGCTCAGCAGCGCGATCGCGGCGAGGCTGGTGGCGACCGCGAGCGTCTTCAACGCCCACAGTCCTCCGGCGAGCCCGAGCGGGGCGATCGCGTAGCTCGAGAGCGTGAATAGCGGGCCGTAGGGCGAGTTCTGGAAAGGCCAGCCCACGAACAGGTAGACGGGATCGGTGGGCGCCTGGGCGGCGACGTGCGTGTACGGGTCCATCCCGTGCAGGGCGCCGAGGCGGGCGAAATCGAGGTAGCCGAAGACGTCCTGGGAGACCAACGGAGGGCCGATCAGCAGCGCGAGGTGCGCGGCGATGATCGTCACCCAGAGCATCCGTCCTGGAAGCGTGCGCACGGCGAGTAGCACGGCCAGATAGCTCGCGGCCATGATCAGCGTCAGCGCCTGGAAGCCGTCCGGGCTGAGGCCCACGCCGAGGCCCGCGAACGGGCCCGCCAACCAGCTTGGCCAACCCCCGCTGCGCGCGGGAACGTATTGCGACGGGCCGCCCGCGGCGCCCGCGGCTACGAGTAGGACGCTGGTGAACACGCCGAGCAGGCCGAGCGCGCCGAGCCAGCGCAGCGCGCGCGTGCAGGCCGGCGATTCTCCCGAGCCGGCGCTGCTCCGGCCACCGGCGGATTCGCGTGCGGTTCGCCGGAGACCCGTCAGGGGAGTGGTCGCCTGCACGCGCTCATTGTTACGTCTAGAAGATCTGCGAGGCTTTCGTGTGCCGAGTACCCTATAAGCGCTGCCCTGTTCGCCGGGGGCTTTCGTTTGTGAACGTGCATCTGCGTCGCCCGGCCGGCTCCCAGGACGAGATTTGACCTATGCGACGTCGTCGATACCGCAAACCCACAGACCCGGTTTCGGATCCCGCCCGCCCTCGCCGTGTCCTGATCCTGTCCGCCGACGTCGGCGAGGGTCATGCCGCCGCCGCCCGGGCGCTGGCCGATCAGATCGATAACTCGCCCGAGCAGGCCGAAGTCACGATCATCGACGGTCTCGCCGCGATGGGACGGGTGCTGCGGCCCGTGGTCGAGGACGGCTATCGCGTGCAGCTGCGCCTGATGCCGTGGACGTACACGCTCGTGTACTGGCTGCTCGAGCACATCGCGCCGATTCGCTGGTTTGCGCGCCGTCTGCTGTGGCTGTTGGGCTCGCGCCCGCTGGCACGGTGCATCGCCGAACACGACCCCGACGTGATCGTGTCCACCTACCCGGCGGTCACGGTCGTGCTCGCGCGGTTGCGGCGCACCAAAGTGGTCGACTGCCCCACGGTGGCGACGATCACCGACTTGACGGGCCTGTTCTTCTGGGCGCAGCCCGGGATCGACATGCACCTGGTGATGTACGGCGAGTCGCTGCCGTCGGTCGAGCGGATCGCCGGGCAGGGCAGCGTGCGCCTCGTGCGCCCGCTGATCTCAGCCGATTTCCTCGGGCCGCGCTGTCCGCTGCAGGCTCGGCGCGCGCTCGGCCTGCCCGAGCAGGGCCGGATGGTGGTCGTCTCCGGCGGAGGCTGGGGGGTGGGGGACATCGAGGGCGCCGTGCGCGAGCTCAGCAAGTTGACGGAGGTCAGCAGCATCGTCTGCCTCGCGGGACGCGACGAGGAGCTCAGGGACAGGCTGAGCGGGGATTTTGCGCGCGAGCCCCGCGTGCACGTCTACGGCTTCACCGACAAGATGCCCCAGCTGCTCGCCGCCGCCGACGTGCTCGTGCACTCCACCGGCGGCGTCACGTGCCTGGAGGCGAAGGCCGCCGGCACGCCGGTCGTCTCCTACGGGCTGCCCGTCGGGCACGCGCGCCTGAACACGCGCGCGATGGCGACGCTCGACCTGTTGCGGCTGGCCAACAACACCGACGAGCTGCGCGAACACGTCCAGGCGAGCTTTGCCGAGGTCGGCGCGACACGCGCGCCCGACGCGGCGGAGAGCATGCTGGAGGAGCTGCTCGTGAGCGACGGTCGCAGCCCGCGCCCTGGCGGAGAGAAGACCGCGGTGGGGTTGACGACGGTCGTCAGTCATACCGAGCCGGTTTCGGATCCCGCCCGCCCCCTTTCAGGCGACGGGGGCCCCCCGGAGCACGAGCAACCGGCCGCCGTGGATCTCGTCCTCGACGCCCCGCACCGCGTGCGCTCGATCCCCCTGTGGCGGCTGCGTCTGGTCGCGTTCGCCACGCCATTCCTGCTGCTGCTGAGCATCGGCACCTGGACGCTGTCCACCGACGAGGTGTCCGCCGTGGCCAACGTGCTGCTGCGCGTCCACCCGATCACCCACGTCAACACCGAGCAGGCGGACGTCGGCTTGATCGTGCACGCGCCGGCCGGCGATGTGACGCTCGTCGCGCGCGAGCTTGCCGCCCGCGACGTCCGCGTCACGTTCACCGACGACGGTGTGATTCCCACGCACGCGACAATCCTCCAGCTGCACGCGCTCGGCGATCAGATGTTGCCCGAAGTCGTGCCCGGATCGGCGCTGTTCCGCTGGCTGCTCACCCGTCATACGCTGCGCTCCCAGGCGCGCGCGCTGGGTCTGAGCCACAAGTTCTATTTCCTGCAGCCCGCCGGTGGGCTGACGGTCGGTCAGCTGCTGCTCGCGCGCACCGCCGATGCGGTTCCCGTGAAAGGGTCGTTGCGCCTGAACTCGACGGGCGCGCTGCCTCAGGGGCGCACGCGGGCGGGCGATGTGCTGGTGGTCACGGTCGACGGATCGGCCTCGTCGGTGGCGGGCGTGGAGCGGATCGTCTCCTCGCTCGGCGGCAAGGGGCTGGGGGTGGAGCCGTTGTCGTGGCTGATCGGCTCACCTCCCATCAGCGCGAGCAGCAGCGGTGAGCGCACGAGCGCCGCGGCGCCGGCTACCAGCAGCAGCAGCGAGAGCGCGAGCGGGACGCCCCCCAGCGGGGTGTCGGAGAAGCGCTCGCCGAACAGCACCGGCGCGAGCGCCACGGGCACGAGCGTCTGAGTCACGAACACCACGGGCGCGACCTGGATCGCCGGGCGCGCCTGCAGGGAGCTCGACTCGCTGAGCACGCCCACGGCGGAGGCCGCCGCCGTCGCCAGGCCCCAGGCGATCGCCACCACCAAATAGCCGTGCGAGAGATCGTCCGAGGCGAGCTTGGTCGCGACGCCGCTCCAGCCGAAGGCGAGGCCGGCGCAGACGATCGTCACCGAGGCGGGCGAGCGGCGCAGCGCCCGAAGCAGGTAAGGCAGCAGGCTCCCGGCGGCGAGGATCAGGAGCACGATCAGGATCGTCAAGCGCTCGGAGGTGTGACCGGTGCTGCGCGGCGGCGCGCACAGCCCCGCTCCGATCACGCCGATCACGATCGCCGCCATCGCGGCGTACTCATGCCTGCCCGCGTGCTCGCCGAGCATCCGCTGACCCACGAACACCAGCACGAGCAGGCCCGCGGCGAGCGCGGGCTGCACGACGACCAGCGGCGCGAGCAGCAGCGCGATCACCTGCAGCGGCCAGCCGAGGATCGACAGGCCTGTGCCGAGCATCCAGCGTCCGCGCTTGACCAGTCCCCAGACGAGGGCCAGGCGCAGATGCTCCTCGCGGGGCGCCTCCTTGGCGTCCATCGCCTGCAGCGCGATCCCTAGGCTGTAGAAGACGGATGCGCCGATCGCTGCCAAGATGCCGAGAATCAGTTCAGCCATGCAAGCCTCCGATGATCGCAGCCTTCATGCCCCCTTGTTCGGCGCAATTGCTGTCGGTGCCTGCACATACGCTACATATGGGCTGCCGGCGCTCGCGGGCGCGCGCGCCCGCTTCGTCAGCGACCGCTCCCGGACGTGGGCGCTCGACGGACCGGTCGGCGCGGCACTGTGCGAGCGCCTCGGGATCGAGGATCGCACCGCGAGCGGCTGCGGCTATGCGCTGACCTTCGACGACGGTCCGCACCCCGACGGCACTCCGGCGATGCTCGAGATCCTCGCGCACGCCGGTGTGCGGGCGACGTTTTTCCTGGTCGGCGAGCAGGTGCAGCGAAACCCCGCGCTCGCCGGTGAGATCGCCGCCGCCGGTCACGAGATCGGCCTTCACTGTCACCGCCACCGCAACCTGCTGCGGCTGGCGCCGTGGCAGGTACGCGCGGATATCGCGCGTGCGCGGGATACGATCGAGACGGCCGCCGGTCGCGAGATCGGCCTGTACCGGCCGCCATATGGCGTGCTCAACGCGACGGCGCTGCGCCAGGCTCGCTCACATGGCTGGCGGACGCTGCTGTGGAGCCAGTGGGGGCGCGACTGGGAGGCTCGTGCCACGCCCGAGTCGATCACCGCGCGCGTCACCGACGGCGTCGGCGAGGGGTCGGTGCTGTTGCTCCACGACGCCGATGATTACTCCGCGCCGGGCTCGTGGCGGCGCACCGTCGCGGCGCTGCCTTCGGTCCTCGATACGCTGGCCGAGCGCGGTCTGGAGTCGGTCGCGCTCTAATTTGTGCCCGATTCGCGCTGAAGTGTGACCGGAGTGCGACGCAAACGTGACGAAATTGCGCCGGGAAGGTAAAGATCGACTGGGGGAGTGTCCACAAAAGAAACTGCGTGTAACTATAGTATCACGCACTTTAAAAAGTGGGACATAGAAAACATCGTCTTTAGAAAGCGGTCTCCCACTCGCTCCTGCACCTCTGGGGCGCCGGATAACATCGAACGCTTGTCCAGTGGCGTCCTCAGGCCCGGCGGAGCCCCGATCGAGACGGGCAGTGGCCCGACCGCGACCCCAGGTGCTGCCACCACCGGCGCCGCGCCCGCCGAGCAACCGCAGGCGATCCGCCGCTCGCCCTGGTGGATCGAGGTTGGCGTGATCGTCTGGCTGTGCTGGGTGTACGACGCGATCACGAACCTCGCCCCGTTGCGCCTGAACCTCGCGCTGAGCCACGCGCGCGGCATCCTGCACCTGGAGCGCTCGCTGCATCTGGACCCCGAGCTGAGCCTCGATCGCTGGCTCGCGGGGCACCATGCGCTCGGGTTGATCCTGTCGGACTACTACGACAACGCCCACTTCATCGTCACGCTCGGCCTGCTGGGCTATCTCTGGTGGTGGCGCGCCGACATCTACCGGCCGCTGCGCAATGTGCTGGTGTTGACGAACGTGCTCGCGTTCATCGTGTTCTGGCGCTTCCCGGTCGCGCCGCCACGGATGCTCCACGGCTTCACCGACGTCGTCGCAGCCTCCGGCGCGTTCGGCTCCTGGCACACCGGGGCGCTCGCGTCGCAGGCCAATCAGTTGGCGGCGATGCCCTCGCTGCACATGGCGTGGGCGGGGTGGTGCGTGCTGGCCGTGTGGCGGATGACCTCGCGTCGCTGGGTGCGGGCGGCGGCGCTGCTCTACCCGTGCGTGACCGCGCTGGCGGTGCTGTCCACCGGCAACCACTTCCTGCTCGACATCCTCGGAGGACTGCTGACGCTGGCGGTTTCCGCGTTGATCGTGCGGATCGCGACGGCCTGGGGGCCGCTCCGGTCACGCGTACCGAGTGTCACAAAGTTGTTACGAAGTCCGTGATCGGTTAGACTAAGCTCGTTGTCGCCGACGTTGAGGAGCGTCGCGCGACGGATCCGCCGCGAACACGCGCGCGGATTTTCCCGTCTATAGGGTGACTCATACATGTCAGATTTGGAAGCAGCCAACGAGGGTACATCGATCGGCGCGCACGCTGCGTCGGTTCTCGCCTACCTCGATGTCGTGCTCGTCGTGCTCGCCGCACCCGTGGCGATCGCGTTGGGAGCGTCCCCGCTCGGCTATCTGATAGCCGCCGGCGCCTGGGTGCTCCAGCGTGTCCTGCAGCAGCTCGATCGACGCTGGATCGCCGGCCGGGGGGGCGACGCCCGCTTCGGTCTCAACCTGGTCGATGGGTTCGGGCGCATCTGGCTGCTCGCCGGAGCGATCGTGCTCGCCGCCGTCATCGGTGGACGTGGTGACGGTCTGACCGCGGCGCTTGTGATCTTCTGCGTCTACTCGATCGCATTCGCTATGCGTGTGGTCGAAGGGCGGCCCGGAGGGTCGAGGCCATGAGCGCGGTCGCAGGCGCTTCACCGATCGCTCCCAGTATGGGAGCCCACCCGCCCGCGCCGTCCCAGAAGGAGGGGATGAGCCAGGGACGGAAGGTCCTCTACTGGTTCCTCGGCGTCTGGCTCGGCGGGATCGCGCTGTTCGCGATCCTGTTCGGAGTCACCGCGCATAAGGCCCCGGCCGTCGCCAGCAGCGTCTTCTCCCCGACCGACGAGTTCAAACTCGACACCTGGTTCAAGCTCGGCCCGATCGCATTCAACAAGGGCGTGCTGTACCTGCTGATCACGGCCGGCATCACGATCGGGTTGATGTTCTACATCTCCAGGCGCCTGCAGCAGCGTCCCGGCCGCCTCCAGGTGGCGGTCGAGATGTTTTACAACTTCATTCGCGGCATGTCCAGAGAAAACCTCAGCGATGACATGGAACGCAAATACTTCCCGCTGATCGCCACGATCTTCATGTTCATCCTCGTGACCAACCTGATCGGCTACATCCCATTGCCGGTCAACTCGGGCGAGTCGTTCAGGCTGTTCGGCACGAATTTCCCGTCGTTTCAGATCTTTGCGGCTGACACGAACGTCGCCTTCCCGCTGATCCTCTCGCTCGGCGTGTTCTGCCTGTTCACCTATGAGGGGGTCAAGCACCACGGCCCGATCGGATACCTCAAAAGCCTGATGCCCGGTGGTGTCAAAGGCCCGATCGTGCTCCTGATCTTCCCGATCGAGATCCTCTCCAACTTCCTGCGCCTGATCTCGCTGACGGTGCGGCTGTGGGCGAACCTGCTCGCCGGCCACATGCTGATCGCGTTCATGGGGGGCGAGCTCGGAGTGCTCGTCGGGTTGCAGCTCGTGTCCTGGTTTCTGCTGCCGGCGGGAATCGCGATCTTCATCTTCGAGGCCGTCCTGATCGCCGGCCTGCAGGCCTTCATCTTTGCCATCTTGACCGCCATCTACCTCGGCGGAGCGGTCGAAAGTCACTAACAAACAAGGAGCTATCGAGCGATGCAGTTTCTACACGTGTTGAGTGCGATCCACCCGCTGCTGGGTGTCGCGGAACCGATCATCAAGCAGAGCCAGGATGCCGGTCGCGCGATCGCGCTGGGCGTCGGCGCCGGTGGCGGCGCAGCCGGCGCCGGGGCGGGCATCGGAGCGGTGTTCAACGCTTCGATCCAGGCCAAGACCCGCCAGCCCGAGCTGCGCGCCGAGGTCGAGCGCGACCAGTGGCTCGGCTTCGCGCTCACCGAGGCGTGCTTCTTCTACGGCCTCGTGGGCGGCTTCATCGCCTTCTTCCTGTAGGCCAAATGCCCACCGCGCCAAACATCCCACTCGCCTCCTCGAGCGGCTCGTTCCTGATCACCCCCAATGTGGGGATCATGATCTGGACCATTGTCGTGTTCGCGATCTCGCTGTTCATCCTCGCCAAGTGGGTGTACCCGGTGATCGGCGACGCTCTCGACAAGCGCGCGAAGACAATCGAGGGCGAGATCGACGCCGCCGCCGACCTGCGCCTCCAAGCCGACAAGGTGCTGGAGGAGTACCGCGAGCGCTTGAAGGAGGCCCGCGCGCAGTCCGAGGAGATCGTCCAGCGCGCGCGCCAGACGGCCGAGTCGCATGAGGTCGAGGGTCGCGAGCGCGGTAAGGAGATTCTCGAGGAAGCCGCCAAGCGCGCCGAGCGCGACATCGAGGCCGCCTCCAAGCGGGCGCTCGACGACATCCGCCGTGAGGTCGCCGACCTCACGGTGATGGCCACCGAGAAGGTCACGCGCAAGACGCTCGACGACGCCGATCAGCGCCGCCTCGTCGAGGAGGCCCTGAACGAACTGGACTTCTCCAGCATCTCCGCAGGCGCCGAGGGTAGTAATAACTGATGGAGGAGCTCGCCCAGGTATACGCCCGCGCGCTCTTCCAGGTCGCCCTCGAGCAGGGCAAGCTCGACGAGCTGCGCGAGCAGCTCGCGCAGTTCGCGGACGCGCTCGATCAGAACCGCGAGCTGGCGGTGTTCTTCTTCTCGCCGTACTTCTCGACGACCGAGAAGATCGCGGCGCTCGGTGGCCTGCTCGATGGGGCGGACGAGGCACTCCTGAACTTCCTCGGCCTCCTGATCGAGAACCACCGCATGCCCGTGATCTTCCGCGCCCGTCACGAGTACGAGCGGCTGTGGGATGAGGAGAACAAGATTCTGCCGGTCGAGATCACCAGTGCGATCGAGCTCGATCAACAGACCACCGAGAATCTCGGCAAGACGATCGGCGAGCGGGCCGAACGCAAGGTCACGCTCGCTGCGCGCGTGGACCCGGACATTCTCGGCGGCATCATCATCAGGGTCGGCAACTCGATCCTCGACGCCTCTATTCGCAACCGACTGGAGCAGCTGCGCAGGCACGTTGCCCAGGGAGCCTCTTAGAGGTCCAGTCCTCTAGATCCGGCCCCTCTTTTTTCAACTAGGAGACAACACGACATGCAGATCAATCCCGACGAGATCACAAGCATCCTCAAGAGCCGCATCGAGGGACTCGACAGCGGCACCGCCGAGCTGACAGAGGTCGGCACCGTGCTGTCGGTCGCCGACGGCATCGCGCGGTTGCACGGCCTGGAGAACTGCATGTCGTTCGAGATGCTCGAGCTTCCCCACGGCGTCACCGGCCTCGCGCTGAACCTCGAGTCCGACAACGTCGGCGCGGTGCTGTTCGGCGAGTGGGAGCACATCTCCGAGGGCGACACCGTCAAGCGCACCGGCGCGCTGCTGGAGATCCCCGTCGGCGAGGGCCTGCTCGGGCGGATCGTCGACCCGCTCGGACGCCCGCTCGACGGTAAGGGCGACCTCGCAACGACGCAGACGCGTCCGGCCGAGTTCAAGGCTCCCGGCGTCGTGCAGCGCCAGCCGGTCAAGCAGCCGATGCAGACAGGGCTGAAGGCGATCGACGCGATGATCCCGATCGGCCGCGGCCAGCGCGAGCTGATCATCGGCGACCGCCAGACCGGCAAGACGGCGATCGCGATCGACACGATCATCAACAACAAGGACACCGGGGTCGTATCTGTATATGTCGCGATCGGCCAGCGCATGTCGACGGTCGTGGCGCTCGCGCAGACGCTCGAGGAGTACGGCGCGCTGGAGAGCACGATCATCGTTGCCGCGGCCGCCGACGAGGCCGCGCCGATCAAGTTCATGGCGCCCTACGCCGGCTGCGCGATGGCTGAGCACTTCCTCTACAACGGTGGCCACGCGCTGTGCGTGTACGACGACCTGACCAAGCACGCCTACGCCTACCGGCAGATGTCTTTGCTGTTGCGCCGCCCGCCGGGCCGCGAGGCATACCCGGGCGACGTCTTCTACCTGCACTCGCGCCTCTTGGAGCGCTCGGTCAAGCTCAACGACGACCTCGGCGGCGGTTCGCTGACGGCGCTGCCGGTGATCGAGACGCAGGCCGGCGACGTCTCGGCGTACATCCCGACGAACGTGATCTCGATCACCGACGGGCAGATCTTCCTGGAGTCGAAACTCTTCAACTCCGGCGTGCGCCCGGCGATCAACGTCGGGATCTCGGTCTCGCGCGTCGGCGGCAACGCCCAGATCGGGCCGATGAAGAAAGTCGCCGGCAGGATCAAGCTCGAGCTCTCCCAGTACCGCGACCTCGAGGCCTTCGCCCAGTTCGGCTCCGACCTCGACGCGGACACGCAGAAGACGCTCGCCCGCGGCGAGCGCCTGGTGATGACGCTCAACCAGCACGAGCGCGCGCCGCTGCCGGTGGAGGATCAGACGGTGCAGATCTACGCCGCCACGAACGGCTTCCTCGACCGCCTGAACGTCGAGCGCGTGACCGAGTTCCTACTCGAGCTGACCGAACGGATGCACTCCGAGCACGCTCCGCTGCGCGAGAAGATCGCCGGCGGCGACTGGTCGAAGGAGACCCAGCAGGAGGTGCACGACGCCGTCGACGCCTTCGCAAAGGACTTCGGCTACGACCTCGACGAGGAGGGCCAGCCGCTGGACGACGACACACCGCCGGCGGGCCGCTCGAATCCGCAGGGCGAGTCGGGCGACGAGGGCTCCGATCAAGCGGCGGGCGAGACCCGGGACGAGTCGGCGAAGGAGCCCGCGGCGGCCTAGGGCCGGCTCGAGGTAACTGTCATGGCTTCTCAGCGCGACGTCAAGAACAAGATCGCATCGGTGAAGAACATCCAGAAGATCACCCGTGCGATGGAGATGGTCGCCGCGGCCAGGCTGCGCCGTGCCGAGCAGCGGATCGCCGCGCTGCGCCCGTACGCGGACGCGATCGGGCGGATGACGCGTCAGGCCGCGCAGGCCGCCGGCGGCGAGGCTGCGCAGGTGCCGCTGCTGCGCGAGCACGAGTCCGAGACGAACGTCGGGCTGCTGCTGATCACGGGCGACCGCGGCCTCGCGGGCGGCTTCAACTCGCAGATCATCCGCGCCGGCACACGCCTCTCCGCCGAGATCTCCGAGCAGGGGCTGCGCAGCAGCTGGTATGCGACCGGGCGTCGCGGCGTCTCCTCGTTGAGCTTCCGCGGGCACGAGCTCAACGGCAGCTACACGGGCTTCGCCGATCGACCCGCCTACGCCGACGCGCGCACGATCGCCGATGACGTGATCCAGGCCTATGTCAACGGCGAGCTCGATCGCGTGGAGATGATCTACAACTCCTACGTCTCGCCGCTCACGCAGCACGTCACGCGCCAGACGCTCTTGCCGCTCACCCACGAGGCGATCTCCGGCGCCGGACAGGACGACGACGCGGGCGAGGCCAAGAAGCTCAGCCCCGTCGACTACGAGCCGGACCCCGAGAAGATCCTGCGGCGCCTGGTCCCCGACTACATCGAGATCTCGATCTACCGCGCGCTCGTCGAGTCCGCGGCCGGCTTCTTCGGGGCGCAGATGACCGCGATGCGCAGCGCCTCGGAGAACGCCGGGGAAATCATCACCGACTACACACTCCAGATGAACCGCGCCCGTCAGGCCGAGATCACCCAGGAGATCATGGAGGTCGTAGCCGGCGCCGAGGGACTAGCGTGATCGCTGGCCTGCATGACATCGCGTCCTCACCGATCATCCGGGATCGGCCAGCACGCCACGCGGGTGGGTGGGCCTCAATCCTTGTCTCGCTTGACCATCGACCCCGCTAGCGGCTGTCTGTAAACCCCAAGAACTTGAAATAGATAAAGAGGAGAACCGAACCTAATGCCAGCCACCACCGTCACCGATCCGGGCACCGCGAACGGCGCCGCCGCCGAGCGCAACGTCGGGCGCATCGAGGAGATCCAGGGCGTCGTGATCGAGGCCGTGTTCCCCGACCGCCTGCCCGAGATCAACCACGCGATCACGATCGCGCGCCCCGCCGCCGCGGCCGAGGAGGAGGCCGAGGGCGTGAGCCCGGGGGCGGGCGAGAGCGTGCTCGTGTGCGAGGTCCAGCAGCATCTTGGCGACGACCGCGTAAGGGCCGTGGCGATGGACATCACCGACGGACTGGCGCGCGGCGTCGAGGTGATCGACACGGGCGCGCCGATCACGGTGCCCGTCGGAGAGGCCACGCTGGGGCGGATCTTCAACCTGCTCGGCGAGCCGATCGACCTCGGCGAGGATTTGCCGAAGGACGTCGAGCGCCGCGGCATCCACCAGGACGCCCCGCGCGCCGAGGACCTGACGCCGACGACCGAAATGTTCGAGACCGGCATCAAGGTGATCGACCTGCTGGCCCCGTACGCGAAGGGCGGCAAGGTCGGGCTGTTCGGCGGCGCCGGCGTCGGCAAGACCGTGCTGATCCAGGAGCTGATCCACAACCTCGCCAAGGAGCACGGCGGGCTGTCGGCGTTTTGCGGCGTGGGCGAGCGCTCGCGCGAGGGCAACGACCTCTGGCTGGAGATGAAGGAGTCGGGCGTCCTCGACAAGACGATGCTCGTCTTCGGCCAGATGAACGAGCCCCCCGGAGCTCGCATGCGCGTCGCGCTGTCGGGCCTGACGATGGCCGAATACTTCCGCGACAAGGGCCAGGACGTGCTGCTGTTCATCGACAACATCTTCCGCTTCGTCCAGGCCGGCTCCGAGGTCTCGGCGCTGCTCGGGCGGATGCCCTCGCAGGTCGGCTACCAGCCGACGCTGGAGACCGAGATGGGCCAGCTGCAGGAGCGGATCACCTCCACGAAGAACGGCTCGGTGACCTCGATCCAGGCGATCTACGTGCCGGCCGACGACTACACCGACCCGGCCCCGGCGTCGGTGTTCGCGCACCTCAACGCGACCACCGCGCTCTCGCGGTCGATCTCCGAAAAAGGCATCTACCCGGCGGTCGACCCGCTCGACTCGACCTCGACGATCCTCAAGGCCGACATCCTCGGCGAGGACCACTTCAGGGTCGCCAACCGCGTCAAGGAGATCCTGCAGCGCTACAAGGAGCTGCAGGACATCATCGCGATCCTCGGGATCGACGAGCTCTCCGACGAGGACAAGCTCACCGTGCAGCGCGCGCGCCGGATCGAGCGCTTCCTCAGCCAG
The DNA here is from genome assembly GCA_963701035.1 of uncultured Solirubrobacterales bacterium. GTDB lineage: Bacteria > Actinomycetota > Thermoleophilia > Solirubrobacterales > Solirubrobacteraceae > Palsa-744. Next base: position 2,722,501 of record OY969562.1, read on the forward strand.
CCGTTCTTCGTCGCCGAAGAGTTCACCGGCACCCCGGGCGCGTACGTGCCGATCGCGGAGACGATCAGGGGCTTCGAGGAGATCATCGACGGCAAGCACGACGAGGTGCCGGAGAGCGCGTTTTTCTTGAAGGGCACGATCGACGAGGTCGTCGAGGCGGCCAAGAAATAATGGCCCACGCGAAGTTCCCAGCCGAAGTGCTCACGCCCGAGGGCGAGGTCTTCAACGGGGAGATCGAAATGCTCTCGACCTTCACGACCGTCGGCTCGATCGGCATCCTCGCCAACCACGAGCCGCTGCTGGCCCGCCTGGAGCCGACCGAGCTGCGGCTGTATCGCTCGGAGGACGAGATCGTGCGCTTCGCGCAGGCCGAGGGGTATCTGCAGTTCGCCGATAACCGCGCGCTGGTGCTCGTCGAGGAGGCGATCGCGCCGGGGCAGATCGACCGCCAGGCCTTCGAGGCGAAGCTGTCGGACGCGCGCAAGGTCGCGGAGAATGCCGGGCAGGACAGCGAGGAGCAGGCCCGCGCGCTGCGCGACATCAGGCGCTACGAGGCCTTTCTCGCGGTCGAGGCCTAGGGGCGCGGAGGGCCTGCGCGATGGACACGGACAGGGCGGACAGCCCGGACAACGCTGCCACAGCCCACTTCGAGCGCAAGCGCCCCGGTTGGTTCACGACCCATGTCTTCAACCGTTTTATTGCGGTTCTAACTGGTCGTGGCGTCAGCGTGCTCGGCTCGCGAGTGCTCGAGGTCGAGGGCCGCAGCTCCGGCCAACCGCGCCGTACACCGGTCAACCTCCTCGACTTCGACGGCGAGCGCTACCTCGTTGCTCCGCGCGGCGAGACTCAGTGGGCGCGCAATCTGCGCGCCAGCGGCGAGGGGCGGCTGCTCGTCGGCAAACGCAGCGAGACCTTCACCGCCACGGAGCTTGGCGACGACGAGAAGGCGCCGATCTTGCGCGCGTATCTGAAGCGCTGGAAGTTCGAGGTGGGCGTGTTCTTCGACGGGGTTGGCCCCGATTCCTCAGATCAGCAGCTGCGCGGCGCGGCGCCGAAGCACCCGGTGTTCCGCCTAGACAGATCGCCGCGCGCGCCCAACGGTTAGCCTTCCCGGCCTGATGACGAGTACAGAGCGCGCACCGATCGGGGTGATCGGCACCGGTTATGTCGGGTTGGTGACGGCTGCCGGCTTTGCCGAGCTGGGCAGCGAGGTGTATTGCGTGGACATCGACGCGGAGAAGATCGAGCGGCTGCGCCGTGGCGAGGTGCCGATCTATGAGCCCGGCCTCGAGCAGCTGCTCGTGAACAACAGGGAGCGGCTGCATTTCTCCACCGATCTCGGCGAGGCGCTCGAGCACGCGAGATTGCTGTTCGTCGCGGTTGGTACGCCGCCGACCTACTCGGGTGATGCGGATCTGTCGGCGGTGCATGCGGTCGTGGATGCGATCCCGGCGTCGGACAGGCACGCGCTGGTGATGAAGTCGACGGTGCCGTGTGGCACGGGCGCGGCGATCCGGCGCGGGTTTGGCGAGCGTGGCAAGGACGGCTTGCGCTATGTGTCCTGCCCTGAGTTCTTGAAGGAGGGGTCGGCTGTGGAGGACTTCCTGCACCCCGACCGGGTGGTCGTCGGCGACGAGGGCGACTGGGCCGGGGATGCTGTCGTGGAGCTGTATGAGCCGCTGCAGGCCCCGCTCGTGCGCACCGACATCGCGAGCGCCGAGATGGTCAAGCTCGCCTCCAACGCCTTTCTCGCGACGAAGATCTCGTTCATCAACGAGATCGCGAACGTCTGCGAGGAGACGGGTGCCGACGTGGTCGAGGTCGCGCGCGGGATGGGTCTCGACGACCGGATCGGGCCGAAGTTCCTGCAGGCCGGGATCGGCTTCGGTGGCTCGTGTTTTCCGAAGGATGTCGACGCGTTGAAGCAGCTTGCGGGCAACTCGGGCTATCACTTCCAGCTGTTGACGGCGGTGATCGAGGTCAACGAGCTGCAGAAGCGCCGTGTGATCGGGAAGCTGCACAAGCACCTCGGCGGCCTCGTGGGGATGCGTGTGGCGTTGCTCGGGTTGGCGTTCAAGCCGAACACCGACGACATGCGCGAGGCTTCCTCGCTGGTGCTGTCCGCCAGGTTGAACGCTGACGGCGCCACGGTCACCGCTTGTGATCCCGTCGCCGAGGAGCAGGCCCGCAAGCTCGTCAGCGGTATCGCGTTCGCCGACTCGCCGCTCGACGCGGTGCGCGACGCCGACGCCGTAGTCTTGGTGACCGAGTGGCCCGAATTCATCGATTTGGACTGGAGCGCCGTCGCACAGGCGATGCGGGGCACGCTCGTGATCGACGGTCGCAACGCCCTCGACCCGCAGGCCATACGCGCCACGGGACTCACCTACGAGGGAATCGGTAGAAACTGATGCAAGCCGTGATCCTCGTCGGCGGAGAGGGCACGCGTCTGCGCCCGCTGACCTCGACCGTGCCCAAGCCGGTCGTGCCGCTGGTCGACCGCCCGTTCATCGCGTTCATGCTCGAGTGGCTGAAGGGGCACGGGATCGACGACGTGATCATGTCCTGCGGCTTTCTCGCGACGAGCGTGCGCAACGTGCTCGGCGACGGCTCTGCGCTCGGCATCAAACTGCGCTTCGTCGAGGAGCCCGACCCGCGCGGCACCGCGGGCGCGCTCAAGTTCGCCGAGTCGCTGCTCGACGAGCGCTTCCTGATGCTCAACGGCGACGTGCTCACCGACATCGACCTGACCGGCCAGATCGCCCAGCACGAGCGCACCGGCGCGAAGGCGACGCTCGCGCTCGCGCCCGTCACCGACCCGAGCGCGTACGGACTGGTGCACCTCAACGAGGACCGCTCGGTCAGGGACTTCGTCGAGAAGCCGAGCTCCGACAGGATCGACACGAACCTGATCAGCGCGGGGGCGTACGTGTTGGAGCGCGAGATCCTCGAGCTCGTCCCGCCCGATCGCAACGTCTCGATCGAGCGCGAGGTCTGGCCGGCGCTGATCGGCGCCGGGCTCTACGGCTTCCCGGCCGACGCCTACTGGCTGGACATCGGCACGCCCGAGCGCTACCTGCAGGGCACGTTCGACATCATCGAGGGCAACGTCGACACGCCGGTGCGCGCGCGGCTCGGCGAGAGCTGGCTGGCGGTCGCTGCGGACACGGAGGTCCACGGCCGGGTGATCCCCCCCGCGGTGATCGAGCGCGGCACGCACATCGCCCCGGGCGCGCACGTCGGCAGCCTGGTCGTGCTCGGTGAGAACGTGCGCGTCGGCCCCGGCAGCACGGTCGAGCGCTCGGTGATCCTCAGCGGCGCGGAGATCGGGGCCGGCTGCACGCTGCGCGACTGCATCGTCGCGGCCGGCTGCCGCGTCGGCGACGGCACCCGCATCGAAGGCGGGGCGGTGCTCGGCGAGGGTGTGACGGTGGGGGCGGACAACGTGATCGCCCACGGTGCGCGTATCTTCCCGGGCGTGACCTTGCCCGACGGAGCACTCAGGTTCTGATCCGATGAGTGGAGAGAGCACCCAAACCCAACCTCCTCCCGCGCAGGGCGCCCTCTCGCGCGCGGCGATCGCCGAGGTCGACACCACCGGCCAGCTGGGCGACGTGCTCGCGCTGCCGGAGCACCTGCGCGACGCGCTGTGGCGTGTCGAGTCGGCGATCATGCAGGACTGGGACACCTCCGCCGGCCTGGTCGTGGCGGGGATGGGCGGCTCGGCGATCGGCGGCGCGCTGGCCCGCGCGGCGCTCGGCGATCACGCCTCGCGGCCGATCTTCGTGACCCGCGCCTACGGCCTGCCGCCGTGGACGACGCCGGACACGATGGTGCTGTGCGCGAGCTACTCGGGCGAGACCGAGGAGACGCTCGCCTGCTACGAGTCGGCGGGAGCGCTCGGAGCGCGGCGCATGGTCGTGACGACGGGCGGGCGCCTGGCCGAGATGGCCCGCGAGGATGGCGTGCCCGTGATCCCGCTGCCCGGCGGCTTTCAGCCGCGCGCGGCGGTCGCCTACATGACGGTCGCGGCGCTCGAGGTGGCGGCGCTGTGCGGCGCCGGGCCGCGGCTGACCTCGGAGATCGACGTGGCCGCCTCGCACACCGAGCAGCTGGTGGCCGAGTGGGGGCCGGACGCGGGCGAGGACTCGCTCGCGAAGACGCTCGCGCGCGGTCTGCACGGCACGATCCCCGTCGTGGCAGGAGCAGGCCTGACGACGCCGATCGCCTACCGCTGGAAGACGCAGATCAACGAGAACGCCAAGCAGCCGTGCTTCTCGCACGAGCTGCCGGAGCTCGACCACAATGAGCTCGTCGGCTGGGAAGGCGCCGGTGAGCTCGGCCGCTTCTCGGCTGTATTTCTCGACGATTCCGACGCGCATCCGCGCGTGAAGGAGCGGATGGCGCTGACCGAGCGGCTGATCGCCCCCAACGCCGCGGCGAGCTTTCATCTGGAGACGCGCGGGGAGACCACGATCGAGCGCGTGATCTCGCTCGTGTTACTCGGCGATCTCGTCTCGATCTACCTCGCTGCACTGCGGGGTGTGGATCCGGGGCCGGTGCGTCTGATCGAGCAGCTCAAGTCCGAGCTCGCGGCGGGCTGAAAAGCACGCCCGGCCGTGCCGGCTTGTGCTAGCGTCTCCGGCGGTCGAGGAGCGCTGCGACGGGCTGCTTTCCGCCACGCTCGGCCTCCCTCTTGCAGCAAGGGCGCTCGTCTGACCTACAGGAGAATTTGTCATGTCCGTAATGACTCCCCCCGCTGTTGCCACAGACACCGACTTCAAGGTCGCCGACCTGGGTCTCGCCGCCTTTGGGCGCAAGGAGATCGCGCTCGCCGAGCACGAGATGCCCGGCCTGATGGCGATCCGGCGCGAGTTCGCCGCCGAGCAGCCCTTGAAGGGCGCGCGGATCATGGGTTCGCTGCACATGACGATCCAGACGGCCGTCCTGATCGAGACGCTGACGGCGCTCGGCGCCGAGGTGCGCTGGTGCAGCTGCAACATCTTCTCCACCCAGGATCACGCGGCCGCGGCGGTCGCGGTCGGTCCCGAGGGCACGCCGGAGGATCCTCAGGGCGTCCCCGTGTTCGCCTGGAAGGGCGAGACGCTCGAGGAGTACTGGTGGTGCACAGAACAGGCAATTCTGTGGCCGGGAGAGAGCGGCCCCAACATGATCCTGGACGACGGCGGCGACGCGACGCTGCTCGTGCACAAGGGCACCGAGTACGAGGCGGCCGGCGCCGTGCCCGATCCGGCGGGCGGGGAGGCGGGTGGGAATCCATACTCCGAGGAGCTCGGCGTGATCCTCTCGCTGCTGACGCGCTCGTTGACGGAGGACCCGCAGCGCTGGACGAAGCTCGGCGAGGGTGTGAAAGGCGTGACCGAGGAGACGACGACGGGCGTGCACCGGCTCTACCAGATGGTCGAGGCGGGCGAGCTGCTGTTCCCCGCGATCAACGTGAACGACTCGGTGACGAAGTCGAAGTTCGACAACCTCTACGGTTGCCGGCACTCGCTGATCGACGGCATCAACCGCGCGACCGACGTGATGATCGGCGGCAAGGTCGCCGTGATCTGCGGCTTCGGCGACGTCGGCAAGGGCTGCGCGGAATCGCTGCGCGGCCAGGGCGCGCGCGTGGTGATCACCGAGATCGACCCGATCTGCGCGCTGCAGGCGGCGATGCAGGGCTACGAGGTCAAGACGCTCGCTGAAGTCATCGACAGCGCCGACATCTTCGTGACGACGACCGGCAACAAGGACATCATCACCGCCGCCGACATGGCCAAGATGAAGCACCAGGCGATCGTCGGCAACATCGGGCACTTCGACAACGAGATCGACATCGCCGGCTTAACGCAGACCGCGGGGATCGAGCGCGTGAACATCAAGCCGCAGGTCGACAAGTGGGTCTTCCCCGACGGCCACGCGATCATCATGCTCTCCGAGGGGCGCCTCTTGAACCTCGGCAACGCGACCGGACACCCGAGCTTCGTGATGAGCAACTCGTTTACGAACCAGACGATCGCCCAGATCGAGCTGTTCACGAAGAACGGCGAGTACGAGAAGCAGGTCTACGTGCTGCCGAAGCACCTCGACGAGAAGGTCGCCCGCCTGCATCTGGACGCGCTCGGCGTGAAGCTGACGAGGCTGAGCGACGAGCAGGCCGCCTACATCGGCGTGCCGGTCGACGGCCCGTACAAGGCCGATCACTACAGGTACTAGCCACCGATGAAGGCGATGGTCCTCGCAGCCGGGCTGGGAACCCGGCTGCGCCCGCTGACGTACGAGATCACCAAGCCGATGGTGCCGGTGCTCGACCGGCCGGTGATGGCGCACATCGTCGACCTGCTCGACCGGCATGGCTTCGACGAGGTGATCGCGAACCTGCACTACTTCCCCGAGACGATCCGCGAGCACTTCGGCGATCGCCTGCAATACCGCTTCGAGCCCGAGCTGCTCGGCACCGCGGGGGGCGTGCGCGCCTGTGCGGAGTTCTTCGGCGAGGAGCCGTTCCTGGTGATCTCCGGCGACGCGCTCACCGACATCGACCTCGACGCGTTCGTCGCCCGGCACAAGGCGAGCGGTGGGATCGCGACGCTCGCGGTCAAGCGGGTGGACGACACGCGCGAGTTCGGCGTCGTGCTGCACGACCGCGAGGGACGGATCACGGGCTTCCAGGAGAAGCCGGCGCCCGAGGAGGCGCTCTCGGACCTCGGCAACTGCGGGATCTACATCTTCGACCCCAGGATCTTCGACTACTTCCCCGAGCGGCCGTTCGTCGACTGGGCCCAGGACGTGTTCCCGGCGCTCTTGGAGAACGACGTGCCGTTCCACATCCACGAGGTCGGCGAGTACTGGAACGACGTCGGCTCGTTGGGCGAGCTGCGTCAGGGCACGTTCGACGCGCTCGAGGGCAAGCTCCATCTGGAGATGGCGGGGAAGGAGGTCAGCCCCGGCGTGATCCTCGCCGGCGAGCGGGCCCTGCCGCAGGATCTCGAGGTGCAAGGCCCCGTATGGATCGGCCACGACGTGGAGATCGGCGCGGGCGTGCGCTTGATGGGGCCGGTCGTGCTCGGTGACGGCGCGCGCGTCGGCGAGCGCGCGCAGCTGCGCGAGAGCATTGTGTTCCCCGGCACCGCGGTCGCGGAGGAGTCGATCTTGATCGGGGCGATCGCCGGGCACGCGGGGATCCTGCAGAGCCTGCGTCCGCGCCGAGCTTAAAACGCAGAAGGGCCCGCCGTGGGCGGACCCTTCTGTTTGTGTATCGAGCAGTTGGTCATGCTCAGATAGCACCGCTCTGACTTCGGCCATTCTAACTAACCCCGCGGAGGGTATGCCCCCGCCGGGATTCGAACCCGGGACCTCCCGCTTAGTCAGAGCGGTGCTCTATCCACTGAGCTACGAGGGCTACCGCTCCCGAAGGAGCCGGGCGAGCCTACTCAGCGCCTCGTACGGGGAGGCATGTTTTGGATCGAACATGTGGAACCTATGTCTAAATGAAGATCGGATGGACATCCGCCACCGCGAGGCGTAGCATCGGTGCCCATCTCCAAAAACCAGCCGACGAGGGAGCCGTGATGCAGATTGACATCAAGGGTCGCAACGTTCCGGTCACCGACGAGATCCGCGAGCACGCGGAGCGTCGTTTGGGCAAGGTCGCGCGTCAGGTCTCGGACCTGGCCCGCCTGGAGATCGAGATCTTCGAGGAGCGAAATCCCTCGATCGCCGAGCGCGAGGTCGTGGAGGCGACGCTGTACCTGAAGGGCGTGACGCTGCGCGCGCACGACGCCTCGCGCGAGATGGCGCATTCGCTGAACCTCGTCGTCGACGAGCTGGCGCGCCAGGTCAAGCGCCATCGCGACAAGCGTCGCAAGCGCCGCGAGGCGCACGCGATGGCGAGCCAGATGAAGGCGGCGCGCGCCGCGCTGTAGACGCTAATCTGGGGATGTGTCCCCATCGATTCTCGATCGCGCGCTGAACGTCGGCGAGGCGAAGAAGTTCAAGGCCTACCAGAAGCGCGTCGCGCTGATCAACGCGTTCGAGGGCGAGCTCGAACACGACACCGACGCCGAGCTGCGCGAGCGGATGGACGCGCTGCGCGCGCGCGCGGCGGCGGGCGAGTCGCTCGACGCGCTGCTGCCGGAGTGCTTTGCGATCGTGCGCGAGACCGGCAAGCGCAAGATGGGCATGCGCCACTTCGACGTGCAGATGATCGGCGGGATGGTCCTGCACGACGGCTGTATCGCGGAGATGAAGACGGGCGAGGGCAAGACGCTGACGGCGACGCTCGCGGTCGTGCTGAACTCGCTGGCGGTGCGGGAGCCCGGCCAGACCCACAAGCAGGACAGCCCCGATCCGGACTTCGCCGAGTACCCCGACCTCGTCGACCCCGACTCCCCGATCGACCCCGAGGCCGTCGAAGAGGAGCTGGCCGATGACGCGGCCGCCGCCGGCGCCCCCGTGCTCAACGGCTCGAGCGCCAACGGCCACGAAGCCGCCTCCACCGGCGGATCCGGCGGGGGCAAGAACGGATCCCTCGCCCGCCGCGGTGTGCACGTCGTAACCGTCAACGACTACCTCGCAAGACGCGACGCGGAATGGATGAAACCGATCTACGACGCGCTCGGCGTGAGCGTCGGCGTGCTGCAGAACATGCAGCCCTACGACGAGAAGCAGGCCGCGTACGCGTGCGACGTGATCTACGGGACGAACTCCGAGCTGGGCTTCGACTACCTGCGCGACAACATGGCGAAGGATCTCTCCGAAAAGGTCCAGCGCGGGCACTGGTTCGCGGTCGTGGACGAGGTCGACAACATCCTGATCGACGAGGCGCGCACGCCGCTGATCATCTCCGGGGCGCCCGAACAGGCCGCCGACCTGTACGTGAAGTTCGCGCGCCTGGCGCCGCGGATGAGCATGGGGAAGACCCCCGAAGGCATGGACCCGAGGACGAAGAAGGGCTTCATGGCGGACTTCGACTTCGAGATCGACGAGAAGCACAAGAGCGTCTCGATCACCGAGCAGGGCGTCGCAAAGGCCGAGAAATTCCTCGGCATCGACCACCTGTACCGCGCTGAGAACGGGCATCTGGTCAACCACCTGATTCAGTCGCTGCGGGCCGAGGCGCTGTATAAGCGCGACGTCGACTACGCGGTCGTCGACGGCGAGGTGAAGATCATCGACGAGTTCACCGGCCGGATCCTCGACGGGAGGCGCTGGTCGGAGGGGCTGCACCAGGCGATCGAGGCGAAGGAGGGCGTGCGCATCCAGGAGGAGAACCAGACGCTCGCGACGATCACCTACCAGAACTACTTCCGGCTGTACGACAAGCTCGCGGGCATGACCGGCACGGCGCTGACCGAGGCGACCGAGTTCATGAAGATCTACGAGCTACCGGTCGTGCAGGTCCCGACGAACAGGCCGATGGTCCGCGAGGACCGCAACGATCAGGTTTACAAGACCAGGGACGGCAAGTGGAACGCGGTCGCGAACGAGATCGCCGCGCGTCACGAGAGCGGCCAGCCGGTGCTCGTCGGCACGATCTCGGTCGAGGTCTCCGAGCTCCTGTCCGAGCAGCTGAAAAAGCGCGGGATCGAGCACGCGGTGCTGAACGCCAAGCCCGAGCACGCGGCGCGCGAGGCCGAGACCGTCGCTGAGGCCGGTCAGCCGGGCGCGGTGACGATCGCGACGAACATGGCCGGCCGCGGCGTCGACATCAAGCTCGGCGGCAACCCCGAGCACCTCGCCGGCCTGGCGCTCGCGAAGGAGGGGATCGGGCCCGAGCACGAGGATCACGAGCGGCGCATGGGAGAGCTCCTGCCGGAGCTCGAGCGGCGCGTGGAGGAGGACCGCGAGCGCGTGATGGCGGCCGGTGGCCTGTTCATCTGCGGCACCGAGCGCCACGAGTCGCGGCGGATCGACAACCAGCTGCGCGGCCGCGCCGGGCGCCAGGGCGATCCCGGGGAGAGTCGCTTCTTCCTATCCGCCGAGGACGATCTCGTGAGGCTGTTCGCGGGCGATCGCATCTACCGGATCCTCGACAAACTCGGCGGCGTCGACGAGCACGGCAACGAGGAACCGATCGAGGCGGGGATGCTGTCGAAGCAGATCGAGAAAGCCCAGAAGAAGGTCGAGGAGCAGAACTTCCTACAGCGCAAACACGTGCTCGAGTATGACGACGTCGCCAACGAGCAGCGTCGTGTGATCTACGCCTATCGCGACGAGGTGCTCGAGGGCAAGCCGATCGGCGAGGAGGCCCGCCGCGAGGTCGCGAACACGATCGAGCGCACGATCGAGCAGTACACGCCCGGCGACTTCATGGAGGACTGGGACCTCGACGGCCTGTTCACGGCGCTCGGGCAGTTCTTCCCGCTCGACTTGGGCGACGAGGACCTCGACCCCGAGAAGATCGACCGGATCTCGCTGACCGACCGCGTCGGCGAGCTGGCGATCGAGCGCTACAACGCGCGCGAGGGCGAGCTCGGCGAGGAGCTGATGGGCGCGCTCGAGCGGTTCCTGCTGCTGCAGATCATCGACGAGCGCTGGCGCGAGCACCTATTCGACATGGACTACCTGCGCGAGGGCATCCACCTGCGCGGCTTCGCCCAGCTGGATCCGCTGGTGGCGTACAAGAATGAGGCCTTCACGCTGTTCGGCGATTTGATGAGCAGCGTCTGGGCCGACTACACGCGGATGATCTTCAACGTCCAGGTCAACGTCGAGGGCGAGAACGGGGGCGGGCAGGGTCAGCAGACCCCGCCAATCCCCGCGTTTGCGCCGGGCGGCAGCTCCACGCGCGCGGGCCGGGTCTCCTACTCCGGCGGGCAGAGCGCGATGGGCGCGGGCGCGATCGCGGCGGCCGCCGCGGCCGGCGGGATCCAGCAGGGCGGCGAGCAGGCCTACGCCGAGAACGGCGGCGAAGGAGAAGCGCTGCCGGTGGTCGAGCAGCGGGTGGTCGACCACGAGCACGAAGTCGGCCGCAACGACCCCTGCTGGTGCGGTTCGGGTAAGAAGTTCAAGAAGTGTCACGGAAGCTAATGACAACCGCCCCCACGGAATCCACGCCGCAGCGCCTTGCCGCGATACGCGAGCAGCTGAAGCTGCTCGCGGACTATCTTTGACCCGCAAGAGCTGAAGGACCGCGCGGAGGCGCTCGAAGCGCAGATGGGCGCGCCGGGCTTCTGGGACGACGCCGAGGGGGCAGCCCAGATCGGCGCCGAGCACGCGCGGGCGAGCAGACGACTGGAGCAGTTCACGACGCTGCAGAGCGACGTCGAGGATCTCGACGGCCTGATCGAGATGGCCGACGAGGATGCCTCGTTGCAGGGCGAAATCGACGAGCAGTTCGCCTCGGTCGAGGAGCGCCTGGCCGCGTTGGAGGAGCAGCGACTGTTCTCCGGCCGCTACGACCAGGGCGATGCGCTCGTGAGCGTGAACGCGGGCGCGGGGGGGACCGACGCCCAGGACTGGGCGGAGATGGTGCTGCGGATGGAGATGCGCTGGGCGGAGCGACGCGGCTTCGAGGTCGAGCTGCTGGAGGCGAGTGCGGGCGAGGAAGCGGGGATCAAGTCGGCGACGTTCCAGGTCAAGGGCGAGAACGCGTATGGCCTGTTCGGCGCCGAGCGCGGCGTGCACCGGCTGGTCAGGCTGTCCCCGTTCGACTCGGCCCATCGCCGCCAGACGAGCTTCGCGGGGGTGGAGGTCGCGCCGGTCGTGAAGGACACGGGCGAGATCGAGATCAACGAGGACGACCTGCAGGTCGATACCTATCGCGCGTCAGGCGCGGGCGGCCAGCACGTGAACAAGACCGACTCGGCGGTGCGGATCACGCACCGTCCGACGGGGATCGTCGTGCAGTGCCAGAACGAGCGCTCGCAGTCCTCGAACAGGGCGACCGCGATGGTCGTGCTGCGGGCGAAGCTCCTGGAGCGCAAGGAGCGCGAACGTCAGGAGGAGATCGCGCGCGAGAAGGGCGAGGTGCAGGACGTGAACTTCGGCTCGCAGATCCGCTCGTACGTGCTCCACCCCTACACGATGGTCAAAGACCACAGGACGGGCTACGAGATGGGCGATGTGCAACGTGTCTTGGATGGGGATCTGGATAATTTTGTACGAGCTTTCCTGCTCTCAAACGCGTCGTCAGGCGAATAGAGGTGGATGGTCTCAGCGGGTTGGTCCGCCTTGCACTCGGGGAGGATGTGGGCACGGGCGACGTTACGACCGATGCGACCGTCGCCGAGGATGCGCACGCGCGGGCGGGAATCGTGCAGAAGGAGCCGGGGACGATCTACGGCCTCGACGCGGCCGAGGCGGTCTTCACGCAGCTCGATCCAGACGCGCGCTGCGAGCGCCTGGTGCAAGAGGGCGTGTGGCGCGAGGGCGGCCCGGTGCTGAGGGTGGAGGGGAGTGCCCGTGCCCTCCTGACGGGGGAGCGTACGGCGCTGAACTTCCTCGCGCACCTATCGGGAGTGGCGACGATCTCCGCGCGCGCCGCACGCGCGGTAGAAGGGACGGGGGCGAGGGTGCTCGACACGCGCAAGACGACGCCGGGGATGCGGGCGCTGGAGAAGGCGGCGGTCGCGGCCGGGGGGGCGAGCAACCACCGCGCCGGCCTGTACGACGCGATCCTCATCAAGGAGAACCACATCGCCGCCGCCGGCGGCATCGCGCAGGCGATCGATCGGGTGCGCGCGGCGGCGCCGGAGCTGGCGGGAACGTTGGAGGTCGAGGTGCGCAACAGGGAAGAGATCGACGAAGCGCTCGCCGCCGAAGCGCCGCGGCTGCTGCTGGACAACATGGACGATGCGCAGCTGCGCGCCGCGGTCGCTCAGGTGGCGGGTCGGGCGGAGCTCGAGGCGAGCGGAGGGGTGACGTTGGAGACGCTGAGGGCGCGCGCGGAGACCGGGGTAGAATGGGTGTCGATGGGCGCTTTGACGCATTCGGCGCCCGCGCTGGATTTGTCGCTGATCTTGGAGGCCCTGCCATGAACCTGCCGATGGCCACCACCTTGCCGATGGCTCCCACGGAGAGCTCGCCCGCGGAGCTCTCGCGGGATGAGATCGCGAGGATGCAGTCCGAGGTGCGCGCGCTCGCGCGGGAGCGCGGCGCGGTGATCCTGGCGCACAACTACCAGGTGCCGGAGGTGCAGGACATCGCCGACTACGTCGGCGACTCGCTCGGGCTGTCGCGCAAGGCCGCGGCCGCGGAGGGCGAGGTGATCGTGTTCTGCGGCGTGCACTTCATGGCCGAGACCGCCTCGATCCTGTGCCCGGAGAAGACCGTGCTGATCCCCGACCTCGACGCCGGGTGCTCGCTCGCGGATTCGATCGACGCCGCGCAGCTCGCGGACTGGAAGGCGCAGTATCCGGAGGGAGTGGTCGTGATGTACGTGAACACGACCGCCGAGGTGAAGGCGCTGACCGACTACTGCTGCACGTCGGCGAACGCGGTCGACGTCGTCAGGCACATCTATGAGACCAGGGGCGAGGAGACCGAGATCCTGTTCGGACCGGACATGTGGCTGGGGGCGTATGTGGAGAAGGAGATGGATAAGAAAATGCACGTATGGGATGGTGAGTGCCACGTGCATGCGGGCATCCGCCCGGCTGACATCGAGGCCACGCGCGCCGCGCACCCCGGCGCCGACTTCTTGATCCATCCCGAGTGCGGTTGCACGACCAGCATCATGGAGTACGTCGCCAGCGGCGATGTCGCAGCGGAGGGCGTGCATATGCTCTCGACCGGTGGGATGCTCAAATACGCCGAGGCGCTGGAGCGCGTCGCGGGTGGGGCGGCCGAGAGCGCTGCCGGCCCGGCGACGGTGGCGTTTGCCGGCAGCGGCGCTCCTCAGGCCAAACCCCGCGAGGCCGTTGTCGCGACCGAGATCGGGATGCTCCACCCATTGCGGATGGCGGCTCCCGATGTGAGCTTCATTCCCGCGAACCCGAGGGCGAGCTGCAAGTACATGAAGATGATCACGCTGCCGAAGCTGAGGGATGCGTTGCGGGATATGAAGTACGAGGTGCGCGTGCCCGCGGAGATCGCCGTCAAGGCAAAGGTCCCGATCGACCGGATGGTTGCGCTCGGTTAGAACTCGTCGGCGGAGTGCGGCCCCACGCATGCCACGGCCAGGTTGTCGGCAACCCCCGCGGCGACCTCGCGGACCTCGTCGTAGGTGACGGCGTCCAGCGCTGAGATCGCGGAGTCGGGGTCGATGTCCTCGCCGAACACGATCCGTTGGTTGGCGGCGTAGCGGGCGACCGCGTTCGTGTTCTCGAATGCGAGCACGCGGCGGCCGGCGGCGTATGCCCGTGCGCGGTGGACCTCCTCCTCGGTTGGGCCGTCGTCGCGGAGCTCGTCGACGATCTCGCGCATGCGCGTGTACGCCTCGACGCACTTGCCGGACTCCAGGCCCGAGCCGAGCTGCAGGATCGGGACGTCGGCGAAGGCGTGGTCGAGCGCGTAGACGGAGTAGCAGAGGCCGCGCTTCTCGCGGATCTCCTCGAACAGCCGCGAGCCCATCGAGCCGCCGAGCAGCGTCGAGTAGATCGTCAGCGCCGCGCGCTTGCGCTCGTCGGAGACGGCGATGTCCGGGCGGTAGATCATGCGCAGGTGCGACTGGTTTGTGTCGCGCTCCTCGACGAGCTTCTCCGGCGCGAACGCCGGCGCCGGCGTGTACGGCGCGGGATCTGACAGCGCGGGAAAGCGCCCGAAGCGCTCCTGGAGCTCCGACTCGTTCGGGAGGTGATCGAGGTTGCCCGCGAGGAACGCCCCGCCGTGCGCACCCGCCCAGCGACGCTCGCGGAAGGCGACGATCCCCTCGCGCGTGAAGCCGCGCAGGTTCTCCTCCGGCCCAAGTACGGTGCGGCCCAAGGGATGATCGCCGAACGCCGCGCGGTCGATCAGGTACTCGGCGATCGTCGAGGGCTGGTCGTAGGCGCGGTTGATCTCCTGGATCACGACGCCGCGCTCGCGGTCGAGCTCGTCGGCGTCGATCCGCGGGCGCCCGACGAAGTCCGTGAGCAGGTCGATCGCCTGCGGTGCGGACTCGGCGCGGACGGTTAGGTGGAAGGCGACGAGGTCGTGGCTCGTGTACGCGTTGAGCACGCCCCCGAGCCGCTCGGCGGTCTCGTTGACGTCCTTGTAGGTGGGGTACTTCTCGCCGCCCTTGAACACGAGGTGCTCGAGGAAGTGGGCCATCCCGTTCTCATCGGGGCGCTCGTTGCGGGCGCCCGCGTCGAACGCGACGAGCACGGTCAGCGCGCGTGTGCCCGGCAGGCCGATCTTGTAGATCGGCAGCCCGTTCGCGGGGACGGTTGTCGTTGCAATCTCGGTCATTGGAGCCCACAATAGTGCCCTCGACTAGGCTTGCCTGCGTCATGTCTTCCCGGCGAGCACCCCTGATCGTGATCCTGGGCGTGCTGCTCCCGGTCTTCGTCGTCCTGGGCGTCTGGCTCGGCGGCCATCCCGAAGATCTGCCTGGGTTCGCGCGGGGGAGCGCGTTCGAGCAGAACCACCAGACACAGGTCGTCGACGAAGCGCTCGCGCGGATCTCCAGCGACTACTACCGGCCGATCGCCAAGAGCCAGCTGGCGAACTCGTCGATCGCCGGCGCGGTCGCGAGCCTCGACGATCGCTTCTCTCATTATCTGACGCCGAAGGAATTCCATGAATTCAACTCGCCCCCGAGCTTCACCGGTATCGGCGTCGTCGTATCGCCCGAACACAGGGGTCTGGCGATCGCGCGCGTGTTCGACACAAGCCCCGCACAGCATGCGGGGCTGCGGGCGGGCGAAGTGATCGTCGCGGTCAACGGCCGCAAGCTCGCCGGTCTCTCCGCCGATGCGGCCACGTCGCTGATCAAGGGGCCGCCGGGCACCGAAGTCGCGCTCGGGATCCTACGGCCCGCAAATGTGGCCGGCTCCGCTCACGCGCCCTCTTCTCCTTCTTCTTCTTCTTCTTCCTCCTCCTCCTCATCGGGGTCCCACTCGGCGCCCGCCGCCCACGCAACGACTCGCACCGTGCGGATCACGCGCGCGGTGATCTCCGAGCCGGTCGTCGCCTCCGAGACGCGGACCGTGCACGGGGTGAAGCTCGGCGTCGTCGAGCTCGCCTCGTTCAGCCCCGAATCGCACGGCGAAGTCGCGACGGCGGTCGAAAAAGAGCTCCACGAAGGCGTGCGCGGGCTCGTGTTCGACCTGCGCGCCAACGGCGGCGGCCTGGTCGAGGAAGCGCGGCTGATCGCGAGCCTGTTCATCGCTCACGGCACGATCGTCTCCACGCGCGGGCGCACGCAGCCGAGCGAGACGATCACGGCGACCGGCCACCCGCTCGCGCCGACGATCCCGATGGTGGTGCTCGTCGACCACAACACCGCCTCCTCATCGGAGATCACCACCGCCGCGCTGCAGGATCACCACCGCGCGACCGTCGTCGGCACTCACACCTTCGGCAAGGGCGTCTTCCAGGAGGAGGAGCCGCTGTCAAACGGCGGCGCGCTCGACATCACGGTCGGCGAGTACTTCACCCCCGACGGGCGCAACCTCGGCGGCGGCGGCGTCAAACAGGGCGCGGGCATCACCCCCGAAGTGTCGCTCGCCAACAACGTCGTCGACACCCCGCAGGGTCTCGACGCGGCGCTCGAAACGCTCGCCGCGAAAGTCAAGTAGTGAGCTCGCCCCGCGGATCGAGGGGGAGGAAGTCGGCGGGCAAGCCGGGCAAGTCCTCCGGCAAGCCGGGCAAGCCGGTGGGGAAATCGGGCAAGGCCTCGGGCAAGCCGACCAGGTCTTCCGGCGGCTCCGGCGAGAAGTCTGCGCGCAGAGCCCCGGGGACGGTGGTCGCGGTGCTCGAGAAACGCGGCAGGTTCTGGGCGGCGGAGCCGGTCTTTCCCCCGCCGCGCTCCGACGATGGCGGGCGCCACCCCCGCGCGTCGCGGCGCATCGCGCTCGGCTCCAATCGCCTCGCCGATCGTGGCGGGGAGGCAGCGCGCGCCGGGGATCTGGTGCTCGTGGGGCAGGCCCGGCGGGGAGACGGACGGGCGCAGATCACGCGCGTGCTGGGGCGCCCCGACGTTGCTCGGGACCTGATCGAGGGACTGCTGCTGGATCGCGGTCTCGCCCGCGGGTTCGAGGCGGCGGTCGAACGCGAGGCGCGCGCGGCCGCCGCGGGGAAGATCCGGGCGACCGACGGCAGGCGCGACCTGAGGGACCTGCCGACGTTCACGATCGACCCGGCGAGCGCACGCGACTTCGACGACGCGATCTCCGCCGAACGCCTCGGCGAGGATCCCGCCCCAGGCCGCGCTCTTGTCGGCGGCGAGGACCTCGCCAGTGGTGAGGATTCCACCAGCGAAGACCCCGCACAGCCGCGGACGCGCGTGTGGGTTCATATCGCGGACGTCAGCGCCTACGTGCCCGAGGGCTCGCGCGTCGATCTGGAGGCCAGGCGCCGCGGCACGAGCGTCTACGTGCCGGGTGCGGTCGAGCCGATGCTGCCGGAGGCGCTCTCAAACGACGCCTGCTCGCTCGTGCCGGGGAAGGAGCGCGCGGCGGTGACGGTCGAGCTCGAGCTGCACGGAGCGAGGGTCGCGAAGGCCTCCTTCTACCGCTCGCTGATCCGCTCGGACGAGCGCTTGAGCTACGAGCAGGTCGATCGGATCTTCGCCGCAGACGAGCCGGCGAGCACGCCCTGGGCCGAGCCGCTGGCCGCCGCGCGCGCGGCGGCCGCCGCGCTCGAGGAGGATCGCCGCAGGGGCCACAGCGGCGCGCTGACGCTCGACTCCTCCGAGCCCGAATTCGTCTTCGACGACGAGGGACACGTCGAGGAGGTGCTCGTGCGCGTGCAGACCGAGTCCCACCGCCTGATCGAGCACCTGATGATCGCCGCAAACGTTGCGGTCGCGCGGCTGCTCTCCGAGCGCGGCGCGCCATGCCTGTACCGCGTCCACGAACGCCCCGAGCCCGAGCGCGTGAAGCGCCTCGTCGAGCAGTTGTCCTCCCTGGAGGTGCCGACGCCGCCCGTAGGAAAGAACATGTCCCCGTCGCAGGCGGCCGAGCTGATGGGAGAGATCTCGCGACGAGTCGAGACGCACGTGCGACGTGGGGGTGGGCGCGCGGCGCTTACCTCGCTGCTCTTGCGCACCCTCCAGCAGGCCGCCTACTCGCCGAAGAACAGCGGTCACGCCGGCCTCGGGACGGCGTACTACTGCCACTTCACCTCGCCGATCCGCCGCTATCCGGACCTCGTCTGCCACCGTGCGCTGCTGGCCGCCGTCGGCGGCGGAGAGCGGGCGCCGCGGGCGGCCGGTATGGGGGAACTGGCGGAATGGACCTCGGACCGCGAGCGGGCCGCGATGACGATCGAGCGTGACGCGGACGACGTGGCTCGCTGCTTCGCCCTGGAGCGGGCGTTATACGAGGGCGGTTGGGATCAGGCGTTCTCCGGCGAAGTGGTCGGGCTGATCTCGGCCGGTGCGTTCGTCTCCTTCGGAACGCCGCCGGAGCGAGTGGATGCGCAGGCAGAGCAGGGAGTGCGGACTCAGAATGCGGTGTCGCCGGATTACCGCGGCATGCTGCCGGTCCGGCGGATGCGTGGCGCGGGCGGCGAGCGCGAGTGGTGGGAGCTGAACGAGCAGGGGACGATCCTCCACGGCGAAAGCCCCGGATCGACGCTCCGCCTGGGGGACGCGATCGAGGTGCGTGTCGCGCGCGTCGACGTGGCTCGCGGTCGTGTGGACCTGAACCCCGCCGGCTGATCGAGACAGCGACGCCGTCGCCGTCGCGGGCAAAACGTCTAGGCTCGAAAACCGATGGCAAAGAGCAAGCAATCCAAGCGCAAGATCGGGGCGGGCGATGTCGCGTCGAACAGGTACGCGTCGTATCGCTACGAGCTGATCGAACGCGTCGAGTGCGGGATCGTGCTCGAGGGCACCGAGGTCAAGGCGCTGCGCGAGTCCGGCGCCCAGCTGAAGGACGGCTACGCCGCGATCGCCGGCGGCGAGCTGTGGCTGCACTCGGTGCACATTCCCCCGTATGGGCCGGCCTCGCGCGAAAACCACGAGCCCGAGCGCCCGCGCAAGCTGCTGGCGCACCGCCGCGAGCTCGATCGCCTCGCGGCGAAAGTCGCCGAACGGGGACTGACGCTGGTGCCGACGAGGATCTACTTCAAGGGTTCGCACGCGAAGGTCGAGATCGCGCTCGCGCGCGGTAAGGACCTGTACGACAAACGCAACACGATCCGCGACCGCGAGTCCAAGCGCGACATGGAACGGTCCGTGCGCGAAGCCAGGCGTTAGATCGAGCCGAAGGAATGGCCGCCTGAGGTGAGGATGTGCGTTTCGCTCATCCCGAACACGAGCAGCGCGATCAGGCCGACGTACACGACGCCCACGATCAGCCGGTGGCGGGGTGCGACCCGGTAGTAGGCGGCCTGCTGCAGCGAACGCGTTTTGCGCTGCTTCCAGCGCTGGTATGTCTGAAAGCCGGCGAAGATCACGATGATCAGCAGGATCGGGTTGCCGCGGTCGATGAACGCCAGTGCGACGAGTACGCCGAAGCCGATGAACCACATCCACGGTGTCATCGCGGCCGCCGCACGACCGCCGTCAAGGGGTATGACTGGAAGCAGGTTGAAGAGGTTGATGAAGAAGCCGAAGTAGGCGAGCGCGATCAACAGCGAGCTGCCGGTGAGCTCGCCGACGAGCGCGACGGCGGCGGCGCCGAGGCTGCCGAGGATCGGACCGGCGAGACCGACCCGCGCCTCCGCGAGCGCGTTGTCGCCGAGCGAGCGGGAGACGATCACCGCGCCCATGAAGGGGACGAACATCGGCGCGCTCGCTTTGATCCCCTCGCGCCGCAGCGCGATCACGTGGCCCATCTCGTGCACGAACAGCAACACGACGAAGCCGGCCGCGAACCACCAACCGAAGAAGATGCTGTACGCGGCGACCGACACCAGCGCGGTGCCCGCGGTCACGAACAGCTTCAGGTTCGGCAGCCCCAGCAGCAGCGCTTTCAGCGCCACGCCGAACTTCGCGATCAACGCGACCAAGCCCGCGAATGCGCTGCCGATCCGCTTGCGCAGATTGCCCACGGGCCCCGATCCGCCACTCCGTGTGCCGCGCTGCTCGCCGAATGGGTTCCCGCCGCCGGCCGGTGCGTTGGTGGGCACGGGCGCGATCGCGGCTGTGACCGGACGGGCCTGGGACGGATAGGACTGGCTCACGGGGAGAGAGCTCGGCCCGGCGGGTGGCCCGGAGACCGGGGGCGCAGGTAGAGAAAACTCGCCACTGTCCATAGCTCCATTGTGGCAGCAGCGGTAAGCGTCACCTAACGGCAGCCGTTTTTTTCGCAAGGTGCGGGGTCTTCGCCGGAGAGGGGTTGCAATCCCGAAATGGCCGAGCTACTTTGAATCCAGACGCGGAACCGAGCCGCAAAGAGCGAGGCCACCGAGGTGTGAGGCCGCGCCACCCAAACTGGAAGGCCTTCGGGCTAGACGGGGCGGGTTCCTCAAGCGGCCCGGGACCGCGTCGATTTCGTTCTTCCCCGCGGTATGCCGTTCGCTTGCATCCCGCCCGTATCGGTCGCCGCCTTGGCTGTCCCTCCTGCAGCGGCCGGTGCCAGTGTGCAGCCATTCTCGGTGCAGGTGCGCCGCAGCCGGCCGGCGGAGATCGTCTGCACCAACCCGGCGATCCAGCACGTCGGACAGCCGCGCAGCGCGAGGAGCCCAGGCGGTGCGAGCAGCAGTGTGGCCGGGCCGTGGCTCGGGGTCAGCGCGACCGCCGCGCCGAGCAGGCCGAAGCCGAGCGCTCCGCGCGCGAGATGGGCGGGGAGCGAGGTGCTGGCGAACACGCCGCGGTCGTGGCTGGGGTCAAGCATTTTCGCCGCTCGCTCGTAGCCGGACTCAGGCATCTTCGCCGCCCGCCTCCTCGCCCTCTCCGGGCCCGGTCGTGTCGTCCGGGGCGCCGAGCCGTGCGTGGAGCGCTTCGCGTCCGCGGTGCAGGCGCGACTTCATCGCGGCGCGGCTGAGGCCGAGCGTCTCGGCGGTCGCCGCTCCCGAGAGACCCTGGATGTCGCGGAGCACGAGCACGGCGCGTTGCTCGGCGGGGAGCGACGCGATCGAGTCGACGATCCGCTCGACTTCCAGGCGGGCGAGGGCGGCGTCCTCGGCCGAGGGCTCGACCGTCGCGGCGTTGACCGGGCCGCGCAGCGCGAGCCGTGTCCTGCGGATGCACTCGTTGCGCACGATCCGGAACATCCACGACGCGAGCGCGGCGGTGACGCGCAGCGTGCCGATCTTGCGGTAGAGGACGATCAGCGCCTCCTGCGCGGCGTCCTCCGCGTCCTCGGGCGTTGAGCAGAGCGTGCGGGCGAAGCGCTGCACGTGTGAGTGCGAGCCGGAGACGAGGATCGCGATCGCGCGCGGGTCGCCCTGCTGGGCGGCGTTGACGACCTGTTCGGTCGGCCAGGGTGCGGTGCGCCTGTCAATCACGAGAACGGACTCTCATGATGAAGAACAGGCAGCCGCAGACGACGAGCGCGGCGGCGATGAGATAGATGGCGGTCACGATGGGGCCTTCCCGTTCCGGTCGATCGAATGTCGACGATGTAGATAAGAGGGCCGCGGTCGCGAAAAGGATTCGTCGAGGGCTACACTGGGTCGGCAGTACATCCTCGGGGACGACAGGCTTCGACGTGGTCGGCTCGTGAGGATGGTGGCGAGTCGAGGTCCCGGGCGGCCTCGTTAAACACCCGGGAAAACCATAAGTGCGGACTCTCACGAGTACGCCCTCGCTGCCTAGCAAACACTAGGCGAGTGAGGTCTCGGGCCCCGCTTGCCTGCGGCGGGGAAGGCCGGGATCAGAAAGCAGGCTCACCCGGTACGGTCCGCCTTTGCCAAGCCAGGGAAATCTAAGAAGGCTGGTCCCCGACAACCCCGCCGGCGAGGCGAGTCGAGGATGAGATCAGAGCGCCGGCTACGCTCGTAGAAGCCATTCCCACGCGATCACGGACGCGGGTTCGATTCCCGCCGTCTCCATAAAGTGCTCATTTGCAGGGATTTTGTAGTGGGCGCCGGGAACGATTGACCGCAGCTCATTCTTTGGGCACTTGACGGTCGTCGTTTGTGGGGCTATTATTCAACTAGATAGTTGATAAACTGTTTGGATGAATAAGGATGGAGACCGACCAGCTCAGCACCACCTTCGCGGCCCTCGCCGACCCGACCCGGCGCGCGATCCTTGCGCGGCTCGTGGAGGACGAAGCGGTCACCGTGAACGAGCTCGCGGAGCCATTCCCGCTCAGCGTGCAGGCCGTCTCCAAGCACCTGAAGGTGCTCGAGCGGGCCGGGCTGATCACGCGCGGACGGGCGGCGCAACAGCGTCCGTCGCGGCTACAGAGCGCGCCGCTGCGGGATGTGGCCGACTGGCTGGAGCAGTATCGCGAGGCCTGGGAGGGCCGTTTGGATCGCCTCGCGAGTCATCTACAGGACATACAAGGAAAGGCAGGCAGCGATGAGTGAGCAGTTGGAGATGGCCGAGCGCACGATCGTGATCGAGCGTGAGCTCGATGCGCCGCGCGAGCTGGTGTGGCGGGTATGGACCGACCCGGACGAGGTGACGAAGTGGTGGGGGCCGGAGCACTTCACGACACCGCGCGAGAAAATCGAGTTCGACCTGCGCCCCGGCGGTATCTGCCGGATGACGATGGTCGGACCAGACGGGGTCGAGTATGCAAATGACGGCCACTTCGGGGTCGTCGAGCCGCCCGAGCGGCTGTCGTTCGGCCAGGAGACCACCGACAACCCGATGCTCGAGTCGGGCGAGACGACGGTCGAGTTCATCGATCAGGGCTCCGGCCGTACGAAGGTGGTCGTCACCTCGCGCATGGTCTGCGCCGAGCAGCTGGTGGCGATGGCCGAAGCGGGCTGGGGCAGCCAGCTCGACAAGCTCGAGGCGCTGCTCGCGAGCTGAGCGGTGGACGGGCGGCTGCCGGCGGGGCGGTTCCGCCGGCAGCCCCGGCGTCTCTGCTGAAATCGGGAAGGCATCGCTAGACTCGACGGCCGTGAGCGGAGACCTCAACAACCACCATCGCGACACGCTGAGGAAGATCCTCGATCATCCGGCGAGCGGCAACGTCGAGTGGCGCCAGGTGCTTTCGCTGCTCGAGGCCGTCGGGACCGTCGAGGAGGAGCACAACGGCAAGTTCAAGGTCACGCTCGGCGCCGAGACGGAGACGCTGGCGCGACCGCGCGGCAAGGATGTCGACCGGCAGATGGTCGTCGATCTGCGGCGCATGTTGACCGGAGCGGGGCTTTCACCGGACAGCGCCGACCGCTAGGCGCCAGTCGCTGACACCCACCCGAGCGCCTGTCGATAGGTGCCCGTTCGCCACTCACCCTCCTGGTACGACCTCGATCCACTCCAGGCGCTGCCCGCACAGCGAACGCCACCGCGCGGCGGGGGTCACGTGCAGCGTCGCTTGGCTGCCCGCGCCGGCCGACGTGAGGAAGATCGAGTCGAGGATCGCCGAGCCGCCCGAGCCGGGGGCGAGCAGGCTGGAGGAGCCACGCGTGATCGTCACGCGATGAAGGCCGGCGGTGAGGCGCACGCGCAGGGGCGCGATCGTGTCGGGGTCGGTGGCGACGCCGGTGAGCTGGCCGGAGATCGAGGCGAGGGGATGGCCGTCGACGCTCACCTCGACCGCGGGCATGATCTCGCCCTGCAGCCACAGGTCCCACGTACCCGTATGGGGGACCGCGAACGTGGCCTCCAGGCGGCCGGGTCGTGACATCAGCAGCCCGTCCCGTGACTCGGCCCACGCGGGGTGCAGCGCGCGCGCAACGTCGATCGGGACGATCTGCGGCGGGCGCGCATTGACGAGCTGCGCGCCGTGCGCTTTGGCCAGCTGCGCCAAGCTGGCGACGGTCGAGCATTGGATCGGAGCCCCGCCCGCCGTCCCTGCTGTCCTCGTTCCCGACGCCGACGCTGCCGTCGTTGCGCTCGCGGGCGCGACGTGCGCGAGCGCCGCCGCCGCGCCTGGCAGCCGTCCCCAGACTTCGTAGTAGGCGCCCTGGTACAGCAGGCGGTAGGCGGCGGGTGGCCGCGAGGAAGCGGGGTCGCGGCGGGTGACGATCAGCGGGTAGGAGCGCAGCGCCGCCGGGGAGATCAGGTCGAGGTTCGCCGGCCGTCCCTCGGTCTGCGCGATCGTGGGCGGCGGATACATGAAGCCGGGGCCGCCGATGTCGAGATCACGGAGCTCATAGAGCGAGTATTCGTCGTAGTCGACGAACAGCGCCGGCCCCCGGCCGGCGAAGCGCGAGTCGATCGACGCGAGCTCTTCGTAGCGCGCGGTCGGCGCGAGGTTGGAGCCGTGGTACTGCAGCGCGTCGGAGGCGGCGACGCCGCCCGCGAGCGCGAGCGCCAGCAACAGGGCCGCCGGCGCGAGCAGCGAGCGGAGCACCGGCCGGGAGCGCGCGCAGTCGCGCAGCGCCGCCACGCCGCCCCACGCCAGCAGCACTACTACAGGCGAGGTCAGCATCAGCGCCTTGCCGTCGGCCCAGGTCGTCCCGTAGGCGGTCAGCCCGAGCCAGACCGCGAGCGTCAGCGCGATCCAGGCGGCCAGCGCGTACTCGCGCCGGTAGACGACGTACGCGGCGCCGAGCACGGCTGCCGCGAGCGTGAGCAGGGCCAGCGCGTAGGAGGCGGTGAGATTGCCACCGGCGGGGACGTGCTTGTAGCTCGAGACCAGCCAGGTGCCGAGGATCTGGACGGTGCGGAGCGGGTTCTGAAGGTTGCCCGGGTTGTTTGTCGATGCGATGTTGCGGGCGATCTGCAGCGATCCCGACAGCTCGAGCCAGGTGCCGAGCGCGGCGAGGAACGCGACGAGCAGGCCGGTCGCCACGAGCAGAAGAGCGCCTCGCGCGTGCGAGCGATCCGGCACGGTCTCCGACGGTGCGATCGCCCCTGGAGCGCGAGATCTGCCGGCAACTTCCCGGATCATGATTGCCGCGAGCACCACCACCGCCGTCAGCACCCACGCGGCGAACGCGACACCGAGCGCCGAGACCCCGGCGGCGAGGAAGAGCGCGAACGGGATGGCCCCGCGGGGAGGGCCGCGCAGCCAGCGCGGGTGGAGCACGACGAGCGCGCCGAGCGCGAGGATTAGGGGCAGCGAGGAGATCTCCTTGACGGAGGCGATCAGCTCATAGCCGTAAACGAGCGCCGGCAGCGTGATCGTCAACGTCGCCAGCGCGGCGAGGGAGCCGTCGAGGCCGAGCCGGCGCACGAGTACCCAGGCCGGGCCGGTGCAGAGCGCGAGCATGAACGCGTTGAACGGCTGGAAGGCCCAGATCAGGGTGGCGCGCACGAGCAAAGCGCTCCCGCCGAAGAGGGTGTCCGCTCCTGAGGGGTAGTAGGTGTTGTAGTAGTCGTTCAGGTACTGGCCGGGCGAGTTGCGCAGGTCCAGATGGGAGTAGTCCTGGCCGTGGCGGATCAGGAAGTCGGCCCCGAGCATGTGGAAGGCCGAGTCGGTGAGCACGCCGTAGGAAGAGAACGAGGGGCGCCCAGCGAACAGGACCGGCGCCAGCGCGGCGACGTAGGCGATCACCGGCACGGCCAGCTGCCAGCCAGATCGCCGCCACCCCCCGGCCAGCATCGCCGCCAGGCGCGGCCGCCCGAGCGCGAAGCCGGCGAGCGCGAGCAGCGCCAGCAGATAGGGCGTCGCCGGCGCGAGGAAGACGATGTAGGTCGTGAGCTGGGAGAGGCCGATCAGCGTCGCCGCGCCGAGGACGGGCAGCAGCGCGCCCGGCAGGAACGAGCCGCTGACCCGATCGACGAGCAGCCCGGCGCCGGCGCAGAGCAGCGCGAGCACGCACGGGTAGAGCAGTGTCGCGAGCACGAACATCGACGTGGCCTAGGTCAGATCGGGCGACGCGGCGGTCCAGCGGCGCAAGGGTCGGGTGTGAGCCGGACCCGCGGACGCCTGCGCCAGTAGACGCCTGCCCCGACTAGGACTCCCGCGCGATGTGCGGTGCGAGCTCGCGCCGGGCGATCGAGAGCTTGTGCACCTCGTCGGGCCCGTCGGCCAGGCGCAGCGTGCGCAGGTGCGCGTAGGCCCAGGCCAGGGTGAAGTCGTCGGAGACGCCGCCGCCGCCGTGGACCTGGATCGCGCGGTCGATCACCTTCAGCGCGATGCTCGGCGCCGCGACCTTGATCGCCGCGATCTCGGTGCGGGCGTGGCGGTTGCCGACGGTGTCCATCAGCCAGGCCGCCTTCAGCGTCAACAGCCGCGCCATCTCGATCTCGATCCGCGACTCGGCGATCCAGTCCTGGATGTTCGCGCGCGCGGCGAGCGGCTGGCCGAAGGTGACGCGGGCAGCGGCGCGCGCGCACATCGCCTCCAGCGCGCGCTCGGCGGCCCCCAGCGCACGCATGCAGTGGTGGATCCGTCCCGGCCCCAAACGCGCCTGCGCGATCATGAAGCCCTCGCCCTCGCCGGCGATCAGGTTCTCCGCGGGGACGCGCACGTCGACAAAATCGATTTCGGCGTGGCCCTCCTGGTCCTGATAGCCGAACACGGGCAGCCCGCGCAGGATCGATACGCCGGGCGTGTCCAAAGGCACGAGGATCTGACTCTGCTGGGCGTGGCGTGGGCCATCCAAAGCTGTCTTGCCCATCACGATCAGGATCCGGCAGTGCGGGTGCAGCGTGCCCGAGCACCACCACTTGCGCCCGTTCAAAACGTACTCGTCCCCGTCGCGCTCGATCCGCAGCGAGATGTTGGTCGCGTCGGAGGAGGCGACGTCGGGCTCGGTCATCGCGAAGCCGGAACGGATCTCACCCTCGAGTAGAGGTGTAAGCCACTGGTCTTTCTGCGCGGGCGTGGCGAACTGCGAGAGCACCTCCATGTTCCCCGTGTCTGGCGCCGAGCAGTTACAGGCCTCCGAGGCGATGTGGCTGCGACCGAGCAACTCGGCGAGTGGGGCGTAGTCGCTGTTGGACAGCCCAGCGCCGTACTCGGGGTCTGGGTGAAACATGTTCCACAGGCCGAGCTCGCGCGCGCGTACCTTGAGATCCTCCATGATCTGAGGCTGGTGATGAGGGTCGCCGGACTCGCGCAGCTGACGCTCGTAGACCGCCTCCGCCGGGTAGATCTGCTCGTCCATGAACGCGGAGAGGCGCCCCTGGAACTCGATACAGCGCTCACTTGGCTGGAAATCCATCGGTCCTCCTTTTGGATGGCGTGTGTTCGGCCCAGAAGTCGACGGTCTCGCGCTCGTGGCGGAGGCCTAGCTCCAGTGCGAGGCGGGGGCCGATCGGGGCCTCGGGGGTGAGCTGCTCGCGGATCGCTTCGTACTGAGCGAGCTTTTGGCGGTGGGTCTCGAGCTGGACCTCGGCGAGTTGGTGGGGGTCGGCGCCGAAGAAGAGCTTCAGCAACGCGGGGTCTCTGAGCATGTATGGCTCGGGGGCGAGGGTCTGGAGCCAGTCCGTGAGCGCGGCCTGCCCGCGGTCGGTGAGGCCGTAGAGCTTACGCCGGCGGCCGTGTGGCTCCTGTTGCTCGGTTAGGTAGCCGGCGCGCGCGAGGCGCGCGGGCTCTGAGTAGAGCTGGGAGTGGGGCAGGGTCCAGAACTCCCCGACCGTGCGCGCGGCCATCTGCTTGAGGTCGTAGGGGGTCGCCTGTCCTGAGATCGAGAGCAGGCCGAGGACGATGTGGGAGGTGGGTGTCAGCTCGATCTGGTCGGTCATCTACGCGATCCTTGACAACAATCTGTTTCGGATGATATGTTTCGGAGCATAAGGGGAAGCACTGATGTCCGGAGGCGAGCTTAGATGACCAACGTGAGACGTATCCGGGTGGCGCTGCTCGTCCTGGGCGTCCTCGCCCCGGTCGCGCTCGTATCGCTTGCCCCCATTGCCGCGGCGGCGCCCGCGGTCACGTTCAAGGCGACGGCCGTGCCGATCCCGGGTTTCCCGGGGACGGGCAATATCCTCGGCGCGGGCGCCGAGGTGGAAACCGAAGCAACGATCAGCGGGACCGAATACGGAGGCTTCCCGTCTCCGCTGGTGCTGCTCACGATCGACTCGCCCGCCGGCACCAGGGTCGACTCGAGCGGCTTTGCCACCTGCACACAGACGGTGCTCGAGGCCGACGGACCTCAGGGCTGTCCGAAGAAGTCGAGCGTCGGGCCTGTGGGCGAAGGGCTCGGCATCGTCAGCTTCGGTGACGAACAGGTCAGGGAGAAGGTATCGATCCAGGGGTTCTTCGCCCCCGGCAACACCCTGCTGTTCTTCGTCGACGGCACCACCCCGACATCCCTCGAAATCATCGAAAAAGCCCACTGGGTCAACGCCAGCCCCCCGTTCGGTCCGGAGGCGATCGTCGAACTGCCGCTCGTCGAAACGGTGCCCGGCGCGCTCGACGCATCGATCCTGTCCTTCAAAGTCACGATCGGCGCGGCGTATAAAAAGGGAAAGAAAACAATCTCGTACATAACCCTTCCCAACAAATGCCCAAGAGCCGGTGTGCAGATCAAGGCAGAATTCAAGTTCGACAGCGGCGAAAGCGCCACCGCCACATACAAACCACCTTGCCCCAAGAAGTAGAACACGGTGCTTCCAGGCCGTGATGGCGCGGCCTGCTCGCGCGGCCCTCTAGACTCGGTGTAGCGATATTGTCGGGTCACGGAGCGCCCACGACTGGGATCGAGACGATTCTGTCGACCGAGTGAGGGAGAGAGTTGATGCGCAAAGCATGTATGTACGCGGTCCTTGCGATGCTGGCCGCGATCGCCCTGCCGGTGGCCGCCCAGGCGGCGACGATCACGGGCGTGAAAGCGGCGATCGTGCCGATCCCGGGCTTTCCGGAAACGGGCGCGATCCTCGGCGCCGGCGCGGACGTCGAAATCGAAGGGAAACTCGAAGGCGACGAACTGCCCGGAGGGTTGCCGTTGCAGACGCGCAGGCTGGTCCTGTACTTCCCTGCGGGGACGAAGATCGACCCGACGGGTTTCCCGACCTGCACGAAGGAAAAGCTCGAAATCAAGGGCCCGGAAGGCTGTCCGAAGCAGTCGCGGATCGCGGACGGAACGGTCGGTGTGGCCGACCAGATCGGCCAGGGCGAAGCGACGCGCGAGACGGGCGCGCTGGAAGTCTACGTGACCCCGGGTAACGGGGTGGTGGCATACGCGAACGCGGCCGCGCCGATCTCCGCGCAGATCGTGATCGCGGCGCACTGGGAAACGGCGCCGGCGCCGTACGGCCCGAAGCTGACGTTCGAAATCCCCTTGGTCGAATCGGTCCCCGGCGCGCTGGCGGTGTCCGGCACCTCTCTGAAAGAGACGGCCGGCGCCGCGATCCGCAAGAACGGCAAGACCTACTACTACGGCCGCGTCCCGGCGAAATGCCCGAAGGGCGGCTTCCCGGGCAAGGGCGAAGTGACCTTGGAAGGCGGCCAGAACGTCGTCACGGAAGTCAAGGTCCCGTGCCCGACACGAACGCTGAAGGGATCAAAGAAGAAGTAGCGGAGCGAGAGCGGGAGGTAGGCTCTCGCTCATGTCCGCCTCGGAGCAACCGCCGCCCACCGGCTACAGCGCCGCGGGCGTCGACTACGAGACGCTCGACGCCGGCAAGCGCCTGGCGATCGCGGGGGCGCTGTCCACCTCCGCGCTGCTCGAGGGTCGGGGCGGCCACGCGCTCGACGCCTCCAGGGGCGAGCCCGCCTTCGTGTTCGAGCTCGACGGGCGCACGCTCGCGTTCGTCGTCGAGGGGCTGGGCACGAAGTCAGTGATCGCGCGCCAGGTGCTCGAAGCGCAGGGGGTCAATCGCTTCGGCGACGTCGCCTACGACACGGTCGCGGCGATCCTGAACGACCTCTGCTGCGTGGGCGCGTTGCCGCTGGTCGTAAACGCGTACTTCGCGACCGGCGCCTCGGAGTGGTACCGCGAGGGCGAGCGCGGCGCGGCGCTGATCGAGGGCTGGCGGCGGGCGTGCGTGGACGCAGGCTGCACCTGGGGGGGTGGGGAGTCGCCGTCGCTGCCGGGGCTGCTCGACGAGCGCGAGATCGAGCTCGCGGGCGCCGCCGTCGGCGCCGTGCCGGCGGGGCGGCGGGCGCTGCTCGGCGAGGAGCTCGAGCCGGGCGATGAGATCGTGCTGGTCGCCTCGAGCGGGCTGCATGCCAACGGCGCCTCGCTGGCGCGCCTGCTGGCGGGGCGGCTGCCGGACGGCTACGCGACCGAGCTGGCGGCCGATCGCACAACGTCTGACCCCATCACCACCAGTACCGCCGGCGCCGGCACCACAACCTTGGGCGAGGCGTTGCTGGAGCCGTCGGTGATGTACGTCGGGCTGGTCGCGGCGCTGTTGGCGCAGGAGCTGCCGCTGCGCTACATCAGCCACATCACCGGGCACGGCCTGTTGAAGCTGATGCGCCCGACGCGCGCGCTGACCTACCGGATCGAGCGCCTGCCGCCGGTGCCCGCGGTGCTGAGCTTCCTCGTCGAGCAGGCGCGGCTGGACGCGCACGCGGCGTACTCGACGTTCAACATGGGCTCCGGCTATGCCCTATATTGCGCGCCCGGCGCCGGGGAGGCAATCGTGGCGATCGCCGAGCGGCTCGGATTGAGCGCGCTCGTGGCGGGCCGCGTGGAGGAGGGTCCGCGGCAGGTGATCCTCGAGCCGGTCGGCGTGCGCTTCGCCGACGAGGAGCTGGATCTGGCCTAATCTAACTCTCTAGTTGAGGGTTGGATTCTGCCGCTTCGGCCAAGTCGCGCGGCTCGTCGCGCTGCAAGCGACGGCCCGTCCGATGGTTCGGGCTTGAACCGGTTGGCCGAGCCGGATAAGGTTCTACTCAGAGATCGCCATTGTTCTCCGGCATAGGGATGTCGGAGATCTCGAAACGCCGGACCGAGATGGCTCCGGAGCTACCCGGATCGAGGCGGATCTGTCCATCGAAATATGAGGAGAGAGATGATGCGCAGAATTTCCACCTGTCTGGCCGTGCTCGGCCTGGCTGTACTTGGCCTCTCGGCCACGGCGTCGGCCGCTCCGACGATCACGTTCAAAGCGAAGGCCGTACCGATCCCGGGCTTCCCGCACACGGGCAACATCCTCGGCGCGGGCGCCGCCGTCCAGACGGAATTCACAATTTCCGGGACCGAATACGGTGGCTTCCCGCCGCCGCTCACCGGGGTCACCGTCTTGTTCCCGAACGGCGTGAAGCTGCACCCGCAGGGATTCGCCACCTGTCCTGAAAACACGATCAAGGAAAAGGGCCCCAGCGCGTGCTCGAAGAAATCTGCCGCTGGGCCGAAGGGCTCCGCGAGCGGCGTCGTCAGCTTCGGCACCGAACGCGTGGCTGAGACGGTCTCGGTGCAGCCGTTCTTTGCTCCCGGCGGCGGCCTGGAGTTCTTCGTGGACGGCACCTCGCCGGTCTCGATCGAAATCCTGTCGAAAGGCAGCATCACCAATTCCTCCCCGCCATTCGGCCCGAAGTTCGTCGGCGAAGTGCCGCTGATCGAATCGGTCCCCGGAGCGCTCGACGCGTCGGCCAAAACGATCAACGTGACGGTCGGCTCCGCCTACAAGCAGGGCAAGAAGACGGTCTACTACGGCTCGCTGCCGAAGAAGTGCCCCGCGGGCGGCTTCCCCCTCAAGGCGGAAATGAGCTTCCTTGGAGGCGCGACCGCGACCGCCGAATACAAGGCGCCCTGCCCCAAGAAGTAATCGAAGGATGGCGGTGGGCTGATGTCGAAGAGGACGTGAGCTCAATCGGAGCGTAAGCGAGACGGGCGGCCCATCGAATACGATGGGCCGCCCTTTCGTGTAGTGAACCGCAAGGAAGAGGATCGGGTTGAGGACGCAGACCGCAGGGTGGAGGAGAGGAGCGGCCGGTTTCGCCGGTGCGCTAGGCGTGGCCGCGCTCGTGGCGGTCGTGCTGCTCGCCACCTCCGCGGGGGGCTCCGGTGGGACCTACACGGTGCGTGCGATCTTCGACGACGCCGGCAACGCGATCCCCGGCGAGAACGTGAAGATCGACGGCGTCAAGGTCGGGTCGGTGGGCTCGGTCACGCCGACCCCCCAGGCGCAGGCGGCGGTCGCGCTGAAGATCGAAAACCCCGGCTTTCAGAGCTTTCGCTCAGACGCCAGCTGCACGATCGAACCGGAGGCGCTGCTCGGCGAGAAGTTCGTCAACTGCCTGCCGACGCAGCCCCGCGCCGCCGGCGCGCCGCTACCGCCGCCGCTGAAGCGGATCCCGAGTGGGCAGGAAGGCGCGGGCCAGTACCTGCTGCCGGTGCAGAACACATCGAGCCCCGTCGATGTCGACCTGCTCAACGACATCACGCGCCGGCCCGAGGCCGAACGCTTCACGATCATCATCAACGAGCTCGGCGCCGGGCTCGCGGGCCGGGGCAGCGACCTCAACGTTGTCGTCAAACGCGCCGACCCGGCGCTGCGCGAACTCGACAAGGTGCTCGCGATCTTCGCGGGCGAGAACAAGACGCTCGCGAAACTCGCGGACGACTCCGCCAAGGCGCTGGCGCCGTTCGCCGCCGTGCGCGAACGCGTCGCCGACTTCATCGTGCAGAGCAACACCGTCGCCCGCGCGACCGCCGAGCACCGCGGCGCGCTCGCCCAGAACCTCGCCGACTTCCCCGCGTTCCTGCGCCAGCTCGGCCCGGCGGCCGAACGACTCGGCAGGCTCGCCGACCAGACGACCCCGGCGTTCACCGACCTCGCGGTCGCGGCTCCCGGGATCAACAAGGCCTTCACGAACCTACCGGCGTTCGCGAACAGCTCGACAGCGTTCTTCACGAGCCTCGGCCGCACCGCCAAGACCTCGGGACCGGCGATCGCCTCCACGCAGCCACTGCTCGGCAAGGTGCAGGCGCTCGGCAGCTCGGCCAAGCCATTCGCCGGCAACCTCTCCGAACTGCTCACGAGCCTGCGCGACACCGGCGGGCTCGAGCGCTTCCTCGACTTCGTGTTCCTCGGCGGCGGCAGCCTGAACGGATATGACTCGCTCGGGCACTTCCTGCGCGCCGAGATCATCGCGAAGAACTGTGTCGGCTACAAAGTAACTCCGCAGCAGGGCTGCAGCTCCAACTTCGTGAAGGGCGAAGGCTCGGCCGCCTCCACGAGCTCCGCCACCGCCTCCTCGACCAGCCTCGTGATGGACCGCACGCTCGCGGTCCTGAACGGCGCGACCCCGGCCGCGGCGATCGCGAAATACCCGGGCTCGGTCCCGTCGCTGGGATCGGACGGCAGCGCGCTCGCGGCGCTGAGCTCCGAAGCCGGGGCCACGTCGACCGTCGCGCCGGTCGGTGGCGCCGCCGCGGGCACGACCTACTACTCGCCCTCGACCGAAGGCTCGAGCGCGAGCGGGATGCTGCTCAACTACCTGCTCGGCAACTGATCGATCCGTAGACGATGACCACGCGACCGACCACCCCCAACTATGAGACCGCCGGCTGGCGTGCCGCCCGCCACGGCGCGCCGGTCGCGGCGCGCCGGCGGCGCCCAGTGATCGGGATGCTGCTCGCGGCGCTGGCCATGTTCGCGCTCATGCTCGCGCCGGCAGCGGCGGGCGCCAGCGAACAGACGTCCTCGACCGGGACGACGACCGCGCTCGAAACGTCCCCGCCGAACGTGACGACCACGAATACTCCCGCCCCCGAAGCTCCCGCCACCACGCCGGCAACGACCACGACGGAAACCGTCACGGCTCCCGCACCCGACGCACCCGCGTCACCGTCGGGTGCGTCGGGCGAAGCAGAAACGCCGCAGGTGCGGGCCCAGCACGCGCAGGGGAGCACGACCGGCGGTTCCGCGACCGCTCACGCGCACGCGAAATCGCAGGGTGCGGCCGGCGGCGCCAATGCGACGAACAAGCAGACCGAACCAAACGAGGGCTCCTCGACGACGGCGGCGGGAACGCACCGGGCGCCCGCGCCGTCGGCGCTGACGCCGCCGCTGCCGCTGACGCTCGGATCGCCGATCTCGGGAGTGTCGAGCTTCTTCATCGAAAGCTTCCAGGTGCCGCCGTTCCTGCTTCCGATCTACCAGGCTGCCGGTACGGCTTATGGGATCCCCTGGCAAGTGCTCGCGGCGATCAATGAGGTCGAGACCGACTACGGCCGCGACCTGAGCGTCTCCAGCGCCGGCGCCGAGGGTTGGATGCAATTCCTGCCCGCGGAGTGGGCCGAGTACGGGGTCGACGCCAACGGCGACGGTTTCAAGGACCCCTACAACCCGGCCGACGCGATCTTCACCGCCGCGCGCTACCTGAAGGCGGCCGGCGGCGACAGCGACATCCGCGGCGCGGTCTTCTCCTACAACCACTCGCAGGCGTATGTCGAATCGGTGATGCTGCGCGCCCAGCTGCTCGGCGGCACACCGGCACAGCTGCTCGGCGCGGTAACCGGGCTGACCGAAGCCCGCTTCCCGGTGCACGCGCCGTCGCACTACAGCGACGGCTTCGCGACCGTGCCCACGAGCGGCGACGCCTCCGCCGGCGTGCCGAAGACGCTCGTCGGGACGACGATCTACTCCGAGCCCGGCGCGCCTGTGATCGCGGTGCAGGACGGCGAAATCGTGGGCTCAGGCGAAACCCCATCGTTGGGGCGCTACGTGACCCTGCGCGACGCCTACGGCAACACCTATACGTACGCCGAGTTGGGCAGCGTGGCGACGCTCTACCCGGTGCTCGAGCCGCACGAGCACTCCGCGGTCAGCGCGCGGATCGCCGCGGCCGGCGCCTCGCGCGAACCGGCTCCGAGCGGCCCGGCCAGCGCGGGCGCGCAGCCGCGCTCGCCGCTGTCCGAAGGTGGCACCGTCTCGCTGCTGGCGCTGGGCGCGGCGGCGACGCTGGAATCCCCGCCGATCACGCCCGCGACTCCGCCCGCGAGCTCGACTCCGCCTGCCCCCGCCAAGCCGGCGGAGACCCTGCGGAAGTTTCGCGCGGGCGCCGACGAGGTCTACCTGCACCCCTTGAGCGCCGGCGTACAGGTGCTCGCCGGGACCGTCCTCGGGCACGTCGGGTCCGGCACGAGCGCCGCCGGCTCGACGGGAACCGGCGCGCCAGGCGCGGACGAACCCCACATCCTCTTCCAGATCCGCCCCGCCGGCATGGGCGCGCCGCTGATCGACCCGAAGCCGATCCTCGACGGCTGGGTGCAGCTCGAAAACACCTCGGTCTTCCGCGCCAAGGGCGAGAACCCATTCCTCGGCAACTCGCCGACGGTCGGACAGGTGCTGCTGGAGACCAAGGAGCAGCTCGAGCAGCAGGTGCTGAGCGACCCCGGGATCCACCTCCCGGCCTGTGGGCGCCAGGATGTCCAGACCGGGCAGGTCGACCGCCGCGTGCTGGCGACGCTTGAGTTCCTGTCGGTCTCGGGTCTGCACCCGACCGTGTCCTCGCTGCGCTGCAGCCATGTCGCCCCCGCCGACGCCGCCAACGCCGCCGAGACAGCGGCCGGCGACACGGTC
Source organism: uncultured Solirubrobacterales bacterium (assembly GCA_963701035.1). GTDB lineage: Bacteria > Actinomycetota > Thermoleophilia > Solirubrobacterales > Solirubrobacteraceae > Palsa-744. The sequence continues at coordinate 2,757,977 of OY969562.1, forward strand.
GCGATCACGGCCATCAACGGGATCGCGATCGCCGGCGGTCAGGGACCTGGCTCTATCGCCGCGATCGCGATCCACAAGCTCTCGACGCTGCAGGGCACGATCAAGCCCAGCGAGATCGTCAGCCTGAGGAGCTATCCGGGCATCGCCAACACGGTCGCGGCGCCGGGCCAGGGCAAGGCGATCCGCGTCGAGTTCGCGCCGCTGCAGGGCGGTGCGGCGGCCGGCAAGGCCCGCGCGGCGGGCGCCTTCGATTCCGGCCTGACCTCGGGGCAGTGGGTCCAGCTGATCGCGCGCCTGGGCGAGATTCCCGATCCGAAAGTCTCGAGCGGCCCCTCCGCGGCGGCAATCCCCGACAACCCCGGCGCGGCGGACGGAACTCCCTCAACGCCCTCCACAGGCTCGAGCGGCGCTTCGACAGGCGGGCAAGGCTGATGGCGACCGCCACTCCTCCGCGGCCGCCCGCCTCCTCGCCGCCGCCCCCGCCGCGGGACCCAGCCCCGGGTCCCCCACCCCCGCGCGCCTCCGCCCCAAGTCGCGCACGGCCGCTGGCGGCGGGCGCACTCGTGCTGGTCATCCTGGTGATCCTCTACCTGCTGCTCGCCGGTGGCGGCGGGACCGAATACAAGCTGCTGTTCGCCGAAGCCAACCAGCTCGTGCGCGGCGATCAGGTGCAGGTCGGCGGCGTGCCCGTCGGGAGCATCAAGAACATCGTCCTGACGAAGGAAAACAAGGCGCTGATCACGATCGACGTCGAATCGTCGCTGGTGCCGCTGCACGAAGGCACCACCGCCCAGGTGCGCGTGCCGTCGCTGACGAGCGTCGCCAACCGCTACATCGCGCTCAGCCCCGGTCCCAACAACAGACCGGCGCTGGCAGCCGGGGCGACGCTGCCCACGAGCGCCACCCAGGGCGTCGTCGACCTCGACCAGCTCTTCAACACCTTCAACCCGCAGACGCGCAGGGCGCTGCAGGAGGTGCTGCAGGGCTCGGCCGAACAGTACGCCGGGACGAACCCCGACTTCAGGCTGACGGTCAAGTACTTCAGCCCGGCGCTGGCGTCGGGCTCGCACATCTTCGCCGAGCTCACGCAGGATCAGAAGACGTTCACGGACTTCGTCGTCGAATCGGCGAAGGCGCTGACGACGATCGGCGACCACGGCGAACAGCTGAGGGAATGGGTCGAGAACGCGAACAAGACCTTCCAGGCGGTTGGCTCGAAGCAGGAAGACCTCACCGCCGCGCTTCACCAGCTACCGCTCACGCTGCAGGCGGGCAACAAGGCGTTCGCCGAGGAGCCGGCCACGTTCAAAGCCCTCACCCAGCTGGTCGAAATATCAAAGCCGAACACGAAGGAACTGCCGCTGTTCTTCGCGCGGCTGGACTCGCTGCTGAAGACGGCGACGCCGGTCGTTGGAAACTTCAGCCAGGCGATCGACAAGCCCGGGCCGAACAACGACCTGACCGACGCGATCAACGTCCTGCCGGAGCTCGCGAAGGTGCTCTCGACGAGCTCCCCGGCGAACGTCACCGCGCTGAAGGAATCGGTGCCGCTCAGCGCCCCGCTCGGCCCCTACAGCCCCGACCTGGTCGGCTTCGCCCGCGACTTCGGCTCGGACAGCGGCTACTACGACGCCAACGGCCACTACGCGCGCGTCGCGCCGCTGTTCAACGACTTCTCGCTCGGCGCCAACAACACCCTCACCCCGGTCACACCGCAGCAGGGGCTGCAGGGCCTGATCAGCCATCAGCTGCGCCGCTGCCCGGGCGCGGCGACGCAGCCGGCGGCCGACGGCTCCTCGCCGTTCATCGACAGCGCGCTCTTGGGCTGCGATCCCTCGGAGACGCCGTGAACCTGCGCCGCGGCAATTCCCTCGCCGGCAGCCCACTGTTGATCGGTGCGATCACGACGCTGATCATCGTGGTCGCGGTGTTTCTCTCCTACAACGCCAACAACGGGTTGCCGTTCGTGCCGACGTACAACATCAAAGTCGCGCTGCCCGAAACCTCGGGTCTGCAGGCGACCAACCAGGTGCGGATTGCGGGCACGCGTGTGGGGATCGTCAGCTCGCTCAGCCCCCACGAGGATCCGGCCACCGGGCGCGTGACCGCGATCGCCGACCTGAAGCTGGAAAAGAAAGTGCAGCCGCTGCCCGCCGACACGAAGGCGATCGTGCAGTCGGTCTCTGCCGTCGGGCTGAAGTACCTGGAACTGGAAAAGGGCTCCTCCTCACAGACGCTGAAGGCGGGCGCGACGATCCCGGTCTCGCAGACGCGCGAACCAGTCGACATCAACCAGCTCTTCAACATGTTCGACCAGAAGACGCGAACCGCGATCCAGCAGAACACGATCAACTTCGGCGACGGTCTCGCCGAGCGCGGGCTGGGCCTGAACAACACGATCGCGACGCTGCGTCCGCTCGTCATCAACGCGACCCCCGTGCTGCACAACCTCGCCGCGCCGAAGACGGGGCTGGGCGAGCTGTTCGTCGCGCTCGACCGGGTGGCCTCGCAGACCGCGCCGGTGGCGCAGGCCAACGCAAACGTGTTCAGCGACCTGGACACGTTCTTCACCGCCTTCGCGGGCGTCGCTCCCTCGCTCGAACAGGCGATCGTGGGCGGTCCGGAATCGTTACGGGTAGCGACCTATTCGTTCGCCTACGAGGCGCCCTGGGTGGAAAAGACGACCGAGTTCATGCGCCTATTGCGCCCGACCGCGAGCGCGCTGCGCATCTCCGCGCAGCCGCTCGGCCACGCCTTCGCCGTGGGCGCGGTCAACCTGCGCGCCGCCACCGCCCTGAACGCGGCGCTGAACGAAGCCGCGAAAGCATTCCAGGCGTTCGCGCAGAACCCCGTCGTGACGCTCGGCCTCGAAGACCTGACGCAGACGACGACGCTCGGCAACCCGATCCTCGCCGGGCTCGCCCCCGAGCAGGTCACGTGCAACTACCTGACGCTGGCGTTCCGCAACGTCGCGAGCCTGTTCTCCGAGAACATCGGCGTCGGCACGCTGGCGCGCGTGCTACCGATACTGTCGCCGGGCGGACCGAATGCCGAGGGCTTCCCCGCCTCGGCGCCGGCCAACGGCCCCTCGATCGATCACGGCCCCGGGGTTTTCGGCAAAGCCGGTGAAGTCGGCCCTGCGATCAACGACAACCACCTGCACTACAACCCCTACCCGAACGTCGCCGGGCCCGGCCAGCCGCAGGAGTGCGAAGCCGGCAACGAGACCTACGCCGTCGGCCAGACCGTGATCGGCCACGTGTCTGGCAACACCGGCACGACCCACGAAGCAACCACCCGCGAACAGAACCTCTACGGGGAACCGTATCCGGCGGCCACGCTGAAGGCGCTCGGGCTGGAAAGCGCGCAGGAAAAGGCGGCGAAGGAAAAGGCGGCCAAGAAAAAGGCCAAGAAAGAAAAGGCGAAGAAGGAAAAGGCCAAGAAGCAGCAGACGAAGAAGGGGACCCAGGCATGAGACGCCCGCGCCTGAGACGTCGCCGCGACGAACTGTCGGTCGTCGAGATGCAGCGCTACAACCCGCTGCGCGTCGGGGTCATATTCCTCGTGATCCTCCTGATCGCCGTGTACTTTGGCTTCACCAAGCACATCCCGTTCAAACACGGATACCGCCTGAACGCGGTGTTCGCGACGGCCCTCAACATCAAAACCAAGGCGCCCGTGCGGATCGCCGGGGTGGACGTCGGTAAGGTCACCGGCCTGAGGCGCGAGGGCAAGACCGGCCTGGTGAGCATGGAAATCGAAAATCGAGGCCTGCCAATCCACTCCGACGCGACCATGAAGATCCGCCCGCGGATCTTCCTCGAAGGCAACTGGTTCGTCGAACTGCAGCCGGGCAGCCCCTCGGCGCCGACGCTCTCCTCGGGGGCGACGATCCCAATCACGCAGACCTCCAACCCTGTCCAGCTCGACCAGGTGCTGGACGCGCTCAACACCGACACCCGCGCGAACCTGCAGAACTTCCTCGCTGGCTACGGCGACGCGCTGACGCGCAAGCCGACCGCTGCCGAAAACGCCGAACAGGACCCCGATGTCTACGGGTTGAACGCCGCGCAGGCGCTCAACAAGACCTATCATCGCTCGCCTTCGGCCCTGCGCGGCTCGGCGATCGTCGGCCAGGCAACCAGCGGCAGCGCGGCCGACGACCTCTCGCGGCTGGTCGCGAGCATCGGCAAAGTGAGCGCGGCGCTGAACGTGCACGAACAGGATTTGAGCGAACTGTTCGGCAACTTCAACATCTTCTTCCGCTCGTTTGCGAACCAGTCCACGAGCCTCGCCGCCACGGTCGCGGTGCTGCCGAGCTCGCTGCGATCGATCGACCGCGCTCTGACGGCGCTCGGCACGACGCTGCCCCCGCTGCGCACGTTCGCGCTGGATCTGATTCCCGGCGTCAAGCTGCTGCCATCGACGATCGAGGCGTCGCTGCCGTGGATCTCCCAGGTGCAGGCCTCGCTCGCGCCGAGCGAGCTCGGGGGCGTTGCCAGGGGCCTCGTCACGGCGACGCCGGCGCTCGCCAAGCTGTTCAGCGAACAGCCCCCCTTCTTCAAGCAAACCGAAGCGTTCAGCAAGTGCCTGACGAAAGTCTTCTACCCGGCGGTGAACACGAAGCTGCAGGACGGGCCGAACACCTCGGGCGTCGAAGTCTACAAAGAATTCTTCTCCACTCTGACCGGCCTCGCGGGGCTCGGCCAGACCTTCGACGGCAACGGCGCGATGACGCGCTTCCTGGTCGGCGGCGGCGGCGACACGTTCCGCTCGGCGCCGGTGGGGATCGCCGGTAGCTCGGTGAAAGGCCAGTCGCTGATCGCGCGCGCACCGCTGGCTCCGGAAGGCACCCGCCCGGCCTTCCCGGCCGAAGAGCCGCCGTACAAGCCAATGGTGCCCTGCTACACCCAGGCGGTGCCGAACTTCAACGGGCCGCTGTCATCGGGCCCGGCCGACGGAGCCGGCGGATGAGTCCTAAAGATTCCGCCAAACAGGCCCACGAGGGCGGGCTCGACGTCCGCGACCAGATCCGCCGCTACCGCTCGGCGTTCCTGGCGGTCGTCGCGATGATCGTGTTCGCGGCCTTCGTCGGCGGCTACATCCTTTCCCACCAGAACCTCAAGTTGCCGCCTTGGGTTCCCGTGCTCGGGAAAAGCTATTTCACGTTGAAGGGGGAGTTCCAGACGGCGCAGGCGGTCGCCCCGGGGCAGGGTCAGGCGGTCACGATCGCCGGCGCGAAGATCGGCGAAATCGCGAGCGTCGACCTCAACAACGGGGTCGCGGTGGTCACGATGCACCTAACCCCGAAATACGCGCAGGACCGCATCTTCAAGAACGCGACGATGCTGCTGCGCCCGAAGACCCAATTGAAGGACGAGACGGTCGAGGTCAGCCCGGGGACGCCTTCGAGCGGCGCGCTCGCAAGTGGCGCGACGATACCGCTGGCGCAGACCGCGCCCGACGGCAACTTCGAAGAATTCATCGGCGCGCTCGACGCGGAATCGCGCGCCTACCTGCAGGAGCTGCTGGCCGGCGCCGGCGAAGGCCTGAAGAACAACGGCCAGCCGCTGTCCGCGGCGCTCAAGCGCTTTGATCCGACCGCGCGCGACTTCCAGGAGATCTCCTCGCAGCTCGCCGTCCGCCACGAAGAGATCGCCAGCTCGATCCACAACTTCCGGCTGCTGCTGGAAGCGGTCGGCGGCAAGGACAAGCAGCTGGCCGAGCTGGTCGACTCCTCCAACGCGGTCTTCAAGACGTTCGCCGAAGAGGACCGCAGCGTCGAAAGCACGATCGGGCTGCTGCCCGGCGCGCTCACGAAGACCAAGCAGGGTCTCGGCAAGCTCGCGACGGCCCTGAACTTGGTCGGACCCACCGTCAAGGAGCTGCAGCCGTTCGCGAAGGCGACCGCTCCGGCGGAGGCCGCCACACGGGAGCTCGCGATCAAGACCACGCCAATCTTCAAGAACCAGATCCGCCCGTTCGCGCGCCAGATCCTGCCCGTCATCAACGAGATCGGGCCGGCCACGAAGGAACTGAGCGAAGCGTTCCCGAAGCTCGCGAGCGGCTTCGCGGTGGTGAACGAACTCTTCAACGAGTTCGCCTACAACCCGGGTGTCAATCGCGGTGGTTTCCTGTTCTTCATCGATTGGGCCAACCACAACTTCAACAGCGCGGTCAGCACCGCCGACGCGCACGGCCCGCTCGGTCAGACGCTCGCCTACTTCAACTGCGAAGTCGTGCCGATCCTGAAAGGGGTATCGGAAGTCAACCCCACGGCGCGGCTGCTGCTCGGTCTGCTCAACCCGCCCTCCGGAGCGGCCTGTGCGGGTTCGAGCGCGAAAACGGCGAGCGCCGCGCGCGGCGGGCACGCGGGCGCCACGAGCGCGACCGGCCTGCTCGGCGGAGGGCTCGGCGGCAGCACGTTCGGCCAGAGTCACAACAGTGCCAGGCGGTCCGCGGCCGCCGGCGCCGGGGGAGGTCGCTGAGCGATGCAAAAGCGCGCCCCCACGCTGGCAAACATCCTCGTGATCGGGCTGTTCGTGCTGAGTTGCTTCGGGCTGCTGCTGTTCCTGTGGGAGGCGTTCGGTGGCCCGCTGCCGCTGAAGGCGAAGGGCTATCGCATGGTCGTTGCCTTCCCACGGGCGCTTGCCCTCGCCGAACAGTCGGATGTGCGGATCTCGGGCGTCGACGTCGGCCACGTGGTCTCGGTCAAGCTCGGCAAGGAAGGCCTGACCGACGCGACGATCGAAATCGAAAGCCGCTACGCGCCGCTGCGCTCGAACATGCACGCGATCCTGCGCCAGAAGACGCTGCTGGGGGAGACCTACGTGCAGCTGATCCCGAAGGGCAACGACGGCCCCTACTTGGCCGACGGCGGACGGCTCGCCCAGAGCCAGGTCGAACCGTCGGTGACGCTCGACGACATCCTCTCCGCGCTCGACCCCAGGACGCGCCGCGCCTTCCAGGAATGGCAGCAGTCGGTCGCGCAGGGGATCGACGGGCAGGGCGAACAGGTCAACTCCGACTTCGCCGAGCTCGAACCGTTCGTCGAAAACGCCAACAAGCTGGTCACGTTGCTCGCCTCCCAGGAAGGGGCGGTAACCGCCCTTGTGCACAACACCGGCGTGGTCTTCAACGCGCTCGCCGGGCGCGACCACGAGCTCGAAGAACTGATCGTCAACAGCGAACACACCTTCCACGCGGCGGCGGCGGGCAGCCAGGCGTTCGCCCAGGCCTTCCGTGAACTGCCGGCGTTCGAGCACAACTCGAATCGTGCCTTCGCAAGCCTCAACAAGTTCGCCGCGATCTCCAGCCCGTTCCTCGTCCAGTTCCAGGCCTCCCAGCGCCAGCTCAACAAACTGTCGCAGCAGACGATTAGCTTCGCGCCCGCCTTCAACACCTTCCTGACCGCGCTGGGGCCGCTGACGAAGGCCGCGAAGCTGGGCCTGCCCGACGTCGCCAAGGAGCTCAACCTGACCGTCCCGATTCTCGAAAACACCAGCCCGGTGCTGCACAACTTCGATCCGTTCCTGCAGTACGTCGGCGAATACGTGCCCGAGCTACAGGCGCTGTTCGCCAACGTCACCGCCGCCAGCGGGGCCCATACCTCCAACTCCAACACCGGCGGGGCTGGGCCGGCGGAGCACTACCTGCGCTCGATGCAGGTGGTCACGCCACAGGGCCTCGCGGCCTACTCCCAACGGATCGGCACCGACCGCGGGAACCCGTACTTCAAGCCCGGCACGCTCAGCACGCTCGCGAGCGGGCTGCCCGTGTTCAGCTCGAGCACCTGCGCGAACTCGGCGCCTTCGGTGACCGGCCCGGCCAACGCCACGATCACGCAGGGCATCATCGAACAGCTCGTCGAACTGCACGTCGCCAACGCCCCCGAAAGCACCACCAACTCGGTCCCCGCTCCACCCTGCCTGCAGCAGAGCCCGTTCACGTTCAACGGGCAGACGAGCCAGTTCCCGCATGTCGTCTACAACGGGAAATAGGCCTCGAGTTGATCGGCGTCGCGGCGCCGATTAGTATGGACGGCATGGAGACTGCCGGCGGCGCGCCCGAGGGCGAGGGGGACTTGGACGCGGAGGACCAGGCCACGCTCGATGCGGAGGCGGAGGAGTTCGAGTATCACTCCAACGAGCTCGACCTCACCGGCGATCCTGCCGAGGGCAATTGGTCGATCCGCTGCCTCGACGTGCACAAGCGCCTCGGCGGGATTCCCGTCCTCAACGGGCTGAACGTCGCGATCCCCGACGAGACGATCACCGTCGTGCTCGGTCCCTCGGGCACGGGCAAGAGCGTGCTGATCAAGCACCTGATCGGGTTGATGTTCCCCGACTCCGGCGACGTGATCGTGCGCGGGCAGTCCGTCCCCAGCCTGACGATGCCCGACCTGCTCACCCTGCGGCGCAAAGTCGGCGTGCTGTTCCAGGACGGCGCGCTGTTCGGGTCGATGTCGGTGTACGACAACGTCGCCTTCCCGCTACGCCAGCACACCGACTACTCCGAGGCGAAGATCTCCGAGATCGTCCGCCAGCGCCTGCAGGACGTCGGCCTCATCGATGCGCTCGGCGACATGCCCAACCAGCTCTCCGGCGGGATGCGCAAGCGCGCCGGGTTCGCGCGCGCGCTCGTGATGGAGCCCGACATCGTGATCTTCGACGAGCCCGACTCGGGCCTCGATCCCGTGCGCACCGCGCTGCTCTGCGACCTGATTCAGGAGATGCACAAGATCTACGGCGGCACCTACATCGTCGTCACCCACAACATCGCCTCGGCGCGGCAGATCGGCGAGTACATCGCGCTGCTCTGGCGCGGGCGGATCGTGGAAGCGGGCGACGCCGAGCGCATGTTCTCCTCCGACAACGCGTTCGTGCGGCAGTTCCTCAGCGGATCGGCGGAGGGGCCGCTGACGATGGATTAGGCGCTCGAGCCCGTTCGACGGCGGGATGAGCGAGCTGGAGCACTCTGGCGCTTCGCTACCCTGAGCGCATCGCACGCTTGGGGAACACCGATCTCGATGTCTTTCCGCTGTGCCTGGGCGGGAACGTATTCGGTTGGACGCTCGACGAGGAGCGCTCGTTCGCGGTGCTCGACGCGTATGTGGAGGCGGGCGGGAACTTCATCGACACGGCCGACAGCTACGGGCGGAATGGGCCCGGTGGCGCGGGTGAGTCCGAGCGGATCATCGGTCGCTGGATCACCGCACGCAGGAACAGGGATCAGCTCGTGATCGCTACGAAGGTGGGAATCTCACCGGAGCGTGCGGGGCTCGCCGAGGCGACGATCAGGCGGGGTATCGAGGACTCGCTGGAGCGTCTGGGGATCGACAGCGTCGATCTCTATTACGCCCACAAAGACGACCCCGATACACCGCTCGAGGAGACGCTCGGCGCTTTCGGCGCGCTCGTCGAGGAGGGCAAGATTCGCCATGCGGCGGCCTCGAACTACAGCGCATCGCGGTTGCGGGAGGCGCTGCGAATCGGCGAGCGCGAGGGGATGGCCTCCTACGTTGCCCTGCAACCGCATTACAACCTAATGGAGCGCGGAGAATACGAGGGCGAGCTGGCCGAGGTGTGTGCCCGGAACGGTCTGGCCTGCGTCCCCTACTTTGGCCTGGCGAGGGGCTTTCTCACCGGCAAGTACCGCCGTGGCGGCGATCAGGTGGATAGCCCACGCGCAGCGGGCGTGCGCGAGAGCTACTTCAACGAGCGAGGCTTCGCGGTGCTCGACGCGCTGGACGAGATCGCCGCCGCGCATGGGACGACGGTCGCCGCTGTGGCCCTCGCTTGGCTGGTGGTGCAACCCACGGTCGTGGCCCCGATCGCGAGCGCTACCTCGCCTGAACAGTTGGCCGAGCTGCTGCCCTCGGCCGAGCTCGAGCTCTCAGCGACGGAGATCGAGCGTCTCAACACAGCCTCGGCCTGATCCTCGCCGGCGCGGTGGCGACGGCCGGGGTCGAGCTAGGAGCGCGCGGATGAGGCGTCGCTGAACACGAGCGCGTGTCTGTCCGGGTCGTGCAGGGCGATGCGGCCGTCGGCCTCGCGCGCAGGTAGAGAGCTTCGATCGATCTCCTTCCCACCCTCGGCCAACCTGCGCTCCAGCGCGCCGAGCGCCTCGGCGTCGCTCAGCTCGACATCGAGGAAGCGCAACCCCGGCGCGCTGGCGGGGGCCGGCCGGCCACCCTGGCTCTGCCAGGAGTTGACGCCAATGTGGTGGTGATAGCCACCGGCGGAGAGAAAGCCCGCGGAGGGCAGTCGCGCCTGCTCGTCGAGGCCGAGCGCGTCGCGGTAGAAGGCGACCGCGCGGGGCACATCTGATACCTGCAGGTGTACGTGTCCGATCGCGGTGTCCGCTGCCATCGCGGCGCTCGCCCCGGCGCTCGTGGCCAGCAGATCGTCGAGGTCGAGCGGCAGCGTGACCATCTTCACGCCGTGCCCGTCCGCCGGCCGCTCCCACAGCTCGCGCGGCCGGTCGGCATAGATCTCGATGCCGAGCCCGTCGGGGTCGCTCAGGTACAGCGCCTCGGAGACGCCGTGATCGGAGGCTCCGTCGAGGAGCCAGCGCTCGCCCACGACACGTCGCACGGTCTCCGCGAGCGTCGCGCGCGAGGGGTGTAGCCACGCGACGTGGAACAGGCCGGTGCTCCCCGGCGGGACGGGAGTGGGGTCGGCGAGGGGGGTGAGGGCGAGCAGCGGATGCTCGCGGTCCGGCCCGAGCAGCGCGCTGTCCTCGCCGCGTGAGATCAGCGGCAGCCCGAGCACGCGCTCGTAGAAATCGACGCTGCGCGACAGGTCGCTCACCGCGAGTTGCACGGAGCCGATACGCAGCGGATCGATCGGGGAGAGCTCCGTCGGCATCTTCTGCTCCGAGGCTACTACCTCCGGGATCGTGCTCAGCGCGGACACGCTTGCGGCGGTGGACGAGGCGCTGGGCGACCTCCTGGCGGCCTGAGGTCACCCAGCGGTCTCGCGCGGGACGGTCAGGCCTTGACGGCCGAGATGTCGAGCAGGATCTTGACCTTGTCGCTGACGAGCAGGTTGCCCGAGCCGAGCGCGGCGTTGAACGTCATCCCGAAGTCCTTGCGGTCGATCTGACCGGCGGCGGAGACGCCGACGCGGTCGTTTCCCTGGGGGTCGGTCTCGGTGCCCTCCACCGTCGCCTTCAGCTTCAGCGGCCCCGTGACGCCGTGGATCGTGATCTCGCCCTCGATCTCGAAGTCGTCCTCGTCGACCGCCGTGATCGCGCTCGAGCGGAAGCTGATCTCGGGGTTCTGCTCGGCGTCGAAGAAGTCGGCCGAGCGCAGGTGCTCGTCGCGCTGGGGCTCGCGCGTGTTGACGCTCGCGGTCTGCACGGTGCCGTAGGCGACGGTGTTCTCGGGTGAGACCTCGAGCGTCCCCTCGAACTCGGTGAACTGACCTTTGACGGTGGCGATCCCGAGGTGTTTGACCTGAAACTCGACGCTCGAATGGACTTTGTCGACCTGCCAGGTGCCGGTCGGCAGGGCTGTCACGGTGGGTGTGGCGGACTCGGGCATGGATACGACCTTTCGGAAGTGGAGGTGGAGTTGATTGCGCCCAGAGGACGCATCGAGTAACTGCGCCCACCGTAGCAGGTACTTGTACATGCAACTATCACGTGCTGGGTAGGTGTCCTGAATGCGCCTGAGCTCGCCGCAGGGGAGAATGACGCGATGGCATCGCTGAAGCTGATCCTGTTCGACATCGACGGCACGCTGCTCGACACCGGGGGCGCCGGCGCGCGCAGCTGGACGTGGGCCTTCGAGCACGCGTTCGGCAAGCCGGGCGTCGACATCGGCAAATACTCGAGCGCCGGCATGACCGATCCCGTGGTCGCGCGCAAGACGTTCACCGAGGCGATGGGGCACGAGCCCTCGGGCGAGGAGCTGGCGCGGCTGATGGCCGCCTACCTGTCGGTGCTGCCGGATTACGTCACCTCGTCGGAGGACTATCGCGTGCTGCCGGGCGTCGAAGAGCTGCTGCCCCGCCTGCACGACGCGGGCGTGCTGCTGGGCGTGACGACCGGCGCGCTGGAGGCCGGCGCGCACGCGAAGCTCGGCCGCGCGCGGTTAAACCACTTCTTCCTCGTCGGTGGCTATGGCTCGGACTCCGAGGACCGCGTCGAGCTCACCCGGGCCGCGATCAGGCGCGGCGAGCGCCTGCTCGGCACACCTCTCGAGGAGCGTCAGGTCGCGGTCGTGGGGGACACCCCGCTCGACATCTCCGCCGCGCAGGGCGCCGGCGTCGTCTCGGTCGGCGTGGCGACCGGCAAATACGACCTCGACGAACTGCGCGCGGCGAAGCCCGACCACGCGCTTGCCGATCTGACCGAGCCGTTTCCCGACGTCCCCGAGTGACCCGCTCGCGAGCCCGGCCACCGTCTCTACCGACGTTGCACGACCAGCGTCTGAAAGGCGCGCCCGATCGCTCCGTACTCGTCGTGTAGCACGGACTCGGCCGTGCCGATCCCTCCACCTTGCAGCAGCGTCTGCGCATCGAGCCCGATCCACTCGCCCCGCGGGGAACGCCAGAGGTGGATCGTGAGGTCGGCGTTGATGAACAGGTAGTCCTCGAACGGCAGCTCCGCGCTGACGCCGTTGCCGAAGTCGGCGGTTGCGACCGCCCGCACCAGCGGCGTTGTCTGCTCGTCCGGGAGCAGCGGATGGCGCAGGCGCATCCAGACCCTGCCGGGACCCTGGCCCCAGGGGTCGTCGAGCCAGCTCATCTCCATGCCGCTCGTCGCGAGGCTCGTGCCGGCCGCCCTGTTTAGCGCGAACTCCGTTGCCCGGCCGTGCTCTGGCCCGGGCATCGCCGCGGGCGGCGCCTGGCCGTTGCCGGGCAGCCCCTCGGGGACGGGTTGCAGGCGCAGCGCGCTTGCGCGGCAGACGAGCTCCTCCGCGTCCGTGCCGAGGTCGGCGCTCAGCTCGGCCGCGAGCTCCTGCACGCGCCGTCCCTTGCGCACGATCCGTGTCGTGAGCGTCAGCGGCGCGAGCGGGACCGGCCGCAGGAACTCGAACCCCAGCCGCGCGAGATTCAGCTCCGCGCCCGGCTCCAGCCGCTCGAACGCGCGCGCGATCAGCGCCGCCGGCGCGCCGCCGTGCAGCGCCCGCGGGTCCCACGGTCCGCGCGCGTGCTCGGTCGGCTCGTAACGACCGTCTCCGGCGGAGATGAAGATGCTCTCGGCCATCGCGCGCGGGATGCTATTCGCGGTGGTTCCTCGAGGTACGGACGAGATCAATCTGTGGGCAAGCCGGCGACGAACTCCGCCAGCTTGCCGGGATCGCGCAGCGGCGGCCCGTGGCCGAAGCACGCGAGCGCCGGTCGCAGCTCGGCCAGCCTGCGCGCCGAGGCGCGGTTGCGTACGGGGTCGGGAGTCGCAAACGCGAGCGGTTCGTGCAGGCCGGTTACGCCGGTGTTCAGGTTCATGTTCACGAGCACGTCGCCCGCGATCAGCACGCGGTCTCGCTCGCGCCAGTAGGAGAGATGTCCGGGCGTGTGCCCCGGCGTCTCCAGCACTGTAAAGCCGGCCACCTCGTCGCCCTCGCTCAGCACGCGTGCGACCGGGTGGGGGGGACCGACCCAGAAGCGTTCCTGGAGGCTCCTGACGATGCGCGGGGCGCCGCGCGCGACCACGCTGCCGGGGATCTCCATCGCGGGGACGTCCGCGCGCCCGCACCAGAGCGGGATCCCGAGCTGCTCGCAGATCGCGTGGCTCGAGCCCTGGTGGTCGGGATGGACGTGGGTCAGCGCGTGCGCCGTGACGGTCTTTCCTGAGATCTGACGCATGATCCGCTTCTCCGCCTGGCGGGTGGCGGCATCGATTAGGACGTCGTCGATGAGATAGACGTTGATCGCGTTCCACGGCCAGCCCTTCAGTTGATACACGCCCTCGGCCAGCTGCTTCATCTGCGCCCTTCCTCTATTCGATCGCCCGTCTGTCCCGCTCGGGTCCGGCACAGCCTACCCGCGGCGCTGCTCCCAGGAGAAGCCTCGTACCGCGGACCACCCGCCGACGACGCCCCAGCCAGCGATCACCGCCAGCGCACCGAGGTTGCTCGCGAGGCTCGAGCCGGTCACGATCGCGCCACTCAACCCTTCGATCAGGGGCTTCAACGGCAGCGCGTCGGCAATCCCCCGCAGCGCCGCTGGGGCGCTCGCGGTGTCGAACGCGTAGAAGGAGACGAACACGACCGGCAGGAACACCGCGTTCACGTAGGCGGCGGTCGACTCGAAGTTCGGGATCGCATGCGCGAACGCGACGCCGAGCGCGGTGAAGCAGACGACGCCGACCACGACGAACACGACCAGCTCGCCCCAATGCACGGGCCAACCGATCCCAAAGAAGATCCGCCCCGCGAGCACGACGATCGCGATCTGCAGCGCCGTGTTCGTGACCGCGTTCGCGGCGACGCCGCCGAAGTAGGAGCCCGTCGGCAGCGGCGTGCCGCGAATCCGCTTCAGCACGCCGCGCTCGCGCAGGAACACGATGTTGTAGGCGAGCGCGGTGAACGTCGTCGACATCACGCTCATCCCCGCGATCGCCGGCACGAGCTTGTTCAGGTCGTCCTGGTTGCCGCTGATGATCGCCCCGCCGCCGACGAGGAACAGCAAAGGCAGCACGAAGTTGAAAAACGCCGCGCTCGGGTTGCGCCAGAACATCCTCCGCTCGAGGCGGTATTGGCGCCAGGCGAGGGTGACAGCGTCACTCATCGGCGGTCAACTCCAGGTAGACGTCCTCGAGCGTCGGGCGGCCCACGCTCAACTCTTCCAGGCGCTCGCCTCTCTCCAGGGCCGCGTTCGTAAGCTCGTTCAGCAACCGCGTTGGATCCTCGGTCTGGCGCTCGACCCGCTCTCCGTTCGCACTTCGGTAGGAGATCGTGTACTGCGCCGCTCCCACTCCGAGCTCCCGCGGGGGGCCGACCGCCAGCACGCGCCCGTCCTTGACGATCGCCACCCGATCCGCCAGCGCCTGCGCCTCGTCGAGGTAGTGCGTCGTCAGCAGGATCGTCTTCCCGCCTTCGCGCAGGTTCCGCACCGTCTCCCAGGCGTCGCGCCGCGCGGCGGGGTCGAAGCCCGTCGTCGGCTCGTCGAGGAAGATCAGCTCCGGGTCGCCGACGAGCGCGAGCGCGAAGTCCAGCCGGCGCAACTGCCCACCGGAGAGCGTCCGTGCGCGCGCGTCGGCCTTCTCCTCCAACCCAGACAACCTCAGCACCTCCTCGACATTCCGCGGCCGCGGGTAGAAGCTCGCCCAGTGCGCCAACGCCTCGCGCGGCGTCACGTGGCTGTAGATGCCGCCGCTCTGCAGCACGATCCCGATCCGGCGCCGCAGCTCGATCTGCCGCTTCGCCGGGTCGTACCCGAGCACGGAGACCTCGCCGCCCGTGCGCGTGCGGTACCCCTCGAGGATCTCGACAGTTGTCGTCTTGCCCGCACCGTTCGGCCCGAGCAGCCCAAATACCTCGCCGCGCTGCACCGCGATGTCGATCCCGCGTACGGCCTCGTGTTCGCCGTAGCGCTTGGTCAGGCCCCGCACCTCGATCGCGGGGCTCGCGTCGGCTACCAGTGAACGCCCCTCGTCAGAGTCGCCATCGCAATCTGCTCGAACGAGGCGCGCTCCTCCGTGTCTTTGTGCCCCTTGCTCGCGGCCGAGTCGGGGAACACGCGGTAGGCGAGGTGCAGCAGCTGGTCGACCGCGCGCGGGGCGAGCGTATACGCCACCTCGCCGAACGTGCCCAGCCGCGTGCCCATGTGCTTCGGACGCGTGCGCAGCGCCTCGCAGATCATGTCGCCCGCCTCCTCCGGCGTGATCGCGGGGAACGCGTCGTACATTTTCGTCGGCGCGATCATCGGCGTGCGCACGAGCGGCATGTGGATCGTCGTGAACGTCACCCCGTCGCCGATCACCTCGCTGGAGACGACCCGTGTGAACGCATCGAGCGCGGCCTTCGAGGCGACGTACGCGGAGAAGCGCGGTGGGTTGGTCTGCACGCCGATCGAGGAGATGTTCACGATGTGGCCCTTCCCGCGCTCGCGCATGTGTCCCATCAGCCCGATGATCAGCTTGACCGCGCCGAAGTAGTTCAGCTGCATCGTCCGTTCGAAATCGTGAAAGCGGTCGTAGCTCAGCGCGATCGAGCGCCGGATCGAGCGACCCGCGTTGTTCACGAGCATGTCCACGTTGCGGTGATCGGCCAGCACCCGCTCGACCAGCCGGTCGACCGACTCCATGTCCGCTAGATCCGCGGCGTAGACGTACGCGGTGCCGCCGCCCGCGACGATCTCCGCGCGCAGCTCCTCGAGCTTCTCGACGTTCCGCGCGACCAGCAGCGGCACCCCACCTGCCGCCGCGACTTTCAGCGCCGCCGCCCAGCCGATCCCCGAGGAGGCGCCCGTGATCAGCACGTGCTTGCCGGCCAGCTCCTCCTGCAGCGAGCGCCCGTGCGTGACGCCTGTGTCCATCTCGCGCTCCCAGTAGTCCCACAGCCTGGGCGCGTAGTCGTGCAGCGGCGGCGGGCTCTCCAGCGCCGAGCCCTGCAGCGCTCTACCGGCCTCGCGTGTGTCGAACTCCGGCTTCAGCTCCATGTGCTCGATCACCTCTCCCGGGATCCCGAGCTCGCGCAGCGTGATGCTCTGCGCCTGGTGCAGCGGCGGCAGTGCCAGCGCCAGCTTCAGGGGCCACTTCGGGACGAGGTCCGTCAGCCGTTTGTCGACGCTGACGGCGACCTTCGGTGCGTGCGCGGCGGACGCGAACTCGTTGTACAGCTCGTCGACTTTCTGCCCCCGGGGATCGGTCAGGTGGAAGGCGCGGCCGTCGAGGTCGGGCTCGTGCGCGATGTGGTCGAGCGCGCCCGCGACCCAGTCGACCGGTACGACGTTCGTCTTGCCGAGGTCGAGCCCCACGAGCGGTACCCACTCGGGGATCAGTCCGCGTGTGCGCTGGATCGCCTTGAAGAAGTAGTACGGCCCGTCGACCTTGTCCATCTCGCCGGTCTTCGAGTCTCCGACCACGACCCCCGGCCGGTACACGCGCCAGGGCACATACGGCTGCTCGCGCACGATCCGCTCGGACTCGAACTTCGTGCGGTGATAGGGCGACGGCAGCTTCTGCCCCTCGTCGAACATCTCCTCGCCGAAACGTCCCCTGTACTCGCCCGCGACCGCGATCGAGGAGACGTGGTGCAGGCGTTTGACCTCGAGCGCCCGCGCCAGCTCCACCGCGTGTGTCGTGCCGCCGACGTTCGTCGCCGTGTTCTGCTCGGCCGGCGCGGTCATGTCGTAGATCGCGGCGAGGTGGAAGAAGTGCTGGATCTTGCCCCGCAGCTCCGCGGTCTGCTCGGCCTCCACGCCCAAGAGCGGCCGGCGCAGGTCGCCGATCACCGGCTGCACACGCTTCGCGGCCGCGACCCCGAGCAGCGCGCCCCAGCGCTCGACCAGGTCATCGAGCCTGCCCGTCGAGCCCGCGCGCACGAGCACGTACACCTTGCCCTGGCGCTTCTCGAGCAGTAACTCGACGAGGCGGCGTCCGATGAAGCCGGTTGCTCCTGTGACGAAGTAGGCCATCTAGGAGTCGAGGATATAGGTGCTGGTGTTTCTCGGCTTGGTTGGCGGGTCGGGTCTATGCGCAGCTCGCGCGGCTCGAGGCCTACGCGCCGGCGCCGGCGCCGCCACGACCCTCGCCGGCCGCGAAGCGCTGCGCGCCTCGCTGACCCGCCGCGAACACCTCCGGACCGGCCTTCGCCTCCAGCGCGAGTCCCTCCGCGAGCGTCATCCCCAGCCCCTCGATCGCGGCGCGGCGATCGGCGAGCATTGTCTCCTGCGGGAAGCGCGCCAGTCCCTCCGCCAGCTCGAGCGCGCGCTCCAGGTGCGCGCCCCGCGGGACGACCTCGGTCAGCAGGCCGATCGCGAGCGCCTCCCCGGCGTCGATCATCCGCCCCGTGAGGATCAGGTCGAGCGCGCGTCCCAGCCCGACGATCCGCGGCAGACGCTGGGTGCCGCCATCGATCAGCGGTACGCCCCAGCGGCGCTCGGGGTAGCCGAGCGTCGAGCCCGCGGTCGCGATCCGCAGATCGCACCACAGTGCCAGCTCCAGGCCGCCCGCGAGAGCGAAGCCGGAGATCGCGGCGATCGTCGGCTTCGTCGGCGTCAGGCGCGTGAAGCCCATCGGGCCCTCGGGGGCCATCAGCCGGCCGGCGAACGTCTCGGTCGCCTTCAGGTCGGCGCCGGCGCAGAAGGCCGTGTCCCCGGCGCCGGTGAGTACGAGCACGCGCGCCTCGTCGTCGGACTCGAAGCGCGTGTACGCCTCGTGCAATGCCTCAGCCGTCGGACCGTCGACCGCGTTTCTGCGCTCCTGGCGGTCGATCGTGATCAGCGCCGCCGCGCCCGTGCGCTCGTAGCGGACGGCGTCGGAGGCGGGTTCGCTCATCGCCCTTGGCCGGGACCCGTGGGTGCTACCAGCCGCCGCGCCACTGGGCGTTGCCAGCGTGCGCCTTCTGCGCGGCTTTCCGTGCTTCCTTGCGCTTGTCCAGATGTTTCTGGAGCATGCTCATCACGAACACGAACGTCGGGAAGAAGATGATCAGGATGAAGCCGGCATTCGTTACGACCTTGTCATTGGTCGCGCCGTAGAAGCCGCGACCGTCGTTTTCGGTTTCGGCCAGCGCCACCGGCGCGAGCACGAGCAGCAGCAGGATCGCGGAGGTAAAGGTGGTCAGCAGGCGACGCATCGCGCGCTGGATCCTACCGAAGGCTGCGGGCGCTTTGCCGGACGGTCGCCGGATCGGCTGCCGCGGATGTCTTCGGTGTTCCGGGGTCGGGCGCCTACCATCAGCAGCCGATGGCCGTACTGATCGCATCCGACCTGCACAAGGACATGGCGGGACAGCCGCTCCTGCGCGGCGTCTCGTTCAAGCTCGAGCCCCGCACGCGCATGACGATCGCCGGACGCAACGGCGCGGGCAAGACCACGCTCCTGCGAATGCTCTCCGGCGAGGAGTCGATCGATCGCGGCGAGCTCAGTCTCGCGAAGGGCGCGCGGATCATGCTCCACGACCAGCGCCCACCGCGCGACCGCGGCCGGCCGCTGCGCGAGTACGTGCTCTCGGGCTGCGTCGAGGAGCTCGCGATCGAGGCCGAGCTGGCCGAGCTCGAGCGGCTCATGGCCGAGGGGGCCTCAGGCGAGGCGCTGCTCGCCCGCTACTCGCGTGCGCAGGCACGGCTGGAGGCGCGCGGCGGCTACCTGTGGCGCGACCGCGCAACCGCGATGGCCCGCGGGCTGGGCTTCCGCGAGGACGACCTCGACCGCGGCCTCGACACGTTCTCGGGCGGTCAGCTCACGCGCGCTTCGCTGGCCCGCGCGCTCGCCACCTCAGCGGACGTCCTGCTGCTCGACGAGCCCACCAACCACCTCGACATCGAGTCGCTGGAGTGGTTGGAGCAGACGCTTGTAGGACTCGACTCGGCGATCGTCCTGGTCGCGCACGACCGCTGGTTCCTCGAGGCCGTCGGCACGGCCGTCCTGGAGCTGGAGGCCGGTCGGAGTCGCTTCTTCTCGGGCACCTGGCACCAGTGGCGCCGCGAGCAGGCCGCGCGGGAGATGGCGCTCGGCAAGGCGATCGATAAGCAGCAGGCCGAGATCGAGCGGATGGAGCGCTTCATCGAGCGCTTCCGCGCGAAGGCCACGAAGGCGCGCCAGGCGCAGTCGCGCGTGAAGCGGCTGTCGAAGATCGAGCGAATCGAGCGGGATCCGCGCGATGGGAAGGGGTTGGAGTTCGAGTTCTCCGCGCCGGAGCGCTCGGGGCGGGTGATTTTCGAGCTGCTGGATGGGAGTGTCGAGGTCGGGAAGCCGGCGATCACGCTGCTCGAGCACGCCGAGCTGTGGCTCGAGCGCGGCGAGCACGTCTCCCTCGTCGGGCCCAACGGCACCGGCAAGACGACTTTGATCGAGACGCTCGCCGGGCGCCGGCCGCTCGCGGCGGGCAGGCTCAGCACCGGGCACAACGTCACGCTCGGCTACCTCTCCCAGCACGCCGAGGAGCTCGGCGCCGGCGGGCATCCCGGCCAGAGCGTGCTCGAGGCGGCAGCGCGCGCGACGGGGCTGGCGCCGAACAAGGCGCGGGCGCTGCTCGGGCGCTTCCTGTTCTCCGGCGAGGAGGCCGAGAAACCGCTCGACGGCCTCTCCGGCGGCGAGCGCCGGCGGCTGTCGCTGGCCGTGCTCGTCGGCGCCGCGAAGACGCCCAACGTGCTGATCCTCGACGAGCCCACGAACCACCTCGACATCGAGTCACGCGAGGCCCTCGAGGACGCGCTGCGCGCGTTTCCAGGCGCGATCCTGCTCGTCTCCCACGATCGGGCGCTGCTCGACGCGGTCGGCACGCGCACCGTCGCCGTCGAGGACCGCGCGCTGCGCAGCTACGAGGGCGGCTGGCCGGAGTATGTGCGGGTGCGCGAAGAGCGACGGGCGGGGTCGGGAGTCGGGAGTGCGAACGGGGCGGTCGTGGGTTCGTCCAACGGGGCCGGCGCCGCCGAGACGCAGCGCCCGGCGGCGCAGCACGCGAACGCGCCGATCGAGGCGCCGGCACCGGCCAAACCCAAGGCGAAGCCCAAGCCGAAGGGCCCGTCGAAGAACCGTCTGACCGCGCAAGAGCAGGCCGAGCGCGCAGTCGAGCAGGCCGAGGCCGCGATGCGCGCGCTGGAGGACGAGCTGGCCGACCCCGCGGCGTGGACGACGCAGTACGAGTCCGCCAAGTCCGAGGCCCGTCACACCGCCGCGCGGCGCGCCGTCGAGGAGGCGTACACGCGGTTGGAGGCACTCGTTGACTGACCTAGACTGGCTCGCATGGACAGCCTGAAGACCGCGCGCAACGTCGCGATCATCGTGCTGATCGCCGCCGCGGTCTACTTCCTCCCGGGCGCCGGGCGCGCCGCGAACACGTTCGAAGGGCTGCTCTGGGTCGCCTTCGGAATCGGGATCGGCTATCTCGGCCTGCGCGGCTACCGCGAATACCGCGTCGCCCTGCACAGCCTCGGCGATCGTCATCGCGGGCTGCTCTACGGCGGGATCGCGGGCGCGGTGTTCGCCTACATGGCCCGCGTGCGCATGTGGCAGACGGGTATCGGCGAGCTCGTCTGGTTTGCGCTGGCCGGCTTCATCCTCTACACGCTGCTCGAGGTCTACCGCCACTGGCGCGCGTATTGAGACTCGCCGAGCAACGCAAAAGCCTGCCCGACCAGCCCGGCGTGTATCTGTTCCGCGACGCGAAGGGTCGCGTGATCTACGTCGGCAAGGCGAAGTCGATCCGCAAGCGGGTCGCATCGCACTTCGCCAAGGCGCAGGGGGGTGGGCGGGGAACGAATTCTCCCGGCCACGAGGAGATGGTGGCGAGCGTGGAGCGGATCGAGTGCGTGGTCGTGGGCAGTGAGGCGGAGGCCCTGCTCGCCGAGCAGGGCTTCATCAAGCAGTACCGGCCGCGCTTCAACATCCGCCTGCGCGACGACAAGTCCTATCCGTTTATCGCGATCTCGCTCGACGAGGACTACCCACGGGTCTACTTCACCCGCGAGCGCCACCGTCCGGGCCGGGCCTACTTCGGCCCGTATTCGAGCGCGAAGCGCGTGCGCAGCACGCTGGAGGTGCTCGCGAAGGTGTTCATGTTCCGTTCCTGCACAGGCCCCGAGCCGGGGCGGCGCAGCGGCAGCCCGTGCCTGGACTACTACATCAAGCGCTGCGAGGCGCCCTGCGTGGGGTACGTATCCAAGGAGGACTACCGCCGTGGGATCGACGGCGTGATCGATTTCCTATCGGGGCGCTTTCGCACGATCGAGCGCGATCTCGAGCAGCGCATGCGCGCCGCGGCGGCGGCGGAGGAGTTCGAGCAGGCGACGCTCGAGCGCAACCGGCTGCGCGCGGTGCACTCGCTGCTGGAGCGCCGCCGGGTCGCGAACGAGTCGGTGGGCACGCTCGACGCGGTGGCGGTCGCGGTCGACGGGCGCGAGGCCAACGCGCAGGTCTTCCAGGTGCGCGACGGGGTGCTCTCGGACCGTCAGTCGTTCTATCTGTCGAACGAGACCGAGCGGGACGTGACAGAGGTGGCGGAGGAGTTCATGCTCCAGTTCTACGCCTCGCACATCTCGATCCCGCCGCTGCTGATCGTGCAGCGCGAGCTCGTCGAGGATGGCGTCGAGGCGGCGCTCGCCGAGGCACTCGCACAGCGGCGCGGCGGGCCGGTCGAGCTGCGCGCGGCCGAGCGCGGCGAGAAGCGCAGGATCCTCGAGCTGGCAGAGCGCAACGCGCGTTTGGCGCTCGACGAGGAGCGCCTACGCGCCGAGCGCCGCCGCTCCAGCCGCGTCGAGGCGCTCGAGGGGCTGCAGCTCGCGCTGGGACTCGACGCGCCGCCGATCAGGATCGAGTGCTTCGACATCTCGCACCTCGGCGGCACGCAGACGGTCGCCTCGATGGTCGTGTTCGAGGGCGGTGCGCCGAAGAAGTCCGACTACCGCCGCTTCACGATCCGAACGCTTGAAGACAGCTCCGACGACTACGCTGCGATGGCCGAGGTGCTCGGCCGGCGCTTCGCCCAGTGGGAGCGCCAGGCCGACATCTCACCGCACGACCCCGAGTACAACGCGAGCTTCGCGGCACTCCCGAATCTGGTCGTGATCGATGGCGGCAAGGGCCAGCTCGCGGCCGGCCTCGGCCCGCTGCGCGGCTTTCGCGAGCGCGGCGTCGCCGTCGTCTCGCTCGCGAAGCGGATCGAGGAGGTGTTCATCCCCGGGCGCTCCGCTCCACTGGTGCTCGATCACTCGACCCCCGAGCTGCAGCTCTTGCAGCGCGTGCGCGACGAGGCGCACCGCTTCGCGATCACGCACCACCGCTCGCGGCGCGATCGCGCGATGACGAGTTCGCTGCTCGACGAGCTGCCCGGCGTCGGCCCCGCGCGCAAGCGTGCCCTGCTCGCGCACTTCGGCTCCCCGGACGCGGTCGTTGCGGCCTCGCGCGAGGAGCTCCAGGCCGTGCCCGGCCTGCCCGCAAAGGTCGCGCGCGAACTGCACGGGCACCTGCACAGAGCCGGGTAACACCGCCGTCGGTGATTACCGGCACAATGAGCGAGATGGCCGCGAACGAGTCACGTCTGAAGGATGTCGTCGTGATCACGGGCTTCTCCGGCGCGGGCAAGTCGACCGCGATGAACGTGTTCGAGGACGCGGGCTACTTCTGCGTCGACAACCTACCCCCGGAGATGATCCGCTCGCTGGTCGAGCTGTTCATGCACGAGGGCTCGAAGGTCGAGCGCGCGGCGGTCGTCTCCGACGTCCGTGGGGGCGTCTACTTCGAGGCGCTGCGCGCGGTCGTAGACGACCTCGACGCGCTCGGCGTCGACCATCACGTGCTGTTCCTCGAAGCGGCCGAGCAGACGCTCGTGACGCGCTACAAGGAGACCCGCCGGCGCCACCCGCTGGCGCCCGAGGGCAGCGTCTCGGCTGGCGTCGCCGCCGAGCGCGCGCTGCTGGAGCCGTTGCGCAGCCGCGCCGACCTCGTGATCGACACGACGGGCATGTCCGCGGCGATGCTCCGCGGGAAGATCGCCGACGAGTTCCTGCCTCGCCAGCGGGGTGGCAAGCTGGCGGTGACGTTCATGAGCTTCGGCTTCAAGCACGGACCCCCGCGCGAGGAGGACGTGGCGCTCGACGTGCGCTTCCTGCCCAACCCGCACTATGTGCCCGAGCTGCGCGAGCTGACCGGCAACGACGAGCGTGTGGTCGAGTACGTCGCGCGCGACGGTCGCCTCCAGGAGTTGTACGAGCGTCTGCATCCGCTGCTCGATTTCCTGCTGCCCCAGTACGTCGCGGAGGGCAAGGCGCACCTCGTGATCGCGATCGGCTGCACCGGTGGGCGCCACCGCTCGGTTGCGATCGCGCGCCATCTGGCCGAGCGCTATCGAGACCACGAGGATCTCGACGTGGCGGTCGCCCACCGCGACATCGACAAGCGCTCGCGCGAGTCCTAAGCGCCTGTCCCCGACACGCAGATCGCCGGGGGAGGGCCGCTCCTGGGCTTAAGAATGGGACCTCTGGACTGAAAAACGGGGCTCGCTGATAGCCTTCGCTGAGCACGGCCGGGCCATGGGGAGGTACTCCTGAGGCCCGGCATTTGTTCATTTTTCGCTCACGGAGGCCGTGGAGAATGTCGGTACGGGTGGGAATCAACGGGTTCGGCCGGATCGGCCGGAACGCGTTTCGCGCCGCTCAGGCGCGGGTCTTGGCGGGCAGCGATGCAGATGCGATCGAGTGGGTGGCGGTCAACGACCTGACCGACGCGAAGACGCTCGCACATCTGCTCAAGTACGACTCGATCCTCGGGCCCTACCCCGGCACGGTGAGCGTCGGCGAGGGCGCGCTTGAGGTCGACGGGCGGGAGCTGAAGGTGTTCGCCGAGCGCGATCCGGGCGCGCTGCCGTGGGGGGATCTGGGAGTTGACGTGGTGATCGAGTCGACCGGCCTGTTCACCGACCGCGCAAGCGCCGCCAAGCACCTCGCGGGCGGCGCCAAGAAGGTGGTGATCTCCGCGCCGGCGAGCGATCCCGACGCGACCGTCGTGCTCGGGGTGAACTTCGACGAGGTCTACGACCGCGACGCCCACGACGTGATCTCCAACGCCTCCTGCACGACCAACTGCCTGGGCCCGGTCGCGAAGGTCGTCAACGACACGGTCGGCGTCAGGCACGGCCTGATGACGACGATCCACGCCTACACGGCCGACCAGCGCCTGCAGGACATGCCCCACAAAGACCTGCGCCGCGCGCGCGCCGCCGCGATCAACCTGATCCCCGCCTCGACAGGGGCGGCGAAGGCGATCGGGCTGGTGATCCCGGCGCTGCAGGGCAAGCTGAACGGCTTCGCCGTGCGCGCCCCCGTGCCGACCGGTTCGGTCGTCGACCTGACGGTCGAGTGCGCGCGCGAGACGAGCGTCGAGGAGGTCAACGGCGCGTTGAAAGCGGCCGCGGAGAGCGGGCCGCTGCAGGGCATCATGGCCTACACCGAGGACCCGATCGTTTCCAGCGACATCGTCTCCTCGCCGTTCTCCTCGATCGTCGACTCGCAGCTGACGGCCGTGATCGACGGCACGATGTTGAAGGTCGTCGCCTGGTACGACAACGAGTGGGGCTATTCGAACCGTCTCGTGGACCTCGTGCAGAGGGTGCTCTAGCCGATGAGGAGCCTCGACGACCTCGACTTGCACGGCAAGCGGGTGCTCGTGCGGGTCGATTTCAACGTCCCGCTGGCCGCCGGGACCGACGCTCAGGCGGAAGCCGGCGGCGTGCCGCTCGTGAGCGACGACACGCGCATCGCGGCGGCGCTGGCGACGATCGAAGAGCTGCGCGCGGGTGGGGCGAGGCTGGTGCTGATCTCGCATCTGGGGCGGCCGGAGGGCAAGCGCGTGGCGGAGCTGTCACTGGCGCCGGTGGCCGATCGCCTGCGCGAGCTGACCGGCGCGAAGGTGACGCTGGCCCCGGCGGTGATCGGCGATGAGGTGACGGCGCTCGCGGAGGAGTTGGAGGAGGGAGACATCCTGGTGCTCGAGAACCTGCGCTTCGAGCCCGGCGAGACGAGCAACGATCCCGAGCTCGCGCGAGCGCTGGCGGCACTGGCGGATCTCTACGTCAACGACGCGTTCGGCGTGGCCCACCGTGCGCACGCGAGCACGGAGGGCATCACGCACCTGCTGCCGAGCGCGGCCGGACGGCTGCTGGAACGGGAGGTCAAGACGCTCACGGGGATCCTCGAGCATCCTCGGCACCCGCTGGTGGCGATCGTGGGCGGCGCGAAGGTGGCCGACAAGATCGCGGTGATCGAGCGCTTCCTGGAAGTGGCCGACGTCGTGATGATCGGCGGCGCGATGTGCTTCCCGTTCCTGTGCGCGCAGGGGCACGCCGTGGGCAAGTCGCTGTGTGACGACGAGGACGTCGAGCACGCGCGCAGCGCCCTGCAGCGGGCAAGCGACAGCCACGACCCGCAGCCTGGACGAGCGCGACTGCTGGTGCCGAACGACCTCGTGATCGGCGAGCGCTTCGCGGCGGACGCGAACCATCGCGTGCTGGACGGGGTGGAGGTGCCGGAGGGCTGGATGGGGTTGGACATCGGACCCAAGACGGTGCAGCGCTACGCCGGCGTGATCGCGAGCGCGGGGACGGTGTTCTGGAACGGTCCGATGGGCGCTTTCGAGCTGGAGCCGTTCGCGGCGGGCACCCGGGCGGTGGCGGAGGCCGTGGCGAACGCGCCTGGCCTGACGGTCGTGGGCGGCGGGGACTCGGCTGCGGCGCTGGCCCAATTCGGGCTGGAGGGGACGGTGGACCACCTGTCCACCGGTGGCGGCGCGACGCTCGAGCTCGTCGAGGGTCGGGTCCTGCCCGGCGTGAGCGCGCTGCAGGGGGCCGGTGTCGCGTGAGCGCGCGCACACCGCTCGTCGCGGGCAACTGGAAGATGTACAAGACGGAGTCTGAGGCCGAGGACTACATCCAGGCGCTGCTGCCGCTCGTCTCCTCGGTGGAGAACGTCGAGGTTGCGATCTGCGTGCCGTTCACGGACTTGCGGGCAATGGTCGACAGCGCCCGGGGCTCGCGCGTGGAGGTCTACGCGCAGAACATGCATCACGAGCCCGAGGGCGCCTACACGGGGGAGATCTCCCCCGTGATGCTCAGCGACGTGGGCGTGCAGGGCGTCGTGCTCGGACACTCCGAGCGGCGGGCATGCTTCGGCGAGACCGACCGGGCGCTCGCGCTGAAGGTGCCGGCGGCGCTCGCGGCCGGGCTGCGGCCGATCCTGTGCGTGGGGGAGACCGAGGAGGAGCGCGACGGAGACGAAACGCAGCGCAAGCTGCGCCAGCAGGTTCGAGACGGGCTCGCGGGGATCGCCGATGAGCGCCTGACCGAGGTGACGATCGCCTACGAGCCGATCTGGGCGATCGGCACCGGCCGTGTCGCCAGCCCCGAGCAGGCGCAGGAGGCGGTCGCGTTCGTGCGTGCGCTCGTCGGCGACCGCGACAGGCAGGCGGCGGAGCGCGTGCGGATCCTCTACGGCGGCTCGGTCAAGCCCGAGAACGCGGCCGAGCTGCTCGCGCTCCCGGACATCGACGGCGCGCTCGTCGGCGGGGCGAGCCTCGAGGCGGATTCCTTCGCCCAGATTGTCACCGCCGCGTGAGCCGGCGTGTGCAGCAGCTGGATCGATGACCCTGCCCGCCGGTCCAGACGGCCTGCCGGCTCCGAGCGTCTGCCTGATCGTGCTCGACGGCTGGGGGCTCGCCGAGCCCGGTCCCGGCAACGCCGTATCGCTGGCGCGCACGCCTGTATTCGACGAGCTGTGGGAGGCCTATCCGCATACGACGCTGACCGCGTGTGGGCGCGCCGTGGGGCTGCCGGACGGGCAGATGGGCAACAGCGAGGTCGGGCACCTGAACCTCGGCGCCGGGTCGGTCGTGCGCCAGGATCTCGTGCGGATCAATGACGCGATCGGGGACGGGACGTTCGCTGCCAACCCCGTGCTGCGAGCCGCGCTCGAGGACACCGAGCGGGTGCACCTGATCGGACTCGTCTCCGACGGCGGCGTGCACTCCTCGCTCGACCATCTGCTCACGCTGATCGCGTGCGCCCGTGAACACGCCGATACCGAAGGCGCCGGTGAGCAGAAAGATGTGATCGTGCATGCGTTCACCGATGGGCGCGACACGCTGCCGCACGCGGGCGCCGGCTTCCTCGCCGCGCTGGACGCGGTCGAGGGCGCGCGCGTCGGCTCGGTCGTCGGCCGCTACTGGGCGATGGACCGCGATCGGCGCTGGGACCGCGTGCAACGCGCATATGAGCTGCTCGTCCACGGTCGCGGGCGGGCGGGATCGATTCCCGCCGCCAGCGGAGAGGAGGCCGTCGCGGCGGCCTACGAGCGGGGGGAGACGGACGAGTTCGTCGAGCCGACGCTCATCGCCGGGGACGACGCGCGAATCAGGCTCGGCGACAGCGTGATCGCGTTCAACTTCCGCCCCGACCGCATGCGCGAGCTGACCCGCGCCCTCGCCGAGCCGCAGTTCGCCGAGTTCGATCGCGATGGCGGCGTGCCCCTGCGGCGATACGCGACGCTGACCGAGTACGAGGAGGGCTGGCCCTACCCGGTCGCGTTCCCGCCGGAGCGGCCGCGGACGACGCTCGGTCGCGCGCTGGCGGCCGCCGGCGCGCGACAGCTACACGTGGCCGAGACGGAGAAGTATCCGCACGTGACGTACTTCTTCAACGGCGGCGAGGAGACACCGCTGCAGGGCGAGCGGCGGGCGCTGGTCGATTCGCCGCGGGACGTGCCGACCTACGACCACAAGCCGCAGATGAGCGCGCGCGCCGCCGCGGCGGCGTTCACCGAGGCCTGGCGGACGGACGGGGCCGGTGAGGGAGACGGCGCGGGCGGCTCCTATCGCTTCGGGATCATCAACTTCGCGAACGCCGACATGGTCGGTCACACGGGCGTGATCGAGGCGGCGGTGACGGCGATCGAGACGGTCGACGAGTGCCTCGGCGAGGTGGTGGCGGCGGTGCACGAGCGCGGTGGCGCGTGCGTCGTGACCGCCGACCACGGGAACGCAGATCACATGCTCGAGCCCGACGGCAGCCCGAATACGGCGCATTCGCTGAACGAGGTACCGCTGATCGTGACCGTGCCGGGGCTGAAGCTGAGGGCGGGCGACGGGATCCTGGCGGACGTCGCGCCGACGGTGTTGGATCTGCTGGAGGTGCCCCAGCCACAGGAGATGACCGGACATTCTTTGATCGAAAGGACGACGAGATGAATTCTTCGCGGAGGGCGCTGGCAGCCTTCTTTATCGGCTCCGGCGTGAATCACTTCGTGATTCCAGGCGTCTACAAGCGGATCGTGCCGCCGGGTTTGGGCGACCCGGAGATGCTCGTGCGGGTCAGCGGCGTGGCCGAGGTCGCGGGTGGGGTAGGGGTACTCCTGCCGCGGACGCGCCGGCTGGCGGGCTTCGGCCTGATCGCGCTGCTCGCGGCGGTATTCCCGGCGAACCTTCACATGGCTCGCAACCCGGCGAAGTTCGGGAAGATCCCGGCCTGGGCGCTGTATGCGCGGCTGCCGCTGCAGCCGCTGATGATGTGGTGGGCGTGGCGGGCGACGAAGCCGTCCTAGGGCCGGTCGAGGATCGACCCCGAGCCGCCCTGGAGGGCGGGAAAGTGGCGCCGACGCTGCTATGTTCGGGGAAGTAGGACTTACGTATCGAGCGCCATCATGTCGACCGCGACCGCCGTCAAGATCCCTTCCGGGGAGGAGTCTCTAAGCGAGGGAGAGGTACGCGCCTGGCGTGGCCTGCTGCGAGCGCACGCGTGCCTGGCCAAGCGGCTCGACGCCGAGCTGGAGCAGGCGCATGGGCTGCCGATGACCTCGTATGAGGTGCTGCAGCACCTGCAGGACGCGAGCGGAGGGCGGATGCGGATGTGCGACCTCGCCGAACGCGCACAGCTGTCACGCAGCGGCCTCACGCGCCTGGTCGACCGGCTGGAGCGCGATGAGTTGCTGGAGCGCTGCTCGTGTGACCACGACGCGCGCGGCTCCTACGCCTGCCTGACGGAGCTGGGACGCGAGCGCCTGGCGGAAGCGCGCGGCACGCACCTGGCGGTCGTCAGAGAGCATTTCTTCTCGCGCTTCTCCGAGAGCGAGCTGAGCGCGCTGGCGGATCTGTGGGATCGGATCGCGCCCTGCGGCAGCAGCTGCTGAGCTACTGACTACGCCGGCGATGGCGGCGGTGCATGAAGAACGTGCTCACGATTGCGAGCACGACCGCCACCAGCCCGTAGATGCCGAACGCCTCGATCGCTTTGCCGGCGGAGTGTCCGAGCAGGTAGGCGAGCAGGCCGATCGCGGTGGCCCAGCAGATCCCGCCGAGCGCGTTCCAGAAGAAGAACGAGCGCCAGCGCATGTGCGTCGCGCCGGCCAGCCACGAGGCCCAGACACGCAGGCCGAGGATGAAGCGCCCGAAGAACACGGCCTTCGGGCCGTGGCGCTCGAAGAACGGTTCCCCCGTCTCGAGCACGTCCCGGCGCTGGCGCTGAAAGCGGCCGGGACGTTCGAGCAGCCAGCGTCCGCCCTTACGCCCGATCAGATAGCCGATGTTGTCGCCGACGATCGCGGCGGCGGCCGCAAGCGGGATCACGAGCTCGATTTTGAGCTTGCCGCCGGAGGCGAGCACCGCGGCGGTGATCAGGGCCGTCTCGCCCGGGATCGGCACCCCGGCCGACTCGGACATCACGAGCACGAACAGCAGCGGGTAGCCGGAGACTTCGACGAGGTGGGTGACGTTGACGAGGGCCGCGAGCATTGAGGTAGGTCTCAGGAGGCGAGGGGAAGACCCTTAGGATGCCGCAGCGATGGCTGCTTTTACGATCGAGGGACGCGACGGGGGCTCAAATGCCCGCGCCGGAGTGCTCGCGACGGCGCACGGCGATGTTCGCACACCGGCCTTCGTGCCGCTCGCGACGAAGGCGACGGTGAAGGGCCTCTTACCGGCGGAGGTGGCGGCGCTGGGCTACGAGATGGTGCTTGGGAACACCTTCCATTTATTGCTGAATCCAGGCCCGGAGCTGATCGAGCGCTTCGGCGGGATGGGCAAGTTCATGGGCTGGGACGGACCAATCGTGACCGACTCCGGTGGCTTTCAGGTGTTCTCGATGGGCCACGGGACGGTCGCCGAGGAGATCAAGTCCTCCCGTCGCACCCGCGCTGGCGGCGCGGGTGTTGAGCGCGAGGGGGCGATCCTCGCGATCGAGGAGGACGGGGTGCGCTTTCGCTCCTACGTCGATGGCCGCGAGCGATTCCTCTCGCCCGAGGGCTCGATGGCGACGCAGGCGGCGCTCGGTTCCGACCTCGCGCTCGTGTTCGACGAGTGCACGCCGTTCAACGTCGACCGCGACTACACGCAGCGCTCGACCGAGCGCACGCACCGCTGGCTGGAGCGCTGTCTGCGCTGGCACGCCGAGCACGGGCCGCCGGGCCAGCTCGTCTACGGGATCGTCCAGGGTGGCGTCTACGAGGACCTGCGGCGTGAGTCGACGCAGACGGTTGCCGCGAGCGCGTGCGACGGGATCGCGATCGGTGGCTCGCTCGGCGCGGAGAAGGAGCAGATGTACGAGGTCGTCGGCTACGCCGCGCGCGAGCTGGGTGGCGAGCACGAACACAAGCCGCGGCACCTGCTCGGGATCGGCGAGGTCGATGACTTGATCAGGGGGGTGGAACTGGGGATCGACACGTTCGACTGCGCGATGCCGACTCGCCTCGGCCGGCACGGCACGGCGCTCGTCCCCGACCCGGCGAACCGTTGGCGCGTCGACCTGAAGAAGGCCCGCTGGCGCGAGTCTGAGGAACCCTTGCTGGGGGGCTGCGAGTGCCCGGCCTGCGCCGACGGTCTATCGCGCGCCTACCTCAGCTACCTGGTGCGCGCCGGGGAGCCGACGGGAGCGCGGCTGCTGAGCATGCACAACCTCGCTTTCCTCGCGCGGTTGATGAAAGATTTGCGGGCCGGAATTCTAGATGGGGACTTGGAAGACGTGGTCCACACATGGCGCGCCGGCGGATTTCCTTCTAAGGGCTGAGTGACGTTATTTGGTGTTTTCCGATACCAGCTGTTTGAGCGCCGAAGAGGCCTGCTGGACGTCGGAGTAGACGACGTTGCGCAGCACGACCTTAGTCGGTGCCGGGGCGGTGGCGACGACGACGGCGACGATCACGACGGCGATCGCCAGCAGCACGAGGATCGCAGGTAGCAGGCGCCCGCGCCGACGCCCGGTGGGCGAGTTCGCCGAGGCGCCGCTCGGCGCTACGACCGGGGCCTGCTGGCGCGGTGGCCCAGGCCGCGGCCGCCGGGGGGTGACCGCCCCCGCGGCGGAACTGCCACTGCGCTCGGACTCGCGCGCCCCGGCCGTCGCCAGCAGGCTCGTCGCCACGGTCTCCGGGCCACCGCCGCGCGCGCCGTCGATTGGTTCGCCGGGCGAGATGCCGCGCGAACCGTCGTCGATCGCGCTCCCCATCTCGCGGGCGGTCTGGTACCGGTCGCGAGGGTCGAGCGCGAGCGCGATCGCGACCGCGTCGGCAAGCTCGGGCCCGACGGCGGCGACGAGCGTGTCGAGCATCGGCGGCTCCTCGCGCTGCTGCTTGAGCGCGAGCTCGGTCAGCGAGGTGGCCTCGTAGGGCAGGCGCCCGGAGATCAGCTGATAGGCGACGACCCCGAGCGCGTACAGGTCGGCGGGCGGGCCGGCCTCCTCGCCGCGTGCCTGCTCGGGCGCCAGGTAGGCGGCGGTGCCGAGCACGGAACCGACCTGGGTGATCGAGGACTGCTCGGTCGCCTTGGCGATGCCGAAGTCGGCGAGCTTGACCTCGCCCTCGCGCGCGCGGAGTAAGTTGCCGGGCTTGACGTCGCGATGGACGACACCGTGGCGGTGCGCGTAGTCGAGGCCCTCGCAGGCCTGCTCGATGATCGAGACCGCCTCGTCAACCTCGAGCCAGCCGTCGTCGCGCAGGATCTCCGCGCAGGACTGGCCCTCGATGTACTCCATCACGATGAAGTGCCGGCCCGAGGCCTCGTCCAGGCCGGAGTCGAAGATCTGCACGATGTTCGGGTGCACCAGGCGCGCGGCGGCCTGCGCCTCGCGCTGGAAGCGGGATACAAATGTGGGGTCCTCCGCGAGGTGCTCGGCGAGCAGCTTGACCGCCACCTGGCGCTCGAGGCGCAGGTCGAGCGCGAGATGCACGGTGGACATCCCGCCGAAGCCAAGCCGGCCCTCTAGGCGATAGCGCCCGGCGATTCTCACCTCGCTCATTTCACGTTTTCCTGTGCCCCGTCCGCGCCCGGGCGGGTGGGTTCCGATCCGCTTTCACCGCCGATGCCGGTGCCGCCTCCCGGTCCGTTTGACACACCGGGTCCGCTTCCGGGCGCCGGCGTGCCACCTCCCGGCGTGGTGGCGGTCGGCGTCGTCGGCGTGGGCGTTGTCGGCGTAGGGCTCGTTTCGGTGTGGGTGGTCGTGGTTGTGGTCGGCGTCGTCTGAGTGCTCGTGGCCGTCGTGGGGGTGGTGCTCGTCTTCGTCGTCGAGGTCGACTGCGGGAGCGGCTGCGCGCACAGCGCGAGCGCGCGGCGCTTCAGGTTCGCGATCCCGACGTTGAGCGTCTTGCGCAGGCCCGCGTCGACCGTCGCGGGCAATGCCGCGAAGTCCGATTCGGTTTTCTCGATCGCGGCTTCGGTGGCGGTGCAGCTCCCTTCGCCGCTCTCCGCGGCCTGGGCGACGGCTTCGAAGTCGCTCTGTAGCGGCCCGGCGTTGGCGGTCGGGATCAGGCCCTTGCCGGAGCCGCCGCAGGCGACGAGCAGGGCGGCGCTCACACCGAGCAGGCCGGCGAGCGGGATCCGCAGGCGCAGATTGCCGCGGGCCCTTCCCGCGGAGGACCGCTCGCCGGCTGGTTTGGCTCGATTCACGGTCATTGACCGTACTCCAGCCGCTCGGCGAGCGAGTCCGGGAGGCGCGCCGCGCGGATCGCCCCGGCGGCGCCGGCGACGTCGTAGTCGGTGCGCCGGAAGGAAGCGCTCTCCCCGTCGAGGTCGAGCAACAGCCAGGAAGCACGCGGATCCCCGTCGCGGGGCTGCCCGACGCTGCCGGGGTTCAGCAGCCATTCGCCGCTGGAGAGATCGAGCTGCGCGCCCTCGCGCCGGGGCTCACCGGTGGCGAGCTCGCCCTCGTGGCGCACGAACGAGAGCGCCACGTGCGAATGGCCGATCAGGCAGATGCGGTCGGGCTGGCGATCCAGGCAGAGCTCGGCGAGCAGAGCCGAGAGCACGTACTCCCACACAGGATCGCGCGGGCTGGCGTGGTACAGGCCGACCTGTCCCTCCTGGCCCTCGGGGCGCAGCGCGGCGAGGAAGGCGAGATTCTCCGGCGCGATCACCTCCTTCGTCCACTGCGCTGCGAGGCTCGCCCCGCGGGAGAACTCGTCCAGCGGGATCTCCCCGGCGACGGCGAGGTCGTGGTTGCCGGCGAGGCACACCGCGACGTGCTCGCGCGCGAGCTCCACGCAGATGTCGGGGTCGGCGCCGTAGCCGACGAGGTCGCCGAGGCACCACAGCTCCGACGCATCGCTCGCCGCGACCGCGTCGAGCACAGCCTCGAAGGCCTGGCGGTTACCGTGGATGTCCGAGATGACGGCGACCTTCATTGCTGTCGCAGTTCGCCCACGCGCCGCCCTACTCCTCCTCTGATCCAGCCTCCGTGCCGCCGTACTCGGGCAGGTTCTTGATGCCCTCGCGGGTGCGCCACTTGGAGTAGTTGTCCTCCATCGCGTCGATCAGCTCGCGCATGAAGCGCGGGGAGATGTTGACGCGGGAGACGACCACGCCCGGAACCTCGTCGGACTCGACCTCGTGGTCGACCCGTGCGAAGGTGACGGTGAACTCGTAGTCGGAGTGGCTGACGTTGGCGAAGTTCGCGTATACGCCCCCCATGATCTCGGGGGACAGGTGGATGTTTATGTGGCGCTCTGCGCCTGGGTCTTGATCGTTCACGCAGCTAGTATCGCAACCGGTGAGCACGGATCGATGAACGAGTCGCTCGGGAACGCCTCATGAACGATGTCTCGACGCCGTTGGACGGCCTGCGTGAGACCGTGCTGTCGGCGGCCGGTGAGCTGGCGGGCGAGCCGCCCGGCAAGTTCGGCGAACGCGGCGGGATCGTGCTGGAGCGCCCTCCGCGCGCCGACTTCGGCGACTATTCGACGAACGCCGCGCTGCTGCTGGCGCCGAGCGTGGGCGCCCCCCCGCGCGAGGTCGCGGAGCGTCTCGGGGAGGAGCTCAAGCGGCGCCTCGGCGCGAGCCTCGAGCGCTTCGAGGTGGCGGGGCCCGGCTTCCTCAACCTGTTCCTCGCCGAGCGGTGGCTCCTCGGCTCGCTCGCGGAGGTGCTCGCCGCCGGGGAGGGGTTCGGGGCGGATGGCGCGGAGGATCGCGAGCGGATCCTCGTCGAGTTCGTCTCGGCTAACCCGACCGGCCCGATGCACGTCGGCCACGCGCGCAACGCCGCCTACGGCGACGCGCTCGGTCGCCTGCTCGCCTTCCATGGCCACGAGGTCGAGCGCGAGTTCTACGTCAACGACGCCGGCTCGCAGGTATCAAAGCTCGGCGAATCGATCCTGGCGCTGGCCCGTGGCGAAGAGGTGCCCGAGGACGGCTACCGTGGCGCCTACGTGGAGCAGTTGGTCCATCTCGCGGATGGTCCTTCGACGGTCGTGGCCCGGGGGGCGTCGACCACGACGGATGCAGTCCAGCCGGCGAGCACGCCGGCGGAGCTGGGACACGCGGCCGTGGCGGTGATGGTGGGTGCGATGCAGGAGTCGCTCGCCGCGTTCAACGTCGAGGGCTTCGACCACTGGGCCTACGAGAGCAGGCTGCACGAAGGTGACCCGAGCCCGGTGGCGCACACGCTCGAGCTCCTCGAGCGCGAGGGGCACACCTACCGCGCCGAGGGGGCGCTGTGGCTGCGCAGCACCGACTACGGCGATGACAAGGACCGTGTGCTTGTGCGCTCGAATGGAGAGCACACCTATTTCGCCTCGGATATCGCCTATCACCAGGACAAGCGCGAGCGCGGCTTCGATCGCCAGATCGATGTCTGGGGGGCCGATCACCACGGTTATGTGGCGCGGATGAAGGCCGCCTACGAGGCGCTCGGCGGCGACCCCGAGCACCTGGAGCTGCTGATCATGCAGCTCGTGCATCTGATGCGCGGTGGCGAGCGCGCCCAGATGTCCAAGCGCGCCGGCGAGTTCGTCACGCTCGACGACCTGCTTACCGAGATCGGCGTGGATGCCGCGCGCTGGTACCTGTTGGCGCGCTCGCACGAGACGACGGTCGACCTCGACCTCGACCTCGCGCGCAGCCAGTCGAGCGAGAACCCCGTCTACTACGTGCAGTACGCGCACGCGCGGATCGCCGCCGTGCTCGCGAAGGCGGGGGAGGAGCGCGTGCGCGGGGCGTTGGCGAGCGTTGCCGCGGAGGGAGTTGATACGGAGGACGCGGGCGGCGCGGCGGATGGGGAGGACGGCCAGGCGCCGCCCTTGCAGACGGCCGAGCGGGCGCTGATCGAGCAGCTGCTGGCCTTCCCCGGGGAGGTGCGGGAGGCGGCCGGGCGGCGCGCGCCGCACCGGATCACGGCCTACGCGCTGCAGCTCGCCCAGGACTTCACCGCCTTCTATCGAGACTGCCGCGTGCTCGGCGCCGAGCCCGAGACGGTCGAGTCGCTGCGGATCGCGCTGTCCGTGGCGACGCAGCGCACGATTGCCCGCTGCCTGGCTCTGCTCGGGGTGAGCGCGCCGGCCGAGATGTAGCGCGGATACTCAGTCGAACCGCGCCAGGTCGGCGTCCAGGCGGGCGGTGGCGGCGGGGTCGAGCGGCGGCGCCTCGAGCACGCTGCCGGCCTGGGCACGGGCGTGGCGGCGCCAGCGTGGCAGCAGCACCGCAAGCGTGGCGAGCAGCGCGAGGAACACGGCGAGCGGGACGAGGTAGACGGTCAGATCGAAGCCTTGCGCGCTCGGCAGCGCGAGCACCGTCGGGCCGTATTGGGCGACGAGCGAGCGCTTGATCTGCGCTTCGTCCTGGCCTTCGTCGATCAGACCCTGGATGAATTCCCGCTCGCGGTTGGCCTGCGGCGACTCGGCGACCTCGAGCGGGATTTTGCAGGTGACGCACATCACCTGGCGCTCGATCACCGGCAGCGAGGTGCGGGCCTTGGTGTCCCCGGCGCCGACGCCGAGCGCGACGGACGGGAGTAGGCAGAAGCCGAGCAGCAGCGCGAGGACGGGGGCGAGCAGGGCCGTTCGAGAACCTGCCGTGGTCCGCCTCACGAGCGCTCCGCGAGCGCGATCGCGCGGTTGAGGAAGGCCTGGTCGATCTCGCCACGGGAGATCGCGACGATGTGGCCCTGGCGGTCGATCACGAAGCTCTCCGGGAGCTGGTCGGTGCCGTAGGAGTGGGCGAAGTCGCCGGTCGTGTCGCGGAGGTTGGGGTAGGTGAGGTGGTACTGGCGGACGAAGCGTTCGGAGTCGGGGGAGGCGTCCAGATAGGTCACGCCGAGCACGGTTGCGTCGTGGTGTTGAAGCTGGGTTTGGGCGCGCTCGAGCAGGGGCGCCTCTTCCTGGCAGGGTTCGCACCAGGAGGCCCAGAAGTTCAGGACGACGACCTTGCCGTCGAACGACGCGAGCGAAGCGGAGTGGGCGCCGGAGAGCCCCGGAAGCGAATGACCGGCGTCGGGCGCGAGGGGATCCTTGCCCTGATGCACCGCTTCGTCGAGCGTGCGGCTCGCCGCCTGGTGGGAGATGCCGTAGATCAGCAGCGCGACCAGGCAGGCGCCGAGGATCGAGACGAGGATCGGCAGCAGGCGTCGGCGCACGACCCCCAAGGGTAGAGCTATGACGTTCCCTGAGAGTCGGCGCGGGCCGCGTCAAGTCGGCGCGCGCGGCGTAATATCTGGGTTCGTGCGGTGGTAGCTCAGTTGGTAGAGCGCAAGCTTCCCAAGCTTGAGGTCGCGGGTTCGACCCCCGTCCGCCGCTTTTCCTGCCCTCACGCCTACCTCCTGGCCGGCCAGCCAGTAGCATCGGGACGCACCGCGACGGCGATCCCGGACGGAGGTTCAGGCAGATGGCGACGGTTGGGCGCGACATCAAGGATGTTGAACTGACTGAGGAAGGGCTGTGGGCCGACGGTCCGCCGCACGGGGCGTTCAGGGAGATGCGGGAGAAGTGCCCGATCCACTGGACCGAGAGCTTCGAACTGTTTCCCGAGGAGCCGGGGTTCTGGTCGGTGACGACCGCTGAGGACGTGCATACGGTCAGCCGCGACTGGCAGACGTACTCCTCCGAACGCGGCGGCGTGCTGGTGGCCGCGGCCGGCTTTCCGCTGGAGCTCGCGCAGGCGATGTTCATCGGCATGGACCCGCCCAAGCACGACCGTCTGAAGGCGCTGTTCCAGGCGGGCTTCACGCCGAAGCGGATCGCCGCCCACGAGGACGCGATCCGGGCGATCGCGATCCGGGTTCTCGACAGATTGGACGGGAGCAATACGTGCGACCTCGTCACCGATGTCGCCCAGCCGGTGGTCGCGCGGGTGATCGGAAGCTTCATGGGGATCGACGAGCAGGACGACGCGGTCTGGGCGAAACTGATGAACTCGACGCTCGGCGCCGCCGATCCCGATGTCAACCCCGACGGCTTCGAGGGTGCCGTCGAGAAAGACGTGCCGGAGATCTTCGAGCGCTGCCGCAAGCTGATCGCCGCGCGTCAGGAGCATCCGACCGACGATCTGACGAGCGTGCTCGTGCACGCCGAGATCGACGGGGAGCGGCTCGAGGAACACGAGATCGTGATGGGCTTCTTCCTGCTGATGGCCGCCGGGAACGACTCGACAAAGGCGACCTACTGCAGCGGCATGCGGGCCTTGATGGAAGACCCTGAGCAGATGCAACTACTGATCGACGATCCGTCGCTGATTCCAAACGCGGTCGAGGAGTCGCTGCGGATGTTCCCCGCCTTCGCGCACTTCCGCCGAACCGCGACATGCGATACCGAGCTGCACGGGCAACAGATCAAGGAGGGCGAGAAGGTTGTGATGTGGTACGCCTCCTCCAACCGCGACGCCACCCGCCACGAGAACCCCGAACGCTTCGATTTGCGCCGCAGCGAGGAGCACCAGGCGTTCGGCGCCGGCGGGCGACACTTCTGTCTGGGAACGGCGCTCGCGCGGCTGGAGCTGAGGATCCTGTTCGAGGAGACGCTCCGGCGCTACCCGCGGATCGAGCTCGCGGGCAAGCCGGCGTTCGT
Organism: uncultured Solirubrobacterales bacterium; assembly: GCA_963701035.1. Classification (GTDB taxonomy): domain Bacteria; phylum Actinomycetota; class Thermoleophilia; order Solirubrobacterales; family Solirubrobacteraceae; genus Palsa-744. Next base: position 2,796,886 of record OY969562.1, read on the forward strand.
GCAGTCGCTGTTCATCAACCAGCTGAAGACGCTCCCCGTGCAGCTGTCGCCGGCGTAGAGGGTCTACCGTCCTATAGTTGTCCCCGCAATGATTGCGGCGACGCTCTACAGCGATCCGGCCTGTCCCTGGGCCTACTCGGCCAACCCGGCGCTGCGCGTGATCGAGTGGCGCTACGGCGAGCAATTGGATTGGCGGCTCGTGCTGATCGGCCTGACCGAGGACGCCTCCCAGTACGAGGCGCGCGGATACACCCCGGAGCGCGCGGCGCTCGGTCAGTTGCGCTTTCGTCGCTTCGGGATGCCCTTCTCACCGAGCCCCAAGGCGCGCATCTCGGCCACCGCCCGCGCCTGCCGCGCGGTCGTCGCGGCGCGCATTCTCGATCCCGGGAGCGAGTGGCGAGTGTTCCGCGCGCTGGCGCTTGCGAACTTCACAACGCCATTGCTGCTCGACGAAGACACGCAGCTCGCCGACGCGCTCGACGCCGTCCCCGGCCTGCGTGGTCGAGAGATCGTCGCGATGCTCGATGCCCCCGAGGTCAGCGAGGCCTACGGGCGCGACCGCGCCGAGTCACGTACAGCCGCCGGCTCGCCGACGGAGCTCCAGGGTAAGACCGCCGCCTCGGACGGCCCCGTGCGCTACACCGCGCCGTCGGTCGTCTTCGAGCGCGACGGGCGCCGGCTGGAGGCCGGAGGCTTCCAGCCGGTCGAGGCCTACGACGTGCTCGTCGCGAACCTCGATCCGACGCTCTCGCGAGAGCCTGTGCCGCCCTCGCCCGCGCCGTTGCTCCAGCGCTTCGGCGACGGACTCACCACCCAAGAGGTCACGGCGCTGCTGACCGAGGGCAACGACGCGCCCGATCGGCCCGCCGCCGAGGCGGCGTTGATCGAACTGGTCGCCTCGGGGGATGCCGTCCGCCGTCCGCTCGGTGAAGACGCGCTGTGGCAAGCGGCCTGAGGGCCGTGGTTCCCTCCGCCGCCGTTTCCGCGAGAATGATCGGATGCACGTAACCGCGAAGGCCGATTATGCCGTCAGGGCTGCGATCGAGCTGGCCGCCGGCAGCCAGGACTCACCGAGGAAGGTCGATCAGCTTGCGCAGGCGCAGGACATCCCGGTGTCCTTTCTGGAGAACATCCTCACGCAGCTGCGCTCGGCCGGGATCGTGCGCTCACAGCGCGGCCCCGAGGGCGGCTACTGGCTCGCCCATCCGGCCGACGAGGTCAACCTCGCGCAGATCATCCGCGCGGTCGAGGGGCCGCTCGTCGGCATCCGCGGGCAAAGGCCGGAGGAGATCGAGTACCGCGACTCCGCCGAGTCCCTGCAGCAGGTCTGGGTTGCACTGCGCGCCAACCTGCGGAAAGTGCTCGAGCACGTGACGGTCGCCGACGTCGCCTCCGGAAAGCTGCCGAAGGACGTCATCGCGTTGACCAAGCAAGAGGAAGCCTGGGAAACGCGCTAACCCGGATCGTGCAGTAGGTGCGTGGGGGTGACTGCGGGTCGTTTTTTGGCGGGCCTGGGGTGTGTTGATCGGTGATCTGGTTGGACGGTGTTGTCTGTGACGCGCTCTTGGGGGAGCGTTGTCGTGTGCTGGACCCGTTTCGGGGTAGCGGTGATCATGGCCGGGTGGCCGGGTGGTCTGCTGGGTGGTTGGGGGGTCGCTGGTGGCTGTTGTCAGCCGGTGGCGGCGTGAAGCGTTTCGAGTTTCTGAAACGCGGCGAGGAGCTCGGCTGCCCACGGCCAGGTGTCCTGGAGGTGGAGCTTGCAGCGGCGGCCGGAGAACGCGAGTCGCCCGGCGACGTGCAGCAGCTGGTAGCGCAGCCGCTTGGGCTCGGCCTTGGCGAGCTCTCCGGTAAGGGCGAGTGTTTGGGTCCAGACGATCAAATCGTGCGCGAGCATCACGATCTCCAGCCACACCTCGTTGAGCGCAAACGTCTTGAACGGGAACTTGGATAGGCCGGTGTCCTTGTCGTCACGGATGCGGTCCTCGACGTGCGCGTGCTGGCGGTGGCGGCACTCCAAGACGTCGATGTCGGGGTCGGTCTGGTCGGTGAGGATCGCTTGGAAGCGGTAGCCGTCGTGGTCGGTGAACGACAGCTGCGCTCCGGGGTGCGGGCGCTCACGGCGCACGATCAGCCTGGAGCCCTCGGGCCACGCGGACAGATCGACCGTGCTGGTGATCTCTGTGACCTCGCCGTTCTTGCGGGTCGAGCCATCTTGGTCGAGCGCCGGGACCCACGCGTTCTCGGGGATCTGGAGGATCGCGCTACGAACCTTCTCGGTGAGTTCGTAGCCGACCGAGAAGCGCATCCGCGCGTCGCGGCAGTAGTCAACGAGACCATGCGTGGCGCCGGCCGTGTCCGCGCGCACCAAGATCTCCAGTGCCTCGACATGCTCGGCCGGGATCTGCGCGAGCGCCAAGTCCAGCGCCGCCACATGATCATCGGCGGTGTTCGAGCCAGCGTTCCCGGGCCGCAAGAGGCCGCCGAGCGCCTCCCTGGTCTCATCCAGGTAGACCTGCAGCGGGTGAAACCCGTAGCCGCCCTTGTAGTTCCCGGCTGCCTTCTCCTTCTCCGAATGCGCTGTGATCAGCGTCGCGTCGACATCGAGCGTCAACCGCTCAGGCGCACCATCAAGCTCCCAGAACCGCTCCCGGGCGCGCGCGCGCGCGACACGGAGGGCATCCAGCAGCCCCGGCTCAGACGCGACCCGGTCGATCACACGAAACGCTGTCGAGTCAGACGCGACCTGCCCGAAGAGCGCGTCCTGCTCACGGACCACACCGAGGTCCGAGACGCACTCCCCGCCGTCGACGAGCATCACCGCGAGATCGCGGATCACCCTGCCCGGGTCATGACCACGACGCCGCCGCTTGACCCCAGCCAGCCCCAGCGACAGCGCTCTCGTAAGACCGAGTTGGTCGGCCACCTGCGCGACCAGCGCGCTGCCCGCATGCGAGACCAAACCCGCTCCGTCCGACGTGACTTCTACGGTTACCGGGCGTCCATCACGTATCACCTTCAAGGTGAACCTCCTGAGTTCGGGAATCGGTACTTCAGCAAGCCCAATTCTCCAAGCCCAGCCGGACGTTCCCGCGCCCCCGCTCACCCCGGGGGCGCGGCCGTTACTGCACACTCCGGGCTAAGGACTTAAGCCGCGAACACGCGCGGGGGAGGCAGGCGCACGGGGAGGATCTGGCCCTCTTTGAGTTCGAGCTGCTCGGCGGTCTCGCGGGTGACCTGGGCCCAGATATCGCGACCGTCGGGGAGGGTGAGCTCGACGCGGACCTCGAAGCCGAGGTGCACGACGCGCCGGACGAGCGCCTCGATGCCGTCGCCGTCGGCCTCCGCGAGGATCTGGATGTCGTGAGGGCGCAGGAAGGAGTCGCCGATGCGGTTGACGGGGCCGATGAACGACATCACGAACTCGTTGCGCGGACTCTCGTAGAGCTCCTCCGGCGTTCCCGCCTGCTCGATCCGGCCTTTGTTCATGACGACGATCTGCTCCGCGACCTCCATCGCCTCCTCCTGGTCGTGGGTGACGAAGATCGTCGTCACGTGGATTTCCTCGTGCAACCGGCGCAACCACTCGCGCAGCTCGCCCCGGACCTGGGCGTCGAGCGCGCCGAACGGCTCGTCGAGCAGCAGCACCCGCGGCTGCACCGCCAGCGCCCGGGCCAGCGCCATCCGCTGCAGCTGGCCGCCGGAGAGCTGCGATGGATAGCGCTCGGCGAGGCCGTCGAGCCGGACGAGCCCGAGGAGCTCCTCCACGCGCGGACCGATCTCCGCCTTCGGCCGCTTGCGCACGGTCAGCCCGAAGGCGACGTTGTCGTGCACGGTCATGTGCTTGAAGGGGGCGTAGTGCTGAAAGACGAAGCCGACGCCGCGGCTGCGCGCGGGGGTGGTGGTGACATCTTGTCCGTCGATCACGACGCTGCCGCTGTCGGGGGTCTCCAGCCCGGCGATGATCCGCAACAGCGTCGACTTGCCGCTCCCGCTCGGCCCGAGCAGCGCCGTGAGCGAGCCGTCGTCGACGCGGACGCAGACGTCGTCGAGCGCGACGAAGTCGCCGAAGCGCTTGCCCACGTTGAGGGCCTCGATCGCCATCCTCAGACTGCCGTCCCGCGACGGGTGCGCCGCGTCAGCAAGTTCATCAGTACGAGGGTAGTCAGCGCCAGCAGTGCGAGCACGACGGCGGCGGTGTAGGTGCCGGTGACGTTGAAGTTCTCGAACTCGGACTGGACGTACAGTGGCAGCGTCTGCGTCTGACCCTCGATCCGCCCGGAGACGACGCTGACCGCCCCGAACTCACCGAGCGCGCGCGCGGTCGTCAGTACGACGCCGTAGACGACTCCCCAGCGGATCGCGGGCAGCGTGATCCGCCAGAACGTCTGCCAACCGCTTGCGCCGAGCGTCGCCGCCGCCTGCTCGGCGTCGGTTCCGAGCTCGCGCAGCACCGGCGTGGTCTCGCGCGCGACGAACGGCAGGGAGACGAAGGCGGTCGCGATCACCATCCCCGGCACGGAGAAGATGATCTGGATCCCGTGTCCGATCAGCCAGTTCCCGAACCAGCCCGTTTTCCCGTAGACGAGCACCAGCGCCAGCCCGACGACGACCGGGGAGATCGCGAACGGCAGGTCGATCAGCATCCCCAACAGCACCTTCCCCCGGAACTTCCCGCGCTCGAGCAAAAGCGCCATGCCGACGCCGAAGATCGTGTTCAGCGGCACCGCGATCGCGACGATCTCCAGCGACAGCCAGAACGCGTGGATCGCGTTTGGTTCGGTGATCGCGCTCCACACCGGCGCGAGGCCGTGTTCGAAGGTCCTGTAGAAGATCATCACGACCGGCGCCACGAGCAGCAGCGCGAGGTAGCCGAGGGCGACGACCCGCGCCGTGAGCCTGCTAGAGGACATGCTGCGACCTCCATTTGGATACCAGCGCCAGCGAGCCCAGCACGATCAGCGCCGCGAGCAGGAGCACGACTGAGACGGCCGCCGCCGCCGGCAGGTTTTCGTCCTGGATCTGGCCGAAGATGTAGACCGAGCCGACTTCGGTCTTGAACGGGAGGTTGCCGGTGATCAGCACGAGCGAGCCGAACTCGCCGACTGCGCGCGCGAAGCTGAGCGCCACGCCGGAGACGATCGCGGGGGTGAGCGCCGGCAGCACGATCCGCCGCAGCACCGTCAGCGGCGAAGCGCCGAGCGAGGCGGCGGCTTCCTCCATCGAGCGGTCGAGCTCGATCAGCACGGGCTGGACCGAGCGCACGACGAACGGCAGCGTCACGAACAGCAGCGCGAGCGCGATCGAGGCGCGCGTGAAGGCGACGTCGATCCCGAGCGGGCTGCCGCTGCCGTAGAGCGCCAAAAGCACGAGGCCGATCACGATCGTCGGCAGCGCGAAGGGGAGGTCGATCAGCGCGTTGACGATCTTCTTGCCGGGGAATTCGTCGCGCACGAGCACCCATGCGATCAGCGTGCCGAAGATCGCGTTCACGATCACGACGATCGCCGAGACGATCAGCGTCAGCTTGATCGCAGCGAGCGCCTCGGGATTTGAGACCTCGCGCCAGAAGGCCGCCGTGCCGCCCTGCGCCGACTGCGCCAGCAGCGCCGCGACCGGGAGCAGCACGAGCACCGACAGGTATAAGCCGAGCAGGCCCCGGCCGAGCAGCCCCGCGGAGCGGGACAGGCTATTTGGCAGTGGAGACTCCAAGCGACTGCTCGATCTTCGTGACGATGCCCGTTTCCGGTTCGAAGAACTGCTTGGTCACCGTTTTCCAGCCGCCGAGGCTCGAGATCGTGAAGAGGCTCTTCGGCGTGGGGAATTTTTCAGCCCCGGGCACCCCGGAGATCACGGGGCGGTAGCCCTTTTCCACCCAGATCTTCTGCCCGGCTGGGGAGAGCAGGTAGTTGACGAACTTCTGCGACTCCGTCGTGTTGCCGGCGCTGAGCACCGCGATCGGGTTCTGGATCAGGATCGTCGCGCTGGGGACGATGTATTCGATCGCCGCGCCCTTCTTTTCGTCGGCGATCGCCTCGTCCTCGTAGTCGATCAAGGCATCCCCGCGCCCGGCGAGGAACGTCTGCAGCGCGTTGCGCGCCGAGCTGTCCTGGCTGACGACGTTGTGGAACAGCTCCTTCAGGTATTCCTCGGCCTGCGCCGGCGTCTTGCCTTCCTTCAGCTGCGCGCCGTAGGCGGCCATGATGTTCCAGCGGGCGCTGCCCGAGGTGAACGGGTTCGGCGTGATCACGCCGATGCCCGGCTTGATCAGGTCGTTCCAGCCGGTGATGTGCTTCGGGTTGCCCTTGCGCACGATGATCACCGCGACCGAGTTCGTGACGAAGCCATGCGTCGCGTTCTGGTTCCAGCTGGGCGAGACGAGGCCCGCCTTGACGAGCTTTTCGACGTCCGGTTCGAGCGAGAAGTTGACGACATCGGCGTGCAGGCCGTTGGCGACCGCGCGGCTCTGTTCCCCGGAGGGCCCGTAGGACTGGCTGAAGCTCACGCCTTTACCGTCGCCTGTCGCCTGGAAGGCCGGGATCAGCTTTTCATAGGCGCCCTGAGGGGTCGAGTAGGCGACGAGCGCGAGGCTCTTGCCCGACGAGCTCGAGGAGGAGCCGCAGGCGGTCAGTCCGAGAACGAGGGCGAGGGCGCTAAGAACGGCGATTGTGCGTGTTCGCATAGCCACTTTCTGCATAGGGACCCAACGGCATGAGGATTGGCATCGTAAAATACCAAAATCCTGCTCGAGATTGATACCAATAAGGTCGGGCGCCTAGGCGCGAGGCGAGGCGAGCTCAGGGGCGCGGCGGGGCGCCAACCGCTGCGAGCACGTCCGCGATGCAGGCCTCTTGGACCTGCCGTGGGTCGATCGCAAACGGCTCTGGGACACCGCCTACTCCGGCGCGTACACCCGTGCGCACGCGTGCCAGATGCATCGTGCCGAGTGTCTGGGTGTAAAGGTAGTTGGCCGTGAAATCGGGATCCTCGACCTTGAATACCCCCTGTTCGGCACCCTGGGAGAGGATCTGCGAGAGCCTGCCCAGGCACCCTGCCATGCTCTGAGCCAGGCGGATCCAGACGCCGTCGGAGATCGTTTCGCGCAGCTCCTCGGCGGGCCCGCGCATCAACGACAGCCCGCAGTCCAGGAACGCGGGGTGCTGCAAACAGAAACCGGTGTAGCGGCGCCACCCCTCCTCCAGGAGCTCCACCGGACCGAGCGTCGCCGGTACCTCGTCCAGGCAGGCGGCGAGATCCTCCAGATAGCCGGTGAGGGTCAGCACGAACAGCTCCTCCTTGGAGGGGAAGCAGCGGTAGAACAGCGACCTGGTGATTCCCACCTCGCGCGCGATGTCCTCGATCTGCGCGTCTTGCATGCCCCGTTCGTCGAACAGGAGCCGCGTGGCCGCCAGGATCTCGCGTTCGCGCTCTCGCCGGATGGTGGCGCGGCGGGAGGCCAGCGGTGCGCTTGCGGTAGCCATTGCAGGCACTATAGGGGTACTGTAAACAAAGTTCAAACTTGTGTTTGACAGCCGTTCACAGTTTGGCTAAGCTCCCTGAAAGCTGGAAGCCCGCAGGCGCTACCTGAGTTCCCTCGCTTCGGGCTTCGCCACTCTGCTCGCGCATCTCTTATCCCGATCAAGGAGCCCCCGCCCGATGTCCACCACCACCGACGTCAGTACCGAGGCCGCCGAGGCAGCCGTGGAGGCGATCACCGGCGCCGCCGACCAGGACGTGACCTTCTCGCTGCAGCTGACCCAGGACCAGAAGGACATCCGCGACTGGGTGCACGGCTTCGCCGCCGATGTGATCAGGCCCGCCGCTCACGAATGGGACGAGCGCGAGGAGACACCGTGGCCGATCATCCAGGAGGCCGCGAAGATCGGGCTGTACGGCTTTGAGGGTCTGGCCCAGTTCTTCGCCGATCCGACCGGTCTGGGACTGCCGATCGTCAACGAGGAGCTGTTCTGGGGCGACGCGGGCATCGGCATGGCGATCATGGGCACGGCGCTCGGCGTGGCCGCGATCTTCGGCCAGGGCTCGGGCGAGCAGATCGGCGAGTGGATCCCCCGCTGCTTCGGTACGCCCGACGACATCAAGGTCGCCGCGTTCTGCGCCTCGGAGCCGAACGCCGGCTCGGACGTCTCGAACGTACGCACCCGCGCGAAGTTCGACGAGGCGACGAACGAGTGGGTGATCAACGGGCAGAAGGCGTGGGCGACGAACGGCGGGATCGCCGATGTGCACGTCGTGATCGCGACCGTCGACCCGGAGCTCGGCTCGAAAGGGCACGCCGCGTTCATCGTGCCGATGAGCGAGGCGAAGGGCATCTCGCAGGGCACGAAGGTCTCCAAGCACGGGCTGCGCGCCTCGCACACCGCCGACGTGTTCCTCGACGACTGCCGCGTCCCCGCGAGTTACGTGCTCGGTGGCAAGGAGAAGCTCGACGAGCGCATCGCCCGCGTGCGCGAGGGCAAGAAAAACAAGTCTCAGGCCGCGATGCAGACATTCGAGGCCTCGCGCCCGACGGTCGGCTCGCAGGCGCTCGGGATCGCGCGGGCTGCTTATGAGTACGCGCTGGAGTACTCGAAGGAGCGCGAACAGTTCGGCAGGAAGATCATCGAGAACCAGGCGATCGCGTTCACGCTGGCACGGATGAAGATGGAGATCGACGCGGCGCGGCTGCTCGTGTGGCGCGCCTCGTGGATGGGCCGCAATCAGGTCCCGTTCGAGAACGCCGAGGGCTCGATGTCGAAGCTCAAGTCGGGCGAGGTTGCCGTATGGGTGACCGAGCGCGCGATCCAGATCCTCGGCGGGAATGGTTATACGCGCGAGTTCCCCGTCGAGCGTTGGCACCGCGACGCGAAGATCTACGACATCTTCGAGGGCACCGCGGAGATCCAGCAGCTCGTGATCGCTCGCGCGATCTCGGGCATGCACATCAAGTAGCTCTGGGACTGGTTTTCGGGGTGGTGCAGGTCGTGCTGGGTGGTCGCTGAGGCCCAGGCAGCGACGCTCGAAAAGGCTGTTCGCGCCAGTTCTCGCGCCAGTCATGCTCGCATGACCTCGCGTGGAGGGTGTGAGACGGGGCACCAGTGGCAAAGGTGCTTACGTAGCGCAGACGTCTCCGGGCGCCGTCCGCGACAGTTCGTAAGGTCCACATGCGTGAATAAGGGCCTGGGGCGTCTGAAGGGCATCATCGGCTCGCTGCCACGCGAGTTCTTGATTGCGTTGGTGGTCACGATCGTGGCCGCCGTGGTGGTGCCGGTGATCGTGTCGCTGCTGACGAAGCATAAGGTCTATGTCTGGGTGCTCGTCCTTGCCGCCTTGGTTGCATTTCTCGCGGGGCTTGTATACGGGATGACCTTGGGTGGTGTCAGCGAGGGCGATGGCTTGAAGTCGAGGATCAGCGAGCTGGAGTCGCGCACAGGAGAGCTCGGCGAGTACGAGACATACGCCGAGCATGTGCGTGATGCCCTCGGAGAACTGCGGAAGGTCATCTCCAAGGAAATGCCGAGCGTGTCAACCCGCGACTTCATCGAGATCGGCATCTTCCAGCCTGCGCACAGGCTGTTGCATCGCGATCATCGAGACGCCGCGCGGGGGGACGTGCGCTTCTCGATCCTCGTCGCAGACGGAGACGATTTCGTGATGGCAGATGAGTCCGGCTTGCTGCCGGCTCATGGCCATAGGTCGGAGAGCCGTCAGAGGTTCCGCCTGCCGATCAAGGACTCGTTTGCCGGGGTCGCGTACCACTCAGGGCGAGTCCAGTCGTCCAACGACCTCGCCAAGGACGAGCGGTTCCAGCCTCACCCCAAGGCCAGCTCTGGACGGGAGTATCAGTCGATGGTCTCCGTTCCTCTCTTCAGAGCCGGAGTCGTCGACGGGGTACTCAATGTGCTGGCGGTCCGCAAAGACGCGTTCTCGCCGGTCGATCGAACCTACATCACACTCCTGGCGTCGGTTATCGACGTTGCAAGGAGCTTGGACGCCGCCCAATGAGCCATACTAGGAAGGAGCACGAGTGATGGAGAAACCAGTGCCACCCGCTGAGCCAAACACATTCCGCCGCCTAGTCGAGGGCAAGATGACGCCGGACGAGTATGTTCGGAAGCTCGACGAGCGCGTCCAGGAGACCCGGGAAGCGAACCGACCTGCGGCTCCGCAGACGCAGACTGAGCACGAGTAGGCGTGCCGGGGCCGATGCAGGCCTCGGACTGAGACCGCAGCCCGCACACACGGCCACGGAAGCTCAGGGGAAGCCAGTCCTCGTGCTGGAACAGCTCGACGAGCATGAAGAACTCGACTCGGGCCGGATGGTGTTGACCGCCCAGGCTACTCGTCGTGTCCGGCGTCGCGTAGCGCGTCGAGCAGGTCGCCGGTCGTGAAGACCTCGATGCCGGCGTCGGTGTGGTCCTTGTCTTGCGTCCAGACCGGGAGGTCCAGCTTGAGCGCGACGGTCGGCCAGTCGTCGGGGTTTGCGGTCTGCGATGCGCTTCTCGGCCTCCTCACGATGGTCGCCGTACTAGCTTGCGGCCGGCCAGTCGATCGGCATGACCTGGAGCGCTGCGAACAGCAGCGCCAGCGGCCCACGCTCGTATACGCAGCTGTCGTTCCGGGTCCCCTCCTACCCCGGTGGGCCGCTGGGCGGGTGGATGCTGTGGTCGGGCGCCAAGAGCATCTGTAGATCTGGGTTCTAGGACCAGTTATCCGTAGCGACGGATGACGTCGTTCAGGCTTGTGGTGCAGATTGAGTGGTCGCTTGCTGGCAGGGTGCATGTGGACCGGTACACCAGGCCATTCTCAGTGCTGCCGGTATAGCCGACGAGGCCATTCGCGGGGTCCGGGCCGCCGCTCGGCCATCCCGAGCCTGCGACTCCCGGCGGGTCCTCGAAGAGGATGATGTTTGACCTGAGGCGATAGACGTGCTCGCCTGGGGGAACCCCACTCGCGCATGGGAAGCCGAGGTTACGCGCAAGCGCTGTGAAGAACGGGCACGCGTCTTCTGCCCTGCACGATGCGCACGCCGGCTCAAGTGAGAGCTTGAGCCCGGCGGTGTGCGAGTGGGGACCCGGACTACGCTGGCCTTGAGGCCACGCGATGACACCCGAACCTCCATCGGCCGCCACGACGCCAGAGCAGCGCATGCCCCGCGGTCCGATGAGATACATCTGGGTGTTCGTGTAAGCCACCAGTCCACGTGTCGGCGAAGACGAGCTGACCGTCACCGTCACCGGCGTGCGCGGAGAGGGACCCGTGGCGCCGAACTCGGTTGGGCAACGAACGACCGGCAGTGCCGCTGTGTGCATAGTCGCGGCCGTCGCGGCTGCGCAGTAGCCCGTCGATGAGGCGACGCCCGCGCTCATCACAACAACAAGCAGAACGATCCGACGCAATAGTTGACGAGCCGCTTCCGTCATGTGCAACCCCCCGCGGCAGCGAGTCGGCTACGGTAGATCTGCATGTCCGCGTGCTTGAAATCTTCATGAGTCTGGGTGCGCAGCGATGGGACGTCCTCGTGGTGATAGGGACTGGACAAGCTCTCGTTGTGGCCGATCACGTTGCGGATGGCGATGTGGAAGCGGCAGCGTAGCCACCTCACCAGCAGAAGACTAGAAGCCATTTGTCTGGGGTTGTCGAGTATTTCTTTATCGCTGAACCCAACATGCTCGATCCCGATCGCGGTCCAGTCCAGTCCGACCGTGTGACGACACATGATGTCCAGAGGCACGAGCTGATGGATGATCCCCGCTCGGTCGATTACGAAATGGGCACAGGTGTTGGGTAGCTCGTGCAGCTCGGGATCTGGAGTGTCTGGCGCAAATGTGTTGTAGGTGGACTGAAAGTTTGGAGTCACGGTGTAGTGGATCACGATCACGTGCGGATCGATCAGCTTGTATGTGGGCTTCATGAAGCTGCCGTAGTGGCGACGCACGTAGGCGACCATCTGGGACTTGCGGAGCGGACCAAAGGGAATCGGATCCCACACGATGTGCGGGGCGATAACCGGAGGGACCGTGACGGGCGCCTGGGCCGGTGAGGTGGCCGGCTGAGGGCTGGTGACTGTGTCATGCACCGTCGCCTTGGCCACGAACACAGTCCGCTGCGTATCGACCGGCACCGTTGCCCTGGTCGTGGCTACCTTTGCAGAGCCGCATCCTCCCCACGCCGCAGCCGCGACGAGTAGGGCAACCAGGCTCACTGGCCGCAGGTTCCAAGCTACCTTACGCGCGCACATTGTCATTCAGCCGAACAGCCCGTAGCGGCGCGAGGCACGAGCCGCAGCTCGTGGTGCAGCCACACAGCCGCTTGCGTCAACATCTGTGTACCCGACGAGAACGATCCGGAGCTTGGAAACGCCACGATCGACACGGCCACTCCGCGGGAAGACCCTACGTCGATGATGCCTGACTGGCGCACGAGGTATGCGCCGGAAGGTTCCGGCCCCCAGCCGCCCTTGAAGGCGACGGAGTGGAAGCCGGCTGATCCGAGGCCCCAGCTCTCGCTCGGCTCGATGTTCTGCATGAGGCCGAGCACGTAGCCAGTCTGGTCCGCGGGCAGCAGGCAGCTCAGGGCGAGGGCGCGGAAGAACTTGACGGCCTCACCTGGTGCCCACTCCGTTTGCCCGAACGTCGTCACAGCGCCTGCTGGCGGTGGAGCGGTCGCGATGACCGTCTCGTTGTCGCCGCTCATCCGCAGGAAGCCTTCCATGTACCGGCTCGCGCCGCCGAGGCCACCCTTGAGCCGCTCGAGGTCGCCGAAGAGGGCGAGCACCGATTCGTTGTTGGATTCCGTGATCGCAGACTGGGCCCACGCCTGCTCCTGTGAGGTCAGGCCTACTGATCCCCTGGCGCGGAGAAGCGCGACGAGCACCGGCACCTTCGTGGTGCTCCAGCCGTGCGCGGCTTCGTCGTTGCCGAGGACTTCCCTTGGTCCGGCGCCAAGTGGGTCAACGGCAAGCTCGATACGGCCGGGAAGTGTGGCACTGAGCCGGGCGAAGGAGGCGGTGGCACCGGAAGGGAGGGCGGAATGGGCGGTGCCCGATGCGCTGCCCGCGGCGGCGGCAGGCGCCGAGGGTGCGCCGGGTTCTTCTTCGTACACCGGCTTCCTGCCCGGCTGAACACCGGCGCTTGCCGCTGGAAGCGACGGGGTCGAGGTAATTTGAGGCCCGACCTGGTCGGTCTTGAGCACCCGCACCACCTTGACGTGCCGAGTCGTGGGAAGGACAAAGACCAGGAGCCCAGCTACACACAGCACTAGGACGCCTACCGACAAGCACGCGATCAGCCGCCGGCGAGGGACGCGATCCTGATGCACGCTTCCCGCCCGATCCGCCCTATGTGTACGTGGGGGAGCCACAGCGTGGGTCAGGCTATCTCACGGTACCGACTACGCGGTCAGGGGGAGAAGTAAACAGAGGCGCCTATGCCTCCGGTGCATGTAACCCTGGCACCCGTGACGCACGTCATTTCGTAGTCTTTCTTCGTAACAGCGCTATAGGCCTCGACGGTGCCCGAGCCGCCGCTGCTTTGATACGCGGACTGAACGGCTTCCGCGAACTCGCAGGTCGTGTCGGGGCCCACCGAGAGCCCGCCGCCGCAGGAACTCTGGTTCGAGGTGCTTTCCGCAGAACCCCCCCGCTCAGACGCCACCCCGGGCGTCGCGCCGCCGCTGGAGCTCCCTTGATGCGACGATCCCCCCGGGCTTCCGCTGGATTGTTGGGTGATCGTGAGGCTGGTCGAGCCCGGCGTCATTCCCGGAGCGCTGCCGATCACATCGATCGTCGTCTTTCCCGGATGGAGCGCGGCAGTACCGGTGAACACACCGTTGCCAACCGCGGCGGGCTGCCCCTGGATCTGGACGGTGGCGTTGGTCGGATCGACGGTGCCGCGAATCGTCACGTTGCTCGCTGCGATCACACTGCCACTGGTGGGAGAGGCAACGACCACCGCAACCGCCCCGGAGCCCACCGTGCTGGTGGTCGTCGAGGTCGTCGAACCACAGCCGGCAACGGCCAGCGCCGCAACGACCCCCGTGCCCGCAAGCCATTTGGTCGCAGACAATCTGTATGGACCAGCCATATGTTTGACCATACTATATCCTCGGCTTATCTGAGCCCGCGGAAAGATGACCCGCGTTTTCGGTAGGTGTTTAAGCATCTAATGCGGCACCGGAAGTAGTCCACCGTAGGGGCCACGACAGTACCGTTCGGTCCGTCCTTCCACGGTCAGGGTGACTGGCGTACCGCCCTCGGCACGGCAGTTAGATTCGTACGCCTGGAGCCGTTCTCGTTCTTCTCGCACTTCCTGTTCGTATCCGGCTAGCACTTCCCGTTCATGGCGGGCGCGAGCTTCAGCTTCCCTCTGCTCGTATTGGTGACAGCTGGCGACGCTGACAGGAGTGAAGTGTCCACGCCGGGTTAGCGTTGGTCCTACATTGCTTCTCGCCGTGACGGCATACCGGTAGGTTCCGCCGGGGCTCTTACAGCTCCAGCGAATGACCTCGGCCACTTCAGTCGCATGAGGCCCCCATTCGAAGTGCTCAGTAGAGTGACCGTAGCGAGACAGCTTCACGACCACATACACATACGGAGACGTCGTGATGTCAAGGTCGGTATAACCCGGATCGGTGCTCGAGTGCCCGGAGTGAGCGACCGCTTTCACGGACAGATGCCTTACGGGGCGCTTATGGGCAGCTGCTCTCTTCGCCGCCAGCGCCGCTTCCTGGGCTCTGATTTGCTGTTCTTCGGCAGCGTCTATCGCAGCTTCGTCGCTCTTGCAGGTTTCCACATCAGCTCGGTTATATTCTTCGGATAGTTCTCCACAGTGGTGTCGTTCGGCGACGCCGTGTAGGTATTCGGCGAGTTTTTTGGCTTCGGCGGATTTTCTGGCCGTTTCTTCCGCCGCTGTATTCGAATGTTCTGCGGCAAGCTTGGCTTCTGCCGCCTTGGTGGCGGGCGTGACGTTTGTAAAGCTGCTGGTGCCGGTCGCATCGGGAGTCGCGAATTCGTTTTCGTCCACATAGCCGCAGACTGTGTAGGTCTGAGTGGAGGTCGGGGTGTAGGAGTATTCGCCGCTGTAAGCTCCTGCACTGATGCTCGTACCATTGGCGAGCGGCGAGCCTCCGTCGTACTGAGGCGAGGATGAACACCCGCCAAAGGTATTCACGAACACGTACAGCTTCCGTGCAACCTCTGTTGTCCCCGAGACCTTGACACTCACCGGGCCGTTTTCGGTAGAAGTCGGACTGATCACGAGCGAGACAGACGCAGCTGGCGTTCCCGCTGCAAAGCTACTGGTGGCAGCCGCATCAGGAGTGGCGAATTCGTTTTCATCAACATAAGCGCAGACGGTGTAGGTCTGAATCGCGGTCGGGGTGTAGGAGTATTCGCCGCTGTAAGCTCCTGCACTGATGCTCGTACCATTGGCGAGCGGCGAGCCTCCGTCGTACTGAGGCGAGGATGAACACCCGCCAAAGGTATTCACGAACACGTACAGCTTCCGTGCAACCTCTGTTGTCCCCGAGACTTTGATTTTCATCGGGATTTCTTGCGTCAGTTTCCCGGCGATTTCAATGGCGGCAGACGCGCTCGGCATCATCGCCGTAAAGCTGCTCGTCGCGGTCACATCCGGGGTTGCGAATTCGTTTTCGTCCAGGTAGGCGCATAGCGTGTAGGTCTGCACCTCGGTCGGCGTGTAGCTATAGCTGTTTTCAAAGCTCCCGCCACTCAATGTCGTGCCATTGGCGAGCGGCGAGCCTCCGTCGTACTGAGGCGAGGATGAACACCCGCCAAAGGTATTCACGAACACGTAGAGCTTGTGATGCCCATCCGCCACGCCCGAGACCTTGATGTTCACGGGCACGTCCTGGGTTGGTTCGGGGCCCTGCGAGATTTCAAGCGACTCGGCCTGCGCCAACGATGGAGCGGCGAGACCCAACAAGATAAGCGTGAGCATCGCGGCTAGACAAGCAGCGTAGTGTCTCACAGGCTCGTTTGTGACACCGAAATGCACGAGCTATCCTCGCCCCAGCCCAGTCCAGCGAGCGTATTCTTCGGGCGGCATGTACGGCAAGGACACCCACGCGACGCTGGTTGAACCTTCTTCCGCCATGCACTCGTATTCCTGCACGCCGTTTTGTCTGCGAGTGTGCTGACTGACGATATCTCCAACAGCGCGGCACGTTTGTGCGATTCGTTCTTCCCATTTCGTAAGCGCTTCGTATTCTTGATACATCGGCTGACGACACACGCCCTCTCCGCATTCTTCTGTCAGCTTTTGTTCTGAGAGACATTCGTAGATGTAGCGCGGTGGTGATCCCTCTTGCATCAGGACAAGGTGTGGGTTGTTCTCACATTCGATCACGGCCGTCTTATTCTCCGCATCTTCGCGTTTGGCTTGTGCGGTCTTTTCCGCGGACGACTCGATGTACTCGGCTGAGATTCGTTCATGGCCACGAGTGCAGCCTCCACCCCCGGCGCCTGTTCCGCATTGCCAGGAGCCGACCAAGATCACGGTGTTGGCTGAGTCCGCCGGGCGTCCGTTGTGGCATTCCGACGCATTCTGCCGGTAGCAGCGCTCGGGGTGGTGCCCGTGATAGAGCGCAAACATGACGGCCCGTGCCCCAGCGCAAGATACCGGGCCACTTTCGACGAACACTTGGAACGGACTTGCATCGACTCTGATGGAACCACAGTGTCGGCGGTGCATAGAGGCTTGAGCCGCGCCCGGAACGGTCAGGGTGCCGCCGAGCGCGACGAAGAGCGCCGACATGGCGATCATTGTGACTGGTGTTGGTCTACGGCGCATCGTTCTTTTCCAGCAGCCGGAACAATAGTCGTCCCGCGTTCCCATCGGCGTCTCATGGTACTTGAGTTGGACTCTATGGACCCGGAAGGCTTAGGTCACAAGGGTGCTGGGGTATGGCCCCACGCTCAGAGCCCCAGGTATCGCTAGGACAAGCAATCCGCGAGGCGAGGACTGCCCGTGGCCTCTCTCAAGAGGAGGTCGCCCATAAGGCGGAGCTACATCCCACGTGGCTGAGCCACATCGAGGCTGGGCGCAACCCAGCGTGGGGCACGGTCAGGCGTATCGCCGCCGGACTTGGGATCGAGGTGTCCGAGCTGGCGAGCCTTGCAGAGAGGATTGATAAGACGTAGCCGCCAGGCGAGAGCAGCCGGGCTCAGCTCAAGCTCAGTGACGCACCCGTTTCGCAGTATCGGCCGCCGCTGCGAGCTTGGGTAGTTGGAGGGTCACGGGTCGGGTAGGACGTTGGCTCATCGTGTTCGTCCCGGTGCTCGGTCGGGTTGGACGATGCGGTTGATGGCTCGGGTGATTCCCGGTATTCGGCTGCGGCGTATGGGCGCGATCGGGATTCGGAATCCCGAGCCCCACTCTGGGTCCGGCAGCTCGGGGTGCGCGAGCGATGGGGTCTGCGCGCGGCTGTTGCACATCTGTTGGGCGAGGCGTTTGATCCTCGCGGGGTCTTGTCCTTCGTTGCCGAGGTCGTCGCGTGCGATGAACCAGTCGGTGCCGTGGCGGGCGCGGGTGGCCTCGACGTAGGCGGTCTCCTTGCTGGTTTGCCAGCCGCCGGTGAGGACGACGGAGCGCTCGACGGTCGCGCCCTGCTGGCGGTAGACGTGCTGCGCGTAGGCCAGCCTCAGCGAGTGCAGGTCCTCGCCGGCGAGCTGGATCTTGCGCTGTGATCCGTCGAGTGTGATGGTCACGCCTTGGTCGTGGATGGCGCTGACTTGGCCGCGGGTGCCGTTCTCGACTCGCGGTTGCCCCGGCGGGCGGTGCTGTGTGGTGAACGCGATGAGGTCGTCTTCGCGCAGGCCGTAGTGGACGCCGGGCAGTGGGATCTCGTGGTGTCCGAGTTCGCCGCGTTGTGCGCGTAGGTGTTGTGCGCGGGCGTTGAGCCGCTCGATCTCTTGGTTGGAGGCGTCGGCGATCAGCGCGACCTCGCGGATATCGCGCCCTTCAGTGAGCGTGGCCCATGTTTGTACGGCGTGCTCTGCCGCTTGGTCGCGGGTGTCGGAGAGGTGTAGCTGACCGCGTGAGGCGTAGTGCGCCATCGCGCGCTCGGGTTCTCCTGCGCGTAGTGCTTGCCACGCACGTTGGTCGGCAGGGTCCCTGGTGCGGTGTATGTCCGTGAGTTCGGCGGTGGGCGCATGGTCGGAGAGCCGGTCGAACATGCCGCCGGGCCCGATCGAGGGGAGCTGCTTGCCATCGCCGACAGCGATCAGCTTCGCCCCGGAGCGCTCCACGAGCCCGGTCAGGGCGTCGAGGCGCTTGTGGTCGACCATCCCGGCCTCGTCCAGGATGACCGTCGTGTCTCTGCCCACGTGGATGGTCCCCGTGTTTGCTCGGGCGACCAGTGCGTCCAGGGTGAGCGTGCGTCCGGCAAGTGCAGGGCTGTCCGCTCCCAGGCGCTCGGCTGTCGAGCCTGAGACGGCGACCCCGATCGTCTCGCGTCCGGCGTGCTGCTCCGCGCGGGCGGCGGCGTCAATCACCACTCCCTTGCCGGTTCCGGCTGGGCCGATGAGGACCGCGGCGCGCTCGGGGCCGGTGAGGACTTCGAGGGCGTGGTGCTGCTCGGGGTTGAGTGGTCCGCCGATGCGCTCCGCGACCTCACGGGCAGCGTTATTGCGGGCAATGTCGCCGACGTCCCGGCCTGCGGGCTGGGCGAGCTGAGTGGTGCGGCGTTCGATTGCCTGCTCCTGGGCACGCACCGCAAGGGTGGTCATCCGTCCGCCCTCCAAGGTCAGCACGCGCCGGTCGTGGACCATCGCCCGCGCGATGCCGAGTGCCTGATCAGGCGCGATCTCTCCGGCGGCCTGCTCCAGCACGACCGCGCGCAGGTCACGCTCCTCGAACACGGCGTGCTGCTCGGTCAGCTTCGCCTCGACCCGATCCTCGATCACCATCTCGGCTGCAGGGCGCTCGGATGCGCCGATCAATTGCACGGCCTCATCTGGGCCGAATCCGTGATCGCGAGCGGTCTTTGTCCACACTCGTTGCAGGTCCGATCGTGTGGTCAGCTCCTTGGCCCGCCGGTTCTCGAGCGCGAGGTTGCGCAACTCGCCACGTTCGGGTGCGCGGCCGTAGCGGGCACGGAAGCGCTCCGCTGCCCTGGCGACCTCGAGGGAGCGGCCGGAGAACGCCTCACACAGTTCGCGGGGGACACCGGCGATCTCGAAGTACCGGCCATCCTTGCCGGTGCCTTGCTTGATCGCGTATCCCTCTCGCACGAGCTCGTCGGCGAGCGCGGAGCGGTAGAACGCGCCCAGCTCCCGAGCGGAGCGGAAGATCGGCCGCGAAGCGACCGCCACAATCCGATCGTCCTCACGAACCGCGCCCGTGACGACGACGTGGCTGTGCAGCTGCGGGTCCGGCGCTTGGGCGCCCGAAACACCCCGCGCGGTGGTGTGCCGGTACTCGGTGGCGATCACGTCCTTGGCGTGCTCTTCCACGACCTGACCGCTGTAGCGACGCCGCACTACGGGCACTTGCTCGCGCAGATAGAGGATCGTCTGCTCGACCGAGCGGCCGTGGGCCTGCTCGATCTGCTCGCGCTGCCAGGGATCACCGAGCGCCCACACCGTCGAGACTGACTTCGGTGCGCTGAACGTCACGTCGATCCCGCCACCCCGACCACCACCGGCGCCCTCCGGACGAAGCCACCGGCCCGTTCCAGGATGGCGGCCCTCCATCAAAGCGATGAAATCAGCGCCACCCACCGGCTCGCCAGCCTGGACCCCCAGCCGTTCCAGGGTCTCGGCATCGGCAAGCCACCGGCCAGGAGCTTGGGCCATCTCCCCGTCCGGGGTCAGGTAGTAGTCCCCGCGCTCGGGCTCCACCGTCTTGCTCTCCAGGTAGCGCGCGTACCCGCCGCCCCGGGACGCACCTATGCTCGCCGCGGTCATCACATGAGTGATGACCGTCAGCACCCCGAAGCGGCCACCGAGTTGCACAGCCCTCGTACACCGGCGGCACCGCCGTGCATGTTGTCTGTTGGGCTTTGGAGCTGTGCGTCGGCAGCGAGAGCCGGGAGCGATAGCGAGCGGCGAGCGAGCAGCCCGCAGGGCTGCACAGGCCGGCACAGCACGGCGCGGGTACGGCAGGAGAGCCGACCGCAGGAGGCTCGGTTATACGGGCGGGCGAGAGGCCGCGTGCTAGCCAGAGCCGTTCAACTGACATCCGAAGGCGATCGGTTTCCACGCTCGTCGCACGAAGGCGTCGCGTCTGTACCCGATGCGTTGGCCGGTCTGGGCAGGTCGGGGTCTGTAACCGCAATGGCCCCAATATCACCACGTATGGCAGCCACCCTTGCCGCCCGGGAACGGAGCGCGCCCGCCCTAGCGCTCAGCGTCGAGCAGGCGTGCGAAGCGCTGGGCGTGTCCTGGGACACCTGGCGCGCGCATATCGAGCCTGATGTGCCGCTTGTGCGCCTTGGACGCCGCAAGCTGATCCCGGTCAGCGAGCTGCAGGCTTGGCTCGACCGGCACGCCGAAAGCGTCGGGGTGGGGGAGTAGGATGCCGAGCACCTACAAAGCGCCCCCGCACCGTTGTCGCGGCCGGGGGCATGGCACAGGAGAGTTAGCTCCCATGCAATCAGCACGGTATACCGTCGTAGCACCCGGACGAGGTTTCTGATGGCCACCGGAGTGCGTCAGCGCCACGGCCGCGAGTGCAATGGAAACGGCCGCTGCAAGTGCCCATACGAGGCGTTTGTATACAGCAAGCGCGACCGTAAGAAGATCCGCAAGACGTTCCCGACGCACGCCGCAGCGCAGGCGTGGCGCGACGACACCAAGACAGCGGTCCGCAAGCGGACGCTGCGCGCGTCGACGTCGACCACTGTAGATCAGGCCGCCGAGGTATGGCTACAGGGCGCGCGGGAGGGTCTGATCCGCAACCGTAAGGGCGACCCGTACAAGCCGGCAACGATTAGGGCGTATGAGATCGCGCTGCGGCTGCGCTTGCTGCCCGAGATCGGTTCGATGCGACTATCGGAGGTCACACGCACCGATCTGCAAGACCTCGTCGACGGGCTGCTCGCCTCGGGCCTGAGCGAGAGCGCGATCGGTGTGACGCTGCTTCCGCTCCGTGCGATCTACAAGCGGGCGCTGGCACGGCCCGAGACGGGGATCGCGGTGAACCCGACGAGCGACCTGGAGATGCCAGCGGTGAGCAGTGGTCGCGATCGGATCGCCTCGCCTGATGAGTGCACCGATCTGCTCGCGGCACTCCGACCGGCGGACCGGGCGCTGTGGGCGACCGCTATGTACGCAGGGCTGCGCCGTGGTGAGCTGATGGCGCTGCGCCGTGAGGACGTGGACCTGGCAGCCGGCGTGATCCATGTGCGGCGCGGCTGGGATGCGGTCGAGGGCGAGATCGCCACGAAGTCCGGCAAAGACCGGCGCGTCCCGATCCCCGCGATCCTCCGGGGCTACCTGGACGATCAGCTGCAGGCCCTCGCTTGGACGGACGGGCTCGTGTTCGGTGTCACAACCGACAGACCATTCAACGACACCACGATGCGGGAACACACCCGCAAAGCGTGGGGCTGGCAACTGGACGACCAGGGCGAGTTGGTCCCGTCAGGGTCGCGCGAACCGCCGCTTGAGCCGATCACGCTGCACGAGTGCCGGCACACCTTTGCGTCGCTAATGATCGCCGCCGGGGTCAACGCGAAGGCTCTCTCGACGTACATGGGCCACGCCGGCATCCAGATCACGCTCGACCTCTACGGCCACCTGATGCCCGGCAACGAGAGCGAAGCGGCCGCCCAGCTCGACGCCTACCTCGATCGCGAGGGCAGCCGGGCGCCGACTACCCAGCTCACGCGATGAGCGTGTATCAGGCGTCCATCTCAGGACGAGGCGGCGTAACTCAGTGGCTTACCAAAACCCGGGGGGTAAACGGCATATGTCCTTACCAAAATAGGGGGGGGATGGCAGCCATTGCATAGAGGGCCGCTCCTCGGTGCTGGGCCGCAGAAGGCCCGGAGAGTCAATGTGTTGCCGAGCGCTACGGATTCACGGGTTCTGCGCCGATAATGTCGAAGCGAGCGTCGGTCGGCCGATTGGCAGGGAAGATCACGAGGTTCGTGCTCGGGCTGCGCGCGGACGGCAGCAGCAGCCCGTCGCGCTCGAGCCAGTGGACGGCGCCGCCGAGCTGACGGCACGCGATCATGTCGTCGGCTGTGAGCTCTGCTGGGCCGATGCCGAGATCGAGTAGACGCTCGGCGTCGGTGAGGTCGAGGACGCTGGTCAGCGAAGACTCAAGCGTGTAGATGGTGCGGCGGGCGCGAGGTGGGATCGGCTGCACAGCGATCTGGTGCTCGGCCTCGGCGAGTGCGCCGTCCCTGGTGAGGCTTGTGTAGATGGCGGCGACGCCCTGTGGGTTCCAGCGCGCGCCGCGGGTGTTCTCGGCGTCGGGCGGATAGTCGCCGAACATGTGCCGAAACGCTTGGCCACTCCACGGGGTCGGTGTGATCGCCTGCAGGCGATCGAGCAGCTCTGGGGGGTAGACCACGTTCGCGGGTACCGGCGGTGGCTATCAGACGTAGGCGCCGTCGCGCAACTGGGCGATCAGGGCGAGCACGTCGTCGAGCTTGCCCTGCTGGATGCGGTCTGCGGGACGTTCGCCGCCGAGCAGGCGGTGCGGAGCGAACAGCCACAGATGCGCCTCGTCGGGCTCGTAGAACTCGGCGAGCTCTGCGAGCAACCACTCGAGTGAGAGCAGGCGCTGCAGGCGGTCGGGCTGTGGTTCGACCTTGCCGGTGCGCCAACGCGAAACGGTCTGCGGGGTGGTGTCGAGCAACTGGGCGACCTCGCGGGACTTGATTCCGCCGCTGTCGCGGATCGAGTCAAGACGGCTGGCTACGGCACTGGCCACAAGTTGCTCCTCGCGTAGGCAGATACATGAACATTCACATGAACACTAGCATGAACCTCGCCGCTTGGACGTCCATAAAGTGCGCGCCAGTCTCGCGCCAGTCGTGTTCCGATTGGGCCGGATTCCACCGGATTCCACCGGAGCGGTTTTGGCTCAACCAAGCCAAAACCGCGTCAGCGCGTGGCCGAAACGTGATCTACGACATCTTCGAGGGCACCGCGGAGATCCAGCAGCTCGTGATCGCTCGCGCGATCTCGGGCATGCACATCAAGTAGACCGCGTCCTTGCGGCCGCCCCGGGCTACCAGGCTTGGGGTGCGCTGCAGTGCGGGCACGAGACGGTCGTCGTGACCGGCGCCGCGAACAGATAGCCGCACTGGCAGGCGTAAGAGGCCTGATCGAGCGGGCCCCCGGACGCGCGCACGCGCTCGACGGCGATATCGCGTAGCTCGGGTGTGGAGGCTGACATCGGGCTGGATGTTGCCTGCGCGGTGCGCTTGTGCAGCGATGCGCCCCGGCGCGTGGGCCGATGCCGGCGTGAATGCCGTTCGGCGAGGGGATGGAGGAGGACGCGCGGGCTCATGATCTCTTACCAATAGGAACTCGGCGCACGGGTGAAGGTTTCGCTCCCGGAGCAGGTTTTCCTGGCCGAATAGCTGGTATTCGGGTCGCATGGAGGGCCGCGGAAGGGGAATTGGCGCCCCGGCGGCGGCCCGCCCCGTTATCGCGAGCGCGGGGATTGCCGCGAGATCGGGCCGACCCACGCGGCGTGCAATCAGGTTTGAGATACTGGAGAAGATGAACCCCGCCCGCAAGCGAACGGCGCGGCTGGTGGTCGCGTTGAGCGCGGCCGTGGTGCTGGCGAGCGCGCTGATCTACACGAGCTTCAGCGCCGCCTCCCCGGCCCTCACGCCCAGCCAGCTCGTGCACGAGGCCCAGCCGGGCCGCAGCTACGAGCTGACGGGCACGGTGCTCGCCCACTCGGTCTCCCGCGACGGAGACGTGCTGAACTTCAGCGTGGTCGACCGCGCGGGCGCCGCCGCGGGCGCCGCGGTGCCGGTCGCCTACACGGGCACGGTGCCCGACCCGTTCAAGGAAGGGCGCGAGGTGATCGTGACCGTCGAGAAGCAGGGCTCCGAGTACGTCGGCGAACGCAACTCGCTGATCACGAAGTGCCCGTCGAAGTACAAGGAAACGCCGGCCTCTGAGAAACAGAGCTCCTGAGTGCCTGGCGCGCGGGCGCAGTTCATCCCTAGCGGGCGCGCGCGCTGATGGCGCTGCTCGGCCGCGTCTGCCTGTTGCTGGCGCTCGCCGTCTGCGCCTACGGGATCGGCGCCTCGATCTACGGTGTGCGCACCGGCCGGTGGGAGTGGGCCGTGTCCGGGCGGCGCTCGGTGTACGCGCTGGCGGGCATCCTGACGGTCGGCTTCCTGATCCTGGAGATCGCGTTCCTGCGCAACGACTTCGCCTTCAACGCGGTCGCCGACACCTCCAGCCGTACGACGCCGACTTTCTACAAGGCGGCCGCGGTGTGGTCCTCGCAGGAAGGCTCGCTGCTGCTGTGGGCGTGGCTGATGTCGCTGTGGTCGAGTCTCGCCCTGTTCCTCACCCGCCGTCGCATTCGCGACGTGGCCGCCTACGCCACGGCGATCATGCTCGGCTTCGGAGGGTTCTTCATCTCGCTGATGGTGTTCTACGCGCAGCCGTTCGCCACCACCAGCCCCACCCCGAGCGAAGGCGTCGGCCTCGACCCGTTGCTGCGCTTCCCGACGATGATGATCCACCCCCCGATGCTCTACTCGGGCTACACGCTCTGCACGATCCCGCTGGCCTTCGGGATGGGGGCGCTGCTGGCGCGGAGGGTCGACGCGGAGTGGATCAGGGTGATCCGCCGGTTCGCGTTCGGCGCCTGGTTCTTCCTCGGCATCGGCATCCTGCTGGGCGCGCGCTGGTCCTACTCGGAGCTCGGCTGGGGCGGCTACTGGGGCTGGGACGCGGTCGAGAACGCCGCGCTGTTGCCGTGGCTGACGGGGACGGCGTTCCTGCACTCGCTGATGATCCAGGAGAAGCGGGGGATGCTGAAGGTGTGGAACGTCTCGCTCGTGCTCGCCACGGGGACGCTGGCGATCATGGGCACGTTCCTCGTACGCAGCGGGGTCCTGAACTCGATCCACGCGTTCGGCGGGCAGACGCTGGGCGTGCCGTTCGTGGTGCTGATAGCGGTATTGATCGCCGGCTCGATCTACCTCGTCGTCACGCGTCGCGAGATGCTGCGCTCAGAGCATCGGATCGACTCGCTGCTCTCGCGCGAGGCGGCGTTTCTCGCCAACAACCTGGTGCTCGTGGCGCTGGTCTTCGTGATCCTCTGGGGGACTTACTTCCCGCTGATCTCCGAGGCGCTGACCGGCCAGGAAGCATCGGTCGGGCCGCCCTGGTTCGACCGCTACACGGTGCCGTTGGCGCTGATCCTGGTACTGCTCAGCGGGATTGGGCCTGTGATCGCGTGGCGCCGCGCGACGCTGGCCAACGCGCGGCGCAACTTCCTGCTGCCGATCGGCATCGCGCTGGCAACGCTCGTCGTGCTGCTCGCGGCGGGAGTGCCCGTGAAGCCGTTTGCACTCGCGATGTTCTGCTGCGCGGCATTCGTCGCCGGCAGCATCGGCCAGGAGTTCTTCCGCGGGATGCGAGCGCGCTCGGCGATGGCCGGCGAGGCCTCTCCGGTGGCGCTGGTGGCGCTCGTGCGGCGCAACCGCAGGCGCTACGGCGGCTACATCGTGCACATCGGGATCGCCGTCCTCTTCGTCGGCGTCGCTGGCTCGACCTCGTTTCAGCACGAGTCCGAGCTCGGTCTCTCACCCGGCCAGTCCTCGCGCGTGGGCGCCTACACGATCAAATACGTGCGCCCGACGGCGAGCGTGACCCCCGACTACGACTCATTGAGCACGCAGGGAGGCCGCGAACTGAGCGCGATCATCCGCGCCGAGCCGGGCGTGAGGCTCGGCCCCGACACGGCGCGCACCGGCGCAACCCTCAGCCTCGGCGCGGTGCTCGACGTGAGCAAGCACGGCCGGCACGTGACGACGCTGTATCCGAGCGAGGGCTTCTACGCCTCCGAAGAACCGACCCAGGGCTCGGTCGGGCATCTGATCGGCGGTCAGCCGGTCAGCCACGTCGCCGTCGACGCCGGCATCACACGCGACGTCTGGACGGCGATCGCGCCGAACATCGAAACGCCGCAGCTGAAGCGGATCGTCACGCTGGGCAACAAGACGCTCCCCTACGTCAATCCCGGAGAGGGGATGGTGGCGATCGCGGCGCTGGCCGCCGCCTACATGAAGAGCCCGCCCCAGGCCCAGTTCCACCTGATCGCCTCGCCACTGGTGATGTGGATCTGGATCGGCGGCCTGATCGTCGTCGGTGGCGCCCTGATCGCGATCTGGCCGGCGCCGAGCGTTGTCCGTCGCCGTGTGAGCACTCGCTCGCGCGACCGCGCCGAGCGCGGTCTGGCGCGCGCCTGAGCCCCGCGGGCTCCTAACGGCGGCGATACGTGTGGAATTCCTGATCGCAGTCATTGCGCTGGCGCTGCTGATGGTGGTGATCCTCGTGATCAGTGCGCCGCTGCGCGCCGGCGGAAGCGCCTCCCGGGAAGAGTCGAGCGAGAGCACAGAGCGTCGCGGGCCGGCGGGGGAGGGCCTCGAGGAGCGTGAGACCGGGCACGGAGAGCCCGCACGCGAGAGGGTCGATCGGGACGCGATCGCGCCGGCGGAACGGCGTGCCGAGCTGGAGGCGGCGCGCGAGGCTAAGTACCGTGAGATCCGCGATACCGAGCTCGACTACCGCACGGGGAAGCTCTCGCAGGAGGACTTCGCCGCCACCGACGGCGCCCTACGCGCGGAGGCCGTCGAGATCCTCGACTGGCTCGACGCGCTCGACGAGGACGAAGACGATTCCTAGCCGATCCGATGCGCATTCCCGAACCGCGCTCCTAGGGCGTCGCTGGCCAAGCGAGGCAAGGACGCAGTGAGCGAAGTGTGCTTCAGCACACGAGCGATCGAGGACACAGCCTCGCGCCGTGCCAGCGGCGTCCTAGGCCCAGGGGCGCTTGAGGAGAACGATTGCGTTGATGAGGAACAGCACCGCGAAGAAGACCGTCCAGCGGTTGAGGTTGCGCTCGACCATCGAGCCGCCGCCGAGCGGGCCCTGGCCACTGCCCACGCCGAAGGCCCCGGATAGGCCGGAGTCCTTGCCGGAGTGCATTAGCACGAGGAAGATCACGATAATCGAAATCGCGACCTGAAGCACAGATAGGATCGTTTCCACGGGCCACAGGTTATCGTCGATGAGGAGCAGGAGGATCGTCCGTGCCCACGAAAAGGCAGCGAATGCTGATTCCCGTGCCGTTTGACGGCGTGATTACGAATCCTTTACGGGTTTCTGGTTCCCTGCCGATATGACTCTCAGCGGGCGTGCCTCCCGAGCGTGGGCTAGCTGCGCCGAGCACGGATATGGAACGCACAATGACCAACTTCGAGGCAGCTAGCCGATGACGCGCGCGCGAGGCTGGGCGTGGCGGGCGATGCTGTCCGCGCTCGCCGGGAGCGGGCTGACCGTCGCCGGCCTGGGCGGCCCCCTCGCCGGTGGTGCGCTGGCGGCCGATGCATCCGTGAGTGCCTCGTCGCCCGGCGAAGGCACGACCACGCCGGTCACCACCCCGGCGCCGTCGACTCCCGCGACGGGGGCCGGCGAAACGGCGGGAGCGCCGGCGAACACGTCGGCGACCACGACCCCCGCGCAGCCGACGACCACGCAGCCCGCTACCACCCCGGCGGCGGCGCCGCCCGTCGTGGAAGCCCCCACCGTGGTCGTGCAGCGCCGGCAGAAAACGACTCCGAGCAAGAACACGAACAGCAACAACAGCAACCTCACGACCACTGCCACGCAAACCCAGCCGACGACTGGCAGCCAGCCGGCGGCGGCCGGCGCGCAGGGCCCGACGACGGCTTCCGGCCCCAACGGCGTCGCGCCCTCGCCGCAGGTCGTGGCCGCGCAGGCCGGGGCGCTCGCGACGGAGCTCGCCACCTCGGCGGCGTCGGTGCAGGCGCTCGGTTTCTACCGGATTCCGCTGTTTCTACTGCCGATCTACCAGGCGGCCGCGATCCAGTACGGCGTGCCGTGGCAGATCCTCGCCGCGATCAACGAAGTCGAGACCGACTACGGCTCGGATCTCTCGGTTTCGAGCGCTGGCGCGGAGGGCTGGATGCAGTTCGAGCCCTCGACCTGGCTGCAGTATGGGGTGGACGCTCTGGACGCCGGCTACGCCGATCCATACAACCCGGTGGACGCGATCTTCGCGGCCGCGCGCTACCTGCACGCCGCCGGCGCCTCCAAGAACCTGCACACCGCGATCCTCGCCTATAACCATTCCGAAGCCTACGCCGAATCGGTGCTGCTGCGGGCCAAACTGATCTCCAGCTACCCGAAGTCGGTGATCGCGACGCTGACGGGTCTCGTCGACGCGCGCCTGCCGGTGACGGGCAAGCAGGTTGCCTGGGGCGCGGTGCTCCCGGCGGCGCCCTCGCCCTCGAGCGCGACCGCGAACGCGAAGGCCGTCGCGGGCGCGGCCAAGACCACCGGGTCGAGTGCGCCGGCGACGACGGACTCTGCCGCACAGACCGGTACGAGCGGCTCGACCACCGCCGGATCGACGCCCGGCTCGGTGCCGGCGCCCGCGCCCGCGGTGGCAGCGGACGCGGCCAGCGGGACCGCTGCCGCTACGGGGTCCACCGCCACCACGGCAGACGCGGCGCCGCAGTTCGTGGAACTGCTGAGCGCGCCAAAGGCCTCCGTAGTGGCCGTGCAGGACGGTCGCGTGCTCGGGCTCGGGCGCTCGCACAGGCTCGGCAAGTACGTGATCTTGCGCGACATCTACGGCGATGTGTTCACCTACGCGGGGCTCGGCAGCATCGCGCCGAGCTATCGCCTGCCGAAGGTGCCATCCGCGGCGCTCGTCGCGGCGGCGAAATCGCAGGCCGCGGACGCGGCCGGCAGCGACTCGCCGCTGACCCTGCACGTGCAGCGCTCGCACGCGCGGACGACGAGCTCCCAGAACTCGATCCCGGCGGGCTCGGCGGAATCGGTGCCGGCCGCGACGGGCAAGGTGCGGCTGTTCGCCCACCCGGGCAATCCCGACGCGCTCGCGGCCGCCGCCCGGGTGACCACGACCACACCCGCCAAGGGCTCCGGAAAGGGCCTGGCGCTGCAGCGCGGATCGCTGGTCGCCGAGGGCACGGTGCTCGGCCATGTGCTCGTGCCGAAGGGCGCGAAAGACGGTCATTTGCGCTTCTCGGTGCAGCCCGCGGGCGACGCGGGATCGATCGATCCCCGGCCGGTGCTCGCGAACTGGAAGGAGCTCGACGAAGCGCTGCACCCGCAGGGAGCGAAGGCGCAGAGCGCTCTGCTCGGGGCCACCGCGAGCGACGTGTTCCTGCTCTCCAAGAGCCAGCTCGAGCTGGCGGTGCTGTCCGATCCGGGGATCGATCTGGACGCCCGCGCGCGCCACGAGATCTCCTCCGGGGCGATCGACAGGCGCGTGCTGGCGGTGCTGGCCTTCCTCTCGCGCAGCGGTCTGAAGCCGACGGTGCAGGCGCTGCACCGTGGACCGAGGCTGTCCACCGCCGTCGGTCGCGTAGCCGGCGCCGAAACCGGCGGCGCGGTCGAGATCTCCGCGATCAACGGCATCCCGATCGGCGGGCACGAGGGCGCCGGCTCGATCACCGACAGCACGATCCGCACGCTGCTCACCCTCCGGGGCGAATTCGTCCCCAGTCAGATCGTCAGCCTGATGAAGTACCCGGCGGCCGCGAACACGCTCGCCACGACGGCGCACGCGGACGCGATCCAGATCGACTTCCAGCCCACGGCCGCGGCGCTCGCTTCAACCCCGAAGGCGGTGGCCAAGGCCGCGCGCGCCGCCGCCAAGGCCGCTGCTTCACCGTTGGTTGCGGGCGGCGCCAGCCTGAGCTTGACGCAGTGGAACGAACTGCTGACCCGCGTCGGTGCGATCCCGGCGCCGAAGCTGGCCGCGAAGCCGACCTCGGCAGCGATCCGCGACCCCCAGGCCGCACCGAGCAACCGCAGCCTCGGTTCGAGCAGCCCCGCCTCCGGCGGACAGCCCTAGCCCAGGCCGCCGGCTCCCGGACCGCGCGCAATGGCCGCGGCCCGGGAGGAAGGAAGCTTCAGTCGGCCGCTGCTAACCGGCCGGCGGCGGGCCGGCCGCACCACCCGGGGCTTCGCCGCTGCTGGGAGGCGCCGCTCCGGCGGGCGCGCCGTTGGTGCCGGGAGCCCCGGCGCCGGTTCCGCGTTTGAACGCGCCGCTCAGGTCGCTCTGGCACTTGGCCTCGGCCGCTTTGAACTGCGCGCTGCTCGTGTCGATGCCTTTAGTGTCGAACACCGGTCCGCTGCCCGAGGTGTTCGGGGCGGGCACGTTCACGCCGTTCTGGCGCATGCAGGTCGCGAACTTCGCGAGCGCCGCCTTGAAGGTGGGGCTATCGAAGCGCGTGGCACCGCCGTGGCCGAAGGTGCTGCCGCCGCACTTCTTCAACGCGGCTTCGTACTTCGCGCGCGTGACGCCCTTGGGCAGCTGCGGCCCGGCGGCTCCGCCTGCGCCACCGCCGCCGAGAAAGCCGCCGGCTCCACCGGGGGGACGTTTCTGACCGGGGGTCCGTTTCGGCAACGTGATGCCTTCTTTCTGCAGGCATTCGCGCACCGCCGCGAAGCGACCGGCGTTCGGTCCTTTGGCGCCCGTTCCCGTGCTGGCGCTCGTCGTGGCGGTGGTCGAGGACGAGCTGCTCGACGAGCTGCCGCAGGCCGCCAACCCCAGCGATACGAGCAGCAGAGCCAGGAGGGCTAACGCCACCGTCGCGGGTTTGCGGCTGTTGACGTGAGATTGAGGCATGGAGCTCCTTTTTCGATGATCGGATATCTGGTCTGGGGTGGGTCTGGGTTGGATGGGGAGAAAAGAACTGGGGCCAATCGAGAAGGCAAGGTAACCAGGCCGGCTTAACCGTTGCCTTAATCGGGGTGGAGCGCGCGGACGCTATCCGCCGCTGCCGAACAGGGCCGGTCCGCTGCTGCTACCCCCGGCGCTACCGGTCCCATTGCGGGCGCCGCCGCTCGAGCCACCGCCGAACAGCGCCGAGAGGCTGCCGCCGCTTGCGCCGGCGCTGATCGATTCGGCTGTCACCGCTCCGTTTGAGCCGGTGGCGCCGGTGACGGTGACGGTTTCGCCGGGGTGAATGTCTTTGACGGTCGATTTCACGGTTTTGGTCACGGTCGTGCCGGCTGAGGTCTGCACTTTGACGGTGTTGCCTTCGGAGTTGGTGACATAGAGCGTGCTGCCGGCCAGGTAGGCGACCGTGCCGGCGGTCGGCCGGGTGAAGCCGGCGGCGCCGGCGCCCGAGGATCCCCCGAAGCCGGCGCCGGTCGATCCCGCGCCGCCGCTGGAGCCAGTCGTGCTGGAGCCCGCGCCGGAGGCGCCGCCGCGCAGCGCCGCGAAGCGCGCGGCGAGGCCGCTCGCGCCCGACGAGCTCGAGCCGGATGAAGTCTGGCCCTTCTCGACGAGCACGCCGCCGATGAACCCGCAGGCGAGCAGCAGCACGCCGAGCAGCGAGAGCGCGAGCGGATTCCCGCCCTTCCCGAGCAGGCGCCGGCGCGGCCGGCGCGGCAACGCCTCGATCGGCTCCTCCCACCCGTCGGGCTCTGCGGCTGCCTCCCCGGTCGCGGTCTCGTTGATCTCTGTCTCGTGCTCGGGCATTGCGGGCTCCTCGTTGGGTGTGTCGCTACTCAAAGCGCAGCGCTTCGATCGGTCTGAGGCGGGCGGCGCGGGCGGCCGGGTAGGTACCGAAGAACAGGCCGGAGAGCGCCGCCGCGCCGAAGGCGAGGAAGATCGAGTAGGTGGCGATTTCCGGGTGCACGCCGGCGATTTCGAACTGGCTGCCGATCACGCCGACGAGCACCCCGGTGATGCCGCCGAACAGCGAGACGAGCACCGCCTCGGTCAGGAACTGCGCGAGGATGTCCGAGCGCCGGGCGCCGATCGCCTTGCGGATGCCGATCTCGCGCGTGCGCTCGGTGACGGACACGAGCATGATGTTCATCACGCCGATCCCGCCGACGAGCAGCGAGATTGCGGCGACCTCGCCGAGCAGCGTCGTGAAGACGCTCGACGTCGAGCTCGACGTTTCCAGCAGCGAGCCCTGGTTGAGCACGCTGAAGCCCGGTTCGGCGGTGTCTTTGATTTTGTGGCGTTCCTCGAGGATCGTCGTGACCTGCCCTTCGGCGGCGTCGAGCGAGGATTCGGAGGTTGCCTGGACGGTGATCGAATCGATCGGGCCGACGCCGGTGAGCTGGTCCTGGACGGTCGTGATCGGGGCCATCACGACGTCGTCCTCGTTGGTCGTGCCGTTGGTGCCCTTTTTGGCGAGCACCCCGACGACTTCGTAGTTCGAGCCGTTGACCTTCATGTTCTGGCCGACGGCGCTCGAGCCGGCGAACAGTTCCTGCACGACTTCCTGGCCGATCACCGCGACGCGCCGGTGCTTGCTGACGTCTTCGGCGGTGAATGGGTCGCCTTCGGCGAGCTTGTAGGAGTGGGCCGTCAGATAGGAGGGGGTGGTGCCGACGAACGAGGACGGTTCGAAGCTCGTGCCGTTGTAGACGAGCGACACGTCGCTGGCGTCGACGACGGGGGAGGCGCTCTTGACGTCCGGCGCGAGGCTCGGGTCCTGGAGCGCTTCGGCATCGGCCTTCGTAAAGGAGACGGTACCCGCGGTGCTCGCCCGCGCGCCGCCGCGAAAGCCGCCGCTGGACTGCACGACCAATACGTTCGTGCCGAGGCTCTGGATCGTCGACTGGACGGCCTTCGAGGAGCCGTTGCCGACGGCGATCAGGACGATCACCGAGGCGACCCCGATCGTCATGCCGAGGATCGTGAGGCCAGAGCGGAGCTTGTTCGCGGTGATCCCGCTCCAGGCGATGCGCAGCATCTCGCTGGCGATCATCGCTGCGCCTCCGCGACGGGCGGGTGGGTTGCCTCTGGCTGATGGGCGGACTTCAGCTCGTGCGCGGAGGGCGGGGGCTCGTTCACACCGAGCCTGCGCCGGTCCTCGACCACCTCGCCGTCGCTCAGGCGGATGACGCGCTTGGTCTGCTCGGCCACGTCGGGCTCGTGGGTGATCAGGACGACGGTGCGGCCTTCTTCGTTCAGGCGCGCGAAGATCGCAAGGACGTCCTCGGTGGAGTGCGAGTCGAGGTTGCCGGTCGGCTCGTCGGCGAGGATCAGCGAGGGGTTGGTGACGATCGCGCGCGCCACCGCGACGCGCTGCTGCTGGCCGCCCGAGAGCTCTGCCGGCTCGTGACCCAGGCGATGGCCCATCCCGACCGAGCGCAACGCCTGCTCGGCGCGCCGGCGGCGCTCGGTTCCGCGCAGGCCGGCGTAGGCGAGCGGCAGCTCGACATTGACCAGCGCGCTCGTGCGCGGGACCAGGTTGAAGCTCTGGAAGACGAAGCCGATCTTGCGGTTGCGCAGGTCCGAGAGGTCGTCCTCGTCCATCTCGCTCACGTCGACGCCGTCGATCTCGTAGCGCCCGCCGGAGGGTATGTCCAGGCAGCCGAGGATGTTCATCAGCGTGCTCTTGCCGCTGCCCGAGCTGCCCATGATCGCGACGAAGTCGCCGCGCTCGATCTGGAGCGTGACCCCGCGCAGCGCGTGCACCGCGATCTCGCCGAGGCTGTAGGTCTTGCTGACGGCGTGCACGCTGATCACCGGCGCGCGCCGGCGACGTGCCGCGTGCGCGCCGGCGGTTTGTGTCGCGGGCGCCAGGCGTTGCACCAGCGGCTGGCTGCGCGGCACGCGCGAGCCTCGTGCTTTCGGCAGGCGCGAGCGCAGAGAACGGGTCATCTCAGCCGCCGCCCCTGAAGAAGGCGCCACCGCCACCGCCACCGAAGCCTCCGCCTCCGCCTGCGCCGATCCCGCCGCCGCCAAGTCCACCGGCGCCCGTGCGCCCACCGAGTTTGGAGGCGAGGCCGGTGCTCGAGCTGGTCGTGCTCGCCGCGGGCAGGACGACCGTTTCTCCGGCTTTCAGGCCGCTGAGGACGATCGTCGAGGTGTTGCCGGCGAGGCCGGTGGTGACGCGCCGGCGTTCCTGCTTGCCGTCGTGCTGCACGGTCACCGAGTCGGCGGTGATCGCGCTCGTGGGGACGTTCACGCCTTCGGCCTGCTTGACGACGACTTCGGCGGTCGCGCTCATGCCGACCTTCAACCCTGATTCCAGCTGGTCGAGCTGGAAGGTGACGTCGTAGCTGACCGCGCCGCTGCTGCTCGTGGAGAGCAGCGCGACTTCGCTGACGTGGGCCGCCAGTTTGGCGCCACTGAGGGCTTCGACCGTGACCGTCGCCGGCTGGCCGGCCTTCACGTTGCCGATTTCCGATTCGCTCAACGGCACGACCAGCTGCATCGAGCTGAGGTCGCTGAGAACCGCGAACGCCGAGCTGGAGGAGCTCGACGAGGATGAGGACGATTTGGAGGCGCTCGACGAGCCGGTGGCGCCGCCCAGCGCGGAGGCGCCGCCCGCCGCGGTTGTCCCCGACCCGCTCGAGGAGCTACTGCTGCTGGAGGCCTTGGTCGTGCCGCTGCCGGTGACGACTTCTCCGACCTGGCCCGTGAGCGAGACGATCGTGCCGTCCTCGGGCGCGTAGAGCTTGGTGTCCTGGACCGCCTGTTCGTCGCTCTGCACCGTCAGGCGGTCGCTCTTGACGGCCGCCCGCGCCGAGGCGAGGTTCGCTTCGCGCGTGGCCGTGCTGACGGTCGCGGAGCTCGTGGCCGAGCCGGTCTTGGCTTCTTTCGTGGCTTCGCTGGCGTCCCCGCTCGTCGAGCCTTTGCCGCTCGTGGTCGTCGGCGCGGTCGTGGTGGCCGTCCGTTTGCTCGGCGACTTGCTCGCGGGCGTCGTCGACGGCGTCGTGGATGTCGTGGTGGGCGGCGTGGTCGTAGCCGGCGTGGAGGTGCCGGGCGTGGTCGCGGCGGGCGCGGTGGTGGTCGTTGTGCCGGGAGCAGTGGTGCTCGGAACGGTCGTCGTGGCGCCCGGCGCCTGCGGCTGAGCGCCGGGAGCCGTGTACGCCGGCGTCGCGGTGTAGTCCACGTCGGCGGTCGGGCCCGCACCCGAGTCGCCCGTGCTGGACGCCGCCGGCGTCACCGTGGCGGCGCTGGCGCTCGCACCGCCGGTGTTGGAGCTCCCGGAGCCGCTCGAACCCCCGGCGCCCGAGCCGGTGGATGTTTCGCCGTCGGTTTCTTCCTCTTTGGCGAGGTTGGCTTCGGCGGACTGGAGGGCGGCCTTGGACTGTTCGAGGGTCACTTCTGCGCTCTGCGGGTCGAGCGTCGCCAGCAGCTGTCCCTCGGTGACGTGCTGCCCCTGGGAGACGTAGATGTTCGTGACCGTGCCGCTCGTCTTGAACCCGAGGTTCAGCTGGCTGGCGGCCGCCAGGTTGCCGCTTCCAGAGACCGTCGACTGGACGACTCCCTGCGCGGCTTTGGCGGTGCGGGTCACGGCCGTCTCGCTGCCCGAGGCGGGCCCGACGACGAGGAAGGCGGCGACGATCGCACCGGCGCAGAGAGCTCCCAGTACGTAGACGAGCCAGGATGCGCTGGTGCGTTCGGTCATTTGCTCGTTCCGATGTTCCGTTGAGGCTGTAAGAGCAGGCGAAGAAACCCCGCAAGGGGGCCTAAATTCGCCTAAATCAACATAAATCCTGTGCTGGGTGGGCCGTCTGCGATGATCCGCCGCCATGGCGGCGTACGGCGGTATCGACCTCGGTGGCACGAAGATTCAGACGGCGGTCCTCGACCAGGATCACAGCGTGCTCGGCTCCGCGCGCCGTCCCACCCCGACGAGCGGGGGCCCGGCCGACGTGGCGCGGGAGATCGAGGCGGCGATGCGCGACGCCGCGAAGGCGGCGGAGCTGAAGACGGGGGATCTGGCCGGCGTCGGGGTCGGCTCGCCCGGCGTGATCGAGGCGGGCAACGTCACCAGCGCGCGCAACCTGCCCGGGTGGGAAGGCAGCTTCCCGCTGGCGAAGACGCTCGAAAAGTCGTTCGGCTGTGAGGTGCAGGTCGGCAACGACGTGCAGGTCGCCACCGACGCCGAGTTCAAGCTCGGTGCCGGGCGCCTCTATCAATCGCTGCTGGGGGTCTTCTGGGGCACGGGGGTCGGCGGTGGGCTGATCCTCGACGGCAAACCCTGGACCGGGCGCGGCGGCGCCGGGGAGATCGGCCACGTGGTCGTCGAGCTCGACGGGGCACGCTGCACCTGCGGGCGGATCGGCTGTATGGAGGCCTACGCGGGCCGCAAGGCGATGGAAGAGTACGTCGCAAAGCAGGCCGAGAAGGGCCGCAAGACCGACCTGTTCAAGCTGATGAAGGAGCGCGACCGCACCCGTCTGACGAGCGGCATCTGGGCGCGGGCGCTCGAGCACGGCGACAAGCTCGCGACCCACACGATCGAGCGCGCCGTGCGGGCGCTCGGCGCCGGGATCGCCTCGGTCGTGAACGTGCTCGACGTCGAAGGGGTGATCATCGGCGGCGGGCTGGGGGTGAGGCTCGGCCATCCCTACGCCGAGCGGATCGCGGAGGCCATGCAGCCGCATCTGTTCAACGACGCCCAGCCCCCGCACGTGCACGTCGCGGCGCTCGGCGATCTCGGCGGCGCGATCGGCGCGTCGCTGCTGCTGCGCCAGGAGTCGTGATCCTCCGCGGGGAGGGGCGCAGGCGTGATCCTCCGCTCGAAGGCGTAACGTTGTGAGCGCTTTGCCGGAGCCGACGGTGCACCTATCGACGATCCTGCGCAGCCCGCTGCTCGATCGAGCGGGGGAGCGGCTGGGCCGCGTCGAGGATCTGATCGTGCGCCTGGCCGATGGCGGCTACCCGCCCGTCACCGGCCTGAAGGCGCGGATCGGGGGGCGCGACCTGTTCGTGCCGGCCGACCGGATCGCGACGCTACAGCCCGGAGCGGTACGGCTGTCGGGAGAGAAGCTCAGCCTCGGCCGCTTCGAGCGCCGCGCCGGCGAGGTGCTGCTGGCGCAGGACGTGCTCGGGCGCAAGCTCGTCAACGTCGAGGCCGAGCCGCCGAGCCTCGTCACCGCACACGAGATCGAGCTCGCGTGCATCGACGGCTGGTGGCGGGTGGTCGGCGTCGATCCCGCCACGCGCGCCCAGCTGCGGCGGCTGCTGCCGCGGCCGCTGAAGGGCAAGGTCGCCGACCGGCCGTTCCTCGACTGGACCGACCTCGAGCCGTTCGTCGGTCATGTACCGACCGCGCGCCTGCGCTTCTCCCACCGTAAGCTCGCCAACCTGCATCCGGCCGAGATCGCCGATCTGGTCGAGGCGGCCTCCCACGACGAGGGCGAGGAGCTGATCGAGGCCGTCGGACAGGACCGCGAGCTCGAGGCCGACGTCTTCGAGGAGCTCGACGAGCACCACCAGCTTGAGTTCATCCGCGAGCGCCCGGACGCGCAGGTTGCGGCGGTGATCGCGCGGATGGCCGCCGATGACGCCGCCGATCTGATCGTCGAGATCGAGCAGGAGCGCCGCGCGCGGATCCTTGCGCTGCTGCCGCCGGCGCAGCGCCTGCAGATCGAAGGGTTGCTCGGCTACAACCCCTCGACCGCCGGCGGCCTGATGAGCCCCGAGTTCATCGCGATCGCCGAAGAGCAGACCGCGGCGGCGGCGCTCGAGCGGGTGCGCGCCAGCGAGATCGCGCCGGAAACGCTCACGACCGTTCTCCTGAACGACGCCGAGGGCAAGCTGTCGGGCTCGATCGCGGTCGTCACGCTGCTGCGCGCCGACGCGCAGGCGCCGCTGGCGAGCCTCGCCGAGCACGAGCCGGTGTCGGTGCACACCGACGCCGACCTGCCCGAGGTCGCACGCACGATGACCGACTACAACCTCGTGATGCTCGCGGTCGTCGACGAGCACGAGCACGTGGTCGGTGTCGTGACCGTCGACGACGTGCTCGAGCTGACGCTGCCAAGCGGCTGGCGGCGGCGATTCGGGCTCGTGCGCGACTGATCGGGCATGCTTCCGCGGCCCCCGCGCGGGCCCGCGCGAGCGGCCGTGCGCGAGCGGCGATTGGTAGGCTGGGCTTCCGACAGCGGCGTTAGAAAGTAGACGGGCATGGACCGAGAACAGCCACGAAGTACCGAGCCGGTCGCACGCCCGTCGGGCCCGTCCCTCCTGGCCTAGTCGTAGCTCAGGGGTCTCGTCCGCACCGGCGCGCGCCGAGATTTGACGCGTAGCCCCGAGACGTAGCCGAATGAGCAGAGGAGGTGACCTGAGATGGCCGACGATGATCCGACGACGTTGACCGACGCACCACCGCCGCCGCGGCCCGAGGGCGTGCCTCCGGTGCTCGACGAGGCGCACATCGGCGACATCCGCGGGGCGCTGGGGACGATCAGGATGCACGACTCGGGCGAGCGCCACGGGTGGCGCTCGCGGGCGATGGCGCTGCTCGCGATCATGGGGCCCGGCCTGATCGTGATGGTCGGCGACAACGACGCGGGCGGTGTCTCGACGTACGCGCAGGCGGGGCAGAACTACGGCACGAGCCTCTTGTGGGTGCTGTTGCTGCTGATCCCGGTGCTCGTCGTCAACCAGGAGATGGTGATCCGCCTGGGCGCCGTCACCGGGGTCGGCCACGCGCGCCTGATCAACGAGCGCTTCGGCCGTTTCTGGGGCTGGTTCTCGGTCGGCGACCTGTTCGTCCTGAACTTCCTGACGATCGTTACGGAGTTCATCGGCGTGAGCCTCGCGCTCGGCTACTTCGGCGTGAGCAAGTACCTGGCGGTGCCGCTCGCGGCGGTGGCGCTGATCGGGATCACCTCGACCGGCAGCTTTCGCAGCTGGGAGCGCTTCATGTACCTGTTCGTCGTCGCCAACTTCCTCGTGATCCCGCTGCTCGTGCTCGCGCACCCCGACGTCGGCGACGCCGCCCAGCACGTCTTCACGCCGGGGATCAAGGGGGGAGCGAGCTCGACGGCGGTATTGCTGATCATCGCGATCGTGGGGACGACGGTGGCGCCGTGGCAGCTGTTCTTCCAGCAGTCGAACATCATCGACAAGCGGATCACGCCGCGCTGGATCAACTACGAGCGCGCGGACACGGTGATCGGCGCGTTCGTCGTCGTGATCGGCGCGGGCGCGCTGATCTGCGTGACGGCATTCGCCTTCGGCGGCACCGCGGACTTCGGGCACTTCCTCAACGCGGGCACGGTCGCGACGCAGCTGGGCCAGCAGCTGGGCTCGGCCGCGGGCACGATCTTCGCAATCGTGCTGCTGAACGCCTCGCTGATCGGCGCGGCGGCGGTGACGCTGGCGACCTCGTATGCGTTCGGCGACGTGTTCGGCGCCAGCCACTCGCTCAACCGCGGGCCGCTCGACGCGAAGCTGTTCTACGCGAGCTTCACGCTGATGGTGATGGCTGCCGCCGGCATCGTGCTGATCCCGGGCGCACCGCTCGGCCTGATCACGACCTCGGTGCAGGCGCTGGCCGGCGTGCTGTTGCCGAGCGCCACCGTGTTCCTGCTGTTGCTCTGCAACGACCGCGAGGTGCTCGGGCCGTGGGTGAACGCGCCCTGGCTGAACGCGGTCGCAGCGCTGATCGTGGGCGCGCTCGTGGAGCTGTCGCTGATCCTGATGGCGAGCACGATGTTCCCGACCGTCAACGTGACGCACCTGTTCATCGAGCTGACGATCGTGCTCATCGTGACGCTCGCCGCGGCCGGGATCTACGCCCTGTACGTAAGCCGTCGCGCGCCCGCCCGGGAGGGCATCGACGCGGTCGCGGAGATCCCGAAGGACAAGCGCCACACCTGGACGATGCCGCCGCTCGCGCTGCTCGAGCGCCCGGTGTGGTCGCCGGGGCGCAAGGTGGGGATGTTGCTGCTACGCGGCTATCTGCTCGTGGCGGTGCTGCTGCTGATCGTGAAGACGGTGCAGCTCGGTCATTAGCTAGTCCCCGGCTAGGCTCGTCGGCAGCGGCTGCCCCCGCGGCGGCGGGTCGTCGAGCATCAGACGGGGAATCGTCACCGGTTCGAGCCCTTTCTTGCGTAGCCCCTTGACGATCGCCGGGAGCGCGGCGATCGTCTCCGAGCGATCGCCGCCGGCATCGTGCATCAGGATGATCGCCCCGGGGTGCGCGCCCGCGAGCGCGCTTTGCACGATCGCCGGGACTCCGGGCAGCGTGTAGTCGCTGGTGTCGGTCGACCACAGCACCATCAGCAGGTGTAGCTGGCGCAGCAGCCGAAACGTGGTCGCGTCGAAGGAGCCGTAAGGGGGTCGGAACAGGCGCGGCCGCGGACCGCCGAGCAGTTCGATGCGGGCGATCTGTTCGACGAGCTCTTCGCGCTGATCGTGCGCCGAGAGCGAGGCCATCATCGGGTGCGTCTCGGTGTGGTCGCCGACCACGTCGCCCGAGTGAAGCTCGAGCGCCGTGCCCGCGGAGAAGTAGCGCTCCTCCTCGCCGATCGCGAAGAACGTGGCGTGCACGTGCAAGCGGTTGAGCACGCCCACGAGCTGCTGGGTGTAGGGGCCGGGGCCGTCGTCGAAGGTGAGCGCGAGCTCGTGACCACTGTTGCCGCCGCTCGTAATCGCCGGCGTGTAGGAGAGCACGGAGTCGATCGCCTTTTCTTCGGCCGCGTGCATCTGCGCTTCCCGCTCGGCGGGCGTCAGGCGCTTGGCGGTCACACGGTGCGAGGTAGGGCCGGAGGCTGTGGTGTGGCGGCTGCCGCCGCCTCCTGAGCTGACCGCGGTGATCAGCACAGCGACAATCGCGAGCAACGCGACGCCGGCGATGGCGCGACGGCGACGAAATCGACGGTGGTCCTGCGGTTGTTGGGGGTCCTCGATCGTCATATAAAGATCCCGTAAGGGCCGCGCAGCTTATCTCGCATACGGGCGAGGATCTATGTTGCTCTGAATGCTCCCCTTCTGGATCTCGATCGCCGTGCTCTCGCTCGTCCAGGGGGCGTCGGTCGCGATCCCGGGCGCGGGCGGACTGGGCGCGCTGAGGCGGCTGCGCGGCCGCCGCTGGGCGGTGATCCCGCCGCTCTCGATCGTCGGCTTCGTGTTCGTCGCGCGCGGGGCCGAACAGGCAAGCGCGCAGGGCCTCACCTATCTCGCGCTGGTCGCGGTGCCGCTGCTGGCGGCGCTGGCGCTCGGCTGGTTGGCCTGGAACGCCCATCCGCCCCGTCCCGCCCGGGCGCTGCTGGTCGCGCCCCTGTTCGCGCTCGCCTGGGCCGACCGCACCGGCTTGGCCGGGGAGGCGGCGGCGCTTGCGCTGTCGGTGCTCAGCTGCGTCTCGCTCGGCGTGCTGCTCGCGGCGGTCACGCCCCCGCGCTGGCTGGCCGGCGGAATCGTCGCGATGGCGGTGGCGGACACGACGCTCGTCGTCTCCGATCTGTTGCAACGGCCGAACAACGCGCTCAACGCCGCGCGCCCGGCGGCAGGGCTGCCGCAGCTGCAGAGCGCCACCTTCGGGACGGCGGTGATGGGCTACGGCGACCTGTTCGTCGCCGCGCTGCTCGGTGCGCTGCTCGCGGTGGCCGCGGGGCGGCGCTGGCAACTGCGCGGCGGCGCGCTGGCGGCGCTGCTCGCGGGGGCCTTCGACCTGCTGTTCTTCCTCGTCGACGAGCTGCCGGCGACCGTGCCGATCGCCTTGGCGCTGATTATCCTCGTGCTCGCGCGCCGGCGGGGACCCTCGCGGAGACGCGCAGCTCCGGCTCCGGCGACGGTCCCTCGGACAGAAATGGCGGCTCGGTAGGCTCCTCGTCGAGCTCGGTCTCCAACCGTGCGGTGACCGGGCGCGCGGTCGGCTCGATCGGCGCCGGCGAGGAGATCTCCCGCTCGGATGAGATGCCCGCCGCTTCGATGCCCCGCAGCTGGGGGATCACCCGGTGGTCGAAGGACCCGACGGTGTCGTTGTAGGCGTT
The DNA here is from genome assembly GCA_963701035.1 of uncultured Solirubrobacterales bacterium. GTDB lineage: Bacteria > Actinomycetota > Thermoleophilia > Solirubrobacterales > Solirubrobacteraceae > Palsa-744. The sequence continues at coordinate 2,838,818 of OY969562.1, forward strand.
CACAGCCGAGCCGAGCTGGCGGCCGACCTTGGCGAGGTGATCTGCGAACTTGCCCATCCGGCGGTGCAGCTCGCGCGCCGAGCCCGCGATCTCGCGCGCGGACTCGGCGATCTGCTCCTGGCCCCATCCGTAGTGCACGGCCCGCAGCAGCCCGATCAGCGTCGTCGGCGTGGCCATCAGCACCTGCTGGGCGACGCCGTACTCGATCAGCGCCGGATCGGCCGCGAGCGCGGCCTGGTAGATGCCGTCGGAGGGCACGAACATCACGACCAGTTCCGGGGTGGAGTCGAACTGCTCCTGATAGCCCTTCGACGCGAGCTTGGTGATGTGCTCGCGCGTCTGCTTGGCGTGGCGGGCCTGCAGCTCGCCGGCGTTCTCCGCGGAGGACTCGAGTGCGGCCAGGTAGGCGTCGAGCGGCACCTTCGAGTCGACCACGATCAGCTTTCCGCCCGGCAGCCGCACGAGCATGTCCGGCCGCAGCCGGCCGTCCTCGGTGTGGATCGTCGACTGCTCGACAAAATCGCAATGGGCCACCATGCCCGCCAGCTCGACCACCCTGCGTAGCTGGATCTCGCCCCACGACCCGCGCGTCTCCGGGCGCTTCAGCGCGGTGACGAGCTCGCCGGTCTCCTTGCGCAGGGTGTCCGTGCCGAGCGTCAGCGCGCGCACCATCTCCGACAGCTGGACCTGCCCGTCGCGGCGCTCGCGCTCCAGGCGTCCCAGCTCGCTCTCGACCTTCGTCAGCTTCTCGTGTACCGGTCCCACCATCTGCTTGAGCTCCTCCGAGCGCAGCGCCATCTCCCCGGCGGCGCGCTCCTCCTCGGCGCGCCGGGCCTCGGCCAGCCGCTGTGCGAGCGAATCGCCGGTTTGGGCGAGCACGTCGGCCGAGACCGACTTCAGTTCATCGCGCAGGCGCTCGCGGTTGGGCCTGATCACCGCGGCCGCGCCGGCGGCACCGAGGATCAGGCCGATCAGAAGTCCGAGGAGCAGCAGCACGATGTCATCGCCTTTCGAGGCGGTTGTCTGGGTTCAAAGATCACAGCCAGCAAAAATGACATGGGCCTCGGACATGAGCCGGCTCAGGCCGCGCGGGGCGGGGTAAGCGCCTCGTACCGCGCGGCCGCGGCTTCGAGCTCGGCCAGCATCGCCGGCGCCGCCGGCAACAGGCGCGCCCCCGCGGGCGTCGCCGCGACCACCTGGCGCACCGGCGGGCGGGGGGAGAGAGCGCGGATCGCGATGTCCTCGCGCACGACTGGATTCAGGGCCAGCTCGGGGATCAGGGCGACACCGACCCCCGCCGCGACGAGGCCCTGGACGGTCTGGTAATCGTCGCTTTCGAATGCCACATTCGGCTCGAACCCGGCCGCGTGGCAGCTGCGCACGACCTGTCGCGCGCAGGGGCTCGAGCTCGAAGTCTGCACCCAAGCTTCGCCGCGCAGGTCCTCCAGGCGCAGTCTGCGCTTCTGTGCGAGCGCGTGCTCGCGAGGGAGCGCAAGGTAGAGGGGGTCCTCGAGCAGCGCCACGCGCGCGAGCTCGTCCGCGGGGGAGGGGTCGCCGAACTCGAACAGCAACGCGAGGTCGATCTCGCCGGCGCGCAGGCGCGGCTCGATCTGCTCGGGCTCGCCCTCGGCGAGCGTCAGCTCGACGTCGGGGTGGCGCGCGCGGAAGCTCGCGATTGCGAGCGGCATCAGCGTCGCCCCCGCGGTCGGGAAGGAGGCCATCCGCAGGCGACCCCCGCGCAGGCCGGCGATCGCCCCGAGCGCCGCCTCGGCGGACTCCAGGCGCGCGAGGATGCCCTCGGCGTGTCCCACGAGCGTCTGCCCCGCCGCGGTCAGGGTGACCCCGCGCGGATGGCGCTGCAGCAGCGTCATCCCGGTTTCCGCCTCGAGCGCGGCGATCTGCTGGGAGACCGCGGACTGCGTGTAGTCGAGCGCGTCCGCCGCGGCCGAGAGGGAGCCGCGCCGGGCGACCTCGTCGAGGACCTTCAAACGCGCGACACTAAGCATAAGCAGAACTTATAACAGAGATTACAACAATCATTGGAGCTGATGGCAGGAGCGTGTCAGGATGGAGCGAAAGAACTTTGCAGTACAGAACTTCAAACTTCAAAAAAGAGACAAAGGAGCAAGCCATGACCAGCATCATCGTTTCCTACGACGGGACCGCCAACGAGAACGACGCGATCGCCTACGGCTCGCTGCTCGCCGGTGCCGGCGCCGAGGTCCACCTCGGCTACGTGCGCCACGGCCAGGAGCTGGTGAGTGACCAAGAGGCGAACGAGCTGCTCGCACGCGGCACGGCTCTGTTTGACGGTCAGCTCGCCGGCGCTCACACCGTGACCAACCGCTCGACCCCCGAGGGCCTGGCCTCTCTGGCCCAGCAGATCGGCGCCGAGGTGGTCGTTTTCTGCTCGGACTCCCACACCGCGCGCGGCCACATCTCGATCGGCAACTCAGCGCAGCGCCTGCTCGAGGGCGGTCCGGTCGCGGTCGCGATCGCACCGGTTGGGTTGGCCGAGGCCGCCGGCGGTAAGCCGCGCGTGCAGCGGATCGTCGCGGTCGGCGAGGCCGGCGGCGACGGCAGCGCCCAGGCGACGGCGCAGGCCCTGGCCGGCGCGCTCGGCGCGGAGGTCGTGCCGGTCGCCGACGAGAGCACCGACCTGCTCGTGATCGACTCGCGCAAGGACGCCACACCCGGCCGCGTCTCGATCAGCTCCTCGGCGTCGCACCTGGTCGAGATCGCCAGCTGCCCGGTGCTCGTCACGCCCCGCGGCACGACGCTGTCATTCGGCCGGCCGGTCGCGCTGAGCGCGTAGCCGCTCGGTCAGCGAATCGTTCGCCCATGCGCTCGCGCGAGCAGGTATCGCGCGAGCGCTTGTGCGAAGTCGAGCGTGCCCCCGGCGAGGTGACCGACGGGGCCGGTCCACAGCCACGTCTCCAGGCGCTTCAGCGGTGAGCGGGAACGCGCGGCAGCTGTCGGCACAGGGCGGCACGGTATCGTGGCGGGCGTGCCCACGGCCCTGAAGACCACCGTCACCGAGCTCCCCGAGTCACGCGTGCGCGTGCAGGTCGAGGTGCCGCCCGGCGAGGTTGAGGGCCGCGTCGAGCAGCGCGCGCGGAAGTTGGGGCGCGAGCTGAAACTGCCCGGCTTTCGCAAGGGCAAGGTGCCCGCGCCGCTGGTGTTGCAGCGCGTCGGGCGCGAGGCGGTGCTCGAGGAAGCCGTCAGGGACACGCTCTCCAGCTGGTATTCGGACGCGATCGAGACCGCCGGCATCGTCCCGGTCGGGGACCCGAAGGTCGATCTCGGCGATCTGCCGCCGCAGGGGCAGGCGCTCGAGTTCTCGATCGAGATCGGCGTGCTACCGAAGGCCGAGCTCGGCTCCTACGAGGGCTTGGAAGTCCCGCGCCGCGACCCGGCCGCCGCCGAGGAGCTCATCTCGGCCCAGATCGAGGAGATGCGCGAGCGCCTCACTCGCCTGGAGACGGTCGAGCGCGAGGCGGCCGAGGGAGACTTCGTCGTCGTCGACTACGTCGGCTACCTGCCTTCCGAGGACGCATCCTCCGGCGATCCCGCCGAGCCGTTCGAGGGCGGCGAGGGCCGCGACCAGCTGATCGAGCTCGGCAGCGGCAACCTGATCCCCGGTTTCGAGGAGGGACTGCTCGGCGCTGGTGCCGGAGAGACGCGCACGATCGAGCTGTCGTTCCCCGCCGACTACGGGGCCGAGCACCTCGCCGGGCGCGACGCGTCGTTCGAGATCGCCGTCAAGGAGGTCAAGGAGAAGCACCTGCCGGAGGTGGACGAGGACTTCGCGATCGACGCGGGCTTCGACAACGTCGCGGAGCTGCGTGCCGACATCGAAAGCCGGCTGCTCGAGGCCGAGGAGCAGAAGATCGAGGACGAGTTCCGAGAGGCCGCGCTCGACGCCGCCGTGGCCCAGGCGACCGTGCCGATCACCCCGGCGCTGGCAGAGGCGCGCGCTAAGGAGATGTGGGAGCGGATGCTGCATTCGCTCTCCCACAACGGGATCTCGCGTGAGGCCTACTTGCAGATCACCGGCCGCGAGGAGTCCGCGATCCTGGCCGAGATGCAGCCCGACGCCGAGCAGGCGTTGCGCCGCGAGGCGGTCGTGACGGCGATCGTCGCCGCCGAGGCGATCTCGCCCTCCGACGAGGAGGTGCTCGTCGCGATCGGCCCGACCGCCGAGCGCGAGGGCGTCGAGGCAGAAAAATTGCTGGAGGACCTGCGCCGCGCCGGGCGCCTGGAGGACGTGCGCGAGGATCTCGCGGCGCGCAAGGCGGTCGAGCTGGTGGCGGAGCGCGCGCAGCCGATCTCAGTCGAGCAGGCCGCGGCGCGCGAGCAGCTGTGGACGCCCGAGCAGGAGCAGGCGGAGAAGCCCGGCCAGGCCGCCGCGGAGCCCGCGGGCCTCTGGACGCCCGATCGTTAGACGCTAGGGTTCTTTGCAGAAGGAATCGAGCAAGGTAAGCGAAACAAAGCGAGGACCATGAGCCCACTAGTCCCAATGGTGGTCGAGCAGACCTCGCGCGGCGAGCGCGCGTTCGACATCTACAGCCGGCTGCTGAACGAGCGGATCATCTTCCTCGGCACGCCCGTCGACGATCAGATCGCCAACCTGATCGTCGCCCAGCTGCTGCACCTGGAGTCCGAGGATCCCGACAAGGACATCTCGATCTACATCAACTCGCCTGGCGGGTCGGTGTATGCGGGCCTCGCGATCTACGACACGATGCAGTTCGTCAAGCCTGACGTGCAGACGATCTGCGTCGGGATCGCGATGTCGATGGGCGCGCTCCTGCTCGCGGGCGGCGCCGCCGGCAAGCGGATGGCGCTGCCGAACGCGAAGATCCTGATCCACCAGGTCTCGTCGAGCTTCCAGGGCCAGGCGACGGACATCGAGATCCACGCGAAGGAGATCATCGACGTGCGCGAACGCTTGGACGAGATCATCGCGAAGCACACGAAAAAGAAGCTTGCGGACGTTAGTAAAGACACCGAGCGCGACTACTTCATGAGCTCGGAGGAGGCCAAGGAGTACGGGATCATCGATCGCGTTATTTCGGAGCACTAGCTTCGACTGGCGCATGGCATTGACGCCACGGCGGGGAGAAACAAATGGCCAGACCGACAGATTCGAACGAGCAGCTCCTATGCAGCTTCTGCGGGAAGTCCCAGCGGCAGGTCAAGAAGCTGATCGCCGGCCCGGGCGTGTACATCTGCGACGAGTGCATCGACCTCTGCAACGAGATCATCGACGAGGAGCTCGCCGCTCCGCCGGCGTTCGATCTGGAGCACCTGCCCAAGCCGCGTGAGATCTATGACGTGCTCGACGAGTACGTCGTCGGGCAGGACCCGTCCAAGCGCACGCTGTCGGTTGCGGTCTACAACCACTACAAGCGCGTGCAGATGATGATGTCCTCCGAATCCGAGGAGATTGAGCTGCAGAAGTCGAACATCCTGTTGCTCGGGCCGACCGGCTGTGGCAAGACGCTGCTCGCGCAGACGCTCGCGCGGATCCTCAACGTGCCCTTCGCGATCGCCGACGCGACCGCCCTGACGGAGGCCGGCTATGTCGGCGAGGACGTCGAGAACATCCTCCTGAAGCTGATCCAGGCCGCCGACTACGACGTCAAGAAGGCCGAGACGGGGATCATCTACATCGACGAGGTCGACAAGATCGCGCGCAAGGCGGACAACCCCTCGATCACGCGCGACGTCTCCGGCGAGGGCGTCCAGCAGGCGCTGTTGAAGATCCTCGAGGGCACGCAGGCCTCGGTCCCGCCGCAGGGGGGGCGCAAGCATCCCCACCAGGAGTTCCTAACGATCGATACGACCAACGTGCTGTTCATCTGCGGTGGCGCGTTCGCGAACCTCGACAAGGTGATCGAGCACCGGATTGGACACAAAGGCGTCGGCTTCGGGGCGGCGATCGAGGCGAAAGCCGAGCGCGACACCGGCGAAGTGTTCGAGCACTGCCTGCCCGAGGATCTGATCGAGTACGGGCTGATCCCTGAGTTCATCGGCCGCCTGCCGGTCGTCTCGGCCGTGCATCAGCTCACGCGCGAGGACCTCGTCTCGATCCTCACCGAGCCGCGGAACGCGCTCGTGAAGCAGTTCCAGCGCTTCTTCTCCTTCGACGGGATCGAGCTGGTGTTCTCCGAGGACTCGCTGACGGCGGTCGCCGAGCGGGGTCTGGAACGGGAAACCGGCGCGCGCGGGCTGCGCTCGATCATCGAGGAAATCCTGCTCGAGGTCCAGTTTGAGCTGCCCTCGCGGCGCGACGTGAAGAAGTGTGTCGTGACGAAGGAGACCGTCGAGAAGGGGCTCACGCCGACGCTTGTAACCGAAGCCGCCCCCGATCAGGACGAAGACGCGGACGAGCTGCACGAGGAGTCGGCGTAGCCGCGCCGAGGACTCCCCGACCGCTACCATCGCGCTGTGCGCAAATCGAGCAAGCAGGCCGAGCAGGACAAGTCCAAGCTGCAGCGCGTCAAAGACCTGCCGTGGGCGCTACTGCTGCAGATGGGCCTCGTGCTCGGCAAGCGCTGGCGCTCGCTGTCGGCGAAGGACCGCACGCGCCTGACCGAGCTGACGCGCGAGTCGCGGGGCCGGTTGGACAACCTCTCGGCGAAGGAGCGCAGGGAGCTGAAAAAGCTGGTGGGCAAGCTCCACCCCAAGCGCACGGCCCGCGACCTGGTGCTGCTGACCCGCGCGCGACGCCGCCGCAAGCGCCGCTAGCAGCAGATGGCCGACGCCCTGGACCAGCTCTCGACGCACGAGCTGCACGACCGTGCGGTGCATCGAGCCGAGAAGCATCTCGACCTGAAATTCCTCTGGTCGCTGCTCGAGATGATCCCCGCCGCCGAGACGGTGAGCGGCGACATGGGCGAGGCCGACTACGACATCGAGTCCTCCAAAGGCCTGATCTCCGACGCGGTCCACAGCGGTGACGGCGCGCTCGGAGAGGCGCTGCGGCCCGTGTTCATCGACTACCTGCGCAAGCACTCCGACGCGTAGGGGTATCGGTCCCACCCACCCGCGCGCGTCCACGGCATGGGACCTCCACAGAGCAGCCATCCGACGAAGGCCTGGGGCAGCGAGGACGCCGAGCGTTACCTGCGCTCGCTGGAGCTGTTCGGCATGCGCTTCGGCCTCGACCGGATGCGGCGCATGATGACCGCACTGGGCTCGCCGGAGCGGCGCTTTGCGAGCATCCACGTCGTCGGTACGAACGGCAAGTCCTCGACCACGCGGATGATCGCGGCGATCCTCGAGCGCCACGGGCTGCGCACCGGCACCTACACCTCCCCGCACCTGATCTCCTATACCGAGCGCGTGCAGATCGGCGAGCGCGACCTCGACAGCGACGCATTCGCCGCTGCGATCGCGCGTGCCGCGCGGGCCGCCGAGCACGTCAACCACACGCTCTCCGGCGACGATCACGTGACCCAGTTCGAGCTGCTGACCGCCGCCGCGCTGTGGGCGATGGCCGAGCAGCAGGTGCAGGTCGCGGTGGTCGAGGCCGGCCTCGGCGGCCGCTACGACGCGACGAGCGTGATCGACTCGCGGGTGACCGTGCTGACGAACGTCGGGCTCGAGCACACCCGCTGGCTGGGGCCGACCGTGAAGGACATCGCCGAGGAGAAGCTCGCGGTGCTGCGGCCCGATACGGCGCTCGTGCTGGGCAGCGAGCTGGCGCCGGAGGCGCTCGCGGTGGCTGAGCGCGTGGCGGGGGAGCAGAACGCGCGGATCGTGCCGGCCGATGGCACGTCGGGCGAGACCCGGCTGGCCGCGAGCGGTTCGTTCCAGCGGCGTAACTTCGCGCTCGCGCGCACGGCCGCGGAGACCTATCTGCGCGAGCTCGGCATCGAGCCGCGCGAGGACGCGGTGCGTCAGGCGGCGGCGGAGACGGTCGTGCAAGGCCGCTTGCAGGTCGTCGGGGAGGATCCGCTGACGGTGCTCGACGGCGCGCACAACCCCGACGCGACACGCGCGCTGATCGAGGCGCTGCCCGAAGTATTGAATGCCCGCCCACCCCGTCCGCTGGCTCTGGTGCTCGGCGTGCTCGAGGACAAGGACGCCGCGAGCATGCTCGGTGCGCTGCTCGGCCGCTGCGAGCGCGCGTGGTTCACCGCGCCCCCGAGCAGCCGTGCCCTGTCGCCCGCCGCGCTTGAGTCGCTGGCGCGCCAGCTTGGCTTTGACACAGTGGTTTGCGAGCCCGAGCCCGCGCGTGCGCTGGCCGAGGCGCAGCGTTGGGCGCGCGGGCGCGGCGCGGGCGCGGCGGTGCTGGCGACCGGCTCGGTCTACCTCGTCGGCGACCTGCTTGCGCACCTGAGCAGCGCCGCGGACGGCGAGCTCGCGGACGGAGCCTCCGCGTCGCCCGATCTGCATACCGGCACGGGTGGAGGTCGCTGAGATGAACGAGGACGGACCCTCGGTCCTGAAGATGATCGGCTTCGTCGCGCTGGCAGTTACGCTCGTGATCCTCCTGTTCTTCGCGGCTGGCTATGGATTCGGCCGCCTGTTTCTCTAAACTCGACCACCCCATGTTCGCGCAAGGAACGATCCCGCTGGGCGAGCGCCCGTCTCGCTGCTCGCATGTGCGGACACTCGCCGGAGACCGTCGATGACGCTTGCCTACTTCGGGATCGAAAGCAACGGCCTGAACCTGGCGATCGATCTGTTGATCCTGTTCGTCGTCGTCCTCTACTTCGCGCTGATCTACTGGACCTACGCCGACGCCCGCCGGCGCATCTACGACCCGATGCTCGTCGGCTGCGCGACCGCGGCCTCGCTGTTCCCGTTCGTCGGCACGATCGTCTACATGATCCTGCGCCCGCCCGAGTATCTCGAGGACGTGCGCGAACGCGAGCTGGAGATGCAGGCCGCGGAGGCGCGCCTGCACGACCTCGACCATGGGCTGTGCCCGCACTGCGACTATCGGATCGAGCGCGACTTCATCCGCTGTCCGAGTTGTCTACGCAAGCTGAAGGAGCGCTGCGTGAGCTGCTCGCGCCCGCTCGACCAGGCGTGGACGATCTGCCCCTACTGCGAGACCGAGGTCCCCGGCGCCGCTCCCCCCCGCCGCACGCGTCGCCGGCGCGCCACGGCCGAAACCGAGACGGCCGCGGTCGAGAGCGAGCGATCGCTGCCCGCGGCCACGGCCGCCGTCGCGATGACGGAGGACGGGGGCACAGCGTCCCTGGCGGAGGAGGCAGAGGCGATCCGCGCAAGCACCCGCTCCGCCGCCGAGCCGGTCGCCAAACCGGTCGCCAAACCGCGCTCGAGCGGCCGGGCCAGCCGTCCGCGACCAACCTCGTAGTCGCCCGTCACTTTCCGTAGACAACCTCGATCCGAAAAGGACGACATGGACCGCACGCTGATCCTCGTAAAGCCCGACGCCTTCGCCCGCGGCCTGACCGGCGAGATCCTCGCCAGATTCGAGCGCAAGGGCCTCGAGATCGTCGCCCTGCGCGGTCTGACCGTGACCAGGGAGCTGGCCGAGCAGCACTACGCCGAGCACGCCGAGCGCCCGTTCTTCGGCGAGCTCGTCGAGTTCATCACCTCCGGACCGATCGTCGCGATCGTGCTGGAGGGCGAGGGCGCGGTGAAGGCCGCGCGGCAGGTGATCGGCGCGACCGATCCACTGGAGGCGGCGACCGGCTCGATCCGCGGCGACTTCGCCACGGAGATGGGCCGGAACATGGTGCACGGCTCGGACTCCCCGGAGTCCGCCGCGCGCGAGGCCGCGCTGTTCTTTCCGGAGCTGTAGACACGCCTGCGCTGGTCCTGGCCTCCAGCTCGCCGCAGCGGCGGGCGATCCTGGAGCGTCTGGGGGTGGCCTTCACGGTGCGCCCCACCGATGTGGAGGAGCTCGACCGTGGCGATCCCGGCGCGGTGGCGCTCGAGAACGCGCTGCGCAAGGCACGCGCGGCACAGCGGCTTGGCGCCAAGGTCGGTGGCGCGGCGGAGCTGGTGCTGGGTTGCGACACGCTGGTCGCGCTCGACGGCACGATCTACGGCAAGCCCCGCGACGAGCGCGACGCGCGCAAGACGCTGCGGGCGCTGGGCGGCGCCACGCACGAGGTGCTCAGCGGCCTGACCCTGTTGGGCGGCGATCTGCCCGAGCGCACGGCGGTCGTGCGCACGGCCGTCACCTTCCGCGAGCTGGGGGAGGGGATGCTCGACTGGTACCTGGCCCGGGGCGAGTGGCGCGGACGCGCGGGCGGCTATGCGATCCAGGGGGCCGGCGCGGCGCTGGTAACGAGGGTGGAGGGCGATTACGAGAACGTCGTCGGCCTGCCGCTGGCGGCGCTGCTCGAGATCTGCCCCGAGCTTCTTTTCGCCTGCAAATAAGCTGGCAACCCTATCGGCGCTTCGACGGCGTTCGCTACACTGCCCAGCGGGTACGGCCTGGATGCGCGCCGCCCGCGGGGCGTGGCGCCAGATGGCGGCGTGACCCCGAATCCAAGCGTGTCCAATCTCTAAATATGGGCATCTTCAGCTACTTGACTGGATTCGGCGGCCGCGACATGGCGGTCGACTTGGGCACCGCGAACACGCTCGTGTACGTGCGCGGTCGTGGGATCGTGCTGTCCGAGCCGAGCGTCGTCGCGATCGACTCGCGTACCGGCGAAGTTCACGCTGTGGGGATCGAGGCCAAGCGCATGCTCGGCCGCACGCCCGGCACGATCCAGGCGATCCGCCCCCTGAAGGACGGCGTGATCGCCGACTTCGACGTTACCGAGCAGATGCTCCGGCACTTCATCCAGAAGGTCCACCAGAACCGCTGGGCGCACCCCCGCGTAGTGGTGTGCGTTCCCTCGGGTGTCACCGGCGTGGAGAAGCGCGCCGTCGAGGAGGCCTGTCTGTCCGCCGGCGCGCGGACCGCCTATCTGATCGAGGAGCCGATGGCGGCCGCGATCGGCGCCGGGCTGCCGGTCGGCGAGCCGACCGGTTCGATGGTCGTGGACATCGGCGGCGGCACCTCCGAGGTCGCCGTGATCTCGCTCGGCGGGATCGTCGTCTCGCAGTCGATCCGGGTCGGCGGCGACGAGATGGACGAGGCGATCATCAACTACGCCAAGCGCGAGTACAAGCTGCTGATCGGCCAGCAGACCGCGGAGGAGCTGAAGCTCGAGATCGGCTCGGCCTGCCCGATGGAGGAGGAGCTGCAGGCGGAGATCCGCGGCCGCGACATGGTTTCCGGCCTGCCGAAGACGGTCGTGCTGACCAGCGAGGAGATCCGCCAGGCGCTCGAAGAGCCGCTGAACCAGATCATCGAAGCGGTCAAGGAGACGCTCGACCGCACTCCCCCGGAGCTCGCCTCGGACATCATGGACCGTGGCATCATGCTTGCCGGCGGCGGTGCGCTGCTGCAGCGCCTGGACGAGCGTCTGCGCGACGAGACCCAGATGCCCGCGCACCTGGCCGAGTCGCCGCTGACCTGTGTGGCGGTCGGCTCGGGGCGGTCGCTCGAGGAGTTCGAGGCGATTCACCGCTCCAACCGCCGCTCGCGCAACAGCAACGGCAACCGGCGACGCCGTTGAAGCCGGCGCCCTCATCCGGCGGTCGCGGTTACTCTTTCTCATGAACGCTGCGGAAGGCCCTGATTCGTGTATGACAAGACGGTCCGGCGTCGACGTGCGGTGCTTGCGCTGCTCGTCGTGCTCTCCCTGATACTGCTCACCGCATACTTCGGCGAGTCCTCCGAAGGTGGCCTGCACTCCGTGCAGAGCGGCTTCCTGACCGTCGTCTCGCCGATTCAGGAGGGCGCGAACAAGGCGCTGAAGCCAGTGCGCGACCTGTTCAGCTGGTTCGGCGACACGCTGCACGCCAAAGAACAGCTCGCGGAAGTGCGCAAGCAGAAGGACAAACTGAGCAAGGAAGTGATCGCCGAGCGCGCCGACGAGCACGGCTACCACGAACTGCTGGGTCTTTACCACCTCGACCAGCTCAGCCTGAACAGCTACCGCCCGGTCACCGCGACCGTCGTCGGCAAGTCGCCGAACATCTGGTACTCGACGATCTGGATCGACAAGGGCACCTCCTCGGGGGTGCGGAAAAACGATCCGGTGGTCAACGAAGAAGGGCTCGTCGGCAAGGTCGCGCAGGCCGCCCCCGACGGCGCCGTGGTCGACCTGATCACCGACAGCGAAGTCGGCGTCTCCGCGCGGATCAACGGCACGAACGCGACCGGTGTGGTGCAGCCGAAGGTGGGCGAACCGAACGATCTCGTGCTGCAGTACCTGCCGGGCGGAACCCCGGTCAACCGCGGCGAAAACGTCGTCACCTCGGGGACGGTCGAAAGCCCCGACGACTCGCTCTACCCGCCGGGGATCCCGATCGGGCAGGTGAGCTCCGAAGGCGAAGAAAGCGGGTTCAAGTCGGTCAACGTGCACCCGCTGGCCGACCTGCACAACCTCAACGTCGTGCAGGTGCTCACGTATGCGCCGGGCAGCAAGCCGGCGCAGCTCGTCAGCCTCCAGTCGGGCTTTCCGGATCTCGGCCAGAACGGCACCACCGGCAGCGAAGGCAACTCGCTTACATCGGCCTCGGCGAGCACCGGCGGATGACGCTCTCCGGATCGCTGCTCACGCGGATCGCCGTGCTCGTCCTCGTCGTCGTGTTCTTTCAGATCGGCGTCGTCTCGGAGGTGCCCGTGTTCGGCGTCGCGATCGATCTCTCCCCGCTCGTGGTGGCCTTCGTCGGGCTGATGTGCGGCTCGACGATCGGGGCCTCGGTCGGCTTCGCGGTCGGCCTGCTCGTCGACCTCGCGCTCGTGCAGACGCTCGGGCTGACCTCGCTGGTGTTCACGCTCGTCGGCTACTGGTGCGGGCGTCTGCGCGAGCTGCGCGACCCGCAGGCCGCGCTCACCCCGCTGCTGGTCGGGGCGGCCGCCACGGCCGTGTCGCTCGTCGGCTACTCGCTGATGGAGTTCATGCTCGGCGTCGACGCGCCGGTCAGCCTCGAGCTGCTGCGCCAGATCGTCTTCGGGGTGCTGCTCAACACGATCGTCGCGCTACCGATGTGGATCTTCGTGCGGCGCTGCCTGATCGGTGGCCTGCCCCCGGATCCCCGTCGTCGCCGGCGCCGCGCGTACACGACCGGTGGGCTGAGCCCACTGTCGAGGTCCTGAGGAGAATATGAGCGCGATCGAGCCCTTTCGCCCGGGGGGCGATGCCGCGGACGGCGGATCCTCCTCCGGCGGCGGCTCGCGCCCACCGGTCTCGCCGCAGATGGCCCTGCGCGTGGCGATCATCGGCGGGATCGCGCTCGTGATGTTCGGGGTGATCTTCTTCCGTCTCTGGTACCTGCAGGTGCTGACCGGCGAACAGTACGTCCAGGAAGCCTCGGCGAACGCCGTGCGCGAATTGCCGATCTCTGCGCCGCGCGGACAGATCCTCGACCGCGAAGGCAAGCCGATCGCCGCCAGCACGGTCACGAATGCGGTCCAGATCGTGCCCTCGGCGCTGCCGCCGGCCGGGCATCCCCGGCTCGTCCTCTACCACCGGCTGGGAGGGCTGCTGGGGATGAGCGCCGCGCACATCGAGCAGCTCGTGATCAAGGGTCGCACCTCGCTTCCCTACGCGCCCGTGACGATCAAGACCGACGCCGGACGGGGCGTGCTGACCGAGCTCGCCGAGCGCCAGAGCGAATACCCCGGCGTCACCCAGCAGCCGGTCTCGATCCGCACCTATCCCTACGGCGAGATGGCCGCGAACGTGCTCGGCTATGTCGGTCAGGTCTCCGAAAAGGAGCTCGAAAAATCCGCGTTTCGAGGCGTCAAGCAAGGCACGGTCGTCGGTCAGGAAGGGCTCGAGTACTACTACGACCACTATCTGCGCGGCCGCGACGGCGAGCGGCGCGTGCAGGTCAACTCCGAAGGCTACCCGGTGCCCACGCGCCTGCAGCCGACGCCGCCGACCGCCGGCTACAGCCTGAAGACGACGCTCGACTTCGGTCTGCAGCGCGAGGGCGAAAAAGCGCTGCTCGAAGGGATCGAAAACGCGCGCGCGGGCGGCAAACCGGCCACCGCCGGCGGGTTCGTGGCGATGAACCCGCTCAACGGCGAAGTGCTCGCGATCGGCTCCTGGCCGACGTTCGATCCGAACAAGTTCGCCAAACCACTGACCGAAGCCGAATTAGAACGGCTCGAGGGCAAGACAGGCCCCGGGGGGAAAGAAGTCGTTCTCTCAACGCTCGTCGACCGGGCGACCAACGGCGCCTACCCGACAGGTTCCACGTTCAAGCCGATCACCGCGATGGCGGCGCTGGAAGGCGGCGTCATCAACCCAACGGAGGGCCTTGGGGCGGGCTCGTGTATCGAACCGGTCGGAGGCGGGGGGCAGCAGTTCTGCAACTCCGGCCACACGAACTACGGAGCCGTGGGCCTGGTCGAAGCGTTGAAGGTCTCCTCGGACACCTACTTCTTCACGGTCGGCGAGCTTGCCAACAGTCACGGCAACGTGATCCAGAACAAGGCCTACGAGCTCGGGATCGGCCGTCCCACCGGCATCGACCTGCCGAGCGAGACCACCGGTACGATCCCCAGCCGCCAGTGGCTGGTCGAACAGAACAAGGAAGAAACCAAGTGCACGCGCGAGCATCACGGCCATCCCTGTGAAATCGTCGCCGAACCCGGCGAGCCCTGGACCGTCGGCTACGACATGGACCTCGCGGTCGGCCAGGGCAGCCTGCAGACCGACCCGCTGCAGATGGCCGTCGCCTACTCGACGCTCACCAACGCCTACCTGCACGAAGGCAACGGTACGGTCGTCACGCCCCACTTGGGGATGCAGATCGACGAAGCCGACGGCGGGCTGGTGCAGAGCCTGAGCTTTCCGGCACAACGCCACGTGCACCTGGACTACAGCGACCTCAGCCTCGTGATGCAGGGCATCCACGAGGCCGCCAGCCAGCCGGGGGGAACCTCGGCGGATGTGTGGGAAGGCTGGAACCAGGAAGAACACCCGGTGTACGGCAAGACGGGGACGGCCGAACGCACCGGAGAAGTCGAACAGGCGTGGTACATGTGCTACGTGGGTGACGCGAAGCGCCCGATCGTGATCGCCGTGACCGTGCAGCAGGGCGGCTTCGGCGCCGAAACCGCCGCGCCGGTCGCCCGTCTGATCGCCTCGCAGTGGTTTGGCAAGCCCAAGAAGTTCGTCGCCGGGACCTCGAAAACATTCTGATCCAGCCATGCCCGCGCCCCTGACCAGCCCGATCAAAGCGCCCGAGCGCATCGAACAGCCCCCGGCGGGTGGCGGCGCTCGAGGCTCCGGCCGGCGGTTCGCGCTCCCGCTCGACCCGCTGCTGACGCTGGCGGTGGTCGGCCTGGGCATCGCCTCGGTGATGACGTTGGGCACGGCCACGCGCGAAGCGATCCCCGGCGATCCCAACTACTACGTCACCCGCCAGACGGTCTACCTGGTGGTCGGCGCGATCTTCATGCTCGTGCTCGCGCGCATCGACTATGCGCGCCTGCGGCCATTGAAAAACGGGATCTACGCGCTGCTGATCCTGACGATCCTGGCGGTGCTCGGGGCCGGCCATGCGGCCAACGGCGCCCAGCGTGCGATCAGCCTCCCGTTCTTCTCCTTTCAGGCCTCCGAGCTCGGCAAGGTGCTGCTGATCCTCGCGCTGTCTTCTTTCATCGTCGACCGCGCGCGGCGCTTGCGCGAGCGCGATACGACCGTGCGCGTGCTGCTGGCGGCGCTGGTGCCGGCGATGCTCGTGATCGCCCAGCCGGATCTCGGCTCCGGGATGGTGTACATGACGATCGCGTTCGTGCTGCTGCTCGTGGCGGGAACGCCGTGGCGCCAGCTCACCGCGCTGGTGGCGCTCGTGGCGGTGTCCGTCACGTTCGTGCTCGCCGTTGGCCCAGCCGTCGGCGTGCACGTGCTCAAGCCCTATCAGGCCGAACGCCTGACGGCCTTCCTGCACCCTTCGACGAACTTTGCGGAAATCAAGGAAAACGAATCCAAGACCGGCGAACCCGATCCCCGCTATCAGCTCGCGCAGTCGAAGATCGCGATCGGCTCCGGCCAGAAGACCGGCCGCGGCGCCGACGCCACGCAGATCCGCCTGAACTTCGTGCCCGAGGACGACACCGACTTCGTGTTCGCCGCCGTCGGCGAGCAGTACGGCTTCCTCGGCGCCGGGCTCGTGTTGTGCCTGTACGCGCTGCTGATCTGGCGCACGTTGCGGATCCTGACGATGTCAAAGGATCTGTTCGGCTCGCTCGTCGCGGGGGGTGTAGCGGCTATGCTGATGTTTCAGGTGTTCGTCAACGTGGGGATGACCATTGGGATCATGCCCATTACCGGCGTCACGCTGCCGCTCATGAGCTATGGCGGCTCGTCGGTGATCACCACCCTGTTGGCGGTGGGCCTGCTGCAATCAATTTATGTTCAGGCACGTGCTTCAGCGGCGCTGAAGGGCCGCGTGCCGATCTACTAGACACAGACACCATGTCCGCTAATCACTCCCGATCGCCAGTTGTGGAAGTGCCGCCGAGGATCCTCCTCCGGCCTTCGCCCGCGCGGGACCCGGCCGGCATCGATACCGAAAGACTGGATCAAATTGAAAAAGCAAGTGCTTGTCAGCGTCGATCGCGCGGAGACGCGCGTGGCGCTCCTGGAGGCCTCCGGAACGCCCGGCGCCTCACGCTCTGCGGCTGCCTCCAAATCGCGCAAACGCGCGAGCGGCGCCCCGGAGGCCGGCTATCGCATAGCTGAGCTGTACCTCGAGCGTCGCGGTGGACGCTCGATCGTCGGGAACATCTACAAGGGCAAGGTCGACAACGTGCTGCCCGGCCTGGAGGCCGCATTCGTCGACATCGGCCTGGAGAAGAACGGGTTCCTGCACGTCGACGAGATCGTGCTGCCGGGCATCGAGGCGCCCAAGCGGGGGCGTGGAAACGGCGGCAGCGGGCGCAAGATCTCAGACCTGCTCTCGCCCGGGCAGGAGATCGTCGTGCAGGTCGTGAAGGATCCGCTGAAGACGAAGGGCGCGCGGCTCTCGATGGAGCTGACGATCGCCGGGCGCTACATGGTCTATGCCCCCAGCGGGGAGGGCGTCGGCGTCTCCCGCCGGCTGGAGGATCGCGAGCGCGAGCGCCTGCGCAAGCAGACCGCGGGCCTCGATCTTTCCAGCGGCGGAGTAATCGTCAGGACCGCCGCGCACGGCGCCAAGCGGGCAGACTTCGAACGCGAGCTGAAGTACCTGCACAAGCTGCACGAGGTGCTCGGCAAACGTGTCAAGGACACGGTCGCGCCGGATCTCGTCTTCCAGGAGGCCGACCTGTCGGTGCGGGTCGTGCGCGACATCTTCTCCGCACACTTCGAGCGTGCGATCGTCGACGACGAGCAGCAGTATCAGCGCCTGGTCTCGTTCTTTACTCGCACCGCCCCGGAGCTGGTCGAGCGCGTCGAGCTGTGGGAGCAGAAGGAGCCGCTGTTCGAGGCCTACGGCGTCGACAAGGCGATCGACGGCGTGCTCTCGCGGCGCGTCGATCTGCCCAGCGGCGGCTACCTCGTGATCGACTACGCCGAGGCGCTGACCGTGATCGATGTGAACTCCGGCAGCTTCATCGGCCGCGGCAAGGGCGCGGCGCTGGAGGACACGATCACGAAGACAAACCTGGAGGCCGCCGAGGAGGTCGTCAACCAGCTGCGCCTGCGCGACATCGGCGGGATCATCGTGATCGACTTCATCGACATGGCGCGCGCGCGCAACCGCGACGCCGTGATGAAGACGCTCAGAAAGACGCTCGACGAGGATCGCACGAAGACGTTCACTGCCGAGATCTCGAAGCTCGGCCTGGTCGAGATGACCCGCCAGAACGTGACCGAGGGCGTGCGCGAGATCATGAGCCGGCCGTGCCCGACCTGCGACGGCGAGGGCGTGATCCGCTCGGAGGAGACCTACGCGATCGAGTTCGAGCGCCGCCTGCGCGACATCGCGGCCGAAAATCCGGATGTGGAGGCGTTCCTCGTCCAGATCAACCCGCGCGTGACCGCGGAGTTCACAGGACATGGCTCGCGTGTGCTGCACGCGCTCGAGGCGGAGACGGGCAAGTCGTTCCTGTTCGAGGGCTCGGAAGGGCTGACGCTCGAGCACTTCGCGATCACCTTCCAGGGCACCCGCGCGGAGGTCGAGGAGCGGGCGCTGCCGTTCCGCCAGGGCGACGAGGTGCTGGTCGAGATCGTCGAGCCACACATGTACGACGTCGACGACGCGGTCGCGAAAATCGACGGCTACATCATCTCGATTGCGGGTGCGGCGCCGTGCGTCGGCGAGAAGCGGATGGTGCGGATCGACCAGGTCGGGCGCACCGCCGCGAGCGCGCTGTTGCTCGACGAGTCCGGCGAGGTCGTCCGCCCGACGCCACGTTCGACCGGCCCGCGCAACGCCGGCGCCGGCCGCGAATCGCGTCGCTCGGGGAGCGGCTCCTCCCGCGACGGGGAAAAGGTGACCGCCCGCCCCGAGCGCTCCAAGAGCCGCTCGCGGGGCCGCCGGGCGTCCGCTGACAGCGTGGATGCACAGGCACGCCGCGAAGCGGGGCTGAGCGAGACGCCGACCGCGATCGATGCCGAGCCCGAGGAGGAGCAGGCGCGCGACGCGCAGCAGGGCGCCGAGCCCGCCCTGAGCATCGCCGAGGAGGCTCCGCCAAAGGCCGCGGACGGACCCGCGCAGGATGCCGCCGATGAGCCGGGGCAAGCCGACGGTGGCGAGGAGCAAGCCGAGGGTGGCGAGGATGTACAATCCAAGCCTCGGCGTCGTGGCCGCAGGGGCGGGCGACGCCGTTCGGCTGCCAAGGCGCAATCAAGCACCGACTAAGTGGATCGGGATCGACCAGGTAAACCATGTACGCAATCGTGAAGACAGGTGGCAAGCAGTACCGCGTAGAGCGGGGCCAGACCCTGCTGGTAGAGCGCCTCGCGGTCGACGAGGGCGGCGACGTCGCGCTCGAGCCGATCCTGTATCGCTCCGAGGAGGCGGTGTTCGACGCGGCCGGGCTGAAGAAGGTCAAGGTCACGGCGAAGGTGCTCGCCCACGAGCGCGGCGAGAAGCTACGGGTCTTCAAGTTCAAGCCCAAGCGCGGCTACAAGCGCCGCAACGGCCATCGCCAGGAGCTCACCCGGATCGAGGTCACGGACATCTCTCTGGGCGGCGCGGCGAAAGCGGCGGCGAAACCGTCCAAACCCGCATCGAAACCAGCCGCCAAACCGGCCGCTGCCGCGTCGGGCAAAGCTGCCGAGAAGGAGACGACAGAGAATGGCTCATAAGAAGGGGCTCGGCTCCAGCCGCAACGGGCGCGAATCGAACGCGCAGCGCCTCGGCGTGAAGACGTTCGCCGGCGAGACGGTCAGCGGCGGCGAGATCATCGTGCGCCAGCGCGGCACGAAATTCAAGCCGGGCGAGGGCGTCGGCATCGGCAAGGACGACACGCTGTATGCGCGCGCCGCGGGAACCGTGCAGTTCTCGACCAGCCGTCGCGGGCGCGTCGTGAGCGTCCTCTCCGGCGAGTGAATCCGCGTAAGGGCGCCCGCGGCCTGGCGCTTGGCCGGGCCGCGTTCGGCGCCGCGCTGCTGCTCGTGCCGGAAAGGGTTGGGAAGGGCTGGCTGGGCGAGTACGCCGAGCGGCCGGCGGTCCAGGCCTTGATCCGTTCGATCGGCATCCGCGACCTGGTGCTCGGGATGATCGCCCTGCACACGCTCGATCACCCCGAAGTCGGACCGCGCTGGCAGGCCACCTGCGCGATCGTCGACACCGTCGACCTGCTGGCGACGGGCGCCGCGCGCAACGATCTGCCCGCGGCGGGCGTCGCGGGAACCGCGGCGGTGGCCGGTGGCGCGGCGGCAGCGGGCTTCTACTTCGCGCGCGCGTTGAAGAGTTGAACCGTTGACCAGCCGCCGCGTACGCAGCGGCTGAGCGTCCTTCCAGGCGAGGCTGTCACGATGACTCGGCGATGCTGCACGATCACGCGAGAATCCACCTGCAGGCCGGCGCCGGCGGGAACGGCTCGACGAGCTTCAGGCGCGAGGCGCATGTGCCGCGCGGCGGTCCCGACGGCGGCGACGGCGGCCGCGGGGGAGACGTGGTGCTCCTCTGCGACGACTCGCTGCGCGACCTGCAGAGCTTCCGGCGCAAGGCGGTCTACCGAGCCGGGCAGGGTGGGTACGGGGAAGGCTCGCAGCGTCACGGGGCCGATGGAGAGACGCTGACGATCAGGGTGCCGCCCGGCACCGAGGCGACCGGCTGCGACGGGCCTGCCGGTGAGGAGGGAGATCTCGAGGGGCGCCGCTGGGAGCTGATGAAAAATGGGCAGCGCGCAGTGGTGGCAAAGGGGGGCGCCGGGGGCAGGGGCAACAAGCGCTTCGCGACGGCCACACGTCAGGCGCCGCGCTTTGCCGAGCGCGGCCTGCCGGGCGAGGAGGGCTGGCTGGAGCTGAAACTGAAGCTGCTGGCGGACGTCGGCCTGGTGGGACTGCCGAACGCGGGCAAGTCCTCGCTGCTGGCGCGGCTGACGAGAGCCGCGCCGAAGGTCGCCAACTACCCCTTCACGACGCTCAGCCCGGTGCTGGGCGTGCTCGACGACGGCGAGCGCCAGCTCGTGGTGGCCGACATCCCCGGCCTGATCGAGGGCGCAAGCGGCGGCGCCGGCCTCGGGCACGACTTCCTCGCGCACGTGGAGCGCACGCGCCTGCTCGTGCACGTGCTCGACATCGCACCCGAGATCTCAAACGGGGAGGACGCCGACGGCGCGGCGCAGAACCACGCGACGATCGAGCGCGAGCTGGCCGCGCACGACGAGCGGCTGGCGCGGCTGGGGCGCGTGCTGGCCCTGTCGAAGGGAGACCTGGTGACCGAGGAGCGCGCGGCGGCGGCGGCGGCGGAGTGGGAGAGCCGGCTCGGAGGCGAGGTCCCGGTGATCGTCACCTCGAGCGCCACGGGCGCGGGGTTGGATGAGCTGGCAGGCGAGCTCTTGCGGCGCGTGACCCCGCGCGGAGCCACGGCGGCCGAGGGGGCTGAGGGCGAGGCCACCCCCGATGTACTTGCGCCGGGCGGGCAGACCGATATCGGGGCTGAGGAGGATCTGGCCGAGCACATGGTGTTCCGCCCGAATGCGGGGAAGGGCTTTCAGGTCGAGCGGACCGGAGCGGGAGCGTTCGCGGTCAGGGGCCGGGGGATCGAACGGCTGCTGCAGCGCTACGACGTCGAGAACGAGGACGCGATGGCCTATCTGGAGGAACGGCTGCGGAGGATCGGCGTGCTCGGGGCGTTGGAGGCGGAGGGGTTCCAGCCCGGAGACGAGCTCGAGGTGGGCGGGGTCACGTTCGAGCTCGATCCGGACGCGCCGGCGTGAGCTGACCCGCATAAGCTCTCACGAATGAGACGCACGGTAATCAAGCTGGGGTCGAGCATCGTCGCCGAGGACGACGGCGAGCTGCGCGGGGAGGTGCTCGCGCGGATCTGCGATGCGGTCGCCGCCCTGCACTCGGCCGGCGAGGAGGTCGTGGTCGTCTCCAGCGGCGCGATCGCGCGGGGGATGCGCGTGCTCGGTCTGAGCGAGCGCCCGGCGGCGATCGACGAGCTGCAGGCCGCGAGCGCCGTGGGGCAGGGTGGGCTATACAGGGTCTACGACGAGCTGTTGCGCGAGCGTGGGGTGACGAGCGCGCAGGTGCTGCTGACGATCGGCGATCTGAGCGCGCGCACGCACTATCTGAACGCGCGGCAGACGCTGAGGAAGCTGCTCGACTGGCGCGCGGTGGCGGTGGTGAACGAGAACGACACGACCGCCACCGACGAGATCTCCTTCGGCGACAACGACTTCCTGGCGGCGCAGGTGGCGATGCTCGTGGGCGCCGATCTGCTCGTACTGCTGACGAACATCGACGGCCTTCACAGCGCCGACCCGCACATCGATTCGGCCGCGAGCTTGATCGAGGAGGTGATCGACTTCGGCGCTCTCCAAGAGCTCGAGATCGGCCACACGACCTCGGCCCTGGGGTCGGGGGGAATGCGCTCGAAGGTTGTCGCCGCCGACATGGCGACGGCGGCGGGCGTAACAACGGTGATCTGCAACGGTCTGCGCGCGGGGGCGCTCGAGACGGTGCTCGACGGGGGACGCGAGGGGACGCGGTTCGCGCCGCGCGCGAGCGGCCACAGCTCGTTCAAGCTGTGGCTGAAGTACGCGAAGCCCGCCCATGGCAAGCTCGTGATCGACGTGGGCGCCGCGCGGGCGCTGCGCGAGGGCAACGCGAGCCTGCTCCCCGTCGGCGTCGTGAGCGTGGAGGGCGAGTTCGACGCGGGCGACGCGGTCGAGATCGCCGGCGAGACGCAGGCAGAGACGGAGGCGATCGCGAAGGGCATCTGCAACTACTCCGCGCAGGAGCTGCGACGCGTGATCGGGATGAAAACGGAGGCTGTGCGGGGAATCCTGCCGCACGCGACCGACGAGGCCGTGCACCGCGACTACCTCGTGGTCGGCTGAGCACCTACCCTTCAAAGACGATGGCAACGGCGATTACCTCAGTGGCGGATATCTGCGCAGAGGCCAAGCGCGCGGCGAAAGCGCTCGCGCGCGCGGACACCGCGACGAAGAACGCGGCGCTCGATCAGATCGCGGCGGCGCTGGAAGAGCGCGCGGCGGAGATCCTCGAGGCGAACGCGCGCGACATGCAGGCGGGACGCGAGGCGGAGCTGGGCGAGGCGCTGCTCGACAGGCTGTTGCTGGACGAGGCGCGGATCGCGCAGATCGCGAGGGCGGTCAGGCAGATCGTGGCGCTGGGCGACCCGGTCGGCGAGGTGATCGACGGGCACCGCCTGGAGAACGGCCTCGACGTGCGCAAGGTCAGGGTCCCGCTGGGGGTGGTGGCGGTCGTGTATGAGGCGCGCCCGAACGTGACGATCGACGCCGCCGCGCTGTGCCTGAAGTCGGGTAATGCGATCGTGTTGCGGGGGTCTTCCTCGGCGCTTCACTCGAACGCCGCGCTCGCGCGGATCGCGGGCGAGGCCGCGGTCGCGGGCGGGCTGGCAGAGGGCTGTGTGAGCCTCGTGGCGGGCGGCGGCCGTGGGGAGCTGGCGGAGCTGGCGACGCAGAGGGGGACGGTCGACCTGATCATCCCGCGCGGTGGCGAGGGGCTGAAGGCGGCGCTCGAGGAGGTGGCGACGGTGCCCGTGATCTACGCCGCGTCGGGCAACTGCCACGTGTATGTGGACGCCGACGCGGACTTCGACGAGGCCGAGGCGATCGTGCTGAATGCGAAGACGCAGCGCCCCGGTGTGTGCAACGCCGCCGAGACGCTGCTCGTGCACGAGGACGCTGCGGCGGAGTTCGTGCCGCGGATCGCGCGGGCGCTCGGCGACGCGGGCGTGGAGCTGCGCGGCGACGAGCGCACGGAGGCGCTGGCGAACGGCTCGATCGCGGCGATAGCGACGGAGGATGACTGGGGCACCGAGTACCTGGCGCTGACGCTGGCCGTGAAGGTCGTTGCATCGACCGAGGAGGCGATCGAGCACATCGGCCGCTACGGGAGCGGGCACTCGGAGGCGATCGTGACCGAGAACACCGAGAGCGCGCGGGCCTTTCAACTGGGCGTGGACGCGGCCTGCGTGTACGTGAACGCCTCGACCCGGTTCACCGACGGGGGAGAGTTCGGGATGGGCGCGGAGATCGGCAACTCGACGCAGAAGCTGCACGCAAGGGGCCCGATCGGGCTGCGGGAGTTGTGCACGTTCAAGTACCTGATCGAAGGTGACGGACACGTCCGCGTCTGAGGGGCACCCTGCGCTCCATGAACAACCAGTGAGCGAGGAGTCGGTGCCGGCCTCCGGGCATGCGGTCAATCCCCACACGATTGGCATCCTCGGCGGGACGTTCAACCCACCCCACCGCGGACACCTCGCCCTGGCCTCCCGCGCGCAGGTTGAGCTGGGCTTGGAGCGAGTGCTGCTGATGCCCGCGCACAGCGCCCCCCACAAGGGCGAGGAGGGCGACCCCGGACCGGAGCGGCGCCTGGAGATGTGCCGGCTGGCGGTGGATGGGGAGGCCGGGCTGGAGGTCTGCGCTCTGGAGATCGAGCGCGGCGGGCCGTCCTATACGGTGGATACCTTGAGAGCGATCAAACAGAGCGATCCGGAGGCAGAGCTGACGTTCATCGTCGGAGCCGATATGGCACGCACGCTCCCGGCGTGGCGCGAGCCGCGGGCGCTGGTCGAGCTGGCCGGGCTGGCGGTTGCCGAGCGCGAGGACGCCGGCCGCGGGGAGGTGCTCAGGGCGCTGGCGCCACTGAGGGCGAGGGTGAAGTTCTTGGGTATGCCGATGCTGGAGGTCTCCTCGTCGCAGGTGCGCGAGCGGGTGCGGTACGGCGAGTCGATCGAGGATCTCGTCGCACCGGAGGTAGCGGCGTACATCGCTGAGCACGGTCTGTATGGGGCAACGGTGGCGGCGAGATGAAGCCTGAGGCATTGCTCAGCGAGATCGCGAGGTACGCCGCGGACAAGAAGGCCGTCGAGCTCGTCGAGCTCGACCTGCGCGGCGTGCTCGGCTACACCGACTACTTCGTCGTCTGCTCGGGCAACACCGAGCGCCAGACGAAGGCGATCCACGACGGCATCCTCGAGGGCTGCAAGCGCGAGCACGGGCTGCTGCCGCGCCGCGTCGAGGGGTTGAGCAAGCGGGACTGGATCCTGATGGACTACCTCGATGTCGTCGTGCACATCTTCACGCCGGAGACGCGCGCCTTCTACCGCTTGGAGCAGCTGTGGGGCGAGGCCCCCGCGCGGGTGGCGGTCGGCGAGGAGGGGTAGGAGAGGGCGCCGCCGTCGACGTCAACCGCGACTCTGATGTTCGTGAAGGGTTAGGTGAATTAGAAAAAACGATCGAGCGCCAGCCTTTGTTGGCTTCAGGCGAGTGCGATCCCAGCTAGCCGAGTTACCAAAAGCTTCCGGTTAGCCGAGCGATTTAGGTGAACAGGGGAGGCATTCCATGCGCCAAATCAGGTGCGTCAATCAGCTGCGCAAGACGACAACCTGCCTGGCCGTGCTCGGCCTCGCCGTCCTTGGCCTGTCGGCGGCGACAGCATCGGCGGCGCCGACGGTCTTTCTCAAAGCGAAGGCCGTGCCGATTCCGGGCTACCCGCATACCGGCAACATCCTTGGGGCGGGAGCTGCGATCCAAGCTGAATACAAGATCTCCGGCACCGAATACGGTGGCTTTCCGCCGCCGGTGACCGGGATCACCTTTTATCTGCCCAAGGGCGTGAGGCTGCACCCGCAGGGGTTTGCAACATGCGCGCCGAGCGTGATCGAAGCGAGAGGCCCGGGCGCCTGTCCGAAGAGATCCAGCGCGGGCCCGAAGGGCTCGGCTGACGGCATCGTGAGCTTTGGCACGGAACGCGTGAACGAGAAAGTGGCGGTGCTGCCTTTCTTTGCCGCCGGTGGCGGCTTGGAGTTCTATGTCAACGGGGTGACACCCGTCTCGATCGAAATTCTCTCGAAAGGGCAAATCGTCAACTCCTCGCCGCCCTTCGGCCCGAAGCTGACCACCGAGGTGCCCCTGATCGAATCGGTCCCCGGCGCGCTCGATGCGTCTGCCCTGTCGATCGACGTCGAGGTCGGCGCCGCTTACAGGAGGGGAAAGAAGACGGTCTACTACGGCACGGTTCCCAAGCGGTGCCCGAAGGGAGGTTTCCCTGTGAAGTCGGTGGTGTCGTTCCTCGGCGGCGCAACCGCCGAAGCCTCCTACAAGGCGCCGTGCCCGCGCCGGAGCGTCGATCGCCAGCGCGGGAGATCCCGCCACCACCGCTAGCGGGAACCCGAGCGCCTCCAACGCGCGCGGACCGTGAGGCAGGCGCGGGAGGTGCTGCGAAGATGGCCGGGTGAGCACGCCCGAATCGAGTCACGGCCCCCGCCTGACGGCGGTGATGCGCGACGGCGAGCAAGTGACGCCGCTGGAGTTGTTCTTCGACCTCGTATTCGTGCTTGCGCTGACGCAGTGCACGACGCTGATCGTGCGCACGCCGACTTGGGAAGGGATGCTGAAGGGCCTGCTCGTGCTCGGCATGCTGTGGTGGTCGTGGGTCGGGTACGCATGGCTGACGAGCGTCGTCGACCCCGAGGAGGGGTCCGTGCGGCTCGTGATGTTCGCGGCGATGGCCGCGTTCCTCGTCGCGGCACTATGCGTGCCGGGCGCGTTCGGGGCCGAGGCGCTGCTGTTCGCGTTCGCCTACGGGGCGGTGCGGACGGCGCACATCGTGTTGTTCATGCTCGCCAGCCGCGAAGACCCGGAACTGCGCAGCTCGGTGCTCGGCCTGGCCGCCAGCACGGCGATCGCCGTCGGTCTGCTTTTCGTCGCCGCGTTCACCTCGGGCGCGGTGCAGCTCGGGCTGTGGGGTCTCGCGCTGGTGCTCGACGCCGGCGGGCCGTTACTGTTCGGCGCCGATGGCTGGAGGCTCGTGCCGGGCCACTTCGCCGAGCGCCACGGCGCGATCGTGATCATCGCGCTGGGCGAGTCGATCGTCGCGATCGGCGTCGGCGCGAAAGCTGTGCTCGGCGTAGGCGTCGTCGTCGCAGCCGTGCTCGGGGTCGTGATCGCGGCGGCGCTGTGGTGGGCGTACTTCGACGTGGGGGCGATCGTCTCCGGCAGGCGCCTGGCGAAAGCGCCGCCGGGACGCGAGCGCAACGAGATCGCGCGCGACTCCTACTCCTACCTGCACTTCCCGATGGTCGCCGGCATCGCCCTGATCGCGGTCGGGATCAGGCTGACGATCGAGCACGTCGACGATCCGCTGAAGCTGGTCGCGGCGAGCGCGCTGCTCGGCGGCGCCGCGCTGTACCTGCTCGGGCAGGTTGCGTTCCGGCTGCGAAACATGCACAGCCTGAGCGTGCGCCGGTTGGTGTGCGCGCTGGTGCTGCTCGCGCTGCTGCCCGCCGGCGCGGCGCTGCCGGCGCTGGCCACGCTCGCGATCCTCGCCGCGGTGCTCGTGGCGCTGATCGCATACGAGGCGCTGCGCTATGCCGACGTGCGTGACCGGGTCCGCCACCAGCTCGCGCGGCAGCCGATCGCCGAGGTCTCCGATTAGGCCCCGTCGATCGAGCGGCCGCGTTACTTGTGCTTGATGGGCGTTTTGAACAGGACTTCGCGTACGAGGAAGATAAATTTACCCTGGGGAAGGACCTCACCGGCGAGCAAGTAGGCGGAGATCGCGTGGAAGCGCCGCAACATCTTCAACCCGGTTGAGTTGAGCTTAAGCTGGATCGTCGCCGTCTGGCCACCGGCCAGCGAGAAGGGCGCCTGGGCGATCCTGATCGCCCGCTGCTTGCCCTTGGCGGCGTGCTTGGAGGAGGTGATGGCGACGACCTTCTTGCCCTGGAGCGTCTCGGCCGTCGTCGCGAAGATCGTGCCCGTGCAGGGCTGCGTGCTGGTGCCGGTGCATCCGAGCGTGATCGCGACGCCCGTGGCCGGTTTGATCCTGACGCTCACCACGCGGGGCAGGCCGAAGGGGTTGGCAGTAGCTTCGAGGCTGGGGCTCGGCGCGAGCGCGGGCGTCGGTGTCGCGCCACTCGCCGTGGCGCCGGCGAGGCAGGAGCCCACCGCAAACGCGGCGAGCAGTACGAACACGGCACGGTGGCCGGCGAATCTGGCTGGGCGCAACACGGTCGCTTCCCTCCTCCCGAAGATAACGTCCTCCACCTTACCTACAGCTCCGGGGAGGCCGCGCCGGTCGTCGCCGGTCCGGTGCTCTCAGCCGCCGCGGGCAGCTGATCGCGCGCAAGGAAGAACTCGGCGCCCTCGATGCTCACGTGGGGGACGACCCGGTCGAGCCAGCGGGGCATCCACCAGTTGACCTTCCCCATCAGCAGCATCAGCGCTGGCACGAGCAGGCAGCGCACGACGGTCGCGTCGAGGATCACGGCGACCGCGAGGCCGACGCCGAACTGCTTGATCGTCGGGTCGCCGTTGAGGACGAAGCTGCCGAACACGAACACCATGATCATCGCCGCGGCGGTAATCACCCGCGCGCTCGTGACCAGGCCGGAGATGACCGAGGCTTCGTTGTCCTCGCCGGCGTGCACGTGCTCCTCGATCTGGCTGACGAGGAACACCTCGTAGTCCATCGACAGCCCGAACAGGACCGCAAACATGAACAGCGGCACGTAGGAGACGACCGGCACCGGGCCGGAGAGCCCGATCAGGCCGCTGAGCCAGCCGTACTGGAAGATCGCGGTGAGCACGCCGTAGGAGGCGCCGATCGAGAGCAGGTTCATGATCGCCGCTTGGGCCGGGATCACGACCGTGCGGAAGGCGAGGATCAAAAGCAGGAAGCTGAGCGCGATCACGACGAGGATCTGCAGCGGCAGCTTTTCGGAGATACGCGAGGCGAGGTCCACGAACCCGGCGGTGCTGCCGCCGACGTCGGCGTGCATGTCGTTGCCCGTCTCGGCGTTGGGGATCGTGGTCGAGCGCAGCCGCTGCACGAGATCTTCGGTGGCTCTCTCGGCGGGCCCGGTTGTGGCGATCGCGTTGAAGTAGGCGGTCGTCCCCGCCTTGTCGATCTGGATCGGAGTGACCGCCGCGACCCCGGAGCTGGAGGCGACGTCGTGCTGGAGCGTCTGCAGGCGCGGATCGCCGGCGCCCTGGGCTGGAGATCCAAGCGAGACCGCGACGAGCAGCGGCCCGTTGACGCCCACCCCGAAATTGTCGGTCAGCAGGTCGTAGGCTTTGCGCGCGGTGGTGGAGGTGGACAGCGCGGCGACGTCCTGCTGTCCGAGGTTGAGCGAGAGCAGCGGGATCGTCAGCGGCAGCAGGATCGCGAGCGCCGCGAGGCCGGCGATCAGAGGGTGCTTGGCGATGTCGTTCGCCCATTTCGCCCACAGGCCCTCCTTCGTGTCCTGCTCCGGACGGACGTCGCGATGGGCCGGGCGCACGCGCAACGAGTTGATCCGCGGACCGACGATCGCGAGGCCGGCCGGCAGCAGCGTGAGCGCGGCGAGCACCGCGACGACGACGGCGATCGCGGCCATCAGGCCCATCGTCGTGACAAGCGGAATGTTCGCGACAGCGAGCGAGACGAGCGCGATCGTCACTGTCCCGCCGGCGAAGAACACCGCCCCGCCGGAGGTCGACGTGGCGCGCGCGATCGACTCCTCGATCTCCAGGCCATCGCCGAGACCGCGGAAGTGGCGCGTGACGATGAACAGCGCGTAGTCGATGCCGACGCCCAACCCGATCATCGTCGCCAGCGTTGGCGCCACCGACGGGACCGTGATCGCGTGGCCGAGCAGACGGATGATCGCCAGCGACGTCAGCAGCGCGACGATCGCGTTGAGGATCGGCAGCAGCATCGAGACGACCGTCCCGAACGCGAACGTGAGGATCACCATCGCCGCGATGATCCCGATCAGCTCGCTGATCTCGGTGGAGGGCTTGGACACCTTCTGGCCGAGCTGCCCGCCGGTCTGCACCTCGAGGCCCGCGGCCTTGGCGGGGTTGGCGGCGTCGATGATCGTCTGGGCTTCCGAGACGGAGAGTTCACCCGGGCTGACGGCCAACGTGACCGATAGGTAGCCGGTGCTCTGGTCCTTGCTCAGGGCGGAGGTGCCCTGGGGCGTGAGCGGGTTGACGACCGATGCGACATGCGGGGCCTTTGCCACGTCTTCGGCGGCCTGGTCGACCGCCTTCGAGTACTTCGCTTCGGTCAGCTTGCCGCTGTGGGCGTGCAGGACGATCGGGCTCGTCCCGTTCGCCTGGTCGGGGAAGGACCGGTCGAGCGTGTCGGTCGCGCGCTGGGAGTCGGTACCCGGCAGCGACAGGTTTTCGCTGGTGTTTTCGCCCAGTCGATGGGATACCGCGATCAGCGCGATCGCCGCCACGAGCCAAACCCCGAGCACGACGAGGCGGCGCCGAACGCTGAACCGCGCGATCGCGTAGAGCACGCCGGTCATCGCCCGTCTACGCCCCTCTCGAATTACGGACCACTGAGCGCGCATCCTCGCTTGCCCGTAGGCGGCTGTCAAGCTCGGCACCCGGCGCTGGTCGCCTCTCCCTGCGCTAGCGTCTCGCGGCTGTGGCGAGCGCGACGCGGCCAATGCTCCAGCACCGATCCGAGCGGCATCCCCGAACGTGGGCGCTCGGCGCGCTGCTGATCGTCCTGCTGGTGGTCGCGATCGTCTGGAGGGCCGCGACCGAGAGCACGCCGCCGCTCGTCGTCCACCGGACGCTGGCCGCCTACGTGCGTCTTCCCGGGAGCGCGCCCGCGATCGCGTGGCCGCGCGAAGGCCAGGCGGCCGTGGAGGTCGAGGGGGTCGGCAGCTTTGGAACCTCCGGAGCCGCGACCCCGGTGCCGATCGCAAGCGTGGCGAAGGTGATGACGGCGTATCTGACCCTGCTCGAGCACCCGCTGGCGACCGGCCGGCAGGGGTTTGTGGTGACGATCACGCCCGCGGACGTCACCGAAGAGGGGGAGCGGGTTGCGCTCGGAGAGTCGACGTTGAGCGTGAGGGCCGGCGAGCGGCTCACCGAGCGCCAGGCGCTGGAGGCGCTGCTGCTGCCCTCGGCGAACAACATCGCCGCGCTGCTCGCCCGCTATGACGCGGGCGGGACCGCCCCGTTCGTAGCCCGCATGAACGCGACCGCAAGAGCGCTCGGGATGCGGACGACTACGTACACCGACCCGAGCGGGTTCAACGACGAAACGGTCTCGACGGCAGCCGACCAGCTGAAGCTCGCGCGCGCGGCGATGCGGATCCCGGTGTTCGCGGCGATCGTCGCCGAGCCCTCGGCCGCGCTGCCCGGGGTGGGGCGGGTCGCAAACTACAACGGCCTCGTCGGGATGAACGGATACGTCGGGGTGAAGACCGGCTCAGATCGCGCGGCCGGCGGTTGCCTGGTGTTCGCCAGGCGGGTCGTGGCCGGCGGCCGGCGGCTGACCGTGCTCGGCGTCGTGCTCGGCCAGCGGGAAGGAGCGCTGATCGAATCCGCCCTCGGAAGCGCCGAACGGCTGGGGGATTCGGCGGCGGCAAGCCTGCGCGTGGAGACGGCGCTGCCCGCCGGCACGCGCGTGCTGAGCGCGAGCTCCGTCGACGGGCGGGCGACGACGGCCGTGACCGCGGGGACGCTGCGGGAGCTCGGCTGGGGCGGCCTGGAGTTACCGGTCCATGTGCTCGCGCGAGCGGCGATGACCCATCTGCATGCCGGTGAGGCGATGGCGACGGTGGCCGTGCAGGGGGGGAGCGCCGGCGCGACCAGCGCCGTGTCCGCACGCGCTGTCGCCGGCCCATCGCTCGGCTGGCGGCTGCGACACCTGTTCTGATGCAATCGAGCGAGATGCCCAAAGAAGAGTCAGACGACGAGCAGGCCGCCAGTGCCGCACGGTTCAGGCGTCGCAACCGTTTGCTCGTCGGCGTGGGCCTGCTCTGCTTCATCGTCGGCGTGCCGCTGGTGTCGCTGCCCGACGGCACGGCCCTGTCGGTGATCGGCCTGTCGCTGGAGACCGTCGCGGGCGCCTGTGTGATCTCGTTCATCTACCTGCTCGCCGGCGATCAGCACGAGCCCGACATCGACGAGCAGGAATGAGGGGCACTGACGCGCGCGCCGCGATCCTGCGGCGGGTGCGCGCGATTCCACCGGGCTTTGTTCGTACTTATGGCGACGTGTCACCCGGCGCGCCGCGCCTGGCGGGATACGTGCTGAGCCGCCTCGACGCGGATGAGGCGCCGTGGCATCGCGTCGTTCGCGCCGACGGCTCGCTCGCGAAGGGGGATCGCCAAAGGAGTCTGCTCGAAGCCGAGTCGATCCCCTTCCGCGGGGGGCGGGTCGACCTCGCCGGCGCGCGCCTCGACGACCTCGACGCGATCTGACGCAGGCGCCACGGGCCCGTCGATGGCTGCCCGGAGAGGGTCTTTGGATCTCTGCGAGAACCTGCTCGATAATGCGTCGATGGCCATCGTCTTCGCTCCGCCGGCCCGTCATCTGCTGCGCGCCAAGGACCTCGCCGACAGTCGCTACTTCGAATCGCTTGGGGTTGGTGAGATGGCGCGTGCGGCCGGTCTCTCCAGGGCGCACTTCAGCCGCGAGTTCCGCCGTGCGTTCGGCGAGTCCCCGCACGTTTACCTGCTGACCAGACGCCTGGAGCGGGCCGCCGCGTTGCTGCGGAGCACGGACAACTCCGTCGCCGACATCTGCTTTTCGGTCGGATGGCGCAGTGTGGGCTCGTTCACCACCAGCTTCACCCGCACCTACGGCGTATCGCCCACCGTCTATCGCGCTCGCTTTCCGCCGGCGTCCAGCCTGGCCCTGGTGCCGGGGTGTGTCGTGCGCGCATATGCGCGCCCGCAACACCGCACGTTTCGAGAAGACAGCGAGACCGAGCAGGCCTAGCATTGCCGCTCGTTCAGTCCTTCGAACTCAAGGAGATATCCGATGATCAAAATCGCCAACGCGCAGCTGTGGGTCCATGACCAGGACGAGGCGCTCGCGTTCTACACGCAGAAGCTGGGCATGGAGGTGCGCGCCGATGTGACGCTCGCCGAGATGGGCAACTTCCGCTGGCTCACGGTTGGCCCTGTCGGTCAGCCCGATGTCGCCATCACGCTGATGGCCATTCCCGGACCGCCGATCATGGACGCGGACACGGCCGATCAGGTGCGCAGCCTGACGGCCAAGGGCTTCGCCGGAACGGTGTTTCTCACCACCGACGACTGCCAGGCCTCATACGAGGAGCTCAAGAGCCGTGGCGTGGAGTTCGTGGAAGCCCCCGAGGAGCGCCCATACGGC
Organism: uncultured Solirubrobacterales bacterium; assembly: GCA_963701035.1. GTDB lineage: Bacteria > Actinomycetota > Thermoleophilia > Solirubrobacterales > Solirubrobacteraceae > Palsa-744. The sequence goes on from OY969562.1 coordinate 2,871,618, forward strand.
ATCGATTCAGGCTTTCGCGACCCCTCGGGCAACTCCATCCGCGTGACTCAGGTCCGGGAGATGTGGGCGGCCGCGGTCTGATCAGGCCGCGGGTGGCTCTGTCGGGACGGGCGAAGGTCGAGTCAGCGGCGTGGCGGACTCGGCCGTTGCCGGAAGTCCAATCGAGCCCCGTGCGCTGTCACGGTGACTGGGGCAGCTTGCGCGAACCACGCTTGACGGCCGGCGCGGACGGCGGCGGCACGACCGGTCCGATGTCACCGTCCGGGGCCTCGTCCAGATCGACGATCACCGGGGCGTGATCACTCGGCCCCTTGCCCTTGCGGGCCTGCCGGTCGACCCAGGCCGCCCGAACCCTGCCGGCGACGGGAGCGCTGGCCAGCACCAGGTCGATCCGCATGCCGAGGTCTTGGTGGAACATTCCAGCTCGATAGTCCCAGTAGGTGAACACACGCTCGGTCGGCCAGCGGTCACGTACGACGTCGCGCAGACCCAATGCTCCCAGCTCGGCGAGCGCCGCTCGCTCCGGTGGCGTGACGTGGGTCTGGCCGATGTAGGCGTCCGGGTCGAACACGTCCGCGTCGGTCGGCGCGATGTTCATGTCCCCGCAAACGATCGCGTCCGGCGGCCCAGCGCTAACCATCTCTCGCAGAGCGGTGAGCCAGGCGAGCTTGTAGTGGTAATGCTCGGAGTCGGGAGCGCGACCGTTCGGAACGTATATGGAGTGAATTCGGACGCCGCCACAGGTCGCGGACACGGCACGCGCCTCCTGATGTGGGAAGCCCGGCCCGCCGGGGATTCCGAGGACGATTTCCTCGAGACCGATCCGGGAGAGGATCGCCACCCCGTTCCACTGCGCCTCGCCATGGAGGGCAATGGAATAGCCACGGCTGGCGAGCTCTGCGCCGAGCAACTGGTGGAATGCGTCGTCGACGAGCTTCGTCTCCTGCAGACAGACGACGTCCGGCTGGCGCTGCTCGAGCCATGCCAGCAGCCGCGGCATCCGCTGCTTGACCGAGTTCACGTTCCAGGTCGCTACTCGCACGGGGCGTACGCTAGCGGGACGCTAGTCGTTTCTCGACGATGCGGAATGCGATCGTTGGCGTCGCGAGGAGCCGCGAGTCATGGAGCTAGAGGGGCTCGAACCCTCGACCTCCGCCATGCCATGGCGGCGCTCTCCCAGCTGAGCTATAGCCCCGAGGTGGGTAATCGTACCGCCTCGATCGCAGTCCCCGGCCCGCGGGCGAAGCCTCCCTCACCCTGGCGGTATGAACTCCGGAACGTCGAGATCGTCGCCTTGGTCGTCGTCGCTGCCACGGCGGCCGAGGAGCGGGAGGTCGTCCTCGCGGCTGCGGGCGCCCGGGCCGGCCTGATCGAGGCGCGCGGTCAGGCCGCCGTGGGCCAGGCGCACGTCGCGGATCAGGCGCTCGGCGTTGTTGTGCAGGGAGACCGAGAGCTCGCGCAGGTTGCGGGAGAGATCGGTCCCCTCCCGCAGCACCTCGCGCGCGGCGATGTGGGCCTCGGAGACGATCTCGCGGGCGTCGGCGCGAGCCTTCGCGCGGACCTCCTGGGCCTGCTCCTCGGCGGTGGCGCGCAGCTGGGTGAGATCCTCGCCGCCGGCGGCGATCAGTCGCTCGGTCTGCTCGCGCGCCTCGGCGGTGAGCCGGTTCGCCTCCTCCCGCGCGCCGGCGAGCACCTGGCCGGCCTCCAACTGGGCGGCGCCGAGCGTGCTCTCGGCCTGCTCGTGCGCCTTCGCGAGAACCTCTGCCGCCTCGGCCTGACCGCCGCTCGAGATCCGCTCCGATTCCTCGCGGCTACCGGCGAGCGTGCGCTCGATCTCGGCACGTGCGTCGGTCAGCAGTTGCCCGGCCTCGGTCTGCGCTTCGCGCACGCGCTCGTCGGCCTCGGCGTGCAGGGCTCCGACCGCGGCGAGGGCCTCGTTCCTCGCGATCTCGGCCTGTGAGCAGGCGGCGTGGAGGATCTCCTGGGCCTCCTCCTCGGCCGCCTGGACGCGGTGCTCCGCCGCGCGGTCGGCCTCGGCGATACGCTCGCGCCCACGTTCCTCGGCCTGCTCGCGCAGCTCTCTCGCGGCGTGCTCCGCCGCTTCGACGATCCCCGCCACCCGGGCCGGGGCACCACTCAGGTCTCCGGGCTCGGCGGTGCGGGCCGCGCGCTTTACCTCGTGTGCGGGATCCGCGTCACGCGTGCGTGGAGATGACGGAGGCTCCATGCAGCCCATGGTAACCCCGGACGCCCGGCGATCTGATGCTTGGCGGACGACGGGAGCGGTACGCGAGAGAGGCCTCTGCCGAATGCCGAGGCAGGAAATTGCACGGCCGGCGGCGTACTAGCAGCCATGCGAATCGATCAAAAGCCCAGGAGAGCGGCGACGCTCGTGTCCGTCCTCGCCGTTGCGCTCGCGATCACGGCAACCGCCGGGTCCGTTTCCTCGGCCGCGGCCATCGCTCCGTCCCTGGCGACACCTACGCTGGCGGCCACGAGCGTTCCGGCCGTCCCCGCCCCGGCCAACGACGAACGCGCCAACGCGCAGGTCATCCACAGCCTGCCCGCATCGATCAACGGCACGACGGTCGGCGCCACGACCGAAGCGGGCGAACGCGAATCCGCCTGCAACCCTCCCACGACCGCCTCCGTCTGGTACAGCCTGCGCGCATCCAGCGCCCAGCGGATCGCGCTCGACCTGGCGGCCGGCGGGGAGCTCGACGCCACGATCGACGTCTATCACGCGGTGCGCTCGCAGCTCGATTCGGTGGGCTGTCAGCAGACCGAAGGTCATGGCAAGGCCTCGCTCTCGTTCAAGGCCTCGAAGAACGGTCTCTACCTGATTCGCGTGGCCGCGCTGGCGAGCTCGCAGCTCGCGAGCTTCTCGCTCGAAGTCTTTCTGCCGACGCCCGCGATCGGGCCGCCGGGCGCGTCGCTGCCATCCGGCGGGGTCAGCGGGCGGGTGGATCGCATCCAGAACATCAACGCGGCCTACTCCTACACGATGCACGCGGGCGTCAGCTATCTGATCAGCCTCGCCAACGAGACCGCGCACGCGTGCGTCAGCGGCGCGCTGTACGCGCCCGGCACGAGCTCCTTCGGAGGCGAAGAAGAAGAATCGGGCTCAGGCTCCGCGCTGCTACAGATCAACTGCGGCGGCTACAAGCTGTTCACCCCCGGGCCCGGCCAGGGCGGGCGCTACAGCCTCGACATCACCCCGCGCCACTCCTTCCGCGGTATCCAGCGCTTCCATCTGCAGATCGCTCCCGCCGGCCCCGCCGAAACGGCGCCCGGGCTGGCGCTCGGCAACTACGCCCGTGCGCGTGGCTATCTCAGCGGACGCAGCGCGCGGGTGCTGCGCCTGTATCGCATGGAAGTCACGAGCCACTCCAACCTCACGCTCAAGCTGACCGCCCCCAACTCCGCCGAATTCAAGCTGCAGCTGCGCAACCGCAGCGGCGACGTGATCGAATGCGACTGCGAAGGCAGCGGCTCGCAGACACTGACGCACCAATTGCAGCCGGGCACGTACTACGCGGTCGTGTCCGTGCGCAACGGCACCGCCGGCAACTTCACGCTCGTGCGCGAGTCGCGCACGATCACCTCGACCTCGCTCTCGTTCTCCTCCTCGAAGGCTGCCCCGGGCGAAGGGCTGGGGATCGATGTGAAGGTCTCGCCCGCTGCCTCCGGGCCCGTCGTCGTCGAGATCGAACGCTTCGACCCCGTCTTCGGTTGGCAGTTCTACCGCCAGAGCACCGCCTACGTCAGCGAAGGAGCGGCGAGCATCCCGTTCACGCCGCCCGCCGTCGGCCAGTGGCGTGCGAAGGCCACGTACGAGGGCTCGCGCACGTCGAGCCCCAGCGCCGTGGGCTTCTCGTATCTGCTCGTCTCCTGAGCCACGGGGAACCTCCCCGCGCCGCTATACTTAATGAAGTCTCCATGAATCCCGCCCCTGATTTAGGAGTTTCAAGATGAGCCAGCAGAGCAGCGCCGAGCTTCTACGCCAAATCAAGTCCCAGATCGACGAGGTCGATCCCGCCGAGGTCAACGAGCTGATCGACGAGGGCGTCGCCCTGATCGACGTGCGCGAGACCGACGAGGTCGCCGCCGGCCATCTCCCCGGCGCCAAGCACATCCCGCGCGGCTATCTGGAGTCGCGGATCGAGGGCATCGTGCCCGACCGCGACGCGCACGTGATCCTCTACTGCGCCTCCGGCAACCGCTCCGCCTACGCCGCGCGCACGCTCGAGGAGGACCTCGGCTACACGAACGTGTCCTCGATGACCGGCGGGATCACGCTGTGGAAGGACCGCGGCTACGAGGTACAGGTTCCCCGCACGCTCACAGCCGAGCAGCGCGAGCGCTACTCACGCCACACCCTGATCGGAGAGATCGGCGCCGAGGGCCAGCAGAAGCTGCTCGACGCGAAGGTGTTGCTGCTCGGCGCCGGCGGGCTCGGCTCGCCGACCGCGCTGTACCTCGCGGCGGCCGGCGTCGGCACGCTCGGGATCGTCGACGACGACGTCGTCGACCTGTCGAACCTGCAGCGCCAGGTGATCCACACGACCGACCGCGTCGGCGTGCCGAAGGTCGACTCCGCCGAGGAGTCGATCAAGGCGCTGAACCCGGACGTGAACGTCGTCAAGTACCCGGTGAGGATCGACGCGTCGAACATCGTCGAGATCATCGAGGGCTACGACGTGATCGTCGACGGGGTCGACAACTTCCCCACCCGGTATCTCCTCAACGACGCGACGGTGCGGTTGAAGATCCCCGTCGTGTCCGCCTCGATCCTCGGATTCGACGGCCAGCTGTCGGTCTTCAAACCGTACGACGGTCCCTGCTACCGCTGCCTGTTCCGCGAGCCGCCGCCGGCCGAGCTCGCACCTTCCTGCGGCGCCAACGGGGTACTCGGCGTGCTGCCGGGGACGATGGGCCTGTTGCAGGCGACCGAGGTGATCAAGCTGATACTCGAGATCGGCGAGCCCGCGATCGGCAGGCTGCTGTTGTACGACGCATTGGGAGCGACGCTGACCGAGGTGAAGGTCCACAAAGACCCCGAGTGCCCGATCTGCTCGCGCCCGCCGGAGGAGATCTCCGACGAGGAGCTCGGCGTATTCCCCGACTACGAGGCGTTCTGCGCCGCCGCCGGGTAGCCTGCCCGATATGGCGACGATCAAGATCCCCCCGGTCCTGCGCGCGAGCGTGGGCAACGAGAAGCAGGTGCAGGCCGACGGTGCGAACATCGGCGAGGTCCTCCGCGACCTCGCCGCCAACCATCCGGCCACCCAGGATCAGTTGTTCGGGGCCGACGGCGCACTCAACCGCTACGTGAACGTCTACCTCAACGACGAGGACGTGCGCGTGCTGGACGGGCTGGACACGGCGGTGGGGGAGAGCGACACATTGGTGATCCTCCCCGCGATGGCCGGCGGCTGAGCCACTCGTCCACTGCACCTTTCCCGGGTTTCGATCCGGTGCGCATCTGCCGAACAACAACAGGCAGATGCGATTCTCGCCACTCACAATCAGGTCCTCAGCCCATCTGGTTGTAGTTTTCGCTTGCGCCCTGCTCGCCTGCGCCGGAACCGCGCTTGCCGAGGCCAACCACGAAGGCTGGCCGCAGATCGGACACCACGAGGGACATCCGAACAACGAAAGCGGCGTGATGCGCGGACTCGACGGCGTGCACAACATGCTGCTCGGTGGCGGCGGCAACGACACGATCTACGCCGGCAACGACGGCGACGTGATCTGGGGCGACTCGCACCCGGGCGAACAGCCGACGAGTCAGCGCGACTACCTGCACGGTGGCGAAGGCGAAGACTGGATCTACGCGAGCTACGGCGAAAGCACGATCTGGACCGGCGCGGGCAACGACCACGTCGCGCTCGTCTACGGCCATGGCACCGTCTACTGCAACGGGCCCGGCCTGAAGACGCTCGTGATGCGCTACCTGCCGCAGAACCGGCCGTGGAAGCTGGTCGGCTGCGATCACAAGGTGATCGATCCCTACAGGGCGTAGAGGTAGGAGGGGTCCTCGACCCGGTCGCGCGCCGCTACAGGGCCGCGGGGGCGGGCTCGCTGTCCACCGCGGCCGGCCGTGAGGTATCGGGCACGCCCGCTGGCGGGATGTGGCTGATCGCGTGCTCGGCCAGCGCGGTGATCGTGAGCGAGGGGTTGACGCCGACGTTCGCGGGGATCGCCGAGCCGTCGCAGACGAGCAGGTTCTCGTAGCCGTAGACGCGCTGGCGGGCGTCGAGCACGCCGCGGGAGGGGTCGGGCGCGATCACCGCGCCGCCGAGGATGTGGGCGGTCGTGGGGATGTTGAAGAGCGCCTCGGTGGTCGAGCTCTGGGCGATCCCGCCGGTGCGCTTGGCGAACCATTCCGCGGCCTGGTTGGCGACCGGGATGAACGTGGGGTTTGGTTTCTCGGGATCCTGTTCGGTCTTCAGCCACAGCGAGCCGAACGGGCCCTGCTTGGGCCGCAGCGCGATCGCGTTGTCGAGCGTCTGCATCACGAGAATGATGATCGTGCGCCGCGAATAGTGTTTTGGGAACAGCACCTGCGCGAGTCGCCGCGGGTGCAGGAGCGCTTGGACGAGCCACTTCAGCGGGCGCGTCACGCGCGTGCCGTCGCCGGTGAGCAGCGTGTAAAAGCGGTGCATCGAGTCGCCGTCGTCGCCGTAGGTGACGGTCTCGATGTGGGTGTTCGGGTCGGGGTAGATCGAGGAGGTGATCGCGACGCGTTTGATCAGGTCGTCGGGATAGTCCTCGGGGACGGTGACCGTGAGGATCGACTCGCTGTTCGTGCGCACGAGCTCGCCCAGGCGCGCGGAGATCCGCCCGAGCGACCCGTTCAGGCGGCAGCGCTGAAGCAGCTTGTTCGTGCCGAGCGGCCCGGCCGAGACGACGACGCCCCGGGCGCGCTGAACCTGGCGTTCCTTGCGCAGCCAGGCGCCGGAGCGGACGCTTTCGACCTCGTAGCCGTCCTTGCCGGAGCCATCGCCGAGCGGGCGGACGTCGACGACGGTGCGTTCTGCCATCACGCGCGCACCGCGCTTCTCGGCGAGGTATAGGTAGTTCTTCACGAGCGTGTTCTTCGACCCGTGAGGGCAGCCGACCATGCAGCGTCCGCATTCGCGGCAGCCGGTCCGCGCGGGTCCCTCACCGCCGAAGAACGGGTCGGGCACGGTCACGCCGGCCCCGTCCGGGCCGCCGAAGAAGACGCCGACGGGCGTCTTTTTGTAGGTGTCACCGACGCCGAGCTCCTCGCCGAGCTCGCGCAGCAACTGATCGGCGGGGTCGTCGGTCGGGGTCTGCACGACCCCGAGCATCCGCTGCGCCTCGACGTAGTGGGGCGCGAGCGCCGACTCCCAGTCGTTCATCTCCGCCCACTGGGAGTCCTCGAAGAACTTCTTCGGGGGTACGTAGAGCGTGTTCGCGTAGCCGAGGCTGCCGCCACCGACGCCGCAGCCGGAGACGACCGAGACATCGCGGAAGGTCGTCAGCCGGAAGATCCCCTTCATGCCGAGGAACGGCCGCCAGAAGTAGCGCCTCAGGTCGGCGGTCGAGCTCGGCAGCTCGTGGTCGGCGAAGCGCCGTCCGCACTCGAGCACGCCCACGCGATGACCCTTCTCGGAGAGCCGCAGCGCCGAGACGCTGCCGCCGAAGCCGGAGCCGATCACCAGCCAGTCGAAGTCGAAGTCGCCCTCCATGTCCCACCGTCATCCTAGTGATTGCGCGACGCTCTGCCGAGCGATTGCACGATTGCCGGGCAGGGGTCGCTATATTCCGTGAAGTAATGGCCGTTCAGCCGCCGAAGAACAAGCCCTGCGGGGGTCGCTACGGGGACATCGTGCAGTCGATCGGCAACACGCCGCTGGTCGAGCTGCCGCATCTGTCGCCGAAGCCCGGCGTGAGGATCTGGGCGAAGCTCGAGTCGCGCAACCCGACCGGCTCGGTCAAGGATCGGGTGGCGAAGGCGCTGATCGAGGACGCCGAGGAGAAAGGCGCGATCGCGCCCGGGCAGACGATCCTCGAACCGACCTCCGGCAACACCGGGATTTCGCTGGCGATGATCTGCCGGCTGAAGGGCTACAAGCTGAAGGTCGTGATGCCGGAGAACGTCACGCCCGAGCGCACGCAGCTGTTGAAGATGTACGGCGCTGAGATCGTCTACTCCGAGGGCTCGCTCGGCTCCAACGGGGCGGTGGAGAAGGCCCTGGCGATGGCGGCGGAGGACTCCTCGGTCTACATGCCCTACCAGTACGGCAACGAGGCCAACCCGAACGCCCACTACAACGGCACGGCGCTGGAGATTCTCGAGGAGCTCGACGAGGTCACCGCGTTCGTGGCGGGGCTCGGCACCGGCGGCACGCTGATGGGCAACGGCCGGCGGCTGAAGGAGACCTTCGGCGACGCCGTCAAGATCGTCGCCGCCGAGCCGATGCAGGGCGAGCCGGTCCAGGGCCTGCGCTCGCTCGATGACGGCTTCATCCCGCCGATCATCGACATCTCGCTGCTCGACCGGAAGATCTTCGTGACCAACCACGATGCGATCGTCTGGACGCGCAAGCTGCTCGATGAGGAGGGCCTGTTCGCGGGCGTCTCCAGCGGCGCGATCGCCAGTATCGCCGTACGGATCGCGGGCGAGCTCGACGAGGGAAACGTCGTATTCGTCGTCTGCGACGACGGCTGGAAGTACCTGTCGAGCGGGATCTACACGCTGCCGGTCGACGAGGTCGAGAACCTCGACTCCACCGTCTGGTGGTAGGCCGACTCCGCGGCCTCGTGGAAGGCCTCGATCTCCTCACCCGCGCGCAGGACCGGCCATGAAGATCGCTTCCGACCTGCTGGGTGCGCTGGTCGCGCACGCGCTGGAGGACCCGAAGAACGAGGTCTGCGGAGTCGTCGCGGTCGATACCGAAGGGGCGGGGGAGGGGCGGGTGAGAAGCGCGGTCGACGTGCATCGCGCGGTCAACGTGCACCGGAGCCCGTTGAAGTTCGAGATCGATCCCGCCGAACTGCTCGCGCTCTACAACACGATCGACGAGCGGGACCTCGAGCTGGGCGCGATCTATCACTCGCACGTGCGCAGCGCTCCTTATCCCTCCCAGACCGACATCGGCTTTGCCGCGAACTGGCCGGGGGTCGAGTGGATCATCGTGGGCCTGAAGGACGGCGAGGCGCCGGAGGTGCGCTCCTACCTGATCGAGGGCGGGAAGGTGCGGGAGGTAGCGCTGGAGGTGGGTTGATGGACGCTGATGGTCTGCACTGCCCATCGTGTGGACGGGAACACCCACCGAACGAGCGCTTCTGTAGGACCTGTGGAATGCCGCTCGTACATATGGCCGGCGGCGCTGAGCCGGCGTTGAGCGAGCGTCAGCGGCAGGCGCGCAAGATCAAGCCGCAGTACAGCGAAGGCAAGCTCGTGAAGATCGCCGGCGCGCAGAACGGCGCCGAGGCGGAGATGATTCAGGGACTGCTGATCGAGGAGGGAATCCCCAGCATGCAGCGCCGGGCGGCGGGCGCCGATGTCCCGGACTTCCTGGTCGCCGGCCGCAGGGACATCCTCGTCCCCGAGTCGGGAGCCGAGGCAGCCCGCGAAGCTCTATCTTGGGATCAGCCCCAGCCCTAAACGAGGACCGGCTGAGAGGCGCCGCGCGTGATCTCGGCGATCTCTTCGGAGGCGCGCTCGAACTCGGCGTCGGAGAGCACGGGGGTGCCCTCGAAGGGAAGTTCGCGCTGCAGCTCGACCCACGCCTGGGCGGCGGAGTACTCGTCCTTGACCTTCACGGTGACCGGCCGCGGGATGCGGTAGGTGCGCAGCAGGAGAACGTGCAGCGGCTGGTGGCGGCGCCAGCCGAGGCGCTTCTCGGCATAGTCGGTCGTCCACACGTAGAAGGGGGAGAGCGCGTCGACGCAGCGCGGGTCGGCGATCGTGAAGTGGCCGGCGACTTCGGCCCAGGCGCGGATGCGAACGCGGTCGGGCTGCTGGATGCCGCCGGTCGCGAAGGCGTGCAGCGGCGGCTCGCCGTCGCTCCAGACGCCCTCCTCGAGCGCGCGGCGCAGCTCGGGCTGGTGCGATTCGCGCACGAACTCGCCCGGCTGGTGATCGAAGGTGGGGTAGAGGAAGAAGCGCTCGTGGGCGAGCCGGAAGGGCTTGCCGGGCTCGCGGATGCCGCCCTTGCGCAGGGTTATCAGCTGCTCGCCTTCGGCGAGAGCGCGGACGGTGACCGCCCATTCTTTGAAAGCAATTGGCATAGGAAAGACGAAAGACGAAAAGCAGAAAGAAAGAAGTAAGGAATGTCTCGGTAAAACCTCGGGCTCGGAACACCCGTCCGAAGCGACCGAACGACAAGCCCTACCCCTTAAAGATACCGAAACCCTGGCGGAAATCCCAAATCCCCTGCAAATCGAGGGGTTTTTTGGGCAAAATCACTACAAGCGCCGTCCCGCGAGCCCCTCCGCGGCCTCGATTATCGCGGCGTAGTCGTCCTCGCCGTGGCCGCGGCCGAGCGTGGCGGTGAGCAGATCGCGCGCGTGCGCGGCGGAGGGGAAGGGGATGCCTGCCGCCTGGGCTTCCTCGAGGCAGAGGCGCACGTCCTTGAGCATGTGCTCGGTCTTGAACAGCGTCGTGAAGTCGTGCTCGCGCATCGGCGTCGACTTCAACGTCAGCTGCGCCGACGCGCCCGAGCCGGCGGAGGTGACCTGCACGAACGCGTCGAGGTCGACGCCCGTCGCCCGCGCGAGCAACAGCGCCTCGGCCAGAGCGGCCGCGTTGGCGGCGCCGAGCGAGTTGTTGATCAGCTTCAGCATCTCGCCCTGGCCGAGCTCGCCGACGTGCACGATCACCTCGCCCATCGCCTCGAAGAGCGGCCGCGCGCGGGCGAAATCCTCGGCGGCGCCCCCGGCCATGATCGTGAGCGTGCCCGCCTCGGCGCGTGGCGAGGAGCCGGTCACGGGCGCGTCGAGCATCCGCACGCCCCGCTCGCCCAGCGCCGCCGCGATCCGGCGACTGTCCACGGGCGCGATCGTCGACATGTCCACGCACAGCAGACCCTCGCGCGCGGACTCGACCACGCCGCCCTCGCCGAGCAGTACCGAGGCGACCTGCGCGCCGTCGACGACCATCGAGACGACGATGTCGCTCGCGCGCGCGACTTCGGCGGGCGTGTCGGCCGCGACGGCCGGCTCGTGTTCTGCCGCCCACGCGGCGGCCTTGCCTGGGGAATGCGTCCAGACCGTCAGCGGAAAGCCGGCCCCGGCGAGGCGCGCGGCCATCCGCGAGCCCATGATCCCGAGGCCGAGAAAGCCAATGCGCTCAGGCATCGCCTGAGCATACGACTTCGGGACGCTCGATCAGGCCGCGGCGAGCTCCCGATCCTCGGTGTCCGCGAGGTGCTGGTGGGACGGGCAGTAGCCGTTGTGCGGCAGCGGCACGCGTTGGCAGGCGGCGCCTTTGCGCGTGGTCGCGCGACATTGCGGGGGTTCGCCGCTGATCGAGGCGTAGCCCGCGAGCGGGTTCTCGATCAGGAATTGCTGGGCGAGCGCGATGTAGCGGGCGACGACGCGGTGCACGTGGCCCTGCTCGCTCATCGGGAACAGCGTGCGGATGTCGCAGAAGAGCGTGCGCTCGGGACGCGCGAAGTAGAGGCGTTCGACGGCCATTCGCTCGACGACTGCCTCACAGGCCGTCAGCAGGTGCTCCTGGTTGGCGTTTGCGGCGAGGTCTGGCCTGGGGGCCAGGAGATGGGGTGCCAACTCCCGATAGATGGCCCGGCTGAACTGATACATGGTGACCCCTCACCCTCTTTCTCGATGAACCGGCATTCACGATCCAAAACACACGATCGGGGAGAAAGGATCGAGATTTCAGGCAGGGTGGGGTAAGATTTAAATACCTTTAGAAAAGGCCTCAATCCCAGGTCTGCCAGGCGCCGTCCCCGTCCCCGGCGAGGACGTAGTGATGTCGATCGAGCGCGGGATCGAGCTGCGGATGGTCCGAGCGCTGGTGGGCGCCGCGACTCTCGGTGCGCGCGAGTGCGCTGCGCGCCAGCAGCCGGGCCAGCGGATGGGGATCCTCGAGCAGGCGTTCCAGGCCCGCGGCCGAGCGGACGATGCCGGCATCCCGCCACAGCGCCTCGCGCGTCGCGGGGCTGGCGAGCGGGGGTGAGGGGAGCTCGCGCAGCGCCTCGATCTCCGCCGGCGAGGCCGCCGGCACTGCGGGCGCGGGCGTGGAGAGCGCGTCGAGGACCGCGCGGCGGGAGAAGACGAAGCACTCGCTGAGCGAGTTCGAGGCGAGGCGATTGGCGCCGTGCAGGCCCGTGCAGGAGCACTCGCCGACGGCATACAGCCCGGGCAGGCTCGAGCGCGCGTCCAGGTCGGCGACGATCCCACCCATCATGTAGTGCGCCGCTGGGGCGACGGGGACGAGCTCGCGCGTCGGGTCGAGGCCGGCCTCGCGCAGTGCGGCGACGACGTTGGGGAAGTGGGCGGGGTCGATCGCGCGCATGTCGAGGCCGACCGCGCGCTCGCCGGACTCCTGCAGGCGCAGCGCGATCGCGCGGGCGACCTCGTCGCGGGGGGCGAGCTCGTCGACGAAGCGCTCGCCGGCCGCGTCGTGCAGGGTTGCGCCCTCGCCGCGGATCGCCTCGGTGATCAAAAAGCCCTCGCGCCCGGCGAGCCCGAGCACGGCGGTGGGGTGGAACTGGAGCAGCTCGAGATCCGCCAGCGACGCGCCGGCGGCGTGGGCGAGCAGCAGGCCGAACCCCTGCGAGCCGGGCGGGTTGGTGGTGCGCGACCACAGCGCCGCGGCGCCGCCGGTGCCGAGCACGACCGCGCGCGCGGCGAGCACCCGGCCGTCGTCGCAGATCAGGCCACGACAGTGGGGGTGGGCGGGGTTTTCATCGAGGGGGTGGGCGGTGCTCTCGTCTCGATCCGTCCACAGCGCCCGCGCCCGCGCGCCCTCGAACACGGTGATCGAGCTCTCCGCGGCGACGAGCGCGGAGAGCTGGCGCACCACGCGCCGGCCGGTGGCCGAGCCGCCGGCGTGGACGACGCGCCTGACCGAGTGCCCGCCCTCCAGGCCGAGCGCGAGCCCGCCGGATCGGTCGCCGTCGAAGTGGACGCCGAGCGCCTGCAGATCCTCCACCCGCGCGGGCGCCTCGCGCACGAGGATCTCGGCCGCCGAGCGCCGGACGAGCGCGCGCCCGGCGCGCTCGGTGTCGGCGAGGTGCAGCGCGAAGCTGTCGTCGTCGGCAAGCGCCGCGGCGAGCCCGCCCTGCGCCCAGTAGGAGGCCGTCTGGGCGAGCGGCGTGGCCGAGACCAGCACCACCCTCGCGCCCTCGCGCGCGGCGCAGAGCGCCGCGTAGAGCCCGGCGGCGCCCGCGCCCACCACCACGATGTCGGTCTCGACCACCGGACCGCCTGGAGCGGGGCTCACTTTTTCGGCGATTCCGGAGCGACGAGGGGGTTCGAGCTCGGCGGGGCTTCGCTCGATTTGGTTCGGGTGGGAGTAGTGATGGTTTTCGGGGTGGTCTTGGCCGTAGGGGCGGTGAGCCCGGGGGCCGTCGTCGCGGCCTTCGGGGTGGACAGGCCGGAGGCGCCCGTGCTCGATTTCGCGCCGGGGGAAGCGGTCGTGGTGGAGAGAGTGGTGCTCGGCGTGCTCGTCCCGGGGGTGGCCGGCGTCGTCGTGGTCAGCACCGTCGCGGTGGGCACGGTCGCGGTCGGCGTCGTGGCGGGCGCCGTGACCGTGATCGTCGTCGGCGCCGTCGCGGCATGCCCAGAGTCGCCGCCGGCGAGCTTGACGAGCGCGGCGGCGAGCACGCCGAGCGAGAGCGCGACGACGACCGCGAACGCGATCACGGGCGTCTTCCAGGCGGGCGATGCCGCCAGGCGCGTGCGGGCGGCGGCGCCGCAGCGCAGGCACCACTCCTGCTCGGGCTCGAGCGACGCGCCGCACAGCGGACAGGCCTCGTCCGCGGGCGGCGGAGCTGCGGTGGGTGCTGGAGCGACGGGGGGAGTGGCGACGCTCACGCGCCGGCGCCGGGAGGACGGACGATCACGGTGGGCTGATCCTGGTCGGTTGGCTCCGCCGCCGGAGTGCCCGGGGCGGGCGACGCGGGCGTGGGCGTCTGCGGCGAGGGCGAAGACGAGGGTCGATCGATCGTCGTGTAGTCGACGGGCGCTGGAGTCGTCGGCGGCGGGCTCGCCGTGGCAGGTGACGCCGGCTCGGCGGTGCGAGCGGGCGCAGGGGCCGGGGCGGGCGCCGGCGCGGAGGCAGGTGCGGGCGCGGGGGTGACGCTCGCGGGCGGCGCGGCGACCGGGCGCTCGGCGCGGCGGTCCATTGCGAGCCCGCAGTTGGGGCAGAAGCGGTCCTCGGAGCCGTGAATCGCAGCGCAGCGCGGGCAGGCGGCGATGCCGGCGTCGCGCAGGACGGTCACCGGCTGGTGCTCGGCGAGGGCTCCTTCGAGCGTGCGCAGCTCGACGTCGATCTGGCCGAGCGTCGAGAGCTTGGCGAGTACGAGCGCGTCGTTGCGCTGGCCGAAGCGGTGAAGGTTGTAGACCAGGCCGCCGAGGTCGCGGTAGGCGAGCTCGCGCGCCTTACGCAGGAAGCGCGCGCGGCGGCGCATACGACCGCGCTCGCTGAAGCCGGGCGAGCCGCTGGGCACGTCCTGGCTCGCGGGCGTCTGCACCTCCGTCGCCGGACTGGTGACTTGAGCATCCTCCATCGACCAACCAATGCTATCCGGCGTCACGGAGGGCAGTGCGCCAGGCGGCGGCGACGTGCTCGGCCAAGCGCGGACCGGAGAACGGTTCGGCGTGGGCGCGCCCCTGGATCCGCGACTCCGTCGCGCCCAGGTGGGGCTCGAGCGCCGCGCGCCAGGCGCCGAGCTCAAACGGCGCGCAGAGCGTCCCCGCGACGCCGCGGAGCGCCTCGGGGTGGATCCCGACGGGCGTGGTCAGCACCGGCACGTCGCAGGCGAGCGCCTCTAGCACCGCCAGGCCGAAGCCCTCGTGTCCGGATGGCATCAAAACCGCGTTGACGGCGTTGAACCACAACGGCGCGCGCGCGGGATCGACGCCGCCTAGGACGAGCAGCTCGACATCGACCGCGCGCGCCAGCTCGAGCGCCAGGTCGTAGCGCTTGATCGCCCGGGCCGGGTCGGCCGCGAACAGCAGGTAGGGCGCCTCGGGATCGAGCCCCAGCTCCTCCCGCGCCCGGGCCCGTGGGATCGGGCGGAAGCGCTCGAGGTCGACGCCGCACGGCAGCACCTGTGCCCTGGCGCGCGCGCGGGCGCTCGGCAGTTCCTGTGCCAGCGAGCTCGAGACGGCCGCCAGCAGGTCGATCCGGCCGAGCGCGGCGCCGGTGATCATCCGTGTGCGGGGGTGGCGCATGTCGTTGCCGTGGACGGTCAGCGCGCGCACGCGAGCGGGAACCGCAAACGCCGGCCAGGCGGTGAGGCCGTAGTGCGCGTGCACGATGTCGAACGGCGCGCGCGCGGGCCGGCGGGTGAGCGTCGAGGGCCCACCGTAGCGGCGGCGCAGATCGCGGGCCGCGTGCGCCAGCGAGCGCGCGCCTGGAGGGAACTCGTACAGCTCGATCTCGAGATCGAGGCCCTGCAGGCGTCGCAGATCGGCGACCTGATCGCGGACGAAGGTGCCGCGCTCGGGATGCGCGGCGTCGGGCCGCATGTTGGAGAGCACGAGCGCGCGCACGATCCTCCGACCGTAGCGCTCCGGGCTCTGGGATGATGGCCTGCATGACCAGCGCGCCCGCAATTGACGCCGAGCTATCCAGACGCGATCCGCGGGCACGGCCGATCGGCGTGTTCGACTCCGGCGTCGGCGGTCTGACCGTGCTGCACGAGCTGCTCGTGCGGCTCCCGCGCGAGGACTTCCTGTATCTGGGCGACACGGCACGCTTTCCCTACGGCGAACGCACGCCGCAGGAGTTGAGCAGGTTCTCCGCGGAGGTGACCGAGGAGCTCGCCGGGCGCGGCGCGAAGCTGCTGGTGGTCGCCTGCAACTCCGCGACCGCGGCCGCGCTGCCCGCCTTGCGCCGGCGGATGATGGAGACGACGCTCGGTATCGATGTGCTCGGGGTCGTGCGGCCGGAGGCGCTGCGCGCGGTCGCGGCCACGCGCAGCGGCCGGATCGGGTTGCTGGCGACCCCGACGACGGTCGCCAGTCGCGCCTACGAGGACGCGGTTGGCGCGATCGATCCGCATGTGACGCTCCACGCCGTGCCGTGCCCGACGCTGGCCTCGATTATCCAGGCCGGCGAGCAGTTCGACGAGCGCGCCGTGCAGACGGTGCGCGACGTCTGCGCGCCGCTGAAGCGGGCGAACGTCGACACGGTGATCCTCGGTTGCACCCACTATCCCCTGATCCAGCCGATGCTCCAGCGGATGCTCGGCCCGGACGTGACGCTCGTCAGCTCCGGAGCGGCGCTCGCGCGCCAGGTGGAGCACGCGCTGAGCACTCGCGACCTGCAGAATCCACAGGCGGATGAGGGTGAGTACCGCTTTCTTTGTACCGGTGACACAGAGACGTTCGAGCAGGCCGGGACCCGCTTCCTGCAGATGCCGCTCGGCCCGGTCGAGCGCGTCGAGCTCGCGGCGGTCGAGGTGACGGCGTGAGCGGCGCCGAGCGCAGCTATGGGCGCGGTCCGGGCGAGTTGCGGCCGATCGAGATCGAGCCGGGCTTCATGCGCACCGCCACCGGCTCGGCGCTGATCTCGGCCGGGGAGACGCGTGTGATCTGCACCGCCTCCGCGCAGGAGAGCGTGCCGCGCTGGATGGCGGGCAAGGGCAGGGGCTGGCTGACGGCCGAGTACGGGATGCTGCCGGCCTCCACCGGCGATCGTAAGCAGCGCGACGCGACGAAGGGACGCCTCGACGGCCGCTCGGTCGAGATCCAGCGCCTGATCGGGCGCTCGCTGCGCGGCGCGATCGACCTGGGGCAGCTAGGAGAACGTACGATCTACCTCGACTGCGACGTGCTGCAGGCCGACGGCGGCACGCGCTGCGCCTCGATCACCGGCGCCTACGTCGCGCTGGCGCTCGCCTGCGCGCGTTTGCGGGCCGAGGGCAAGCTCGAGGGCTCGCCGTTGACCGGCTCGGTCGCGGCGGTCTCCTGCGGGATCGTCGCGGGGGTCGCGCTGCTGGATCTCGACTACTCCGAGGACTCCACCGCGGAGGTCGACGCGAACGTCGTGATGACCGGCGAGGGCGGCCTGATCGAGGTGCAGGCGACGGCCGAGCGCACGCCGCTCTCGCGCGCGCACCTGGACGAGCTGCTGGCGCTCGCGAGCGATGGGATCGAGCGTCTGCGGGAGGCCCAGGAGCAGGCGATCGCGACGTCGTGAAAAGGCTCCTGCTCGCCACCCACAACGAGCACAAGCGCCGCGAGTTCGCGCGCCTGCTCGCCGGCTACGAGGTCGACGTCCTGCCCGACGAGGTCGAGTTGCCCCCGGAGGACGGCGAGACGTTCGCGGAGAACGCGCTCGGCAAGGCCCGGGCGGCCGCCGACGCCACCGGTGCGGTCACGATCGCCGACGACTCCGGCATCGAGGCGCAGGCGCTGGGCGGCGCACCCGGGGTGCGCTCGGCGCGCTTCGCCGGCGAGCGGGCAACCGACGAGGAGAACCTCGCGAAGCTCCTGCGCGAGGCGCCGGCTCACAGCGGGCTGGCGTATGTGTGCGCGCTCGTCTACGTCGATCCGCAGGCCGGCGTGGAGCGCGTGTTCGAAGCTCGTTGCACGGGCACGCTGGCGGCACAGCCGCGGGGAGCGGGCGGGTTCGGCTACGACCCCGCGTTCCTGCCCGACGAGAAAGATGGGGTCCCATCCACCCTCACGATGGCCGAGTTGAGCGACGAGCAGAAGGACGCGATCAGCCACCGGGGACGCGCTGCCCGCGGGCTGCTGGAGTGGCTGGCGGAGGGCGACCGCTCGGGCTGAGCGCGGCGCGGTCGCAAAACCGTCCACCTCCTCCAGGACTAGAACAGGTTGACCGCCGCCGCGATCGCGACCGCGAGGCCGAGGCCGGCGTAGCCGTTGTAGCCGGACAGCAGCAGCAGCAGCGCCGTGATCAGCGCGACGAGCACGGTCAGGCTCCAGGCGACGCGTTCGAAGGTCATCCCGCCATTGTGTCGGATGTTCTGGCGGATGCGAATGTCCGCGCACGGTGTTAGCTTCGCTGGAACTGTCTTACGAGCGAGGAGGGCGAAGTGACGAAGTCCGAGTTGGTCGACCAGGTGGCGGATCGCGCCGATCTGACCAAGCAGGATGCGGCACGTGCGGTGGACGCGGTGCTGGCCACCGTGGAGGACGCACTGCGCAGGGGCAGCGAGGTGACGGTGTCGGGATTCGGCAAGTTCCACGTCGGCGAGCGCGGCGCGCGGCAAGGGGTCAACCCGCGCACGGGCGAGCGCATCCAGATCGCCGCCTCCCGCGTGCCGCGTTTCACCGCCGGCAGCGGGTTGAAGAGCGCGGTGAAGGGCCGCTGACACTGCCGCCCAGCTTTGGCGACACCCTCGCGGCGCGTGTGGAGACGCGCCGGTCGCAGATCGTGCTCGGCATCGATCCCGATCCGAGCGCGCTGTGGCCGGTTGCGAGCGAGTCCGAGCTGGGCGCGTTCGCCGGTGACACTGCATCCCCCGCCGGCCCCTCCGCGGGGGACTCCGCCGCAGAGCGCGCCGCGCGCGCGGTCGTGGTCCACTGCAGGGCCCTGATCGACGCGACGGCGGACGCCTGCGTGGCGGTCAAGCCCCAGCTCGCGTGCTTCGAGCGGCTGGGCGCTCCCGGCTGGAGCGCGCTCGCCGCGGTCGCCGAGCATGCGCGGGCAAGCGGCCTGCTCGTGATCGCCGACGGCAAGCGCGGCGACATCTCGGTGAGCGCCTCCGCCTACGCGCAAAGCCTGATCGGCGGGATCGAGACGCCGTTCGGAGCGGTCAAAGGTCTCGGCGCGGACATGGTGACGATCAACCCGCTGATGGGCGCGGACGCGGTCGAGCCGTTCGTGGCGGCGGCGCGCGCCGCGGGCGCCGGGGTGCTCGCCCTGGTGCGCACGTCGAACCCGGGCGCCGCCGATGTCGAGGACCTCGAGCTCGCCGGCGGCGGGACGGTCTGGGAGCGCCTGGCCGCGATCGTCGAGCGGCTCGGCGCGCCCGGTGTCGGTGAGGCTGGCTTGAGCGACGTGGGTGCCGTCGTCGGGGCGACCGTCCCCGCGCACCTCGCACGGGCTCGCGAGCTGATGCCGCACGCGACGTTCCTGCTGCCGGGCGTTGGCGCGCAGGGCGGCCGCGTCGAGGATCTGGCGCCGGCATTCGCGCCGGGCCGGGCGGGCGGTCTGGTGACGGCCTCGAGGAGCATCGCGGGTGCGCATCAGGCCACCGGCGGGGACCCGGCCGCGGCGGCCCGGGCCGAGGCGGAGCGCCTGCGCGCGGAGGCATGGAAGTTGGGGTAGTCTGAACCGCGATGATCATCACGGTCACGCTGAACGCGGCGATCGACAAGTCGCTTTCGGTGCCGAACTTCCGGCTGGGGCGCCGTCATCGCACCGTCGAGCAGCGCACGATGGCCGGCGGCAAGGGCGTGAACATCGCCCGTACGCTGAAGACGCTCGGCCAGCCGGTGATCGCGACCGGCTTCGCCGGTGGCATCACGGGAACGCACATCGTCGAGCAGCTGACCGAGGAGGCGATCCTGAACGACTTCGTGCGGATCCGCGAGGAGTCGCGCACGAACACCTCGGTGCTCGACCCGACGACCGGGGAGCAGACCGAGATCAACGAACGCGGTCCGTCGGTCTCCCAGCACGAGGTCGAGCTGTTTCGCGACAAGCTGCTGTACCTCGCCCGCGGCGCCGCGATCGTCGTGTTTGCCGGCTCGCTCCCGCGCGGCCTGGAGGCGGACATCTACGCGGTGCTGATCCGCGAGCTGCAGCGCACGGGGGTGACGACCGTGATCGACACCGAGGGCGATCCCCTGCGCCAGGCGGTCCGGGCCGAACCCGACGTCGTCTCGCCGAACGTGTCCGAGGCCGAGGAGCTGGTCGGTCACGAGTTCTCGAGCGAGGAGGAACGCTCGCTGGGGGTACGCGAGATCGCCGCGCTCGGTCCCCGTGAGGCGATCATGACGCTCCCCGACGGCTGCTTCGCCCAGGTGCTCGTCGACGGGCAACCGGCTCTGCGGCGCGTCAGCGTGCAGCCACGCGACTCGATCGCCAAACGCGGCTCGGGCGACGCCTTCCTGGCCGGCTACATCGCCGCCCGCTACGAGGGCCGCCCGCCCGATCAGTGTCTGCGCTTCGGGGTGGCGTGCGGGGCTGAGTCGACCGTCAGGCTGGGAGCCGGCCTGGTCGATCCGCGCGAGGCGCGGCGGCTGATGGGCGACGTCGAGCTCTCCGCGATCGAGCTGCCCGCCGAGGTTGGCTGAGCGCCGAGCCGAGGGAGCTCGTCTGGGGCTGGGCCCGGGCCTTGGTGGCAGCCCTCGTCGTGATCGAGCTCCGTGCGGCCGGCCAGGGCGCTTTGCAGGGCTCGGACGCCCGTAGGGCTCGGCTTCGGCCGCCCGAATCTCGTCACGCCGAGGGCACGACGATCGCCCGGCGAAGAAGCGTGAAGCAACTAATCTGCGCTGCGTGAGGATCGGGACCCACGGATCGCTGCTCGCTGTGGGTCTGGCCGTGGCGCTGGCAGGCGCCGGCTGCGGGAGCTCCAGTGGCACATCGACATCGACGAAGTCGTCCACTCCCGCGCCCCGCTCGACGCTCGGGACGATTGCCGTGAGCAGCCCCGCCTTCCAGCCGGGCGGCGCGATGCCGAGGCGCTACACCTGCGACGGTGCCGGCGTCTCGCCGCCGCTGCGCTGGCTGGGCGTGCCCGCGGGCAGCGTCGAACTGCTGCTGCTGGCGATCGATCTGGACGGCCGTCATACCGGCGCCGTTCAGTGGGCCGTGGCCGGCCTGCCGCCGAGCTCGCCTGGGATCGCGGCCGGCCGGCTGCCCGCGGGGGCGGTCGTTGGGCGCAACAGTGCCGGCGAGGCCCGTTGGGGTGGGATCTGCGGTGCGAGCGGCCGGCTACACCACGTCGCGTTCCTGCTCTACGCGCTCAACCGCAGGCTCGGGTTGAAAGCGGGCTTCGACGTCGTCACCGTGCGGGGAGACCTCAAAGACACGACGCTTGCGCGGGGCTTGACCGTTGCTACGTACGAGCGGCGCTAGGCCGCCGTTGCTTGCTCGACCGCGGTGCTGCCGAGAATGGCCTCGCCGCACGGACGCCCGGTCTCTGTCACGGGAATAGCGGCCACTTCATCGGCTGCCTCTGGATCCTCTGCGATCAAATCACGCAGCGTCTTCAGCGCAGCGTCCCGCGAATCACACCAGGCGATCAGGTTTCCCGCTGAGCTGAAAATCGCGTAGGTCATTGCTTTCGAGTGTACCCTGGCTTGTTCTCGATGTCACTTGCTTTTCTGACATCGGCCACGCATCTAAGGACTTGATCGGGCGCAGCCCACAGAGAGCGATGCTCCGACTCGTTCGGTGGGCGGTCCACGCAGATCCCGATCCCAGGGAGAAGATGTAGACGCGCGATATGGTCGCCGTTCTTCGGCCATGCAAGCGCGTTTGCAAGGGCTGCGTCAGCCGATGTCCACATCGAGATCGCGAAGTGTAGGACGCTGTATATCCGCTCGATCTTTCGCGGCCTCTGTTGTAGCTCGTAGTTGGAGGTCAGGCTGTGCAGCAGCGCCTCCCGGTCATGTCGGCTCGTGGCGGAGGTCACTCGGAACAGCACCCGAGGTTTCAGTACCGGCTCGACAACGAGCTCCGCGGGCACATTCGCCGACAGGTCAATGGAAGTTGGCGAGACCACGGTCGTAGCGCGTATCGGGTGTGGGTTCTCTTTTGGCATCCCCTCCCTATTCCGACCGGCGGCGGAAAACGGGACATAGGTATCGCGACAATCGCTAAGTAGCTCAGCTCAAGACCACGAACAATCCCGGGGGGACCCTCTCAGCCCCCTGCGACATCCCGTCGCAGAAACACGAGGTACCCCGCGAGGAGCGCCGGCACCGCGTACAGCGCGCAGACCCAGGCCGAGTGGGCGATCGGCGTCCAATCTGTGGGGGTGCGAAGCAGGCCCTGCCAGTTCTGGAACTGTTCGGTGAGCAGGTAGGGCTTGATCCCTTCGATGCCGGGGATCTGGGCGACGATGTACAGCAGGATCACGAAGCCGACCGTGCCCACGACCGAGGCGGCGCTGTTACGGGTCGCGGTGGACAGCAGCACGCCGATCGCCACAACGGTTAACAGCGGAATCAGATAGCAGGTGTTGGCCGCGAACACGAGCAGCAGGCCTTCGGAGGCGGGGACGACCGAGCCGGAGAAGGTGACCACGTTGTGAAAGCCCCATGAGGCCACGCCGGCGATCGTCGCGACGGCGGCCGACAGGAACACCGCGATCGCCCCGTAGATCATCGCCGCGAGCGCCTTCGCGGCGAACACCTGGCCACGGTCGACCGAGCGCGTGAGGATCGTCTTCAGCGTGCCGTTGCCGTCCTCGGCGGCGACGATGTCGCCCGCGACCAGCGCGGCGATCAGCGGCAGCATGAAGGCCGCCATGAACAGCAGCATCAGCACCGGCGTCGCGAGGCCCGACTCGGTGATGTGCGAGGCGAAGATGTTCTCGTCGCGGTGGCCTTCGTGCTGGTGCAGGTTCTGGACGAGCACGAAGATCAGCGGCAGGATCGCCGCCAGCCCGAGGCCGAGATAGGTGCGCTTCTGCGAGACGAGCTTGCGCAGCTCCCAGCGCCAGACCGTGAGCGTCGAGGGCCTCATGTCTCGGTCAGCCTGAAGAACAGGTCCTCGAGCGTCGCCAGCTCGGGTGTCAGCGCGAGGATCCCGATGCCCGCCTGCGCCAGGGCGAGCGACAGGGTGCCGACATCCTGCTCCTCGGCTTGGAAGACCAGCCCGTGCTCGCCGTTCGCTGCGTGTTCGATGCCCATCTGGGTTTGCACCAACTCCAGCGCGTGGGCGTCGTCGGTGCTGCGCAGCCGGTAGCCCGCACCGCCCTGGCGGCGGAGGTCCGAGAGCGCGCCCTCGTAGACGACGCGCCCGCGGTCGACGATCGCCACGCGGTCGCACAGTTCCTGCACCTCCGGCAGCTGGTGGCTGGAGAGCAGCACTGTGATCCCTTCGTCTGCCAGACGGCGGATCAGGGCGCGCATATCGCGCATGCCCGCCGGGTCGAGGCCGGTCGCGGGCTCGTCGAGCATCAACAGGCGCGGACGCCGCAGCAGCGCTGCCGCGATCCCGAGCCGCTGGCGCATCCCGTGCGAGAAGCCGCCGACGCGATGGCCGGCGCGGGGGGTCAGCTCGACGATCTCGAGCACCTCGTCGATGCGTTCCCGCGAGCCGCCACCGTCGAGCGCCGCCAGCAGCTCGAGGTTCTTGCGTGCGGCGAGGTAGGGATAGAAGCGCGGCGCCTCCACGAACCCGGCGACACCCTCCAGCGCCCGCGCGCCGGCGCGGATCGGATCGCGCCCGAACAGTTCGACCGTGCCCTCCGTCGGCATGATCAACCCGAGCGCCATCCGCAACGTCGTCGTCTTGCCCGCACCGTTTGGGCCGAGGAAGCCGTAGACATCGCCGGCGCGCACGTTCAGGTCGATGTGATCGACCGCCAGCACCTCCTTGTAACGCTTGACCAATCCTCTGGCCCGGACCGGCGGAGCCTCATCCACGACGGCCTCCTGTGGAGGCGCCTCGTCGGCCACGCTTAGAGGCCCTTGGCGACCGCTTCGACGGCCGCTGGGCTGACCGCGCCGGCGAGGAAGTAGCGCACGCCGGAGCGCTCGAAGCTGAGCAGCGTGCCGAGCTCGGTGGGCAGCTCGGCCGCTTCGACGCCGTCGATCTTGACCTTCTGCAGGCCTTCGGGGAGCGCCGCTTCCGTGGACTGCTTGGCGCCCGTCTTGGCCTTGCCTTCGAGCACGGCGATCGTCGCGAGGCCGTGGCCCTCGGTCGTTACGTGCGGGTGTTCGCCGCCCTGGCCGGACTCGGAGCCGTGCTTGTGCGGAAGCGTGACTTCCTCGACCTTGGCGTTCGCCGGCGGCGTGAATTCGAACACCGAGGCTTCGACGGGGCCGTAGGAGATCGAGGTGGCCGCCAGTTCGAGCGCGGGGGAGGAGCTCGTCGAGGAGTAGATCGCCGCGCGCAGTGGGACGCCGTTGGCGGCATCCCACGAGAGCTCGCCGGCGCCAAGCAGGCTGCCCGTTTCCTTGGGGGAGACGCGCACCGTGTACGCGGCCTGGCCGGCGATGTCGGTCGGCGTCGCGCCCGATACGTTCGCGTGCTGGCCCAGGTGAGCGATCGCTTCTTCGATCTTCGCGATGGTCGGGGGTTCGTGGTCGCTTGTCGTCGGAGAGCCGTTGCCGCCCGCTGAGCCCGTGTCACCTTTATGGGCGGGAACCGTATAGCGGTAGAGCGTGTTCGACGAAGCGTCGTACATCGAGATCGTTTGCCCGTCGTAGTAGATCTGGGTGTCGCCCTTTTCGGACTGCAGTTCCAGGCGCACACGGCCTTCCTTTGAGATCCACAGCCGGCCGGAGGCGCCGGTGACCAGCGGACTCGACGTGATCTGACCAGCCGCGCTGCCGCCGGCGCCGCTGGTGAGGCTGGCGCCTTCGAGTAGGTGGTCGGTCAGCTGGACGTTCGCGCTGACGCCTTGGATCTGATCCCCGCTCGCCCCCGTGAGCGCGTCGTGAACCGCGTCCGCCAGGGGCTTCGGTGGCGGCGTTGGCCCCGTGCCGAGCGCGAACGCGAGCGCCGTGATGGAGATGCCGATCACGACGACCAGCCCGCAGAGGAGCAGCAGGCGCGAGAGGGGAAGTCTGCGAAGTAGGTAGGTCATGGACACTCCCATACCCACAGTAGCGCTGCACCTTGTGCCAGCCTAAAGGTGAGAAGGCTCTCATCGACCGTCTGGGACCGCTCGGCCGCGGCAGACGATATTGTCCCCGCCTAGATGAGCTCCGACAGTCCTTCGCAGACTCCTCCGCCGGCCGAATCGAAGGCCAGCCAGCGCCTGATCACGCTCGCCGTCGTGCTGGCGTTTGTCTTCGGCCTGGTCGTGCCCGCGCTCGTGCTCGCGCACAACGCCAACGACAAGGCCAGCGAGGGGCCCGGCGGGGTGCACCTGAACGCCGAAGAGGTGAAAGGTCGCGAACTGTTCGCCTCGAAGTGCGTTGTCTGCCACACGCTCGCCGCGGTCAAGTCGGTCGGCCGGATCGGCCCGAACCTCGACGTGCGCGTCGGCCACGAAATCTCGACCGAAGCGGCGCGCAAGGCGTTCGTCCTGAACACGATTCTCGAAGGCCCCGCGCAAGGCCTCGGCAACATGCCGGCCGACCTCTACCAGGGCAAGGAAGCGGAAGATGTCGCCACGTTCGTCGCGGCTGTTGCGGGCCACTGAGCCGGAGCAGGTTTAGCCAACCGTCGATACCGGTCCGTAAGTCCATCGACTAAGGTCAGCGACGATGGCGACGCAGCCGAAAGAGGAGCGGGCGAAGACCGCGGAGGACGTGAAGGCGCTCGTCGCCGAGCACGAGATCCGCTTCATCCGCTTCTGGTTCACCGACATCCTCGGCCAGCTGAAGTCGTTCTCGATCAACGCGGCCGAGCTCGACGACGCGTTCGAGGCGGGGATGGGCTTCGACGGCAGCTCGATCACGGGCTTCAACGCGATCGAGGAGTCCGACATGATCGCGATGCCCGACCCGAGTACGTTCGCGGTGCTGCCGTGGCGCCCGGAGGAGCAGGGCGTGGGGAGGATGTTCTGCGACGTCGTCACCCCCGAGAAAACGCCGTATGAGGGCGACCCCAGGCACGTGCTCCGCCGCGCAATGGAGCGCGCGAAGGGCATGGGCTTCGACACGTTCAACGTCGGGCCCGAGCTCGAGTACTTCCTCTTCAAGGACTCGCAGTCGACCGAGGTGCTCGACAAAGGGGGCTACTTCGACCTGACGACGCTCGACGCGGGCTCGGACGTGCGCCGCGAGACGGTGCTGGCGATGGAGCAGCTGGGGATCCACGTCGAGTACACCCACCACGAGGTCGGGCCAAGCCAGCACGAGATCGACATGCGCTACGCGGACGTGATGAAGATGGCCGACGACTGCATGACCTACCGGATCACCGTCAAGGAGTACGCGATGAAGTACGGCTGGCACGCGACCTTCATGCCGAAGCCGCTGTTCGGCGAGAACGGCTCGGGCATGCACACCCACCAGTCGCTGTTCTCCGGAGGCAAGAACGCGTTCTACGACGCCGACGACCAGTACTTCCTCTCGGATGTCGGCAAGGCCTTCATCGCCGGCCAGCTCAAGCACGCCCGCGAGATCTGCTCGATCTTCGCCCAATGGGTCAACTCCTACAAGCGCCTGGTCCCGGGCTTCGAGGCGCCGGTCTACGTGGCCTGGTCGCGGCGCAACAGATCGGCGCTGGTGCGCGTGCCGCTGTACCACCCGGGACGTGAGAAGGCGACGCGCATGGAGCTACGTTGCCCCGATCCGGCCTGCAACCCATACCTGACGTTCGCGGTCCTGCTGCAGGCCGGCCTCGAGGGGATCGAGAAGGGCTACGAGCTACCCGAGCCGATGGAGAAGAACCTCTATCACCTCTCCGGCGAGGAGCGCCGCCGTCTCGGCGTCGAGCAGCTGCCGGAGAGCCTCGGCGAAGCGATCGAGCTGACCGCGGAGTCCGAGCTGGTATTGCGGACGCTCGGCGAGCACATGTTCAACCGCTACGTCGAGATCAAGCGCCAGGAGTGGGACGACTACCGCGTACACGTCACCCAGTGGGAGCTCGATCGGTACCTGTCGATCCTGTAGTGGGTACAGCACAGGCGATCGGGCGCGCGGGGGACAGGCGCCAGTGGAGCACCTGCAGCAGATGCCCGAACGAGGTGGGGTGGCGCGGGGCGATATCGCGCAAGAGCGCGAGCACGCCGAGCGCCTGGCGCTCGTACTCCTCCTCGCCCGTCAGCTCCGCCAGACGTAGCAGCCCCATCGCGGCGGAGGAGCCCCCGGAGGGGATCGGCGAGTCCTCGAGGTCCTTGCGCCGCGCGATCAGCGCTTCGCCGTCCACCGCGGTCGAGAAGAAGCCGCCGTGCTCCGCGTCGGCGAACCGCGCGGTCAGGACGTCCGCCAGAGCGCGCGCCTGCACGAACCAGCGCTCCTCGCAGGTCGTTTCGAACAGAACCAGCAAAGCCTCCAGCAGGAAGGCGTGGTCCTCGAGGTAGCCGTCGAGCTTCGCGGCGCCGTCGTTGTAGGTGCGCAGCAGCCGGCCGTCTATATCCCGCAGGTCGCGCAGGACGAACTCCGCGCAGGCGACGGCGGCGCCGGAGTAGCGCGCCTCTTCGAGCGCCGCGCCGGCTTCGGCAAGCGCGGCGATCATCAGGGCGTTCCAGGCGGTCAACCGCTTGTCGTCCAGCCCGGGGCGGGTGCGGCGTTCGCGAACCTCGAGCAGACGGGCACGTATGCGCGCCTGCGTTGCATCGTCCGGACGCTGGTCGCGATCCTCCAGCACGTTCAGCCCCGGGGCGGGATCGTGAGGATCGACGAAGTTGCCCTCCTCGGTCGCTCCGAACCACGCGATCGCCGCCTCGGTGTCCTCGCCGAGCGCTTCGCGGAGCTCGGCGAGCGTCCACACGTAGAAGCGCCCCTCGACGCCCTCCGAGTCGGCGTCGAGCGCCGAGTAGAAACCGCCCTCGGGCCCGCGCATCTCGCGCAGCGCCCAGTCGAGCGTGTCGCGGCAGACATCCTCCAGCCGGGGGTCGCCGGAACGCTGGAACCCGTGCAGGTAGGCGCGCGCGAGCAGCGCGTTGTCGTAGAGCATCTTCTCGAAGTGCGGCACCGTCCAGGTCGCGTCGACGCTGTAGCGCGCGAACCCGCCGCCCACCTGATCGTGGATGCCGCCGCTCGCCATCGCGCTCAGCGTTCGCAATGCGATGTCCTGCTCGTCCCGGCAGAGAAGAAGCTCGATCGCCGAGGCCTGGGGAAACTTCGGCGGGCCTCCGAACCCACCGTTGACCGGGTCGAACAGTGCCCGCAGGTTCGCAACGGCCGTCTCGAGCGCGCTCTGCTCGAGCGGCTCGGAGGAGGGCTGCAGCCCGGCACCGCCGGACAGGCGCTCGCGCAGACCCTCGCCGCCCGCGCGGATCTCCTCGCGACGCTCCGACCACGCCTCGCCGATCGCCTGCAGCACCTGCGTCCACGCCGGCATTCCGTGGCGGGGCTCGGGCGGGAAGTAGGTGCCGCCATAGAACGGCAGCTGCTCGGGCGTGAGGAACACGTTCAGCGGCCAGCCGCCGTGGCCGGTCATGCTCTGCACGGCCTCCATGTACAGCGCGTCGACGTCTGGGCGCTCCTCGCGGTCGACCTTCACGCAGACGAACAGCTCGTTCATCAGGGCGGCCGTGCGCTGATCCTCGAAGGACTCGCGCTCCATCACGTGGCACCAGTGGCAGGAGGAGTAGCCGATCGAGACGAGCAGCGGCTTGTCCTCCGCGCTCGCGCGTGCCAGCGCGACCGGTCCCCAGGGCAGCCAGTCGACGGGGTTGTGCGCGTGCTGGCGCAGGTAGGGGGAGCTCTCGAGCGCCAGCGCGTTGGGCACTCGCTCAGCGTAGCCGCGAGAGCTGCGGCAGCGCGACGCCGAGCGGCGTCGAGGACCATTCGACTTCGCTCGCGCCCGTCCCCGTACCTGACCGCGAGAGCTTGACCTTGGCGATGTTCACGTTGAAGCGCTTGCCGCCGAGGGTGCCCGTTACCTGCTTGCCCGATCCCACGCGCACGATGCCGTGCGCGGCGCTCGACCCCGTGATCTGCAGCGTCGTCGTCTGCAGCTGGCCTTTGCTGACCGGGAACGTGCCGCTCAGTTCGACGCCGGGGATGAACGTGAAGCGAGTCAGTGCAAGCTTGGAGGTGCTCAGCTTCGCGTAGCCGCCGCGCAGCCCACCGAAGCTCGATCCGCTGGGGAGCTGCGCGTCGGCCTGCAGCGTGGCGCCGACCACCTGGCGGTTGAGGTCGACGATCGTGTCGAGCACGGCGGTGAGCGTCAGGCTCGGCCTGCCGCTCAGCCCCGGGACCGGGTGCACGTAGGCGAGCTTCGTCGGCGTCAGCGGCGTGGGCGCGAACGGGTTGGCGCCCGACGCGCAGGGGAGGATCGGATGTCCGGCCACCCCCCCGGAGAAGAACGCCGCCACCGCGAGCGAAGCGCAGTCGCCGAAGTCGCTGCCGATCACCGAATGGCCGGTGTACGGGACGAGCAGCAACTGCGCGTCGGGGATCTTGGCCGCCACCTGCAGCGCGTTCGAGGTCGGCGTGCGCAGATCCTGCGCGCCGGAGAGGATCAGCGCCGGCACGTTCGGCAGCACCCCCGTCTGGGCGCTCGCCGCCGAGGCGTCGGGCCAGCCCGCGCAGGCGGAGATCAGGCTGTTGTCGAGCGCCGTGGCGGCATCGAACGGGTAGAAGTCGGCGCCCGGCAGCGCCTGCAGAGCGCCGGTGGCTTCCGCGAGCCTCGTCGCCGCCGGCGCCGAGCGCTGCCAGGGGAACGGCATCTCTTCGCAGGTCGTCGTCACGTACAGCGCTTCGTCGATCTCGGCCGATTCTTCGGCCGGGTGACCGCCCGGCAGGTTCGGGATCAGACCCTCCGCGAGCGCCTCCAGGCGCAATAGCGGATCGGGATAGTTGCTCAGCGCCGAGCGCACCGCGGCCGGCAGCAGCGCGCGCAGGGCGGGGTTCAGGTCGCCGGCCTCGAGGATCCCGAGCAGGCCGGACTCGTTCAGCGTGGCGTTGTGACGATGGCCCGAGCCGTCGTATACGGAGCCGCTCAGCGGGCGCTTTTGCAGGCGCGCCGTCAGGGTCGCGATGTCGGCCACGGGGTTGGTCGTGATCCCCGTGCAGGCGTTGTTCGAACACAGCTCACCGAGCACCGAGGAGATCGCCTGGAAGGTGGGGAGCGAGAACGGTTCCGGTCCGTTCGGCGGGACGACCGAGTCGAGCACCAGCGCTTCGACGTGCTGGGGATAGCGTTCGGCGTACTCCTCGGCGACCTTCGTGCCGTAGGAGGTGCCGTACAGCACGAGCTTTTCGTAGCCCGCGGCCTGGCGGATCGCCTCGATGTCTTCGACCGATTCCTGTGTCGTGTAGCCGCCGCGAGCCGGCCCGATTTCAAGCGCGCAGCGTTCGAAGGCCTGGCTCGCGCTGCCACCGCCGAAGCTGCTCAGCGCGCCGCAGCTGAGCGGGTCCGAGGCGCCGGTGCCGCGCTGGTCGAAGACCAGCAAATCGCGCGTGCCAAGCGCCGGGGCGAGCGCTTTGGCGATGAATTCGCCCAGCGGCAGCGCCGCCTGACCCGGTCCGCCCGCGAGCGCGACGACGGCGGTCCCGCTCTGGGTGGGGCCGGCCTGTTTGCGCTCGAGGCTCAACGAGAGCGTGCCGGCTGCGAGGCCGGTGCGGCTGACCGGCACCGGCACCGTCGTGCACTCAAAGCCGGGGGCCGAGGCTCCGGCGCAGGGGACGAAGCTCAGCGCGCCGGCCGAGGCGACGCCGCAGAGCGCCGAGCAGCACAGCGCGAGCGCCGCCGCCAGTAGGAGTGTCGGCGCGCGCCGGGGCATCGAGCAGACGTTAGCGGGCGTCGCGGGCGAGCAGCGCCATTTGCGCGCCGACCGCCTGCGGACCGGTGTCCTCGAGACGGACGTGCTTGCCGCCCAGCACCCCGGAGAGCGTCATCTGCGGGCCGACGCGCAACGTGCCCTGCGCGGCCGCGCGGCCGCCGACGCGCAGGATCCTCGACGTCGAGCCGATCCGGCCGGAGATCGTCACGCCCGGCACGTAGGAGTACCCGCTGAACGTCAGCGCCTCGCCGGTGAGCCTCGCCCAGCCCGCTCGCAGGCCGCCGGTGCGCAGCGACGGCGCGCCGGCGCTCGCGCTCGACTGACCGATCAGCTGGAGATCGAGCTGGCGGTCGAAGTCGCCGAGCGTCAGCAACACCGCCTCCAGCGTGCGCCCCGGCAGCCCGTGACTCCCGCGCGCCGAGGGGACCTTCGTGAGGCTGCTCGGCGCCGACGGCGTCAGGCGCAGCAGCGGCGGGGGCGGCGTGGCCTTGCAGGGTTCGATCGGCTTGCCGGCGAACAGCGCTTGGAGGGCGTCGCTCGCGCAGTGGGTGGGGTCGGAGCTGAGCACCGAGTGTCCGGTGTTCGGCACGAGGAGCAGGTGCGATCCGGGGATCTGCGCCGCCACTTCGCGCGCGTTTGCGGTCGGCGTGCGCAGATCGTCGGCGCCGCTCAGGATCAGCGTCGGGACACTCGGCAACGGCGCGCGATCGAGCGCGGGCACGGGCGCGGCGAATGGCCAGAAGGCGCACGCCGGGATGTCGCTGAAGTCGAGCACGTTCGCCGCGGTGAACGGCGCGAGCTGGCTCGCTGGCAGCGCTCTGATCTGGACCCGCGCTTCGGCGAGGCGTGTCGCCGGGGCCGACGCGCGGTTCCACGGGAACGGCTCGTCTTCGCAGCTCGTCGCGTAGTAGAGCGGGTTGTCGAAGCTCTCGCTCGGGGTTTCCGCTTCGCCGCCTTCGCCACCTTCCGCGCGTGCCTCCAGGCGCGCCAGCGGGGCCGTGTCGCCCTGCACCGCCGAGCGCACGGCTGCGGGGAATTCGCTGCGCAGGGTCGGTTCCAGGTCGCCCTCGACGAGCGTCCCGAGCAGGCCGTCGGAGGAGATGCGCACCGTGTGGGCGACGCCGTGGCCGTCGATCACCCGGCCGCTCAGCGGCCCGCGCGCCAGACGTCGCACGAGCCGTGTGAGGTCGGCGACGGGGTTGGGGGTGATGCGCGCGCAGGCGCGCGCGGCGCACAGCTGGCGCAGGATCCGCGGGACCGCCGCGAACGTGGCGCGGTTGAGCGGTTCGGGCCCGTTCGGCGGCACGACGGAATCGAGCACGAGCGCTTCGACGTGGCTCGGATAGGCCTGCGCGTACTCCTCGGCGACCTTTGTGCCGTAGGAGGTCCCGTACAGCACGAGCTTTTCGTAGCCGCCCGCCACGCGCAGCGCCTCGATGTCGGCGACGGTGTCGGCCGTGGCGTAGAAGCTGCGCGTCGGGCCGAGCTGCGCCGCGCATTCGGCGATCGTGGGGCCTGGAGGCGCGTTGGTGTTGAGTTCGAAGCGGTGGCAGGAGAGCGGGTCGGAGAGGCCGATGCCGCGCTGGTCGAACACGATCAGATCGCGCGTGGCGGCGATCGGGCCGAGCACCTGCGCGAACTGTTCGGCGAACGGCAGCGCCGCCTGTCCGGGCCCGCCCGCGAGCGCGACGATCGCGGACTTCGCTTCGCCGACGGGGGCGCGATGGCGGCGGATCGCGAGCGTGATCGTCCCCGGCGCCTGACCGCTCGGGTCGAGCGGGACGGTCAGGTGACCGCAGGCGAAGTCGTTGCTGTCGCCGCACGGCGCGAACGCGATCTGCGCCGGGGCCTGGGCGGCTGCAACCAGCGCGCAGATGCCCACCGCCAGGAGCGGGCCGGCGAGTCGAAAGAGTCGCATTTCCGGCAATCTATCCGCTGGGGTGCGCGAACGCGCCATCCGCCCGCACGCGCTAGGCTCGCCTGCTCGATGCCCGGCTCCCGCGAGATCGTGCAGGCCCCCGGCGCCCCCGCCGCGATCGGCCCCTACAGCCACGCGGTCGCCGCCGCCGGGCTGCTGTTCTGCTCTGGTCAGATCCCGCTCGACCCCGTCAGCGGCGAGCTCGTGGGGGAGACGCCCGCCGTGCAGGCGCGCCGCTGCCTGGAGAACCTGAACGCCGTCTGCGCGGCGGCGGGAACGACGCTGCAGCGCGCGGTGCGGCTGACGATCTACATGACCGACCTGGCGGCCTTCGGGGAGGTCAACGAGGTGTACGCGAGCTTCTTCGCGGACGATCCCCCGGCGCGCGTGACGGTCGGCGTGGCGCAGCTGCCGAAGGGCGCTCAGGTCGAGATCGACGCTGTGGTGGCGCTGTAGATCTCGTGCTGATCTTGCTCTGCGCCTGAAAGCGCGCGGGTCAAGAGCGTCCAGAGGGTTGCGCGTTCGTCCGCGTCGAGCGCCTGCAGGACGTCGTCCTCGATCGCTTCCTGGGCGTGCTCGGCAAGACCCAGCGCCTCGGCGCCCGCGGGGGTGAGCTGAACCACGTGGCGACGGCGATCGTCGGGATCGCGCAGGCGCGTCACGTAGCCCAGCTGCTCGAGCTCGTTGAGCAGCAGAACGACGTTGTTGGCGTCCATGCAGAAGGCCTCCGCCAGCTCGTGCTGCGGACAGGCGTCGTGGTCGCGCACGTAGCTGAGCGCGACCAGGTTACGCAGCTGCATCCCCAGCAGCTCGTCGCTGCTGCGTCGGTAGACCTGCTTGGCCAGCCGGGTGAGCAGCACCATCGAACCCGGAGCACATGCCCTCTCAGCACCCATCGCGTGTGATTTTACACCATTCTCCATTTGTCGTCATTCTAGCAGCGATCATAAATTTTATGCAGATAATCCCTAGGACAAGGATGATCCATGGTATGGTGTGCTACTTCGACACCCAGAAGGAGCCACACATGAGCCAGATCGCCCTCGCAGAACAAACCGAGCAGACCATGACCGAGAGGTCGGACATCGAACGCAAGCAAGAGCGTCGCCGCTGGATCGCGCTCGCCGTCCTGTGCCTCGGACAGCTGATGATGGTGCTCGACGCGACGATCGTGAACGTCGCGCTGCCCTCGATTCAGCGCGACCTGCACTTCTCCCAGGGCAACCTCACGTGGGTGATCGACGCCTACCTGATCACCTTCGGCGGCTTCCTGCTGCTCGCCGGGCGGATGGGCGACCTCGTCGGGCGCAAGAAAGTCTTCCTGTCCGGGCTCGTCCTGTTCACCGCCGCCTCGATCTTCTGCGGCGCCTCGACGAGCCAGGGGATGCTGATCGCCGGGCGCTTCGTCCAGGGGATCGGCGGCGCCGTCGCCTCGGCGGTGATCCTCGCGATCATCGTCACCGAGTTCCCCGAGAAAGTCGAGCAGGCTAAGGCGATGGGCATGTACGCGTTCGTCTCCGCCGGGGGCGGCTCGATCGGGCTGCTCGCCGGGGGCGCGCTCACGCAGTCGCTGAGCTGGCACTGGATCTTCTTCGTGAACGTGCCGATCGGGATCGTCACGTTCGTGCTCGGCTCGGCGCTGATCGTCGAGAACCGCGGCATCGGCCTCGCCGGCGGCGTCGACGTCGCCGGGTCGGTCCTGATCACGCTCGCGACGATGCTCGGCGCCTTCGCGATCGTCAAGTCGACCGAATACGGCCTGACCTCAGCGCGCACGCTCGGCGTCGGCGGGGCCGCGCTGGTGCTGCTAGGTGGCTTCTTCGTGCTGGAGTCGCGTATCTCCAACCCGATCATGCCGCTGCGGATCCTGCGGCTGCGGATGCTGATGGGCTCGAGCCTCGTCCGCGGACTGCTCGTGACGGGCATGTTCTCGGCCTTCTTCCTCGGCGCGCTGTATCTGGAGCGCGTGCTCGGCTATGACGCGATCGACACAGGCCTCGCGTTCATGCCGCTGACGATTGCGATCGCCGCCTTCTCGATGGGGATCTCGGCGCTCGCTGTCGGCCGCTTCGGCGCGCTGAGGACGCTCGCCGCCGGTCTCGCCGCGATCGCCGCCGGCCTCGTGCTGCTGGCGACGGCGAGCGTGCACGCGAGCTACTTCCCCGGCCTGTTCGTCGCGTTCCTGCTGATCGGGATCGGCGCGGGCGCCTCGTTCCTGCCGCTGCTGACGATGGGGATGGCCGACGCGCCGCCCCAGGACGCCGGGCTGGCCTCGGGGATCATCAACGTCTCCGTGCAGCTGTTCGGCGCGATCGGCCTGGCGGCGCTCGGCGCGATCGCGACCGACCACACGAAGACACTCACCGCGGCCGGGAATGCGCTGCCGAGCGCGCTCACCGGGGGCTACCACCTCGCCTACATCGTCGCGGCGAGCTGCGTCGGGCTCGGGATTCTCGCGGCGTTCTTGATCCTGCGACCGCCGGCGAGCACCGTGGCGCAGGTGCTCGACGTCGAAGAGGAGCGTATGAGCTCCGAGCTCCTCGGGGCGCTCGAGCCGGTGGGGCAGCCGGCATGAGCGGCGCACGAGGCAGTTCCAACCTGCGAGCCGCGGTGCGGATGCGTCACGCGCAGGCGGGTGTGGTGAGCGAGATGGCTCGCTCGCTGCACCGCGACGCGAGGAGCGAGCGCGAGCAGGCGTGCCGAGCTCACCGCTGCCGGAGCGCGGCCCGCCTGACCTTCCCGCTCGCGGTCTTCGGCAGCTCCTCCGCGAAGTCGACGATCCGCGGGTACTTGTAGGGCGCGGTCTCTGCCTTGACGTGCTCCTGTAGCTCCTTTGCCAGCGCGGGGGAGGGGGAGTGGCCGTCGCGCAGCACGACGACCGCGCGCACGACCGCGCCGCGCTCGGGGTCGGGCGCGGCCACGGCGGCGGCCTCGGCCACGGCGGGGTGGGCGACGAGCGCGGACTCGACCTCGAACGGGCCGATCCGGTAGCCGGCGGAGACGATCACGTCGTCGGAGCGGCCCTCGAACCACAGGTAGCCCTCGTCGTCTTCGCCGACGCGGTCGCCGGTGTGCCAGAGCTCGCCGGCCGCGGGCGCGGCCAGGTCCTCGATGCGCCACGTCCCATCGCCGCGTCGCTCGACGCCCTCGGAGAGATAGCCGAGGAAGAAGGTCGGCACGCTCGCCGGGTCGGCGAGGAGCTCGCCGTCGCGGACGGACAGCGCCACCCCCGGCAGCGCGCGTCCCATCGAGCCGGGGCGGGCCGGTTCGCCCAGAGGCATCCCGGTCATTTGTCCGGTCTCGGTCTGGCCGTAACCGTCGCGGATCTCCAGGCCGGTCGCCTCGCGCCATGCGTGGAGCACCTCCGGGTTGAGCGCCTCGCCCGCGGCGACCATCGCGCGCAGGTCCGGCAGCGGACGCAGTTGCGTGCGGGCGGCGATCACGCGGTACTCGGTCGGCGCCATGCAGAGCACGTTCACGCGCTCGCGCGCGAGCAGATCGAGGCGCTCGGCGGGGTCGAAGCGCGCGTCGTGAAGCAGCGCGCTCGCGCCCGTGATCCAGGGCGCGATGAAGACGTTGCGCGCCGACTTCGACCAGCCCGAGGCGGCCGTGCACCACACGAGCTCGCCGGCCCGCGCGCCCAGCCAGTGCTCGGCCTGCAGGCGCTGGCCGTCGAGGTAGCGCTGCCCGTGCAGCACCGCCTTCGGCTCGCCCGAGGTGCCGCTCGTGAACGTGATCAGGCAGGGATCTGTCGGCGCGAGCTCGACCGCGGGGGCGGGCTCGGCCTCGAACAGCGCCTCGTCGGGCACGAACAGGACTGGGACCCCGCCCACCGCGCCCACCTCGCTGCCTGCGAGTGCCGCTTGCAGCTCGGCCCGGTTGCGCTCGTCGGCGACGATCAACTGGGGTCTCGCCACCGCCAGGCGCAGGCGCAGATCTTTCGCCCGCAGTTGCTCGGTGCACGGCAGGACGACCGCGCCGATCCGGAAACAGGCGCACATCGTCATCACCCACTCGGGGCGGTTGCCGATCAGCGTCATCACGACGTCGCCCGGGCCGATCCCGCGCGAACGCAGCGTCCCCGCCAGCGCGGCGCTGCGGGCGGAGACCTCGGCGAACGTCCACTCGCGCCGCGAGCCGTCGCGCGCGAGCTCGATGAGCGCCAGCCCCGACGGGGGAAGTTGTTCAAAGACCGAGCGGGCGAAGTTCATGCCGGTATTCTCTCTGCTGGAGGGTGGCGCAGCCGGCCCAGGCTGGCGAGCAGGCCCTCTTGATCAACCCGAAAACGACCTTTGGAGCGCTACAGGATGGCCGTAGCAACGACGCCGTACACCGAGAAGACCGACGAGCAGCAGGCGATCACCGAGATGGTGCATCAGTTCGCCGACGAGCAGATCCTGCCGAACGCCGAGCACTTCGACCACGAGGACGAGTTCCCCGAGGCGATCGTCGAGCAGATGAAGGAGCTCGGCCTGTTCGGGGTGACGATCCCCGAGGAGTACGGCGGCATGGGGCTGGACCTGACGACCTACGCGATGATCGTCGAGGAGCTCTCGCGCGGCTGGATCTCGATCTCAGGCGTGATCAACACGCACTTCATCGGGGCCTACCTGTTGATGAACTTCGGCTCGGAGGAGCAGAAGCAGAAGTACCTGCCGCGGATGGCGACCGGCGAGATTCGCGCCGCCTTCTCGCTGTCGGAGCCCGAGCTCGGTTCGGACGTGCAGGCGATCAAAACGCAGGCCAAGAAGGGCGAGGACGGAAAGTACGAGATCAACGGCCAGAAGATGTGGGTCACGAACGGGCTGCGCTCGGACCTCGTGTTCGTGCTCGTGAAGACCGATCCGGACGCCGAGAAGGCGCACAAGGGCATGACCTGCTTCATCGCCGAGAAGGTCGGCGGCGCCCACGAGAACACGGGCGACTACGCGGGCCTGATCGTCCCGGAGCAGCTGAAGAAGATGGGCTACAAGGGCGTCGAGTCGACCGAGCTCGTGTTCGACGGTTACCGCTGTCCCGCCGAGAACATCCTCGGCGGCGAGGATGCGGGCCTGAACAGGGGCTTCGCGCAGATGATGGACGCGCTCGAGGTCGGCCGCGTGAACGTCGCCGCGCGCGGCGTCGGCATCGCTCAGCGAGCGCTCGAGCTGGCGCTCAAATACTCCCAGGAGCGCAGGACCTTCGGCAAGCCGATCGCCGAGCACCAGGCGATCCAGTTCAAGCTCGCCGACATGGCCACCCAGGTCGACGCGGCCCGCCTGCTGACGATCAGAGCCGCGCGCTTGAAGGACGCCGGCGAGCGCTCGGACCTGGAGGCGGGGATGGCGAAGCTGTTCGCCTCGGAGGCGGGGCGCTTCTGCGTCGAGGAGTCCTTCCGGATCCACGGCGGGTACGGGTACTCGAAGGAGTACGAGATCGAGCGCCTGTACCGCGATGCGCCGCTGCTGTTGATCGGCGAGGGCACCTCGGAGATCCAGCGGATGGTGATCGGCAAGAAGCTGTTGCAGCGGCACAAGATCTGATGAGCGAGGATGCGAAGACCCTGATCGAGCTCGCGGTCAACCGCTTCCTCGAGGAGGTGCCGGCGCTCGAGCCGATCAAGCTCGTGGTCGCGATCGAGCTGCGCGGGCGCGGCGACGTGCAGCACTTCCGCTTGGAGATGCCCGGCGTGAAGGTCACGAAGACACCCCCCGACGACGCCCGCGTCCGAGTGGAAATGCAGCGCCCATTCTTCAACGTGATGGCCCACGAGGCGAAGGTGCCCGACTGGATCGAGGCCTTCACGTACGGCCAGGCGAAGGCCTCGGGCCCCGATCAGTTCCTGAAGCTGATCCGCAACGTCGTCGAACGCCAGCAGGAACGCCAGAACCTACGCCCCGCGCGCAAACACGACGACTGACCCCGTCGTCATTCCCGAGCGGCGACCTACCGGTCCCCCAACTCTCAGTGATACGCGCTGAGCTGCTGGGCCAGAAACGCCAGCGAGGCGAGCAGGAAGAGGCACATCACGATCAGCGAGAAGTTTTCGTTCATCGGCTCGATAGCCAGCTTACCCGACGAGGCAGCCGAGAATCTTAGGCGAGGACGGCGGAGTCGTCGTAGAGCTTGACGATCTTCACCGCATTCTCCGGCGAGGCGTCGAGACACAGCCGGCAGAGCACGCACTCGTCGAGGTTCTGCTCGACGATCTCCAGGCTGCCGTCGGGCTTCTGGGCGAAGATGTCGACCGGGCAGGCCTCGGTCAGCCGGCGCGCCAAGTCGGTGTCGGCAGCCGCCTGATCGTCGACCTCGACCGCGATGAAGAGGGCGTCCCTTCTCATGTCGCGCTCCGCTCGGCGAGCTTGGCCTTGACGAGATCGGGAATCTCGTCGATCCGCTGCACCACAGGGATGCCGGCCGCCTCCAGGCGCGCGATCTTCTCCGTCGCGCTGTCCTCCTTGCCCTCGACGATCGTGCCGGCGTGGCCGAAGGACATGCCCTG
This sequence comes from uncultured Solirubrobacterales bacterium, assembly GCA_963701035.1. Taxonomy (GTDB): domain Bacteria; phylum Actinomycetota; class Thermoleophilia; order Solirubrobacterales; family Solirubrobacteraceae; genus Palsa-744. Next base: position 2,910,691 of record OY969562.1, read on the forward strand.
CATCTCCTCGTCGTCCATGAACTTGCCGGCCATGAAGGCGACGATCGGCAGGCGCGAGTTGTGCTCCTTGACCCACTGCGCCAGCTGTGCCTCCATACGGCCGCCGGGCTCGGTGTAGATCACGATCGCCTGGGTCTGCTCGTCGGCCTCGAAGAACGGCATCAGCTCGGCGTAGGTCGAGCCGATGATCGCGTCACCGCCGATCGAGACCGCGGTGGAAACGCCGAGTCCCGCGGCCGTCAGAGTGGATGAGATCTCCGTGGTCATGCCGCCGGAGCGACTCATCACGCCGATCGCGCCGGGCTGGTAGGCGACGGCGGCGTTGCGTGCCGGGCCGCCGATGCCGCCCATCTTGGCGACGCCCGGGACGATCACGCCGAGGCAGTTGGGGCCGATGATCCGCGCACCCTTGGCGTCGGCCAGCTCGACCATCATCGCGACGTCGCGGCGTGGGATCCGCTCGGTGACGATCACGATCGTCTTGATGCCGGCGTGCAGCGCCTCGAAGACGGCGTCGCGCGTGCCCGCGGGCGGCACGGTGACGACCGAGCCGTCGGGCACGACGCCACCGTTGTGCTCGACGACCTGCTCGACCGTGTCGAACACCGGCACCCCGTGGACCTCGCGGCCCTTGCGGCCCGGCGTCACGCCCCCGACGATCTTCGAGCCGTAGTCGAGGCACTCGCGCGTGAGGTTGACGGCCTCGCGCCCGGTGATGCCCTGGATGATGAACGTCGTGTCCTGGTCGATCAGGATCGACATGGCTAGGCCGCCGCCCCTTCGATCTTGGCGACCGCGCGACCTGCGGCCTCCCACAACGACACGGAGCGATCGCAGTACTCGATCCCGTAGCGGTCGAGGATCTTGAAGCCCTCCTCCTCCCAGGCGCCGGGAATGCGGAAGATCGCGATCGTCTCGCCGGGGTCCTTGCCGAGCTCGAGGCAGGCCTTGATCACGCCGCGCGCGACGATGTCGACGCGCGTGTTCGAGACGATCGACATCATCACCGCGATCTTCTCGACGCCGTCTTTCTGGAGTACCTCCTTGGCCAGGCCACAGGCCTTGGCGACGGACGGGTTGCCGCCGATCTCGGAGTAGTTGGCGGGCTTGCCGCCCTGCTGGCGCACGGCGTCGGTCAGCGTCAGCGAGCCGCCGCCCGCGCCGATCACGAGGCCGATGTTGCCGCTGAAGCCGGTGTCCTTGCCTTGGATCACGCCACGATGATCGGCGGCGTCGATCGCCTTGACGGCCTCTTCGAACGCGGTCGGCGTGTGGTTCTCGCGGGTGCCCTCGTCCGCGCCGATTCCCAGCGCCTCGATCAGGCCCTTCTGCCGCGGCATGCCCTCGTTCTCCATCTCCATGTGCGCGTCGAGCGCGACGAACGAGCCGTCCTTCAGCTGCGCCAGCGGGTTGATCTCGGCGAGCGTCATGTCGTTGTCGAGAAACAGCCGGGCCAGGCGCGCGAGCACGGGCGTGGCGCGCTGCAGAGCCTTGCCGGTGACGCCGGCGGCGGCGATCACCTGCTTGGCCTGGAAGTCGGAGAAGGGCTCGAGCGTTGAGAAGTGGCCGCGGCCGACGTGGTCGGGGTGCTCTTCGGCGACCTGCTCGATGTCGATGCCGCCCATGTCGCTGAACAGCATCAAGGGCTTCTTGGCGGTGCCGTCCCAGACGACGCCGGCGTAGAACTCCTGCTCGACCTCCGCCTTCGGGTCGACGAGCACCCCGCGCGGCATGTGTCCGCCGATCTCCAGCTCAAGGATGTCGCGCGCGTAGGACTCGGCCTCCGCGGGGGTGTCGGCGAACTTCACGCCGCCGGCCTTCATGCGGCCCCCGGCGAGCACCTGTGACTTGATCACGGTCGGCCCGCCGATCCGCGCGGCGATCTCGGCCGCCTCGGCGGGGTCGGTCGTGAAGCCGTAGTCGGTTACGGGGATGCCGGCGCGCTTGACGATCTCGCGCGCCTCGAACTCGAAGAATCTCATGCGGCGCGGAAGCCTACAGGGCGCCGGCCGGCGTCAGCCCGTAGGCCTCCGCCAGCTCCGGATCCTTCTTCGCCAGCATTTCCGCGAGGTTGACCATCACCTTGCACTGCTTCCAGGTGGCGTCGTCCTGCATCTTGCCGTCGATCATGTGCACGCCGCGGCCGTCGGGGATCGCCTCGATCACCTTTTTCGCGAACGCGACCTCGTCGGGGTCGGGCGAGTAGACCTTCTTCGCGATCGCGATCTGGGCGGGGTGCAGCGACCATGCGCCGACGCAGCCGAGCAGGAACGAGGCGCGGAACTGCGTCTCGCAGCCCTCGAGGTCGCGGATGTCGCCGTAGGGGCCGTAGAAGGGGAGCGCGCCGACGGCGGTGCAGGCGTCGACCATGCGCGCGATCGAGTAATGCCAGGGGTCCTGCTGGTATGAGGCGCGGGGCGCGTCCGGATTATCCGGATCGGGGTCGGCGATCGTGCGGTAGCCGGGGTGCCCGCCACCGACGCGTGTGGTCTTCATCCGCCGTGAGGCGGCGAGGTCGGCTGGGCCAAAGGACATGCCCTGCATGCGCGGTGAGGCGCAGGCGATCTCCTCGAGGTTCGCGACTCCCTGGGCGGTCTCGAGGATCGCGTGCACGAGGATCGGCCGCTGCAGGCCCGCCTTGGCCTCCAGCTGGGCTAGCAGGCGGTCGACGTAGTGGATGTCCTGGGCGCCCTCGACCTTGGGGACCATGATCACCTCGATCTTGTCCCCGATCTCGCCGACGAGCTCGGTCAGGTCGTCGAGCACCTAGGGCGAGGCGAGCTCGTTGACGCGCGTCCACAGCGCCGTGTCGCCGAGGTCCATCTCGCGCCCGACCTTGATCAGCCCGGCGCGTGCGGCGAGCTTGCGGTCGAGCGGCACCGCGTCCTCGAGGTTGCCGAGCAGGATGTCGACCGTCGGCGCGATGTCGGGGACCTTCGCGACCATCTTCTCGTTGGAGAAGTCGAGGAAGTGGATCATCCGGGAGGGCTTGAACGGGATCTCCCGCGCGGGCTCGGGGGCGCCGATCGCGAGGGGCTTGAAGAAGTCGCGGGGGTTGCGCAAGGCTGGTTCGTCTCCTGTCGGGGATCGTCTGTCGGGGCCTGAACGGTACCGCCTGAGCGCTCGTCACTAGTGTTCAGGGCAACGTCAACGTCGAGCAGAGCAACAGGAGACCCCCCGAGAAATGAGCGAGACAGCAACCCAGACCGTCGAGACCGAGCAGGCCGCCCGCGAGGCGAGCGGCGCCCACCCGTACGGCCGCTACCTGGAGGAGTTCGAGGTCGGCGCCGTGTACAAGCACTGGCCCGCGAAGACCGTCACCGAGTCCGACGACCACCTGTTCTGCCTGATCACGATGAACCACCACCCGCTGCACCTCAACGACGTCTACGCGGCGAAATCCCAGCAGGGCCGCAACGTCGTCGTCGGCCCGCTGGTCTACTCGCTGGCGCTCGGCATGTCGGTCTCAGACGTGAGCGGCAAGGCGATCGCGAACCTCGCGACCGAAGAGCTCAAGCACCCCGCGCCCGTGTTCCACGGCGACACGCTGTACGTGCGAGTCCGAGGTCCTGGAGAAGAAGGAGTCGAAGTCCAAGCCCGACCGCGGCACCGTCAAGGTGCACACGCGTGTCTACAACCAGGACGGGGTGCTCGTCGCCGAGTTCAAGCGGCTCGTGCTCGTCCCGCGCAAGAACCCTGGCGCGGTCGAGACTGCGGAGGGCAACGTCGAGTAGGTGATCGACTTGATGGGGTGGGGGGTGGTCGGGAGGGGGGCCTGACCCCCTCCCGTGCAGTCATGCGCCTCGTGCTCGTCCCGCGGAAGAACCCCGGCTCGATCGAGACGGCGGAGGGCAACGTCGAGTAAATACGGTGTGCGATACGCTCTCCGGACCGCCCCGGATGGGCGCTTTTCCATTTCCGGAGCCAATCTCGGCACCGGAAGCGCCGCGCGACGGAGCGCGCCGACGACCACGACCGCGATACCGAGGAGCTGTTTCGACGCCATGAGCACCACCGTCCCCGCCCCCACCAAGAACGAGCGTCTGCTGGCCTGGGTCGACGAGGTCGCGGCTCTGACCGAGCCGGAGAAGATCGTCTGGTGCGACGGGTCCGCGGAGGAGTACGACCGCCTCTGCGGCGAGCTGGTCGCGGCGGGCACGTTCGAGAAGCTGAGCGAGGCGAAGCGCCCGAACTCCTACCTGGCGCTGTCGGATCCGGGCGACGTGGCGCGCGTCGAGGACCGGACGTACATCTGCTCGGCGACCGAGGAGGAAGCCGGTCCGACGAACAACTGGCGCGACCCGGCGGAGATGCGCGAGCAGCTGAACGAGCTGTTCGCGGGCGCGATGAAGGGCCGCACGATGTATGTGGTGCCCTTCTCGATGGGGCCGCTCGGGTCAGACAAGAGCCACATCGGCGTGCAGTTGACCGACTCAGCCTACGTGGCGGTCAGCATGCGGATCATGACTCGCATGGGCCAGAGGGCGCTTGACGCGCTTGGCTCCGAGGGCGAGTTCGTGCCCTGCCTGCACTCCGTCGGCATGCCGCTCGACGACGGCGTCGAGGACGTGCCGTGGCCATGTAACGCCGACAACAAGTACATCGTGCACTTCCCGCAGACGCGCGAGATCACCTCTTACGGCTCCGGCTACGGCGGCAACGCGCTGCTCGGCAAGAAGTGCTTCGCGCTGCGGATCGCCTCGGTGATGGCGCGCGACGAGGGCTGGATGGCCGAGCACATGCTGATCCTCAAGCTGACCTCCCCGCAGGGCGAGGTCAAGTACGTCACCGGCGCCTTCCCGAGCGCGTGCGGCAAGACGAACCTCGCGATGCTGATCCCGACGCTCGAGGGCTGGACGGTCGAGACGATCGGCGACGACATCGCCTGGATGAAGTTCGGCGACGACGGCCGCCTGTACGCGATCAACCCCGAGTACGGCTTCTTCGGCGTGGCGCCGGGGACCGGCGAGGACACGAACCCGAACGCGATCCACACGATCGAGCGCAACTCGATCTTCACGAACTGCGCGAAGACCGACGACGGCGACGTCTGGTGGGAGGGCCTGACGAAGGAGCCGCCCGCGCATCTGATCGACTGGCACGGCAACGACTGGACGCCCGCCTCGGGCACCCCCTCGGCGCACCCGAACGCGCGCTTCACGACGCCGGCGTCGCAGGACCCGGCGATCGCGGCGGAGTGGGAGGACCCGACCGGCGTGCCGATCGACGCGATGCTGTTCGGCGGCCGGCGCTCGACGGTCGTGCCGCTCGTGACCGAGGCCCTGGATTGGGAGCACGGCGTGTTCCTCGGCGCGACGATGAGCTCCGAGAAGACCGCCGCGGCGGCCGGCACGGTCGGCGAATTGAGGTTCGACCCGTTCGCGATGCTGCCGTTCTGCGGCTACAACATGGCCGACTACTTCGCCCACTGGCTCGAGATCGGCCGCAAGGGCGACGCGGACAAGCTGCCGAAGATCTTCTACGTCAACTGGTTCCGCAAGGACGAGGGCGGGCGCTTCCTTTGGCCCGGCTTCGGCGAGAACTCGCGCGTGCTGAGCTGGGTGTTCGAGCGCTGCACGGGCCGCGGCGCGGCGAACGAGACCCCGATCGGCCTGATCCCCCCGGTCGACGGCGAGGGCATCGACACGGACGGTCTCGACGTGTCCGCCGAGGACATGGCCGAGCTGCTGCACGTCGACGTCGCGGAGTGGAAGGCCCAGCTCCCGCAGTTCAGGGCCCACCTCGCGCAGTTCGAGAACCTGCCGCCGGAGCTGCACGAGCAGCTGAATGCGCTAGAGCAACGCCTCGGCTAAACGCCGGGGCTAGTCATGTAACCCATGACTCTCGCCGGCAGCTGCCGGCGGGCGTGACTCCTCGGCGAGCGAGGTGATCGTGAGCAGACCGCGCGCGGAGGACTCGAGCACCTCGGTGGCCTCCTCCAGCGAGCGCGCGTAGAGCTCGACGAGCAGGTGGACGATGATCGAGTTGTCGTCCTCGTGCTTGTGGAAGCGCACGTGCGTGAAGAACTCGCGCACGCCGTGATCGCCGAAGGCCGCGTAGGAGAGCGAGTCGCCGGCCTCCGGGCCGGAACAGCTCTCGACCTCGTCGGCGTCGACCGACACGGTGCAGGAGGCGACCCAGGGGGTCCCGGCGATCATCCGTTCCCAGCGGTCCTCGATCGGCTCGACACGGCCGTTGGTGAAGCCGAGGTGGGGCTGATCGTGCATGCAGTCCAGGCACTGCACGACCGCCTCCTGGAGCTCGTCGACGACATCCGAGCGCTCGCCGGTGTCGGGGTCGATCTTGTGGATCCCCTCGTAGTGGACCTGTACCTCGAGGTCCTGCGACCAGCAGCGGTAGCAGCGCAGCCAGCTACGCGCGCTCGTCTCGGCCATCGGACCCTCCATGGGCTTCATTGTAGGCCCACGGTCCGCCTGGCGGGGAGTGTTGTCCCTTAGATCGTTACTTCTTGTTGTGTTTAACCTTGCCGGGGACGAGCTCGATCGTACGCGTCGTCAGGATCGTGCCGCCCGGTGTTTTCTCGGCGACGAGGATCTTCGCGCTCAGGTGGCCGTGATCGGCGGCCAGCAGTTTCTTGCCGGCCTTTGACAGTCGCACGGTCAGCTTGTGCGGGCCTTTGGTTGTGATCGTGAACGTGCCGGTTCCAAGCGTCACGATCGTCGTCTTCGGGTGCTTCTTGGACTTACGCGCGGAGCTCGCTTTGCCCGAGGAGCTGGGCACGGTGATCGTGATCGTCACCGTGCACGGCGTCGACGCGCAGGTGATCGTGAGCGTCACGGTCGTGCTGGTGCTTTCGCCTTTGCCTTCGATTGTCGCGGCGGGAGTGACGGTCAGCACCTCCGAGCCGCAGGTGCTCGTGCTCGCGTCGTTCGTCGCGTTGCCGGCGTAGACGGCCTTCCAGTAGTACTTGCCGGGCGACAGGCCCGAACTCGAGTCGTCGGCGATCGATGCGACGCCGCCGGCGGCTGTGGCCGCTCCGGCAAACGTCGGCGTGCCAGAGCACGACGAGTTGTCGTAGAGGGCGAAGTCGACCGTGCCGGTCGCTGTGCTCGCGTTCGCCCCGCTTATCGTCGCGCGATCACTCTCGCCGATTGTGCCGGCCGGGATCGATATATCCGACCCGCTCGTCGTGCCGGAGGCCTGGGTCGTTGTGAGGGTGGTAGGGGCCGAGCCGGGGGCGGACGGTGGCGGCGCCGATGCTGCGGAGATCGCGTCGCTCGCCACGAACTGCTGAGCGTAGATCGATTCGCCAACCTGCCAGGTGGCCCAGCCCTGATCGTTTGCACCAACTGCGCTCGTGAGGTGGCTGTCACCCGTGATCGAGTCGAGCGTTGCCGGTCCCGTCCAGCTGGCGCCGCCGTTCGAGCTGTATGCGAGGCGGATTTCGCCGCCGTCGCCGCTGCTGAACGTGGCGTAGATGCCGCCCGCTCCGTCCTGGCTGACCGACGGGTTCTCCTCGAATTCCGGGGCGATCGTCACGTAGGGGGTATCGAAGCTGTGATTCGTCTCGTCGAAGGCGTGATAGACGGTGTAGCCCCGTGTCAGGTCGTCCTCGACCACACCGAACCCGCTCGGCCCGCCGCCGACGGCCGGATACTCGACTTCACAGTCGCCCGCGGTCAGTTCTTGCCAGGCGCTTTTGGGGACTCCCGGGGAGAGGCCGTAGCTGTTGGTCGAACTCTGTTCGCCGTTTCCGTAAACGTACGCGGTGTCGAACGTACCGCTGGCGCACCCCGGCTTTCCGAGCGTTTCGTACACGCCGAGGACTCCCGGATTCGTCCCGAGCTGTGAGGCCACCACTCCACCCGGATTGCCGAGTTCGTTGAGGCTGGGCGCTTGGAGCGTTGCGTATGGGCACGGTTTCTTGTCGGAGCAGGTCGGTGGCATCGAGAGCGGGAACTCCGCAAATGTCGGGGGGCCCTCGGCCGTGACCGCCGCATAGCCGAGCGCATCCGAACCGGGTACGACGACCGCTCCGATGGCCCCGGTATCAGCGTCGACGGTGGCCCTTGCCACGGACTTGCCGCCGTTCACCGCGTTGAATGTTGCGCCGCCGTCCGTCGACTGCCACTCCTGTACCGGAGCAAATTCTTCTTCCACGCCATAGAGGTTGGCGAGCACAATCACGGTCGTGCCGTCGACGAGGACCTGCACCCGTTCGATGTGGTCGTCCTTTTCTTTGTTTCCCGCCACCGTCAAGTTCCCGGAGTGCGCGCAGCCGGTCGTGCCGGCTGGAAGCACGCAGTATCCAACGAGTTCTTCGCCTCCGACCACTTCGTGAGCCCAGGCGATGTAAGCCGTACCCGCGCTGTCCACGGCGACCGACGGGCTTCCGAAGCGGATCGGTTCGGCAATTTTAAGCGGGGTGCCACTGACGGCCCACGCGCTCGCGGCGAACGTAAGCGTCAAGCTCAGCGTCAGTCCTCCCGCCATACACGCGCGCCGCAACGTCGTGGACAAGCTCGTCCTGCCAATTCTCGTCCCACGCATGCGAACCCCCTTGCGCGCGAAGACCTCGAGGCCGTCGCGATGAGCCATCCTGGGTTTGACGGAGACCGTTTTTGTAGGTTCCCAACGTTCATGTGATGGGTGTGATTGGCCTGTCTTTCACAGCGTAGAGTTCCTCGATCTCTCGTGGCGGCCGGTCGTGGAGGGCTTGGTGTAGGCGGGTGTTGTTGAACCAGGCGACGTACTCAACGACGGCGAGCTCGAGCTGTGATCTGCTGGTCCAGACGCGGTCGGCGATCAGCTCGGTCTTGAAGCTGTCGACGAAGCTCTCGGCGCGGGCGTTGTCGTAGGCATCACCGACCGACCCGATCGAGCCGAGGACCCTGTGATCCTCAAGCGTCTGGGTGTAGTCGATCGAGGTGTATTGGCTGCCGGCGTCGCTGTGATGGACCAGCTCGACATCAGCGCCTGGTGCTCGCTGGTGCAATGCCATCCTCAAGGCATCGAGGACGAGCGTCGTGCGCATGTGTGGCGCGAACTGCCAGCCGACGATCTTGCGGCTGTAGGCGTCGATCACGAAGCTGAAGAACACCATCCCCTCCCAGCAGCGCAGATAGGTGAAGTCAGCGAACCACAGCTCATCTGGCCGGGACGCCTCGAACTCGCGCTGCACCAGATCGGGGCTGCGCATCGCCGAGGGATCTGCCCGGGTTGTGCGCCATGGCTTGCCGCGACGCTTGGCGCCCTGCAGCCCGTTCTCACGCATCAGGCGCTCCACACGGCTGCGCCCGACCTGCTCGCCGGAGCGCAGCAGCGCCTTCCACATCCGCCGTGAGCCATAAGCGGAGTAGTTGCGCGCGTGTAGCTCTGCGATCACGCCGAGTAGCCGCTCGTCCTCAACCTGACGGGCTGAGCGTTGGCCGGTGGCGCGCTGGTAGTAGGCGGACGCCGACACGCCCAGGGTCTGACAGATCGGCTCGACCCCGAAACGCGCGCGGTGTTCCTCGATGAACGCGCTCACTTCGGACGGTGTGGATCGAGCTCGCCCGCGAAAAACACGCTCGCGGCCTTCAAGATCTCATTCGCACGGCGTAGCTGCGCGACCTCACGACGCAAGGATTTGATCTCCTCACGCTCCTGGCTGCTCAAGACGTCTTTGCGCCGGCCCTCATCTGCTTCGGTTTGCCGGACGTGTTTGCGCAGCGTCTCAGACTCGATGCCCAGATCCCTCGCGATGTGCGCGATCGGGCGCCCTGACTCGAACACGAGGCGCGCCCCGCGGTCCAGCAGCTCCTGTGAATACTTCCTCGCTCTTGGCATGCTCGGTGACTTCTCCCTCCGCCAGGAAAAACCTGGCATCAAAGTCTCCGTCAAACCCAGGACGGCTCACGACTCGTCAGTTGTCGTGCCGAGCCGCACAGACTATCCGGTTGGGCGGTGGGTCGAACAAGTTTGGACGGATAGGCATATAGGGCATCCGCGCATTCGACCTCCAGGCTGAGTGAGACCATCCATCCTCTCACCAGCCGGCCGATCGACCCCGCCGATCGTTCTACCCAAACGTAAACGCGTACCCCGTGACCCCCGGGGAGAAGCGCAGCGATAGGCGGTGGCGTTCGTCGTGGGGGAGCGAGACGAGCGTGTAGAGGCGCTCGCCCTCGACCGTGACGAGGCCGTTGTGCACGTCGGATCCGGCATCCGCGGCGGAGATCGGCCGTCCGTCGAGCAGCACCTGGACGGTCCGCGGGACGTTGCCGGTCGAGCTCAAAACGAGGTAGACGTGCTTGGCCTCGAACTCCAGGTCGATGCCGGCTTCTGAGACGGCTTCGGCGGGCTGGCCGGCGATGTTCCACGTCCCGCTGTAGGCGAAGTCGTTGAGCGCCAGTTCGCCCGTGGGCGGCGGCCCATAGTCGTGCGTCCCCGACTTGGGGCCGTTGATCCATCCCTGCGCGCGATTGGTACCCAGGTAGGTCTCGGGGGTGGCCTCTTCGCTGGGTACCACCACGTCGGTGGGATGGCTCTTGCCCCCGACTTGGGCGCCGGATTCGGCCAGCAGCGCCCGGATCGCCGTTTCGGTCTTTGCGTAGTCACCCTCGCCGATCGCCGCGTAGCGGACGTTTCCATGCGCGTCGATCAGGTAGTCGGCCGGCCAGTCTTCGTTTCCATAGGCGTTCCAGGTGCCCATGTTGTTGTCCTGGACCACGGGGTAGCGGATGCCGAACTGTTCGATCGCGTCCTTCACGTTGCCGGCCTCCTTCTCGAAGGCGAACTCGGGTGTCTCCACGCCAACGATCTCCAGGCCGTCCTTGCGGTAGGTCGCATCCCACGCCTTCAGGTAGGGCAGCGTGCGAATGCAGTTGATGCACGTGTAGGTCCAGAAGTCGACCAGCACCACTCGTCCGCGCAGCGACGCAAGCGTCAGCGGCTGATTCGAGTGCCCGCTCGCCCCCGTGTTGAACCAGTCCTCGGTTTCTGTGAATTCAGGTGCGGTCCCGATGTCTGGCAGGGCGTGCGCGTCGGCGAGCAGGCTCGCCTGGCTGGCGTCGGCTGCCGCGACGTGGACCGTCGTGGTGGAGCCGCCGCACGCGGAGGATCCGTTCGCCGCCACGAACTTTGCGTGGCGGCCGGTGATCTGGTGCAGCCGACCGGTCACGGTCTTCGAGCACTCGAGCGTTGCGGTGAGGTTGACGTCGGGGATCTTTTCAGCGACGAACTGGTCGAAGTTGACGTCGAGGTTGGTGGCGATCGCGAGCGCCGTGAGGATCATGATCACGCCGAGCGCGCGCTGCAGCGCCGGGCCACGACCAGCGCGGCGCACGCGGTCGAACACGCGTCTGCCACCGAGCGCGAGCGCCAGCAGCACGAGCGCCGAGCCGGCCGAGTAGGCGAGGGCGATCACGATCGTTTTGCCCGACGCGGCGCTGACCGAGATCACGGCCGCCAGGATCGGGCTGGCGCACGGGGTGTACACGAACCCGAGCGCGCCGCCGACGAGCAGGCCCGAGCGGAAGCCGTCGCCCGTCGAGCGCGGCCCGAAGCGACCCAGCCGCGAGAGCGGCGCCTCCAGTCGTGCCGCCAGCCCGGGCATGAGCATCACCACCCCGAACGCGAGCAGCACGACGATCGCCACGCCGCGCAGTGGATCTGCGCCGACGCCGACGCCGTCGACCACGTCGGCCAGGCCGACGATCGTGACCGTGAACGTGATCGACAGCCCGAGCACGATGCCCAGCGGTCGGCGCCGCCCACCCACGGCGCCCGCCGACAGAAACGCCGGCAGCAACGGCAGCACGCACGGCGACAGCGCGGTACCGGCGCCGGCGAGGATGGCAAAGAGGATCAGGATCAACATGGGGTAGGGCGCGGCGAGAGGAAGCTAGTCGAGCTTTCTTAACGTTTCATGACGCCGAATGGACGCCATACATTCCCGGGGTGCGTCAGCGCTTCAGCAGCACATATACGGTCGTAGCGGCCAGCCCCATCTGGCCGAAGGCGAGCGCGGTGCCGAGGTTGGTGGCGCCGAGCGCGCCCGCGAGCAGGCTCGCGGCGACGAACGCGCCGAGGATCATCAACAGGTCACGTACCACCGGCGGCCTCGCTTCGCTGCTCGAGTACAGCTACGAGCGAGGCAACGTCGAGATGCGGGTCCTGCGCGGACAGCAGCTCGAGCGCCGCGTGACGCCCGCCGAGCCCGCGCAGCCCGCGGGAGCCGTGCTCGGCGACGAAGTCCGCCAGCGCCCCCGTCCGCCGGGCCTCGAGGCGCCGCGCGCCGAGGTCGAGGCCGGCGCGGTGCTCGGCGAGCGCCGCGATCAGCTCCTCGATGCCCGCGGGGGGCGGCAGCGAGGAGACCGCGAGCACCGGCGTCGCGCGCGCGCCGAGCGAGCGCAGCGACGCGCTCAGATCGCGGCGGGTGCGCACCGCCAGCTGGCCGAGGTCGGCCTTCGTGACGACGAGCACGTCGGGGATCTCCATGATTCCGGACTTGAGGAACTGCAGCGCGTCGCCGCTGCCGGGCTGCACGACGACGGCGACGGTGTCGGCGACGTCGACGATCTCCGTCTCGGCCTGGCCGACGCCGACGGTCTCGATCACGACCACGTCGAACGCCGCCGCCAGCGCGTGGGCGGCCGCGCGCGTGGGCCACGCCAGGCCGCCGAGGCGCTCGCCGGCGGCGGTCGAGCGGATCAGGACGCCGCGGTCGGCGGCGTCGAACTCGATCCGCGCGCGGTCGCCCAAGAGCGCGCCGCCGGAGCGGCGCGAGCTCGGGTCGACAGCGAGCATCGCCACACACTGGCCACGCTCGCGCCACGCGTGCAGCAGAGCCGAGAGCAGCGTCGACTTGCCCGCGCCCGGGGGCCCGGTGATCCCGATCACGTGCCCCGGCGCCTCGCCGCCGAGCGCCCGCGGCGAGACCTCGCGCAGCAGCGCGGCGGCCTGCTCGCGTGCCTCGATCGTGGCGCTCTCCAGCAGGTTGAGCGCCGCGGGCGCCGCGCTCAGGTCGCGCTCGCGCAGGCGCGCGCCGAGAGCCGCGCCGTCGTCGCTCACGTGACGCTGTTGGCGGAGCCGACGACCTCCGCGGGAGGATCCGCGGACGCGCCGACGAGCTCGACGATGTCGCGCATGATCTGCGTCAGATCGAAGTCCTTCGGGGTATAGACGCAGGCCACGCCGGCCTCCTTCAGCGGCGCGACGTCCTGGTCGGGGATGATCCCGCCGACGACCACGGGCGCGGTCACACCGGCCTCGCGCAGCGCGTCGATCACCGCGGGGATCAGCTCGCGGTGCGAGCCGGAGAGGATCGAGAGCCCGATCACGTGCACGCCCTCCTGCAGCGCCGAGGCTGCGATCTGGGCGGGGGTCAGGCGGATCCCTTCGTAGACGACGTCCATGCCCGCGTCGCGCGCGCGCACGGCGATCTGCTCGGCGCCGTTGGAGTGCCCGTCGAGGCCGGGCTTGCCGACGAGGATCTTCGGCCGGCGGCCGAGCCGCTCCTGCAGGCGCGAGACCTGCTCGCGCAGCTCGGTTAGATCCGAGTCCGGCGTTTCGTGCCCGCTGGCCTCGCCGACGCCGGTGGGGGCGCGGTAGGAGCCGAACACCTCGCGCAAGGTGCGCGCCCACTCGCCTGTCGTGGCGCCCGCGCGCGCGGCGGCGATCGTCGGGATCATCAGGTTCTCCTGCGAGCTCTCATCGGCGGCGACCCGCGCGAGCTCGGCGAGCGCGACGTCGACGGCGGTCTGGTCGCGCTCGGCGCGCCAGCGGCGCACGGCCTCGATCTGCTCGGCCTCGACCGCGGGGTCGACGACGAGGATGCCGCCCTCGGCGTCGTCGGTCAGCGGCGAGACGGCGGTCTCGGCGAAGCGGTTCTGCCCGACGACGATTTGCTCGCCGGACTCGATCCGGTGGATCCGCCGCCGGTGGGAGTCGACCAGGGCGCCCTTCATGTAGGGGACCGCCTCGACCGCGCCGCCGTGCTCGGCGACGACGGCGATCTCGGCGCGCGCGCCGTCGAGCAGCTCGGCGACGAGGCCGTCCATCACGTGCGAGCCCTCGAAGATGTCGGGGTACTCGAGCAGGTCGGTCTCGTAGGCCATCACCTGCTGGATCCGCAGCGACCACTGCTGATCCCAGGGGCGGGGCAGGCCGAGCGCCTCGTTCCAGGCCGGCAGCTGGACCGCGCGCGCGCGGGCGTCGCGCCCGAGCGTGACGGCCAGCGTCTCGAGCACGATCCGCTGGATGTTGTTCTCCGGCTGGGCCTCGGTGAGGCCGAGCGAGTTGACCTGCACGCCGTAGCGGAAGCGCAGGTGCTTGGGATCGGTGACGCCGTAGCGCTCGCGGCCGAGCTCCTCCCAGAGGATCCCCATCGCGCGCAGCTTCGCGTGCTCCTCGACGAAGCGCACGCCGGCGTTGACGAAGAACGAGATCCGCCCGAACACCTGGCCCATCAGCTCTTGCGCGGCCGCCTCGTCCTCGGAATGGGCGGCCTGGACGCGTTCGCGCGCCGCGTCGAGCACGGCGATCGCGTTGGACATCGCGTAGGCGATCTCCTGCACGGGCGTCGCGCCGGCCTCCTGCAGGTGGTAGGAGCAGATGTTGATCGGGTTCCACTTGGGGATGTGCTCGACCGTGTAGGCGATCATGTCGGCGATCAGGCGCATCGAGGGCGCGGGCGGGAAGGCGTAGGTGCCGCGCGCGAGGAACTCCTTGATGATGTCGTTCTGGGTCGTGCCCTGGAGCGCCTCCTGGGCGACGTCCTGCTCCTCGGCGGCGACGATGTACAGCGCCAAGAGCCAGGCGGCGGTGGCGTTGATCGTCATCGAGGTGTTCATCTCCCCGAGCGGGATCCCGTCCATCAACGTCGCCATGTCGCCGCGATGGACGACCGGCACGCCGACCTTGCCGACCTCGCCCCGCGCGAGCTCGTCATCGGGGTCGTATCCGGTTTGGGTCGGCAGGTCGAAGGCGACGGACAGCCCCGTCTGCCCCTTCGCGAGGTTGCCCCGGTAGAGCTCGTTCGAGGCCTTCGCCGTCGAGTGCCCGGCGTAGGTGCGCATCATCCAGGGCCGGTCGGGCCGCTCCAGCCGCGGTGGCCGGGGGAGTTGATCGCCGCTCATGCTCCCAATTGTACGGCGAGGGCATTATTCTGGGGCGTGATGACGGGCCAAACGACCGAGTTGCCGCGGATCGGATCGCCGGGAGGCGGCCTGGGCGACTCCTGGCGGGTGATCGTCCGCAACGACGACCACAACACCTTCGACCATGTCGCCCGTACGCTCGCGCGCTACATCCCCGCGACCACCCTCGCGCGCGGGCACGAGCTCGCGCAGGTGATCCACAGCAGTGGTCAGGCGATCGTGTTCAGCGGCCAGCAGGAGACCGCGGAGCATTACTGGGAGCAACTGAAGGGCGCGGGGCTAACCATGGCCCCGTTGGAGCAGGGCTGAGACGGCCGTCTCAGACACGTGCTTCTTCGAACTCAGGCGCTCTCGCCCTCGACGGGATGGGGGATACCGCCATTACCGGCGCCGTTGCCGTGCCCGTTCGAGGGAGCGACGGCGTCGTTGACGATCAAGCCCCCGCCGGCGGTCAAATCCCACCACCCGTACAGCACGGGCACCTGGTACCAGCTGGAGTGAACAACGCGGAAGTCGGTCATCTCCGGGCCGGCCCAGTAGCGCTCCCAGTCGAGTTTCTCCTCGAAGGCGGCAAATTGCTGGAACTTGTAGCGATCGTCGCGCGCGCGGTAGACCGCGTAGGAGCTCGCGCCATAGCGCAGCGCCGTCGCGGCGACCTCGTTGACCGCGGTCTCGAAGTCGGCGCCGCGGAAGCCCGTCGCGTACCAGGGGATGATCACCGTGCCGGCCATCAGGCGCCGACCTCGGCGTGGATCGCTCCCGGTCCCTCGGCCGTCTTGCCTTGGCCCTCCTCGGTCGCGCCGACGAGGATCGAGATCTTGCCGAGGTGCTTGTTTTCGAGCATCAGCTGGTGCGCTTCGGCGACGCCCTCGAAGCCGAGCGTGCGCCACAGCACCGGGCGGATCTGGCCGGACTCGATCAGCTCGTTGGCCTTCGTGCACTCGTAGGCGTTGGCGAAGTGCGAGCCGAGGATCTCCTTCTGGCGCATCCACAGATAGGCGACGTTGAAGTCGAGGTCGATGCCCGTGGTGCCGGCGCAGATCACGATTTTGCCGAACGTCTTGGCGGTGAACACCGAGGTCGGGAACGTGGCTTTGCCGACGTGCTCGAAGACGATGTCGGGAGCGTCGCCGAGGATCTCCTTGACGCGCTTGGCGAACGCGCGCGAGACCTTGAAGCGCGCGGCCTCCTCCTCCTTTGACTCGCCGCCCTTGCGCATCATCCCCGCGAACTCGTCGCGGTTGATGTAGTCGACGGCGCCGAGGCGCTTGACCAGCTCGCCCTTCTCCTCCGAGGAGACGACGCCCACGCAGTTGGCGCCGGCCGCGGCGCACAGCTGGGTGGCGAACACGCCGAGGCCGCCGGCCGCGCCCCAGATCAGCACGTTCGCGCCCGCCTGCATCTGACAGCGGGTGAGCAGCATCCGGTAGGCGGTGAAGTAGACGAGGCCATAGGAGGCCGACTCCTCCCAGGTCAGTGCCTGCGGCTTGGGCAAGAGCTGCTGGGCCTGGACCTTCGTGAACTGGGCGAACGAGCCCCAGGTCGTCTCATAGCCCCAGATCCTCTGCGAGGGCGCGGCCATCGGGTCGAGGCCGTGCACCTCGGGGTCCTCGTAGGAGGCCTGGTTGCAGTGCACCACGACCTCGTCGCCGACCTTCCAGCGCGTGACGCCGGCGCCGACCTTCCACACGATCCCCGAGGCGTCGGAGCCGCCGATGTGGTGGCCGAACTCGGGGTGGTCGCCGTAGCGCATCACCGAGACGGGCTCGCCGAGCGCGGCCCACACGTTGTTGTAGTTGACGCCGGCGGCCATCACGCGCACGATCACCTCGAACGCGCCGGGCTCGGGCACCTCGATCTCCTCGAGCTGGAAGGCGTCCTTCGGTTCGCCGAAGCGCTCCTCGCGGATCACCCAGGCGGCCATCGTCCGGGGTAGCTCACCTGGCTCGACGAGAACCTCGGAGACTTGTTGCAGATCGATTGCCACGGTGATTTGGACCTCGCGTGTCGGGATCGGGGAACGTCGGTAATCCTATCCGGGGTGGCTCGGGGAGGCCTTGCCGGATCGAGGCGGTGCTAGACCGGCGGCCAGTCGAGCTGCTCGGTCAGCTCTCCCGCTCCCAGATCGACGAGCCCGCTGCGCTCGATCGGCTGGTACTCGCCGCGCTCGAGCCCGAGCCAGCTGACCGTGCGCTTCCGCGGGTCGAGAATCAGCACCTCATCGACGTCGTGGGCGGCATAGAAGGGGAGCTTCTCCCAGCTCTCGTCGTTCGGGGAGACGATCTCTATGACGAGAGGGGCGGTCGGATGCCAAACCCCGGAGGCGCCGGGCCGGTGCAGGGCGCTGTCCGGCACGCGGAAGTCGTGTTCGCCCTCGCCGAGGTTGCTCTGGCCGATCATGCTCAGCCCCGCTTGTTGGGCGAGCGGCCTGAGGATTGCGTGGAGCTGGCTTTCGAGATCGCCATGCGCATAGTTGGGGGCAGGGACCATGTGCAGAACACCCTCCCACACCTCATCGAGGCGATCAAGACCCGAGCGACGCCTGCGCTCGAGCAGTTCCTCGAGCCCGGCTGTCGGAGGGTCCAGAACCAGCGTGCGCATAACTTCAAGCCTACCAGCGCGTGTCTGGGCCTCGATCCAACTCAACCACGACCGCGGGCGCCTCGCCGTCCCCGAGCGTAAGCGTTGCTCCCGGCTCGGCCTCGCGGCGCACGAGCGCCAAGCCGATCGGGCCGTTCGCGGGGGAGAGGACGGCGCTCGTCAGAAGGCCGACGACACGCTCGCCCAGGCGCAGCTCAGCTCCCGGCTCGGCGGGGGCCGACAGACGCAGGCCGCGTAGGTGACGGTTGGGCTTGCCCCTGTAGTGCAGGCGCGCGACCGTCTCCTGGCCGACGTAGCAGCCCTTCGTGAAGCTCACCGCGCGCTCGTTCAGCCCCGCCTCTTGGGGGATCACGGTCTCGTCGAGGTCGATCCCGTAGCGCGGCCGGCCGCGCTCGACGCGGAGGATCTCGGCGGCCGCCTCGCTGACGGGCAGCGCCCCGCCCTCCAGCAGGGCCTCGCGCACAGTCTCGCGATCGGCGGCGTCGCAGAGGATGTCCACACCGGCATCGGTACGTACGACGACACTCGTCACACCACCGACCTCCACCCGCAGGTTGTCGTGCTCGGAGTTACCAAGCTCGAGCGCACCCGCCGGAGGGGCCGAGGCCGCGCGCGCGGCGACCTCGAGGGCGGACGGTCCGATCAGCGAGAGCAGGGAGCTCTCGACGGTGCGCTTGTGCAGTTGCACGTCGTAGCCGATCTTGAAGCGGCGGATCATGTCGAATAGGGCCTGGAGTGCCATGCGCTCGGTGTCGAGGAGTAGCTCCTCGCCGAGGTCGAGGACGCGCAGGTCGCCGAGCATCTTGCCCTTGGGGGTGAGGAAGGTGGCGTAGCAGCCGCTCCCGGGGGAGAGGGCCTCGACGTCGTTGCTCACCTGCCCGGCAAGGAACTCCTGGGCGCCGGCGCCGCTCAGCGCGAGCTTGCCCCGCTCGGAGCGATCGACCAGGCCGCAGCCCTCGGTCAGCGCCCGGTACTCGGCATTGAGACGGGTGGTGTCGACGGTGGCCACTGGTTCGAGGATAGCCACGCTAGGCTTCACCGAGATGGCCTTCGCGGAGACATTCCAGACGATCGTCGACTCGCTCCCTGACGACTGGACCGACCTCGAGCTCGACCTGCGGCTCGCCGACGAGTCGCGCTACGTCGAAGCCGCCGTCTACCTGACGACCTGCAACGCGCAGCCCTATTCCCACCACGACTGGCACTGGCGACTGCTCGTCGCGCACCGCTTCGGCCACGCCGCCTCGGCGCCGACCGTCCACGGCACGCTCGGCCTGCTCGACGACGCCGGGATCGAGGGCGAGCTGGTCCTGCGCGAGGTGCGCGCGGGACGGGCCGAGGTCACCCAGGGGTGGGGCCGCCCGCAGTCGGTGCGCGAAGACTTCCGCCGCCTGCGCGCGCAGTAGGCGCAGGACACCGGCGGGGTAGCTCGATGCCGGAAGCGAACTGAGCACGATGGCGCGCGTGGTGGCGCTGGTCCCGGACCTGCTGTTCGGCTCGCAGGTGCAGGGCATGCTCGCGGCGGCCGGGAACGAGGTCGAGCTCGTCGGGAATGCCGAGCTCACACGAGAGAAATTGACCCCGGCACCAGAGGTGCTGGTGGTCGACCTCGTGGACCGAGATCTCGATGGCGCAGCGCTCGTCGAATCGCTTGCGGCGGAGGGCCTGCTGGGACAGACGCGCACATTGGGCTTCTACTCGCACGTGGACGCGCCCGCGTGCAAGCGGGCCGAGCAGGCCGGCTTCGACCTCGTGGTTCCCCGCTCGCGCATGGCCCGCGAAGGTGCTGAGCTCGTCAGGCGGTTGGCGGGTTAGGTCGGGAGACGGACGAATGTCGCTTCGGGCGAATGCCACTTATCCGGATACCGGCGCCGGGTGGCGCCATCGCTCGCCACGCGCCGAGTCCCGCCAGGAAGATGCACACACCGACATACCAGCCGTGTGTCGCATGTACGCGGGCAAGGAAGACACCTGTTGGGGGTCCCAAGACGCACATTGCAAAGACAGACACCAAGAACATCTTCAGTCGCTCCATGCTTGACATCCTAGCCACCCGTTATGACCTGCGCGAACAGGTAGACCACGAAGGAGATCAGGCATCCCAAAAAACCGCCTATTGCGGCGCCCAATGCAATGTCCTCGAGTGATCGACGCGATCTCGGAGCTCCGCTCAGGACCAGGCCGATAACACCTCCGATGATGGTCACCCCCGCGCCCACTTCGGTAACGAGATCGGGCAGCGAAGAGACTGCGAAGACAGCGTTGGGCACACCTTCGATCTTGAACGACCGAATGTGACAAGGATGCGATGAATGTGCCAATTTTGTGACAAGGGTGTGCCAATTTTGCGCCACCCTTTCGTCAGGTCCTTATGAGTCGGAAATATTCGGCTCAGCTCGCCACCGTCGCGCCCTCGTCACCGAGGTCGTCACGCTGCTCGGCCGCCGCCGGATCGAGCGGCACGATCGCGCCGTTGAGCACGCGCTGGCCGTTTGGCAGCCATTCGCCGCCGCGCGCGGAGAGCGCCGCCCGGATCACCATCCCGTGGCAGACGACGAGCGCCGGCAGCGCGCTCGCTTCGACGTCGAGGAGCGCCGCCTCGACGCGGACCTCCTGCGCGGCGAACGACTCCCCGCCGGGGAACGCGAAGGCGGGGTTGCCGGTGAAGAACTGCTCGAACAGCTCGGGCGCTTCCGCCTGGACCTCGGCGAAGGGACGGTCGGTCCAGTCGCCCGCATCGGTCTCCATCAGCCGCGCGTCCTCGCGCGGGGCCAGCCCGATCCGCGCGGAGACGATCTCCGCCGTTTCGCGCGCGCGCAGCAGCGGGCTGCACCACAGCGCCGCGAACCCGTACTCGGCTGCGCGCTCGGCCAGCTCGGCGGCCTGGGCGCGGCCGGTCTCGTCGAGCGGCACCGGCCGCTGGCCCTGGAAGCGGCCCTCGAGGTTGTAGGCGGTCTGGCCGTGGCGGGCGAGGAAGACGGTTGCCATCGCCGCTGAGGATACGAGAGTGAAGGAATGGACTCCGAAAGCTCGAATCTGGAGCGTGGATTGCAGTTCAGCTAACCGAATCCAGGCATTCGAGCGAAGGAGGGCACTCATGGAGGATCGTGGTCCGGCCGCATACATCGCCGAGCTCGTGGGCACCTTCATGCTCGTGCTGTTCATCGCGCTGATCGCGAGCGTGTACGCGCGCAAAGGCATCGGCACGCCCGAATTCGTGACGATCGGCCTGCTGCACGCGTTCGTGCTGATGATGCTGATCCAGACGCTCGGGGGGACCTCCGGCGGGCACTTCAACCCGGCGGTGACCGCGGGTCTGCTGGCCGTGCGCAAGATCAAGCCGAGCGACGCGGGCGTGTACGTGGTGATGCAGGTGATCGGCGCGATCGCCGCCGCCGCGCTGTGCAAAGTGATCCTGAGCGAACTCGGCCAGACCCCGAGCCTCGGCAACCCCTCGGTCAGCCCGCTGCTGGGCGGCAAGACGCTGCTCGGCGCGCTGGCCGAGCTGGCGGGCGCGTTCGCGCTCGTGTGGGCGGTGATGGGCGTGGCGGTGAACGAGCGCGCGACGCGCGACTGGGCGGCGTTCGTGATCGGGACCACGCTCGGCTTCGGCGTGCTGGTGACCGCCCCGCTGACGGGCGGCAGCCTCAACCCGGCGCGTGCGCTCGGCCCCGCGATCGTTGCCGGGCACTTCGACAAAGGCTTCGGCTCGTTCTTCGTGGTCTACCTGTTGGCGCCCGCGCTCGGCGGCCTGGTGGCGGCGATCGGCTACAAGCTGCTCGTGCTCGACCCCCAGAAAGAGCCGGGCGAGCGCCCGATCGACAAGCTCGCGGAGGACCCGCGCTAGAAGCGGTCGAGGTTCATGACCTTGTCCCAGGCGGCGACGAAGTCACCGGCGAACTTCTCGCCCGCGTCGGCACTCGCGTAGACCTCCGACAGTGCGCGCAGCTCAGAGTGGGAGCCGAAGACCAGGTCGACCGAGGTCGCGGTCCACGTGACATCTCCGGTCCCACGGTCGCGCCCCTCATAGACGTTCTCACCCGAGGGCTTCCACTCCGTGCGCATGTCGAGCAGGTTTACGAAGAAGTCGTTGCTCAACGTCTGCGGCCGGTCGGTGAGGACGCCGTGCGAGGACTGGCCGAAGTTCGCGTTCAACGCGCGCATGCCGCCGATCAGCACGGTCATCTCCGGAGCGGTCAGCCTCAGCATGTAGGCCCGCTCCAGCAGCCCGTGCTCCAGCGGCATCGTCTCTCCCGCACGGAAGTAGTTGCGAAAACCGTCGACGGTCGGCTCGAGCACGGCGAATGAGTCGACGTCCGTCTGCTCCTGGGAGGCGTCGGTGCGACCCGGGGTGAACGGGACCGAGACGCTGTGTCCGGCGTTGGCGGCCGCCTGCTCGATCGCCGCACACCCTCCGAGGACGATCACGTCGGCGAGCGAGACCCTCGTGGCACCGGTCTGCGACTCGTTGAAGTCCTGCTGGATCTGCTCGAGTGCCTCGAGCGCGCCGGCGAGCTCAGCCGGCTCGTTGACATCCCAGTCCTTCTGAGGGGTGAGGCGGATCCGTGCGCCGTTGGCGCCGCCGCGCTTGTCGGTGCCGCGGAACGATGCCGCCGAGGACCACGCGGTCGCGACGAGGCGCGAGATCGACAGGCCCGAGGCGAGGATGCTCTCCTTGAGCGAGGCGATCTCCGCATCGCCGATCAACTCGTGGTCCACAGCCGGGGTCGGGTCCTGCCACAACTGCGTAGCCGGGATCCATGGGCCGAGATAGCGCTCGACCGGCCCCATGTCGCGGTGCAGCAGCTTGTACCAGGCCTTCGCGAACGCGTCGGCGAGCTGCTCGGGGTTCTCATAGAAGCGCCTGGCGATCGGCTCGTAGATCGGGTCGACCTTCAGCGCCAGGTCGCTCGTCAGCATCATCGGCGCGTGCCGCCTGGACGGGTCGTGGGCGTCCGGAACGGTGCCCGCCGCGTCGCCGTTCTTCGGGGTCCACTGCTTCGCTCCGGCCGGGCTCGTGGTCAGCTCCCAGTCGTACTCGAACAGGTTCTCGAGGAAGCCGTTGTCCCATTTCGTCGGCTCCTTCGTCCACGCGCCCTCGAGGCCGCTGGTGATCGCGTCGACGCCCCTGCCGCTGCCCGCGCTGTTCTTCCAGCCCAGTCCCTGCTGCTCGAGCGGAGCCGCCTCGGGCTCGGGGCCGATATTGCCGGGGTCGACCGCGCCGTGGGTCTTGCCGAACGTGTGCCCGCCGACGATCAGCGCGAGCGTCTCTTCGTCGTTCATCGCCATGCGCGCGAACGTGTCGCGGATGTCCTTCGCCGAGGCCAGCGGGTCGGGGTCGCCGCCCGGACCCTCGGGGTTGACGTAGATCAGGCCCATCTGCACGGCGCCGAGCGGTTTGGCGAGCTCGCGCTCCCCGCTGTAGCGCTCGTCTCCGAGCCAGGTGTCCTCGCTGCCCCAGTAGATCTCCTCGGCCTCCCAGATGTCGGGCCGGCCGAAGCCGAAGCCGAACGTCTGAAAGCCCATCGACTCCATCGCGACGTTGCCGGTGTAGACGAGCAGGTCGGCCCAGGAGATCTTGCGCCCGTACTTCTGCTTGATCGGCCACAGCAGCCGGCGTGCCTTGTCGAGGCTCGCGTTGTCGGGCCAGCTGTTGAGGGGAGCGAAGCGCTGAGCCCCCTGGCCGCCACCGCCGCGCCCGTCGGCGATCCGATAGGTGCCGGCGGCGTGCCAGCTCATGCGGATGAACAGCGGGCCGTAGTGGCCGTAGTCGGAGGGCCACCAGTCCTGCGAGGTGCTCATCAGCTCGATCAGATCGCGCTTGAGCGCGTCGAGGTCGAGGGTCGCGAACTCCTTCGCGTAGTCGAAGTCCGCGCCCATCGGGTCGGAGAGGGAGGAGTGCCGGTGCAGCACGCTCAGGTCGAGCTGGTTGGGCCACCAGTCGCGGTTCGTCCTCGGACTGGGCACCTCGGGAGTCGGGCTCGGGATCGCCGGGTTCTCGCTCTCGCTGATGCTCTCGGTCATGTCGCTCCTGTCCTGTTCTAGTCAAAGGTGGCGCTCGGGGAACTCCGGCGAGCCACGAGGGTAGCGAAGGCCGGCTGCCACGTCCTAGACTCACGGCAATGCGTCGCCGTGTCACCTTCTCGCGCAATCTGACGCTGTCGCTGTCGCGCACCTGCCAGTGCTACTGCAAGTACTGCTCGTTCGCGACGCACAAGGCGCACCTGTACGCGCCCGATGAGGTCTTGGAGATCCTCGACGGCGCGGCGAAGCGGCAGGTGAAGGAGTTGCTCGTGCTCACCGGCGAGAAGCCCGAGGTCAACCCGCAGGTGGCCGCGAAACTCGAGGAGTACGGCCACGAGGACTTCACCGCGTATGTCGTCTGGGTCTGCGAACGGGCGCTCGAGCGGGGCCTGTTGCCGCACACGAACCTGGGGGTGCTCTCACGCGATGACCTGGCCCGGCTGCGCGAGGTCAGCGCCTCGCAGGGGCTGATGCTCGAGTCGGTGTCGGAGCGACTGATGCAGACCGTCCACGCCGGCTCGCCGACGAAGCACCCGGAGCGGCGGATGGAGACGATCCGCGCCGCGGGCGAGCTCAATATCCCCTTCACCAGCGGCATCCTCGTCGGCATCGGCGAGACCGAGCAGGAGCGCGTCGAATCGCTCGAAGCGCTCGCGCGGATCCATGCCGAGCACGGCCACATCCAGGAGGTGATCCTCCAGAACTTCGTCCCGCACCAGAGCTACTACGGCGAAGAGCCGGCCGAGATCGCCGACAAGGCCGCGCGCGAGTACTGGCGTACGGGGGTCGACGAGGATCCGACCCGCACCAGACCGGAATTGCCGCTGCCGGATTGGGCCTGCGCGGTGAGCATCGAGGACATGAAGCGGTTGATCGCGGAGACCAGGCGATTGATGCCCGATGTGGGGATCCAGATCCCGCCGAACCTCGCCGACTGGTGGGGCGAGCTCGTCCAGGTGGGCGCGACCGATCTGGGCGGCCTCAGCGCGAACGGCGACCACATCTCCCCCGAGCACCCGTTCCCCTCGCCACACCAGGTGCGCAAGCAGCTGCAGGCCGACGGCGTGGCGCTGACCGAGCGCCTGTGCGTGTACCCGCAGTACATCGAGCCGAGCTGGATCGCGCCGGCGGTAATGGACACGATCAAGGTCAAGTACTGGAGCTTCATCCCGCGGCGTGGATCCGGCCGCACCGACCCGCCGGCGCCGATCCGTCCCGATTTGGTGGCGGGCGCGATCGCGAAGGGCCGCGACGGCGTTGCGCTGAGCCCCGACGAGCTGACGGCGCTGTTCGCCGAGACGCGTCCGGAGGTCATCGAGGAACTGCGCGAGGCCGCCGACGAGCTGCGTGAGGAGCTCGCGGGGGAGACGGTGACGTTCGTCGTCAACCGCAACATCAACGTCTCGAACGTCTGCATGGTCGGCTGCGCGTTCTGCGGCTTCGGCCAGGGCAAGCGCTCGCCCGACGCCTACGAGCACGACCGCGAGGAGTTCGCGCGGCGCGTGCGGGAGGCGATCGAGTTCGGCGCGAGCGAGCTCTGCATCCAGTCGGGCATCCACCCGGACTGGAGCCTCGATGACTACCTCGGCTGGCTGCGGTTCGCGAAGCAGACCGCGCGGGAGGCGGGGGCCGACCTGCACCTGCACGCGTACAGCCCGATGGAGATCGCGCACATGTGCGACATCTCCGGCCTGCCGCCAAGCGAGGTCTTCGCCCAGCTGAAGGACGCCGGCCTCGGCTCGACGCCGGGGACGGCAGCGGAGGTGCTGCACGACGGCGTCCGCGAGCGGATCAGCCCGAACAAGCTGCCGGTCGTGCGCTGGGTCGAGATCGTCGAGGCCTCGCACAACGCCGGTCTGCGGTCGACCTCGACGGTCATGTTCGGCCACATCGAGGAGCCTTGGGAGCTGGCCGAGCACATGCGGGTCGTGCGCGAGCTGCAGGAACGCACCGGAGGGATCACCGAGTTCGTGCCGCTGTCGTTCATCCCCTTTCAGACGCTTCTCGGGCGCACGCATGGGGTGGAGGAGATCAGCCGCGAGGAGAACCTCAAGCACACCGCCGTTTTCCGCCTCGCGCTCGGGCGCACCGTGCCAAGCCTGCAGGCCAGCTGGGTGAAGATGGGCCTCGATGCCGCCACCGAGGCGCTGCGCTGGGGCGTGAACGACCTGGGCGGCACGCTCATGGAGGAGTCGATCAGCCGCCTCGCCGGCAGCTATCACGGCACGCGCCTTGAGCCCGAGCAGCTGGTAGCCGCCGCGCACGAGGCGGGCCGGCCCGCGGCCGAGCGCACGACGCTGTACGAGCTCCGCCGCCGCTACGAGTTGCCGGTCGCCGTCGCGAGCTAGCCGTCCCGACCCACCAGCCGTCGCGAGCTAGCGGAACAGGTCCTCGTCCAACGGCCGCAGCAGCGCCACCGCCCCGGGTCCGTCCGCGGCGGTGACGAAGCGCTGCAGGCCGTCGATCAGCACGACCGGCTCGCGCGAGTCCTTCGCGCGCGCGAGATCCGCGCACGAGGCGGCGGCGTCGGCCACGGCGATCCAGGTGGCGCGCAGCTCGAGGCCGACCGAGTCGGCGCGCCCGCGCCAGTCCTCCAGCGGTGCCATCCCCGCGCAGCCGAGCGCGACGTCGCACTGCCCGTGGCGCCAGGCGCGGCCGAAGGAGTCGGTGATCAGCACCGCGGGCGAGGCGCCCGTGAGCTCGCGCAGGCGCCCGCGCAGCGCCCGCGCGGAGGCGTCGGGGTCGCGGGGGAGCACGATCAGCGTCTCGGTCCGATCCTCGGCGGCCGCGTTGGAGGCGTCGACGCCGGCGTTCGCGCAGACGAAGCCGTGGTGCGTGCGGCTGATCAGCACGCCGTTCGCGGCGCGGAGGATCTCCGCGGACTGGTCGAGCACGACCTGCACCGCGCGCGCGTCCTTGCCCTGCTCCGCGGCCAGCTCGCGCGCTCGCCCGCCCGGCGTCACCGTCGCCAGGTCGACGATCGCGCCCTCGGCCTTGGAGACGGCCTTGTGGGCGATCGCGACGATCTGCCCGTCGTGTAACGGAGCCGCCAGCGGCCGCTCGTCGTGCAGCGCCCGGACGATCGACCCCGCGAGGTCGTCCCCGGCGCGGATCTCGGGGAGGCCGGGGAGGCTCTGGGCGGAAAGACTCGACATCGAGCGTGCCTCGATCAGACGGGCGTCGTGCCGGAAAGGACGTGAGAACCGACGGACAGGCCGAGCACCGCGCGGGTACGCGAGGCGCGGATGCGCTCACCGGAGAGGCGATCCCGCAGGACCGCGAGGTCGTCGCCGGTGTCGATGTCTAGGAGCAGCGACGGGGGTTGCTCGATGCGCGCGGCGACCCCGGCGGCGAGCGCGAGTGCGGTGTGGCGCTCGCGGCTGCCGGGGCCGAAGCTGGGGAGGATCGCTTCGGGGGGCATGAGCAGCAGCCCGTTGGTGCCGCTGCCGTGGCGGTCGGGCACGATCACGACCTCGCGACTCTGCGGAGAGCCGAGCAAGACTTCGAGCTCGGCGGGATCGAGCGTGGGGCAGTCGCCGGGGATGCACAGCACGCGCTCGATCCCCGCGTCGAGCGCGCGCCGCACGCCGAGGCCGACCGCGGCGCTCTGGCCGTCCTGGGCGGTGTCGTCGATCGCGATCGCCCCGCCCGCGCGCGCCGTCGCGGCCACCGAGGGCTCGCCGGTGACGACGATCGTGAGCTCGATCGCGGCGGTCTCGGCGAGCGCCGCGAGCACGTCGCCGACCATCGCCCGCGCGAGCTCCAGCCGCAGCGGATCGGCGACGCTCGCGCCGAGGCGCTGCTTGGCCTGGGCGAAGCGCTTGACGGGCAGGATCGCGGCGGTGCGCATCTGCCCGCAGACGATAGTTATTACCAGCCGAGCAGCATCAGGCCGACGGTCACGCCGGGCCCGATCGTGACCATCAGGCCGCGCTCGCCCGGCGCCGGCTCGCGCCGCGCGATCGTGTCGGCGAGCACGTAGAAGATCGAGGGCGTGCCGATGTTGCCGTGCGCCGCGAGCGCGTCCCAGCTGACCTCGGCGTCCTCGTGGGAGAGCTCGAGCGCGCTCTGCACGTTCTCGATGATCCGCCGGCCGCCCGGATGGACGATCCAGTGATCGATCTCGGAGCGCTCGAGACCGTGCTCGCGCAGGAAGTCCTCGGCGACGGCCGGCAGCCCGGCGCCGGCCAGGTCGGGCAGCTCGCGGGCGAGGTGCAGGTGGCTGTCGGTGGGTGTCATGTCGAGCCTGACCGCGTCGAGCGTGCCGGCGAGCTGGTGCACGCGCGAGGCGAGGATCGCGGGGCCGGCCGCGACCGGATCGCTCGACAGCAGCGCCGCCGCGCAGCCGTCGCCGAAGATCGCCGAGCCGACGGTCTTCGCCCGCGGGTCCTCGGGCGTGGCCCGCATCAGCGTGCCGCTCATGCTCTCGGCCGCGACGACGAGCGCGTGCTTGCCCGGGTGCTCGGCCAGCGCCTGGGAGGCGAGCTTCATCAGCGGCACGCCGCTCGCGCAGCCGACGCCGGTGATGTGGTACTTGTCGGTCGTGGGGTCCATCTCGTAGTGGTCGACGAGCCGGTGGGCGAGCGACGGGCAGCCGAGCGAGTAGAGGCTCGCGCTCACGACGGTGCCGATCTCGGCGGGGTCGATCCCGAGCGCGTCGACCGCGCGAATCGAGTGTGCCAGCAGCTCGCGCTCGATCCGCGTCGTGCGGCCCTGCGTCGTGTCCGCGAGGAACTCGTCGCTGAGGTCGAGGTGGCGGCGCTTGACGCCGCAGCGTTCGAAGATGCCTTCGGCGAACGCGTCCCCCTTCAGCCCCAGCCGCTCGAGCACCTGCTCCTGCGAGTAGCTGCGCTCGGCGTCGGAGACGGCGATCCCGGCGATCCGTGTGCCGAGCTGTCTCTCCGGCGTGGCACTCTCCTGCCGCGGGGCGGGTGCGGCGGATGAACTCCAGTCGGCTAGCGCGTCGGGCACGGTCGTGACTCTCTGGCTGTCGGAGGGGCGTAAAAGCAAGTCGAGCCGATCTGTCGAGGCCGGTCGAGCTGGTCTGTCAAAGGCTTGGCCTGACCCGTTAATAGCCGTATGCCTACTTAAAGCATAGCCGCAGAACCGATCCTTCCCGGCGGGGTTCCGGCTTCCTTATGCACCTTTTCACGGCGAGCACCTGGGATTTTCGCCTCGTGGACCCGCGTTTTGTCGCGATCGCGCAGCGAGCTATCCTCCCCTGCCGGCGATCAGCCATGCGGGAGGGACCGTCCCCCCGTGCAAACGATCAGGAGGAGCGAGGCCCATGAGGGTGATTGGAGCCGGCCTGCCGCGTACCGGCACGCTGACGCAGAAGGTGGCGCTGGAGCAGCTCGGCCTGGGGCCCTGCTACCACTGGGTGAACATCATCACGGACCTCGAGCAGGTCGGGCTGTGGCACCGCGCGCTGGATGGGGAGGACCTGCTGGGGGAGATCTTCGACGGCTACCAATCGACTGTGGACTGGCCCGGCGGCTTCGTCTATCGCCAGCTCGCCGAGCGCCACCCGGATGCCAAGGTGCTGCTCAGCGTCCGCGATCCCGAGACCTGGGAGCCGAGCTACCGTGACACGATCGGCAGCTTCTGTCATGGAGACACGCTGCTCGGCCACCTCTCGAAGGCGCGCCGGGAAATCGACCCACACTGGAAGCGCTACCTGGAACTGGTCGACCGCATGCTCTGGGACGAGCTTTCGCCATTCGCCAATGGCTGGGGAGAGCAGGAAATGAAGCAGCAGATGCTCGCCTACAACGAGAGCGTCAAGGCCGCCGTTCCGGCCGAGCGGCTGCTCGTGTGGGAGGTCTCAGAAGGCTGGGAGCCGCTGTGTGAGTTCCTCGAAGTCCCCGTGCCCAGCGAGCCGCTGCCGCACGCCAACGACCGTGAGACGTTCGTCGGACGCGTGATCGACGGAGCGCTCACCGCGCTCAATGCCTGGCGCGAGAACGCGCCGGCGGCCGACGTGTCCTAGAGGGAGCTACCCCGCGAGCGCCGCGGCGAAGTCGAGGACCTGCTCGGCCAGGCCCGCGCGGGCGGGCGCGTCGTCCATGCGCGTGTCGATCTGCAGCGCCGGCAGGCGGGCGACGTTCTCGTCCGCGACGATCCCGTCGAGCAGCTCGCCGTAGAAGTCCGCGACCCCGTCGGCGTTGCACTCCAGCGCGGCGAACGCCATGAACGCGGCCGTCGGCCCCTTCAGGACCTCGCCACCGACGATCGGGCTGACGGCCACGACCGGCGCGGACGCGGCGAGCAGCGCCTCGCGGATGCCGGGGACGGCGAGGATCGGAGCGATCGAGGCGAGCGGGTTGGAGGGCCCGATCACGATCGCGCGGGCGCCCGCGATCGCCGCGAGCGCCTCGGAGCTGGGCGTCGCCTGCTCGGCGCCGCGGAACTCGAGGCCCTCGACGATGCCCTCGGCGCGCCGGCGGATCATGAACTCCTGGAAGGGTTGCCAGCCGGTGGTCGTGCGGATCCAGGTGCGCACGGGGTCATCGCTCATCGGCAGCACCCGCGCGCGCACGCCGATCGCCCCGTTCAGGCGCGCGAGCGCCGCCGTCGGCTGCAGGCCGTCCTGCTCGCGCAGCCGCACCCGCTCCAGGCACCACGCGAGGTCGCGGTCGCCGAGGTTGAACCACACCTCGTGGCCGAGCTCGCGCAGCGCGTCCATCACCGCGAACGTGTCGTCTCTGAGCCCCCAGCCGCGCGCGTCGATCTCATCGGCCAGCCAGAAGGAGACGAGGTCCGGGTCGGGCGAGACGTGCGCGCCATAGATCTCGATGTCGTCGCCGGTGTTCGCGATCACGGCCAGATGCGAGGGATCCTCGACCACGTCGAGCAAGCCGCGCGCAAGCTTCGCGCCGCCGGTGCCGCCGGCGAGGACGACGATCTCGCCCCCGTCCTTGGATATGTCCACGGACATCACTCCCAGGGTACGTCAGGCAGGCCCGCCAACCGGATACCGGCGTGGGCCTTGTAGCGCGAGTTGACCGCGATCAGCATCGCCGTCAGCGACTCGGTGATCCGCGCCATCTCGAGCTTGCCGCAGTCGACGCAGCGCAGGCCGGCGATCCGCTCGATCAGGAGCGCCGCGTCGCGCTTGTCCGCGCGGGAGTCTCCGCACAGGAGCACGTCCTGCTCGAGCGGATGGTCGAGGTCGGCGAGCGAGGCGGCGCTGACGGTGTGCAGGGCCGAGACCACGCGCACGCCCGCGGGGGCCATCTCGGCGGTCTGCTGGGCGGCGGAGCCCTGCCACACGCCGAGCATTCGCGTCGCCTTGCCGCTGACTGCGGCGGCGAGCGGGACGGTCGCGTCGATCAGCAGCTGGCCGGGCGTCAGGGCCTCGCTGAGGTTGGTGAGCGTCTCGGACTGGTTGCGAAACGGCACGGACAGGATCACGGTGTCCGCGGCGCCGACGGCGCCGGCGTTGTCGTGGCCGGAGAAGGAGCCGCCCGGCACGATCTCCCGCGCGCTCTCGGCGGCTTCCTCGGCGCGAGTGGCATCGCGCGAACCGATCGCGATCGGCACGCCGGCACGGGCGAGGCGCACGGCCAGGCCGAATCCCAGCGCGCCCGAGGCTCCGACGATGGCGACCGGATCGTTCGTGGCAGGAGGCACGGCGGGTGAGTATAGGCTTCAACGATGAGGCTCGAGGGAAAGACCGCGCTCGTCACCGGCGGCGCATCGGGGATCGGCGCGGCGACCGCCCGCCGGCTCGCGGCCGAGGGCGCGCGGGTCGCGATCGGCGACGTCAACGAGGATGGCGCGAAGTCGGTCGCCGGCGAGCTGGACGGGTTTGGGTGCGCGCTCGACGTGACCGACACCGGCTCGGTGCGCGCCGGAGTCGCGGCGATAAAGGACGCACTCGGCGCGATCGACGTGCTCGTCAACAACGCCGGCACCGACCGCTTCTCGTTCTTCGTGAACTCCGACGAGAGCCTCTGGGACTTCGTGCTCGCCGTCAACCTGCGCGGCGTGCTCGCGGTCACGCACGCGGTGCTGCCCCAGATGCAGGAGCGCAGGACGGGCGCGATCGTGAACGTCGCCAGCGAGGCCGGTCGCGTCGGCTCGCAGGGCTCGGTCGTGTACTCGGCCGCGAAGGCCGGCGTGATCGGCTTCACGAAGGCGATCGCCCGCGAGTCGGCGCGCTATCGCGTGCGCTGCAATGCGGTCGCGCCGGGGCCGATCGAGACGCCGCTGTTCGACTCCGCGCCGCAGGTGCTGGGAGAGATCGGCGAGCGCCTGCAGCGGGGCATGGTCAACGCGACCGTGATGGGCCGCGCGGGCGAGCCCGAGGAGGTCGCCGCCGCGATCGCGTTCCTCGCGAGCGAGGATGCCTCCTACGTCACCGGGCAGACGCTGAACGTCTCCGGTGGCCTCTCGATGTGGTGAGCTCGTCGGTGACGGGGATGGCGGGTGGGTTTCCAAACTCCGTCAGCATCCGCGAGGTCGGCCCGCGCGACGGCTTTCAGAACGAGCCGGAGACGATCGCGACGGCTCACAAGATCGAGCTGATCGACGCGCTCGCGCGCACTGGCTGCAAGCGGCTGGAGGTGACGAGCTTCGTGCGCGCCGACGTGATCCCGCAGCTCGCCGACGCCGCCGAGGTGCTCGCGCGGATCGACGTGCCCGAGGAGGTAGCGGTGAGCGTGCTCGTGCCGAACGAGCGCGGCCTGGAGAACGCGCTCGCGCTGCTCGAATCGAGCCGTGCGGGGGGTGCAGGCAGGCAGGCGTTCGACGAGATCAACGTGTTCCTGTCCGCCTCGGAGACGCACAACCGCAAGAACGTCAACCGCTCGGTCGAGGAGTCGCTCGCCGGGCTCGAGATCGTATTGACGCGCGCGCGCGAGGCAGGCCTGCGCTGCGAGGGCGTGATCTCGACCTCGTTCGGCTGCCCCTACGAGGGCCACGTCTCGCCCGAGCGCGTGCTCGCGATCGGGCGGCGGTTGCACGCGGCCGGCGCGCAGGAGATCGGCTTCGGCGATACCACCGGGATGGCCAACCCGCGCCAGGTGGGAGAGCTCCTCACGCTGTGGCGCGACGACCTGCAGGAGGCGCAGCTGACCGCGCACTTCCACAACACGCGCGGGCAGGGCCTCGCGAACGTGCTCGCCGCGCTCGGGGCCGGGATCGACAGCTTCGAGTCGAGCTTCGGCGAGCTCGGCGGCTGCCCGGTGCCGGCGGGCGCGACCGGGAACATCGCCAGCGAGGACCTCGTCTCGATGCTCGAGGAGATGGGGATCGAGACCGGGATCGACCTACCCGCGCTGCTCGCCTGCGCGGCGCGCGTGCGTGAGATTCTCGGCCGGCCGCTGGGCAGCCACACGCTCGTGGCCGGCCCCGTGGACTGGCGCTAACCCGCCGCGACGGTCTCGGTCTCGCCGGCGCCCTGTCCCGTCTGCGCCGCCTCGCGCATCGCCGCGACGCAGTACTCCTGAACCGCGACCTCCATCTCCAGCGTCGTCGCGAGCGCCGGGCGCGCGGAGGCGTCGATCACGCGCTTGGCGCGGCCGACAGCCACGGGGGAGTTCGCGAGCAGCTCGTCGAGGAGAGCCTGCGTGGCCGCCTCGAGCTCGGCGGCGGGCACGACGCGGTTGAGCAGGCCGATGCGGTGCGCCTCGGCGGCGTCGATCGTGGCGGCGGTCATGATCAGCTCCTTCGCGCGGCCGAGCCCGACGACCGCGGGCAGGCGCGAGGATCCGCCGACGTCGGGGATGATCCCGAACTTGACCTCGGGCAGGCCGAGCTGGGCATCGTCTGAGGCAATCCGCAGGTCGCAGCCGAGCGCGACCTCCAGCGCGCCGCCGAAGCACGCGCGGTGGATCTGGCAGACGACCGGCTTCGGCATCGCTTCGCAGAGGTTCGCGCAGTCGAGGAACACGTTGCGAAACGGCCGCAGCACCGACGGGTCGCCGGCGAAGGACATCAGCTCGCCGAGGTCGACGCCGGCCGAGAAGACCGCGCCCTCGCCGCGCAGCACGACGCAGTGCACCGAGGCGTCGTTCGCGGCCGCGCGCAGCGCGTCGCCGAGCTCGACGAGCAGGACCTGGTTCATCGCGTTGCGCTTCTCGGGGCGGTTGAGCACGACGTGTCGCGTGGCGCCGCGATCTTCGGTGACGACGAGGCTCATGTGTTCACTCCTGTTTTAAAACTTCGTATAACCATAGTGGTACGCAGTTTTATTTTTATAACAACAACTCACAGCTCTCTACTTCCTATCTTCCATCGCGACCCTCAACTCTCTTCCGTCGCGGCCCTCAACTCAAATCAAGAACGGTCGTCGGCGCCTGGATCTCCTCGTCGTGGCCCTCGCGCGGCACGATCGCGGTACCGACGGCGAAGAACTCGATCGTGTGGCTGCCCCAGCCGTGGGACTTCTCCTGCAGGTCGACGCCGACGATCCCCTCGGCGCCGATTTCCTGAGCCTCGGACTGCATCCGCTCCATCGCCAGCTCGCGCGCGTCATACAGGGCCTGGGTGAAGTTCGAGAGCTCGACGTTGCGGCCGGTCTGGGCCATCGACTGGAGCATCCCGCGGTGGGCCACGTGGTAGACGCAGCTGCCCATCACCATCCCGACCGGGCGGTGACCGGTGCTCAGCAGCGTCCAGAAGTCCTGGCCCGAGAGATCGCTGGTGAACGGCCGGCCGGAGGGCGCGCGGTGCAGCACCCCGTCGCGGTGCTTGACGGCGGTCCCGATCGCGATGAACTCGGCCATGTCCTGACCCCACTCGTAGCGGCCGATGTCCAGGCGCACGCCGACGACGCCGTCGGCCCCGAGCTGGTCGGCCTCCTCCTCCATCCGCGTCATCGCGAGCTGGCGCGCCCCGTACATCGCTTCGGAGAGGACCGTCATCTCCTGCGATTTCTTCCAACCGGCCATCTGGATGCCGATGTGGTAGATCGAGCTGCCGACGACCAGGCCGAGCGGCTCGAAGCCGGCCTGCTTGACGAGCAGGAACTCGTTGACCGATAGATCTGAAGTGAACAGGCCCGCGCGGTTCTGCTGCAGGCGCGCACGGCCGGCCTCGGGGACGCCCTCGAGGGAGGATGGGTCGTATGCGGTCTCGCGCTCCTCGGTCATGATCTCCTGCTCCTTGTTAGGCGAATAGGTCGACGACTGGTTTGGGGGCTTGGATCTCGGCATCGGCGTGCTGGCGGATCGCGGTGCCGACCGCGTTGAACGTGACCATCATCCCGCGCAGCTCGCTCGCGCCGAAGCCCATGCCGCTGCTGAGCGTGTGCGGCCGGATCGTGTGGCCGATCCGCACGCCGACGACGCCGGAGGCGCCGAGCGCGGCGGCCTGGCGGTTGATCTGACCCATCGTCCGCTCGCGCGCGTTGTAGAGCGCCTGCGTGAATTCGCTCAGCTCATACGGCTGCATCGAGCTCATCGCGCCCGGTCCCGCGCCGAGCATTCCGCGATAGGCGTAGCTCGAGAAGAACACCGAGCTCCAGGCGACGATCCCCGCCGGCTCGATCCCGGCGCGCAGCAGCAGCGCGTAGTCGGCGACCGACAGCTCGGTCATCACCGGTTGCTCGCCGCTGGCGCCCTTGCGCCGCACCGCGGTGCCGAGCACCATGTGCTCGAGCGCGAGCTGCCCGCCGCCTCCGCCGAGCTCCGATTCGCCCGCGCGCGTTTCCACGCCGACGACCGCGTCGGCGCCGATTTGGCGCGCCTCCTCGGCGAGCCGGTGCAGCGCCCGTTCGCGCACCTCGTTGAGCGCCTGCGAGAGCGTGTCGAGCTCGATCATCGCGCCGCCGCCGTAGCCGCCTTGCATCTGGCCCCAGGCGGATTGGTAGCCCATCTGGTAGATCGAGCTGCCCATCACCTGCGAGAGCGGTTCGAGCCCGAGCTGGTGGCAGAGCGCGAAGCCGTTGACGGACAGGTCGGAAGTGAACGACACGCCGCGCCCGCCGTCCGCGCCACTCCTCCCGCGCAGCTCGCGCAGGCGCCGCTCGGCCGCGATCGGGATGCCGCCCGCCTCGATCCGCGCGAGCGATTCCTCTTCCTCACGTTCCTGGGCGGCGTCCTCGACCGGTTCGCCCGCCATCTCAGCGCACGAGCCCTTCCAGCGCCGTGCGCGCCTCGGCGCTGCGCTGCGCCTCGGACTGCAGCTCCTCCGTCAGCGCCGCGATCCACGCGTCGGGGTCGAGCGGCTCGCGCTTGATCGCGATGCCGCCCGATTTGCGCTCGCGGAAGCCCTCGACGCGGTCGCCCTCGATCGTCAGCTGGTATGTCGTCCCGCTGCCGGAGCCGAGCTCGACCTGGATCTGGCGCACGTGCTTCTCGCCGCGGCCGAGCAGGCCGCTGCCGCGGCGCTCGACGCGCGTGCGGCCGGGCAGCGAGGACTCGAGCTTGGAGGCGAGCACCTCGACCGAGATCCGCAGGTCGGTGCCGTCGGCGCGCAGGCCCGCCGCGGAGAGATCGAAGGTCTCATCTGACGGCATCAGTGCAGGCTACCGGGACTCGACGGCATGGGTGGGCATATAGGCTGCCTGGGACAGGGAAACGGAGAGCAAACGGAGGACGCATGGCGCAGCAGATCGAGAAGGTGGGCGTGCTCGGAGCCGGGCTGATGGGGCACGGGATCGCGCAGGTGGCGGCGCAGGCCGGCTACGAGGTCGTGCTGCGCGAGGTCGACGAGGCGACGCTTGCGAAGGGCGTCGGCAAGATCGAGAAGCAGCTCGCGCGCGCGGTCGAGAAGGGCAAGTCCAGCCAGGAGGACGCCGACGCTGTCCGCGGGCGCATCCACGAGACCACCGACTACAAGGACCTCGCGGACTGCGACCTCGTGATCGAGGCGATCACCGAGAGCCTGCCGCTGAAGCTCGAGATGTGGCGCGAGCTCGACGGGATCGTCAAGGCGGACGCGGTGTTCGCGACGAACACCTCCTCGCTGTCGGTGATCGACCAGGCCGCCGCGACCGGCCGGCCCGGGCAGTTCGTCGGCCTGCACTACTTCAACCCGGCGCAGGTGATGAAGCTGATCGAGGTCGTGCGCTGCGTGACCACCACCGACGCGGCGTTCGAGACGGCGCTCGAGTTCGCGCAGTCCGAGGGCAAGCTCGCGATCGGAACCAAGGACCGCGCGGGCTTCATCGTCAACCGGCTGCTCGTGCCGTACATGCTCGACGCGATGCGCGGCTACGAAGAGGGGATCGGCTCGGTCGGCGAGATCGACGAGGCGATGAAGGCCGGCGCCGGGCACCCGATGGGGCCCCTGACGCTCGCCGACTTCGTCGGCCTCGACACGCTCGGCTCGATCTGCGACGTGCTGTTCGACGAGTTCCGCGAGCGCCGCTTCGCCCAGCCGCCGATGCTGCGCAAGATGCTCGCCGCCGGCTGGTTCGGGCGCAAGACGGGGATCGGCTTCTACGACTACGCGGGCGACGCCCCGGCCGAGAACCCGGGGATCTGAGCGTCACGATTCGAGACCGGGACCGACGGGCGGCGCGAGATGACTGATCTCCCAGAGGCGAGGACGCGCGCGCTCGCGGGCGGCCCGGAGCGCCACCGCGAGAAGGCGATCGAGCAGGGCAAGCTGCCCGTGCGCGAGCGGGTGGCGCTGCTACTCGACGAGGGCTCCTTCGCCGAGGAGGCGCTGCTCGCCAACTGGGACGGCGAGGGCCTCGGCGCCGATGGGGTCGTGACGGGGGTCGGGACGATCGACGGCCGCCCGGCGGCGCTGATGGCCAACGACCCGACCGTCAAGGCCGGCTCGTGGGGGCCGAAGACGGTCGAGAAGATCCTGCGCATCCAGGAGCGCGCGCTGAGCCTGCGGATCCCGATGGTGTATCTCGTCGACTCGGCGGGGGCGCGGATCACCGAGCAGGTGCAGATGTTCCCCGGCCGCCGCGGCGCGGGCAGGATCTTCCACAACCAGGTCAAGCTCTCCGGGCTGGTGCCGCAGGTATGCGTGCTGTTCGGCCCGAGCGCCGCCGGCGGCGCCTACATCCCGGCGTTCTGCGACATCGTGATCATGCGCGAGGGCAACGCCTCGATGTACCTCGGCTCGCCACGGATGGCGGAGATGGTGATCGGGGAGAAGGTCACGCTCGAGGAGATGGGCGGCGCGCGCATGCACACGGGCGTGTCCGGTTGCGGGCACCAGCTCGTGAAGAGCGATCGGGACGGGATCGCACTTGCCAAGCGGTATTTGGGGTATATGCCGACCAACTGGCAGGAGGTCTCGCCACGTGCGCCGGCGCTGGCCCCCGGCACGGTTGACGATCCCGCGAGTAAGGGCGATGACATAGCGAGGTCGATTGCCGACTTGATCCCCGAGGACGAGAACAAGCCGTTCGACATCAAGGAGCTGATCGCGACACTCGTCGACGGGGACTCGCTGCTGGAGATCCACCCGCGCTGGGCGAAGGAGCTGGTCGTCGCCTACGCGCGCCTGGACGGGCACGCGCTGGGCATCGTCGCGAACCAGCCCAAGCACAAGGGCGGCGTGCTGTTCGGCGACTCGGCCGACAAGGCCGCGCGCTTCATCCAGACTTGCAACGCGTTCAACGTACCGCTGCTGTTCCTCGCCGACGTGCCGGGCTTCATGATCGGCACGCAGGTCGAGCGCGAAGGCATCATCCGCCACGGTGCGAAGCTGATCAGCGCTGTCAGCGAAGCGACGGTGCCGAAGATCTCGGTGATCGTCCGCAAGGCCTACGGGGCGGGGCTGTACGCGATGGCGGGGCCGGCGTTCGACCCCGACTGCTGCATCGCACTGCCGAGCGCCTCGATCGCCGTGATGGGTCCGCAGGCGGCGATCAACGCCGTCTTCTACAACCAGTTGCAGGCGATCCCCGACGAGGCCGAGCGCGCGGCCAAGACCGAGGAGCTGCGGAAAGAGTACGGCGCCGACATCGACATCCTGCACCTCGCTTCGGAACTGGTGATCGACGCGGTGGTCGAGCCCGCGGACCTGCGTGCGGAGCTGATCCGCCGCTTCGCGCACGCGGCGAGCAAGACCCGCGACTGGCCAGCCAAGCGCAACCCTGTTACCCCGGTCTAGTCGTCCCTCTACGGAGCGGACGGATACTCGGGCGCCGGCGCCGGCGGCGTGGGGACGCCGGCCGCACGGGTCTGCTCGTCCTGGAACGGGGGGTAGGTCTCGGTCAGCAGGTAGAGGTAGGCGTCCGAGCGCGCTGTGTAGGAGTTCGCGAGCACCATCAGGTCGTAGAGGCCGCGCGGCATCTTGCCGGTGACGAGGATCACGAACCAGGCCGCGACCGCGCCGATCTCGAGCAGGATGCCGATCACGTAGCGCACGATCACGATCGGGATCGCGAGGACGATGCGGAAGAGGGTCTTCAGGCGGCTGTAGCGATCGAGATGCTCGAACTCCATGCGCACGGGGTAGGCGGGGTCGTCGGAGCCTCCGAACGGCGGATAGGGATCGCTCAGCAGGTACGTGTAGGCGAGCACGCGCGTGGCGAAGCGCGTGAAGTCGGCGACGAAGTCGTAGAGGCCGCGGGGGAACTGCCCGGTGATCACGATCGCGAACCAGGCGATTACGATCGCCAGCTCGGCGACGATGCCGTACACGACCAGCCAGATGAACAGCGGGATCGCGAGGATCAGGCGGAAGAAGGCGGTCAGGCGGCTGCGCTGCTCGACGTAGTCTGCCGTGAAGGTGACTGGATAGGACACGATCTGCTCCCCCTTTGTAGGTGCGGTGACCCTCTGCGGGCATCCTAAAGCGGTTCACAGCGGATGTGTCGATTTTTTTGGCATGCGCCCGGCCGGCGTGGATCGTCTAGATTCCTAAGGCCCATGGACGCAACCGACCTCGCCTACGCCGGGATCGCCAAGCAGGCGGAGCTGATCGCCGCGGGCGAGGTCACTTCCCGCGAGCTGGTGGACATCTATCTGGAGCGGATCGCGCGGTACAACCCCAGGCTGAACGCGTTCAGGGTCGTGTTCGCGGAGCGGGCACGGATGGAAGCCGACCAGGCCGATGCCAGGCGCGGAGCGGGGGACAGCAATCGCCCGCTGCTGGGTGTGCCGATCGCGGTGAAGGACGAATTCGACGTGGCCGGCGAGGTGACGACGTTCGGCACGAACGCCTATGGCGAGCCCGCGACAGCGGACTCGGAGATCGTCAGACGCGCGCGTGCGGCGGGGGCCGTGGTGATCGGCAAGACGCACATGCCCGAGCTGGGCGCGGTCCCCTGGACCGAGTCCCCCACGTGGGGGGTGACGCGCAACCCGTGGGAGCTGCAGCACAGCCCCGGAGGCTCGAGCGGAGGCAGCGCGGCGGCTGTCGCGGCGGGCCTGGTGGGTGCCGCGCTGGCGGGTGACGGCGGCGGCTCGATTCGGTTCCCGTCGGCCTACTGCGGCCTGTTCGGCCTGAAGACCCAGCGCGGCAGGGTGCCGCTGGCGCCGCACCTCGACGCCTGGCACGGTCTGTGCGTCAACGGTGTGCTGGCGCGCTCGGTGCGCGACAGCGCCCTGTTCTACGACGCGATCGCCGACGGGCCGGCAGACCCCGGCGCACCCGAGGTCCCGCCCAGTTCATTCCTTGACGCGCTTGGGTCCGAGAACGGGTCACCGCCCAAGACCCTGCGGATCGCGGTCGCGAGCAAGCTGCCGCCCTCGCCGCTGACGAAGCTGCACGCCGAGAATCGGGCGGCATTGGAGGAGACGGTGGAGCTGCTGCGCGGACTCGGGCACGAGGTCAACGAGCGCGAGATCGACCACGGCCGGCTGGCGCCGGCGCCCGAGTTCACGGCCATCGTTCTGCGCAGTATCCACGAGGAGGCCGCCACGTTCGCCCATCCCGAGCGCCTGGAACAGCGCATCCGCGCGATCGCCCG
Organism: uncultured Solirubrobacterales bacterium; assembly: GCA_963701035.1. Classification (GTDB taxonomy): domain Bacteria; phylum Actinomycetota; class Thermoleophilia; order Solirubrobacterales; family Solirubrobacteraceae; genus Palsa-744. Next base: position 2,951,248 of record OY969562.1, read on the forward strand.
CCTCGGGGGCATGCTGCCGGCGGGTGTGGTCGACTGGGCGCTCGGACGCAAAGCGGCATACGCGGCGCGGCTGAACGAGCCGCTGGCCGACCACGATCTGCTGCTGACGCCGGTGACGCCGGCGCCCCCGCCGAAGATCGGCGCCGCCGAGGGCCTCGGCTGGCTAAGGACGACGCTGACGGCGTCGGCGACGGTCGCGTACGCGTCGTGCTGGAACTACTCGGGTCAGCCCGCCTGCTCGGTGCCGGCCGGCTTCGACGCGGACGGCCTGCCGCGCGCGGTGCAGCTGATCGCGAAGCCGAACGACGAGGCGACGCTCGTCGCGCTCGCGGCGCAGCTCGAGACCGAGCGCCCGTGGACGCAGGACCGCCCGCCCGCCTTCTCGTGAGCGCAGACGCAGACGGCGAGCACCGCGCGGGGGAGACGCAAGCAGAGCTGCTGGAGGTGGCGGTCGAGGCCGCAACGATGGCGGGCGGACTCTTGCTGGAGCGCGTGCGCGCGGGAGACGAGCGGAGCGTGAGCAGCAAGAGTACGCCGACCGACCTCGTCAGCGAAGCCGATCTGGCGTCGGAGCGCGCGATCAGGGAATTGCTCGCCGAGCGACGGCCGCAGGACGGCTTCGTCGGGGAGGAGGGCGGCTCGCGGGACGGTACTAGCGGCCTCGAGTGGGTCGTCGACCCGCTCGACGGGACCGTGAACTTCCTGTTCGGGATCCCGCAGTGGTGCGTGAGCGTGGCGGTGCGCGACGGGGACGGAGGGGCGGGAAGCACGCTCGCGGGGGCGGTGTACGACCCCAACCGGGGGGAGCTGTTCACGGCCACGCGCGACGGGAAGGCGTGGCTGAGTGGGGGAGGAGCGGTCGATCAGGATTCAGGCGCACCCGCGGCGGACGCCGCGGGATCGGGGGACGCGGGCGTCGAGCTGAGCGGCTCGCAGCGGGGCGAGCTCGCGACGGCGATGGTTGCGACCGGCTTCGCCTACGACGCGAAGGTGCGCGCGGCCCAGGCGCGCGTGCTCGCCCGTGCGGCAGGAGAGGTACGCGACATCCGCAGGTTCGGTAGCGCCGCGCTCGACTTGGCATGGACGGCCGCGGGACGGTTCGACGGGTACTTCGAGCGCACGGTCAAGCCCTGGGACATCGCCGCCGGCGCGCTGATCTGCGAACGCGCCGGGCTGAGCGTGCTCGACCTGCCCGAGCACGAGGACCTGCCGTACGGGATCCTGGCCGCGCCGGCCGCGATCGCGGGCGAGCTGCTGGAGCTGGTCGGAGGACCGGCGTAGGGAGAGGGACCAATCGATGCGACGGGTGGGAGTCGAACCCACACGCCCTTGCGGACAGAGGCTTTTGAGGCCTCCGCGTCTACCATTCCGCCACCGTCGCAAATGGGTCCGAGGGACCCCGTGTGAGGAGGATATCCGGGGCCGGTCGGGCCAGGGACGTTCAGGCCCGGAGGTTCAGGCCGGGAACGGCGGCGCGTCGGGGTAGTCGCCCGCGCCGGGGCCCGTGGGGGTGCCCGCGCCCGCGGAGGGGTCGCGGCGCTCGACCTCGACGTTCCAGCCCTGGTTGAAGCCGCGCAGCGCGAACGCGACGAGCAGCATCTGCACGGGGATGATCAGCAGCGTGATCACGCCGATCGCGCCGGCGTTGAGGAGGGGGTGGGCGAAGCCGGCTTCGTTGCGTTCGAACCAGGAGGGCGCGGCGACGAGCGCGAAGATCACGAGCAGGATGCCGAGCGCCGCGGCGAGCGGCAGCACGCCCCGGCTCCAGCGGATCGCGGAGTAGACCATCAGGATGTAGACGACGATGAAGCCGAGCTGGACGGGGAGCGCCCCCTGCAGCACCTTCCAGCCGCCGATCGTGTTGATCAGCAGCAGTCCGATCGTCACGAGCATCAGCAGGATCACGACCACGCGCGTCGACTGCACGACCGTCTTGTCGCGGTTGGGGTGCGTGATCACGACGCCGCGCGCGCGGCGGTCCGCTTCCTCCCGTTCCCGAATCGCAGAAGCCATCAGAAGAAACCATACAATCTGGAGCGGTCCCCGTGTGGACACGCAATCCGGAGGGGCCGTGTGGACATACAATCTAAAGCGGTCCCCATCTGCGCCAGAGGCAGGGAGACCCAAGCGGGCGTGGTGGAATTGGTAGACACGCTGGCCTTAGGAGCCAGTGGGCGTAAGCCCTTGGGGGTTCGAGTCCCTTCGCCCGCACTGACCGCATCGCCGATTGCTCAGCCGATACACGATGCCGGCAGGGGGTCGGGCTACCCGCCCGTGGGTGAGGTCTCGCGCGCGACTTTCCAGCCGGCGTTGAGCGGGCTGAGGAAGTAGGGGGGCTCGTCGACGGCGAGGCGACTGTCGTATTTGTAGTCCTTGGTGTAACCGGTGCTGCCGACCGTTCCCACGATACCTCGATAGTTCTGGGCGATCGCCCCGTAGACGTGCAGGTATCCGAGCTGCTTTTGGCCACAGTTGTAGTTGTCGACCACAAAGGAGTGGGTCGTCGACAGGATCGCGGCATAGATATACGGGTTTTCCATCGAACCCCAGCCGTGAACCGTGTCTTCTGCTTTGTTCAAGCTGGGTGCGTCGCATTCTTCGGAGGTGTTGGTGTATTCACATTCGTGCGCGGTGGAGCTGAATTTCTCGGTCTGCCTTTTCCCGTTCTGATTGCATTCATCGTCGAGCCATTGCGCTGAGCTCGCCTTGAGTTTTTCTGCCTTGCCCTGAAGGTATTTCGTGCCGTCTTGGAACGTCACGTACGACGAAAAGTGATTTATGATCTGTTCCGCCTTCGTAAACGGACCCAGTTTTTCTTCAGCGGCGCCGTCGTGTACCACGACGGTATATTCGGAGCCTGATTCCTTGACTTCGACCTGCAGTTCTTTGCCAACCTTGGGGCTCTTGGGTTCAACCTTGACGACGTTTTCATACCGCGCTCCTTCGAGTTCCGGTTCGCTGCCTTCATACGTTTCTTTCACCGGGTGATAAATGCGCACGAAGCTGTTTGCGATCAACCCGAGCGTCGCGGTGCCGGTCGGTTCGCCTTTGGTATTGGTGGGAGCAAGAATTTCGCCGTTGATGATCACATTTTCGGCGGAGCCGATCGTCAAAGATTTGCTGTACGAGCCCTTGACGTAGACGTCGGCGCAGTTCGTCTCACCTTTGGCCTCTTCTTCGCCGTCCGATTTTGCTGTTTTATATGTATAGCCGCAGGACCCGGCGGCCTGCTTGACCCAGAGGAGACCGTTGCTGGGCCATTCGATTTCTCCTTTACCGCCGCTGAGAGCAGCGTTGTAAACTGTGATTTTATTGGTAGAGCCGTTTAGTTCGAGGCGGGTGACCCCAGAAAATATGTCTTTTTCCGCGTTTGCGTATGTTTCCAGGCTTGTATCGCTTTTAGGCGGTTCCAAAGATTCGCCCTTGATGTAACTGCTGGTCGGCGTGTAATAAGTGCCGGGGCCGCCGCATTCGGAGTTCAGGCCACGGTAGAATTCGACCGTATCCGCAGGCGTGTGTTCTTTACGACCAAATGTGGCGCCACCTTCGACGCAGGGGGCGTCGTTCGTGTGCATCGGTCCGTTGATTTCATCGCCATTCGCGAACACAATCATCTGGCATTTGTCTTTTTCTGTTTCGGGATAATATGTGGTTTCTTCTTTGCATCCCGATGGCGCGCTGTACAGTGAAGGGTCCTCATCCTCATGGTTCGTGTAGTAGATGAAGTTGAGGAACCCCTTGACTTTGAATGTGGCGACGATTTTGTGCTGCTCCTGGGGGCTTTTACCGGCGTAGCCGGTCGATTCGACGCGGAACGTGTTGGCCGCGGCGCCGGTCGATTCGATCGCCGTTTCTAGTGGGTTGGCGGTGCTGCATTCGGTCTGCCCTTTCGCCGGCAGGATCCTAACTTTGTATGATGAGCTGGTTTCCTGGGGAAGTTCGTTCGTCGGTTTTCCGCAGGTCTGCCAGTAGTCCGGGTTGACCTGCAGCTCGTACTCGAACTCCTGGATGCCGGCGAGCGAGGCGTAGTAGGCCTCCTTCTGCGACGTGTCGGTGTGCGAGAGGTGGATGTCGCCCCGGGCGGCGAGGAAGGAGGCAGTCAGGAGCAGGCTCGTGACGAGCATCACGCCCATCGCGATCACCATCGTCACGCCCTCCTGTGCGCGTGCGCGTGAGAGGACTTTGTCGAGGATTGTCATTCGCATGCCGAGTATTTGATCGGGGTTTCGGTGTTTGGTGCGCTGAACGCAAGCGTGACCTGGTTGCTGAGGTCGATGTACTGGTCGTGTTCGACTTTGCCGTCGACGGGGGCGACCCTGAAGCTGACCAGGACGGAGGAGGTATTTTCGGCGCTGTTTGCTTTTTCTTCCGTAGAACCCGTTGTGGTTTCTTTTTTGAGTGGAAGGTATGTACTTGTTATTTCAGCCAGGGTGCCGTCGGGCCTGCTCGAACTGCTGAGGGATTCCTTGTAGTACCTGTAGTACTTAAAGATCGGGATTTTCGCCCCGCCAGATTCTTCGGTCTGAGTGACATTGCTCGCAAGCAGCACACCCTTTTTAGGTTCGGCGTTTGCGGCTTCGTGCGTCGTGGAGGAGTAGTCGGGCGTTGGGAGGACGGCTTCCGGCCCTTCGCCGCTCGTGCTCTTGTAGATGAAGTCGGTCAACGTCTTGGCGGATGAGTTCCACACGATCTGATGCTCAAATACGCCGGTGCCGGCCACTTTCGCTTCTTTGGCATTGGGAAGCACTGCTTCTTCGCTGTAGGCGTTCTTGAAGATCAATTCGTTTTCGTTGCTTTTTTCCTGGATCGGCGCGAAGCCGGGCGAAAGGCAGGACGAGTGCAGCTCGTCGATGATGCGGGTCATCGCGGTGCGCCCGAGCTGGTTGGCCTGGACCTTGTCAGCCACAAGGGTCGTCTGGCTCGTCGAGATCAGCAGGATCGAGAAGAGCGCGCCGACAACGACCGTGGCGGTGAGCATCGAAACGAGCAGCTCCATCAGGGTAAAACCCCGGTCGTCATGGATGGGAGAGATGGTGGTTGTCAGGTTGTGAGTTCGCATTTGAGCGTTGTACTCCCGGTGGTGCTCTTCGCTACTGTCCAGTTTACGGGGGCGGATGAACCCACATTGAGAGGTGGAAGTTCTATGCCTGGTTCCGTTTCGTTTGTGTATTTCTTCGTAAAGAGTTTGTGGGTGCTGGTGCTGCTGGTGCCGCTGTTGTAGGCGAGGCACATTTCGAATTCCCCAAAGGGCTGGTAGGGGTATGTTAAATGTCCTTCCGAGTTGGTCGTCTGTCGGTGTTCGTAGTGTGAGCTAGCTGCGTTGTCGGCGACCTGTGCAGGATTAGCTTTGATGCAACTGAGGTTGACGATCTCGACTTCCTGCGGCGTGGTTTCGGGCGTTGTGCCACTGGATTCCTTGTAGACGTTGAGCTTGTCGTCGGAGGTGGGGACGCTCACGGGGAAGTCGCCACCGGCGGGAACGATCGCGCTTCCCGGCGTGGCATGGTTGTACTTGGCAGGATTGTTTTCTGTGCAGTCCCCCGCATAGACGGTCCACGAGCTGGTGAAGGGGAACAGGTCTCCGGTTGGGTAGTAGGACGAGTTGACAGCGGTCGTGGCTTCTGCGCTGTAGCCTTTCGTTGTCAGCGTTGTCGTGCCTGTGACTGAGCCCGGCTGCGTTTCGTACTTGCCTTCGGAGTTGGGGGCCCCGTATTCGAAGCTGCCGACTTCGAACTCGGGAGTGACTCCCATTAGTGTGTTGTACGCGACGAATGTGTCGCCGCTCGCCGGGCTGCCCTGGTTCGTGAATTTCGCTGTGATCCTGCCCCCATGCCCGAGGTAGACATGGACGTGGGTGATGACGTTCGGAGCGATCGAGACTTCGTTGGCGATGTACTTGTGGCCGCCGCTCGGGAGCACGTATTCCGACCTGGAAGCTTCGACGCTTGCCGTCGTCGCCGGGATGCCCGTATAAATGACGCAGCCTTTTTCACCAGTTTTCGTTTCCACGCCACCGGCGAGCACCGACACTCCTGAGACGCCTGTTTCGGGGCTGCCAAGGTTGGTGACGTCGACCTCCAGCCCTGAGCCGTCGGGAGGAGTGATCACGCTCGACTGGGTCACGGGCGCGCGTTTGACCGCTTCCAGCGCGTGCCAGTCGACCGACGAGGTGACCTCAATGTTCTTCGATGTTTCGGTCGTGCTGCTGGAGCTGTTGCAGCTGCCCGAGCCTCCGGACCCGTTGACGAACGCGGCCGACTGAGTGATTTTGTAGGTGGTGCCCCCGACCGTCTGGCTGTATTCGTGTGGCGTGGCGGCAAGGGCGTTGAGCGTGCTCCCCGGATCGCTGCGCAGCTGTTCCTGGGACTGGGCCGCGAGCACCGATGCCTGGTTGTGCGCGCGCTCGTCCTGCGAGACTTTGGTCGTCTCGTTGAGGCCGGTGAGAACGGCGACGGCGATCAGCCCGGTCAGCAGCGCGCTGATGATCACCTCGACCAGCGTGTCACCCCGCTCCGAGCCCAGCACGATGCGTGCGGAGCGGAGTCCCCTTTCAGCCCCCCCCGGGAACCGCGGAGCCCCCCGCGACAGCGCGCCCCCGCGCCCAGACGCCAAAACACCGGTCAAAGACCGGCCGCGGGCCCGGAGCCTGGCAGAGAAAGTGCGCATCATCACAAGAGGGTGTAGGGCTACATCCGGTTTCGGCATTCCAGAGCCGTGCCTTTAGCAGCGGAGGCGTCACACGCATCGATGTCTCAGCGTCCGCGAGCCCCTACAATCCGGGGCCGCCAGGGGGACTGGTGTATCGGTAACACGGCGGTCTCCAAAACCGCAACGCGAGGTTCGACTCCTCGGTCCCCCGTCGGCTCTACAGAGCCAAATTTTTGGAACCTCAGCTGGTGGGCTGAAGGCTCTCGAGTCTCTCTACGAACCGCTGAGCAACCATAAACGCCCACTCGCCGCCCTCCTCGCCGCCGATGTGGGCGGTAAGTCGGCGCGCAGCCGCCGATCGCGGGCTTGTGAATTGCTCTCTGATCCAACGCACGGAGGTCCTGACGTCCGAGCGCTTGCGCCGGGCGCCACGAGCAGATCGACGACGAACACGCCGGCGGGCGTCTCGCGCGCGAAGCGGAAGGCCTCTTCGGCGTATCCAGGCTTGAAACCGTGTGCTCGCAGCAGCTTTCCCACGATCGCTCGATCTCCTCGTAGCCCGAGGATCGCTCGGTCGATGCCGAGGTCCACGTCGCGTGTCGCACGGATCGGCAATCCGACCGGTCGCGCGGCGAGCCACGCCATCGTCGCGAGTCCGCCGATCAGCAGCGCGCCCTCGCCGAGCTGGTCGAGGACCGGCATCAGCGGCGGTAGGCCTTCGTAGAGCAGCCGGTCGGCCTCGCTCTTGACGGGGATCTCGCAGCGGAGCATCAGAATCGAAGTGCCTCTCGACGAAGATGCTCCGCGGCCTCTCTCCCGCGTCCGCGATCGGCGGTTAGGTCCACGTATACCTGCGCCGGAGAAGCGAGCGGCAGACCGTTGCGCTTCGAGCTGAAGGCGCCGTAGCCCGCGTCGGCCAGATCGACCAGGATCGGGCCGCGCGGCGCCCCGAACGACAGCGAGGGCTCGTCCTCGGCCGCCAAGGCCGCGAAAGCTTCAGCGTCGAGGCAATGGACGATCGCCGTCTCCGCGGGGAGGTACGGGGCAAGCTCCTCCGCTGCCAGCTCCCCCGAGACGACGGCGCTCGCGCCGAGCTTGCCGAGGAGATCGCGCACACATCCCCTTAGATCACCTTCACATGGCGCCCAGATGCGTTCGCGCGGTCGCTGATGCTGATCCGCCCATGCTTCCAGGAGCGAGCCGGGATCGGCGACGCGGTACGCATCCTCGTCGCGCTCGACGACCCCTCGATCGACGAGCGCCGCGAGAGCCCGGTGGACGTTGCCAGGGTTGAGATGCGACAGCGCGGCGATATCGGATAGCCGCCAGCGGTTGTGTGGGTCAGTCAGGAGCGTGCGAACAACGCGGCTCGACTTCGGCGCAAATGGGGAGGAACGCGATCCTTCGACACCAGCCGCGGGGTGGGGGGGAGCTATGTATACGAGGCCGGCGGCCACTACTCGTCCTCCCCCGTTGAGGTCGAGATAGCTCAGGCCTGACTTCTCCGCTGCCGCACGCAGCCCAGGAGGGGCTCGATCCACGATGATGAGGTCAACATCCTGCTCGCGCGCCAGGAGCTGCTGCAGCCCTGAGGGATAGGGCACCGATAGGCCGGCCGCATCGAGCTCGACCACCACATCACCTTGTCGCAGGCGGACGACCCCATGCTGATCGTCGACGAGATCGACAGACAGCTCGATGTCGCCGTCGAGCTGCGGGGGGTGCTGCGCAAAGCGCGCGAACACAGAGCTTTGTCTAGAAGAACTCATTTGCCTAACAAGGCAAATATAGCATCTCAGGCAAAGGCTAGGTCAGATCGTGCAACGCGAGGTTCGACTCCTCGGTCCCCCGTCGGCTCTACAGAGCCAAATCCCGAGGCATGCTCCTCGGGTCGACTACGCTGGCCGCCGCGACGGGAAGCTCGGTGTCGAACAGGCCGCCGACTCCGTCGACGGGGACGGCCTTGCCCAGCAGGGCGCCCTGCGCCATCGTGCAGCCGATGCTCTGCAGCGTCGTCATCTGCTCGTGCGTCTCGATGCCGGTCGCGACGACCGTCAGCTCGAGGTCGCGCCCGACGAGCATGATCGCCTCGAGCAGCCACGTGCGGTAGCTCTCGTCCTCGGAGGCCGCCAGCGAGTTGCGGTCGACGCGCAGGGAGTCGAGGCCGAGCTGGCGCAGGTCGGCGTGATGGGCGTAGCCGCTGCCGCCGAAGTCGTCGATCGCGATGCTCACGCCCAGCGCCTTCAGCTCGCGCAGGCGCTCGGCGGCGGCGGCGAGGTCGCGCATCACCGCGGTCTCGGGGATCTCTAGCGTCAGCAGCGACGGCTCGATCCCGGACTGCTGCAGCGCGCGCCGCACGTCGGTGGCGAAGCCGTCGCGGTCCAGCTGGTGCGCGGAGACCTTCACCGACACGCCCACGCGGTGGCCGGCCACATCCCAGGCCGCGGCGCGGGTGCAGGCGGATTCGAGCATGAAGCGGCCGACCGGGACGATCAGCCCCGTTTCCTCGGCCAGCGGGATGAAGGCGTCGGGCGCGAGCACGCCCTGCGTCGGGTGCTGCCAGCGGATCTGCGCCTCCAGGCCGGCCACGCGGCGCGTGCGCAGGTCGTAGATCGGCTGGTAGAGCAGGAAGAACTGGCGCTCTGCGAGCGCCGTGTTGAGCTCCGCCTCGAGCACCGCGCGGCCCTCGATCACGGTGCGCATGTTCGCGTTGAACAGCGTGTAGCGGTCCTTGCCCGCGGCCTTCGCCGAGGCCAGCGCGACGTGCGCGTCGCGCAGCAGGTCTTCGGGGGTCGCGTAGCGGCCGAAGGCGACTCCGATGCTCGCGGTCAGCACGAAGCTCGGGCCGAAGTCGTCGAGCTCGATCGGTTTGTGCAGCGCCTCGATCATCCGCTGTGCGAGCGAGTCCAGGCGCACGCCGCGGGCGGCCGATTCGACCAGCACGACGAATTCGTCGCCGTCGAGGCGGCCGACCGTATCGCCCGCGCGCACCACGTCCTCGAGCCGTTCCCCGACGATCTTCAGCAGTTGGTTTCCGGCGGCCCCGCCCAGCTTCTCGTTGACCTCGTGCAGCTGGTCGATGTCGACGAACAGGGCCCCCGCGAGCATCCCCGAGTCGCGTCCCGCGCGGGCGACCATGCGCTCGGCGCGGTCGAGCGTCAGCTCGCGGTTGGGCAGCCCCGTGACGGGCTCGTACAGGTACTTGTCGTGCGGGATTCCCGCACCGGCCGGCGTATCGGCATCGTCCTGGGCCGCTGCCGCCGCGCCCGTCTCCGCGTGCGCCGGGGCCTGCATGCGGGCGGCGCCGAGCACGTCCACGAGCAGGCCGAGCAGCACGCTCGAGAGGATCCCGCCGATCAACACCGCGAGCGCGTTGGCGTTGTCGAACACGCTCGTATCGGCCACCGGGCCGAAGCTCGTGACGGTCCAGCCGTCGTGCAGGTCGCTGCTCGCGCTCTGCGCGCCCGCGACCGGGGCGCCGCTCGAGTACACGAGGTTCGAGGTGCCGTTGCGGTAGGAGACCGTCAGCGCGTAGCCCGGGTGGCCGCTCAGCACCTGCCCCAGCATCGCGCCGGGCACGAGCACCGTGCGCAGCCATCCGACCGACGCGGCAGTGCGGCCGAAGACGGTGTGCGGAGTCACATTCCCCCGGTACACGGGCGTCTGAATCGCCAGCGCCGGCCTGTGGCCGGCCGAGATCTGCCGGTAGATGCTCAGCCCGGTGTCGCGGCTCAGCAGCTGCGCGGGCGAGACGTGGACGGGCGGGGTGGAGGCTTTGGCGGGCGTCGCCGGGGCAACGCCTGACGCGGCGGCGGTCTCGCCGGACGTCGCAGAGGTCGTGCCGGACGCCGTGGAGGTCTTGCCTGACGCCGCGGAGGCCTTCGCGGGCAGTGGTGGCGCCGGCAGCAGGCCGAGCGCGTCGAGCTCGGGATAACGGCGCTGCGTGCGCGCCCATGTGACCCACCGCCCGAATTCGGCGGGCGTGGCCTTCGGGTTGGCGGCGAAGTAGGTCGCGGCGGCGACCGTCAGCTCTTCCTGGCGCTGGATCGCGAGCTTGACCGTCGTCCCGATCGCCTTCGAGCTCTGCGCGAACGCCGTCCGCGTCGAGCTCGTGTCGTTCCTCGCGACGGCGCGTGCGCCGAGCACCGAGGCGATCGCGCCGAGCACGACGCAGAGCGCCGCCACCGCGGCCCATGCGCCCCTGCCACGTGTGCCGCCCGTGCCGGGAGCGGCCGGCTCGGTCACATCGGTCGCCTGACCGGCGTCGCCTGCGAGTCCGGGATCGGCGTCGGGGAGTGCCTCGGGGCCGGGGGGAGTGCTCTGGTCGTCTGACATGGGGTTTCTCGGTGGGGTGGGAGGGACTGATCGGGTATCGCCACGGATGTCTATCCGGGCTCGCCAGGTATTTCGACAAATGAACGATCTGCTAAAGTCCACAAAACCAATCAAGAATCTGTAGAATGTGCCGATAAGCAAGGCAGAGCAACGATGAAGACCGATATCCACCAACATCTTTGGACCGAGCCGCTCGTGCAAGCGCTCGCCCAGCGCACCGAGTTTCCATTCGTGCGCGACGAGCACGGGCTGGCCGTGCTGTTCCTCGCGGGCGAGCGCCCCTACGTCATCGATCTCGCCTCCGAGGCGCCCGCGCGCCGGGCCGAGCTCGTGCGCGGCGACGGTCTGGACCGCGCGCTCGTGTGCCTCTCCAGCCCGCTCGGGATCGAGTCGCTCCCGCGCGCGCAGGCGCTGGGACTGCTCGATGCCTACCACGAGGGCGCGCTCGCGCTCGGCGAGCCCTTCGGCGTGTGGGGTGCGCTCGCGCTCGACCGCCCCGACCCCGACGACGTCGACCGCGCGCTCGATCGCGGCTGCGTCGGCATCTCGCTGCCCGCCGGCGCGCTCGCCGGCGTCGAGCGGCTCGCGCGCCTGCGCGCGGTGCTCGCGCGCCTAGAGCGTCGCGGCGCGCCGCTGTTCGTCCACCCCGGACCCGGTTTCGGCCAGGGCGCCGCGCCCGGAGCCGGCGCGAGCTCGCTCGGCGACCCGCTCTGGTGGCCCGCGCTGACGCACTACGTCGCCGACATGCACGCCGCCTTCCTGGCGTTCCTCGGCGCCGGGCGGACCGAGCACCCCGAGTTGCGGGTCGTGTTCGCGATGCTCGCCGGCCTCGCGCCGCTGCACGGCGAGCGCCTGGCCGCGCGCGGCGGGCCCGACCGCCACAGTCGCCCGTCCGAGCCCGACCCGCTCGTCTTCTACGACACCTCCTCCTACGGGCCGCTCGCGATCGGCGCCCTTGCGGACGCGATCGGCGGCCCGGGCCAGCTCCTGTACGGGTCCGACCGCCCCGTCGTCGAGCCGGCGCTGCTGCACGAGCCGGACGCGCTCGACTGGGAGCTGCTCGCCGACGCCACCGCGCGCGCCTTCGGCGCGCCGGCGTTCGGCGGCGTGTCCCATGCGCACGGGCGTGTCTCCCGGCCCCAGGTGCAAGCGCCCGAAGCGGCGATCGCCGCCGCGCAAAGCCCCCCAAACGTCCCGGTCGCGCGGGAGGAGGCTCTCCGATGAGAACCCCCCTCGCCTCCGTACCCCGCCCGCGCGACCGGGACCTGACTGCCCCCGAGCTGCAGGAGTTCGTCGCCGAGCTCGCCGCGCAGCCGGAGCTGTGGATCGAGCGCGTCCACCACGACCACACCCAGCGCGTCTACGAGGAGCTGCTCTCCGACGCGCATCTGACGGCGTGGCTGATCTGCTGGATGGACGACCACGACACCGGCTTTCACGACCACGACGTCTCCGCGGGCGCCGTCGCCGTCGTCGGCGGGCGCGTGCGCGAGGAGCGTCTCGCGATCGACGGCCCGACGCGCGATCGTGTTTTTGGGCCCGCCCAGAGCTTTCACTTCTCCGCCGCCGACATCCATCGCGTGCGCCACGCCGGCGGCGGTCCGGCCGTCACGCTGCACGTCTATTCGCCGCCACTGGCGCGGATGGGCGCCTACGTGGTCGGCGAGGACGGCGTGCTCGAGCGCCACACGGTCGAGCCCGAGGAGGAGCTGCGGCCGCTGACCGCCTCGCCCGCGCTTCCCTAGCCAGGGTCCCGCTTGGCGCCCGCGCGGCGCTCGACGCCACCGGCGCCCGCGACGAGGATGCAGCTGACCATCTCCGGCGCGAACAGCCCGTGCTCGACGACGCCCGGGGTCGCGCTCAACCGCGCCGCCAGCTCAGCCGGGTCGCCGATCGGGCCGAAGTAGTCGGCGATCAGGTTGCCGTCCGGGCTCTCGAGCTCCTCCGCCGAGTCCGCTGAGCCCGCCGAGCCCGCCGGGCCTTCCGAGGCGCCTCCCGGGGCCCGGCGCAGCCGCGCGTCGCCGACCTCGGAGAGCGTGCGCCCGACGCCGAAGCGCAGGAGCTCCAGCGGTACCGGCGGGCGCAGCGCGGCGAGCGCCTTCTCGGCCGAGACGATCACGACGAACCGGCGCGCCGCCGCGGCGACGATCTTCTCGCGCGTCTGCGCCGCGCCGCCGCCCTTCACGAGCCATCCGGCCTCCTCGACCTGGTCGGCGCCGTCGATTGCGATGTCGAGCTCGCCGAGCGCGTCGAGGTCTTCCACGATCAGGCCGAGCGCCCGCGCCGCCCGTTCGGTTGCCGGCGAGGTGGCCGCGCAGCGCAGGCCGCGAAGTCCCCGCTCGGCGAGCGCCGGCAGCAGGTAGGCGACGGTCGAGCCGGTGCCGAGCCCGACGCGCATGCCATCCTCGATGAGCGCCGCGGCGGCCTCGGCGGCCGCGCGCTTGAAGTCCTCGGTCGGGTTCGCCTCGCCTAGTGGCGGGTGGTGCCGCGCAGTCGCACGATCGGGCGCCATGGTGGCGGCGACCTTATCGCTCCGGGCGGCTCGGAGAGGCGCAGCCGTTCGGGCGCTTCGGGCCGGTGCAGGAGGAAGCCCTGGCCGACAGAGCAGCTCAGCTCGCGCGCGAGCGCGAGCTGGCGGGCGGTCTCGATCCCGACGGCGACGGCCGTGAGGCCGCTCTCGCGGGCGAGCGCGAGCGCCGCGACGACCATCGCGCGGCGATCCTTGTCGCGCTCGAAGCCCTGGACGAGCGTGCGGTCGAGCTTGAGCATCGTCAGCGGCAGGCTGCCCGGCAGGCTGAGCGTCGACTGCCGCGCGCCGAAGTTGTCGAGCGCGACCGCGACGCCGAGGCGCCGGACCTCGTTCAGCGCGGCGCGCGCGCGCGCCGGGTCGCGCAGGACGACCTCCTCGCTGACGTCGATGCACAGCGCGCTGCCGGGCAGGCGGCAGTAGAGCAGCGCCTCCTGCACGCGTTCGGCGAGGTCGGAGCCGAACAGCTCGCGCGCGGAGATGTTGACCGAGACCGGGATCTCGATCCCGTCGCGGCGCCAGGCGGCCGCCTGGGCGCAGGCGGCGTGGAGCACCCAGTCGCCGATCTGCACGATCAGCTCGCCTTCCTCGGCCAGCGAGAGGAAGCTCCCGGGCGCGAGCGGCTCGCCGGGCTCGGCGCCGTGGGGGTGCCAGCGCAAGAGCGCCTCGCAGCCGACCGGCCGCCCGCCGCCGAGCGGCAGCAACGGCTGGTATTCGAGCAGCAGCTCGTGGCGGGGAAGGGCGTGGTTGAGGCGGTCCTCGAGCTCCAGCCGCGCGCTGGCCTCGCGGCGCAGGTCCTCGTTGAACAGCTCGAGGTTGTGCCCGCCCAGGCCCTTCGCGCGGTACATCGCGACATCGGCCTCGCGCAGCAGGTCCTCGGGCTCGGCCTCGGGGTCGTGCGTGATCGAGACGCCGACGGAGGCGAGCATCGAGACCTCGGCCGAGCCGACGAGGAACGGCTCCTCCAGCGCGTGGAGCACGCGCTCGGCGACCGCGAGAGCCTCGGCGTCGGAGTCGAGGTCCTCGGCGAGGATCACGAACTCGTCGCCGCCGAGCCGCGCGACCGTGTCCGAGTCGCGGAGCATCTCCGCGAGGCGCTCGGAGACGGAGATCAGCAGGTGGTCGCCGACGGCGTGACCGAGGTTGTCGTTGATCGCCTTGAAGCGGTCGAGGTCGATGAACAGCAGCGCGATCGGCCCGTTCGAGCGGCGCAGGCGCGCGACCGCCTGGCGCGCGCGATCCATCAGCAGCAGGCGGTTCGGTAGCTTCGTGAGCGGGTCGTGGAGTGCCTGGCGCTCGAGCCACATGCGGTCGGTGACGTCCTTCGCGGCGGCGTACCAGGCCTCGCCGTCGCAGCGCGCGCTCCACAACAGCCAGCGCCAGGAGCCGTCGCGGTGGCGGTAGCGGTTGGTGAAGTTCACGAACTGCGCCGGCCGGTGCTGGCCCGTGAGCGTCAGCGCAAGCGTCTGCTCGAGGTCGTCGGGGTGGACGAGCTCCTGCATCGGGTGCGCTTTCAGCTCCTCGATCGACCAGCCCAGCAGCTGCTCCCAGGCGGGGTTCAGCAGCGTGAAGTGGCCGTCGAGCGAGATCGCCGCGAGCAGGTCGCTGGTCATCTCGAACAGGCGTGAGATCTGCGCCTCGCCGGAGAGCGGGGGGTAGGCCACGATTGCGGTCGTGGTCGCGATGGCGCCGGAGTTCGCGCCGGGGACGTCCTGGACCGCCTCGGTGGGGTCCGCGAGCTCGGTCGTCGTTGGGTGCGAGCGCATGATCCTGCTCATCACTCGGCGCGCGCGCTCGCTTGCTCGGGCGGGCCACCCGTGGCTGGACGGATCTACTACGAGCTCGACCGTCCGGGTCAGCCACCCATCGGTGTATAGCTATAGTAAAACAAAAAAGATAAGGACGGCGGGATCAGTATTAGACTTTAAAAAGTGCGTACTACCATTGTTACACGCAGTTTTTAAAGTGTTCTATACATTTCGCCAGCCCTACCCTCCGGAGAGCACTTCGCGCACATTTTGATCGCGCGAAGGACACATTTTCAGCCCAAACCGACGACGCTCGGTCCCTCGGCGGCCGCACCGTCCCGCGCTGAGCTCCCGGCAAGGGGATCGTCCCCGCGCAGGAAGCGCCACACCGAGAGGCACATGAGGATCGTCATGATCACCGCGCTGGCTACGCAGTCCTCGCAGATTTTGTGCAGCGTGAACACCTCGCGGTAGGTCAGATAGAGGCTGAAGCCGAAGCCGCCGAGCGTGAGGACCGTCGTGGCGAACCGCGACCGTTCGTCGTCGGCGAGCAGCAGCGAGCCGAGGATCAGCAGGTAGCCGATCGCCCCGATCAGCGCCACGGGAACGCCGAGCAGCTCCGAATACCGCGATTTCTGCACTGCGGCGCAGGGGTCGCCCTTCAGCGAGCACACCGGGTTGGCGCCCGAGTAGTGCACGTAGGTCAGATACGTGGCCCAGCCGAGGCCGATCACCGCCACGACGATCATCGTCTTGCGGAGGGCGCTCGAGCTCATCACCGGTCCGCGTCGGCTCTACAGCAGCTTGTCGATCGCCGCTTCGTACGGCCCGGCTTCGGTGAACGAGCCCGGTTCGAACTTTTCCAGCGTGCCGCCGGTCTTGCCGAGTTCGAACGAGGGTGTGCCCGTGAAGCCGGCCTGGTTGGCGGCCTGCGCGTCGTTTTCGACCTCGGTCGCGTACGTCGGTTCGCTGCGCGCGGTGCTCCAGTCGGCGAGGTTCAGGCCGGGCACCTGCTGGGCGATCCCCTGGATGTAGCTTTCCGTCACGCCGCCGGCGTCCTCCTCTTCCTCGGGAAGTTGCTCGTGGTAGAAGGTCTCGATGAAGTACCAGGCGCGGTTCTGCTTGCCGGCGGCGTAGGCCGCCTCCTGCTGGGTTTTGAAGGTACTCGGTTCGCGCGTGGCGGTCTGCAGCGAGTGGTATTCGATCTTCAGCTTGCCCGTGCGCACGTACTTCGGGATCAACGTCGGCAGCACCTCGAGCGTGAACTCCTTGCAGATCGGGCACTCGAGATCGCCGAAGTAGCGCAGCGTCACCGGCGCATTGGGGTCGCCGAGCGTGTTCCCGCTCTGCGGGATCCCGTCGATCAGCGTCTTGACTTCCGCGACGGTCGCGTTGGCCGCCGCACTTTTCGGCGCGACGGCCTTTTTGGATTCGCCGCCCCCGGAGGCGATCGCGATCCCGACGATCACGACGACGACGATCGCGACGACGATCCCGAGCTGCGTCAGGCGCGTGCGCCGTTTCGCGCGATCGGCCTCGGCCTGCTCGAGCGCCTTGCGTTCGCCGCGTGCCTGCTCACGACGCTGCTTGCGCGTGAGATCCCCCTCGTCATCCTCCGCTCCCGGACTCATAGGCCCACTTTCTACACGTTTTTGCTCAAGCCTGGTTAAGTGAGGAATGTTGCGCGCCCCGGACACCGCGCCGGAGCACCCCGCCCCCGTAGCTCAACTGGATAGAGCACCGGCCTTCTAAGCCGGATGTTGCTGGTTCGAATCCAGCCGGGGGCATCTTCAACAGCGCCTGTATTTCGAGCCCACAGAGGACAAGCATGGAAGGCTTGATGGAGATCGGTCCTACCGTTGCTCTTTCGGCCGGCCGAATTGGCGCCTGCGGGCGGCGTCTCGTGCGCGGGCGTCGCGGGTGACCTGGGACTCGCCGGCGCGGTCTTGCGCGGCGCGTTCGGGTCTCTTCGCGGCGCGGCGGCCCTCTTCGCGCCATGTCTCGACCGCGGAGCCGCCTTGCAGTGACGGCGGTGGTTTCTGGCCGTCGGTGCTCAGGCGTTGCTTGAGGTCGCGGTCGAAGTGCTGGACGGCGCGGCGCTGCTTGCCGCCGTGCAGCCGCGGCTGCTCGACCTCGGGCTCGCCGCTGGCGGCGGCGGTTTTGTTGAGCTCGCGTCTGAGTCGTAGCTCGCGGTCGATGTTCAGCCGTGCCTGGCGCTGGCCGCCTGGGGACATGTGTTCGTACTCGCCGCGCTCGTGACCGACGAGGCCGGCGAGCGCCGCGTAGTCCCGACGCTGACCGTCATGCGTCCCAGCCCCGTTGTCCGGTAGTGCGGCCTGTGCGTCCAGCCAGCGGGCGCGTCGCTGGCGCGCGTCGGCCTTGGTGTGGTCCCCGACTCCCCACATCCGCTCCCCGCCCGCCTTGAGGCTCCGGGCGGTATCCAGCTGTTGCTGTGCTTGGGTGGTCTCTGCTTCGACTCGTTTCGCGCGGAAGGCGAGCTTTGCGGCGCGGCGTGTGTCGCCTGCCTTCAACGCTTCCTCGCGCGCGCCCCGAACACGTCTGAGCTGGTTACGTCCCTTCGCCACCAACGACTCCGTCTGCGCGGCCCCGGCGGTGCGCGTGCTCGCGTCACGACGGTCGTGCGACATGCTGCGCGTGACCTGCTCATCGGCCTTGTCTTTCGCCCGCTCGCGGCTAAAGTTCGTATGAGCCTGGCGCAGCTTGGCGGTCGCGCCCGGCCGGGCTATCTTGCCTTTCGCCCAGCCGGCTAGGCGCGCGGTTTCTCTGCCGGTCATCATCATCGAGGTCAAGCGCATCCCTCCGATTCGGGACCGTCCGCCGCTACCGCCGCGTGCGGCGCCCGTGAGGTTCAGGATCTGCTGGTGGTGGCGGAACGTGTCCGACCACAGCGCGTCGCGGTGACGGAACGCGCCCCACCACAGCACCGACATCAACAGCCATTGGATCCACCAGCCGAAGTCGAGGCTCAAGACGATCCGGGTCATCAGCAGCACGACGCCGAGCATCAGGGAGTAGAGGAGCTTCGCCGTGAGCGCGCCGAGCAGCCGCGTCGCCCAGCCCCGGAACGCTGCTCGGCCACCGTCCCCCAACGCGGGGGCGAGCACCACGACGGGTGCGAGCAGTAGGTAGAACAGGCTCATGATCGCCGCACCGAGCAAGCGCACGGCGATGAACCCGAGGAGCAGGATCATCCCCAGCCCGCCAATGAGGATCAGTAGGAGGCCCTCGGCCCGTGGCCAGGTCCCGTCTTCGGTGCGGAATTCGGCTTGCTGCGCGGTCGGCCCGCGACACTTGGTCGCATCTTCGCTGTCACAGAGGACCCGCAGCAGCGAGCTGGTTTCGTTGATCGAGTTGCGCTGCTTCTGGTTCGCGGGCAGCGCGAGGAACAGTTCCCCGTTCGTATGCGCCGCACGTAGTAATTGGGCGCTCTGACCGGTCAGGAGAGCCTGTTCGAAGCCCAGCTCCGCGCAGAGTTCCGCATCATATGCAGGCAACGGACATTTCTTATGCGATTCGCTGTGCGCCGCGAACGCCAGAGCGGCTTTCTGCAGCCGCGGGTCCAGATCGTGCGGGTCATCGCACCAGCGCACGTTCCCGAACTCCATGTAGCACCACGGCGCACCGACGCCGGTCGCGAAGACTTCTTCCATCCCGTCCGACAGCGTCAGCTGTGCGTGGTCGGGCGTGCCCTGCGAAACCGCGCCCAGTGCGCCCAGGCTTGCCTGGTTGGTCCATGTGCTCAGCGTCCCGACGGTACCGAGTGGGTCCAGGATCACCCACAGGCCGCCCGCGATCATCGCGAGCATCAACAACGCCTGCCCAAGCGTCTCAGCGACCCTGCGACGTACCAGGCCGTGATACGCCGCGAGCACAGCGGCGATCGCGAGCACAACCACCAGCCACGGCTGCGTGAACGTCGCCTGCGCCGCGCGCAACCCGCTCGCGACGCCGCTCATCGCGCCGCTGTTCAGCAGATCGATCGTGAAGCACCATTCCAACGCGACGACCAGCGCGTGAACGACCCACACCAGGCCCATCCACACCGGCATGATCAACAAATCCTGCACCGCCGAAGCGACCGCGCCGCTGCCCAGACCGAACGCCCCCGTGTCGATGTGCACGTCGAATGCGTAGTTGCTCGTCGGCGCCCCGGTCGCCTGAAATCCGGCCAGCTGACAGTTGTGCACACCCGCCGGGGACAGTTCGGCCGTCGGCGTACCTGAGCTCGAGGTACAGGACGGGCTGCCAAAACCGTTGCTCACCAACGGATCCCCGGTACTCGACGGCGCCGAAGCCGACGCATCCGCACCCGGACTCGCCCCGCCAGATTCGCCGGCTCCCGTGCCCGTCGTGCCAGACGCCAGCGGCGGCTTGGTGGGCGCCCGCGGCGAACCACCCGCCGCGGGCCGATCAGCCGGCGGACGGGGCGAATTGGCAGCAGTGGGCGTGCCGTGCGAGGCCACACCAGAACCCCCGGTACTCGCGATACGAGCGCTGGCCGTGCCTGTGCCGACCAGCACGCTTGCGAGAACGACCGCGACCGCGACGGCGAACCCGACGGTCCTCAAGAGCAGGGATCTGGAGCGATGGCGAGGCATGGGCCTGTCTCCTACTCCGACCGTGAGGCCGAAACGGGACAAGCGAGTTCGAGATGCTTTCGCAAAGTTGGCGCGCGAACGCTCACGCATTTGTCCCTGGCCGCGTGCATTCGCCCCCACCGGCGGGGCAGTTACCCCCCTTTCCTAGGCCCGATACCTGCAGTTACCCCGCGCCGAAAAGACCGGGTGACTGCACCCTGGAGGACCGCAGTTCGGCTCTGCAGAGCCAAGCCGCGCCGTCACGGAGGGTCTGTGGCGGCGAGCCCCCGGTCGGCGGAGCGTCAGGAGAGCCCTGTCGCTTGACGGATCGCCGTCGAGCGCTACTGTCGAGCCTCATTCTTTCTCGCTTCCCTTAGCCATCCGGTCACTATCGACCGCCCGCCGCACCCTCACAGCTCGCCTGTTGCGAGCACCGAACTAGACCAACCGCCGCCGTCGCTTGACGAGCCAGCGCACGTTCTAGGTCTACGTACCCCTCTTTGAGAAGAGCCCCGGCTCCTCTCATCCAATCTGGTTCGGCTCGCCTTCGCGGGAGTCGCTCCTGCAGCAAAGACGTTGGCCTCCTGGCTGGCGTCTCACTTTTGTCTACCCACGATCTATGGGTTGCCCATCGGTCAAAGGAGGAAGCATGTTTCAAATACAGCAGTTGCGAGACGTATCGGTTGACATGATCGAGCCGAACCTGTCCCAGCCACGACGCCGCTTCGACGAAGGTACGTTGCAGGAGCTCGCGGGCTCGATCGATGAGCGAGGTGTCCTGCAGCCGGTGCTCGTGCGTCCCCTCGCCGATGGGTCCTATCAGCTCGTCGCGGGAGAGCGGCGCTGGCGCGCTGCCAAGATCGCGGGCCTGGAGACGATTCCGGCGTTGGTGAGTGCGTACGACGATGCTGCGGCGCTGCAGATCGCGCTGATCGAGAACATGGTGCGCGCGAACCTCAACCCCGTGGAGGAGGCGCGCGCATGCGCGACGCTGTCGCAGGAGTTCGGCTTGACCCACCAGCAGATCGCGATTCGCGTGGGGCGCCAGACGAGCGTGGTGTCAAACCTGATACGCCTGCTGAAACTGTCCGAGGAGATCCTCGAGCTCGTAGAGCGTGGCCAGCTGAGCTCCACTCACGGACACGCGCTGCTGACGGCAAAGGATCTCGAGGCGCGTGGAGCGCTGGCTCGTGCGGCGGTGCAGGAGGGATGGCCAGTGCGGACGCTCGAAGGTCGAGTCCGTGCAAGCAACGTGGATCTGCTCGAGTCCCTCAAGGATCGTGGTGAGCAAGCACGGGATCCAAAGCAAGCACGAGATCTCGAGGCTCTGAACGTCGCCAGGGCGTGGGGCGATCTGCTCGGCGCCGAGGTGCATGTTCGCCCGATGTGGAACGAGCAGATGCGGATCGAGGTCGAGTTCGACTTCGCCTCCGAGGGGCTCGCGTTGGCCGAACGGTTGACCAGCGTGGTCGCTGGAGGCTCGACGCGCAGGTAGCCGCAGGCAGCACGCTCCACGGCACCAGACACGCGCCCCACGGCGCGATGGACATACGAGGTACGAGGTAGGAGGCGGCCCAAATGGTCCGCCTTTTTTTGCGTTCAAATCTGGTCGGCGAATGTGCCGGCCCAAATCAAAAGGAGCAAGCATGTTTTCATCAAGATCAACAACTGAGGACGCCCGACAGGACGCGATACAAGAATTCCGAGAGCTGCCACTCGCGGTAATCGTGCCGAACTACGCACAGCCGCGGCGTTACTTCGACGAGGCCGCGCTCCAGGCGCTGGCGGGTTCGTTGAGCGTGCGTGGCGTCTTGCAGCCGGTGCTCGTGCGTTCTCTGCGGGAGGGTTCCTACGAGCTGGTCGCGGGAGAGCGGCGCTGGCGCGCTGCCAAGCTCGCCGGCCTTCAGAGCATCCCCGCGTTGGTGTCACGGTACGACGATCTCGCGGCGCTGCAGGCGGCGCTGATCGAGAACATGACGCGGGAAGATCTCAACCCCGTCGAGGAGGCCCGCGCCTGCGTGACGCTGAAGCAGGAGTTCGGCCTGACCTATCGGAAGATCGCGGAAAGCGTGGGGTGTCACGAGACCGTGCTGTCCCACCTGATTCGCCTGCTGCAACTGTCCGAGGAGATCCTCGAGCTGCTGGAGCGCGGCGAGCTGAGCGGGCATCACGGAACTGCGCTGCTGAGAGCAGATGATCTGCAGGCGCGTGGAGCGCTGGCGCGTGAAGCAGTGAAGCAGGGATGGTCGGTGCGGACGCTCGAAGCTCGTGTCCGTGCAAGCAACACGGATGTGCTTGTCCCGGAGGATCCCGAAGAGCAAGAGCTGGACCGCAGTCAGGCGCGGGATCTGGCCGCCATGAACCTCGCCAGGGCGTGGGGCGATCTGCTGGGCGCCGAGGTGAATGTCCGCCTCCTGCCTCGCGGCCGGATGCGGCTGGAGGTCGCAGTCGGCTCCGCCTCTGAGGGGCTCGCCTTGGCCGACCGGCTGGCCGCCGCGATCGCTCGCGGCTCGAAGGGCAGGTAGTTGAAGGACGGGACCTATCTCGATAGGCCCTGAAGCAAAGCGCGCCCCACGGCGCGCCTGGCAGCACGGAAACACAGAAGCACCACTCAGGACAGCGGCCCAAACGGTCCGCCGTTTCCACATAAAAAGAAAAGGAGGGACTCAAATGTCCCCGACTTACCCAACCCCCGAAGGAGGGGTAAATCCTCTTGCGCCGCTCGAGGAAGCGTTGCATTGGCTGGCGAGCACGACGCTGCATGTGGCGCTCGGCGTCATCTTGGGCTGGGGCGTGGCGCGTTTGATGCGCTCGCACCAGTTGAGCTGGACCTGGGCCGCGGCGGCGTTCCCAGTCTGGCTGATCGTCCGCCCGCTGTTTGGCGGCCTCGGCCTGACGCTCGGCGTCGCCGCTCTGAGCGCGGCCAGCCGCGGTCGTCGTTGGCGGCGCGAAGACATCCAGGCGGGCGGCGATCTGGCGCAGATCGTCCGCAGCTTCCAAGGGCCGCTGGACGCCGTGCGTGCCGCGTGGGCCAAGGGCGCCCTGCGGCGGATGCTCAGCAGTGGAGCGTCGTGGTTCCTGGGAGATGAGCTGCTGATCGGCCAGGACGT
Organism: uncultured Solirubrobacterales bacterium; assembly: GCA_963701035.1. Taxonomy (GTDB): domain Bacteria; phylum Actinomycetota; class Thermoleophilia; order Solirubrobacterales; family Solirubrobacteraceae; genus Palsa-744. The sequence continues at coordinate 2,974,214 of OY969562.1, forward strand.
GCAGGACGGCAGTCTCGTTCGGATCCCGCTCGGCGGAGCGACGGGCGGTACCCATGCGCTCGTGCTCGGCGCCGCCGGCTCGGGTAAGACGGTCACGATGACCGGGATCGCCGTGCACGCGGTCGAGCACGGGATGGGCGCGGTGCTGATCGACCCGAAGGGCGATCCCAAGATGTTGGAAGAGGCCCGCGAGGTGGCCGAGCGGGAGGGACGGCCCTTCGTCCACTGGACGCCCCAGGGATCCGTTGTGTACAACCCCTACGCGCACGGCAGCGATACCGAGATCGCCGACAAGCTGCTGGCCGGCGAGCACTACACCGAGCCGCACTATCTGCGCCAGGCGCAGCGCTACCTGGGCCACGAGGTGCGAGTGCTCCGGCAGGCCGGGATCGTGGTCAGCCTGGCGAACGTCGTGCGCTACCTCGATCTAGAAGAGCTCGAGGTGCTGGTGCGGGGTCTCCCCGAGCAGCGGGTCGAGCAGGTCACGGCCTATCTGGAGTCGCTCACCCCCGCGCAGCAGAATGGCCTGTCGGGTGTCCGCGACCGCTTGGCTGTGATGGCCGAGTCAGACGTCGGCCGCTGGCTGGATCCAGAGACTCCCGGCGCGGCGTCGTTCGATCTGCTCCAGATGATCGAGCAGCGGGCGGTGGTGTTCTTCAGCCTGGAGTCCGATCGCAGGCCATTGTTGGCGCACATGCTGGGCGCCGCGATCGTCCAGGACCTGCAAACGACCCAGTCGAGGCTGCAGAGCCGGGCGATCCCCACGGTGGTGGTGATCGACGAGTTCGCGGCGCTGGCGGCCGAGCAGGTGGTGCACCTGTTCGGGCGCGCGCGCGGGGCGGGCATGTGCCTGATCCTGGGCACCCAGGAGCTAGCGGACCTGCGCGTACCTGGAAGAGAGCAGTTGCACGACCAGGTGATGGGCAACCTGACGACGCTGATCTCCCACCGTCAGGTGGTTCCCGCCTCGGCAACGTTGATCGCCGAAGTGGCGGGCACCCAGGGCGCGTGGAGCACGACCGTGCACACCGACGGTCGGACTATGCGCACCCGAGGACGCGAGTACGTGGTTCACCCGGACGAGATCAAGAGCCTGCCATGTGGTCACGCGCTGGTGATCGTTCCCACAGGCAAGCGTCCCGTTCGGATCACAAAAATATTCCCACTCGATCGATAGGGAAAGGAAACGATTAACATGAGAGGTGAAACATATGTTCCTCAACCGCTCCTGCACCAAGCGGCGTTGATTGCCTGCACCGCGGCGTATGGTGCGATCACGCCGGAGGCCTTGGCCGAGCGTGAGCAGGTGACTGCAGACCTCGCAAGTAAGCGTTTGGATGAGGCCGTCCAGCGGGGTCTGCTGAAAAGGGAGTCGGTGCTGGTCGGCTATGGCGCTCTGTATACAGTGACCTCGAAGGGGAGGAACCTGGCTCGCAGGTACGCGCACGTCGGCGAGTACGTTTATCCGAAGGGGCTGCGCACGCCTGTTGTGAGTATCAAGGAGGTTCGGCACATGATCGCCTGTGCCGGCGTGCGAGCGGCTTTGGAGCGCCGCCATCCCGACTGCCGGACGATCGGCGAGCTCGAGCTGTGCCGGGATGAGCGCGAGCGGGGCCGCAGGCTGGCCAGCGTGGAGATACGGGGTACCGGCAGAAGGCGATCTCATTCCCCCGACCTGGTGGTCTGGCCACCGACCACGCCAGACACACCGGCCACGCCTGACGCACCGGCATCGCCAGACACACCAGCCACGCCGCCGTTGCCGGTGGCGATCGAGGTGGAGCTGACGATCAAGGCGAAGGCGGAGCTGATCGCGAACTGCCGCGCCTGGGCCAGGTGCAGGTATGTGGAGGCGGTGATCTATTTCGCCGAGACGAGGAGCATCGAGGAAAAGCTGCTCGATGCGATCGAGGAGTGCAAAGCCGAGGAGCGGATCGTGGTGAATCCACTGCGAGAGATCCTCAACCCTCAACCGGGATTCCCCCTCATCGACGAGTAGCACCCGCCACACCCCGCCGCACCCCGCCGCACACAGCAGCACCGCAGTACCAGCAGCAAAGAGGCCTCGTCACCCCCCGGTGACGGGGTTTTTGTCGTTCTAGGCCAAATCAAAAATCAAAAACAAGGAGCAACGAGATGACCCTGTCGGGATTTCAAATCCAAGGTCCGTGCGAGTGGTGCAAGCAGGAGTCTGGCCAGCTCAGGCCGATTCGTGACTGGGAAGAGGCCCTCACGGGTCCCGAGTACTGGGTCTGCCCGGAGTGCGTCGGGAAAGAGCGAGAGGGCTTCGAGGCGGCGTCGGCAGAGTGGGCGGCCTACGTGGAGAAGCAGTACGTCGAGGAACAGCAGTAGCCGCATCTCGCAGCAGCGGCGCCGATCGGCACCAGCAGCAAAGAGGCCTCGTGACCTTCGGGTGGCGGGGCCATTGTTCGTTCTAGGGCAGGTCGTGGGACGTCTCGTGTTCGAGACACCCCACGGCTTGCCGGGAGGTCCTTTTTTTGGGCCCTGAGACCGATCTGCCCCTCGAAAGTGACCTTGGGTGTCTTTTTTAATGCCCGCTCGCGGTTGAAGTGCCCGGCCTTGTCCCGTTTGGGCGGGATCGTCGGTATAAGGGGAAGGCGCATATATGGAATGCTCTTGAAAGGGAGGTAGGAGATGCGCAACTTGTCGGTGGAGGAGATGCCTGGTCGTGGTCGTGGGAGTACCGGAGGAATGTCGCTCGTTGCGGTCTTGCTGGCCGCCGCCGCGTGCCTGCTCGCGGCGCCATCGCTTGCATCCGCGGGCACGTTCACGGCTCTGAGTTGCCACGACGCGGCCGGCAGTGGGATCGGCAGGCGAGGCTGGACCGAAGGAACGTCCAGCGGCGAATACATCACCTTCGGCGAAAGCTGCGCCAATGGAGGTGCGGGGTCGTTTGGGTTGACGATGGGTCCCGACCCGCGCGGCAACTACGTCAACGGCAACGGCAACACGATGAAGTACTCCGTCCCGGCCGGGCTGGCGATCCTCAGCTATAGCCTGCAGCTGGAGGCGTACAGCGGGCCGTGCTCGGTCCAGGGCAATCAGTGCGCCAATGGAATGGGCGACGTGTACGTCAACCACACTGGCGAGAGCGACCCAACCTACGACTATCGCAACCTCGGTAAAGGCGCGGCCACGACTACGGTGGGCGCCGGCGAACTGAGCGGCGTGAACTGGGTTGTCTTCGGCGTCAGCTGCGATTCGGAACCCAACCACGAATGTCCCGGCTCCAACGCCGCGGGCTTCGAGGCCCAAGCTCACGTCAGCGGTGGGAGCTTCACGTTGCTGGACTCGACCGTCCCGACGGTCGCGAACGTCACGGGGTCGCTGCTCGCGGGCGGCACGCTCACGGGAGAAGACACGATCACCTTCACCGCCTCGGACAACGGTGGCGGCGTCTACAGCGCCACCGTGCTCGTTGACGGCCATCTCCTTGCGCAGAAGGTGCCCAACAACAATGGCGGCCTGTGCGTGAACCTTGCGCCGGCGTCGAGCGCGACGATGGCGTTCGCCGCGCCACAGCCATGTCCCGCGACGGAGAACGTCAGCCTGACCGTGAACACGTCCGCGATCTCCACGGGGCAGCATCATCTGCAGGTGCTGGTCACGGACGCCGCGGGCGATCAGGCGGTGGCGTATGACGGCACGATCACGACCGCCGGCCCACCGTCGACCGCCGCCGCGGGCGTCCTTGCGGCCAGTGCCACGGGCGGCGCGATCGGCCCCGGCAGCCCCGCGGCTGTGCGTGGCGCGCCCAACGGCACGAACGCCTCCGACCAGGCCAAGCTCACCGCGCGCTGGACGAGCACGACGAAAGCAACGCGCACGAGTGGCTACGGGCAGGCCGACCGCGTCAGCGGGCGCCTGACGACTGCGACCGGTCAGCCGATCTCCGGCGCGCTGCTCGACGTCGGCGCGATCGCGGCCGATCAGGGCGCGAAGGCGGCGTCGCTTGCGAGCGTGAGCACCGGCCCGACGGGCGCGTGGACGCTGACACTGCCCAAGGGCATCTCCTCGAGCGCGCTGCGCTTTGCCTACGACAGCCACGTCGACGACACGATCCCGGCCGCCACGGCGTCTCTGACGTTGCGCGTCCACGCCGGCCTGCGGTTGCGGATTACGCCGCGCACGACGAGCGTCGGTCACACGATCGTCTTCAGCGGCACGCTGCACGGCGCGCCGATCCCGCCGGGCGGCAAGCAGCTCGTGCTCGAGGCAAGCTCTGGCGGAGAATGGATCGAATTCCGCACGATCACGACCGATGCGAAGGGTCGCTTTCACGCGTCCTATCGCTTCAAGTTCCCCGGCCCGATCGTCTACCGCTTCCGCGTCCTCTCGCCCCACGAAGCCGCCTTCCCATTCTTGGCGGGAAGCTCGAACGTCGTCGCTGTGCACGAGCGCTGAATACGACTTGGCGAAAGCATGGCCGGCGGGGAGTGTCGCTTAGAACAGATCGAGCACGTCCTGTGCGCAGGAGACTGGGTGGGCTCCGTCGCGCAGCAGCTCGAACAACCAGTGGCCTCCGGGGTCGGTGACGCGCCCCGGTACGACGGCGACCTCTGCGCCGAGGTTGGTGGCGATCTGCGCGGTGAGCAGTGCGCAGGAGTGACCCGCCTCGACGACCACGATCACCTCCGCGAGCGCGGCAATCGTGCGCTGGCTCGCGATGAAGGTCCAGCGATGGGGACGGAACCCGGGCGGGAGCTCTGACACCGCTGCGCCGCGGGCGATGATCTCTTGCTGCAGGCTCGCGTACTCGCTGGGGAAGGCGACCTCAGGACCGCCGGGCATCACGGCGACGTTGTTCCCGCCGGCCTTTAACGCACTTTGGTGGACGCTTCCTTCGAGGCCGGTGTTCGTGTCGCTGACAAGCGTGACCCCGGCCGCGGCGAGTTCGCGTGCGAGCTCGAAGGAGATCTGCCTGGCGTAGTCGGTCGGAGTGCGGCTGCCGACGATCGCGACGGTGGGCGCGGTGAGCAACTGGCGCAGGCGCTCGGTCGTGCAGGTGGCGTAGAGCACCGCGGGCGCGGAGGGCAACTGCGCCAGCGCGAGGGGGTAGCCGGTGTCGTGCCGGCAGAGCGCGGTGGGGATGCTCTCGCAGGGGCGCGGGGGTTGCAGGCGGCGCATGAGCCCGCCAGGGTCCTCGACCTTGGCGGCGCGGAGCAGTCGCTCGTTTGGGAGTGCGAGCATGTCGAGCAGCCCGTGGCGCGTGAACGACAGCTGCGAGATCGCGGGAGCGCTCGCCGCGAGCAGCGCCGAGCGCCGTCGACAGGTTGGACAAGCCATCGTCAAAACCTACGCACGGTCACCGCTCGAAGCGCTCGTCCCCGAGATGGATCGACGGTAGTCTCGAGGCGTCGGGCGGACGCGGTGGGTCGAGGACACCGACAGGCATGTGCTCGGGACAGAGGATCTGATACCCGGGCGGCGAGTCGCACGCCTCGACGATGCCCTCGAGGGCGCGTATCTTCGCTTTGCACACGTTGCAGCGGCTGGGATAAGGGTTCCGTTTCGCCATGCCGATCGTTCTAACCGGACACAAGTTCGCCTTCAAGGGGAAGTTGCGATCTCCGGCGAGAACCCCAATGTTTCCGGGCCAACGTCCGAAAACTTGGCGCGAAAACGCTCATCGTGTCCGTGTCGCAAGCGAGCTTCGACCCGTTGGGGCTTGACAGGCCCAGCCGAGATCGAGTAGCGTCGATAGAGGTGGCTTATGCCAAAGGTACGCCTAAATCGCACAGCGGGCGCGCGGCGGGGAATGACTTACGTCGGTACCTCGCAGGGGTTTACCGCGGACGGCCACGAACGCCGCGAGAAGCGAGCTCGTCGGCAGAAGCAGAAGATCGTCCGCGACGCCAAGCTGCTCGCCCAATCTGAGGACTGGCGCGCCGCCGGAGAAGAGCTCGCCGTCCTTCATCGGCGCTGGAAAGCCGCCGGCTCAGCCGGACGCGCCCAAGACGACAAGCTCTGGAAGACGTTCAAGGCCGCGGCGGATCAGTTCCACGAGCGCCGAACCAAGCACTTTGCCGAGCTCGCCCGGATCGCCAAGGCGAAAGCCACTGCAAAGCAGAAGCTGATCGCCGAGGCCGAGAAACTGAGCTCGATCAGCGATTACGAGATCGCCAAGGGTCAGTTCTCCGACATCATGGTCCGCTGGCGTGAGACCGGTCACGCCGGGCGTCACGAGAACGAGCTGTGGGAGAAGTTCGTCGCCGCCAGGCAGGCGATGTACAACGCGACCGCCGAGGATCGCCGTGGCCGCCAGAGCGAGTATGTGCAACGCGTGGAAGAGCGGATCGTCGGGCACCGCGAGATGATCGGCAAGCTCAGGGCACAGCGTCGAGAGCTCACCATCCGGCGAAAGGGACTGATGCCGGGCTGGGTCGGGCAGGAAATGGCCGAAGAGTTCGACGGGCGCGTCCAGGAGATGGACGGGTACATCGAAGAACGTCAACGCTGGCTCGAGGAGGACACCGAGCGGGTGGAGCGCGCGATGGTCGGCCAGGACGAGGTCAGCGTGAGCGAGTTCTACGAGCGCCTCACGAGCACCGACGCCTAGACAGAGGCCACGCCGCCCTCGGAGCGCGATGGCGCTCAGTCCAGTGCTTGCAGGCTGGTGCGGAGCATTTGGTCGAATACGGCGGTCATCATCTGGTGGTCTGAGCGCATCGAGGCCATTGCGGCGGCCGCGTAGGGCTGGCCGGGACGGGGCTTGATTGTCACGAATGGCGGCAGCTGGTAGCGCAGTGCCGCCCAGTTGGCCCATAGCCGCGCGGTGCGGCCGTTGCCGTTGGCGAAGGGATGGATCCGTATCCACTCGCCGTGTAGTACCGCGCATAGGGTCAGCACGCCGTGTAGCTGGCTCGGTGTGAGCGTCCACGGGTCGGCGGCGGGTGCGATCTCGGCGTCCAGCAGCGCGCAGGCTCGGTGTGCGCTCCGCTCGAAGCGCTCGAGCTCGGCTGGAACGATCGCGGAGGGCGCCCCGGGATTGCGCCCGACGCGGACCTCGTAGCCGATCAATTCGGGGAAACGCTGGTCGCTGTCCCGGATCTCACCGGCGTAATAGTCAAACGGCCTGGAGATACCGTCATAGAGCGCCCGGTGCCACTGCTGTGCCTGCGCGACGGTCGGTGGCCGGCGCTCGCCCGCAACGCTCGCGATCTCTGTGAGGACGCGCTGGACGTTGGCTTCGATCAGCCGCTCCGAACCGCGCGGCTCCTCCCAAGCCGTTGGCATGAGTTTTACGCGAAGGCGTCCGCGACGCCGTAGGCATCCACCGTGTGCGCCGAGGTCAGCATCTTGGTCGGGAGCGGATCGTCCTCCTCTGCCTCCGCGCGAGCCACCTCGGCGATCGCACCCTGCAGATGCTCGTCCTTGCGATAGCGGCGCAGCAGCTCGATCGTGCCGGTGAGATCGCGCTCCAACAGCAGCGCCGCGGCCTGCAGCTCACGCTCGAGCATCTCTTCCGCCAGCTGATTCTTCGATATCCCAAAGCGCTCGGCGAGCAACCCGAGGATCTCGTGCGTCCTCCTATTGCGGAATCTGAGTGTGAACTTGGGTGCGGCGGCTATGCCCATCGCGTGATCACATCCCTCCGTCGTTGGTGCTAACCACCACGGTAGCCTATCCAGCCCGTGCCGTCAAGTCGTATATATGCCGTCACTTGAGCAGCTCGGATGAGTCCCTTGTGCCCGTCGCCGATCAGCAGGTCTTACGTCAGCCGAGCCGTTTCAGGTCTTCGAGGTCCTGGGAGGAGAGGGACCGGATCAAGCGCCTCTGGCATGGCGGAACGCCTCGGCGAAACGGTTGGCGAATCGGGTTAGCTTGACCAGATCCTCTAGATTGGCGCTCACGCCACGTGCGCGGTCCTGCTGGACCCGGATTTGGGCGACCCGCTCGTTGCGGGCGATCTCCTCAGCGGTCCACGGGCCCCGTGGGTTCGCTCTGCGTTTGCGGGGCATGTGGGCGAAGTGTAGCTTCGGCCAGGCCCACAGATCAACTCCTTCAGGGACCACCAACAGCGGTCAAAACGTTTACGCGGAATAACAACCGTCGGTAGACGCCACGCAACGGCAGGCAAGCAAGCACGCAACCGGTAACCACCCAGCCCAGTTGCGTAGACGCTTCTATTGTGTCAAGGGCATCTTTTTTTCAGGTGAGGGGGATGTTGATGAGTTGTTTGTAGAGGTGGCGGGAGAGGTGTCGCTTGAGTGCGCGCATGGCCTCGCGTTTGGTCTTTCCTTCGCTGGTGCGTCGGTCGAGGTAGGCGCGGGTTTGGGTGTCGCGGCGGGCTCGGTGCAGGGCGATGGTGTGGATGGCGTTGTTGGCTTGGCGGTCGCCGCCGCGGGAGAGGCGGTAGCGGATTGTTTGTCCGCTGCTGGCGGGCTTGGGGGCGGTTCCGTTGCAGCGCGCGAACGCTGCCTCGCTCTTGAGGCGTTTGGGGTCACAGACCAGGAGCTTGGCTGCGGAGATCGGGCCGACTCCGTCTTCCTGCAGGAGTGTGGGGTCCAGGGAGCTGATCAGGATGGTGAGCTCGTGCTCGTAGGTCCTGGCTTGGGCGGCGAGCTCTTGCGCTCGGCGGGAGAGGTCACGCATAACGGTGAAGATCAGGTGCTCGCTTGCGGGCCGGTCGTTGCGGGTGCGCATCTTGATGAGTCGTTGGGCGAGGTCGCGGCCGTTGCCCTCGCCGACCCTTTCGCGCAGCGCGAGGGGTGCGGTGGTGTTCAGTGCTTGGATCTGGTTGAGGAGCCGTGTGCGCTCGCCCTTGCAGGTGCGCTGCGCGATCAGCAAGGCTGCGAGTGCTTGGCGTGTGCCGCCGGCTCGGGGTGTGGAGAGCCCGTCGTCGGCGAGCACCTTCTTCGCGGCCATCAACGCGTCGATCTCGTCGGACTTCCCCCTTCGGCGGTCCTGGCGGCGGGGACGCTCGACCTCCACCACGGTGATCCCCTCGGCGAGGAGAAACTCGCAAAGTCCGGCGCCGTAGCTGCCGGCGCCCTCGATCCCAACGACAACTTCTCCCTCGAGCGTTCTGAGCCATTGGGTGAGCTTCATGTAGCCGGCCAGGCTCGCGTTGATAGTCAGACCCCCCAGGGCCTGTCCGAGGTGGTCGAGGGCTCTGGCGAGGTGCTCGTGCTTGTGGGTGTCCACTCCAACTGCGATCATCATTTGTCTCCTCATCGTCTGGTTGGTGATGTGGAGGCCGTCGGACAGAGCTGTGTCAAGCAAAGTCAGGCTTCTATGAAGTCACGGCGGCATCCGGTGCGGTGGCGGCGGGAGACAGGTCTACGCAAAGGCACCAACTCGGGCCGACTCGTCCCCGGGTCATCCCGTCGCCACCGGCACCCTCGCGGGGGCGGCGGACGCCACCACCCGGCGTCTTCTCCGCTCGCCCTACGGGCTCGCTACGAAGACACCGGCACCCACCACACTCACCGAGCCCGGCAGGCACACCCAAAACTACACAGCTCATCCCTAAGCCGGCCGGATGTTCGTAGCGACGGCCCCATCTCCATGCCCTTTTTATTCAGTTGTCAAGGTCCGGTCGAGGAGCACTCCATCGATCACGATGCGGCAAGCCTAACACGAACAGGTGTTCGCATCAAGGCCCGGCGCAAATTTGGCACAGAATCTTTAGGTTCCGATTCAGGGCCCCCCCAAAACCCCCGCCGGCATTGATCGATTGACATCCCCAGCAAACATCAAGTAGCCTTAAACGACGGCTGGAGAGCCCACCGCAACTTAGGCTGGGTTCGGTTGTTTCAAGAAGCACAAGCAGTACCAGCAGGGTCAACGGAGAGAGGAAGCACCCAGGAGCAAAGGGGATAGGGGCATAAGAGGGCTCGCTCGGTCACAGGCCGGGAGACGTCTCGAGCTGGGGAACGCGCTGCGGGCGCGCCCGGCCAGACGTGGGAGTCGGTTGCCCGGGAGGGTGACGCGGGGCAACAAAAGCCCCGACCGCGAAACGGAACGTGCTCGCGACGGTTGCGAGTCGGAGTCCCGGCGAGGGGCGAGCGGCGGAAATCGAAATTGGTTTCGGTGGCGGGGCGAGTCAAATCGCCTCACCATCATCGAAGTGCAAAAAATCATCATGGGGCAAGCCTACCCGAACACACGTTCGTGTTCAAGTGCCGGCGCACAATTGACACAAAGTCTTTAGGTTCGGTACAATGAGGCCCATGACAACTCTGACTTGGCCGACGCTGAACCCCGAGGATCAGTGGCTGATCGACGGTTTGGAGAAGGCGATCCTCGAGAGCAACCAGACGCCCGAGGAGATGAGGGCAGAAGCTGCCAGAATCCGTGCGGAAGCCGCGCAGAGGGAGTTCAAAGCGAGTCGCGAGGCCTTGCTGATGGCCGCCGCGAACTACGAGCTGGTAGCCGCACAGCGCCTCGCGGCGGCCTGAGTGCTCTAGGGTCGCCGGGCCCGGTTCAGCAGGTCGACCAGCTCGGCGACGATCTCGTCCTGGCGGGCACGAAGCGCTCGCAGCGCGGGGTCGAGCTCGGCGAAGCGGGCTTTGAGGGCTTGGGTCGTACGGTCCAGCTTGCCGGGATCGAGCAACTCCACCTCGAACCATTCGCGCTCGAGCACGTGCCAGTCACGCAGGAGTGCCGGGATTTCTTGAAGGGCGATGGCGGCGGACTGTGCGAGCAGCCTGCGGGCAAGCTCTGGATCGACGCCGAGTTCGACGAGATGGCGATATCGATCGAACGTGTACATATGCGCAAGTTCGGCGGCACCGACGTACCGGTCGACGAGCTCGAGCTCTTCAGGACGATCAGCCATAACGACCAGGCAGTCTCGCATCCCGAGACCGAAGATGCCACGCCGGCGACGCTCAAGGAGGACCCATCAGGGACCCACAACAGCGCCCAAACTGTTTACGCGGATTAACAACCAAGGGTTCACAGCACGCAAAAGCCGGCAAGCAAGCACGCAAGGGTAACCACCCAGCCGAGTTGCGTAGCTGTCCCTAACCAGCTCGTCTTCCCAACATAACTATTCATCTTCTACTTCCCTCCTACCACGAGCCGGGCGTAGTCCGGCGCGTGGTTACGTCGCGAAGCGGGCTTTACGAAGGGCTGGGATGTTTTAAGCGGCTGGTATACTTGTAAATGTCCTGCATATGAGGGGTTTTTGAAGTTTCTTACGCTTGGGGCTTGACTTTTGTGTTTCGGGCGGAGTAGTCTGAGCGCCAGCTAAAGACGTACCGATCGCAACTAGCGCTTCGGGATCGTGTTTAGGCTTGTAGAAGACAGTGGGGTAGGACCGCCGGATCGAAATACCGCAGGACCGCCGGACTGTAGGGTCAACAGAGGGAAGCGCCGGAGAGGGCGCGTACGGAGAGGGATCACCTATACGAAGCAGGGGATGCGCACGTGGACACGGACGGGACCGCCTCGCGGCGACGACCGGCGTGAACCTCGGTGCCACCTCGCTCTCAAAAATCTTGTCGTCAGCCGAGCTGCGTCCCCGCGTGTTAGTAGGGACAGAGCGGATCGGTGGACAGGGGCCGTACCTCTTCGGAGGTGGGTCAGTAACGCAGTAAAGGCAGTACCGAAGTGAAGTAGGACCGTAGTGAAAACAGTAAAAGCAACCTGATGGTAAACAGTCAAGGTCAAGAAAGGCCCTCCAGACAACGAATCTGGGGCCGTTCTTCTACGAAATTGGTTTTTGGAAGCGGGAGAGGAGAGGGGTGGAATGTGGGCAAGGAAAGCATTCAAGATGGTAGTGAGGCCCCTGTCCGCCTTGAGCCTCGTGGTTCCCATGTTTGGGGTGCTGGGCGCCTGTAACGATTCACCTCAGTCTTTCCACAGCACGACACCCATTACCAACCGGAGGTCAAAGTGAAAATGCCTGTAAAGCGTGTGCAACCACGATCAGCTGCCGGCAAGCTCACTGACCGTTCCTCGTCACGCGCTCGGTGGCGTAGCTATGCCCTAGCTCCACTTCTAGCCCTTGCGGCCTTCGCCCTCACGGCGGCCCCCGCCCTCGCGGCGGCGCCGGGAGTGGTGAGCGAGAGCGTTCCTTCGGTGACGCCGTTTGAAGCGCGTTTGGAAGCGACGGTCAAAGCTGCGGAAAACCCCAATCCCGCGGAAGAACCGACCGAATGCCATTTCGAATATGGCAAGACGAGTGTCTCTGAACACAAAGTAGAATGTGAACAGGGGAACGCTTTGGAAGGCGGGGAACAGGGTGTCAGCCTGAACGTGACCGGCCTGGAACCTGGCAAGACCTATCACTACAGGGTGGTCGTCAAGAACACGACGGGCGAAGAAGCAGGCGTGAGCGAAGAATTCACGACGCTGACCGCCGAAGCCCCGTTCCTCGAAAGCGAGAACGCGTCTGCGGTCACAGCGACCGAAGCGACGCTCGAAGCGGCGATCAACCCCAACTATCAGAAAACGGCGTACAAGTTTGAATACGCCACGAACAAAGCCCTCACAGGCGCCAAAACAGCCACGGGCGCGACTGAACTCGAAGGTTTCGGCGGCCAGACGGGTAGTGTCGCTGTGAGCGGTCTCGCGCCGGGAGAAATCTACTACTACCGTGTTGTGGCGAAAAACCCGACGGGTACAACCATCGACCCGGTGGTGCGCTCCTTCGCGACCGTCCCGGCGCCGGTCACGAGCATTCCGCTACCGACCTCCGGAACGTCCGCGCGGTTCGAAGGTCACTTCACGCTCGCTTTCGTGACTACGCAATGGTTCTTTGATTACAAACTGGTCGCCAACGGTGCTGGATGCACCGGCGAAAGCAGCACGCCCACGATCGAAGCCGGGAGTGGGGAATCCGAAGCGGTCGAGGCGTGGGAAGTGCCCAGCGGGGAAAATCCCGGGGTGTACGGGGCCGTGCCGCCGCTGTATCCGAACAAGGAATACACGGTGTGCTTCGTGACCTCGAACGTGTACGGCTCGCAGGTGGGTTCGCCCGAAAGCTTCACGACACCTCCCGCGGCGCCCGCGATCAACAGTGCGAGCGTCTCTGGCGTGGGTCGCGTCGGCGCGACGCTGGACGCGACGATCAACCCTGAGAATCAGGAAACGAAATACACCTTCGAATACTCAGAAAAAGAAAACGGAAGTGGGGTCCTCGAAGCCCCGATCGTAAAGGTCCCGAGCGCCCCGGGTACGATCGCGACGGCGTTCGAAGAACATGTCGTTGAAGCTCCCACCGGAGTCCTCAAACCCGCGACGACCTACTACTACCGCGTCGTCGCCGAAAACGAATCGGGCACGACTGAATACCCCGTCCAGCCATTCACGACTTTTAACCTCCCCGCCCTCACCCCCACAGAAGCCAGCAGCATCACCCAGACCACCGCCACCTTCTCGGGGGGGACAGTCAACCCCGCGGGCGCGGAAACCAAGTACCACGTCGCCTACGTAGAAGCGGCGGCATACGAAGAAGCAGCCGTCACTGGCAACCCTTATGAAAGGGGCAAAAGCACGCCTGAAGCGAGCGCCGGCTCGAGCTACGAACCCCAGGGGGTCGCGAAGGTTGAAGTGACCGAACTGAGGCCGGGCACCCCGTACGACTACGCGCTTGTAGCGGTCAACTCGGTGGGCAGAACCGTCGGGCCGAAACACACGTTCACGACGGCAGCTGCTCCGCCACCCCCACCCCCACACGAAGCCGAAAAAGAAGTCCCGACCACCGGGTCGACGACGCCCAGTTCGCTCCCAGCGGTAATCCCCTTCACCACGATCGCCGAAGCGCAAGCCAAAGAAGCCAAGGAAAACAAGGGGATTCCGACCCCCACCGGTACGAAACCGCTCACAAAGGCTCAGAAGCTCCAGAAAGCCTTGAAGAGCTGCCACAAAGACAAGCAGAAAAGCAAGCGCCAAAAATGCGAAAAGCAAGCGCGCAACACCTATGGCCCGACGAAGAAGGGGAGTAAGTAAATGCCTGTCACCTCACTAACCTCTGCAGGCAAGCTCACTGGCCGTCGGTCACCACGCGCTCCGTGGCGTAGCTATGCCCTAACCACGCTCCTGACCCTCACTGTCTTGTTCCTAGCTGTGGCGGCTTCGCCGGCGCTCGCCGAAACACTGGAGCCACAGTTCACGATAAGTGCTACCTCGGTACCTACCAATTTGCCCCCTAATGACCCTAGCGGCAAAAACTTCTATCGGGTCATTGTTACAAATACCGGTGGTGCGCCTAGCTCGAGTACGATTCCGATCACCATCACCGATACGCTTCCAGCGAGTCTCACGGCTCCTGGTGGGGTGACTAGCGCTGCTGAGCAGATCATGGGGGCAGCGGTTAGTTGTAGCGGGCTTGTTTGCACATATTCGAAACCGCTAGCGCCTGGTGATAGCCTTAAACTTAAGATCCCTGTCGAAACCGGAAAAGCGGGTGCAGAAACAAATCTTGTTACGGTCTCCGGAGGAGGCGCGCCCGAAGTCACCAAGTCGACCGTGACAGAAATTAGTTCGACGCCTGCCAACTTTGGCATTTCCCCGGGTTCGGCGAATACCGCGTTGTCAACTCATCAGGCGGGCGCGCATGCGGATCTGACGACAACGGTCGCGTTCAACACCATCAATGTGGGTGGCTCTCTCGCTGCCTTTCCGAAGAACACGACCGATAATCTCCCACCTGGCTTCGCCGGTGACCTCGTCGACACTCCCGCGTGTCCCGTCGCATATTTCTCAAACACTGTGCCTAATCAGTGTCCTGTCGACACGCAGATCGGGAGCGCGACCGTCTACCTCGAGCAGGAAGGGCGGCCGCGAGAAGTAATAACGCCGGTCTACAACCTCGCCCCTGACCCCGGCGCGACCGCAAAGCTCGCGCTGTATGTTGCGATCTTTGGAGTACAGGCAGACGTCTCGGTTCGCGAACACGACGAGGGTCTGGAAACGACCTTTCACGACACCAAGACGACTGCCGCACTCGATAGCGTCGTGCTCACGATCTGGGGTGTTCCGAATGCGCCGCTCCACAACTATCTGCGCGGGTTGTACTGCGACAATGGTGCCGGCTCCTGCATTGATGTGGGTGGGGCCGCGGGTAGTGCTGTGTTTCCATTCTTGACCAACCCGACAAGCTGCTCGGGGAAAGTCCTGGAAGCAGAATTCAAAGCGGAATCGTGGGAACAGCAATCGACCGAAGCGCCCGCGAGTGAAATGATGCCGTTTGGGGTCGTGTCTGGTTGTGGTCACCTGACGATGGATCCGAGCCTCACGGTCGAACCGACGACGAGTTCGGCGGATTCAGCGACTGGCTTGGACGTTGGGTTGGAAGTGCCGCAGACATATGAAAATCCCAATGGGTTGGCGTCTGCGAACTTGAAGGGCGCGGTTGTGACTTTGCCGGAAGGGATGACGCTGAACCCGTCGGCCGCAGCGGGCTTGGGCTATTGCACGGAAGCAGAGCTGGAATCGGAAACGGCGTCATCGCTACAGGGCGAAGGATGCCCGAACGACTCGAAGATCGGGACGGTGCGTGTAAAGAGCCCAGGGATCAATGAGGAAGCGACCGGGGCACTGTATGTGGCGCAGCCGTTCGCAAATCGCTTTGGGTCGTTGATCGCGTTGTATATCGTGGCGAAGATCCCAGATAGAGGGATTATCGTGCGCTCGCAGGGGAAGGTCGAACCGAATCTTGTGACGGGGCAGTTGCGGACGGTATTCCCAGAGAACCCACAACTCCCGTTCACCGACTTCACGTTGAGCTTCCGCCAAGGGCAGACCTCGCCGCTCGTCACGCCGCCGACATGCGGCGAATACAGGGCGACGGGTGAACTCGAACCATGGTCTGCACTGGGCACGGGTATCCCGGTATCGGCGTTGTTCGAGATCCCGAACGGCATTGGTGGCGGCTTGTGTCCATCGGGTGGTGTGCCGGCGTTTGCTCCGCAGGTCGTGGCGGGCACGGTAAACAACGCCGCGGGCGCATACAGTCCCGTTGATCTCAAGATCAGTCGCAACGATGGTGAACAGGAGATCACTGGCTTTGCGTCGGCATTGCCGGCGGGGTTGACGGCGGACTTGACGGGCGTGCCGTTTTGTTCGGAAGCGGATATCGCGCTGGCGCGGTCGGTAAGCGGCGCCGAAGAGGAAGTACATCCGTCGTGTCCGTCGGACAGTGAAATTGGGCATTCGATCGCGGAAGCCGGTGTAGGACAGGTGCTGGCGCAGACGCCCGGGAAGGTCTACTTGGCGGGTCCGTTTGAAGGGGCGCCGTTCTCGATCGTGTCGGTCACATCGGCGAAGGTTGGCCCGTTCGATCTGGGGACCGTGGTCGTGCACTTGCCATTGGTGATCAATCCGGAAACGGCGGCGGTTACGATCCCGGCCGGGCCCGCGGATCAGATCCCGCACATCATCGACGGGATCGTCATCCACCTTCGCAATATCCGTGTCTACATCAGTCGGCCGAACTTTACGTTGAACCCGACGAGTTGTGCGCCGACGAGCATCTCGGCGACGGTGATTGGAGGCGGGGCTGATCCCACGAATGCGGCTGACAATGATCCAGTGACGGTGTCGAATCGGTTCCAGGCCGCCGATTGTGCGAATCTAGCGTTCAAGCCGGTCTTCAAGGCAGAAACCTCAGGGAAAACATCCAAAGCAAATGGAGCAAGTCTCCATGTGCGTCTCGCGTATCCAAGTGCTCCTCAAGGTACGTTCTCGAATATTAGGCAGGTCAAAGTTGAATTGCCTAAGCAACTACCTAGCCGTTTGACTACTCTTCAAAAGGCTTGCACGGCTGCTGTATTTGCTGCCAATCCTGCCGCTTGTCCTGCTGCCTCTGTGATTGGCTCGGCAAAGGCAATTACTCCTATTCTTCCTGTTCCTTTGGAAGGTCCGGCCTACTTTGTCAGCCATGGAGGAGAAGCCTTCCCCGACTTGGAGATCGTCCTCCAAGGCTACGGGGTCAAGATCATCTTGACTGGCAATACCTTCATCTCGAAGGCCGGGATCACCTCGAGCACCTTCAAAGCTGTGCCAGATCAACCGGTGACCTCGTTCGAATTGATCTTGCCCAAAGGCAAGTACAGCGCCCTGGCAGCGAATGCCAATCTCTGTACGAGCAAATTGGCGATACCGACGGAATTCGTGGCCCAAAACGGAGCCACGATCCACGAGTCGACCCCGATCGGCGTGACCGGGTGCGCCAAGGTCAAGACCCTAACGAAGGCCCAAAAGCTCGCCAAAGCCCTCGCGGCCTGCCACAAAAAGAAGGGCGGCGCACGAGCCAAATGCGAAAAGGCAGCTCGAAAGGCCTACGGGGCAGCGAAGAAGGCTAACAAGGGCAAGAAGTAAAAATGTCTTCAACCCCGGTGTCTCCACCCGCAGCTGCCCGCAAGCTCACAACGCGTGGGTCACCGTTCCCTCGTGGCGTAGCTGTAATCTCCGTTGCCTTTCTGGCTCTCTTGTTTGCCGCAACCCCGGCTCTGGCCGCCCAACCGACCATCAGCGGTACGTCTACTCCAGTTGTGGCGTCAAATCACGCCACCATCGAAGCCGTGGTTAATCCTGAAGGTGAAACGCTTACGAAATGTGAATTCCAGTGGGGTCCCACGTCCTCGTATGGGAATTCCGTTCCTTGTTCGCCGGCTACTTTGTCTGGTGCAACGCCCCAATCGGTTACGGCTTCTATATCCGGCCTAACACCAGACACCACCTATGACTACCGCATCCTCATCGCCAACCCCGCTGGGGAAACCGAACACGCCGGCGTGTTCGTGAGCAACCCCGCCGTCGCCGGCCCCCCCCAGGCCAACTGCCCGAACCCGGGGCACTCCGGCCTCTCAGACCGGCTACCCGACTGCCGCGCGTATGAGATGCTGACCCCACCAGACAAGGGCGACGCCGAAGACCTCTTCGGCGAATCAAGCGAAGTCCCAGAACGTGGGCTTGGGGACACCGCTGAAAGTGGGTACCCCGACGAAGTACCAGGCGAAGAAGGCGACAAGTTCTTCTTCAGCTCCGCTACAGCGTTCGGTTCCAACCCGGCTGCGGGGAACAACGACTACATCTTCACCCGCACCCCCACCGGCTGGCAAGACACACCACTAGCCGACCCAGGCGTCGGATCGCAAAGCCTGAGCGCGCACCCACTCCTGAACCAGAACTTCTCCGAGGTCGCCCTCGAAGACCAGATCGGGTCACTCGGCAACCCCGAAGCACAGCAAGCCGCTGCACTGTTCGGCGCACCAGGCGGCCCCTACACCACCCTCTACAACCTCCCCGAACACACGAGCACCAGCGTGCTTGTCGGTGCGTCTGCTGATCTTGGACGGCTGTTCTTCCAGAGCTCAGAACACAACTTTGCGCCGGCGGCTGAAGAACAGCTCCCGAAAAGTAAAGCGTTGTATGAATACTCTGGTGGGCACTACAGCTTGGTGAATGTTGAAGAACACGGCAAACCTACGAGCCCCTGCGGCGCGGTCTCAACCGCCCAAACCCAACAGGCTGGTACGCAGGCTAACTCGGTCTCTGCCGATGGCTCACATGTGTTCTTCCTTAGCCCGAACCCTCGCGATTCCAGGTGCTATGAAGAAACCAGCAAACTGCTGCCGTCTGCGTTTACTGGTACGCCGCCGCAGTTGTATTTGCGGCTGGATGGCCGGACGACGATTCCGGTGTCTGCGCCCGAAACCGGGGTGGTCGACCCTGATGGCCCGCAGGTGGTCGCGTTCGCTGGCGCCTCAGCCAACGGTAACCAGGTGTTCTTTGTCACGCGTGGCGAGCTGACAAAAGACGATTTCAACATCGGTAATCACGAACCCGAGCTCTACGAATACAACGTCGAAACCAAAGGCCTGACATGGATCTCGGGCGGCGAGCACCACAACGCAGTGGGTAGCGTTGGCTGGGTCGTGCCCTCCGAAGACGGCTCAACCGTCTACTTCACCGCCGCCGGACAACTCGCACCCGGCGCACCCCCACTCAACACCACACAACCAGGCGAACACGGCGACTACAACCTGTACCGCTACAACACGCACACCGCGACCACTACCTACATCACGACCGTCTCGGGCTGGGACTGGTACAACGCCACGCTCGCGGGTATGCCTACGTTGAACATCCGTGAGCCGCTCAACGTGGACTCTGATTGGCAGACGACGCCTGATGGTGGCTATCTGCTGTTTGACGCGACGGAGAACGTCACCGGCTATAACCCGCAGGCCGCCAACGGGCACTGCACACAGCTCATCGGTGGCGATAACAACCGTGATCAGCTGTGTGCTGAGGTGTACCGTTACGACGCCGCGACTGGGAGTTTGCTGTGTGTGTCGTGTAACCCGACCGGTGCGGCCCCAATCACAAGCGCACTGTTCGACAACAACACGGAGTTCCACGAGGTGCGCGCGATCTCCAACAATGGTTCCTACGTTTTCTTTGATACGAGCGAATCGCTCTCGGCAGCCGCAACTGACGAAGAGGTCAACGTGTATGAGTGGCATGAAGGCGAAATCTCGCTGATCAGCTCCGGGCAAGACTCAAGCCCCTCCTACTTCCTCGGCACCGACGCCAGCGGGAACGACGTCTTCTTCGGCACCCACGCCCGCCTCGTACCCCAGGACACCGACAGCTCCGGCGATCTCTACGACGCCCGCATCGACGGCGGCTTCCCCGCCCCACACGGCGCCGCCGCCTGTGAAGGCGACGCCTGCCAAACCCCGCCACCACCACCCACCGAAACCACCCCCAGCTCCCTCACCTTCACAGGCCCCGGCAACCTCACGAATATTTCTCCTGCTATCGCAGCTACGCCTAGCAAACCAGTGGCGAAGAAGAAGCCGGCGAAGTGTCCGAAGGGCAAGGTACACAACAAGCATGGGAAGTGCGTCAAAGCCCCCAGGCCCAAGAAAGGCCACAAGTAAATGCCAGCCCCTGCCGTGAACCGAGTGTCTCCACCCGCAGCTGCCCGCAAGCTCACAACGCGTGGGTCACCGTTCCCTCGTGGCGTAGCTGTAATCTCCGTTGCCTTTCTGGCTCTCTTGTTTGCCGCAACCCCGGCTCTGGCCGCCCAACCGACCATCAGCGGTACGTCTACTCCAGTTGTGGCGTCAAATCACGCCACCATCGAAGCCGTGGTTAATCCTGAAGGTGAAACGCTTACGAAGTGTGAATTCCAGTGGGGTCCCACGTCCTCGTATGGGAATTCCGTTCCTTGTTCGCCGGCTACTTTGTCTGGTGCAACGCCCCAATCGGTTACGGCTTCTATATCCGGCCTAACACCAGACACCACCTATGACTACCGCATCCTCATCGCCAACCCCGCTGGGGAAACCGAACACGCCGGCGTGTTCGTGAGCAACCCCGCCGTCGCCGGCCCCCCCCAGGCCAACTGCCCGAACCCGGGGCACTCCGGCCTCTCAGACCGGCTACCCGACTGCCGCGCGTATGAGATGCTGACCCCACCAGACAAGGGCGACGCCGAAGACCTCTTCGGCGAATCAAGCGAAGTCCCAGAACGTGGGCTTGGGGACACCGCTGAAAGTGGGTACCCCGACGAAGTACCAGGCGAAGAAGGCGACAAGTTCTTCTTCAGCTCCGCTACAGCGTTCGGTTCCAACCCGGCTGCGGGGAACAACGACTACATCTTCACCCGCACCCCCACCGGCTGGCAAGACACACCACTAGCCGACCCAGGCGTCGGATCGCAAAGCCTGAGCGCGCACCCACTCCTGAACCAGAACTTCTCCGAGGTCGCCCTCGAAGACCAGATCGGGTCACTCGGCAACCCCGAAGCACAGCAAGCCGCTGCACTGTTCGGCGCACCAGGCGGCCCCTACACCACCCTCTACAACCTCCCCGAACACACGAGCACCAGCGTGCTTGTCGGTGCGTCTGCTGATCTTGGACGGCTGTTCTTCCAGTCCTCAGAACACAACTTTGCGCCGGCGGCTGAAGAACAGCTCCCGAAAAGTAAAGCGTTGTATGAATACTCTGGTGGGCACTACAGCTTGGTGAATGTTGAAGAACACGGCAAACCTACGAGCCCCTGCGGCGCGGTCTCAACCGCCCAAACCCAACAGGCTGGTACGCAGGCTAACTCGGTCTCTGCCGATGGCTCACATGTGTTCTTCCTTAGCCCGAACCCTCGCGATTCCAGGTGCTATGAAGAAACCAGCAAACTGCTGCCGTCTGCGTTTACTGGTACGCCGCCGCAGTTGTATTTGCGGCTGGATGGCCGGACGACGATTCCGGTGTCTGCGCCCGAAACCGGGGTGGTCGACCCTGATGGCCCGCAGGTGGTCGCGTTCGCTGGCGCCTCAGCCAACGGTAACCAGGTGTTCTTTGTCACGCGTGGCGAGCTGACAAAAGACGATTTCAACATCGGTAATCACGAACCCGAGCTCTACGAATACAACGTCGAAACCAAAGGCCTGACATGGATCTCGGGCGGCGAGCACCACAACGCAGTGGGTAGCGTTGGCTGGGTCGTGCCCTCCGAAGACGGCTCAACCGTCTACTTCACCGCCGCCGGACAACTCGCACCCGGCGCACCCCCACTCAACACCACACAACCAGGCGAACACGGCGACTACAACCTGTACCGCTACAACACGCACACCGCGACCACTACCTACATCACGACCGTCTCGGGCTGGGACTGGTACAACGCCACGCTCGCGGGTATGCCTACGTTGAACATCCGTGAGCCGCTCAACGTGGACTCTGATTGGCAGACGACGCCTGATGGTGGCTATCTGCTGTTTGACGCGACGGAGAACGTCACCGGCTATAACCCGCAGGCCGCCAACGGGCACTGCACACAGCTCATCGGTGGCGATAACAACCGTGATCAGCTGTGTGCTGAGGTGTACCGTTACGACGCCGCGACTGGGAGTTTGCTGTGTGTGTCGTGTAACCCGACCGGTGCGGCCCCAATCACAAGCGCACTGTTCGACAACAACACGGAGTTCCACGAGGTGCGCGCGATCTCCAACAATGGTTCCTACGTTTTCTTTGATACGAGCGAATCGCTCTCGGCAGCCGCAACTGACGAAGAGGTCAACGTGTATGAGTGGCATGAAGGCGAAATCTCGCTGATCAGCTCCGGGCAAGACTCAAGCCCCTCCTACTTCCTCGGCACCGACGCCAGCGGGAACGACGTCTTCTTCGGCACCCACGCCCGCCTCGTACCCCAGGACACCGACAGCTCCGGCGACCTCTACGACGCCCGCATCGACGGCGGCTTCCCCGCCCCACACGGCGCCGCCGCCTGTGAAGGCGACGCCTGCCAAACCCCGCCACCACCACCCACCGAAACCACCCCCAGCTCCCTCACCTTCACAGGCCCCGGCAACCTCACGAATATTTCTCCTGCTATCGCAGCTACGCCTAGCAAACCAGTGGCGAAGAAGAAGCCGGCGAAGTGTCCGAAGGGCAAGGTACACAACAAGCATGGGAAGTGCGTCAAAGCCCCCAGGCCCAAGAAAGGCCACAAGTAAATGCCAGCCCCTGCCGTGAACCGAGTGTCTCCACCCGCAGCTGCCCGCAAGCTCACAACGCGTGGGTCACCGTTCCCTCGTGGCGTAGCTGTAATCTCCGTTGCCTTTCTGGCTCTCTTGTTTGCCGCAACCCCGGCTCTGGCCGCCCAACCGACCATCAGCGGTACGTCTACTCCAGTTGTGGCGTCAAATCACGCCACCATCGAAGCCGTGGTTAATCCTGAAGGTGAAACGCTTACGAAGTGTGAATTCCAGTGGGGTCCCACGTCCTCGTATGGGAATTCCGTTCCTTGTTCGCCGGCTACTTTGTCTGGTGCAACGCCCCAATCGGTTACGGCTTCTATATCCGGCCTAACACCAGACACCACCTATGACTACCGCATCCTCATCGCCAACCCCGCTGGGGAAACCGAACACGCCGGCGTGTTCGTGAGCAACCCCGCCGTCGCCGGCCCCCCCCAGGCCAACTGCCCGAACCCGGGGCACTCCGGCCTCTCAGACCGGCTACCCGACTGCCGCGCGTATGAGATGCTGACCCCACCAGACAAGGGCGACGCCGAAGACCTCTTCGGCGAATCAAGCGAAGTCCCAGAACGTGGGCTTGGGGACACCGCTGAAAGTGGGTACCCCGACGAAGTACCAGGCGAAGAAGGCGACAAGTTCTTCTTCAGCTCCGCTACAGCGTTCGGTTCCAACCCGGCTGCGGGGAACAACGACTACATCTTCACCCGCACCCCCACCGGCTGGCAAGACACACCACTAGCCGACCCAGGCGTCGGATCGCAAAGCCTGAGCGCGCACCCACTCCTGAACCAGAACTTCTCCGAGGTCGCCCTCGAAGACCAGATCGGGTCACTCGGCAACCCCGAAGCACAGCAAGCCGCTGCACTGTTCGGCGCACCAGGCGGCCCCTACACCACCCTCTACAACCTCCCCGAACACACGAGCACCAGCGTGCTTGTCGGTGCGTCTGCTGATCTTGGACGGCTGTTCTTCCAGTCCTCAGAACACAACTTTGCGCCGGCGGCTGAAGAACAGCTCCCGAAAAGTAAAGCGTTGTATGAATACTCTGGTGGGCACTACAGCTTGGTGAATGTTGAAGAACACGGCAAACCTACGAGCCCCTGCGGCGCGGTCTCAACCGCCCAAACCCAACAGGCTGGTACGCAGGCTAACTCGGTCTCTGCCGATGGCTCACATGTGTTCTTCCTTAGCCCGAACCCTCGCGATTCCAGGTGCTATGAAGAAACCAGCAAACTGCTGCCGTCTGCGTTTACTGGTACGCCGCCGCAGTTGTATTTGCGGCTGGAT